>AMFN01000004.1 GCA_000302695.1 Enterobacteriaceae bacterium LSJC7
ATCAGGCGAAGGCCCAGTCGAAAGACTGGGCTTTTTGCTGTGTGGCGTCCGGGAAACGGGCCGTGGTGAGGGTGACAGGGACAGGTGGTGACACGCTGACGGGTTGTGCCGTAACGTACCGTGGCCGGAAACCGGGAACCCTGTCTGCCATAGCCGTTACATCGGCTACGGCTGGTTGGTTTTTAAACCTTATATTAAGCACTGGCCGTCCATGCCGGATAGCCACATCGCAGGCTAATGCAACACATCAGTTCGTAACTGGCTCAGAGCATTTCCTCTGTCAGCCTGGAATAGCAGAATCTTCGTCCCCGCCCCATTTTGTCAGCATGTTGTATGTTGCCTTTCACCACAGTTCCTCCTGGCTTCCTGAAACTTTCTCACCTTCCACATGCAGACTCGACATTTTGTTCATTGCGGGGTATCGTCGGCTATCTGGATGTCTAAACGTTTAAACGTATGCAGTGAGGATAGAAGGTTATGCCGATCAGGGTGCCCGATGAATTGCCAGCCGTAAATTTCCTGCGTCAGGAGAACGTCTTTGTGATGACGACCTCCCGCGCCAGCAATCAGGAAATTCGTCCGCTTAAGGTGCTGATCCTGAACCTGATGCCAAAGAAAATAGAAACGGAAAATCAATTTCTGCGGCTCCTGTCCAACTCACCGCTACAGGTTGATATCCAGCTACTGCGCATTGATAATCGCGAATCGCGCAATACGCCTGAAGAGCATCTGAATAACTTCTACTGTAACTTTGAAGACATTCAGCACCAGAATTATGACGGGCTTATCGTCACCGGCGCACCGCTGGGGCTGGTTGAATTTAACGATGTTGCATACTGGCCGCAGATTCAGTGTGTGCTGGAGTGGGCGCGTGAGCACGTGACTTCCACGCTGTTTGTTTGTTGGGCGGTGCAGGCTGCGCTTAATATCCTGTATGGCATCCCGAAACAAACCCGCAGCGATAAGCTTTCTGGCGTTTACGAGCATTTCCTGACCTATCCCCATGCACTGCTGACCCGCGGCTTTGACGATCGCTTCCTGGCGCCGCATTCGCGCTATGCTGATTTCCCGGCAGCGCTGATTCGTGATTACACGGATCTTGAGATTCTGGCGGAATCCGAGGGGAAAGACGCTTATCTGTTTGCCAGCAAAGATAAACGTATTGCGTTCGTGACGGGTCATCCTGAATACGATGCCGGTACACTGGCAGGTGAATACTTCCGCGATGTTGAGGCAGGAATCGACCCGCTGGTGCCTTATAACTACTTCCCAAATAACGATCCGACGCAGCCTCCGCGCGCCACCTGGCGCAGCCACGGTAACCTGCTGTTCACCAACTGGCTCAACTACTATGTGTACCAGATAACGCCTTTCGATCTACGCCGCATGAACCCCACGTTGGATTAAGCGATTCAGTTTCACGATTCAGGCACCTTCGGGTGCCTTTTTTATTTCTGAAAATCGCTTCTCGCAAAAATAAAAATTTAAACAATTTAAAATCAATTGGTTAACAAATATTTCATTGAAAAATGGAAATTGTTTTTGATTTTATGAAAACACGAATTAGTCTTAACTAAGCTGAACGAAAACTGTCCGACTTTTGCTTTCGTTCGCGACAGGAAGATCCCGAAGGCTAATTCAAGAGGAGCGTTCCCTATGTCCCAGCAGGCTACTACCACCGAACTGGCTTTCAGCCAGCCCTTTGGCGAGCAGGAGCAACAGATCCTGACGCCAGATGCCGTCGATTTTCTGGCTGAACTAGTCGTGCGTTTTACGCCGCAGCGCAACAAGCTACTGGCAGCAAGGCAGCAGCAGCAGCAGGATATTGACAGCGGCAAACTGCCCGATTTTATTTCGGAAACCGCTTCCATTCGTGAGGGTGACTGGACCATTCGTGGCATTCCGGCGGACCTGATGGACAGGCGAGTAGAAATTACCGGGCCGGTGGAACGTAAAATGGTTATCAATGCTCTGAATGCCAACGTGAAGGTATTCATGGCTGACTTTGAAGACTCGCTGGCGCCAGACTGGCATAAAGTCATCGACGGGCAAATTAACCTGCGCGATGCCGTCAAAGGCACCATCAGCTATACCAACGAATCAGGGAAAATTTATCAGCTTGGTCCGAACCCGGCTGTACTGGTGTGCCGCGTGCGCGGGCTGCATCTGCCGGAGAAGCACGTGACGTGGCGCAATGAAGCCATTCCCGGCAGCCTGTTTGATTTTGCGCTCTACTTTTTCCACAACTATCAGAACCTGCTTGCTAAAGGCAGCGGCCCTTACTTTTATCTGCCGAAAACCCAGGCCTGGCAGGAGGCGGCATGGTGGAGTGATGTGTTCAGCTACACCGAAGACCGCTTCAGTCTGCCGCGTGGCACCATCAAAGCCACACTGCTGATTGAAACGCTGCCTGCGGTGTTCCAGATGGATGAAATTCTGCATGCGTTGCGCGATCACATTGTTGGTCTTAACTGCGGGCGCTGGGATTACATCTTCAGCTACATCAAAACGCTGAAGAATCACCCGGATCGCGTGTTGCCGGACCGTCAGGTCGTCACAATGGATAAACCGTTCCTCAGCGCCTACTCGCGCCTGCTTATCAAAACCTGTCATCGCCGTGGTGCGTTTGCGATGGGCGGCATGGCGGCCTTCATCCCCAGCAAAGACAGCGAGCGCAACACACAGGTGCTCAATAAAGTGCGTGCAGACAAAGAGCTTGAAGCACGCAACGGTCATGACGGTACCTGGATTGCGCACCCGGGTCTTGCGGATACCGCCATGGCGGTCTTCAGCCAGGTCCTGGGCGAGCGTCAAAACCAGCTGGATGTGAGCCGTGCCAACGATGCCCCGATTACAGCTGCGCAACTTCTGGAGCCATGCGACGGAGAACGTACTGAAGCCGGTATGCGCGCCAACATCCGCGTCGCGGTGCAGTACATCGAGGCGTGGATTTCCGGCAACGGCTGCGTGCCGATTTACGGGCTGATGGAAGATGCCGCGACGGCGGAGATTTCACGCACCTCCATCTGGCAGTGGATCCACCATCAAAAAAGCCTCAGCAGCGGTGAACCGGTCACCAAAGCACTGTTCCGCCAGTGGCTTGCCGAGGAGATGCAGGTTATCCAGGAGGAGCTTGGCGAGCATCGCTTCAGCCACGGCCGTTTTGATGATGCCGCGCGGCTGATGGAACACATCACCACGTCTGACGACTTAATTGATTTCCTGACCCTGCCGGGTTACCGCCTGCTGGCGTAATGGCTCTGGCTATTTTGTTCACTCTTGTGGTTGCGTCCTGCGTGTGCGGGCCGCAACCAGACCGCCTCTGATAACGCCTGGGAAGCCAGGATAAAAATATGGAGCACCTGAACATGAAAACGCGTACCCAACAAATCGAAGCATTACAGAAAGAATGGACGCAGCCACGCTGGGAAGGCATCCGTCGCCCCTACAGCGCCGAAGAAGTGGTAAAACTGCGCGGCTCGGTGAACCCGGAGTGCACGCTGGCGCAGCTGGGTGCGGCTAAAATGTGGCGATTGCTGCACGGCGAGTCAAAAAAAGGCTATATCAACAGCCTTGGCGCGCTGACTGGCGGTCAGGCCTTGCAGCAGGCGAAGGCGGGCATTGAGGCAATTTATCTCTCCGGCTGGCAGGTTGCGGCAGATGCTAACCTGGCATCCAGCATGTATCCGGATCAGTCGCTCTACCCGGTAAACTCGGTGCCGTCGGTGGTTGAGCGGATCAACAACACTTTCCGTCGTGCCGATCAGATCCAGTGGGCCGCAGGCGTGGAACCCGGCGATCCGCGTTTTGTGGATTACTTTTTGCCGATCGTGGCCGATGCGGAAGCGGGGTTTGGCGGTGTGCTCAATGCCTTTGAATTGATGAAGTCGATGATTGAGGCCGGTGCGGCAGCGGTTCACTTTGAAGATCAGCTGGCGTCAGTGAAAAAATGCGGCCATATGGGCGGCAAAGTGCTGGTACCCACCCAGGAAGCAGTACAGAAACTGGTGGCTGCCCGCCTGGCGGCTGATGTGCTCGGTGTACCGACGCTGCTGGTTGCCCGTACCGATGCCGATGCCGCTGACCTGATTACGTCCGACTGCGATGAGTACGACAGCGCGTTCATCACCGGTGAGCGCACCAGTGAAGGCTTCTACCGTACCCGCGCAGGTATTGAGCAGGCCATCAGCCGTGGGCTGGCCTATGCACCCTATGCCGACCTTGTGTGGTGTGAAACCTCAACGCCGGATCTCGACCTGGCGCGCCGCTTTGCCGAGGCCATTCACGCACAATATCCCGGCAAACTGCTGGCATATAACTGCTCGCCGTCGTTCAACTGGAAGAAAAACCTCGACGACAACACCATTGCGCGCTTCCAGGAGGAACTGTCGGCGATGGGCTACAAGTTCCAGTTCATCACGCTCGCAGGCATTCACAGCATGTGGTTCAACATGTTCGACCTGGCGCATGCGTATGCGCAGGGCGAAGGCATGCGCCACTACGTTGAGAAAGTGCAGCAGCCGGAATTTGCCGCAAGCAAAGAGGGCTATACCTTTGCTTCTCACCAGCAGGAAGTGGGCACCGGCTACTTTGACAATGTGACCACCATTATTCAGGGCGGCGCATCGTCGGTAACGGCGTTAACAGGCTCCACCGAAGAATCGCAGTTCTGATGCAAAAGCCCGTGCGCAGGTGCGCAGGGCCTGACTATCGGATAAAGCGCGCCCCGCCCTGGGGCGTTGCTTTCTTTGCAAGCAAGCCGGGCGAGAGGAATAAGCCATGTCGCGTGGGCTGGAACTGTTAATCGCACAAACTATCCTACAGGGCTTCGACGCCCAGTATGGGCGTTTTCTGGAAGTCACCTCCGGCGCACAGCAGCGCTTTGAGCAGGCAGACTGGCACGCCGTGCAGCGGGCAATGAAAGAACGTATTCACCTTTACGATCACCACGTTGGCCTGGTGGTGGAGCAGTTGCGTTGCATCACGGAGGGCAAAAGCACCGATGCCGCTTTTCTGCTGCGGGTTAAGCAGCAATTTACTGCGCTGCTGCCGGGCTATCCGCGTTTCGAAATAGCGGAAAGCTTTTTTAACTCGGTTTACTGTCGCTTGTTTGGTCACCGCACGCTCAGGCCTGAGCGGTTGTTTATCTACAGCTCGCAGCCTGCCACGAGGCTGTCGGCGCACCCGCGGCCGCTGGCAAAGGATCTGGAACCAGCGGAAAACTGGGCCCAGCTTCTGAGCGGTATGCTCAGGGATTTACCGCTGCGTCTGCCGTGGCAGGATCTGGCGCGTGATGTGCAGTATATCTTTCGCCATCTGCGCGAGAACTTCAGCGACGACACGTTACGCCAGAGCCGGTTGCAGGTGGCAAACGAGCTGTTTTATCGCAACAAGGCGGCGTGGCTGGTGGCTAAATTATTTACGCCGCACGGCACGCTGCCGTTTTTACTGCCGATTCACCGCAGTGACGATGGCGACCTGTTCGTTGATACCTGCCTGACCACCAGCGCCGAGGCCAGCATTGTCTTTGGTTTTGCCCGCTCCTACTTCATGGTGTACGCGCCGCTGCCCGCCGCCCTGGTGGAGTGGCTGCGCGAACTCCTGCCAGGCAAATCCACCGCCGAGCTGTACAGCGCTATTGGCTGTCAAAAGCACGCCAAAACCGAAAGCTACCGCGAATATCTGGATTACATCACCCACACCGACGAGCAGTTTATTGAGGCACCGGGCATTCGCGGCATGGTGATGCTGGTGTTTACACTGCCGGGCTATGACCGGGTATTTAAAGTGATTAAAGACCGCTTTGCTCCGCAAAAGGAGATGAGTGCTGACCACGTGCGCGCCTGCTACCAGTTAGTAAAAGAGCACGATCGCGTCGGGCGCATGGCTGATACCCAGGAATTTGAAAACTTTGTGCTGGAGAAGCACCAGATAAGCCCGGAACTGATGGCGCTGCTGCGCGCAGAAGTGCCGGAAAAAATCACCGACCTGGGTGAGCGCATTGTGCTGCGCCATCTGTACATTGAGCGGCGCATGGTGCCGCTTAATCTGTGGCTGGAAAAGGTGGATGGGCCGTCGCTGCGTGACGCAATAGAAGAATACGGCAATGCCATTCGCCAGCTGGCGGCAGCGAACATCTTTCCTGGCGATATGCTGTTTAAAAACTTCGGTGTGACGCGCCACGGCCGGGTGGTGTTCTACGATTACGATGAAATTTGCTACATGACCGAAGTGAATTTCCGCGACATTCCGCCGCCGCGTTACCCGGAGGACGAACTGGCGAGCGAGCCGTGGTACAGCGTGTCGCCCTCAGACGTTTTCCCTGAGGAGTTTCGCCACTGGTTGTGCGCTGACCCGCGCATTGGGCCGCTGTTTGAAGAGATGCACGCGGATCTCTTCAGCGCCGCCTACTGGCGCGCCTTGCAAACGCGCATTCGCAACGGCTATGTGGAGGACGTCTACGCCTACCGGCGGCGCCAGCGCTTTGCTGTGCGCTTTGGCGCGCCTGAATACGTGAATTAGCGCTCGCCGCCCCAGGCCTGAGTCACTTCTTTGGCGGCTTTAATCGCCAGCGCACCCAGTTCGGTGACGCGGTCATCGGTGATGCGTGAAATAGGGCCAGAAATTGAAATGGCGGCAAACGGCTCGTGATGTTCGTTATAGATACAGGCCGCGACGCAGCGCAGTCCCAGCGCATGTTCCTCGTCGTCAAAGGCATAACCACGGCGGCGGGATTGCAGCAAATCCTCTTTGAGATGCAGCGGTGACACCAGCGTAGCGTGGGTGTAAACGTGCAGCCCTTTGCGATGCAGCAGGTCAGTGACCTGTTGCTCCTCAAGCTGTGACAGAAAGGCTTTACCAGCACCGGAGGCGTGCATTGGCAGCTTGCCGCCGATGGGTGCTGACATGCGCATCAGCTGGGTGCACTGTACCTGGTCAATAATCACCGCCTGGTGATCGCTCTGGTCGAGGACTGCCAGGTTGACCGTTTCGCCAGAGTCTTCCATTAATTTGCGCAGCACCGGGTGCACAATCGCCAGCAGATTACGGCTTTGCAGAAAGCTACTGCCCACCACAAACGCGTGTGCGCCAATCGACCAGTGCCCCAGTTCACCGACCTGGCGCACAAAGCCCAGCTGCTGCATGGTACTTAACAGGCGATGGGTGGTGGAGTTAGGCAGTCCGGCCTGCTGGGCAAGCTCGGTGAGCGCCACACCGCTGTGTGATTCGGCAATCCATTCCAGCAGCTTCAAACCACGGGTTAACGACTGTACTTGTCCGGTAGCCGCGGGGGCAGCCGCGGTAGCGTTGCGGGGTTTCTTGCCTCGTTTGGCGGGAACGGCAGCGACCATGACAGACTCCTTTTTCTGTATCGTGGAAATAATTTTCGTTTTATTTGGCGATAATGCAACCTTTGCGGCACTCGTCGGAGCAGTGACGTGAACTTCTCTCATGTTACAACCGTGCGGCTTTGCGCTGGTGCGGGTTTATGCCAGTATGGTCTGCTGGCCTTTTGGCCTGGTCTGTCATTGTCGGGAGTGAGCGTGAGCAGCAAAGTTGAGCAACTGCACCAGCAGTTAAAAGACCGCATTCTGGTACTGGACGGCGGCATGGGCACTATGATTCAGAGCTACCGCCTGGAAGAGCGTGATTTTCGCGGCGAACGCTTCGCCGACTGGCCCAGCGACCTTAAGGGAAATAACGACCTGCTGGTCCTGACCCGGCCCGATGTCATCAGCGCCATCCATTACGCCTATTTTGAGGCGGGCGCGGACATCATCGAAACCAACACCTTTAACTCCACGACCATTGCGATGGCAGATTACCGCATGGAGTCGCTGTCGGCAGAAATTAACCTTGAAGCGGCAAAGCTTGCCCGCGCCTGTGCCGACGAATGGACGGCGCGCACGCCGCATAAGCCGCGTTACGTGGCGGGCGTGCTGGGGCCAACCAACCGTACCGCCTCCATCTCTCCTGATGTGAACGACCCGGCGTTTCGTAACGTCACCTTTGACCAACTGGTGGCCGCCTATCGCGAATCCACCCGCGCGCTGGTGGAAGGTGGCTCAGATCTGATTCTGATTGAAACCGTATTCGACACACTCAATGCCAAGGCGGCGATTTTCGCCGTGAAGAGTGAGTTTGAGGCGCTGGGCGTTGAACTGCCGATAATGATTTCTGGCACCATCACCGACGCCTCCGGGCGCACGCTCTCCGGGCAGACCACCGAAGCCTTTTACAACTCACTGCGCCACGCGGGCGCGCTGTCGTTTGGCCTTAACTGCGCGCTTGGCCCGGATGAGCTACGTCAGTACGTGGCGGAACTCTCGCGCATTGCCGAATGTTACGTCAGCGCGCACCCGAACGCCGGGCTGCCCAACGCTTTTGGCGAATACGATCTGGATGCCGACATCATGGCTACCCAGATTGGTGAATGGGCGAAAGCCGGTTTCCTGAATATTGTCGGCGGCTGCTGCGGCACCACGCCGGAACATATCGCGGCCATGTGCCGGGCGGTGGAAGGCGTTGCGCCGCGCCGCCTGCCGGAGATTCCCGTCGCCTGTCGCCTGGCGGGGCTGGAGCCGCTCAATATCGGCGCCGACAGCCTGTTTGTGAACGTCGGTGAGAGGACCAACGTCACCGGCTCGGCAAAATTCAAGCGCCTGATTAAAGAAGAAAAATACGCCGAAGCGCTGGACGTGGCGCGCCAGCAGGTAGAAAACGGCGCACAGATTATCGATATCAACATGGATGAGGGCATGCTGGACGCCGAAGCGGCGATGGTGCGCTTCCTCAACCTGATTGCCGGTGAGCCGGACATCGCCCGTGTGCCGATTATGATTGACTCCTCTAAATGGGAGGTCATCGAAAAAGGCCTGAAGTGCATTCAGGGCAAAGGTATTGTGAACTCCATCTCCATGAAAGAGGGCGTGGAGGCCTTCACCGCGCATGCGAAGCTGGTGCGGCGCTACGGCGCCGCAATGGTGGTGATGGCGTTTGATGAAACCGGCCAGGCCGACACCCGCGCGCGCAAAATTGAAATTTGCCGCCGCGCTTACCGCATCCTCACTGAAGAGGTGGGCTTCCCGCCGGAAGACATCATCTTCGACCCCAATATCTTCGCGGTGGCGACCGGTATTGAAGAGCATAACAACTACGCGATGGACTTTATCGGCGCCTGTGAAGACATCAAACGCGAGCTACCGCACGCGCTGATCTCCGGCGGTGTGTCCAACGTCTCGTTCTCGTTTCGCGGCAACGACCCGGTGCGTGAGGCCATTCACGCGGTATTCCTGTACTACGCCATTCGCAACGGCATGGATATGGGCATCGTTAACGCCGGTCAGCTGGCCATTTACGACGACCTGCCCGCCGAACTGCGCGATGCGGTAGAAGACGTGGTGCTGAACCGCCGCGATGATTCCACCGAGCTCCTGCTGGAACTGGCAGAAAAATACCGCGGTAGCAAAACCGATGAGGCCGCCAACACCCAGCAGGCCGAATGGCGCAGTTGGGACGTGAAAAAGCGCCTCGAATATTCGCTGGTAAAAGGCATCACCGAGTTTATCGAACAAGACACCGAAGAAGCCCGCCTGTTGTCTGCGCGCCCCATTGAGGTAATTGAAGGGCCGCTGATGGACGGCATGAACGTGGTGGGCGACCTGTTCGGCGAGGGCAAGATGTTCCTGCCGCAGGTGGTGAAGTCCGCGCGCGTCATGAAGCAGGCGGTGGCGTATCTGGAGCCGTTTATCGAGGCCAGCAAAGAGAAAGGCAAGAGTAACGGTAAAATCGTGCTGGCGACCGTGAAAGGCGACGTGCACGACATCGGCAAAAACATCGTTGGCGTGGTGCTCCAGTGCAACAACTACGAGATTATCGATCTCGGCGTCATGGTGCCATGCGACACCATTTTGAAAACCGCCAGAGAACACAACGCTGACATCATCGGCCTGTCGGGCCTGATTACGCCGTCGCTCGATGAAATGGTCAACGTCGCCAAAGAGATGGAGCGCCAGGGCTTTACCATGCCGCTGCTGATTGGCGGCGCGACCACCTCCAAAGCGCACACTGCGGTGAAGATTGAGCAGAACTACAGCGGGCCGACGGTATACGTGCAGAACGCCTCGCGCACCGTGGGCGTGGTGTCGTCGCTGTTATCAGCCACGCAGTACGATGAGTTTGTGGCGCGCACTAAGCGCGAATACCAAGTGGTACGCGAGCAGCACGGGCGTAAAAAACCGCGCACGCCGCCGGTAACGCTTGAGGCGGCGCGTGAAAACGATCTGGCCTTCGACTGGAGTCACTACACGCCGCCAGTGGCGCACCGCCTCGGCGTTGAAGAGGTGCGCGCCAGTATCGAAACGCTGCGTAACTACATCGACTGGACGCCGTTTTTCATGACCTGGTCGCTGGCGGGCAAATACCCGCGTATCTTCTCTGATGAAGTGGTGGGCGAAGAAGCCCAGCGCCTGTTTAACGATGCCAACGCGATGCTCGATAAGCTCGCTGCCGACAAATCGCTGACGCCGCGCGGCGTGGTGGGTATCTTCCCGGCGAACCGTGTGGATGATGATATCGAAATCTATCGCGACGAATCGCGTACTCACGTGCTGACGGTAAGTCATCATCTGCGCCAGCAGACTGAGAAAGTGGGTTTTGCCAACTACTGTCTGGCAGACTTTGTCGCCCCTAAACACAGCGGTAAGGCCGACTATCTCGGCGCGTTTGCCGTGACCGGCGGGCTTGAGGAAGATGCGCTGGCCGAAGCCTTTGACGCGCAGCACGATGATTACAACAAAATCATGGTCAAAGCGGTAGCCGACCGCCTGGCAGAAGCCTTTGCCGAATATCTGCATGAGCGGGTACGCAAAGTGCTGTGGGGCTATGCGCCCAACGAGAACCTCAGCAACGAAGAGTTGGTGCGCGAGAACTACCAGGGCATTCGCCCGGCGCCAGGTTATCCGGCCTGCCCGGAGCACACCGAAAAGGCCGCCATCTGGCAGCTGCTGGATGTGGAAAAACATACCGGGATGAAGCTCACCGAGTCGTTCGCCATGTGGCCAGGTGCGTCGGTATCGGGCTGGTATTTCAGCCACCCTGACAGCAAATACTTCGCCGTGGCGCAGATTCAGCGCGATCAGGTGGAAGATTACGCCCAGCGCAAAGGCATGAGCGTGAGCGAAGTGGAGCGCTGGCTGGCGCCGAACCTGGGGTACGACGCCGACTAAACGCGACTGGCGTTGACCTGTGGTGTGCACGCTGCGGCCAGCGTAGGCGGTTTTGCACAAACCGCCCGCGTCAGCGCGGCGCGATGGGCGGGCATTACGCGACAGGTTTCACAAAACTGTCACTTTTGTTTACACCCTGCAGGACGCCGTAATGGCGTCCTGTCTCTTTCTTACACGTAAACTCTTATACTTACCGATAAGATTCTATTATTGCCTTTTCCGGGTGAGGAAGGGCTTTGGCGAGCCGTATTGCCCGCGTGTGTATGATTCCAGGGACAATAAAAAACGATAAGGAGAACCTGTGTTAACACTGTTGCACCTGCTTTCTGCGGTGTCGCTGCTGGTCTGGGGCACGCACATCGTGCGTACCGGCGTCATGCGCGTCTTCGGCGCGCGTCTGCGTACCGTACTCAGCCGTAGCGTAGAGAAAAAGCCGCTCGCTTTCTGCGCCGGTATTGGCGTGACGGCGCTGGTCCAGAGCAGCAATGCCACCACCATGCTGGTGACCTCTTTTGTGGCACAGGATCTGGTTGCCCTGACTCCCGCACTGGTGATTGTACTGGGTGCAGATGTCGGGACCGCGTTAATGGCGCGTATCCTCACCTTCGATCTCTCGTGGCTGTCGCCGCTGCTGATTTTTATCGGCGTCGTCTTTTTCCTCAGCCGTAAGCAAAGCCGCGCGGGCCAGCTCGGGCGCGTCGCTATTGGCCTGGGGTTGATATTGCAGGCGCTGGAGCTGATTGTGCAGGCGGTCACGCCGATTACCCAGGCCTCCGGCGTGAAGGTCATCTTTGCGTCGCTGACTGGTGACATCATGCTGGATGCGCTGATTGGCGCGGTGTTTGCGATAATCAGTTATTCCAGCCTGGCGGCAGTATTGTTGACCGCGACGCTCACCGCAACCGGTGTTATTGCCTTTGATGTGGCGCTGTGTCTGGTTATCGGGGCCAACCTTGGCTCCGGGCTGCTGGCGATGATCAACAACAGCGCCGCTAACGCCGCCGCACGCCGGGTGGCGCTCGGCAGCCTGCTGTTTAAACTTGTCGGCAGCCTGTTGGTGCTACCGTTTGTTCACCTGCTGGCGCGCGCCATGCACCACCTGCCGCTGGCGGAATCGGAGTTGGTGATTTACTTCCACGTCTTCTACAACCTGATTCGCTGCCTGGCGATGGTGCCTTTCGCCGAGCCAATGGCGCGCCTGTGCCGACGTTTTATTCGCGAAGAACCGGAGCTGGAAACGCGCATGAAGCCAAAGCACCTCGACTCAAGTGCGCTGGATACGCCTGCGCTGGGGCTTGCCAATGCCGCGCGCGAAGCGCTGCGCATGGGTGACGCGCTGGAGCAGATGCTGGAAACCTGGAACAAGCTGATGCACGGCGAGCCGCGCCAGGAAAAGGAGTTACGCAAGCTCGCGGACGATGTGGATGTGTTGCATAACGCCATCAAGCTTTATCTGGCTCGTATGCCAAAAGACGAGCTGGCAGAAGATGAGTCGCGGCGCTGGGCAGAAATTATTGAAATGTCGCTCAACCTCCAGCAGGCGGCAGATATCCTTGAGCGTATGGGCAGCGAGGTTGAGCATAAGTCGCTGGCCGCACGCCGGGCCTTCTCGCCACAGGGACTGGAGGAACTGGATAACCTGCTACAACAGCTCCTGGGGAACCTGCGCCTGGGCCTGTCGGTCTTTTTCTCCGGTGATGTGGCGAGCGCGCGCCGCCTGCGGCGCAGCAAGCACCGCTTTCGCCTGCTAAACCGCCGTTTTGCGCATGCCCACGTTGACCGGCTGCATCAGCAGAACGTGCAAAGCATTGAAACCAGCTCGCTGCACCTTGCGTTGCTGGGGGATATGAAGCGACTTAACTCACTGTTCTGCGCGGTGGCTTACAGCATTCTGGAGCAGCCGGACGAAGACGACGATCGCGACGATTATTAATCCTGCCAGGGGCTGTCAGGTATTTTTAAGCCAGGCAGCCTGCGCTATAGTTCGCCTCTTACAGGAGAAACTATGCTGCCGAACTCATCTATCCGATTAAACAAATACATCAGCGAAAGCGGAGTCTGCTCGCGCCGCGAGGCTGACCGCTACATCGAACAAGGAAATGTGTTTATCAACGGCAAACGCGCCGCTGTTGGTGACCAGGTCAACGTGGGCGATGTCGTAAAGGTCAACGGCCAACTTATCGAACCGCGTCAGGAAGACGACCTGGTGTTAATCGCATTGAATAAGCCCGTTGGCATCGTCAGCACCACCGAAGGCAGTGAGAAAGACAACATTGTCGATTTCGTCAACCACAGCAGCCGCGTGTTCCCGATTGGCCGCCTCGATAAAGATTCCCAGGGGCTGATTTTTCTCACCAACCACGGTGACCTGGTAAACAAAATCCTGCGCGCCGGGAACGAGCACGAGAAAGAATATCTGGTGACGGTGAACAAACCGGTGACGGATGAATTTATTCTGGGCATGAGCCGCGGCGTGCCTATCCTTGGCACGGTGACCAAAAAGTGCAAGGTGAAGAAAGAAGCCCCGTTTGTCTTTCGCATTACGCTGGTTCAAGGGCTTAACCGCCAGATTCGCCGCATGTGCGAGCACTTCGGTTTTGAAGTGACTAAGCTTGAGCGCACGCGCATCATGAACGTCAGTCTGAAAGGCTTGCCGCCAGGCGAATGGCGGGATCTCACCGACGATGAGCTGATTGAGTTGTTTAATCTTCTCGAAAAGTCTTCGTCAGAAGACCCGGCAGCAAAAACCAAAGCGAAGCCAAAAGCCAAAGCAACACTGGCGAAAAAGCCGGTCAGCAGCGGTGGAAAAAATATGGCGAAAACCCCAGCTGAACTGGCAAACCGTAAGCGGTTTAGCGGGCCGGGGCGCAAGAAAAAGGGGCGTTAACGGGTTAATGCTGGTCGCTGGGTGTGCCCGTGCGGTGGATGTTCCGTTCACGTAAAGCCCGGCAGCAAATGGAGCTTCATGCGCGGTGAACGGGTTAAGGAGGATTTTCGCATCCCCCTTAACAATCCCCGCGACCCCGCAAAGAAATCACCGCCTTTCAGGCGGTACGCGCAGCTTATCCCGTCTGGCTTATCGGGGACGGCGCGAGGTAACGTCCCTGTAAATCGCGCCTCGGGCCGCATCCATGCGGCCCGCCGTGAACGCTTTGCCGATTTCAGCGGGGCATAACACCCCACACTGTGAGCCTGTGCGCGTTAAAAACGTATTCGTGCGCTGTTTATCTGCATATAAGCACAGCGCTATCAGTCAGGCTGGGTGCTGCACGTCTTACGGACAATTCGCGTAATCATCTTCTGCCGCGCACGGGCGCACTGGCCGACCACGAAAACGTCGCTTCCTTATCGGCTTTATAAGCCTGCTTTTTCTTAAGCTGGCGCGCTTTCTTCGCTTCGGCTTCCCGTTCGGCCATTAGCTTGTCGATATACTCTTTTTTAAGGCGATTGTTTTCCGCATTGGTCAGCGGGCGGCCATGGGCAATACGGGAGCGGTCGAGGAGGGTTTTCAGTTCGCGTTGTTCTTTCTCAGTCATGTCCTGCTGGGTCAGACGGGCGATTGCCATGCTGCCTACCTCCGGTAAAGGGTGACGCTATTAAGTATTCGTTATTGTCAGCGTAAAGCACAGCGCTTTCATCACCGCCAGCGTCGGTTTGCGGGGTGGATTGCTTTTATTGTTAAAAGCGCGCTAAAGCTGTTCGCAAAATCATGCAATACGGGCGTCCAGGATAATATATGGCTGCGTATCCGCAGCCATATCGCAGGAGTTAACTCTCTTTTGCCACAGCAGCCTTCTCTTTTTTAACCGCTTTACCAGACCAGTAGCCCGCCAGCAGCGAGCCAGAGAGATTGTGCCAGACCGAGAACAGCGCACCCGGCAGGGCGGCGAGCGGTGAGAAATACATCTTGCCGAGTGCGGCGGCAAGCCCGGAGTTTTGCATTCCGACTTCAATTGCCAGCGTGCGGCAGGTGGACTCGTCAAAGCCAAACAAACGCCCGCCCCAGTAGCCGCTAAGCAGGCCAATAGTGTTGTGCAGAATGACGGCCACAATCACCACCGCACCCACAGACGCAATGTGATCGGCGCTGGCAGCAACCACTGCGCTGATAATCGCCAGAATGCACGCCATTGAAAACGCGGGCAGGTAAGGCTCTACTGCCTTCACTACGCGTGGGAACAGGTGGTGCACAATCAGGCCCAAACCAATGGGGATCACCACAATCTTCAGAATGCTCAGCAGCATGCCCATGACGTCCACCTGGATATGCGCATCCACGTACAGGCGTGTTAACAGCGGCGTGGCGAACACTCCCACCAGCGTAGAGACCGCAGAAATGGTTACTGAGAGTGCCACGTCTCCTTTTGCCAGGTAAATCATCACGTTGGATGCCGTGCCGCTGGCGACACTGCCCACCAGCACCATGCCGGCCGAGAGATCTGGTGGCATATTAAACGCATGTGCCAGCAGCCAGGCCGCCAGCGGCATAATCAGGTAGTGCAGGAAGGTACAGGCGGCCACCGGAGCCGGGCGCGACAGCACGCGTTTAAAATCGTCGATTTTCAGATGCACGCCCATGCCGAACATCACCAGCATCAGCAGCGTGCTGACGTGTGGCGCAATGGGGGTGAAGTGGGCTGGCGTGTACCACGCAAGCCAGGAGAGCAGCAGCGCCCAGAGTGGGAACAGCCGCGTAATAACTGCGAGCATAAAGTGTCCTTGCAAAAATACGGTTGTGTTGTTGTGGTTATTAAAAAGCCGGACTGAGTCCGGCTTTGGTATTAACACTACAGGTTTTTATCCAGCCAGAAAATGCGTAATTATGTGCCAGACTGCCTGAGCGTGACCTGAAATCCCCCTTCCGGGCGGTTACGCCAGTCGATAGTAAACTCATGCAGGCGGGCAATACGTTTCACAATCGACAGCCCAAGGCCGCTGCCGTTTTCCACCGCACCCGGCGGGCGGAAAAAGCGCTCACCCAGGCGCGCCAGGTGGCCTGGCATCACGCCTGGTCCGTTGTCTGTCACGCTCAGACCGTTGTGGCGTAGCGTAACCTGCACCGCGCCGCCTTCCTGGGTATAACGCAGCGCGTTATTGACCAGGTTGCTCAACAGCATTTTCAGCAGTAGCCGGTTGCCCTGCACTATCTGTGGTGGAGACTCAACAATCGTTTCCAGCGCGATATTTTTATGCTGCGCCACCGGCAGCGCCTCTTCCGTCACTTCGGCAGTGAGCAGACGCCAGTCGATATGCTCAACGTCGCTCATCAGCGATGAGGTCCCGTCAAGGCGCGACAGCGCCAGCAGCTGATCGACCAGTCGTGAGGTGCGGTCAATGCCGATAATCAGATTGTTGAGCGCCCGGTTGCGCGAGGTTTTATCTTCTTCTGCCAGCAGCGCCACCTCGCTTTGAATGCGCAGCGCCGTCAGCGGGCTGCGCAGTTCGTGGGCGGCATCGGCGGTGAACTGGCGCTCACGTTCCAGCGTGCCGCTGATGCGCACAAACAACGCGTTAAGCGCGGTGACCAGCGGGCGGGCTTCTTTGGGCACGCTGGTTTCTTCCAGCGGTGTGGCATCTTCCGGGCTGCGCGTTGTCAGTGTGGCCGCCGTGCGGCGCAGGGACATCAGTTCGCGGCGAATAATCCACACCGTAAGCGCCATCATCAGCGGAAGGCCAATGAACCACGGCCAGAGTTGGCCCAGAACAATATCGTTAACCACATCGTCGCGGTATTCGCGCTCCTGGCCGACGGCAATGGTATAGCGTCGGTCTGGCGTGGTGATGTAGAGAATGCGCCACTCTTCATCATCATCGCCTTCCAGCCTTTTATTGATAAAGCCGCTGTACATGCTGTGGCCGAACTCATTGCCGTGATCGTTATCACTGAGCAACAGTTCACCGCGCTCGTTAAAAATGGCAAAGCCGAGCGCGTCATCGTCCAGGCTGCCTTTGTCGCCATTTTTAATCAGGTTGCGGGTTTTCGGCAGTCTGCGGGCAGGGGCATCGTCAACGGTCAGTTCGCTCAGGTTGGCGGAGGCGAGACGTTTGGCAAACAGCAGTTGCTGGGTGTCAAACACTTCATCAATCGCTTCACGGGTCTGTAGCCAGCCAAGACCGCTGGCCGCGCCCCAGATAAGCGTGGCAATCAGCAGAATATAAATCAGTAACCGACTACTGAGGCTTAAATTATTCATCCGTGGTTCCCAGGTAATAGCCAAGGCCGCGTTCTGTGCGGATAAAGTCGCTGCCGAGCTTGCGGCGCAGGTGGTGAATATGCACTTCAACGGCGTTGCTGCCGACGTCATGCTCCCAGCTGTACAGCTTGTCTTCCAGCATCTGGCGCGACATCACCCGGTTCTTATTCATTAAAAACAGCTCCAGCAGCGCCTGCTCACGCACGGTCAGAACAATGGCTTCGCCGTTGCAGGTGGCGATGCGGGTGTGGGGGTCGAAGGTGACGTGGCGGTGGGTCAGTTGCGGTGAACTGTGGGCGTGGCTGCGGCGAATCAGGGCGTTAAGGCGCGCCACCAGTTCCGAGAGTGCAAACGGCTTGCCCATGTAATCATCGGCACCGGCGTTAAGCCCGTCGAGGCGTTGATGCAGCGCATCACGCGCGGTGAGTATCAGCACCGGGACACTCAACTGCTGGCGTCGCCACCAGGAGAGAATATCCATGCCGTCAAGACCGGGCAGCCCAAGGTCGAGCACCACGGCGTCAAACGGCGCTCGCAGAAGTGCCTGTTTACCCTGTTCGCCGTCAGTGAACCAGTCAACGCAGAAGCCGCACTGCTCCAGACCATTTTTGATACCATCGCCAATCAGACGATCGTCTTCCAGTAACAGTATTCTCATTCCATAAGCCCGTATTCTGGGGCGCTCCATACCCTGTTTTAAACAGCGATTCGCTCATGCAGTCCGGTGTAAAACGCCAGTCGCCGGTAACGTGACATGAACAGCATCCCTGAGAATAACCTAATCTCTCATCGCCCCGGTATTCAATCCTCGTTTCTTCATGCTGGTGGTTTTTTGGCACGATCGTGTTATTGATACGGCATAAAGAGAGGAGTGCTGGCTCATTAAACCTCCGTTGGCTTAACGCAGACTTAAGAGGGGAGAAGCCGGGCGCGAGGCCCGGCGGCAGGGGTTATTCGAACAGATTGCTGTGCAGCTTGCGCACCACCTGTTCTGCTTCGCTACCCGGTACCAGGAAACACAGGTTGTGGCTGGAGGCACCGTAGCAAATCATGCGGATATTGAAGGATTCCAGCACGCCAAACACCTCTTTGCCCACGCCGCAGGCGCGGCTTAAGGCGTTACCGATGAGCGCGACCAGCGCCAGGTCTTCTTCCACTTCTACGCGGCACAGAGAAGAAAGCTCGGTGAGCAGCGCCGTGGTCAGCAGCGTGTCGCCTGTTGAGGTCGAGCCGGTGGTGTCCAGCGTCAGCGCCACGCTCACTTCTGAGGTGGTAATCAGGTCCACGGAGATATTGTGGCGCGCCAGGATGCTGAACACTTCTGCCAGGAAACCGCGTGAATGCAGCATATTCAGGCTGTGCAGCGTCAGCAGCGTCTGGCGACGGCGCAGAGCCAGCGCGCGGAATAGCGGTGGATCCTCGGTGCGGTTGCACACCAGCGTGCCGCCCGCTTTAGGCTCTTTGCTGGAGCCGACAAACACAGGAATATCGCTGCGCACGGCGGGCAGCAGCGTAGCCGGGTGCAGCACTTTGGCGCCAAAGGTCGCCATTTCGGCTGCTTCTTCAAAAGCGATTTTATCAATGCGGCGCGCGGCGGGCACAATGCGTGGGTCAGTGGTGTAAATGCCTGGCACATCGGTCCAGATATCGATACGTTCAGCGCCCAGCGCTTCGCCCAACAGCGCCGCCGTGTAGTCGCTACCGCCGCGGCCAAGCGTGGTGGTGCGGCCTTTGGCTTCGCTGCCGATAAAGCCCTGGGTGATGACCAGCGATTCTGCCAGGCGCGGGCGCAGCTGCTGCACAACCTGTTCGGCCAGCGCGTTCACGTCCGGCTCGGCTTTGCCAAAACGGTCGTTGGTGCGCATGACTTTGCGCACGTCAAACCACTGTACTTCTACCGCGCGCTCGCGCAGTACTTCCACGAACAGCAATGTGGACATCAGTTCGCCGTGGCTGACCAGTTCATCGGTCAGGGCCGCAGAGGTGGCAAGTGAGGCGGCCTCGGCAAGCGTAGTGATGTTTTCCAGCAGACGGTCGATTTCATCGCGGATAACGTCTGGCTGCGTCAGGCGCTCAAGAATGTCGTATTGAATTTTACGGATGGCGTCGAGCTTAACGAAGCGCTCGCTGGCTTCCAGCCCTTCGGCGAGGGCGACCAGCAGATTGGTAATGCCAGCAGAGGCAGAGAGCACCACCAGGCGCGCCTGGCTTTCGTTCAGTACCACATCGGCACTGCGGTTCATTGCATCGAAATCGGCAACACTGGTGCCGCCAAATTTGGCAACAACGATGGAGGATACGGCTTGTGTCATGAAAAACCTCGTGTCAGGGGGCCATCGGGATGGCAATAAAATGAACCCTGGTACAAGGGAAGAGCGGTAAACGGGGCAGACGTAGAGACGGAGCGTGCCAGAACTACGGTTTACCCAGAAGCCCTCCACCTTGCGAAACGACCTTCCCATGGTCGCTCCGGGTGACAACCCAGGGGATTCAGCCCCTGTAGTCGGTGGCCCACGCTGCCGCACGTGTTCCCCCTCGGCGTCGCTCCCCCTCCTGTGTCTTCTTCGGACTGGCTCCTCTGACACACTACCTGGACGACGCGCCTCTTCTGGCTTACGTCATACGACGTAAGTTGTGCTGTAGATTTAACCTGTTACGCCGCGGCTGTCAATGGGGTGTTGCGAAGGTGTGACTTGCGCAAAACCCATAAAAAAACGCCCGCCTCATGAAGAGGAGGGCGCAGCAGGTCAGACGGCGTTTAGCGCAGGTTTTGGGCGATGGCGCTGAACATCAGCGAGGCTTCCAGCGGCTGGGCGTTGAAAGACGGCTCTGCCACAGGCCAGGTAGACCACTGCACAATCACCAGGTTTTCCGCACGGTTCACCATGATCATCTGGCCGTAAATGCCGAGCGCCCACAGCGAGCCTTTAAGCGACTGTTCAACCGACGGCGTTACGTTGGTGGCATTGGCCGGTACGGAATTGTTCCACCACTGGTAGCCGTAGGTGCCATCCGGGTGTGCCGCGCTGACGGATTTTGCCGCCTGGGTCCAGGCAGAGGCATCGTTTACCCAGCCTTCAGGCAGTACCTGTTTGCCATCCGGCAGGCGGCCTTCGTTAAGAATAAATTCACCAAAGCGGCCCCAGTCTTCCAGCGTGGCGTTAAAGCCGTGCGCGCCCACGTCGTGTTTGCCGGGCGTGTAGGAGTGCCACACACCGTCGCTGGCCATGCCGTAAGGCTTCCAGATGGATTGTTCAAGATACGCGGCAATCGGCATGCCGGTTGCACGCTCAAGCACATCGCCCAGAAGCCATGCGCCGCCGGAGGAGTACGACCAGCTTTCACCGGCTGGGTGGATGCGCTTGAGGTTAGCAACCAGCTTGCGCACACAGTCATACGCGCCAGGGTTGGCCTCACACTGGGTCAGCGCAGAGAAATCAGATTTAGGGTCGGTATAGCTTTCGTTCCAGGCCACGCCTGAAACGTGCTGCATAAGCTGGCGCACACTGGTGCCTTCCCAGGCGGTGCCTTTCAGGTCTGGCTCATAGCGGGTGATATCGTCATCCAGCGAGTGGATTTTCCCCTCTTTTAGCGCCACGCCAATGAGCGTAGACACCACCGCCTTGCCTACCGAGCGCGAGGTCCAGAGCGTGGAGTCAGTATTACCGTCACCCAGATATTTATACGCCACCTTACCGTCTTTGAGCACCAGCATACCGGCAACGTCCTGGCGTTTGAGGTAGTCCTTCAGCGTCCATGTTTTGCCGTTCACACTGTAGCTGACTTCACCGACTTGTTTTTGCGCACGTTCCAGCGGGCGCGCGTTGCCGTGCTGGAACACATCGCCACGGTAGTTGCGGTAATCGTTACGAAACCCAATGACGCGCTCGGACTGGCTCCAGGTCAGCATGTTTTTGGTGTCTGGCAGCGTTTTATCAAATGGCGTCGGGCAGGTGGTGAGCGCAACGCCGCCGCAGTCGGTGGTCTGTGCCGCCCAGGAGAATGCGGGAATGGCCCACGTCGCCATTGCGCCCAGCACCGCGGCGGCCAGCGTCAGTTTCATCGGTAATTCAGCGTTTTTATTCATGTCAGTGCTCCGTAGTGACCCTGTTTGTCTGCATCCGTTAACGCACGGGAAACGACCTGAAACGGCAGGCGGCACCACTATAGAGTTTGCGAGGGGGCTCACAACAATCAGTTAGTGAGGGGAAAACCCACGTCGAAGCGGACTCTGAACCGGACTTAACACCGGCACGTTGGGCATCTTGCGGCGGCGGGCGCGCAGGCGGGAGAAACGGGACGGTAATGGCATTAAAATCATCACAATTGACCGACACAGGCGCTACAATTGACCCCAGTCACAATTCTCAAATCAAAAGAGTATTGCTATGAAAAACATCAATCCGACGCAGACTGCCGCCTGGCAAGACCTGGCATCCCACTACAACACCCTCAAAGACGTTACGCTCAGTGACCTGTTCGCCCAGGACGCCGATCGCTTCAGCAAATTCTCCGCAACGTTTGATGATTTGATGCTGGTGGATTACTCCAAAAACCGCATCACCTCAGAAACCATGACCAAACTGCTGGCGCTGGCGAAAGAAACCGATTTGGCGGGCGCTATCAAGTCCATGTTCTCCGGCGAGAAAATCAATCGCACCGAAGACCGCGCGGTACTGCATGTTGCCCTGCGTAACCGCAGCAACACGCCGATTATGGTCGATGGTAAAGACGTGATGCCGGAAGTGAACGCGGTGCTGGAAAAGATGAAGGCGTTCTCTGAGGCCATCATCAGCGGCAAGTGGAAGGGCTATACCGGCAAGGCCATCACCGACGTGGTGAACATTGGCATCGGCGGTTCCGACCTCGGGCCGTTCATGGTCACAGAAGCCCTGCGCCCGTACAAAAACCACCTCAACATGCACTTTGTGTCTAACGTTGATGGCACCCACATTGCGGAAGTGCTCAAGGGCGTGAACCCTGAAACCACGCTGTTCCTGGTGGCTTCCAAAACCTTCACCACCCAGGAAACCATGACTAACGCCCACAGCGCGCGCGACTGGTTCCTGAGCACTGCCGGTGATGACAAGCACGTGGCGAAACACTTTGCTGCGCTGTCCACCAACGGCAAAGCCGTGGGCGAGTTCGGTATTGATACCGCCAACATGTTTGAGTTCTGGGACTGGGTTGGTGGGCGCTATTCGCTGTGGTCGGCCATTGGTCTGTCTATCATTCTGTCCGTTGGGTTTGAGAACTTTGTTGAGCTATTGTCCGGCGCACACGCCATGGACAAGCACTTCTCAGGCACGGCACCGGAGCACAACCTGCCGGTATTGCTGGCGCTGATTGGCATCTGGTACAACAACTTTTTTGGCGCAGAAACTGAAGCGATTCTGCCATACGATCAGTACATGCACCGTTTTGCCGCTTACTTCCAGCAGGGCAACATGGAGTCCAACGGCAAATACGTTGACCGTACCGGCAAGCCGGTGAGCTACCAGACTGGCCCAATCATCTGGGGCGAGCCGGGCACCAACGGCCAGCATGCGTTTTACCAGCTGATTCACCAGGGCACCAAACTGGTGCCGTGCGACTTTATCGCACCGGCCATCAGCCATAACCCGCTGTCTGATCACCATCCGAAGCTGCTGTCTAACTTCTTCGCCCAGACCGAGGCGCTGGCGTTTGGTAAATCCCGCGATGTGGTTGAGCAGGAATTTCGCGACCAGGGTAAAGACCCGGCACAGCTGGAAAACGTGGTGCCGTTTAAAGTGTTTGAAGGCAACCGCCCGACCAACTCCATTTTGCTGCGCGAAATCACGCCGTTCAGCCTTGGTGCACTGATTGCGCTCTACGAGCACAAAATCTTCACTCAGGGCGCCATTCTGAATATCTTCACCTTCGACCAGTGGGGCGTTGAGCTGGGCAAGCAACTGGCAAACCGCATTCTGCCGGAATTGGCTGATAACAACGATATCGCCAGCCACGACAGTTCAACTAACGGCTTAATTAACCGTTATAAAGCGTGGCGCGCATAACGTCATAATGAATGAATATGCCGGCGCAATGCCGGCATTTTTTTATCAGAATAATCCGCTTGCTGGCATCTTGCGTTAAATAATTAACGCCTGAGGTAAATCCTAAATTGAAATGACGGCCAATAATATCCGCAAACTATTTTCAGATAATACGGAAATGGATTTGCATTAAATAAAATCAATCAATTGATTTTATTGGTTTTTATTATTCAATGATAAATGCGGTGTTATTATTTATTACCACCATTCTTAAAATCCTTCCTTATTTCCCTGTGCCGTAAATAACCTTATTGGGTTGTGTATACTCGGTAGCGCCTGATTGTTTCAGGCACATCTCCATTCATTCAATGAAGGGAAATTGTTATGAAGAAAGTCCTTTATGGTGCAATGACCATACTGGCGCTGGCAGCAGCCGGTACAGCCTCTGCGGGGCCGCTCTCATCGGGCGATGCAGCAGGCAGTGCAGCGACCTCGGTGTCCTCGGGTAGCTCAACGGCAAGCAGTTCCAGCACCGTTGGGTCTGCGGTGGGGGTTGCGCTTGCCGCAACCGGAGGTGGTAACGGTTCTAACACCGGTACCACCACAACCACAACAACCAGCACCGCGCCTCGTTAACGTTTGAGGCTTTTACCATAACCACACTGCGGTGTGGTTATTTTAACTTCGGGGAAATGTCGTGCAGCGACTCGCGATAGTGATGATGTGCCTGCTGCTTGCGGCTTGTTCGGCCAGCACCAGAGGCCTGGGCCAGTCTCTGTTAAACAGCGTCATGGGCGAAGACGGCGTGCAGCTTACCGACGATGAAATCCAGAACATGCCCTACGCCAGCCAGTACATCATGCTCAACCACGGCCCACAGCTGTTTGTTGCGTTAGCGTACTCAGAAAACGGCGAGCAGAAATGGGTCACGAATGACCGCGCCACGCTGATCACCCGGCACTCGCGGCTGGTCGAAACGCTGGGTCTTGGCGACAACCTGCAAGAAACGGGCAACATTGAGAACGATCCGCTGGCCCGCGTAAACCAGATTACCAACGGCACAGGCTGGACGCGCCAGGCGCGCTGGACTGAGCACGGGCAGGTGCGTACCGCTGTACTGCGTTCAACGTTCCACTGGGGCGATGACGAGGAGCTGAAAGTAGGAAGTGACCGCACACCGGTACGCCTGCTTGAAGAAGACGTGGAGTCTGATGCAGGGCACTGGCGCAATCGCTTCTGGGTGGATGAGGCCGGGCAAATCCGTAAAACCGAGCAGTATCTTGGCCCTGACTTTTATCCCATCACCACCATTGTGTTAAAGGCGGCGAAAGCATGAGAACGACGCGAACGCTCGCGGCACTGCTGCTGACATTTTCCACCACTGCACTGGCTGGCGCTAACGTCACGGTGTACTCCCGTGGCGCGCCGCCGCTTCATGTTGACCAGGCGCCGCGCCTGTCTGACCTGGTGACACAGCCTGCACTCGCCAAAACCTGGTGGCCGGGTGCGGTCATGTCTGAGCCTCAGGCAACGGCCGCTGCCGAGCGCCAGCACCAGGCTTTACTGGCTCGCCTGGACGCGCCTGGCGCACGAGAGGGCGGCGATGACGGGGCCGCAATTCGCAGCTTGCGCCAGCAGCTTGCTGGCGTGCGCGTGACCGGCCGCCTGGCGGTAAATCTCGACCCGGACTGGGTGCGGCTGCATCCGCAGGATAATCCGCCGTTACAGGGCGCGTATTCGCTGTGGGTTGGCCAGCAGCCTGCCAGCGTGACGCTAATGGGGCTTGTCAGCGCGCCGGGCAAAAAAACCTATGTGCCAGGGCGCTCGGTGGATGAATACCTCAATGGCATCAGCACCCTTAGCGGCGGCGAGCGCAGTTATGCCTGGGTTATCTATCCCGATGGCAAAACGCTAAAAGCTCCGGTGGCTTACTGGAACGCGCGCCACGTCGAACCCACGCCGGGCAGCGTGATTTTTGTCGGCTTTGCCAGCCACTTCTTCTCCCATGCCTGGGACGGCCTCAATGAGCAGATTCTCCACTCTCTGACCCACCGGATACCGGATTGATGAAGACACGTTACCTCTACAGTTTTTTAGCGCTGGCGGTGAGTGCTGCCTGCCAGGCGGAAAGCTATCCCGCACCGGTTGGGCCTTCGCAGTCCGATTTTGGCGGCGTGGGATTGATGCAGACCCCCACCGCGCGCATGGCGCGAGAAGGGGAGTTTAGCGTCAACTATCGCGACAACGATCAGTACCGCTTTTACTCTGCCTCGGTGCAGTTAATGCCGTGGCTCGAAACCACGCTGCGCTACACCGACGTGCGCACCCGGCGCTATTCCTCAGTCGATGCCTTTTCCGGCGATCAGACCTACAAAGATAAATCGTTCGATGTGAAGCTGCGCTTGTGGGAGGAAGGTTACTGGTGGCCGCAGGTGGCGCTGGGGCTGCGTGATATCAGCGGCACTGGCCTGTTTGATAGCGAATATCTGGTTGCCAGCAAGGCCTGGGGACCGTTTGATTTCTCACTCGGCCTGGGCTGGGGTTACCTCGGTACGGCGGGCAATGTGCGCAACCCGCTGTGCAGCTACAGCGACAAGTACTGTGTGCGCGACAACAGCAACGGCGCGGCAGGCTCCTTTAGCGCCAGCAACATGTTCCACGGTCCGGCCTCGCTGTTTGGCGGCGTAGAGTACCAGACGCCCTGGCAGCCGTTACGCCTGAAGCTCGAATACGAAGGCAACGACTACAGCGGCGACTACGCCGGTAAACTTGACCAGAAAAGTAAATTTAACGTGGGAGCGATTTATCGCGTGGCCGACTGGGCCGATGTTAACGTCGGTTACCAGCGTGGTAACACGTTTACGTTTGGTTTTACGCTGCGCACCAATTTCAACGACCTGAAGCCGTCTTATAACGACAACCGCCGTGCGGACTATCAGCCGCAACCGCAGGACGCCATTTTGCAGCACAGCGTAGCGGCCAATCAGCTGACAATGCTCAAATACAATGCCGGGCTGGACGCTGCGAAGATTCAGGTGAAGGGCGATACGCTGTATGTGACGGGTGAGCAGGTAAAATATCGCGATTCGCGTGAAGGCATTGAGCGCGCCAACCGTATCAGCATGAACGACCTGCCGGACGGTATTCGCACCATCCGCGTCACGGAAAACCGCGTCAACCTGCCGCAGGTGACGACCGAAACTGACGTTGACAGCCTGCGCCGCCACCTCGAAGGCGAGCCGCTGGGCCATGAGACGTCGCTGGTGCAAAAGCGCGTCGATCCGGTGGTGCCGCAGAGCACCGAACAGGGTTGGTATATCGATAAATCGCGCTTTGGTTATTCCATTGATCCGGTGCTCAATCAGTCCGTCGGTGGCCCGGAAAACTTCTACATGTACCAGTTGGGCGTGATGGGGTCAGCCGACCTGTGGCTGACGGATCACCTGCTGACCTCCGGTAGCGTATTTGCCAATCTGACCAACAACTACGACAAGTTTAATTACACCAATCCGCCACAGGACTCACACCTGCCGCGCGTGCGTACCCACGTGCGTGAGTATGTGCAAAACGACGTCTATGTGAACAACCTGCAAGCAAACTACTTCCAGTACTTCGGTAAAGGCTGGTACGGCCAGGCCTACGGCGGCTATCTGGAAACCATGTTCGGCGGCGTGGGCGCAGAAGTGCTGTATCGCCCGCTCGACAGTAACTGGGCGTTTGGTCTGAACGCCAACTATGTCAAACAGCGCGACTGGCGCAGCGCCCAGGACATGATGACCTTCACCGATTACAGCGTGAAAACCGGTCATCTCACCGCGTACTGGACGCCGCCGTTTGTCGATGGCGTGACGGTGAAAGCGAGTGTCGGCCAGTACCTGGCGGGTGATAAGGGCGGCACGCTCGATATTTCGAAACACTTCGACAGCGGCGTGGTGGTGGGCGGTTACGCCACCATCACCAACGTCTCAAAGAATGAATACGGTGAAGGGGAGTTCACCAAAGGCGTGTATATCTCGGTGCCGTTGGATCTCTTCTCAGCAGGGCCGACGCGCAGCCGTGCGCAGGTCGGCTGGACGCCGCTGACCCGCGACGGTGGCCAGATGCTTGGGCGCAAATACGAGCTCTATGGCATGACCAGCGACCGCAACGTTCACTTACGCTAACCTCATACGCGTAAATCCCTCGCTGGTTTGCAGTGGGGGATTTTTTATAAAAATCATCCTGCTAAACCGTAGATAATTATTATTGCTACAGCTAATTGATAATTAATTACCGTATTTTGGGTCTTCTGGCGAGGTTGTTATCCGCTATTATTGAGTTGCAGCACAATATATCGTTAAAGGCGCATACTTTATTTTATAGATTACAGGCAAGTTTCAAACGTGGAATAAATTAAACAAAAAGACAACAGAAAATCGGTTATTAAAATTAACAACCGCATTACAATTTCATGTAACTCACTATAATTACTGGCAATAATAGTGTTTTTGTAACCATATGTAATGTGGAATTATATATCCATATTTAACGCTGTGAGGAAAAATCTCAATGTCCCAGGCTGTGCGGATTATAAGTTGCCACCCTGGAAATCATAATGATAATTTATATTGCATACGGCGTTGCCAGGAATTAATTCGTAAATCTACTGGCAACCTGTTTCCAGTTGTTACAGGACATCTTCGCAGCCTTGAGTTACGTTAATTCGCTAAGGCAAAACTACAGGCGGGAATTTGCAACGGCATTGCTGCAATATAATGCCGTGCTTCTGTTTGTTTTCTTTATTTTTATTTTAGGAAAATTCATCACTATTATGGTCCGTTATGCCTATGAGTAATCTATTATTGCCGCCCGTGAGTTCGTTTCGCCTTGAGCCATTTATGGATATCAATAACGGCTGTCTGTACGGCTACGAAGTGCTGTCGGTATTACAGCCGGGCTATAGCGCTGAAACATGGTTTAGTCAGCAGGCCTCGGGATACATCATCAACCTGTTGAGAATACAAATTGAAAGCGTGCGCAGCGTTGTCACTACCGAACGGCTGTTTTTCAACCTCAGCATTGATGGATTTGTGCATCTGAGCGAGGACGATATCCGCTTCATTGGTGCGCAGCACAACATATGTATTGAAGTCTCTGACTTCTCGCTACTCAAGTATTTCTCTGCCGCCAGCCGCAGCCGTTTTATCTCACAGGTAATGAAGGTCAGACGCAGTGGTGTAGATGTATGGGTAGATGACTTTAGCCTGGAGGACCTGATGAGCATGGATGATATCCGCAATAATTTTGACGGGATAAAGTTGGCTCGTTCTGAGCTGTTGCAGGGATATTTAAACCATGAGGCTAAAATACTGGTGAAGCATTTACCGGATGTACCTCTACTGATTGAGGGAATAGAAAACGAGAATGATTTGCAACAGGCCGTAAGTGCAGGTGTTGGGCTGGGCCAGGGATATTACTGGCGGGAGAGTAATCTGTTTGTGTTGTAAGTGTATGGTTGTGAAGAAATATTGTGTAGTAATCAATAACAGGCATTTCCAGACTGACCCCGACGCACTGCTGTTATTCCAATAATCTTCTTTCCTGAAGGAGTTATTCAATGTCGAGATCCTATTGTATTCGTCTGGATACCAGAAACCGCTTTCTGATTTTTGGTTTTATGATGGCCGTCAGAGACCTGAAGCCAATTAATAGCGATATCACGCTTTACTTTGATTACGGTGAGCATAGCGGGGAGGCAGAAAGCGATTTTGTTCTTAAAGAGTCTTATTCCTACGCGGCGAAAAAGATGCGCGTGACGCTGGAAAGCGACCAGCGAGTGTTTCCCGTTGAAAATTTAATTAGCATTCAAACTTTTCTGAATGAATTAATCGCCAACAAGAACCCTACGCGCACAAAGCATTTTAAAAATACCGTGGGTTGTCGGCTATCAGCACGAGATGCACTGATTCTTAAATACCTGGCTGAAGGAAAGAACACCCGCGAAATATCACAAATGATGGATATTACGATAAAGAACATCAGTCAGGTCAAACGACGACTGATGAACCGGCTGGGGCTGGAGAATAAGTACGAACTGTTTTTGTGGGTGATGCACCATCCGCAGGCTCAGGCCGAGCCGGTGTGTCCTGAGGATGTGCTGCACTGAAACGGGTGTATATTACGTCTGGGCTAACGCCCGTCATACATCGCGATGATGCATTTAAAGTGTGATGAATATCACGTTTTGAGTTATAACTGGCAACAGTGATTCTATAAAAGGCGTTATTGCGATGCATCCCACCCCCCATAAAACGGCCGAAACGGTTGCCAGAGTGCTCCAGACAGTACTTAACGCCGGACTGTTGAGTCTGGCGATAATACTGATGGTTTTTCTTGGCCGCGAAACCCTGCGCCTGGCGTATGTGCTTTTCGCCCAGTCTGAGCCAGTCACAAAATATCAGCTGGTAGGCGGGCTGCTGGTCTGGTTTCTTTACTTTGAGTTCATTGCGCTTATCGTGAAGTACTTTCAGTCCGGCTACCATTTTCCGCTGCGCTACTTCGTTTACATTGGCATTACTGCCATTGTGCGCCTGATCATTATCGATCATGAATCCGCGTCGGACGTACTATTGCACGCTGGCGCGATTTTGCTGCTGGTTATTACGCTGTGGCTGTGTAACACCAGCCGGCTTAAGCGGGAGTGAAGGGGGCGGCGCAATCAGTAGGTCGGAAGATCTCCAAATGTGAATGGGTCGGTTTACCGGGATGCTTACAGTCCTTTTTTAGGATCAACAACTTTTGGAGCATTAGGATCTTTAGGCACTCCTGGAAGAGGCCTTTGAGGCACAGCAGCATCCATTATCTGTTTATGTAGCGCAGCATCAACTTCAAAAACGACAACAGCGCATTATTCTCAACAACAATGAAATAGCCTTAGCTGATGAGCTAAAGCTAAACAATGAAAATCACTTGTTTTTTAATATATTGGAAATCCATAGCATAAGTCCTGAAAAGCTGCCAATGTATAAACTTACTTTGCTTATAAACAATGTAGCCTCAGATGTAAAAGACATCGGAACTCCTTTGTAAAGAAAGAAAAAAACTTCTCCACATGTGTATAAAGCCAGCCCAGTTAAAAAAATTGAAACCATACTAAGCACAATAAAAAATAACAGTAGAAGTATTGAGTTCCGTGGCTTCATTTTTTATCCCCTTCTGATTTCATTTTGTACTCAGTATATTTACCTCCGGCTTCTGAAGTAATACTACCGCCAACATCACCAATTGAACTTGGAAAGTTACTTGGCGTTACTTCTTTCGAAATTCCAAACTCTCCTTTAACTTCAGTGAACTTTCTTAATTCTGCGTTATATTTCGGATCCCAGCCGCCTTTCCACCAGTTAACCCCCGCATTGGTACCTATCGACAGCCCCTTACCTATACCATAGCCAGCAGCAGCACCAACTCCATTTGTGATTGCTCCGGTTAACGGATCTTTATCATCAATCCAGTTACCCAGTGCTCCTCCAGCTGCGTTCCAACTCACCGTTCCCATAAATCCGTTACCCATAGTAATTACGTTGACCCATCCTGCTATTGCTGCGTTAGCAGGGTCAACTGCGCCATCTGCAAGATAGCTAATGCCCGCATTCGCACCGGCGCCCAATGCCCACATAGCTTGAGCACTGCCTGGCACCAAAGCCACACTGCCAGTTGCCAGAGCAAGCCCTACCGCGTCACGTTCATTTTTTGCTTTCTGGCAACTATCGGAAGAAGGTGCCGTGTCACAACTTGACATATCAATGCCATGCTGTCGTATCCAGGCAGCCTGAGCATCTTCGCTGCCACCTAATAAATTATTCTCAACCGCATTCTTCCCGCTTTGTGCGCCAGTAGCGGCGCTTCCTGTACTGTCTCCTGCAATTCCGCCTGCCAGGCCAGCGGCGACAGTAGCCAGCGCGCTAACCTTCTGCTTTTCAGCTTCCGTCAGGTCACTTGCTTTCTTACCCGGATACAGTGAGGCCATAATGGCCCGCGCCGCAAGCTCTGCTGAGGCGGCTCCGGCAGCGCCAGCCAGCACGTTACCGCCCTGAAGCGATGCTACCGCCCCCCCAAGAATGGCATGGGCGAGGGTGTTAATAGCGATATCACCTTCGGTTTTTTTCAACAAATGTGCAATCTGTGGTGCCGAGGCACCTGCCAGTGCGGCTGCAATATCGCCGCCGGCTAATCCCTGCAAAGCGCCGGTGGCTGACTGAATTGCCCGCTGAATATCGCTACCGACACCCCATTCCTGCATCGCCGTCTTATAAGCTGGCGAGTCGGCGAGTCGCTGCTGATACAGCGCTTTTTCTTCTTTACTCGCATTCAGACCGGGTTCCACAAGCCCATGGTTTTTAAGTAGTTCTGCCTTACCCGCATTCAGGGCATTAATCTCGCCCTGGGTGCGGGCGATATCGCCAAGCTGGTTACCAATTTCGGCTATCAGCTGTACTTCCTGCAACCGCCGCTGCTCTTTTTCTTTGTCGAAAATGGGCGCGATGCTGCCGTTGGCGTTCTCCACATCCCGGCTCAGCGCCGCCACATCCTGCTGCTGGTTATGCTTATCGCGAACGGTAACAGAGCCTTCGCTCACGGCGGCTTTCGTGGTGCCTTCAGCGTTGCCGCTGTTACCACCGGCAACGGCCAGCACATTACCCATATTGCCGAGGAAGTTGTCACCGGCGTTACCGCCGGTGCTTATCCCGGCACCGGAATGCTGCGATTCAAACGCTGCTTTATTGTGAATGTTGCTCCAGCCGAGCGTACCGGTATCGAGGTTGTTTTTGTCCGGCGTTGCCGTAGAGGCTATCACGCCACCGTCCAGCTGGGTGTGTTTACCCACGGTGACATCAAACCCGCCGCTGCCTGCAAACAGCCCACTCTGCTCCTGTACCGAGTCGTAACTACTGTTAATCTTGTCACGGCTGGCGTTAATGTTGCCCGACAGCCCGCCCACCTGGGCGTAGCTCAGGCCACCGCTCACGCTGGTTTGTTTACTGTTGTAATAATCGCTGTCCTGGGTGCTGGTGACAGTCAGGTCACGGCCCACGTCAGCGGTTATCTTGTTGCCGCTCACCTGTGCACCGGCAAGCGTGGTGTCACGCCCGCTGGTGAGGGTGACCTGGTTACCGGCGTCTATCGTGGTTTCTTTCTGCCAGACACCGTTACCTTTCTCACTACCCTTGCTGCTGTTGGCACTGGCCGACACGCTGAACCCGGAACCGCCTGAGCCAGCCCCAAAGCCCACGCCAAGGCTACCGCCGCTACTTTTGTTCTTACCACTGAGGCTCTGCGTATCCTGCGAGGCCAGCAGGTTCACGTCACGTGCTGCGTCAAGCACCACGTCCTTACCGGCTTTCACCTGCGTGCCGCTGAGCGTGATATCGCTGCCTGTTGCCGTGATATTCACGTTGTTCCCGGCACTCAGCGTACTGGCCGCTGAGGTGTTTTGCTCAAGATGCGACGATGATTTTGATGACTGTGAGCCCAGTGAGGCGCTCACGCCGATGGTGTTGGCATTTGAGGCATCGCTGGTGCCTTTCGCCATATCGGCGACCACCGCCTGCGCGGCCTGCGCACCATATAACGCCGACTGTGTGCCGTGCAGCGCCGCCAGGCGTGAGTCGCTGCTGCTCTTTGCGCTCTGCGCCGAGGAAATGGCGCTGTTCACCGCACTGCCTGCCGTACCGGAGAGGGCCACGGTCAGGCCGCTGGATTTCTGCTCAAAGCGTTCATCGCGGGTGCGCTGGTCGCGGCCTGGTTCAATCACCACGCTGTCACCAGTGATGGACAAGTCCTTGTTTGCTACCAGATCAGCACCGCCAATGTGCGCCTGCTCGCCTGCGGTGATGCTGACGTTACCGCCAGTGCTGCCCACCGTGCTGAAACTCTGGCTCTGGGTGGTGCCGTCCTCGTTCATCTCGCTGCGCGATTTGGCGCTGCCGATGGTAAAACCGATACCGCCGGTTCCCATCAGGCCGCTCTTTTTCGTTTCTTTCAGGCGATACGTGGAGTCGGTATTGGTCGCCGCCACGATATCAACCTGATTCCCTGCACTGAGCGATACATCGCCATCGCCCACTACTGACGAGCCTTTCACCAGCAGGTTATTGCCTGCTGAAAGCGTGACGTTATCGCCGCTCAGCAGTGTGCCCTGTTCACGTGTTGCGCTGTCTTCCTCAATAACGTGCGTTGTTTTCTTCTTCAGGAAGCTTTTTTTGGTCTTTGTTTCTTCGAAATAGCGGTAGTCGCTTTCTGTCGCGGTATCGAGATTGATATCGCGCCCTGCGGCGACACCAATATCGCCCTGCGCAGTCACCTGTGCCGCCTGTGAATTAACATCTCTCCCGGCGATAATCACGGTGTCGCCACCGCTGGCAATCTCAGTGCCTTGTTGGCGTACTGACTCGTTGATTTTCACCTTTTTGCGGGCGCGATAGCTGTCGCCTTCGGTCGTGGCCTCGGCCATCAGGCTAACGTCGCGTCCGGCCTGTAGGCCCACGTTGCCTTCGGCGGCAAGTCCGGCGGCCTGTGAATTCAGGTCACGCCCCGCATTCAGGATAAGGTCATTGCCTGCGCTAACCGTGGTGCGGTCTACGCCGGTTGTGTGGGCTTCACTGTTGCCACGGCGGCTGTTGGTTGCCGTAGCGGCACTGTTGAGATTGAGGTCATTGCCTGCTGTCAGTTGTGCCGTGTTGCCTGCGTTTACATGGCTGGCACTCAGCGTCAGGTCGTTACCTGCCTGCATTACCAGATTGTTACCTGCAGTGATGTTGCTACCCTGGTTGCTGGTTTCGCTACTGTTGATGCTGGTTAAGCCACGTACGCCTGAACGGTTGAAGCTGTCGGTAAGCTGGTTTTCGCTAACGTTGATATCGCCGTCGGCCACCATTGCCAGGCTACCGCCTGCGCTGACGTTTGCACCGGTAATATTGATGTTCTGACCGGCCTTCATCAGCAGACCATCACCTGCGTTGATAGACGCGGTGTCTCCGGTCAGCGTGGATGTGATGCTGACAGACTCGCCGCGCTTGCCGGTCGCATAAAGGCCCAGTCGCTCTGTCAGCATGGTGTTGTTAATACTGCCGCCGATACTTTCAAGCTGAACGGTTTTACCGCTGATAGTGGAGCTGACGTTATTGATATCGCCCAGCGCACTCAGTTGCAGACCGTTACCGGCGCTGATAAGCCCGGCATTCAGGTTGCTGAGGCTGTTCTGGCTGTTGGCAGTCAGGTTATTTTGCGCCGTCAGGGTGCCGCCGTTGTTGGTGATGTTGCCTGCGGTCAGCATCACGTCATTGCCGCTGATAACACTGCCGTCATGGACGGTCACATCTTTTGGTGACAGATAGACCTTCGGCACCATTACCGTCTGGCCGTTCACCACAGCGGCTTCCCACCAGATGATGCTGCTGTCGAGTGCCGCAATTTGCTCAGCCGTCAGCGCTACGCCAAATTTGAGGCCCATCGATTCGGAGGCGACTGCGGCGTTATCAACCAGCCTGCGCATCTGCTCCAGGTCAGAACCCACGCCGTTGATATAGCGGCTACCGGTCTGATTAAGGATGTAATTGCTGGCATAGCGGGTATCAAACGCGGCATCGCCCAGGAAGCGGTAGTCGTAGTCCGGGTTCAGGTTAAGCCGGTCGAGGAAGTACGCCGAGCCCAGAAACTGATTCTGGTCGGTGTACTGGCTTGCGGTTTCACGCGGTGCCTGGCCTGGCTGAATGCCGAGCAGAGCATACAAATCACCAAACAGGTTCTCATCGAGTTGGCCGAGGCCGTTCAGCTTGGGGTTGACGGTGATGAGGTACGGGCTGTCTGGATCGGTTGAGGTGACGAAATAACCGTTATTACCAGACGGCAGTGGATACGTACTGGTATCTACGTTACCCGGGGCATTGGTGTTCGGAGTATTGCTATCCAGGGGGCTGCCACCACTGATTTGCTGGAGCGCACCGTTAAGCTGGTCCTGCCACTGCGGGGAGCCGATCGCTACGCTTTCTGCACCGGTCAGATTTTCGGCCTGCACGCCGCTACCGATGCTCTGGTCGCTGAGTGTGTTGAGAGTCGGCGCGCTCAGGGTACCGGTCACGCCGCCCGTATTGGCTGTCAGCGTGGTATTACTGAGATTGTCCGTAAAGTTTGCAGTGATGTTTCCGCCAGCCTGAATGACGGAGCGATATAGTGAGCTATCACCTGTAAATTCTTTCCTTATCTTTCCGGTTGCGAGATAGGTAATATTGCTATAGGTATTTCCCCTTGCTTCGGACGGCTCGTGAGAAGTAGCTTTACGCACATAAGGCTGCCCATAACCATACTCGTAAACCTGGTAAATGGTGCTTTTCCCTGTTTCCCAGGACTGGTTTTTCAGTGTTGTTCCACTTAGCGATGCATGACGTTGTGCAAGAATGCTGCTTGCCTGGTTATTAAATAAGTCTGCCTGGATTATCAGATCTTGCCCAGAGGCTATGCGTGAAGCACCACCAGAAGCGTTAACCCTCACTTCTGATTCAAGTACCGCGAATTCTTTTACCCAATAGTCTTCGTAAGGAGTCGCATAAGAGTCAGGGAAAAACCCTGGGGCTCCCGACCCACTTCCAGAAAAGGAAGTAATGAAATAGCCATATTCACTCCTCGGTAAATAGCCAGCCGGAACAACAGCTTCTGCCATCGTAACCCAGGGATAGGTAACTACAGGTTGCTCAGGAAGAACCTCAACTTCCATATGCTCCCATTTATTCTCCAGACTGGCCGTCTTAATCGTGATATCGCCGTTCTGTGTCTCAATCGTCCCGGAGGTGTTCACCACTTCTTTGTTAGCCGTACCCGCTGCATCTTTCTGCATCCACAGGCTGTTGCCCGCCAGGATATCGCCGCGCAGGTTCTGGATGCTGTTTGCCAGCAGCTTCATGTTGTTGCCCGCATACAGCAGCGCGGTGTTGATAATGGAAGTCGTGGCGTTCAGCGTCAGGCTGCCTGCTGCACCGGTAAAGCCGTCCAGCAGGATGTCGCTGCGGCTACTCAGCGCTACATCACCACCTGCCTGTAGCGTGCTGCCTGCGGTCAGGGCTATGTGCGAGCCGCTTAAGCTGCTCGCAGCACTGCCGGTGGTGATTTGCCCCTGGTTAATCAGCTTGCCGCCTGCCGTCAGCGTTACGCCGTTACCCTGCACGGTGCTGGCATTCGTGATATTCCCGGCACTTTCAATCGTCAGTTGTTTGCCCGCCGCAATCACGTTTTGCGCGGTAAACGCATTCGTCAGCTTCAGCGTCAGGTTGCCGAGCGCTACCAGCTGGCCCAGCGAGGTGAGGGCGGTGCTGTTAAGCAGCAGGTCGCCGCCAGTGAACAGTTTGCCGTTTGTCTGCTGGTTAATGTTCTTTGCCGTCACGTTCAGGTTGCTGTTGCCGAGCAGTGTTCCGTCGTTGTTCAACGTCTGGTGGTTAACCGCAAGTGCGTTTGCTTGCGCCGTGCCAGTGTTGGTGAACTCTGTGCCGGTAAGAGTGGCTTTCTGTTGCGCCAGCAGGGTGCCGCTGTTATTAAGCGTGGCGGCATTGAGCAACAGTTCTGTCGCCTGCAACCAGCCGCTACTGGTAAGCGCGGGGGTGTCAAATGTCAGCGTGCCGCCGGAGAGAATTTTGCCCTCATTTATGGCCTTCTGTGTGGCGTTAAGCGTGGTATTGCCTGCACCCTGAATGATGCCGTAGTTAATCAGCGTCGGTGTTTTCAGCGTCAACGTACCCTGGCTCAACATCGTGTTGTGGTTGGTGAGTGTGTCGCTGAGTGTCAGCGCCAGCACGCTGTCGCCCTGAATGTGGCCTTCGTTGTTGAGCGTGTCGCCAGTAACGGCGACGTCTGCACCCTGAATGCGTCCGCTGTGGACGATATTTGCGGCATCGAGCACCAGCTTGCCCGCGCTAATCATATCGCCGCTCTGCATCAGGTCGCCGGTGAGCGCCACAGCAAGGCTGTTAACGCCAGTGATGTCACCGCTGTTATTAAGCGAGGTGCCTTTTACCGTCAGGTTGCCTGCAATCCACTGCCCCTGATTGGTCAGGGCCAGCGCACTGAGGGCCGCCGTGCCATTCGCGCTGATTTTACTGTCTGCGCTGGTGGTCAGACCGTCGCGCAGGGTGAAGCTGAGGGCATCGGCGCTCTGGATAGTGCCATCGTGGGTCAGGCTCTGAGCATCCAACAGTATCTGTTGGCCCTGCCAGGTGCCGGAGTTCTGGATCTCGCCGCCAGTAATAGCAAGCGTACCCTGAGTCAGCAGGGAACCCCCATTAACCAGCGTCAGTAGCGGTTGAGCCATATCAAGGCGAGACGCCAGCGTCAGCGCCTGCAGGCCAATGGCGGTGCCGGTGTTGTCGATACGCGTCTGAGAGAGCGTCAGGCGGTTGCCCTGGAGTGCGCCGCTGTTGGTAAGCTGGTTACCGGTGAGTTGCATATCACCGTCACTCAACAGGTCGCCCTGGTTGTCGAGCGTGTTTGAGGTGATATTCACCTCACCCTGACTCAGCAGGTCACCCTTGTTCACCAGCGTGCCGTTCACGCTGGCGGTAAGGCCTTTGGTAGCTATCAGTGAACCACTGTGCAGCCAGTTGTCTGCCTGCACCTGTGCGGAAAGCCCCTGGAGGGCGCCTTCGGTGGTGAGTGTGGCGACAGTAAGGTCAACGGCGCCACCGCTGAGTGTGCGGCCCGTGGCGCTCTGGCTGAAGGTATCGCCGGAGACGCTCAGGCCAGAGCCGCCCTGCAACAGGCCGCTGTTGGTGAGTGTGGTGCCGGTTAACGCCAGTTGCCCGCCGCTGGCAAGGGTTCCCGCGTTGTGCAGTTCCGGCAGGTTAAGCGCCAGGTCTGTGGCGCTGTAAACTACGCCGCTTGCCTGGTTATCCAGTAAATTTGTCAGCAGGCTCAGCGTCTGGCTGGCCTGAATCTGCCCGCTGTTGGTGAGCGTTTGACTCTCAATGCTCAACAGCGGGGCCGATATTTCACCGGCGTTAGTGAGCGCCGGGGTTTTCAGCGCCAGGCGTGAACCACTGTACAGTACGCCGTCTGCCAGGTTATCCAGCTGTGTGGCTTCCACCGTCAGCGCCTTACTGCCTTGTACCAACCCGTTGTTGGTCAGAATGTCGCCCTTGAGCGTCAGTTGACCGTCGCTGGCGACAGTCCCCGCATTGCGCCATTCCGGCAGGTTCAGGGTGAAATCACCTGCGCTATGGAGAACGCCCTGCGCCTGATTATCAAATGAATGTGCCAGCAGGCTCAGGGTCTGGCGGCCCTGTATCAGCCCGCTGTTGGTTACCGTCTGACTGTCAACAGCAAGTAAGGGCGCGGAAATCGTCCCGGCGTTGGTCAGTGCCGGAGCGGTCAGCATCAGGTTTCTGTCACTGTACAGCACGCCCTGCACCTGGTTTTGCAGCGTATCGGCAGTGATATCCAGCGTCCGGGTGCCGTTCAACGTGCCGCTGTTGGTGAGTGTTTTTGCGTTAACCGTCAGTTCCGGGCTTTCGACAATGCCGCTGTTGGTTAGCGTTCCGGCACTGAGATTCACGGCGCTGCCGGTGCTGTTGCCGCCGTGGGTGAGGCTGTCGCTGGCCGTTACGGTCAAAGCGCCTTTTGCCGCCTGAGTGCCGTTGAGCGTGGTTTTCGCTGCTTCAAGCGTCATGTCCGCGCCACTTTGCAGCTGTGCGCCTGCCTGGGTGGTCAGCTGCTGGCCTTTGACGGTAAGGGTGGTTCCGGCGCTGGTTTCGCCGTTAAGCACTGCCGTCTGTGCGTTCAGCGTCACGCCAGCGTCGCTGTGGGTGACGGACTTCACGCCGCTGGTGAGCGTGGTCGCGGTAACGCTCAGACCTTTCACGCCGGACAGCGTGCCGTCCTGCGTAAGCGTGGCGGCGTTAATTGTCAGCGTATCATCGGTCACGGTGCTGCCGCTGTTAGCGAGTTTCTGCGTGACGTCCAGCGTGGCTTTGCCTTTCGCACCCACGCGGCCCTGCTGGGTGAGGTTCTGTGCGGTGATATCCAGCGTGCTGCTGCTTGCCAGGCTACCGGTATTCGTAACTGACGTGCTGTTAACGGCAACGGTGCCGCCCTGTAACGTGCCACTGTTAGTCAGTGAGGTGGATTTCACCGTCGCCGCGCCACCTGCTGCCAGTTGTCCGCTGTTATTGAGTGTGTCAGCGGAAAGCGCCAGCTGCTGTGTCGCCGTCATTTTGCCCTGCAAAGTGGCGCTGTCGCGGGCGTTAATTGCAATGTTGCGCGCTGCATCCGCCTGTGCGGCTGCGTTCTGCGTCAGTGTTTTTGCATTAAGGGCAATATCCTGTCCGGCGGTGACTTTACCGCCGCTCTGTGCGAGTTTGCCGTCAGCGCTCAGTTGCAGATTTGTGCCAGCCGTCAGCGCGGCAGTATTCAGCGCCATATCCGCGCCGCTTACGCTCAGGTTACCGCCTGCACGGTGAGTACCGGACAGCGCTATCTCCCTGCCCTTAAGCGTACTGTTGCCCGCTGCCAGGCTGTTGCTGAGTGTGAGCGTGCCCCCCGCGCTCAGTTGCAGGTCTTTATCGGTATTCAGTGAGCCCTGGGTTTGCGTGATATCCCCGGTGCTGGTCACCGCCAGACTGCCGCCTGCTTTGTGGTCACCGCCGAGCGCCACGCTCTGCGCGTTAATGGCCGTGCTGCCGCTCGCCAGACTGTTGTTAAGCGTGATTTTGCCGCTGGCATCAAGCCGGATATCGCCCTGGCGCGCATTCAGGTTGCCAAGGTTAATCCCGACACCTTTTTCGCCGGACACCAGCCGGATGCGGTTGGCATACATACCGCCGAGTGCGCTGGTGTCCACCGCCACCGCAGGGGCGGCCCCTTCACCAGCAATTGCCCGGGTGCTGCCGTCTGCCGCCACGCGGTTGGCACCCACGGTCACGGATAAATCTTTCGCGTGAATAGCCGCGTTTACTTCGGTGGCGCGTGTGATGATAGACAGCGCGTCGCTGGCGCTGGCGTCCAGTCCCTGGCCTTCAACGATAATTGAGCCTTTCGACACATCCAGCGCCAGCAGGTTACCGGCGGCGTCAAACTGTGGTTTACCGGTGGTGAGCGTGGCGTTCGGGGTGTTGATAAAGCCACAGCCGTTACAGGTAATGCCATAGGGGTTGGCGACCATCACGTTCGCGGCCTTGCCCGCCACTTCGGTGTAGCCCTGCAACTGTGAGCGGTTCGTGCCGGTGACTTCGTTAATGATGCCTCTGGCTTCCAGGCCTGCCTTCAGGTTCGGGTTACTCTGAATCAGGCCGCCAAGCTGGGTCTGGTTGAGTTTGCCGGTGGCGTTGTTGAGGATGAGGCCCTCTTTGCCGACGTTGTAGTCTTTGAACTGGTTATGGGACACGCCCGCGCCGTTCGGCGTGGCGATATTGACCACCGGCACGCCGTTAGCCGCCTTGTCCATCTTCGCGCTGCCAGTGGGCGTAATCGCTGCCGCCAGCGCCGGAGCCACCGGCTGGCCTGCCAGCAGGGCGCTGATGAGGTAACTCAGCAGGCGCTGAGAGAAACGTACGTTCATGTTGTTAACGGTATCGTTTTTATTGTTGTCCATAACCTGTCTCATCCCTTAAAACGCAAATGCAACGCGATAATAAATACTGACGTGGTCCGGCTTCAGCCAGTGCGGGTAATCCACCGGCACACCCACGGTAAACTGGCTGGAGTACCAGCGGTTAGCGGTTGTCAGGCCGAGGGCCGAGCCCCACAGCGTGCCGCTGGCGTACATGTCCTGGTCGTCCTGCTTCAGCCAGCCGCCGTCGAGTGCCACAAACCCGCTGACCTGACCCACAACCGGTAACGCGAACAGCGGGTAGCTCAGTTCATTTCGCCAGTAGCCGCCGTTATCACCCGACAGGTACTGCTCCTTAAAGCCGCGTACCGAGCTTTCGCCGCCTATAGTGAGGCGCTCGCTGCCGTAGAGTCGGTCCGGCGACCACTGGCCGTAGACGCTACTGAGCCACCACAGGTCGCCCACCACCGGGCGCTGGAAGCTGGCGCTGAGGCTCCATTTCCTGAACTCCGCGCGTGGCACGTCGCCCACCTTATGGTTGTCGTTCTCGGCACCAAACCACGGCACGCCCTGGGTGTACGCCGGGTTAAACGTGGCCACGCCGCCGGCGACTTTCTGGGTGTGGTTCACACCAGCCAGCAAACTGGTGAGCTTGCGGCTGCTGCTTTCAAGCTTCACGCCTTCGAGATAGTTGCGGCTGATGCGGTGATTCAGGCCCAGCGAGACGCCGGTTTTGATATCGCTGTTGCGGAACAGTACCCAGGAGCCGTTCAGGCGGTGGGCTTCGGTGTCGCCGGTGGACTCCCACGGCCAGCCGTTGTTATCAATGGTGCTCTGGTAGTTACTCCAGCTGTAGCTGTAGTCGAGCAGGCCGTAGCCGTACGGCACGCTCACACCTGCGGCGAAGTTCTGCGCATCATGGCTGGTTGAAAAATCGCTGCTGCGCCCGCCGCTCACAAACCACTTGTCGGCAATGCCGAGCAGGTTGTTGCCGGTGAGCGCGCCGCCGAACTGCCCGGTGCCGGTGCTCTTCTGGCCGCTGTTGTCGAAGCTGACTGACCCATTAAAAGGAAATTCCGGCGTGGCGGTGAGGTTAACGATGGAGTACCCGGCCTTATCGCCCGGCAGGATTTCAATCTGCACCGGCGTGCTTCGCAGGCGGTTAATCTGCTCCATGCCCTGCTCGATATCGCGCAGGTTAAGGATGCGCCCGTCAAGGCCGGGGAAGGCCATTTTAAGCTGACGCGCGGACTTACCGTCCAGGCGCACCGCCTGTAAGCGGCCTTCCAGCACCGCGATGTGTAGCGTGCCGGACGACAAATCCTGTTCAGTGAGAAACGCCCGGCTGGTGATGTAGCCCCGGCTGATATACCAGTCGGAAACGGTATTCGTGAGTTGGGTGATATGCGCCATGTCCAGGCACTGACCTCGCCACTCGGACAATAACCGTTCCTGCGCGCGTGCGGAAATCAGCGTGGCGTTATCCAGCGTAATGGTATGAATAGTGAAACAGGGGCCGGGGGTGGAGACGTCCGGCGCAGGCTGTGGCGAGCGCACCAGCGGCGTGCTGCGCTCCAGCTCGTCGCGCTGTTGCTGACTCTGGTCCAGCAGTTGCTGCTGTTGCTGGCGAACGGTGTCGCGATCGGCTGGTGTCAGCGGGGCGGCGCTGGCGCAGGCGGCAACGCTCGCCACCAGTAATATGGCGGTACGGCAAATCTTCATCCCTGAGTCCCTGTAAAAACCGACCGGCCAACGTGCCAGTCAAAGTACAATCCGTGAGCAGTCTTTTACATATATTTGCAATTAATCATAAATTAATCGTAAAGAACAGAGAGCGGAGGGAGAGGGGGAAATGGAATATAACGTCAGATATAAAACTAATAGATTTTATTAAAATTTAACGGTTGCCGTTATTGGCGCAATAAAAAACCATTAACCCGGTTGGGTGGAGCGTTATTGTCTTTTTTTGGAAAGTTCTGATATTCATCTGCTTGTCTCCTTTGTCCCAGCTCTCTCCCTGGTTGCTCATGCCCATAAAAAAAGCGGCCATTCGGCCGCCAAATTACGTCATAAATAAGAACAATTGAGGGTTGCAGTGGCATTGCCGTCGCGCTGGCGCAACCCGGCGCGACGGATAAAACTAACCTTTCACACCGCCTGCTGTCAGGCCGCTCACCAGCCAGCGTTGTGCGAGCAGGAACACCACGGTAATCGGGATGGCAGACAGCACCGCCGCCGCCGCGAAGTCGCCCCACAGGTAGTTCTGCGGGTTGAGATACTGTTGCATACCTACCGCCAGCGTATAGCTGTTCACATCACGCAGCAGCAGCGAGGCGACGGGTACTTCGGTAATCGCGGCAATAAACGACAGAATAAACACCACCGCCAGAATCGGTACCGACAGCGGCAGCAGCACTAGGCGGAAGGCCTGCCACGGCGTGGCACCGTCCAGCGCGGCGGCTTCTTCCAGCGAGTTGTCGATGGTTTCGAAGTAGCCTTTAATCGTCCACACGTGCAGCGCAATGCCACCGAGGTAGGCAAAAATCACCCCGCCGTGGGTATTAAGCCCAATAAACGGAATGTACTGGCCGAGGCGGTCAAACAAGGCATACAGCGCTACCAGCGACAGCACCGCCGGGAACATCTGGAAAATCAGCATCCCTTTGAGCAGTGTGGCTTTGCCCGGAAAACGCATACGGGCAAAGGCGTAGGCGCAGGTCGTGGAGAGCGTCACAATGCCGAGTGCGGTAATACCCGCCACTTTGATGGAGTTCCACAGCCACAGCAGCACCGGGAACGGTGGCGGCGTAATGCGCCCGTCGGCGTGCTCCACGCTAAAGCCCAGTGCCAGCTTCCAGTGCTCCCAGGAAATCTGGTCCGGGATGAGGCTGCCCGTTGCAAAGTTACCGGGGCGCAGCGAGATGGCAATCACCATCAGCAGCGGGAACATAATGGCCGCAATAAACAGCAGCAGTAGCAGATGAGTTGCGAATAGTCGCAGCTTTTGAGATTTGGGTTGCACCATAGCCATTGTCGTCGCCCTCCTTAGTCAAATTTCATGCGCGTGGCTTTCAGGTTAACGATGGCGAGCGCACCTACCAGCAGGAAGATAAGCGTCGCGATAGCGGCCGCAAGGCCAAAGTCCTGGCCACCGCCGCCTTCAAAGGCGATACGGTAGGTATAGCTCACCAGCAGGTCGGTATAGCCCGCAGGCGTGGTGGTGCCAAGCCTGTCCGGGCCGCCGTTGGTCAGAAGCTGTATCAGCACGAAGTTGTTAAAGTTAAAGGCGAAGCTGGCGATCATCAGCGGCGTCAGCGGCTTAATCAGCAGCGGCAGGGTAATGCGAAAGAAGTTCTGGAATGGGCCTGCGCCGTCCATTGCCGAGGCTTCGTACAGATCGTCTGGGATCGCTTTTAGCAGCCCCATGCACAGGATCATCATGTACGGGTAGCCAAGCCAGGTGTTGACGATGATTATCATCGAACGCGCGGTGGTCGGGTCACTAAACCAGGCCGGTTTAATGCCAAACAGCGCGCTCAGCATCATGTTTATCTCCCCGAAGCTCTGGTTGAACAGCCCCTTGAAGATAAGAATGGAGATAAACGACGGCACGGCGTAAGGCAGAATCAGCAGCACGCGGTAAATCGCTTTGCCCTTGAGTGACTCCCACTGCACCACGCACGCCAGCACCATGCCGACGGCCACGGTCAAAATCACCGTCAGGATAGAGAACACCACGGTCCAGACAAAGATGGCGAAGAACGGCTTCTGGATGCCCTCATCGGTAAACACGCGGGTGAAGTTGTCCCAGCCGATGGTCACGGTATAGCCGGGGCTGAGTTGCTCACCGGTAAAGGCGTTGTTCGCATCCACCGCTTCGTAAAAGCCAATGGTGTCGTTCGGGCGATAGCGGTTGCCGTTCTGGTTGTTAGTGAGCAGGCCGTCATCCGCCAGCGTATACAGCGGGCGTGTGCCGGAGAACTGGCGCAGCGAGCTCATTATCAGCTTGCTTTCATCAGGCATTACGGCGGTGATATCGCTCAGCGCCTGGCGGTTCTGGGTGATAACGCGCAGTGTGGCGCGCTCGCCCTGCGGCAGCGCCGGGGCCGCTTTCATTTCCAGCGTTTGTGTACCGCCGAAAGAAAACGGCTCAGAAACATAGTGAGTGTCGCCTTCACTGAGCGCCAGCTGCCATTTATCCTCTGCCGGATACAGGCCAAAGTTCAGCGCTTTGCCTGCCTGATACTGGCGGTCCATCAGCACCTGCTGCGCGCGCTCAAAGGTGAGCTGGTTGGTGCTGCTGTAGTTGGTGAAGGCGATAGCGATGGTGGCGACCAGCGGGAACAGGACAAACAGCCCCATCCCGGCAAGACCCGGATAAACGTAGCGCCAGGCGTAGGCACGACGGTTAGCAAAAATGTACAGACCAACCGAGCTTAATATCAGCGTCAGGATGGCGAACAGGTACTCCCCCTGGGCGTACATTAAAACGACAAGATAACCAACCAGCAGTCCCAGCGCGGCAATGGCTGACCATTTCAGCGCATCACTTTGCCACCAGCGGCTCTTTTTCATTGCATCCATGGGGTCGTTCCTCTTACAGCATGGGGCTTAACGCCCCCGCGACCTCACGGCGCGGGGGCGATACTCAGGTTACTTGGTGATACGGCCCTGTGCGTCTTTCAGGGCGGCGTCAACGGTCTGGCGACCGGTTGCGGCGTTAATGACCGCCGTGCGCACGGCATACCAGAAGGCAGACATCTGCGGGATGTTCGGCATGATTTCGCCGTTCTGCGCGTTCTGCATGGTGGCGGCAATGCGCGGGTCTTTCTCAAGCTGCTCCTGGAAGGATTTCAGCGCTACAGCGCCAAGCGGCTTGTCTTTGTTGACCGCGTCCAGACCGTCGTTGGTCATCAGGTAGTTTTCAAGGAACTCTTTTGCCAGCTCTTTGTTCGGGCTGGCGGCGTTGATACCGGCGCTCAGTACGCCTACAAACGGTTTAGAGGCTTTGCCTTTAAAGGATGGCAGCAGGGTCACGCCGTAGTTAACCTTGCTCTTATCAATGTTAGCCCACGCCCACGGCCCGTTGATGGTCATGGCGGTGTCGCCCTTGTTAAAGGCGGCTTCAGCGATGGAGTAATCGGTATCGCCGTTCATGTGCTTGTTCTTGATAAGGTCAACCAGGAAGCCCAGGCCCGCTTTGGCACCCGCGCTGTCTACGCCCACGTCTTTCACGTCGTACTTGCCGTTTTCCATCTTGAACGCATAACCACCGTCAGCGGCAATCAGCGGCCAGGTGAAGTACGGCTCCTGGAGGTTAAACATCAGCGCGCTCTTGCCTTTGGCCTTAAGTTCTTTGTCGAGCGCCGGGATCTCTTCCCAGGTCTTAGGCGGGTTTGGCACCAGGTCTTTGTTGTAGATAAGCGACAGCGCTTCAACGGCAACCGGGTAGGCTATCAGCTTGCCGTTATAGCGCACGGCGTCCCAGGTAAACGGATACACTTTGTCCTGGAAAGCCTGGTCAGGCGCGATTTCGGCCAGCAGGCCAGACTGTGCATAACCGCCAAAACGGTCGTGGGCCCAGAAAATGATGTCAGGGCCGTCGCCGGTTGCGGCAACCTGCGGGAATTTCTCTTCCAGCTTATCAGGATGTTCAACGCTGACTTTAATGCCGGTGTCTTTCTCGAACTTTTTACCGACCTCAGCCAGGCCGTTGTAGCCTTTATCGCCGTTTATCCAGATAACCAGTTTGCCTTCTTCAATTTTGGCAAATGCCGAGGCAGAGAACAGCATTGCCGATACCGCTGACAGCGTGAAGAGGCGGGCGCCGGTTTTCATATTCATAATCCCATCCTTTAAGCGTTATACACAGAGTACAAGGTGAGTGATTTAACGCTGCTCAGTCTGCGTTGATGGCAAGTGCTTCTCATCCTCCTTCCCCCTACGCCCCACCCCTGTTATGTGTGATCTGCGTTACATAACTGGCAGTTATGTGTGCTGGCGCACATAAAAAAGCCCCCGGTTTTGGCGCCAGGATCACGAAAATACCCTTTTGGACCGCTGACTTGCCGCGACGTCTACCTCCTCATCCTCCCGTCTCCTCCCCCATAAAAAAGCCTGAGGGTGGAGGATTGCCCCTGGTAAACAATCCGTCATAGTCCGACACAGCTTGTTTCACCTGTCTGCGGACAGAACGTCGTAATGAAGGGAGATGTGCATGTCGAGCGTACAGCTGCGCAATGTCACCAAAGCCTGGGGCGAAGTGGTGGTGTCTAAGGACATCAACCTGGATATTACCGAAGGCGAATTTGTGGTCTTTGTCGGGCCGTCGGGCTGCGGCAAATCAACGCTGCTGCGCATGATTGCCGGGCTGGAGACCATTACCAGCGGCGATTTGTTTATCGGCGAGACGCGCATGAACGATATTCCGCCCGCTGAACGCGGCGTGGGGATGGTGTTTCAGTCCTACGCGCTCTATCCGCACTTAAGCGTGGCTGAAAACATGTCTTTTGGCCTGAAGCTGGCAGGGGCAAAAAAAGACCTGATTAACCAGCGCGTCACCCAGGTGGCCGAAGTGCTGCAACTGGCACACCTCTTAGACCGCCGCCCGAAAGCACTGTCTGGCGGTCAGCGCCAGCGCGTAGCCATTGGCCGCACGCTTGTCGCCGAGCCAAATGTCTTCCTGCTTGATGAGCCGCTCTCTAACCTCGACGCCGCGCTGCGCGTGCAGATGCGTATTGAAATCTCCCGTCTGCACAAGCGCCTTAAGCGCACCATGATTTACGTCACCCACGACCAGGTCGAAGCCATGACGCTTGCCGACAAAATCGTGGTGCTCGACGCCGGGCGCGTGGCGCAGGTGGGCAAACCGCTGGAGCTGTATCACTACCCGGCAGACCGTTTTGTCGCGGGCTTTATCGGCTCACCGAAGATGAACTTCCTGCCGGTGAAAGTTACGGCCACCGCCATTGACCAGGTGCAGGTGGAGTTGCCCAACCGCCAGCAGGTCTGGCTGCCGGTAGACAGCGCGGGCGTGCAGGCAGGCGCGAACATGTCTTTAGGCATTCGCCCTGAGCACCTGCTGCCCAGCGATATTGCCGACGTCACGCTTGAAGGCGTGGTGCAGGTCGTCGAACAACTCGGTCATGAAACACAAATTCATATCCAGATCCCCGCAATACGTCAAAACCTGGTGTACCGCCAGAATGACGTGGTGCTGGTAGAAGAGGGCGCTGTATTCGCCATTGGTTTGCCGCCGGAGCGTTGCCATCTGTTCCGGGAGGACGGCACCGCCTGTCGTCGGCTGCACAAAGAGCCGGGCGTTTAAGCACCCCATAATAATATCCATCTCAGGAGAAAAATGATGATTACTCTGCGCAAACTTCCGCTGGCAGTGGCTGTCGCGGCAGGCGTGATGTCCGTCCAGGCGCTGGCGGTTGATTTCCACGGTTACGCGCGTTCCGGCATTGGCTGGACCGGCAGCGGCGGCGAACAGCAGTGCTTCCAGGCAACTGGCGCACAGAGCAAATACCGTTTGGGTAACGAGTGTGAAACCTACGCGGAACTCAAACTGGGCCAGGAAGTGTGGAAAGAAGGTGACAAGAGCTTCTATTTTGACACCAACGTTGCGTACTCCGTAGCGCAGCAGAACGACTGGGAAGCAACCGACCCGGCGTTCCGTGAAGCTAACGTGCAGGGTAAAAACCTGATTGAATGGCTGCCAGGCTCCACCATCTGGGCCGGTAAGCGCTTCTATCAGCGTCATGATGTTCACATGATTGACTTCTACTACTGGGATATCTCCGGTCCGGGTGCGGGTCTGGAAAACATCGACCTGGGCTTCGGTAAGCTGTCTCTGGCGGCGACCCGTTCTTCAGAAGCTGGTGGTTCCTCTGCATTCAGCAGCCAGGACATTCGTGACTATTCAACCCGTACCGCTAACGACGTGTTCGACGTGCGTTTAGCGGAGCTGCAAACCAACCCGGACGGCATGCTGGAGCTGGGCGTGGACTACGGTCGTGCGAACCCGCGTGATGATTACCGCCTGGTTGACGGCGCGTCTAAAGATGGCTGGATGTTCACCGCCGAACACACCCAGAGCATGCTGAAAGGCTATAACAAGCTTGTGCTCCAGTACGCAACCGACTCTATGACCTCTCATGGTAAAGGTTTGTCTCAGGGGGCCGGCGTTGGCGTGAGCGATGATATCCCTTACGACATCAACAACAACGGCCGTATGTGGCGCGTGCTGGACCACGGTGCGGTTTCTCTGTCTGACGACTGGGACATGATGTACGTGGCGATGTACCAGGACATCAACTGGGACAACAACAACGGCACCAAATGGTGGACCGTGGGTGTGCGCCCGATGTACAAGTGGACGCCTATCATGAGCACCCTGCTTGAAGTGGGTTACGATAACGTCAAGTCTCAGCAGACTGGCGATCGCAACAGCCAGTACAAAATCACCCTGGCCCAGCAGTGGCAGGCGGGCGACAGCATCTGGTCCCGTCCGGCAATCCGCGTTTTCGCGACCTACGCCAAGTGGGATGAGAAATGGGGCTATGCACCGGCGGGTAAAAACAGCGTTGCAGGCTTTGCACCAGGTGTTGCGTACAAAGACACCGCATTCAACTCCTTCAGCCGTGGCAAAGATGACGAAGTCACCTTCGGCGCGCAGATGGAAATCTGGTGGTAATACACCAGTAAAAAAGGGGGCTTAGCCCCCTTTTTGAATCTGGAGTTTCCCTGCTGGCGTAGAGCGCCTTTGCCTGGCTACCTTTGCGCCGCTCTTCTTTAAGGTGACAACAATGAAAATGAAAAAAAGTCTCGTTGCCCTGTGCCTGAGCGCAGGCCTGTTCGCCAGTCTGCCCGCGGTAAGCCTGGCAGAGGTTAACGTTGTACCGCAGAACACCTCCGCAGCGCCGTCCATTCCGGCCGATGCGCTCGCGCGCCTGACCTGGACGCCGGTCGATCAGTCAAAAACCCAGACCACCACACTGGCGAGTGCCGGTCAGACACTGAACGCGGGTGATATTAGCGGGCCAGTTGCGGCCTGGAGCGTGCCTGCCAATATTGGCGAGCTAACCCTTACGCTGACCAGCGAAGTGAACAAAATGCAGGTATTTGCGCCGAATGTGCTGATTCTTGACCAGAATATGACACCGGCGGCATTTTTCCCGAGCAGTTACTTTACCTACCAGGCGCCAGGCGTGATGTCTGCCGACCGTCTGGAAGGCGTGATGAAGCTGACCCCGGCGCTGGGCCAGCAAAAGATTTATGTGCTGGTGTTCACTACCGGCAAAGATTTGCAGCAAACTACCCAGCTTCTTGACCCGGCCAAAGCCTACGCCAAAGGCGTCGGCAACGCCGTGCCGAACATTCCAGACCCGGTGGCCCGCCACGTGACGGACGGCACCCTGAAGCTCAAAGTGCGCACCAACACCAGCTCCAGCGTGCTGGTCGGCCCTCTGTTTGGCTCATCCGGCCCAGGCCCGGTCACCGTGGGCAACACCGCTGCCCCGGCGTATAGCGCCCCGGTTGCGAGCAGTGCACCAGCCGCAGCCCCGGCGGCGGTTGCCGCACCTGCTCCGGCGGCGAAAAGTGAGCCGGTGCTGTCTGATACCGAAAGCTATTTCAACCAGGCCATCAAACAGGCTGTGGCGAAAGGCGATGTTGATAAAGCGCTGAAACTGCTGGATGAAGCCGAGCGACTGGGATCCACCTCCGCGCGAACCACCTTTATCAGCAGTGTAAAAGGCAAGGGGTAACGTTTCCCCGCAGTGCTGATGTTTGAAGTAACTGGTGCGCCACGGCGCACCTTTTTTTCGGGTTATTGGTGTTGCACCATTGTTGCTGTTTTGATCGCCACCAGGCGCTTTCTCGCGCATCCTCCGACTGTTCTGCGCTACAATGCCCGCAGATTTTGTTCTGGAGAAGGCCGCATGTCCCATCCCGCGCTCACGCAGCTGCGCGACATTGACTACCACCATGCTCTTCCTGCAATGAGCCAGACTCTGCGCGAGTGGCTGTTGCTGGAGGACTCAATGACAAAACGTTTTGAAAACCACTGTGAGCACGTAAGCGTAACGCTGCTGTTCGAAGATTTCGTCACGCCAGGTGCCTTGCTGGCGCAGGAGCGCACGCTACTGCCCGCTGATGAGCGCTACTGGTTACGGGAAATTCTCTTGTGCGGTGACGGCGCCCCCTGGCTTGCCGGGCGCACGGTGGTGCCACAATCTACGCTGAACGGCCCGGAACTGGCCTTACAAAAGCTTGGAACAACGCCGCTTGGACGCTATCTTTTTACATCATCGACCCTGACGCGTGATTTTATTGAAACCGGGCGCAGCGATGCGCTGTGGGGGCGACGTTCGCGCCTGCGGCTTGCTGATAAACCGCTGCTGTTGACGGAACTTTTTCTGCCACAATCGCCGCTGTATCAAGAGGAAGAATAATGGAGTGGAGCCTGAAACAGGATAAGCTGCTCGCCTATCACCGCCTGATGCGAACTGATAAGCCTATTGGTGCGCTGTTGCTGCTATGGCCCACGCTGTGGGCGCTGTGGCTGGCAACGCCGGGTGCGCCGCCGTTGACCATTCTGATGGTATTTGTGGCGGGCGTCTGGCTGATGCGCGCGGCGGGCTGTGTGATTAACGACTACGCCGACCGCAAGTTTGATGGCCACGTTAAGCGCACCGCCAACCGCCCGCTGCCCGGCGGTGCGGTGACCGAGCGAGAGGCGCTCACGCTGTTCGCCCTGCTGGTCGTGACCGCCTTTCTGCTGGTGCTGACGCTTAACACCATGACCATTGCGCTGTCGGTGGCAGGGCTGGCGCTGGCGTGGGTGTATCCGTTTATGAAGCGCTATACCCACCTGCCGCAGGTGGTGCTGGGCGCGGCGTTTGGCTGGGCTATCCCAATGGCCTTTGCCGCCGTCAGTGAGTCGCTGCCGCTGTCCTGCTGGCTGATGTTCCTTGCCAATATTCTGTGGGCCGTGGCGTATGACACCCAGTACGCCATGGTCGACCGGGACGATGATGTAAAGATTGGTGTGAAATCAACGGCGATTTTGTTTGGCCGCTACGACAAGCTGATTATCGGCATGTTGCAGGCAGGCGTTGTGGCGCTGATGGTCGCTATTGGTGTGCTCAACAACCTCGGTGGGGCGTGGTACTGGGCGATACTGCTGGCAGCGGCGCTGTTTGTATTCCAGCAAAAGCTGATTGCCGGGCGTGAGCGCGACGCCTGTTTCCGGGCGTTTATGAACAATAACTACGTTGGGCTGGTGCTGTTTCTTGGCCTGATGTTAAGTTTGATGCCGCTGTAAGCCTCATTGCGGCAAATAACAACGCCCGTCGGTTTCCCGGCGGGCGTTTTTTTATGGCCTGGTCGCTGCTTAGTCGGCGGCGGGAGGTGCTGCGGCTTCTTCTACTGCAACCGGTAACGCACTGGCGCTTTCGATAGTCAGACGCACATCGGAGGTCATCAGTTCAGACAACAACTGGTAGATTTCCAGCGTCCGTGAGGCATCGGCATCGCCGCTGTCGCTGATATAGCCTTCCTCACGCAGCGTTTGTACAAGCGTTGCAAACACGGCTTTATCAAAGAACTCTGGCGCGTTGATGCCGTGCAGCATCGACAGGCGCTGCGCCACGGTGCGGCTTTCTTTTTCAAGCGTACCGCGGTTGATGGCCGGGTTAGTGCTGAGTAGCCAGAAGGTAATGGCGTAACGCTGGATGGTTTCACGCGCACCGGCTGCCAGCAGCTGAAGCGTGCGTGAATGCGTCGGGTTCACCTGCGCGGTGTCGCCGTTGATAATCAGCAGCCCCTGACGTTGCATTTCGGCAAGCTGGGCATCCACCTGCTCACTGAGCGCGCTGCTGTCCCAGTGCAGGAACAGCTCGGCCTTCAGCATCGGGTACAGCATCGTTACCTGGCTTAACAGCGCCTGGCGCGTGATGTGGCGGCTCTGAGCTATCATCAGCGCCAGCAGCGACGGCAGTATCAGCATGTGCATGATGTTATTGCGATAATAGGTCATCAGCACCGCCTGCTCGCGCGGCAGAATGATAATGTCGCCGATGGTATCTTTCTCCACCTCGAATTTGTTCATCTGCAATGCGTGGTCAATCAGCGCGCTGGCGCTGGTAGCAGGCGCGGTGGAATACGGCGAGTAAGGCACGTTACGCATCAGTTCAAGGTAGCACTCAAGCTGCTGCGTGAGCTGCTCGCGGGTGAGCGAGCGCTGGCGCGAGGCAAGCAGGGCGGTGCAGCACAGGTTCATGGCGTTGGCGGCGCCGGCGTTGTTGATGTGCACCATCAATTTGGCGGCAATCTCGTTAACCGTTGGCGTCAGCCACGCCGGACGTACGGCCTCGATGGGGTCGATATCATCACGCCACTGCGGCACATGGTGATTAAGCCAGTTGTTGAGTGGAATTGGCTCACCAAAGTTCACATAGCCCTGGCCCAGATTGCGCAGCTTGCTCAGGCCGCGCACCATCTGCGGCAGGCTCTCTTTCTCTTTGGTGGCACCGCGTAGTTCTTTGGCGTAAGTGCCCACTTCCATCACGTGCTCATAGCCGATGTAAATCGGCACCAGCGTGATAGGACGCGTGCCGCCGCGCAGCATCGCCTGTAGCGTCATCGACAGCGTGCCGGTTTTGGGGTCGAGCAGGCGCCCGGTGCGTGAGCGGCCACCTTCCACGAAGTACTCTACCGAGTAACCGCGGCTGAACAGCTCGCCCAGGTACTCGCGAAATACCGTGGAATACAGCTTGTTGCCACGGAAGGTGCGGCGAATAAAGAACGCGCCGAGGCGGCGGAAAATCGGGCCAGCGGGCCAGAAGTTCAGGTTAATCCCGGCGGCGATATGCGGCGGCACCAGCCCCTGGTGGTACAGCACGTAGGAGAGCAGCAGGTAGTCCATGTGGCTGCGGTGGCACGGTACATACACCAGCTCGTGGCCCTCATGAGCCAGCTGGCGCACGCGCTCGGCGTTGTGGACATTGATGCCCTGATAAAGCCGGTTCCAGGTAAAGCCCAGCACACGGTCGGTAATGCGAATCGCTTCATAAGAGAAGTGGGCCGCAATCTCCTCCATTAGTGCAATGGCGTTCTGTTGGGCTTTCTCATGAGAGATTTTCTTGGTGCGCGCTTCGTCTTCTACCGCGCGGGCAATGGCTTTAGACGCCAGTAGCTTGTTGAACAAGTCCTGGCGCGCTGGCAGGCGCGGGCCAACGGCGGCAAGACGCAGGCGTGAGAAGTGCATACGCGCCACGCGCAGTAGCTTCTGGGCTATGCTCTTGTCGGTGCCGTGCTCGGTCGCCATCCAGCGTAGCGAAACCGGCGGTGAGAAGCGCACAAAGCTGTCGCGCCCCAGCCAGATAACGGCAAAGAATTTTTGAATGCCGTTGAGCATACGCAGCGGTGGGTTGGCTTCGCCTTTTTCACGACCCGGCGCACGGCCGAACATCACTGACACCGGCACCATTTGCACATCCAGCTGCGGATTGTTGCGGTGCAGGTCGAGATAATCGTGAAACAGCTTAATCGAGCCTTCTTTGGGCGTGTAATAGGTGAAAACGCGCGGGCCGCTGTGGGCAAAAACATAGCGCGGGAGCACGGTGCCGTCGATATCGAGCGGCTCCAGCGGGTCTGGCAAATCGTGCGCCAGACAGCGGTTACGCAGCGTCAGCAAATCTGCCTTCGAATTGTAAGGCAGAACGTACATAATAGGGCGCGAGGTATCCAGACCCAGCTCCGCGCACGGATCGGCCGGAATGGATTTGCTCTTGACCAGGATGCTTAATGGTAAATTAAGCAGTGTGTATAAAAATCGGGACCAGCCTGACATAAATGATGTAAAGCCTCTGGTTAATCATCCAAATGCGCTGCAAGAATACCAGATGCAACGCGGAATTTCTGTGGTGCCACTATAATCGAAGCGCTCTGGCATTGACGCTTATTTTTTTAAAAGGTTTCCTTTCATGGCCAATAATAACACCGGGTTTATCCGAATCATCAAAGCCGCAGGCTACTCCTGGAAGGGGTTTACCGCCGCCTGGCGCAACGAAGCGGCTTTTCGCCAGGAGGGCGTTGCGGCGGTTGTCGCGATTATTATCGCCTGTTGGCTGGATGTGGATACCGTTACCCGCGTACTGCTCATTGGCTCGGTGGTGCTGGTGATGGTGGTCGAGATTTTAAACAGCGCCATTGAGGCGGTGGTTGACCGCATCGGCAGCGACTTTCATGAACTTTCCGGGCGCGCCAAGGATATGGGGTCTGCCGCCGTGTTGCTGTCTATTATGCTGGCCGTGTTCGTCTGGGTGGCGCTGCTCTGGCAGCATATTTTCTAATTTCTTTCTGATATATCAGGCAGGCCTGCACGGCCTGGCCTGCTTCACCGTTTGCGATTTGCCTTCCTGTTGCTCTTTTCTTGTTGCTGTTTTAACACCACCTTTTGCGAGCAAGCTCGATAAGCTGCTGGTTTTTTATCTTTTTGTGATTCCAAAATCGCCTTATGCTGTATATACTCACAGCATGATTGTATATACACCCAGGGGGCGGGAATGAAAGCGTTAACAGCCAGGCAGCAGGAGGTGTTTGACCTCATCCGGGATCACATCAGCCAGACAGGCATGCCTCCCACGCGTGCAGAAATTGCGCAGCGTCTGGGCTTTCGTTCACCCAACGCCGCTGAGGAGCACCTGAAGGCGCTGGCGCGCAAAGGGGTGATTGAAATTGTCTCCGGTGCATCACGCGGTATTCGCCTGCTGGTGGAAGAAGAAGAGGGCTTGCCGCTGGTTGGCCGCGTCGCCGCAGGCGAGCCGCTGCTGGCACAGCAGCATATTGAAGGCCATTACCAGGTTGACCCTTCTCTATTTAAGCCAAATGCCGATTTTCTGCTGCGCGTCAGCGGCATGTCGATGCGTGATATCGGTATTCTTGATGGCGACCTGCTAGCCGTGCACAAAACCCAGGAAGCACGCAACGGTCAGGTGATTGTGGCGCGCATTGAAGACGAAGTGACCGTTAAGCGCCTCAAGAAGCAGGGCAACATGGTTTACCTGCTGCCAGAAAACAGCGACTTTGAGCCTATCGAAGTGGATCTGCGGGATCAAAACTTCTCTATTGAAGGTCTTGCCGTTGGTGTGATCCGCAACGGTGAGTGGCTCTAAGCACATTACCGTTTCCCCTTTTTCGTGACGCGCTTCTGCGCGTCACGGCTTTTCTGATGTTGTTAACCTTCTCACCCGCTGGCGGATAAGCCAATGCTCATGCTACGCAAAACAGACAAAGCGCTCTGGCGGCTGGCGCTGCCGATGATCTTCTCCAACATCACCGTGCCGCTGCTTGGGCTGGTGGATACGGCTGTGATTGGCCATCTGGACTCGCCTGACTATCTCGGCGGCGTAGCGATAGGTGCCACTGCAACCAGCTTTCTGTTTATGCTGCTACTGTTCTTGCGTATGAGCACCACCGGGTTAACCGCACAGGCCTATGGTGCCAAAGACCCGCTGGCGTTGGCTCGCGCACTGGTACAGCCGCTGCTGCTGGCGCTGGGTGCGGGGCTGCTGATTGTCGTGCTGCGCACGCCGCTTATTGAGCTGGCGCTGCACGTGGTGGGCGGCAACGAACAGGTGCTGCACCAGGCGCGGCGCTTTCTGGAAATCCGCTGGCTGAGCGCCCCGGCATCGCTGGCAAACCTCGTGTTGCTGGGTTGGCTGTTGGGTGTGCAATACGCCAGAGCGCCGGTGATTCTGCTGGTGGTGGGTAACCTGCTCAACATTGTGCTGGATCTGTGGCTGGTGATGGGCCTGCACATGAACGTGCAGGGCGCGGCGCTGGCGACGGTAGTGGCTGAATACGGCACGCTGTTGATTGGCCTGGTGATGGTGCGCAAAGTGCTGCGCCTGCGTGACATTCCTTTCAGCCTGCTCAGGCAGGCGGTGCACGGCAATATTCGCCGCCTGCTGGCGCTTAACCGCGACATCATGCTGCGCTCGCTGCTGCTGCAAATCTGCTTTGCTTCCATCACCATTTTTGGCGCACGACTCGGCGGTGAAATCGTGGCGGTAAACGCCGTGCTGATGACGCTGCTGACTTTTACCGCCTACGCGCTGGACGGTTTTGCCTATGCGGTAGAAGCGCACTCAGGCCGTGCCTTTGGTGCCCGTAACGGCGGGCAATTGCTGGAGGTATGGCACGCAGCCTGCCGCCAGGCAGGCATTGTTGCACTGTGTTTTGCCGCCATTTACGCCGTGGCGGGTCAGTATATTGTGGCGTTGCTGACCTCGCTGCCTGAACTGCGCGCGCTGGCAAGCCACTACCTGCCCTGGCAGGCGGTTCTGCCAGTGGTTGGCGTCTGGTGCTATTTGCTCGATGGCATGTTTATTGGCGCCACTCGTGGGGCAGAGATGCGCAACAGCATGGCGGTAGCAGCACTGGGCTTTGGCCTGACGTTGCTCACGCTCCCCTGGCTTGGCAACCACGGCCTGTGGCTGGCGCTGGCGGTTTTTCTGGCACTGCGCGGGCTGTCGCTTGGTTTTATCTGGCGGCGGCACTGGCGCAACGGCACCTGGTTTAGCGCCAACAGCGTGCGCTGACGCGGCGCAATAGCGGCTTTGCAATCGGCGGTGTTAGGGTTGTTATCTGGTGTAGTGTGTCGGGTTTTACGCCTGGGAATGGTTAAACATTCTTAAAAAAAATCAGAGTACGAAATCCTTGTCTAAAATTTAGTTCAGAAACACACGTTATGAATGCCTGATGACAGGCATCTGCTAGTCACACCACACTGACAAGGAGCCTTATGATGAATAAAGACGAAATCAGCGGTAACTGGAAACAGTTTAAAGGAACAGTGAAAGAAAAATGGGGCAAGCTCACCGATGATGACATGACGGTTATCGAAGGTAAGCGTGATCAGCTGGTCGGTAAAATCCAGGAAAGGTACGGATACCAGAAAGATCAGGCAGAAAAGGAAGTCAGTGACTGGGAAACCCGCAACGACTATCGCTGGTAACCCTCACCCACCCTCAAGTGTGTAGACCTTCGGGTCATATGCCGGGTACAGGGATGTACCGAATCTCCCCTCAACGTCCGCGTTTTTTTACCGTAATGCTATGGTCGTGCTCGCACACATCCGGTGAGTTGCAGGTTTCCACCTCGGAGCAGGGCTGGCATAAGCCGTGGGCTTCAATCACGTTATGATGCAGCGCAAAGCCATTTTTCGCCGCCAGCAGATGCATTATCTCTTCAACGCCTTCTGCCGTTTCTTCACGCACCAGACCACAGCGGTCGCAGATAAACATGGCTGAGGTGTGGGTCGCTTCATCAAAATGATGGCACAGCACGTAACTGTTGGTGGATTCCACCTTGTGAACGAAGCCTTGCTCCAGCAGAAAATCCAGCGCGCGGTAAACCGTCGGCGGTTTGGCCTGTGGCTCGCTCTCTTTAAGCAAATCGAGCAAATCGTAAGCGCTGATAGCGCCAACTTGCTGTGACATCAGGCGCAATACTTCCAGGCGCTGTGGTGTGAGGCGCACACTACGCTGCGTACACAGCTTCTCGGCGCGTGCTAACACATCATCGGTACTCGTCATGGCGATCGGCCCTCGCAAATAAACCGCTACTTTACCACGAACGCCAAAAAACGCGCGACTGCCAACGGCTTATCGTTTGTAAGGATTAACAACATTTTTTTTACATTTCTTCGGCGTTCACTTCACGTAATGACATCCGTCATCTATAAATACTGTGGATCATCATTGAATTAACACAACAGGGAAGAATAAGACGTGCAGTCAGGGGCTTAGCAGCCCTTTTTTTATGCCCTTTTCACAGCAATAAGCGCCCTCCTTTACCTGGCCGGAGGGAGTGACACAACACTTGTATTAAAAGAGATAACTGTGAAAAAAATCCTTACACCTTTGGCTGTTCTTATTCCCACTTCATTGTTTATGGCACAGGCAGGTGCAGCAAATACCTGGGCGGAAGCCCGAAGCGATGCAATGGGGGGCACCGGTGTGGCGTCGGCAAGCTACGGCAGCGCACCCATGATAAACCCCGCGTTACTGGCAAAGGCAAAGCCGGAAGATAACGTAACCGTCATTTTGCCGTCGGCTGGCATTCAAGTGACGGACAAAGACAACCTTCAGGATGAAATCGATTCCATCAACGACAAAATTAATTATTACAAGGATGTGATTGATGACATTACCGGCAGTGGTCCGCTCGGCTACCTGGAAGCATTACCGCAATTCCAGAGTGCCGCAGGCGATCTGGCTGACGAGCTGGAATTTCTCGACGGTAAAACCGCCCACGCCAGCGCGGGAGCGGGTATTACGGTAGCGATCCCCAACGATGTGTTGTCGGTGGCGTTTGTGGCAAAAGGCTATGCCCACGCGCGGGTTAGCTCTTACATTGACCCGAATGACATCACCTACCTGCGCGGTATAGAGGGCAACAGCGTCACGGCAGCGATTGAGGCGGCAAAAGCGCTGGTCGGCGGTTCGGATGAAATCACCGATAACCTTAAATCAACGGCCTTTGGTCGCGCGGCGATTGTATCGGACTATGGCATTTCCGTGGCGCGCCAGTTCCAGTTTGGCGATGTGCCGGTCTCTTTTGGCATCACGCCCAAGTTGCAAAAAACCTGGCTCTACAACTACACCGCCTCAATCTATAACTACGACAGCAGCGATTTTAAAAACAGCCGCTACCGTAACGACAACACCGGTTTCAACATGGATGCTGGTGTGGCCGCAGATTTTGGCGACAACGTGACGGTGGGCTTAAGCGGGCAGAACCTGTTCTCGCGCGATATCGATACCAAAGAGATTAACGGCTATAAGGACACGTACCAGATTCGCCCGCTGGTGACAGCGGGGGCGGCCTGGCATAACGACTGGCTGACGCTAAGCGCCGACGGCGACCTGACTGAAACTAAGGGTTTTAAGAGCGAGAAACCGTCCCAGTACGCGGGCGTGGGTGCCGAAGTGACACCACTTAGCTGGCTTGCGGTGCGCGCTGGTTTTCGCGGTGACATGAAAGGTAACGATGTCAACGTGTTTACCGGCGGCCTGGGCTTTGCGCCGTTTAACCGCGTGCGCCTTGATTTAACCGGCATCGTCGGTGAAGACGAAACCTGGGGAGCAGGCGCGCAGTTGAGCATGACATTCTGACGTGCGAGGGGCGCTATGCTATAGTAGCGCCCCTTTTTCCCGGACCGTATCGCCACTATGCAGCCACAATCCACCGCCAATACTTTCCCCGCACTTCGCTTTTCCGTGGCCCCCATGCTCGACTGGACCGACCGCCACTGCCGCTATTTCCTGCGTAAGCTGTCGCGCCAGGCGCTGCTGTACACCGAAATGGTGACGACAGGCGCGATTATTCACGGTAAAGGCGATTATCTGGCTTACAGCGAAGAAGAGCACCCGGTGGCGTTACAGCTTGGCGGCAGTGACCCGGCGGCGCTGGCGCAGTGCGCGAAGTTGGCTGAGGCGCGCGGTTACGACGAAATTAACCTCAACGTCGGTTGCCCGTCCGACCGCGTGCAGAATGGCCGCTTTGGTGCCTGCCTGATGGGTGAGGCGCAACTGGTGGCAGATTGTGTAAAAGCGATGCGCGATGCGGTGTCTGTGCCGGTAACGGTGAAAACCCGCATCGGTATTGATGACCAGGACAGCTACGAATTTCTGTGTGACTTTATCGACACCGTTGCCAACAGCGGCGGCTGCGACACGTTTATCATCCACGCACGCAAGGCGTGGCTGTCGGGCCTTAGCCCGAAAGAGAACCGCGAAATCCCGCCGCTGGACTATCCGCGCGTGTATCAGCTTAAGCGCGATTTCCCGCAGCTGACGCTGTCGCTTAACGGTGGCGTTAAAACGCTGGAAGAGGCGCAGCAGCATCTTCAGCATCTCGACGGCGTAATGGTGGGGCGCGAGGCTTACCAGAATCCGGGGATCATGGCGGGGGTAGACAGGGTTATTTTTGGCTGCGACACACCCGATCCCGATCCAGTTGCCGTAGTGAGATCCATGTATCCGTATATTGAAAATGAACTCAGCAACGGCACGTATCTCGGCCACATTACGCGCCACATGCTGGGCCTGTTCCAGGGCATACCGGGTGCGCGCCAGTGGCGTCGTTACTTAAGCGAGAATGCGCACAAGGCCGGGGCCGATATCGCTGTGGTTGAGCAGGCGCTACAGCTGGTCGCTGAACGGCGTTAATTTCACTACTTCCTGGTCAATTTCACTCAATCCCGGCGCACTCGCCAGGATTTTTGCTTACAGGTCAGGGCATAAACATTGGCACGCTTCTTGTATTGTCTTCTGGGTATTTGATAAGGAGTAAAACCATGCTGGAACTGATTTTTGTGCTGGGGTTCTTTTTTATGCTGCTGCTGACTGGCGTTTCAGTGCTCGGTGTGCTGGCGGCGCTGTTTGTCGCCACAATATTGATGTTCGCAGGCGGCGTGTTCGCGCTGATGATTAAGCTCCTGCCGTGGCTGCTGCTGGCCGTTGCTGGCGTGTGGCTCATCCGTGCCCTGAAAGAGAAAAAAGACCCGTATGCGCGCTATGGCCTGGTGCGTGAGCGCTACCACCGTCGTGACTATCGCCGTTACAGTCGTGGCCGTTACTGAGTTGCAGTCATCTGCGCAGTGGATCACAGACTCAACGTTTAGCCTGGTTTGAGCGTAGGATTCGCGAGTGGGATCTGTCACTATGCAGCGGCTGTTTACAGAATTTATCGCGCTGTACCCTACAGGCAGACGCGAACTAAAAAAGAATGGGCTTCCCTCAGGAAGCCCAAATTCTTTGTCGCATATCTGTTATGGAATCAGCAGGCTGGAGCCGCTGGTGGCCCGGCTTTCCAGCGTCTGGTGCGCGCGGGCTGCATCATGCAGCGGGAATTTTTGACTCTCCGGCACCTCAACTTTAATCACGCCGCTGGCAATCAGCGAGAACAGCTCGTTGCTGGCTTCTTCCAGCTCCGCACGGTTGGTGACATAGCCAAACAGGGAAGGGCGCGTCACATACAGCGAGCCTTTCTGGTTAAGAATGCCGAGATTGACGCCAGTGACTGGCCCGGACGAGTTACCAAAGCTCACCATCAGCCCGCGTCGTTGCAGGCAGTCGAGTGAGGCTTCCCAGGTCGATTTACCCACTGAGTCGTACACCACCGCCACTTTTTTGCCGTCTGTCAGTTCGCGCACGCGTTCGGCAATATTTTCTTCCTGATAGTTAATGGTTTGCCACGCACCGGCTCGTTTTGCTTTTTCTGCTTTCTCAGCAGAGCCAACGGTGCCAATCAGCTTTGCGCCCAGCGCTTTTGCCCACTGGCAGGCAATCAGCCCCACGCCGCCCGCCGCCGCGTGAAACAGAAACACTTCGTTAGGCTTAATTTCATAGGTTTTGCGCAGCAGATAGAACACCGTCAGCCCCTTGAGGAACGACGCCGCCGCCTGTTCAAACGAAATGGCGTCTGGCAGACGCGCTACTTTATCGGCAATCACATTGTGCACCGTGCTGTAGGCGCCCAGTCCGGCCTGCGCATATACCACGCGGTCGCCAGCTTTGAGGTGCGTGACGCCGCTGCCCGCCTTAATCACCACGCCCGACGCCTCAGTGCCCAGGCCGCTCGGCATGGCGGCAGGCGGGTACAGTCCACTTCGCACATACGTGTCGATGTAGTTGATACCGATAGCTTTGTTTTCTATCTGCACTTCGTTGTCTGCCGGGGAGACTGGGGTAAATTCCACCGCGTTGAGGACCTCAGGCCCACCGTGCTGGTTGAATTCGATGCGCGTTGCCATGTGAACTCCTTTTGTCGTTGAGCCAGGAGAAGGTATACTTCCCCGTCTCTCTAATGAATTTGGCACTCCATTCACTATGGCAGGAAATAAACCCTTCAACAAACCTACTGAGCCCCGCGACCCGCAGGTTGCCGCGCTGAAAATGCCGCCCCATTCGCTGGAAGCAGAGCAGTCGGTGTTGGGCGGTTTAATGCTGGATAACGAGCGCTGGGACGATGTGGCCGAGCGCGTGGTGTCGGAAGATTTCTACACCCGTCAGCACCGCCTCATCTTCACCGAAATGCACCGCTTACAGGAAACCGGCCGCCCCCTTGATTTGATTACCATTTCGGAATCACTGGAGCGCCAGGGCGAACTGGAAAGCGTGGGCGGCTTTGCTTACCTGGCGGAACTGTCGAAAAACACGCCAAGTGCAGCAAACATTAACGCTTACGCCGACATCGTGCGCGAACGTGCGGTAGTGCGTGAAATGATCGCCGTCGCCAATGAAATCGCTGACGCTGGTTTCGATCCGCAGGGGCGCACCAGTGAAGATCTGCTGGATCTGGCAGAATCACGCGTCTTTCAGATAGCCGAAAACCGCGCCAACAAAGACGAAGGGCCAAAGAGCATCGATCAGATCCTCGAAGCCACCGTCGCGCGTATTGAAACCCTGTACCAGCAGCCGCACGACGGCGTGACCGGCGTCGATACTGGCTACCAGGATCTGAATAAAAAGACCGCCGGTTTGCAGCGCTCGGATCTGATAATTGTCGCGGCGCGTCCGTCGATGGGTAAAACCACCTTTGCGATGAATCTGTGTGAAAACGCCGCCATGTTGCAGGACAAGCCGGTGCTTATCTTCTCACTGGAGATGCCCGCCGAGCAGATAATGATGCGTATGCTGGCGTCGCTGTCGCGCGTGGATCAGACCCGCATCCGTACCGGCCAGCTTGACGACGAAGACTGGGCGCGCATTTCCGGCACCATGGGCATTCTGCTTGAAAAGCGCAACATGTATATCGACGATTCGTCTGGCCTGACGCCAACCGAAGTGCGCTCGCGCGCCCGTCGAATCTATCGCGAACACGGCGGCATTAGCCTTATCATGGTCGACTATTTGCAGCTGATGCGCGTGCCGTCGCTCTCTGACAACCGTACGCTGGAAATTGCTGAAATCTCCCGCTCGCTCAAGGCGCTGGCCAAAGAGCTACAGGTGCCGGTGGTGGCGCTGTCGCAGCTTAACCGCTCGCTGGAGCAGCGAGCCGACAAACGCCCGGTCAACTCCGATCTACGTGAATCCGGCTCTATCGAGCAGGACGCCGACCTCATCATGTTTATCTATCGTGATGAGGTGTATCACGAGAACAGCGACCTGAAAGGCATTGCTGAAATCATTCTCGGCAAGCAGCGTAACGGCCCCATCGGTACTGTGCGCCTGACCTTTAACGGCCAGTGGTCACGCTTTGATAACTACGCAGGCCCGCAGTACGACGACGAATAATTAACCTCCCGATTTTGCTGGCTACGCGGCGCTGTCAGGACGATGCGCCGCCTGGCCTGGCGGCAATCACCACGCGACTGATAACAACAAGGAACACACATGCAAGCGGCTACTGTCGTCATTAACCGCCGCGCTCTGCGCCACAATTTGCAACGCCTGCGCCAGCTCGCGCCCACCAGCCGTATTGTCGCTGTCGTTAAGGCCAACGCCTACGGCCACGGCCTGCTGGAAACCGCGCGCACGCTGGACAGTGCTGATGTATTTGGCGTGGCGCGTCTTGAAGAGGCACTACGCCTGCGCGCGGGCGGCATTACGCAGCCGATTTTGCTGCTGGAAGGTTTTTTTAACGCCGCCGACCTGCCGGTGCTCCAGCGCGAGAACTTCCAGACGGCGGTACACAGCCCGGAACAGCTGGCGGCGCTGGAAGCGGCTGATCTCCCGGCCCCCATCACCGTGTGGATGAAACTCGATACCGGTATGCACCGCCTGGGCGTGCGCCCGGATGAGGCAGATGACTTCTACGCGCGCCTGTCGCGCTGCAAAAACGTGCGCCAGCCGGTCAACATCGTCAGCCACTTTGCCCGCGCTGATGAACTGGAAAGTGACGCCACGCCGCGCCAGCTAGATATTTTTAACCGCTTCTGCGCCGGTAAGCCGGGCGAGCGCTCTATTGCCGCCTCCGGCGGCCTGTTGTTCTGGCCGGATTCGCATTTTGAGCAGGTGCGTCCTGGCATCATTCTTTACGGCGTGTCACCGCTTGAGGGCAAGCCCTGGGGCGCAGATCTGGGCTTTGAACCTGCTATGTCGCTGACCTCATCACTGATTGCTGTGCGCCCGCACAAGGCAGGCGAGCCGGTAGGTTACGGCGGGACCTGGGTGAGTGAGCGCGATACGCGTCTGGGCGTGGTGGCGATGGGCTATGGCGACGGTTACCCGCGCTGTGCGCCGTCCGGTACGCCTGTGCTGGTCAACGGCCGTGAAGTGCCCATTGTCGGGCGCGTGGCGATGGACATGATTTGCGTCGATCTGGGACCCGATGCCCAGGAAAAGACGGGCGATGCGGTGGTGATGTGGGGCGAAGGGTTACCAGTAGAGCGCATTGCTGAAATAACAAAAGTGAGTGCTTACGAACTTATCACGCGCCTGACCTCAAGGGTTGCTATGTCTTATCTCGATTAAATGTGTCTGTGTTAACGCCGGGATGACCTGCGTTAACATTTCTGTTGTCACTTTGCTCGATCTCCTGGCGTATCCGGTTTATTGTGGTTGTCCACAACCTACATCAGACTCAGGAGAAACTGGCGTGTTTCAGAATGTCGACGCCTACGCGGGCGACCCCATCCTCTCCCTCATGGAGCGCTTCAGGGAAGACCCGCGCGAGGGCAAAGTTAACCTCAGCATCGGGCTTTATTACAACGAAGACGGCATTATTCCTCAGCTTAAGGCCATCGCGGGTGCTGAGGCGCGTATTAACGCGCAGCCGCACGGCGCCTCGGTGTATCTGCCGATGGAAGGGCTGGGCAGCTATCGCCACACCATAGCACCGCTGCTGTTTGGCGCTGACCATCCTGCGCTGCGTGAAGGGCGCATTGCCACTATTCAGACGCTTGGTGGCTCCGGCGCGCTCAAAGTCGGTGCCGATTTCCTCAAGCGCTACTTCCCTGAGTCGAAAGTCTGGGTCAGCGACCCGACGTGGGAGAACCACGTTGCCATATTCTCCGGCGCTGGCTTCGAAGTGAACACTTACCCCTGGTTTGATGATGACACCAAAGGCGTGCGCGTTGCTGCTCTGCTTGATGCGCTGAGCGCGCTGCCGCCGCGCAGTATTGTGCTACTGCATCCGTGCTGCCATAACCCGACCGGCTCTGATCTGACTCATGCCGAATGGGATGAAGTGATTAATGTACTGAAAGCACGTGAGTTAATTCCGTTTATGGACATCGCCTACCAGGGCTTTGGGGCCGGAATGGAAGACGATGCTTACGCCATTCGCGCTGCCACCGACGCGGGCCTGCCGGTGTTTGTCAGCAACTCGTTTTCGAAGATTTTCTCACTCTACGGCGAGCGCGTGGGCGGGCTTTCGGTGGTGTGTGAAGATGCCGATGCCGCCGCGCGCGTGTTGGGCCAGCTTAAGGCGACCGTGCGCCGCAACTATTCCAGCCCGCCGAACTTTGGCGCACAGCTGGTTTCCACCGTGCTTAACGACGATGCACTGCGGGCAAGCTGGCTTGCAGAAGTAGAAGAGATGCGTCTGCGTATTATCGAAATGCGCAAAATGCTGGTCGAAGTGCTGAGCCGCGAAGTGCCAGGGCGCGATTTCAGCTACTTCCTGCACCAGCGCGGCATGTTTACCTACACCGGCCTGAGCGCCGCTCAGGTTGACCGCCTGCGCGATGAGTTTGGCGTTTATCTTATCGCCAGCGGCCGCATGTGCGTGGCCGGGCTAAACACCCGTAACGTGGAATACGTCGCCCGTTCGTTTGCCGCAGTAATGTAAGTATTCACTTACGTCATCAGGCCCGCTTGTCTGGTTACCCAGCCGCGGGCTTTTTGTTATTTACGCATTAATCAGAAATTTTCCCCACGCGGGTTTTACCTTTTCCCGGCTTGCTGCACACTTAACAGGATTGTGTTTAAAAAGGAGCAGCCGCCATGTGGTTTCAGCAAACCCTGACGTTAAGCGCAAAAACGCGCGGTTTTCATCTGGTTACCGATGAGGTGCTGGAGCAGATTGGTGATTTGCCGGAAATTCGCGTTGGCCTGCTGCATTTGCTGTTGCTTCACACCTCGGCGTCCCTGACGCTCAACGAGAACTGCGATCCCACGGTGCGTCAGGACATGGAGCGCCATTTCTTACGCACTGTGCCGGACAATGCGTCTTATGAGCACGACTATGAAGGCGCAGACGATATGCCCGCCCACATTAAGTCGTCGCTGCTGGGGGCGTCGCTAACGCTGCCGGTCAAAAACGGGCGTGTGGCGCTGGGAACGTGGCAGGGAATATGGCTGGGGGAGCATCGCATCCACGGCGGTGCGCGAAAAATCATCGCCACGCTACAGGGGGAATAACAATGACCAATTCGGAACTGTTGCAATACTGCATGAGTAAACCGGGCGCGGAACAGAGTGTTCACAGCGACTGGAAGGCCACACAGATTAAAGTGGCCGATGTGCTGTTCGCTATGGTGCATGAGGTGGACGGGCGTCCGGCGGTGTCGCTAAAAACCAGCCCAGGGCTTGCCGAACTGCTGCGTGAAGCGCACCAGGACGTGAAGCCGAGCGAGCACCTTAACAAAGCACACTGGAGCACGCTGTTGCTTGACGGCACGCTCGCGGATTCACGTATTTATTACCTGGTGGATGCTTCATACCAGCTGGCGCTGGAGCTGGTGCCAGAGCACACGCGCAAGTTGTTGCAGGCACCATAAAAAAGCCCCTTGCGGGGCTTTTTGTCTTATTTTTTCGCCAGCATTGGCTTGAGGAAGCGGGCGGTGTGCGAGGCTTCGCACTCGGCCACCGTTTCTGGCGTGCCGGAGACCAGGATTTCCCCGCCGCCGCTGCCGCCTTCTGGACCCAAATCAACAATCCAGTCGGCAGTTTTAATCACGTCGAGGTTATGCTCAATCACCACGATAGTGTTGCCCTGGTCGCGCAGCTGGTGCAGCACTTCCAGTAGCTGCTGGATATCGGCAAAGTGCAGGCCGGTGGTCGGTTCGTCGAGAATATACAGCGTCTGGCCGGTACCGCGTTTCGACAGCTCGCGCGCCAGCTTCACGCGCTGTGCCTCGCCGCCGGAGAGCGTGGTGGCCGACTGGCCCAGACGAATGTAAGACAGACCCACGTCGATAAGCGTCTGAAGTTTGCGTGCGAGCGCAGGCACGGCGTCAAAGAACTCGCGCGCCTCTTCAATGGTCATATCCAGCACTTCGTGAATGCTTTTGCCTTTGTATTTAATCTCCAGCGTTTCGCGGTTGTAGCGCTTGCCTTTGCACTGATCGCAGGAGACATACACGTCCGGCAGGAAGTGCATTTCCACTTTGATGACGCCGTCGCCCTGGCAGGCCTCGCAGCGCCCACCGCGCACGTTAAAGCTAAAGCGCCCCGGCGTATAACCACGCGAGCGCGCTTCTGGCACGCCCGCAAACAGTTCTCGCACCGGCGTAAACACGCCGGTGTAGGTGGCGGGGTTTGAGCGCGGCGTGCGACCAATGGGACTCTGGTCGATATCGATAACCTTATCGAAGTTCTCCAGCCCCTGGATTTCGCGGTACGGTGCCGGTTCGCCGCTGGTGGCGCCGTTAAGCTGGCGCTGGGCAATCGGGAACAGCGTGTCGTTAATCAGCGTCGATTTGCCAGAGCCGGATACGCCGGTAATGCAGGTGAACAGTCCCACCGGCAGCGTTAGCGTCACGTTCTTCAGGTTGTTGCCGCGCGCGCCGCTGAGTTTGAGCACTTTCGACGGGTCGGCCTTCACGCGCTGTTTTGGTATTTCAATCTGGCGCTTGCCGCTCATAAACTGACCGGTGAGCGACTCCGGCACCGCCATAATCGCCTCCAGCGGGCCTTCGGCCACCACCTGGCCGCCGTGCACGCCCGCACCTGGGCCGATATCAATCACGTGGTCAGCGGCGCGAATGGCGTCTTCGTCGTGCTCCACCACAATTACGGTGTTGCCGAGGTTGCGCAGGTGAATAAGCGTGCCGAGCAGCCGCTCGTTGTCGCGCTGGTGCAGGCCGATGGACGGCTCATCGAGCACGTACATCACGCCCACCAGACCCGCACCAATCTGGCTTGCCAGGCGGATGCGCTGCGCTTCGCCACCAGAGAGCGTTTCTGCCGAGCGCGACAGCGTGAGGTAGTTCAGGCCGACGTTCACCAGGAACTTCAGGCGGTCACCAATCTCTTTGAGCACTTTTTCGGCAATCTTCGCGCGCTGGCCGGACAGCTTCATGTTGGTGAAGAAGTCCATCGCATGGCCGATGCTCATGTCTGAGATGGTCGGCAGCGAGGTGTTCTCAACAAACACGTGGCGCGCTTCACGGTTAAGGCGCGTGCCTTCGCAACTGATGCACGGGCGGTTGCTGATGTATTTAGACAGTTCCTCGCGCACCGCGTTGGATTCTGTCTCTTTGTAGCGCCGCTCCATATTGTGCAGCACGCCTTCAAACGGATGGCGGCGCACCGAGGTATCACCACGGTCGTTGATGTATTTGAACTCGATGGTTTCTTTGCCGGAACCGTTAAGGATAACCTCGCGCACCTTGTCGCTAAGGCTGTCCCAGGAGGCTTCCACGTCGAACTTATAGTGATCGGCAAGCGAGCGCAGCATCTGGAAGTAATAGAAGTTGCGGCGATCCCAGCCGCGGATCGCACCACCGGCCAGTGACAATTCTTTGTTCTGCACCACGCGATCGGGGTCGAAATATTGCTGCACGCCCAGGCCGTCGCAGGTTGGGCAGGCACCGGCCGGGTTGTTAAAGGAGAACAGGCGCGGTTCAAGCTCGCGCATGCTGTAGCCGCAAATCGGGCAGGCGAAGTTAGCCGAGAACAGCAGTTCTTCGGCTTTTGCGTCGTCCATGTCCGCGACAATGGCCGACCCGCCGGACAACTCCAGTGCGGTTTCAAAGGATTCCGCCAGACGAGTCGCCAGATCCTCACGCACCTTGAAACGATCAATCACCACTTCAATGGTGTGTTTTTTCTGTAGCTCCAGCTTTGGCGGATCCGACAGATCGCACACTTCGCCGTCGATACGCGCGCGGATGTAGCCCTGGCTTGCCAGGTTCTCCAGCGTTTTGGTGTGCTCGCCTTTGCGCTCTTTAATAATGGGCGCGAGCAGCATCAGGCGCTTGCCTTCGGGCTGGCTCAGCACGTTGTCCACCATCTGGCTCACGGTTTGCGCCGCCAGCGTGACGTCGTGGTCCGGGCAGCGCGGCTCGCCCACGCGGGCAAACAGCAGGCGCAGGTAGTCGTGAATTTCGGTAATGGTGCCGACGGTAGAGCGCGGGTTGTGCGAGGTAGATTTCTGTTCGATGGAAATGGCCGGCGACAGACCTTCAATATGGTCAACATCGGGCTTTTCCATCAGCGACAGGAACTGGCGTGCGTAGGCAGACAGCGACTCGACGTAGCGGCGCTGGCCTTCTGCATAGAGCGTGTCAAACGCCAGCGACGACTTGCCGGAGCCGGACAGGCCGGTGATAACGATAAGTTTGTCGCGAGGAATGACGAGATTAATGTTCTTGAGATTGTGGGTGCGTACACCCCTGACTTCTATCTTATCCATTCACCTTTCCCGGAAGTAACGCCTGTGCCGGGCTGTGACCGGCGGCCAGAAACGGCTAATTATGACACAATTTAACCTGAATGAATATCCAGTGTTCTTTCGCAAATTGCATTCGGTGTGATAGATTTCTGGAAGACAGACCGCAGGTGTAATCTCTTCGACTGGCGTGATAGAATCACGCGTTTTACACTATTTTGAAACCATCTCAGGAGACACGAACATGGCCAGCAGAGGCGTAAACAAGGTGATTCTCGTCGGGAACCTGGGTCAGGACCCGGAAATACGCTATTTGCCAAGTGGCGGCGCAGTTGCCAACATGACGCTGGCTACCTCTGAATCCTGGCGCGACAAGCAGACCGGTGAGATGAAAGAGCAGACCGAATGGCACCGCGTGGTGATGTTCGGCAAGCTGGCGGAAGTGGCTGGCGAATATCTGCGTAAAGGTTCTCAGGTTTATATTGAAGGCCAGCTGCGTACCCGCAAATGGACCGATCAGAGTGGTCAGGAGCGTTACACGACCGAGATCAACGTGCCGCAGATTGGCGGCGTGATGCAGATGCTGGGCGGTCGCCAGGGCGGCGGCGCAGGTGGTGGCATGGGCGGCGGTGCTGGCGGTGGTCAGCAGCAGGGCGGTTGGGGTCAGCCTCAGCAGCCACAGAGCGGCGGCCAGCAGTTCAGCGGCGGCGCGCAGTCTCGCCCGCAGCAGCAGCAGCCACAGAGTGCACCGGCACCGTCTAACGAACCGCCGATGGATTTTGACGACGACATCCCGTTCTGATTGCTATCTGAATCCCGGATGTGAAAAGCCCGCGGGCGTACTGGCATTGATGCCAGGGCGGTCAGCCCGGGGCTTATGAACAAGGCCTGATGGATAATCAGGCCTTGTTTATTTTCTGCGACGGCTATTGTCCTGCATATCTCTTTCCTTTCTTCCTGTTCAACCGCCGGTAATGCCCGCTTGTGGAACAAAAAGAAACGTGAAATCGCAATCAATCCCGCTGATATCACGAGTAGCTGTCGGTTCCGTTATCTTTCACTGCCGGCTGTTGCCAACAAAATGGCTGCGAATGGGCGGTTTTGTTGCACCAGTTCAATAGCTATGGTGCCTGTTGCCCCTTAATGATTTTCCCGGCTTCATCAATCACGACTTCTCCGTCTTCCTTCGTGAAAGCGCCTTTCTGTGGTCCGGGCAGGATCTCCAGCACCACTTCCGATGGCCTGCACAGGCGTGTTCCCCGTTCTGTAACAACAATCGGGCGGTTTATCAGCAGCGGATACTGCAACATAAACGTAATGAGTTGTTCGTCCGAAAAGCCGTCTTTATCCAGACCCAGTTGCGCATAAGGCTCTACGTTTTTACGCAGCAGCTGTCGCGCGCTAATGCCCATATCAGCAATGAGTTTCACAAGCTCTTCACGTGAAGGCGGCGTTTCCAGGTAATGAATAACAACGGGTTCGGCTCCGCTGTTACGGATTATCGCCAGCGTATTGCGCGACGTGCCGCAGGCTGGATTGTGGTAGAGAGTTATCTGGCTCATGGTGTTATACCGTTAAAGAGAAAAAGTCAGCCGCAGCGCCAGCGTGCTCAGTGTTACCAGCAGTACCGGCAGCGTCATGATGATGCCGGTGCGCAAATAATATCCCCAGCTGATGGTCACATTTTTCTGAGCAAGCACATGCAGCCAGAGAAGCGTGGCCAGGCTGCCGATTGGCGTGATTTTAGGCCCTAAATCACAACCAATCACATTGGCATAAATCATGGCCTCTTTGATGGGGCCGGATGCCGCGCTGGCGTCAATGGACAGTGCGCCAATCAGTACCGTTGGCATGTTATTCATGACAGAAGACAAAAAGGCGCTCAGGAAACCGGTGCCGAGCGTGGCAACCCACAAACCCTGTTGTGCCAGACTGTTCAACAGGCCAGAGAGATACCCGGTCAGGCCTGCATTTCGTAACCCATAAACCACAAGGTACATCCCGAGCGAGAAAATCACGATTTGCCACGGCGCGCCTTTGAGCACCTTGCCGGTGTTGATGACGCGGCTTTTTCGGGCAACCACAAACAAAATCAACGCGCCCACAGCCGCAATGGCGCTTACCGGGATACCAAGCGGCTCCAGCAGGAAGAACCCTGCCAGCAAAAGAAGCAGCACGACCCAGCCTGCTTTAAACGTTGCGCCATCCTTAATGGCGCTGGCGGGCGCGTTAAGCCGGGAAAGCGCATAGACCGGCGGGATATCTTTGCGAAAGAAAAGATGCAGGGTGACCAGTGTGGCGATAATGGCCGCGAGATCCACAGGCACCATCACGCTGGCGTAGCGGGTGAATCCCAGGCTGAAAAAGTCAGCGGAGACGATATTGACCAGGTTCGAGACTATCAGCGGTAAACTCGCCGTATCCGCAATGAAGCCTGCGGCCATAACAAAGGCCAGCGTGGCGCGTTGACTGAACCCCAGCGCCATCAGCATGGCAATGACGATGGGCGTCAGGATGAGGGCGGCACCATCGTTGGCAAATAGCGCTGCGACGGCGGCACCCAGCAACACAATCCAGGTGAACAGCAGGCGACCGCGCCCGTTTCCCCAGCGCGCAACGTGCAGTGCTGCCCATTCGAAAAAGCCGGATTCATCCAGCAGCAGGCTGATGATAATGACAGCAATGAATGCCGCCGTCGCATTCCAGACAATATTCCAGACAACGGGAATATCGCCAACGTGAATGACGCCTGAAATGAGCGCCAGCACAGCGCCAATGCTCGCGCTCCATCCAATGCTTAATCCCCTGGGCTGCCAGATAACGAGGATAAGGGTGAACAAAAAGAGGGTCCCTGCCAGCAACATGTTTGACTCCATCAAATGTGCTTTTGTGAATGTGATTAACGGTTAGCACAAACCTGCCGTTTTGTTTTCCAGCGTTTCCCGCACCGCTTCCCGCTGGCAATTCCATACCGTGGTGATGATATCTGCTGCCCAGGCGGGCATATGAGTAGAAAGCCGATAGTAGATCCACTTACCTTCCCTGCGGTCGATGACCAGCCCGGCATCGCGCAAAATAGCCATATGCCTTGACACCTTAGGCTGTGGTTGTGCCGTAGCAATGCAGATATCACAGACGCAAAGCTCACCGGTTTCTCTTAGCAGTAACACAACAGCCAACCGGGTTTCGTCGCAAAGAATTTTGAAGAGCTGAACAGGCTGTAGCATTGTGTGCCTCATTTCACTTACACTGATATGTATGCTAAATCATATGTGTTTGCTTTGAAACCCTCCATGGAAATTAAGGAACAGCCTGTGGAAAATTTACCTGCTATTGACCCTCATTTTTTTGACGACAGTATTGCCAAGCGCCTTCATGCTAGCGCCGCGCCGCGCATACTGATTTTGTATGGTTCAGTGCGCGAGCGTTCATACAGCCGCTTTGCCGCTGAAGAGGCGGGCCGCCTGCTGGTCAAAATGGGGGCCGAAGTAAAAATGTTTAACCCGTCGGGCCTGCCTCTGCCGGATGACGCGCCGGAAACACATCCGAAGGTGGTTGAGCTGCGCGAGCAGGTCAGGTGGTGTGACGGTATGGTCTGGAGCACCCCGGAGCGTCACGGTGCCATGAGTTCGGTGATGAAGGCGCAAATAGACTGGATCCCCTTAAGCGAAGGCGCGATTCGTCCGTCGCAGGGTAAAACGCTGGCGCTTATGCAGGTCTGCGGCGGCTCGCAGTCTTTTAATGCCGTCAACCAAATGCGTATCCTGGGGCGCTGGATGAGGATGTTCACCATTCCCAACCAGTCTTCGGTTGCCAAAGCATGGCAGGAATTTGATGAAAATGGCCGTATGAAGCCGTCATCATGGTATGAGCGGATTGTGGATGTCACGGAGGAGCTGTTCAAGATAACGCTGTTGCTAAAAGGCCATACCGACTACCTTGCAGACCGCTACAGCGAGCGTAAGGAGACACATCAGGCGCTGTCTGAAAGAGTGAACCAGGCAAAGATTTAATCCTGCCCGGTGTCCCTTGCTGCAAACCATGAGCACGCACAGACGCCGCTGTGAACAGGCCTGGTGTTCACCCTGCCTTGCGCCAGGCCGTTATATCTGGGGCGCAGTTTCATTCTTCGCAGCTCCGGCCCGCAGAGTACCATTGCTCCGGGTGGGTTTATTGTCGGGCAAATTAAGCGCAGTCGTTTAATAGGCTACTGTCAGAATTAGACTTTGCCAGATAAGCCCGGCGGGAAAAATAGTCGTGAATTAAGGCGACGGGTGATGCGAAATCACCACTGTGCAGCAAGCTGGCGTTGCTGCACGGTAAATCCGGGCATAGCAATAAATAGCCCCTTTTCCTGCGAGATAACACATGGAAAAATAATAAAAAACGATGTTAACAACTCGCCTTAATTATTAATTCCGCATTAATAATTAAGGTGTATTTCGTTAAGTGAAAACCAGTCGGACGAACGAGGCTGCCAAAACACCGTGGCACGCCCACAGCGGGATGTATCGTTTCTATCAATGAATAAGATAGTTCTGTTATCGAATAAATTTGATACAATTGAATTGTGATTTGAATGAGAAATGATAAGCTGTGCACGATTTTGAGGTACTGAAATCCATCCCTACAAACAAGCTCATATCTTTTATTTAACACAAACAATAATTAACAAAGCCGCTTGTTGCAGCTCAGGTGCATTCATCATTTTTACTGGACACTGACCGCTCCCTGAAAGGAGAGCTGCCTGCTTTATTCGTTGGTGTGCTCTCCTGACGTTTACCTTTGAGGATGTGAAAAGCCGCAAGTCCCACTGAATACGGGATTAAAACAGACTCTGGCGCGCAGAGCGCGTTCTGTTATATGCACTTTTCAGCAATTTGCATGGACGCAGTGATAAAAATTTTGCCGAACGTACTTCCGGTAGTGACCGCCCGGTCGGCTTAAGCGTTTTGAAAACGTGCGCCTTAACGCAGGCTTTCAGAATGTTTTTCCTGGAGTTTATGCAGTGAATGCGATTGAGTCCGAACAGATGATCAGTGAGAGTCGGTTATCCCGCCTTGATTCAAAAATATTTGTTATTGCCGTGACGCTGACCGGTTTTTTGCTGGTAGCCGCAATGCTGGGTTTTTTCTCATACCAGCGCCAGTTGTCCATTGCTGAAGCCGCCGCTAACGAACTGGCCCGGGCGATTGAAAGCGATCTGCACCACAACGAAAACTTTGCTGATGCCGTATCGGTGCTGTACATGCGCCTCAAGCGTGACGAAACCCGCAGCGCTGATAGCCACCAGGAGTACGATCGCGACCATAACATTTACGGCGTGAATCTGTATGAGGGTCAACCTGACCGCACGTTGCGCGGCACGTTGCAGTCCGTGCGCCCGCTGACGCAGGATACGCTGCGGTTGGCTCATGCCATTGATATGGCAACAGAAATTGAAAGCAAAGATTCGCGCTACAGCAAAATGGAGCGCCGCTATTTCTTCTCGCGCGACAATCAATACATCTATATCGCCAACAAAATGCCGCTGTCGCAATTTGTGTTCCAGCCGGACAGCGGCAAACACTATGGCATTCTTACCCTGCCGCAGTACGGCGTGTGGCTTAACCAAAAACTGCGCACTGAGCCTGCCGCGCGCTCGGTGGAAGTCTCGCCGGTGTATATTGACTCCATCTCCGGCTCGCCGGTAATTACCGTGCAACACGCGGTGCTGGATCAAAACCGCGACGATATTGTGCTGGGCTGGCTGTGTTTTGACTATCAGCAAAACGAGTTGCAGGGGATTGTGCAGAGTCTTGGTATCCATAAAAAGAACCGTTTTCTCAATGTCTTCCTGCTGGATAAACAAACCAATACCGAATTTCGCATTGTCGGCGAAAGCAGCGACGCCAAAGAAATGCGCGCCGCTATCAACGAGCGCTACGAGGTTATTGTGTCGATTAGCCCGCTGCGCTATTACCTGACCCAGAACGGGCGCACTGATTTAATCATTCTGGCGCTCATCATGCTGTGTTTCATCGCCATCTACCTGATTTACAGCAGCACGGCGCGCGTGGCGCGCGAGCGAGCACTGCGCGATCCGCTAACGGGCTTGTATAACCGCAGCCTGCTCCAGAAGCTGGAAAGCCAGAAAGCCATCACGCCGGGGGCGCTGGTCATGATTGACTGCGATGAGTTTAAATTCATCAACGACACCCATGGTCATCCGACTGGTGACAGCGCGCTCAGGCACATCGGGCAATCCATTCTTGGGCGCATTAATCGCGAAACCGATTACGCCATTCGCATGGGCGGTGATGAGTTTCTCATTGTGTTTGAAAATGCCAGCGTGTCCCAGGCGCAGGCCTGCATGGAACGGATTGAATATGATATTTCCCTGTTCAGCAGCGAGATGAAACTTGCTATTAGCTATGGCGTGACGGAGATTGCCCACGGTATGCCAATGAATGAGGCTATCGCCCATGCCGACAGCCTGATGTATAACGCCAAAAGAGGCAACTCCTGAACCTCGCTTCGGCCCGCTGACCGGCGGGCAACCCTTTCCCTCATTACCCCTCGTAAGGATGTGGCGAATTGCTTCATCGGCCAGAATGGCGTGTGTTAGGCTATTTATAAAATCTTGAACAAGGAACCGGGATGGAGTTCGTTACGTTGAGCCGGAGGCCGCGCCGATGAAGAAAAAGACCTTATTCACGCTACTGTTGGTGGTGGTCGCTGTCTCGCTTGCTGTGTTATTTCGCACTCAGAACCAGAGCCTGCTGTTGCAGGGCGAAGTGGATGCACCAGAAGTCATTGTCACGTCAAAAGCCAAAGGGCGCGTGGTGGAGCGACTGGTGGAACGCGGTGACGATGTTAAAGCAGGCCAGCTATTAATGACGCTGGAGGCTCCCGAGTTGATTGCACAACTCCAGGCCGCGCAGGCCAGCCGCGACCAGGCTGAGGCTCAACTCAGTCTCTCCATGAACGGCACCCGCGAAGAAAGCCTCCGTAATCTGAAGGCAACGCTTGCACAGGCTCAGGCCGATTACCGCAACGCGCAGGATATTTACGCGCGCAACCAGCGTGTTGCGGCGAAAGGCTATGTGTCGGCCCAGGAGCTTGAGCAGTCGCGCAGCACGCGCGATGCGGCCTGGGAGAAAGTACAGGCGGCAAAAGCCAATCTCGATGAAGGCATCAACGGTGACCGCGTTGAGCAGCGTGCTGTGTATGCCGCCCAGTTGCGCCAGGCCGAGCAGCAGTTGCTGGAGATAAAAGTTCAGACCGACGATCTCAACGTGCGCTCGCCCGTTGACGGTGAAGTCGGGCCTATTCCTGCCGAAGTGGGCGAGTTGCTCAATGCCTCCAGTCCATTGCTTACGCTGGTGCGCCAGCCGCAGGCGTATTTTGTTTTTAACCTGCGTGAAGACATTCTCGCCCACGTGCGTAAAGGCGACAAAGTGAAGCTGCGGGTGCCAGGCCTTGATAACCAGATTATTGAGGCCGAGGTGCGCTATATTGCGCCGCTTGGCGATTACGCGACTCGCCGCGCTACGCGGGCGACCGGTGATTTTGATTTAAAAACCTTCGAGGTCCGCCTGTGGCCGACCCAGCCGGTTGACGGGCTACGACAGGGAATGAGTGCGCTATGGCAATGGAAGGTCTGAGGGTTGGCTGGAACTGCTTCAGCCTCGCCTTTCGCCGGGAAGTTCGCGCCGCGTTTCGTAAACCCGTCATGCACTGGCTTGGCTGGTGCTTCCCGCTGCTGTTGTTTGGGCTGATTGGCAGTAACTTCTCCGAAGGTACGCTGATGGAACTGCCGGTGTCAGTGGTGGATAACGACAACAGCCAGCTTTCGCGCCAACTGGTGCGCAAGCTCGACGCCGGTTCGCACGCTCGCCTGGCACCGGTTTCAGGCGGCCTGGAGGAGGCCAAAGAGCGGCTACGCAGCGCGCAGGATTACGGTGTGCTGTATATTCCGCTTAATTTTGAAGCCGATGTGCTGGCAGGCCGCCAGCCCAGCGCCATCTTCTACTATAACGCGCTGTTTTATGGCGCCGGACTGTATTCCACCCAGGACTTCAGCGCCCTCATCACCGACCTGAACACCCAATACCGCCCGATAGTTGCCGCCAGTATTGGTAAAACGGTGCCGACGCTGGCCCAGGTGAACCTGTCTTACGACAGCCTGTTTAACGCCAGCGGCAGCTACGTTTATTACCAGCAGTTTGCTGCCACTATCCATCTGCTCCAGCTTTTTGTCGTCACCTGCATGATTTACGTGCTGGCGCGCAGCAAGCCGCTTATCTATTCAAGCTCGTTTAGCATGTCGCTGTTAGGCAAAATTGCGCCCTATACGCTGTGCTATACCGCGTTGTTAATGGTGGAGCTGGCGCTGCTGGTGTGGGTGTTTGATGCCCGCGTGGTAGGCAACCCGGTGTATATGCTGCTGGTGGGTTTCTTTTATGTGATGGCGGCGCAAAGCATTGGTTTGCTGCTGTTTACTTTCACCGGCAGCGCCATTACCGCGTACACACTGATGGGCATTTTGGTGGGGATTGCGCTTACGTTTTCTGGCACCGTTATCCCAACGCTCTCCATGCCGCCGATTGCACAGCTTATCTCCAATATTGAACCACTTACCCACGCGCTGTCTGCCATGTTTGATATCTTCCTGCGTCAGGTCCCGGGGCGGCCTGTTATCAGCGTGTGCGCCATGCTGCTTCTCTATCCGCTGGTGGCTGGGTTACTGGTGCGAAAACGCCTGCCTGCGCGCCTGCGTAAGCAGGAGGTGGTGGTGTGAGACGCTACTGGGCCACTTTCACCAAAGTGTTGATGGGCATGCTTGAGCGCCCGATGTGGCTGATGCTGCTGGTGTCACTGTGCATTATGAGCACCGTTTATGTGCACCGCACGGTGTGGGATCTGCCTGTGGCGGTGGTGGACCAGGATCACAGCCCGGCGAGCCGCCTGCTTATTCGCAACCTCGACGCGACCTCCAAAATCAGCATGCGCAGTTACGACAGCCTGGACGAGGCGATTCACGATCTGGGTTGGCGCAAATTGTTTGCTGTCATCATTATGCCAACAGACCTGGAGAAAAAACTGCTCAGCGGCAAAGCAGTGACCATCCCGGTGTATGGCGATGCCACCAACCGCCTGGCAAACGGCCAGATCCAGCAGGATGTTGTGGCGGCCTATAAGGAAATGCTCAACCACTACGATGTGGCGCTAATGCTCGGTAGTGGCTTTAGCGAACGCCAGGCGATGGTCATACTCTCCCCCATTGTCGGCCAGGCGGTGGATGTGTTTAACCCCGGCATCAGCTTTGCGGCCATTGTTTTTCCGGGCCTGCTGGTGATGCTACTGCAACACTCGCTGATGATTGCCAGCGTGCGCGTCAGCATTGTGTTGCGCGCACAGGGTAAGCCGCCGCTGCCGGTCTATCTCGGCGGGCTGTCGGCGCTGCTGCCTATCTGGCTGTTTTTATCTATTGTGTTGTTTGTGCTCTGGCCGTGGGTGCTGGGCTATCGCCAGACCGCGTCAATCCCGGAGATTTTGCTGCTGACGTTCCCGTTTCTGTTGGCGGTGCTGGGGCTGGGCAAACTGTTGACCGAGTGCCTGCGCAGTGTGGAAATGATTTATCTGACGCTGTCGTTCATTACGATGCCGGTGTTTTATCTGTCGGGAACTATCTGGCCGCTTCAGGCCATGCCGGACTGGGTGCGCATGGTGTCGTCCTTTTTACCGTCTACCTGGGCCACCAAAGCGATAGCGGGCGTTAACCAGATGGGGTTGTCCTGGCACCTGGCGCTGCACGATATACTGATATTACTGCTGCTGGGGGCATTTTACGCCGCGCTGGGCGTGGGCGTGGGACTGGTGCGCGATAGCGCTCGCCTGCGTATGCTGCTCAGGCGCAAATAACCGCCCCGGCGTTGGGGCGGCAGGCGGCTTTTACGGCAGCATCATTGGCCATTCCGGCGGGGTCTGGCTTATCACTTCCATCGTCACGTCTTTCACGTGAGCCCAGATAAGCGGTAAGTCAGCACTCAGGCCGAGCAGACCCGTGGCAAACCAGCAGGAGGCGGCAATGCCAAGTCCGCTGGAAACCACCGCAAGAAACGGATAATCCGCCTTACGAAAGCGGACATTGAGCGTGCTGGCAAAGAACATAAGCACCGCGCTGATTAACTGCCAGCGCATTAAAACCACGCCAGTGGTGATGGTAGCCATGAAACCGAATCCTCAAAGCAAACTTATTACGCAGCACAGCATGCACGCAGTCGCGTAGACAGGGAAAAGGCCGCAGAGAATAAGTTGTCGCAGAAAATGTAAATTCACGCCCTGTTGCACAGGACTTGTGAAGTCTATCACGCTTGGTGATAAATTCACCAGTGCGTTGTGCGTTTTTTAGCGCCCTGGTGTGGCATAAGGCGGAGGAAAAGGGCAGCGACCTTAGCGTAATGCGTTGTCGGTTGCCCTGATGACGGCAGAATAAAGGGGCGGGTTCATCGCTCAGGCGTGCTGACGATAGTTGGTGGGCGTCTGGTCAAATTCGCGGCGGAACACGCGGGAAAATGTCTGCTGCGACACATAGCCATAATCCATCGCAATATCAAAAATCGGGCGTTGCGTGTTGCGCAACTCGCGTGCGGCCATTTCCAGGCGGCGTTGGCGAATATAGTCACCTAGCGTCTGGTGCTTCACGGTGCGGAACATCCGCTGTAAATACCATTTGGAGTAGCCGGATTTCTTTGCCACGACATCAATGTTGAGCGGCTGATCGATATGCTCATCAATCCATTGCGTCAGGGTTTGAATAATCTCCTGATGGGCCATGATTTTCCTCTCTTATTTTCCAGTTCGAAGTCTTTGCTAAGCCGGAGTATAATTCCTCAAGTTAACTTGAGGTAAAGTCTATTGTGGAAAAGAAATCTCCCCGAATAAAAATGTTGCTCTCTGTGGGGGAAGTGGCAAAGCGTAGCGGTGTGGCGGTGTCGGCCCTGCATTTTTACGAAAGCAAAGGGCTGATAAAAAGCCGCCGTAATGCCGGTAACCAGCGGCGATATACGCGTGATGTGCTGCGTTATGTGGCGATCATCAAGATTGCCCAGCGCATTGGTATTCCGCTGGCGACCATTAGCGAGGCCTTCAGCGTGCTGCCAGAAGGCCACACGCTCAGTGCCAAAGAGTGGAAGCAGCTGTCGTCACGCTGGCGTGAGGAGCTGGACCGGCGCATCAATACCTTGACGGCGCTGCGCGACGAACTGAACGGCTGCATTGGCTGTGGCTGCCTGTCGCGCAGCGACTGCCCGCTGCGTAACCCCAACGACCAGCTGGGTGCGCAGGGTACCGGTGCCCGGCTGCTCGGCGACCTCGACGAGCCGTGATCCCGTTTCGCCAGATATGGCGTGCTTCTCTATAGTGTATGCAACGCCATTGCTGAGGAGACGCCTGTGCTGATTGTTCATCATTTAGACCATTCTCGTTCCAGCCGCATCATCTGGATGCTGGAAGAACTGCACCTGCCTTACGAGATAGTGCACTATCCGCGTGAGAAAACGCTGTTGGCGCCTCCTGCGCTTAAGCGCATACATCCGCTTGGCAAAGCACCGGTGCTGGAGGATGACGGGCAGGTGATTGCCGAATCAGGCGCGATTCTGGAGTATTTACAGGAAACGTACGACGCCGACGACCATCTGCGCCCGGCATCAGGGCCGGCGCGCCAGCAATGCCGTTTCTGGCTGCACTACGCCGAGGGCTCGCTGATGCCGCCACTGTTGATTGCGCTGGTGCTGTCGCGGTTGGGGAAAGCACCGGTGCCCTGGCTGCTGCGCCCGGTGGGGCGGGCGCTGGGCGCGGGCGTACAGCGCGGCTGGCTTAATGGTCAACTGGCGACGCACGCAGCCTTTATCAATGACCACCTTGCAAGGCATGCATATTTCGCCGCAGATAGCTTCAGTATTGCCGATATTCAGATGAGTTACCCCATTGTCGCGCTACTGGCGCGCACAAACCATGACGAGCTGGTGCACGTACGCAACTGGTGGCTGCGCATGCAGCAACGCCCGGCGTACCAGCAGGCGGTGAAGCAGGGCGGGCCGTTTGATGTACCAGGCACATCCTGAGGTTAGCTAACATTTTGCGCATCAACGGTAACGGTTGCGCATCCACTGGCGAGAAAATGTGCTGGCAGCATGCTTTTGGCTGTAAATCGTCAAAGTTATGTTGAAAAGCCCACTCTGAAGGCCGGATAATCGTTTGCCTGATATTGCCGGTCGCACTGCATATGCGGAGCTAAACGTTTGCGTCTGTTCGTTGATGCGCAAATGCATAACAAAACAGACTTCGCTGCGACCGGTTCACTATCGATGACAACACATATCAAAAATCTCAGGGGATTGTTCTATGTCTACTCCATCTGCGCGCACCGGCGGCTCTCTTGACGCCTGGTTTAAAATTTCTGCGCGCGGCAGCACCGTGCGCAAAGAGGTTCTCGCCGGTCTGACGACCTTTCTGGCTATGGTGTACTCGGTTATCGTCGTGCCGAGTATGCTGGGCAAAGCAGGCTTCCCGCCTGCGGCTGTGTTTGTTGCCACCTGCCTTGTGGCCGGTTTTGGCTCTATCGTCATGGGGCTATGGGCTAACCTGCCGCTGGCTATCGGCTGTGCTATCTCGCTGACGGCGTTTACCGCTTTTAGCCTGGTGCTGGGCCAGCAAATCAGCGTGCCGGTGGCACTTGGCGCGGTGTTCCTGATGGGCGTGCTGTTTACGCTGATTTCCGCAACCGGTATCCGCAGCTGGATTTTGCGCAACCTGCCGATGGGCGTGGCGCACGGCACTGGCATTGGTATTGGTCTGTTTCTGCTCATCATTGCCGCCAACGGCGTAGGCCTGGTGGTGAAAAACCCACTCGACGGTCTGCCGGTGGCGCTGGGGCAGTTCACCAGCTTCCCGGTGCTGATGTCGCTGATAGGCCTGGCGGTGATTATCGGTCTGGAAAAGCTCAAAGTGCCTGGCGGTATCCTGCTGACCATTATCGGCATCTCGATTGTCGGGCTGATTTTTGACCCGGCGGTGCACTTTAGCGGTGTTTTTGCCATGCCGTCTTTAAGTGACGAGAACGGCCATTCGCTGATTGGCAGCCTGGATATCATGGGCGCGCTCAACCCGGTGGTGCTGCCAAGCGTGCTGGCACTGGTGATGACCGCAGTGTTTGACGCCACCGGCACCATTCGCGCCGTGGCCGGGCAGGCAAAACTGCTCGATAAAGACGGCCAGATTATCGACGGCGGTAAAGCGCTGACCACCGACTCCGTGAGCAGCGTCTTCTCAAGCCTGGTGGGGGCATCCCCAGCGGCGGTGTACATTGAATCTGCCGCTGGCACGGCGGCAGGCGGTAAGACCGGTCTGACGGCTATTGTGGTGGGCGTGCTGTTCCTGCTGATTCTGTTCCTCTCGCCGCTGTCTTACCTGGTGCCGGTCTATGCGACTGCGCCAGCGCTGATGTACGTAGGGCTGCTGATGCTCAGCAACGTGGCGAAAATCGATTTTGAGGACTTTGTTGATGCGATGGCAGGGCTGATTACCGCCGTGTTTATCGTCTTCACCTGCAACATCGTTACCGGCATTATGATTGGTTTTGCCTCGCTGGTGGTGGGACGTCTGGTATCCGGCGAGTGGCGCAAGCTGAACGTTGGCACGGTGATCATCGCCGTGGCGCTGGTGGCATTTTATGCTGGCGGCTGGGCCATCTGACGACTCTGACGGGCCGGGGAACCGGCCCTTTTCCGACTTTTCCCTTTTTCGTCAGTTTTAAGTCTCTTCTTGTTTCCTTTGGTTGAAAAAAGTTGTTCTATTATCTTGTTAGTTATCTTTGATAGTAGAAAATCGCGACAAGGACAGCATGGAAATCTTCTTTACCATTTTGATTTTGACCTTTGTAGTGTCTCTCTCAGGGGTCGTGACTCGTATACTTCCATTCCAGATACCGCTGCCGCTGATGCAAATTGCCATCGGTGCTCTGCTGGCGTGGCCAACGTTTGGTTTGCACGTTGACTTCGACCCAGAGCTGTTTCTGGTTCTGTTTATTCCTCCGTTGCTGTTTGCCGATGGCTGGAAAACGCCGACGCGTGAATTTATTCAACACGGCCGCGAAATTATTGGCCTTGCGCTGGCGCTGGTGCTCGTTACCGTGGTCGGTATCGGTTTCCTGATTTACTGGATGGTGCCGGGCATTCCACTGATACCGGCGCTGGCGCTGGCAGCGGTACTGTCGCCGACTGACGCCGTGGCGCTGTCGGGCATTGTTGGCGAAGGGCGCATCCCGAAAAAGATCATGGGGATTTTGCAGGGCGAGGCGCTGATGAACGACGCCTCCGGCCTGGTGTCGCTGAAGTTTGCCGTCGCCGTGGCGATGGGGACAATGGTGTTTACCGTCGGCGGGGCGTCGCTGGAGTTCATGAAGGTTGCCATCGGCGGTCTGCTGGCCGGTATTGCGGTAAGCTGGCTGTATGGCCGCTCGCTGCGCCTGATGAGCCGCTGGAGCGGCGATGAACCGGCGACCCAGATTGTGCTGCTGTTCCTGCTGCCGTTTGCTTCTTACCTGATTGCAGAACACATCGGCGTTTCCGGCATCCTGGCGGCAGTGGCGGCGGGCATGACCATCACCCGCTCCGGCGTGATGCGCACCGCGCCGCTGGCTATGCGCCTGCGCGCCAACAGCGTGTGGTCGATGCTGGAGTTTGTGTTTAACGGCATGGTGTTCCTGATGTTGGGCCTGCAACTGCCGGACATTCTGGAAACCTCGCTGGTGGCTGCTGAGGCCGACCCGAACGTTGAAGTCTGGATGCTGTTCCTGGATATCGTGCTGATTTACTTCGCGCTTATCCTGGTACGTTTCCTGTGGCTGTGGTGCATGAAGAATTTCAGCAAACGCTTCCTGAAGAAAAAACCGATGGAATTTGGCTCCTGGAGTATGCGTGAGATCCTGATTGCGTCGTTTGCGGGGGTGCGCGGTGCGATTACGCTTGCGGGTGTGCTCTCTATCCCGCTGCTGTTGCCCAGCGGAGATGTCTTCCCGGCGCGTTATGAGCTTATCTTCCTGGCCGCAGGTGTGATTCTGTTCTCACTGTTTGTGGGCGTTATCATGCTGCCGATTTTGCTGCGCCATCTTGAAGTGGCCGACAAGTCGCAGTCGCATCAGGAAGAGCGCCTGGCGAAATCAGCGACGGCAGAAGTGGCTATCGTCGCTATCCAGAAAATGGAAGAGCGTCTGGCGAGCAACATGGATGAGAACATCGACAACCAGCTGCTTAAAGAGGTCAGTTCACGCGTTATTGGTAACTTGCGTCGCCGTGCCGACGGGCGCAACGACGTGGAGAACTCAGAGCTTGAAGAGAACCTGGAGCGTCGCTTCCGCCTGACGGCGCTGCGCTCAGAGCGTGCGGAACTGTACCACCTGCGCGCCACCCAGCAGATTAGCAACGAGACGCTGAACAAGATGCTTTACGATCTGGATTTGCTGGAAACATTGCTGATGGAAAAAGAGTAAACGTTTCTGCTCTGAGCTGTACTACGAAATGGTCTGGTGAAAACCGGACCATTTTTTTTGCGGCAAGTGTATAGCATGTAACATGCCGCTTCCGGCAAGCCATGTTCAGTGCGCTGTTCTCCGGCATGATGAGGAGAAGAGCGTCGCAGATTGATGCTATTGTGAGACGTTAACACGTTATTGCAGAACGAAACGTGAAATCATGGAGGATGCCGTGATGTTTCTATTCAGAGCGCTGTTTCTCGGCTGGCAGACAGGTACGCTGGGAAGAGCGAGATTTTTTGTCTGTACGTTGATTGTGGCTGTTCTGATCGCCATCAGCATTCAGATGGTACTCGTTATAATGTATTCAGAACGTACATCGTTGGTATTTGAGGGGACGTTCTGGCTGACGTTGTTCTGGAGTTACTATTATGCGATGGCAGGGATAAATATTGCCGGGTACAGTGAATGAAAGCACTGCTAACACGTTATGTATTGTGGATGAGGTAAAGGGAGTCTGACTACAGCCTTATCGCTGGCAGCACAATAAACGTCAGTAAATTAAGTGCGATGCCATCAGAGAGACGTTACGGAAACCGTCACTGATTTATGCTCATTAAATAATGCAATTAAATAAAACCCGCAATAATACGGGTTTTATTCATCATCGCTAACAGCTGCCGTTAAATCTCATACTGACTGCAACTCTGGCCATATTGAGGCGATACGGGGCCAATTTTCACAACGCGGGTTTGATAGATTTTCCCGTTCTGAACTTCTGTTTGCTGATAAACACACATAACGTCGCTTTTGAAACTATTTTTAGCCGGCTCTGAATATAAAAATTGTCTCTTAGCTATATAAATAGCAGAGGCAGCCGAAAACCCAGCATAGCTGCTGAGCGTTGTTAAAGCAGCTGTGCAGAGCGCTGCGGCAACGACCAGTTTTATCTTCATTTTTTCATCCTTAAAAATAGTCAACGTGATTGTTGGGTTGAGAAGAAGGCAAGCTTGCAAAGGAATATTACCCTTTTCAACGCTCTCTTAAGATACATTATCGCAGAATATGTGATTTATAACTCGCTTTTCAAATGAAATTATAATTCAAGTAAGATTTATCTACGTCAGGTGGGAATTATTAACTCTCGTTGGTAATATTGCCGGGGCGTGAATGAAGGGTGATTTTAATGATATATAATATAATCACTCACTAAGTGATGTGGCAGAGTTATTTTCCCTGGCCTAACGTGCCGCACTAAATCAACGGGATTTATCTTTCCAGACTCAAGCTTTATTGCGGTGTCAAAAGCAAAGAATTTCTTTAGGGTTTCATGAATATTTCATTTGCATCTGGCTACTGGTGACTGAGTTATTAACGGGCGAGATTGAGGGATAGCAGGTATTTTAAATTAAAGCGTCAGCGGAGTAGGTTCACTCTTTATCGTGCTGTTTTTAAACGTCTGTGGTTTTATGGCCGGAACAGGCAATGACGACGTCATCCCGCTGAGGGACAACCCGTATCGTCACCCTGCGCGGGAGCGGTACATACTGCGGTTTGGTCTTATCTCCCATCTCCTCAGGCGCAGTCAGTCTGGCCGCAGATTCTCTCTGTTATTCTGTGACGTTCCAGAGTTGTTTACAGCACGCAATCCACGCTTGTGCGCTGTGAGACAGGTAAGTATCTTCGCGCCAGATCATGCCCAACTGCCAGCGCAGCGGGGCGTGCAGCGGCAGCCACATCAGCACATTTTTATCCAGACGCTGGCAGACAGGCTCCGGCAGAATGGCGATACCGACCCCGGCTTCTACCATCGCCGCCAGGAAATCCCATTGACCGCTGCGCACTGCGATGCGCGGACTCACGTTGTGTGCCTCAAATAGCCGCATCAACTGGCGGCTGAGCGCAAAATCTTCGTTGTAAATCACCAGCGGATGGTCGCCCAGTTCACCGGGTTCCACGTATTCGCGGTTAAGCCACGGTTCACTGCGTGGCGTGAGCACGCAAAGCGGGTGGCTAAAAAGCGGCAGCGTGGCGAGGTTCAGCTCGTCTTCTACCGGCAGCGCCGTCATTGCCAGGTCCAGCTCGCCGTGCATCACCGCCTGCTGGACTGTCAGGCCGCCAAACTCAGCAATTTTTAACTCCACGCCAGGATAGCTCTGGCGGTAAACGCTGATAGGCTTCGCCATCAGCATCCCCACCATCGGAGGAATGCCGAGCCTGAGCACGCCTTTATTGAGGTGATTGATATCGATAAGCTCGGCTTCCAGTTGGCGAAACTCGTCGAGGATCGCCAGGCCGCGTTCGTAAACCACACGTCCGGTATCAGTGAGCAGTAACCTGCGCCCGTCGCGAATCAGCAGCGTGCAGTTCAACTCCTCTTCCAGATTGCGCAGCATCTTGCTGATGGTGGGCTGTGTGACAAACAGCTTCTGCGCCGCGCGGGTAAAGCTTTGCTGGCGCACCACTTCAACGAAATAGCGCAGCGTGCGGATATCCATAACTATTCCCGTAGCCTATCGTAGCGATGATTTTAATTCATTTCTGGCACGTATGCGGCCTCTCTATACTGGGTCCCTCGTCTCTTTTCTCTGGAAGTATTTATGGCCACGGTTTCTGGCCCCTCTGCGCCCACTGCATTAAGCCGTCTCGCCGTGCCGTTACAGGTGCTGCTGTACGCCGGATTATTTCTTTTTGCCCAATACCTGGTGAGTTGGCTGAATCTGCCGCTGCCCGCCAACGTGGTGGGGCTACTGCTCATGCTGACGCTGATTATCACTCGCGTGCTGCCGCTCAAATGGGTACGTGCCGGAGCCGCGTGGCTATTGGCGGAGATGCTGCTGTTCTTTGTGCCCGCGGTGGTGGCAGTGGTGGACTACGGCGACCTGCTGCTGGCAGACGGCTGGCGCATCCTGCTGGTAATTGTACTCAGCACGCTGATGGTGTTGGGCGCTACCGCGTGGGTGGTGGATAAAGTGTGGCGCTTTGAATTAGCGCGTGCGGCTCGTGGACAGGCAAAGCATGAATAGCGCGCTACTGAGCGTTTTCTGTCTGGCGCTGACGCTGGGCCTGTATTACGTCAACAAGCGCCTGTGGCGGCGCTGGCGCAGGCTGGCATTGATGCCGCTGGTGTTCACGCCGCTGTTGCTGGTGGCGGTGCTGGTGTTTGGGCACATTTCTTATCAAAACTACATTGCCGAAAGCCACTGGCTGATGTGGCTGCTGGGTCCGGCAACCATCGCGTTTGCTGTACCGGTTTATGACAATCTGCCGCTGATTCGCCGCCACTGGATGTCGCTGTGCGCGGGGGTGATGACCGCAACGGTGGTGGCCGTTACCAGTTCGGTGTGGCTGGCGCGGTTGCTGATGCTGTCGGATTCCGTGCAGCGCAGTCTGGCGGTGCGCTCTGTCACTACGCCCTTTGCGCTGGCGGCGGCGCAGCCCATGGGCGGGCAGGCCGACCTGGTGGCGCTGTTTGTAGTAGTGACCGGGGTGTTTGGCATGGCGGTGGGCGACGCGCTGTTTCTGCGCCTGGCTATCCGCGAAGGCGTGGCAAAGGGCGCGGCACTGGGTGCGGCTTCCCATGGTGCAGGCACGTCGCGCTCTTATGAAATGGGGCCGCAGGAGGGCATGGTGGCAAGCCTGGTAATGATGCTTTCCGGCGTGGTGATGGTTCTGGTAGCGCCGCTGGTGGCAAAGGTGATGTTTTAGTCAGGTGGATGATGGCTGCACAACACTGTCAGTGGCGAGGTAGACTAACGTGGACAGATGCAGCTTATCAGGTGACCTAAGCGCTTCGCTATTGCGATCTGAGAACGGCTAAACAGGGTGGCGCAATCACCAGAGACACTGTTAAGAATGGAACTCTTTGACGCGATCAATGGCAAGTTGCAGGTTATTATCATCAAAGAGTTTCATCTTACGGTTGGCCCAGTGTTCACCCGCCGGCCACTGGCGCAATCCCTCTTTAACGGAATCCAGCGTGGGCTGGCATCCTCCCTGGGTCAACAGCCAGTCAACGGTGGCCAGCAGTTCCAGTCCAAAGGGCGATTCAAAGCCGTCAATCAACTGGCTGACTTGCTCCATTGCAGGCAACCAGGCTTTAGCTTCGCTATTCAAATAGGTATTAACGTGGTCTTTTTCCTGGTCGTTAAACCAGATGACGTCCTGTGGGTGACTATCCGGGATGCGTTTTTCCGCTTTCAGGTAGTTGCCGTCAAGCGCATTGAGCAAATGATTCAGGTTGTTTGCATAGGGGCCATAATTATACGCCTCAAACCGCAGCTTAAGCTCATCTTTCAGGTGATACTGTTCGACTGCGCGTTGTAAAAACCATGCCAGCTTCTGGATTTCCAGCAGGCTGCACTCAATACCCAACACCCAGTAACGGCGTACCAGTTCAGCAATCATCGCTCTGGCGGGAGTGAGCTTTTTTACCCCGGTACTTTTGGCGACATTCAGGTATTTGTCCGTGGGTTCATACACCACAATGTCAACGCCGGGTATGTCGCTTAATGCGCCCTCAATGCGTTCTTTTACGTCAGGCCAGCTCAGGCCGCCGTTGCCTGCACCGAGCGGTGGAATAGCGACAGACTGCACTTTCTCTTCCAGTAAAAAACGGCGTAAATCCTGTAAACCTTCTTCAATCCACTCAAGCCGGGAATCGGCGCGCCAGTGTTGTTTGGTGGGGAAGTTGATAATCCAGCGTGGCCCCATAAGCTCTCCGGTTTCAGTAATGAACATCTTACCGGTGACCACCTGCTTTTGTTTGCAGGCGTGAGCATAGGCTTTCATGTTTTGCGGGTAGCGCTCTTTGAACATCAGCGCGATACCTTTACCCATGACACCGACGGTATTCACTGTATTCACCAGTGCTTCCACGGGTGCATCCAGTAAGTTGCCTTGTGTAAATGTGATCATGAGAAGTACCACCCAGCCCGTGCATGGACGGGCATTGTCAAATTGCGTTGCGACAGCCAATGCTCTAATTGTAACTTGACATCATTGTTGTAACAAACCATCCCGCTCAGTAATGTGATTGGACAGTGTTGCCAGAGAAGCGCTTCCGCCTGGTAGCGTTCAAACTTTGCCAGGTCGTCCTGGTCGCGACGGAAATCCCGAGCCTGTAAGATAGGCCAGTCAATCTGATTGAGGTGATCCAGACTGGTGAAGTAATTCGCCAGGCTACAGTAGGCGTGACTGTCGGTAAAGACGAAAGGGAGGGACTGAGCCGCTGCTTCTCGCAGACTGCTGACCAGAATGACGATTTCTTCATTATCACGTTGTTTAATGCCGCCGCGCCCGCTGTGAATATTCATTAACATCGGCGAGAAGGGCGTAAAATAAAACGGCACGTAGTCATGCAGCGTACCGCCCGTTCCAACTGGGACCAGATGCCCGGCGCGTTTACTGATAAGCTCCTGATTACCAATGTGAGTCCAGTTTTCTGCTTGCACGGCGCTGTTGCCACAGTGCAAGCCATTATCCAGTATCCACGGGATATTATCCCGATGGACGATACGCCAGATCAGGGCTTTTTCCGGGTTAAGGCTGGCGCTGTAGTCGTAGGCCACGCTCAGGCTCCGGGAACATATTGGGGCTGTAATTAACGTAGAGAGTCAATTTATACCTTTTTTTTAGCGCATTGACAGTTTGCTCGGTCCCTTCATCAGGGACATAAATGCTGTAGAAATCGCTGGCAGGGACTGTGGTGGGGGATAAGCATTCTGCCATGCAGACATGTCTACACTCATCCTCAAGGTAAGCCCGGCGCTCCATAGTATCCCAATCAATCGTTTTTATCCCAGCCTCATAACTCAGCAGGGTGATATCTGTTCCGGCTAAAGGATGTCTGGGAATAATGTGCCAGTTATTTGTCTGTGCATGGCTGCGAAGAACCGTAATCAGAGCGAATTTTTTATCAACATTGTTGCGATGAACCCTACCATCAAAAGGGTTTTTGGCGAAGAAGTGAAAGGGAACACATTCTTCTAATCGCAGAGTACGGCGTGATTCTATGATGCCAGCATCGGCCACATCTGAAAATTGCTTCAAAAGGCTACGAGGCTTTAATCCCTGCGAAAAAATAGCCTCCAGATTGGTAATGTCTGTTAAATGATAAATCAGTTTTCCATCGCGAATATCTGCCATGAATGCGCTCCTTGTCCCTGTGTTGTGCCTTTTGTTTGTTCAATTATCTTAATGCTTTCCACTTCATCACATATTTCGTCATTTGCAAATATGGATTGATGGCATATGGGTTACATGATGAGTTGTGCAGCATTTACTGCTTAAAACGGAATCAAACCCGGCCCTGCGGCCGGGTCAGCTTCGTTAATGCCCTTGCCCCTGCTCAATCCCAATGCCGGTTTGTGAGCGGATAAACTGGGCGCGGAACAGGTCGCGCTCGCGCGCGCCTTCTGCGCTGTTATCGGTCACCGAGAACAGCCAGATACCGACAAACGCCACCAGAATGGAGAACAGCGCCGGGTATTCATACGGGAACACTGGCGCGGCGTGGCCGAGGATTTGTACCCAAATTGTCGGGCCGAGGATCATCAACACCACCGCCGTCAACAGTCCCAGCCAGCCACCGACCATTGCCCCGCGCGTGGTGAGTTTTGACCAGTACATGGAGAGCAGGATAATCGGGAAGTTGCAGCTTGCGGCAATGGAGAACGCCAGTCCGACCATAAAGGCAATGTTCTGGTTCTCAAAGGCAATCCCCAGCAAAATCGCCACAATGCCGAGTACCAGCACGGTAATCTTTGAGACTTTCAGCTCCTGGCGTTCAGTGGCCCCTTTGCGAAATACGTTCGCGTAAAGGTCGTGCGAGACGGCAGACGCGCCTGCCAGCGTCAGCCCAGCCACCACGGCAAGAATAGTGGCGAAAGCCACCGCCGAGATAAAGCCCAGGAACAGGTTGCCGCCCACGGCATCGGCCAGGTGCACCGCCGCCATGTTATTGCCACCAATCAGCGCGCCGGCGGCGTCTTTAAACGCCGGATTCGCACCCACCAGCATGATGGCGCCAAAGCCGATGATAAAGGTCAGGATATAGAAATAACCCATAAAGCCGGTGGCGTAGAACACGCTTTTGCGCGCCTCGCGGGCATCGCTCACGGTGAAAAAGCGCATCAGGATATGCGGCAGGCCGGCGGTGCCAAACATCAGCCCAAGCCCCAGCGACAGCGCCGAAATCGGGTCTTTCACCAGCCCGCCGGGGCGCATAATCGCCTCGCCGTTCGGGTGCACCGCCATGGCTTCGGTAAAGAGATTATTAAAGCTAAAGCCGACGTGGCGCATCACCATAAACGCCATAAAGCTGGCACCAAACAGCAGCAGCACCGCTTTAATAATCTGCACCCAGGTGGTGGCGAGCATGCCGCCAAAGAGCACGTACATCACCATCAGCACGCCCACCAGCACCACTGCTATATGGTAATTAAGACCAAACAGCAGCTGAATAAGCTTACCGGCGCCCACCATCTGGGCAATCAGGTACAGGGCCACCACCACCAGCGAGCCGCAGGCAGAAAGCACGCGAATTGGCCCTTGTTTAAGGCGGTAAGAGGCCACGTCAGCGAAGGTATAGCGCCCGAGGTTACGCAGGCGTTCGGCAATCAGAAACAGAATAATTGGCCAGCCGACGAGAAAGCCCAGCGAGTAAATCAGCCCGTCGTAGCCGGAGGTATATACCAGCGCAGAGATGCCGAGAAACGAGGCGGCAGACATAAAGTCGCCGGCAATCGCCAGGCCGTTTTGCAGCCCGGTGATATTGCCGCCCGCCGTGTAGTAGTCACTGCGCGAGCGCGTGCGTTTGGAGGCCCAGTACGTGATGCCAAGCGTCAGCGCCACGAACACCAGAAACATAATAATCGCCTGCCAGTTGGTTGGCTGGCGTTGAACCGCGCCGGTTATGGCATCGGCTGCCAGCAGCGTGCCGGGCACGGTCAGCAGGCTCAGTAGTGCGAGCGTTGAGAAGCGTTTCATGATGCTTTGGCCTCCTCAATCACGCATTTTGTCAGACGATCGTACTCGCCGTTAGCACGCCAGACATACAGCCCGGTCAGCAAAAACGAGATAACAATCACGCCAATACCAAGAGGAATGCCGCGAGTGACGGTGGTACCCGCGTGCAGCGGTGTGCCAAGCCAGGCGGGTGCAAACGCAATGAGCAGAATAAAGCCGACGTAAATCACCAGCATAATCAGAGAGAGGATGGCGGCAAAACGTTGGCGTTTTTCGACCAGTTCCCTGAAATGCGCACTTCCTTCTATCCGCTGACAAATGAGGTCATTCATCACAGAGTCTCCAGAGGTAGTTACGGTTTGTTGTTGTGTTAGTGCACAGGACAGCAGGGAACCCCACCCGTGCTCGCCGCCTCCTGTTGACCGGAGAGCTGACGATGACGTTGACGTGCGCAACCGCGCTATACAGGTTCTTCCGTGGATACAGCAAACGGCGGGCCTGCGCCCGCCGGTGTGACAGCGTTAAAGCCGCATCAGGACGGCATGGTGATGCCCTGTTTTTCTTCGAGCAGTTTTTCCACCACGCCCGGATCGGCAAGCGTTGAGGTATCGCCGAGATTGCTGGTGTCCCCTGCGGCGATTTTGCGCAGGATGCGGCGCATAATCTTGCCGGAGCGGGTTTTCGGCAGTGAATCGGTCCAGTGCAACACGTCCGGCGTTGCCAGCGGGCCAATCTCTTTACGCACCCAGTTACGCACCTCGGTGTACAGTTCTGGCGTCGGGTCTTCGCCGTGATTGAGCGTTACGTAGGCGTAGATGGCCTGGCCTTTGATGCTGTGCGGAATGCCCACCACGGCAGCCTCGGCAATTTTCGGGTGCGACACCAGCGCAGATTCGATTTCTGCGGTACCAAGACGGTGGCCGGAGACGTTAAGCACGTCGTCCACGCGCCCGGTTATCCAGTAATAGCCGTCTTCGTCGCGTCGCGCGCCGTCGCCGCTGAAATACATGTTTTTGAAGGTGGAGAAGTAAGTCTGCTCAAAGCGTTCATGGTCGCCAAACAGCGTGCGCGCCTGGCCCGGCCAGGAGTCACGAATTGCCAGGTTGCCTTCGGTGGCGCCTTCAAGCGGGTGGCCTTCGTTATCTACCAGCACCGGTTGCACGCCAAAGAACGGACGCGTTGCCGAGCCAGCTTTGAGTTCAATCGCACCCGGCAGCGGGGTAATCATGAAGCCACCGGTCTCGGTCTGCCACCAGGTGTCCATCACCGGGCACTTCTCGTTGCCGATTTTCTTCCAGAACCACTCCCAGGCTTCCGGGTTAATCGGCTCGCCCACGGAGCCAAGAATGCGCAGCGACGAGCGGTTAGTACCTTCAATTGCCTTGTCGCCTTCGGCCATCAGCGCGCGGATGGCGGTAGGGGCGGTGTAGAGGATGTTGACCTTGTGCTTGTCCACCACCTGCGCCATGCGGTTTGGCTGCGGCCAGTTCGGTACGCCTTCAAACATCAGCGTCGTTGCGCCGCAGGCGAGCGGGCCGTAGAGCAGGTAACTGTGGCCGGTGACCCAGCCTACGTCGGCGGTGCACCAGTAGACCTCACCCGGATGGTAATCAAACACGTATTTGAAGGTAGTGGCGGCGTAAACCAGATAGCCGCCGGTGGTATGCAGCACGCCTTTAGGTTTGCCAGTGGAGCCGGAGGTGTAGAGGATGAACAGCGGGTCTTCGGCATTCATTTCTACCGGCTGGTGTTCGTGGCTGGCGTTCTCCATCAGGCTGTGCCACCACAGATCGCGCCCTTCCTGCCAGCCAATCTGACCGCCGGTGCGCTTGAGTGTCACCACGTGTTCAACAGTTTTCACGTTCGGGTTGTTCAGCGCGTCATCGACGTTTTTCTTAAGCGGAATGCTGCGCCCGGCACGCATGCCTTCATCGGCGGTGATAATCAAACGGGCGCTGGAATCCACCACGCGGCCCGCCACCGCTTCTGGCGAGAAGCCACCAAAAATCACCGAATGAATGGCGCCAATGCGCGCGCAGGCGAGCATCGCCACTGCCGCTTCTGGCACCATCGGCATATAAATGGCCACTACATCGCCTTTGTTGATGCCCAGATTGAGCAGCACATTAGCAAAGCGGCAGACGTCCTGGTGAAGCTCGCGGTAGGTAATGGTTTTACTCTGGCTGGCGTCGTCGCCTTCCCAGATGATAGCGGGCTGGTCGCCGCGCGCGCTCAGGTGGCGGTCAAGGCAGTTAGCGGCCAGGTTCAGGGTGCCGTCTTCATACCATTTGATAGAGACATTGCCCGGTGCGAAAGAGGTGTTTTTGACCGTGGTGTAAGGTTTCATCCAGTCGAGAATTTTACCCTGCTCGCCCCAGAATGCGTCGGGGTCACTCACCGACTGCTGGTACTTAGACACGTACTGCTCCGGGCTAATCAGACAATGTTCTGCAATGCTGGCAGGAATGGGATGTTTATGTATTTGGCTCATAGCTTTTTTTCTCCTGTAAGATGTTAATAATATGTCAAATAAAGGTTAATCACAGAGGGGGGAGGGATAATGTTTACTTTTTGCGCGACAGATCACGCATTAAAAGATGACTGAAAAGTAAGCAAACGAACTGCACCAGAGAAATAGTTTCGTTAGCAAACTATTTAAAAATGAGGAGGGTAAATTTATTTAACAACAGTAAGTTAGATGTGATGAACGGTAAAAAAATCTTGTTAACTGTGTTAATTCTGTGAATGGCTTCAATTTTCAAGGGTTGCGTGGGACAGGGTGCAAATGATACTGATCATGGCGAACAAAAACTCCATAACATCACCCGACGTTCGCCTTACCCTTTTCAGTTAGCGGTGTTCTCTTCGACAGGGTTGAGAAGGCCGCCTGAGTTCAGGATGCAGAAACGCTATGAAAAAACAAAAATTTAGCCTTGCCTGGCAAATCTTGCTGGCGCTGGTGCTGGGTATTCTCCTTGGGAGCTACCTCCATTATCAGCCGGATACCCGCGGCTGGCTGGTGGATAACCTGCTGTCTCCGGCAGGGGATATCTTTATCCACCTGATCAAAATGATCGTTGTGCCTATCGTTATCTCCACGCTGGTAGTAGGGATTGCCGGGGTTGGTGACGCCAAACAGCTTGGCCGTATCGGTGTTAAGACCATCGTTTATTTCGAAGTGATTACCACCGTTGCCATCATTCTTGGCATCACGTTTGCCAACATCTTTCAGCCAGGCAGCGGCATCGATATGTCGCAGCTCGCACAGGCGGATATCTCTAAATATCAGCGCACCACCGAAGACGTGGTGAGCCACTCTCACGGCCTGATGGGGACCATTCTGTCGCTGGTGCCGACCAACATCTTCGCTTCAATGGCGAAGGGCGATATGCTGCCGATTATCTTCTTCTCGGTGCTGTTTGGGCTGGGCCTCTCTTCGCTGCCGGCGAAGAATCGCGAGCCGTTAGTTGCGGTGTTCCGCGGCATTTCTGAAACCATGTTCAAAGTCACCCACATGGTGATGCGCTATGCGCCGGTGGGGGTGTTCGCACTCATCTCCGTCACCGTGGCGAACTTCGGTTTTGCCTCGCTGTGGCCGCTCGCCAAGCTGGTGATTCTGGTCTACATGGCCATTCTGTTTTTTGCGCTGGTGGTGCTGGGTGCCGTGGCACGCATGTGCAAACTGAGTATCTGGACGCTGATTCGCATCCTTAAAGAGGAGCTGATTCTGGCGTACTCGACGGCCAGTTCTGAGACGGTGCTACCGCGCATCATTCAGAAGATGGAGGCCTACGGTGCGCCGTCGTCCATCACAAGCTTCGTGGTGCCGACCGGTTATTCATTTAACCTCGACGGCTCCACGCTCTACCAGAGTATCGCGGCTATCTTTATCGCCCAGCTTTACGGCATTGACCTGTCTATCTGGCAGGAAATCATTCTGGTGCTGACGCTGATGGTGACCTCAAAAGGCATTGCCGGTGTACCGGGCGTGTCGTTTGTGGTGCTGCTGGCAACGCTTGGCAGCGTCGGCATTCCGCTGGAAGGGCTGGCGTTTATCGCCGGTGTTGACCGTATTCTCGATATGGCGCGCACCGCGCTTAACGTGGTGGGCAACGCGCTGGCGGTGCTGGTTATCGCCAAGTGGGAGCACAAGTTCGACGCCAAAAAAGCGCGGGAATACGAGCGGGAAGTGCTCGGTAAATTCGATAAAACCGCGCAGGACTAATTAACAAATAACGTCGGATTTTCTGGCCCCCTTTGCCGCAAGGCGCAGGGGGCTTTTTTTATGCCGTGGGTTTAGCCCGCCGCACTCTCGCGCAGCCGGTCTTTCAACTGCTGGTACTGGTGAATGACGTACTGCTCTGCGGCCTGTTGGTCGGCAATCGGCTCCACGCGCACCGCGCTGTACTTGTACTCCGGCGTTTTGGTTATCGGGCTTAAGTGTTCGTGCACCAGTTCGTTGCAGGCACCAATCCACCATTGGTAAGTCATGTACACCGCGCCCCGGTTCGGGCGCTCGCTGACCTGCGCGCGCGTCATCACCCGGCCTTTGCGCGAGGTTATCCATATCAGCGCCTCGTCTTCAATGCCAAGGCGCGCGGCGTCGTCGGCATGAATCTGCGCGTAGCCCGGCTCGTCGGCCAGGGCCGCCAGGGCTGCACAGTTGCCGGTCATCGAGCGGCACGAGTAGTGACCCACTTCGCGCACAGTGGAGAGCACCATTGGGTACTCGTCGCTGAGCTTGTCCTGCGGTGCCACCCAGTCACAGGTGAAGAACTGGCCCAGGCCGTTGGCGCGGTCAAATTTGCCGTCGTACAGCCACTGTGTGCCCTGGTCAGACGGCGATTCATCGCGACATGGCCACTGGATGTAACCCATCTCGCCAATCTTTTCGTAGGTGGCCCCGAAAAAGTTTGGGCAAAGGTGGCGCATTTCGTCCCAGATTTCCTGGGTTGAGGCATAGTCCATCGGGTAGCCCATGCGGGTGGCAAGTTCGCTGATGATCTGCCAGTCGGTTTTAAGGTCCCACTGCGGTTCGATGGCCTTAAAGAAGCGCTGGAAGCCACGGTCGGCGGCGGTGTACGTGCCTTCGTGCTCGCCCCAGCTGGTTGACGGCAGCACTACGTCGGCGACGGCGGCGGTTTTGGTCATGAAGATGTCCTGCACCACCAGCAGTTCGAGATTGTCCATCGCTTCGCGCACCGCGGAAAGCTCCGGGTCAGTCTGCATCGGATCTTCGCCCATAATGTAAGCGGCGCGTACCTCGCCGTGGGCCACGCGGTGCGGCAGTTCGCTGATGCGATAGCCGGGTTTTTCCGGCAGTTCTGGCACGCCCCAGGCGCGGGCAAATTTCTCACGGTGCGCGGCAACGCTGACTGACTGATAGCCCGGATAGGTATCCGGCAGCGCGCCCATATCGCATGCGCCTTGTACGTTATTCTGGCCGCGCACCGGGTTCACGCCGGTGTTGGGCTTGCCGAGGTGCCCGGTCAGCAGCGCAAGGCTGGTGAGCGCACGCACGGTTTCCACGCCCTGGTAAAACTGGGTTACGCCCATGCCCCACAGGATGGTGGCGGTTTTGGCTGTGGCATACAGTCGTGCGGCCTTGCGGATATCGGCAGCGGCAACGCCGGTCATTGCCTCAACAGAGTGCGGCGTATAGCCTTCCACTATCTTGCGATAGTCATCAAAACCTTCCGTGCGCGTGCTGATAAAGGCGCTGTTACACAGCCCTTCCTCAATAATGACATGACCCATTGCGTTAAGTAGCGCAATGTTGGAGCCGTTATTGAGCTGTAAATGCATATCGGCGATGCGCGCTGTTTCAATGCGCCGCGGATCGCAGACAATGATTTTGGCCCCTTTCTCTTTGGCCCGAATGACGCGATTAGCGACAATAGGGTGAGAGTCTGCCGGGTTATAGCCAAAGATCAGCAGTAAATCGGTGTCCTCAATCTCTACTACCGAATTGCTCATTGCGCCGTTACCGACCGACTGGTGCAGACCTGCAACCGAAGGGCCGTGTCAGACGCGCGCGCAACAGTCGACGTTGTTGGTGCCCAGCACCGCGCGGGCGAATTTCTGCATCAGGTAGTTGGTTTCGTTGCCGGTGCCGCGTGAAGATCCGGTGGTCATGATGGCATCCGGGCCGTATGTGTCCTTAATAGCCAGCAGTTTTTGCGCCACAAAATCGAGCGCCTCATTCCAGCTTACGGACTCAAGCTTTGCGCCGCGCGTGCGGCGGAGCATGGGGCTTTTCAGGCGCGGGGTAAGGATTTGCGTGTCATTGAGAAAATCCCAGCCGTAATAGCCCTTCAGACACAGCGTACCCTGGTTATTCCAGCCCAGGGCGGCTTCTGCGCCCACCACTTTATTGTCTTCAACCAGCAGGTTGATTTTGCAGCCAGAGGCGCAGTAAGGGCAGACGGTGATGACCTTTTTCATGGTGCATTGCTCCGTGCTCAGCAGATGTTGTCGTTGTTGTTCATGCCGTTTTATGCCATGCAATCACGGCCTTCATCGTGCATCATAACGGAGAGAAAACGGTCAATTCCCTGATAAAAAGCATGGAATACATTTTCAGGCAGATGCACAGCGCAAGGAGCAATAATGGAGACGTTTTTAACGCCGCAGCCGCTGGCGGTTGACGGAGTTTGCAACGCCCGCGATTTGGGCGGTTACCGGGTTGAGGGCGGCACAATTCGCCACGGGCGGCTGATTCGCGGTGCGGATCTGAGTGCGCTCACGGCGCAGGGGCAGCACTACCTGGCGCAGTTTCCGGTCAACAAAGTTATCGACCTGCGTACCGACGGCGAGCTAAAGGAGCAGCCCAACCGCCGCCCGGAAGGGGCAGAGATGGTACAACTCGACGTACTTAAAGTGGTGCTAAAAGCGCACAGCGCCAGCCCAAAAGAGATGATTGAGCGCATGGGCCAGCAGGACCCTGCACAGGTGCTGCTCGGGATTTATCACGCCTTTGTGGCTGAACCTTCCTGCCGTGCGGTCTGGCGGCGCTGGTTTGACGAGCTACTGGCTTCGGGTGAAGGTGCCGTGTATTTCCACTGTTCGGCGGGAAAAGACCGCACCGGCTTTGCGGCGGCGGTCGTTCTGCTGGCGCTGGGCGCGGAGCGCGGGCTGATTATTGAAGACTACCTGCTCAGTAACCGCTATCGCGCCGAAGAGAACCAGCGCCTGCTGGCCCAGTTCCAGCCGCTGGTGCCAGACAAGCCTGCCGCCGATATCCTGACGCTGCTGGAGGTGCAGGAGCAATATTTGCAAACCGCGTTTGCGGCGATGGATGCGCTGTACGGCGGAGCGGATGCCTTCCTGCGTGACGGGCTGGGCGTGAGCGATGCCGAACGCGCACGGCTACGGGCGTTATTTGTGGCGTAAAATCCGGCCGCCGACGGGCGGCTTTTTTGACGCTTTCCTTCTTCCACCTGGCATCTGGCGGGGTGCAGGCGCGCCATGCCGTCGTCAGTGAGAACACCTTTCACCAGCGCGGGCTGGCGCATTCCCCCTTCTTTTTGTCATATCAACAACGGCCGCATAAAGCCTTTTTGCTGGTCAAAAATAACGTTTTTTGGTCTTTGAAATGGTTTTTTTGTCTGTTTATTTGTCTTTTTTGCTTTTTTTATCAGCGGGATGAGTTTTTTTGTCGGAGCATGTTAGGGGCGATCGCTGTCGTGTTAAGGGTTGTTGTGCCACGTGAATAGCAACGTTAATATGTTTTAAATACGATGTTATTTTATTATTGTTCTTAACATGCTGTTTTGTATCACATTTTTTAATTAATATGATTGTAATTGGTAATTATCATGACACATAATAAAATTGCTTTAATAATTATTAAATCAGGAAAATCCAGGAGGGATTATGGGGCGTTTTATATATGCAAGGGTGATTTTTTCTATATTTTCATTTGCGCTTTTATTTTTATTTTTAGCGAGTAATGATGCACGCGCTTCAGGTGGTTTTGTTAGTTTTCATGGCAGAATAGTTGAGGATTCAGCCGCAGCCAGAAATAAATGCAGAAGTGATGCTATCGAACAAGGTATAAGCCAAAGTTGTTCTGAGCTCAGAGGGACTGTTGTGCGCACTACCGTGATTGACTCTGCTTTAAAAACCAGCACTTATCAGGATGGTGATGATGTAAAAATCAGACGGATAGTTATGAATTATGATTAAAATATCATCATGCTGTAACAATTGACTTTATTTTATCCAATATTAATCAATCTATAGATGACTTCCGCTATTTGTGCCAAAAGATTTTATCAATGAATAACTAAGGAAATATCTTCTTTGAATTTTTCGTAATGAGAGTATCTTTTCCCTCGGCACAGAGAATAGTGTCGGATGATAAGGTTTACCCATTGCTAATTAGGCTGCGTGCCTAAAAGGAAAATTCATTATGAGAAACAACTCAGGTTATCTTGAACTCAAAGACGGTACTCAGCTTTATTTCAAAGACTGGGGTGAAGGGCAACCTGTTGTGTTCAGTCACGGCTGGCCGTTGTCCTCTGATGCGTTCGAAGATCAGATGCTGTTTCTCGCCAACGCAGGCTACCGGGTTATTGCCCATGACCGCCGCGGCCACGGTCGTTCCTCCCAGTCCTGGGACAACAACAATATGGACCAGTATGCAGATGACCTGGCAGAGCTGATGGCGCATCTGGATATTAAAGATGCCGTACATGTCGGTCACTCCACCGGCGGCGGTGAAGTTGCACGTTATATTGGTCGTCACGGCACCTCCCGCGTGGCAAAAGCAGTATTGATTGGTGCAGTTCCGCCGCTGATGCTGAAAACTGATTTCAACCCGAACGGCCTGCCGCGTGAAGTGTTCGATGGTATCCGTGAAGGCGTGCGTAAAGACCGCTCTCAGTTCTTTAAAGACCTGTCTGTACCGTTCTACGGCGCTAACCGTCCGGGCGCAGAAGTCTCTCAGGGCCTGCGCGACAGCTTCTGGATGCAGGGCATGATGGGTTCCATCAAATCGCTGTACGACTGTGTAGCCGCGTTTTCTGAAACCGACCAGCGTGAAGACCTGCGTAAAATGAGCGTGCCGACCCTGGTTATCTATGGTGATGACGACCAGATTGTGCCGCCGGTTTCTTCGAGCGAAGCGGCGCTGAAACTGCTGCCGAACGGTCGCGGTATTGTGTACGAAGGCGCATCTCACGGCCTGTGCAGCACCCATAAAGACCGTATCAATCAGGATCTGCTGGACTTCATCCGCAGCTAATTCCTCTTCCTGCCTGACATAATCTACGCCGGGGTTTCCCCGGCGTTTGTATGTCTTACGCCCCGCCAGCGCGGTGATTATTCAGCGAGTGAAGGCGTCAGGCTCTCAATAAGCCAGTCGCGCAGGGCGCTCACCTTCGGCAGCCTGGCGCGGCTCTTAAGCCAGGCAAGGCTGATGGGCATTCCAGAAATCGACAGTTCAGGCAGCACCTGCACCAGTGTTTTTTGCGCCAGATGCTGCGCGACAAGCCAGGTGGGAAGCTGGACGATGCCCTGTCCCGCGACCGCCGCCATCACCATTGCTTCGGTATCACCCAGCGCCAGCACGTTGTGTTGACGCTTCAGTGCGCTACGCTGACCCGCAAGGCGCAGTGGCGTCAGGTTTCCGTCGTTGCGACAGTAAAGAACGCAGCGGTGTTCGCTTAGCGCCTGCTCGCTCTGCGGCATTCCATACTCGCTGAGATAATGGGGCGCGGCACAAAGGATCAGACGCTGAATGCCGAGCTGACGATGATCGACCGCACCCGGCCAGATCCCCGATCCGCCACTGCGCACCAGCAGATCGACACCTTCTTCTACCGGCTCAACAAACCTGTCGGAAAACGTCATTACCGGCTCTAACTGCGGGTGGCGTTTAAGAAAAGACAACATCGCGGGCAGCACATGCATACGTCCATAGCTCACCGGCAAATCGATGCGGATGCGCCCCTGTAGCGCCTGGTTCTGGTGATGTAAAGCCAGCTCTGCTTCCTCAAGCTGATTCAGTACACCGGTACAGGTCCGGTAAAACGCTTCGCCCTCTTCACTCAGCGCCAGGTGGCGCGTGGTGCGTAAAAACAGCCGTATCTGGAGGCGTTTTTCCAGCCGCGCCACGGCTTTACTGACCGCCGAGGTTGTCAGATGCAGGCGCTGTGCCGCAGCGGTAAAACTGCCCGCTTCGGCCACACAGACAAACACATCAATGCCTTTGAGACGTTCTGAGGGAAACATGGCGCTCCGCATTATTGAAATTAATTCCACAATGAATGGAATATTTACCCGTAATGGGCGCAGGATTCCAGTATAGGATGGCAGTCTGATTAACAGGATGCTCTCAGGAACCACAATGCTGTCATTTGAAGAAACCGTTCGCCTGCGCCACTCACCGCGCGCTTTTTTGCCCACGCCGCTGACCGACGCCCAGATTCACGAGGTATTGCAGGATGCCCAGTACGCGCCCTCCAACTGCAATACGCAGCCCTGGCATGTGCACATCGTCTCGGGTGAGACAAAGCAGGCGCTGACCCAGGCCATGCTCAGGAATGATGAGCTGGGCAAGGTAAGCCCGGATTTCAGCTTCGATTACGCTGATTTTTCTGGCGATTATTTTGCGCGCAGCCAGGAGCAGGCGAAGCAGTATTACGAGGTATTAGGCATTGCCAGAGACGACAAGGCGCAGCGCCATGACGCGCTGTTACGTAACTACGCTTTCTTTGGTGCGCCGCACGCGGCGTTTTTGTTCATGCCATCGGTTGGCGACAACGTGCGTGTAGCCGGTGATATCGGCATGTATGGGCAAAACTTCCTGCTGTCGCTGGCTGCCCGCGGTTATGCCGGTATTCCACAAACTCTGCTAGGGTTTCATGCGGATACGGTGCGCGAGATGCTGGGTGTGAGCGATAACTACCGCCTGCTGTTCGGTATCTCATTTGGTTATGAAGATGTGGATGCCAGGGCCAACAGGTTACGCATGGACAGGATCCCGGTTGAACAAAGCGTGGTGTTTCACCAATAACGCGGGATACGTGCAACGTAAGTGAAGGCTTACGCACGTTTTACTGCCTGTCCCTGCGCCCACAAAAAGTGTGCCGCCATTCGCTGGGGCTGACGCCATAGCGCGCTTTGAAGTGCTGGCGAAAGGTTACCGGTGACGGGAACCCGCAGGCCTGGGCCACGGCTTCAATGCCGTGGCCAGTCTCTTCCAGCAGCCGCTGGCTGCGCTGCAACCGTTCCGTCAACAGCCAGTCGCCTACGCTCATGCCTGTGGCGCGCTGAAAATGGCGGGTGAAGGTGCGTCTGCTCATCGTTACCCTGGCGGCCAGCGCGTCCAGCTCCTGCGGCTCATGGAGATTGTCGCGCAAATGCGTCAGCAGCGTGTTGATGCGGGCGTCCTGTGTGGTGTGCGCCAGCGGCCTGTCAATAAACTGTGCCTGCCCACCTTCCCGGTGCGGCGGTGCTACCATGCGCCGCGCAATGCGGTTAGCGACTGCACTGCCGTACCGTGCGCGCACAATATACAAACTGCAGTCGATACCGGCGGCGGTGCCCGCCGAGGTGATGATGCCGCCTTCGTCAACGTACAGCGCATTGGTGTCCAGCCGGACGTTGGGAAACGTGCGGGTAAAATCGGCTTCGCACTCCCAGTGGGTTGCCGCCCGGCGGCCCTCAAGCAGGCCAGTCCAGGCCAGCACCCAGGCGCCGAGGCACATGCCTACCAGCTGCGCACCGCGCTGGTGGGCATTGCGTAACGTTCTGAGTAGCGCCTCAGACGGGCGATGCGCCGGGTGCGGCCAGTGCGGAATGATAATGATATCCGCCGTCTCAAGCTGTGCCAGACCGCCGGTTGCCTCAATGCTCATCCCATGCTCACTGCGCACGCTGCCGGGCTGCTCGGCACAGAAAGTGAGCGTAAACAGCGGTTGCGGCACGCTTTCGCCGAAAATAATGGCGGGCGTTGAGAGGTGAAACGGGCTGAACCCCGGCATCACAAAAAGGGCTACGGACGGCAAAGACATGGTATTTCTCCAGGCACCAGATGGTGTTATTTAACCACGTCGTGGCTACAGTGTGCGCGCTTCACCATCTGCCGGGATCCACACGCTGTCGGCAATGCCCTGCTGCGTGAGGTAATCATGCAGTTCAGCACGACTGAGCAGGCAGTGGTTGAGGGCTTCCATGTGGCTTGCGATAAGCGTCGCGTGGGGTGCCAGGCGATGCAGGCGCGGGAAATCTTCCTTGCCCATGATAATGGCACCGTAACCATCAATCTGGGCAAAACCAGCGTTAACGATAACCACCTCCGGCTGCCTGTTTTTCAGCGTCTGCTCAACGGCATCCACCCAAATGGTGTCACCGACCAGATACAGCGTTTTTTCCTGCGAATGGCTGAACACCAGCCCGCAGGCATCACCAAGAAACGCGGCTATGTCGGGGTTGGCGTAGGCGTCATCGCTACCGTGCTGGCCGCCGGTTTTCTCGATATCGATTCCTTCAAAGGTGGTGTGCTGCGCCAGCACCTGCACCTGCTCAAAACCCTGCTGGCGCAGTGTTGCGCCATCCTGCTCGTTTTTCACAAATAGCGGCAAATGTTTGCCGACCAGCGCCTGGGCGACCTCATCCCAGTGGTCGGGATGGGTGTGGGTCACAATCACGGCATCGACATCAAGCAGCGTTGCTACCGCGCACGGCAGGTCAACGAGCGGGTTGCGCAGGTGCGGGCGCGGCGTACCGGCAAAGCCTTCATAGCGGCCTTTTTCGCCAAGCATTGGGTCGATAAGAAACCTTTTACCGGCGTAGGTTAATAACAACGTGGCATTACGGATTTGGGTGAGTTGCATGTCGATGTCTCCTTACAGTGAAAATATGTATTCAGTGTAGGGAAGCAAACCGCAGGCCGTGAGTTGCCCGCAGGACATATTGCGATGGCATTGGGTCAATGTATGCAGTGTGACTTTGAGAATCCTCCTGTGGCCCGTCTGCCAGCGCTTTTCTAAGGTCAGTAGCCCACTTTTGCATACAGGCCGCCTATGAAAAAGACTTCTGTTGCGCTGTTGCTGACGACACTGATGTTTGGCAGCGTTGCCCGTGCCGACAATCTGGACAACATCATTAACGACACCATTAATTCGGTAACCCAGGCGCTGAACCAGCAGGGCGATGATGAGCAGGCGTATGAGGACAATGATGACGGGCAGTGGCGCGAGGCGTTAAGCGATAACGAGCGCCAGCGCTATAACGACCAGCGGCGCCAGCTCGATGAGCGCCGCCGCCAGCTCAATGAACAGCAGCGCCAGCTTGATGAGCAGCGTCGCGAGCTTAACGACGAGGAGCGCCGCCTTGATAACGGCGGCTAAGTTCAGGGCAGTTCAATCACCTGGCCGTCACTGGCGGCGAAAAAGCCTTGCGGCAGCGGATTGTCCATCATCCAGACATCAAATTCATGGCCGATGTGGGTGAGCCGCACCTCGGGTGCCAGGATCTGCGCATTGAGCGCAATAACGGTATTCAGGTCGCTGTGGTTGCGCGGCGTGTGTGGGCGCGGCGCGTGGGCGCAGTCAATCACCATCACGTCGGGGCGATGCGTGTGCAGAAACGCCAGCGTCGGCTCCGGTAGCCCGGCGGTGTCACACAGCCAGGCAAGCCGACTGTGGGCCGTCTCCAGCAGGTAGCCAAAGGTGAGCTTCGAGTGGTTGAGCGGCAGCGGCGTGACGCGTATCTCCTGGAGCTGAAAGGCGCTAAACGGCGTGAGCCGGTGGCTGAAATCAAGCAGGCCAGGGTGCTTAAACAGATCGTCACAACCCTGCTCGTCCGGCGGGCCATAGACCGGAATGCTGTCGCCCACGCCCCAGCGCAGCGGGAACAGCCCCTGTACGTGGTCCATGTGGTAATGGGTGAGTAAAATCTGGCGAAAGCTGCCTGGCGCAACGCGTGCCATCAGGTCCGGCAGGCCTGCGTCGAGCAGGGTCACCGCGCCGCCACATTCCAGCACCGCACTGCATGGCCCGCGCTGGCGTGTGGCGTCTGCACGGGCGCGCTCGCAGGCGCGACAGCGGCAGCCAAAGGCAGGCACCTGCTGTGCGCCGCCGGTGCCGGTAAAGGTTAGCGTCAGGCTCAATGTGCCTCCATAAGTGCTTTGGTAAAGCGCAGATGGCTTGGCAGATAGCCTTCACGCTGGTAAAAACGGTGCGCATCCAGGCGCCCGGTGCTGGTTGAAAGCTCAATCATTTCTGCGCCAGCGCGTGTTGCTTCGCCTTCGGCCCATTCCAGTAACTGTTTACCCACGCCCAGCCCGCGTGCCTGCGGCATGACCACCAGTTCCTGAATCTCGGCTATCCAGTTCACATGGTGCAGGTGGAACTGTAAGTGCAGCGTGATAAGCCCCAGCGGTTGACCGTCGCGCAGCGCCAGTTGGCAGTGAAAGTTTGGGTCTTGCAGGTTCGCGGCAAATCCCTTCATGAACGCCTCGCGATCGAAGTCTTTTTGCTTGAGTTCGCAGATTAACCCGTAAACGGCGTTAGCGTCGTTCAGCGTGGCGCGGCGTAGTTCAACAGACATGATGATCCTCCTGTGCACCGTGAGGCGCAGGTTCGCGGATAAGCGCCAGTAGCCGGCTGACGGACTGCTGCAAACTGCCGTCGTTATTGAGCATGCGGCAGTGGCAGGTGGCATTATCATAGCGTGCCGCGCGCGCCAGGCGTTGGGCTATCTGTTCGCTATTTTCACGCCCGCGGGCTATCAGGCGCTGCTCCAGCACCTGTGCTGACACCTGAATCACAACAGGCACCAGCCGTGGGCCGTAGCGCGCCTGCGCCTGCGCCAGATGCGCCCGCGAGCCGTTAACCACCACGTCAAAGCCTGACGCCAGCCACAAATCCAGTTCTATGCCAATGCCATAGCGCCAGCCGTTGGCCTCCCAGTCGAGCGCAAACAGCCCGCGCCGCGCGCGTTGGCAGAACTCGTCGTCGCTCAGTGCGACGTGGTTTTCGCCGCCTGCGTCGCACGGGCGAGTGATGTAGCGGTGGGCCACCAGAAGCTGTTGCTCCTGCTGCTGGCGCAGTGCCGTGAGCAGGCTGTCCTTGCCTGACCCGGAAGGGCCGATTAGCCAGATAATCCGGTTCATCAGAACACCTGTCTCCCTTCGCGCCAGACGCGGCCAACGTGCATGTGTTCACCGACTTTACGTGCCAGCACCAGATCTGCCCGTTTGCCCTCGGCCAGCACGCCACGGTCGCTAAGCCCCAGCGCACGCGCCGGATTGCGCGTGACCAGGTGAACCGCCTGCGACAGGGTATAGCGATTGCGCTCGTCAGCGGCGACGCGAAAGGCGGCATCCAGCAGGCTTGCCGGATAGTAGTCGGACGACAGAATATCCAGCAGTCCGTCCTGTGCCAGGCGGTGGGCGGCGACGTTGCCGGAGTGGGAGCCGCCGCGCACGATGTTGGGCGCGCCCATCAGTACGTGCAGCCCGCGGTCGCGCGAGGCTTTAGCGGCTTCAAACGTGGTGGGAAACTCGGCAATCACGCTGCCGATTTCGTGGGATTCATCCACATGCCCGGCGGTGGCGTCGTCGTGGCTTGCCAGCGCAATGCCGCGCTCGCGGCACTCGGCGGCAATGGCCTGGCGATTAGGCTGCGACCAGCGAGCGGCCAGCGCCAGCTGCTCTTCTTCGAAACGCGCCATATCAGCGTCGTTAAGCTGGTATTTGCCCTGGTAATAGATGCGGTACTGCTCAAGGTTGGCGAACTGGCGCTGGCCCGGCGAATGGTCCATGAGTGAGACCAGCGATACCCGCCCGCGCTCTACTAATTCGCGAAACAGCCCCAGCGTGGTGTGGTGCGGCAGTTCGCAGCGCAGGTGCAGGCGGTGCTCGGCCCGGTTTACGCCCAGGCGCTCGCTGTGCTCAATGGCACCAATCATTTTTTCGAGGTTTTCCAGCCGGTCGCCGCCGTCGCGCACGTCACCGAGTGCGACAGCGTCCAGCACCGTGGTGATGCCGCTGGCTACCATCAGCGCGTCGTGGCTGCTCATGGCGGAATGGGCAGGCCAGTCCACCTTCGGGCGCGGGGTAAAAAACTTGTCCATGTTGTCGGTGTGTAGCTCAATCAGCCCCGGCAGCAGCCAGCCGTTTTCGCCGTCCAGTGCCTGCGGCAACTGGCTACGGGTAGTGGCAACGCTTCGAATCACGCCGTCTTCCATCTCCAGCGAGCCGTGCACCACCTCATCTTCCAGTACCAGATTCACATTGTTGATAATCATGCGTTTTCCTCTATGGCCTGCATGTGGTGCAGGCGGTCGGCGACCTGGTTGCGCACCGCTTCATCGTGGAAAATGCCTATCACCGCCGCGCCGCGCGCTTTGGCTTCGTTAATCAGCGCCACCACGGCGGCGCTGTTGGCGGCATCCAGCGAGGCGGTAGGTTCGTCGAGCAGCAGCACCGGGTAATCCACCACAAAACCCCGGGCGATGTTCACGCGCTGTTGCTCGCCGCCGGAGAAGGTGGACGGCGCCAGGTGCCACAGGCGCTCCGGCACGTTCAGGCGCGTGAGCAGGGCGCTTGCGCGCTCCACGCACACCTCGCGCGGCACGCCGAGATCCAGCAGCGGCTGCATCACCACGTCGAGCGCCGAAATGCGCGGGATAACACGCAGGAACTGACTCACCCAGCCCAGCGTGCTGCGGCGCACCGCCAGCACCTCGCGCGCCGGGGCAGTGGCGAGGTCCACCCAGCTATCGTTATGTTTGATCCAGATATGGCCAACGTCTGGCAGATAGTTGGCGTACAGCGAGCGCAGCAGCGTTGATTTGCCGCTGCCGGAGTGGCCGTGCAGCACCACGCATTCGCCTGCCTGCACCTGGAGTGTGGCATTTTTCAGCACCGGCAGTTGCACACCGTTCTGGTGATGCAACACGAAGGTTTTACTCAGGTTTTCCACCCGTACAGAAAGGGTCATAGCACGTCCTTAATTTTGCAGAACCGAAGAAACCAGCAGCTGGGTATAGGGATGATGCGGGTCGTCGAGCACCCGGTCAGTGAGTCCACTTTCCACCACCTGGCCCTGTTTCATGACCAGCAGGCGGTCGGCCAGCAGGCGCGCCACGCCCAAATCGTGGGTGACAATCACCACTGCCAGGTTCAGTTCCACCACCAGCCCGCGCAGCAGGTCCAGTAGTCGCGCCTGCACCGACACATCCAGCCCGCCGGTTGGCTCGTCCATAAACACCAGCTTCGGGTGGGTCACCAGGTTACGGGCGATTTGCAGACGTTGCTGCATACCGCCGGAAAAGGTGATCGGCAGGTCGTCAATGCGTGAGGCCGGGATTTCCACCTGCTCCAGCCAGTGCTGGGCGGTGGCGCGGATGTTGCCGTAGTGGCGCGCGCCGGTCGCCATCAGGCGCTCACCAATGTTGCCGCCCGCCGACACGCGCGGGCGCAGGCCGTCGAGCGGGTGCTGGTGCACCACGCCCCACTCGGTGCGCAGCAGGCGGCGGCGCTCGCCTTCGCTCATGGCATACAGCGAGTCATCGGCATACATCACTTCGCCCTGCTGCGGCGCCAGGCGCGCGGAGATGGATTTGAGCAGCGTGGTTTTCCCGGAGCCGGATTCACCGACAATCCCCAGCACTTCGCCAGGCCACAGTTCAAAGCTGACGTCGCTGAAGCCTTTGCCCGGCGCGTACAGATGGGTCAGGTTGTTAACCGAAAGCAGGGGTTTCATGACTGGGCGGCCTCGCTGTTCTGGCGGCAAAAATCGGTGTCGGAGCAGACGAACATGCGGTTGCCCTGGTCGTCGAGCACCACTTCGTCGAGATAGCTGGTGTGTGAGCCGCAAATGGCACACGGTTCGTCCCACTGCTGGATACGAAACGGATGGTCTTCAAAGTCGAGGCTTTCCACGCGGGTGTAGGGTGGTACGGCGTAAATGCGCTTCTCGCGCCCGGCACCAAACAGCTGTAACGCAGGCATGTTGTCCATTTTCGGATTATCAAATTTCGGGATAGGCGACGGGTCCATCACGTAGCGCGCGTTAACCTTCACCGGGTAGGCATAGGTGGTGGCGATGTGGCCGAAGCGGGCGATGTCTTCGTACAGCTTCACCTGCATCACGCCGTACTCTTCCAGTGCGTGCATGGTGCGGGTTTCGGTTTCGCGCGGCTCGATAAAACGCAGCGGCTCCGGGATTGGCACCTGGTAAATCAAAATCTGATCTTCTTTGAGCGGTGTTTCCGGGATGCGGTGGCGGGTCTGAATCAGCGTCGCCTCAGTGGTGGATTCGGTGGTGGCCACGCCAGTCACGCGCTGAAAGAAGCTGCGAATAGATACCGCATTGGTGGTATCGTCCGCGCCCTGGTCAATCACCTTTAGCACATCATGTGTGCCAATGACGCTGGCGGTGATCTGAATGCCGCCGGTGCCCCAGCCGTAGGGCATCGGCATTTCACGCCCGCCAAACGGCACCTGGTAGCCGGGAATGGCTACTGCCTTGAGAATGGCGCGGCGGATCATGCGCTTGGTCTGTTCGTCGAGATAGCCAAAGTTGTAGCCGGTGAGGGTGTCAGTCACGGTCATTCTCCCGTTCGTGCAGGCGTTTGAGCAGTTCCAGTTCGGCCTGGAAATCCACGTAGTGGGGCAGTTTGAGGTGCGAGACGAAGCCTGCGGCCTCGACGTTATCGGCGTGCGCCAGTACGAACTCTTCGTCCTGGGCCGGACCGCTGATCGGCTCGTGGTAGTCCGGTGCCTGAAGCGCGCGGTCTACCAGCGCCATTGCCATTGCTTTGCGCTCGCTCATGCCAAAGGTGAGTCCGTAGCCGCGGGTAAAGTGCGCAGGCTCATCGGCAGGGGCGACAAAGCCGTTGACCATTTCGCACTCGGTTAGCAGCATTTCGCCGACGTTTACCGCAAAACCTAACTCTTCTGGCACAATTTCCACCTCAACGTAGCCGCTGCGGATTTCACCGGCAAACGGGTGGTTGCGGCCATAGCCGCGCTGGGTGGAGTAGGCGAGCGCCAGCAGGTAGCCCTCGTCGCCGCGCACCAGCTGTTGCAGGCGTGAGGCGCGCGAGCAGGGGAACACCGCTGGTTCACGGGTGATGTCATCGGGCGTGGCGCCGCTGTCTTCTTCGCGCTTTGCCAGTCCCTGTTGGGCCAGCAGGCTGAACACGTGGGGAGCAGCGTCGCGTCTGGCCTCGGCCTGTTCAAGCGGTGGCACGTTGCCTTCGGCCAGCAGCGTGAAGTCGAGCAGGCGGTGGCTGTAATCGTAGGTGGGACCAAGCAGCTGGCCGCCGGGAATGTCTTTGTACACCGCCGACACCCGGCGCTCCAGGCGCATGCTGGCGGTGTCCAGCGGCTCGCTGACGGCAAATTTGGCAAGCGTGGTGCGGTAGGCGCGCAGCAGGAAGATGGCTTCCACGTTGTCGCCGCTTGCCTGCTTAAGCGCCAGCGCCGCCAGTTCGCGGTCGGCAATGCCGCCTTCGGTCATCACGCGGTCCACGGCCAGCCCCATTTGTTGCTCAATCTGGGCAACGCTCAGTTCGGTGATGCGGGTATCGCCACGGCGTTTGTGGTGCTGGAGTTGATGGGCGGCAGCGATCGCTTTTTCGCCTCCTTTAACAGCAACGTACATCAGCACACCTCCACGTGAGTGGTTCGCGGCACGGCCAGCAGGCGCTCGCCGCAGGTCAGAATGAGATCAATGCCGAGCGGGAACGGCTGCGGGCGCTCGGTGAGGTAGTCCAGCACGCAGGCGGGTAACTGCGGCGCTATCATGCGCGCCTCGGCAATACCCGGCCCGGTCAGGCGCAACATGCGCCCGCCGCTTAACGAAGCAAGCTGCACAATCAGCGTGGCGCTCTGCTCGGGCGAGGTGGCGCAGCCCTGCGCCAGGGCGTTGAGTTGTGCCGGTTCAATGGTGTCGTCGGCCACGGCGAACTGCGCATCCTGCGGTTGCGCGCACAGCGGCGCGCCGGTATGAAAGCGCAGGTTCTGGCGCACCAGGTCGTTATCGACTGCGGGGGCGAGCCACACGGAAGTGTCGCCGTCGGCCAGGGTGAGCAGCGTGCCGCTGGCGGCCACGCCGAGCGGCTGCCAGCCGTGCTTAAGCGGGTGCAGGGCCACAACAACGCCTGGCTCGCTCATGGCCTTCAGCAGGCGGCGAAAACAGGCCTGGGCATCCTGTACCGGCTGGGGAAAGGCGGTGGTTAAAGTCATTCGTTATCTCCGCGAACCAGGGTAAAGAAGTCAACGCGGCTGGCGTTGACCTCGGTTTGGCGCTGGCTCAGGCGCGCCTCGCGGCAGGCCTCCAGCGGGTTAATCAGGGTTTCGAGCAGCGTCAGGTAATGTTGTTTTTCCTGCATCAGGGCATCAATCAGCGCGCAGCGTTCGCTGTGGGCTTTATCGCGCCCCAGCACCCAGCTGTAGCCGCACACGCCGCTTGCCAGGCGCACGGCGGCTCGGGTCAGCGTGGCATCACCGGCAAAAAAGGCCTCGCCGGTGGCGCCTGCTCGCGCTTTTAACTGCACCAGCCCGGTTTCGGCAGGGCGCAGGGTGTCGTACTGCGGTTTCAGGTTCAGCGCCTGCCAGCATTCGGCCAGCGCCTGTGGCTCGCTGTGGGCCAGTACGGCCATCCAGCGCTGTCTGTCGGCGGTCGTAAAATGGCTGTCCATCTCAGTGCTCCATAGTAAATTCAATCAGGTCGGCGCGGGTCAGGCTGACGGAGTACTCCGCCACCTGCTCACTGTTGGCCTGGCGGTTAAGGGTGCGCACACACAGCAGCGGTGCCATGTTGGGTAGCTCCAGCACCCGGCTCTCTTTGGCCTGGGCGCGGCGGGCGCTGATGCGCGTCTGGTGGCGGGTGAGCACGACGCCGGTTTGCTCAACAAGCCAGTCGTGCAGTGAACCGCTGGTGAACTCGCGCAGCGCTGGCCACCAGGCCAGTTCGGCAAAGTGGTGGTCGATAAGACACAGCGGCACACCGTTCACCCGGCGCAGGGTGCGCAGGTGAATCACGTTGTCGCCTTCCTGTACGCCGAGCGCCTCAGCCACGCCGCTGCTTGCCGGGCGCAGTACCGCCAGCAGGCGTTCGCTGGTGGGATGGCTACCCTGGTCGAGCAGGTTCTGGCTAAAGCGCGTCTGTGCGCTAAGCGGGTAGTCGAACGGGCGCATCAGCACCAGCACGCCGATGCCCTGGCGGCGCTGAACCCAGCCGCGCTCGACCAGCTGGTCAATGGCGCGGCGCAGGGTGTGGCGGTTGACGGCATAGCGCGCGGCAAGCTGGTGCTCCGCGGGTAAGTAGTCGCCGCAGCGGTAGTGGCGCAGCTCCAGTTCGAGCTTTGCTGCTATCTCTTCGTAGCGGGTAGGGAAACTGGTCGGATGTCTGGACAAGTGCATGGCGCAAACTCCTCTCGGGCTTAGATAAATTGCTTACGCAGGCGCTGGGACAGGAAGTCCAGCAGGCTCACGGTGACAATCACCACAAGCATCAGGGCGCAGGTTTGCTGGAACTGGAAGCCGCGAATCGCCTCCCACAGCGTGACCCCAATACCGCCAGCACCGACCATGCCCACCACGGTGGCGGAGCGCACGTTGGACTCGAAGCGGTAGAGCGAATAAGAGATTAAGAGCGGCATTATCTGCGGCAGTACGCCGTAGATAATCTCTTCAAGCTTGTTGGCACCGGTGGCGCGAATGCCTTCTACCGGACCGGGATCGATGGCTTCTATCGCCTCAGACAGCAGCTTGGAGAGCACGCCGGTGGTGTGGATAAACAGCGCCAGCACCCCGGCAAACGGGCCAAGGCCGACCGCCACCACAAACAGCATGGCAAACACCATTTCGTTAATGGCGCGGCAGGCATCCATCGCCCGGCGTACCGGCTGGTAAAGCCACCACGGCGCAATGTTCTCGGCACTCATCAGGCCAAACGGGATGGAAAGCACGACCGCAAGCGCGGTACCCCAGACCGCAATTTGCAGCGTGACCGACATCTCCTTGAGATACTGCGGCCACTGGCTGAAATCCGGCGGGAAGAAGTCGGCGGCAAACGTCGCCATATTGCCCGCATCGCGAAACAGCGTGAGCGGGGCCATTTCAGCACCGCGCCACGAGGCGGCAAGAATGGCCACAACCAGCGCCCAGCCAATCAGCGAGAAGGTGCTGCGTTTGGGTGGGGCAACGGTGATGCTGTGCATATCTTTGCTCCGTTATCAGGGGCTTATTTTGCCTGGGCGGTTTGTTTTGCGGCGTTGTCCAGCGCGTCGAGTTGCGTCTGTAACGCGGCAACTTTGGTGCTGCGCTCCTGCTCGCTCAGGTTCTCGTTGTTCTTCACGTTCTGCATCTCTTTAAACAGGGTGAGCTGGCGAATGGGGACCAGTTGTTGGTCGCTTGAGGCGCGAAACGGCGCCCACGCCAGTCCTTTGAGCACGGCTTTTTCTTCCGGTGTTTTGCCGTAGCTTAAAAAGAAGCTGCGCAGCTTTTCTTTGGTGGCATCCGGCAGGTTTTTGCGCCAGACAATCGGGTCAGCCGGGATGAGCGGGGATGTCCAGATAACGCGCAGTTGCGCGTATTTCTGCGGGGCGGTGACTTTCAGTCGGTCGAGGTTTTCGGTGTTGTTGGTTGCCACATCCACCTGTTTGTTGGCGACAGCCAGTGCGTTGGTTTCATGGTTGGCATTCACCGAGCGCTTAAACTCGCTCACCGCGGCGTTGTATTTGGCAAATACGTAGTAGCCGGGTACCAGGAAGCCGGAGGTGGAGTTCGGGTCACCGTTGCCAAAGGTCAGCTCTTTACGCTTTGCCAGCATGTCGTCGAGGTTTTTAATCGGGCTGTCTTTATTGACGATGAGCACGCTCCAGTAGCCCGGCGAGCCGTCTGCCGCCACGGTCTGGGCGAACACCTGGCCGCCGGCGCGGTCAACGGCTTCCATGGCCGACAGGTTGCCGTACCAGGCCAGATCCACTTTATTAAAGCGCATCCCCTGAATGATTCCGGCGTAGTCCGGGGCGAAGAAGGCGTTCACCTTCACACCCAGCTGTTTTTCCATGTCCTTGAGGAACGGATCCCACTGCGGTTTGAGGTTTTGCTGTGATTCCGTGGAGATGATGCCGAAGTTCAGCGCTGCGGGGTCTTCTGCCCGTGCGCTCATTATGCTGATGCTGAACATGCTGGTGAAGGCAAGGGCGGCAACCGCTTTATGGCTCATTGAGTGTTCCTTTGAGTGGAAAGAAATCAGGCAGCGGCGGCGTCTGGCTCGACGCGGCTGATGCTGCGATAAAGATTGCCCAGCCGCTCGTTGTCGAACTCGCCGCTGGTGCCGTCGTAGAAAATGTGGCCCTGGCGCAGGGCGACAATGCGTTCGCAGTAGCGCAGGGCGTAGTCCACCTGGTGGAGCGTGACCACCACGGTGATGCCGTCGTTGCGGTTAATGTCGTGCAGGGTTTCCATGACGATGCGCGCCGATTCCGGGTCCAGCGAGGCAATGGGTTCGTCGGCAAGAATCACTTTGGCTTTTTGCATCAGGGCGCGGGCAATGGCGACGCGCTGCTGCTGGCCACCGGAGAGAGTCGATACGCGCTGGTGGGCGAAGTGCGCCATGCCGACGCGGGTCAGGGCATGCAGCGCCTGCTGTTTTTGCTCTGCGCTAAACCAGCGGCAGCAGGTGCGCCAGAACGGCGTGCTGCCGAGTGCGCCAATCAGCACGTTGTCGAGCACCGACAGGCGGTTGACGAGGTTGAATTGCTGGAAGATGTAGCCAATGTCGGTACGACTGCGGCGAATGTCGCGCGCCAGTTTGCCGCCGCGCTGCACCGTGCGGCCCAGCAGTTCAACGTGTGAGCGACTATCGCGATCGGCGCTCGTCAGGCCGCTTAAGTGGCGCAGTAGCGTGGATTTGCCCGACCCGGATGGTCCCAGTAGGGCGACCATTTCCCCTTTGCCAACCTCAAGGCTGACGGCGTTCAGCGCCGGGTTATGGTGAAAGGTTTTGCTTAAGTTTTCGACGCGGATAATCGTTTGCATGTCCCGGCCTCCATAAAAATGTGGCTTTATGGTGCCGGGTGAGTGTGACGGTTTGGTTAACGTCAGGTTTCGCTAAGATGAAGAATTACAATCAGTAACATACAGCCGCTGGCGCGGCTGTGTGAGGGTTACGCGTTATGGGCAACGCCCACCATCCACGGAATGCCGAATTTATCCACCAGCATGCCGAAACCGGGCGTCCAGAAAGTGGCCTGCCACGGCATGGTGATGCGCCCGTCCTGGCTCAATGCATCGAACCAGGCTCTGGCTTCATCAAGGCTGTTGGCTGAGAGACTGAGTGCATAACCGTGGTGGGCTGGCACGCTGTCGGGCGTGCCGTCGCTCATCATCAGTTCGCTGCCGCCAACGCGCACGGTGGCATGCAAAATCGCGTCTGGCGGCATAGCGGCGGGCGCGCAGCCTTCCTGCTGCTCGCCGCTTTCCTGCGGTGGCATTTCAGCGAACGTCATGGAGAACAGGATTTCCGCGCCCAGCGTCTGCTGGTAAAAGGCAATGGCTTCCCGACAGCTGCCGGGGAAAAAGATATAGGGATTGAGTGCCATGGTGGTCACCTCGTAATGGGTACCACGTGAGCATGGCAAACGCCGCCGCTCTGAGCCAGGCGGTGCAGGGGATTTAATTGCGGATTTTAAATGCGAAAGTGTGTGCTGCGAATGAGTACTGTGTTGCTCTCGTTCAGGCTGGCGACAACAATAATGCCAGAACCGCCAGAACCGCCAGAACCGCCAGAACCGCCAGAACCGCCAGAACGACAAGAACGACAAGAACGACAAGAACGACAAGAAATACCTGAAATGCCGAACGATTCCGTTTTGGTTTATCTACTGTTCTTACAGGTAATTCTTTCTTATTGAGAAGCACTGGCGTGCAGTGTGGGGTTGCTGACCCCCGCTGAAATCGGCGAACCGGAGGCGTGAAGACAAGGTCAGACCGCCAGGGATGGCGGGCTGAGGCGATGCGCAGCATGGATGCTGCGTGGAGCCGGCCGCAGGCGCAGCGCCGGGAGGTGAACGCACCGCGAAGCGGCGATTTCGTTGCGGGGCCGCCGGAGATTGCAAAGAGGGCCGCGGTGGCCCTCTTTGCCCGTTCACCGCAACTACAGTCCCGTTTTATGCCGGGCTAATAGTGAACGGAACATCCGCAAATCCAGAACGGAACCTCAGCAGATCCCGAATGAAACATCCCCGCTGCCGATGGCATCGATAAACGCGGTAACGCTCCCCGCCTTAACCCAAAAATCAGTTCTTTTTCACAAACTCAGACTTCAGCTTCATCGGACCAAAACCATCAATTTTGCAGTCAATGTTGTGATCGCCCTCAACGAGGCGGATATTCTTCACTTTTGTGCCAATCTTCAGCATTGAAGAGCTGCCTTTTACTTTTAAGTCTTTGATTACAGTGATGCTATCGCCATCAGCCAGCACATTTCCGTTTGCGTCTTTTACCACCAGCGCATCGCTTTCCTCAGCGCCCGTGGCGTCGTTCCATTCGTACGCACATTCAGGGCAGATAAACATTCCGTTGTCTTCATACGTGTACTCTGAGTTGCATTTTGGGCAGTGTGGCAGAGACATGGGCATTCCTCAGTAATCATTAAAACGTAATAAAAAAAGCCGTTCAGCACGCTATAAGCCTGAAGGCACTAATTGTCGGTAAGTATACCGCAAAACCTCATCGTTGTCGGGGCTACCGGCGCTTATTTCTCAACAACAGGGCGTCTGTACCGCTGTGGTAAGACACGGTGACGAGGGAGCCGGTCGCGTTAAGGCGCCGTTGTGCATGGATTATTAACGCAATGCACCCTGGTAGTATGAGCGTTGAGCAACACGCGTATTCTCCATGCCCGAGCCTTATTGTATCAGGGCCAATTATGCATTAGCGCTGCGTGCAGAGCAGGCATTGCCACTGATGGAATTTCTGGTTTCGCCTTGAGCCCAGAGAATTTTTGCGCTGCACGGTTGTGGTGAATAATTGCGCAGTGCCTTGTTGCAGATTTTGCAAATATTAGTCCTGCGAATTAATTTGATGGCTCGGAATGATAAATAAATTGTAGAAAGATAAACCGTAACTAAAACACTCAATGAACGAGTTTATATACGTCCTGGCAAAGTCGCCGTTCTTTGCGGTCGTCATGTTTACCTGAAAGTGAAAATATGGCAGTCTACAGGCGTTCAGATAATGGTCAGGAGTGGCCATGAGCCTGCCAGGCAGAGGCGGGAGAGCTGACAAAACAGCGAACAGGGAGTCCTGTCAGGCACCGGGAGTGTGGATATCAATGGCGAATAAAAACTCAAAAATTTACTGGTTTCTAAATGCTGGCCTAATATGCTGGGTTATCGCACTTTCTTGTTTCTGGCTTAAATATACTTCTGTCAGCATTGTTTTCGCTATTTTGTCAGTCATCTCTTTTATTTTTCATATAAAACAACAAAGGATTTTGTTTATGTTCAGAAAAAGTAAGTCTGATAGCCAGGAAAAAAAAGCGGCTATGCCCGAGCTGACCGAGCATGTGCTGCCCGATGAGAAGGAGCTTAATATGGAGAAAAATAAAATTTCAACGGTAAAAGATCTGGAACGCGAAGAGAAATCCACGAATACCGTGGTTGCCAGCGGCGTTCGCTTTGAAGGTAACATCTGCAGCAGCGGAATGATCTATATCTACGGCACCATCGTAGGAAATGTCGAATCTGAAAATGGCATTGTTAAAGTGATGCGCAGTGGTCAGGTTGACGGCAACATTTCCTGTCGTGAGCTGATTGTTGACGGTCTGGTTAAAGGCGAATGTAGCTGCGGCGCGATTGATGTTTATGAGAATGGACGCATCGAAGGCAATATCCGTTACGCGCACTTATCTATTAAGAAAGGTGGCGTGTTCTGTGGGCAGGCGCAGGTCGAAAGTAAGCTGATGAAGCAGGAAGAGCCAAAAATTATCGAAATGAAAAAAGAGGTTCTGCCGCTCGCAAACTAATCACGAGTCCCCCGTTTTTTAGCTTGCGGCAACCGTTAGCAAACCGGCTGCCGCAATGAGTATGACAAAACGTCTTTCACGCCAGGCGCCGTGGTGTGGCGTTACCATCCTTCAAACCTCCCTTTCTGAACGTTGCTGGCTGCCACGCTGTGGCGTTTGACGGCATCCTGCCAATCTGTGCGGCGTATTATGCCTGGCACACGGCTGGCCAGCGCCTTGTCAAAGCGGCTGGCTGGCGACGTTATTTCTGCTGCGCTTTTTGCACGGCGTCATCGGCTTTCCACAGGCGGTAGCGCACTTCTGTACCCTGCGGGACGTAGACAACCAGCGGCAGGCGGCTGTTATAGCGCTGCATGGCGCTGTCGCCCAGGTTTGCCGTGACGAAGGTCAGTTCACGCGTGTTGTCCGGGCAGGCCATCATTGTTGATACCGGGCCAGACAGTTTATCGACCACCAGATAGTCGTATCCCCAGCCTTCCAGGGTTTTGGTTTCAAGTTTTGCCCCCAGCGACTGGCGGTTACAATCTGTTTCCCGCTCCTGGCCTATCAGCAGTTCTACTTTGTAGTTTTCTTCTTTTTTCTGCTCCGGCAGCCAGATGACCTGGCGCGTCATGCCTTTTTCCGCAACCGGATACGGCGCGACTTTTTCCAGCGGCTGTTGGCTTAATGCTTTCTGCTCAGAACCTGCGGCCTGGGCAGTACCCGCGAGTAGTGCAACAAGGCCTGCCATCACCAATGCTTTATTCTTCATTTTGCATCCTTATATGGTTAAAAATTCTGTTAATTTGTTATTAATTCATATTTGAGTTTTTATGGCAACCTCTTCTCAGTCTTATCCACTTATTGTTTGTTTTTTAATCGCTCTGTGCTGGGGCACTTTATCTGCGTTGGTGCTCGTTTGGGTTTGAAAAGGCTTTAAATGAATGCGTAACGACCGTAAAAATGTCCATGGTCTGGCGAAGTGGAGTAGAGCATCCTGGTAATCAGTTGGTGTGTTTCAGGGGTTTTCTTAGGAAAAAGTAAGCTGTTAATGTTAAAAAAACATTTCCGCATTAACTGTTAAACAGGTTTTTTAACTATGAAATATCCATTTATTATTGGTTTTTCTCGCGGATTATAAGATTATTTCTTGTTAATCTCGCTACTTCTAAGTAACCCTGTGTTGACATTGTTTTTGTAAGATGGTCTTCTTAGTCACATCTGGTTTTAGGATATTTCTATCCCTAAGAGGCTGATTCCCAGGAGGGAACTGGGGGCAGGGTTAGAAAGACCTTTTATCTACTTGATAAATATGGCTTTACTCATTTCGCAAGGAGGCGGAGATGAAAATGTTATATATGGGTGTGGGTAATTTAAGCAGCAACGGTATCTTCTACATGCTGGAAATGTGCTTTCCTGCTGACCAGTTGACCCTTGCAAACATCCAGGATGGACAGTCAGATTTACTTAAAAATAAGTATGATATTGTTATTCTCGATTGCGAAGCGATCGAGCCTTTCCTCGATACCTTGATCGGTGAACTCTCCTCAGTCGATGCGCCTGTCATGGCGCTGGCCGTAGATAAAAGCCAGCTAAGACGCCTGCACAATGAAATGCCCGGACTGCGCGGCATGGTTAACCGTAATGGCAATGCCGATTTTCTTATCAAAGCTATTAGTGTGATTGCGGATGGCGGATATTGCTATTCGTGGAATGTCTTTGATTATAACGGCCTTGCCTGTGGTGGCCTGAGTGAAGACATGTATGAAAAAGCGGGACTGACCCGCCGTGAACGAGAAATCCTCCAGTTTTGCCTTGCCGGTGAGACTAACAAATCTATTTCTCTGCGACTTTCACGCAGTGAGAAAACGATTAGTGCGCATAAATCCAATATTCTAAGAAAATTAGGAATGAAAGGTTGGCAGCTTAAGGCGAACTAATTTCAGGCTGATTTTACTTTCTGCATAATTCCTGGGGAATTTTCTTCCTCATTAAACGCATTTTTAAATGTCATTGTTTATACGATGCGGGATAGTTTTGTGCTTAGTCTTAAGTAATTCTTAAAATGGATGATTCTGGTGTCGGTTATTTAACGAAGGAGTGTTACCGATATCTTTATCTATCAGCTAGTTATTGGTGAGTGTTGCCTGGTTATTCTCAGTAAGAGCCAGGGGGCTAATTTCTGGCTGATATCTTTAAAACCCTTGGGAAAATAGAATATTTAAGGTTGGACTTGAAGGCTGGGGCGAACTCGCTCCAGTGCTTAGCTCGACAATCTTAGATTCAGGAGATTATATGAACGGGAAGAGCATCATCCTCGTCACAAGGACCATGGATGGCAAAAGTGAAAGTTTTACACCAGGTAAAAACAGCGCCAAAAAAATCGCTGTAAAACCTGGCGCTTTGTATTTATTAAAAAATGCGGCAGATAATTTCGCACCAGAAAATATTACATTAAAACGTGTAGGCAAAGACCTGCAGGTCTTTAATGAAGGTGACGATCAACCTTGCCTGATTCTTACCGATTATTTTGCCGAAGTAGAAGGCGGCGAGCGTGCGCCTGTACTGCTGGGCATGGCTGAAGACGGCCAGATTTATCAGTATATCCCTTTGTCAGGTGAAGGCTACGAGACGGGCTACCTGATGGCCGACGGCCAGATGGCACCTGTCGCGCTGGGCGGCCAACCGATGGGCGCAGGTGAAGCGTTCTTTGCTGCACAGGAAAGCGACGATAATCTGTGGCCAATTTTCCTGGGGCTGTTTGCCCTGGCGGGTGCGGTGGGTGGCGGTATTGCCATTGCACACCACAACCGCGACAAAAACGACTCGCGTGAACCGCAGGACTCCACCCCGCCGACCAGCAAAGGTATCGGTGGTGCGCTGGATAATACCGGCAGCAAAACCGGCCCGTTGAGCTCTGGCGATACGACCGATGAAACACGCCCGCAGCTGAGCGGGAAAGGTGAACCGGGCAGCACCATCACCATTTACGACAACGGCACCAAAATTGGTGAAACCAAGGTCGATGGCAATGGCAACTGGCTGTGGACACCGGATAAGCCTCTGGGCGAAGGCAAGCATGAGCTGACCACCACTGAGACGGATAAAGCAGGCAACGTCAGCGATCCGTCCAAAGGTTTTGAAATCACGGTCGATACGACAGCGCCAGAAGGCTCCACTACGCCGCCAACCACTACCGATAACGTGGGCGATAAAACCGGTCCACTGACTGACGGTGACTATACCGATGACACCCGCCCGGAACTGTCCGGCAAAGGTGAGCCGGGTAATACCATTGATATCTGGGACAACGGCAAGATTATTGGCTCCACCACGGTTGATAAAGACGGTAACTGGACATGGCAGCCGGAAGAGCCGCTGACTGAAGGCGATCACAAGCTGTCCACCACCGAGACCGATGGCGCAGGTAATACCTCTAAGCCGTCGCCGGATATCAACATTGTTGTGGATACCACACCGCCGACCGGCGCTACCACGCCGCCGACCACCACCGATAACGTGGGTAACAAAACCGGTCCGTTGACCAGTGGCGAAGCGACCGACGATGCCAAACCGGAACTGTCCGGTAAAGGCGAGCCGGGCAACACCATTGATATCTGGGACAATGGCGAGAAAATTGGCTCCACTACGGTCGATAAAGACGGTAACTGGACCTGGGAGCCGGAAAAGCCGCTGCCTGACGGTGAGCATAACCTCTCCACCACCGAGACGGATAAAGCGGGTAACACCTCTGAGCCGTCGCCGGGTATTGATATTGTTGTCGATACCACGCCGCCGACCGGCTCTACCACCCCGCCGACCACCACGGATGACGTGGGTGATAAAACCGGTCCGCTGAAAAATGGCGAAGCCACTGATGACACTAAACCGGAGCTTTCCGGTAAAGGCGATCCGGGCAATACCATTGATATCTGGGATAACGGCGAGAAAATTGGCTCCACCACGGTTGATAAAGATGGTAACTGGACGTGGGAGCCGGAAACACCGCTGACCGAAGGCGAGCACAAGCTGTCCACCACCGAAACCGATCCGGCGGGCAACACCTCTAAGCCATCACCGGATATCACCATCGTTGTGGACACGACGGCGCCGGAAGGCTCTACGACTCCGCCGACGGCTATTGATGATGTAGGCAATAAAACGGGTCCACTTACCGATGGTGGCTACACCGATGACACCCAGCCGGAGCTGTCCGGTAAAGGCGAGCCGGGCAACACCATTGATATCTGGGATAACGGCGAAAAAATCGGCTCAACGGTTGTTGATGAGAACGGCAACTGGACGTGGGAGCCGGAAACACCGCTGACCGAAGGTGAGCACAAGCTGTCCACCACCGAAACCGACGAAGCAGGTAATACCTCTAAGCCGTCTCCGGACCTGACCATTAACGTTGACACCACGCCGCCGGTAACCCCGTCGACGCCGGGTGCAACTGACAATGTCGGTGATAAAACAGGCCCGATTACCAGTGGCGAAGCGACCGACGATGCACAGCCAGAACTCAACGGTAAAGGTGAGCCTGGCAACGTTGTCGATATCTGGGATAACGGTGAGAAAATTGGCTCCACGGTGGTTGATGAAAACGGCAACTGGACATGGCAGCCAGAAACGCCGCTGCCTGACGGTGAGCACAACATTTCCACCACCGAGACCGACCCGGCGGGTAACACCTCTGAGCCGTCTCCGGGCATCAACATTATTGTAGATACCACACCGCCGGATGCGGATTCACTGGCGATTACCGGCGTGAACGACACCGTAGGTGAAATCACCGGTAACATCGAAAACGGCGGTAAAACCGACGACAGCCGTCCGACCCTCTCCGGTACCGGCACCGCAGGCGACACCATTGTGCTGTACACCACCGATGCCAGCGGTAAGCATGAAATCGGCCGCGCCACCGTGGATGCCAACGGTAACTGGTCTATTCAGCCGCAAAGCCCGCTGCTGGCCGGTGAGAACGTGTTCTCTGCCAAAGAAATCGACCCGGCAGGCAACAGCATCACTTCTGGTGATTATTCCGTTACGCTGTATGTGGTTGGCCCGGATGTGCCGAGCATTGGCGCAATCGTGGATAACGCAGGCCCTGAAACGGGTCCGCTGCAAAAAGGCGACGTGACTGACGATAACAGCCCAACCGTTACCGGCTCTGCTGGCGCGGGCGATACCGTGCGTATCTACGACAACGGTAAGCTTATCGGCAGCACCACCGCAGACAAAGACGGTAACTGGAGCTTCACGCCGGGTACGGCGCTGGCTGACGGTGAGCACAACATCACCGTGACCGCGACCGACAGCGTTGGCCAGACCAGCGAGCACAGCGGTGAGTTTGGCTTTAATATCGACACCCAGGCACCGGAGACGGTGAAAGACCTGGTCGCTATCGATAACGAAGGCGACGTACAGGGTCCTATCGAAAACGGTAGCACCACTGACGACACCACGCCGACCCTGGGCGGCACTGCCGAACCGGGCAGCACCGTGAACATCTATGATGACGGTAAAAAAATTGGTGAAGCGCAGGTCGACGACAACGGTTCGTGGAGCTGGACGCCGGATGAAGCACTGGAAGATGGTTCACACAGCATCACCGTGACGGTGACCGACCCGGCTGGCAATGAATCAGGCCACTCAGACGAGTTGGTTATCAACGTTGACACCACCGATCCGACCGCACAGATAACCAACCTTGTCGACAGCGTGGGTGACGTGGTGGGTAACATCACCCCGAACGGCGTGACCGATGACACCAAACCGCAGATAAACGGTATTGCTAAAGCCAACAGCATCGTCAAGATTTACGACGGCGAAACTCTGCTGGGCAGCACCACCTCTGACGCTGACGGTAAGTGGAGCTTCAAACCTGAGACGGCACTGAGCGAAGGCAACCACAGCCTGACTGTGACCGCCACCGATCCGGCAGGCAACACCAGCCAGCAGTCTGGTGCGTTCGTGTTTGAGGTTGATATCACCTCTCCGACCATGCCGACTATCGACGGCGCCATTGACGATGTGGGTAGCGTGCGCGATGCGCTGGCAAACGGCGGCATGACCGACGACTCCACCCCGACCCTGCACGGTAGCGCAGAAGCGGGCAGTATTGTCACGCTCTATGACGGCGCAGCTGTACTGGGCAGCGTGAAAGCTGGCGCAGACGGTAAGTGGACGTTCACTCCGACCACTCCGCTCAGTGAAGGTGAGCACCGCTTCACCGTGACCGCGACGGATGACGCGGGCAACGTGAGCGATAAGTCTGCTGAGTTTGTACTGAGCACCGACTACAGCGCACCGGATGCCTCTAAGCTTGCGATTACCGGCTTTGCTGACGACGTGGGCGAAGTTAAGGGCAATATCATCAGCGGCGGCAGCACCGACGACACCATGCCGGTCATTTCCGGTACCGGTACCGCGGGCGACACCATCACCCTGTACACCACCGTTAATGGCGTGAAAACCCTGCTGGGCAGCACCACAGTTGGGGCCGACGGCACCTGGAAACTGGCGCTGACGCAGAGCAATGCGCTCGCAGGCGGTGTGAATCAGATTACCGCCGTTGAAACCGACCAGGTCGGTAACAGCACCAGCCCGACCCCGCCTTATGTCGTGACCGTGTACACCGCAGGCGACGGCCCGTCCACGCCGAGCATCAATACCGTATTTGATGACGCAGGCACCGTGACTGGCCCGCTGCAGAAAGGCAGCGTGACCGACGACAACACCCCGACACTCAAAGGCAACGGTGAAGCAGGCAGTACCGTTCGCATATACGACAATGGTGTGCAGATTGGCTCCGTCACCGTGGGTAGCGATGGCAGCTGGACCTTCACTCCGTCCACGGCGCTTAAAGACGGCACGCACGCTTTCACGGCAGATTCAGTGAACAAAGTGGGCCAGGTAAGCGAGACGAGCGGTGCATGGGGTATTGATATTGATACTCAGGCACCGGATGCGATTACCGATCTGGTCATCACCGATAACGTGGGTGATGTGCAGGGCGAACTCAAAGACGGCGACACCACCGACGACTCCACCCCGACCATCAGCGGTACCGCTGAGCCGGGCAGCACCGTTAATATTTATGACGGTGAGCGCGTGATTGACCAGGTTGAAGTGGGCGAAGACGGCAAGTGGACCTGGACCCCGGACGAAGCGCTGAGCGAAGGCGATCATAACCTGTCAGCCAGCGTGACCGACGAAGCGGGCAACGAGTCTGGCCGCACGCCGGGCATCAACATTACCGTTGATACCAGTGATGTGACCATCGCGATTACCAGCGTGGTTGATGATGTGGGTTCTGTCACCGGCAATATTGCCCGCGACGGCGTGACCGACGACACCACCCCGACCATTAACGGTACCGGTAAAGCGGGCAGCATCGTCAAGATTTACGACGGCAGCACCCTGCTGGGCAGTACCACCGTTGACGCCAGCGGCAAATGGAGCTTCACGCCATCCACAGCGCTGGGCGAAGGCAAACATACCCTCACCGCTAACGCCACCGATCTGGCAGGGAACGTGAGCGACGATGTGAACTTCGGTTTCACCATCGACACCACCGCACCGACCTTGCCGACTATCGACAGTGCACAGGATGACGTAGGTGCGATTCAGGGCGAGCTGGCACACAACGGCGTGACCGATGACCCGACCCCAACCCTGAGTGGCACGGCCGAAGCGGGCAGCATCGTTATCATCTCTGATGGTGAAACGACGCTGGGTTCCGTGAAAGCAGGCGCAGACGGCAAGTGGACCTTTACACCGACCTCGACGCTGAGTGAAGGTACGCATCACTTCACCGTGACCGCGACGGACGCGGCCGGCAACGTGAGCGGCAAGTCCAACGAGTTCACGCTGACCACCGACTACACCCTGCCGGATACCTCTAAACTGGCTATCACCGGTTTTGAAGACAACGTGGGTGAAGTAAAAGGCAATATCCTTAATGGCGGCAGCACCGACGACACCACGCCGGTTATTACTGGTACCGGTACCGCGGGCGACACCATCACCGTCTACACCACCGTTAATGGCGTGAAAACCCTGCTGGGCTCCACCCTGGTTGAGGCCGACGGCACCTGGAAACTGGCGCTGACCGAGAGCAATGCGCTGTCTGGTGGCGTAAACCAGATTACCGCAGTAGAAAGCGATCCGGCCGGTAACAGCACCAGCCCGACGCCTGCCTATGTGGTGACCGTGTACACCGCAGGCGACGGCCCGTCCACGCCGAGGATCAATACCGTATTTGATGACGCAGGCACCGTGACTGGCCCGCTGCAGAAAGGCAGCGTGACCGATGACAACACCCCGACACTCAAAGGCAACGGCGAAGCAGGCAGCACCGTTCGCATTTACGACAACGGCAAGCTGATTGGCTCCACCATTGTTAACAGCGACGGCAGCTGGACCTTCACCCCGTCCACGGCGCTTAAAGACGGCACGCACGCTTTCACGGCAGATTCAGTGAACAAAGTGGGCCAGGTGAGCGAGACGAGCGGTGCATGGGGTATTGATATTGATACTCAGGCACCGGATGCGATTACCGATCTGGTCATCACCGATAACGTGGGTGATGTGCAGGGCGAACTCAAAGACGGCGACACCACCGACGACTCCACTCCGACCATCAGCGGTACCGCTGAGCCGGGCAGCACCGTTAATATTTATGACGGTGAGCGCGTGATTGACCAGGTTGAAGTGGGCGAAGACGGCAAGTGGAGCTGGACCCCGGACGAAGCGCTGAGCGAAGGCGATCATAACCTGTCAGCCAGCGTGACCGACGAAGCGGGCAACGAGTCTGGCCGCACGCCGGGCATCAACATTACCGTTGATACCAGTGATGTGACCATCGCGATTACCAGCGTGGTTGATGATGTGGGTTCTGTCACCGGCAATATTGCCCGCGACGGCGTGACCGACGACACCACCCCGACCATTAACGGTACCGGTAAAGCGGGCAGCATCGTCAAGATTTACGACGGCAGCACCCTGCTGGGCAGCACCACCGTTGATAAGAACGGCAGCTGGAGCTTCACGCCGGATACGGCGCTGGGCGAAGGCAAACACACCCTCACGGCGAACGCCACCGATCTGGCCGGTAATGTGAGTGGCGATGTGAGCTTCGGTTTCACCATCGACACCACCGCACCAACCGTGCCGACCATCGACGGCGCGCACGACGACGTGGGTGCGATTCAGGGCAGCGTGGCACACAACGGCGTGACCGATGACCCGACCCCGACCCTGAGCGGCACGGCCGAAGCGGGCAGCATCGTTATCATCTCTGATGGTGAAACGACGCTTGGCTCCGTGAAAGCAGGCGCAGACGGCAAGTGGACCTTTACACCGACCTCGACGCTGAGTGAAGGTACGCATCACTTCACCGTGACCGCGACGGACGCGGCCGGCAACGTGAGCGGCAAGTCCAACGAGTTCACGCTGACCACCGACTACAGCGCACCGGATGCGTCCAAGCTGGCGATTACCGGCTTTGAAGACAACGTGGGCGAAGTGACAGGCAACGTGGCGAACGGCGGCAGCACCGACGACACCACACCGGTGATTACCGGTACCGGTACCGCGGGCGACACCATCACCGTCTACACCACACTGAACGGCACGAAGATCCTGCTGGGCAGCACCACGGTTGGCGCAGACGGCAGCTGGAAACTGGCTATCACCGACAGCAACGCGCTGGCGGCAGGCACGCATACGCTGACCGCTGTAGAAAGCGATCCGGCGGGCAACAGCACGTCTCCGACGCCTGGCTACACCGTTACCGTGGTTACGGGTGTGCCGGCTGCGCCGAGCATCAACACCGTGGTTGACGACGCAGGCTCCGTTACCGGCACACTGCAAAAAGGTGCAGTGACTGATGACAGCACCCCGACGCTGAAAGGCTCGGCGGGCGCTGGCGCTGTGGTGCGTATTTACGACAACGGCAAAGTCATTGGCAGCACCACTGCGGATAAAGACGGCAACTGGACCTTCACGCCTTCTACGGCACTCAAAGACGGCTCGCACGTGTTCACGGCTGACGTGGTCACCAGCGTAGGTCAGAGCAGCGAGAAGAGCGGCGACTGGAATCTCTCCATTGACACCGCAGCGCCAAATCCGGTTGATGACCTGAAGATCACCGACAACGTCGGCGACATCCAGGGCGAGATCAAGGACGGCGACACCACTGACGACTCCACCCCGACCTTTGAAGGCACGGCAGAGCCGGGCAGCACCGTAAACATCTACGACGGCAAAGATAAAATCGGTACCGCCACGGTGGGTGAAGACGGCAAGTGGACCTGGACGCCGGACGAGTCTCTGGGTGAAGGCGAGCACAACCTGTCCGTCAGCGTCACCGACGAAGCGGGCAACGAGTCTGGCCGCACGCCGGGCGTCAACATCACCGTTGATACCAGCGAAGTGACCATTGCCATCACCAACGTGGTGGACGATATCGGTACGGTGACCGGCAACATTGCCCGTGACGGCGTGACCGACGACACCATGCCGACCATTAACGGTACCGGTAAAGCGGGCAGCATCGTCAAGATTTACGACGGCAGCACCCTGCTGGGCAGCACCACCGTTGATAAGAACGGCAGCTGGAGCTTCACGCCGGATACGGCGCTGGGCGAAGGCAAACACACCCTCACGGCGAACGCCACCGATCTGGCCGGTAATGTGAGTGGCGATGTGAGCTTCGGTTTCACCATCGACACCACCGCACCAACCGTGCCGACCATCGACGGCGCGCACGACGACGTGGGTGCGATTCAGGGCAGCGTGGCACACAACGGCGTGACCGATGACCCGACCCCGACCCTGAGCGGCACGGCCGAAGCGGGCAGCATCGTTATCATCTCTGATGGTGAAACGACGCTGGGCTCCGTGAAAGCAGGCGCAGACGGTAAGTGGACCTTTACACCGACCTCGACGCTGAGTGAAGGTACGCATCACTTCACCGTGACCGCGACGGACGCGGCCGGCAACGTGAGCGGCAAGTCCAACGAGTTCACGCTGACCACCGACTACAGCGCACCGGATGCGTCCAAGCTGGCGATTACCGGCTTTGAAGACAACGTGGGCGAAGTGACAGGCAACGTGGCGAACGGCGGCAGCACCGACGACACCACACCGGTGATTACCGGTACTGGTACCGCGGGCGACACCATCACCGTCTACACCACACTGAACGGCACGAAGATCCTGCTGGGCAGCACCACGGTTGGCGCAGACGGCAGCTGGAAACTGGCTATCACCGACAGCAACGCGCTGGCGGCAGGCACGCATACGCTGACCGCTGTAGAAAGCGATCCGGCGGGCAACAGCACGTCTCCGACGCCTGGCTACACCGTTACCGTGGTTACGGGTGTGCCGGCTGCGCCGAGCATCAACACCGTGGTTGACGACGCAGGCTCTGTTACCGGCACACTGCAAAAAGGTGCAGTGACTGATGACAGCACCCCGACGCTGAAAGGCTCGGCGGGCGCTGGCGCTGTGGTGCGTATTTACGACAACGGCAAAGTCATTGGCAGCACCACTGCGGATAAAGACGGCAACTGGACCTTCACGCCTTCTACGGCACTCAAAGACGGCTCGCACGTGTTCACGGCTGACGTGGTCACCAGCGTAGGTCAGAGCAGCGAGAAGAGCGGCGACTGGAATCTCTCCATTGACACCGCAGCGCCAAATCCGGTTGATGACCTGAAGATCACCGACAACGTCGGCGACATCCAGGGCGAGATCAAGGACGGCGACACCACTGACGACTCCACCCCGACCTTTGAAGGCACGGCAGAGCCGGGCAGCACCGTAAACATCTACGACGGCAAAGATAAAATCGGTACCGCCACGGTGGGTGAAGACGGCAAGTGGACCTGGACGCCGGACGAGTCTCTGGGTGAAGGCGAGCACAACCTGTCCGTCAGCGTCACCGACGAAGCGGGCAACGAGTCTGGCCGCACGCCGGGCGTCAACATCACCGTTGATACCAGCGAAGTGACCATTGCCATCACCAACGTGGTGGACGATATCGGTACGGTGACCGGCAACATTGCCCGTGACGGCGTGACCGACGACACCATGCCGACCATTAACGGTACCGGTAAAGCGGGCAGCATCGTCAAGATTTACGACGGCAGCACCCTGCTGGGCAGCACCACCGTTGATAAGAACGGCAGCTGGAGCTTCACGCCGGATACGGCGCTGGGCGAAGGCAAACACACCCTCACGGCGAACGCCACCGATCTGGCCGGTAATGTGAGTGGCGATGTGAGCTTCGGTTTCACCATCGACACCACCGCACCAACCGTGCCGACCATCGACGGCGCGCACGACGACGTGGGTGCGATTCAGGGCAGCGTGGCACACAACGGTGTGACCGATGACCCGACCCCGACCCTGAGCGGCACGGCCGAAGCGGGCAGCATCGTTATCATCTCTGATGGTGAAACGACGCTGGGCTCCGTGAAAGCAGGCGCAGACGGTAAGTGGACCTTTACACCGACCTCGACGCTGAGTGAAGGTACGCATCACTTCACCGTGACCGCGACGGACGCGGCCGGCAACGTGAGCGGCAAGTCCAACGAGTTCACGCTGACCACCGACTACAGCGCACCGGATGCGTCCAAGCTGGCGATTACCGGCTTTGCTGATGACGTGGGCGAAGTTAAGGGTAACGTGGAAAGCGGCGGCAGCACCGACGACACCATGCCGGTGATTTCCGGTACCGGTACGGAAGGTGACACCATTACCGTGTCCACCACGATCAATGGCACCACCATTGTTCTGGGCAGCACCACCGTTGGCGCTGACGGTAAGTGGACCCTGCAGATTGATGCAGACCACGCCCTGTCTTCCGGCACCCATGCCCTGACGGCGGTGGAAACCGACCCGGCAGGCAACAGCACTAAACCGAGTTCCAGCTATACCGTGACGGTGGTGGCCGATGTTCCGGCAGCACCGAGCATCAACACCGTGGTTGACGATTACGGCTCTGTCACCGGCCAGCTGCAGAAAGGCGCGGTCACCGATGACAGCACCCCGACGCTGAAAGGCTCGGCGGGCGCAGGCATGACCATCCGTATCTACGACAATGGCACGCTGATTGGCAGCACCACCGCTGACAGCAACGGTAACTGGACCTTCACGCCTGGAACGGCACTGAAAGACGGTAGCCACTCCTTCACTGCGGACGCTGTCGACAGCGTAGGCCAGGTGAGCAATGAGAGCGGCGACTGGGCTATCAGCATCGATACGCAGGCACCGGATGCCATTAAGGATCTGACCCTGACCGATGACGTGGGCGCGGTAACCGGCGTTATTAAGAACGGCGATACCACCGACGATGCAACACCGACCTTCAGCGGCAGCGCTGAGCCGGGCAGTACTGTTAACATCTATGACGGTGACAATAAGATTGGATCTGTCACCGTGGGGGAAGACGGTAAGTGGAGCTGGACGCCGGAAACAGAACTGGCCGATGGCGACCACAGCCTCTCTGCCAGCGTCACTGACGAAGCAGGCAACGAAAGTGCACGCACGCCGTCTGTTGATATCAAGGTTGATACCGCCGATGTCAACATCTCCATTAGCTATCTGGTGGATGACGTTGGCACCGTGACCGGCAACCTGTCAACCGGCAGTGTCACCGACGACGTCCAGCCGGAAATCGTGGGTAAAGGCAAAGCAGGCAGCATCGTTAAGATTTACGACGGTAATGTTCTGCTGGGCAGCACCACCGTGGGTGCCGATGGCACCTGGCGCTTCACGTCTGAGTCCGATCTGTCCGAAGGCGCACATACCATCAAAGCCAGAGCGACCGATGGTGCGGGTAACGTGAGTGAAGATGCTGTCTTCACCATCACCATCGACACCAAAGCTCCGTCAGCTCCGACTATTGACGGCGCACACGATGATGTGGGTGCAATCCAGGGCAACGTGGCAAGCGGCGGCGTGACCGACGACCCGACTCCGACCCTGAGCGGTACGGCAGAAGCAGGCTCTCTGGTTTCCATCTACGATGGCGAGACCAAAGTGGGCTCTGTGAAAGCAGACGCGAGCGGTAAGTGGAGCTGGACACCGACGACAACGCTGGCTGAAGGCAGCCATAACTTCACCGTGACCGCGACGGATGCCGCAGGCAACGTAAGCGGTGAGTCCAACGAGTACAACCTGACCACGGACTACACTGCACCGGATGCCTCTAAACTGGCTATCACGGGCTATGAAGACGACGTTGGTGTGGTAACGGGCAATATCGCCAGCGGCAGCAGCACCGACGACACCATGCCGGTGATTACCGGTACCGGTACGGCGGGCGACACCATCACCGTGTACAGCACGCTCAACGGCAACAAAGTTGTTCTGGGTACGGCTACCGTCGACGCTAACGGTAAATGGAGCCTGGCTGTTGACGCAGACCACGCCCTGGCAACGGGAACGCATGCCCTGACGGCGGTGGAAACCGACCCGGCAGGCAACAGCACCAACCCGAGCGCTATCTACACCGTGACCGTGGTGGGCGATGTTCCGGCAGCACCGAGCATCAACACCCTCGTTGACGATTATGGCACCGTGACCGGCGAGTTGCAGAAAGGCGCTGTGACCGATGACAGCACCCCGACGCTGAAAGGCTCTGCGGGCGCAGGCATGACCATTCGTATCTACGACAATGGTGTGGAAATCGGCAGCACGACCGCTGACAACAACGGTAACTGGGCGTTTACGCCGAGCACCACACTCCCGGACGGCAGCCATGCCTTCTCTGCGGATGCGGTGAACACCGTAGGCCAGGTGAGTGAGAAGAGTGGTGAGTGGAGCATTTCCATCGACACCGCTGCGCCGTCAGCGATTACCGATATGGTTATCACTGATAATGTGGGCGAGGTCACTGGTCCAATCGCGAGCGGCGATACCACGGATGACAACACCCCGACCCTGAGCGGCAGCGCGGAAGCGAACAGCATTGTGACCATTTATGATGGCATCACGAAGATTGGTTCGACGACCGCAGACAGCAACGGTAAGTGGAGCTGGACGCCAGAAACTATCCTGGCCGATGGCAAACACAGCCTGTCCGTGAGTGCGAAAGATGCCGCGGGTAACGAAAGTGACCGCACTGCTGTGGTTGATTTCACGGTAGATACGGCGAACGTGACGATTTCTATCACCTCTGTGGTGGATGATATCGGTAGCGTCACCGGCAACATCGCCGCGAACGGCGTGACCGACGACACCATGCCGACGATTAACGGTTCGGGTAAAGCGGGCAGCACCGTGAAGGTTTACGATGGCGACACGCTGCTGGGCAGCACCACCGTAACCGCTGGAGGTACCTGGAGCTTCACGCCGACCACGGCGCTGAAAGACGGCGCGCACACTATCAAGGTGAACGCGACCGATGCCGCAGGCAAAACCAGTGAAGATGTGAACTTCAGCTTCACGGTTGACACCGAAGCCCCGACGCTGCCGACCATCGACAACGTGGAAGATGACGTGGGTTCAATCCAGGGTCCGCTTGCGAACAACGGCGTAACCGACGATCCGACCCCGACGCTGAGCGGTAAAGCAGAAGCGGGCAGCCTCGTTACTGTCTATGACGGTGAGAAGGCCATTGGCTCCGTGAAGGCTGACAGCAATGGCAACTGGAACTGGACGACCCCGACGCTGACCGCAGGTGAGCACAAGTTCACCGTGACGGCCACTGACACTGCGGGCAACGTAAGCGGTAAGTCAGACGAATTTGTTCTGACCACCGACTACACTGCGCCAGATGGTTCTAAGCTTGCTATCACAGGCTTTGAAGACTCCGAAGGGGCAGTGACCGGGAATATCGTCAGCGGCGGTTCGTCTGACGACAAGCAGCCGGTTATTTCCGGTACCGGTACCGCGGGCGATACCATCACGCTTTACACCACAATTAACAATGTGAAGACGCTGCTGGGGACCACGACGGTTGACGCCAACGGCACCTGGAAACTGGCGCTGGACAGCAGCAATGCCCTGTCTGAAGGCCTCAACAGCCTCAGTGCGGTAGAAAGCGATCCGGCCGGTAACGCAACCAGCCCAAGCCCGGCTTACGTGGTCACTATTGTGCCGACCTCGTTTGCTGCGCCAACCATCGACAACGTCGATGACAACGCGGGTAAAGTGACAGGTACGGTTACCAATGGTGCGTCTACCGACGACACCACGCCGACCCTGAGCGGTAGTGCAGAAGCCAACAGCACCATCATCATCTACAACGGTGATACGAGGCTCGGTCAGACGACCTCTGACAGCAGCGGTAAGTGGAGCTGGACGGTCACGCCTGCCCTGGCGGAGGGGGACTACAGCTTTAACGCCAAAGCGCAGAGTTCTGCCGGGGTTATCAGTGACGCCAGTAACACCTGGAACGTCACTATTGATACCACGGCACCGAACCCGGTGGCTGACCTGACTATCACCGATGATGTAGGTGATTACACAGGTCCGTTGTTTGACGGTGATACCACCGACGACAGCACGCCGACCCTGAGTGGTACAGCGGAAGCGGGCAGCACCGTCACTATCTACAACGGTTCCAGCGTCCTGGGTACCGTAACGGTGAAAGATGACGGTAGCTGGAACTGGACGCCGAGTACGGCACTGAAAGACGCGACCTATGCGTTCGCCGTCACCGTAACCGACGCCGCAGGCAACACCAGCGCATCAACACCGGTGGCGAACATCACCGTTGATACCCTGGCACCGCAGGTCACGCTGGCGATTAACGGCTACCAGGACAATACCGGAACGAACACCGGTCTGATGACCAACAACAACGGAACCACGGATGAAGTTAATCCGGTTCTGACCGGTAGCTGGACAGGCGATCTGCAGTCAAGTGAAGTGGTGCGCATTTACCAGGACGGCGTCCTGCTGGGTGTTGCCACGGTTGACCGCAATAACCACACCTGGACCTATGCAGTTAAAGGGCTGGAGAACACGCATAAGTACAGCTTCACTGCCACAGCAGTCGATGCCGCAGGCAACGAAACGGCGGTTTCGCCAGAGTTCTCGTTGACCATCGACCTCGATGCACCGACGCAGACCGTCACTATCGTCAGCTATACCGACGATGTGGGTGCCGAGACCGGCGACTTCGGTTCGAATACCACGACCGATGACCGTAACCCGGAACTCAACGGTAAAGTCAGTGGTGTACCGCTGGAAGAAGGTGAGGTGGTTCGTATTTATGATGCGACGACCAACACGCTGCTGGGTACAGCAACGGTAGACGCCAGCACCAGTAGCTGGACGTTTAAACTGCCAGCGCTGGAAGATGACAAAACGTACACCTTCAAGGCGGTAGTGGCTGACGAAGCCGGTAACGAAGGGCCAGTCTCTAACGACTTTACGGTCTCTGTTGACCTGACAGTGGTGGTGAACGCCCAGACGACAGAAGACACCACGCCTATCATCTCCGGCTCCACCGGTTTTGAAATTGGCGAAGGTGAATATGTTGTCGTTGAAGTGAACGGCAAAACCTACAGCTCGAAAGACGGTAGTGTGGTTGTTGACCCGCGCAACAACACCTGGTATGTCCAGCTTCCGGATGCCGATGCGCTGAAGGTGGGGACTTATGACGTCAGGGCAACGCTGCACAGTGCAAACGGTGCTGCGATTACCTCTGATGACACGCTCAACGAGCTGGTAGTGGCTTCATCACCGAAAGTAACCGTCGGTACCGGCGCCAGTGACTCCAACCAGAAGGCGACGGCCGTAACGATTGGTGAAGATGGCGTATGGCGTATCCACAGTAACCAGTCCATGCTGGATGCAACCGGTACGTCGTCATCTACGCTGGGTGATTTTGCGGTTACCAAGCTTGTAAGTAACTCGGGGGCGGGCTATTCCGGTACGAGCTATGTACAGAACGCGACCTTCATCGACTACAACCGTGACGGCTATATGGACCTGTTTGCTGTTGATAGTGAATACAACGATGGTCAGCAGATGTTCTACTACAACGGCTCAAGCTATGCTGCTTACCAGGTCGGGGCACTCACTAACTCCCCGCAGACGGGCGATTTTGCTGGTAATGCCAACACGGCTAACAGTGCCAACACCTGGAGCTGGTACGGCGGTATCGTCGCTATCGATAAAAACGGTGACGGCTATGTTGACCTTGTCTACGGGGACCAGACGCCAAACGACAGCGGTATTCGCGGTGGTTATGGCTCGCAGATAGTGCTCAACAACAACGGCACAGTTGCGGGAATGAATAAGGACGGCACGTTCGCAACTGACTATGCCACCGACGCCAGCCACCGTCCTATCGGACTGGATCAGTCGCAGCCGGATATGGAGCTGTCGGGTGTTGATATTAACAACGACGGTATTGTTGACTTCGTGATGCACAGCCAGAACATCGTGGCTGATGGTTCACGCGTTGATAAGGACGGTGCGACAAACAGCACGGCGGCGATCAGTACCAACCAGGCACGTCTGGTAGTAGTGACCGGCACCAATAACGGTACCTGGAATGTGACGCAGGTGGTCGACAACGTCTTCCAGCGCGGTAACGACAGTGACCCGAACATTGGTAACGGCGTTGCCATGACCTGGGCCGACTATAACGGCGATGGTTACATGGACCTGTTCCTTGGCAGGGGCAGTGCCAGTAACACGCAGGCCTCGGGTGCAGCCAACAACGCCGGTGAATACGCCAGCCGTATTTACTTTAACGACGGCACCGGCAAGCTGGTGATGGACGACCCGAACAACGACGGTATCGGTAACCCGACGGCGTCTGGCATGTACACCTTCAACGATAACATCGCAGGTGGTGCATCGCTGGCCGTTGACTGGAACGGTGACGGTAAGATGGACGTCATCGAAATGCCGGGGATGTACAGCACGTCAGGTGGTGTGAGCGCGGCGGCGACCAAAGGCGCGGTCAACCTTTATACCAACACAACGACGGGGTCGGCGGTCAGCTTTGATACCACTAACCTGTTGACGCAGGTTGGCATGCAGACCATCGGTAGCGGCACAACTGGCGGGACGCAAGTCACCGGCGGCCTGGCGATTGATATCGACTGGGATGGCGACCGTGATCTGCTGGTGTTCACCAATACCGGTAACACCACTTACATTGAGAACACCAATAAAGTGGCCTACGGCACGTCAATTCATCTGCGTATTGTGGATGCCGAGGGTATCAACACCCTGTATGGCAACACGGTCCAGCTGATTGATGAGTCAACCGGTAAGGTGGTTTCTACCCAGAGCATCAACCCGCAGTCGGGTAACCAGACCAACGATAGCTCCGCGATTGTGGACTTCTACGGCCTGGATGCGACGAAGACGTATAGCGCAGTTATCCTGCGTTCTGCGAACAAAGTCAGTGCGGACGTGGGCGGTGTGGCAACGGTAGGTAGCAACACTATCGAAATCGTCAACAAAGCCTGGAGCGGCCTGAAGGCAGAGGAAGCGAACCACGCGTATGTCCTGACGACAGAGTCGGAAACCAACGTGGCGAACGCCAGCAGCAGCGGCGGCACCAACAGCACGGGGATTGTGGGTACCGGTTATAACGATACCTTCTTCGCAACCCTGGGTAACGACCTGTACAACGGCGGTGGCGGTACCACAACCATCTCCGGCGTGAAGTCATGGAGCAACACCGGCGGTCTGGATATCGTGGACTATAAGCTGGCGGGCAGCACGGCGCTGACCATCGATCTGAACAATAAGGGCATGCAGAGCACTGGCTTTGGCAGCGCGCAGTTTGTGAATATCGAAGGTATCGCAGGCGGCAACGGTGACGATAAGTTCACCGGCAACGCGGCTGATAACCAGTTCGAAGGCCGTGGTGGTAACGACACGTTTATCCTGCAAATTGGCGATGTCGCCGGTGGCCAGGATACGCTGATGTACAAAGTGCTGGCTGCAACCAACAACGGTGGCAACGGTCAGGACACGGTACAAGGGTTCCATGTCGGTACTATCGAAGCAACGAAGAACGCCGATATCATTGATATCAGTGAGCTTCTGGTGGGATATCAGGCGGATGCAGACGGTGCTGCGCATTACATCAATGGTAAAGCGACGATGGATGCAGGTGAGACAATCAGCAAGTTCTTGCAGATTACTCACAGTGGCAGCGATACGATTCTGAGTATCGACCGTGATGGCACAGGCTCTGCGTATGGTATGACAGCGCTGGTAACGCTCAAGGACACGAACGTGGACCTCGAGACGCTGCTGGCTAACCATCAGATTACCCTGAGCTAAGAAAGCGGGAGGAGGCCTCGGCCTCCTCCTTTTCTTGCGATGTGTCAGGTAACCGAACCTGTCAGGTAGTTTTGATATTGTTCCTGGATTATTCTTATCCGCAGACATGGAAAACTACTCAAGGAGCTCTATATGTTGAATCTTCGCAATCCTTCACCGCAGCGTATTGTTGTGCTGGGAGGAGGAACCGCAGGCTGGTTTGCCGCTATTGCGTTGCGCCGAATGTTCAGCCCTAATGTGGAAATCAAAGTCATTGAATCGTCAACGATCGGCATTGTCGGCGTTGGCGAGGGCGGGCTTTTGAACTTCATGGGGGCGCTGAACCACAACAATATTGATGTTAATGAGTTTGTCCGGGAAACCGGCGCGGCCTGGAAGTGGGGATTCTCCTACGAAGGCTGGCGCACGGGCAAAGAGGACGACCGCTTCTTCCACCTGTTTGCCTCGCAGGAAACCCCGGTTTCGCGCTGGCACGAGCGGGGAACGTGGCCGTATCTGTCAGCCATGGTGAGCCAGAATGTTGACCTGGATAACTATGTGCAGGCAAGCTCGCTCATCAAAGGCAACGCTAGCCAGGCGCAGGCCGCCGCCCTGCTGGAAACGCAAAATGCGGGCATTATTCCGTCCTTCCATTTTGACAGCTACAAGCTTGCGACTTACCTCAAGAAAGTGGCGCTGTCGCGCGGGGTGACACACCTTGACGCGGTGGTGGACGAGGTGGTGTTTGATGAGAAAGGGTTTGCCCGCGAGTTGCGCACCGCAGACGAGCGCATCACGCTGGACTTCCTTATTGATGCCTCCGGGCTGTCGCGTAAGGTGATTGGTAAGAAAGGTATGGAGAGTGAGTGGGTGTCGTTTAAAGACTACCTGCTGATGGACTCCGCCATTCCGTTCTACATGCCGCACCCGCAACAAAACCCGATGCTGGTCACGCGTGCCATTACCATGAACGCAGGCTGGATGTGGCAAATTCCGCTGATTGAGCGTGTGGGGGCAGGCTACGTCTTCAGTAGCAAGCACATCAGTGAAGAAGAGGCGATTAAAGAAGTGGAGCAGCGTCTGGGCTATGCCATTAAGCCGCATAAGACGCTGCGCTTTGACCCGGGCTGCCATAAAGAAGTCTGGAAAAACAACGTCATGGCGCTGGGGCTTTCCAGCGGCTTCGTTGAGCCACTGGAAGCCACTTCCATCGGGCAGATGCTGGAGCAACTGCTGAGCTTTGAGCGCGTGGTGGTCAGCAGCCAGGGCGTGGTCTCAGACAGCGCAATCCGCGAGTTTAACGAGGGTAACCTCCAGTCCTGGATTGGCATTCGTGACTTCCTGCGTATGCACTATGACTGCGCACGTAACGACACGCCGCTGTGGCAGGATGTGGCGAAATCGCCGTATCCGGAAAGCTACCGGGCGCTGCGCGAAGTGTGGCAGGAGCGAATGCCGCGCATGGTGGATGTGGAAAACTACGCCATTAACCACTGGCGTGGCATTTTCCACCCCATTAACTGGATGTTTGTGGCCGCACCGCTGGGTGTGGTGCCAGCCAGTGCCGGTGAGATGGATTTACGTCTGCTGGCCCCGGAAAAACGTGCAGAAGCGCTACGCTATGCCCAGGAAATGAAAAACTAATTAGCAGGACAAGGACGATTCAGCATTTTAATTAATAACACCGGGCCATGATAAATGGCTCGCGTGTTGTGCTGAATATCAGGACATATTCATTGGATGGAAAGACACAATGAAAGGATTTAAAAAAGTTAATAACGTAATGAAAAGCGCGCTGATTATTAGCGCAATGCTGGCTTCTGGCAGTTTGCAGGCGCAGGTTTTTCAGAGTGGCGAAAATAATACGGCGACGCCGTCGCTAACCAGCCAGTATTTTTCCATGCCGCAGGTGGTGCCGGAACAGGCGCAGCTTGTTTATTATTATCCGGCAAGCGTTAACGCTGGACCGATTAATATTTATGTCGATAAAGAATTTCACACCGCGCTATTGCCGGGGGAATTTACCGCGCTGTGCGTGAACACCGGGCAGCACGTACTGGCCGCCGCCGTCAACGACGCGCCGCTGTACCAGCAGAAAGCCACGGCGGGTGTGCATGCGAACTTTAATGGCGGCAAGACCTACTTTGTGCGCTCGGCCGTTGGTGATGGCGTGGTGAGCGAAGCCGTACCGCGCCAGGAAGCAGAGAAAGAGCTGCTGGAGATGAACCGCAATACGCGCCTGATTAACCGTGCATCAAGCGTGCAGAACTGCCGCTATGTGGGTTCCGGCAACGACGTCACGTTGATTATGGATGCGGTGCTGTTCCAGTTCGCCGGCAGCCGCTACGACCAGATGCTGCCAGAGTCGCAGGCGAAGCTCGACCGCCTGGTGGAGTTCACGAAGCGTTCTAATAACGTGGGCAGCATCAACCTGGTTGGCTATACCGACGGTATCGGTAAGAGCGAAAGCAACCGCCGCCTGTCGCAGGCGCGTGCAGAAACCGTGCGTCAGGCGCTGGTTAACGCGGGTATTGATAGCGCGATTATCCACGTTCAGGGCCAGGGTGTGGCACAGACCGCAGGTGGTTGCAGCAAGCGTCAGGACGATGGCTGTAACAAGATGAGCCGCCGTGTTGATGTCATGATCAATAGCCACTGATAGCCATTTAGCCGTTTTCTTTTGATAAAAACTTCGTCCGGGTTTACCGGGCGAAGTTTTTTTTATCTGTTTTTCTTAAGTCTAAAATAAGTATTTCCTGGGGCGTTTCTTATTTTTTCTTTTTCCGCTAACCCGTTGTTTTTATAAAAACGGCTGGGTGAATTGTTTGGTGCATGACATTTTTTGTCATGCGCTGAAATATCAATCGCACAGTGACTAGAAAATTCCTAAGTGTAATTAAGTAAGGAATAAGTTTTAGGAATATTTATAAAAAGAACGGCTGTGCTATAACTGCGCTTCAGAAATTTATTCAAAGTGGAAAGAACGTTATGGACGATATTCAATCCGCTTCAACTCCGCCATCCGTGGCGCTGGAAGAAGCAGTTGATCATGGAGTGCAGGATACACTTCTGTCAGCGGTCAAATGGCTCACCCGTTACTACGACAAGTACGTCAGTACCGCTGTGCTGTACTCCGACTTGCCGCGCGATCGCCTGCTTTCTCCCGATCTCGCGGTAAAAATGCTCGGGCAAACCGGCATTTCCTCGGGCTGGGTTAAGCGCGACCTGAAATCGTTCTCCGATTACCTTTTCCCGATAGTGCTGGCTAAAAACGATGGTAACTACTGCATCTTAACGTCGCGCCAGAAAGAAAAAAATCAGGTGAGCTACACCATTCTGCTGCCGGAAACCGGAACGGAAAAAACCGTCAGCGCGCACGCGCTGGAGAAGGACTTTACCGGTTATGCGCTGCTTGCCAGCCGTAAACCGGAGATGAAATCGGGGACCGACAGCATCCTGCCGGAGGTCAACCGCGAAGGCCACTGGCTGTTTGGTACGCTGTGGCGCTACCGTCACTTCTTCTACAGCGCCGCCATTGCCGCCCTGTTAGCGAACATCCTGATGCTGGCGACCACGTTCTTTACCATGAACGTGTATGACCGCGTGGTGCCAAACCAGGCGTACGCCACGCTGTGGTCGCTGGCCATTGGCGTGCTGATTGCGATTATTTTTGAGTTTGTTACCCGCCAGATTCGCTCGTGGTTAATTGATGTCGCCGGTAAAAAGGCGGACCTGATTTTAGGGACCACGCTGTTTCGCCAGATGATGTCGGTGCGCCTTGAGAACAAACCGCAGTCCGCTGGCTCGTTTGCCAACCAGCTGCGTGAGTTTGAATCGGTGCGCGATTTTATGACCTCCGCGACGCTCGCAACCCTGTCTGATATCCCGTTTTGTATTCTGTTTTTGATGATTATCTACCTCATCGGCGGCCCGCTGGCGTTTGTGCCGATGATGGCTATCCCGGTGATTTTGATTTTCAGCATCCTGATTCAGCGCCCGCTGTCGAACTACATGGGCGAAAACATGCGCGAGTCCTCGCTCAAGCATGGCCTGCTGATTGAAAGCATTGAAGGGATTGAAGCCCTGAAAGCCGCACGCGGCGAAGGCGTGATGCAAAAGCGCTGGGAAGACTTCAGCGCCCTGTCTGCGGCAACGTCGATGAAGATTCGCCATCTGTCGAGCATGACGATGGGCTTTGCGTCTTTCATTCAGCAGATAACCACGGTTGTGATTGTGGTCTGGGGCGTGTACCTGATTCACGCCGGTGAACTGACGATGGGGGCGATGATCGGGGTGGTTATCCTGACCGGGCGCTGCCTGGCACCGCTGGCGGCGATGGTGGGGCTGGCTATTCGCTACCAGCAGGCCAAAACCGCGCTGAAATCGCTTAACCAGTTTATGGAAATGCCGGTTGACCGCGACCCGATGCGCGATTACCTGCCGTCACCGCGCTTTGAAGGCAACATTCGCCTGAGAAAGGTTAACTTTGAATACCCGATTCCGGGTCTGCAAAGCACCATTAAGGTGATTGATAACGTCTCCTTCCAGGTGGCGCGCGGTGAGCGCGTGGCGATTATCGGCAACATCGGCAGCGGTAAATCCACGCTGTTAAAACTCATCGCACGACTCTATCAGCCTAAAAGCGGACAGATGTCGATTGACGGCGTGGACGTCGCCCAGGTTGACCCGGCCGACTGGCGCACGGCGGTGGGTTACGTCGGCCAGGACTGCCGCCTGTTTTTCGGCTCACTGCGTGAAAACGTCATGATTGGCAACCCGTCAGCCACGACCGCGCATTTCCTGCGCATTGCCAAAATGACCGGCCTGGACCAGATAGCGGCTCAGCACCCCATGGGCTTTGATATGCCGGTGGGTGAAATGGGGCAGTTACTCTCCGGTGGCCAGCGTCAGCTGGTTGCGCTGGCGCGCTGCCTGCTGCTGGACCCGAAAATCATCCTGATGGATGAGCCGACCAGTTCGATGGATGCCCTGACGGAAGCGAAGTTTATCGACCAGCTTCAGAAAGCCATTACCGATCAGACGCTGATTATCGTGACGCACCGCTTCTCCCTGCTGCAACTGGTCAGTCGCCTGATGGTGCTCGTTGAAGGCCGTGTCACCCATGACGGCGAAAAAGATGCCGTCATCGCAGAACTGAACTCTGCCCATCACGTTGAGAAAAAGTAACAGACCGAGCCTGAGCAAGGATGAAGGGAAAGAATATGGAAATTAAATCGGACGCACAGGTTGTCGATAAACGTTCTGCGGCGACGGCTGTGCAAAAAGCGCCGCCTAAAAAAGCCAGCGGCAAAGTGGACTCAGAAGACCTGAAGTTCATGCGCGATTTACAGGGCGCGCTGCTGGTACAAAAAACGCCGGTAACCACCGTGGTGCTGTGGCTGATTGCCGCCATTATGGTGATTGCCCTGACCTGGGCGCACTTCGCTATTGTGGAAGAGATAACCCAGGGCGAAGGCAAGGTCATTCCGGCCTCGCGCGAGCAGATAATCCAGAGTCTGGAAGGCGGTATTCTGGAAGAGCTGAACGTGAAAGAAGGCGACGTGGTGGAAAAGGGGCAGGTCCTGCTCAAGATTGACCCGACGCGCTCTAACGCCAGTTTCCAGGAAGCGCTGTCCCGCGTTCAGGGGCTGGAAGGCACCGTGGCGCGTTTGCGCTCAGAAGCGTACGGCACGCCGCTGGCGTTCCCGGACAGCATTCAGGGCATCGACTCCATCATTAACGATGAAACCCAGGCGTGGAAATCGCGCCAGAAAACACTGAATGAATCAGTCGCCGCACTCAAGCACAGCCAGAGCCTGGCGGAGGCTGAAGTGAAGCTGTCTGAACCGCTGGCCCGCCAGGGGTTGATTTCAGACGTGGAAATTCTGCGCCTGAAGCGCCAGGCCAACGAATTTCGCCTGCAAATTGCCGAGCGCACTAACCGCTTTCGGGCCGATGCCAATGGCGAGTTGACCAAAGCCGAGAGTGAACTGGCTCAGGCTCAACAGGTGCTGGCGGGGCGTGAAGACGTGATGAATCGCACCACGCTCGTGGCACCGCTGCGCGGCACCATTAATAACATCAAAGTCACCACCCGCGGCGGCGTTATTCAGCAGGGCGCTGAAATCATGACGCTTATCCCGCTGGAAGACCGCCTGCTGGTGGAAGCCAAAATCAAGCCGTCTGACGTGGCGTTCCTGCGCCCTGACATGCCTGCGACGGTGAAGATAACCGCCTATGACTACGCCATTTACGGCGGTCTGCATGGCAAGGTGGAGCACATCAGCCCGGATACCATTTATGACGAAGAGCGCGCCCGTACTGGCCGTGGTGATCCCAACTTTTACCGGGTCTACATCCGCACCGACAGCGCTGCGCTGCATGTTAAAGATAAAGAGTTTCCGATTATTCCCGGCATGGTGGCGACCGTAGAAATTCGCACCGGGGAAAAATCGATATTGTCGTATTTGCTCAAGCCGGTGCTCAAAGCCCGCGAAGCCTTCAGGGAGCGTTAATTTCATGGATAAGAAATTTGTCATAAGAACGGTTGCGCTGGCGCTGTCGCTGGCCCTCGTTCAGGGTGGCCAGGCGGCAGACGACGAGCTGTTATTTAGCGCGCCGCAGCCGATAGGCGGGTCCAGATTCAAAATGGAGGCACCGCAGGCCAGCGAAAAAATCGCCGCCGTGGCACGCAACGAGGCGTCCAACAGCACGATGTACAGCCGCTTTGGTTTAACACCGAGCGCTAACACGCCCCTGAAATACCAGCAGGCGAAAGCCTCTACAACACGCATTATCGACATAGAAGAAGATAATGACGTGACGCAGTGGGCAACCAGCGCCCAGCAAACGGCTAAAGTCGCGCCCGCTTCGCAGAAGCCGAGTGAGCCTGCGCTTGCGAGCGACATCGCTGACGAGCCGGTCGCGCAAGCAGACACCCCGGATGTCCTGGAGTTTCATGACAGCGAAGGCCCGCGCACGCTCAATGCGCCGCCGGTCAACCGTATGCGCGATATTCCACCGCGCCCTGCGGCGCTGGCGCAGCCCGTGCAGTCAACCGCCGCCATCCACGCCTGGTTTAAGAAAATGGTGGGCATTGCGCTTGACCACAGCCCGGAAATCCGCGGCGCGCTGTCGGATATGGAAGCCTCAAGCTGGGGCGTGAAGCAGGTCCAGGGACAGCGCTATCCGCAGGTGACCGTGGGCAGCAACGCGCCGTTTGGCTCTTTTGGCGGCGGTAACTCTACCCGCAATAACAACTCCATCAGCGACACCAGCGCGTCGGTTTCGGTGAATACCACGGTGTTTGACTGGGGGCGCATCAGTGCGGAACTCGACAGCGCGCGCGAGGGGCTGAGTGCCTCCGAACTGCTGGTCAAAGAGACGCGTGAGCAGGTTGCGTCCAGCACCATGACCGAGTTGTTGAACCTGAGCCGCTATAAAGAAAGCATTCAGGTAGCCCAGGCGTACGTCAAGCGCATGCAGGAGCTGGTGACGATGCTGTCCGGCATTGCCAGTGTGGATAAAGGCCGCGCCAGTGAGCTGGTTCAGGCACGCGCGCGTCTGCTCTCTGCACAGGCGCAAAAGGAGCAGTTACAGCACCAGTATGACAACACGCGCATCAAGCTGGTGCGCCTGATGGGGGTTGAGCCTCAGGCTCTGCCGGCCGTGCGCTGGAACAGCGACCAGGTGGCCCTGAGCACCGCGCTGGGTGCGCTGGCGGATCACCCGACGCTCAAGCGCGGCGAAGCTGAAGTGCGTGCCGCCGACGCGCAGGCAGAAGCCATTCGTGCAGGCGGCCTGCCGCAGGTGAACTGGGTGGTACAAAAGAGCACCGCGAAAGACCAGTATGGCGACACGGATGCCTGGTACACCGGCCTGAACGTGCAGTGGAGCGCGTTTAGCGGCGGCTCCGAGCGCGCCCAGCGCCAGGCGGCGCTGGCAAAAATGCGCTCGGCGCAGGAAAAGACCCAGACTTCGCGTTATGAGCTGGAATACCAGATTCGCAATATGGTGGAAACCCGCGACTCTTCACTGATGCGTGCAGAAAGCTACGTGCAGCTGAGCGCCGAAACCGACCGCGTGCGCGATATGTTCTATCGCCAGTGGTATCACCTGGGGACGCGCACCCTGCTTGACGTGCTGAGTGCCGAAAGCGACCACTTTAACAACCAGATTTCGGCGATTAACAACCGTTACGATGGCTACAACAGCAACGTTGCCGTGATGTATAGCGCGGCTATTTTGCTGAACTGGCTGGCGAAGGCGTAATCAACAAGTAAGCACGGCGCTGAATGGCTGACGCAGGGAAATTGCGTAGCGTGGCGGCTGTGAATAAAGGGATTAATTTCAAGGAGATGAAATTATAATGGGTTTTTATCTCATAACCGATGATAGTTATTTCGCCGCGGGACTCAGTGAACTCTATCGGGAACAGGGCAAGGTGCTCGTCAATATTGCCCCGGAAATCGCCGACGTGCGGGCCATGAGCGAAAACATTGGCCCGAATGATGTGGTTTTTCTTGCCGTGGACAATAACGCAAAAGCCGTTCCCATTATTCTGGAGCTACGACGCTGTCGCGCCAGAATCGTGCAGGTTTTTGAACACGTGAATAAAAAGCTGCGCCATTTTGGCGTGGGTTATCTGGTCAAGGGCTGCGACCCGGCTGACTTTTTGCACTGGGAGCGGCGCGGCAAAGCGCGGCGCATCTTTATCCCGGCGCGCTCGGTGTACTTTTTGTGTGGCATGCTTGATGGCACCGAAATTGTTGAACTGGCGAACGAACACCACGTGCAGCCGCGTGCGGTCTATGGCAACATCCACTATGTGATGCGCAAATTTGGTCTTAAGCCTGGTGGTGCCTGGTCTTTACTGCTGCTGTACCGGCTGGTGCTGGTCAGTGAAACCGGGATGCTGCTCAATGACTACCGGCTGCGTGCTGCGTAATGTCTGATGACGCGCCGGCTGCCTCTGTGCAGCCGGCGTGTTTTGCGCGCCCCTGAACACGTTTTTATGCCGTGATTCAAAGAAAGTTTTCGCTATTCGCGCTATGGTGCGGCAATTGCGAATTTGTGGTCCTCGGTATGTATTCCTTCGATTTGGTTTTACTGTTGTTGCAGCAGATGTGCGTGTTTCTGGTCATCGCCTGGCTTATGAGTAAAACCCGCCTGTTTATTCCGTTAATGCAGGTCAGCGTGCGGTTGCCGCACAAGCTGCTGTGCTACGTCACCTTCTCCATTTTCTGTATTCTTGGCACCTATCTCTCGCTACAGATTGAAGACTCGCTTGCGAATACGCGCGCCATTGGCGCGGTGATGGGCGGGCTGCTCGGCGGGCCGACGGTGGGGGCGCTGGTGGGCTTTACCGGCGGGCTGCACCGCTACTCTATGGGCGGCATGACCGCGTTTGCCTGTATGGTGTCCACCATCACCGAAGGGCTGCTGGGTGGGCTGCTGCACAGCATGTTGATTCGGCGCGGGCGGCCAGACAAAGTCTTCAGTCCGCTAACCGCAGGCGGCATTACCTTTGTGGCCGAGGCCGCACAGATGGCCATTATCCTGCTGATTGCGCGCCCGTTTAGCGATGCGGCTAATCTTGTTTCCAGCATCGCCGCGCCGATGATGGTCACCAATACCGTAGGGGCGGCGCTGTTTATGCGCATCCTGCTCGACCAGCGGGCGATGTTTGAAAAATACACCTCGGCATTTTCTGCCACGGCGCTGAAGGTGGCGGCCTCCACCGAAGGCATACTGCGACGCGGCTTTAACGAAGAAAACAGCATGAAAGTGGCGCAGGTGCTGCACCAGGAACTGGATATTGGCGCAGTCGCCATTACCGACAGGGAAAAGCTGCTGGCGTTTACCGGTATTGGTGACGATCACCATCTGCCCGGCAAGCCTATCTCTTCGCACCACACGCTGCGCGCCATTGAAACGGGTGATGTGGTCTACGCCGACGGCAACGAAGTACCGTACCGCTGCTCGCTGCACCCGCAGTGCAAGCTCGGCTCGACGCTGGTCATTCCGCTGCGCGGTGAAAACGACAGAGTGATTGGCGCCATCAAACTGTATGAGGCCAGAAACCGGCTGTTTAGCTCCATTAACCGCACGCTGGGCGAAGGCATCGCGCAGCTATTATCGGCGCAGATCCTGGCCGGGAAGTATGAGCACCAGAAAACGCTGCTGGCGCAGTCAGAAATCAAGCTGCTGCATGCGCAAGTGAATCCTCACTTTTTGTTTAATGCACTCAATACGCTAAAGGCGGTGATTCGCCACGACAGCGAGCGGGCCGGTAACCTGGTGCAGTACCTCTCAACCTTCTTTCGCAAAAACCTCAAGCGAGCGTCTGAGGTGGCGACGCTTGCTGATGAAATTGAGCACGTGAATGCCTATCTGCAAATCGAGCAGGCGCGCTTTCAGTCGCGCCTGAGAGTGCAGCTACTGGTGCCTGACGAACTGGCACACCGCCAGTTGCCTGCGTTCACCCTACAGCCGATTGTGGAAAACGCCATCAAACATGGCACGTCGCAGTTGCTGGGGGTGGGCGAAATCATGCTGCGCGCGCGCAGTGAAGACGGGTTTCTGGTGCTGGAGATTGAAGACAATGCCGGGTTGTACCAGCCGCAGGAAGACACGCACGGGCTGGGGATGAGTCTGGTGGATAAACGCCTGCGCGCCCGTTTTGGTGACGGTTGTGGGATGACGGTCACCTGTGAGCCAGACCGCTTTACGCGGGTGACGCTACGACTGCCTCAGGAGGAGCTGGCATGTTAAAAGTGCTGATAGTCGACGACGAGCCGCTGGCGCGGGAAAACCTGCGCATCCTGCTACAGGATGAGAATGATATTGAGGTGGTGGGCGAGTGTGCTAACGCCGTGGAAGCCATGGCAGCGGTAAACAAGCTGCACCCGGACGTGATTTTTCTCGATATCCAGATGCCACGCATCAGCGGTCTTGAAATGGTGGGCATGCTGGATGAAGAGCGCCGTCCGTGGATAGTCTTTTTAACGGCGTTTGATGAGTATGCGGTGAAGGCGTTTGAGGAGCAGGCGTTTGACTACCTGCTTAAACCCATTGAAGCGCCGCGCCTGCATAAAACCCTGGCACGACTGCGCCAGCAACGCCAGCCGCAGGATATCTCCCGGCTTGCGGCAAACCAGCAGGCGCTGACGTTTATTCCCTGTACCGGCCACAGCCGCATCTACCTGCTCAAGATGGAAGAGGTGGCATTTGTCAGTAGCCGCATGAGCGGCGTGTACGTGACCAGCTACGACGGCAAGGAGGGCTTCACTGAGTTGACGCTGCGCACGCTGGAGAGCCGCACGCCGCTGATGCGCTGCCACCGTCAATATCTGGTGAATATGTCCCATCTTAAAGAGATTCGCCTTGAAGATAACGGCCAGGCGGAGCTGGTGTTGTGTGATGGGATGAGCGTGCCGGTGAGTCGGCGCTATCTTAAGAGTTTGAAGGAGACGCTGGGGTTGTAAGCAGGCGGCAAGGGCTGGCGCTGGCCTGGGCGCGCCTGCCGTCCCACTTTCTGGCCCCGACCGTGATGGCCCGCGCTACCGGCGTCAATATTAAACGAATAGCTCAGGGCCACGGGATCTTACGCGGCACTTCGCCCTGGAGCGGCGCTACGCGAGCAGAAATACAGCGTTCGTCACAAAACCTCCACTCAGCGCCCGGAGTTGACGGGGTGAACGAACGTCGCCCTCGCAGCGGCTGCGCCGCCGCTGAACTCCCCGGCGGGCGCGTGTGATGGAAACCGCTGAACTGCGCCATCACGCTAACCGTCACGCTTCCCACGAATTTATTTAACAAAATCCCTACCAACACGCCACGCCTCAACCCACGCGCTGCCCTGTCATTTGTTGGGGCGTTGTTGCTCGCCATTGCTCATAAATGCCTTATTTAACAGTGAAGTGCACCTGGTGCACGCCGGGCCGTATTTTTATTGTAGTTAACATCAGCAGTCCTATACTCGGCGAATTACAAGATATTTCACAAGTCATTAACAATGCGAGCCGCGCAGGGCAACCGTGGCAGACAAGGTATTTGCCACCTTCCACCTGCCCAGATTGTTCGGATATGACAAAGGGAGGCTTATGCCCACAAACACCACCGCACACGCTTCTCGTCTGGTGCTTACCGTCGGACTTTGTTTTATGGTCGCCCTGATGGAGGGGCTGGATTTACAGGCGGCGGGCATCGCTGCTGTTGGCATGGAGAAGGCATTCGCCCTGGATAAAATGCAGATGGGGTGGATTTTCAGTGCTGGCATTTTCGGCCTGCTGCCCGGCGCGCTGGTGGGCGGTATGCTCTCGGATCGCTACGGGCGTAAGCGCATTCTTCTGGGCTCGGTCATCCTGTTTGGCCTGTTTTCTCTGGCAACCGCACTGGCGTGGAACTTCTCAACGTTGCTGCTGGCGCGCCTGTTAACCGGCGTTGGCCTCGGGGCGGCACTGCCAAACCTGATTGCGCTAACCTCAGAAGCCGCAGGTGCCCGCTTTCGTGGCAGGGCGGTGAGCCTGATGTACTGCGGTGTGCCAATGGGGGCGGGGATGGCGGCGGCACTGGGCTTTTTTGGCCTGACGCAGGCGTGGCAGACCATCTTCTGGGTTGGCGGCGTGGTGCCGTTATTGCTGGTGTTGCCGTTAATGCGCTGGCTGCCTGAGTCGCGGGATTTCGAGCGCGCAAGCGAGCGCGTGCCGCTGCGCTCGCTGCTGGCAGCGAATAATGCCGCTGCCACGCTGCTGCTGTGGCTGTGCTATTTCTTCACTCTGCTGGTGGTCTACATGCTGATTAACTGGCTGCCGATGCTGCTGGTCGGCCAGGGATTCAGCGCGAGCGAGGCGGCGGGCGTGATGTTTGTCTTACAGTTTGGTGCAGTCAGCGGCACGCTGCTGCTGGGGGCGTTGATGGACAAACTGAGCCCGCTTGTGATGTCGCTTTTAATATACACCGGTATGCTGCTGTCGTTGCTGGCGCTGGGTTTTGCGTCATCATTGAACGCCATGCTGTTCTCGGGGTTTATCGCAGGTCTATTTGCAACGGGAGGGCAGAGCGTGTTGTATGCCCTGGCACCGCTGTTTTATCGCACGGAGATCCGTGCGACGGGCGTAGGCACGGCCGTGGCTGTGGGTCGCATAGGGGCGATAAGCGGCCCGTTACTTGCGGGCAAGATGCTGGCGATGGGAACCGGTACGCTTGGCGTTATGTCAGCGTCGGCACCAGGGATCCTGTTGGCGGGTATTGCCGTGTTCTGGTTAATGAAAAAACGCAACAACGACGATGGGGCCGCTAGCGACGCCAGTGCAGCCATTATTCAGACGCCCGGAAAACCCTGAGCGAGGCGCAAAAAATAAAAACCCCGCCGTGGCGGGGTTTTGCTTTACCGTGTTAATCAGTGGCCGGAAGAGGTTTTGATGCCTTCTTTCGGAACCGGTACGTATGGCGTTTCTTTGTCAGTACGCTCGGTTGCGTTGCGTACTTTCAGCCAGGTGCGGATACCGTAGAAAATAATGCTGTACACCACCACCAGGAACAGAATGCTCAGGCCTGCGTTGGTGTAGTTATTCACCACGATATGGTTCATGTTGGCAACCTGCTGTGCCGTCAGCTCACCGCCTTCGGCGATGCGGGCTTTGTACTCGCTTGCCATAAAGAAGAAGCCTTCCATCTGCGGGTTGGTGCTGAACAGTTTCATGCCCAGCGCCCAGGTGGTGCAGATAAGCAGCCAGACAGCCGGAACGACGGTGACCCAGATGTACTTCGTGCGCTTCATCTTAATCAGCACCACGGTGCACAGGACCAGCGCCACGGCAGCCAGCATCTGGTTAGAGATACCGAACAGCGGCCACAGGCTCTTCACGCCGCCCAGCGGGTCAACCACGCCCTGATACAGCAGGTAGCCCCACAGACCTACGCAGCCTGCGGTGCCGATAATGCCAGCAACCAGAGAGTCGGTTTTCTTCAGGAACGGAATGAAGTTACCTAACAGGTCCTGCAACATAAAGCGGCCTGCGCGGGTGCCTGCATCCAGAGCCGTCAGGATGAACAGCGCTTCAAACAGAATACCAAAGTGATACCAGAAGCCCATGTCGGCAATCGGTACGATTTTGTGGAATACGTGGGCGATACCGACCGCCAGCGTTGGTGCACCGCCTGCGCGGTTCAGTACGGATGGCTCACCGATGTCTTTTGCGGTCTGCAAAATCTGCTCAGGCGTGATAACAAAGCCCCAGGAGCTGACGGTTGCCGCAGCGTGCGCCGACGCTTCTTTAAGCTGCGCCATAATCATCGGCGCGTTTTCAGTACCCAGTTCGTGCAGGTTCGGCATGGTGATGCCAAGGCCAGCAGGCGGAGTATTCATCGCAAAATACAGGCCAGGCTCAATAATAGAAGCCGCAACCAGCGCCATGATGGCAACGAATGATTCCATCAGCATAGCGCCATAGCCGATAAAGCGGGCGTCGGTTTCACAGGCGATAAGCTTCGGCGTGGTGCCAGAAGAAATCAGCGCGTGGAAGCCAGAAACCGCACCACAGGCGATGGTGATAAACAGGAACGGGAACAGCGCGCCTTTCCACAGCGGACCGGTGCCGTCAATGTACTGCGTTACCGCAGGCATTTTCAGATCCGGGTTCAGCAGCACAATACCGATAGCCAGGCCTACGATAACGCCAATCTTCAGGAAGGTGGCAAGGTAGTCACGCGGCGCCAGAATCAGCCACACCGGCAGCAGCGCAGAAATGAACGCATAGCCAATCAGGGTGTAGGTGATAGTGGTGTCTTTAAAGGTCAGCGCCGGGCCCCAGTACGGGTCGTGTGCGACAACGCCGCCAAACCAGATGGAGGCTACCAGCAGCACAATACCAATCACCGAGACTTCGCCCACACGACCTGGGCGCAGGAAGCGCATGTAGATACCCATAAAGAGCGCAATCGGCACCGTAGAACATACGGTGAACACGCCCCACGGGCTTTCAGCCAGTGCTTTCACCACGATAAGCGCCAGAACGGCGAGGATAATTATCATGATAAGGAAGCAGCCAAACAGCGCGATGGTGCCAGGCACGCGGCCCATCTCTTCTTTAATCATCTCACCCAGAGACGCGCCGTTACGGCGTGAAGAGATAAACAGCACCATAAAGTCCTGCACCGCACCGGCAAGTACCACGCCCGACAGCAGCCAGAGCGTACCGGGCAGGTAGCCCATCTGTGCGGCCAGCACCGGGCCAACCAGCGGACCTGCGCCTGCGATAGCCGCAAAGTGGTGGCCAAACAGCACATACTTGTTGGTTGGAACGTAGTTCAGGCCATCGTTATTGATGACCGCGGGCGTCGAGCGAGTGGGGTCGAGCTTCATCACCTTTTGGGCGATATAGAGGCTGTAGTAGCGATAAGCCACGAGGTAGACGGAGACGGAAGCAACAACAATCCACAGTGCGCTTACGTGTTCACCCCGGCGTAAGGCGACAACCGCCAGACAGAAAGCACCGATGATTCCGAGAACCACCCAGGGTATGTGCTTTAGAAACTTATTTTTATTCATATTTGGACCTGCTTGTCAGACGAATAAAATCCTTGGTGTTTAAACGTTGGGTCTTTTTTTAAGGCGTGTGTGTATTCTTTTTTAGGGTGTATATATGATGACCAGCTTGCCGGGCGAGCGGCGGAATAATTACCTGAGCGGTTGTAAGTGCAGGGTAAGCGGTTGTCTGTTGGTGTAAGCGGTTTGCGAAGTTATGTAAGTGGCTGAGTTTTGTGATTAAGATCTCGCTTTGAGCGGCGCTGGCATTATCTGGCGCGCTACCGGCGACAGTGACGTTAATAAAGATAAATAGCATCAATCATTTTGATCGTTATCTGGTGAGCAAAAAACAGCGATAGCTTGTGGGTAACCTGAGCGCTTGAGTAGCACGCCTGACTGCCTTGCCCGTTTAGCGCAGACGACCATCGTGTGATTCGAACAGCTCCCGCACAAAGCTGACAAAGGCCTGGACCTTCAGGCTGCGGTGACGTTGTTCCGGGTAAAGGATGTGTACTAATGGCCCAGGGCCGCCCCAGTCCGTTAATACCGGCGTCAGCTGGCCGGCGTGGATGTAGTTTTGTAACGTGCGATCCAGCAGGTAAATCAGCCCGAGGTGATGGCGTGCAGCTTCGCACAGCGAATGGGCGTGATTGATGTTCAGCATTGTACCCGGCGTAACACTAATACGTTCATCGCCACGGGTAAAAAGCCAGCTGTCGGCTGTTCTGGCGTCGGAGCGGATAAATCCGAGCAGTGTGTGGGTGCTCAGTTCATCAGGATGTTGCGGCACGCCGTAACGCGCAAGGTAGGCGGGTGAGGCGGCACACAGAAAACGCGGCGCAAACAGCGCGCGTGAAACCATCTGCGGGACTTCTTGTGCACCTATACGAATAAAGATATCGGCCCGGTCTTCCATAGGGCTGACCAGTCTGTCGTTGACGGAGAGCGTCAGCTCAAGCTTTGGGTAGCGAGCGAGAAACGCCGGTAGCGCCGGGACAATAACCAGGCTGCTCAGCGAACTGGCTATCTCCACTCTGAGCTTGCCCCGTGGCGCGGCGGCTTCGTCGTGCAGGTTTTGCTCCAGCTGCCCAAATTGCTCCAGTAGTGCTTTTGCGCTGGCGTAACAGCGCTCGCCTGCGGAGCTGAGCAGCAGGCGGCGTGTGGTGCGTTTGAACAGTTGCTGGTGGAAGTATTTTTCTAATTCTTTAATGGTGTAAGTGATACTGGCGGGCGAAAGATCCAGCGCGCGAGCCGCCTGGCTGAAGCCTCCCGTTTCAACAACCTTACAGAAAACACGCAGGGCATTCAGTTCATTCATCATGATTTCACGCGTTTTATTTTTAATGAGCCTGGTCAGAAACAGGGTGGCTGTCAATTTTCTGGCAAGGCAGTAGGCGGGGTGTGCGCGGATAAGACGGACGCGGATTATTAGAAGATCTTGAATAATGTTTTAGAAACCGTTGCCTGTTCCCTTCAAAGACAGAGAACTAGACTCAGAAGTGTCGATAGTGACATAACGTTTTTGTAGGTAACGATGATGAAAAAATCAATGATTGCAGTGCTTCTTGCCTTCCCGTTGCTGACTGGTACCGTGCTTGCGGCGGATACCGCTTCTCAGCAGACCTACCCGGTATCTGAAAATGCCGCTATTGCACAGCAGCAAAAAGCGGTTTATGACACCATCATCCGCTATCAAACTGCGCTTAATAGCGGTGATACCGACACGATTCTGTCGCTGTTTGCCGACCAGAGCTATTCCCAGTGGAATGAGAAACCCACGGCAGATACCACAGAAAAACGACGCAAGCAGTACGATACCTTATTTAAAAATGAGAAATTCCAGACTCAGTTTGCGTTTGATACGGTCAGTATTAACGGCAACACTGCCTATGTGCGTACTCACCACCATCTGGGCGCGACCGTAACCCGACTGAGCGACGGTGCCACTATTCTCGATTTAAACCGTGAAGTCTTTATCCTGGAAAAACAGGATGACGGTAGCTGGAAAATCGTGCTTTATACCTTTAATACCAACCCGATTCAGGGTGTGGCGTAACGCACGTAATAGACTGTAAATAAAACCATTTTTAACAGTAAACCCTGCATCTCTTGCCGATGCAGGGTTTACTGTATTTTAATGGGGCTTCACCATGAAAAAGAGGGTTATTTTTCTCGCTGCCGTGATATCCCTGATGTCTTATAACGCGCTGGCTCAGAGCGTGAGTGCCAGAGGTAGCATGCTTGCCAGGGCTGAGGCAAAAATTGCCGCCAAAGCCGCCGGGCAGGGCGTGGGCTACAGAATTATTGGCGCGCACACCAACAATAAGGTTTACATGACTGGCGAGTGGGTACGTAAGCAAGATAACCGCGATGACGCCTGAGTCCGGGGGCGTGGGCAGGAATGAATCTGAGAGCGCCGTTGGGGGCTCTTTTTTATTGAACCGGCGTGCTACAGAGGTTCTCTGACCGAGGCAGGCGCCTGGCGTGGTGGTAGACTGACCTTCTCCCAAAATTAATGCAGTGATAAATCAGGGATTACCGTCTTTCTGAAGGCTTTGGATAAATTCAGCCGGAGGAGAAATAAGGGATGTACTACGGGTAAACCAACAGTCTGCTGACTCAAAAAGCAAAAACCCAGCCATAAGGCTGGGTTCTTTAATTTTGGTGCCCGGACCCGGAATCGAACCAGGGACACGCGGATTTTCAATCCGCTGCTCTACCGACTGAGCTATCCGGGCAACGGGGCGCATTAAACCGTAAAGGCCGATAAGCGTCAACGACTTTAGCGCAAAAAACACGGAAAACCGTATCGATTGCCTGCTTTTCATGCAAAGCAGGCAAAACGAAGCAAATCAGGTTAATGCGCCCGCCGTGCGGCACTGTGCCAGACGCAAAATATCTTCTGCCAGGCGGCGTGCGGTATCCACATCATCCTGACGGCGATGCACCAGCAGGCGGCTCAGGCAGCCTTCCAGCACCAGTTCCATCTGGTCAGCCACCATTGCCGGGTCGTCCACCTCAAGCTGTACCAGCAGTTGATGGGTGTAATCCCGTGCCGCATGCTTTTGTACGGTGGCAAGCTGGTGGATGGGGTGTTCGCTGTCCGGGTAAACGCTGCACGCGGCGATAAACAGGCAGCCGGGATAGCGCTGGTTTCCCACACAGCCGGTCAGCGTTTCATAGCGCGCCAGCAGCTTTTGCTCGGTGGTGAGCGCATCGTCATGAATAAGCTGGTGGCGCCAGGCGTCAATTTGCTCACTGTGGTGGCGCAGGGCGTCGTACAGTAGCGCCTCTCTGTCCGGCCAGAAGCGCATCAGCGCCTGTGGCGTGCTGTCTGTTGCTGCGGCAACCATATCCAGCGTGGTGTCTGCCAGCCCTTTTTTCTCAAGGATTTGCAGCGCCTGTTCCAGTACCTCTTCGCGTTGCACGGTGTTTTCCTCCGTTCTGTTCAACGGTTTCTCCCCCTGTGAAGTGTTGTTTACCACTGCTGTTTGCGCAAATGCGCGCTGAACGCGCTGGCATCCATAAAGCCGGTGACTCGCGCCTGCGGCTGCTCTTTGCCGTTTGCATCAAAGAACAAAATGGTCGGCAAGCCCAGCACGGTGAGGTGCTTTAACAGCGCCACGTCGTTCGGACCATTGGCCGTCACATCGGCTTGCAGCAGCACCGTATTAGCGAGAGCCTGTTGAACTGCTGGATCGCTGAAGGTGTACTTCTCAAACTCTTTACAGGCAACACACCAGTCGGCGTACAGATCGAGCATCACCGGCTTGCCCTGGGCTTGTGCCAGCGCCTGCTCAAGCTCTGCCACGCTGCTTACGCGAGTGAAGTTAAGATGCGCCTGGTTTTCAGTGGCGGCAGGCGCGCCAAAGGCCCAGTCCTGTAGCGGACGGGCGCAGACCAGCGCGCCACCGAGCAGCAGGATTTGCAGCACGCGCACGGCACGGCGGGTACTGCCAAGGCTTGCGATAAACGCCCAGGCAAAAAACGCGACGCCAAGCGCGCCCCACATGCGTAGCCCCCAGGCTTCGCCCAGTACGCGCTCAAGCAAGAACACCGGCAGCGCCAGGATAACAAAGCCAAACGCGGTTTTGACGCTTTCCATCCACGGCCCGCTTTTTGGCAGCAGTCGGTTGCCAAAAACGGTGATGAGGATAAGCGGCAGGCCCATGCCGAGCGCGTACAGGTACAGCGTGCCGCCGCCCAGCCACGGGTTACCGCTCTGTGCGATGTAGAGCAGGATGGCACTCAGCGGTGCGGTGGTGCAGGGTGAGCAAATCAGCCCGGCAATGGCGCCCATTGCAAACACGCCGCCAGCGGAGCCGCCCTGCTGGCGGTTACTCATCAGTGTCAGGCGCGTTTGCAGCGACGAAGGAAGCTGGAGGGTAAACAGGCCGAACATGGAGAGCGCCAGCAGGATAAACAGCACTGACAGGCCAATGAGCACGTAAGGGTGCTGGAGTGCGGCCTGGAACTGCAATCCGGCGGCGGCCACCACCAGCCCGAGTGCGGTGTAGGTAAGCGCCATACCCTGCACGTAAATGAACGCCAGCAGCAGTGCGCGCCCGGTAGACAGCCGCTCACGCCCGCCCAGCACAATGCCGGAAATCAGCGGATACATCGGCAGCACGCACGGCGTGAAGGCAATGCCAATGCCGATAAGCAGCGCCCACAGCGCGGAGAACGGCAGCTGTGCAGGCGGGGTTTCGCCCTGGATGGCGGCTGATGGGCCGTCTGTAGCCCGGGAAGGGGCGTTGCTGCTCTGTGCGCCAGCACTACTGGAGTCTGGCGCAGGCGTGTTGCTCTGCGCTGCCAGCACACTCAGTGGGACGGTTTTGGTTTCTGGTGGATAACAAAAGCCCGCTTTGGCGCAGCCCTGCCAGGTCACGCGCACGCTGGCCCCGGCATCGGCAGAAAGCAGGCGCAGCGGCAGGCTTAACGCGGTGAAGTAAATCTGGCTTTTGCCGTAGAACTCATCCTCGTGCGTAACGCCTGCGGGCAAGGTGAAGTCCGCAAGGGTTGCCGCAACCGGAGCAATATCAATCTGCTGGCGATAGAGATAGTAGCCCGGTTTTATCTGCCAGTTCAGCGTCAGCTGCGAGCCGCGCTGCTGGAAGTCAAACGCGAATGCCTGGTCTGCCGGCACAAACTGGCTCTGGCCAGGGCGGTCAAACAACCCGGCAAAGGCGGGGGCCGTGAACAGTAGAAAAATTAACGTAAAGACGCGTACAACCATGAGAGATATTCGCTATTTCCTTGAATGACGGGGAGCGCCAGCAGTTCCGGCGTTTGATACGGATGATGCGTTTTCAGGCAGACCAGCAGCCTGTCGAGATGGTCCTTGTCGGTTTTGATGAGCATCTGGACTTCGTATTCCTGCTCAATCTTCCCTTCCCAGTAATACAGCGAGGTGGCATTGGGCATCAGCGTCGCACAGGCGGCGAGCTTTTCGCCCAGAATCAGCGTGGCCAGTTCCTGGGCCGTGGATTCATCAGGTGCAGTACACAGGACAACAACGGCATCGGGTGTCGCCATAGCAAATCTCCGTATCAGCATATTTCATGCGCAGACTATATCACGAGCAGGCAGAAGACGGCGAAGCACAGGATGTAAACGAGGGTAACGGCAGAGATTTCCCCCCTCGGGCGAGGGGGGAGAGCAGCGGTTAGATAAGAATGCCGCCGATGATAAAGCCAAAGATGACGCACAGCGCAATGGCAATCACGCCTGGCACCAGGAAGGAGTGGTTAAACACATACTTGCCGATGCGGGTGGAGCCGGTGTCGTCCATTTCTACCGCCGCCAGCAGGGTTGGGTAGGTTGGCAGCACGAACAGTGCAGAAACGGCAGCGAATGACGCGACGGCGGTGAGCGGGGTGACGCCCAGCATCAGTGCGGCAGGCATCAGCGCTTTGGTGGTCGCGGCCTGGGAGTACAGCAGGGTGGCGGCAAAGAACAGCACCACAGCCAGCAGCCACGGGTAGTTTTGCAGCAGATCGCCGGCAATTTCCTGAATGTCGCTGATGTGGTGCTTCACGAAGGTGTCGCCAAGCCAGGCCACACCGAGCACGCACACGCAGGCGCTCATACCGGATTTAAAGGTCGGCGCGTTGAGGATTTCGCCGGTGTCGGCTTTACAGGTCAGGCAAATCAGCGTGGCGATGGTCAGCATGAACACCACGATGGCTTCGTTACGCGGCAGCACAGGGTTTTCAATCAGGCCTACGGTGTCACTGATGGCGGTGGCGTAGAACATCACCGCCACAATCCCCACCAGGAACAGCAGTACCGCGCGGCGGGCATGCGGTTTGATTTCAAAGACGCGCGAGCCGCGCAGGGTGACTTCACCTTTAGCCAGGCGCTCCTGGTAAACCGGATCGTCTTTCAGTTCACAGCCGAGAAAGTTACACACGAATGCCGTCAGCATAACGGCAACCAGCGTTACCGGAATACAGATGGCAAGCAGCGTCAGGTAGCTTACGCCCAACGGCTCAAGAATACCGGCAAAGAACACCACCGCCGCCGAAATTGGCGAAGCGGTAATGGCAATCTGCGAGGCGACCACGGCGATAGACAGCGGGCGCGACGGGCGAATGCCTTGCTCTTTTGCCACTTCGGTAATCACCGGCATGGTGGAGAACGCGGTGTGGCCGGTCCCGGCGAGAATGGTCATAAACCAGGTCACCAGCGGGGCGATAAAGGTAATGTATTTCGGGTGGCGGCGCAGCAGGCGCTCGGCAAGGCTTACCAGGTAATCCATGCCGCCTGCGACCTGCATCGCAGCGATAGCGGCAATGACCGCCATAATGATTTCAATGACGTCAAATGGGATAGCGCCGGGCGGGATTTGAAAAAACAGCGTCAGCACCAGCACGCCCAGGCCGCCGGCAAAACCAATGCCGATACCGCCCAGGCGTGCACCAAGGTAGATAGCCAACAGAACGACGACAAGCTCTGCACCAAACATAGTTGTTATCCTTAGTTTTTTTAAATGTTCAAGTTGAAAATGAAATGTTGAAAATTCGTAGCCGCGTGCAATAAAAAAGGCACGTCATAGTGGACGTGCCTTTGGCGTTATTCGGTATGTAACTTATTGTTCGTTTTCATCGGTATAACGTTTTGCCTTGTAGGCCGGGTGGCGCAGGTTGTCGACAGAGAAAATGTCGTCCAGTTCGGCTTCGGTCAGCAGGCCGCGCTCAAGTACCACTTCGCGCACGCTCTTGCCGGTTTCAGCACAGATTTTACCTACGATATCGCCGTTGTGGTGACCAATGAACGGGTTCAGATAGGTGACGATGCCAATGGAGTTGTACACATAGCTTTCGCACACCTCTTTGTTCGCCGTAATGCCGTTAACGGTTTTTTCCAGCAGATTGTAGCAGGCGTTGGTCAGAATATGGATAGATTCAAACAGTGCCTGGCCAATAACCGGCTCCATTACGTTCAGCTGTAACTGGCCTGCTTCGGACGCCATGGTGACGGTGGTGTCGTTACCAATGACTTTAAAGCACACCTGGTTTACCACTTCCGGCACCACCGGGTTCACTTTGGCAGGCATGATGGACGAACCCGCCTGCAACTCCGGCAGGTTGATTTCGTTAAGCCCCGCGCGCGGGCCAGAAGACAGCAGGCGCAGGTCATTACAGATTTTTGACATCTTCACAGCCAGGCGCTTGAGCGAGCTGTGGACCATCACGTAGGCACCGCAGTCGGAGGTGGCTTCAATCAGATCTTCTGCCGGCACAACCGGCAGGTTGCTGACTTCTGCCAGTTTGGCAACGGCAAGTTGCTGGTAGCCGTCCGGCGTGTTCAGGCGGGTGCCGATGGCGGTCGCGCCAAGGTTAACCTCAAGCAGCAGCTCGGCAGTGCGCATCAGGTTTTTGGTTTCTTCATTAAGCAGTACGCGAAAGGCGTGAAATTCCTGGCCCAGCGTCATCGGTACGGCGTCCTGAAGCTGGGTGCGGCCCATTTTCAGGATGTTATCGAACTCGGCAGCCTTGCGCCCGAAACCTTCGCTCAGCTGGCCGATAGCATCCACCAGTTTGATGATGGAGGCATACACCGCGATGCGAAAACCGGTCGGGTAGGCGTCGTTAGTGGACTGGCACTTGTTGACGTGATCGTTGGGGTTGAGGAACTGGTACTCGCCTTTCTGGTGGCCCATCAGTTCAAGACCGATGTTCGCCAGCACTTCGTTGGTGTTCATGTTCACCGAGGTGCCTGCGCCGCCCTGGTAAACGTCCACCGGGAACTGGTCCATGCATTTACCGTTGTTGAGCACTTCATCGCAGGCCGCGATGATGGCGTTGGCAATGCTGCGTGGGATGGTTTGCAGTTCGAGGTTCGCCATCGCAACGGCCTTTTTGACCATCACCATGCCGCGGACAAATTCGGGGATATCACTGATTTTGTTGTTACTGATATAGAAGTTTTCAATCGCTCGCAGAGTATGGATACCGTAGTAAGCGTCCGCCGGTACTTCTCGGGTACCCAACAAATCTTCTTCGATACGAATGTTATTTAACATGTGGACCTTCTTATTCAAAGCTGCCGAAAATAATACCAGTGTGCACAAAGTATATGCGGTTGTGCGGCGATTGGGCCGATGATTATGGTCATGGCAGGCCCGTTTTTTGTGATCATATTCTGATGGCAATGAAAAGCAGTAATCTGGATCACTTATTATCCTGCTTCTTTCATCAGAATCACTAATATGTGATGTAGGTCACTGACCGGGTGTTTAACCCGAAAGAGTTAGCTTGCCGGGACTTGATTTTTTGCGGCAACGTCGCCACTTCTGAGTCATGCTGTATAGCAAACCGACATTATTTGCGGCCGCGCTGGCGACCGCCTGACAACCTGGAGCTGCTGGTGCGCTGGATCCCTCTTCTTGCTATTTTTCTCTATGTTTATATTGAGATTTCTGTCTTTATTCAGGTTGCGCATGTGCTGGGCGTACTGCTGACGCTGGTGCTGGTGATTTTCACGTCCATTCTGGGGATGTCGCTGGTGCGCAACCAGGGGCTGCGCAACTTTATCGCCATGCAGCAGAAGATTGAATCTGGCGAAAGCCCGGCGAAGGAGATGATTAAGAGCATCTCCATTGTGATTGCCGGTGTGCTGCTTATTCTGCCGGGTTTTTTCACCGACTTCCTTGGTCTGTTGTTCCTGCTGCCGCCGGTACAAAAACTGTTGACGCTGCGCTTGCTGCCACACCTGCATTTCACCCGCACGCCGGGCGGTTTTGGCGCTGGCTTTGGCAACGACCAGGGCAACACATTTGACGGCGAGTTTCAGCGCAAAGACGATGAGCGCGCTCGCCTTGATAACAAAGACGACCGCTGAGTGACATGCCGGGCGGCGCGGGTTACGCGCCGCGCCTTTGAGGCAGAAAAAGCCAAAAAGCAGCCAGCATGATAATGGCATACAGACTTTTGTAACCCACCATAGCCAGTAACAGCAGGCACAGCACTCCCCCAAACGCGGCCAGTAGCCGAGAGTAGCCCTTCAGTAAACGGCATCCCGCCAGCATGCACAGCAGATACACCATAATAAAGATGCCATTGGCGTAAACGATAAGCGCATCCAGATTGATGGCGAGCATGTGAATACACAGTGAACTCAGTACGCAGCAGGCCAGCACCGCATTCAACGCGTTGACCGGCAGCCGTCGTGTTGACAACCGGGCAAAGCGGCTTTGCGGGCGGTTTTGCGCCTGGGCCCAGACCAGGCGGGCAAAACTTTGAATGTAGATATTGAGGCTGGCGAAGCAGGCGAGGTAGCCAATGATGCAGGCAACCCACAGCGCTTTGACGCCAAACAGTTCCACAATGATGCCCGGCAGCGAGGCCGCCGCCGCAAGCCCTTCCCCGTAAGCATTAAAGCGCAGTACAACCACCGTACAGCCCCAGTACACCGTACCGGCAAGCAGCAGGCCAATCAGCAGCGCACGAGGAAAATCGCGCTCAGGTGAGCGAAACTCTGATGCCAGATGAGCAAAGGCCTCCAGACCAACAAAACACCAGAACATGACAGAGAGCGCGGAAAAAAGCCGTTCAGACGACAGCGCATTGAGCGGCGGGAAGGGAATGTCGCGTAGTGAAAGCGCGCCAAACCACCAGATTGCCGCGATCAGGGCAACGATAAGTATGGCAACACCGGTTTGCAGGTTCGCGCTGGAGCGGGCACCGCGTGTACCCAGCCACCAGATAATGGCCAGCGTCCCGATTTCTGCGGCTAACAGTTGCTCGTCGTGCCAGCCGAACAGCGCCTGGCCAAACCCCGAGGCGATATGCAGTGCTGCGGGCAGCCCTACCGGGATCACAGAGAGAAATAACCACCCGGTAACCCGGGCCAGGCGTGGGCCAAAGGCCAGCTCGACAAAGTGTACGACACCGCCTGCGCTGGGGTAATGGCGCCCAAGGATGGCAAACACGATGGCGATGGGAAAAACCAGCACAATCAGAATGGGCCACGCCCACAGGCTGTCGTTTCCGGCGGCCAGTGCGGCCAGGGCCGGTACAGCAAAAACGCCGGTGCCCAGTAAGGATGTTGAAAGTAAACCGACTCCCTGAGCCAATCCCAGCTCTTGTTTCAGTCCGCTCATGACGCTGCCCTGCTATTTTTAGAGAAAACGATAGTATCACAGCCTGATGGCCTGCAAGGTCGCCGTCTTTCCCCCGGTTTTTGCAGGGTTTCTTTGTTTTTTCCGCCCGCATTTTTTTCGAAATTTTTTTTGACTCCCCCCTTGAAGGGGACAACCGCCACCCCCATCTTTCTGAGCACCAGCCGGAAAACCGATTGCGGACCGGCGTCACCCATAACTGATAAAAACTTCTTCAAAGGAGAGCTATCAATGAGTATTCGTCCGTTACATGATCGTGTGATCGTCAAACGTAAAGAAGTTGAAACCAAATCCGCAGGCGGCATCGTTCTGACCGGCTCCGCGGCGACAAAATCAACGCGTGGCGAAATCATCGCTGTCGGTAAGGGCCGTATCCTGGAAAACGGGACTGTGCAGCCGCTGGACGTAAAGGTTGGTGACATCGTGATTTTCAACGATGGCTACGGCGTGAAAGCTGAGAAGATCGACAATGAAGAAGTGCTGATCATGTCCGAGTCCGACATTCTGGCAATTGTTGAAGCGTAATCTGCGAACGACACTGAACATACGAATTTAAGGAATATAACCAATGGCAGCTAAAGACGTAAAATTCGGTAACGACGCTCGTGTGAAAATGCTGCGCGGCGTTAACGTACTGGCAGATGCAGTAAAAGTAACCCTCGGTCCGAAAGGCCGCAACGTGGTGCTGGATAAATCCTTCGGCGCACCGACCATCACCAAAGACGGCGTTTCCGTCGCACGTGAAATCGAACTGGAAGACAAGTTCGAAAACATGGGTGCGCAGATGGTGAAAGAAGTGGCCTCTAAAGCGAACGACGCGGCAGGCGACGGCACCACCACCGCAACCGTACTGGCGCAGGCTATCGTTAACGAAGGCCTGAAAGCCGTTGCTGCGGGCATGAACCCGATGGATCTCAAGCGCGGTATCGACAAAGCCGTTGTTGCCGCTGTAGAAGAGCTGAAAGCGCTGTCTGTACCGTGCTCTGACTCTAAAGCGATTGCTCAGGTAGGCACCATCTCTGCTAACTCCGACGAAACCGTGGGTAAACTCATCGCTGAAGCGATGGAGAAAGTGGGCAAAGAAGGCGTTATCACCGTAGAAGAAGGCACCGGCCTGCAGGACGAGCTGGACGTGGTTGAAGGTATGCAGTTCGACCGTGGTTACCTGTCCCCGTACTTCATCAACAAGCCGGAAACCGGCGCTGTTGAGCTGGAAAGCCCGTTCATTCTGCTGGCTGACAAAAAAGTATCTAACATCCGCGAACTGCTGCCGCTGCTGGAAGCCGTTGCGAAAGCCGGTAAGCCGCTTTTGATCGTTGCTGAAGACGTAGAAGGCGAAGCGCTGGCAACGCTGGTGGTGAACACCATGCGCGGCATCGTGAAAGTCGCTGCGGTGAAAGCACCGGGCTTTGGCGACCGTCGTAAAGCGATGCTGCAGGACATCGCTGTGCTGACTGGCGGTACCGTTATCTCTGAAGAGATCGGTATGGAGCTGGAAAAAGCGACCCTGGAAGACCTGGGCCAGGCAAAACGCGTGGTTATCAACAAAGACACCACCACCATCATCGATGGCGTGGGTGAAGAAGGCACCATTCAGGGCCGTGTAACGCAGATTCGCCAGCAGATTGAAGAAGCGACTTCTGATTACGACCGTGAAAAACTGCAGGAGCGCGTAGCTAAACTGGCAGGCGGCGTAGCCGTTATCAAAGTTGGCGCGGCAACTGAAGTTGAAATGAAAGAGAAGAAAGCACGCGTTGAAGATGCCCTGCACGCGACCCGTGCTGCGGTTGAAGAAGGCGTGGTTGCAGGCGGCGGCGTGGCGCTGGTGCGTGTAGCGGCGAAGATTGCCAACCTGAAAGGTCAGAACGAAGACCAGAACGTGGGCATCAAAGTGGCGATGCGTGCCATGGAAGCTCCGCTGCGTCAGATAGTCTCTAACGCCGGTGAAGAGCCGTCTGTTATCGCTAACAATGTGAAAGCGGGCGAAGGTAACTACGGTTACAACGCGGCGACCGAAGAGTACGGCAACATGATCGACTTCGGTATCCTGGATCCGACCAAAGTAACCCGTTCTGCACTGCAGTACGCGTCTTCTGTTGCCGGTCTGATGATCACCACCGAATGCATGGTGACTGACCTGCCGAAAGATGACAAAGCCGATTTAGGCGCTGCTGGTGGTATGGGCGGCATGGGTGGCATGGGCGGTATGATGTAATCGCCTGGATATCCCTTTGTGGATATCCGCTAAACCCGAAAACCCCGGCCTGTTGGTCGGGGTTTTTTTATGGTCGCGTGGGTCGGTTTTTGCGGGCCCGGCGTCGTATTTATGTGCAGAGCGCACCGTTTTTACCGTTTTATTGCGTGTTCACGCAAAATGACGCGTTAGCTAAGTCATTGGCAGAAGGCGTGTATGATTGTGCGGTGCAGCATGGTATAAGGTCGTATCGTCTGGGGCGTAGTTTGTGATAAGAGGAATAACATGCGCGTAAAATTTTCAGCAGGAATGGTTGCGGCCGTGCTGCTGCTGGCAGGGTGTAGCAACAGCAACCAGCTGACGGCAGGGGGGCAGAGTGTCCGCTTTGTCGAAGAGCAGCCCGGCAAAGCCTGTACGCTGCTGGGACAAGCAACCGGTGAGCAAAGCAACTGGTTTGCAGGCCAGAATGGTGAAACTGGTGGTTCAATGCGCGGCGCGGCAAACGCCCTGCGTAACCAGGCCGCCGCAATGGGCGGTAACGTGATTTATGGCGTCAGCAGCCCGTCGCAGAACCTGCTTTCAAGCTTTGTGCCAACCGCAAGCCAGATGGTAGGCCAGGTGTATAAGTGCCCGTAAGGTTTGACCGCCGGTTTTACTAAAAATGCCGCGGCTTAACAGCGCGGCATTTTTTATGGTTGGGGGAAATATGGCGCGGTTCGCTGTGTACTCAGCAACTGACGCGGTAGTGGGGGTTCACTCCTGACGTAGACCTAAATCCAGCAGCGTTTTGCTCGGCTCACCGCCGATTTCACGGGTGAGCTTAGGCACCATGTAGCCTGACACCAGCGTCATCAACTCGCGCACAATCTGGCGCGCTTCGTCGTCATTAACCATAAAGTGGGCCGCGCCCTGCACTTTATCGAGTACGTGCAGGTAATAGGGCTGAATACCGGCGTCAAACAGCGCATTGCTCAGGGTCGCCAGCGTGGGCGCGCTATCGTTAACGCCGCGCAGCAGCACGCTCTGGTTTAGCAGCGTTACGCCTGCGCGTTTAAGGCGCTGCATGGCAGCGCGAAATTCATCGTCTATTTCATTGGCGTGGTTGATGTGGTTGACCAGCAGCACCTGAAAGCGCGAGCGCGCCAGGCGTTCAGCCAGTGTGTCGGTAATGCGCGCCGGGATAACAACTGGCAGGCGGCTGTGAATGCGCAGCCGCTTAAGATGCGGGATGGCCTCCAGTGCGCCAATTAACCAGTCCAGTTCATGGTCTTTTGCCATCAGCGGGTCGCCGCCGGAGAAGATGATTTCATCTAATTCAGCATGGGCGGCGATGTAGTCAACGGCCGCCTGCCAGTTGCGGCGGTTGCCCTGGTTTTCTGCATACGGAAAGTGGCGGCGAAAACAGTAGCGGCAGTTCACCGCACAGCCGCCTTTCACCAGCAGCAACGCACGGTTGCGGTATTTATGCAAAAGCCCCGGTAGCGCATTTTGCTGTTCTTCCAGTGGATCGGTGGTAAAACCGGGTGCGGCGATAAACTCCTCCTGCGCCGTCAACACCTGGCGCAGCAGCGGATCGTCAGGATCGCCTTTTCTCATGCGCGCAGCAAAGGCGCGCGGCACGCGCAGGGCAAAAAGACGCCGTGCATCGCGGCCTGCGAGCAAATGGGCATCTGCATCTATATTTAAAAGACGCAAAAGTTCATCCGGATCGGTGATTACATCTGCAAGTTGCGATAACCAATCTTCTCTGGAGGGGGAGTTTAGAGTTACAATGTCTGCCATTTTTTTGGCTAGCTACCAGTTAACATATTTCAGAGGGCCTTTATGGCGACTTATTCTAGCAACGATTTTCGTTCCGGTCTTAAAATCATGTTGGACGGCGAGCCGTACGCGGTCGAGTCCAGCGAGTTCGTAAAACCAGGCAAAGGCCAGGCTTTTGCGCGCGTTAAGCTGCGTCGCCTGCTGACCGGTTCACGTCTTGAGAAAACCTTCAAATCCACCGACACCGCCGAAGGCGCTGACGTCATGGATATGAACCTGACTTACCTGTACAACGACGGTGAGTTCTGGCACTTCATGAACAACGAAACCTTCGAGCAGCTGGCCGCAGACGCGAAAGCGATTGGCGACAACGACAAGTGGATGCTGGAGCAGGCGGAGTGCATCGTGACCCTGTGGAACGGCAACCCGATTGCAGTCACCCCGCCGAACTTCGTTGAGCTGGAAGTGGTTGAAACCGATCCGGGCCTGAAAGGTGATACTGCTGGTACCGGTGGCAAGCCGGCTACGCTGAGCTCTGGCGCAGTGGTGAAGGTTCCGCTGTTCGTACAGATTGGCGAAGTGATTAAAGTAGATACCCGCTCTGGCGAGTACGTGTCCCGCGTGAAATAATCGCGCTTAAGGATACGCGGCGTGGCCTTTGTGCCGCGCCGTTTGCGTTTTAGAGGTAAGGATGATGATACGCACCCTCACTTTCCTGTTCTCTCTTGTGATTAGCTGCGCATTACTCAGCGGCTGTAATACCGCTCGCGGTGTGGGCCAGGACATTCGCGGCCTTGGCAACGCTATTGAACGCGCCGTAGACTGATTATAATTTCTGTCTGAAAAACCTTTCCGGCGGCGCGATTGCTGCAATTTTGTCTATGCTTTATGTGGATGTTCACATAACTAACATTGGCAATAAAAGGAAAAGATTATGGTCAAGAAAACAATTGCGGCGTTCTTTTCAATGCTGGTGCTGTCTTCAGTACTCACCGCCTGTAACACCACGCGCGGCGTAGGCGAGGATATCTCCAGCGGTGGTTCCGCCATTTCTGGCGCCGCAACCCGCGCGCAGCAATAAATAAAGACTGGCGGTGCGGCGTATCGCCGCACCGCTGGTTGCCCGTCAATAAAAAACCCTTGAAAAAACCGCCTGCAAAGGCAGAATAAAGCCTCTTATCTGACCCTGTGGGACGACCCGCAGGCATATCTCACAACGGGGACGGCCCCACCTTTCGGGAGTCCGTTATGTCCTGGTTAGTCCTTCTTATTGCTGGTTTACTCGAAGTAGTGTGGGCCGTTGGCCTGAAATACACCCACGGTTTTAGCCGCCTGGTGCCGAGCGTGATTACCGTTGTGGCGATGGTGGTCAGCATGGCGCTGCTTGCCTGGGCGATGAAAACGCTGCCGGTGGGCACGGCCTATGCCGTATGGACCGGCATTGGCGCAGTGGGCGCAGCCGTTGCCGGTATTGTGCTGCTGGGGGAATCCGCAAGCCTGATGCGTATCGCAAGCCTGGCGCTGATTGTGGTGGGTATTATCGGGCTTAAGGTCAGCGCGCACTAAGCGGCGTTTGCTTCACCCAGCGCAGCTGGCTGATATCAAACCCCTGACGTGCGGCCTCCTGTACCAGTTCGGTGCGGGTCTGGGCATCAAGCTCAGGTGAGCGCGACAGGATCCACAGCCAGCTGCGGTCAGGGCCGCACACCAGCGCGTGCTGGTAGTCGTCATCCAGCGCAATCACGTTATAGCCGCCCCAGAATGGGCCGAAGAACGACACTTTTAGCGCCGCCCGCGTGGGCGAACCGGTAAAGCGAGCGACACCTTCGCTCTCTTTCCAGCGCTGGCGCTCGGGACTGTAGCCGCGATTGAGGACGCGAATATCGCCGTTGTCCTTGAGGCTGTAGTTAGCCGTGACCTGCTCCAGCCCTTTTTCAAAGCGGTTATCCAGCCGGGCAATTTCATACCAGGTGCCAAGATAGCGTTTCGCGTCAAAGTTATTGACGACGGTGACGTCTTTCGGTGGTGTGGGGGTGCGGCAGGCAACCAGCAGGCAGGTGGCAGCAGCGGCGGCGGCAAAAGTCCAAAAGCGCATAAGAACTCCTTATCAATGAAGTTCTGAAAGTGTAGCCTGGAGAAGAGACGTTAAGAGAAAAGGGCCGTAATTTTACGGCCCTTTAAGTTTAGAGAGTGATAACGCCGATAAGCGTAATGATAGTCAGGATGCTTGCCAGCCCGTAGAACACCCACTTGCCGGACGGCACGTGGATTTTCAGGTCGTGCATGGCGTGGTGCAGACGGTGCAGCCCGCACCACAGCGGCAGAACAATCATCAGGAAGATGAACAGACGACCTATCCAGCTCTGGGAGAACGCCAGCACGCGCTCAAAACTCAGCGCGTCACCCGGGTACAGCCCAAGCGGCAGCATAATGCCCACCAGCAGAATGATAACCGGCGCAATGATGGCGCTCCACATGCCGCCTGCGCCAAACAGGCCCCAGAATACCGGCTCGTCGGAACGTTTAGGGTTTGGATTAATCACGTTGGCTCCTTACCAGAACAGGGCGACAAGCAAAATAACAACCGTCACAACAATCGTGACGCCCCAGAGTCCTTTAATAATCGGCTCTGGCCCCATTTTTTCATCTTTAACGATGATGTTGGCCGCCTTCGGTGCCAGCTCAAACCAGGTTTTGGTGTGCAGCAGTGCCGCTGCCAGCGCTATCAGGTTGATGATAACCACCACCGGGTTTTGCAAAAAGCCCATGAACCCGGCCCAGGACTCGGCACCGTTTTTCAGGGCGAACAGACCAAATATCAGCACGATGCTGAACCACACCGCGGGCAGCGCCGTGCCTTCACGCAGCATATAGAAGCGGTAAAAGCCCAGCTTCTGCCACCAGTTGGCCGGCATCGGCCGCACATACGGTTTACGTTTTGTCGTCATTGTGCACTCCTTAGCGTGGCTTCAACGTTGCGATCAGGAAATCTTTCGAACTTTCCACTTTACCCTGCTGGATAGCAGCGGCCGGATCGACGTGCTTCGGACACACTTCGGAGCAGAAGCCAACGAAAGTACAGCTCCACACGCCATTCTGGCCGTTAAGCTGCGCCATACGTGCCTTCTGGCCGCGATCGCGGCTGTCCAGGTTATAGCGGTGGGCAAGGGTGATAGCGGCCGGGCCGATGAACTCCGGGTTCAGGCCAAACTGCGGGCAGGCGGCGTAGCACAGGCCACAGTTGATGCAGCCGGAGAACTGATGGTACTTCGCCATCTGCGCCGGGGTCTGGGTGTTGGGGCCCTGATCCGGCGTGCGCGGGTTGCCGATGATATACGGTTTAATCGCTTCCAGACTTTCGATGAAGTGCGTCATGTCCACCACCAGATCGCGCTCGATCGGGAAGTTGGCCAGCGCCTCAATCTTCATGCCGTCCTGGTAATCGCGCAGGAAGGTTTTACAGGCAAGCTTCGGTACGTTGTTGACCATCATGCCGCAGGAGCCGCAGATAGCCATACGGCACGACCAGCGGTAGCTCAGATCCGGCGCGAGGTTATCTTTGATATAGCCCAGCGCGTCGAGCAGCGACGTCTGTTCGTCCCACGGCACCTGATAAAAGGCGCTGTGCGGGGCGTCGTCGGTCTCCGGGTTATAGCGTACGATTTCAACTTTCAACTGCTGCATCTCAGCCATTCGCCGTCTCCTTCTTCTCGGCCGCTTCGGCTTCCGCGCCGTAAACGCGTTTGGCGGGCGCAAGGGTGGTAATCTTCACATCGCTGTAGTCCAGGCGGGTTGTACCGTCCTGGTCACGGAAGGCGAGGGTATGTTTGAGGAAATTCACGTCGTCACGCTCGGTGCAGCCTTCGTCCAGGCGCTGATGGGCGCCACGCGACTCTTTACGTGCCAGCGCCGAGTGCGCCATACATTCAGCCACGTTCAGGCCGTGACCCAGCTCAATGGTATATAGCAGGTCGGTGTTGAACACGCTGGAGGTGTCGGTGATGCGCACGCGCTTGAAGCGCTCCTGCAGTTCGGCAAGCTTATCCACGGTTTTCTGCATCAGTTCCGGGGTGCGGTAAATGCCGCAGCCTTCTTCCATCGACATGCCCATTTCGTCACGGATTGTCGCCCAGTTCTCGTTGCCTTCCTGCTGTGCCAGCGCTTTCAGACGCTGCTCGACGTCAGCCGCCTGAGCGTTCAGCGCCGCGTCGTTGGCCTCTGTCGCCTGACGTGCGCGCTCGACAGCCTGCTCACCGGCCAGGCGACCAAATACCACCAGTTCGGCCAGCGAGTTGGAACCCAGGCGGTTAGCGCCGTGCAGACCCACGGAGGAACATTCGCCTACGGCGAACAGACCCTGAATGCGGGTTTCACACTGCTGGTTGGTTTCGATGCCGCCCATGGTGTAGTGCGCGGTCGGGCGTACCGGAATCGGCTCTTTCACCGGGTCAACGCCGACGTAGGCTTTCGCCAGCTCGCAGATAAACGGCAGGCGCTCAAGCAGTTTTTTCTCACCGAGGTGGCGCAGATCCAGGTAGACCACATCGCCGCGCGGGGTGGCAATGGTGTTGCCCTTGCGCCATTCGTGCCAGAAAGCCTGCGACACTTTGTCGCGCGGACCGAGTTCCATATATTTGTTCTTCGGCTCGCCAAGCGGGGTTTCCGGGCCCATGCCGTAGTCCTGTAGATAACGGTAGCCGTCTTTGTTGACCAGAATACCGCCTTCACCGCGACAGCCTTCGGTCATCAGGATACCTGAGCCGGGCAGACCCGTTGGGTGATACTGCACAAACTCCATATCACGCAGCGGTACGCCGTGGCTGAGCGCAATGCCCATGCCGTCACCGGTCACAATGCCGCCGTTGGTGTTATAGCGATAGACGCGGCCTGCGCCGCCGGTGGCCATGACCACGGCGTTGGCGCGAATCTGCACCAGCGTGCCTTCCATCATATTCATGGCGACCAGACCACGCGCCTGACCGTCGTCTTCGAGGATATCGAGGACGAAATGCTCGTCGAAGCGCTGGATCTGTGGGAATTGCAAAGAAGTCTGGAACAGGGTGTGCAGCATGTGGAAGCCGGTTTTATCAGCGGCAAACCAGGTGCGTTCAATCTTCATCCCGCCGAAGCGGCGCACGTTGACGGAACCATCCGGGCGGCGGCTCCACGGGCAACCCCATTGCTCCAGCTGCGTCATTTCAGTCGGGCAGTGGTGCACGAAGTAATCCACGACATCCTGCTCACACAGCCAGTCACCACCGGCAACCGTGTCATGGAAATGATATTCAAAACTGTCGTGATCCTGCGCAACGGCGGCAGAGCCGCCCTCGGCGGCAACAGTGTGGCTACGCATTGGGTAAACTTTTGATATCAGCGCAATTTTAGCCTGTGGGTTTGCCTGGGCTGCCGCAATAGCGGTTCGCAGCCCGGCACCACCGGCGCCTATAATGGCGATATCGGCTTGAAAGGTTTGCACGACATTCCTCCAGATATTTTTGTTGTTTTGCAACGCCAATCCAGGCCAGAAGCGTATTCCATCTTCCGTCCTGGCGCAGATGCGTTAGCTAAATTCGTTGTTCGGCATGTTGTGCAACCCGGTTATCTGCATTCAAATCAGTAAATTGATCTGTTGCCGGGTCGCCTGCCGCTATCACCCTGATGATAGTCTGGGTCTGTCGCACTTTCGCCTGTATTACCTGGTATATAGTCCACTCTTTGGGCGACAGCCATTGCAAAAGGGTTTTCCACTGCTCCTTTATGGGTATGGCAGTATAACCGTGTGTCTGGTAACGAAAATTGATGTGTTCGATTTTTTTACTGATATCGAATGTGATTTATCACAAAATTTGATGAACTCGCTCACGAAAAAGCACTTCTGTTGCCGCTAACAGAAAGGGCCGCGCAAAATTTGTCTCTGCCAGGCGTTGCGAGTAGACTGCTGCGCTTTGTTGCTTTCTGGAGAGTCACCCATGAGCGAGACGGCAAGCTGGCAGCCGAGCGCCTCCATCCCCACACTGTTAAAACGTGCTGCGATAATGACGGCAATACGCCGCTTTTTTACCGAGCGCGGTGTGCTTGAGGTGGAAACCCCCTGCATGAGCCAGGCTACCGTCACCGACGTTCATCTGGTGGCGTTTGAAACCCATCTTGTGGCGCCAGGCTATGGCCAGGGGCTGCCGCTGTGGCTGATGACCAGCCCCGAATATCACATGAAGCGCCTGCTGGCGGCGGGCAGCGGGCCGATTTTCCAGCTGTGCCGCAGCTTTCGCAATGAAGAAAAGGGGCGTCATCACAACCCTGAATTCACCATGCTGGAGTGGTATCGCCCGTGCTATGACATGTATCGTTTGATGAATGAGGTGGACGATCTGTTGCAGCAGGTGCTGGAATGCGAAGCCGCAGAGACGCTTTCCTACCAGCAGGCGTTTTTGCGCTATCTGGAAATTGACCCGCTGTCGGCAGATAAAGATCAGTTGCGTGACGTGGCGGCAAAACTCGATGTGGGCAACATTGCCGATACCGAAGAAGACCGCGATACGCTGCTGCAACTGTTGTTTGTCACCGGCGTAGAGCCGCAGATTGGCAAAGAGCGCCCGACTTTTGTGTATCACTTCCCGGCAACCCAGGCATCGCTTGCGCAAATCAGTACCGAAGATCACCGTGTGGCGGAGCGGTTTGAGGTCTATTTCAAAGGCATTGAACTGGCGAACGGTTTCCATGAGTTGACCGATGCCCGCGAACAGCGCCAGCGCTTTGACCAGGATAACCGCAAGCGTGCCGCGCGCGGCCTGCCTCAGCAGCCGGTTGATATGAATTTGCTGGCAGCGCTGGAAGCGGGCCTGCCGGACTGCTCCGGCGTGGCGCTGGGCGTTGACAGGCTGGTGATGCTGGCGCTGGGTGCTGAAAGCCTGGAAGAGGTGATGGCATTTACCGTCGACCGCGCCTGATGCATTGCGCGCAGGCGCGCTGAGTTTTTCCTTTCCTTATGGCGCTAACTCATCCTGAGGGAGCGCTATCCATTCTTGCTTACCCGCCGCAGGCTGCATGCCTTAATTCGCTGTGCGACCCGTTTTGTCGTTTGTGCGGCGCTTAACAGGCGCGGTGCAGCTATTGGCAACGAGCGGTGGCAACACAAAAAAGCCGGTCAGTGGTGTCACTGACCGGCTTTTGTGATGAGGCGCTTGCCCTGCGTGCGAGAAGTTATGCCAGGCGTGTTTACAGCCCGCCTGTACTCCTGCGGCCTGCGGAACTGATGGTTTTGGGCTTGCCAGGCCCTTCAAGGCGCATCTGGAACGGCGGGAACGGCATATCGATGCCGTGCTCGCGAAAGCCTTGCAGAATCAGCTGGTGTAGCTCATGGCGCAGCGGCATGCGGTGGCCCATTTCAGCGGCGTAGATACGCAGTTCAAACAGCTGGATCCCCTGTTGCAAATCCACCAGGAACGCTTCCGGGGTCGGCGTTTCCAGTACGTAGGAGCAGCGACGGGCTGCGGTCAACAGCAGTTGCGTTACTTCTTCACTATTGGCTTCAGACGGGGCCGGTATGGTGAGCACCACACGCGTCAGGGTGTCCGACAGCGACCAGTTGATGAACTGCTCGGTAATAAAGGCCTGGTTTGGCACGATGATTTCTTTACGGTCCCAGTCGCTGATGGTGGTGGCACGCGTGTTGATCTTAGTTACGCTGCCGGTCAGATCGCGAATAGTCACGGTATCGCCAATACGGATCGGTTTTTCAAACAGGATTATCAGGCCAGAGACAAAGTTGGCGAAGATCTGCTGTAGACCAAAGCCCAGACCGACACCGAGTGCGGCGACCAGCCACTGCAATTTTGACCATTCGATGCCGATCATCGAGAAGCCCATCAGACCGCCAATCAGCATCAGCACGTATTTGGTGATGGTGGTGATAGCGTAACCGGTGCCAGGCGTGAGGCTCAGGTGCTGCAACAGCGCAAGCTCCAGCAGCGCGGGCATATTGCGTACCAGCTGTGCGGTGATGATGAACACCAGTATCGCAATCAGCACGGCCCCGAGCGTAATCGGCTCAATAATATTTTCGCCACCCTGGCTGGTGGAGGTGACATCCCACAGCTTGATATTTTCCAGGAAAGCAAACGCAGAGTGGATTTCCGACCACAGGACAATTACCGATACCAGGGCTATCAGCATCAAAATGGATCGTACCAGGCGCAGCGACTGGGCGCTGATGGCATCCAGATCCACCACCGGCTCTTCAATATCGTTACTGCCTTCGCCGCTGTGTTGGTGCGTCGCGTCGTCTTCACCGCGTGCGCGCTGGGCAAGCATTTCGGCGCGTCGCTGTTTTGCACGATCGAAGGCCAGGCGGCGGCGCTGGATCAGCATCCAGCGGCGGATGATGTGGTAGACCACCAGCAGGAAGAACCAGATGGCGACCGAAGTCTCAAGCCTTGCGAGCAGCGCTTTAGAGGTGGCGAGATAGCCCACGGCGGCAGCCAGCATGGCTATCAGCGGCGCGCAGATCATCATGTTCCACAGGATGCGGTTGAACAGGTTATCGCCGTGGCCTGCGCCGTCAACGTAAAGCGGGATCCCGGCGCGCTTAAGGCTCAGGGTAACGATCGCCAGCGCCCCGCAAATTAACAGGAAGCATAAACGCCCAAGTGACGATGAAAACTCCTGATCGTTGAGGTTATCAAACATGATAAGCGCCATGATGAGCGGCACCACAAAGCCGATGCTCATGATGTAATAACGCATTGCGCGCGCTACCTGCTCGCGTGGCCAGCCAAAGTGCACCACAAACAGGCCGTTAGGGCGCGCGAGGGTGGCGCAAATCATCACCACCCACAGTAGCGGCACCGTGGCCGTTACGCCGCTGCCAACGGCAACGGCCAGTGGGTAAGGCCAGGCTTCACGCAGGCCGTGGCCGAGAGTGGCCCACAGGACCGGCAGCGGAGAGGCGACCAGAATGGACCAGAAAACGGTGCGCAGCGTTAGCCAGAAGTGATCCTGTGTCACTTTACCCACTCTGGCGCTACAGCGTTCCAGGAACGCGGTGAAGTGGCGACGTGAACTGATGCTAAAGCCAACCAGCAGCAGCGCGCCAAACAGCGGCAGCAGCGTATCGCGGCTGGTGACCATCATTACACCCGCCTTGCCAAGCTGGCTGAAGGTATCGAGCGAGAGCAAACGGCGCAGGTCCTGCACCAGTTGCAGTGGCCAGGAAAGCCCGATGGGGCTGACGTCAGAGGTCCAGAACAGGTAACGGTGCGTGGCCTCGTTAATTTCTTTCAGCGCGTCTTCCAGCTGGCCGTTGGCGACCTTCAGTTTGGTCAGTTCGAGGGTCAGCGTGTCGCCGCCCTGCAACAGCGAGTTCAGCAGTTCGCGCTGGGTGCGCAACTGGGCTTGCAGAATTTGGCTTTGTTCGGGCGTGAGCGCGCTGCCATCGGCCTGGCGCACCTGCTGTAGCTGGTTTTGTTTGCTCAGACGCTCTTCATAACCCAGGCGCTGTACGCGCAGCTGCGCCAGTTCGGTATCCAGTTGCTGAGGTTTGGGCATTTCCGGCAGGCGGGCGACCTGGGCGCGCAGCGCCTCGCCGAGGACGTTGGAGACACCAAGCCACTGCGACTGTTCGCGCAGCGTATTCAGTGCCTGGCGCACCTGTGTGGTCTGGCGTGCCGCCTGGCGCTGCTGGGACGCCACCAGATCCATGCGCTGGGCCTGCTGGTTGAGGGCCTGAGACAACTCACGGTTAACGCGAAACTGCGCCACAATATCCGGCGGCAGGTTAGCGCTGTTCTCCGCCATCATTTCCGTGCTTTCCAGCGCCATTTCGGCTTCGCGCTGGCGCAGGTTGTTAAGCTGGTTACGCAGCGACTGAAGGTAGGTATCAAGCTGCCCGGCCTGTTTTTGCGCCAGCTCTGCGCGCAGGCGAGCCAGCTCCTGGCGGTTGCTGGCTGAAAGCTGGGCAAGTTCGAATTCATCCACCTGCGATTTCAGGCGTGCAGCGTCAGCCTGGCTTGCCTGCAACTGCGCCTGTGCCAGAGGCGTATTGGCCGTCTGTTGGGCGGCGATGCGGCGTTCCAGTTCGTTAAGCTGGCGGCGGGTGTCGGTTTGCTGCTGCGGAAGCTGGCCGAGAGAGTCGGAGATCTCCCGGTTGCGCTCCTGCTCCTGCTGGGCCTGACGGCCTTTATCCAGCAACTGACTGCTGATTTGCAGAATTTCCTGGTTGAGTGCGTCGGTGGTTTGAGCGCCGCTGTACTGGCGCGGGGTGTCGCTCAGGTTACTGAGCTGCTGGCGCAACGACTGGGAAAGTTGCTGGAAGTTATCGATGACTCGCTGGTACTGCGTGGCGCGTTCGAGTGAAGACTCGCGCTCTTCCAGCGATTTGAGTGCCCCTTCAAGGGCGGTGACAATGTCAGCCTGCCCCGGCTGGTCTTTGGCCTCTTTGGCCTGTTGCAGCTCCAGGGCAATTTGTTTGGCATCCGGAACGGAAGCGGCGTGCGCCCCCAGACTGAGGCTCATGGCCATCAGGAACATCAATATCAGGCGCACGTCACGTTACCTTTGGTCGTTCTTACTTAACTGTCCGTTTGGCTGTTCTTTGGCGCAGCATTGCTTGCGCTGTCTTGCTCTGACGCCGGAGCCTGTGCAGGTGCAGAGGCGCTGCCTTTAGCGCCAGCCGGTTTTGCTTTTGGTGCGGGCTTTGCGTCTTCGACAGCTTTGGCGTCTTCAGCGGCTTTTGTGGCTGCGGCAGCTTTGACGTCTTCAGCGGCTTTTGCGGCTGCGGAAGCTTTGGCGTCTTCAGCGGCCTTTGCAGCTTCGACAGCTTTGGCGTCTTCAGCGGCTTTTGCGGTTTCGGCAGCTTTAGCCTCTTCAGCAGCCTTTGTGGCTTCAGCCATCTTTGCCGCTTCGGCAGACATCGCCAGCGGTTGGCCCAGTTTGGTGACAGAAAGGCTTTGCAGGTGCTCAACCAGCTTCACGCTGCCAGGGGCAAACAGGTTGATAACCGTAGAGCCCAGTTTGAAGCGGCCCATTTCCTGACCCTTGAGCAACGCAACGCTGCCTTCGCTTTCGCCAGCAGGCCAGGTCCAGCGTTTGATAATGCCTTCACGTGGCGGTGTGACGGTGCCTGACCAGACGGTTTCAATGCTGCCAACAATGGTTGCGCCCACCAGAATTTGCGCCATTGGGCCAAACTCGGTGTCAAACAGGCAAATAACGCGTTCGTTGCGTGCAAACAGGTTTGGCACGTTCTGCGCCGTTAAATGGTTCACAGAGAACAGGTCGCCTGGCACGTAAATCATTTCACGCAGGATGCCGTTGCACGGCATATGTACGCGGTGATAGTCGCGCGGAGAGAGATAGGTAGTGGCGAAATAGCCGTCGCGGAACCGTTCTGCCATCTGGTAGTTACCGGCCAGCAGCGCTTCCAGCGTGTAGTTGTGGCCTTTGGCCTGCAAGATTTTGTCCTGCTCAATCGAGCCAAGCTGACTGATAACACCGTCTGCGGGCATCACCAGGATGGACGGGTCTGTATCCACCGGGCGCACGTCTTCGCGCAGCGGGCGCACAAAGAAATCGTTAAAGGTGCGATAGCTGGCCGTATCGGGCTTTTGTGCCTCTTTCATATCGACGTTGTAGACTTTCACAAACAGGTCGATAACCAGTTTCGTCAGCCATCCGGCGCGTTTACTTGCACCCCAGCCCGCAAGGCGAGTGAGCCACAGCTTGGGCAGAATGTATTGAAGCGAAAGCTTGATATTATTTAACAAGGTAGCCTCCAGGCCAGTATTGTTGCCAGTCCTGGCCCGACAGCACAGCCGTCGGGCCTTGAAAAATCAGGCGTACGTATCGTTGAAAATATACGTCAGTCGCCGGTTTCAGAGAAATTTTTGCGCACTTTAACCTGCGCCATGCTTTCCAGAATGCGATGATAATTTTCAAATCGCGTGGGTGCGATATCGCCACGCTCAACGGCCTCGCGAATGGCGCAGCCCGGGTCGGTATCGTGGCGGCAGTCGCGGTATTTGCAGTGGCCTAAATAGTCATGAAATTCGACAAAACCGTGGGTGATTTGTTCCGGCTCCAGGTGCCACAGCCCAAATTCCCGCACTCCTGGCGAGTCGATAACATCGCCGCCTGCGGGGAAATGGTAAAGGCGTGCAGCCGTAGTGGTGTGCTGACCCAGACCCGAGGCATCAGAGACGGTGTTTGTCACGATTTGCGTCTCTTCCAGACCTAACAGTGCGTTCAGCAGACTGGATTTACCCACGCCAGACTGACCGGCAAAAATGCTGATGCGCCCGGTGAGCGCGTCTTCAAGCGGCTTAAGCCCTTCGTGACGGTGGCTTGAAACCATCAGCACCCGGTAGCCAATGCGGCGGTAGATATCCATTTGCTGCTCAACGAACGCCAGGCTGTCGTCATCCAGCAAATCAATTTTATTAAGCACAATCAGCGGCTCAACGCCCAGCGTTTCGCAGGCGACCAGATAGCGGTCAATAATGTTAAGCGACAGCTCAGGCAGGATGGCCGAGACGATAATAATCTGGTCAATGTTGGCGGCAATGGGTTTCACGCCGTCGTAGTAATCCGGGCGAGTGAGCACCGAGCGGCGTTCATGTACGGCTTCAACAATGCCTTTAACCAGCGTGCCTTCTGCGGCCTGCTTGCCTGGACGCCACACCACTCTGTCGCCGGTCACCAGCGAACGAATGGTGCGCCGGATGTTGCAGCGGTGCACCACGCTGTCGGGTGCCTCCACGTCGGCGTGCATGCCAAAGCGGCTAATCACCGTGCCTTCCTGCGGTTCGCCGAACAGGCTGTCATCGACATCGGCTTTTTCGGGCTGTTTGAGCCTGCGCGCGTGATTGGCGTTTACGCGCCGCTGTTGGCCTTTCGAAAGTCTGTTTTTGCTCAATCGCTTTGGCTCCTGGTCGCTCCGGACAGACAAAACCTCTATGATACACGCTATTTTATATGAAATAACCCATCAGCAACGATGGGGCCGTTGTGAAATGGGTGGAAATTCGCATGAGTGGAAATGAAAACAACCTGATCTGGATTGATCTGGAAATGACCGGGCTGGATCCCGAACGCGATAAGATTATCGAGATTGCCACACTGGTAACCGATGAGAATCTGAATATTCTCGCAGAAGGACCGGTAATGGCAGTGCATCAATCCGCTGAACAACTGGCGCTGATGGACGAATGGAATGTACGCACGCATACCGGCAGCGGGCTGGTGGAGCGCGTTAAGGCCAGTCCTTTTGACGACCGCGCGGCCGAGCTTGCAACCATTGCGTTTCTGCAAAAGTGGGTGCCGCAGGGTAAATCACCTATCTGTGGCAACAGCATAGGCCAGGATCGTCGCTTCCTGTTTAAGTACATGCCGGAACTGGAAGCGTACTTCCACTACCGCTATCTGGATGTCAGCACGCTTAAAGAGCTGGCGCGCCGCTGGAAACCGGAAATTCTGCCGGGCTTTAAGAAGCAGAACACCCACCAGGCAATGGATGATATCCGTGAATCCGTAGCCGAGCTTGCCTACTACCGCGAGCACTTTATTGCGCTGTAAAGTACGATGCAGCCCGCGTGTTCGCGGGCTGCTGCTAAATTCAACATTCTGTCGAAGAAATCAGCAGTCGCGCAAAAAGCACAAAAAATTGTGTCTAAATGCCTTGCGGCACGAATCAATTCTCGTATAATGCGCCTCCCGTACCGGTGCAGAAATTGCAACGCTACGCAGAGCGGGAATAGCTCAGTTGGTAGAGCACAACCTTGCCAAGGTTGGGGTCGCGAGTTCGAGTCTCGTTTCCCGCTCCAGATTTTCAAAACGTTTCAGCGTGACGCTTCTGAACTGCTCCGGCAGGCAGAAACAAAATATGCGGGAATAGCTCAGTTGGTAGAGCACAACCTTGCCAAGGTTGGGGTCGCGAGTTCGAGTCTCGTTTCCCGCTCCAATTTTTTACGCGTCGCCGCCTGTCGTTTTCTGACCTGCATCAGCAGGCAGAAGTCAAATATGCGGGAATAGCTCAGTTGGTAGAGCACAACCTTGCCAAGGTTGGGGTCGCGAGTTCGAGTCTCGTTTCCCGCTCCAAATCTCCTTCTCATCAAGTCCGTCACAGCCTGAATGAATAGCAATAATCAACCGCGTATTGCCGACTCTTCAAATTTCCTCTGAACCAGCGTCTTTACATTCCGCCAATATCTTCTCTATTTTTCAGCGCGAAAAGCCGCAGACGGTGCTTTACGTCGGGACTGAACAACGCGAGGAAATTAATGGTGAGAGGCCGTCGTCGTTGCATGGGGACAGTTTGCCCCCATGAGATCCATCCGGCTTACCCACTGTAGCTGCAAGCCTGTGTTTAAGAAGGGCCTATCGTGAATTTGCCTGCCTTGCGTGCGGGCAAACCAGAATGTTGCCAATCACGTTCGAAAGCAGGTCCTGAGTACCTTTAAGGGAATCTGCCAGCACAGAATCGGTTGGAAAGATCATCTCTGCTGCGATGTTGTCCATCACAATCCGTGCGAGATTATCGAGTGCGACCGCTACAGGATCGTCAGGTGTTTGTGCTGTGGAGATATCAATGAGGTGAGTATCGACACGCTTCTTATCCATAAACTCTCTGATAATAATCGTATTTTGGTTATCAACCATCGTAGTCCACATCGAAAGCACCACAACATAGAGTTTTTCCCAGCCCTGTTCTCCAGTCTGGGATTTCCAGCGATTGAGCAGCGCGCTGACGCCGTCGTACTGCGCTTGCCCGGCAACGAGCATATTGACAGTGATATCGTCGTGTATCCGTGCGGCAAAACGTTCGTAGCTCTCCATGCTGAACCAGCCGTCTGCAATCGACATATCGATAAACCGCAGGGCATTACCCAGAATGCGCAGGCTGGCTGATTTGGCTTTGTGTGGAAGGTCCGTATCGTCAATATTTTCCTGCGCTTTAGCAAGTACGGCACGGAAGGCTTGCAGCTCGGGGATCCACGCAGTGACCTCCGGTTTTTTCAGATACGGTGCAATGATGGTGTAGATACCCAGTGGGATGTGACTGACCGATTTTGCCAGTTCAAATACCACGGAAATCGGCCTGACCGTTTCCCGAACCCCCTGGTGAATAAACGTATAAGTACCGCCCCAGTCATCGTTGTTAACTACGATTACCGGATCCAGATGGGGCAGAAGTGCTGCTTTCATCTTTTTGTAATTAGCTTGCATGGCGGTATCTATTGCTATTACCGCATTACGATTCTGTACGTTGATATCAGACTGGAAGGCGACCATATCAACATCATGGCTATCAATCCTTTTTTCTTCGCGTCTCATCACTTTTTCCATTTTATCAGAAGGTTATTTTAATTAATTAAATACATAGCTGGCGGGGAAATATATCCAGAGGCGATTTAGGCCAGGGTGCTTTTTATTTTCCCTGCAACTATTGTCAGGGTGTTCAGTCATCTTTCACTATGAGGATGGAAGACAAGATATGTTAAGATTGAGCCAAATTAAGTCGCATAAGAGTGGTATATGGCACAGACAATTGCCGTCATCGCTTTTGAAGGAGTGAGTCCTTTCCATTTATCGGTTCCCTGCATTGTTTTTGGGGACGATTTACTGAAGCTTGGTGCTCCGCGCTATAACGTACTCATTTGCGCTGAGAAACCGGGACTTGTGCGCACGATGTCCGGTTTTGATATTAATATCCAGCACGATTTCAGTGCCCTGGCGTCTGCGGATACCATTATCATGCCTGCCTGGCGTGATATTGCCCAGGCGCCTCCCGAACCGTTGTTGCAGGCATTGCGCGATGCCCACGCGCACGGCACCCGGTTAGTGGGTCTGTGCCTCGGTTCTTTTGTTCTGGCTAAAGCGGGGTTGCTGGATGGGCGCAGAGCCTCCACTCACTGGGCCTGGCAGCAGGAATTTGAGGAAGCCTTTCAGCACGTCACTCTCGATAAAAATGCGCTGTATGTTGAAGATGGCAACATTATTACCTCCGCAGGTACCGCAGCGGCCATTGATTGCTGCTTGCATCTGATTCGCCGGGATCAGGGCGCGGAAATTGCTAATCGGATAGCACGGCGGCTGGTTGTGGCCCCGCACCGTCATGGTGGGCAGGCTCAATACATCGAAAAACCCCTTCCCCCGTCTGGAACGGTTGACCGGCTGTCGGGGATTCTGGCGTGGGTGCTGGAACATCTGGATGAACCGCATACCCTGGAAAGCCTGGCAAATCATGCCCATATGAGCGTGCGCAGCTTTACCCGGCATTTTCGCAAGAAAACGGGGACCACCCTGACACAGTGGTTACTCAACCATCGTCTTCAGCGCGCCCAACGTCTGCTTGAAACCGGTAACTGTTCGATTGACGTGGTCGCGGAGCAGGCCGGGTTTTCGTCGATGGTGTCGTTTCGGCAACACTTTACCAGGGCGTTTTCTATCCCGCCAGGCCACTACCGAAAGCAGTTTCATTCCTGAACGTTGTCATAACGCCCTGTTCAGGCGGCTCTCTGTTGGCCGGATTTCATCAAATGTTGGCTTCAGGCACTCTTACGGCGAAAAATAAAAATGACCAGGATTGGGTGGCTTATTTCATTAAACAAGGTGAAGACAATATGCAACACCCAACTATCCGCGCTATCGCTGGTGCTGGTGCGCCTCAGAGCATCCATGCGGGCAAAACAGCGTTGCTGGTTATCGACTTTCAGAATGAATATTTTCACGGCAGATTACCCGTTCCTGACGCTGCAACGGCGCTCGGCAATACGAAGCGTTTGATTGCTCGTGCAGACGCCGAAGGCATGGCGGTCTTTCATGTACAGCATATTACCCCAGCCGGTAGCCCGGTCTTTGCTGAGGGTAGCAGCGCGGCGGCGATCCATTCTGATATCCAGCCTGGCGCGTTGCATCACATCGTACAGAAATCGTCGGTCAGCGTTTTTCCAACGACCGACATTGACCAGCAGCTTAAGAAAAGGGGGATCGACACTCTGCTCATCTCTGGTTTGATGACGCATGCCTGTGTTGCCGGTGCTGCTCGCGACGCTGTGCCGCTTGGCTACAATGTCATTGTTATAGACGATGCCTGTGCGACGCGAGCGCTTGATTGCTCAGATAAAAATACCGTTGCACATGATGTACTCCATCGCGCCGCGCTGGCATCTATCGACGATACCTTCGGCGACATTATGACGACCGACGAAGTTCTGAGCCTGTCATGGAAGGCTGCGTAAGCGAGTGACGACAAGTGTGAATATGGCCAGCCAGGGAAGCATGCTGATAATTCGGTAAAATAACCGACATGACGCATGGTAATCGCAGGTCGATCGAATTTGATCGGCCTGTTTTTCATTCCTCTGTTGTCAGGGGGAGAGCTATCGTATAGAATCCGCGGCCTGCATACGATCCTGGGGCTGGAAACGCCGCGCTGGATCCGGCATACCTCTTCTCATCTCAACGCGTTTTCTGGGCGCTTATGCACATCGCACTCCTTGATTTTCAGCGCGATGCAGACATTTGTGAACAGAGTTATCCACAGGCTGGATTTTTTTGTGACACACCTTTTTATAGCGGGTCTTTTTGCGCTATTTGTCTATCTTTATGTTTTATATAGAAATAATATCATTTCAAAATGCTATGGCGATCGCTTGACGAATTTTTGCGTGTTGAATGACAACGGTTTTTTATTTTTATACACACGTTGTGGATATATCAGGCATCGCGCGGTAACCCTTTCTCAATTGCCCTGACCAAACGTAATTGTTTTGGCGGCTGAACCGCGATCCCTTGCGCGTTTCGGCGTTCGATCTGTTGCGCAATCGCCCAGTCAATGTGTTCGTCCAGAAGCGGGTGCTCACTTTTTCTACTCTCAAGTGCCACCAGATTGGCTTCGTCCCAGGGCGCGTTACCCAGTGCGACAGCAATGTTACGCAACCAGCGCAGATGCCCGATGCGACGAATCGGCGATCCTTCCGTCACTTTCAGGAATTTTTCTTCGCTCCAGCTGAAAAGCTCAATGAGTTGTGGTGCGTGCAGCGCCTGGCGCGGGCTGAAATCGCCTTCGTCGGTCAGCTGCGAGAAACGGTTCCAGGGGCAGATAAGCTGGCAGTCGTCACAGCCGTAAATACGGTTGCCCATCAGTGGGCGAAGTTCTTCGGGAATAGCGCCCTCAAGCTCAATGGTCAGATAGGAGATGCACCGGCGGGCATCCACTACGTAAGGCTCGACAATGGCCCCCGTCGGGCAGGTGGTCATGCAGGCCACGCAGCGACCGCAATTTTCTTCCACCGGACCATCAACCGGTAGCGGCAAATCAATCAACAGCTCACCGAGAAAAAAGAACGAACCGGCGTCACGGCTGAGGATGAGTGAGTGTTTACCTGTCCAGCCCAGACCGGCCTTTTCGGCTAATGGGCGCTCAAGAAGGGGCGCAGAATCGACAAAAGGTCTAAAATTCAACGAAGCACAGTGCTGCTGGATAGCGTCACCCAGCTTTTTGAGCCTGTTTCGCAATAATTTATGATAATCGCGCCCCAGCGCGTAGCGGCTGACGTAGCCCAGATGCGGGTTTTTTAGCGTGCTGGCAAAGGCAGCGTTGGCAGGCAGGTAATTCATACGCACGCTGATGACGCGCAGCGTGCCGGGCTGTAGCTCGTGAGGTCTGGCGCGCATCATACCGTGGCGCGCCATCCATTCCATCTCGCCGTGGTATTGTTTGTCCAGCCACGCCTGGAGCATGGGCTCGCTGGCGCGAAGATCGGTATCCGTAATACCGACCTGCTGAAAGCCGAGCTCCTTGCCCCATTGCTTAATATTTTGCGCTAACTGGTTGAGATTAAGGGGCTGTGACATGACGGACCATAACCTGGAAAAGAACGTCGCAAGTATACCACATCAGGTCTGGCCTGCGGACTGGCTGCGCGAGGCAGAAAAAGAGGCTGCCGATGCGCTGGGCCTGACGTTATACGAACTGATGCAGCGCGCGGGCGAGGCCGCCTTTCAGGTTGCGCGATATGCCTTTCCGGCAAGTCGTCACTGGCTCATTTTGTGCGGCCACGGCAACAACGGTGGCGATGGTTACGTGGTGGCGCGCCGGGCGCTGGCAGAAGGCATTCAGGTGACGCTGCTGGCCCAGGAAAGTGATAAACCACTGCCGCCGCAGGCCGACGCTGCACGCACGGCATGGCTTGACGCAGGCGGCACTATCCATGCTCCCACTATTCCCTGGCCGCAAGGCATTGACCTGATTGTGGACGGGCTGCTGGGCACCGGCCTTAAGAGTGCGCCGCGCGCCGTCGTGGAGCAGCTTATTGAACACGCCAATGCCCATCCCGCGCCGGTTATCGCACTCGATGTGCCGTCGGGCCTGCTGGCACAAACGGGGGCCACGCCGGGGGCGGTGATACATGCGCGTCATACCGTGACGTTTATCGCGCTAAAGCCCGGTTTGCTTACCGGTAAAGCGCGGGATGTGGTGGGGCAACTGCATCATCATGCGCTGGGGCTTGAGCCGTGGCTACAGGCCCAGCGTGCGCCACTAGCAAGATTTGATACACAGTCGTTGAGCGGCTGGTTAGCGCCGCGCAGACCGACGGCCCATAAGGGCGACCACGGACGGCTGGTGATTATTGGCGGCGACAACGGGACCGCGGGCGCTATTCGTATGACCGGTGAGGCGGCGCTGCGCGCGGGTGCCGGACTGGTGCGCGTGCTGACGCGCGCAGAGAACATCGCGCCACTGCTGACGGCACGCCCGGAGTTGATGGTGCATGAAATGACGCCCGATGCGCTGGATGAGAGCCTGGAATGGGCCGATGTAGTGGCGATAGGCCCCGGTCTTGGGCAGCAAAGCTGGGGCAAAAAGGCGCTGCAAAAGGTCGAGAATTTCCGCAAACCGATGCTGTGGGATGCCGACGCGCTCAACCTGCTGGCAATCAACCCCGATAAACGTCAGAATCGAATTATTACGCCGCATCCCGGCGAGGCTGCGCGACTACTCAATTGCAGCATCGCAGAGGTTGAAAACGATCGCTTTTCTGCCGCCGGGCGTCTGGTAAAACGCTACGGTGGCTGTGTGGTGCTCAAAGGGGCCGGCAGCCTGATTGCCTGCGACGATGGGCGTATGGGCATTGCGGATGTCGGCAATGCTGGCATGGCAAGTGGTGGCATGGGAGACGTGCTCTCCGGTATCATCGCGGCCCTGCTGGCGCAACGGCTTGAAATGTATGATGCTGCCTGCGCAGGCTGTGTGGCGCACGGTGCGGCGGCCGACAAACTGGCGCGGCGCGCGGGAACCCGCGGCATGCTGGCAAGTGATGTCGTAAACGAGCTTTACGCTTTTGTTAACCCGGATGTGAACTGACTGACCATGATGAACCGCGTTATTTCTCTTCCCGATGAATCTGCAACGCTCGCGTTAGGCGAGCGTCTGGCACAGGCCTGTCAGGGCTCGGCCGTTTTCTGGCTGTATGGCGACCTGGGCGCGGGGAAAACCACCTTCAGCCGCGGCTTTTTGCAGGCGTTAGGGCATAAAGGCAATGTGAAAAGCCCGACTTACACGCTGGTGGAGCCTTATGCGCTGGATAACCTCACGGTTTATCACTTTGATCTTTATCGTCTTGCGGACCCGGAAGAGCTGGAGTTCATGGGGATCCGCGATTACTTTGCCCATGATGCCATCTGCCTGGTCGAATGGCCGCAGCAGGGCGCTGGGGTATTACCTGACCCGGATGTTGAAATCCATTTGAGTTACCAGGCGCAGGGCCGTGAGGCATTGCTGAAAGCCGTTTCCCAGGCAGGGGAGTCACTGCTGTCGCGTCTGGCCGGATAACAGGAAGACGGAAAATGTATTGCGCTAAAAGTGGCTTAATCGCTGCACTGCTGGTGCTGTGCGCACCGCTGTATGCGGCCAATTTGTCTGATATCCGCGTCTCCAACGGTGATGCGCAGGCGCGTATTACCTTTAGCTTCTCGGGGGACCCGGAATACACGTTCACTGAGCAAAATGCCCGCACGGTGGCACTTGATATCCGCCAGAGCGGCGTGATTCAGGGGCTGCCGTTGCAGTTCAGCGGCGAGAACCTGGTGAAAAGCATTCGCTCCGGGCAAACCGGCGACCCGCAGTCGCTGCGACTGTTAGTGGATCTCACGCAAAACGGAAAAACTCGTGCGGTGAAACAACGCAGTGGTGACGGTTATCTGGTGGTTTTTACCATTAACGCCGACGCCCCGCCGCCGCCTTCGCCGCCCCCGGTGGTGGCGCAGCGAGCGCCTGCTCCTGTACCGCAGCCGGTAAAGCCGCGTGAACCGGCGCGCAACCCGTTCAGCAGCCCCAGCGAGCGCACGACGGCTGTAGTGAGCACTAACACCGCAGTGCGCCCTGCACAGGCGCGTAGCGCCGCCGTTTCATCTGAGCAGGTGATTGTGGCTATTGATGCCGGACACGGCGGCCAGGATCCCGGTGCGATTGGCGCAGGCGGCACCAAAGAGAAAAACGTCACTATCGCTATTGCCCGTAAGCTCAAAACCATGCTCAATGCAGACCCGATGTTTAAGGGCGTGCTGACGCGCGACGGCGACTATTTTATTTCGGTGATGGGCCGCTCCGATGTGGCGCGCCGCCAGAATGCCAACCTGTTGGTGTCTATCCACGCTGACGCGGCGCCGAACCGCGAGGCGACCGGGGCTTCCGTGTGGGTGTTGTCTAACCGGCGGGCTAACACAGAAATGGCGGGTTGGCTGGAGCAGCATGAGAAGCAGTCTGAACTGCTCGGCGGTGCGGGCGACGTGCTGGCAAATAGCCAGGCTGACCCGTATTTGAGCCAGGCAGTGCTGGATTTACAGTTCGGTCATTCGCAGCGCGTCGGCTATGATGTTGCCACCAGCGTGCTCGGCCAGCTACAAAACGTGGGGTCGCTGCACAAACGCCGCCCGGAGCATGCAAGCCTTGGCGTGTTGCGTTCGCCGGATATTCCGTCGCTGCTGGTGGAAACCGGGTTTATCAGCAACGGTTCAGAAGAGCGGATGCTGGCGAGCGACACTTTCCAGCAGCGTATCGCCGAGTCGATTTACCTTGGCTTGCGTAACTATTTTATTGCCAATCCACTACAGATGGCACCGCCGTCTGATAGCGCACCGCAAACGGCCAGCGCCGCCGGTCCGTTAGTGGGCGCTAACTAATCACCGCGCAAGGAGAGAGAATGCCAATTCAGATCTTACCGCCTCAGCTTGCTAACCAGATCGCCGCAGGCGAAGTGGTGGAGCGACCCGCGTCGGTGGTGAAAGAGCTGGTAGAGAACAGCATTGACGCTGGTGCAACGCGCATTGATATCGACATTGAGCGCGGTGGCGCAAAACTTATCCGTATTCGTGATAATGGCTGCGGTATTGGCAAAGACGAGCTGGCGCTGGCGCTGGCGCGCCACGCGACCAGCAAAATCGCCACGCTGGACGACCTTGAGGCCATTTTAAGCCTGGGTTTTCGCGGAGAAGCGCTGGCGAGTATCAGTTCAGTCTCACGTTTAACGTTGACCTCACGCACGGCGGAGCAGCAGGAGGCCTGGCAGGCCTACGCTGAAGGGCGCGATATGGCGGTGACGGTCAAACCGGCTGCCCATCCGCAGGGCACCACGCTCGAAGTGCTGGATTTGTTCTACAACACTCCTGCGCGGCGCAAATTTATGCGCACCGAGAAGACCGAGTTTGGGCATATCGACGAAGTGGTGCGCCGCATTGCGCTGGCCCGCTTTGATGTGACCATCAATCTGAACCACAACGGTAAAATGGTTCGCCAGTACCGTGCCGTGCCAGAAGGCGGCGCGCGTGAACGCCGCCTCGGGGCCATTTGTGGGACGGCATTTCTTGAACAGGCGCTGGCCATTGAGTGGCAGCATGGTGACCTGGCCCTGCGCGGCTGGGTGGCTGACCCGGCTGGCACGACTTCCGCACTGGCAGAGACTCAGTACTGCTACGTCAACGGGCGCATGATGCGCGACCGCCTGATAAACCACGCTATTCGCCAGGCCTGTGAAGAGAAACTGGGGTCTGACCGCCAGCCCGCCTACGTGCTGTATCTGGATATTGACCCGCACCAGGTGGATGTGAACGTGCATCCGGCAAAGCATGAAGTGCGTTTTCATCAGTCGCGGTTGGTGCACGATTTTATTTACCAGGGCGTGCTGAGCGTGCTGCAACAGCAGACGGTGCCGCCGCTGCCGCTGGCAGACGAAAACGGCGCGCCCATTCCCTGCTGGCAGCCGGAAAACCGCGTGGCCGCAGGACAAAACCATTTTGCCCGCCCGGTCGGGCAGCCGCCTGAGCGCACTCTGGTACCGAGTGAGACGGCGTATCGCGAGCCGCAGGCGGCATCGTTACGTGAGCCGTCTTCCGGCGGCTACGGCGCGGGTACTGGTTCGCGCACGCCGCGTGCAAGCGAGGCCAGTTGGCCTAACGCCACGCCGGGCTATCAAAAGCGCCAGGGCGCGCTCTACAGCAAGTTGCTGGAAACGCCTGACGCTCCTGCGTCAGCGCCGGTATCCCGCACGCAAGCAGAGCGCGTAGAAGAACTGGCTGGACACAGCCAGAGCTTTGGGCGCGTCCTGACCGTGCTTAAGCCGGATATGGCACTGCTGGAGCGCGATGGGCGGTTGTCGCTACTGGCGCTACCGGTGGCTGAACGCTGGTTGCGCCAGGCGCAACTGGTGCCGGGCGATGAGAAACTGCGTGCGCAACCGCTTTTGATTCCGGTGCGCCTGAAGCTTGAAAATGCTGAGCTTAAGACGCTGGAGCACTGGCAGGCCTCGCTTGCGCAAACCGGAGTGGAGTTTGCCATTGATGCACGGCATGTGACGGTTCGCGCGGTGCCTTTACCCTTGCGCCAACAAAATTTACAAAACTTGATTCCTGAACTGATAGGCTACTTGGCGCAACAGACTGATAACGATGCAGTACGCATCGCCCAGTGGCTCGCCCGGCATTTGACCAGCGAGCACGGCGAATGGAGCCATGCACAGGCTATTGCCCTGCTGGCTGACGTAGAGCGTCTTTGTCCGCAGCTGCTGAAGTCACCGCCAGGTGGTTTATTGCAACCTGTTGATTTACAACCGGCGATGAACGCCCTGAAGCATGACTGACGTTGATAATGAAGTAAGTAAGGCTGGCCTGCCGAAGGCAATTTTTCTCATGGGGCCAACCGCCAGCGGGAAAACGGCGCTGGCGATTGAATTACGCAAGATTTTGCCCGTTGAGTTGATAAGTGTCGATTCGGCCCTTATTTACAAAGGGATGGACATCGGTACGGCAAAGCCTGACCCTGAAGAACTGGCTCAGGCACCGCACCGGTTGCTGGATATCAGGGATCCGTCGCAGGCCTATTCTGCGGCGGATTTTCGCCGTGATGCGCTGGCGGAAATGGCCGAGATTACGGCTGCCGGGCGCATTCCGCTACTGGTCGGCGGGACGATGCTCTATTTCAGGGCGCTGTTGGAGGGGCTTTCGCCACTGCCTTCGGCAGACCCGGCGGTTCGCAGCCGCATTGAGCAACAGGCAGCAGAGCAGGGATGGGACGCATTGCACCGGCAGTTGCAGGAGATTGACCCTGTGGCGGCGCAACGCATTCACCCTAACGATCCGCAAAGGCTTTCCCGGGCACTGGAAGTTTTTTTTATTTCGGGTAAAACTTTAACGGAGTTGACTCGCACGTCGGGAGACGCTCTGCCTTATCAGGTGTATCAGTTCGCCATCGCCCCGGCGAGCCGTGAACTGCTCCATCAGAAGATTGAGCAGCGTTTTCATCAGATGTTGGCTTCAGGTTTTGAAGCCGAAGCGCGGGCGCTTTTTGCCCGCGAAGACTTGCATACGGAGATGCCTTCCGTCCGTTGTGTGGGATACCGCCAGATGTGGTCATATCTGGCGGGAGAAATCACATACGATGAGATGGTTTATCGCGGTATTTGCGCGACGAGACAATTAGCTAAACGACAGATGACGTGGCTACGCGGCTGGAAAGAGATTCACTGGCTGGACAGTGGCAGTCCTCAGTCAGCTCTGGACGAAGTGGTGCAGGTTGTTAGTGCGTAACATTAATGAACGTGTACAATTAAGGCGTCTCGTGTGCAAATTTTGACATATTTTTCAGAGCCCATGGGTTCGCAAGTACAAACAACAAGCTATAAGGAAAAGATAGAATGGCTAAGGGGCAATCTTTGCAAGATCCGTTCCTGAACGCATTGCGTCGGGAGCGCGTTCCGGTTTCTATTTATTTGGTGAATGGTATTAAGCTGCAAGGCCAGATTGAGTCTTTTGATCAGTTCGTGATCCTGTTGAAAAACACGGTCAGCCAGATGGTCTATAAGCATGCGATTTCAACGGTTGTACCGTCTCGCCCGGTATCTCATCACAGCAATAATGCCGGTGGCGGTGGTTCCAGCAATTATCATCACGGCAATAACAACGCGCAGTCGTCCTCTTCTGCGCCGCAGGACAGCGACGAAACCGAATAAGGTGGATGGCTGTCGTTCCATGACGGGGAACCAGTCCAACTGTGTTCCCCGCTGGTATTTTTGAGAGGTTATACGCTTGTTTGACCGTTATGACGCCGGTGAGCAGGCGGTGCTGGTACACATCTGGTTTGTGCAAGACAAAGACATGGAAGATCTCCAGGAGTTTGAAGCCCTGGTCTCTTCTGCGGGCGTCGACGCGTTGCAGGTGGTCACCGGTACCCGTAAGTCACCGCACCCGAAGTATTTTGTTGGTGAAGGCAAGGCCACAGAAATTGCCGATGCCGTAAAAGCCACTGGCGCTTCTGTCGTGCTCTTTGATCATGCGTTGACCCCGGCTCAGGAGCGTAATCTTGAGCGGCTGTGCGAGTGTCGCGTTATTGACCGCACGGGTCTTATTTTAGATATTTTTGCCCAACGTGCGCGTACCCACGAAGGTAAGTTGCAAGTTGAGCTGGCGCAGCTGCGCCATCTGGCGACGCGCCTTGTGCGCGGCTGGACCCACCTTGAACGCCAGAAAGGCGGCATCGGCCTGCGTGGCCCAGGGGAAACCCAGCTTGAGACTGACCGCCGCTTGCTGCGTAACCGCATCAGCCAGATCCTCTCTCGCCTCGAAAAGGTCGAAAAACAGCGCGAGCAGGGCAGACGTGCGCGCACCCGCGCCGATGTGCCGACGGTGTCGCTGGTGGGCTATACCAACGCCGGTAAATCCACCCTGTTTAATAGCCTGACCTCGGCGGAGGTTTACGCCGCGGATCAGCTTTTTGCGACCCTGGATCCGACACTGCGCCGCATTGACGTGGCCGATGTCGGTGAAACCGTGCTGGCTGATACGGTAGGCTTTATTCGCCACCTGCCGCACGATCTTGTGGCGGCGTTTAAGGCAACGTTACAGGAAACCCGCCAGGCGACGCTGTTGTTGCATGTGATTGATGCAGCGGATCTGCGGGTAAAAGAAAATATTGAAGCTGTAGAGTCGGTACTTGAGGAAATTGATGCCCTGGAGATACCGACGCTGCTGGTCATGAACAAAATCGATATGCTGGATGATTTTGCTCCGCGTATTGACCGTGACGAAGAAAACGTACCAGTACGGGTCTGGCTTTCTGCCCAGACTGGCGCTGGTTTGCCACTGCTTTTCCAGGCTCTGACAGAGCGCCTTTCCGGTGAGATAGCGCAGCATACGCTGATGCTTCCTCCACAAGCGGGGCGTCTGCGCAGCCGTTTTTATCAGCTTCAGGCGATAGAAAAAGAGTGGTTGGAGGAAGATGGCAGTGTTGGACTGCAGGTCAGAATGCCTGTAGTTGACTGGCGTCGCCTCTGTAAGCAAGAACCGGGGCTGGTGGATTACCTGGTGTAATTCTGCCGGTCTGCCTGAAGATTTTCTCCCCAATTGGGGATACCAGGACGGTCTGGTGTGGCAGTGTAGCGGTTGTTGAGGGCGCTGGTGAGCTGCTCATAACAGTCGGTTACGGCGCGGCTTCGGACACGAAAGGTATATCACCGCACAACAATTATGGAGCATAAACATGGCGTGGAATCAGCCCGGTAATAACGGACAGGACCGCGACCCGTGGGGAAGCAGCAAGCCCGGCGGCGACTCTGGGGGAAATAACAACAAGGGAGGCCGCGATCAGGGGCCGCCTGACCTGGATGATATTTTTCGCAAACTGAGCAAAAAGCTTGGTGGTTTAGGTGGTGGCGGTAATTCTGGCGGTACCCAGGAGCCACGCGCTCAGATGGGCGGAAAAATTGTCGGCATTGTTGCGGTCATCGCAGTCATTGGTTGGGCGGCGAGCGGCTTTTACACCATCAAAGAAGCCGAGCGCGGCGCAGTGATGCGTTTTGGTAAGTTTGACCATCTGGTTGAGCCTGGCCTTAACTGGAAACCGACCTTCATCGATGAAGTGCGTGCGGTAAACGTGGAGTCCGTGCGTGAACTGGCCGCGTCTGGCGTGATGCTGACCTCTGATGAAAACGTGGTGCGCGTTGAAATGAACGTGCAGTACCGCGTGACAGACCCTCAGCGCTACCTCTACAGCGTAACCAGCGCCGACGACAGCCTGCGTCAGGCCACCGACAGTGCGCTGCGTGGGGTTATCGGTAAATACACGATGGACCGCATCCTTACCGAAGGGCGTACCGTTATCCGTAGCGATACCCAGCGCGAGCTTGAAGAAACCATCAGGCCGTACAACATGGGTATCACGCTTCTGGACGTCAACTTCCAGGCCGCTCGCCCGCCGGAAGAAGTGAAGTCTGCGTTTGATGACGCCATTGCCGCGCGCGAGAACGAACAGCAGTACATTCGTGAGGCAGAAGCCTACACCAACGAAGTCCAGCCGCGTGCCAACGGTCAGGCGCAGCGTATCCTCGAAGAGGCGCGTGCGTACAAGACCCAGACCGTACTGGAAGCGCAGGGTGAAGTATCTCGCTTTGCCCGTATCCTGCCGGAATATAAAGCTGCACCGGAAATTACCCGCGAGCGTCTGTACATCGAAACGATGGAGAAAGTGCTCAGCAATACCCGTAAAGTGCTGGTTAACGACAAGGGTGGCAACCTGATGGTGCTGCCGCTGGACCAGATGCTTAAAGGAGGGGCGCAGTCCGACGTAAAGAGCAGCAACAACAGCGACAGCAACCTGCTGCGCCTGCCGCCGCCGTCAGACAGTAGTAACCGCGCTAACCGCCCTGCATCAAGCAGCAATGGCGACATCATGGACCAGCGCCGCGCCAACGCGCAGCGCAACGACACCCAGCGCCGGGGGAGTGAATAACGATGCGTAAGTCAGTAATTGCAGTCATTATCATTGTGCTCGTTGCACTCTACGCCTCGGTTTTCGTGGTGAAAGAAGGCGAACGCGGCATTACTCTGCGCTTTGGGAAAGTGGTGCGTGACGATGAGAACAAGCCGCTGGTGTTTGCGCCAGGCCTGCACTTTAAGGTGCCGTTTATTGAGTCGGTGAAAACGCTCGATGCGCGTATCCAGACCATGGATAACCAGGCAGATCGTTTTGTTACCAAAGAGAAGAAAGATCTGATTGTCGACTCCTACATCAAGTGGCGCATCAGTGATTTCAGCCGCTACTACCTGGCAACCGGCGGTGGCGATGTCTCTCAGGCCGAAGTGCTGCTCAAGCGTAAATTCAGCGACCGTCTGCGTTCTGAAATCGGTCGTCTTGATGTAAAAGACATTGTGACCGACTCGCGCGGTCGTCTGACGCTTGAAGTACGTGAAGCGCTGAACTCTGGCTCTGCGGGCACCGACGATGAAGTCGAAACGCCAGCGGCAGATGACGCGATTGCCAAAGCGGCCGAGCGTGTGACGGAAGAGACTAACGGCAAAGTGCCGGTTATCAACCCGAACAGTATGGCGGCACTGGGTATTGAAGTAGTGGATGTGCGTATCAAGCAGATCAACCTGCCTACCGAGGTGTCTGAGGCGATTTATAACCGTATGCGCGCCGAGCGTGAAGCGGTTGCGCGTCGCCATCGTTCACAGGGCCAGGAAGAGGCTGAGAAGCTGCGTGCGACTGCGGATTACGAAGTGACCCGTACGCTGGCAGAAGCTGAGCGTCAGGCGCTGATGACCCGCGGTGAAGGTGACGCTGAAGCGGCCAAGCTATTTGCCGATGCATTCAGCCAGGATCCTGATTTCTATGCCTTCATCCGTAGCCTGCGTGCTTACGAATCCAGCTTCAAGTCCAACCAGGACGTGATGGTGCTGAGCCCGGAAAACGACTTCTTCCGCTATATGAAGACGCCGAAGCAGAGCCAGCGCTAATCTTAGCCCCGCGTGAGTCATGTGGGTCACTGAGAGTTAACGCAATATCTCCCCGAGCCGGACTTGTTCCGGCTCTTTTTTTGTCAGGTGGCATGACAATGAATGCAACGATTTTAGCGGCACTGGCGCTGGTTCTGGTACTTGAAGGGCTGGGGCCGATGCTGTTTCCGTCGCTGTGGCGACGCATGATTAGCTCAATTGCAACACTCCCTGATACGACGCTGCGTCGCTACGGCGGTGCGCTTGTGGTTGCTGGGTTTGTTATCTACTACATGTTGAGGAGAACGTTTGCCTGAGCTAAAAATGGGCATTTTTCTGCCAATTGAGGCTGAATCTCTGGAAAACCGATGGTAGAATCCTTTTTTAAGCAAACGGTGATATTTCAAAATGGGTAACAACGTCGTCGTACTGGGCACCCAATGGGGTGACGAAGGCAAAGGAAAGATCGTCGATCTTCTGACTGAACGGGCCAAATATGTTGTGCGCTACCAGGGTGGCCATAACGCGGGCCACACTCTGGTTATCAACGGTGAAAAAACCGTTCTCCATCTTATCCCCTCAGGTATTCTTCGTGAGAATGTCACCAGCGTCATCGGTAACGGTGTGGTGCTCTCTCCTGCGGCACTGCTCAAAGAGATGAAAGAGCTGGAAGACCGTGATATTCCGGTACGCGATCGTCTGTTGTTATCTGAAGCCTGCCCGCTGATCCTTGACTACCACGTGGCGCTGGACGTTGCGCGTGAGAAAGCGCGTGGCGCGAAAGCCATTGGTACCACTGGTCGCGGCATTGGTCCGGCTTATGAAGACAAAGTGGCACGCCGCGGTCTGCGTGTGGGCGATTTGTTTGATAAAGCGGCATTCGCTGAAAAACTCAAAGAAGTGATGGAATATCACAACTTCCAGCTGGTGAACTTCTATAAAACCGACGCGGTTGACTACCAGAAAGTGCTGGATGATGCGATGGCAGTGGCTGACCTGCTGACCAGCATGGTGGTTGATGTGTCCGAACTGCTGGACCAGGCGCGTCTGCGCGGCGACTTCATCATGTTTGAAGGCGCACAGGGTACGCTTTTGGACATCGACCACGGTACGTATCCGTATGTCACTTCATCCAACACCACTGCGGGTGGCGTGTCCACCGGCTCTGGCGTGGGTCCGCGTTATGTGGATTACGTACTGGGCATCCTGAAGGCCTATTCCACTCGCGTAGGTGCAGGCCCGTTCCCGACTGAGCTTTTCGATGACGTGGGTGAGTTTCTGTGTGAGAAAGGCAACGAGTTTGGCGCGACCACGGGTCGCCGCCGCCGTACCGGCTGGATTGACGCCGTTGCTGTGCGCCGTGCAGTGCAGATTAACTCGCTGTCTGGTTTCTGCCTGACCAAGCTGGACGTACTCGACGGTCTTAAAGAAGTGAAAATCTGCGTGGGTTACCGCCTGCCGGACGGTCGCGAAGTCACCACTACGCCGATGGCCGCAGATAGCTGGGAAGGAATTGAGCCAATTTATGAAACCATGCCGGGCTGGTCTGAAACCACCTTTGGTGTGAAAGAGCGAAGCGGCCTGCCGCAGGCGGCGCTGGACTACATCAAGCGTATTGAAGAAGTCACTGGTGTGCCGATTGATATCATCTCGACCGGTCCTGACCGTAGCGAAACGATGATTCTGCGCGATCCGTTTGACGCATAAATTGTCTGTTTGGGCGCGAAAACGCGCCCAATTTCCGTATTTTTCCCTTCTTTTATCCTGTCTTTGCCAAATAAATTAGCCGCATTGTGTCTGGCTGGTTTATCATCAGAATAATGTCTGCAGTAAACGAATGTTTCCCACCAGACCCTTTTTCGAGGTGACTGTGCAGTTAACAAGTTTTACGGATTATGGCCTTCGCGCTTTAATTTATATGGCGTCCCTGCCAGAGGGGCGCATGACCAGCATTTCGGAAGTGACCGAAGTGTACAACGTGTCACGTAATCACATGGTGAAAATCATCAACCAGCTCAGCAGGCTTGGTTACGTGACGGCAGTGCGCGGTAAAAACGGTGGGATCCGACTGGGTAAACCCGCCAGAGAGATACGTATCGGTGACGTGGTGCGCGATATGGAACCGCTGTCTCTGGTCAACTGCAGCCATGAGTTTTGCCATATCACTTCTGCCTGTCGCTTAAAGCTGGCGCTTTCTAACGCTGTAAAAAGCTTTTTGCAGGAGCTGGACAACATAACGCTGGCCGAATTAATTGAAGAAAACGAGCCGCTATACAAATTATTGCTGGTGGAAGAACGCTAAGTCCGCCAGCCGTTGACAACGGAGGAACCTCGATGTCACACGATCCTTTTCAGGAAAGAGAAGCAGAAAAATATACCAACCCTATCCCCAGCCGCGAATTTATCCTCGACCACCTGTCTAAACGCGAAAAACCCGCCAGCCGTGATGAACTCGCCATTGAACTGAATATTGAAGGCGAAGAGCAACAGGAAGCGCTGCGCCGCCGCTTACGTGCTATGGAGCGTGACGGCCAGCTGGTCTTCACCCGCCGCCAGTGCTACGCGCTACCTGAGCGTCTGGACCTGCTGAAAGGCAAAGTGATTGGTCACCGCGATGGCTACGGCTTCCTGCGCGTCGAAGGGCGCAAGGACGATCTGTATCTGTCGTCTGAGCAGATGAAAGCCTGTGTCCACGGCGATGAAGTGCTGGCGCAGCCGCTGGGTGCCGACCGTAAAGGCCGCCGCGAAGCGCGTATTGTGCGCGTGCTGGTGCCGCGCACCGGGCAGATTGTGGGCCGCTACTTCACCGACGCAGGCGTGGGTTTTGTGGTGCCGGATGACAGCCGTCTGAGTTTTGACATCCTCATTCCACCGGAAGAAATCCAGGGCGCGCGTATGGGCTTTGTGGTGGTGGTTGAACTCACCCAGCGCCCGACGCGCCGCACCAAAGCGATTGGCAAAATCGTTGAAGTGCTGGGCGATAACATGGGGACCGGCATGGCGGTGGATATTGCCCTGCGCACCCATGATATTCCGTACGTCTGGCCGGAGGCTGTAGAAAAAGAGGTCGCAGGCCTGAGCGAGCAGGTTCCGGAAGCGGCAAAAGCCGGGCGCGTTGATTTGCGTTCGCTGCCGCTGGTGACCATTGACGGTGAAGATGCGCGTGACTTTGATGACGCCGTTTATTGTGAGAAAAAGCGCGGCGGCGGCTGGCGTCTGTGGGTGGCGATTGCTGATGTCAGCTACTACGTGCGCCCACGCACCGCGCTGGATGCCGAGGCACGCAGCCGTGGCACCTCGGTGTACTTCCCCTCCCAGGTTGTACCGATGCTGCCAGAAGTGCTGTCCAACGGCCTGTGCTCGCTTAACCCGCAGGTGGACCGCCTGTGTATGGTGTGTGAGATGACCATCTCCGCGCGCGGCAACATCTCGACCTACAAATTCTACGAAGCGGTGATGAGCTCCCACGCGCGCCTGACCTACACCAAGGTCTGGCATATGTTGCAGGGCGACGCCGAGCTGCGTGAGCAGTATCAGCCGTTAGTGAAGCCGATTGAAGAGCTGCACAGTCTGTACAAAACGCTGGATGAAGCCCGCGCCGAGCGCGGCGGCATCTCATTTGAAAGCGAAGAGGCGAAGTTTATCTTCAACGCCGAGCGCCGTATTGAGCGCATCGAACAGACCGTGCGTAACGATGCCCACAAGCTGATTGAAGAGTGCATGATTCTGGCGAACGTGGCGGCAGCGCGTTTTGTGGAAAAACACAAAGAGCCGGCGCTGTTCCGCGTACACGACACGCCGACTACCGAGGCCATTAACTCGTTCCGTTCCGTGTTGTCTGAGTTGGGTCTTGAGTTACCGGGCGGCAACAAGCCGCAGCCGAGCGACTACTCGGCGCTGCTGGCCTCCATTGCCGACCGGCCAGACCATGAAATGCTGCAAACCATGCTGCTGCGCTCCATGAAACAGGCGATTTACGATCCGGAAAACCGCGGTCACTTTGGTCTGGCGCTGTCGTCGTACGGCCACTTTACTTCGCCAATCCGTCGCTATCCCGACCTGCTGCTGCACCGCGCTATTAAGTATCTGATTGCCAAAATCAGTGGTGACGAAGACCGGCTGGCGCAAAATGGCGGCTGGCACTACAGCGTGGAAGAGATGCTGCAACTGGGTGAGCACTGTTCCATGGCCGAGCGCCGTGCTGACGAAGCAACCCGCGACGTGGCCGACTGGCTTAAGTGTGACTTCATGCTCGATCAGGTTGGCCAGACCTTCCAGGGCGTGATTTCCAGCGTCACCGGTTTTGGCTTCTTTGTGCGCCTGGACGAGCTGTTTATCGACGGTCTGGTGCACGTTTCATCGCTGGATAACGATTACTACCGTTTTGACCAGGTTGGTCAGCGCCTGATTGGTGAGTCCGGCGGTCATACTTATCGCCTGGGCGACCGCGTGGAAGTGAAGGTGGAAGCGGTGAATATGGACGAGCGTAAAATTGACTTCTCGCTCATTTCCAGCGAACGCGGGCCGCGTAACGAAGGCAAAACGGCACGCGAAAAGGCCAAAAAAGGGGCCAGCAAAGGTGGCGCAGGCAAGCGCCGCCAGGCTGGTAAACGCGTGAACTTTGAGCCGGACAGCGCTTTCCGCAGCGATAAGGGCAAAAAAGCGCCGAAAGCGAAAAAAGATAAAAAAGACAAGAAAGCCAAAACGCCGTCAGCGAAAACCCGTAAGATAGCGGCCGCGACGAAGGCGAAACGCGCGGCGAAGAAGCCAGCGGAATAAGCCTCTGCCGCGTGGGTCAGTCCCACGCGGCATCATTTCACTACTAACCCGATTTAACAAAGCGCGATAAAGCGCTTAATGAGCAGCATTCATGAGTGAAACCATTTACGGCATCCACGCGGTGCAGGCTTTGCTGGAACGCGCCCCTGAGCGCTTTCAGCAGGTATTTATCCTGAAAGGGCGCGAAGACAAGCGCCTGATGCCGCTTATCCACGCGCTGGAAGCGCAGGGCGTGGCTATCCAGGTGGCAAGCCGCCAGTGGCTGGATGAGAAGGCCGATGGCGCAGTGCACCAGGGGATCATCGCGCTGGTGAAACCGGGACGTCAGTACCAGGAAAACGATCTGCCCGACCTGGTCGCAGCACAGGATCGCCCGTTTCTGCTGATCCTGGACGGTGTTACCGATCCGCATAACCTCGGCGCCTGCCTGCGCAGCGCCGATGCGGCAGGCGTGCATGCGGTGATCGTGCCGCGCGATCGCTCAGCCCAGCTTAACGCGACAGCGAAAAAAGTCGCCTGTGGCGCCGCCGAAACCGTGCCGCTGATTCGCGTGACTAATCTTGCGCGCACCATGCGTCTGCTACAGGAAGAGCACAACGTCTGGCTGGTGGGCACTGCCGGTGAAGCCGACCACACGCTGTTCCAGAGCAAGCTCAACGGCCCGCTGGCGCTGGTGATGGGAGCCGAAGGCGAAGGCATGCGCCGCCTGACTCGCGAGCATTGCGATGAACTTATCAGCATTCCGATGGCGGGCAGTGTCTCCTCGCTCAACGTTTCCGTGGCGACCGGCATTTGCCTGTTTGAAGCGGTGCGCCAGCGCGGCTAAAGACGTTGGCATTTTAGTGAATAAAAAAACCATCCCTGTTTATGGATGGTTTTTTTTATTCTGCTGTTACGGCATACTCTTATGCGATGGGATAACGCGTTAATAAGAAATAGCCCATCGGCGTGATTTTATGGAGAATGTTTGTCTCAGGGATGAAAACAGCACACCGCTGCGCAGGCTGCATGTCTGCGATGAACCAGTGCGCCCGCCTTTTCCTGCCTGCACAGATGCCTCCTTTCGTTAATTCGACGCAATACTAAGCAGCCTGCTTTCATACAGGCGGCCTTGTCAGGCGTCATATTTCGCAAGGCGTTTTATGCACATTATTGATTCCATCCTGGCTTTTGCGGCCTATTTTCTTATCGGCTTCGCAATGGTCATCTGCTTTATGTTTATTTATGCCCGCATCACGGCGCACAACGAATGGCAGCTTATTCGTGAGAACAACCTTGCGGCGGCGCTGGCGTTTGGCGGCACCGTGCTGGGTTATGTCATTCCGCTGGCCAGTGCGGCAATTAACTCTGTCAGCGTGACCGACTTCCTGATTTGGGGCGCTGTTGCTTTCGTGGTGCAACTGCTGATTTACGGCTGCGTACTGCTCTATATGCCGGGTCTGAGTACCAAAATTATGAACCAGAATTATGCCGCAGGGGTATTTATGGGCACCTGCGCACTGGCGGGCGGGATTTTTAACGCCGCCTGTATGACCTGGTGAGGGCGCGCTCGTGGGTAAAAAGCAACAAACGAGGAGAGCGAGAAAAGCAGAGCGCAGACATAACCGGCTCACTCAGCCTCCTGCACCAACGCGTAAAAGTTCACGCTATCTGACGCTGGCAATTATGGGGGGCGCGGCTTTTTTTGCACTGCGCGGCTGTAGCAATGATGACAACGACGAGCAGTTTTACAGAACTGTGCAGCAGTGTGCTGATGACGGCAATCTGCGCCAGGTGTGTGAAGAGGCCTGGAAAACCGCCAAAAAAGGCCTGACGGCGGGTGTCACAAACCCACTCACTTACAGTCAGTGTATGGTGCAGTACAGTACTTATGGCTGCGACTACGATCCCGATTTCGGCGGTTATGCACCGACCCTGGCCGGTTTTACGCTGGCGAAAGTCAAAGAGAAAAGCTGCGATCCGCAATATGAAAATTGCGGCACACATACCTCCAGCCGTCATTATCACTCCTACAACGTTGGCGGGTACAGTTGGTCATCACGCCCGGTATGGCGCGATCGCAGCGGGGAATATGTCTACCGCAGTGGGGAAACCGCCGATCGTCACGTGAGCAGCCAGCCGCTGCATAAAACGAAAACCGTCTCGCGTGGCGGCTGGGGCAGTTCGTCAAAATCATTCAGTAGCCGGGGGAGCTGAGTATGCAGCGCCATGTTATGCCGGTGCGTGAAGCACTGCCTGCCATTGCTCACGATAACGGCTTCGACTTTCACATCATTGATGACGAAATTTACTGGGACGAAAGCCGCGCCTACCGCTTTACGCTGCGCCAGGTTGAGGAACAGATAGAAGCTCCGACCCGCGAACTGCATCAGATGTGCCTGGAGGTAGTGGACAGGGCGGTGCGCGATGAGCAAACGCTGCTAAAGCTTGGCATTGCGCCGTTGTACCATGACGCGGTGGCGCAAAGCTGGCGGCTTGGCGATCCGTCGCTTTACGGGCGCATGGATTTCGCCTGGACCGGCAACAGTCCGGTAAAACTTCTGGAATACAACGCCGATACGCCCACGTCATTGTACGAGTCGGCCTGGTTTCAGTGGGTCTGGCTGCGCCAGATGTGTGACGCCGGTTTGCTGCCAGCGGATGCGGATCAGTACAACAGCATTCAGGAAAAACTGATCGCGCGGTTTGCTGCGATAGGTAGCGCCGATCCGCTCTACTTTTGCTGCTGTTACGACTCAACCGAAGACAGAGGCACGGTGCGTTACCTCGAAGACTGCGCGCGTCAGGCCGGGTTGCAAACGCGCTTTATTCACATGGAAGACATCGGGCTGGGGGTGGGGGGCTTGCTGACCGACGAGCAGGATAATGTGATGCGCCATATCTTTAAGCTCTATCCGCTGGAGTGGATGATGCGTGATGACAACGGCCCGCTGCTGCAACGGCGTCACCAGCGCTGGCTGGAGCCGTTGTGGAAGTGCATTCTTAGCAATAAAGGGCTGCTGCCACTGCTCTGGCAGCGTTTTCCCGGCCACCCGAACCTGCTGCCCGCCTGGTTTGCCACGGACGTGGCGCGTGCAGACGTTGGCGCACAGCAGGCGCTGGCGGGCTACCAGGGTTATGTACAAAAGCCGCTGTTCTCGCGCGAGGGCGGTAATGTGGCGCTGTACGGCCTTGATGGTCACGTGCTGGAGCACACTGACGGTGAATATGGTGAGGAGCCGACGATTTTCCAGGCCATGCAAATGCTGCCACGCTTTGATGAGAGCTACACCTTACTGGGCAGCTGGGTGATTGGCGACGACGCGGCGGGAATCGGTATCCGGGAAGATAACTCGCTGATAACCAAAGATACCTCGCGTTTTGTACCGCATTACATTGTGGATTAGTTCCCTCGCGCCGTGCGAATCCCAGGCTTCGGTCCATACTTAACTCGGGCCTGATGCCCGTTTTAATGCCAGCTAAGGGAGACGACTATGCGCGGGGAAACCCATACCGTTTTTAATCAACCTCAGCCACTCAATAACAGCAATCTTTTCTTGTCCGACTGCGCGCTGCGTGACGCGGTGGTGCGCGAAGGCGCGGGCTGGGATGTGGAGTTACTTGCCAGCATCGGCCAGCAGTTAGGCACCGCCGAGTCCCTTGAGCTGGGCAGGCTTGCAAACGTGCATCCACCGGAGTTGCTGCGCTACGACGCCAGCGGCCGTCGGCTTGACGATGTACGCTTTCACCCGGCGTGGCACCTGTTGATGCAGGGGCTGTGTGCCAATCGGGTGCACAACCTGCCGTGGCAGGAAGAGACGCGCAAAGGTGCGTTTGTTGCCCGCGCCGCCCGTTTTGCGCTGCACGCGCAGGTCGAGGCGGGCACGCTGTGCCCGGTTACCATGACATTTGCCGCCACGCCGCTGCTGGCCGCAGCCCTTCCTGCTCCCTTCGCCAGTTGGCAAAAACCGCTGTTAAGCGACCGCTACGATGCGCATTTGCAGCCAGGCGAGCGCAAGCGTGGGTTGCTGATTGGCATGGGCATGACGGAAAAACAGGGCGGCTCTGACGTACTGAGTAACACCACGCGCGCCACACCGCTTGCGGGGCGCGGCCCCGGCGAGCCATACCGCCTGCTGGGGCATAAGTGGTTTTTCTCGGTGCCGCAAAGTGACGCTCACCTGGTGCTGGCGCAAACCGAAGGTGGCATTGGCTGCTTCTTCCTGCCGCGCTTTTTGCCGGACGGCGAGCGTAATGCGGTGCGCATTGAGCGCCTGAAAGACAAACTCGGCAACCGCTCCAACGCCAGTGCCGAAGTGGAGTTCGACGACGCCGTCGCCTGGCTTATTGGCGAAGAGGGCGAAGGCACGCGCCAGATCCTGAAAATGGGCAGCATGACGCGCTTTGACTGCGCGCTCGGCAGCCACGGCCTGATGCGCCGGGCGCTGTCGGTGGCGCTGTATCACGTTCATCAGCGTCAGGCGTTTGGCAAAAGCCTTATCGACCAGCCGCTGATGCGCCAGCAGATTGGGCGCATGGCGCTGTGGATGGAAGGGCAGACGGCATTTTTATTTCGCCTTGCACGCGCCTGGGATAGCCGGGAGCACGAGCAGGAGCGTACCTTTCTGCGTGTTTTCACACCGGCAGCGAAATTTACCGTCTGTCGTGCGGGCATCGATTTTGTCGCCGAATGCATGGAGGCGGTAGGTGGCCCGGGTTATTGCGAAGAGAGCGAACTGCCGCGCCTGTACCGCGAAATGCCGGTCAACAGTATCTGGGAAGGGGCGGGCAATATTATGTGCCTTGACGTGCTGCGCGCACTGGCAAAGCAGCCTGGTGCGATGGAGATGCTGGCAATGGAGTTTGACGATGTGCGCGGCCAGAACCGCCATTTTGACCGCGCATGGCGTCAGCTTCAGCAGCGGCTGCGTACACCGCGCGAAAGTCTGGGGCGAGAAATGGCGCGCCAGCTAGCGCTACTTGCCACCGGTGCCCAGCTTTTGCGCCATCTTTCCCCGCCGTTTGCCGGTGAGTGGTGTCGCATGGTGCTCGACCCGCGCGGTGATACGCTGATATCAGAAAGGGTGCTGGATGACGTTCTACTGCGCGCAACCGGCGCTCAGGCGTAAATAATGGCCTGTACGCGCCAGCCATCAAGGCGCGGGCTTTCCTGCATGCGAACAATGCGATACCAGGACGCACCGCGCTCGTCGGCTTTTTGCGCCACGATATAGTCCAGCTCTTCCGGGCTGTCGCTGACGGCATTCACCGAAATCACACCGATTTCATTGAGGCCAGTCACGCAGTCGGCGCTGGCTTCTTCTGCTGGCCTGGCGGCCGTTGTGATGAGGCCGACGGTAGAAAATGCCCCAGGAAAAGCAAATAAATGTGCCATAAAGCGCTCCTTCTTTCTTACCCTGGCAGGTTTCAGGGCTGTCCTTTGCGTTATCGCATCCTTACCCAACCCGTTACGGCATCCTTTGGTGTGCGCCAGTCATGGGGCGCAACAAATATGTTGTCATGCATCAGCGATACAAAATCGCCTGCGTATACCATTGTCCCGGTACGACCGTTTCGTCATTGACCACAATGACGTAATAACGCGCCTGTGCCGCTGCGGCTTTTGTGCGAATAGCCGCTTCGCCGTCTGACGGCGCGCCGCGCACAATGGCGCTTGTGGTACCTATTTTTTCTAATCCCTGAGTCTGATTACGCTGAATTTCCTGCGGCGTTGCGCCTGCGGGAGGTGCGGGCTGTGGAGCGCTTTGCAGCGCATGACAGGCCGTCAGCAAAGGAAACAGCAAAACAGACAGGGCTAACCAGCGTTGATTCATCAGTATTTTCCTCGTCACTAATTGTAGTCACGGCGGCAATTTCATCGCGAAAGAAAGTTCTAAAGTGTTGCTTGTGCCGCGATTTTTAACTCGATTCAGCAAAAAAAAGTTAACTGACGCACATTGTTGCCGGGGGAACGCCTTGTCTTGCCCGCGCTTGTGCGGGAGAGTGTGTGTACTGGCACATTTTTATGACAGGAATCGGTCAGGCGATGATTGAAATCTATACCGAGCGACTGGCGGGCAACGAGGTGTTGCTTGCCACACCAGCGGGTAAACGTCAGCAGCCGCTGCCGTGCGTGGTGTTTTACCACGGTTTTACCTCCTCTAAACTGGTCTATAGCTATTTTGCCGTTGCGCTGGCACAGCGTGGGCTGCGCGTCATTATGCCCGATGCCCCCGAGCACGGCGCGCGTTTTGACGGCGATGAGCACGCGCGTTTAGCGCGTTTCTGGCAGATTTTGCATGCCAGCCTTGCCGAGTTCCCGGCGCTGTATCACGCAATACAGGCCAGCGGGCTGGTGGAAGACGGGCGGCTTGGCGTGGGGGGCGCTTCAATGGGCGGCATGACCGCGCTGGGGCTGATGGCGCAACATGCACAGATCCGCAGCGTCGCCTGCCTGATGGGCTCGGGATATTACCTGTCGCTGGCGCGCCGTCTGTTCCCGCCCGTGTCGTTTAACCAGCCAGACGACGAACAGCGCTTTGCCGATATAATGGCACCGCTTAAGCACTACGATGTGACGCAGCAGCTGGCAAAACTCGCCGATCGCCCGCTGTTACTGTGGCACGGAGAAGACGACGATGTGGTGCCCGCGTTTGAAACGCTGCGCCTGCAGCAGGCGCTACAGGCGCAGGGGCTGGATGGCCAACTCACCTGCCGGTGGGAAAAGGGCGTCAGGCATCGTATAACGCCCACTGCGCTGGAGGAAACTGGCCGTTTCTTTGCTGCATCGCTATAAGCCAGCTGCGGCCTTTGGAGCGATATGGCCCGCCGTTTCCCCGGTGTTGGCCTGTTCAACTTCAGGCGGCGTACCGCCCGCGGTGTTATGGTTGATATAAATGACGCCCAGGCTGTGGACATCGTCCATATTCTGGGTCATTGGGCCGTCGATGTTAATCGCGGCCGCCGCAGACAGGTTTAACGCCAGTGCGGCAATCAGGATAATCAGTGTTTTCATACTCAACCCCCCATACAGGGCCGTCAATACGGTACTGTTTTTCCTCCTCTCCTTACCTGCGTTTTAAGTGTAATTCGCGCCCGATGAAATCACCGTGAACAAATCTGACGGTGATGATGAAAAACATTTAGTAACGCTACGTAATTAATTATGGTGCAGCGCCGTGGGCCGGTGTAGCGATATGTGCGCTCCTTACTGAATTAAATCTGCACACAACGTTGTGTTTATTGTGCTCTGCAAGTAGAATGGCGCGTCAATTTTTCGGCCGACTTAAACACGTTCCTTGCCTCCCCGGGACCCGGCTGACCCAGACAGGAGGCTGATTAATCCGTAAGGAGCAAAATCGATGCGTCATTACGAAATCGTTTTTATGGTCCATCCTGACCAGAGCGAACAGGTTCCGGGCATGATCGAGCGTTACTCTGCCACCATCACTGGTGCAGAAGGCAAGATCCACCGTCTGGAAGACTGGGGCCGCCGTCAGCTGGCTTATCCGATCAACAAACTGCACAAAGCTCACTATGTTCTGCTGAACGTAGAAGCACCGCAGGAAGCGATCGATGAGCTGGAAACTAACTTCCGCTTCAACGACGCCGTTATCCGCAGCATGGTTATGCGTACCAAGCACGCAGTAACCGAAGCATCTCCGATGGTTAAAGCGAAAGACGAGCGCCGCGAGCGTCGTGAAGAATTCGCTTCTGACAGCGCTGACGCTTCCGACAATGCTGAGGATTCTGAAGAGTAATTCTGATGGCCAACCGTCTGGCGCTGTCCGGCACTGTGTGCGGGGCACCCCTTCGAAAGGTCAGCCCATCAGGAATTCCTCACTGCCAGTTCGTGCTTGAGCATCGTTCAGTGCAGGAGGAGGCCGGTTTTCACCGGCAGGCGTGGTGCAGAATGCCGGTTATTGTTAGCGGGCAGGAAAACCAGGCCATTACTCACAGTATAACGGTCGGCACGCTTATCACCGTTTCAGGTTTCATCAGCAGCCATCAGGCGCGAAATGGAATCACCAAACTGGTGCTGCATGCCGAGCAGATTGAATTGATAGATTCTGGAGACTAGCCAAATGGCACGTTATTTCCGTCGTCGCAAGTTCTGCCGTTTCACCGCGGAAGGCGTTCAAGAGATCGACTATAAAGATATCGCTACGCTGAAAAACTACATCACCGAAAGCGGTAAGATTGTCCCGAGCCGTATCACCGGTACCCGTGCAAAATACCAGCGCCAGCTGGCCCGTGCTATCAAGCGCGCGCGCTACCTGTCTCTGCTGCCGTACACTGATCGTCATCAGTAATCGGCCACGGTCCACTAATACGACTTTGAGAGGATAAGGTAATGCAAGTTATTCTGCTTGATAAAGTAGCAAACCTGGGCAGCCTGGGCGACCAGGTAAACGTTAAAGCGGGCTACGCTCGTAACTTCCTGGTTCCGCAGGGCAAAGCTGTGCCGGCAACCAAGAAAAACGTTGAGTTCTTCGAAGCACGTCGCGCTGAGCTGGAAGCCAAACTGGCTGACGTTCTGGCGGCTGCTAATGCTCGCGCTGAGAAAATCAACGCACTGGGCACTGTTACCATCGCGTCCAAATCTGGCGACGAAGGTAAACTGTTCGGTTCCATCGGTACTCGCGACATCGCTGACGCTGTTACTGCAGCTGGCGTTGCTGTTGCCAAGAGCGAAGTTCGCCTGCCGAACGGCGTTCTGCGCACCACCGGTGAGCACGAAGTGGACTTCCAGGTTCACAGCGAAGTATTCGCTAAGCTTATCGTGAACGTAGTGCCTGAATAAGCCTGCGTCATGATGTTAAAAAGCCCGCTTATGCGGGCTTTTTGCTTTTCTGCGTACAAGACATCAGTTCACGCGCATAAAGCGGCCATCCGGCTGGCGCGTGAATAACGCCTGATCGTCGCTGCCTTCCACAGTCAAACCGGTTATCACGCCGCTGGCATTCTGGCGGATGCGCACCACCTGGCCGCTCTCAAGGCTACTGAGCGGCTTGCCGTGGCCTTCAACCTGTATCATGGCCATCACGTCCGCTGTGGGAAGATTATTGTCGCGAAACATCTTTATCAGCGTTTTACCACGCCCGATGCGGTACGCGCGCCAGCGCTGCTCGCTGTCATAGTCCTGGAAAGGCACGGGTGCCAGGTCGGTAGTGGCGATAAAGGCCGGGGGCGTGGTAGAAAAGCGGCTTAGCAGCTGGCGTGTGAGGCTGGCCTGGCGCTCTTCGGGTGATGGCATCAGCACGCCTGTCACTATCAACAGCGCGCTAATAATGATGCCACGGCGGTGCATGGACGGCAGGGGGTCCATCAGCGTGAAATGGTCAGGGGCGTGCCACAGGCGCGCCAGAGCGGGTTTTACTGAGAATTGCGTTAGCATACGCTCCTCCTTTCCATGTAAATGTTCCTTCACTCGCCGCGGTCCTGTGCGGCGAAAGGCGATTCCCTGTTTCTTCGGTGGTGCTCAGACCGAGTATAACAGTGCTAACTGTATGAAGTCCTGAGTAATGTCAGGTTACGTCAGCGCGCAGGTGCTATTGTTTCCATTTCGTGCACGTTTGTCACCCCCTGTGAGAGTTTTACCCGAAGAGGCTGTGCTGTTATGCTGCCGCTACTTTTAACCCTAATGAAAGGAAAAGCCATGACAACCCCTTCTTTTGACAGCGTTGAAGCGCAAGCCAGCTACGGTATCGGTTTACAGGTAGGCCAGCAGCTGAGCGAATCGGGTTTACAGGGCCTGTTACCGGAAGCACTGGTCGCCGGCCTGCGCGATGCGCTGGAAGGGAATGCGCCGGCGGTTCCGGTTGACGTTGTACACCGTGCGCTGCGTGAGGTTCACGAGCGTGCTGACGCGGTGCGTCAGGCGCGTCAGAAAGAAATGGCCGCAGAAGGCCAGACATTCCTGGATGAGAACCAGAAAAAAGACGGCGTGAGCACCACTGAGTCTGGTTTGCAGTTCCGCGTGATTACCCAGGGCGACGGTCCGATTCCGTCACGTAAGGATCACGTGCGTGTGCACTACACCGGTAAACTTATCGACGGCACCGTGTTCGACAGCTCTGTGGCACGCGGTGAACCGGCTGAGTTCCCGGTTAGCGGCGTTATCGCAGGCTGGATTGAGGCGCTGACGCTGATGCCGGTTGGCTCCAAATGGGAACTGGCCATTCCGTATAACCTGGCGTACGGCGAGCGCGGCGCGGGCGCATCCATTCCGCCGTTCAGCACCCTGATTTTTGACGTTGAACTGCTGGAAATTCTGTAAGGTTTTACTGCTGTCATAAAGCGGGCTGCAATGGCCCGTTTTTGTTTTTATTGCTGTGCGCTTCAGGCACGGGCTTCATTTCGATTACTTATGGCCCGCTTAAGCGATCGCGGTGTCATCGTGTTTGGCGAATATATTTTTCTTACCATTCGAAGTTTCGTTTCGAATAATCCTGGAAATAAATAATTTTATCTTGCAAAGAGAGGCAGGAAAGGTATTTTTGTGAGTTGTTTCGCGTAACGAGAATGATCTGACACCATTTTCGAACATTATATTAACATCTCTTTCAAGATGCGATAAGACATTCTCATCTGTCTGGTTGCTCGTTGACCAGATTGCGGAACACCATTCCAGAATAAAGGCCGCAGAGCCGCACAACACACAACGCAGGTACAGGAAAAATATGGTAGACCAGATTAAAGTTGCTGATGAGGCACAGGAGCCGGGCGAACGCACGCTACGGCGCAATCTTACTAACCGGCATATCCAACTTATTGCTATTGGCGGCGCTATTGGCACTGGCCTGTTTATGGGTTCAGGGAAGACCATCAGCCTCGCAGGGCCGTCCATTATTTTCGTCTACATGATTATCGGCTTTATGCTGTTTTTTGTGATGCGCGCAATGGGCGAGCTGTTGCTGTCAAATCTCGAATATAAATCGTTTAGCGACTTTGCCGCCGACCTGCTCGGTCCGTGGGCCGGTTATTTTACCGGCTGGACCTACTGGTTTTGCTGGGTGGTCACCGGCATGGCGGACGTGGTGGCGATAGCCGCCTATGCACAATTCTGGTTTCCCGGCCTTGCCGACTGGATAGCGGCGCTGGCGGTAGTGGTACTGCTGCTGGCGCTGAACCTGGCCACGGTGAAAATGTTCGGTGAAATGGAGTTCTGGTTCGCGATGATCAAAATCGTTGCCATTGTGGCGCTGATTATCGTGGGTCTGGTGATGGTGCTGACGCATTTCACCTCACCGAGCGGCGTGCAGGCCTCGTTTGAGCACCTGTGGAACAACGGTGGCTGGTTCCCGAAAGGCCTGAGCGGCTTCTTTGCTGGCTTCCAGATTGCGGTGTTCGCCTTTGTGGGTATTGAGCTTGTGGGCACCACGGCCGCCGAAACCAAAGACCCGGAAAAATCCCTGCCGCGCGCCATCAACTCCATTCCTATCCGCATCATCATGTTTTACGTGTTTGCGCTGATTGTGATTATGTCCGTCACGCCGTGGGGCTCGGTGGTCGCAAACAAAAGCCCGTTCGTTGAGCTGTTTGTGCTGGTGGGGCTGCCCGCAGCGGCGAGCATCATCAACTTTGTGGTGCTGACCTCTGCGGCCTCTTCTGCCAACAGCGGTGTGTTCTCCACCAGCCGCATGCTGTATGGCCTGGCGCAGGACGGCGCGGCGCCGAAAAGCTTTGGCAAACTGTCTAAGCGTGCGGTTCCGGCGACCGGCCTGACCTTCTCCTGCATTTGCCTGCTGGGTGGTGTGGTGCTGGTTTATCTGATCCCGGACGTGATTACGGCGTTTACCGTGGTGACGACCGTCTCGGCGATTCTGTTTATGTTCGTCTGGACCATCATCCTGTGTTCGTATCTGGTGTACCGTCGCGATCGTGCGCACTTGCATGAGAAGTCCATCTACAAAATGCCGCTGGGTCGCCTGATGTGCTGGGTGTGCATGGCGTTTTTCGTCTTCGTTCTGGCGCTGCTGACGCTGGAAGACGATACCCGCCAGGCGCTGCTGGTTACGCCGCTGTGGTTTATTGTGCTGGGTGCGTTCTGGCTGATTGTTGGCAAAAAACGCCTGGCGAATGCGCGTCGATAAAAACAGCCCGCTTAAGCGGGCCGATAAGTGAAGTCATATTCAGGCACCTTAAAGGGTGCCTTTTTTATTGCTCGCCTGCGAGGGCGCGTGGGAACAGCACGTTGTTCTCAAGACTGATGTGGTTCATCAGGTCGTCAATGGTTTCATTAATGCCATTATACAGTGTGCGCCAGGTGGTGCAGGCTTCTGGCGGCGGCGTAACGTTATGGGTGATGTGCTTAATCACGTCGAGCAGTTCGCCTGCGCCGTCGTGCTCGCGTTCCATCACGCTAATTGGCCCGGCGGTCTGGCGGCCCATTCCCTGTTTAATCATCGGGAACAGAATTTGTTCTTCTTTCATCATGTGGCTGGAAAGCTCGTCGTGCAACTGGGTCAGGTATTTTGCCAGTCCGCGCGGTACGCTGGGTTTGTCGGCGTGCACGCGTTCAACTTTGGTGGCCTGTAAAATCAGCTCCGGCAGTTGCTCGCGATGGCGGTCGTGGTAGCGCACGATAATGTGGTCGATGATGTCGGCCAGCGGCGCGTGGCGCCAGTCCTTCTCCTGTGGCTCCAGCGCAAGCTGTGACAGCTGGGCTTCAATGGCGTCAAGATCGAGTTCACGTCGGCTGGCGGCATGGGCCAGCGTTTGCTTACCGCCGCAGCAGAAGTCCAGCGAGTATTGACGAAACAGCGCCGATGCGCGTGGAATGGTTAACGCAAGTTCACCCAGTGCCTGGTCCCGAAAAGCCATAGCCAAAGTCCTCATCATGAATAATATAAGATGCATTTTAAATGCATCTTAATGTGAAGGCTATACCCTTTTTGAGGCAGGATGGGCTGTCGGCTGTCGTTTCTGTGGTTTTACGCAGAGTCATTATCGCGCCTGTAACCTGCGCGATAATGTCCGGTAATGTTGCCAGCGCGGTACGGTACAGCAAGCCCGTACTGGCTCTCAAACACGCTAAGCGGTCGGAGGATCGCCGTCGGCAGACGCTGGCTGGTTTTGTTCCCGCAGTGCGCACCGTCACCGCTGGCGGTAGAGCAGATTCGCGCTAATGGGCCGCTCCATCGGCAGCGTGCAGACAATCATAGTGGCGACTGGCGCACCAGATAGCGCCAGCAAGTCACAGATAAATCAGGCTGCCGACAGCGAAGAGCTATGGCATTACTGGGCGAGTGCGGTACGCACACTCTGCGCTAGCGGCACGGTCGGGCGACCGAGCAGGCGGCTTAGCTGGCGGCTGTCATCATACAGGCCGCCTTTTGAGGCACCGATATCCGAATCCGCAAGCATGGCGGCCAGTCCCTGTGGCAGGCCAGCACCTACCAGTGCTGCGGTAAAGTCGGCTTCGCTCAGGTTCTGATAAACCACCGACCGGTTGCTCTGACGGCTGATTTCTGCGGACAGGTCTGCCAGCGTCCAGCCGCTGTCGCCTGCCAGTTCATAAACCTTGCCTGCCTGGTTGTTGGCGGTGATAACGCGTGCGGCGGCAGCGGCGTAGTCGGCACGCGGGGCTGCGGCAATTTTGCCTTCACCGGCGCTGCCGATGAACACGCCATGTTGCAGCGCAGGTGGCAGGCTGGCGAGGTAGTTTTCTACGTACCAGCCGTTGCGCAGCAATACGTACGGCACGCCGGAATCGGCCAGCATTTTCTCGGTGGCGACGTGCTCATCAGCCAGCCCCAGCGGCGAGCGGTCTGCGTGCAGCAGGCTGGTGTAGGCAATTAACTGCACCTGTGCGCCTGCGGCAGCGTTGATGACATTGCGATGCTGTGGCGCGCGTTGGCCCACTTCGCTGGAGGAGATAAGCAGCACTTTTTCAACGCCCTGTAGCGCGGCGCGCAAAGCCGCTTCGTCGCCATAGTCAGCCTGGCGCACCTGAATACCGCGTGCGGCCAGGTCTTCTACTTTTGCCGGGTTACGCACAACCGCGACCAGTTTTTCAGGGGCAGTGGTTTTCAACAGTTCTTCAATAGCAAGGCGGCCAAGCTGGCCGGAGGCGCCGGTAATCGCAATCATGGTATGACTCCTTTTTGTGCAGGTTTTGTGGCACAATATCAGTAACACTAACTTTTAGTAAGTACATACAAAAAGGTAAGTATGAAAATACCTGACTCTGATAAAACCCTCAGCGAGCAACTGCGCGATGGCAACCTGTTTGCCGAGCAGTGCCCGTCGCGCGAGGTACTCAAGCACGTCACCAGCCGCTGGGGCGTGCTGATTCTGGTGGCCCTGCGTGATGGCACCCATCGCTTTAGCGACTTGCGCCGCAAAATGGGCGGTGTCAGCGAGAAGATGCTGGCGCAGACCTTGCAATGGCTGGAGGCCGACGGTTTTGTGCTGCGTAAGGCGTATGCCGTCGTGCCGCCGCACGTTGAGTATAGCCTTACGCCGCTGGGCCGTGAGGTGAGCGAAAAAGTCGCCGCGCTGGCGGACTGGATTGAGGTAAACCTGCCGCAGGTGATGGCTGCGCGCCCGCAGCCCGCAGCGTAAACCGGTGAGATAAATATTTCCCGCTGTGCGGCATCACAGCGCTGAAGACGGCATCAGGCGCGTTTAGGGCAGCAGCGGTTCGATAATGGCGAAGAACGCATCTTCGCAAAACGCGCTGCGCCCGCCTGGTGCATTAGCCAGGCTGTAGCGCCAGTCCATGTCCTGGCCCGAGCGCATGAACAGGCGGGCCAGCGGGGTGACGTTGTTGTCAACGCCGAGGCTGACCTCAACGCATCCTGTTACGCCTTGCCCGTACAAAAACGCCGGAGTAAATCTTACCGTTCTGTTTTTATAGCGCAGCACAATAGCGGGAACAGAAAACTGCCTGCCGCCAATAAGCAGTTCAATTAAGGTAACGGAGGTTGTTTCCGTCTGGATCCCGGTGTCCGTCAACCACTCCTCCATCTCGTCCTGGAGTTGCGTCATTCTCTGGCGGAACTCGGCAATATCAGCCTGGCCTTTATTGGTAAACGAGCCACTCTGAGGTTGCTGCTCCTGGAGCTTTTTGAGAAAGCGTGCTTTTGCTGTCATAGCTTACCTGTTATGTACAACCTAATCATAAAAGTGAATGCAATGGCCTCCCATTTGCACCAGGAGGCCAGCGCTTAAGGTTGGCGTAAATCCAGCCGGTATACGGCAAAACCGATATCGTCTGTGCCGGTTAACGTCATCGGGTACTGCGCCTGAGCCTTGATAAACTCTGCCGCCCGGGCTGAGGGCGAGGTTTCAAAGCGGATATCGAGCGCTGTTTTGCTCGCGATGGGGCTAAAGCGCCAGTTATTGTCGGCTGCCGGATGGATCTCACCGTTTTTACGCGACTCGTCGGCAATCCAGGCTGCTACAATCGCGCGGTTTTCATCAGGCGCGGCGATCGCCACGTTCTGTTCACCGGTCCCGGCAAACTTGCCGCCGTAAGCGCGATAGGTATTGGTCGCAACCAGGAAGAGCGCCTGTGGGTCAACCGGCTTGCCGTTATAGCTCAGTGCGGTAATGCGCTGCGCCTGTGGGTTCACCTGCTGGCATTCGCCATCGTAGCGGGCGGGTTGTGTGATATCAATCTGGTAATTGACGCCATCGATCACGTCAAAGTTATAGGTACGAAAGCCTTCCCAGTTAAGCAGTGGCTGCGGTTTGCTCTGCGTGACGTCTATCTGGTTAAACATGCCCGCAGAGCATTCCAGCCACTCTTTAAGCTGCTGGCCGTTCACTTTCACTACCGCCAGCGTGTTGGAGTAAATATAAAGATCGGCGGCGTTGCGGTACGTTAGCGGGCCTTTGGCCACTTCCACATAGCCGGTGGGATCGTTTTTGCGGCCCCCGGCGCGAAACGGTGCCGCAGCGGCGAGCACCGGCAGGTTTTGCAGATCGGGGTCGCCCTGAATGTGGCGTTCAACCCAGGCGCGCTGGGCGTTATTCACCACCTGCACGGTCGGATCGTCCTGCACCAGCGCCAGGTAGCTCACCATATCGTCGGCAGATTTGCCGATGGGCTTGCCGACAAACTCGCGCGTCGCGTCGTGATCGTGAGCCAACAGTCGAGCCAGGTCGTTATCCTGAGCGATGAGCGACTGCTTCGCGGTTTTATCAAAAATCGGCCGCGCCTCGGCGCGCGCGTCGGTCCGCTTCCAGCTACCGCTGTCGTTATTCAACACCAGATCCACCACGCCGAGATGATCGCCCCACATGCCGGGCATCACGGCGGGTACACCGTTGAGCGTGCCTTTTGCAATATCGGCACCGGGAATGCTGGCAAAGTCGTTACCCGGAAATACCGCGTGCGCATGGCCAAACAGAACGGCATCCACGCCGGGCACCTGGCTTAAGTAATACACTGAGTTCTCGGCCATCGCGCGGTAAGGCTCGGCAGACAGCCCGGAATGGGCAATGACAACAATCAGATCCGCGCCCTCACGCAGCATTTTCGGCACGTACTGGCGTGCGGTTTCGGTGATATCGCCCACGGTGACTTTGCCGCTGAGGTGGGCTTTGTCCCAGGTCGCTATCTGTGGCGGCACCAGCCCGAGATAACCAATGCGCAGGCTTTGGGTTTTGCCCTCGCGGTCTTTCACCTGGGTTTCTTTAATCAGGTAGGGTGTGAACATCGGTTTGCCGGTAGCGCTGTCGATGATATTGGCGTTGATGTATGGAAAATGCGCCCCGGCCAGCGCGGTATGCAGGTAGTCCAGCCCGTAATTAAATTCGTGGTTGCCGAGGTTGCCAACGGTGTAATCAAGCGTATTCATCGCTTTATAAACCGGATGAATCTCGCCGTTCTTCAGGCCTTTTGCCGCGGTGTAGTCACCCAGCGGGCTGCCCTGAATCAAATCGCCGTTGTCCACCAGCACGCTGTTGGCGACCTCAGCACGTGCCGCCTTGATAAGGCTTGCGGTGCGTACCAGTCCGAAGCGTTCGCTGGGCGCATCCTTGTAATAATCAAAGTCCATCATATTGCTGTGCAGATCGCTGGTTTCAAGAATACGTAAATCCACCGTCGCGGCCTGCACGCCCGCGCTAACCAGCATGGCCAGAAGCGTTGCACTAAACTTAATCATCATTAATGTCCTTTTCAGAGCTGCGCCACAAAAAACGCTGTATCTCATTATCCGTTTCATTCAGAACAGAGAATGGTGCCAGATTCTGAAAGCCGTAAACCGGAATCGCTTCACAGATAGCGCAGCCCGGCGTAATGAGATATAAAACTCGGTTAATAAAACAAAGCGTTAACCCCTTTCGCGGTGCGTGATTGTGGCGAGACACTAAGAGGTGGAACGATGTTAGAGAACATTTGCCAGATTGCGAAGGAGGCGGGTGATGCCATCATGCAGGTCTACCACGGCGAAAAACCGCTACAGGCCAGCAATAAATCCGATGATTCGCCAGTCACGGCGGCAGATATCGCCGCGCACACTATTATCATCAATGCATTACAGGCCTTGACGCCGGATGTGCCGGTGTTGTCAGAAGAAGACCCACCCGGCTGGGAGGTGCGCCGTCACTGGCAGCGCTACTGGCTGGTGGACCCGCTGGACGGCACCAAAGAGTTCCTCAAGCGCAACGGTGAGTTTACGGTGAATATCGCGTTGATAGACGCCGGTAAGCCGGTGCTCGGTGTGGTGTACGCCCCCGCGCTTAAGGTGATGTACAGCGCAGAGCAGGGCAAAGCGTGGAAAGAGGAGGGCGGCGTGCGCAACCCGATTCAGGTGCGCGACGCCAGGCCTCCGCAGGTGGTCATCAGCCGCTCGCACAGCGACAACGCGGAGCTTGATGAATATCTCCAGCAGCTTGGCGAGCACCAGACCACCACCATTGGCTCCTCACTCAAATTTTGCCTGGTGGCAGAGGGCAAAGCGCAGCTTTACCCCCGTTTTGGCGAAACCACCAATATCTGGGACACCGCCGCCGGTCACGCCGTGGCCGTGGCTGCCGGGGCGCATGTGAACGACTGGACCGGCCACCCGCTGGACTACACGCCGCGCGAGTCCTTCCTCAACCCTGGTTTTCGGGTTTCTATTTTTTAAGTAACTCATGCAGCAGGTCGGTGACTTGCTGCACCTCCTGCTCACTCAGCGCACCGTCTTTGGCAAAACGCACACGACCGTCTTTATCCAGCACGGCAATCGCTGAACCTTTGGCTTCCAGCTGCCATGCCTTGCGTGCCGCACCGTTGCTGTCGACCACAAACTGCGACCACGGATACTGGCGCTTGTTGCCCTCAATGCTGGTGCGCACAAACATGCCGGTGCCGGGGATAGCGTCGTCGGTGTTCACAATGGTGGTGGTCTGGTAGCGGTCATGCGGCAGATTCGCTGACTTAATGGCTTCAATCAGCGCGGCGTTCATCTCTTTGGCTGACGAGCGCCCGGCAATGTGCTGTAACACGCGCACTTTGCCCGGTAGCTGGGCGCTGTTCCAGTTTTTGTAGCTGAAGTTATCGTTCTCCAGCACCAGTTCGCCCTTATCGGCAATGCCGACAGGCGCGACGCGTTGGTTCATCTCAAAGTTGTGGGCCAGTGCGCCAAGTGGCAGCAGCAGGGCGACGGCGAGGGCGATACGCAGGCTCATAATTACTCCCGGTGTTATTGTTTTGTTGAAAAGATGTCAGACCAGTTCCTGTTACTGAAGCTTATGTGCAATCCGCTGGCCTTTCACGCAATGAGGATGCCAGTTTGCGGCATGGCGCACAGAACATGGAGAAATTAGGGGCTTATGCTGATTTGTGTTTAGCTCTGAAAAGAATCTTCTGAAAGATTGTAATAATAACGTAAATAAAAAGGTGCAAACTGGGTGCTCTTTTGATTTTGGGCTATAGTTCTGAGGCATCAAAATTTTGCGCTTCATTGGTCGGGGGCTAACTGTGGCACCGCAGGAGCGTAGACACTTGCAGGAGATAAAGAATGAAAATTTTCCAACGTTATAACCCGCTTCAGGTGGCTAAGTACGTAAAAATCCTGTTCCGTGGACGGTTATATATCAAGGACGTTGGCGCTTTCGAGTTTGATAAGGGCAAAATTCTTTTACCTAAGGTGAAAGACAAGCAGCATCTCTCCGTCATGTCTGAGGTTAACCGCCAGGTACTGCGTATGCAGACAGAGCTGGCGTAACGCGACGGTCAGGACAAAAAAACGGCCCCGAGTGGGGCCGTTAGTGTTTCTGAGGCGCGCTTACGCGACGTTTTGCTCGCCCGGCGCTTTGGGCAGCAGCGGGGCGGCCGGTTTACTGTCGATGCGCGTTACCAGCAACTGGTCGATGCGGTGGTTATCAATATCCACCACCTCAAACTTATAGCCGGAGTACTTCACCGAGTCGGTGCGTTTAGGGATTTTGCGCAGCATATACATCATAAAGCCGCCGATGGTTTCGTAATTGTCGGAGTGCGGGAACTCGTCGATATCCAGCACGCGCATCACGTCGTCAATCGGCGTGCCGCCTTCGACCAGCCAGGAGTTCTCATCGCGCGCGACAATCTGCTCTTCCATGCCCTGGCCGACCAGGTCACCCATCAGCGTGGTCATTACGTCGTTAAGCGTGATGATGCCCACCACCAGCGCGTATTCGTTCATGATGACGGCAAAGTCCTCACCGGCGCTTTTGAAGCTTTCCAGCGCTTCAGAGAGTGTGAGCGTGTCAGGCACAATCAGCGCGTTGCGGATTTGCACGCCGCTACTGAGCGCCAGACTCTGGTTAGCCAGCACGCGGTTAAGCAGCTCTTTGGAGTCCACATAACCAATGATGTGGTCAATATCGTCGTTACAGACGAGGAATTTAGAGTGCGGGTGCTCGGCCACTTTACTCTTCAGGCTCTGCTCGTCTTCGTGCAGATTGAACCAGATAACGTTCTCGCGTGAGGTCATTGAGGACGGCACGGTACGCGATTCCAGCTCAAACACGTTTTCAATCAGCTCATGTTCCTGCTTGCGCAGTACGCCTGCCAGTGCACCGGCTTCCACCACCGCGTAAATGTCGTCGGAGGTGATGTCGTCTTTACGTACCATTGGTAGTTTGAAAATGCGGAAAATGACGTTTGCCAGGCCGTTGAAGAACCACACCAGCGGGCGGAACACGACAAGGCAGAAGCGCATCGGGTTGATTATCCGTAACGCGATGGTTTCCGGGGCTATCATACCGATGCGTTTCGGGGTCAGGTCGGCGATGAGAATAAACAGGCCGGTGACCAGCGTAAACGACAAAATAAAGCTGATTTGCTCTGCCAGTTCATCCGACATTACGCGCACCAGCATCTCTTTGAACGCCGGAGAGAACGCAGCGTCACCGACGATACCGCCAAGAATGGCGACGGCGTTAAGGCCAATCTGCACCACGGTGAAAAACATACCGGGGCTTTCCTGCATCTTCAGCACGCGCTGGGCGTTAATATTGCCTTCATCGGCCATCAGTTTGAGCTTGATTTTGCGCGACGCGGCAAGCGAAATCTCAGACATTGAAAAGAACGCACTGATGGCTATCAGACAAAGTATTATCAAAATACTGTTTAACATATCTTATCCGGCCTCACTGGCCAGATCCTCGGAAGGGAAGTGGATAAATGCCTGTGGCTGCTACCCGTTATGTGCGCCAGGGCTTAAAAAAAGCCTGCGCCGCTGCGGTCTTAAGCCTTGCGGATAACACACTAAAAAACCGGTCCGAAGGCGCTGGACCGGTCAGTTTCAAGGGCTAGTATAGCGTAAGCCCCGCAGGGCCTGCCAGAGGACAAATCAGCCCCCTGCAATTATCTCAGGACGTGATTACACGTTTTCAGGCGGTAAACACACGCCAGTCCCGCCAATGCCGCAGTAGCCATACGGATTTTTATGCAGGTACTGCTGGTGTTCATCCTCGGCGTAGTAGAACGGCGTGGCGTCGGCAATCTCGGTGGTGATGTGGCGCGTATCACCGGCTGCCTCCATTGCGGCCTGGTAGCGGGCAAGGCTTGCGCGTGCGGCGGCATCCTGCTCTGGCGTCAGCGGATAAATGGCCGAGCGGTACTGGGTGCCGCTGTCGTTGCCCTGGCGCATTCCCTGGGCCGGGTCGTGGTTTTCCCAGAAAGTGTGCAACAGTTGCTCATAGCTGATGACGTTTGGATCGTAGACCACGCGCACCGCCTCGGTGTGGCCGGTCTGGCCACTGCACACTTCGCGGTAGGTTGGGTTTGGCGTATAGCCCCCCGCGTAGCCTGCCGCCGTGCTGTAGACGCCAGGCAGCTGCCAGAACAGACGTTCGACGCCCCAGAAGCAGCCCATCCCGAACAGCGCCACTTCCATTGTGGCAGGAATATTGCTCATCGAATGGCCGTTTACGGCATGGAGTGTGGCGACCGGCATGGGGGTATTGCGACCTGGCAGCGCATCTGCCGGGGCGACAAGATGGGATTTATCAAAGAATTTCACGTGTTTTTCTCCCGAAGAGCGTCTAAAAAACCGCAACTGCCGTCACACTGTTGTAACCAGGCGAGGATTTGCGGACAATAAAGACAGCCTATATTTAATAAGAATTATTTGGGACATTAACAAATTTTCAACCCCTGGGAGTCAGGGGATTTGTTTAGCCGTGGAACGGCGACAGGTTTTTGCCTCAGGCAAAGACAAGGGATATTCAGGAGTAAACGTGCCACGTATTCGTATTTTGTGTCTGGCCGGAATCTGGCTGGTCAGTGGTTTAGCCAGTGCAGCCACCGTAAGGCTACAGGTAGAAGGTCTGAGCGGCGAACTGGAAAAGAACGTACGCGCACAGCTTTCGACGATTGAAAGTGATGAAGTGTCGGCTGACCGTCGCTTCCAGGCGCGCGTGGACGACGCTATCCGCGAAGGCTTAAAAGCGCTCGGCTATTATGAGCCGACCATTGATTTTGTTTTGCTGCCCGCGCCACCTGCGGGTGGACGCCCGGTGCTCAAAGCGCAGGTGCAGGCCGGTGAGCCGGTACGCCTTGGCGGGACCGATGTCGTCCTGCGCGGCGGCGCGCGCACGGATGAAGACTACCTGGCGCTGCTGGATAAACGCCCGAAAATCGGCACCGTGCTCAACCACAGCGACTACGACAGCTTTAAAAGCAGTCTGACGGGTGTGGCACTGCGTAAAGGCTATTTCGACAGTGAATTTAAAAAAAGCCAGCTGGGTGTGTCTGTTGAGCGCCGTCAGGCCTTCTGGGACATTGATTATGACAGCGGCGAGCGCTACCGCTTTGGCAAGGTCACCTTCGAAGGTTCGCAGATTCGCGAAGAGTACCTTCACAGCCTGGTGCCGTTTGAAGAAGGCGATTACTACACCTCCGCAGAGCTTGCTGAACTGAACCGCCGCCTGGCGGCGACCGGCTGGTTTAACTCTGTGGTGGTCGCGCCGGAATTTGATAAATCCCGTGAAACCAAAGTGCTGCCGCTCAATGGGGTGGTCAGCCCGCGCACCCGTAACACCATTGAAACCGGGGTCGGTTATTCCACCGACGTTGGGCCGCGCGTCAAGGCGACCTGGAAGCGGCCCTGGGTCAACTCCTGGGGCCACAGTTTTAGCGCCAGCGCCAGCCTCTCCGCGCCTGAGCAACAGCTTGATTTCAGCTACAAAATTCCGTTGCTGAAAAGCCCGCTGGAGCAGTATTACACCGTACAGGGCGGCTTTAAGCGCACTGACCTCAACGATACCCAGGCCGATTCCACCACGCTTGCGCTGTCGCGCAACTGGGATATGGAAAGCGGCTGGCAGCGCGCGCTTAACCTGCGCTGGAGTCTTGACCACTTTACCCAGGGCAGCGTGACCAACACCACCATGCTGCTCTATCCCGGCGCCAGCCTCAGCCGCACACGCTCGCGCGGCGGCCTGATGCCGACCTGGGGCGATTCACAGCGCTATTCCGTCGATTACTCCAACACTATCTGGGGCTCTGATGTCGACTTTATCGTCCTGCAGGCGCAAAACGTCTGGATCCGTTCACTTTATGACAAACATCGTTTTGTGCTGCGCGGCAATGTCGGCTGGATTGAAACCAATGACTTCCAGCGCGTGCCGCCAGACCTGCGCTTCTTCGCCGGTGGCGATCGCAGCATTCGCGGCTATGACTATAAATCCCTCTCGCCGCGTGACGACGAAGGCAAGCTGACCGGGGCATCCAAACTGCTCACCGGTTCGGTGGAGTACCAGTACAACGTGACCGGTAAATGGTGGGGCGCGGTATTTGTCGATTCCGGTGAAGCGGTTAACGACATTAAGCAAAGCAACTTCAAGACTGGCGCAGGCGTTGGTGTGCGCTGGCAGTCGCCAGTGGGTCCGGTGAAACTCGACTTCGCCGTACCGGTGGGTGATAAAGAGGAGAACGGTTTGCAGTTCTACATCGGTCTGGGGCCTGAACTATGAGTCGTTGGAAGAAAATTAGCCTCGCGGTGCTGGTGGTACTGCTACTCATTATCGGGGCAGTGGGTTTCCTGGTGGGGACCACCACGGGCCTGCATCTGGTCTTTAAAGCCGCTAACCGTTGGGTGCCGGGGCTGCAAATAAGCCAGGTGACCGGCGGCTGGCGCGATCTGACGCTGAAGAATGTCACCTATGCGCAGCCGGGGGTTGACGTACGCGCCGGTGAACTGCACCTGGCGGTGAAGCTCGGTTGCCTGCGCAGCAGTAGCCTGTGCGTAAACGACATCTCGCTTAAAGATATTAATGTCGCTATCGACAGCAAAAAAATGCCGCCGTCAGAGCCTGCGGTGCAGGAAGAAGACAGCGGCCCGCTGAACCTCAGTACGCCGTATCCCATCACCCTCAGCCGCGTGGCGCTCGATAACGTCAATCTCAAAATTGATGACACCACCGTGTCGGTGATGTCGTTCACCTCCGGGCTTAACTGGCAGGAGCGCAACCTGACGCTCACGCCCACCAGCCTGCAAGGGCTGTTGATAGCTCTGCCGAAGGCGGCAGACGTGGCGCAGGAGCAGGTGGTTGAACCGAAGATTGAGAAACCGGATCCCAACGAGCCGCCGCTCGGTGACACGCTGCGCGAGATGTTCTCAAAGCCGCTGTTGCCGGAAATGACCGACGTACACTTGCCGGTCAATCTCAATATTCAGGAATTTCGCGGTGAGCGCCTGCGTCTGACTGGCGACACCGACGTGATGGTCAACAGTCTGCTACTCAAAGTCAGCAGCAGCGACGGCCAGATGAGCCTGGATACGCTCGATATCGACTCCGACAAAGGGACTGTTGCAGCCAGCGGTAGCGCACAGTTGCGCGACAGCTGGCCGGTCGACATGACGCTTAACAGCAGCCTCAATATTGAGCCGCTCAAAGGCGAAAAAGTTAAAGTGAAAATCGGCGGCGCACTGCGCGAGCAGCTGGAGCTGGGCATTAATTTATCCGGCCCGGTGGGCGTGGATGTGCGCGCGCAAACCAGGCTTGCCGAGGCGGGCCTGCCGCTTAACCTTGAAGTGAACAGTAAGCAGCTTTACTGGCCGCTGAGCGGCGCGAAGGCGTATCAGGCTGACGATCTTAAGCTCAAGCTGACCGGCAAAATGACCGACTATACGTTATCGTTTCGCACGGCGGTGAAGGGCGAGCAGGTGCCACCTGCCACCATCACGCTTGATGCGAAGGGTAATGCGCAGCAGGTTAATCTCGATAAGCTGCGCGTGGCGGCGCTGCAAGGCAACATCGACCTTAAGGCGGTGCTCGACTGGCAGCAGGCCATTAGCTGGCGCAGTGAACTGACGCTTGATGGCATCAACACCGCAAAATTTGCCCCCGACTGGCCGTCGAAGCTCGACGGGCTGATTAAAACCCGCGGTAGCCTCTACGGCGGTAGCTGGCAGATGGAAGTCCCGGAGCTGAAAATCACCGGCAACGTGAAGCAAAACCGTGTTGACGTGAACGGCACGCTTAAAGGCAACAGCTACATGCAGTGGAACATCCCAGGGCTGCATGCGGCACTGGGTAAAAACACGGTCGATATCAAGGGCGACTTAAGCGATAAGGCACTGGCGCTGGATGCCAATATCGATGCACCGAACCTTGATAACGCACTGCCGGGGCTTGGCGGTACGGCAAAAGGGCTGGTGAAAGTGCTTGGCACGCTTGAGGCGCCGCAGCTTCAGGCCGATCTCACCGCGAATAGCCTGCGCTGGCAAGAGTTGTCCATCGCCCGCGTGTTGCTCAAAGGCGACGTGAAGTCCGGTGAGCAGATTGCCGGTAACCTAGACCTCCAGGTGAATAACATTCAGCAACCGGGCGTGGATATCCGCCAGGTGACGCTCGATGCGAAAGGCAGCGAGCAGCAGCACCAGCTACAGCTGCGCATTCAGGGCGAGCCGGTTTCCGGCGGGCTGAAATTGAGCGGTGCTTTTGACCGTAAAGCGCAGCGCTGGCGCGGAGAGTTGAGCGATACGCGCTTTGAAACACCGGTTGGTCCGTGGTCGCTCTCACGTGCGATGACGCTTGATTTGCGCGTCGAGGAGCAAAAAATCAGCGTGGGTCCACACTGCTGGAACAACCCTAACGCCGAACTTTGTGTGCCGCAAACCATTGAAGCGGGAGCCAGCGGCAGCGCGCAGGTCAATCTCAACCGTTTTGACCTCGCCATGCTAAAACCGTTTATGCCAGAGGAAACCCAGGCAAGCGGTGTTTTCAGCGGCAAGGCAGATGTCAGCTGGAACAGCGACGGTGGCCTACCGCAGGGCAAGGTCACCCTCCAGGGGCGCGGTGTGAAAGTCACCCAGGTGGTGAACCAGAATCCGCTGCCAGTGGCGTTTGATACCCTCAACCTTGACGCCGAGCTTCGCAACAACCGCGCCGATCTGGGCTGGATGATTCGCATCCAGAATAACGGCCAGTTCGACGGTAAGGTGCAGGTGAGCGATCCGCAGGGCAGGCGTAACCTCTCAGGCAACGTTAACATTCGCAACTTCTCGCTGGCGATGGTGAACGCCATCTTCTCACGTGGCGAGCAGGCGGCAGGGTTGTTGAACGCCGACCTGCGCCTTGGCGGCAACGCCGAACGCCCGCAGTTGCTCGGTAACCTCAAACTCACCGGGTTGGACATTGACGCCAATTTTATGCCGTTTGACATGCAGCCCAGTGAGCTGGCGCTGACGTTTAACGGCATGAGTTCGCAGCTTCAGGGCGTGGTGCGCACCGCGCGCGGGCAGATTAACCTCAGCGGTGACGCCGACTGGAGCCAGCTTGAAAACTGGCGCGCGCGCATTGCAGCACAGGGCAATAAAGTGCGTATTACCGTGCCGCCGATGGTGCGCCTTGATGTCTCACCGGACGTGGTGTTTGAAGCCACGCCGTCGCTGTACACGCTTAATGGCAAAGTGGACGTGCCCTGGGCGCGCATCCTGGTCAAAGAGGTGCCGGAAAGTGCGGTAGGGGTGTCCAGCGACGAAGTGCTGCTTGATGAAAACCTCCAGCCGAAAGAAGGGCAAACGGCATCGGTGCCGATTAACAGCAACCTGACCATCCATGTTGGCGACAACGTGCGCATTGATGCCTTCGGCCTGAAGGCGCGTCTGGCAGGCGACCTGAAGGTGGCGCAGGACAAACAGGGGCTGGGGCTAAACGGCCAGATAAACATCCCGCAAGGGCGTTTTCATGCCTACGGCCAGGACCTGATTGTACAAAAGGGCGAACTGTTGTTCTCCGGCCCGCCGGATCAGCCGCTGCTTAACATTGAGGCTATCCGTAACCCAGAGGCCACCGAAAACAACGTCAAAGCCGGGGTGCGCGTGACCGGTCAGGCAGATGAGCCGAAGGTGGAAGTGTTCTCCGATCCGGCCATGTCGCAGCAGGAAGCGCTGTCTTATCTCCTGCGTGGACAGGGACTTGATAGCTCCGGTAGCGACAGCCAGCAGATGACTTCCATGCTCATTGGTTTGGGGGTTGCACAAAGTGGTCAGGTTGTGGGTAAAATCGGGGAGACTTTTGGCGTCAGTAACCTGGCGCTGGATACTACCGGAGTGGGGGATTCATCTCAGGTCGTAGTCAGCGGTTACGTACTGCCGGGTCTGCAGGTGAAATATGGAATGGGCATCTTTGATTCGCTGGCGACCTTAACATTGCGCTATCGCCTCATGCCTAAACTGTATCTGGAAGCGGTGTCTGGCGTAGATCAGGCGCTCGATTTGCTCTATCAGTTTGAGTTTTAGCAATGCGAATATTCGTTTATGGCAGTTTACGGCGCAAACAGGGCAACAGCCACTGGATGACCAACGCTTTGTTGCTCGGGGAACACTGTGAACAGGGCTACCAGCTCTACAACCTTGGCCATTACCCAGGCGCAGTGCCGGGTGATGGCGCGGTGAACGGTGAAGTCTACCGTATTGATGCCAGCACGCTGGCAGAGCTGGATGCGCTGCGCACCAAAGGCGGTGAGTATCAGCGTCGGCTGATTCAGACCCCTTACGGTAGCGCGTGGATGTATGTCTATCAGCGCCCGGTCGACGGACTGGTGCCGATTGACAGCGGCGACTGGCTGGACCGGGAGGCGTAAACCGCCACGGGCGTAAGCCAGCCGTTGTGCAATGGAAACCATCACGCGTTGGCGTGGTGGTTTTTTTATGGGCTCAGAAGAGCTTGTGCGAAGCGCAAGCGCACATGACTGGCCTGTGAACAGCCATGTGCTGCCTGCCATGTTACAGCCATAAAAAATGCCGGTTCGCTTTTAGCGTTCCGGCATTCATCGCCCGCAGGCGCTTGATGGCGTGGCGAGAATTACTTCTTCGCGGCGCGCTCGAAAGACGCAACGATTTCAGCTTTCGCGGCTTCAGCGTTGTCCCAGCCGTCAACCTTCACCCATTTGCCTTTTTCCAGATCTTTGTAGTGTTCAAAGAAGTGGGTGATCTGCGCTTTCAGCAGTTCCGGCAGGTCGTTCACATCTTTAATGTGATCGTATTCTTTGCTGAGCTTGGTGTGCGGTACGGCAACCAGCTTCGCATCTTCACCAGACTCGTCGGTCATCTTCAGCACGCCAACCGGACGGCAGCGGATAACCGCGCCAGGCTGCAGCGGGTACGGCGTCGGCACCAGCACGTCAACCGGGTCACCGTCCAGAGACAGCGTGTGGTTGATGTAACCGTAGTTGCACGGATAGAACATCGCGGTAGACATGAAGCGGTCTACAAACAGCGCACCGCTGTCTTTGTCGACTTCATATTTGATTGGGTCGGCGTTTGCCGGGATTTCGATAACAACGTAGATATCTTCCGGCAGGTCTTTGCCCGCAGGAACGTTCAGTAAGCTCATGTTTGATTCCTTAAACTGTGTGGCAAACAAGTGCCGCACATTATAGCCAGGACGCGCTATAAAAGTCTTTTCCTGATTTTCGCCATACGGCCCGGGCCTGCGGTTTCAGTGCAGTCTGAAACACGCGGAAAACCCACGAAACGGGCCAGGACGTGAATAACGCAATGTCACCATTTTCATGGTGGCGTTGCTCCCCGCCACTGAACATAAAACAGGAGCTATCTCCGACCCGGCGCGCTGGCGGCATCATTCTCCGGTTGGCTCTGAACCGGGCTGGCAGGCATTGTTCGTTTCTGTCCACATCTGGCCGGTGACGCGTTGGCAGGTGTTGGCGTGGAGGTGGACGCGATTAGGTGTGGGTTAACGGTGCTGTGGGAATTGCAACACATTCCCAGGTAGAAGAGAAATAACCCGCCTTCCGTGGCGAACGGGCCTCAGCTGGCGTTTTGGATAAGCAGGACAATAAAGAATCCCAGCAGCAGAATCAGCACCAGCCAGGACATCTGGTAGAAAACGTGTCGGTTAGACAGCAGGGACAGTTTGCGCAATTGCGGCATGGAGTAACCACGCTGAAAACGGTGAAACGCTATCAGGTAGGCGGCACAAAAAATGGGCCAGATAAAGAGTGTCCAGAGGGCCAGTGCTTTTCCTCCGGCCAGCCACAGACATAATGGGATGGCAAAAAATATCGGCACTGAAATTCTTTCGAGTTTTCTTAGTCTGTCCGTGACAATGGCGTCCTGAGAGTCATAGTGATTGGTCATTGTCTTCATATTACGAGGTCTCAGAGAAACAAAGGAAATATCAATAAATACATCACGGCTGCAAACGTAAATTATTATCAACACGAAAACTTGTTTGCCGGACGATACCTGTTATTAGATGACGTAATAGATTTTGTCATTGTTTAAATCGTATTTTCGGAAGTTTCAGCGCTTTCCAGGCCGCAAAGAAAGAGGCTCCAGAGGTGAGCGCATTATTTCAATGTCCGAAGGTTAAACGTGGAAGATGCTATCACGTAAGTGTTATCAGGGTGAACAAAATTGAGTGTAAAAAGCTTTTTTTGCGCTTTTCTTTGATGAAAACCTCTTAATTTTCCGGTAACGTTCCCGAAAGAATCCTATCCTTATCGTGACTGTTTTTATGGTTTTATATTAGCAAAGAGAGACAATCGTTTCTTAATTTTGGGGGGGGCGGAGCAGAACTATCCCCAGATAAAGTCGTGCGCGAACCTTTGACGAAAAAGTATGATTCATAAGTATGTAGCATATATCTCTACATCCCCTTTTCCATGTATTGCGCAAATGACAGCGCTGTTAGTGTGTTTTTTTCAGTGCAGGCTAAATAAAAGAATATTATAGCGGTCGTTCTTTTTAGGAATACTTATTTATTGTATGGGTATAAAAAATGTATCGTCGCTATATGGCGACAGTTTCATTCTCAAATACGCATATGTTTATCTGCGAAGAAAAGATTAAAGATTAATAATTCTGTAGTTTGTTGCCTGCGATGCGTGTCGGACAGGGCAGGAATACTCGGCGGGTGGTGGCAATAACGCCCCGAAGGGTTATTCGGGGCGGGCGAGATTAGTTGTCCGGGTTTTCGCGGATAAAGCGTTCAACGTCGTCGACCATATGGTCGGAGCCAACAAAGAACGAGCGGCGCTGGTGCAGCGTGTCCGGCACGATATCGAGTATGCGCTGGCTACCGTCGCTGGCTTTGCCGCCCGCCTGCTCGGCGAGAAACGCCATTGGGTTGCACTCATACAGCAGGCGCAGCTTGCCTTCCGGGTGGCTGGCGGTGCTGGGGTACAGATAGATGCCGCCTTTAAGCAGGTTGCGGTGGAAATCTGCTACCAGTGAACCAATGTAGCGGGAGGTGTACGGACGATTCGTCGCCTGGTCTTCTTCCTGGCAGAACTTGAGGTACTTTTTCACACCCTGCGGGAAGCGAATATAGTTGCCCTCGTTAATTGAGTACATCTTGCCCAGCGCCGGGAAGCGCATGCGCTCCTGGCTCAGGCAGAACACGCCCAGTGACGGGTCATAGGTAAAGGCATGCACGCCGCAACCGGTGGTGTAGACCAGCATGGTTGACGAGCCATACACCACGTAACCGGCCGCGACCTGCTTATTGCCCGGTTGCAGAAAGTCTTCCATCGTCACCGGCACGCCGACCGGCGTCACGCGGCGGTAAATCGAGAAAATGGTGCCGACAGAGACGTTGACATCAATGTTAGAAGAGCCGTCCAGCGGGTCCATCAGCACAACATATTTGGCGTGCTCACAGCCCTCAAAAACCACAATACCGTCTTCTTCTTCCGACGCAATCCCGGCCACAATGTCACGCGCTTTCAGCGCTGCTTTGAGTTTTTCATTGGCAAACAGATCGAGTTTCTGTTGCTGCTCTCCCTGCACGTTTTCTGCACCGCTGGCACCGAGGATGTCCACCAGGCCGGCTTTGTTGATATCGCGATGGATGATTTTCGCGCCGAGTTTTATCGCTGAGAGCAGCGCCGTCAGTTCACCGGTAGCGTGTGAGAACTCGTGCTGCTTTTCGACAATAAATTCACCTAACGTCTTCATAAGACTTTCCCTGCATCCGCATTATTGGAAAAAACCGGTAACAAGCTTAACAAAAATGTAAACCCTCGCGCTCAGGTGAATCGCGCCAGCAAATGACAGAAAAAGCTGAAAGGGCGTGGCCCCCCCCTTCACATACAGGTAGAATGTGCGCCGAACTTACCAGGGGTAGTAATTATGCGCATTCATATTCTGGGGATCTGCGGCACCTTTATGGGCGGCCTGGCTATGCTGGCCCGCCAGCTGGGCCACGAGGTCACGGGTTCGGACAACAATGTCTATCCACCGATGAGCACGCTGCTGGAGCAGCAGGGCATCAGTCTCATTGAGGGTTACGACCCCGCTCAGCTTGAGCCGCGTCCGGACCTGGTCATTATCGGCAATGCCATGACGCGCGGAAATCCGTGCGTGGAAGCGGTGCTGGAGCAGAGCATTCCTTACGTATCCGGGCCGCAGTGGCTGCACGACTATGTGCTGCGCGAGCGCTGGGTGGTTGCTATTGCCGGGACACACGGTAAAACCACCACCGCGGGCATGGCGACCTGGATTCTGGAGCAGTGTGGCTATGAGCCGGGCTTTGTTATCGGCGGCGTACCGGGCAACTTTGACGTGTCTGCGCGTCTTGGCAACAGCCCGTTCTTTGTGATTGAAGCCGACGAATATGACTGCGCGTTCTTCGACAAGCGTTCCAAGTTTGTCCACTACTGCCCACGCACGCTGGTGCTCAACAACCTTGAGTTTGACCACGCGGATATCTTTGACGACCTGAAAGCCATTCAGAAGCAGTTTCATCACCTGGTGCGCATCGTGCCAGGGCAGGGGCGCATCATCTGGCCGGAAAGTGATGCCAACCTCAAACAGGTGCTCGGCATGGGCTGCTGGAGCGAGCAGGAACTGACCGGCGAGCAGGGTCACTGGCAGGCGAAGAAGCTCACCAACGACGCGGCGAACTGGGAGGTCTGGCTCGACGGTGAATGCGTCGGCGAGGTGAACTGGCAGCTGGTGGGCGAACACAACATGCACAATGGCCTGATGGCGATTGCCGCCGCGCGCCACGTGGGCGTGACGCCGGCGGACGCGGCAAAGGCACTGGGCAGCTTTATTAACGCCCGCCGCCGCCTGGAGCTGCGCGGTGAAGCCGACGGAGTGGCGGTGTACGACGATTTCGCCCATCATCCAACCGCTATTCTTGCCACCCTTGCCGCGCTGCGCGGTAAAGTGGGCGGCACCGCGCGCATTCTGGCGGTGCTGGAGCCGCGCTCTAACACCATGAAAATGGGCGTGAGCAAAGACGACCTCGCACCGTCACTGGGCCGCGCTGACGAAGTGTTTTTACTGCAACCACAGCACATTCCGTGGCAGGTTGCTGAAGTGGCAGACGCCTGTATTCAGCCTGCACACTGGAGTGCTGACCTCGACACGCTGGTGGAAATGATTGTGAAGTCCGCGCAGCCGGGTGACAACATACTTGTTATGAGTAATGGCGGCTTTGGCGGGATTCATCAAAAATTACTGGATGCCCTGGCAAAAAAAGCCCAGCGCTGATGCAGTGAATTTGCTTTAATTCGCAGCCAGCCTGGGCAACCCGGCTGGCTTTTTTACAAGTGTATTTCTGATGCAGCATGGAACCACGCGAATGAAAAACGATGTGCTGAACCCGGATGTGATTTACCACAACGGGAAAATCTACACGGCGAACAGCGCCGACCAACTCTGCCAGGCGCTGGCGATAAAAGACGGCTGGATTGCTGCCGTCGGCAGCGACCAGGAGATGCTGGCACTTGTCGGGCCGCAGACGCAGTTAATCGACCTTGAGCATAAGGTGATGCTGCCGGGGCTTATCGACAGCCATATGCACCCGTTCTGGGGCGGTAAGCAGCTGCGTGGTTGCCAGCTCGATTATGCGGCCCTGACGGTTGAGCAGACGCTGGAGAAAATTCAGGCACATCTGGACCGCGACCCGCTCCAGGAAGCAGACGACTGGCTTTCTGTGCGCGCCTGGCAGCGTCAGGCGATGATGCCCGTCGGCGCAGACATGAGCCGCAAGGCGCTTGATACGCTTAACACCTGCCGCCCGGTGGTGCTGTTCTCAAACGATTGTCATACCCTTGCCGCCAACAGCCGTGCGCTGGAAATGCTCGGCATTGACGAAAACACGCCGGTGCCTGCCGACGGGCAGATTGGCCGCGATGAAGACGGCCGCCTCAACGGTATCCTTGAAGATGCTCCGGCCATGCGCGCGTTTGACAGCATCCCAACCGGCACGCCGGAACAGTGTGTGCTGATTGCCCGCCATGTGCAGCAGGTGCTCAACGAGCAGGGCGTTACGACCGTGATGGACACCCGCGTTTATGACGAGCAGCTGATTGCCTTTAACGCCCTACGCGAGCGCGGCGAGCTGACGCTGCGCGTATGTGGTGCGAAAGAAATTACCCCGGACAGCGTTGACGGTCCGGCAGACGCCGCCCGCGCGCTGGATGAGATTGTGGCGTTTAACCAGCAGTGGAATGACCCTCAGTGGGGACCACAACCGGGCTTTGGCCTGAGCCATGTTAAATTCTTCGTTGACGGTGTGCTGCAACCGCCGACCATGACCGCCTCTTTGCTTGAGCCATACCGGGAAAACGTCGGCACCCACGAGCAGCCGAACTGGCAGCCCACCGAACGCTACGGCGACCTGTATTTCACTAAGCCAGTGTTCGAAGCGCTGATTCACGAATGTGGGCGTACCGGTGTGCATCCACATATGCACACGGTGGCGGAAGGGGCGATCGAGATGACCCTAAACGCGTTGGAAAAAATGCGTGCGGCCTTCCCGGGCAAAGACGTGCGCCCTGGGCTTGCACATAACGAACTGGCGGCTGCCAGCCACTACGCGCGCTTTGCAAGCCTGGGTGCGGCGGCGGTGCTCTCTTACCAGTGGGCCGGTCTGCCTGCGGTGCTGATTGATGAAGAGCGCGCCATGCTTGGCGAAGACCGTTACCCGCACCTGGAGCCGCAGGGGCGTTTCCTCGACGCCGGTGCGCGCATTGCTTATGGCAGCGACTGGCCTATCGACAGGCTGGATGAGTGGTATAACCTGCAAATTGCCATGACGCGCTGCGCCTGGGACAGCGAGGGTAACCCGGCCGGTCCGCGTCTGGATAACGACAGAAACCTGACGCTCATCGAAGTACTGCGCTCAGCAACCATCGACGCGGCCTGGATGATTGCCCGTGACCATGAAATTGGTTCGCTGGAGCCGGGTAAACTTGCCGATCTGATCGTGCTGAAAAACGATATTTTCAACGAGCCGCCAGAGCAGTTATTTAAAACGCAGATTGCGCGCACCGTGATCGGCGGTAAGGTGGTCTGGCAGTCGCAGTAATATCAACGAGGCCTGAATGTTAAATACATTCGGGCCTTATTAATTTGCTGTTAACCATTGCAATGAATGACGAATGGATAAGCGTATTTAACCGCACAGGCGGCGGCTTTTTGCGTCCAGTGCGGGTATTATCCGTCCCACTTTTTAGGGACCGCATGAATCGCGGTTCTATTTGCCGCCTGCGGGTGGCGTGTACACAGCGGTGCCTTGTGCTGCATCAGGAGATGATACGGGAAATGCCACAAACAAATCAGTTGCGTAGAGTTCTTAAAACCCCGGCTCTGGTCGCTTTCGGCCTGGCTTATATGGTGCCTCTTGGCGTATTTACCACCTATGGCCAGGTCACTGTACTCAGTGAAGGCCATTTACCGGTGGCGTATTTGCTGACAATCATCACCATCCTTTTCACTGCCCTGAGCTATTGCCGGATGACCAGCGCGCTGCCGCTGGCGGGTTCGGCCTACTCGTATGTGCAGCGCTGCTTTGGCGGCAAGATGGGGTTTCTGGTTGGCTGGGCGCAGATACTCGACTATCTGTTCCTGCCTATTCTGAATTACCTGGTTTTAGGGATCTTTTTGCATGAGGCGTTCCCGGCTATTCCCGCCGCCGTCTTTGTTCTGGGATCGATTGTTTCTGTCAGCCTGCTGAATATTCTTGGCGTGCGTCTGCTGACCTCGGTGAACTTCACGCTCATTGCTGCACAGATGGTATTCATCGTGCTGTTTATTGCGTTGTCGTTCAGCCAGGCGGATCTCAGCCCGGAGGCGCTGCTGCGCCCGATTATGGTCAATGCAGGCCATCTCAGCGGCTTGTTTGCCGGGGCGGCGGTGCTGTGCCTGGCGTTCCTCGGTTTTGACGCCATCGCGACGATGGCTGAAGAGGCCGACGATGCGAAACGCACGCTACCGCGTGCCATCCTCATTACCGTGGTGCTGGCCGGTGGTATTTTCATGGCCGTGTCTTACGCCGCGCACCTGATTTACCCGGACTGGCAGTCGCTGATCCCGATTCAGGACACCGCGAGCCTCGCCGTGTCTGAAAAAGCGGGCGGTAAGTGGATGTATAACTTCTTCCTCGCCGCTTACCTGACGGGTGTGTATGCCTCGGCAATGACCGCCCAGACCGGCGTGTCGCGCATTTTCTACGCGATGGGTCGTGAAGGTGTGCTGCCGCGCAAGGTGTTCTACCATCTGCACACGCGTTTTCACACGCCGTACCGCGCCATCATTTTTGTGGCTGTGGTGTCGCTGATTGCGCTGTTTATCAGCCTGGAGCTGGTGGTTTCAATGATTAGCTTCGGCGCGCTGGTGGCCTTCACCTTTGTGAACCTGAGCGTGATTAAACACTTCCTTATCAACCAGAAGCGCCGCGGCGCGAAGGCGTTGTTTAACTACGGTCTGCTGCCGACCATGGGCGTGATTATGTCGGTGTGGCTGTGGCTGAACCTGTCGCAAGACGCGCTGATTGTGGGCCTGATCTGGCTGGCGGTGGGCGTTATATGGCTGCTGTTCATTACTCGCGGTCTGCGTAAAGACCCGCCAGCGGTGGCACACGACGATATTGCCCACCTGATTGACTAAGTGGTAACCCTGTAACCTGCTCCACCCGGAGCAGGTTATTTTTTATGGAAGGACGAGATGCTGACCTCAGTAAAACTGACCACCCCGGAGTCCGAACTCTTCACCCGCGTTGATGCGCTGTATACCCAGGCGTTTCCTCACCATGAACAGCGCGATTTCCCGGCTAAACAGCGGGCACTGGCTGACCCGCATTATGCGCTGGAGGCCTGGTTCGACGGCGAGCAGTTTGTTGGGCTGAGCGGCCTGTGGACCTTTAACGGCTACAGCTATATTGAGCACCTGGCGGTAGACAGCAGCCTGCGCTCGCAGGGCTACGGTAAAAAGCTGCTGGGGCAATTGCTGGCACGCCATCCGCTGGTGATTCTGGAAATTGACCCGCTGACCACCGAGATAGCCCACAAGCGGCTGCGTTTTTATGAGTCGATGGGCTTTGTGGCGAATCCGTATGTGCATCGTCACCCGACGTATCATCCTGGCATTGAAGACCACGAACTGATTGTGCTCAGTTGCCCACAGGCCATTGATGAAGCGCTGTATCAGCGCTTTAACCACGATTTACGCTGTGTGGTAATGGCGGGGATATAAGCCCGTTTTGCTTTATCAGAATGCATCAGGCCCGGTTAAACCGGGCTTTTTTTACCAGCGATCGGAAGCGCCGCCACCGCCGCTGGAGCCACCGTCGCCGCTAAAACTGTCGCTACTGTAAGAACTGCTGCTGTCACTGCTATAAGAATAGCTGTCATCGCTGCTATACGAACTGCTGGCGTCTGAACGGTTGCCGCCGCCCCTGCGAGCTTTGCGTGCTCGCCAGTAAAGCAGCGCCAGAGCGGTGAGAAGGAAGAAAAATATCGCCTGAGCGCTTATTATTTCAGGCGAAAAAGTTAATAACCATAAACAGACGGTGACGGCAATCATAACCACGCGTTTCAGATAACGCAGCAGGACAGGGTTACGGCGAAACAAGAAAAAAGGCAGCAAAATCAGAAGATTAGCAGCATACTGGAACAGCGGTTCTGAACGGATATCGCTGTGTGAAGGCGACGGTGTTTGCCGAACCAGCGGTGCGCGAGTCGCAGGGTATGTTTCCTCAGGAAAAGTGTATCTGAACTGATGAGGCTCTTTAAGCGGTGCGGGTTGTGCATTCAATGCCGGAGGCGTTGAATCGCCCTGTGCCTGAGTGCCAGGTGCCATGCCCGTTAGCGCATCGCTGTTGATAATGGACTGCTTCCCTTGCCCAGGCTGGCTGTCGGCCAGTAGTTTGCCGATTTGACTCACACCGAGCTGTAAGCCCAGCGCCAGATAGTTTTTTCGAAAGGCCGGAATAATGGCCGTGCGGATGATTTTCCCACTCTGGGCATCCGTCAGTGTGCCCTCAAGACCATAACCGACTTCAATGCGCACGGCGCGATCCTGCCAGGCCACCAGTAACAGCACGCCGTCGCTACGCGCTTTATTGCCCAGCTTCCACTTATCAAACACGCGGGTGGCATACTGTTCAATGGTTTCCTCGCCCGTGGTGGGGACCACCAAAATCGCTACCTGTGCCGGGGCTAATTGTTGGGTTTGCTGCGTAAGCGCATTTATTTGCGCCTGGTTCAGCGTACCGGTAATGTCCGTGACCTGCTGGTGCAGGTCGGGCACGGCAACGGGGGGTGTCGCGTGGGCCTGGTTGCAAAACAGTGCGAGGATTAACCAAAAGAGATGCATCCTTTCCTCCTGACAGTCTCCCTGTCATTAATATCACCGGCTAATATCCGTTTTCCTTTGCCTGGTTTCTCTGGCTAAAACCTATGTTGAGGTGCACCGTAAGATAATCTGCATCAGGTTTCAACGCCAGCAAGTCCAAACCGGGGCGGTAAAAGGTTACCAGCGCCCTGAGGCACCGCCACCACCGCTTGAGCCACCACCGCCGTTGTAACCACCTCCACCACGGGAACGGCTACCGTGACGTCTTGCCCCCCTGTTGCTGGAACGGCCTGAGAGACGTCTGCCCCTGCCAGAGCTATCCTTACTGACAGGGGTCAGGAACACATAGCGTAATACCGCGCCTGCCAGCCCGACACACGCGATAAATCCATGTGATACGCTGACGGAAGGGTAAAAGGCCGCCCATATCTCGCAGCCGATAATAATAAACAGGCCACATTTTATTGCTTTTATTAGTCTGTTTTTGGTCCGAAAAACCCAGGCTGTCAGGATATAAAATGCCAGTAGTGTTATCTGAAACAGGGTATTAATTTGCGCAGGACTCTTCATGACAGAAGGAGATGAGGAGGGGGGAGACACAATAGAATCACCTGCCAACAGCGTGCCAATTTGCGCTATGCCGCGTTGTAACCCCAGCGCCAGATTGTTTTCTCGAAAAGCCGGAATAATCGCCGTGCGGATGATTTTCCCACTCTGGGCATCCGTCAGCGTTCCCTCAAGACCATAACCGACTTCAATGCGCACGGTGTGATCCTGCCAGGCCACCAGTAACAGCACGCCGTCGCTACGCGCTTTATCCCCGAGCTCCCACTTATCAAACACGCGGGTGGCATACTGTTCAATGGTTTCCTCGCCCGTGGTGGGGACCACCAAAATCGCTACCTGCGCTGGGGCTAATTGTTGGGTTTGCCCGGTGAGTGCGCGAATTTGCGCGGGGTTCAGCGTGTCTGAGAGGTCTGTAACTTGTTGGCGCAGTTCAGGTACGGCAACAGGTGTGGCGCTGGCCTGGCTGCAAAAGAGCACAAAAAATAGCCAAATGAGATGCATCCTTTTCTCCTGACAGTCTTCTGTCATGAATATCACCGGATGAGGACCGGTTTTCCTTATTTTCCTGGGCGGGCCGACGCCCCTTTAGTGGCTGCACTGTACGGCAAACGGATGCAATGCCACAATGTCAAAAAGCAACAGGCCCATTGTGCTGGGCCAGTTTTTTTATTTGTCTGTTACCAGCGCCCGGAGGCACCGCCGCCGCCGCTGGAGCCGCCACCGCCGCGAAAACCACCGCCGCTGGAGCCGCCGCCAAAACCGCCGCCGAAGCCACCACCAAAGCCTCCGCCGCGCCCCCCACGTCCGCCGCCGCCGCCGCGAAAGAAACCCAGTGCGCCAACGGTCAGCAAGACAATAACCAGCACGGAACTGCCAAAGGTAATGCCAAGAACCGTGATCAACGGCAGGCTGGATGACGCAAAGAAGAGCGACCATAGCCAGCTACAGGCACCGATGGTGACACCGCTTTTTAACCCGCGCATCACGACGTTGCCTTTGCGGAAAATCCACGCCGGTAGCCCAAACAGACCCAGTAACAGATACTGGAATATCGACCCATCGTCCGCGTTATTGTTTGCAGATGGGGCAGGTCTTTGCTCCACCGGTAGCTGCTCACCGGCCAGCAATTTACCAATTTGGTTCACACCGAGCTGTAGTCCCAGCGCGAGGTTGTTTTCGCGAAAGGCGGGAATAATGGCGGTGCGGATAATCTGCCCGCTCTGCACGTCGGTGAGGGCGCCTTCAAAGCCGTAGCCGACTTCAATACGCACCGTGTGGTCCTGCCAGGCCACTAACAGCAGCACGCCGTCGCTGCGTGTTTTATCGCCCAACTTCCATTGGTCGAACACGCGTGTGGCGTACTGCTCAATGGTTTCCTGACCCGTGGTTGGCACCACCAGAATAGCGACCTGTGCCGGTGCCAGTTGCTGCGTTTGCTGGGTGAGGGCGTTGATTTGCGCCTGACTCAGCGTACCGGTGAGGTCGGTGACCTGTTGGCGCAGTTCAGGCACCGCAACGTCAGCCGCCGCGACATGCCCACAAAAAAGCGCCAGCATCAGCAAAAAGGTGCGCATCGTCTTCTCCCGGCGTTACTTGCTACCGAAATCAATGGTCGGCGCTTTGGTGATGGTTTCTACGTCGTCCGGGAGATAGTTTTTCTTCGGCTTATAGCCCATGACTTTTGCCGTCATCATGGCCGGGAACTGGCGCACGGTGATGTTGTACAACTCAATGGCTTTGATGTAGCGACCGCGCGCCACGGCGATGCGGTTCTCGGTGCCTTCAAGTTGCACCATCAGGTTTTGAAACAGTTCCTGAGATTTAAGCTCCGGGTAACGCTCGCCCAGCACCATCATCTGGCCGAGCGTGCGGGTGACCTGCACCTGCGACTGCTGCCACTGCTCAAGATTCTTCTCGTCTTCCGGGTTAGCCTTCAGGTTCTGTGTTGCGGTGTTAGCGCGTGAACGGGCAAGTGTTACCGCTTCCAGCAGCTCTTTTTCGTGGGTGGCATAGCCCTTCACGCTGGCAACCAGGTTCGGAATCAGGTCCGCGCGGCGCTGGTACTGGTTAAGCACCTCAGACCAGGTAGTATTGGTCTGCTCGTCGCTGGTCTGGATATCGTTATAGCCGCAGCCTGTGAGCGTAAAAATCAGCACAAAGGCGCTAAAGAATTTTGCGAGGTTCCTGGTCATCGTCGTGTTCCATAAAAGGCGGATAAAAAACGTGTGTAGTATACACGCTCATCTTTCGTACGGCTGCGGCTAATCGACTGATTTTGCCTTTGTTCGGGCAGGAATGGATAAAAAAATCCGCAAAGGGTATTTGCGGATTTCAGAGGGGAAGGGCGTTTATTCGGCCTCGGCCAGCTCGCGCAGATACTGGAAAATCAGGCGCGCAGACTTGGCGGGTTTGTTGCCTTCTTTTTCTTTTTTAGCGTTACGGGCAAGTGTGCGCAACTGTTGGCGGTCAGCATCCGGCCACAGGTTCAGCACCTCAGGGATAGCATCATCGCCGTCTTCAATCAGGCGGTCGCGCAGCATTTCCAGCTTATGGAACAGCGCTACCTGCTGGTTATGGCGGTTTTTGAGCTTATCCAGCGCCTGGCGGATAGGCTCCACGTCGCGGCTGCGCAGCATTTTGCCGATAAGCTGCATCTGGCGGCGGCGGCCTTCACGCTTGATGCGCTGCGCCAGTTCGATGGCGTCACGCAGCTCTTCGTCGAGCGGAATTTTATCCAGCGCGTTTTTGCCAAGATCGATCATTTCGCCGCCCAGGCGCTTGAGCTCTTCGGCATCGCGCTTTATTTCACTTTTACTGACCCAGATGATTTCATCGTCGTCATCGTTTTCGTCATCACCGGGCACGTCATCGAGCCAGTCTTCGGGCTGCTTTGTCATCTCAGGCTCCTTAAAAAAGAGAGCAATACTACCACCCTGGACGCGCATGCCCAAAGGGTTCTCTGTTAGACTTCAGTCATACTCACCCTACAGTATGGCATTGGTAATGAAAGTAATCACACAAGCTGCGCACAAGCGCAAAGCACTGGAACAGGCCGTAACGCAGGCGCTTGAGCTGGCCAAAGGGCGTACAGACGGTGCGGAAGTGGCGGTTTCGAATACCACCGGCATCAGCGTCAGCACGCGCTACGGCGAAGTGGAAAACGTCGAGTTCAACAGCGATGGCGCGTTGGGCATTACCGTTTATCACCAGAACCGCAAGGGCAGCGCCTCTTCAACCGATCTCAGCCCGGACGCCATCAGCCGCACCGTGCAGGCCGCGATTGATATTGCGCGCTACACCTCACCGGACCCGTGCGCGGGCGTGGCAGAAAAAGACCTGCTGGCTTTTGACGCTCCCGATCTTGACCTGTTTCACCCGGCAGACATCGAGCCAGAGCAGGCCATTGCGCTCGCCGCTCGCGCCGAGCAGGCATCGCTTCAGGCAGATAAGCGCATCACCAACACCGAAGGCGGCAGCTTTAACAGCCACTACGGCGTGAAGGTGTTTGGCAACAGCCACGGCATGCTGCAGAGCTACTGCTCCTCGCGCCATTCGCTCTCAAGCTGCGTGATTGGCGAAGAGAACGGCAGCATGGAGCGCGATTACGCGTACACCATTTCTCGCGAGCTGGACGCGCTGCAAAGCCCTGAATGGGTGGGCGCCGAGTGCGCACGCCGCGTGTTGGCCCGTCTTGCTCCTCGCAAACTCGCTACCATGACCGCACCGGTAATTTTTGCCAGCGAAGTGGCAACCGGTCTGTTCGGCCACCTGGTGGGTGCCATCAGCGGCGGCGCGGTTTACCGCAAATCCACCTTCCTGCTGGACTCGCTTGGCAAACAGATTCTGCCTGACTGGCTGACTATTGAAGAGCACCCCCATCTGCTCAAGGGGCTGGCCTCCACGCCGTTTGACAGCGAAGGTGTTGCCACCTCGCGCCGCGATATCGTTAAAGACGGTGTGCTACAGCAGTGGCTTCTGACCAGTTATGCCGCGCGCAAACTGGGGCTGCACAGCACCGGCCATGCGGGAGGCATTCATAACTGGCGTATTGCCGGTCAGGGGCTGGACTTTGCCGGTCTGCTCAAAGAAATGGGAACCGGGCTGGTGGTGACTGAACTGATGGGCCAGGGCGTGAGCGGCATTACCGGCGACTATTCACGCGGTGCGTCCGGCTTTTGGGTAGAAAACGGCGAGATTCAGTACCCGGTGAGTGAAATCACCATTGCCGGTAACCTCAAGGATATGTGGCGTAACATCGTCACTGTTGGTAACGATATCGAAACGCGCAGCAACATTCAGTGCGGCTCGGTGCTGCTGCCAGAGATGAAAATCGCGGGCCAGTAACGCGCTGGCGTAAAGGTTTAACAGGAAGAACACAACATCAACGCAGGATGCCTTGAATGACGCCAGCCGCTGCGGCTGGCGATGTTAACCGTGCTGTGAACTGAGGATGTGAGCCAATGAAGAAACCTGTTATTGCGATACTGACCGCCGCCGTGCTGCTGGCGACAAGTGCCAGCACGCTGGCGCGCGACCTGGAAGAGGACATGGATATCCTCAACGGCAACCTGCGCACAGTGCTGAAAACCGACGACGCGGGCGAGATGAAAAACGCGCTCACCACCATGCGCGCTGCGGCGCTGGATGCACAAAAGGCAACGCCGCCAAAGCTTGCAGGCAAAGCGCCAGACAGCCCGGAAATGCAGGAGTTTCGCCGAGGCCTGGACTTGCTGGTAGGCCAGATTGATGGCGCGTTAAAGCTGGTGGCAGAGGGGAAAATTCCTGAGGCGAAAGCCGCCGCTGAAGACTTTAAGCAGACTCGCAATACCTACCACAAGAAATTCCGCTAATCTCTCAGGCCGGGTTCTCCCGGCTTTTTTTATGCCATTTTACGCGATGTTACGCAAAACGCGCGCCTGACGCTGTTCGGCAAGGGAGCCTTTCGCTAAGGTGATGGGCAAACCTGCCTGCACAACAGAGGGACACATGGGCAACTTTATTGGGTTTACGCCTGACGCAGTGAATTTTTTGCAGCTTCTGAGCCAGAACAATAATAAAGAATGGTTTGGCGCAAACCGCAAAACCTACGATGAAGGCATTGTTGCGCCGCTGCGCCTGTTGGTTGATGAGCTGGCAGCAGATATGCAGTTTATTGATGACCTGCTTGAAGTGCGCCCCGCCGTTGGCAAAACGCTGTCGCGTATTCACCGCGATACCCGTTTTTCTCACGATAAATCTCCTTATCGCAGCAATGTCTGGATTGCCTTTAAGCGCCCGCGTAAAACGCTTTCTGACTCACCGACCTTTTTCTTTGAAATCATGCCCGATGGCTGGCGTTACGGCATGGGTTACTACAGCGCTTCGCGTAGCACCATGACGCGTTTTCGCGACTATATTGCCGATAATCCGCGCAGTTTCCTGGCAACGGTCGCGGATATCCGCAGCGGGTTTGCCCTGGAAGGTGAGAGCTACAAGCGCCCATTGCTTAAAGACCAGCAGCCGGAACTGGCGGACTGGTACAACAAAAAAACCTTTGCGCTGATAGATGAACGCCGGGATATGGCGCCGCTGTATGGACCGGAACTGGTCGATATATTACGTGGGGCGTTTGGGCGACTGGCACCGCTTTACTCTGTCCTGACGCGCCTGGGCTAGCGGCGGAAAGTACCATTTTTTTGCATTTTGTGCTCCTTGTGCCGGGTGTCTTTTTCTCGCGACAGTGTGGCGTGGCAGCGGTTTACCGGAACAATTTTCTGATTTTGTGCGTCTGGGCCTGGTTTCATGCCATGATCTTCATTTTTCTCATTATTTTTGGGTAAAACACTCGCAGTGGCCTGCATCCCGGCCATAGCCGGGCTGTGGTACATTGGCAGCGTTATCCGTCAGGAATAGATACAGACATGTGATTTCAGGGAGAAGACATATGAACAAAGCGCTGTTGCTTATTGCCGGATTACTGTGCGTGTCGTCAAACATCGCCTGGGCGACGAGAGGCTGCCAGGAGTGTGTTACTGTGGATGAGGCAAAACAAATGCACGACGATGCACGCGTTACGCTTGAAGGCAAAGTCACCGGGCGCACTGGGGAGGATGACAACTACTGGCTGCGTGACAACACCGGGCGTATCGCCATTGATGTGGAAGACTGCGATGATGATAAGCGACTCATCGGCAGGCAGGTGCGCGTGGTCGGTAATATCGACCGGGACGACGACGGCGTAAAGCTTGATGCAGACAGGCTCATTCGCCTTAACTAATCTCCTTTTCTGCCGGGCCCTGTTTTGCCGCCCGGCGGCTTCTGTACCGTAGTTCCCCACGCAGCACTTCGCCTGCGACCTTCATCACAAAATCTCATCCCGATCATTACTCGCAGGCTAACGATTCGTTCATGTGGTTAATTGATACCCGCGTGTCTGCGGTGCAAACTTTATCCAACGTTAAGCAGATCAACATGATTCGCTGAATCAGGAGGTTAATAATGCTATCCGGGCAAACGCCAGCGCGGCAGTGGAACACGCGCCGTACTGAGAAACAGCGGCGCATTGCGTCCGTCCCCGTCAACGGCAAGGTGCTTTCTGGCGCAGACCTTACCGAGATGCTGGAAAAACTGATAGCGCCAGGCGACAGAGTGGTGCTGGAAGGGAACAACCAGAAGCAGGCCGACTTTCTTTCCCGCACGCTGGCGCAGGTTAATCCGCAGAAAGTGCACGATCTGCACATGATCATGCCAAGCGTCGGACGCAGTGAGCACCTCGACATCTTTGAAAAGGGCATCGCCCGCAAGCTCGACTTCTCATTCTCTGGCACACAAAGCCTGCGCATTTCGCAGCTACTGGAAGACGGTGTGCTGGAAATTGGCGCTATTCACACCTATATCGAACTCTACTCCCGCCTGTATGTGGACCTGGTGCCTAACGTGGCGCTGATTGCTGGCTATAAGGCCGACCGCAAGGGCAACCTCTACACCGGACCGAGTACCGAAGATACGCCAGCGCTGGTTGAGGCCGCGGCGTTTCGCGACGGCATTGTCATCGCCCAGGTTAACGAACTGGTGGATGATGAAACCGACCTGCCGCGCGTGGACATTCCCGGCTCGTGGGTGGATTTTGTGGTGGTAGCCGACAAGCCCTTCTTTATTGAACCGCTGTTTACCCGCGACCCGCGCCTTATCAAGCAGGAACACATCCTGATGGCGATGATGGCAATTAAAGGCATCTACGCTGAGCACCAGGTGCAGTCGCTTAACCACGGTATTGGTTTTAACACCGCCGCCATTGAACTGCTGCTGCCGACCTGGGGCGAACAGCTCGGTCTGAAAGGCAAAATCTGTAAACACTGGACGCTGAACCCGCATCCGACGCTGATCCCGGCCATTGAAAGCGGCTGGGTGGACAGTGTGCACTGCTTTGGTGGCGAACTGGGGATGGAAGAGTACATCCGCGCGCGCCCGGACGTGTTCTTTACCGGGGCCGACGGCTCCATGCGCTCCAACCGCGCCCTCTGCCAGCTGGCGGGCCAGTATGCGGTCGATATGTTCATTGGTTCAACGCTCCAGATTGATGGCCTTGCTAATTCCTCAACCGTCACCCGCGGCCGCCTGTCTGGCTTTGGCGGTGCGCCGAACATGGGTCACGACCCCCACGGTCGCCGTCACGCCACACCCGCCTGGCTCAACATGATGACCGAACCGGACCCAATGCAGCGCGGCAAAAAGCTGGTGGTGCAGATGGTGGAAACCTTCCAGGCCGGTGTGAAACCCACGTTTGTTGAAAAACTCGATGCCGTTGATGTGGCGAAAGCCGCCGGGATGCCGCTGGCACCGGTGATGATTTACGGCGACGACGTCACTCACGTGCTGACCGAAGAGGGTATTGCCTACCTCTACCGCGCTGACAGTCTGGAAGAACGCCGGGCGATGGTGGCTGCCGTTGCCGGTATCACCGATATCGGCCTGGGAGTCGATGCCAAACGCGTCGCGGCGTTGCGCCAGAGTGGAAAAGTGGTCTACCCGGAAGATATTGGCATTCGCCGCACCGACGCCACCCGTTCTCTGCTGGCCGCAGGCAGCGTCGCTGACCTGGTGGAATGGTCGGGCGGGCTTTATAACCCACCGGCAAAATTCCGGAGCTGGTAATGAAACTACAGCCGCAGACAGGCAGCCTGGCGCGTGCGCGGCAACTGGCGAGCCTTGCTACCCAAAGCCTGATAGACGAAGCGCGTCTTAGCCCCAAACCGGGTCTGGTAGACAGCCGCGGCAGTGGTGCGCACCACGACCTGACGCTTGAACTGATGGAGCGCTCTGCTCACAGCCTGACGCCGACCTTTTATGCGCTGGCGCTGCAAAGCTGGCAGCGGCCGGTGGATATCGCGCTGCGCCAGACTGTGGGGCGGCTTGGGCGCGAAGGCGAGGCGCAGATGATGGCGGCAACGGGCGGCGTGAATACCCACCGTGGCGCTATCTGGGCGCTGGGGTTGCTGGTGAGTGCGGCGGCCATGCTGGATAAGGAGGCAGATGCACAGGCAATAGCGCAGACGGCAGCCGAGCTGGCAAAACTGCCCGACAGCGCTGCACCGAAGCTGTTCAGTAAAGGTCTGCGCGCCACGCACCGCTACCGGGTACCCGGCGCGCGTGAGGAAGCGCAGGCTGGCTTCCCGCACATCATGCGCCTGGCGCTGCCGCAGCTGCGCTTAAGCCGCAGCATGGGGGCCAGCGAGAGCGAGGCGCAGCTTGATGCGCTGATGGCCATCATGACTACGCTTAGCGACACCTGCGTGTTGTCCAGGGCGGGGCTTGAAGGGCTACAGGCCATGCAGCATGGCGCGCGTGCGGTACTGGCGGCAGGCGGTTGCGCGCAGCCGCGGGGCAGAGCGGCGCTGGCAGCGCTTGATAAGCAGATGCTCATGCTCAACGCCTCGCCGGGCGGTGCGGCAGATTTACTGGCCGCTACCTTGCTGCTTGACCGCATCGCACAGCCAACCCTGCTATGAATGCAGGCAAACCGAATTAAGAGGGTGTTATGGAAAAAATTACTTTGTCACTTCCGGCAACCCGCAATGCCCGCGGGCATGCGCTGGCAGGTGTGGTCGGTTCCGGCGATATGGAAGTGCTGTTTACCGCCGAGAGCGGCAGCACGCTGAACGTCGATATTACGACCTCGGTAGATAACAGCCAGGCGCGCTGGCAGGCGTTGTTTGACCGAATTGGCGTGACGGGCAGCCTGCCCGCGGGCCGGATGCAAATCCACGATTTTGGAGCGACGCCGGGCGTGGCGCGCATCCGCATCGAACAGGTGTTTGAGGAGGTAAGCCATGCGTGACGACAGCAGTTTTATTGAACTGAGAGCGCGTGAGCGCGCCAGGGCGCTGCTTGATGACGGCAGCTATCGCGAACTCCTCGACCCGTTTGCGGGCATTATCTCGCCATGGCTCGGGCCGCAGGGCATTGTGCCGCAGGCCGATGACGGCATGGTGGTGGCCAAAGGCACCATTAACGGCAAACCGGCAGTGGTGGTTGCCATTGAAGGCGCGTTCCAGGGCGGCAGCATGGGCGAAGTGTCCGGTGCCAAAATGGCAGCGGCGCTGGAGCTGGCGGCAGAAGATAACCGTAACGGTATTGCGACCCAGGCGGTACTGAGCCTTGAAACCGGCGGCGTGCGCTTACAGGAAGCGAACCTGGGCCTGGCGGCGATTGCGGATATCCACGCCGCCATTGTTGACCTGCGTCGCTATACACCGGTGATTGGCATTGTGGCCGGGACCGTGGGCTGTTTTGGCGGGATGTCGATTGCCGCCGCGCTGTGCAGCTACCTGATTGTGACCCGTGAGGCGCGCCTGGGGCTTAACGGGCCGCAGGTCATTGAGCAGGAAGCGGGCATTGAAGAGTACGACTCCCGCGACCGCCCGTTTATCTGGAGCATGACCGGCGGCGAGGCGCGCTATCACAGCGGGCTGGTGGATGCGCTGGTGGCAGATGGCGTTAATGCGGTGAAGCAGGCGGTGAACGGCTTTATCGCTAAAGGCCTACCGGCGAAACACCGCACCGACAATTACCAGTGGTATCTCGACCGGCTGACAAATTTCGATACCCGTCAGCAGGCCGACAGCGCGCAGATTAAACAGCTTTTTGGGGAGGTGAATAAATGAGCCAGACACAAAGCCGTGGCGCAACCTGGCTTGCAAAACTTGCGCCCAATACCCAGCGCATGAGCGGGCTATGCCCGTCGGTGCAGGTGGCCGATGGCGAAATCGGCGGTGAAGCAGCGCGCTTTATTGCCGTGGTGCCGGATGCTAACAACCATTATCCGCGCGCAGCACAGGGCGAAGTGGGGCTGCTGGAAGGCTGGACGCTGGGCAAAGTGGTCAGTGAAACCATCGCCGAAGACGCGAACAAAGACCATAAGCGCGCTATCGTTGCCGTGATTGATGTGCCCAGTCAGGCTTACGGTAGGCGCGAAGAAGCGTTTGGTATTCACCAGGCGCTGGCCGGGGCTGCCGCGGCCTATGCAAATGCGCGCCTGGCCGGTCACCCGGTTATTGGGCTGATTGTGGGCAAAGCCATGTCCGGGGCGTTTTTGGCCCACGGCTACCAGGCCAACCGGCTGATTGCCTTTAACGACAGCGGCGTGCAAATCCACGCTATGGGTAAAGAATCTGCCGCGCGCATTACGCTGCGTAGCGTAGCAGAGCTGGAAAAACTGGCGTCTACCATCCCGCCGATGGCCTACGACATCAGCAACTACGAAACACTGGGGCTGCTTTCTACGTTGCTGGACATCAGTAACCCGGATGCGCCGACAGCAAACGACCTGGCGCAGGTAAACGCGGTACTGGCGCAGGCCGTCAGCGAGGCCCGCAAGGATCCCACGCTGAGAAACCGCCTCGGCGCTGACAACCGCCGCAGTTCAGCGCTGGTTCGCGAACGTATGCGCGACGCCTGGTAACACACTTAATAAAACCTGCCAGACCGCAACGGCGGGCACCTCATCCGGTGCCCGTCCGGGAGCGGCTGTAAAAAAATAACATCGCGCTCGTGCTCTTCCTTTTTTAATAACTGGTGAATATATGACTTATGTGATTATTCATGCCCTTGCGCCTATCTTTGTCATCATGCTGTTAGGCTTCTGGGCCGGTAAGGCAAAAATGGTGGATAACCAGAATGTGTCCTTACTTAATATTTTCGTGATGGATTTTGCCCTACCGGCCGCGCTGTTTAGTGCAACCGTTCAAACGCCGTGGGCGGGCATTGTTCAGCAATCGCCATTGGTGGTGGTGCTGACGCTCGCGATGTGGGTAACCTGGGCGGCCATCTATTTCCTCGCCGTGAAGGTGTTTCATAAATCTCCGCAGGATGCCGCAGTGTTGACGCTGACGGTGGCGCTGCCCAACTACGCCGCACTTGGCCTGCCGATTCTTGGCGCGGTGCTGGGTGAAGGACCGTCAACCTCGCTGTCGGTGGCGGTGTCCATCGCCTGTGGCTCGGTGCTGATGACGCCGGTGTGTCTGCTGGTGCTGGAGCGCGAAAAAGCACGTGCCGCCGGTGGTCAGGCTGGCTCAACGCTTGCCATGCTGCCAGTGCTGATGTGGCGCTCGTTTAAAAAGCCCATCGTGCTCGGGCCGCTGCTGGGGGTGATTCTTTCCGCGCTCGGTATCCACATGCCGGACCTGGTATTGGCCGCACTGAAACCGCTGGGCCTTGCCGCTACCGCTGCCGCGCTGTTCCTGACCGGGGTTATTCTCTCTGCCCGTCGCCTGAAAATTAACACCATGGTGATTATCGCCAGCATCACCACCATGCTTATCCAGCCGTTTATCGCCTGGGGCATCGTGCTGGCGCTGGGGCTGCATGGTCAGGTGGCGATTACCGCGGTGCTGATGGTGGCGCTGTCTGCCGGTTTCTTTGGTGTGGTGTTCGGCAACCGTTTTGGCGTGCAGTCGCCGGATGCCGAAGCGGTGCTGCTGATAAGCTCGGTTCTGTGTATCCTGACGTTGCCGCTGTTTATCTCGTTAACCTCAGGAATGTAAACCATGCAAACGCCGCAACCTCACGACCTGCTCTGGCTTGATGCCCCTGATGCGCTCGAAGGTGTCGACGCACCCTGGGTCAGCGCCCAGTGGCGGCCTGAACTGCCGGTGGTGGTGCGGCGTGATACGCACCCGGACGGCCTGGTTGCGGTGGGTGTCCGTGGGCTGCGGCGCGACCAGCGCGCCGCGGGCTGGGTGGCGCCGTCGCGCATTGTTAAGCGCATTGCGCCACAGGCGTTAGCTGACAGCCAGCAACTGTTGCAATCACCGTTTGTGTCTCAGCCGCCGGTACAGGCTGCCGTGCAACTCGCGCTGCGCGACTGGCCGTGGAGCTGGGGTATTACCGGCAGTGTGGGTTATGCGCTCGCAACCGGCATCCCGGTGCTGCATGCCGACAGCGACCTGGATTTGCTGATTCGCGCACCTGAGCCGCCGCAACTCGCGCTGCTTGAGCAGTGGCGGCACATCACCACAATGCTGCCGTGCCGGGCTGATACCCAGGTGGAAACCCCGCAGGGTGGTTTTGCGCTGGCTGAGTGGCTGCGCGACGGACAGGTACTGCTGAAAACCGTGTATGGGCCACGGATCACGCGCGATCCATGGCAACAGGAGACGTCATGAAAATCCTCTTTACCTTCCCCGGCCAGGGTACGCAGCGCCCCGGTATGCTGCATGATTTACCCGCCGGCTCCGATGTTCTCAGCCAGGCGCGCCAGGTGCTGGGCGACGAGGTGGATGCTCTGGATACGCCCGAGGCGCTTAAGCACACCCGCGCCGTGCAGCTTGCGCTGTTGATTGCCGGTGTTGGCTGGGCGCGTGAACTGGAGCGCCGTGGTGTGGTGCCGGATATGACCTGCGGGCTGTCTATTGGCGCTTTTCCCGCGGCAGTCATTGCCGGTGCGCTGCGTTTTGACGATGCGTTACGGCTGGTGGCGCTGCGCGGCGACCTGATGGAGCAGGCTTACCCGCACGGTTACGGCTTAACGGCGATTATGGGGCTTGCGCTGGAGCAGGTGGAGCCGCTGCTGGAAGCGGGGACTTATATCGCCAATCTTAACGCCGAGCGCCAGATTGTGATTGCCGGAAGCGATGAGCAGATGGCACGCGTGGCGCAAAAGGCGCTTGAGCGCGGGGCCAGCAAGGCACACCGGCTGGCGGTGAGCGTGCCGTCGCACTGCGCGCTGCTCGATGAACCGGCGTGCAGGCTACAGGCGGCCTTTGAGGGTGTGGAGTTAGCGCGCCCACGTTCTGAGTATTTAAGCGGCAGCAGCGCGCGGGTTATCTGGCAGCCGGAGCGTATCGCGGCCGATCTTGCGCTGAATATGTCGCGCACCGTGCGCTGGCACGAGGCAATGGCCGCTGCTGAAGAGCGCGACGTGGGGCTGGCAATTGAAATGCCGCCCGGCGGCGTGCTCACCTGCCTGACGCGCCAGGCGGTTACTCGCGCAGAGTCGCTGTCGCTTGAGCGCAGCGGCGTAGATGTGGTACTGCATATGGCGGGGAAGCTGCGGGCGTGAAAGTTGAATATATGCCTGCGCGTGGTTTTTTTATATAAAAGACGTGCTCAGATGTATTTGTGCGATATTTATTGTTCATTCTATGAATATATAAGGCGCGTAGACTATTACAAACGGTTATTTATTCCTGTAAATAGCATCCACTTCCGATGAGGCGTAATTTCCCTGTACGCCAGAAGGTTGAGAAAATTAGCTTTTAATCTCGCACCTGATGAGGTAATAAAAAGGCTAAGAATTTCATTTGGCTTGCAGCAATAAGATTATTTTTGACAGGGATGGTTAAGAATGAAAATGGTTTTGCCGGTAGAGGGCTATCGTTCTGCTTCTGAGTTTATGGAAGGGCTTCAGGGAACGCAGGGCGATATGTTCTGGCTGTACAAGCAGCAGGGCCACTGGCACGGCGGCATCCACTTTTTTGACAGTTTCGCTGCCAGCGCCGTCTGGCAAACGGGCAGCCAGACTGGCCTTAAGAGCATGACGGATGGCAAGGTAGTTGCCCGGCGTCTTAATGATGCCTATCCCACCATTGATTACAAAGACAGGCCACACAAGTTCAGTTCTACCTTTCTGCTTATCAAATCGACCTGCACGCCTGACAGCAATAAACCCGAACACGCCCTGGATTTTTATACACTATGGATGCAAATCGCGCCGCTTGAGGAATACAAAGAAGACGGACCGCAAAAGGAGACCGTGACGGCATCGAAATTAAGAATCAGAGAGGATAATCCGCTGGAGGGCTGGGTACGCACAGGCCTTACTGACGCGGAACAAGCGGTAGCTGAAGAAGAAAAACCAAAATACGCAGCACCGGTGCAAAAAGCCAACGACTCAATGTTACTTAAAAACAGCGTTGTTGAGATTATTGAAGAAGCCACGTTTTTGCTTGACGGCCAGCCCGCTCCCTTTGCGTTTGTGCGCGTTAAGTCTTTGCCTGCGAGAGTACGTTCAGGTGCCAGTGTAGATGAGACTGTGTGGATATCTGCTAATCCTGAGCATCTCAAGCGTGAGGAACCTTATCTCCCTGAATGGATGAAAAAAGCGCGAGAGAAAGGCGAGTTTAATAAAGTTGTACTGCCTGAAGAGGAAATCCTGGTAAAGGCCGGGGACATTATTGGGCATTTGAGTTATCTGGACTGGCCTGACAACAGCGCGCACCGTTTCAGATTTTATCACCTGCTGACAGAGGGATTGGTTGAGAGGTGGCCGATTCGATTGCAGTAGTAGTTAATAGATATGATGGCTACTATGACGATAGATTTAATAATTTGACTGATTTTTTGCACAAGGGAGTGTTTTATGAGGTGTTTTAATTGTTTGCTAATCTTTTTTGTCTCAATTAATAGCTATGCTATCGAATATACTCTATCTCCAGGGAGTAATGGTATTGATGATGGGAATTATTATACGCTCGCAATAAGCAATGATAATGTCACGAAGCATATTGATATCGGTTTAGAAGGTAATGCATCGCATGCAACTCTTCGTGAAAAATTCTCCGTGTCTTGTCCTTGGGGGATCGCAAATGTCGCTGTAATAAGTCTGGGGCCTTTATCGATTGAAGGTAATAGTTGGATTGTTAATTATTATGCTTTTGATGGGAATGTAAATAATATTTTTGCAAAATCTTATTTTTTTGCTAACGGATATCCAAAACAAACACCTTTATCTCTTAGTAAAACCATTTGCCGCAGTAAGAAGGCTGGGGTAAAAAAAGGTCTTCGAACGGGTAAGGATTATATAGAGAATAATGAGATTATTGATCACGGCCCCTTTTCTCTCAAAGGAGTGGCTGATACTGATGTAAAATTTGTGCTCAATAATCATCTCGCCTTTGTAAAAGAGGATCGAAATGGTGAGGAGGTTATCGAAAATTATGAGAACATGTATGCGATATCAACACTAGTTCAATCTGTTTTTTTTATGAAAGTCAAAGGTGAAAGTAATGTTGTAAATTTGATCTCATGGGGTGAGAAGGACAATCCTGAATGTTATAAGGTCTATGCCTATCAGTATAATAAAAATGGTGTTATCACTGAAAATATACAGGTTAATAACGACCCTCGTCTCTATAGTTGTAATATTAAAGATGATGGGTTTATTTATACAGATGCATCTAAAATAAAAAAATATTTAATTGATAAATATAATTTTCAGAAATAGTCGGCTGGTGTAATATATAAAATATATAAGTGAGATGTGTCTGTATATTGAAGGTTGCAAAAAAATGATCTACCAGTCGGTCAATGGTAACCAGAACGGCTTTATTTTATAAAGCAAAATCTGGTAGTTTCTCCATAACCACCAGTCGCATATTTTAAATCAGACATGGCTCTTGCTAGTATGATAAAAATTGATTTAATTTTTTCAAAGCAATAAGCAATAAGCAATAAGCAATAAGCAATAAGCAATAAGCAATAAGCAATAAGCAATAAGCAATAAGCAATAAGCAATAAGCAATAAGTAATAAGCAATAAGCAATAAGCAATAAGGTATTTTTTTTGAATCAATAGGTTTTGTGAATGAAATGCGAGCTGATAATTTATTTTTGTAATGTCTGCCCGGACGGGAAAGTGAATTATCTTGTTATGGTCTTAAAACAAGGTTAATTCCGTGCTCGCTGCTTTTTTCAGGTAACCCAGAAGGTGTGAGTACATTCGCTGTGACCCGCTTCACACCTCACAACATACGACAAAAAAAGGGAAACAGCCGGACAAATAACGCAAAGTGACGGTTGCGCTGCGCTCATATACTGGTCGCCACCATAACAAAAACAGGTGCTCTACGATGGCAGCAACGGAAAAACTCTCAGACAGTTACGTCGTCATTGGTGTCAAAGAAAAGGTGGGTTACGGGTTGGGTGACTTCGCCTCAAATCTTTCCTTTGGCTTTGTCTCGCTATTCCTGCTTTTCTTCTATACCGATATTTATGGCATCAGCGCGGCGCAGGCGAGCCTGATATTTGTTATCGCCCGCGTTATTGATGCGCTTTTTAATATTCTGGTTGGTTTCTTTGTTGATAAAACGCACAGTCGTTACGGCAAGCTGCGTCCGTGGTTATTATACGGCTCGCTGCCGCTCGGCTTTTTGACGGTCTTGTGCTTTGTCAGCATCGAGAGTGAACTGAAATTCTGGTATGCCTTAATTTCCTATACCATTTATTGTCTCGCCTATACGGCAGTGAATACACCTTATTCCGCGCTCACCAACCGCCTGACGCAGCACGAAAACTCGCGCTCATCGCTTTCTGTCTATCGCTTTGTACTGGCGATTGTCGGCTACTTAATTGTCTCGACCAGCGCCGACCTGCTGATTTCGCAGTCGGACGATGCGCGTATGGGCTATGTCTTCGCGGTTTCCTGCTTTGCGCTGCTGGCAACGTTCATGTTCCTTGCCTGCTTTGGCATGACCAAAGAGCGCGTGGCGGAAGACAACAGCGGGACAGCACCAGGGCTTGCGCAAATGCTACGCGCGGTTATCAGTAACCCGCCATTGATTAACCTGTCGCTGTTTACGGTATTTTTCTACATTGCCTATACCGTGTGGATGGCGATTGCGATTTATTTCATTAAATACATCATTCTTGACGAAGGTTTTACCGCGTCATTCTTTTTTATTCAGTCTGCGGCCTATATTTTCGGCTCGATTATTTCTCAGAAAGCCATTTCGCTGATGGGCAAGAAAAACATGACCTTGCTGGCACTGCTCATTGGCGTGCTCGGCCTGCTCATGCAGTATTTTGTCGCGGGAAATAATATCTGGCTGATTATGACTGGCGTGTGTCTTTACAGTATTACGCTCGGCATGGGGTTTGTTGCCATGTGGTCAATGATTGCCGATACCGTGGAATATGCCGAGTGGCACCACGAGGTGCGCGCCGAAGGAGCGATTTACGGCTTCTTTAACTTCATTACCAAAATCGCAATGGCCATCGGCGGCGGCTGTGCTGGCTGGATGCTGGATTATTTCGGCTATAACGCCACGGCGGTATCCACCCCGGCAGTGAATGGCATCAATCTGATGATGACGCTGTTCCCGGCGGTAATGTTTGTGTTAAGCGCGGTATTTGTCTGGTTCTATTCGCTGGATGAAAAAACCTATCGCAGCATTGTGCAGCAAATCACCCTGCGTAAGCAGAACGCGGCCTGAAAGCAGGAGATCACTGATGAAAAAAGACATTAACGCAACCATTGCTGCTATGTCGGCGCAGGACAAAGTTGACCTGCTTACCGGCAGCGGCCTGTGGCGCACGGCCTCGTTGCCTCAGCACGGCATTCGCGACATTGTCATGACGGATGGTACCTACGGTGTACGCTACAGCACCGCGCAGATAGATGGCGATGAAAAGTGGAGTATGGACGATTTCATCTCCGTGATTACCCAGACTGCCGACCAGACAAAGGGCGACGACGCCGACGGCAAGGGCGGTAGCGAGGCGCTGTTTAGCACCTCCAAACCTGCGACCTGCTTTCCAAATGGCTCAACCCTGGCGTGCAGCTGGGATACGGAGCTGGTATATCAGATGGGGCAGGCGCTGGGGCGTGAATGCCAGCATATGGGCGTTGGCATTTTGCTGGGGCCAGGCATCAACATTCGCCGCACGCCGCTGGCCGGGCGCGGGTATGAATATTACGCTGAAGATCCAGTGGTGAGCGGTGACATCGCCGCCGCGCTGATAAACGGCTTACAGAGCGAAGGCGTGGGCGCGAGTCTTAAGCACTTTGCCGCCAATAACTCGGAATATCGCCGCACCGAGATGGATTCCATCATTGAGGAGCGAGCGCTGCGTGAAATCTATCTGTCGGGATTTCAGCGCGCCATTGAGAAATCGAACCCGTGGACGGTGATGTCGTCCTATAACCGCCTCAACGGTGTACAGACCTCGCAGAATGCGTTCCTGCTGTGCCAGGTGCTGCGTGACGAATGGGGCTATGACGGACTGGTGATGTCTGACTGGTATGGCATTAAGGACCGGCCTGCGTCGCTGCTGGCCGGTAATGACCTGGCGATGCCGGAAACCGCACGGGATAAAAAAACGCTGCGGGAGGCCATTGAATCGGGAGCGTTGAAGCTGGCGACGGTCGATGCCGCTTGCGCGAGAATGCTCACGCTGCTTGATAAAGTCCAAAAAAATCAGCGACCGGGAACGCAGGCAGATTTTCCGGCTCATCATGCGTTGTCGCAGAGGCTGGCGGCAGAATCCATTGTATTGCTGAAAAACGACGACGCGCTGCTGCCGTTAACGCCTGAGAAAGTGCGCCGTATTGCTGTACTTGGCAAGCCCGCGCAGGAGCCGGTGATTCAGGGCTCTGGCTGTGCAACCACCGTGCCGTACCTGCTCGACCGGCCGCTGGATGAGATTTTTGATGTTGCTGGTGCTGATTTTAGCGTGGCGTATGCCACCGGCGCGCCGGATGACATGACGCCTGATACCCAGGCACTGGAAGAGGCGCTCGCGCTTGCGCGCACGGCTGATGTGGCGGTTATTTTTGCCAGCACTGTCGTGGGAGAAGATGGCGAAAACGGCGATCGCAAAGATCTGAATATTTTGCCGGCCCATGAACACCTGATTCGCGAAGTGGCAACGGTGCAGCCCAATGTGGTGGTGGTGCTGGCAAACAGCGATGCGGTGGTGATGCCGTGGTTGCCCCACTGTAAAGCGTTACTGGAGACTTTTTTTGCCGGCCAGGGGATGGGCCGGGCAGTGGCAGAGATTCTCTTCGGGCGGCGTAACCCGTGCGGCAAGCTGACGGTCACGGTGCCCAACACGCTCGAAGAAACGCCTGCCTGGCTGTATTATCCCGGTGAAAACCTGCGCCATTACTACGGCGAGGGACTGTTTGTTGGTTATCGCTATTATGACAAGCGCCAGCTTAAGCCACTGTTTCCGTTTGGCTTCGGGCTGAGCTATACGCAGTTTGATTACAGCAATCTGCGCCTGTCTTCATCGCGCGTGAGTGAAGGCGACAGGCTGGTAGTCAAGCTGGATGTCACTAACCGCGGCAGTATGGCAGGCAAAGAGATTGTCCAGCTGTACGTGAGTGCGCCGCAGGGTGATCTGGTGCGTGAACCCCAGGCGCTGAAGGCGTTTGCCAAAGTGGCGCTGGAGCCGGGGGAAACCCGCTGCGTTTCGCTCGATATCCGCGTGGCGGAGTTAGCCTGCTGGCATCCTGGGCTTGCCGACTGGGTAGTGATGCCTGGCGGTTATCAGTTGCGCGTGGGCAGGTCATCGCGTGATATTGTGCTGATGGCAGATGTGGCCGTAGAAAGTGTGCCGCGCTACGTGGCGCTTCGCGACGATAATTCGCTACAGCAGCTTATTGCTCAGCCTGCGGCGTTTGAGCGCGTGATAAAGCTGGTGGCGGCGCAAAGTCCGTTGCCTGAGGCGTGCATTAAGGAAAAACTGACGGCGCTGGCGCCAGATATGTTCTGCGGTCTGTTCATTGCGCTGACGGAGTTTCTCGGTATCGAAATTGAGCGTGAGGCACTGAATGCCGTGCTGGCAGATGAACCTTATTAACTAACGGGGGCAGCCCTTGCGGCTGCGGGTTTAAGCGAACCAACGGATGGGAGTACGGCGTGTTTCCCTTTTCAGTGACGCAGCGAACGGCTGCCAGCCACAGCCCGCCAGCGGCGCGCTGTGGTTATGAACTGATAGCCTTTGATGCGGAAAAACTCAACGTGTTTGCCGCTCAGGTGCGCTATTGCGAGCCGCACTGGCATGCGGCACCTGAGTTAATTACCGTGCTGGCAGGGCGTTTTGCGATTGCCGTTGGCAACCAGCTCTGGCAGCTTGAGGCGGGGGACATGCTGTATATCAACGCTGAGGCGGTGCACTCACTTAGCGCAGAGGCACCAAACAGCGAGCTGATTACCGTTCAATTCTCGCCGTCGCTGTTTGACGTGCTGCATCCGGCACCGCGACTGGCGTTTTGCAGCCGTCAGCGAGAGGTGAGTGCGGCTGATACGCAGGTGCTGTGTGGATTAGTACAGTTAATTATTCAACTGGTGGAGCAGGATGCACCTTTTTTGCGTATTGCTGCCATCTATACGCTGCTCGATGCGCTGGTGAAGGCGGGGGTTGACGATGCACCGCAGGAAAGCTCGCTGCGTGAAGAGGCCATGATTAAAAAGGGGCTGGATTACATTAACCAGCATTATGACAGGCCGCTATCGCTTAGCGATGTTGCAAGCCATGCCGGCATGAGCTATTCGTGGTTTTCGCGGCTGTTTAAGAAGGTCAGCCGCCACAATTTCAAAGAATACCTGACGCTGGTGCGGCTTAATAAGGCCAAAAACCTGTTGTGCGACACCCGCACGCCCATTACGGAAATCAGCCACTGCTGCGGGTTTCAGGAGCATAAATCCCTGATTGCTGCGTTTAAAAAATACTGCGGGGGGCTGACGCCAACTGAATATCGCAAGCGCTATTTTTCACCACAAAATCCCCTCGACAGACATTTAACGTTTGCTGAAGACTGTGTGTGTTTGCCACTCAACGCCGCGCTGCTTGCGCGGGTGCGTGAACTGCTTAAATCACGTTGTTGAATAAACACCCGAGCGGGCTGCGCAGATGCTGACAACGCCAGCAGGGAATAAATGGTCAGTTTATCCCCTGCCTACGAGTACTACCTGGAAATATCAATAGCCCCGGAATCTTCGACAAAAGCAGGCTGCAAACGCTCAAGCCAGGATGCTGCGCCAGGATCGTCTTTGCAATCGAACAACTGAAACTCACTGTCGAGGCTTTCTTCATGAATGCCCATCCAGGATGCCAGTCCGTCAATAAAATTTAGACCGGATTTTGATGCGTCACATTTTCGGCTTTCACGTGCATCTGACGAGATTGTGAATAGCGGAACACTGAAGCTGTTTATACTTTCTCCGTGCATAAGCCTGATTTCTTTTTTGGTTTTTTTGTGGACCATGCCATGATCGGCAAAATAGACCATCGACCAGGTATGCTTTTCACTCTCGTATTGTTTGTTCAGCGCTGAGTGAATGGCTGCGATGACATCATCAGTTTTCCTGATGGAGTTCACATAGCAGGTAATATATTCCAGTTCCCGACGATCGGATTTGAAAGTGGCAGGATAATCGTTCACTCGCGCGCAGGGATTAGGATGAGAGCCGTAAAGATGTACCACAATAAACTTTCTTTTATCTGTCTTGTCTTTCAGCGCGTTGTTAAATTTATCAATTAGCAAAAAATCGCTAGTGTTGACAGAGTTAAAGGCACCGTACTTGGTGAAATCCCGGGAAGCGCTTTTATCTGCAATAAGCGATATTGGCGTATCAAAATCGCTGATAAACCCCTGGTTAGATAACCAATAGGTTTTAAAATCAGCAGAATTGGCCAGATCGATAATATTTTTATTGAAATCACCGGTACCATTATTATTTCTGGTGAGCATGTTGCTTAATGAGGCAACGGTGTTACTGCCACCAGCGATTAAACCCCTTACTACTAACCCCTGGCTGGACATAAAAGGTGAGTTTTCCAACGGGTAGCCGTAAGCATTGATATAGTCAGCTCTCACACTCTCGCCAATGACCAATACATAAGTGTCGTAGCTTTTATCAGTGACAGTAACGTTGCCCCAGTTGTTATTATAATGGGCGATTTCTTTAGAAACGTTGTGGATGTTATTGATGGAACTGTAAGACTCTTTAAAAAAGATGCTGCTATCCTGATTAAAAAAAGACAGTACGGCAAACGACAGTATGATGATATGGCTTCTGTGAAGATTGAGCTTCAGTCTTACATAGATATATCGGAATGCAATCATTGCCAGTATTAGCCCTGCAGAATAGAACAGGCTGGTGATTGTCATCTGGTCCAGAAACTCTTTTGTTTCCAGCATGTTTGTGGTCAGAACAGAGGCTATGCTTTGATAAGTCGGTAGCCCAAAAACCAGGCCTATCGGGACATATAATGCCTGTATAAGAAAAACAGGGAAGGCAATACACCAGAAAATTTTACGTGAAAAGCTCAACATAATAATAAAACACATAAACAAAAATGCATTTCTTTCAGAGGAGCCAGCACCGATGCCTTTGAGTGTTAATTGACAAATAAAGAACAAAAATATAACAGACAGAATGTAAGTGCAGAGTCTGACTTTTGCTGACATGGCAATGATGCCTTTTTAATTTGCTGGAGTGTATTCTGGCGTGGATGGTAACAGTCTAATACCAGATTATAAATGCCTGGTTGGAGAGTTTGTACAATAATTAACTTCCGCCATTCCTAAATTTCCGTGAAATAAAAAGAAGTGAAAATATGTATTGTTTGGGTAAGGAGATTATTGTTTTTTCTTTAATAAAAGGTAATCGGGCGCACTGAAAAAAAGCGTTGCGGTGCAATAATTTTCAGCCTGTACGTTATGGCGGTGAGATTATCCTCCTTCACCGCGTCTCAGGGCATACATCCGGCCCTCGGCGGCCAGTGCCAGCAGGTTCGGGTCATGTTCGCGGTTGCGTGGGAACACAATCGCGATGAGCTGTCGCATCTGATAGGGCTGTGCCAGCTTAAGCAATTGCACGTCATTACCGTAGACTTTTTTCATGCGCCCGGGCATCAGCGTCATGCCCACACCCGCCTGCACCAGGCTCAACATCGAGAAAATATCGTTGACCCGCATCACGATGTGTGGCTCAAAACCGGCGATGTGGAACGCTTCCTGGAAACCGGCGTAGGTGGCAAACCCTTCTGCCAGTGAGACAAACTTCTGGTCGCTGAAATCGCGCAGGTCCGCCGGTGCGCTGTTATCCAGGGCAACACTGGCGGGGGCCGCCAGACAGATATCATCTTCAAATAGCGGCAGCACTTCGAGGTGGCTGCGATCGATTTCACTTTCCGAAATGGAAATCAGGATGGCATCCAGCGTGCCGTCGTCGAGCATGGTCAGCAGCGCCTGGTTTGAACCCATCGTCAGGTCCAGTTCTACCTCCGGGCGCCTGAGCTTCATGCCCATGATCAGCTGTGGCACGGTTTCGAGCGTGAGTGAATACAGCGTGCCGATGCGCAGCCGCCCAAGGCCAAACCCCCCAGCACGCCGCGTCTCTTCTAGACCACGCGCAATAGCGTCCATCGCTTCTGTTGCGTATTTCAGTAGCGTGTGGGCCGCCGGGAGTGCCACCAGATTACGTCCTTTATGGGTAAACAGCGGACAGCGAATTTCATCTTCAAGGGAATGCAGCGCTCGGTGCACGCTGACACTGCTTAACCCCAGCGCTTCGCCGGTACGGGCAATGTTCTCTTTTTCCATAAACGTGGTGAACACCGTGAGCTTGCGAAATGTGATGTCGTTGTCGATGGGCATGTGTGCGTCACGTAATACATTTTTCTGATGGTTGCGCCATGAAGTGAGGTCTGTCGCAAAAATGGATACCAGAGTATCGCGTGTCAGCAGGCAAAAACGTGCCATAACGTGTGATTTTCATCACATAAAATCAGTTATTAATCACAAATTAATGGCATTTTGTGGAGCAGATCACTCTGCGCCGCACCATTTCCACTTTGAAACGGAAAACAACTCGCTACAAACCTGGGCTTACAAAAAGTAGGTTTATGTCATCACCAGTTAATAGGGTACTAAGCGTGGAAAACACAACGGTAATGATTGAGGAAACGGGCGACAAAGTGGCGCTGACCGCGCAGCTTGGCGAGCAGATGCTGGCCTGGACTAAGGCGCTACTGGCAGAGCAAGGCATCACACCAAATGATGTTCAGGAGCAGATGTTGAGCTCTCACGTGCGGGCGATGGCCCATCGGTCTGTGACCGGCGAGCCGCTGCCAGAGGTGGATTTCAGCCTGTTTGAGGAAATTTCACAACACTCGATGGAACTTGCACAGAAGGTCGTAGACCAGTTTGGCAACCTGCCGGTTGAAGAATCCTGGCTGCTGTCGGTGCATTTCGAAGTGGCGAAAGACAATCTTTAAATTTCAGGAGCAATAAATGGAACAGATTACAGTAGTGATTGGCGATCGTCTGGGTAAAGGTCAGAAAGTTGCAGCAGGTGCTGAGAAAGCGGGCGCTCGTGCGGTAGTTGTACCGGGTGTTGCGGCTGACATGAAGCTTGGCGACGTGATGAAGGCAGAAAACGCCACTTTCGGCATCTCCTTTTGCGGCAGCGGCGGCGCGGGCGCTATCACTGCACAGACCAAATACGGCTACAAAGCGAAATACGGTATGCGCTCTATAGAAGAAGGCGTAACGGCAATCAACGAAGGTTGCAACGTGCTGGGCTTTGGCTTCATGGATAAAGAAGAACTGGGTGAGCGCCTGGTAGAAGCCTGGAAGAAGAAGTACGCATGAAAGAGCAATTCACCTCTACGGTGAGGGTCTCTGGCAAAGGTGATACCAAAGCGAAAGCCTTTGCCGACGCCCTGAACCATGTTCAGGGCACCGTCATGAAATCCACACCCCACATCCTGCTGCGTATTGAGCCTCAGGATATTAGCGTGGTTCAGGCGCGAGTAGCGGTGCGCAAAGAGGCGTTTTTATTCTTCTTTCTGCGCCGGGAGCGGCAGAGTTTTAGCGTTGAGCTGGATGTGACCGTACAGGTGACGTCCGTCAACCTCGATAAAGTGAATTTTGTCGCGCAATAACAAAACATCAACACAAGGGTAGCGTGATGTTCTTAATAATATTAATAAAATCGCTCATCATCGGCGGGCTGGTTGGCGTCGGTGTAGGCGCGGGGGCGGCACGTATGTTCCACGCCCCGACCTCCCAGGGAATGGGGGCATTTCGCACACTGGGGGAGCTGAATTCCTGTGAAGGCGATCCAGCTTCGCACTTCTCATTTGGATTAGGTTTCTTCTTCAACGCCTGGGCATCTTCCGTTGCCGCAGGTGCTTTCACGCAGGACGTTGACCACCGCATTATCCCGCACTGGGGTGCTGCGGCGTTGATGATCAAAAACCGCAACGTGGCTGAAACGCTGCACGATCCGCGCAAAATGGCGATCGCGTGTGGCGTGATTGGTATGGCGGTTGTCACCTTCCTGAACATGACCGCTTCTTCGGTACCGGAATCCCTGCAGGTCACCGCGGTGAAGGTGCTGGTGCCAGCGGCAAACCTGCTGGTTAACACCGTGATGCCGGTTATCTTCTGGCTGGCGGCTATCGATGCAGGTAAACGCTCTGGCTTCTGGGCAACCATTTTCGGTGGTCTGGCACAGCTGATTATGGGTAACGCCGTACCGGGTCTGGTACTGGGTATCCTGATTGGTAAAGGCGTTGAAGAGAGCGGCTGGAACCGTATTACCAAAGTGATGATGGCGGCGATTATCGTTCTGTTTGTCATGAGCGGCTTCTTCCGTGGCTTCGATATGAAACTACTGGAGTCCTTCCACCTCGGCGTGCCGAACTGGCTGGAACTCATTCATAACTCGATGAGCGGGAAATAAGGAGCAGATAAATGGAAGAGAAAAAAGGTTTCTGGTATGCCGACTGGTCGTTCCCGATCTTCGTTGGCCTGCTTTCCTCCGGCGTGTTCGCCGGGACACACATGTATTACCTCTACGGCATTGGTGCCTTTAACGAAGTGGCATTCGTGGCCATGTTGAAAGCGGGCATCGACACCGGCGCTTACGGCGCGGTGGCAGCGTTTGGCGCAAGCTTCCTGTTTGCCCGTATTATCGAAGGCTCGCTGGTGGGGATTCTCGATATCGGTGGTGCGATTCAGACTGGTGTAGGGCTGGGCGTACCGGCACTGCTGCTGGGCGCGGGCTTTGTGTTTCCGGTGGCCAACTTCACCGCCTCGCTGGTAACCGGCCTGGCGATTGGTCTTGCGATTGGTTATGTGATTATCCTGGCACGTAAATTTACCGTTGGTCAGGGCAACACCACCTACGGCGCAGACGTAATGATGGGTGCGGGTAATGCCTCCGGTCGCTTCCTGGGGCCGCTCATCATCCTCAGCGCCATGGGCGCGTCCATTCCTATCGGCCTGGGTTCACTGCTTGGCGCACTGCTGTTTTACGTGTGGCAGAAGCCCATCACCGGCGGCGCAATCCTTGGAGCCATGCTCTTCGGTGCCTTCTTCCCGGTTGCACTCTAAGTTGTACGGGCGCTACGGCGCCCGGTTTATCAGGAGAATCCCATGTTTGACTTAATCCTGCGTCGGGCACGCCTGGCAGATGACAGCGTTATCGATATCGCGATTCAGGACGGTAAGATAGCGGCGTTGGGCGACGTATCCGGCCCGGCGCGTGAGGAAAAGAACCTTGAAGGTAAGGGCTACGTCAGCGCGGGCTGGATTGACTCTCACGTACATTGCTACCCCAAATCCCCGATTTACCACGACGAGCCAGACAGCGTCGGCATTGCGACCGGCGTGACGAGCGTGGTAGATGCAGGCAGCACCGGCGCGGATGACATTGATGACTTCTATGCGCTTACGCGTGAAGCCACCACTGAGGTGTATGCGCTGCTGAACATTTCCCGCGTTGGGCTGATTGCGCAAAACGAGCTGTCCGATATGTCGCATATCGACACGGCTGCCGCCAGCGCTGCCATCAAGCGTTACCCGGATTTTATCGTTGGCATCAAGGCGCGCATGAGCAGCAGCGTGGTCGGTGCAAACGGCATTAAGCCGCTGGAGCGCGCCAAGCTTATTCAGAAAGAGAACGACGACCTGCCGCTGATGGTACACATTGGCAACAACCCGCCGGATCTTGATGAAATTGCCGACCTGCTGACTTCTGGCGATATCATTACTCACTGCTATAACGGCAAGCCTAACCGCATCCTGACCCCGACCGGGCAGCTGCGCGCGTCTGTCAGCCGGGCGCTGGCGCGTGGCGTGCGTATGGATATTGGTCACGGTACGGCGAGCTTCAGCTTTGCTGTTGCACAGCAGGCTATTGCGTTGGGCATCCTGCCGCACACCATCAGTTCTGATATCTACTGTAAAAACCGCATCAACGGGCCGGTGTATAGCCTGGCTGCCGTGATGTCCAAATTCCTCGCCATCGGCATGACGCTGCCGGAGGTGATTGACTGCGTGACGATTCATGCTGCCGAAGGTTTACGTCTTGCCCACAAAGGCCGCCTGACCGTTGGCGCTGACGCAGACCTGACGGTGTTTGCGCTGCGCCGCCAGTCCACGCTGTTTACCGATTCTGAGAACGACACGCTGCAGGCAGAAGAGCAGATTCTGCCGCTGGCTGCACTGCGCGCCGGCAAGTGGTTCATGACTGAACAAGGGAAAGCCGAAAATGTCTTCGATTTATGAGAAATACTGTTTAAAGCAGGTCATTAATGCCTCAGGGCGCATGACCATCCTCGGCGTCTCTACGCCGCGCCCGGAAGTGGTGGAGGCCGTCAACACCGGCATGAACCACTATTTTGAGATGAAAGATCTGGTGAATAAAACCGGTGAATACATCGCGAAGTTGCTGGGCGTAGAAGGGGCAACGGTGGTGTCCTGTGCATCGGCTGGTATCGCCCAGTCTATCGCCGCCGTGCTGGTTAAAGACAGCGAGTGGTTGCTGGAAAACCTGCACGTCACGCCGGTTGAGAACAACGAGATAGTGCTGCCAAAAGGCCACAACGTTAACTTTGGCGCACCGGTCGGGACGATGGTGGCGCTCGGCGGCGGTAAAATCGTTGAAGCAGGCTACGCCAACGAATGCTCTGGTGCACAGTTAGCGGCTGCCATTACGCCGCGTACAGCCGCCATCCTTTACATCAAATCTCACCACTGCGTACAAAAAAGCATGCTGAACGTTGCTCAGGCAGCGGAAGTGGCGCGTGCGCACAACCTGCCGCTGATTGTCGATGCCGCAGCAGAAGAAGATTTGCAGCGCTACTACCACGACGGTGCCGACCTTGTGATTTACAGCGGCGCGAAAGCCATTGAAGGGCCAACCAGCGGCCTGGTGATTGGCCGCACCCAGTATGTGGAGTGGGTGAAGCGCCAGTCCAACGGCATCGGTCGTGCAATGAAAGTGGGTAAAGAAGGCATTCTTGGCCTGACCTGCGCCATTGAGCACTACCTCACCGCTGCCAAAGAGAGCGGTGCCGAGATGGTGGCAAAAATGACGCCATTTATCGACTCCCTCAACACCCTCAATGGCGTAAGCGCCCGCGTGGTGTGGGACTCTGCGGGCCGTGATATTGCCCGCGCTGAAATCAAATTTGATGAAGCCACCACCGGCATCGCTACGGGCGACCTGGTGGGTGCGCTCAAGCAGGGTGAGTACGCGATTTATTTTCGCGGCTACAAGGCTAACGAAGGCATTATCGAAGCCGATGTGCGCAGCGTTACCGCCCCGCAGCTGGATATTATTTACCGCCGTATTAGTGAGTTACTTAAGGAGAAGCAGGCATGAAACTGACCCCCAATTTTTACCGTGACCGCGTATGCCTCAATGTGCTGGCAGGCTCCAAAGAGAACGCAAAGGCTATTTATGAGGCAGCGGAAGGCCACGTGCTGGTGGGCGTTTTGTCCAAAGATTATCCTGATGTTGCCAGCGCAGTTGCCGACATGCGCGAATACGCAAAGCTGATTGATAACGCCCTGTCCGTGGGCCTGGGTGCAGGCGACCCGAACCAGTCTGCGATGGTGAGCGAAATTTCACGCCAGGTGCAACCGCAGCACGTAAACCAGGTCTTCACCGGCGTTGGCCCAAGCCGTGCGCTGCTGGGGCAGAATGACTCTGTCGTTAACGGCCTGATCTCACCTACCGGTACCGTCGGTATGGTAAAAATCTCCACCGGCCCGCTGAGCTCAGGTCAGCCGGATGCGATTGTACCGGTTGAAACCGCCATTGCGCTGCTCAAAGACATGGGCGGCAGCTCCGTGAAGTACTTCCCGATGGGTGGCCTGAAGCACCGCGACGAGTTTGAAGCGGTGGCAAAAGCCTGTGCACAGCACGACTTCTGGCTGGAGCCGACGGGCGGTATCGATCTTGATAACTACGAAGAGATCCTCAAGATTGCACTCGACGCGGGCGTGAGCAAAATCATTCCGCATATCTACAGCTCCATTATCGACAAAGCCAGTGGCGACACGCGCCCGCAAGACGTGCGCACGCTGTTGGCGATGACGAAGAAGCTGGTCGGGTAATTTCTTCTGCCGCCAGGTTTGCTATGGCGGCAAGTAGAGTGTTCCAGGCCCGGTTTGCAACGGTGAAGGTGAGCAGCCCGGTCCTGGCCACAAACGTGCACAATCCTGCAGAAGGCGCAGCAGTGCTTTCTCTTTTCTGAAGTCTGAATAAGAACCGAGACGAAGCGCCAGTAATGGGATGGTGATTCGGCACTCTGAGAGCTGCCCGGTGCATGACGTTATCAATGCTCTTTGAGCAATAACCGGAATTGCGCACCCCTACTCTTTGCTTAAGTGCAGAGGGTTAGGGTAAGCAGGTCATTCACGGCCTGCTCACCCTAACCGGAATATCAACACATCCGTATTCATTCACTACCGGCGTGACCGTTTGCTGTCAGACACGCTATCGCTTCGACATACTTTTGCGCCAGGCGCGAAACGGAGGATACACATGGCACTGAAACACTCTTTGCTGGCGCTTGCGCTGGCAGCTTGCGCAGGCTCAGCGTTAGCGGCACAGCCGCATTACGCCTGGGTTGGCACCTATAATCCGAACGGCGAAGGGCTGTACCGGTTTGTGCTGAACGCGCAAACCGGCGCGCTTAGCGGCAAAACGTTGGTCAGCCAACTGCCCAACGCTGCACAGCTTACGACCTCCGCTGATGGTAAAACGCTGTATCTTGCCAGCGAAGTGGAAAAGGGCGTGGTACAGGCGCTGCGCGTGAAAGAAAACGGTGAGCTGGAGGCGCTTAATCAGGTGGCCTCCGGCGGTGATGGTCCGGTGTATCTGTCACTCACGCCAAACGGTAAACATCTGCTGGTTGCAAACTACGTGAGCGGTTCCGTGGCCGTGCTGCCAGTCAACGCTGACGGTAGCCTGAGTGAGGCCAGCGATGTGCAGCAGCACGAAGGCCCGCCGGGGGCAGCACAACCCGCCGCAGCCGTTGAAGGCAGCTTTGCCATTAGCGATCACAACGGGCCGCACGCGCACATGATCGCAGCCGATCCGCAGGGCAGGTTTGTTTTCGCGACAGACCTGGGGCTGGATAGGATTTATCAGTACCGGTTTGATGAGACCAACGGTAAGCTTACGCCCAACTCACCGCCCTGGATTTCAGCCTCGTCCGCGGGTGCTGGTCCGCGTCATTTTGTGTTCACGCCGAAAGGCGACGCGCTATGGCTGATTAATGAGGAAGCCTCCACGCTGACTGGCTACACAGTAGATGTGCAGAAAGGCACGCTGACGGAAGGTAAAACGATCTCCTCGTTACCTGAAGGTTACAAGGGTACAAGCTTTGCCGCTGGACTGGTCTTAAATGCTGACGGAACAAACCTTTATGTCGCTAATAGATTGCGAAACAGCATTTCGCACTTTACCCTGAGTGGTGATGGCGACTTAACGCTTAAGGATGAGGTCTGGACCGGGGGCGACTATCCGCGCACGCTAACGCTGAGCCCTGACGGGCGCTGGCTTTACGCAATGAACCAGCGTAGCGACAACATCACCCGGTTTCGTATTGCAACGGATGGCGGAAAACTAACGCCTGCTGACGATTATACGCCAGTGGGCAGCCCTTCTCAGATGGTTATTACACCGCTGAAATAAAGGGTTAAACGAGAGGAAACAGAGGTGAGATTCCCTAACCAACGCCTGGCTCAACTGTTTGAGCTTCTGCAAAATGAAACGCTGCCGCAGGATGAACTGGCGCGCAGGCTTTCTGTTTCCACTCGTACCGTTCGTGCCGATATCACTGCGCTCAATGCTCTGTTGCTGCAACATGGGGCGCAGTTCACCCTTAACCGCGGTGCGGGATATCAACTTAAAATTAATGACGCGACCCGCTATGCGGCGCTGTGTGAAATGCCGCAGCGCCAGCTACGTATTCCCCGCACTGGGCCGGAGCGCGTGCAGTATCTGCTGGTGCGTTTTCTCACCTCTGCGTTCTCGCTCAAGCTTGAGGATCTTGCTGAAGAGTGGTTTGTTAGCCGCGCGACGTTGCAAAATGACATGGCCGAAGTGCGTGAGTGGTTTAACCGCTACAACCTGACCATTGAAACCCGCCCGCGTCACGGTATGAAGCTGTTTGGCAGCGAGATGTCAGTCCGTGCCAGCCTCACTGATTTGCTGTGGCAAATTTGGCTCGAAGACAGTGAAAACCCGCTCCTGACGGAGGAGGCGCTGAACGCTGGCGCGCCACAGCAGATGGCTGCCACGATTCACGACAGCTTTAGCCGCTACCGAATCCGTATGACCGACGAAGGCGAGCAGTTCATTTGCCTGTACTGCGCGGTAGCGGTGCGCCGCATTAGCGAAGGCTACCCGCTATCAGGTTTTACGGCCGACGATGTGGACGAGAATGTGCGCTTTGCCGCACGTGACATCGCACATGCCTTGCAAAGCCTGGCCGGTAAGCCGCTTTCTGCTTCGGAGGAAAACTGGCTGTGTGTGCACATTGCCGCACGCCAGATTCAGGAGGTGGCACCCAGTGCTATCAGCGCTGACGATGACGAAGCGCTGGTTAATTACATCCTGAGCTACATCAATACCCACTTTAATTACAACTTGCTCACCGACGAGCAATTGCACGCCGACTTGCTCACCCACATCAAAACCATGATAACCAGGGTGCGCTACCAGATAAACCTGCCTAATCCGCTGCTGGATAACATCAAGCAGCACTACCCGCTTGCCTGGGATATGACGCTTGCTGCCGTTTCAAGCTGGGGCAAATACACGCCCTATATCATCAGCGAAAATGAAGTCGGGTTTCTGGTGCTGCACATTGGCGTAGGGCTTGAGCGCCACTACAACATTGGCTACCGACGCGAGCCGCACGTGCTGCTGGTGTGCGACACCGGCAACTCTACCGTGCGTATGATTCAGGCTATGCTGCTGCGTAAATATCCGCAGCTTGAAGTCACTCGCATTATCTCGCTGCGCGAATATGAGCAGCTTGAGGGCATTGAAGAAGACTTTGTGATTTCCACCGCTCGCGTCAGCGAAAAAGACAAGCCGGTGGTGGTGATGTCGCCGTTTCCGACCGATTACCAGTTGGATCAGATTGGCAAACTGGTGCTGGTGGACCGCACGCGCCCGTGGATGCTGGAAAAGTATTTCGATGCAGAACATTTTCGCATTATTGACCAGCCTATGACCCAGCAGGTGTTGTTCAGCGAACTGTGCGCGCAGCTTGAAGCCGAGGGCTATGTTGACCACGACTTCCTGCCGTCGGTTATTGAGCGTGAAGCAATCGTGAGCACCATGCTCGGTGAGGGCATTGCGCTACCGCACTCGCTGGGGCTACTGGCAAAGCGCACCGTGGTGTATACCGTGCTGGCACCGCAGGGTATTCAGTGGGGCGATGAAACCGCCCACGTTATCTTTCTGCTGGCTATCAGCAAGCGTGAGTACGAAGAGGCAATGGCGATTTACGACGTATTCGTCACCTTCCTGCGCGAGCGGGCAATGGCCCGGCTGCGTGACAGCCGGGATTTTGCAGAATTTAAATCGGTGGCGATTGCGTCTCTGAGCCGCTTCTGACGGCTCAGCCCTGCAATTCCTCACACACCTGCATTGCCAGTTCGAACGAATGCAGACGGGCGGCATGATCGAAAATCTGGCCGTTAACCATAATCTCGTCTGCCTGCGTCTCGCGCAGAATAGACTGGAGTCCGTGGCGCACCTTCGCTTTATCCCCTACCAGTGACATGCTTAGCGCCTGCTGCACGCCGAATTGTTCAGACGGGCTCCAGAAACTGTTGATGTCCTCAATCGGCGCTGGCAGCTGGCTGCTCTCGCCGCGACGCAACTTCACAAACGCCTGCTGCATGGAGGTGAACAGAAATTCAGCCTCACGGTTGCTCTCGGCTGCGGTGATGTTGATGCATACCATCGCATACGGCTTCTCAAGGCGTTCTGAGGGCTGGAAATGGGTACGATAGAGGTGCAGCGCCTGGAGCAGCATGTCCGGCGCGAAGTGTGAGGCAAACGCAAACGGCAGCCCCATCTGTGCGGCCAGCTGGGCGCTGTAGAGGCTTGACCCCAGCAGCCATACCGGAATTTTTGTGCCAAAGCCGGGCACCGGGCGCACAGGCGTGGCCGGGTCACGCGCGTCAAACCAGTCCACCAGTTCTGCCACATCGCGCGGGAAGTTGTCGATATCCTGGTGGCTCATGTGACGGCGCAGCGCCATCATGGTGCGTTGGTCGCTGCCCGGTGCACGGCCCAGTCCCAGATCAATACGCCCAGGATACAGCGACGCCAGCGTGCCGAACTGCTCGGCAATGACCAGCGGTGCGTGGTTAGGCAGCATCACCCCGCCGGAGCCGAGGTGCAGCGTGGTGGTGTTGGCGGCCAGATAGCCAATCAGTACCGAGGTGGCGGCGCTGGCGATGCCCGCCATGTTGTGGTGCTCTGCCAGCCAGTAGCGGTGATAGCCGCGTTTTTCGGCAAGCTGTGCCAGCTCCAGCGAGCGCCGGAACGACTCCGGCGCGCTGGAACCTTCAGGAATCGGTGCCAGGTCGAGTACGGAAAATGGGATGACGGTTTTATCAGACATAGTGACTCACTTTGTTTTCAGCGTCATAAAGTCGCCGTGCAGGGAACTCTGCACTGGACCTTACATAGTGCATAAAACCCACGCTGAAAGGTTAGCAAAGTGAGCCATTGCATGATTTGCCTTGTATTTCTGGACGCCTGCTCGTGATGTGGTGATTGATTTTTGTTCAGGAATGATAATAATTATGCGCATACCTATGCGCAAAGGAGAGGACCATGAGTACAATAACCGCCCCGCGCCACGGCCAGAAAAAAAGTACAAACGTGTATCTCAGCACATCGCTTGTCGAGAAAGCTCGTCGTCTGAATATGAATCTTTCTGCTACGCTTGATGCGCTTTTGGCCCAGGCGATAGAAGAGAAACAACGGCAGCAGCAGCAAGAAAAGGCCGATATGCAGACTATGAATGCCTTTATGGACAAAGCGGGTACGGTTGCTGATGACGATTTTTTTGGCAGTCTTTAGCGAATAAAATTACAGCAGGAAGCTTACGATGGTTAGACAGTTTGATGTTTACCGCAATACGTCAGCAAAGAGTCGGCAGCTCTGGCCATATTATCTGATTTTACAAAATGACTTTTATGATGAGTTGGTTACCCGGTTGATAGTACCGTTGGCCAGACGTAAGGATATGCCACTAGGCGATTCTCGTATAGCGCCACTTGTCCACATTGAAGACCTCGAATGCTACCTGTTCATGCCAAACATGACCTACCTGGATGTACGCAAATTACAGCGCACAGATTTTGTCTGTAATGTCAGCGATGCCCGAAGTAAAATTGTCGCAGCGCTGGATGCGATTTTTTTGAATATGTAAGCAGGTCATAGCAGCCCTGGAGGGCTGCCTGTATAAAATGGTGCGAAAAACACCATAAAGATTAACTTTGCACCAGCTCCAGTCCAGCCACACGGCGCCAGTAGCCATTGCACTCAGCATTGGCCGTGAGCGGCAGTGGCGCAGCCCCGCCTTCGTTGGCGCGAAACGCCTCCAGTTGCGTGAGCGTGTCCAGGCCCTCCGGCGACAGGCGCACGATATCCACCAGGCCTTGCATCGCCGCCAGTTCGTTGCCGAGGTTGTAGACATAGCCGCTCATGGTCTGAATGCCGTTTAACGTAAAGACCTGTTGTTGCTCCTGAGACAGCATTTGCCGTCCGTTCGGGTAGTTGATGCAGCAGGTTTCACATTCGTCTTTGGGGCGGTCCTCAGAACGTGCGGTAAAGCAGCGCGCGGAATAAGCCAGCGGCAGATGGCCATAGCTCAGTACTTCCACCTCAAACTTATCGCGGATCCCCAGCTCGTCGCACTGCACCAGCAGATTAACCAGCCAGTCGCGTGACAGCTCCACCGGCATACACCAGCGCGTCATGCCTTGTTTGAGCAGCAGGCGCAGCGTGACGGCGTTGTAGCAGTTCAGCGCGTGGCCTGCGACAAACGGCAGTTGGCGCTCGGCGGCCATATTCACCGCGCCAAGATCGTTGGCTTCAATAATGAAATCGCCGTTTTCCACGTAGCGCTTCAGTTCGTTAAGCTCCGACGGCGCCTGTACCAGCGCCAGGGTGGAGAGCACCACCTGTTTGCCCGCCGCGGCCAGTGAGCGCGCCATCTCCAGCCAGTCGCCCACTTTGGTAGCACGCCGTTTGCTGCACACCGCCTCGCCAAGATAAATAATATCTGCGCTGCTTGTGGCGGCGGCCTGGTAAAAATCCGCCAGCGTCTCTTTTGGCCAGTACCACAGCACCGGCCCGAGGGAATATTTCATTATGTCTCCTACTGCCATTTGCGGTGATAAGCACCGAGGGTGGTCTGGGTGCCTTCTGCTATTGCGCCAAGAGCCTCCATCCACGCCGCCTGCGGGGCGTAGTGCTGCGGGTCAGCCATGCAGCGGTCTATGGCCTGGCGCCATACTTTCGCCACCTGGCTTACGTAGGCCGGGCTGCGCTGGCGGCCTTCAATTTTGACCGAGGCAATGCCTGCGCCCAGCAACTCCGGCAGTAGCTCAAGCGTATTGAGGCTGGTTGGTTCCTCAAGGGCGTGATAGCGCTGTCCGTCAACCAGGTAGCGGCCTTTACACAACGTGGGGTAGCCCGCGTTTTCGCCATCCTGATAGCGGTCAATCAGCACATCGTTAAGGCGTGACTCCAGCCCCTGCGGCGTTTGCTGCCAGCGCACGAAACGCGCTGGTGAACATGCTCCCACGGTGTTGGGCGACTCGCCGGTCAGGTAAGACGACAGGTAGCAGCGGCCTTCGGCCATAATGCACAGGCTGCCGAAGGCGAAGACTTCCAGCGGCACCGGCGTAACGCGCGCCAGCTGCTTGACCTGGTGGATGGAGAGCACGCGCGGCAGCACCACGCGCGCCACGTCGAAGTGGTTCTTGTAGAAACGAACTGCTTCTTCGTTGGTAGCAGAAGCCTGCACGGATACGTGACGTTCTACATGCGGATAGCGCTCGGCGGCATATTCCAGCATGGCGAGGTCCGCCAGAATCAGCGCGTCTGCCCCAAGCTGGGCAGCCATATCCACAGCGCGCTGCCAGCGGGCGTAGCCGTCAGGATGGGCGAAGGTATTAATCGCAATATGCAGTTTACGGCCGCGCTGGTGAACGAAATTCGCCGCTTCCTGCAGGCGTTTCTCGTTGAAATTGAGGCCAGCAAAGTGGCGGGCGTTGGTATCGTCCTTAAGGCCGATATAGACCGCATCCGCACCGTTTTCGATGGCTGCCTTCAGTGCTGGCAGGTTGCCTGCGGGGCAAAGCAATTCCATAGGGGATCCTGAATCTGTGACGTTACGCAGGCGCAACGCGGCGAAAATGTTAAAGAAGCGTGATTTTAGTTAACCCTTCCACGACACTTTTTGATTTAAGGCAGCTAATCGCGTATTGATCAAAAGGGGCAACCCATCCAGCAAGGCAGGTAATTGTTGATTTGGGCCGCTATCACCGCACGGCGTTGTGGCACAATAGCATTAACTTTTTTTCAGGGAGTAAAGCCTGTGTTGGATAAACTGCGTTCGCGTCTGGTGCGCACTGGACCGTCACTGCTGAAAATGCCGATTCAGCTCACACCGTTTGCACTTAAGCGCCAGGCGCTGGAGCAGCTGCTGGGATGGCAATTTCGCCAGGCGCTGGTTGAGGGTGAGCTTGATTTCCTCGACGGGCGTTGGCTGCGTATTGAAGTTCGCGATCTTGGGCTGCACTGGTTTACGTCGGTTCAGGATGACAAACTGGTAGTGCGCGAGCAGGCGCAGGCAGACGTGAGCTTCAGTGCAGATGCGAACGATCTGCTGTTGATTGCTGCACGCAAGCAGGACCCGGATACGTTGTTTTTCCAGCGTCGCCTGGTGATTGAAGGCGATACGGAACTGGGTTTGTATGTTAAAAACCTCATGGATGCGATTGAGCTTGAGGCGATGCCCAAACCGCTGCGCGTGCTGCTGATGCAGACGGCGGCATTTGTGGAGGCCGGGCTGAAAACTGCGCCCACGGTACGAGAAACTTCGGTAGGTGAGCCATGTTAATTCGAGTGGAAATTCCCATTGATGCACCGGGTATTGATGCCCTGCTGCGTCGCACCTTTGAGAGTGACGGCGAGGCGAATCTGATACACGATTTGCGCGAGGACGGACAAATAACGCTGGGACTGGTGGCGACCGACGACGAAGGTCAGGTGGTGGGCTATGTCGCCTTCAGCCCGGTCTGTGTGGAAGGCGAAGAGCTACAGTGGGTCGGTCTGGCTCCACTGGCGGTAGATGAAGGCTGGCGCGGGCAGGGCATTGGGCGTCAGCTGGTCTATGAAGGGCTGGATTCGCTCAACGAGTTTGGCTATGCCGCGGTGGTGACGCTCGGCGAGCCGGCACTCTACAGCCGACTGGGCTTCGAGCGTGCAGCAAATTATGATCTGCACTGCCGCTGGCCCGACACTCAGGAGGCCTTTCAACTGCATAAGCTTGCAGAGGATGCCCTCGACGGCGTGCATGGCCTGGTAGAGTACTCAGATCACTTTAACCGTCTTTAACGCTTGCCAGTAAGGCCGCAAAAGCGGCCTCATCGGTGATAAGCCGTTCTTTCTGCGCCCGGGTTAGCTGCTTAATGCGGTACTCCAGGCGCAGCGCCAAAGACCTGTCGCCCAGCGGCTGGCTGAACGCCAGCCGCAGTTCCCCTTTCCCACGCAGTGCTTTTGCCCCTTTACCGGACTGATGCTGATTCAGGCGGCGCGCCACGTCGGTCGTAATGCCGGTATAAAGCTGATTATGGGCGGTGCGAATAATATACAAAGACCAGTCGGACATACTTTTTTTGTTGATTTGGGCGGTTGGCGCACCTTATCACGCGTCCGTGCTGGCGGCACGACGCTATTGCGTTTACCCTCGAAAAAAACAATGGAGTTGCCCGATGGATGCTCTTTCTGCCATTAGCCGTTGGCTTCACCGCCAGCACGTTATTACTTACTGCGTGAGCGACGGCGACGATCTGTGGTGCGCTAATGCGTTCTATGTATGGGACGCCGAGCGCGTCGCATTTTATCTGCTGAGTGACACCTCCACCCGCCACGCGCAGATGGCCGGAGAGCAGGCTCGCGTAGCGGGCACTATCAACGGGCAGCCCAAGACGGTTGCGCTGATTCGTGGCGTACAGTTTCGTGGCGAGCTGCGCCTGCTTACCGGGGACGAGGGCGAAAGCAAACGGGCGCTGTACTGGCGACGCTTTCCAGTAGCGCGAGCAATGTCGGCGCCGGTCTGGGAAATCCTGCCGGACGAAATCAAATTTACCGATAACACGCTTGGCTTTGGCAATAAGGTGACCTGGCTGCGCGATTCGCACGTCGAGCCATCATCGTAAATACTCACTGTATTACGGGCCTTATGGAGAAGAGGTAATGAGTCGGGTATTACTCACCGGGGCGACCGGTCTTGTGGGCGGTGAACTGTTGCGCTTGCTAAGCCTTGATACACGCGTTACGCAGATTTATGCGCCCAGCCGCCGGGCGCTGCCGCCGCTTGATAATGTGATCAACCCACACGATCCGCAGCTTAGCGATGCGTTGGGGGTGCTGACTGAACCGGTGGATATTGTCTTTTGCTGCCTGGGTACCACGCGCCGTGAGGCGGGGAGTAAACAGGCGTTTGTCCAGGCCGATTACACGCTGGTGGTCGACACCGCGCTGGTCGGGCGCAAACTCGGCGCGCAGCATATGCTGGTGGTCAGCGCCATGGGCGCTAACGCCCGTTCGCCTTTTTTCTACAACCGGGTGAAAGGTGAGATGGAGCAGGCGTTGATAGCGCAGGGCTGGCCGCATTTGACGATTGCCCGGCCTTCGATGTTGCTCGGCCAGCGTGAAAAGCAGCGCCTGAGCGAGTCGCTATTTGCGCCGCTGTTTCGCCTGCTGCCGGGCCGCTGGCGCGCTATTGAGGCCCGTGACGTGGCGCTGGCGCTGCGTGATGCCGCGTTTTCACCCGCGCCAGAAGGCGTAAATATCCTGCTCTCGGACCAGCTGCGCGACAGAGCCAGGCGCGCCAGCGCTCAATAACGCCCCGTTTTCAGACCGTTCGGTCAACGGATTCTCAATGTTTTGGCGCAATGGGTTGTTTGCCGTGCGCAATAAATTACAATCTCGCTTCGTTTAGTGATTTTGGGGCCGCTGGCGCTGTGCCTGCGGTCAATTGAGGAATGCCTGGCGCGCGTGCGCCAGGCGTTTTTCGTTGCGGGGCCTCGGTGGGATTGCCGGGTGTCTCCTTCTTTGTGGTTGTGATAATGAAAAATGTAATCAAAGCGGCGGCGCTTTCTTCTCTTATGATTTCAGGCTCTGCGTTTGCGCTGGGCATGACCCTGGAAAAGGGTAAAAGCTGGACCAACGTGGAAGCGGAAATGGGCCGTAACTCCAGTGGTCTGTACGTACACGGCAACTGGCTTAAAAACACCGACGACGGCGAACAGACCGGCGGCGTGGGTGCGGGCTATAACCTCGGCGTTGGCCCGGTGATGCTCAACGTTGGCGCGAAAGCGCTCTACATTGGGCCGAAGAAGGGCGACAGCGGTCTGGTGTTCCCGGTGGGCGGTGGTCTGCGCGTGAATCTCGACAACGGCTTTGCGCTTTACGGCGAAGGCTACACCGCACCAAACGGCTTTGGTAACAGCGTGCGCAGCTACACCGAAGCGAACGCAGGCGTGAGCTGGGCGCCTATTAGCATTCTGACGCTGAAAGCAGGCTACCGCTATGCAGGCGTTGAAGGTAAAAAAGGCCGCCCGGACCACACGATTTATGACGGCCTGTATGTGTCTGCGGCCGCGAGCTTCTGATAGCCCGACTGTATTGATGAAAAACCCGCTATGAGCGGGTTTTTTTGTGCCAGACGCAGGGCAACGGCGTATCACGCCCATAAAAAAGCCTCCGCGCGGGAGGCTTTGTGCAACGGTTGTGACGCTTACTTGATGTAAGTAAACGCGGTGGTGACGTGCTTCACGCCACTGACGCGGCTGGCGATATCTGCCGCTGCTTTGCCTTCAGCGTCGGTGACGAGGCCCAGCAGGAACACTTCACCGTTTTCGGTGGTCACTTTCACGTTTGAAGACTTCACCTGGTCGCTGCCCAGCAGCTGAGAGCGCACTTTGGTGGTAATCCAGGTGTCGGACGAGGCGGTGCCAATGCCCACCGGCTCACCCTGGCGGATTTCGTTATACACTTCGTTCGCACCGTCGGTGCCGAGCGCAATTTTCTTCGCCTGTTCGGCAAGCGCGGTATTCGGTGCCTGACCGGTCAGCAGCACCTTACCCTGATAGGCGGTTACACCAATGCGCGCTTCTTTTTTCAACTGCTCATCTTTGGACAGCGCGTTATTCACACGCAACTCCAGCGTACCGTCATCAACCTGCGTCCCCATGGTGCGCGGGTCGGTCGCGGTTTTGGTCGCAACGGCGGCAGTGCCAACCACGGCTGCGCCAATACAACCCTGTAATAACAGTGCAGACATCAGGACTGCCAGCGGCGTAATTACCTTCATGAGTGCTCCTTTCCTTAACCTGGTAGTGGAAATAATGTGTTATCAATCAGATCGCACAGGCAGTTGACCGTCAGCATATGCATTTCCTGAATGCGCGCGCTGCGGTGAGAAGGAATGCGGATCTCAACATCCTGTGGACCCAGTAAACCGGCGACTTCGCCGCCGTCGTAACCTGTAAGAGCGACAATCGTCATATCACGCGTGACGGCCGCTTCAACCGCCTTAATAATTTCGCGGCTGTTGCCGCGCGTGGAGATAGCCAGCAACACGTCTCCGGCATGGCCGAGTGCGCGCACCTGCTTGGCGTACATCTCTTCATGCAGCCTGTCGTTGGTGATGGCGGTCAGCACCACGTTATCGGCACTGAGTGCGATCGCGGGCAGGCTTGGGCGCTCGGTTTCAAAGCGGTTAATCATGCTGGCGGCAAAGTGCTGGGCGTTAGCAGCACTGGCACCGTTACCACAGCAGAGAATTTTATTGCCATTGAGCAATGAGTGAACCAGCGTGGTGGCCGCGCGGGAAATGGCATCCGGCAGGGCTTCTGCCGCCGCGATTTGGGTTTGAATGCTTTCTGTGAAGCAGACTTTGATTCTATCGAGCACGATTTTCCTTTGAATATAGACGGCACAATTACTGGCCGAGCGTGAAGGCGTTCACTATCCACTCCACCTCGCTGCCGGTGAAGGCTAACACATCAAACCGGCAATCCACAGTATCAAAACTCCCATTCTGGCGGGCAAGCCAGACCGCAGCCGTGCGCAATAATTTTTGCTGCTTGGTCTGCGTGACGCTGGCGCTCGCGCCACCGAAGCGGGCGTTTGCGCGGTAGCGGACCTCGATAAAGACCGTGGTCGCCCCCTGCGTCATGATGAGATCGATTTCGCCGCCGCGCGCATGCACGTTGGCGGCGACAAAGCGCAGTCCTTTACGCTCCAGCCAGCGGCGGGCCTGCGCCTCATAGTGTGCGCCCCGCCGCGACTGGATTAGTTCGCCGGTACTATCCGGCCTTGCTGGTATTTGAGCCACGACATTTTACGGCTGACAACGCAATCGTCAGAGGCGCTCAGCGTGCCGGTGTTGCCATCAATCTGGTGGCCCGGCATCTGGCGCAGCTGCGTAAACTGGTTTGCCAGCGTCCAGGCATCAGCGCCCATTGCGTACAGACGGGCCAGCGAATAATCGTTGCGTGAAACAGACAGCGCCTGCTGCATCAGACTGCTGTCTGTGCCTGAGAGCAGCGGAATTTCGCTGTACTCAAGGCCTTCCATCTCCAGGCGGAAATCTGCGCCTGAACCGCCCTGGGCGCTGCGCGAGCTGGCATACAGCTGTGCCGCACCCCGGCTACCGGTGCGCATGGCAATCATCGGTTTGATGAGCGCGATTTCGCCGCGTGACGCCACAATGTAGGCCGCATCCACCCCGCCGCTGGCCGCCTGGCTTTCAGGTGGCTGGGGCTGAGTGGGAATAGACAGGTCGCCAACGGTGGTGTTCTGGCTCTGGCCGAGGCTTACCGGCGTCCCGCTCAGAGAAAGGCCGGCACCGCTGTTGATAGCTCCGCGCAGTTCAGCCTGAGAGCCAAAACGCTGCTGCAATACCGTGCCGCCGCCCAGTCGCTGCCAGGCTTCGGCAAAGGCGCGCGTCGTGCGCTCGCCCAGCGCGTTGCGCGGCACCAGCACCAGCGGGCTGCGCTTGCCCTGCGCCCAGATATGTTCTGCTGCATCGCGTGCTTCATCTTCCGGCGAGAGCGCAAAATAGCACACGTTCGGGCGCGCACTGATGTGCTCTGGCTGGTTAAGCGCCAGTACGTTAAGCGCGGTGTTGCTGGTCAGCATGCGGTCAACGTCGTTTTTCAGCAGCGGGCCAACCACCAGAGAAGCACCGTCCTGCTGTGCCTGAGCCAGGATTTGCTCAACCGGCTGGCTGGTGGTGTCGTAGACTTTAATCTCAGCCGCGGGATGTGACGCGCTGGCCACCGCTACGGGCTGAGGCGCAGGCTGAGTTTCTGTGCTGGCCTGCTGGCTTTGCAGCAGGTCATCAACGGTGGTAGAGGCCGGGCTGAAAACGCCATTGCTGTTTTGCGCTGCGGCGGGCGTTTGCTCTGGTTCAGGCGCAACGTCTGGCGCCGTTACCGGCGCTGGTGCCGGGCGCAGCAGGCCATTGCGTGCCGCTTCAAAGCCTTGCTGAATAGCTTTACCAAACACACCCGCCTGGCCGTTTAGCGGCAACAGCAGGGCGATTTTATTGGTGGAGGCCGGGCGCAGGTTTTGAACGTTACTCAGCGCCGTGGGCAGCGTGATAGCGCCTGGATTTTGCGGATAGCGCACGCGCCAGTCGACAATACCCGCCTTAAGTTGCTGAGGGTCGTTACGTTTAGCAAACCAGATCTGTTGCAGATCCAGCCAGCCTTGTAAGGTGTTTTCACGGGCGTAAATCACCAGCGCGCGCGCTTGCTCCTGGGTCATGGAGCTCAGCGCCTGCCAGGTGGCATCGATATTTTTTTGTTTCGCCGCGCCCTGTAGCATTGGCTCCTGGGCAACCAGTGCACGCAACAGACTCAGCGAGGGTTTGCCCTGGCTTGCGTCAATCTGTAACTGCCAGTAGCGAGCCTGCTGTGGGACCGGTAATTCGTCAGGGTTGATGCTGTCCAGGCGCGTGCGCGCCCCCGAATAGTCCTGGCGCAGTAGGGAGATTTCAGCGCCTGAGAGCGCATATTCACGCCCCTGCGCGCCGGAAAGACCGTGCGGCAGCTGGCTGTATAGCTCAATCGCCTGCTGGCCGTTGCCTTCTTTAAGCAGGGCACGTACGGCAAGTAATTGCCAGGTTGTCCTGTTATTATCACGGCTTTGCTGCATTTGCTGCAGATAAAACGCGGAACTTCCCTGCGTATCAGCCTGGAGCAGCGTTGCGCTCTGGTCTGAAGTCTTAATGCCACAGCCGGCAAAAAGCATTGCGGCCAGCAGAACTGGCAGGCAACGCCCGGCTTTAGAACGAACAATTTTCGACGGTACCATACTGTATCCAGTGTTATTTTTTTACCCAGTGGTCAATATTAAATCGGCAATACGGATGAAACAATGAAACAACTCGATTCAACGGTGATTTCTGGAGGCACGCTGTATATTGTGCCTACGCCTATCGGCAATCTCGGCGACATAACGCGACGCGCGCTGGAGGTTTTGCAGGCCGTTGATCTGATCGCAGCAGAAGATACCCGTCACACCGGCCTGCTGCTACAGCATTTTGCCATTAATGCGCGCCTGTTTGCGTTGCACGACCATAACGAGCAGCAAAAAGCGCATGCCTTGCTGGCGAAGCTCCAGCAAGGCCAGAGCATTGCGCTGGTGTCTGATGCCGGTACGCCGCTGATTAACGACCCAGGCTACCACCTGGTGCGCACCTGCCGTGAAGCGGGCGTGCGCGTGGTGCCGTTGCCAGGACCCTGTGCTGCCATTGCCGCGCTCAGTGCCGCCGGGCTGCCGTCGGACCGCTTCTGCTATGAGGGTTTTCTGCCCGCCAAATCCAAAGGCCGCCGCGACGCGCTCCAGGCGCTGGAGCAGGAGCCGCGCACGCTGATTTTTTATGAGTCCACCCACCGCCTGCTCGACAGCCTGGCTGATATCTGCACGGTACTGGGCCAGGCGCGCTATGTGGTGCTGGCGCGTGAGCTCACCAAAACCTGGGAGTCGATTCACGGTGCGCCAGTGGGCGAGTTACTGGCCTGGGTGCAGGAAGACGAAAACCGCCGCAAGGGCGAAATGGTGCTGATTATTGAAGGCCACAAGGCCGATGAGGAAGCACTGCCCGCCGAGGCGCTGCGTACGCTCGCCCTGTTGCAGGCCGAGTTACCGCTGAAAAAGGCCGCCGCGCTGGCAGCAGAAATCCACGGCGTGAAGAAAAACGCGCTGTATAAGTACGCGCTGGAGCAACAGGCTAACGACTAGCCAGCACGTCTCAACGCCCGCGACGCAAACGCGTTAACAAGCCTGCCCCGATCCGGCGGGCTTTTTTGTGTTCTGCCTGAGCATTAAGGCGCACAAAACAGGCGTGATTGCGTTAGTCGCCGCCGTCGTGCACATTGAATGGCACACAGAGACGGCACAGACGCTCAACCGAGCAAAGGAGGGATTATGCAACCACAACTACCGGATATTGATGTGCTCTTTGTTGCGGGCTTTGGGCCAATAACACGCAATACCAGTGAAAGTGTCATGTTCTACCAGAAAGCACTTGGGCTACCGTTGAAGCCGATGCCCGACAATCCCGAATACTGGCTTACCGATAAAGATGTGCTGGATGGCGTGAAGCATTTTGCGCTGTGGCCGCTGGAGCAAGCCGCTTTATCCTGCTTTGGCTGTAGCGCATGGCCTCAGGATCTCCCGGTGCCGCAGGCATGGGTTGAGTTTGAGGTGCAGGATCTTGCCAGCGCGACGCAAAAACTGACTGCGGCAGGGTATCGCCTGCTGGTAGCCCAGCGTGAGGAGCCGTGGGGGCAGTCGGTTACACGGTTACTCAGCCCGGAGGGGCTGCTCGCGGGAGTGACGGTAACGCCGTGGCTGAGAGAGCGTTAACAGGGGGCATGTGTAGGGTACTGCCTGCTGTCTGTAGGCTGAGTGGCAAGTACCCTGAGTGAGCGTCGTAAATGCATGCTGCACGCGCCGTGCTGAAAAGGCATGGCTTATCGCCATGCCTTTTTCATGCTCAGGTTACCGGCGCCGGGTTAAACACCGCCAGTTGGTTATGCAGCCCCCACTGGTCTGAGAACGTTTTTTTGCGCCCGCTGGCGACGTCGAGAATAAACTGGAACAGCTTCCAGCCCACGTCCTCAATGGTTTCTTCGCCAGTGGCGATGGTGCCAGCGTTAATATCCATTAAGTCGAACCAGCGTCGGGCAAGCTCGGTACGCGTCGCCATTTTAATCACCGGCACCGCCACCAGGCCGTAAGGGGTGCCGCGCCCGGTGGTGAACACCTGCACGGTGATGCCAGAAGCCACCTGCTGGGTACCGCACACAAAGTCGCTGGCGGGCGTGGCCGCAAAAATCAGCCCGCGTTTGGTGGGGCGCTGACCGGGCGACAGCACTTCGGCGATGGCGCTTTTGCCAGATTTGGCAATGGAGCCGAGCGCCTTTTCCACCACGTTTGCCAGCCCGCCTTTTTTATTGCCCGGCGACGGGTTGGCGCTGCGGTCGGTTTTGCCCATATCGAGATAGTTATCGTACCAGGCCATCTCTTCGAGCAGCCGTTTGCCGACGGCTTCATTCGCCGCGCGCGGCGTCAGCAAGTGAATCGCATCACGTACCTCGGTCACCTCTGAGAACATCACCGTTGCGCCGCAGCGCACCAGCAGGTCGGAGGCGTAGCCCACCGCCGGGTTAGCGGTTACGCCGGAGAACGCATCGCTGCCGCCGCACTGTATACCCACCACTAACTCGCTTGCCGGGCAGGTTTGGCGCGTGCGGGCGTTGAGCTTCGCCAGATGGCGTTCTGCCACCTGCAAAATATCGTCCACCATGGAACGAAAGCCCACGTGCTGCTCGTCCTGCAATCTCACAATACTGGCGCTATCAACCGCAATGGGCTGCACGTCTTCGGTGCCCTGTAGCAGGCGCTCCGGCTGGAGCTTTTCACAGCCGAGGCCCACCACCATCACTTCGCCACCAAAGTTAGGGTTCAGGGAAATGTTGTGGATGGTGCGAATTGGCACCACGGCGGCCGGGGCGTTAATGGCCACGCCGCAGCCGTAAAGGTGGTTCAGACCGACCACGCCGTCGACGTTAGGGTATTTGGGCAGCAGGTCACGCTCGATAATTTTCACCACATAATCCACCACGCCCGCCACGCAGTGCACGCTGGTGGTGATGCCGAGCAGGTTTTTCGTGCCCACGCTGCCGTCCGGGTTGCGGTAGCCCTCGAAGGTGTAGCCTTCAAGCGGCGGCAGTGGCTCAGGTACGCGGGTGGCGAGCGGCAGCGTATTAAGCGGTGGCGCCTGCGGCAGGCGCACCAGCGACTCTTCAATCCAGCTACCGCGCGCAATGGTGCGCACGGCGTAGCCAATGATTTCGCCGTAGCGCACGATCTCGCCGTCTTCAGGAATATCGCACAGCGCCACCTTGTGGCCCTGTGGAATATGTTCCGTCAGCGTCAGGCCGTCTGGAAAACAGGTTCCGGCTTTCAGTCCGTTATCGTTAACGATAATCGCCACATTATCGTCATCGTGCACTTTGATATAAAACGCCGCAGGGGACGACGGTTGAATAGTAATTTCGGTCATTGTCCACACATCTCCAGCAAGACGCGGCTTATATTTATAAGCCACGTAAGAAAGTGGGTTATTTATTTAAGGATATCACGGGGCAGAATGGGCGAATGAGCGGGGCGAAAATGTGAGTGAGATCGCTTTAAACAGACAGCCCCGTTGCGTCAGGGCAATTCTGTGGCACAGAGCGCATGAGTATGTGCAAATGCCGTTAAAAAGCGGCACTTCTTATTTATATGTTGTGCGAATGTCCAGTGTCGCAGCGTGGCGCGCTATTTATACTGAATGCGTTTTGTTTGTGTCTCAACAATAAACCGCGCAATTTTCCCGGTAGGCGGTAAAGAGCCAATATAACAAGGCAGACCTGAGGCCAGAATAAATTAAACGCCCGGTTACCGATAAAAACGTTTTAAACCCTGTTTTCAGGAGCGTTATTAGAGGGTGGCAATGTTTGACTGCCTGTTCGTGAACGACATCCGGCGTAGGGAATTGCACAAATAAGGGTAAATGCAGATGAACAACACGATTTTCCCCAACAAATTTAAAGCCGCGCTGGCGGCACACCAGACCCAGATTGGCTGCTGGTCGGCGCTGGCTAACCCCATCAGCACTGAAGTGCTCGGGCTGGCGGGGTTTGACTGGATTGTGCTGGATGGTGAACACGCGCCGAACGACATCACCACGTTTATTCCCCAGTTGATGGCGCTTAAGGGCAGCATCAGTGCGCCGGTAGTGCGTGCGCCCACTAACGAGCCGGTCATCATCAAGCGCCTGCTGGATATTGGTTTTTACAACTTTCTTATCCCGTTTGTGGAAAGCAAGGAAGACGCCGAACAGGCAGTGGCCTCAACCCGCTATCCTCCGCACGGTATTCGCGGGGTGTCGGTTAGCCACCGCAGCAACGGCTACGGTACCGTGCCGGACTACTTCAACGAGGTGAACGATAACATCACCGTGCTGGTACAAATCGAAAGCCAGCTCGGGCTGGATAACCTTGATGCTATTGCCGCGACAGACGGCGTGGACGGCATCTTTGTTGGCCCTGGTGATTTGTCGGCAGCGCTGGGTTATCTCGGCAATCCGTCGCACCCTGAGGTACAGCGCGCCATTGAACATATTTTTGCTCGTGCAAAGGCGCACGGCAAACCGTCGGGCATTCTCGCCCCCGCAGAAGCCGACGCCCGGCGCTACCTGGAATGGGGCGCGACCTTCGTTGCTGTGGGCAGCGACCTGGGGATATTTCGCGCCGCCACGCAAAAACTGGCGGATAGGTTTAAGAAATAAACGGTTGCAGATTATTGAGGGAGAACAGAATCATGACGTTTAAAGTGGGTTTTATCGGGCTGGGCATTATGGGCAAACCCATGAGCAAAAATCTGCTCAAGGCAGGCTATTCGCTGGTGGTGTTGGACCGTAACAAAGAATCGATTGCCGAGTTGATTAACGCCGGGGCCGAAAGTGCCGCCACGCCAAAAGCGGTGGCTGAGAGTTGCGATGTCATTATCACCATGCTGCCAAACTCACCGCAGGTGCAGGAGGTTGCGCTGGGTGAGAATGGCCTTATTGAAGGGGCGCGCTCAGGCAGCACGCTTATTGATATGAGCTCAATTGCGCCGCTGGCAAGCCGTGAAATCAGTACCGCGCTGGCGGCAAAAGGCATGAATATGCTTGATGCGCCGGTCAGCGGCGGTGAACCTAAGGCCATTGACGGCACGCTGTCGGTGATGGTGGGCGGCGATAAGGCGGTGTTTGATAAATATTATGATCTGATGAAGGCCATGGCAGGCTCGGTGGTGCACACCGGGGAAATCGGCGCCGGTAACGTCACCAAGCTCGCCAACCAGGTGATTGTGGCGCTGAACATTGCGGCCATGTCAGAAGCGCTGGTGCTGGCCACCAAAGCCGGTGTGAACCCGGACCTGGTGTACCAGGCTATTCGTGGCGGTCTTGCGGGCAGCACGGTGCTGGACGCCAAAGCACCGATGGTCATGGACCGCAACTTCAAGCCGGGCTTTCGTATTGATCTGCATATTAAGGACCTGGCCAACGCGCTGGATACCTCACACGGCGTGGGTGCGCAGTTGCCGCTGACCGCCGCAGTAATGGAGATGATGCAGGCGCTGCGTGCCGACGGCCACGGTAGCGCTGACCACTGTGCGCTGGCGCGTTACTACGAAAATCTGGCGAAAGTGGAAGTCAGTAAGTAAGTTTGCGGGATGCGCCTCTTTTCACTGGCAGGCGCTGGGTGTACAGCCATGGCCTGGGCGCTGCTCACATGTCGCTACGCTGCGTTTAACGAGCCGTTACACGATGGCTCTGGTCACATTTGTGCTGTTGCACAACGCAGCCGCGTAGCGAATCACGGCACAGATTGCGCGCGCCCGGCCGTGCAGGGTGACATTGGGCGGGAAACTCTCTATACTCTCGCGCTGAAGTTGACCAGACAGTCGCTGCTTCGTCGTCGTCCTTTCGGGGAGACGGGCGAAGTGGAGGAAAGTCCGGGCTCCATAGGGCAGGGTGCCAGGTAACGCCTGGGGGGCGCAAGCCTACGACCAGTGCAACAGAGAGCAAACCGCCGATGGCCCGCGCAAGCGGGATCAGGTAAGGGTGAAAGGGTGCGGTAAGAGCGCACCGCGCGGCTGGCAACAGTCCGTGGCACGGTAAACTCCACCCGGAGCAAGGCCAAATAGGGGTTCACATGGTACGGCCCGTACTGAACCCGGGTAGGCTGCTTGAGCCAGTGAGCGATTGCTGGCCCAGATGAATGACTGTCCACGACAGAACCCGGCTTATCGGTCAACTTCACTCATTATGGAACCCCGCCTCTGGCGGGGTTTTTTTATGGGGTTTTGTTAGAGGGAAGCGGTAATGAGATGGTTATATTACCTGACACCTAACTGATTTTTGTTGTCCGTGCTTTAGCGAATGGCATCATGTAAGAATGACAATAAAAAGGCCGTCTTATACGGCCTTCTATATTAAACATGTTAGTTCAATAAAGGGAGATCGAGAGCGTAAATTTCTGCTGGGTGATTATACTGCTGCATGCGATCTACAATATGGATATATATTGATGTTGTTTCTTCTGCCGGTAATTCCATAATCATATGGTTTGGGTAGTCTGGGTTGCCTTCATTTTCAACATGCCATACGAGACATGGAAAATTATCGACATATGCCATCAGGTTTTGCTGGAACTCTCCTGAGTACACATTGATATTTTTGCGTAGTTGTGGCGAGTTTGACCAGATGGCGATGTGCGGGAATGGCCCCTGTGACCTGGCTACATCCATGTTTATTTCGACTGCAATGTGGTTTTCGGAAATGCGCTTAGCATTCAAAAAGATATTATCAAAATATAGGTTGTTTTGGTTTTTTAAATTGCAGTTGGCCGTAATGATATTTTTTGCGCGTGTAATGACTTTTTTGTGCATATATTTCTCCTCTTTGTTTTGAAATTTAATTGTAGGTGAGGAAATGTTTTTAAAATTGATTTCAATCAATTCATTGGGGTTGATGATTGACCAACTTTGTGTATATCAAGATGCTAATTGACACGGTCCGCATTGGTTTATTGTGTTATTTTAATTATTGGTTTATGTGGTTATTTTAATTGATGATTACATGACATATTACTATGTCATGTTAAATTTTTTATAGTGCTGGTTTCAGATTGTGCTTAATTGGTGGGCGGATCATGTTATTAGCCGCCTGGCTTTCAGGCAATTAGCAACGATTTCTCCTGTCAGCCTGGTACGGCTAATACACTCTCACATCGGCAAATCAATCAGCAGCGCGCGCAACGGGCTGTCGGCCACCAGCGTCAACGTGGATTCATCGCGGATAAACGCACCGTCGCCGCAGGTCAGCGCGGCTTTTTCTTCAGCCCCGGTTTCGGCGTGAACGCGGCCATGAATAGACTGCAAATAAGCGCGCGGACCGTGCAGACGAAAGTCCAGGCGCTCGCCTTCGTTGAGCATCACGTGATGCACCCACACCTGCTGGCGCAGCACCAGGCTGCCCTGTGCGCCGTCGGGCGAGGCAATCAGCTGGCGCTGGTTATCGCACAGCGCAAATTTTTGCACCGGCGCGTTTTCGCGCTCCGGGCAGGCATCCAGCCACAGCTGCATGCGCGTCAGCGGCTGTGTTTTGCTCAGATTGTGCTCGCTGTAGCTCACGCCCGGCTGGGTGGCGAGCAGCAATACCTCGCCCGCTTTGGTCTGCACGTGGTTACCTTCGCTGTCGCGGTACTCGGCTTCGCCGTCGAGAATGAGATTGAGAATATCGACTTTAGGATAGGTGCGCGGCTGGAACGCCGCACCCGGGGCCAGCACTTCCTGGTTGAGCACTCGCAACGAGGCGTAGCCCAGCAGCTTTGGGTCAAAGTAGTGACCGAAGGAGAACGTATAGCGGGCCTGGAGCCAGCCATAGTCGGCTTTCCCGCACTGTTCGGCTGTTCTTGGCGTAATCATTTGACCTTACCTCTTTTTACACTTACTCAATGGTAAGTAACTGGACGGCGTATTGTTAGCCAGTTAATCTGCTCGCTATATTCAAAATTACTGAATGAGAGCGAAATGGCGAAAGAAAGAGCACTGACGCTGGAAGCGTTGCGCGTCATGGATGCAATCGACCGGCGCGGCAGTTTCGCGGCGGCGGCAGATGAGCTGGGGCGCGTGCCTTCGGCTCTGAGCTATACCATGCAAAAGCTTGAGGAAGAGCTGGACGTGGTCCTGTTTGACCGTTCTGGTCACCGCACCAAATTCACCAACGTCGGGCGCATGTTGCTGGAGCGTGGTCGTGTGCTGCTGGAAGCCGCTGACAAGCTTACCACCGACGCCGAAGCGCTGGCGCGCGGCTGGGAAACCCATCTCACTATCGTCACCGAGGCGCTGGTGCCGCCCACCGAGTTTTATCCGCTCATTGAACGGCTTGCTGCCAAGGCCGACACCCAGCTTGCCATCCTCACTGAGGTGCTGGCCGGTGCCTGGGAGCGGCTGGAGCAGGGCAAAGCCGATATCGTGATTGCCCCGGACCTTCACTTTCGCTCTTCAACGGAAATCAACTCTCGCAAACTGTATAAGATGATGAGCGTGTATGTGGCGGCACCTGACCATCCTATCCATCAGGAGCCGGAGCCGCTGTCTGAGGTGACAAGGGTGAAATACCGCGGTGTGGCGGTGGCGGATACCGCGCGCGAGCGCCCGGTGCTCACCGTGCAGCTGCTCGACAAGCAGCCGCGTATGACGGTCAGCAGTATGGAAGATAAGCGCCAGGCGTTGCTGGCAGGCCTTGGCGTTGCCACCATGCCGTACCCGATGGTGGAGCGCGATATCGCCGAAGGCCGCCTGCGCGTGGTAAGCCCGGAATCCACCTCGGAAATCGACATCATCATGGCGTGGCGTCGCGACAGCATGGGTGAAGCCAAATCCTGGTGCCTGCGCGAAATTCCGAAGCTGTTTAACGGGCGCTAATACGTCTGCGCGGCGGCGGCGCTTGCAGCGGGTCAGGACCGTAGCGGTTCTCGCCCTCGGTGCCGCGCTGGCAGTTAAACAGAATAATGATTATCCAGCCCACGACCGGAATGATGATGAGCAGCAGCCACCAGGCGGAGCGGTCGGTGTCGTGCAGGCGGCGAAACTGCACCGCCCACCACGGCAAAAAGATAAGCACGCCGTAAATCGTGGTCAGCACGCCACTTTCACCTACCAGTCGCCAGCCAATTAGTCGGTCTGCCACGCCCAGTACGAAAGCGAACACCATATTCACCACAATAAACATCCAGTATTCGGTGCGGCGGGCGCGGCCGTTAAAGCCGATATAGTTGTGTAAGACTTCCAGATACCAGTTCATCTACGCCCTCCTTCGCGGTTAATCACTTGTTTTTTAAGCGAGCGCAGTTAAAAGCATAGTTCAGGTAAGCGAAAAACGAGAACGGGCGGCCATAGCCGCCGCAGGTTAGCCGAAGCGGGCGTCACGACCGTGTGGCGCGTCCAGGTCCTGGTGCGGCCCGGTTGAGATAATGCCGGTCGGGTTAATGGTTTTATGGCTGCGGTAATAATGATTGCGGATGTGGTCAATATTCACCGTTTCTGCAATGCCCGGCAGCTGATAGATATCGCGCAGGAAGCCGTAAAGATTGGGATAGTCGCTGATGCGATAGCGGTCGCACTTAAAGTGCGTCACGTAGACCGGGTCAAAGCGCACAAGCGTGGTCCACAGGCGGATATCGGCTTCAGTCAGGCTGTTGCCGGTCAGGTAACGGTGGCGGTCGAGCAACTCTTCAAGGCGCGCCAGCGAATGAAACACGCTTTCTACCGCTTCATCATACGCCTGCTGGCTGGTAGCAAACCCGGCTTTGTACACGCCATTATTCACCGTGTTGTAAATCCACTCGTTCAGTTCATCAATTTTCGGGCGCAGCGCCTGCGGGTAGTAGTCACCCGCGCGCGCACCGTGGGCATCAAACGCGCTGTTAAACATGCGGATGATTTCTGCCGACTCGTTACTGACAATGGTGTTACGCTCTTTATCCCACAGCACCGGCACCGTGACGCGCCCGCTGTAGTCAGGCATTGCCTGGGTGTAGAGCTGCCAGAGAAAGTCGTGGTGATACAGCGCATCGCCGGTAGCGCCCGGGAAGTCACTGCCAAAGGTCCAGCCGTTTTCCAGCATCAGCGGGTGCACCACGCTGACGGGAATTAACGCTTCCAGGCCTTTGAGTTTGCGCATGATTAACGTGCGGTGCGCCCACGGACAGGCGAGCGAGACATACAGATGATAACGGTCTTTTTGCGCCGCAAAGCCACCTTCACCAGACGGGCCGGGCGCGCCATCTGCCGTTAACCAGTTGCGAAACGCCGCTGCCGAACGCTCAAAGCGCCCGCCGGTAGATTTGGTGTCATACCATGCGTCCTGCCAGACGCCGTCAACAAGCAGTCCCATGTCTCTCTCCTGTTGTTAGCAAATGCGAAACCCGGCGCAATGGCCGGGTTGGACTCAGACTGAGTATAGAAGGCTTACCAGTTTTTATTGAGCACGCGGTCAATACTGAATTTGCCCGGGCCAGTAAGGAACAGTAACAGGTAGCCACCGGCAATGGTCATATTTTTCATGAACATCAGTGAGTTCATGCCCTCTGCGAAGTTGGTGTGAAACAGCAGCGCTGTCATCAGGGTGAAGACTGCGGTAAAGAGGGCGGTAGTCCGCGTCAAAAAGCCAAACAGGATGGCGAGACCGCCGCCAAACTCCAGCAGAATGGTCAGTGGCAGCAGCGCGCCAGGTACGCCCATTGCCTGCATGTATTGCTGAGTACCTTCATAGCCAGTAATTTTGCCCCAGCCTGCAACGATAAACAGAATTGGCATCAGAATGCGTGCTACCAGAATGCCAACATCTTCGAATTTTTTCATTTTAATGCTCCAGCGTGAAAGACGGATGGCCAGTGGCCAGTTCGTTAATAAACCTGCGTACAGTCCGGGCTTTCCGGCTGTCTCGCTCGATGGGCAGGATAATAAAGTGAGTGGATTGAGATTGTTAGCAAGGAAAACTGTAAATCTTGTTCAGTGGTTTTGAATTAGCGGGCGGGGCGCTGCGGGCAATAAAAAAGGCCGCACCAGGCGGCCTTTTGGGGACGATATCAATCAGCGTTTGCGCCCGCCCATCAGGTTGCCGAGCACGCCGCGGATAAGCTGGTTGGTTATCTGGCGGGCCGCACTTTTGGCCGCGTTCTGCACCAGACCATCTTTCTTACCACCGCGTGGGCCGGTGGTCCCGAACAGAATATCCTTCAGTCCGCCGAGAATGCCGTCATCCACCGCGACTTCTTTGCCTTTAGCCTGCGGTGCATTGGCTTGCTCGGTGGTGGTTTGCGCCGCTTTTTGCAGCATCTCGTAGGCCGATTCACGGTCAACGGCATCTTCGTATTTGCCATACAGCGTTGAGTTGTTGATAAGACCGTTGCGCTCGCTGGCACTTACCGGCCCCATGCGTGAGCACGGCGCAATCACCATCGCGCGCTCAACAACGCTCGGGCTGCCTTTCTCATCAAGAAACGAAATCAGCGCCTCACCGGTGCCCAGTTCCTGGATAGCCGTTTCGGTGTTGAACGCCGGGTTGGCGCGCATGGTCTGGGCGGCGGTTTTCACCGCTTTCTGATCTTTTGGCGTGAAGGCGCGTAGCGCGTGCTGCACGCGGTTACCCAGCTGGCCCAGTACGTTATCCGGGATGTCTGACGGGTTCTGGGACACAAAGTAAATGCCCACGCCTTTAGAACGAATCAGGCGCACCACCTGCTCAATTTTATCGAGCAGCACCTGCGGGGCGTCGTTAAACAGCAGGTGCGCTTCGTCAAAGAAGAACACCAGCTTCGGTTTGTCGAGGTCACCGGCTTCCGGCAGGCGCTCGTAAAGCTCAGAGAGCATCCACAAGAGGCTTGCGGAATACAGCTTTGGCATCTGGTAGAGCTTTTCAGCGGCCAGGATGTTGATAACGCCTTTGCCGTTGGCATCGGTACGCATCCAGTCCTGGATATCGAGCATCGGCTCGCCAAAGAAGTACGGCGCACCTTCCTGCTCCAGCGCCAGCAGGCCGCGCTGAATGGCACCGACTGAGGCGCTGCTGATGTTGCCGTACTGGTTCTGGAATGATTTGGCGTTATCGCCAATGTACTGGGTGATGGCGCGCAGGTCTTTAAAATCAAGCAGCAGCAGGCCCTGGTCGTCGGCCACGCGGAAGATAATCTGTAACACGCCGCTTTGTACGTCGTTAAGGTTCAGCAGGCGCGAGAGCAGAAGCGGCCCCAGGTCAGAAACGGTGGCGCGCAGCGGGTGGCCTTTCTCGCCAAAAATATCCCACAGCACCACCGGGTTGGCGTGGGGCTGCCAGTCGGTCACGCCGATTTTCTCAAGCCTTGCCTGGAGTTTTTCAGAAGACTCGCCGGTTTCGGCAATACCGGTGAGGTCGCCCTTCACGTCGGCCATAAACACCGGCACGCCAATCTCAGAGAACGATTCTGCGAGCTTTTGCAGCGTAACGGTTTTGCCGGTACCGGTAGCACCGGTGATAAGCCCGTGGCGGTTAGCCATGGAGGGCTGTAAAAAGAGTTGTTTTTCGGCAGTGCGTGCTATCAACAGTGGGGCAGTCATTATCAGGTTTCCTTGCGTAGAATCAGTCCATTCAGGCACAGTGCGTTATAGCAGCCTTTGTTCGTCTGCGCGATGGCTGCGGCAGTGATGAGTACCTGAGGAATGACAGGGATTATATGATAGTAGCAACGTTTCGCCTTGCGTAAATTGCTCTGATTCTGACGCGCCACACAGCACGCGCTATGCTTTGGCTGTGGCTTACTTACAACAGGGAACCTATGTCCAGATTCTTTCTTAACTCTCGCGAAAGCCTGGTGAACGACGCCATTGAGGGCGTTATCCTCTCCTCGCCGTATGCCAACCTCGTTAAACTCGATATTGATCCCGCCATTCGCGTTGTGGTGCGCAGTGACTGGGATAAAAGCCGCGTAGCGGTGATTTCCGGCGGCGGTGCCGGGCATGAACCAGCGCACGTCGGCTTTGTGGGTAAAGGCATGTTGACGGCAGCGGTGTGTGGCGACCTGTTTGCCTCGCCGAGCGTGGACGCGGTGTTTAACGCCATTGTTGCCGTGACCGGCGATCGCGGCTGCCTGCTGATTGTCAAAAACTACACCGGCGATCGCCTCAACTTTGGCCTGGCGGCCGAGAAGGCCCGTAGCCGTGGGTTAAAAGTGGAGATGGTGATTGTTGGTGACGACATTGCGCTGCCGGACAACAAGCAGCCGCGCGGCATTGGCGGCACGGCAATGGTGCATAAAATTGCCGGTCATGCCGCCGAGTTTGGGCGCTCGCTGGATGAAGTGCTTAAGATAACCCAGCAGGCCTGCGAGAACATCTTCAGTCTGGGGGTTGCGATGCGCACCTGTAGCCTGCCGGAAGGTGGCGATAAGGAAGAACGCATCCATTCGGGCCAGGTGGAGCTGGGCCTGGGTATTCACGGTGAGCCAGGCGCCAGCATCATGAAGACCCGCAACAGCGCCAAAATTGTGGGTGAGATGGTCAAACGCCTGTGCAAAGCGGCAGGCAAAGAGGCGCGGCTGGCGGTGATGGTCAACAACCTTGGCGGCACCTCCGAACTGGAGATGGGGCTGATTGTGGCGGAAATCGTGCGCTCGCCGCTGCACGGCCAGATTGATTTTTTGATTGGCCCGGCGACGATGGTTAGCTCGCTTGATATGAAAGGTTTTTCGCTCTCGGTCATTCGCCTGAACGATGCCTTTACCGAGGCGCTACAGGCCAGTGTGCAGGCAATGGGCTGGCGGCCGCTGGTGCCGTTTGCACCTGCGCTCACGCAAAAGGTGCAGGCCATTCGCGACAGCGTGGAGGCAAAGCCATCAGCCAATGCGAAAACGGGCGCCATGGTGAAGGCCGTGACCGGCACGTTGATTGACCTTGAAAGCGAACTGAATGCGCTGGATGCCAAAGTGGGCGACGGCGATACCGGCTCTACCTTTGCCCTGGGCGCACGCGATATCGCTAAACTGCTGAGCGAGAAAAAGCTGCCGCTGAAAGAGCCTGCGGCATTACTGCTGCTGGCGGGCGAACGGCTGGCAACGGTGATGGGCGGCTCCAGCGGTGTGCTGATGTCGATTTTCTTCACCGCCGCAGGCCAGAAGCTTACCGAAGACGCAACGCTTGCGGACGCGCTGCTGGCCGGGCTTGCGCAGATGAAGCACTATGGCGGCGCAGATCTCGGTGACAGAACGCTGATTGATGCCCTGCAACCGGCGCTGGAAGCGCTGAAGAAGAAAGACCTGGCCGCAGCGGCCAAAGCGGCGCAGAAGGGCGCGGACGCCACCGCGAAAATGGGCAAAGCCAACGCCGGGCGCTCGTCTTATGTGGGCAGCGACAACCTGGCAGGCGTGAAAGACCCCGGTGCCGTGGCGGTGGCAGCGGTGTTTGCCGCGCTGGCGAAAGGGTAAGGCGAGGGCATAGCCGGAGGCTGGCTTTGGGAATCATGAGGCAGTGTTAGTGGACGTCTTGAAGACGACAGATAACCCGGCAGGTTTACGTCTACTACCCGTCAGTTGAGCCTGTATTACTGTGCTTAAAAGAGGAAAGTGAAGGCGTCAGGATTGTAGAGCGGTTTTCTTCCTCAAAGGCCCGAGCTATCGGGCCTTATCTCTTTAAGCGGCCAGCGTTACCGCTTACAGCGGCATTTTCATGCTCACGGCATCAAAAATCGGCTTTCAGCACCACGCGATAGCGCGCTTTGCCGTCGCGTACGTGTTGCAGCGCGTCGTTGATGCGCGACATCGGGAACTCTTCAGTCTGCGGCGTAACGTGTGCGCGTGAGGCGAACTTCATCAGCTTGCGCAGTTCAGACGGGTTACCGGTTGCCGAGCCAGAAATACTGCGGTCACCGCCAATAAGCTTCATGGCCGGAACTTCAAACGGCTTCATCACCGCGCCCACAGTGTGGAACTTGCCGCCCGGTGCCAGCGCTTCAAAGTACGGCAGCCAGTCCAGGCTCACGTTCACGGTGTTGATGATAAGGTCAAACTGCCCGGCAAGGGCGGTGAGTGCCTGCGGATCGCGGCTGTTCACCACGCGGTCGGCACCCATTTGTTTAACTTCCTGCTCTTTGGACGGGTTTGAACTGAACGCGGTCACTTCCGCGCCCATCGCCCGCAGCAGTTTTATCGCGATGTGGCCCAGCCCGCCGATGCCAATCACGCCCACGCGGCTGGTGGCGGTAATCTGGTTAATCAGCAACGGTTTAAACACCGTGATGCCGCCACACAACAGTGGGCCTGCGCTGGCGATGTCGATATCATCCGGCATTGGGATAACCCACTGCCAGTCAGCGCGGATTCTATCGGCAAAGCCGCCACGGCTCATGATGGTGGCGGTGCTACCTTCAAGGCAGTTTATCTGGTTGCCGCTGATGCAAGCATCGCAGTGGCCGCAGCTGCCGGAGGTCCAGCCGATACCCACGCGTTGACCCACTTTCAGCCCTTTGTCCTGCGCCGCCGTTCCCAGCGCATGTACGCGGCCAATCACTTCATGCCCGGCTACCAGCGGATACTGCGAGAAGCCCCATTCGTTGTCGATCATCGACAGATCTGAATGGCACACGCCGCAGTAGTCAACTTTGACCTCAACCGCCTCCGGGGCCAGCTCGCCTGCGTCGTACTCATACAGCTCAAGTTGCGCACCGGCTTTCGGGGCCGCGTAACTTTTAATGATGGTCATCGGGATATCCTTTTATGGGTGATAACTTGTGCCAGTGTAATGCATATAGCGTAAACCAGATTGGAAGTGGGTGCGGTGTGGGTTGTGACTGGAGGCAGTGATTTAATACTGATAATCTGCTTATCCGAGCTGTAGATATAACAGCCGGTTTTTCACTGCCCGCCAGGAAGGCTGCGGGACTTTTATGCCGGTATGTTGCTGGTAACCAGGGAGGGACAATGACACACAAGCATGTAATCGGCATCGATCTCGGTACTACTAACAGTGCGGTGAGCCTGTGGCAGAACGGGCGTGCACAGCTGGTGGCGAATGCGCAGGGCAAGTTACTTACGCCATCTGTTGTGGGGCTTGATGACAACGGCAATATCATCACTGGCGAAAGTGCCCGACTGCGTCTGCAAAGCCATCCTCATCTTACCCAGGCCAGCTTCAAACGCTATATGGGATCGGAAGCCCAGCTTACGCTCGGTACACAGCGCTTTCGCGCCGAAGAACTCTCGGCGCTACTGCTGCGTCAGCTTAAACAGGACGCAGAGAACGGACTGGGTGAACATGTACATGATGCGGTGATTACCGTTCCCGCCTATTTCAACGAGATCCAGCGCCGGGCGGTGAAGACTGCGGGCGAACTTGCAGGCCTGAACGTGGTGCGTCTGCTTAACGAACCCACCGCTGCTTCGCTGGCCTTTGGCCTGCTGGAAAATCGCGAACAAAAATACCTGACCTTTGATCTGGGTGGCGGCACGTTCGACGTCTCGATTATCGATATGTTTGAGGGCGTAGTAGAAGTGCGCGCCAGCAGCGGCGATGTGATGCTGGGCGGCGATGACTTTACCGAGGCTATTTGCCAGTGGATGCTCGACCAGCACCCGGCGCTGCGCCAGAGCCTGCCTGAGCTTAAGCCTGCGTTACATGCTCAGGCCGAGCAGCTTAAATGTGACCTCAGTTGCGCTAACCGCGCGAGTGCAGCGCTGGACTGGCAGCAACAGACGTGGCGCTGGACGCTCGATGAGCAGGTTCTGGCTGAGTACTGTCGCCCGTTGCTTGAGCGCCTGCAACAGCCGGTGCAGCAGGCTCTGCACGATGCACGTTTTTCCCTTCACGATCTCGACCACGTTTTGCTGGTTGGCGGTGCCACGCGTATGCCGCTGGTGCGCCAGACGGTGGCACGCCTGTTTGGGCGCTTCCCGCGTCACGATCTCAACCCTGATGAAGCCGTGGCGCTGGGCGCGGGCGTGCAGGCGGGCATGGTCATGGCCGATGCGGCGGTGGAAGACATTGTGCTTACCGATGTCATGCCGTTCTCGCTCGGCGTAGAAGTGGTGAAGCAGCAATACGGGCAGATTGAAGACGGTTTTTTCCTGCCGCTTATCGAGCGCAACACGTTTCTGCCTGTCAGCAAAATGAAAAGCGTGAGCACGGTCTATAACAACCAGAGCCAGGTTGAGCTGAAGGTATACCAGGGCGAAGGGCGGCGGGTGAAAGATAACATCCTGCTCGGTGAAATGACGGTGAGCGTACCGCCGCGCCCAGCGGGCGAGGTATCTCTGGAGATTCGCTTTACCTACACGCTGGACGGCCTGCTGGAAGTGGAGTGCAGTCAGGGAGAAGGTGTTGAAGCTGCACGCCTGGTGATTGAAAAAACGCCGGGGCAGATGAGCAAGCAGCAGATAGCAGAGAGCCTGCAACGGTTGGCGGCGCTTAAGCAGCACCCGCGCGACCGGGCAGAGAACCGCGCGTTGCTGGCACATGGGGCAAAGCTTTACAGCTTTTTGCTGGGCGACGAGCGGGCGTGGGTGGATGAGGTCATGAGCGCCTTTGAGCACGCGCTGGAGAGCCAGGATCCGCGCATTATCAGCCAGATGCGCGAGCAGGTAGAGCAGGCGTTAAGCCGCTTTGAAAACGGAGCACCGCAATGAACATCTGGCAAATTCTGGGAATAGAGCCGACCAACGAGGTCGCGCACATTCGCCGTGCTTACGCGCAGCAGTTGAAACAGCACAGGCCAGACAGCGACCCGCAGGGCTACCAGCAGTTGCGCGAAGCCTTCGAGCAGGCAAAAGCGATGGCTGAAAGCGGCTTCCTGACAAGTGAAGACAGCCAGCCTGACGAGCCAGAAACCAGTCCTGGCGCGGTAGCTTTAGATAAGAATGAAGTGATATTTCTCCGTACTGAGCCGGAGTTGAGTCTGGTGCCACCGACTGGAAACGTCTCTGACGTTGGGCCTGTGTGGTCTGCTCAGGAAATCACGACGCTGGTTAGCGAGCTGATGGAAAGCGAAGTCCGCGGCGCGGGGATGCTTGAAACCCTGTGGGGCCGGGTGGCTCACAACGGATCGCTGCTACAGCAGCAGCTATTTCATCAGGAACTTGCACGCACGCTGGCAGAACAACCAGGTCTGACCGAAGGGTTGCTGGAGAGTGTATCTGCCCGGCTTGGCTGGGGGCTGGATGAATATGAGCCTGCGCGTGTGCTCGGCCCGCACGTTCTGGCAGCGCTTGAGGCCCAGTTACGCGAAACCGAGGTGAGTCGCGGCTGGAAGCAGTTGCAGGTAGAAAGCGAGTCCGGTGGCTTTTTGCAGCGCATGGCTAACCGACTGCTGCAAAGCGAGCGCGCTGAGGTGCCATTCTGGATGCGGCTTGTGCCAGGCCTGGTGAAAGAGACCCAACGGCAGGTGACCCGACTGTCACACTATTATCCGGAGCTGTTGAACCGACTTAATCCAGCATTTATTAATTTTGTGCAGCAGCCACGGCTGGCGGCGAGTTGGAGCGGGATACTGCTGTGCATTTTCTGGGGGGCGCTTTTTACTCTGGTGTGGCCTGCGCCGGGCGTATGGGGCGGGGCGGTGATAGCTGTGGCGGCCGTAGTGTTCTTCTGGTTGTTTGGCCGTGATGTGCTGCTATTTGGGTTGGCGCGCTGGCGAAGCGTTATGACGTATTACCTGGCGATAGAGTTTGTCCTGGCAGTACTGGTGGCAGTGGGGGGCTTTGCGGCGTTCACGGTGATAGGGTTTGGCCTTGTTGAGTCAGGTGATCGTACAGGCGGAAAAGAGCTGTTAGGTGGTGTTGTGGTGGTACTTATCGGCTTTATCTACTGGTTGGCGTGGCCGAAGTTTGAGTTATTTATCCGTAAGCCTGGAGAGATGCTAAGGCGCATCTTCGCAAGCCCGTGGACGGTACTGGAACTGGTTGAGTTTGCTTTCCCAGCCATCTTTATTCTGCCGGTTTATTTTATGATGTGGTTTGGTGTGTTGCTGGCACTGCTGAGGTTTTTGTCGCCCTCCTGGGCGTAGAATGGCTCGATGTTTGGTTGGTCAGCGAGAAGCGGCGGGGCTTTGGTTGAGATATAACGGGTGCGCCAGGGGGCGTCATACATAACGCTGTTTTTTTCAGCACTTAGCGTGTGGTCGCATTGGCTTATCTTGCATGGTGATAAGCGATGGGTATAATACCTGCGCTTACCGCAATCCCTTCATACAGTGCCGAAGTGGCGAAATCGGTAGACGCAGTTGATTCAAAATCAACCGTAGAAATACGTGCCGGTTCGAGTCCGGCCTTCGGCACCATGAAATATTAAAAGACGTCAACGGACGTCTTTTTTATGTCTGAAATCCGCGTCACACAAGGCTTTTCAAGTTATTTAACTTAATCTATATCAGCCTAATTTGATTAGGATGATTAATCCTCGTTATGAGAGAAACGAACTTCAAGAAAGTTCCTAAAGAGTAACGAAGATGTTTAACAAGCTAATGACGCATACTGCAATATATGTAAGTGTTATTTAACAATATTATGGGCCAGTTACTTTCAGACTGTAGTGTCTGGTGCTGAAAGTTAGACTTAAGCATCAAAAACTTAGCTAGAGGTAAAGCAACCATTTATATAGAATGGTTACTATTTCCTTCAATAGGCTATGAGATTATGAGCGTGATCACATTAGCTAAAGCGCTGAGTGTTCTTGCGAAGTCATCTTCGTTTTCTGTAACTACTGATGCCAAACGGCAAAGAGATGTGTTTGATGAGCTGAAAGACCAGCTCTTCGTTGAACAAGAGATTGAAGTTGATCTTCAACACTATCTTCGGACTGCGAAGCATGGCGAGATCATTTTTCTATGTGGTAGTAGTGGAGACGGGAAGTCAGAAATTTTAACCCGTTGTAAGTCAGATCCACTCTACCAGCATAGATTTGATTTTTATCTGGATGCTACACACAGTTTTAAACCTCAGGAATCAGCGATTGATGCTTTGAACAATCTGTTTGCGAAGCATCATACAGGGTCATTGCCTCTGCTCATTGGCATCAACACTGGAATGCTTGCAAATTTTGCCAGAGAAGGTGCCGAAAACCATAAGATTATCCGATCTGCGATTGACTCCTTTCTCTCTAAACAGCACGAAGGAAAGAGCCCTTATTGTAATGGAAATTGCTCTTTTTTTGATTTTGAATACTATCCAAAATTTCAATTTGATAAAAATAAGCAGTATTCATCTTTTATAAAAAAGTTACTCAAAAATTTAACTAGTAGCGATGAAAGTAATCTTTTTTATACTATTTTTCAGAGAGACGAATCAGCTGGTAATGATTCAAAAATTATTGCTAATTTTAAACTTCTTAGTATGCCAGGTATTCAGGACGTCTTGATTAGCCAGTTGTTCAAAGCGCGATTAATCAAAGATCAGTTTGTTACCACAAGGACATTGTTAGATTTCTTGCACCATTTGCTAACAGGACCAGGTTATCTTTTTGATAATCTTTATACAGGGTTAGAAAACGATCTGATAAAAAAAATTGCTGATTTTGATCCCGCCAAGTTGCACACCTATGAGTTAGATCAGTTCATTTTACGCTATGAACTTGGGTTGGCTGACGCCGAGCTAGACGACTTTTTAACTTCACTTAAGTCGTTACACATCAATTTTGAACGACAATACGTCAAACCCGGTGAAGCAACATCTTTGATCCGTCTTTTTTGGCTGCTACAAGGCGAATCACTAGGGAATGATTATCACCGGAAATTTACGGCGTTCTTTAACGACTCATTATTTGAACGTTATTCAGAAGTTTGGCATTTACATAGGAATTATACCGCAGACTCCGAGCAGAAAAAATTACTTAATCGCTTTTATACTTCTGAACTTATAGCTGGTATCCAGTGCTACGCTAACCGTAAAGCGCCAGAATTAATTATGCAAAAAGAAGAGTTTTTTTTGGGTGAATTTGGAGGAGTTAAAATAACCGCACCGGTTGAGGTTAAGCCAGACTGGGATGCCATTCGCAATAAACATACAGTCCATTCAACTGGCTTTGATGTCTATTTAAAAGTAGGAAAAAACACATTGCCGCGTGTCCATATAGGGCTCAATTTATTTGAGCTATTGAATAAGTTGAATAACGGCTATCGCCCAAATAAATACGACAAAAATGCTATCGTATTACTGGATGAAATTGTTGAACTTATTTCGGAGCAGGCAAAATACAGCAGTGAGATTAAATTTTATGCTGGTGGGCAAAGAATTTATCGCGCAAAGGTAGATGATGACATGATCACCATTAGCGGTATGGAGGTTTAGCAGAATGTATCCTATCGCAACAGCATTAAAAGTAGGTAACAATCAATTGGATAGTTATCTACCAGTACGTAATAAAAACAATGATGTTAGCTGGCAATTTGTTACTGGTTTAGTTCTTAGCTACGCTCTGAAACGAAAAATTGAAGCCTATGATCTCGACCAGTTTCGTGATGATTGTAAAACACATTTGCAGGACCTTCTGGATGAGCCTGAGTTTTGGTTTGTATTGGAGAGAATGTATTTTTCAAGCTTGGATATTTTTCGTGTTTCACCACTATTTTTACTTTTTCACGCTCAGTTTGAAGGTGAAAAAATAAGTGCTGGTTCAACGGCAGATAAACGTCTTGGAACATTGTTTGCTAATCTAATGGGTGATTTCAGCCTTCACTACCCAATACCGGACAGACTGAACTTCATTGAGCAGCGAATGCTGAATAAGCTCAATGAAAAAATAAAGCTGTTGGGGAAAGGGCCGTTTGCAGAAGAACAGCCTTATCTTCCGTATATGGTAACGTGTTTTCAATCCGATCTGGCGTTTCTGGCGGAACATCCACAGTACCTTTTACAGGAATTGACCAATACCCTGCGTTTGTACGCCTTTAGCTGGTGTGCTCAATTAGCGCTCAATCTGGACAACTGGCAAGACGGCGAACCACAAAGCAAATCACTTTTTTTTATTCTTGATAGCGAAAAAGCCAGCTCCGAGCGAGAAAAGGTGAAGCGTTATGGCTATAAGTTGTTCGCCAGCCAGAGTGAAAAACTTTTCCCGATGCTCTCTGCACTGGAGGTTTTGCAATGGGGAAAAGGAAAGAAAAAGCGTCCGTTATGGCAGATTTATCAAGATGCGCTGAATTATTCAGACTCAACTTCTCAGATATTAAATGATCTTAACGATTATTTGCAGGACTTTATTGTGGATCGTGGCCTTCCGCTTTGTGAGCGCGCAACAAACCTGGAAAGTGCATTCAAACAGCTATTATCTGTTGCCGTAGAGCAGTTCCGGGATAAAAAAACTGACCGAGCGACGGTAAATCGTAAATACGTTAATGAGCTGGAAAATCAGATTTGCACCGACTTCATCCAAGTGCGTGGTCGGGCGGGGAAAGTGCTGGTGCTGAATCAGGATCGTCTGTTGTTACTGACCAATCTCACCGTGGGCAAAAATGACAAACTCCGCTTACATGAATTGCTCCGCGGTTTTGAACAGCGCGGTTTTTATCTGGATAACCAGTCGGCGCAAATGCTGGTAGCGTTTTATGAACGCATGGGAAATGTAGAGCGAATGAGTGACAGTGGAGACGCCGTGTATGTCCGTAAAACAGTATGAAACCTATTTGGCGGAAACCTTTATTGAATGGGTTGGCGGTATCATCCGGCCGGGCGAGCGCTACCAGTTCAAATCTCCCGATCCCGATAATGCTTTAAAACTCTGGAACGCATTCAAATCTCTATCGGACGGCAATCAGCTGGAAATTGCGCCAGGGCAACATATTAATTGCCTCCCCTGCAATGGCATTCAGCTGATTCCGGTACTGCATGGTGCTGAGGCTCCGGCATTCACAGAGAACTATATTTCCCATCTGCGCGATAAAGTTGCAGGGCGCAGCGGTGTTTTTGCCCAAACGGCACTGTTGATAATTCACAATAGTATGCTCGATACTCTGATCAACAGTACGAAAGATGTGGCTGCACCGGATGCTATCTGGTACCCACAAACCTTCAGCCATCAACTGGAAAAGCTTATTACTACCGACAGCAAACGTTCAGAGTTGTCACGCTGCTTGCTAGAGGATCAACTTGCTACGGTATTGGATGAAGGTGCTACTGTATTTGGTTTCTCGTCGCTATATCGTTTGCTGGATGATGGCAATCTGGATTTCCCCGAACTTCACTTGTTTAAAGATGATGAACTTCTGAATTATAGCCAGAAGCAGCTACGTAGCCGGCTTAATGAAAATCGGAAATTATTTCGCCAGATAGAAGATAGTGTTGAACGCTACAGCGGGCAACTTGAGAAGGTGCTAACTGAATTCAGTGCTAAATTCATTCAGGAGCATTTTTACGATAAAGATGACTGGCGAGAGCTGGATTTCTCCGACTACAGAAAAGAGATTGAACAAAACAGAGAACAAAAACTGGTGCTGGACGACGTTTCTGCTGAAAACGGTGATGTTTGGTTACGGGCAAAAAGCGCCAGCAAGGCAGGGAAACGTGATATTAGCGTGTTGGTGCAGGTGCTGCCAGGCCAATCAAAAGCGGAGCTGGAGTTTTGTTTTCAAGGTAGCGATCTTCAGGATAGCCAGATAAAGATTGCCCATCATGACCAATTAAAGAAAGAGCCTTTTTGGCGCACTAGCCGGGCGGGGGGCAAGAGCTCCCGTATTATGGCGTCGGTGCCTTTTGACGGACGTCCCTGTTTCTTTAGCCTTGAGCTGACCAACCGCAATAATCCAGCTGAAGAGTATAAATTCCGATTATTGCTTGTCGAGCAGGGAAAGTTTTGGCTAAACGATATTCAGCACTGCTATCGCATTGAGCCTGGTAAAACGCAAATAACTTTGCAGTCGGAAGACAATATATTACGTATTGCCGAGACGGGAAGCTTAACCTACATGCTGGATGGTGAGAGCGAAGACATCGACTGCCAGCATTATGCTCAGGTGAATTTTGAAACGCTGGCGAATCAAAGTGAGCTGGTTCAGTTTGCGATTGTTTCGCGTGATTCTCGCCTGTTATTTAACGTTGAGGGGCCTGGAGCGGAAGAAGGTCTGACACTGCCGCTGCTTTTCGACCAGAGTCGTTTCAGTAAGCTCTTTAAAGAAGAAGGGAATGCAGCCTGGAACCGACTAAAGGGGCGTGTGATTGTTGATAACACCGAACACAAGGTTGTCGGTGTTCGTCAGCAATTACTAATACTGGAAGCTTCATTAATTGAGCAGCGTCTATTGGGTACAGGAAGTGACGATAGTGAGTTTGCCCTGGATGAACTTATCACTAGCCACCCTGACCTTCATAACGCCTATGAACAGTTATTTGTCTACTATCAGCGTCGCAACACACTACCGAGTCTGGTCTCGTGGTCAGCGGAATATCGCACCCTGGTCAGCTATATTGTTACTACTTTTGAACAGGCACTCCAACAAATCGGCCTGAGCAGAGCGCTGACAGCGCAGGAGAAACGTCTTCTGCATCTGGGAATCTGCCACAATAATGGCCATGAGCGCCTCTCGCCACTGCATCCGCTAGTACTGGCCTACCATCTACAACTGGCAGAAACTATCGTTGCGGAGTGGGAACAGCATGATTCGGCTTCATTTGCCACACTACCGCCAATTACTCTCAATCGCCTGATGGTTTCAGGCTTAATGCCGTTTGTTTACCACAGTGAGCATGAATACGCGCAATTACAGCCTGTGGAGGAGAATCGCTTCTGGATTAATGTGGTTCCTCAGCGACAGGTCAGTCATGACTACATTAAGCGTCTGGTAAAAGACAAACTCAATGAGTTCACGGACGCCTACGCTCGATTGTTCCAAAGCGCTGGAAACAATGCTTTGATTATCAATGCAATTAATCAGGGGAATGCTAAAGAGCTGTTTTTGGGATTAGTAGAATATTTTAAGCAAGAAAAAGAGCATGCTATTTCGGTGCATGTGAATTGCTACGATGAACGTTTACTGCCCAATATGTTCGATCACTTTGCCGAAAGTGGTAGCTATGAGCAGCTTAAGAATGATCTTGAGCTAAATAGCGGCGTATGGCGGGCGGAAGCGGATATGCTTATTGACCTGCTGCGCAGCAGGTTAACGTTCAGCAAGTTTGTTCTGCCGTCAGAAATCGACAAGCTGGCATATGCACATCTGGCATTTTTCACCAATACGGCACCGGTGGATTGCCGACAGATCCGTATTGAAGATGCATCCAGTGGGGTACTATGTCATGGTCTGATCGCTGGGGAGGGAGCTGAAACACAAGGAGATGCTTACTTTACCGCGTTTGGCCTGCGTGATGTGGATACTGAATCCTATTGTGCCCTGCGCCTTGCCCGGCTAATAGGCTGCCTGTGGCAACCCGCACGTCAAAGTAACAGCCAGTACCACGGACAGGGCATCGGCCTGGCCGTGAGCGGTAATTTTAAACAGCTACTCAATCACTCCTACAATAGCGCGCTCTGGACCACCATCATTGACCCTAAAGTCACCCTCGACTTTTTCACTAGTCAGAAAGATGTGGTCCTTATTCACTATTCTGACCAATACACCAGTTGTGCGGGCTACGATGCCGTCACCGTCACGAAGCAGGTTGATTTGTTCCTGCGGCTGCTCCAGACCGGAAGCCAGTCAGGACAACCTTCTGTTGATAGTCAGCATTTGCTGGCTGAATTCAATGCCTTTAACGGCGAATGGCTGCTGAAAATGCTGCGCTCCAGTGAAAGAGAGCGTAAAGAGAAGCACGGTATCATTGGCGCGTACAAATTTGTTCAATCCATGCTTCACCAGTCCGATATTTGCTGGATTCCGCTATCGGTGGCCGAAATGATCCGTGTGTCTGGCAATGTCGGGCTGAAAATGAAAGAGAGCGATTTATCCAGAAATTTACAGGGATATCGTAAAGGTGCGATCTCTGATGATGTGCTCTTCGTCGGATTCAAAGAAAACCGCCTCTATCTGCTACCGCTGGAAGTTAAAACCGGAGCGCGACCAGATTATAGTTATGCGGGCAAGCAGGCTCGTGAGCTAAAACGTTATTTACAGCAGGACATTCTGGAACCACAAACTCTGGCATCACAACTCTACCGGGCGCTCTTTATTCGTCAGGTGTTGATGCAGGTGGAGAAACTGCGTCTATACGGTGTGCTGGACAGCAACAAACTAGTTCCTTTGCTGGAGCGACGCGAATGGTGGTTAACGGGCGACTATCAGTTAGGTGAGTTGGCCGACTATGCGGACGGCATCGTCGTGGCGCATGTGGACAGTGCAACCTGCTTCGATCTCTCTTATAAAGAGACAGCGGAGAATATTTTACAGATAGAAATCCCTTATTCACTGCTGCCTTCGTTAATTGCTGCTCAGGGGGATGAACCACCGTTGGCGGAACGTTATCGGGTACCGGAAAAATACCTGCTTAAGCCTGAGTGTGATGCCAGTCCGTCACAACCTGAAGTCGTGGTAGAAGTCACAACGTCGACTGCTACACAGTCCATTTCGGAACCTGAGTTGGAGTCGTTACAGACTGCTGGACCGGTGGTGACACCTGATATTAGCGATACTCCATTACAGATCCTGTTTGGTCATGATGCTGCGCGTCAGAATCCATTGTATTGGGAGCCAACCAACACCGCGAAGTTCATGAATACCAATACCGGCATTATTGGAACGATGGGCACCGGTAAAACCCAGTTTACTAAATCGCTGGTCACACAGTTGATGCGTAATCAGTCCTGTAACGTTGATGGTAAACCTATTGGTTTGCTGATCTTCGATTACAAATCAGACTATGTGGACGAGGCTTTTCTTGATGCAACGGGTGCTAAAAAGTACAAGTTATTTAAGCTGCCTTACAACCCCTTATCTCTGTTTGGCGACACGCCAATGCTACCAATCCACACCGCTGGTGGACTATCAGAAACGATGGCGAAAGCCTATGGATTGGGCCATAAGCAGCAGCTCAAATTAGAAAATCTGATCTTAGAATGCTACGAAGCGGCAGGTATTTCGGCGGAAGATCCGACAACATGGTCAAGGACTACGCCGACGATTGAAGATGTATGGCAGCGCTTCCTGGATCAGGAGAAGGTTGAAGAAGATTCGCTTTATGCAGCACTTTCTAAACTGGCGCGTTACAAGATATTCGAGACTATCCCCGAGAAGATGACCAGCTTGTACGAATTGATTGACGGCGTCACCGTGATTGAGCTGGCTGGCTACCCACCAGAAGTGCAAAACCTGGTGGTTGCGCTAACGCTGGATCTGTTTTACGCGCAGATGCAAAAGCGTGGTAAACCGGTGGTGCGAGGGGATTATCGTCAAGTTACCAAGATGATTCTGGTGGACGAAGCGGATAACTTTATGCGTCAGGATTTTTCCAGTCTGCGTAAGATCCTTAAAGAAGGTCGCGAGTATGGCGTTGGTGCGATCCTGTCAACGCAGGAGATTACTCACTTTAAGACTGGGGAAAATAATTATGCCTCCTATATTTTAACGTGGGTGATCCATCGTGTTTCTGAGATTCGGATTGCGGATATCAAGGCGGTATTTAACGTCGATGATAAAGGTGAGCAGGAGTATTTGATGGGGCAGATTCGGCAGCTTGAGAAGCATTTTAGCCTGTATGTTGATGGGGATAAGCAGGTTAAGAAGATGCGTGATAAAGCGTTTTGGGAGTTAGTTTTTTAATTTTTGACGAGGTAATATAATGACAGGGCAAAATATAGATTTCATTGATCTTGAAAATATTAAGTTAGATGATGAGAATCCTAGACTTCCATCATCTTTTAAGAAGAAAAAAATAGGGAAGTCTGACATCGTTAATTGGATGCTGAATGACGCATCTATCATCGAATTAATGCTTGCTATAGGGCAGTCAGGGTTCTTCATTGGCGAGTCTTTATTGGTTATTCCTGATGAGAATGAGTCGGATAAGTATGTTGTTGTTGAGGGTAACAGACGCTTAACCTCAGTAATACTACTCAATGAGCCTAGCTTGGCTACATCCCAAAAAATAAAAATAGAAAAAGTTCTAAATGAGACAACAGAGAGGCCGAAAAAACTACCTTGCATTATATTTAAATCCAGAGAAGAGATAAATAAATATCTGGGTTACCGTCATATCACTGGTGTCAAATCATGGGGGATCTTACCAAAGGCAAGATATCTTAATGAGTTATCAAAAGATTTAAATGAAACAGATTTTACAACTAAATGCCGGAAGTTGGCAAAAACAATAGGGAGTCGTAGTGACTATGTTCGTAGTTTACTAACTGCCTATGATCTTTACCTTAAAATTGAAGATCAGGCATTTTTTAAGATAAAGGCATTGGATGAAACGACTTTACATTTTAATTATCTCTCTGATTCGTTAAGTAGAGAAAATATAAGAAATTACATTGGTGTTGATATAAAATCAAATGAACCAACATCTAATGTGAATATGGATAAATTAGAGCTGCTAACCAAGTGGTTTTTTGAAAAGAATGATAATGGGCGTAGTCGGGTCTTAGGTGACAGTAAGCATTTGGGAATGCTTGATACAGTTCTCGAAAATAAAGAAGCCGAAGAATACTTTCGGACTGGAGAAGGAAGTATTGTCGAAGCATATAATTTAGTTTCTGTCACCGCTGATTCGTTTAACCAAGAAATAGATCTGTCTTTGGCTGGCTTAAAAAGAGCAAATAATATTATTCATAATGTAGAACAACACCATGACTCGGTTAAAACTAAGCTAAAAGAGATATTCACATTAGCAAAAAATATGAAAGTGATTATTGAGTCCATGGCTGAAGAGAAATGGGATGATTGAGTTCAAGTTACTAGACAAGACACCAAATGAAACTCTATGTAATTCACATTACTATTGTGATTATTTAGAACTTTTGGCCTTGGTTGATTGTGATGATGGTCTTAGTGTCAGTGATATATATGACCGTTTTCTTGAGGATAATAAGATAACGGATATTGGCACGGAAAATGGCAGTATTATGAATGAAGAATGGATGGGAAGAATATCTGGATGGTTGGATGAGATTAATTGTAGAGCATCTCATTATGGAGATAGTTATCCCTTTATCTATGATGGACATAGAATAAGAAAAAATAATAATTTAAATAGAAATCATCATTTATATATATTGCTATTGTTATGTTCGTTACTTAAATATATTAGCGGATATCACTCACTAACAACTTTATTTGAGAAAATATCATATTTTTCTTTGAAGAAATATCTTCCTAAAATTGCAGAGGTTCATGTTTTTGGCGTGTCATCTGAAAGCAATGCAAGATATTCAGGGAGTATTGAACAGAAATATAGTCTTCTCGCACAAGATTTAGGATTAACCAGATCAACCAGACCTAACGTGTTTAGAGATGGAGATAATGGTGATGGGGGGGTTGATATCGTTGCTTGGGTTCCATTTAGAGATGATCCAAATTTAGATAGAAAACAGATCTTTCTAGGGCAAAGCGCATCGGGGAAAAACTGGGCAAATAAGCAGGCAAGTGTTGATAGGGTAAAAAACTATATTATGGACCTTCCTTCTAACTCGCAAAATATTTTGTTTGTTCCATATGATTTTAGAGATTCTAACCGTTATTTTTGTCAAAATGACGAAATTACGGCATCTCTTATTTTTGATAGACATAGAATAATTAAACTTATAAATATGGATGATATTAATATTGATTCCTGGATGGATACAATACAAGAAATAATGGATTATGCATTATCATTTGAAGAAGATATAATATAAAAATAATACGATGAATAGTCCCTAATTCATCGTATAGAAGTAATTTTGGATGCTAACTTAATGCCGAAGTCAATGACTCGACATTAAGTTAGTTTAATATTTTATAAGTTTAAAGTGAAATCTTTTAAATTTCTATGGCTTCTCAACGCAGCAATCCCATCCTCAACATGTGCCGCCCAAGCTTTAACCATATCCTTCTGTGCCAACCGTGGATAAAGCATCTTTAATACTAACTCTGTTGCTTGCAGAGTTTCCCCAAGCCACGTTATTTTATCCAACACCAACGTACCATCCAGCTTCTTACTCTCTTTATCAGGCGAATAACGAAACTCACTCTCCACCGAACGGAAAAATGCCAGTCGGGCGGCAACATTGGGTGTAATCCCGGTATACCCTTTAAGTTTTTTAAGCTGATCTTCAGTCTGACGGCTAAGCACCATTCGATTCGGGAGCATCAGATAGCCTCCTTAGTTAATTCCCAGAAATAACCAGGTTTCAGCGTTGATGATTTAGTATGCGCATTAAACACAATCTCATAAGCATGAGAGATATCATCACGCAACTGATCAACAAAATAACGTTCATCTACTTCAGTATCGGTAGAAAGCAACACAACCTGATGACTGGCTTCAGGGAAGTAGTGGTTAATCAATTTATCCCGATGTTGAGAATCCAGACGACCCAATGGTGTATCGATGATCACTGGTAAATTGCGCCCAGAGGTTTTAGCAAGCGCCTCAAGAATAGCAATTGCATAAATCTGTTTTTCACCAGCAGACAGCAGCTTACGGTTAATTACTGATCCATTCTCATCAATTAACTCCACATCAAACGTTTGAGGGTTGATATGTGCGCTAAGTTGTAAATCCTCTTTACGGGCTAACTTACGGTAAGCAAGCTCAAAGTTTATAGACAGCGTTTTAACACGAGCCTGGGTTAATACATCACCGTAGCGATCGAGTAAGTTTATTGTTTCCTGAGCATTCTTAAACGCACTGCTATAACTGTGCTGATAACGAGCGGCATCATGTGCTTTTTGTATCTGGCGAACACAATCCAGTTGCTGCTGTTTAGTGCGTTTAGCATCTTCCAGTAAGGACCGATATTTCTGCAATTGAGCTTCACGCTGCCTATCCAGATCACGTAATTTCTCAAAAAGATCCATCAGCTGATCATCTTCAGGAGCGCGGGCAATATTAGCAGCCGCTTGTTCTAACTGTTGTTCAACCTCTGATAACTGTGTGCGATAAAGCTCAAAACGCTGCCATGCTCTTTTACTATCTATCTCAATAGACTGTTGAAGCATACCTGCTTCACGCTCAGAGATATCAAAGAGCAAATCACCTTTTGGTTTAGTTGCCATATAATCTTTCAGATTATCGGTAATCGCTTCAGCTGCTATTTTGCCCGTCCCCGCAGAACGAAATGCAATATCATTTCTGAGTTGCGTTAAAAACTGGCTCAGCTCTTTTTCAAAGCTTTTTGCCTGCTTAATCTGCGTTTCATCAGCAATTTGTTGCAGCAAACGAGACAAAATAGTGGGCGCAAGCGCATAAGGTAGCGAGCCATCGCATTCTTGTCTCAGGGCTTTTTCCAGATGATCTTTATCTTTCAGCAGTGTTTCAACTTTCTGTTTTTCCTGAGCTTTAGTCTGGGCAAATGCGCCCCCCTGAGCATTTAGTAAGCCTTCATAGCGGGTTATATCTTTAGACAGAAACTCAATCCGCGATTTGGCAAAATCGGCGCTTTCCAGCAGCGCTTCTGTCTGGCAGGCTAATTCTTTACTTTGTTTTTCAAGCTCTGCAATCTGTTGTTGCTGAAAACTTGCTAGTTGACTGGATTGCTGACGCTTAACGAAAATCATTAAATCGTTACGCAGTTTGGAGATCAAATCCAGCCCCAATAAACGGCGTACGGCAGTACGCAAAATATTGCCGGATTCGTCCTCAGCAAGTTCTGCAATTTTCTCTCCATCAAAAAAGAACAAATCAGCAATACCATGCGGAATTAACTCATTTAGAAATCCCTGGCACTGATCGTAATCCAGCTCACTGAGTGCCTGCCCATCTTGTTGTAGAGAAAGGCGATCCTTCTTCCCCTTTTTCCAGGTTCGCGTAACGGTAAATTCAGCCTCATGACCACCTTTATTATAGGTAAACGTCAGTTCTACCGATGCTTCTTTAGGCTGCTCAATGTAGTACGCACCGTTATGAATCAATGCGCTGAGTTGTTCGATATACTCTTGCTGTTGGGTCGCTAGCCCAAACGCCAGTCGGCCATACAACGCTAAGCGGATCGCCGACAGGATCGATGTTTTCCCTGCACCGTTTAAACCACCGAACAGCACAATAGGTCGTGGATTCAAATCGTGCAGACGCTTTCTGGGAGCCAGATCAATGGTATGTGTACCGTTAAACACCCTAAAATTATGTAATACCAGCTGTTTAATGAGCACGTTATTTCTCCTGCCCAATTAGTACCGAGGATTCACTGGCATCAACAATTCTACGCTGTAAAACCTGAAGTTCAGCTTCCAGCTTTGTAAGCTCTTCCTGATGAATATCCCGTTCAACTCGTTTTTGCAGCGTGACCTGTTGTTGCTCAATTTCTTCGAGAGTGCCCCAGTCCTGCTTCAAAATCGTGCCGAGTTTATCAAAAATTCCCTGACGGCGGCTTAGCCCTTCCATTGACACTTCCAGTTCAATCAGCTTCATGACCATCTCGGGTGCAACATCAAATCCCTGAGCTATTTGCACCAACAAATCAGCATCGCTGGCGTCAAAGCGTGATTGATCATCAACTACCCAGTCCAGATCCCGCTGATACACGTCACGGTAAATACCGGGTAATGTGTCATACCAGTCTGGCTCATTAGGATCCTTCAACCACTCCTGGCGGATAGCGTGCAGCTCCGGCTGGGTAATTAACGTAATCGTGTGGCCCTGAGCATTCAAATCGCGCTCAATCTCCAGCAATTCTTTTAGCCATTGCTGACGATATTTTAGCCAGTAAGGTCCCGGAACATGTTTACGTTCAGCGCCCGGCTCATCACTTTCTTTAGCGTACTGATAGCTCACTTTACCAGTGCGACGCTTATAGTTTCGAAACGTGTCTTTATTCACCGGGTCGGTGGTAAATGCTAGCAGATCGCGATATTTCAGTAACGGAGACATCCATTCTTCGCCGTTTTTAATCAGGCTTTCCATCGCCTTATCTTTAGTGACTACGGTACAGGTCCAGCAGCCAAAGCGAGAGTTTCCGCAAGAGGGAGTACTTTCATCGATCACCAGGGGACACTCACCCTGTGCGGAAGAGTCCATATACAGCGTCCACAAAGGACGGTTGTTTCCACCCCACGGACTTTCCCACTCATCAATATCGTCCGGGGCATAGCGGAACGCGCCGCGCAGCAGTTTCCAGACGTCTTCTACATCCCATGTATCAATAGGGGTGTAGATAAACGCATTTGCCAGCGTGGTATGCCGGGCCAAGCGTGAGCCATCAATTTTATGCTTTGCTATTACCTGTGCACGAGAAGCGCTTTCGCTGCTACGTGAGCCGAGGACAACAATCACTTCATCAAACTGGCTGACCTTATCTTTAATAAAGTCGCTCACCGGATTGATTTTCATACGCTCAGTACACCAGCGAAAACTACGGGTTGGAGCTGGATAACCTTTCCCCAGTAAATTGACCCAGAAGGTTTCATTAGTTTTAGGCGTTACCGCATGTTGAGTGATCGGCAGGCCATCACGCTTTGCGCCTGCCTCAATCTGCAACATCGTTTTCTTTATTAAATCTACTACTACTGGTGTTTCCACCAGAGTATCGGATGACACTACAAAAACATCTTTGCTGCGCATTTCCGGGGGTAGGCCGAGTAATGCCAGATACACCAGTGTGATCACTGCGGAAGAGTCTTTCCCACCACTGTAGCCGATTACCCACGGGCGCTTGTCCGCACAATAAATTCTTTGTACTTCGGCAACATATTCGGCCAGAGGACGTCCGGCAAACTGCTCCTGATTAATAAAATCTTCGTATTCGACCAGATCGAAGGCCTGAACTAATTTACTCATGAGACTACCATTTGAGCTTCAAGCTCCTGTTCTTCAGGAGTGAGAGGAATTGAGAGTGCGGTTTTTAGCGCATTACAGGTGAGTTGGATAGCGGTACTGGTTTTACTCAGCTTACCGTGCTGCATTGCGCGTTTGATGAGGTCTGGATTATTTCTGCGCCAGTTAAAGGCTTTGAGTGCAACAATTTTTTCCGGCCACTGCTCCGGGTAGTCTGTCAGCAGGGCATATCCCAGCTGTCCAAGTGCCTGCAAACCTATGCCGTGAGCGTGAACATAATCTTGTCGTAATTGAACCGGTGAAACTTCTTTTTTTGCGGCTAACTGCCAGTCCGGCATTACATGATAAATAGCCTGCCAGTAGCGAGTTGCTATCTGGGTACATTCTTCAAAATTGCCCTCTTTGGGATCTTTTCCCAGCAATGCTCGGGTAGCTTGTTTGATGCTGCTTAATGTAAATAATTTATTTGACCGCTGACTGATACCAGATTTTTCCAGTTCAGTCATTCCTACAAACGGTTCTACGGACATTGCTAGATAACGCGCCAGATTTGAACTGGCATCCCGATGATCATATAGCGATGCCAGCGATGGGCTGGGGCGAATAGCGTATTTGTTCAGATCGGCAAACATCTGCTGGCTGCGTTTTAATCCCTCATCGACAAAAAACAGCACCGGAATGTTATCCTGCCCCAGCTCTGGGCGTGCGTCTAAAGCGTCTTCTATAGCTTTACGTCGGTGCTGACCATCATTGATTAAAATCTGTGCATCCATCGGGACACATAATGTTCCTAGATTGTTCGAGCCGGGAAACTCATCAAACTGGACGTCAACGGCAATTGAGGCTGTTAGTGCAGAAAACACATAATCTTTGGGGTTTTCTAATAGATAGCGAACCATTTCAGGAATGCGTGACTTGTTAAGTATGCGTTGTGCACGTAACTCAGGGGGAACGTCATTTTCATCAAAGCTAAAAATTTTAGGGATGATGCGCATCGGACATGTGGCAATGTAAAAAGGGCGGCCAGCTTGGATGCCGCGTATAGCTGGAAACGAGTAACAGTAATCTGCATCAATACTGGCCATATCTAATCCGTTTAAAATCACATGTACGAAATTACGTAATATTTTACGTAACACTTGGGAGAATTCACAGCCTTATGTAGTTATATTTCACGTACTGTAAAACATCCTGCCAACATTTGTTTGCTTTTTAACAGATTTTCATCCAGTTGGACTCCTTCGTAAAACGTTTGCCTCCTTAAGCATATTTTCAAAAAATTCATAGATTGTTCCCCAGTCAGTTTTATGCTTTTTATGCAAAATTCATGAGTTAAACCCAACCCAAACCCCGCTCCATAGCCTACATTCAACACTCCCCCTGACCCGGAGCACACCCCTCATGCAGCCACACCACCTTATCCTTCTCTCACTCACTCTCACGCCGTTCTTCACCGCCGCCCACAACCTCGTCATCAACCAGCGCGTTGCGCCAGTCGGGGTTGCCGATCGTGGTGAACTAATCCTGCAACAGGGCAAGACTGCTTATAAAAACTGGAACAGCGCCCAACTGAGCGGCAAAACGCGGGTGGTGCTGCACATGGCCGGTCGCCTCTCTGCCAAAGAGAGCAACGCACCACTTATCCGCGCTATCGAAAACGCGCGCTTCCCGCCGCAGGCGTTCCAGGTCACCACTATCGTGAATACCGATGATGCCATCCCCGGCAGCGCTATCTTCGTGCGCCGCAGTCTGGAGAGCAGCAAGCAGGCGTCGCCGTCGGCACAGTTTATTGTGGATGAACAGGGCGCGGTCAGGCGCGCCTGGCAGCTGGCGCCGGGCGGGTCGGCGGTGGTGGTGGTGGATGCACAAGGCAAGGTGCGCTTTGCCCGGGACGGCGCACTGAGCGCAGATGAAGTCCGACAGGTATTAGCGCTATTGCGCCAGCTACTGGCCGCAGGCCAGTAACACCGCCTGTGTGTTAATTTTTTGTAAATATTGATGTTCAGCCCCTGGCGCAAGCGCAAATCTGGCGGCGTGCGCTACGCTTTGCAAATACAGCAACGTACAAAACGAGCCGCCATGTTTTTGTTAAAAACCAACCTCATACCGACCACTGCGGTTTTTCTTCGCCGCCCACATGCTTTTTGAGCATCTTCCTGTAATCGCCATGATGAAACCAGAGGCCGCAACCATGAACATCAGCCATGAAGATGAATTGCAGGTGCTGCGCGCCGCGCTGCACCGCCGCCTCAATGAGCTGCTGCCAGAAGGGCAGCAGGACAGCGTCTATACCGCCATGCGTGAAGGCACGCTGGCGGCAGGCAAGCGCGTGCGCCCGCTGCTGCTGGTGCTGGCCGCGCGCGATCTGGGGTGTGACGTTGAGCAACCGGGCCTGCTCGATCTCGCCTGTGCGGTTGAAATGGTCCATGCCGCCTCGCTGATGCTGGATGATATGCCGTGCATGGATAATGCTCAGCTGCGGCGCGGGCGGCCTACTATCCACTGTCAGTTTGGGGAGAACGTCGCCATCCTGGCGGCGGTGGCGCTGTTAAGCCGCGCGTTCGGCGTGGTGGCCGCTGCACCTGCGCTGTCGCACCGCTGCAAAACTCAGGCGGTAGCGGAGTTGTCTGCGGCGGTTGGGCTGGAAGGGCTGGTGCAGGGGCAGTATCTCGACTTGCATGAGGGCCAGCAGGCGCGCAGCGCTGAGGCCATTATCTTAACCAACGAACTTAAAACCAGCCGCCTGTTTGATGCCTCGCTGCAAATGGCGGCGATTGTTGCTAACGCGTCAGCGTCGGTGCGCCAGCGCCTGCGCTGCTTTGCCCAGGACCTGGGGCAGGCGTTTCAGCTTATGGACGATCTGAGTGATGGTCTGAGCGGCACCGGCAAAGACTGCAATAAAGACTGCGGTAAATCCACGCTGGTGTCGATGCTGGGGGCCGAGGCGGTGCACCAGCGCCTGCGTGAGCATCTGCGCAGTGCCGATGAGCACCTTGCCAGCGCCTGTCGCCGGGATATCTCCACCCGCCGTTTTATGCACGCCTGGTTTGATACACACATGGCACAGTTTGAGCAGAACCGGGCGCAGCCCCTGCCGGAGTGTTAATGACCACGCTCACTCAACGTAAAAACGATCATCTGGATATCGTCCTTAACGGTGCTGCTGCCGGTAAAAACAGCGCAACGGGATTTGCGCACTGGCGCTTTGAACACTGCGCACTACCGGAAATCAACCTTGATGACATCAGCCTGCAAACGTCGCTGTTTGGCAAAACGCTCAACGCGCCGCTGTTGATTAGCTCCATGACCGGCGGGGCCAGCCGGGCAAAAGATATCAATCGCCATCTGGCGCAGGCCGCACAGGCGTTAGGGCTGGCGATGGGCGTCGGCTCGCAACGTGTGGCGCTCGAAAGCCATGAGAACGCAGGCCTGACGCGTGAGCTGCGCCAGCTTGCGCCGGATATCCCGCTGCTGGCAAACGTTGGGGCGGCACAAATCGCCGGGCCACGCGGCCAGGACTATGCGCGCAAGGCCGTTGAGATGATTGATGCGGATGCGCTGATTATCCATCTCAACCCGTTACAGGAAGCGTTGCAGCACGGTGGCGACAGAGACTGGCGCGGTGTGCTGGCGGCCATTGCCAGTACGGTTCAGGCGCTGTCGGTGCCGGTGGTGGTCAAAGAGGTCGGGGCCGGGCTGTCGGTCAGCGTGGCGCGCCAGCTTGCTGAGGCGGGCGTGGCAATGCTGGATGTGGCCGGGGCTGGCGGTACAAGCTGGGCGGCGGTTGAAGGGGAACGTGCCGCCACGGCGCAGGCCCGGGCTGTGGCAATGGCGTTTGCTGACTGGGGCATTCCCACCGCCGAGTCGTTGTGTGCACTGCATCAGGCACTGCCGCAGGTGCCGTTGATTGCCTCAGGCGGCGTGGGCGACGGTATCGACGTGGCCAAAGCGTTGCGTCTGGGCGCAACTTTGGTCGGGCAGGCGGCCGGGGCGCTCAAAAGCGCCACGCTCTCAAGCGAAGCGGTCATGGCGCATTTCCAGGTTGTGATTGAGCAACTGCGGGTCGCCTGCTTTTGCACCGGCAGCACGAGCCTGAGCGACCTGCGCCGGGCAACGCTGGTGCGCATCGCGTGAGCCACTTCGCGGTTATCGCTCCGCCGTTTTACAGCCATGTGCGGGCGCTGGAGGCGCTGGCGGGTGAGCTTATTGCGCGCGGGCATCGCATCACCGTTGTTCAGCAGGCAGAGGCGAAGGCGCTGCTTCGCGACCCGCGCGTGGGGTTTTACGCGGTGGGCGCACACAGCCATCCGGCGGGCAGCCTGGCTCGCACGTTAACGCTCACGGCGCACCCGTCCGGGCCGGGTATTTTCCGGCTGGTAGCGGACCTTGCTAACACCACCGCCATGCTGTGCCGTGAATTGCCCACAGCGCTTGAGGCGCTGGCGGTGGATGGGCTGATTGTCGACCAGATGGAGCCAGCCGGTGGGTTGGTGGCCGAGGCGCTGGGCCTGCCGTTCGTGTCCGTGGCCTGTGCGCTGCCGGTTAACCGGGATGAGACTATCCCGCTGCCAGTGATGCCGTTTCGTTACGCCAGCAGCACACGCAGCAAAAAACTCTATGCCGCCAGCACCAGGGTGTATGACTGGCTGATGCGCAGCCAGGGCGAGGTCATTGCCCGCCAGGCGCGTGAATTTGGGCTGGGCGAGCGGCATGCTCTGCATGAGTGCCTGTCGCCGCTGGCGCAAATCAGTCAGACCCTGCCCGGTTTTGATTTCCCGCGCAGGCTACCAGCCTGCTTTCATGCCGTTGGGCCGCTGCGTCCCGGTGGTGCTGCGCCTTCTATCCCTGATGAAGCCGCCGCAGAGCCGTTGGTGTTTGCCTCCTTCGGCACGCTACAGGGCCATCGCTACCGCCAGTTTTGGGCTGTGGCACAGGCCTGCCGCCGTCTCCATGCCCGGCTGTTGATTGCGCACTGCGGCGGGTTGAACGCCGCGCAGGTACGGGCGCTCGCCGCTACCGGTGCAACGGTCACGGACTTTACCGACCAGGCTTGCCTGCTGCGCCAGGCACAGGCGGTTATCACCCACGGTGGGCTGAATACGGTACTGGACGCCATTGCAGGCGGTACGCCCATCCTCACCGTGCCGCTAGCCTTCGACCAGCCGGGCGTGGCCGCGCGCGTGGTTTATCACGGCCTTGGTCGCCGGGCATCGCGTTTTGCAGGCGCTGCAACGCTTACCGGCCACCTTGACGCGCTGCTGCATGACAGCGGCTACCGCCAGCGGCTGGCGGCGTTACAGCCGCAGTTGCAGCAGGCAGGCGGCGCCTGGCGTGCGGCACAGATTGTTGTGCAGGCGCTGGGGGCGAAGCGCCCGGTGCTGGCGGGGGTGGCATGAGCGCACCGCGTTGGGATCTGATTCTGGTGGGTGGCGGGCTTGCTAACGGCCTGATAGCCTGGCGGCTGTGCCAGGTGCGGCCTGAGCTGCGGGTACTGCTGCTGGAAGCGGGCGCGGCACCTGGCGGGAACCACACCTGGTCGTTCCACGAAGGGGATATCACGCCCGAACAGCACCGCTGGCTCGCACCGCTGGTGGCCCACCGCTGGGCAGGCTATGACGTTCGCTTCCCGGCGCTGCAACGCACGCTTGAAGGCGGCTATTTCAGCATCACCTCAGCCCATTTTGCGGCGGTGCTGGGCGCCGCCCTGGGTAATAACCTGCGTACCGGCACCGTGGTCACAAGCCTCACGCCGGACTCGGTCACGCTCGCAGACGCGCAAACGCTGTATGCCAGCGCAGTGATTGACGGGCGCGGTTATCGCCCCTGCCGCCATCTCACCTCCGGTTTTCAGGCATTTCTCGGCCAGCAGTGGCAGTTGCGTGAGCCGCACGGCTTAACGCGCCCGGTGCTGATGGATGCCACCGTGTCGCAGGGCGGCGGCTATCGCTTCGTGTATACGCTGCCGCTGTCAGCGCGCGAACTACTGATTGAAGACACGCACTACATTGACCAGCACGCGCTTAACCACGTACAGGCGCGCGAGCATATTCAGGCCTACGCGCAGCAGCAGGGCTGGCAGCTTGAAAGCCTGGTGCGCGAAGAGTACGGCAGCCTGCCGATTACCCTTGCCGGTGAGGCTCAGGCGTTCTGGCGCGAACAGGCAGGGCAGCCGTGCAGCGGCCTGCGTGCCGGGCTGTTTCACGCCACCACGGGCTACTCGCTGCCACAGGCGGTGGCGCTGGCAGAGCAGATTGCCCGCGCACCAGTGTTGAACCGCGAGTCACTGTTCAGCCTGATTCGCGATTACGCCCTGAGCCAGTGGCGGCGCCAGCGCTTCTTTCGCATTCTCAACCGCATGCTGTTTCTGGCAGGTCCACCCGAGCAACGCTGGCAGGTTATGCAGCGTTTTTATCGGCTGAACCCGGCGCTGATAGTGCGGTTTTATGCAGGCCAGTTAACGTTTGCTGATAAGGCGCGGCTACTGAGCGGTAAGCCGCCCGTACCGGTCTTTGAGGCCATGCGGGCCATTCTCAAACACTCTCCCCGGTTGCGAGCACTGAATCATGAGTAAAACCATTGTCATTGGCGCGGGCTTCGGTGGCCTGGCGCTGGCTATCCGGCTACAGGCTGCAGGTGTGCAAACGCTCTTGCTGGAGCAGCGTGATAAACCCGGCGGGCGCGCCTACGTCTACCAGGACCAGGGGTTTACCTTTGATGCCGGGCCAACGGTCATTACCGACCCCAGCGCCATTGAAGAACTGTTCACCCTCGCGGGCAGGCGCATGGCAGATTATGTGGAGCTTCTGCCGGTGACGCCGTTTTACCGGCTGTGCTGGGAGACCGGCGAGGTGTTTGATTATGACAACGCCCAGGCGCGGCTGGAGGCGCAAATTGCGCGCTTTAATCCGCGCGATGTCGAAGGCTACCGGCGCTTTCTGGCTTACTCTCAGGCCGTGTTTAAAGAAGGCTACCTCAAACTCGGCACGGTGCCGTTTTTATCGTTTCGCGACATGCTGCGCGCCGGGCCACAGCTGGCGCGTTTGCAGGCGTGGCGCAGCGTTTACGGCATGGTGGCGACGTTTATTGAGAACGAGCAGCTACGCCAGGCGTTCTCCTTTCACTCGCTGCTGGTAGGCGGCAACCCGTTTGCCACCTCGTCCATTTATACGTTGATTCACGCGCTGGAGCGCGAATGGGGCGTGTGGTTCGCACGCGGCGGGACGGGCGCGTTGGTGCAAGGGCTGGTGCGGCTGTTTGAGGACCTGGGTGGTGAGCTGGTGCTTAATGCGCAGGTCGCGAACATGGAGGTCGAAAGTACGCGCATCAGCGCGGTGCAGTTGCAGGACGGGCAGCGCATTGCTGCGGCTGCGGTGGCGTCTAACGCGGACGTGGTACATACCTACGAAACCCTGCTCGGCCATCATCCGCGTGGTGCGTCACAGGCCGCCTCTCTTAAGCGCAGGCGCATGAGCAACTCGCTGTTCGTGCTCTATTTTGGCCTGAACCACCATCACAGCCAGCTTGCGCACCACACTGTTTGCTTTGGCCCGCGCTACAAAGCGCTCATTGAGGAGATCTTCCACAGCAATACGCTGTCTGAAGACTTTTCGCTGTATCTGCATGCACCCTGTGTGACGGACCCATCGCTCGCTCCGCCGGGCTGTGGCAGCTACTACGTGCTGGCACCGGTGCCGCACCTGGGTATCGCAAACCTCGACTGGGCGGTAGAAGGGCCGCGCTTGCGTGAGCGTATTTTTGCCTACCTGGAGCAGCACTACATGCCGGGGCTGCGCCAGCAACTGGTCACGCACCGCATGTTCACGCCGTTTGATTTCCGCGACCAGCTTGGCGCGCACCACGGTTCGGCGTTTTCACTGGAGCCTATTTTGCGCCAGAGTGCCTGGTTCCGTCCGCACAACCGCGACAGCCACATCCCCAATCTCTACCTGGTTGGCGCAGGTACGCACCCTGGCGCAGGTATTCCGGGGGTTATCGGTTCAGCGAAAGCCACTGCCGGGTTAATGCTGGAGGCGCTGTCCTGATGAGCAGCACGTTACTGGCGCACGCCACCCACACCATGGCGGCAGGTTCAAAGAGTTTCGCCACCGCCGCTAAGTTGTTTGATGCCCGCACCCGGCGCAGCGCGTTAATGCTCTACGCCTGGTGCCGTTATTGTGATGACGTGACGGACGGCCAGGTGCTGGGCTTTCATCACCCTACGCTCAGCGACGGTAGCGCGCTACAGCGCCTTGAGATGCTGCACAACCGCACGCGGCGTGCGTATGCCGGGGAGCACATGAGCGAGCCGGCTTTTGCTGCTTTCCAGGAAGTGGCGACGCGCCACAGCATTGCGCCGCAACTGGCGTTCGACCATCTGGAAGGGTTCGCGATGGACGTGCGTGAAACCCACTATGACACCGTTGAAGATACGTTACGCTATTGCTACCACGTCGCGGGCGTGGTGGGGCTGATGATGGCGCGGGTGATGGGCGTGCGCGATGAGGCGGTGCTGGACCGGGCCTGTGATTTAGGTCTGGCCTTTCAGTTGACGAACATTGCGCGAGATATCGTGGAAGATGCGCAGGTCGGGCGCTGCTACCTGCCTGCACAGTGGCTGGCGCAAGAGGGCATGGAGGCGCGCGATATCCTCGATCCCACGCGGCGCGAAAGCCTGGCGCGGCTCGCCCGGCGGCTGGTGGAGCAGGCGGAGCCGTATTACGCGTCCGCCCTGGCCGGGTTGCGCGACTTACCTCTACGCTCCGCGTGGGCCATTGCCTCGGCGCACGGGGTGTATCGGGAAATTGGCATGAAGGTGAAGGCGGCAGGGCCGGCGGCCTGGGCGCAGCGCCAGGGCACCAGCCGCCTGGAAAAAATGGGGTTACTGGTTAAGGGCGCGGGGCTGGCACTTCACTCTCGCATGGAGAGACTGCCGCCACGCTCGCCTGCGTTATGGCAGCGCCCGCGTCGCCAGCGTCAGCCGTAGATTTTCGCAGGTTGCGGCTACGCAGCGTAGCCTGAAGCTTCTCTGGCGCCGGGGCATACAAAAACCCGAAGGAGACGCAGCCTGCTTTACCGCGCACGGCGTGGTGCAGCCGGTGTGCCAGGTACAGGCGGCGCAGATAGCCCCGGCGCGGCACGTAGCGAAACGGCCAGCGCTGGTGTACCAGCCCATCGTGCACCATAAAATAGAGCGCGCCATAGAGTGTCATACCCGCACCAATCCATTGCAGCGGCCACAGCCCGGAGGTCCCTGCTGCGATAAGCAGGATGGCCAGGGCTGCGAACACCACCGCATACAGATCGTTCACTTCAAACCAGCCGTGGCGCGGTGCGTGATGTGAGGCGTGCCAGCCCCAGCCCCAGCCATGCATCACGTATTTATGCGCCAGCGTGGCAATGACTTCCATTGCGCCAACGGTGGCCAAAACAATCAGGGTGTTCCACAACGCGAGCATTGAGTTTCCTTGTGTTGCGTCGGCCAGTACTGAGGGCGTGATCCGCCGTAAGTCCCGGTATGCCGGGCAGAGGCTGAGTATAGCAATGAAGCGCGCAGGCTGCCGGGCAGGGGGGATGGCGGTAACAATAAGCACGGGTGGATGGCCCCGGCAGGATAAACAGTGCGAAAACGCCCTGTTGAAGCGGGCGAAATGTTTCTCCCTCACGCGTTGTTTGCACAACTCAGTGAGGGAGACGATAAAAATTTATGCCGCGCGCAGCGGGAGTTATGTTAACGGAACCAGGCCAGTAACACCTGAATTAGCAGTAAAGCTATATGGTGATCTGGTTTGTATTACGGCTGAGGTTTACAGCGTCACTGTTAAACACCATATCGCTTATTCCCGCCTGAAGTGATGCAGTAGCGTCCTCCACGTGGTCCTGTACATACTATCCCCGAAGAACAGGGGCATGATGAGCCATATTGTGTGCCGGGTTGGCGCCGTGTGGGGGAGGGGGGATACTCTGAGCGTAGCTTTTGGGGGGCGGAAGACGAGGTCGGCGTGGTTTTTTTTACATAACACCCTGCAAATTCACACAGGTAATTTGAGGAAACCCAGCGTGCGTTTTCACTGGCAGGGCTTATTCTGCTCCAGCTATTTTTTTGCTCATACACCTTAACCTGAGTTCCGCCTGACAGTGTTTCCAGAAGTCGCCCATCAGGCGTGGCGCGTACTTTTAACGTACTGGTATTAACATACCTTATCTTCAGCGGCTCATGAACATCAGCGATCTGTGGAGACGCTTTGGTGTATTCCGGGGTGACTGAATATGACGACTTTTGCTCCGTCGTCGCCTCTCTGGATGCGTTATCATCCTTAGCAAAAAACCAGACGAGGCAGATGATAATTAAAAATCCCAGTGCATTGTTTTTCATGACGTGATCCGATGTCGGGTTAGCCTGTCGGATTATAGCGTCACAGGCTGTTTATAAACGTGACATGCGAGCTATTTATTCAGCCTGTCATGGGTAATCGTAATGACAATACGGAAAATATATCGCCGTAAGAATGATAATGCTGAATACGACACTCATGACGAAATAAGCCCTGAAGGGCAGCTTTAGTGTTTTATGGCGAAAGAACTGCTGGCCGATAATTACGCCGGGCCATCCACCGATAACGCCTGGAGATGAGTGACGTGGTTTCTGGGACGCATTGCCAGGCTTTGTGTGTTGCCATTTTTCTCATGGTATATATCTGTAGTATCAAAAAGTTATTGAGATAGAGGCATGGCAAGACAGGACTGGTGGTAAAGGCACTACCCAGAGCAGCCAGACCCATAAGAAAATAATAAAAACGATTAAGGCTTATTGGGAAATATTTTTAAATAGAGTGGGGTGACTATATCTGATTTTGACAGGGAGGCGATGCGTGTCCTTTATGCTCAGGCTGCGTTTAGCACACCGCTGCCTTATTATTATCTTCAACGGTGAGGGAGGAGAACTTATGTGTAATGTGGTCAATATCGAGAGTGAATTAAACCTGACCTGCCGGGGAGAATAAGGCAGTGACACCAATGTATCGTTATATCACATGCTCTGTAACACAGTGCCTTATGCAACAGTTTTCTCTGTTATGTGTTGTCATCCAGGACAATAGTGAACGGCTGGTTTTGATAATCACTCGTCCATTTATGCGCTCGCAGTAATCTACAATACGTTGCAGGCCTGGTGATGCCACATATGTACAGTAAAAATCCGCTACAGGCGCTGCTGGATAAGGGCAACCGCCTGAAAAACGGTGGCGACAGTGTGATTCGGTTCATCTCGGCTTACACCGCTCTGCTGCCGGGTACGAGTAGCAAAGCAGGGGAGGGCGCGCGTGTACTGTCTCTGCTGAATAAGCTTGTGCTGATGGCGGCAAATTGCATTCTGTGAGTTTCCCTGTGGTTGTAAAGCGGCGCAAAAAACGGCGCATTTTGCGCACCGTAAATTGTATCGATTCAGCTCGCAAATCTGTTAAATTCCTGTGTCGCGTTGACTGTGCCTGCCCTCATCAACCCAGATGAAAGCGTTTATTTGTTTATTTTTTGTTAATTACAAGATCCAGTTCGCCTTTAATTTAACAAAAAAGTTGGCTTCAAAATAAGCAAAGGCTTATTTTTATCATTTAATTAACTGTAATTTTCCAATTAATTAACAATAATAAACGTGTGTCACATTTCCATCATCCGCAGTTCTTTTCCTCTTCCATTTCCCGATAACCTTCGCTCGTGAACGCCTCTGTCCACCCATAAGGTATAACTCTATGAAACTGAAACTCGCGTTACTGAGTGCTTCTCTGATGACAGCGTGCATGTTTTCCGGCACGTCATTCGCCGCGCAACAACATGAAATTGCTCTGGTCGCCAAAGTGACCGGGATTCCGTGGTTCAACCGTATGGAAACCGGCGTCAACGACGCGGCGAAAAAGTTGAACGTTAATGCTTACCAGACCGGTCCGTCCACGCCGGACCCGGCCCAGCAGGTAAAGGTGATTGAAGATCTCATCGCCAAAAACGTTAACGCCATTATTGTGGTGCCGAACGATGCCAAAGTGCTGGAGCCGGTGCTGAAAAAGGCGCGTGACAAGGGCATTGTGGTGCTGACGCATGAGTCACCGGACCAGCAAATCGGCCAGTGGGACATCGAAACTATCGACAGCGAAAAATACGCCCAGGCCAACGTCGATGAACTGGCAAAGAACATGGGCGGTAAGGGCGGTTATGCCATTTACGTCGGCTCGCTCACGGTGCCGCTGCACAACGCCTGGGCTGACTACGCCATCAAATACCAGAAAGAAAAATACCCTGACATGTTCGAAGTCACCTCGCGTCTGCCGGTGGCGGAAAGCATCGATAAATCCTACGCCACCACGCTGGATCTGATGAAAACCTACCCGGACATGAAGGGCGTGATTGGCTTTGGTTCTCTGGGGCCGATTGGCGCCGGTCAGGCGGTACAGAAGAAACGTGCCAAAGACAAAATCAGCGTGGTTGGTATTGCCATGCCCGCCCAGGCGGCACCGTACCTGATGCGCGGCGACATCAAAAAAGCGCTGCTGTGGGACCCGAAAGACGCGGGCTACGCGCTGGTCACCGTGGCAGAGCAGCTGTTGCAGGGCAAAGAGGTGACGCCAGAGCTTGAAATCGATGGTCTCGGCAAAGCCGACGTGGATATGAAAAATAAAGTCATCCGCTTTAATAAGATTCTTGAAGTGACCAAAGACAACGCACAGTCACTGGGCTTTTAAGGCTTTTTGCCGACACCAGAAATCGCCGGCCTTCGGGTCGGCTCCTCCACCAGGATTTTAATTACCGCGTTCCCTGTGAGCGCTGGCAGGGGTATTGTCCATGGCAGACACCACCGCATTCATCACACTGGAAAATATCAGCAAGCAATTCCCCGGCGTACTGGCGCTCGATAAGGTCAGCCTGACGCTCAACAAAGGGGAAGTGCACTGCCTCGCAGGGCAGAACGGCTGCGGCAAAAGCACCATCATTAAGGTGATTTCCGGCGTCTATCACCCGGAAAAAGGCGCCAGCATTGTACTGGACGGTAAGCTGTTCCATCATCTTACGCCGCCGCTTTCGGCCCATTACGGCATTCAGGTGATCTACCAGGACTTGTCCCTGTTCCCCAACTTCACGGTGGCAGAAAACATCGCCATTCACCGCTATCTGCCGGGGGGCGATATGTGGGTGCACCGTGGCGCCATGCGTGAGCAGGCGCTGGCGGCAATGCAGCGTATTGGTATCACGCTCGACCCGGATAAAAAAGTGGAGAAGCTCTCCATTGCCGACCGTCAGTTAGTGGCGATTTGCCGCGCCATTGCCGCCGATGCCCGGCTGGTGATTATGGACGAACCCACCGCGTCGCTCACCCACCAGGAGGTTAACGGCCTGCTGCGCGTGGTCAGGGAGCTTAAGGCCGCCGGCATTTGCATTGTGTTTGTCAGCCACCGCCTGGAAGAGGTGATGGAAGTGGCCGACCGCATCAGCGTGATGCGTGACGGCAAGCTGGTGGGCACCTGGCCTGCAAGCGAACTGGACAGCCACGAACTGGCCTACCTCATGACCGGCCAGCGTTTTCACTTCAGCCCGTTGCCGAAAGTGGAGCGCACAAAACACGCGCCGCTGCTGGAGCTGCGCAACTTAAGCCGCCCTGGCAAGTACCACAACGTGAACCTGTCGCTGTACGGTGGTGAAATTGTCTCCATCGTCGGTTTGCTTGGCGCCGGGCGTACTGAGCTGTGCATGAGTCTGTTTGGCATGACCCATCCGCAAAGCGGCGACATGCTGCTCGACGGTCGCCCGGTCAGGTTGAAGAACAACCACGACGCCATTCGCCACGGCATTGGCTATGTTTCCGAAGACCGCCTCACCCAGGGGCTGATTATGGAGCAGTCGATTTACGACAACACCATCGTCACCGTCTTTGACAAGCTGCACACCCGCGCGGGCCTGCTGGACCACGGTAAAGCGCAACAGCTGGTAGCGGACCTGATTCGCGAACTGAATATCAAAGTCTCCGACAGCGCGTTACCGGTGAAAACCCTCTCCGGCGGTAACGCCCAGCGCATCGCCATTGCTAAATGGGTGGCAACCCAGCCGCGTATTTTGATTCTCGACTCGCCCACCGTGGGCGTGGATATCGCCAACAAAGAGGGCATCTACCAGATTGCCCGCTCGCTTGCCGAACAGGGCATGGCGGTACTGATGATCTGCGATGAAATTCCCGAAGCGTATTACAACAGCCACCGCGTGCTGGTGATGCGCCGCGGTGAGCTGGTGGCCGAGTTCGCCCCGCACAGCTGCACCGAACAAGAGATTGCCGAGGTGGTAAATGAATAACTCACGCCTGTCCCGCCTGGTGGGGCTTCATGAATTCTGGCTCGGCGCGCTGGTCGTGCTGCTGGCCATTGGCCTGACAATCCGTACCGACGAGTTTATGACGTTTGGCAATATCACCGACGTGGCGACCAGTTACGCCATTCTCGGCATCCTCGCCTGCGGGCTGTTTGTGGTGCTGATTGCCGGCGGCATTGATATCTCATTTCCGGCCACAACCGCTATTGCGCAGTACGTAATGGCAAGCTGGGTGATTGCCCACGGTGGCAACTTTGCCGTGGCGCTGGGGCTGGCGGTGGTGGTGGGCCTGCTGCTGGGGCTGGTTAACGGCTTTCTGGTCTACTGGCTGCGCGTACCGGCCATTATCATCACCATCGCCACGCTCAACGTTTACTACGGCCTGCTGGTGTACTTCACCAAAGGCACCTGGCTGTACGGCTTCCCGGACTGGTTTATGGAGGGCATTAACTGGTTCTCCTTTACCGCTGCCGACGGCTACGACTATGGCCTGACGCTGCCGCTGTTGTGCCTGGGAGGTACGATTCTCTTCACCGCCGTTCTGATGAACCGCACGCGCTTAGGCCGCCAGATTTACGCCATGGGCGGCAACCGCGACGCGGCATCACGCCTGGGGCTGAACCTGCTGCGTCTGCACTTCTACGTCTACGGCTACATGGGCATTCTGGCGGGTATTGCGGCGGTGGTGCAGGCGCAAATCACCCAGTCGGTGGCACCCAACTCGCTGCTGGGTTTTGAGTTAACCGTGCTGGCAGCGGTGGTGCTCGGTGGCACCAGCATGAGCGGCGGGCGCGGTACGCTTACCGGCACGCTGCTCGGTGTGCTGCTGCTGGCGTTTTTGCAAAACGGCCTGACGCTGCTGGGTGTCTCCTCCTACTGGCACACGGTATTCAGCGGCGCGATTATTTTAGTGAGCATCAGCGCCACCGCGTGGAACGAAAAACGCAAACTGGCCAGGGAGTTATAAGATGAAACCTTTAGCACGACTGCTGCCTGGCGATGCGATTATCCGCTTGCAGTGCATCATTATTGTTGCGGTCGCGGTGATTTTCTCGCTCACCCTCGGCCAGCGCTTTTTCAGTGTCGCCAACTTCCAGTCAATGGGCTCGCAGTTGCCCATTCTTGGCATGCTGGCGCTCGGCATGGGTGTCACCATGCTTACCGGCGGCATCAACCTGTCGGTGATTGCCGGGGCTAACGCCTGCTCGCTGGTGATGGCGGCGGTGATTGTAACCAACCCGGATAACCCGATGATGACCGGCGTGGCGCTGCTGGCAGGCCTTGCGGTGGCAGTGGCGATTGGCGTGCTCAACGGCGCGCTGGTGGCCTGGGTTGGCGTTTCGCCCATTCTGGCCACGCTCGGCACCATGACGCTGATTAACGGCCTTAACATTCTGCTGTCTGACGGCGCGGTCATTTCCGGCTTCCCGCCGGTCATTCAGTACCTTGGCAACGCTTATGTCGTGGGCATTCCGGTGGCGCTACTGCTGTTTATTGTGGTCGCCTTCCTGCTATGGGTACTGCTGGAGCACACCACCCTTGGCCGCAGCCTGTACCTGATGGGCTCTAACGAGCAGGCCACGCGCTTTAGCGGCGTGAATACCGCGCGGGTGCAGATTTCGGTTTACGTTATCTCTGCGGTGCTCGGCTGGGGCGCGGCCATTCTGATGATGGCGAAATTCAACTCCGCAAAGGCCGGCTACGGTGAATCTTATCTGCTGGTGACCATTCTGGCCTCGGTGCTGGGCGGCATTAACCCGGACGGCGGCTTTGGCCGCGTAATTGGCCTGGTGCTGGCGCTCATCGTGCTGCAAATGCTGGAAAGTGGCTTCAACTTGCTGGGGATCAGCAGCTATCTGACCATGGCCCTGTGGGGCGGGGTGCTGATCCTGTTTATCGCGCTACAGAATCGAAAAGCCTGAGTTCGGGAGAAAATTATGGCGAGCTATTTTATTGGTGTGGATGTAGGAACAGGCAGCGCACGCGCAGGGGTTTTCGATCTTACCGGCCGCATGGTCGGCCAGGCGTCACGCGCCATTGAGATGTACCGCCCGAAAATGGATTTTGTCGAACAGTCTTCTGACAACATCTGGCAGGCGGTGTGCAACGCGGTGCGCGATGCGGTTAACCAGGCCGAAATCAACCCGATTCAGGTCAAAGGCATTGGCTTTGATGCCACCTGTTCGCTGGTGGTGCTGGATAAAGACGGCAAGCCGCTCACCGTCAGCCCGTCCGGGCGCAGCGAGCAAAATATTGTGGTGTGGATGGACCACCGCGCCATCAGCCAGGCCGAGCGCATCAACGCCACGCACCACCGGGTGCTGGACTACGTTGGCGGCATTATTTCACCGGAAATGCAGACGCCGAAGCTGCTGTGGCTTAAGCAGCACATGCCCAACACCTGGGCTAACGCCGGGTATTTCTTCGACCTGCCGGACTTCCTCACCTGGCGCGCTACCGCCGACGACACCCGCTCGTTGTGCTCCACGGTCTGTAAATGGACCTATATGGGCCACGAAGACAGCTGGGATAAAAGCTATTTCCGAGAAATCGGGCTTGAGGACTTGCTTGAGCACGATGCAGCAAAAATCGGTCGCTACGTCAAAATGATGGGCGAACCGCTGGGCCGTGGCCTGACCCAGCGTGCGGCAAGCGAACTGGGGCTGATTCCGGGCGTGGCGGTGAGCGTGTCGATTATTGATGCCCACGCGGGTACGCTCGGTAGCCTTGGCGCCACGGGGGTGTCCGGTGAAGTGGCGAACTTTGACCGCCGCGTGGCGCTCATTGGCGGCACCTCTACCGGCCACATGGCGATGTCGCCAAAACCGCGCTTTATCAGCGGCGTCTGGGGACCGTACTACTCTGCTATTTTACCGGGCTACTGGCTCAACGAAGGCGGCCAGTCGGCAACCGGCGCGCTGATTGACCATGTGATTCAGTCGCATCCGTGCTATGAAACGCTGCTGGCGCAGGGCAAGGCCAGCGGCCAGACCATCTATGAAGTGCTCAATGCGCTGCTGCGTAAAATGGCGGGTGAGCCGGAGAACATCGCGTTTCTCACCAAAGACATTCACATCCTGCCGTACTTCCACGGCAACCGCTCGCCGCGCGCCAACCCGACGCTGACCGGAGGCATCACCGGGCTTAAACTCTCGCGCACGCCGGAGGATATGGCGCTGCATTACCTTGCCACCGTACAAGCCATTGCGCTCGGCACGCGCCACATTATTGAAACCATGAACCAGAGCGGCTACAGCATCGACACCATTATGGCGAGCGGCGGCGGCACCAAAAACCCAATTTTTGTGCAGGAGCACGCGAACGCCACCGGTTGCGCCATGCTGCTGCCGGAAGAGAGCGAGGCAATGCTGCTTGGCAGCGCCATGATGGGCACCGTGGCCGCTGGCGTTTACGAGACACTGCCGGAGGCGATGGCTGCCATGAGCCGTATTGGTAAAACCGTGACGCCGCAGACCAACAGCATCAAGCGCTATTACGATCGCAAATATAAGGTGTTCCATGAAATGTATCTGGACCACATGAAGTACCGGGCGCTGATGCAGGAGGAGAACTGATGAGCACCTGGCAGCAGGCCGGGCAGGCGTGGCGCGTTTACAGCGAGGAGCTGGCTCAGCTGAGCCAGCGGCTGGACGAAGGGCTGTGGAACGCGCTTCTGGCAAAACTTGCGGGCTGCAACGGCAAAATTGCCGTTACGGGGGTGGGCACGTCCGGTGTGGCGGCGCGCAAAGTGGCCCATATGCTCGCCTGCGTGGAGCGCCCGGCGATTTATCTTAACGCTACCGACGCTGCCCACGGCGACCTGGGGTTCCTGCGCGCCGATGACCTCATCATCATGATATCCCGCGGCGGCAATTCCGACGAATTAACGCGGCTTTTGCCCACGCTTGCGGCAAAGGGCGTGGAGATAATCAGCGTCACTGAAAACCCGCACTCGGCCATTGCCCAGGCCGCAAGCCTGGTGGTGCCGACCGGCGTTAAGCGCGAAATCGACCCGCTCAATATGCTGGCAACCACCTCAATTGTGCTGGTGCTGGCGATTTTTGATGCCGCCTGTGCGTGCCTGATGCGCGAAAGTGGTTATGACCGGGAAACCTTGCTGGCGGTTCACCCCGGCGGCGATGTGGGGTTGACGTTGAGCACGGGAAAATAATAGCAATACGGCACGGAGCAGATTAAATGAGTGTTATCGTCTTTGGCATCAGGAGACCCGCGTCATAATATGACGGTCTCCTGAAACACCAGACACTCACGTTGAGAAAGCTTACTCGCTGTTTATATGCGGGACGAGTTAGCCATATTTCTTTTTGAAATCTTGATCGGAAGTGCAGATGTAGATAATAAGTTCAACCAGGGCCGCGATGGATGGAATGAATGTCCAGAAAAACAACAGGTACAGTACACCCATACCTGTTTTCCCAAGGTAGAATTTATGTGCGCCGAAACCGCCCAAAAAGAGGGCCAGTAAGATGGCTGTCGTTTTGCTCTTTTTACCGGCAATTTGTTGCGGGGCGCCACAGTTTGGGCAGGCAGCGGCTTCTTTATGAATTTCCTTTCCGCAGCCCCGACAAAATGCTGTATCACTCATAACTTCTCCTGTGTGTTTTGGATTCTTAAATGTTTTCGCAGGCGTAATATAACGCCCTGGAAATAAATTTTAACAAAGCAATTAGAGTGCGTGCTGTTTATTTGTAAGGGGCATTTTTTTAATTACTTGATGATATTTAATCATATTTTTTATTTTTGTATTTTTTTTATTCGGTGGGGTTTTTGTTTTCAGTCATTTCTCATTAGTGTCCCTTTTTTGATCTTTTCGGGCGAGTATGGCTGTGGGGGAATTAAAGTACGTCAAGGGAATGTAATAATAATGCTAAGAAATAGGTCGGTATAACATACCTGTAAAATGGCACGCCAGATTGCCAGATATAGCACACATCTTTTCACTGAGGCGGTTGCCTCCCATCCCTGCCTACGGTGCTATCATAACTCTACGTTTTTGCCTGGCGCAGCACAGGAGAGGAGACGTATGCAATCCTCTGCGCAGGCGGTATTTTTTAAGGCAGGCTCATGAGCACAGCAACAAGCAGTACCGACGCCCCGTTTGGCACCTTACTGGGCTACGCGCCAGGCGGCGTGGCTATTTACTCATCTAACTACAGCAGCTTAGATCGCAACAACTACCCTGAAGACGCTTCCTTTCGCAGCTATATCGGCAACGAATATATGGGCTACAAATGGCAGTGCGTGGAGTTCGCACGCCGCTTTTTGTTTCTCACCTACGGCTACGTTTTTACCGATGTCGGCATGGCTTATGAAATCTTCTCGCTGCGTTTTCTGCGCGAAGTGGTGAACGACAATATTCTGCCATTGCAGGCCTTTGCCAACGGCTGCCAGCGCCCGCCGGTTGCGGGTGCATTGCTTATCTGGCAGAAGGGCGGCGAGTTTGAGAAGACCGGCCACGTGGCAGTGGTAACCCAGCTTGTGGGCAACAAAGTGCGTATCGCCGAGCAAAATGTTTTGCACCATGCACTGCCGCCGGGCCAGCAGTGGACGCGCGAGCTAACGCTTGAGGTCAAAGACGGGCGTTACATTCTTCATGACACCTTCGATGACACCGCAATCCTTGGCTGGATGATCCAGACCGAGGACACGCGCTACAGTGAACCTGTCCCGGCCGTGCCGCCGGAAGAGTTGGCTATCCACTGCGCCCACGTTGAGAACAAAGGCCAGTTTGATGGCAAATGGATTGATGAAAGCGACTCGCTGCAAAAGGCTTACGTTGACGCCAACGGCCAGGTGATTAACCAGAATCCATACCGCTATTTCACCATCTCCGAGAGCGCCGAGCAGGAGCTTATCAAGGCCACCAACGAGATGCACCTGATGTACCTGCACGCCACCGATAAGGTGATGAAGGATGACAACCTGCTGGCGTTGTTTGACATCCCGAAAATTCTCTGGCCGCGTCTGCGCCTGTCCTGGCAGCGCCGTCGCCACCATATGGTTACCGGGCGCATGGATTTTTGCATGGATGAGCGCGGCATTAAGGTGTACGAGTACAATGCCGATTCAGCCTCCTGCCACACCGAAGGCGGGCTGATTCTGGAACAATGGGCCAAAGCGGCTTACCAGGGCAGCGGCCATAATCCGGCAGAAGACCTGCTCGGTGAACTGGTGGGCGCCTGGCAGCACAGCCGCGCGCGTCCATTCGTGCATATCATGCAGGACAAGGATCTGGAGGAGAACTACCACGCGCAATTCATGCAGCGTGCGCTCACCAAAGCCGGTTTTGAGAGCAAAATTCTTTACGGGCTGGATGAACTGCACTGGGACGCGGCGGGCCAGTTAATTGATGGCGATGGCCGCCTGGTCAACTGCGTGTGGAAGACCTGGGCGTGGGAAACGGTGATTGAGCAGGTGCGCGAGGTTAGCGAAACGGAGTATGCAGCGGTGCCGATTCGTACCGGCCATCCGCATAATGACGTGCGCTTAATTGACGTGCTGCTGCGCCCGGAAGTGCTGGTGTTTGAGCCGCTGTGGACCGTTATTCCCGGCAACAAAGCCATTTTACCGGTGTTGTGGTCGCTGTTCCCGAACCATCCGTATCTGCTGGATACCGACTTTGAGGTCACCGAGCACCTGGCCAAAACCGGCTACGCTGCAAAACCGATTTCCGGACGCTGCGGCAGCAACATCGATTTGGTCAGCCACCATAACGAAGTGCTGGATAAGAGCAGCGGTAAGTTCACTGACCGCAAGACTATCTACCAGGAACTATGGTGCCTGCCGAAAGTAGACGGCAAGTATTTGCAGGTGTGCACCTTCACCGTGGGCGGCAACTACGGTGGCGCGTGTCTGCGCGGTGATGACTCGCTGGTAATCAAAAAAGAGAGCGATATTGAGCCGCTGATCGTGCTTAAAGACAGCGAATTCTTGTCTTAGTAACACGTTAGCGTAATAAAACGGCGCTGCCTGATTGCAGCGCCGTTTTTTATTAACGCGCCTTGATAGACGGGAGTTTACAGACTGCGTTCAGGGTGAGTAGGGCGCAGCGTAAAGCCCATTTTGACGTCGCCTTTTCTCGTAAATCCTCATATAACGTCCAAAAGCCGTAGAGTTACCAAAAAGGCGTGACCACGGGCGTATGTTTGACTAAGTTACGAGGCAGAAATTTTTGACGCTTTGCGCACAGGAGAAAACTTTTGACCACCAGTAAAACCTACTCGCAGCTGCCGCGTGCCGCGGGGCCATATGTTCACGCCGTGCGCCATCACGACACGCTTTACGTTTCCGGGCTGACGGCGGCGAACACCGACGTGCAGGCGGGCAACCTCGAAGAGCAGGCAACGGAAGTGTTGCGCCAGATTGCCGCCATTCTCTCTCACGAGCAGCGCAGCCAGGTGGACCTGATTAAACTTACCATTTTCCTGCGCGACATCAGCCAGCTGGAGAACATCCGTGGGCTGCTGCTGAAGTTCTTTGCCGGGCATTTCCCGGCCTGCACCATGGTGGAAGTGTCAGGTCTTATTCAGCCGGATTTGCTGATTGAAGTTGAAGCGGTGATTGCGCTGGCATAACCTGCGGCGCAGGGTTGAACCCAATAAAAAGGCCCTCCGGGGAGGGCCTGGTGCGTTGCTTACAGCACGCCAGAGGTCATGTGCAGGCCGTAGAATACACAGCGGCCAAGCATTTCGGCCAGCACCGCCAACAGCAGCGCAAGGCCAAGCGCCGGTACGCTGGCGACGTTGCCTTTACAGTGTGGCACCAGCCACACGGCGAGCGCCGCCGCCAGCAGCACAACGCGTGCCGCCATCATGGCACCGTAATTCGGGATAAGCGCCAGCGCCTGGTTGACTGAGGTAGTAATGCCTGCGAGGTCCGCCGTTTGCATCATCACGGCCGCAATGCTCACCACTACAGCGGCAACGACCACATACGCCAGCCCACGTGGGCGACAGGTGAACCCGGCCAGGCGCAGCAACAGCAGGCCAAACAGCGGGCCGCCAATCAACATCGTCAGGAAAAAGTGCACCGGGGTCCAGACCGAGTTCCAGGTAGGGATAGTCTCAATGCTGTTGTAGACGCGTGCCATCATCCACACCATCACCACGCCGAGTATGGCATTCAGCACCATCCAGCCTTTGTCGAGCGCGGCAGGCAGGCGGTTGAGTAGACTGAGCAGCCACCACAGGCCGCCAAGGGCGAAAAACAGCGCGCCGCTGGCGATTTCATTACTGAGTGCCGAGCTGCCAATCTGATTTAAGGCGTTGAACGCGCGCAGCGGCGAGCCGAGGTGCAGGGTGGAGGCCACAAAGCCTAGCCCCATTGCCACCCACAGCCCCAGCATGGTCACCAGAATGCGCTGGCGCAGCGCCTGCCCTTCCTGGGTCAGGACTGCTGCGGCCATCACAATAAAGCCGCCTGCCACGCACTGCCCAAACACGGTAAAAATGATTAACGGCCATTCGCTCCATCCGTGTCCCATGTTACACCTCCTTCGGGTTTGCCAGAGAGCCGGTCTTATCACCGGTCGGGCGGCTGTTTGCGTTGGGCTTAATCACAATGCAAGGGCGAGTGAAATGTGCAGCCGGTAACGGCGCGACCTCTGCGAGGGTGCCGTGTTTTTCCCGCAGTTCATCAATGGGGCCAAAGTCCAGCGCTCTGAGCGGGCAGGACTCCACGCACATCGGTTTTTTGCCTTCGCCCACGCGGGAGTAGCAGCCGTCGCACTTGGTCATGTGCCCTTTGCTGGCGTCGTACTGCGGTGCGCCATACGGACAGGCCATGTGGCAATAGCGACAGCCAATGCACACCTCTTCGTTCACGACGACAAAGCCGTCCTCACGTTTGTGCATGGCCCCGCTGGGGCATACCCTGGTGCAGGCCGGATCTTCGCAATGGTTGCAGGCAATAGACAGGTAATAGGCAAACACGTCGTGATGCCAGACGTTGTTGTCCTGCTGCCAGGTGCCGCCCGCGTATTCATAAATGCGGCGAAAGCTCACATCCGGGGTTAAGTCTTTGTAGTCCTTACATGCCAGCTCACAGGTTTTGCAGCCCGTGCAGCGCGCAGAATCAATATAAAAACCATACTGCGTAGTCATTGTGCGCTTCCTTATGCTTTCTTCACATCAACAAGGTTGCTGTGCTGCGGGTTGCCTTTCGCCAGAGGAGAAGGGCGCTGCGTGGTGATAACGTTCATGCTGCCGCCGTGGTCAACGCCGTTAGCATCCGGGGCGTACCAGGCACCTTCACCGAGCGCCACCACGCCTGGAATAATGCGCGGTGTGACTTTGGCGTTAATACGGATCTCGCCACGATCGTTAAAGATGCTCACCAGATCGCCGTTGCTAATCCCTCTTTCGTGCGCATCGATGGGGTTTATCCACATCTCCTGGCGGCAGGCCGCTTTGAGCACATCGACGTTGCCGTAGGTTGAGTGCACGCGCGATTTGTAATGGAAGCCGCACATTTGCAGCGGATACTTGTTTGTCAGCGGGTCGAGATGGCTTTCAAAGCCCGGTGAGTAAACCGGTAGTGCTGCGATAACATCGCCCTGCGGCAACTGCCAGGTGCTTGCCAGTTCGGCCAGGCGTGAAGAGTAGATTTCAATTTTGCCGGACGGCGTTTTCAGCGGGTTGGCATCCGGGTCTTCACGGAACGCCTTGTGCGCCACGAAATGGCCGCGTGGGTCCATCATTTTGAAAATGCCCTGCTCGCGAAACGCCTCGAAGGACGGTAAATCCGGGATGTTGTTGGCTTTGGTTTTGTCGTACAGATGGCGCAGCCACTCTTCCTGGGTTTTGCCCTCGGTGAACTGTTGCTCCACGTTCATACGCCGTGCTATTTCGGTACACATGTCGTAAACCGTGCGGCATTCAAAGCGCGGCTTGATGGCCTGGCTTGCGAAAATGGCGTAACCGAGGTTGCTGGTGTAGCCGTCCATGCAAAAATCCATCTGCTCAGAGGCGGTGCAGTCCGGCAGCAGCAGGTCAGCGTATTTTGCAGACGAGGTCATGTGGTTATCAATGACCACAATCATTTCGCACTTCTTGTCGTCCTGCAAAATGGCGTGGGTTTTGTTGATGTCTGAATGCTGGTTGACGAGCGAGTTGCTGGCGTAGTTCCAGATAAATTTAATTGGCACATCGAGCTTGTCTTTGCCGCGCACGCCGTCAGCGGTGGCGGTCATTTGCGGCCCGCGCTCAATGGCATCGGTCCACAGGAACACCGAAATGCTGGCTTTGACCGGGTTTTCCAGTACCGGCATGCGTTCAAACGGAATGGCGTAGCTGCCTTCGCGTGCGCCAGTGTTGCCGCCAGCAATGCCGACGTTGCCGGTTAAAATCGGCAGCATGGCAATAGCGCGAGCGGTCAGTTCGCCGTTGGCGTGGCGCTGTGGTCCCCAGCCCTGGGCGATATAAGCCGGTTTGGCGCTGCCGATTTCCCGTGCCAGCTTGATGATTTTGTCAGCCGGGATGCCGGTAATCTCAGAAGCCCACTGCGGCGTTTTTTCGGTGTTGTCTGCGCCCTGGCCGAGAATATAGGCCTTGTAGTGGCTGTTTGCCGGGGCCTCCGGCGGCAGCGTTTTTTCGTCGTAACCCACGCAGTATTTATCAAGAAACGCCTGGTCGACCAGATTTTCTGTAATCAGCACGTGGGCGAGGCCGGCGACCAGTGCGGCATCGGTGCCAGGGCGAATCGGGATCCACTCATCTTCACGCCCGGCGGCGGTATCGGTGTAGCGCGGATCGATAACGATCATACGCGCGTTGGAGCGCTCGCGTGCCTGCTGTAGCTGGTAAGTTATGCCGCCGCCGCTCATGCGCGTTTCGGCCGGGTTATTACCAAACAGCACCACCAGCCTGGAGTTCTCGATATCTGAAATGCTGTTGCCGTCGCCGCTGCCGTAGGTGTACGGCATGGCGCAGCTGATTTGCGCGGTGCTGTAGGTGCCGTAATGGTTAAGGTAACCGCCAACGCAGTTCATCAGGCGCGCTACCGGCGAGTTAGCCGGTGGCCAGGAGCGGGCAACGGTGCCGCCTAATGCCCCAGTGCCGTAATTAAGGTAAATGGCTTCGTTGCCGTAATCTTTGATAATGCGTTGCAGGTTGTCGCTGATTAAATCAAACGCCTCTTCCCAGCTGATGCGCTTAAATTTGCCTTCTCCGCGCTTGCCGGTTCTGAGCATCGGATATTTAAGCCGGTCCGGGTTATAGACCCGCCGACGCATGGAGCGCCCGCGCAGGCAGGCTCTGACCTGATGCTTGTCGCCATAAATATCCGGGCCGGTATTATCGGTTTCGACATATTTTATTTCGCCATCGACAATATGCATCCGCAACGGGCAGCGGCTGCCGCAGTTAACGGTGCACGCGCTCCAGACGACTTTTTCTTCAGGCTGGTGGGGAACATTACTGGCTTGTGCCATTTGAATGAAAGGCAAGCCGAAGGCACCGCTGGCGCTGGCCAGACCGCCGAGCGCCGTGGCTTTCATCAGGCGACGGCGGCTGACGCAAGACTGCAATAACGGGTCGGTAATTTTGTTATCCACATTACTCATAACTGCTCCTGATGGCGGGATATTCCCTGAATTTGTATCCTTGTTATTTTATAAATGTTGCTTTTTTGTCATGAAATAAAATAAAGGCTTTCAGAGGGTATACGATTATGAACAAGCCCCCGGTCGGTGTTGTTTAAAGTCAATGATTCACTGGAGATATGGTGATTATTTTTTATCTGTGATTTATTTCACAATCCGTTATTCATTATGAGATGAAAGACATCATAAATAATATCTTTCTGGTTATTGAAGAATGGGAATAATAGTTATTCTCATAGCGTTGATGGCGCGTGGTGAAATTATATATTCATTTTTCGATGTGTGTTTAAATATATAGCGCTGGCAGTATAATTGGAAAGATTCTCACGATCGTGTGTGGGCGAGGTTTATAGCTGACTCATGAGGGAAAGCGGCATGCGGCAGGCGTTAGTGGATCCATTCTATGTTCACAATGCGGCTGTCGGCACGTCCGCGATCGTCCACCGCACGAATGCGGTAACGACCATTATTGACCGGTCGCCACTCCAGTGGCGTTTTGCTTACGCTACTGCCGAGATAGGCATCATCCACAAACCAGTAAATGGTTTTGCTGCTCGCGTCTGTCACCGCGTTAAAGGCAATTTTATCGCGCCCGCCCTGCGATTGACGCAGTGTATAGGTGGTGTTGCGAAGGGGGGAGGTAATGCGCGGTGGATTGCCGCTTACGGCAGCGACGCCGTTCGCGCAGCGGTTAACCGGTGGCTGGCGTTTGGGAAGCCCGGCAAGCGCAAAGACGCTGGCAAGGTCAGATGGCCAGAACTCATAGATCTCGGTACGCGTTTGTGCGCGATCATAAGGTGGGCAGGCTACTTCGCCGGTGTGAATGTCCACGACTACCGGGCGATAAACGGTATCGACAGTAATGGGGGATTTGCCGGGGATAAACCAGGTTTTCCCCCTTTGCTGGCACCAGGGCGTGGGCAGATTGCCGCTGGTAAGGCAAATATCTACACGGCTGAGGTTGGCCGGAAAGGGGCGCTTTGGCTCACTCAGGCGCGGGTAGCTGGCGTTAATGCTGTCGATGATATTGAAAAACAGTGGCGCAGCGGCATCTGCGCCAACAAAGGCGTTGTTACCACGGCTGTCGAAATTGCCCTGCCAGACCACCAGCGCGTAAGGGCCAAACACGCCCGCGCTCCAGGCATCGCGAAATCCCCAGGAGGTGCCGGTTTTCCAGTAAACGGGCAGGGCGGCAGGGCGCTGTGCCAGCGTGTCGCCAGGACGGCGGTGCTGGCGCAGCATATCGAGCGTGATAAAGCTTGCCTCTTCACTTAAAAGACGCACTGGTGTTGCCTGGGGGGCACTCTCCAGCATGCGCAGCGGCTGTAGCTCGCCGCGGTTAGCCAACAGAGCATACAGCTTTGCCAGCTCCTGTGCGGTGACCTCGCCCCCGCCCAGCACCAGCGACAGACCATAGTGGTTCTCGCTTGCCATCCCCGCTACGCCAGAAAGACGCAAAAACTGATAAAACGAAGGTTGGCGTAATTGAGACGCAACCCAGACGGCAGGAATGTTGCGGCTGTAGTTCAGCGCATCTGTTGCCGTGAGCGGGCCGAGAAAGCGGCGGTCAAAGTTCTCAGGCGCGTAGCTGCCAAAGCTTGAAGGAACATCTTTAAGGACCGTCATGGGGTGCAGAACGCCCTGTTCCAGGCCAAGCGCGTAGATAAATGGCTTGAGCGTGGAGCCAGGGGAGCGTTTGGCGTGTGTGCCGTTCACCTGACCGTGGATAGCGCGGTTGTAGTAATCCGCTGAGCCAACCAGCGCACGCACGCCCATGTCTCGGGTATCCACCAGTACAACCGCAGAGTTGTGGATACCGCGCTGTTGGTTACGGGTGATAAACGCACTAACCTGGCGCTCAACCAGCCGCTGTAGCCCGGCATCGAGCGTGGTGTTGATGCGGCTGCCCTGGGCCAGGAAGCGGTTTTGCTGTTGCAGTTGCTCAATAAAATGCGGGGCGATGTAGGGCATTTGCTCCGGCTGGCGTAGCGCCAGCGGTAGCTGAAGCAGCGCCTGGTTGGCATTGTCCGTTGGGTAGACTTGCTGCCAGCGCCGGAACAGGCGCTCGCGGGCATGCTTCAGCGCCGGGCCAGGCACAGCGGTTTTGGCCGTCATGCGGTTACCTGGAGACTGTGGGAGCACGGCAAGCGTGAGCGCTTCTGGCAGCGTCAGCCCCTGCGGGGTTTTATTAAAGTAAATCAGGCTTGCCGCGCCAATGCTTTCAATGTTGCGCCCCCAGGGGGCGTAGTTGAGATAGGCTTCCAGAATATCGTGCTTGGAATAGCTCAGTTCAAGCTGGATAGCACGGGCGATTTGCACCAGCTTACCGGTTGGTGTGCGTGTGTTGAGGTGCCAGCGCATGCGCGCAAGCTGCATGGTAATAGTGGAGCCGCCCTGCATTCTGCCGCCCGCGATATAGCTGCGCCAGAAGCTGCGCACCAGGCTTACCGGGTTAAAACCGGGGTTGTAGTAAAACCAGCGGTCTTCGTGCAGCAGTACCGCCTGAGTCAGCAGTGGTGAAACGTTGTCGAGCGGTGTCCACAGGCGGTAGCGGTCGTCGTTAGCCAGGCTCAGGCGCAACAGCGTGCCGTTACGGTCATACCAGACTTTTGACAACGGAATGCCCTGGCGTAGCGGCGCGTGCGGCCACAGGCGAAAGCCTGCCAGCAGCAGTGCCAGCAACACCACGACAACCGCCAGGTTTTGCAGCCAGCGCTTGAGGTTTGGAGACAGGCCGGACAACATTTTCATGGGCTACTCAACATCTGACGCCGCCCCGGAGTGCGGCGGCGTCAGAACAACGTTTAACGCTCAACCACCGTCAGTTTGCCCTGGCTTACCGACAGCGCCTGGACTTCACGGTCATACATGGCCTCGCCATACGCCGGCGGGATAGTGAAGCTACCGGTATTGGTGGCTTTAATCTGGTAGACGAAGGTCTGTACTTCGGACGTTGCGCTACCGTAGATAATGACCCGGTCTTCACGGATATCGCTGTAATCCGGGCTCCAGGTGGAGCCAGACGCTGCCAGCGGTGAGAGCCAGCCGCCGTTACTCTCTTGTGCGTCCGCTTCATCCTCTTCACTTTCTGGCTCAGGTGCGGATTGCTGCACGACCTCAAAGCCGCCCGGCAGCAGGTCAACAATAGCCAGATTGTTCAGCCCTTCTTTGCTGTTGGCGCGGATTTTCAGGTGCACGTTGACCTTCTGCCCAATCGCCACCTGGGTGAGCGGCTTGCCCTGTTCGTCGGTGTAATCGCGGGTGATTTCCAGTCCGCGCGACAGCGCTTTGCCAGGTGCAGCCACGTCATAACCGGCCTGCGTGACCACATACCAGGCCGGGGCGTTACCGTGGTTTTCAAAGCGAAGGGTCTGGGCATCTGCGCTGAACGCACCCTGGGCAAACATGCCCTGCATGGTGGAAATCAGCGTCGGCTCGATGTTACTGCGTTTGCTGTTTTGCAAAATACTCAGCGTATCGCCTTCGCCCTGAGCATTTGTGACCTGTGAGGAATAGCTTTCCAGCGCCAGGATGCTCATGGCTGAGGAGAAGGTGGTATTGCGCTGATCCTTAAGCGCAATCGTCATGTTTTCCAGCACCTGTGGCGGAATGTCGGGCGTTTTTTCCGGGAAGTGGCGCGTGATGAGATACAGGCGTGTGGCGTCCTGCACCAGCGGATCGTAATAGTTTTGCGTCCACCAGGCTTTGCTCCACGCCTGTCCGAGTTGCTTCCAGCTCGGCTCCATAAGCGCCTTCGCCTCTTTATCCATTTTCAGCAGGCGGTAAGACGAGGCCAGATACAGCGCACTTAAGTCTGTTTGCCAGTCTTGCGCAGACAGGTTTTGCAGCCTGCTCTGGGTGGTAGCCAGCGCTCCCGTGGTGATTTCACCCTGGCGCGTGAGCAGATAGATGGCCCAGCTGCTAAGACGCAGGCGGTACATATCGTCATAAGGTGTGGCTGCCAGCTCGCGCAGTGCACCGTTGGCGTCCTCCAGCATACCGGCAGGTAGCGTAAAGCCCGCCTCTTTAGCCTCAAGCAGTAGTTGCACTACCCATGGCGTAATAAACGGCTCGGCTTGCGGCGTGGAGCGCCACATACCAAACGCACCGTCATCGTTCTGGCGCGAGCGCAGCACACCCAGCAGTGACTGTAGCTGTTGGTTGGCCTGCGCCGGGTTTATGTTGCTGCGCAGTTCCGGGTAGCGGCTTTGCAACAACATGGGCACGGTGCGGCTGGCGATTTGCTCCGAGCAGTAGTAAGGATAGTTAGTCAGGTACTGCGCCAGGCCGTCACTGAGCACCAGCGGTGAATGGGAGAGCGCGGCTTTGCGCTGAGCAAAGTCGTCAAACATGTTGCGCAGACCGTCAATGCTCTGGCTGCTGCCGCTCATGCGCCCCATTACCGACTGCGTGCGGTACGGCGATGCCGGACGCACAGAGGTACTCAGCGTGCGGCGGCTGGACTTGTCGGCGTAACGGGCGTCAAACACCAGCGGGGCGTCGCCAGGCAGCGTTTTTGCGCGCAGGCGGAAGGTGACGACGCCTTCACGTTTTGCCGCCAGTTGCAGGCTGCGCGCGGCATCGCCCACCACTTCGAGCTGCGGTGGCGGCGTGACCGTAAGGCTGATGTCCGCGGTTTTACCGTTCAGGTCTTCGAGGTTGTTGCTAACGCCTACGCTTACGTCAAACTCATCACCGGGTGCAACCATTGCCGGGACTTCTGGCGTCATGATGAAGTTGTCGCGCACGGTGGTGGCGGTCTGGGCTTTGCCAATTTTGTCCGGCGTGGCAGAAACGGCCATGACGCGGATTTTGCCGTTGAAGTAGTCCGGCACCGGATAAGTGAATACGTGCTCGCCGTTCACCTCGGTAATGCCCGACCAGTAAGCCACGGGTTTATCCCGCTTGCGCTTAAACGGGTTCAGATGCAGGTCCAGTCCCTCGCCGCCGTCACCGCCGGGTGCTGCGCTCAGCGCCATCAGCTTGCTGAACTCTGGCAGGATCAAATCGAGGATCTGCGCGCTCTCCACCGCCAGTTCACGCTTGCGGAAGAACCAGTCGAGCGGATCTTTAAGGCGATAACGTGCTACCTGCAAAATGCCTTCATCCACGGCAAACAGCGCTACCTTCTGCGGCCCGTCGGTGTTGACCGTCATTGTCAGGTTTTGGCCAGGCTTAATTACCTCTGGCACCGAAATGCTCAGCGCGTTGCGGTGGGCGACCGGGTCAATCTTAAACGGCATCACGCCATAGCTCAGCGGGCTCATAAAGATTTCATCGGAGTTAATGTCACGCACAAACTGGACGTTGATATAGCCATTACCTTCCATTGCCGCAGGTACACGGATGCGCTGTACAGAACTGGTGGTGTCGGTGTGAAACCACTGCCAGGCGTAAACGTTGTCTTTCTCAATGGTGATAAGGCCGCTGCCGGTGTATGGCGCGCTGATGGAAACTTCAATCTCCTCGCCTGGCAGATAGCTTTGCTTATCAAGCCTTAGCTTCAGCTCGGCGTTGCGGTCCAGCGAGCGGGCTACGTTAGCATCTCCGGCCACGCTGTAAGCGATACGGTTGAGCGTTTTGCCCTGCGCGTTTTGTACAATCAGCACGTAATCGCCTGGCTTGTCGGTGGCAAGCGGCAAGTTGACGCCCTGTTCAGGCAGGTTGAGCGGTTCCTCAGAGAGTGGGATTTCTTTAAGCTTTGACTCGTATTTGTAAACACCAGAATCCTGCTTAGTCAGCACCGAAATATACTTCTGTTCGCTCAGTACGAGTTTAAGACTGGAAAGGGCGATTTGTTTAAGCGAGGGATCAATGGCGACCAGATGCAGGTTGCGCGCTGCGTTGAGCTTCACGTAACTGAGGTTGCCGTCTGCTTTTGCCCCAATGAGATAGTCATAAGGCGAAACCAGTGCGCGGGCGGTTGCCGCAACGGAACGCCCGCTACCGGCAACGAAGGCTTCGGAGATAAGCTGTAACTGGTAGGTGGCATCGCCCCAGTCTTTAAGGTTAAGCGCAATCTGTGCTTCGCCTTTTTCGTCGGTGGTGCTGTCTTCCAGTGTGTTTTCAAAACCGTCGTTGTTGGGACGTGCTTCGTAGAACGCGTAATCCTGAAATTGCGGGAAGCTCGGCCAGGTCGGGCGCAGGGTCAGCTTAGACGCCACGCGTCGCTGCTGCGCTGGAGTACCAAACAGATTTTGCACGTCAATACTGGCCCGCAGTTCTGAGGGTTTAACCCAGCCCTGAGTGCGCTCTGGAGTGAGTGCGAGTTTCACCTTCAACTGGTCTGGCTCAAACTCTTTTACATTAACCGTGGTGTAGCCAAGTAGCGTGCTGTTTTCTTTGTTTTTACCCGGCAGATACAGATACACGGTCCACTCACCGGTTGGTGAGTTCTCCTGCGTGGTGTAGCTCAGTTCGTTAAAGCCGCTGGCATCCAGCGTGAGCGGCACGGTGGACATGAGCCTGTCACGTGGGTCGTGAATTTCGGCGCTTACTGGCACACCGGCAAGCGCCACGCCCCAGTCGGCAGCGCGGGTTAGCAGGCCAATGTTGAAGGTATCCCCAGGGCGATACACGCCACGGTCAGAGAACAGATAGCTGCTTAACGCGCGCGGATCGGTTGGCGTTTCGTCACCGCCGGTATCAAAGCGTGAGAAATCCAGGCCACGGTCGTTGTAGCGACCGGTTGGCAGGAACGACACGTCACCCTCTTTTTCCACCAGGAACATCACTGGCGTGCGTTCATGGGTGTAAACATCCAGCGGCGGGAAGCGCACGTGACCAGACATATCGGTGTTCTGGCTTAAAAGGCGCGTACCGTTGCGGGCAATGACCGACACCTGGGCATTGCTGACCGGCTCGCCGCTGTGGATAGACTGCACAAACACGTCGCGGGTTTTGTTTTGCGCGCGTTTGGCGATGATGCCAAGGTCAGTCACCACCACAAAGCGCGAATCGCTCGCGTTGACGGCGCGATCGTCGGACTCATCATCGTCATAGTCTGAATTAGCGTCTTGTGCCTGTGGTTTGGCCTGCGGGTCCCACTCAGAGAGCGTCAGCAGGAATATGCCGCGGTGCGAGGCCGGGTTAGTGGACAGATACTGTGACAGGTCAATGCCCTGATAGCTGACTTCGCCAGGCTTCGTGTTATTGACCGCCGTCTGGAACTGAAAGTGCTCGGTAAAATATTCGTCGTTCAGCCGGTCAAAGCTTGCCGAGGAGAAGGTGTCACTTTTAAAAGAGACGATATGCTGTAGCTGGCTTGGGATAACGCGCTTAATATCCATACGCAGCCCCGGTACGTTACGGGCGGCGACGCTGATTTTCTTGTCACCGCTTACCGACAGCAATGAGCCTTCAGAGGTAAAACGCAGCGTTTTCGGGTAATCGGGGACTTTCACAATGCGCCAGACTTTCTCCGGCATTTTATAGCCGCCGGAAGAGGTCATGCGCGGTGAGATCTCCAGCAAGACAAAACGATGTGCCGGTGCGTCAAAACGGAAGCTGAACTGCTGTTGATACTCTTCTTCACTGTCATTGAGTGCTAAGTCCAGCACGCTAGACTGCGCTAACACCGTGTTGTCTACGCTGTTTACGCTGCTCCACGGATAGAAGTAACTGGTGTCTTCAACTTCACGCGGCTCGTCAGGGTGGCGCTGCGGCAGCAGCCAGGCTTTCACGGCGCGAGCAGTGTCTTTGTCTTTCACCGCATCGCTGAAGGTCACAACCAGCACGCGCTGGCTTTGCAGGCTGGCGTTGTCCACCACCTGCGCGCTGGTATCTTCCACCCGCAGGCTGAAAAGATTCGGTACCGACACCCGGCTGCTTTTGGCGTCACGCGTGGCATTTGACGGTACGCTCGCCTTCACGCCGCGCCCAACAGTCAGATGTACAGTACCGCCGTTATCCAGTGCCAGGAGCGGTTCGGAATGCACCCAGGCGTTAAGTTTTTTCTCGTCGTAAACCAGTGAGTACTTAAGCGGGCGCTCGGTTTTCGATTTCCCTTCGCTCAGGCCCAACGACAGCTGTTTTTCAAAGCTGGCGACATCAACCGGGGCGTTGAATTTGATGTTAAAAATTGCGCTGCGTTTCTGGTTATCCTGCGGGTCCCGGTAGTACTCTGCCTTACCCGTCTCATAGCCAAATGCTGGAGTGGTCACCTCATAACGGGTTTCGCTGAGTTTGACCTGAGGAGCCAGAAGTGAATCAGGGTCGAGCGTTATCTGGTATTTCTCGCCCATGGGCAGCGGTTTTTTCGGCGTGAATGCCAGGCTGGTATCGCTGTCCCAACGCCACTCCCCTTCAACGGCCGGACTGAGGGTAACGCCTTTTTCAGGTGTTTTGCCAACCAGGGTAATGGGGGCGGCGGAGTGTTGAAACGTTAGCGTTATTGGCTGTGGCGTGATGCGGGCTGCCGCGTAGTCAACCGGCTCCGGGGATGAAACCTGCACGCGGGTTTCCTGAATAACTAAGGGGGCAGGCTCAATCGGCTGCGGGCGGTTCTGCCACCACTGCCAGCCGTAAACGGCACCGGCTAAGGCACACAGCAGCACAAGGATACTGGCGAGCACGCCCTTTGCGTGGTGCTGTACGCCGTTTTCCAGTCGCATAAAGCCGCCTGCGACAGACGCCCACCAGCGCGGAGCCTGCCAGCGCAACTCGCCAAAAACAGGGCTAAGTACGCGCGCGAGTAGGCTAAAGATAAAGGCCAGCAGGCGGAAAATGCTGTTGATTAGCAAAAACGGCAGGCGAAGGAGGAACTTTAGTACGTCCATGGTTGCAGCACCCCAAATCCTTTTAATACGCGAAGAAGTTTATTCATATGTCGGTTGCTCATCCCGAACGGCATGATGTTGATGACAATGACGTACACTGTTTGAGCTTAACGTATCTTACCCGGCGTATGACAGAAAGTAAGCGCTATAACCAAACTTTGCGAGATGTGTTCCAGTGAAATGAAATCTTTCTGGTGGCATTGGCACGCTGACAGGCACTTTAGTGCCAGTGAGTTCCGGGTCACAGCGGTGGTCTGAGGGGCGTGGCGGGAAGCGCTCAGGTCTTTATCTGACCGGTTACCCACGCAGTCGCGTGTATTGATCGCTCATCTGTGGATTTTCTTATATTTCCCCATTGCCTGGTATGGGTGTTCTTTATTTAAGAAGCCGGGCTTATCGCACGTAATAAATGGTTTTATTGTGAGGGGATGTGGCGTAAGTATTTTTAAGTGTTCACGTAAGATTGTGTCTGAATAAAGTGGGTGAAAATTTCTGATTATTGTAAAATAATTTTGCAATATGGCTTTTTTATACTGGGTGCTTTTACTCTTTTCGTTAAATACAGGCTTTGGTAACGATTTTTGGTTATATTCCTATCTGTTTTTCCTGGTGATTAATGGTTGCTATTTTTAAAGAAAGATAGCAATAATGTGTTTCCGGTGAATATCATTTAATCTTCCTGGATTGTTCATAAAAATATCCATAGGCTTGTTAGCTGTTATATTTAAGCGATCGTTTTACCGGTCGCTTTTTTTTTACGCTTTTTCGGATTGGCTAAACGCTGAATTTTCTGTATACATATACCTTACGGTAAATAAGGATAAAATATTATATGGTTAATAATCAATGGGTTGATATGTTGAGGCGCATTGCCTCTCCTGAAGCGTTGGAAAAAATGGTCGACAGAAAAGCCAGAGAGCTCCAGGGTACTGACCTGCACGACTTTATGAAGGCGGCAGAATATCGTCACGCTGAAATGATGCAGTAATTTCTCTTCCTTTGTGAGTGTTGGCTGCTGGCTTTTTCGGTCGGCAGTTGTCACTTTTTTGTAGGCCAGTTATCCCCTCATTTCACCCGTATTATTCCTGAATCTGATTATCTGTTCCTCCTGTTTCAGGTAGTTTGCGTAGCGCCTCGCATTGTGTGATAAGCCCGCTAATTAGCGCTGTTGCTGGTGCGAAATTATGTGCACTATGCGAAGAAGGTTGCCACTGAATGTCTGTAAGGAGTCAACATGAAGGTTGTTAACGCGCGTTTACGCCACAGGGCGGGGTTATACACTATTACTTTGCAGGATGAACGTATCCAGAGCATTACTGCGCAGTCGCAGCCCTCTCTGGCTCAGGAAGATAACCTGGATGCCGCTGGTGGGCTGGTTATTGCGCCGCTGGTGGAACCGCATATTCATCTTGATGCTGTGCTAACGGCAGGCGAGCCTGCGTGGAATATGAGCGGCACACTGTTTGAAGGTATTGAGCGTTGGGGGCAGCGTAAGGCGACCATCACCCATGAAGATACAAAGCGCCGGGCGCTAACCGCCATCGGCTGGCTGCGCGACCACGGTATTCAGTATGTGCGTACCCACGTTGATGTTACTGACCCCAGTCTTGCCGCGCTCCAGGCCATGCTGGAGGTGAGAGAAGAAACCCGCAGCCTGATTGATTTGCAGATTGTGGCTTTTCCACAGGAAGGGATTGAGTCCTACCCCGATGGACGAGCGCTCATGGCGCGTGCGGTAGAAATGGGAGCCGACGTGGTCGGTGGTATTCCACATTTTGAGAACACCCGCGAGCAGGGCGTTAGTTCGATAAAGTTTCTGATGGCGCTGGCAGAACGCAGCGGCTGTCTGGTGGACGTACACTGCGATGAAACCGACGACCCCCAGTCACGTTTTCTTGAAGTGCTGGCAGAGGAGGCGCGAGTGCGCGACATGGGCGCACGGGTGACGGCCAGCCACACCGTCGCGATGGGCTCTTATGACAATGCCTACTGCTCAAAGCTGTTTCGCCTGCTTAAGCGCTCTGGCATCAACTTTGTTTCTTGCCCAACAGAGAGCATTCACTTGCAGGGGCGCTTTGATACCTGGCCTAAGCGACGTGGTGTGACACGCGTAGCAGAACTCGATCGCGCCGGAATGAACGTTTGCTTTGGACAGGACTCCATTAAAGACCCCTGGTATCCGCTTGGTAACGGCAATATTTTGCGCGTGCTGGAGGCTGGGCTGCATATCTGCCACATGATGGGCTATGAAGATTTACAGCGTAGCCTGGACTTTGTGACCGACAACAGCGCCAGGGCGCTGAGCCTGGGCGACAAATACGGCATTGAACCAGGGCGTCCGGCAAACCTGGTGATTCTGGATGCCGAAGACGATTACGAGGTGGTGCGCCGCCAGGCCAAAGCGCGCGCGTCTGTGCGCCTTGGCCGGGTTATCATGCAGCGCCACCCAGAGCGGCTTGAATACCCACAGTAGCGGCTGTGGGCGGCGCACAAGCGCAAGTGCTACGAAGAGTGCTCTGACTCCTGCACAGCGCCAGCGGTGCCGCGATGGGCTTTTACGCGCGGTAGCAGCGCCCACAAGCACAAGAGAGCGAGGCTGCCGGCTGCCAGCCCCAACAGGTGAAAGGCCAGTTGCCCGCCCAGGTTGCTGTACACCCAGCGCGCCAGCTCCACCGAGGCGGCTGAGATGCTGAGTATCAGAATATTGAGCGAGGCAGAGACTGTGCCTTTGGGCAGGTTGTTAGAAAACAGCGTAAAGCGAAACAGCGTCGGGAATATCAGACCAATACCGAAGGCAAAAAGCGTCATGCCGACTATTGACCAGATCCAGGCGTGCGCGCCCGCGAGCTGGCCCGCCGCTGCGATAGCCAATCCCAGCAACAGGGCGGGGGCGCAGGCCGCGATAAAGCGCGGTGAGGTGGGATCGCTGATAAAACGCGCGACCGTCATATTTGCAACGATGACAGCACCAAATACCGGCACCTGTGTCCAGGCGAACGCAGATGCGCTAAGCCTGGCATCTTCCATCAGAATTAATGGCGACAGCGCTACCCATGTCATGAGTGGGATGTAGCAACACGCCAGCGTCAGCGCGCCAATAAGGAAAATACGGTTGCGAAAAACGTGCTTAAAATCCTGCGCCACGCCGCGGGCGGTAAATGGGGCATCGCGCCTGGCAATGGTTTCTGGCATGTTCAGCAGTAGCCCGAACCAGGCAATAAACCCCATAATGCCAATGAGCCCAAACAGCGCTTTCCAGTGAAAGAAATGCATCAACACAGCGCCGAGTAGCGGGCCAATGATGGGCGCAATTAATACCACGGAGGTCACTATCGCCATCAGGCGAATCGATTTCTTTTCCTCAAAGGCTTCCTGCACGCTTACGTAGCCGACGGTGGCGATAAAACAGACGCTGGTGCCCTGTACAAAGCGTGCAGCGAGAAATTGTTCCATTGATGTGGTGAACAGCGTGGCAAGGCAGGCGAGGGTAAAAATCAGCGCGCCGGTCAGTAGCACCGGGCGGCGGCCAATGCGGTCAGAGAGCGGACCGAGCAGCCACTGTAGCGCCATACCGCCCGCCATAAACAGGCTCACTGAGGCAGGTGCCAGGCTTACGTCAGCGTTAAATTCGCGCACCACGTTCAGAATGCCCGGTTGAATCATATCGGTCGTGAGATAGGCCGAGAAATCGAACAGAATCAGCGCCATCGGGAAGAACAGGGCAGCGGCACGGCCTGCAAGCGCATCAGATGTCCGTTGCATTCTTTATTCTCCTGAAGCCTGGGTCAAACGTTTAGCGCCGACTGGCGCAGCCCGCGAACCTGCTACAAAGTACATCAGCAGAGCATAAAGCGTTTACCGGGCGGCTGCCAGGGAAGCGGTGCGTTTGGTGACGGTGCGCCTGGTTATGTGCCATTCAGCCTGCACTAAGGAAACGCCGCAGGCCGTCTGTTTGTTTACCAGAAGACGCTTGCGGCCTGCGCTGCACGTGCCAGGTAGTTAGCCATCTCGGCTTCAGGCACCATACCGCCGCCGGTGGCCCACACCAGATGGGTGGCGTTTTGCCACTGGCGTTGGGTGAAATGTTCCTGCCACTGCGTATTCGCGGTTGTTATCCAGGGGCCAGCCATGCCTGCCAGCGCGGAAGGCTCCAGCGCTATCCCCTCACTGCGATAAAGCGTATTCAGCAGCGCAAACAGATGCTCGTCGCTGAGCGTGTAATAGCCAGTAATCATGCGCTCCATCGCGCGGCCAACAAAGCCAGAAGGTCTGCCGACTGCCAGTCCGTCGGCGGCGGTGCGGTTATCAATGCCAATGTCTTGCACCGCAATGCCATCATGCAGACCGCTGTATACGCCAAGCAACATACAGGGCGAATGGGTAGGCTCTGCAAAAAAACAGTGCACATGGTCACCAAAGGCAAGTTTAAGGCCGAACGCTACTCCACCGGGGCCGCCGCCGACCCCGCAGGGTAAATACACAAACAATGGATGCTGTTCATCAACAGTAATGTTCTGTTCGACGAACTGACGCCGGAGCCGCTGTGCCGCCGTGGCGTAACCCAGAAACAGCGTGCGCGAGTTTTCGTCATCAATAAAAAAGCAGCGTGGGTCTGCCTGCGCCGCCAGCCGCCCTTGTTCCACTGCCACGCCGTAATCCTGCGCGTATTCCACTACCTTTACACCGTGCTCTCGCAGCTTGCGCTTTTTCCATTCGCGGGCATCGGCAGACATGTGCACCGTGACCTCAAAACCAAGTTGCGCACTCATGATGCCGATAGAAAGCCCAAGGTTGCCGGTGGAGCCAACGGCAATACGGTAACCGGCAAAAAATGCCCGCAGCGCGGGGCTGTCGAGCCGCGTGTAGTCATCGCTTTCGTTGAGTAGCCCCGCCTCAAGTGCCAGCTTTTCAGCATGCGTCAGGACCTCGTAAATCCCCCCGCGCGCTTTGATGGAGCCGGAGACCGGCAGATGGCTGTCTTTTTTAAGCCACAGCGTCCCCAAAAGCGACTGGCTGGACAGTCGGTTCATCTCCTTGTGCATGGCGTCAATTGCCACAAGCTCAGACTCAATAATGCCGCCAGTGGCGCGCGTTGCGGGGAAAACGCGACTCAGGTAGGGGGCAAAGCGCTGTAGTCGCGCTTCGGCATCGGCAACGTTGTGTTTATCAAGGCCGACATGCGGGAGCGCCTGTGCCAGCGAGCCGGCGGCGGGGTTAAACCAGCTTACTTCACGCAAGGCAATCAGGTCCTGAATGAGCGGGCTGTTGAGGTCTGGCTGAATAGGTTTCACCGGCGGCTCCTGAAGGTGATATCTGGCGATAACACCATGTTAACCAAAGCTTGACCAGCGGGACAGGGCTGTTTGTTAGCAGGCTTGAGAGTCGCGGCGAACTGTGCGACAGGGCGTGTTGTTGGTGAGTGGCCTGGGCGGGCTGGTTTGATGAGACTGAGTATGTTGGCGATATTCTGCGCCTGTGTGGTCGTGAACCGTCTCCCGGTCATCTGCGCGCTGGTTGAGCCAGGGCTTCTAAGCAGCCTGTACAGCGGTGAGCGCTGGCGCACTGCGCAACATCGTGCTGGTTCTGCTTAACCACCGGCATGACAGCATTCACCTCATTGCCTACCCGTAAATCGGCACGCTGCCAGCGTCAAAGAAAAAAGCGGCTCCCAGGGGAGCCGCGCAGGAGGTTAACCCTCTGTTTTCACAATTTTGATATCGACCATACCAATGCCGAGCTTACGCGGTGCATGACCGAGAATGTTGCCCTCATTAGAAAGCTGCGGCTCTGGCGGTGCAATAGTCAGGAGCTTGCTGTGAGACGGATTATCAAAGTGCAGCGTTGTGGTCGTCACGTCCTTGCCAAGCGTCAGCGTTTGTTCGCTGCTGCCAATGCGCACTTTCACCGGCTTATCAACGTTCGGCCCAAAGGCTTTTGCCGTGATAACCACGTCAAGTTTAGCTGGCAGCGGGTCGCGGTATTCGATCTTCACTTCTGGCGCCAGGTTGGCATTAGACCAGCGGCCCCAGCTTTCCGGGCGCGAGATGCCGCTGAACTGGCGGACTTCTTCTGGCGCGCCAGCCACATTAAAGACAAAGCTGTCTGCTTTGTAGCGAATGTCATTATCTACCGTTTTCAGCAGGGCGACGTTGCGCTTATAGCGCTCGGTATCAATCACGCTGCTTTTTATCGCTACTTTGCCCTGCCACTGCGGGCGGTCTACGCGCACTATCTTCTGCTCGCCGCCCGTCTGGCCCTGGGCGACGCACAGGTCGGTAGACAGTGCCAACTCTGGCTGCCACAGGCGCGCCATTTTGTAGCAACTGTCAATCCACACAAAGTTATCGCGCGGGGCAAAATCGGCAAGCTGAAAGCGCAGTGGTGCCGAGTACTCGCTCTCTGGCAGTGGTTCCACGCGGGTATCTGACACCCTCAGCAACAGCGGCAGGCGGAACTGCGAACCGGAGAAGCTGATGGTTTTTTTCTCGCTATCAACGGTGAAATCATCAATGCTCTTCGGGAATTTCCACAGACGGACAATTTCCGGCTTCCAGCCCATGATCTTTTCTTTCAGGTTCAGGAAGACCTGCGACAGTGATTCGCCGGAAAGCGAGCTGCGCCCAAGGCCAATGTAATTGTCGCCGCCGAGGATATCGAGCACGGTCGCGCCGTTATCCATTGAGTTACGCTTCACCGCGACCACTTTTTGCTCCGGCTTATCGCCGCGCAGTACAAAGAACAGATTGCTGCGGTCCTGTTCGTTGAGGTATTTCCAGGCGGTATTGTTCATCGCCAGATGGTCTGACGAAACCACAATGACCGTGTTTTTAAACCACGGTGAGGCTTTGATTTTTTCAATCAGCGCGGCGATGTGCTGCTGGCTACAGGTTACAGCGCTAAAGGACTGGTTCACTTTGCCGTCAAACTCATAGCTTTTACGCGCACAGCCGCGAGAGATAAAGCCGTCCGGGTGGTGAGTGTCGACAGTGAGCGTAAAGAGTGAGAAACGCTGGCCGGATTTCGACAGTTCTTCGTATTTCTGCCAGACCTCATTGAGCACCGTGTCGTCGTAAAAGCCCCAGTCGTTGCGATACTCCGGGTCATCCACCATGGTTTTTAGCTCCTCGGAGCCGTACAGGTGGTCAAAGCCGTGGGATTTCAGGAACACGTCTTTACCGGCAAAGCGCAGGTTGGCACCCTGGATAAAGTAGTTGTCGTAACCGGAGTTTTTCAGGATATCGCCAAGGCAGATATTCTGCGGAAAGAAGCTCGACATGGACGAGGCTGAGTTGCCTTCAAACGGCGCAAACAGCGGGATGCCGCACTGCGAGGCAACCATCCCGGCAATAGTGTAGTCGGTGCCGGGTAGCTGTGCCGTGTGGCTGAAGTCCAGGCTCTGGCTTTTCAGCGCGCCCAGCTCAGGCGTGAGGTTCGGGAAAGCGCTGTCGTTAAAATAGGTGCGCTCAAGGCTTTCGCCATAAATGTAGACCAGGTTGAGCTTTGGCTTTTTAATCTGTTTGCCCGGTTCTTTGTAATACATGGCAAAGTCCGGGTCGCCATCGCGCGTCTGGGATTTCACCAGTTCGGTTATCTGGTGAAACGCGGGGCTGGCATCCACCGAGGCCAGCGCCAGCAACAGCGCCAGCAGGCTGTAGCCAAAGTGATGTGGGCGGTGCCAGCGACGGCGCAGCATCCAGGACAGCAGTGTAAATACTGCCGCCACCCCGGCAATGATACCAATGCCAGGCAGAATATATTTGCTTACGCCAGCACCGGTCAGGCTGTTGGTCAGCGTGTAGAGCACCGCATCATTAATCCCATCGCCAGTGAAATAGTTGCTGGCATATTGGGTGATATTAATGACAACAAACAGCCCCAGCACCAGCAGGATGGCGGAGAACCACCACCGGTTACGGCCGGCCTTAAAGGTATATATCGCCACTGAGGCGATAAACAGGGCGATGGAAAGTAGCTCTGGCAACAGACGATCCTCTTAAGAGACTTAACCCCAGGTGGGGGCCATTCAGGCGTGCATTAATCTAGCGATGTTGTCACATGGCTGCAATTCTACCGTCAAAGAAGTGTGCTTGTTATTCAGAATTGGTTTATAAAACGACCATTTTTGCGAGCCGTCATGCCAGTGATAGCGCGCAGCGCAGCCGCTAAAAGCAGAAAAACAGGAATGTTCGGATAATGATTGTTCATTGTCCTTATTCTTCTGCGTTTTATCTGTGACGCCTCTGTTTTGTTAGGAATATATTTAAGAAAAACCTTAGGATTGACGGGCGTGAGATACAGGATATATCGTGGTAGTGTCACAGGCGATGGCGTTATTTTTGACTGAATAACGCCCTGCTTTTTGTGGATATAGCGCTATGATTTTCTCTGTAGTCGGTATTTTATTCCTGCTGGTATTCGCATTATTTTGTTTTATAAGGCATAACCGGCAGGTCAGTAAACGCAGCCTCATACTAAAAAAAGGTGAGCGCCCGCGTAAAAAATAAGTCAGGTTAAATCAGAAAATAAAAACGGCGGTAAGGTTACCGCCGTTTTTTATGGCAGGATGGCATCAGGAGATAAAGTTTACGCCCTGTTTCAGCACCAGGTCGCAGGCTTTCGTTTTCACTTTTTCTGCCAGCTGGGAGTTGCCGAGATTGTTTAAATCCAGCTGCTGGCCGTTGCCGGTTTTCAGCAAGCCCGCCAGGCCCTGCTGATAATCCTGCTGCTGCGTTTGCTGCTGTGTGCTTTCCAGCCCCAGTTTGCCGAGCAGTTTGTCTTTAATGTTGTCTACGTTAGTGGCGGCAACCAGCTTCTGCTTAGCGCAATATTGCATCACGCCAGTGGCGTTACTCATGGTGCCGGAGCTTAGCGCCTTGTCACCGCCGTTCATCAGGCTAGTCAGGGACGACAGGGACAGGCCGCTGCCGCTTTGCGCTGCCGTGGTCGTACCGCTGTTCTGGCCCAACTGGCTTGCTGCGCTGGAAAGCTGATCCTGCCAGCTTGCCGCCGTTGCACCTGCCGATACCAGTACCGCAGCCAGTGCCGCTGCACGCATCATCCTTTTCGTCATTTTCACAATCGATACTCCAGTCTCTGTTGTCTTCACCAGCAAAGTATAGCGCTACGGGCAGACAGAAAAACCCGATAATGCGTGTGGAAGCGGGCAGACAAAAAAAACACCGGTTTAGCATGGAAGGCAGGCGGCGGCATGAAAAAGTGCCGACCGCCGGATTATCAATATTCTTTACCGGTGACACGGCTGCGGTAGCTGTCCCAGTTGAAATTCACCCACAGGCTGTTGCCAAGGCGCATTCTGTCCATGACGCGCTCGCCGAGCAGGGTGTTCATCTCTTTGATGTTGAGGTTAGACAGCATACCGGTCGGGCGGCGCGACGAGGAGCGGCGGTCCACAATCTGGTTGATGATGACCTTTTCGTAACGTGACTCGGTTTGCATCCCTATTTCGTCAATCACCAGCAGATCAACGTTGCTGAGATCGCTAATTAAGCGCTCTTCGGTGGTGTCGTCACGGGAAAAGGTGCTTTTCATGGCGGACATAATGTCGGCGACGGTAATAATCAGTACCGATTTTCCCTGTAACAGCAGTTCGTTGCAGATTGCTGCCGCCAGGTGGTTTTTGCCGGTGCCGGGGTTGCCGGAGAAGATAAAGCTGGCGATGTTGCCTTCAAACTCCGCCGCGTACTGGCGTGCGCGCGCCAGCGCCGTCATCTGGCCTTCGTTTTCGACGCGATAATTGTCGAACGAGCAGTTCATGTGCAGTTCGCGAATGCCGGAGCGGTTAAACGTGCGCTGCATTTTCATCGCCAGGTTTTCGCGTGCAATCGCGGCAGAGCGCTGGCGGCCCTGCTCCTGTTGCCAGGCAATCAGTTCTTCGCCGCTGGTAAAGGCAGGTTTAACGCCCGCAGGCATTAACTTTTGCAGACGGGCTATCAGCCCGGCAACGTTTTTCATGTCTACCCCCGGAATCCATCAGGAATACAGTTATCAGGCTGCGACAGTGTGTTGACATCGCGCCGCGGTGCGCCACCGTTGGCCGCGCGCCCCATTTGTACGCTGCGTGCCAGCTTTTGCTGCCACTGCACGTGGTGAAACACCTTGCCTTCGGCCTGCCAGTAGGCAATAAAAGCGGCCAGTTCCTCGGGGGTGACAGGCTCGCGCAGAATGATGCCCCACAGCGCCGCCATGCGTTGAAAATCGTCGTCTGCACGCCAGTCCGGGTACATGGCAAATTTACCCAGCGGCGGTGTGTGAACAGGGGCGGGCGCATCATCATAAAGCGCCGCCTCAAGCGCCACGTCAGTTGCCGGGCGAGCGAGCTTTGCCTCCAGCGCCAGCAGCCCGGCAAGGCGTGCAGGCGTCAGGGCGTAAAACGCAGGCGCGTTATTGCTGAATACGGCGACGGCACCCTGCTCGCTGGCAGCCAGCGCCGCCGCAGGATCGCGGCAAAAGGCGTCGATACCGGTGACATCAGGCGTCAGGATTTTTGCGGGCATAGCACCCTCTCAGAAAGCGGTTGAAGTGAGGCAAAAACATCTTTTTATAGTAACACAGTTACGTCGTGCTAAGGCCCGTTGCCTGCGCATCCCTTTATGGGCAGATAAATCGCAGCACCACCTGTACCGCCATTTCCCGGTAATGGGCAAGCTGCGCTGCGCTGTCAGTGCCTTCCTCAAAGAGCAGGGAGAAGGTGTAACTGTTGGCTACGTGGTGGAAGCTAAAGCTACTGATAAGACGGTGTACATCGCGCGCGCTGATGGCTTTATTAAAGAGCTGTTTTTGTTGGCCCCGAGCCAGCACGTCTTCCAGCAGGGTGAGCGCGCTGCGGTTAACCTCTCTGAGCACCGTGGAGTTCTGTGCGTAACGTCCGCGCTGCATGTTTTCCATGCAGATAATGCGCACAAAATCCGGGTGAGTGGCGTGATACTCGAAGCTTGACTCAACCAGTTGCACCATGGCTTCGACCGGCGGCAGTTCAGCCAGGTTAAGGCGTTGTTCGGCGGTGCGAATCTGGATATAAACGTATTCCAGCACCTGAACATAAAGCGTCTCTTTGTTGCGAAAGTGGTAAACTACCATGCGCTTGGTGGTGCCTGCTTTGTCGGCAATCTGCTCCATACGCGCGCCGCTCAGGCCGTATTCCGCGAACAGCGAAATCGCGCTGAAGAAGATTTTTTCCTTAAGGCTGGCGTCGTCAAAACGGCCGGGCAGGTCAATGTCGTGGTGTTCCACGCGAACTCCTTTATGCGGTTATGTACACAGCATTTACTGGTTCATGCCCGTGCTGGCACGGCCGTCTCACGGCGACGGGCGATAGCTGGATTTATTTTACGGCTTGCAGCGATGGCTTGCTCGCGGATTGTAGCAATCATTTTGTGCTGACGGAAAACCGATACGCAGGACTTTTATAAAGCGCCGTGAAAAAAGGATGTCAACGTTGCGGCATTGCCGCTGATTTTTAACGCCTACAGCCACTGCTGGCGTTTTTCGCGTTGTTTATCATAAGGGGAAATGACCCCCGTCAACGCCTGTTATACATTGTTATTTATGTGCCATGCGCAAGATTTTTCAGAATGCGCTTATGCCACTAGTGTTTTATTTTTTTTCGGCAATGATGAATTGTATTTTAAGTTGTGAAAAATCTTATAAAGAAGGCAGCGGTAGAGGCTTTGTATCATAACATTCCGGGTCCGTGAAAGTAGCATAAGGCGCTGTCTGAGGTTTATTATTTAGAATTGCGTCTCGCGAAAAGGGGGAATTTATTGGTGAACTTTTTGCATGGCGTAAAATTTGTCATCCGGGATGAATACATGAATTAAATTTCGCTTCTTGATTAAGTGAAAATGGTTGTAATCCCTGAAAAATATAACGGTGATTAATTCCTAAAAGTTTAAACAAGATTGACAGCCCGAACGCTAAGTATTACTTTACAAACGCACGCAATATTCAATAAAGATAAGATTTTTTCATCTGCCGTCTAAAAGCAGCAGATAATGAGAGTGTTTAGTGTGTCATCGGAATATCACGCTACATTTGATATTCACCAGTAAAATTAAAGTAAAAAACAATAAAATCATAAAAAAACCATAAAGTGAGTTTAAAGGACTGCGGTTTTCAGCAATTTTAGACAACTGTAATAGCCTTGCAGTTGAAATGGACATTGTAAGCCAGGGAAAACAGGGAAAGGTTTTATCTTTTTCACCGCGTTTGCCACACAGACCAACGTAAGCACTGTGTGGGTGATGAACATAAAACACGGCCTGATGCACTGGACGCTTAGGAACAGGAGATTAAAATGACTCAGGGACGTCACCAGAAAACCATCATCTTTAGCCGCTATCCCGCAATGGCTGCGGGCCTGGAACGGTGCATCAAAGATGACAATCCCCATTGTATGATTTTGCCTGTCTGCGGCTATGAGTCGCTAACGCCGCTTTTGCTGTTGCAGGCGTCACTGGCGATAATCGATCTGACGGGCGATGTCAGCGAGGTTGAGCAGGACCTGCAACTGCTCCCGCCTTTGTACCGTGCAGCACCACATATTCACTGGGTTTTTCTGGTTCCTGCGTTTGCTCGCTTTACCGCACTGCAACAGCTTTTATGGCCAAACAGCATTTTACTGCCTAACAGCGCCGGGCTTGAGCAAATTCTGCACTGCGTGAAAACCAAAGAAGGCGGCCTGAGCTACCTTGACGGTGAGGTCAACATGCCTTCAGCCAGTGCGAATGAAGGGTCGTTAATTCTCACGCTCTCAGAACGCCAGGTATTAAGATTAATGGCGAAAGGCTGGAGCATTAATCAGATTTCTGGCCTGCTAAAAAAGAGCAATAAAACGGTGAGCGCCCAGAAAAATAGCGCGATGCGCCGCCTGGCATTGCGCAGCAACGCCGAAATGTACGCCTGGATAAACAGCCCACGCGGAATGAGGGAGTTGAATCTGCAATCGACCGCGTCTGCTCTGTCAGAAGAGATTGCGTGATTATTCTTATTGATTATGTTGTGTGAAAACGACTTTCCCGTCTCAGGGCGGGAAAATTAAAAGCGTTGAGCAAAACATTGCCGTAGAAATATTAAGCGGCTCATTATTACACTTTGAAACTACTTTGCTACCCTCTCTGTCAGCCTCCTCTGGTATAAACAATTTATTAACATTTCTGGCGTGTGTTTTTTATCACGAACTGTGAAAAATTGTTAATTCTTCGGACCGGCGAGCCTCGCGCCAGGGACTGTCCTCCTCTCCTTGTCTGCCCGTTTGCACGTCGTGTTTGCACCACTCATGGTGCCTGAAAAACAGGACACAACCTCAATGATTACACCGTTAACCTGGACGCCAACGCAGCGTCACGTGGCGTTTGCCAGCTTTGCTGCCTGGATGCTGGACGCCTTTGATTTTTTTATTCTGGTATTCGTACTCAGCGATCTGGCAACGTATTTCCAGTTGTCGGTCGCCACTGTATCGCTGGCGATTATGCTCACGCTGGCGGTGCGCCCCATTGGTGCGCTGATTTTTGGGCGGCTTGCGGAAAAATATGGCCGCCGACCTGTTTTAATGCTCAATGTCGCGTGTTTCGCGGTCTTTGAAATTCTTTCTGCCTGGTCACCCACCTTTGCGGCATTCCTGGCGTTCCGCCTGCTGTACGGCGTGGCGATGGGCGGTATCTGGGGCGTGGCGTCGTCGCTGGCGATGGAGACCATACCGGATCGCTCACGCGGGCTGATGTCCGGTATTTTTCAGGCTGGCTACCCCTGTGGTTATCTGTTGGCTTCGGTGGTGTTCGGCCTGTTTTACTCGATGGTGGGCTGGCGCGGGATGTTCCTGATTGGTGCGCTGCCGGTTGTGCTGCTGCCCTATATCTGGCTGAAGGTGCCGGAATCCCCGGTCTGGCTTGCCGCCCGCGCCAGCCAGCAGAGTGTGGCGTTGCTGCCAACGTTACGCAGGCACTGGAAGCTGTGCCTTTATCTGGTGCTGGTGATGGCGTGCTTTAACTTCTTCAGCCACGGCACACAGGACCTGTATCCGACGTTTTTAAAAGTGCAGCACGGCTTCACGCCGCAGACGGTCAGCACGATTGCCATTTTCTATAATATTGCCGCCATGCTCGGTGGCGTTTTCTTTGGTGTCATCTCTGAAAATATCGGGCGTAAAAAAGCGATGATGATCGCCGCTTTCCTGGCGCTGCCGGTTCTGCCACTGTGGGCGTTTTCTACTGGCTCCGTCACCATTGGTGTGGGCGCATTCCTGATGCAGTTTATGGTGCAGGGGGCCTGGGGCGTGGTGCCGACGTGGCTTAACGAACTGGTGCCAGCCAATGCCCGCGCGGTGTTGCCTGGTTTTGTTTACCAGTTGGGGAACCTGATTGCGTCGGTGAATGCGACATTGCAGGCGACCATTGCCGAGCACAATGGTGGCAACTATGGCATGGCAATGGCGATTGTGGCCGGTACTGTGGCAGTGCTGATTTGTGTCTTTGTCGCCTTTGGGCGTGAAACGCGCGGTATGGTGATCACCGGGAGTCATGAGGCACCGCAGGGCGGTGCGTCACAACACTCCACTCACTGACAAACGTCAATCCAGGTGGCGTTGGTTAACTCCGCCATCCGGGAAGGAGAAATGCGCACGGCGCTATGGATGGCGCCTGCGGCAGGCAGGACTTCGTCATAGTGTTTAAGTGAGATATCGCAGTAGACTGCCAGCGGATTCTCCAGCCCAAAAGGGCAAACACCACCGACCGGATGACCGGTACACATGACAACTTCGTCACAGCTCAGCATGCGCGCTTTGCCACCAAAGGCATTTTTCAGCTTTTTGTTATCAAGGCGGGCATCGCCCTTTGCTACGACCAGCACCACGTTATCTTTCACCTTCAAAGAGAGCGTTTTGGCAATTTGCCCCGGCTCCACGCGATGGGCCGCCGCCGCCAGTGCCACGGTGGCGGTGCTTTCATTGAGTTCGATGATTTCAATATCGGGGGCATTGTCGGCAAAAAACTGCCGTACGGATTGCAGGCTCATGAGTCTCTCCACATTAATGCGGCAGATAATCTGTCACAAGGCGGGGCAATCTGTAAACGGAAAGAGGGTGAATCCTGGTAAATTTCGTTACGCTTGCGGGTAAACGTGAGTCCAGTAAGCAGGGTTGCGCACTATTTCAGCGTACAGTCACCGCACTGCTGGACGCCGGGCAGACGGTTGCGTTGACAGCAGGTGCGGCGCACCAGCAGGCCATTGCGAGGGACGACGGTGCGATACAGCGGATTATCGCGCCCGTCGCTGAATTGGGCGTCAAAAAAGCAGGCATGGCGCAGCGCGTTGTATTGTGCTTCGCCGAGTTGTTCGCGCATCTCGCCCAAAAACCAGTTAACGAGATACCCGGTGTTACTCCAGATAAGTTTGCCGTTAATGTCACCGGAGGCCTCCAGTGCATCAATCACCGGCGCGATACTGGCCGTCCACAGTTTTTCCAGGCGCAGGCGCGGTGACAGCAGCGTGGTGCTGAGATCTTCACGCACATCCAGATAAAAGCGTGCAGCACGGCCGGTTTCGTGGAAGGTGACGTGAAGGCGTTCGGGGGAAACGTCGATAGCCCTGTCGTTTGCCAGTAAGGCCAGCATCAGCGGTGGCACCAACAGGCCAAGATACCACTGTGCCCAGAGGGACTTCAGCGGTTTACTCTGGCGCGAGTCTTCACTTGCCTGATAAATATGGTCGCCGTAGCTTGCGATAAGTGCACCGAGCGTGCGAGGCGTAGACCACTCGGCCAGGGTCAGGCTGTCTGCCCCCGGCGTGCTAAGTGCAAAAGTGTCGAGGAAATAAGCGCGTTGTTCGCTAAAGCAGGCATACAGCTCATCGGCCAGAGGCAGCCCGGCGTGCTCCGGGTGCCAGACGGCGGGAGAAGCGAGTGGAGAACCGTAGTATGCCATGCCTTAATCGCTAATCTAAATGATAATGATTGCCAATCCTAATCATAGGCTGCGTCAATGGCAAGTCTCTTTACGTGCGATACGTGCGATCGCAGGCTGCGATTTGCAAGTGAGAAAAATTATCATATGATATTGGTTATCATTATCTATTGCAGAGATAGCCGGTATGTTACAAAAAAGTCTGGAAAGCGGTTGGGGTGTGCTGTTATCCGCTGCGGTGGTGGCCGGACTGGCGCTGGGCGGATTAACATTTGCGCAATGGCGCGTGCTGATGGTGCTGGCGATGGTCGCGACCGCTGGCATGCTTTTTCACCGCCGCCTGCGCCACTTCATGCTGTTACCGTCGTGCATTGCGTTTGCCAGCGGCATGGCGCTGCTTGCGTTGAATTTGGGTGTACTGGCTGAAAGATAAGGCACGCTGTAAGCGGGTTTTGGGATGTTACTATACAGAGAGATTGTCTGGCGGCACCGCCGGGAGAGAGGAAGAAAGTGGTGCGAGGGGGGGGACTTGAACCCCCACGTCCGTAAGGACACTAACACCTGAAGCTAGCGCGTCTACCAATTCCGCCACCTTCGCACGGTCTACTTTCTTTCTGTTGATGATATTGCCTGCGCAGTGTGGTGCGAGGGGGGGGACTTGAACCCCCACGTCCGTAAGGACACTAACACCTGAAGCTAGCGCGTCTACCAATTCCGCCACCTTCGCAGTGTGCTGCTAAAAGCAATATCGCGTGGTTGTTGGTGCGAGGGGGGGGACTTGAACCCCCACGTCCGTAAGGACACTAACACCTGAAGCTAGCGCGTCTACCAATTCCGCCACCTTCGCATGCCGACAATACTACAGAAGTATTGCAACCACGGAGGCGCATTCTAGATGTTTTACGGGGCAGGTCAATACTTAATTGCGTGCCGTTTTTCCAATTGCTGCAAAAAACGGCACCCTGAGCAGCGGCGCATTTTTAACGCTAATGCAAAGAAAGCCCGCTTTACTGCTGCACCTGCCTTCTCCTGCGAGTGAGCGCAGGCGCAGCGTTGCGCCCTGTCGTATTGCTAGCGGCGCGGCCTGCGACTGTGAACGGAGCGGTACACTTTAAAACGCCCGGTCTGGGCAATCACTTCGTGATTACCAAACACCTCGTCCAGCACGGTGGCATACGGCAAAAAGGCGTTAGCAACAATGCGTAACTCGCCGCCGATATTCAGGTGACGTATGGCGCCGCGAATCAGCGTTTGCGCGGCATCAAGACTGGTCTGGCGCCCTTCGTGGAACGGCGGGTTAGACAAAATCATGTCAAAACGCCCGCTGATGTCAGAGTAAACGTTGCTTGCAAGCACCTCGCCTTCAAAGCCGTTGGCGGCAAGCGTTGCGCGGCTGGCTTCAACCGCAGGCGCGGACACATCGCACAGCGTCAGGCGCACCTTTGGTGAGTGGCTGATAAGCGTTGCCGCCAGCACGCCAGCACCGCAACCAACATCCAGTACTTTGCCTTTGGTATGCGGCGTGAGCGTTGACAGCAGCAACTGGCTGCCGGTGTCCAGCCCGTCGCGGCTAAAGACGCCAGGCAGGGTTTTAATCGTCAGTCCTTCGCTCTGGTACTCGCCCCACCAGCCGTCAGCGTCAAACGCGGGGCGGCTTTCCAGCTTGCCGTAGTAAAGACCGCAGCGGCGTGCGCTGTCGATTTTGTTGAGCGGGGCAATATCGGCAAGAATTTGTTCGGCACTGCGCACGCCGCTGCGGTTTTCGCCTATCACAAACAGGTCACTGCCCTGCGGCAGTAAAGAGAGCAGGTTCATCAGCTGGAACTGGGCTTCCGGTTTGTTCTTCGGCCAGTAGTAAATCAGCGTGTCGCAGTCGGCTACGCTGCTGGCGTCGGCTACCAGTCCAAATTGTGCGTTCTCGCCCATCTGCGCGCTTAGCGTCTGCCAGTGGTGATATTGCTGGGTGTGGACGCGGCTGCCCGCTGTTTCCAGGCGTGCAGGCAGGTCGTCCTGCAAATCGCCGGCAAACAGCACGCGGCGGTTTTCGAAATCATCACTGTGGCGCAGTAGCACTTCACTCGCAGGGGTCCACGCGGACATAACATACTCCTCATCATAATCAGGCGGCGATTATATACGCTCGTCCGACAAGTTGCAGGTGTCCTGTCATGTGGCGGGGAAATTGGCGGGCGTGCGATGGATTTGCTATATTTGCGCCCCTCAGGTGACTTAAACAGGTTTCGCTCATGACTACCCGACGTGACTGGCAGCTTCAGCAGCTGGGAATCACCCGGTGGACGCTGCGCCGCCCCGCGGTGTTGCAGGGCGAAATCGCGCTGACTCTCCCCGATACCGTGCGCCTGGTGGTGGTGGCTGATGTGCTGCCGTCACCGGCTGATGCACTGGTGGCCGATATTCTACGCGCGCTTGCGCTTTCCACCGACGCCGTGATGTGGCTTACGCCCGAGCGTGCCGCCATGTTGCCGGAAGGGGCGAGCTGCAACAGCTGGCTTTTGGGGGTGGAGGCAGCGCTTCCTGTGACGGGGGCGCGGCTTACGACGCCGGGCCTTGACGAGCTTCAACACAGCGCACAGGCGCGCGCCGCACTCTGGCGCCAGATATGTGAACATGAACAGGATTTCCTCTCTTAATGCCGACGGCCTCGCGCAGGCGTTTGCCATTGAACAGCGCAGCCACGCCTTTCCCTGGAGTGAAAAGACGTTTGCCAGCAACCAGGGCGAGCGCTATTTCAATTTACGTCTGGACGTTGGTGATGAAATGGCGGCGTTTGCCATCACGCAGGTGGTGCTGGACGAAGCCACGCTGTTTAACATTGCGGTCAGCCCGGCTTTTCAGCGCCGCGGGCTTGGCCGGGCGCTGCTGGAGCACTTAATCAGCGAGCTGGAACAAAAACAGATCCTCACGCTGTGGCTGGAGGTACGTGCCTCTAACGTTGCCGCCATCGCACTCTATGAAAGCCTCGGCTTTAACGAGGCGACGATACGGCGCAACTATTACCCCACCGCCAACGGCCGTGAAGACGCCATTATTATGGCCCTGCCGCTGGGCTGATAACGCGAAAGGTGATGTGAATGAAGTGGGACTGGATACTCTTTGATGCTGACGAAACGCTGTTTACCTTCGACGCGTTCGGCGGGCTACAGCGTATGTTTCTTGATTACAGCGTGACGTTTACCGACAAGGATTTTCAGGACTACCAGGCCGTGAATAAGCCGCTGTGGGTGGATTATCAGAACGGTGCCATTACCGCGCTCCAGCTTCAGGTTCAGCGCTTTGAAAGCTGGGCTGAACGGCTTAATGTACCGGCTAGCGACCTTAATAGCGCGTTTTTGAACGCCATGGCCGACATTTGCGCCCCGCTGCCGGGGGCGCTGGCGCTGCTTGAGGCGCTCAAAGGCAACACAAAGCTTGGCATCATCACCAACGGTTTTACCGCGCTCCAGCAAATTCGCCTTGAGCGCACCGGCCTGCGCGACTTTTTCGACCTGCTGGTCATTTCCGAGCAGGTGGGCGTAGCAAAGCCAGATAAAAAAATCTTTGACTACGCGCTCACGCAAATGGGCAGCCCGGCGCGTGAGCGGGTGTTGATGGTGGGCGATACCGCCGAGTCGGACATTCTGGGCGGTATTAACGCCGGGTTAAACACTGTCTGGCTCAATGCCCACGGTCGCGAGTTGCCCGCAGGTATCACGCCGGACAAGCAGGTGACCTCGCTTGATGAACTCCAGCAGTGGTTATTTAACGCCTGAGCCTGCCTGGCGCAGATGAATTTCTTTTGGGTATCTGCGCCGCAATGGGTAAAATCCCCGCACTTTATTGAATAACGCGCCGCGCGCCACCTGGTCGCGCCTGACGAGAAGAGTGAAATATGACGTTGTCTCCCTATTTGCAGGAGGTGGCAAGACGCCGCACTTTTGCCATCATCTCCCACCCGGACGCCGGTAAAACGACGATCACTGAAAAAGTGCTGCTGTTCGGACAGGCCATTCAGACGGCGGGTACGGTAAAAGGGCGTGGCTCCAGCCAGCATGCAAAATCTGACTGGATGGAAATGGAAAAGCAGCGCGGTATCTCCATTACTACCTCGGTGATGCAGTTCCCATACCACGATTGCCTGGTCAATCTGCTGGATACCCCAGGACACGAAGACTTCTCGGAAGATACCTACCGTACCCTGACGGCAGTGGACTGCTGCCTGATGGTGATTGACGCGGCAAAAGGCGTTGAAGACCGTACCCGTAAGCTGATGGAAGTGACGCGCCTGCGCGACACGCCGATTCTGACGTTCATGAACAAGCTCGACCGCGATATCCGCGACCCGATGGAGCTGCTGGACGAAGTGGAAAACGAGCTGAAAATTGCCTGTGCGCCCATCACCTGGCCGATTGGCTGCGGCAAGCTGTTTAAAGGCGTTTATCACCTCTATAAAGACGAAACCTATCTCTACCAGACCGGGCAGGGCCACACCATTCAGGAAGTGCGTATTGTAAAAGGTCTGGATAACCCGGACCTGGACGCCGCGGTGGGTGACGATCTCGCCCAGCAGCTGCGTGACGAACTGGAACTGGTGAAAGGGGCCTCCACCGAGTTCGACGAAGAGCTGTTCCTGAGCGGTGAGATCACGCCGGTGTTCTTTGGAACCGCGCTGGGTAACTTCGGCGTGGACCATATGCTCGACGGGCTGGTTTCCTGGGCGCCTGCGCCCATGCCGCGTAAAACCGACGTGCGCGATGTGGAAGCAAAAGAAGAGAAGTTCTCCGGCTTTGTGTTCAAAATTCAGGCCAACATGGACCCGAAACACCGTGACCGCGTGGCGTTTTTGCGCGTGGTGTCCGGTAAGTATGAGAAGGGCATGAAGCTGCGTCAGGTGCGCATTGGCAAAGACGTGGTGATTTCTGACGCGCTGACCTTTATGGCGGGCGACCGTGCACACGTTGAAGAGGCGTATCCGGGCGATATTATCGGCCTGCACAACCACGGCACCATTCAGATTGGCGATACCTTCACCCAGGGCGAAATGATGAAGTTCACCGGTATCCCGAACTTCGCACCGGAACTGTTCCGCCGCATTCGTCTTAAAGATCCGCTCAAGCAAAAGCAGCTGCTCAAAGGGCTGGTGCAGCTGTCTGAAGAAGGCGCGGTGCAGGTGTTCCGCCCGATTGCTAACAATGACCTGATTGTGGGCGCGGTAGGTGTACTGCAGTTTGACGTGGTTGTGGCGCGCCTTAAGAGCGAGTACAACGTTGAGGCGATTTACGAATCCGTCAACGTGGCAACCGCGCGCTGGGTTGAGTCAACAGACGTGAAGAAATTTGAAGAGTTCAAGCGTAAAAACGAGGTTCAACTGGCGCTGGATGGCGGTGATAATCTGACCTACATCGCCCCGACCATGGTGAACCTGAATCTGACGCAGGAGCGCTATCCTGACGTGGTGTTCCGTAAAACGCGCGAGCATTGATTTTGCCCTCACGGCGCATGCGTCCGCATGCGCCGCTAAAATAGTGTTGAATATTAGCCTGTTGCAGATGTTTCTTAAAATCCCCTCCTGAACGCGGCTTTTTGGCCTTTTCAGCGTTATTCCCATGCGTTTTTGCGATCACGAACTATATTTACCTCATTCACCGCGCTGCGTAATGGATAAATCTCGCACCTGACACGGTTTTCTGGTGCGATGTTCAGCCATGAAATCCAGCGCGTGATTAATTACTGTTTCTTACGTCACCGACGTAAAAAAGAGGATGAGCCGGGCAGTTAAGCCCAGCTGTTTGTCTGGCCGTCGGCATGGCGGTACTGGCTCACTATTTGGGCAATACAACAGGAATACATCGATGAATACACGTAAGTTTTCGAAAACTCTGCTGACTGTAGTTCTGGGTTCTGTGCTGGCAAGCGGTGCTGCGTTTGCACAGAGTGAAACGACCCAGAGCACCAGTGAATCCGCAGGTCAGAAAATCGATAGCTCTATGAACAAAGTCGGTAATTTCATGGACGACAGCGCAATTACAGCTAAGGTTAAAGCGGCGCTGCTCGATGATAAAGGCGTGAAAAGCACCGATATTTCGGTCAAAACTGAAAACAAAGTGGTGACGCTGAGCGGCTTTGTTGCAAGCCAGGCAGAAGCTGAGAAAGCGGTGGCTACGGCAAAAGCGGTTGAAGGCGTCAGCTCCGTTAGCGACAAACTGCATGTGAAAGATAGTGCGACACAGTCGGTGAGCGGTTATGCCGGTGATACGGCCACCACCAGTGAAATCAAAGCAAAACTTCTGGCAGATGACATGGTGCCCTCGCGTAATGTGAAGGTGAGCACCACCGATGGTGTAGTACAGCTTTCCGGTACCGTGGAGTCGCAGGCGCAGTCCGACAGGGCTGAAAGCGTTGCCAAAGCGGTAGACGGCGTGAAAAGCGTGAAAAACGATCTGCAAATTAAAAAGTAACGTCTGTAATGCGGCTCCTGGCGTAGGCCAGGAGCGCACAAGCAATACGGAAACATAACGATGTCATGGCAAGGCGTGTTACGCCAATGAGCAACAGCAGGTTCGCTTTTAAACATAAATAAAGGAGAGTCTTATGTTTCGATGGGGCATTATTTTTCTGGTTATCGCGGTAATTGCTGCAGCACTTGGTTTTGGTGGGCTTGCGGGTACAGCGGCAAGTGCGGCTAAAATTGTGTTTGTGGTCGGTGTTATCTTGTTTCTGGTTAGCTTGTTTATGGGCCGCAGACGTCCCTGACGCCCGCCGTCAAATTGGTGTGAAAAGGCCAGCCATGCGTGCTGGCCTTTGCGGTTTTTAAACATTTATCATTATACGTATTGTCTGCTTAAGGGCAGGCGACATCACGACAGGAAGGCAGAGGTGGGACAGCGAATTCCCGTTACGCTCGGCAATATTGCGCCGCTGGCGCTAAAGCCCTTCGAACCCGGCAAAGTGGCGCTGGTATGCGAAGGTGGCGGGCAGCGCGGTATTTTTACCGCTGGTGTGCTGGACGAATTTATGATTAATGAGTTCGATCCGTTTGATGATTACTTTGGTACCTCTGCCGGTGCCCAGAATCTCTCGGCCTTCGTTTGCCACCAACCCGGCTACGCCCGGCGCGTGATTGCCAACTACACCACGCGGCGCGAGTTCTTCAACCCGGTGCGCTTTGTGCGCGGCGGCCATCTGATTGATCTCGACTGGCTGCTGGACGCCACCGCAAAAACCATGCCGCTGTCGATGGACACCGCCGAGCGCCGTTTTGATGCGGGCAAAGCCTTTTACATGTGCGCCTGTCGCAGCGACGACTACGCCGCGAGTTACTTCTCACCGCTGCGTGATACCTGGCTTGATATCATTCGTGCTTCGAGCGCCATTCCGGGTTTTTACCGCAGCGGTGCCATGCTTGATGGCATCAGCTACCAGGATGGCGGCATCAGCGATGCGGTGCCGGTGCGCGAGGCGGCAAAGCGCGGTGCACAGACGCTGGTGGTTATCCGCACCGTGCCGTCACAAATGTATTATACGCCGCAGTGGTTTCGCCATATGGAGCGCTGGCTGAGTGAAAGCAGCCTCAAGCCGCTGGTGAACCTGGTGCATCACCATGAAGAGAGCTACACCGCGATTCAGCACTTTATTGAACATCCACCGGGTGATTTGCGGATCATCGAAATTTTCCCGCCTGCGCCGCTGCAAAGCTCTGCGCTCGGCAGCCGTGAGGTGGCGCTGCGGGCAGACTACCGTACCGGGCGGCGCTGTGGGCGCTATTTCCTGGCCACCATTGGCAAGTTGCTGGCAGGTAAGCCAGCACTGCATCGCTTCACTAAGCCGGTGATAGTGCCTGCCACGTCGCGCATTGTTGCCCCCCGCACGCCGGGTGCAACGCCAATTATCCTGCCATCAGTAAACGAACCGGCGAGTGTGCAGGCTTACGCTGGCGTTATTCAGACATCACATGTGCCCGCAGCGGTAGCCGCCACAATGCCAGTGGCAAACGATGGCCTGGACTCGCGCGAAGCCAATGACGACGCGTTTAAAAATGAGGACAGCGCGTGAGCCTGCGTTTTATTGATACCCATTGCCACTTTGATTTCCCGCCGTTTACTGACCATGAAGCCGCAAGCCTTACGTTAGCCGCACAGGCAGGCGTTGAGCAGATTCTGGTGCCTGCGGTGTCGGCCAGTCGCTTTGATCTGGTACTGGCGCTGGCAGAGCGCTTTGCCCCAGTGCATGCCGCACTGGGCCTGCACCCGATTGTAATTGAAGAGCACGATGAAGCGGCGCTGGCTTCGCTTGAGCAACACCTGGCACAGCGCCCAGCCAAACTGGTCGCGGTGGGCGAAATCGGGCTGGATTTGTACCGCGAAAATCCGCAGTTTGCGCGCCAGCAGGCGCTGCTGGACGACCAGCTACGGCTGGCAAAGCGTTATGATCTGCCGGTTATCCTGCATTCGCGCCGTACCCACGATAAGCTAGCGCTGCACTTACGGCGTGCGGCCCTGCCGCGCACTGGCGTGGTTCACGGTTTTGCCGGTAGCCTGCAACAGGCGCAGCGTTTTGTTGAGCTTGGGTACTATATTGGCGTAGGCGGCACCATCAGCTACGAGCGTGCCAGTAAAACTCGCGACGTGGTGGCGCGGCTGCCGCTCACGTCGCTGTTGCTGGAAACCGATGCGCCCGATATGCCGCTCAACGGCTACCAGGGGCAGCCCAATCGCCCCGAGCGTGTAGTACAGGTTTTCAGGGCGCTGTGTGAACTGCGTGAAGAAGCTCCGGAAACGATTGCTCACGCGATAATCGACAATACCCGGCGACTTTTTGCACTTTCAGAGTGAAAAAGTGTGATCTTCGTCACTCTAAGAAACAATAACCTGTAACAATCATCGCTGTTCCGTGATCAAGGTAGCCATCATAGCCCTCCCTGCCGTTATAATCCTTGCGCCTCTCGGGGCTTCTTTTTTCTTTTTTGACGACTACACGCAGGGACTTCGTATGCAAATCCTAATGGGGCTTGTCGGCATGGCTGTACTGGTGCTGCTTGCCGTTCTTCTCTCCAGTAACCGCAAAGCCATTAATTTGCGCACCGTTATTGGCGCATGGTGCATTCAGGTAGGTATCGGCGCGCTGGTGCTGTATGTCCCCGTCGGGCGTAAAGTATTGCTGGCCATGACCGATGGTGTGGCAAGCGTCATTGCCTACGGCAATGAAGGCATCAGCTTCCTGTTTGGTGGCCTGGTGTCTGATAAGATGTTTGAGGTGTTCGGCGGCGGTGGCTTTATTTTCGCTTTGCGCGTGCTGCCGGTCATTGTGTTCTTCTCCTCGTTGATTGCCGTGCTGTATTACATCGGCATTATGCAACTGGTTATCCGCATCCTCGGCGGTGCGCTGCGTAAAGTGCTGGGCACCTCGCGCACCGAGTCGCTCTCTGCGACGGCAAATATCTTTGTGGGACAGACCGAAGCGCCGCTGGTGGTGCGCCCGTATATTGCGACGATGACGCGCTCTGAACTGTTCGCGGTCATGTGCGGCGGCCTGGCTTCCGTTGCCGGTTCGGTGCTGGCCGGTTACGCACAGATGGGTGTGCCGCTGGATTACCTGATTGCGGCCTCGTTTATGGCAGCACCTGGTGGCCTGCTGTTTGCGAAAATCATCCTGCCGGAAACCGAGAAACCGCATGATGCCGCGCAACCGGAAGCGATGGCAAACGATCCAGACAGGCCGTCTAACGTGCTGGACGCCGCTGCCTCCGGTGCGGCCTCTGGTATGCAGCTGGCGCTGAATGTGGGCGCGATGCTGCTGGCGTTTGTGGCGCTGATCGCGCTGCTCAACGGCATCCTCGGCGGGATTGGCGGCTGGTTCGACTATCCGCAGCTTTCTTTGCAACTGATTCTGGGCTGGGTGTTCTCACCGATTGCCTGGCTGATTGGTGTGCCGTGGAATGAGGCGATGGTGGCAGGCTCCTTTATTGGCCAGAAGGTGATAATCAACGAGTTTGTTGCTTATCTGAACTTTGGCGAATATCTGAAGGCGGACGAAGTGGTGCGTGCAGCAGGCATGCAGGTACTTTCCCCGCATACTAAAGCCATTATCTCTTTTGCGCTGTGTGGCTTTGCTAACCTGTCGTCTATCGCCATTCTGATTGGCGGGCTGGGCAGCATGGCACCGAGCCGTCGTCACGACGTGGCGCAGTTAGGTCTGAAGGCGGTTGCCGCTGGTACGCTTTCTAACCTGATGAGCGCAACCATTGCCGGGGTCTTCCTGGCGCTGTAACGACTAAATTGTTATAAAAATAACATTTTGCAACGGCGGTCGGGCTAACAGCCTGACCGCCGTTTTTATTCCCGGCATACAGGCGTTGTTTTGCCCGTTTAATCCCCTATACTGTCGCTATTGCACCACGTAATCTTACGCTTTTGTGAACAGCAACACGAAACCGCCTTTTTGTGAAATGTTAGTATTTTAACATTAAGCGCAGGAGCCGGATTTCGCTGCCTGCGCTCAACCTGACTTTCTGGAGAATACCATGACCGATTTAACCGCCAGCAGCCTGCGCGCGCTGAAACTGATGGATTTGACCACGCTGAACGACGACGACACCGACGAGAAAGTGATTGCGCTGTGTCACCAGGCGAAAACGTCGGTCGGCAACACCGCCGCCGTGTGTATCTATCCGCGTTTTATCCCGATTGCGCGTAAGACACTGAACGCGCAGGGCACGCCAGATATTCGCATTGCTACCGTGACCAACTTCCCGCACGGCAATGATGACATTGATATTGCAGTGGCTGAGACGCGCGCGGCAGTGGCGTACGGTGCCGATGAAGTTGATGTGGTGTTCCCGTACCGCGCGCTTATCGCGGGCAATGAGCAGGTGGGTTTTGAGCTGGTGAAAGCCTGTAAAGCGGTATGCGCCGGGGCGAACGTGCTGCTGAAAGTCATCATCGAAACCGGTGAACTTAAAGAAGAGCGCCTGATTCGCAAAGCCTCGGAAATTGCTATCAACGCCGGGGCGGATTTCATCAAAACCTCTACCGGTAAAGTGCCGGTGAATGCCACGCCGGAAAGCGCGCGCATCATGCTGGAAGTGATTCGCGATATGGGCGTTGAAAAAACGGTGGGCTTCAAGCCTGCGGGCGGCGTGCGCAGTGCAGAAGACGCCGCGCTTTACCTGGCAACGGCCGACGAAATCTTCGGTGGTGACTGGGCCGATGCGCGCCACTACCGCTTTGGTGCGTCCAGCCTGCTGGCAAGCCTGCTCAAGGCGCTGGGTCACGGCGACGGCAAAAGCAGCAGCGGCTATTAATTTCTGACGTTTCCCGGAGGTCACGTGTTTCTGGCTCAAGAAATCATTCGTAAAAAGCGCGACGGACAGCCGCTCAGTGATGAAGAAATCCGCTTTTTTATTAACGGCATTCGCGATAACACCGTTTCTGAAGGGCAGATTGCCGCGCTGGCGATGACGATTTTCTTTCACGATATGTCCGTTGCCGAGCGCGTTTCGCTGACGCTGGCAATGCGCGATTCCGGTGCGGTGCTGGACTGGAGCGGTCTTGGGCTGAACGGTCCGATTGTGGATAAACACTCTACCGGCGGTGTGGGTGACGTGACGTCGCTGATGCTGGGGCCGATGGTGGCCGCCTGTGGCGGCTATGTACCGATGATCTCAGGGCGTGGGCTGGGTCATACCGGCGGTACGCTCGACAAGCTCGAAGCCATCCCAGGGTTTGATATCTTCCCGCACGACGCCCGCTTTCGCGACATTATTAAGGATGTGGGCGTGGCGATTATCGGCCAGACCAGCTCGCTGGCACCGGCAGACAAGCGCTTCTATGCTACGCGCGATATCACCGCAACAGTGGACTCCATCCCGCTGATTACCGCCTCCATCCTTGCTAAAAAGCTGGCAGAAGGGTTGGACGCGCTGGTGATGGACGTGAAGGTGGGCAGCGGCGCGTTTATGCCGACCTTTGAGCGCTCGGTAGCACTTGCCGAGGCGATTGCCGGCGTGGCGAATGGCGCGGGCGTGCGTACCACGGCACTTCTGACCGACATGAACCAGGTGCTGGCCTCCAGCGCCGGTAACGCGCTGGAAGTGCGTGAAGCGGTGCGTTTCCTGACCGGCCATGAGCGCAATCCGCGCCTGCTGGAAGTGACTATGGCGCTGTGTGTGGAAATGCTGGTGTCCGGCAAACTGGCGGCGAACGACGCCGAGGCGCGGGCTAAGTTGCAGGCGGTGCTGGATAACGGCCGTGCCGCCGAGGTGTTTGGCCGCATGGTGGCCGCGCAGAAGGGGCCAACGGATTTTGTTGAGCGCTATGACCAGTATTTGCCAGCCGCCATGCTGTGCAAACCAGTCTTTGCCGACGGCCAGGGCGTGGTGAGCGCAATGGATACCCGTGCACTCGGTATGGCTGTGGTGGGCTTGGGCGGCGGGCGTCGCCAGGCAACCGATGCCATTGATTACAGCGTGGGGCTCACGCAGATGATTACGCTCGGCGAGCGCGCAGATGCGCAGCGCCCGCTGGCTATGATCCACGCACGTGATGAAGCGCAGTGGCAGCAGGCAGCCCAGGCGATGAAGGCCGCCGTTGAACTGAGCGAGGCACCTGTGCAGGCGACTCCGGTGGTTTACAGAAGAATTACCGGTTAATTCGCGCCACAGGCTGACTATCGACAGGCGCGTTGCGATATACTGATCCGATCGCTTTCTTTTAGCGCCTCAGAGCGTGATTGCGTACCAACGCAGGAGAAATTATGAAACGTGTATTTATTATGGTGCTGGACTCCTTCGGCATTGGCGCGAGCGCAGACGCCGCGCGCTTTGGCGACGAAGGCTCGGATACGCTGGGCCATATCGCGCAGGCCTGTGCCAACGGTGAGGCCAACACTGGCCGCCAGGGGCCACTCAATCTGCCTAACCTGACGCGCCTGGGCCTGGCGAAAGCCGCTGAAGGCTCCACCGGAAAAATCCCGGCAGGTATGGACGGCAATGCGGATATCGTCGGGGCGTATGCCTGGGCGCAGGAGCTGTCTTCGGGCAAAGACACGCCGTCTGGCCACTGGGAAATTGCTGGCGTGCCGGTGCTGTTTGACTGGGGCTATTTCACCAACCAGGAGAACAGCTTCCCACAGGAACTGCTCGATAAACTGGTCGAGCGCGGTAATTTGCCGGGCTACCTCGGTAACTGCCATTCCTCCGGCACGGTCATTCTCGACCAACTGGGCGAAGAGCACATGAAAACCGGCAAGCCGATTTTCTACACCTCCGCTGACTCGGTGTTCCAGATTGCCTGTCACGAAGAAACCTTTGGCCTGGAGCGCCTCTACGAGCTGTGTGAAATCGCCCGTGAAGAGCTGACCGAAGGCGGCTACAACATTGGCCGCGTGATTGCGCGTCCGTTTGTGGGCGACAAGGCAGGCAACTTCCAGCGTACCGGTAACCGCCACGACCTGGCAGTCGAGCCGCCGTCGGCCACCGTGCTGAAAAAGCTGGTCGATGAAAAGCAGGGCGACGTGGTGTCCGTGGGTAAAATTGCCGATATCTATGCTAACGTCGGCATCACCAAAAAAGTGAAAGCCACCGGCCTTGATGCGCTGTTTGACGCCACGCTTGCCGAAATGAAGGCCGCAGGCGATAACACCATTGTCTTTACCAACTTCGTTGATTTTGACTCCAGCTGGGGCCATCGTCGCGACGTGGCGGGCTATGCGGGTGGCCTGGAACTGTTTGACCGCCGTCTGCCGGAGTTGATGGAACTGGTGAAAGAGGACGATATTCTCATCCTCACCGCCGACCACGGCTGCGACCCGACCTGGACAGGCACTGACCATACCCGCGAGCACATTCCGGTACTGGTTTACGGCCCGCAAGTGAAGCCTGGGTCGCTTGGCCAGCGCGAGACGTTTGCTGATATCGGCCAGACGGTGGCGAAATACTTTGGCCTGTCTGACATGCAGTACGGCAAGGTGATGTTTTGAGTTGAATCCGGGCGCCGGGTGCGCCTGGTAGATGAATTAATTAATAAGGATAACGCTATGGCTACGCCACACATTAACGCAGAGATGGGCGATTTCGCTGACGTAGTACTGATGCCGGGTGACCCGCTGCGCGCAAAACATATCGCAGAAACCTTCCTGGAAGACGTGCGTGAAGTGAACAACGTGCGCGGCATGCTGGGCTATACCGGCACTTACAAAGGCCGTAAGTTCTCGGTAATGGGCCACGGCATGGGCATCCCGTCTTGCTCTATCTACACCAAAGAGCTGATAACCGATTTTGGCGTGAAGAAAATCATCCGCGTTGGCTCCTGCGGCGCGGTGCGCCCGGACGTGAAGCTGCGCGACGTGGTGATTGGTATGGGTGCCTGCACCGATTCCAAAGTAAACCGCCTGCGTTTTAAAGATCACGATTTTGCCGCTATTGCCGATTTTGACATGGTGCGCAACGCGGTGGACGCCGCCAAAGCGCTGGGCGTTGACGCGCGCGTGGGCAACCTGTTCTCTGCCGACCTGTTCTACTCGCCGGACCCGCAGATGTTCGACGTAATGGAAAAATACGGCATCCTGGGCGTGGAGATGGAAGCGGCCGGTATCTACGGCGTGGCGGCAGAGTTTGGCGCGAAGGCGCTGACGATTTGCACCGTGTCTGACCATATTCGCACCCATGAGCAGACCACCGCGGCAGAGCGCCAGACCACGTTTAACGATATGATTAAAATCGCGCTGGAGTCCGTGCTGTTAGGGGATAAAGAGGCGTAAGCCGCTTTATGTTCAAAAAAAGGGTGCCGATGGGCACCCTTTTTTATTGGTAGTGATACCGATGCGGTTGCGTTAACGGCGATCGTCGTAATAGTGCCGTGAAGCCATAAACACAGCGTGCCTGCATCGGCCAGTGCTGGGTGAACAACTCTCTGCCCTGCTTTTTTTTCGCCGGTTTTGGTGCTATTTATTTGAGCCTTATATGGCCTGCTTTCAGGGATGAACAGATGATAACCACCCCCACGCCTTTCAAATTGAAATCCGCTGCGTTGGTTTTAGTGATTTTGCTGGTCTTTACCGGCATGGCAGCTGCGGATAAAGCCACCTGGCTTATGGAAACTCTGCCGGTGATGATTGTGGTTCCGCTGCTGTGGCTCACCCACCGGCGCTATCCGCTTTCAACGCTGCTGTATACGCTTATCTTTTTTCATGCCGTCATTTTGCTGTTTGGCGGGATGTACACCTACGCGAAGGTGCCATTGGGTTTTCAGGTTCAGGAGTGGTTCAACCTGAGCCGTAACCCTTATGACAAACTTGGGCACTTTTTTCAGGGGCTGGTGCCTGCGCTGGCGGCCAGAGAAATCCTGCTGCGCGGCCGTGTCGTGCGCGGTGGTCAGATGCTGAATTTCATTGTCTGCTGCATCGCACTGGCAATCAGCGCCTGCTATGAATTTATCGAGTGGTGGGCTGCGCTGGGGCTGGGGCAGGGGGCTGAGGAATTTCTTGGCACCCAGGGTGACCCCTGGGATACCCAGTCAGATATGTTTTGTGCGTTACTCGGCGCGTTGTTCAGCGTGGTGTTTTTAAGCCGTATTCATTCGCGCCAGCTTGGCATGACACCGCTATAACCTTTTGCACCTTAACGTATGGCCTGTGCAACCCATACTGATAGCTCGCGCAGCTCTGCCGCCTGCTCCGGGAAGGCCTCAATCAGCGCCGTGCAGCGCTGGGCTAAGTCCTGGCTGCGATAGGGGCAACCGTGCAGGCTCGCGGCCAGCGCTTCCAGCGGGGTTGGGTTCAGGCTGTCGGTAAACACCTGGGCGCGCACGATAACGCCTTTTTCAACATCAAAGTGGATCTCCACGCCGCCCCAGCTAAAGCGCTCATCGAGCAGGTGGCTGAAGGCCGGGGCCTGGCCGAAGTTCCACTCCCAGCTGCTCTGGCGTGCGAAGGTTTCCGCAAAACCTGGCAGGTCTGGAACGGCGTCGGGAGAAATGATTTCTGGCGCCACGCGCTCGCCAAAGTGGTCGAAAAAGGCGTTCTCAACGGCTGTGCAAATCTGGGCGTGAGTGACGCCGGGCAGCAGTTCGCTCAGGTTGGTCACGCGCCCGCGCACAGAGGTAATGCCTTTGGCCTGCAATTTTTTCTTATCGGGATTGAGGTAGTTAGCCAGCCGACTCAAGTCGGCATCCAGCAACAGCGTGCCGTGGTGAAAGCCACGGTCTTTGGTTTCTCGGTAGGCGGAGCCGGAAATCTTGCGCGCGCCGTCAGGCGTGTCCACAAGCAGGTCGTTGCGCCCGGAGGCTGATGCCTCAATGCCCAGGCGGTGCAGCGCGTCGATAACAATCGCGGTGGATACGCTCTTGTCATACTCCGGCTTGCCCGCCATAAAGGTAAAACAGGTGTTACCGAGGTCGTGAAACACCGCACCGCCGCCGCTGCTGCGCCGGGCAAGGCGCACGTGGTCTTCTTCCATACGCCGGGTATTGCACTCTTTCCACGGATTTTGCGCCCGGCCAATGACCACGGTGTCTGCGTTGCGCCACAAAAACAGTACGCGCTGGGTGGCAGGCATCTGGCGGAAAATGCATTCTTCTACCGCAAGGTTGAACCAGGGATCGTGAGAGTCGGAAATCAGCAGTCGCAGTGAGGGCATGGTGGGATCCTTTCCATAACAAGACCCCGAATGATACCACGCGCCCGCGGTTGGGCGCGTGTCGTGTAGAGCGCTTTAGCGCGCCTTGTCGTCATCCTTTGTTTCTTCATCATCTTCCTGCACCGCGCGGTTGGCGGTGAGCAGATATGGTGACTGCTGCCAGCGAGTGCGTTTGCCCTGCAATAGCGTGCGCGTGAGCACAATGCCAACGGCCAGCGCCAGTAGCAGCATCAGGCGCAGAATGTTGGTGGTGTTATCCACCTGCTTGGCTTCCGTTGCCAGCGTGTGGGTATCAAGCGTGATACGCAGTTGGCCCAGGCGACCATTTTTGCCGGTAATATCTTCGACAATTTGCTGGTTGAAGTAACTGCCGGCTTTTTTACCGTCCAGCGCCAGCCGGTCGCGGACCTCCAGGCTTTCGCCTGCGCGAGTGATAAGCGCGCCCTCGTCGTCATAGACGCTGGCATCCAGGATGCGGCTGTTGTCGGTGAGTTTGCGCAAAATCGCGGTAATTTGTCGCTCATCCGGGGTCTGGCCGCGCATCAGTGGGGCGAGGGAGTAACTCACCTGGCGCGCCAGTGTACGGGCGACTTCTTCCATCTGGATATTACGCGAGTTCTGGTGGTTCTGGCTGAACCACGACGCGCCCTGCATCAGCACCACCAGCAGCGCCAGACAGAGCAGCACAATCACCGCGCGGTGCAGTCGGAATTTAAATTTTCCCTTACCCATATTTCACCCGTTGAAAATTTGCAGACTGCATGTTGCCAGATGCGCTCCCAACAGGGTAGCCTCATGCGTTGTTTTGTACCGGCATAACTTTATACAGGAGCTGCAATGCCAAACAGTCTGACCTGGCGCGACCTGCCAAATGAGGTTTCCCTCTGGCCTGGGTTGCCTCTTTCTTTGAGCGGTGATGAGGTGATGCCTCTGGACTACCGCGCAGGACGCACGGGATGGCTCCTGTATGGACGCGAGCTGGATAAAGACCGGCTCACGCGCTACCAGCGTAAACTGGGGGCGGCGATGGTTATTGTCAGCGCCTGGTGCGTGGAAGACTACCAGGTGATTCGCCTTGCCGGTTCGCTGACGCCGCGCGCCGCGCGTCTGGCGCACGAGGCCGGGCTGGATGTGGCCCCCATGGGCAAGCTGCCGCACCTGCGCACGCCTGGCCTGCTGGTGATGGATATGGACTCCACGGCTATTGAAATTGAATGCATTGATGAAATTGCCAAACTGGCCGGAACCGGCGAAATGGTAGCTGAAGTGACCGAGCGTGCCATGCGCGGCGAGCTGGACTTTACCGCCAGCCTGCGCCAGCGCGTGGCAACGCTTGAAGGTGCCGATGCGGCCATCTTGCGCGAGGTGCGCGACGCACTGCCGCTAATGCCTGGCCTGGTGTCGCTGGTGATGAAGCTCCAGGCGCTGGGCTGGAAGGTGGCGATTGCCTCCGGCGGTTTTACGTTCTTTGCCGATTATCTGCGTGAAAAATTGCATCTGACCGCTGCGGTGGCGAACGAGCTGGAAATTCGCGACGGCAAACTGACAGGGGCAGTGACCGGGCAGATAGTGGATGCGAAGTTCAAAGCGAAGACGCTGATGGCGCTGATGGAAAAGCATGAAATAGCTCCCACCCAGACGGTTGCCATTGGCGATGGCGCTAATGACTTGCCCATGCTTAAACACGCGGCACTGGGCATTGCCTATCACGCGAAGCCCAAGGTCAACCAGCAGGCGCATGTCACCATTCGTAATGCCGATTTGATGGGCGTGTTCTGCATTCTCTCAGGCAGTCTTAATCAGGAATAAAGAAGAGGTAATAAGGTGGCGAAAGCGGCAAAACGCGCGTTTGTCTGTAATGAGTGCGGGGCGGATTATCCGCGCTGGCAGGGGCAGTGCAGCGCCTGCCAGGCCTGGAATACCATTACCGAAATAAGGCTGGCGGTGTCGCCGCAGGTGGCGCGCAACGAGCGTCTTTCAGGCTATGCGGGTAACGCGGGCGTGAGCAAGGTGCAAAAGCTCTCCGACATCAGCCTGGAGGCGCTGCCACGTTTTTCCACCGGTTTTAAAGAGTTCGACCGTGTGCTGGGCGGCGGTGTGGTGCCTGGCAGCGCCATTCTCATTGGCGGCAACCCGGGGGCCGGTAAATCTACGCTGCTATTGCAGACGCTGTGCAAGCTGGCCGCTGACATGAAAACGCTCTACGTCACCGGCGAAGAGTCGCTCCAGCAGGTGGCGATGCGCGCGCACCGCCTCGGGCTGCCGACCGATAACCTCAATATGCTCAGCGAAACCAGCATCGAGCAGATTTGCCTGATAGCCGAGGAAGAGCAGCCGAAGCTGATGGTGATTGACTCCATTCAGGTGATGCACATGGCAGATGTGCAATCTTCCCCCGGAAGTGTTGCCCAGGTGCGCGAAACGGCGGCCTATCTGACTCGGTTTGCCAAAACGCGCGGCGTGGCTATCGTGATGGTCGGTCACGTCACCAAAGACGGTTCACTGGCAGGACCGAAGGTGCTGGAGCACTGCATTGACTGCTCGGTACTGCTCGACGGCGACGCCGATTCGCGCTTTCGTACCCTGCGCAGCCACAAAAACCGCTTTGGCGCGGTTAACGAATTAGGCGTGTTTGCCATGACCGAACAAGGGATGCGGGAAGTCAGCAACCCATCGGCTATCTTCCTGAGCCGGGGCGACGAACTGACGCCGGGTAGCTCGGTGATGGTGGTCTGGGAAGGCACGCGCCCGCTGCTGGTGGAGATTCAGGCGCTGGTCGATCAATCGATGATGGCGAACCCCAGGCGCGTGGCGGTGGGGCTTGAGCAAAACCGCCTGGCAATTCTGCTGGCGGTGCTGCACCGCCACGGCGGGCTACAGATGGCCGATCAGGACGTGTTCGTAAACGTGGTGGGCGGCGTGAAGGTGATGGAAACCAGCGCCGACCTCGCCCTGCTGCTGGCAATGGTGTCCAGCCTGCGCAACCGGCCGCTGCCGCAGGATTTAGTGGTGTTTGGCGAGGTGGGGCTGGCCGGAGAGATTCGCCCGGTGCCAAGTGGCCAGGAGCGCATTACCGAAGCGGCCAAACACGGCTTTCAACGCGCGATTGTGCCCCATGCGAACGTGCCAAAGAAACCGCCGGAAGGCATGAAAGTATTTGGCGTAAAAAAACTGGCGGATGCGCTGGCGGTTTTTGACGACTTATAATGTGATTATTACAGAGTCAGTTACGTGCCGGGCGTTGTCCGGCTGACGAGTTATTGCAGGAGGCAGCACATGTCGTCGTTCGACTACATCAGAACCGCTATACGCCAGAAGGGCTGCACGCTACAGCAGGTAGCCGATGCCAGCGGGATGACCAAAGGCTACCTCAGCCAGTTACTGAACGCGAAAATCAAAAGCCCCAGCGCCCGTAAGCTGGAAGCGCTGCACCAGTTTCTCGGGCTGGAATATCCGCTTAAGCAAAAAAGCGTTGGCGTGGTGTTCGGTAAGTTTTATCCGCTGCACACCGGGCACATTTACCTGATTCAGCGCGCCTGTAGCCAGGTCGATGAGTTGCACATCATCATGGGCTACGACGAACCACGCGACCGTGCGCTGTTTAACGACAGCGCCATGTCGCAGCAGCCGACCATCAGCGACCGTCTGCGCTGGCTGCTCCAGACCTTCAAGTACCAGAAAAATATCCGTATTCACGCCTTCAACGAAGAAGGGATGGAGCCGTATCCTCACGGCTGGGATGTATGGAGTGAGGGCATTAAGGCCTTTATGGCCGAGAAAGGCATTTCACCGGACTGGATTTACACCTCCGAAGAGAGCGACGCGCCGCAGTACCTGCAACATTTAGGCATTGAGGCCCGGCTTATCGACCCGAAACGCACCTTTATGAGCATCAGCGGTACCCAGATTCGCGAAAACCCGTTTCGCTACTGGGAATACATCCCCACCGAGGTGAAACCATTTTTTGTGCGCACCGTGGCGATACTGGGCGGTGAATCGAGTGGCAAATCAACGCTGGTCAACAAGCTTGCCAATATCTTCAACACCACCAGCGCCTGGGAATACGGGCGTGATTACGTGTTCTCGCACCTTGGTGGCGATGAGATGGCGCTCCAGTATTCCGACTATGACAAAATTGCGCTGGGTCAGGCACAATATATTGATTTTGCGGTGAAATATGCTAATCGTGTGGCGTTTGTGGATACCGATTTCGTCACGACCCAGGCGTTTTGTAAGAAGTACGAAGGCAAAGAACATCCCTTTGTGCAGGCGCTTATCGACGAGTACCGCTTTGACCTGGTTATCCTGCTTGAGAACAACACGCCCTGGGTGGCAGATGGGCTGCGCAGCCTCGGTAGTTCAGTGGACCGACGCCAGTTTCAACAGCTTTTAGTTGAGATGCTTGAGCAAAACGACATCGGCTATGTGCACGTTGAAGAAGCCGATTATGACTCCCGCTTCCTGCGCTGCGTGGAGTTGGTCAAACAGATGATGGGCGAGTCCGGCCCACAGGCAGACTGACAGCGGCGGCCCCAGGCCGCCGCTTTGGTTTAGAACGCGATAACAATCTTGCCGCGCATGTGGCCTTCCAGCACACGTCTGTGCGCTTCACGGATATTTTCCACGCTCAGGCCGTGCAGGGTTTCATTCAACGTACCTGTGACTTTACCGGTATCCACCAGGTTTGCCACCTCGTTTAAGATCTCGCCCTGGCGCGCCATATCGGCGGTCTGGTACATACTACGCGTGTACATTAATTCCCAGTGCAGCGCGGCGGACTTGGTTTTCAGCACGCTCTGATCGAGCGGCTTTTCGTTTTCAACGATGGTGCAGATATGGCCCTGCGGCGCGATGAGTTTGCTTACCGCCTCCCAGTGGCCGTCGGTGTCGTTGAGGATGAAAATGTAATCCACGAATTTGATGTTGTGTTTTGCCAGTTCGCCCGGCAGGTCGTGATAATTCACCACCAGGTCGGCACCGCGCTCTAGGCACCACTGCGCAGAGTCTTCGCGCGATGCGGTGGTAATCACTTTGACCTGGCTGCGCAGTTTTGCAAATGGAATTGCCAGTGAGCCAACGCCCCCGGCGCCGCCAATAATCAGCAGCGTTTTTTCGCTGCCCGCATCCTGAATATGCAGGCGTTCAAACAGACCTTCCCAGGCGGTCAGCGCAGTTAGCGGAAGCGCGGCGGCTGCGGCCCAGTCAAGGCTTGCAGGTTTGTGGCCGACAAGACGGGAATCAATCAGCTGTTGGCTGGCGTTGCTGCCTGAGCGCGTGATATCGCCCGCATACCAGACTTCATCTCCGGGGGTAAAGCCGCTGACCTTAGCACCGACTGCTTTGACCACGCCGCTTGCGTCCCAACCCAGCACGCGCGGTGCCTCCAGGCCATTTTTTTGCAGCCCTTTATGCACCTTGGTATCGACCGGATTGACGGATACTGCCTTCACTTCCACCAGCAGATCGAACTCGCCAGGCTGTGGCACCGGCAGTGTGATTTCAATAAAGGACGCCGGGTTTTTCGGGTCAACGGCAATGGCTGTCACGGACATGCTCTTCTCCTGTGAATGAAAGGGATAACTCAATCAATGTAGTCTATGCGCCTGTAATGGGCGTGATAAGATGGACAATAGGGAACAACCCGTTCGGCTCAGGTGAACAATGGTGTTTAAACAATTGCAGGATATGGCGCTGTTTGCGCTGGTGGTGGAGTGCGGTGGCTTTAGTGCCGCCGCGCGACGGGCCGGGTTGCCAAAATCAAGCGTCAGCCAGCGCATCAGCCAGCTTGAGCAGCAGGTGGGGCTGCGCCTGCTTAACCGCACAACGCGCCGGCTCAGTCTGACGTTTGCCGGTGAGCATTACCTCACGCACTGCCGGGAAATGGTGAGCGCCAGCGAGCGTGCCGAGCTTGCTGTGCAGCGCCTGCGTGATAACCCCAGCGGTCGGCTGCGCATCACCTGCCCGGCGGGGTTGGGGGCCACGCTGCTGGCGCGACTCAACGCCGCGTTTGTGTTGCGTTACCCGCAGGTGTCGCTGGAGGTGTCCATTTCTGATGACGTGATTGATCTGGTGGATGCCGGGTTTGACGTGGCGCTGCGAACCGGTAAACCGCAGGACTCCTCGCTGATTGGCCGCGCTATCGGCCATTGCCCGCGCTATTTACTGGCGTCTGCAGCGTATCTGGCGGGCAAACCAGCACTGGAGCACCCGAGCGAGCTTGTGGCCCACCGTTGCATTACCCATATGGCGTGGCCGGAATGGTTGTTACAGCGCGGCGGTGAGGATTACCGCTGCCTGCCTGGCACGCTGCATCAGACTGACAATCTGCTCTATGCGCGTGAAAGCGCGATTGCAGGCGCGGGCGTGACGCTGCTGCCCGCGTTTTTACTGGAAGATAACATTGAGCAAGGTACGCTGGTGCAGGTACTACCCGAATGGGCAGTGGCGGGCAATTCGCTGTGGCTGGTGTACCCAAGCCGCAAGCTGAACTCACCGGCACTGATGAGCTATATCGAGTTCGCGCTGGGGTTTGAGGAGGTCAGGGAGTTTTACGCACCGCCAGCCAGGTAACGCTACTGTTACAGGCTAAGTGGGGGTTGCGCTAACTTGACGTCAGGCTAAAAAAACGGCCCTGCGAAGAAGGCCGTTTGATAGATTTACTTGGTAATACGCTTGTACTTGATGCGCTTAGGCTCCAGCGCGTCAGCACCGAGGGTGCGTTTTTTGTACTCTTCGTATTCGGTGAAGTTACCTTCAAAGAACTCCACTTTACCCTCATCCTGGTAGTCCAGAATGTGGGTCGCGATGCGGTCAAGGAACCAGCGGTCATGCGAGATAACCATGGCGCAGCCAGGAAATTCCAGCAGGGCGTTTTCCAGCGCACGCAGGGTTTCAATGTCCAGATCGTTGGTCGGTTCGTCGAGCAGCAGCATGTTGCCGCCAACCTGTAGCAGCTTGGCCAGGTGCAGACGGCCTCGCTCACCGCCGGACAGCTCGCCCACGCGTTTGCCCTGATCGGTGCCTTTGAAGTTAAAGCGGCCCACATAGGCGCGGCTTGGGATTTCAGTGTTGCCGATCTTCATGATATCCAGACCGCCGGACACTTCTTCCCAGACCGTTTTTTTGTCGTCCATGGCATCGCGGAACTGGTCAACAGAGGCGATTTTGACGGTATCGCCAAGCGTAATAGCGCCAGAATCCGGCTGCTCGGCACCGGTAATCATACGGAACAGCGTGGATTTACCCGCGCCGTTCGGACCGATGATGCCGACAATGGCACCTTTAGGAATGGAGAACGACAGGCCGTCAATCAGCACGCGATCGCCGTAAGATTTGGTCAGGTTTTCCACTTCCAGCACTTTGTCGCCAAGGCGCGGTCCAGGTGGAATAAACAGTTCACTGGTTTCGTTACGCTTCTGGTACTCAACGCTGTTGAGTTCCTCAAAGCGAGCCAGACGCGCTTTGCCTTTAGACTGGCGGCCTTTGGCGCCCTGGCGCACCCACTCCAGCTCTTTCTCAATAGACTTGCGGCGGGCGGCTTCCTGAGAGGCTTCCTGCGCCAGGCGCTGGTCTTTCTGCTCAAGCCAGGAGGAGTAGTTGCCTTCCCACGGAATACCTTCACCACGGTCCAGTTCCAGAATCCAGCCTGCGACGTTATCAAGGAAGTAACGGTCGTGGGTAATAGCCACCACGGTGCCTTCAAAGTCGTGCAGGAAGCGTTCCAGCCAGGCAACCGATTCGGCGTCCAGGTGGTTGGTGGGTTCATCAAGCAGCAGCATGTCCGGCTTTTCAAGCAGCAGGCGGCACAGCGCCACGCGGCGGCGCTCACCACCGGAGAGGTTCTCGATTTTCGCGTCCCAGTCCGGCAGGCGCAGCGCATCGGCCGCGCGCTCAAGCTGCATGTTCAGGTTATGGCCGTCGTGGGCCTGAATGATTTCTTCAAGCTTGCCCTGCTCGGCGGCGAGTTTGTCAAAGTCGGCGTCCGGGTCGGCATACAGCGCGTACACTTCATCCAGGCGTTTAAGGGCGTTAACCACCTCAGAAACGGCTTCTTCTACCGACTCACGCACGGTGTGTTCGGGGTTGAGCTTCGGCTCCTGGGGCAGATAGCCCACTTTCAGCCCCGGCTGCGGGCGCGCTTCGCCTTCAATATCGGTATCGATACCGGCCATGATGCGCAGCAGAGTAGATTTACCGGCGCCGTTAAGACCCAGCACGCCGATTTTTGCGCCAGGGAAAAAGCTCAGAGAGATGTTCTTGAGAATATGACGCTTCGGCGGCACAACTTTGCCGACGCGGTGCATGGTATAAACGAATTGAGCCACGTTGCGACTTCGCCTCTTTATAATGGGTAAATGATTCGTCTCAGGGGCGAAGTTTAGCCTTTTTCACACCTTAATCCCAGCCAGCGACCGGTGGATTCCGTATTCTTCGTACTGTCTTCCATAACACAATGAAAGGAATGAAAACAATGGCGTTACCCGCACACTCTGGTGTACATGATGGGGGTGTGCCACTGGCCTGTTTTGACCGAAGCTGCGCAACGGTAAGTAAAAAACTGTCCGGGACATGGCATAACCGCCATCCCCCGGTTAGCATTAAACAATTATTTTCAGCGGCATGACGCCGCGGTGGCATACAACAATAACGCGAGGAATTTTTGTGGGAAGAGCCAAACAGGCAGTCTGGCGTACCCTGGCATTCAGCGTCTGTCTGCTGAGTTTCAGTCAGGCGGTACAGGCCGATTCGCTGGACGAGCAACGCAGCCGGTACGCACAGGTCAAACAGGCCTGGGACAACAAGCAAATGGATGTGGTCGCGCAACTGATGCCCACCCTGCGGGACTACCCGCTGTATCCTTACCTTCAATACCGCCAACTCACCGACGATTTAAAAAATGAGCCTTCGGTCAGCGTGACGCAGTTTGTACAGACTTATCCCACGCTTCCGCTGGCGCGCAGCCTGAAATCGCGCTTCGTCAACGAGCTGGCGCGGCGCGAGGACTGGCGAGGCATTCTGGCCTTCAGCCCTGAAGAGCCAGGCTCGGTGGAAGCAAAGTGTAATTTTTACTACGCCAAATGGAATACCGGGATGGCATCTGATGCCTGGCGCGGCGCACATGAACTGTGGCAGACCGGTAAAAACCAGCCTTCTGCCTGTGACCGGCTGTTCCAGGCCTGGCGCAGCTCAGGCACACAGTCGGCGGAAGATTACCTTGAGCGTATCCGCCTGGCGATGAAAGCGGGCAACACCTCGCTGGTATCACGCCTTGCGGCAGATATGCCCGCAGGCTACGGCACGGTGGCGGGAGCCATCGGCTCACTTGCGGCGAACCCTGCCAGCGTGATGAGCTTTGCCAGAAGCGTGAGTGCCACTGATTTTACTCGCCAGATGGCGGCGGTGGCGTTTGCAAGCGTAGCTCGCCAGGATGCAGAAAACGCCAGACTGATGATCCCAACGCTTGCCCAGGCGCAGCAGCTTACCGCAGCGCAGACACAGGAGCTTAACGATATTGTGGCCTGGCGTCTGATGGGCAATGACATAACCTCCGAGCAGGCAGAGTGGCGTGACAGCGTAATTATGCGTTCTGAATCGACGTCGCTGCTGGAGCGGCGCGTGCGTATGGCGCTGGGCGCTGGCGACAGGCATGGCCTGAACACCTGGCTTGCCCGGCTGCCGATGGAGGCAAAAAGCAAAGACGAATGGCGCTACTGGCAGGCGGATTTGCTGATGGAGCGCGGGCGCGATGAAGAGGCTAAAGCTATCCTGCGTGAACTGATGCGCGGGCGTGGCTTTTACCCGATGTCGGCTGCACAGCGGCTGGGTGAACATTACACGTTGCGTATCGACAAAGCCCCGGCGGTGAACCCAATTCTGGTACAAGGCCCGGAGATGAACCGTGTACGTGAGCTGATGTACTGGAGTATGGATAACACCGCACGCGGCGAATGGGCAAACCTCGTGACCAGCCGCACCAAAGACGAGCAGGCGAGTCTGGCGCGTTACGCATTCAGTCAGGGCTGGTGGGATCTCAGCGTGCAGGCGACGATCGCCGGTAAACTTTGGGATCATCTTGAAGAACGCTTCCCGCTGGCGTGGCAGTCAACGTTCGACAGCTATACCCGCAGTAAGGATATTTCATCGAGCTATGCAATGGCGATAGCCCGCCAGGAAAGCGCCTGGAACCCGAAAGTGCGCTCACCGGTTGGTGCTTCCGGGCTGATGCAGCTGATGCCTGCCACGGCGGCCCAGACGGCGAAAAGGTTCGGTATCCCGTATTCTGCCAGCAGCCAGTTGCTTGACCCGGATACGAACATTAATCTGGGCACCAGCTACCTCCAGCAAGTTTATGAGCAGTTTGGCTACAACCGCATCTTTGCTTCTGCGGCGTACAACGCAGGGCCAGGGAGAGTAAGGACCTGGCGTGGCAACAGCGCAGGGCGCATTGACGCAGTGGCGTTTGTAGAAAGCATTCCGTTTTCTGAAACCCGTGGCTACGTGAAAAACGTGCTGGCGTATGATGCCTACTACCGCTATTTCTCCGGTAAGGATAAAACGCCGGTGCTGATGACCGATGCAGAGTGGCAGATGCGTTACTGATTTTGGCTGACGGTATGTTATGCTGCTGTACTAGTTAGATAGTATTTTTACGGTGGAGCGGCATAACATGTCTCAGTTATCTCAGTATTCAGCGGCACAGGCGGAGCAAAACAATAAAGAGTGGCTGCGCTTTGTGGCACTGTTGCAGCAGGCGTTTGATAAAGATCTGCATTTGCCTTTACTGACGCTGATGCTTACGCCGGATGAGCGCGACGCGCTTGGCACGCGCATCCGCATTATTGAAGAACTACTGCGCGGTGAAATGAGCCAGCGCGAGCTTAAAAACGAGCTGGGTGCGGGCATTGCTACGATTACGCGTGGCTCTAACAGCCTGAAATCCGCGCCGCCGGAACTGCGTGGCTGGCTTGAGCAGATGCTGCTGGAAAACGCAGGCGACTAGCCGTAAATGGCGTTGTGAAACGGGCTTAGCGCCAGTAGTACGGCCTGATGGTACACGCTACTGCGCGTGAGATGGCCTGCGGTGAAGACGCCAATTGCACCTTCTTTGCGCCCAATTTCACTAATACCACTCCATTGCGACATCACCGGTCCCAGCTCCTCGCCTGCCAGTACGCGCTCAAGAATGTTCGCGGGCAGCGGCAACGTAGCAGAGCGCGCTTCTCCCGCTTTATTTTTATCTTTAATGACCACCCAGCTGAAGGTGCTTCCTTCGTCAATACCGGCTTCAATCGCGACCCAGAAATCAGCGTCAGGACGGGCGAGGCGAGCATTTTCAACGCGCTGGCGTGCGCCACGTCGCGTTTCTTCACTGCCAATCGGTTGATCCGGGACGCCGCTCTCAACGTTAATTGCGTCGATATGGCAAGATTGTGGCCCGAAAATTAATTCAAAAGCCCCCAGAATTGCCTTAATTTTGGCTGGGTTTTGGGTTGCGCAGATGACATGGTACATAATCTGTGGAGCTCTGATAAAAATTTGTGAACGCAGTATACCCAAAATCACGCATATTGCAGAAAGCAGTTGGCAAAGAAGTCTGCGTATTCAACGGGCAGTGGCTTGTGAAGACGAAGAAAACGGCGTCCTGTCAGTCTGCATTCATGACGTGAAGGGTAAGTCATGGATAAAACGTATGTTACAGGTATATCTTGTTCGCCACGGCGAGACATTATGGAATGCCGAAAGACGCATTCAGGGTCAGTCAGATAGCCCGCTTACCGCACTCGGGGAGCAGCAGGCCATGCAGGTTGCACAACGTGTGAAAGCACTGGGCATTACGCATGTGATAGCCAGCGATCTGGGCCGAACGCAGCGCACCGCAGAAATTATTGCGAAGGCCTGTGGTTGTAGCGTGGTGCTGGACGCGCGTCTGCGCGAGCTGGACATGGGCGTGCTGGAGCGTCGCCATCTTAATTCGCTGACTGAAGAAGAAGAGGGCTGGCGGCGTCGGCTGGTAAACGGGACACCGGACGGGCGCATCCCGGATGGTGAGTCAATGCAGGAAGTCAGCGTGCGTATGCACGGTGCGCTCAATGCCTGCCGTGAACTGCCTCAGGGCAGTCGCCCGCTGCTGGTGAGCCACGGTATGGCGCTTGGTTGCCTGGTAAGCACGATTCTCGGGCTGCCGCCGTATGCTGAACGACGTCTGCGTCTTCGCAACTGCTCGCTTTCACGCGTGGATTATCAGCAAAGTCCGTGGCTGGCGCCGGGGTGGGTGGTGGAAATGGCGGGCGACATCTCGCATCTTAATGCCCCCGCACTGGATGAGTTACAGCGCTAGCGCCGGACCGGAATCAGGTACTCGCAGCGCAGTTCTTTCGGCGGCTCTGCCAGCTTTTCACGGTGGGTAGGATAGAAACGTTCAATATCCTGCCCACGGCGGCGCGTCAGATTCAGCATCGGCATGCAGGTGCCATAGACGGTCAGCACAAAGTCCTGGAGGCCGTCGGCGGGTCCTTCGTAGTTAAACTGCACGTAATCCCCACCTTCCAGATACACTGGCTGTGCGTCGGGAATGCTGCCGTTGACCATTTCTGGCGGCAGCGCGGTGGTGTAAAGCACTTCCTGCTCGTCATCTTTTTCCACATTGGCGCGCGGTTCATGCAGGCCGTAAAGCACAGGTGGAATAGTGGGAGCATGGCTCAGGAAGTGGCGCCAGAACTGGGTGCGCATGTCGTTGCGAAAAGCGCTTATTTGCTCAAGCGTGCAACTGTAGCTTTGCGTGATGCCCAGCAGGTGGGTTTCAGGCAGGGTAATAAAATTCGGCTGCGGTGGCGTGAATGCACCAAGTCGTATTGGCGGGCGCATACCGAAGGCGCTCCAGTCTGGTGAGCGGCGATACAGTGCAGGCGTCTGGGCAAATTGCTTTTTAAACGCGCGGGTAAAGGTTTGCTGGGAGTCAAAGCGATATTGCAGCGCAATGTCCAGGATGGGGCGGGCAGTAAGCCGCAGCGCAACGGCTGATTTAGACAGGCGCCGCGCCCGAATATAAGCGCCAATGGCATGACCGGTAACCTCTTTGAACATACGTTGCAAATGCCACTTGGAGTAGCCCGCCTTGGCAGCAACGTTATCCAGAGAAAGGACCTGGTCGAGATGGCCTTCCAGCCAGATTAACAGATCGCGAATAATCCCAGCCTGATCCATATAATATCCTCATCCTGACGAGCAAATACCTGATATTAAAGAAGCGGATAATATCATTTTTTGTTCTTTAAGCATTCAGTGTTTTTTTTAACAATTGATGCGAAAAATATCATCGCGGCTCGTGAATTTTTTTAATAAAGTGATATTAAACGGTTTTTTGTCGGGCGACTGATAATCCCTAAGCGTAACTTTAAAAAATGGTAACAATATGAAATATAAGGTGTTGAGTGCGTTTTTTCCACTGGCGCTGTTGGCAGGGCCAGCGGCGGCTGAACAGGTAGGCTCTGTAGACACTGTTTTTAAGATGTTTGGCCCGGACCATAAAATTGTCGTGGAAGCTTTTGACGATCCTGATGTAAAAAACGTGACGTGCTATATCAGCCGGGCGAAAACGGGCGGTATCAAAGGCGGGCTGGGGCTGGCAGAAGATACGGCCGATGCCGCCATCTCTTGCCAGCAGGTCGGGCCGATAACGCTGGATGCAAAGATAGCCGCCGGTAAAAAAGAAGGTGAAGTGGTGTTTCGCAAGCGCACGTCGTTGGTGTTTAAAAAGCTCCAGGTCGTACGTTTTTACGATAAACAGCGCCATGCGCTGATCTACCTTTCTTATTCCGATAAGGTCGTGGACGGTTCACCTAAAAACGCGCTGAGTGCTGTGCCGATTATGCCGTGGAAATAGCTCCGTTTTACGCAAGTGTTGAACTTTATCTGAGAACGCGGCAGTAAGATTCTCACAAGTTTTGATTGCGTCTGGTAATAGTCATGACAACCAGACGCATGTGATATCTGATAAATGAATTTTGCGCTTTAAGCGAATAATTATTTTATCTGCACTGCATCAGGCAAGGCCAGAAATACAGGCTGGTAAGATGGCAGCATCACATTATTCTGCGCTGGTACGTGATACAGAGAATAAAATAGACTACCGTGTAAAGTATTCTGCGAGGAAAACCAAATAAAGCGGATGGGTTATTTTATATAAGAAAAGAGAATGTTTATTCACTAAAAGAAAAGGGCGGAATTTCCGCCCTTTTTTATTTTACTTCGGTGTCAGGTTTTTATTCCTGCAAATCACCGCAGAAACGATAGCCTTCGCCATGAATAGTGGCGATGATTTCTGGCGTGTCTGCAATTGACTCAAAGTGTTTACGAATGCGACGAATGGTGACATCCACAGTACGGTCATGCGGCTTCAGTTCACGGCCTGTCATTTTCTTCAGCAGCTCTGCGCGCGTCTGAATTTTGCCAGGGTTTTCACAGAAGTGCAGCATGGCGCGGAATTCGCTGCGCGGCAGCTTGTACTGCTCACCGTTCGGGCTGATAAGAGAGCGGCTATTAATATCCAGCTCCCAGCCGTTGAATTTATAGCTTTCAACCGAGCGGCGCTCTTCGCTGCCTGCACCCAGGTTCATTGTGCGTGACAGCAGATTGCGTGCACGGATAGTTAGCTCACGCGGGTTGAATGGCTTGGTAATATAGTCGTCCGCGCCAATTTCCAGGCCCAGGATTTTGTCTACTTCATTGTCGCGCCCGGTAAGGAACATCAATGCGACATTCGCCTGCTCGCGTAATTCACGTGCAAGCAACAGGCCGTTCTTACCTGGCAGGTTGATATCCATAATCACAAGATTGACGTCATTGTCGGAAAGAATTTGATGCATCTCGGCGCCATCGGTCGCTTCAAATACATCATAGCCTTCCGCCTCGAAAATACTTTTCAACGTATTGCGTGTTACTAGCTCGTCTTCAACGATAAGAATATGAGGGGTCTGCATGTTTGCTACCTAAAATTGCCAACTAAATCGAAACAGGAGTACAGAAGTCCCTGACCTGCCTGATACATGCTGAGAATTAACATGCCAGGCTAAAACATGACTAAAGTACGTAATTGCGTTCTTGATGCTCTTTCCATCAACGTCAACAACATCATTAGCTTGGTCGTGGGATCCGGTTCCCTCAAGACCCGACGGTGTCAAAAACGGCTGTCATCCTACCATTTTAACAGCAACATAACAGGGCGCCCAGTTTCTGACACTCAATAAAACTACGCTTCGTTGACATATATCAATTTCAATTGTAGCACGTTAACAGAGTGATGAAATCTTCATATCGAATTGTCTGTTTTTATCACATTTCATTAATATATTTTTTGCTTTACCGCTAAGCATGATACAAAAAAACAGGCGTGACAGGGGACGAGAAATGTCTTATTTGTTGAGTTGAAACAGTAAGATATGGTTTTTTGCTCTGGGTGTTTCAGCGCAGATGTGATACCTGCTACATCAGGTTCCATTATAGGATAAGATACCGCTTTGCTACGATTTTTTGTTACCTAAAGGTAAATTCTTGCCGCAAATTATCATTTTGATGAGAAAAAACCGGTTTCCAGATGGTTTGTGTTGGTTTTGAGTAAGAGGGAATATGCGCTTAATTATCATCCTGGTTGCGCCCGCCAGGGCAGAGAATGTGGGGGCGGCAGCCAGGGCCATGAAAACGATGGGGTTTAGCGAATTGCGTGTTGTCGACAGCGAGGCGCATCGGCAGCCTGCGGCGCGCTATGTCGCCCATGGCTCAACAGAGATTATCGATAATACGCAGGATTACCCCAGCCTGGCGTCTGCACTGCATGATGTGGATTTTACCGTTGCAACCACGGCACGCAGCCGCGCGCGTTATCATTATTACGCCACACCGGCGCAGTTGTTGACGCTGTTAGAAGAACGACGCAGCTGGACGCCGACGGCCGCCCTGGTATTTGGCCGCGAGGACTCAGGGTTAACGAATGAAGAGCTGGAACTGGCGGATGTCCTGACGGGCGTACCGATGGTAGCCGACTATCCTTCACTGAACCTCGGGCAGGCGGTGATGGTGTACTGCTCATGGTTGACATCACTCATGGCGGGTGAGGCCGTGGCTGAAACGCCTGTGGCAACAGGACAACTGGCGGCGTTGCGAACGCGTGTTGACGCGTTGCTTGAAAAGCTGGAGGTGGCGGATGATAAAAAAATGGCCGACTGGCTACAGCAGCGCCTGGGCTTTTTAGGGCAGCGCGATACGGCTATGTTGCACCGCTTACTTCATGATATCGAAAAAAAGTTAACAGATTAAAAATCTGAAATTTTAATTATAACTGGTTGTTTTCGCTGCTTTGTTGCTATTGTCTGGTGGTATTTTAAGGTTTTTTGGTGAGATGCCGCTGTGGATGAGAAGGGTAATCACGGTGAGTAATTTAAATATTCGTTGACCTGCCAGCACAGATACTTTATCCAATAGGGATACACGACAGGAAAATGTAGTAGAGCACACACATCATGATTCGCAACGGCCTGACTATCACCATTATTACCTCCACCATTACCACAGGTAACGGGGCGGGCTGACGCGTACAGGAAACATCGAAAAAAGCCCGCTCCCAGCCAGGAGCGGGCTTTTTTTTGTTCTGATTCAAGGGGTAAGAAAAGCATGCGAGTGTTGAAATTTGGCGGTACATCGGTAGCGAATGCAGAGCGCTTTGCGCGGGTTGCCGATATTCTGGAAAGCAAAACCGGACAGGGACAGGTCGCAACCGTACTTTCTGCGCCTGCGAAGATTACCAACCACCTTGTCGCGATGATTGAAAAAACCATCGCCGGCCAGGATGCTTTACCGAATATCAGCGATGCTGAGCGCATTTTTGACGACTTGTTACAAGGGCTGGCGAAGATGCAACCGGGATTCCCACACGCTCGCATGAAGGCGTTTGTGGACCAGGAGTTTGCGCAGATTAAGCACGTGCTGCATGGCATCAGCCTGCTTGGTCAATGCCCTGACAGCGTCAATGCCGGGCTGATTTGCCGTGGCGAGAAGATGTCTATCGCTATCATGGCAGCGTTGCTGGAAGCGCGCGGTAAGAGCGTGACGGTTATTGACCCGGTTGAGAAGCTGTTGGCTGTGGGCCACTATCTGGAATCTACCGTGGATATCGCTGAATCCACCCGTCGCATCGCCGCAAGCCGCATTCCGGCTGACCATATGATTCTGATGGCAGGCTTCACTGCCGGCAATGAAAAAGGTGAACTGGTGGTGCTGGGGCGTAACGGCTCCGATTATTCCGCAGCGGTGCTGGCCGCCTGCCTGCGTGCTGAGTGCTGTGAAATCTGGACCGACGTTGATGGCGTTTATACCTGCGACCCGCGCCAGGTGCCTGATGCCAGACTGCTGAAAACCATGTCCTGGCACGAAGCGATGGAGCTATCCTACTTCGGCGCTAAAGTGCTCCACCCCCGTACTATCTCCCCCATCGCCCAGTTCCAGATCCCATGCCTGATTAAAAATACCGGTAACCCGGATGCACCAGGCACCCTCATCGGTGAGAAGAGCGGTGAGCAGGACGATATGCCGGTTAAAGGCATTTCGAATCTTAATAACATGGCGATGTTCAGCGTTTCCGGGCCGGGCATGAAGGGCATGGTCGGCATGGCGGCGCGCGTATTTGCCACCATGTCGCGCAGCGGTATCTCGGTTGTGCTGATAACCCAGTCTTCTTCTGAGTACAGCATCAGTTTCTGCGTGCCGCAAAGCGACTGCGCCCGCGCCCGTCACGCGCTGGAAGAGGAGTTTAAGCTTGAGCTTAAAGAGGGGCTGCTGGAGCCGCTGGCCATTGTTGAGCGCCTGGCGGTTATTTCGGTGGTGGGCGATGGCATGCGCACCCTGCGCGGGATCTCGGCGAAGTTCTTTGCCGCCCTTGCGCGTGCGCGTATCAATATTATTGCCATTGCCCAGGGCTCCTCTGAGCGCTCTATCTCCGTTGTGATTAACAATGACGATGTCACCACCGGCGTGCGCGTGGTGCACCAGATGCTGTTTAACACCGAGCAGGTGATTGAGGTCTTTGTCATTGGCGTGGGCGGCGTTGGTGGCGCGCTGCTGGAGCAGCTCAAGCGCCAGCAGGCCTGGCTTAAGAAAAAGAATATCGACCTGCGCGTTTGCGGGGTGGCGAACTCGCGCGCGATGCTGACCAACGTCCACGGACTGGATCTGGAAACCTGGCGTCCGGCGCTGGCGGAGGCGTCAGAGTCGTTCAACCTGGGGCGTCTGATTCGCCTGGTGAAGGAATATCACCTGCTAAACCCGGTGATTGTCGACTGCACCTCTAACCAGGCGGTGGCCAGCCAGTATGTGGACTTCCTTAACGAAGGCTTTCACGTGGTCACGCCAAACAAAAAGGCCAACACCTCGTCCATGGCCTACTATCAGCAACTGCGCGTGGCCGCGGCACGTTCGCGCCGTAAGTTCCTGTACGACACCAACGTTGGCGCGGGTCTGCCGGTTATTGAAAACCTGCAAAACCTGCTTAACGCCGGCGATGAGCTACAGCGCTTTACCGGTATTCTGTCCGGATCATTGTCCTTTATTTTTGGCAAACTGGATGAGGGCGTGACGCTCTCGCAAGCGACCCGTAGCGCGCGTGAACTGGGCTACACGGAGCCGGATCCGCGTGACGATCTCTCTGGCATGGACGTAGCGCGTAAGTTGCTGATTCTGGCACGCGAGAGCGGCTATCAGCTTGAGTTGAGTGATATCCTGGTCGAGCCAGTATTGCCCGCTACGTTTGACGCCGAAGGCGATGTAGAAAGCTTTATGGCCCGTTTGCCTGAGCTTGACAGTGAGTTTTCCATGCGTGTTGCTCAGGCACGCGATGCAGGCAAAGTGCTGCGTTACGTTGGCCTGATTGAAGAAGATGGCGTGTGCCGCGTCAGGATTGAAGCGGTGGATGGCAACGATCCGCTGTTTAAAGTGAAAAACGGTGAAAACGCCCTGGCGTTTTACAGCCACTATTATCAGCCGCTGCCGCTGGTGCTGCGTGGCTACGGTGCCGGTAACGATGTGACGGCCGCAGGCGTGTTTGCGGATCTGCTGCGCACGCTGTCATGGAATTCGGGAGTTTAAGATGGTTAAAGTGTATGCCCCAGCCTCAATTGGCAACGTCAGTGTGGGCTTTGATGTGCTGGGTGCGGCCGTGTCGCCGGTAGATGGAACACTGCTGGGCGACTGCGTCAGCGTTGAATCAGCGGCGGACTTCAGCCTGAAAAACGTCGGGCGCTTTGTCAGCAAGCTGCCGAGCGAGCCACGGGAAAATATCGTCTATCAGTGCTGGGAGCGTTTTTGTGAAAAGCTTGGCAAAAACGTACCGGTTGCGATGACGCTGGAAAAGAACATGCCAATTGGCTCCGGGCTGGGCTCCAGCGCCTGTTCTGTGGTGGCGGCCCTGATGGCGCTCAACGAGCACTGCGGCAAGCCGCTTAATGATACCGAACTGCTGGCGCTGATGGGCGAGCTGGAAGGGCGCATCTCAGGCAGCGTGCACTACGACAACGTAGCGCCGTGCTTTTTAGGTGGGATGCAGCTTATGCTTGAAGAGCAGGGCATCATCAGCCAGTCAGTACCGGGCTTTGACGACTGGTTCTGGGTGATGGCCTATCCGGGCATTAAAGTGTCTACCGCTGAGGCGAGAGCCATATTGCCAGCCCAGTATTCCCGTAAGGATATTGTGAGCCACGGTCGCTATCTGGCCGGTTTTATTCACGCCTGCCACACGCGCCAGCCAGCGCTTGCGGCAGCGTTGATGCGTGATGTTATTGCCGAGCCGTACCGCACCCAGCTGTTGCCGGGCTTTAAAGAAGCCCGCCAGGCGGCGAGTGAAATGGGCGCGCTGGCCTGTGGGATTTCTGGTTCTGGCCCAACGCTGTTTACCGTGTGCGGCAGTCTGGATGTTGCACAACGCATGGCAGGCTGGCTTAACCAGCACTATTTACAAAATGATGAAGGCTTCGTTCATATTTGCCGTCTGGATACCGCGGGCGCACGAGTACTGGGATAACTATGAAACTCTACAATCTGAAAGATCATAACGAACAGGTCAGCTTTGCGCAGGCCGTCACGCAGGGACTGGGCAAACAGCAGGGGCTGTTTTTCCCGCATGAGTTGCCAGAATTTACCCTCACGGATATCGACGCCATGCTGGAGATGGATTTTGTCAGTCGTAGCGGCAAAATCCTCTCTGCCTTTATTGGCGACGAAATTCCCGCACAAATTCTTGAAGAGCGCGTGCGCAGCGCGTTCGCGTTCCCGGCGCCGGTGGCGAAAGTCAGTGAAGACGTTGCCTGTCTGGAACTGTTCCACGGCCCGACGCTGGCGTTTAAGGACTTTGGCGGGCGCTTTATGGCGCAGATGCTGTCGCACATCAGCGGTGACAAGCCGGTCACCATTCTGACGGCAACCTCGGGCGATACCGGTGCCGCCGTGGCACACGCGTTTTACGGCATGAAAAACGTGCGCGTGGTCATCCTCTACCCGCGCGGCAAAATCAGCCCGTTGCAGGAGAAACTGTTCTGCACGCTCGGCGGTAATATCGAAACGGTGGCCGTTGACGGTGACTTTGATGCCTGCCAGGCGCTGGTAAAACAGGCGTTTGATGATGAGGAGCTTAAGCAGGCACTGGGCCTGAACTCGGCGAACTCCATTAACATCAGCCGCCTGCTGGCGCAGATTTGCTACTACTTTGAAGCGGTTGCACAGCTGCCGCAGGAAGCGCGTAACCAGCTGGTTATCTCCGTGCCAAGCGGCAACTTTGGCGACCTGACCGCTGGCCTGTTGGCAAAATCGCTCGGCCTGCCGGTAAAACGCTTTATTGCTGCCACCAACGTGAACGACACCGTGCCACGCTATCTGCAAAGCGGCGAGTGGACGCCGAAAGCCACCGTTGCGACGCTGTCGAATGCAATGGATGTGAGCCAGCCGAACAACTGGCCACGGGTGGAAGAACTGTTCCGTCGCAAAATCTGGCAGCTTAAAGAGCTGGGTTATGCCGCGGTGGATGAAGAAACCACGCGGGCGGCGGTGCGTGAGCTTAAAGGGCTGGGTTATGTCTCTGAGCCGCATGCCGCTGTGGCCTGGCGTGCTCTGCGCGATGATCTGAAACCGGGTGAGTTTGGCCTGTTCCTCGGGACCGCACATCCGGCGAAGTTCAAAGAAAGCGTGGAAGAGATCCTGGGTGAAACGCTGGCGCTGCCGCCTGAGCTGGCAGAGCGCGCGGACAAGCCGCTGCTGTCGGTTAATTTGCCAGCCGATTTCAGCGCGCTGCGTGCGTTACTGATGAAGTAATAACCGAAACGTGTCGCTAAAAAACCGCTCCCCTGGAGCGGTTTTTTTACGCCGTTACTCAGCACAGGTACAAATGGAGACGCAAAGGGCGTGTGATTTATCGGTGAGGCATTATCAGCAGCAGTGCCGTCACTTAAGCGAAGAGGGAAAGGTGGCAATGTTGAAACCCATGGCATTGCTCTGGCACCAGAAATGTCGCGGTTGTTGTGCTGTGCCTGGTCTCTTTGTCGCTGCGGACTGTACGGCACGTATTAAAAAAGGAAGATGTTGGCATCTTCCCTTATATGATTTGACCGTTATGGCTAAACGCAGCAACTACTGCTCGTGGCGTTTAAACACCAGTTCATGCGCATTTGAGCCTGCCTCATCAAAGAAATAGCCTTCGCTGTTAAACGCCGTCAGCTGCTCAGGTTTGGTCAGGCGGTTTTCGATGATGTAGCGGCTCATCAGGCCGCGCGCTTTCTTGGCATAAAAGCTGATGACCTTAAACTTGCCGTTTTTCTCATCAAGAAACACCGGTTTGATGATACTGGCTTTCAGCTTTGCCGGTTTTACCGATTTAAAATACTCGTCCGAGGCGAGGTTAATGACGATATCGTCCCCCTGCTCAGCAAGCGCTTCGTTAAGCTTTTTGGTAATGGTTTCGCCCCAGAAACTATAGAGATCGTGGCCCTTTTTGTTCTCAAGTTTGATGCCCATTTCCAGTCGATAGGGCTGCATCAGATCCAGTGGGCGCAGCACACCGTACAGGCCAGAGAGCATGCGCAGATGGCGCTGGGCAAAGTCAAAATCTTCTTCGCTGAAGGTTTCGGCCTGTAGGCCTGTGTAGACATCGCCTTTAAAGGCGAGAATGGCCTGGCGCGCGTTTTGCGCGGTAAATTCCGGGCTCCAGTCGTGAAAGCGCATAGCGTTAAGCGATGCCAGCTTATCGCTGATGCTCATCAGTGAGGCTATCTGCGCAGCAGACAGTTTGCGCGCTTCGCTAATCAGCTGCCGGGAATAGCTCAGCAGTTCAGGCTGAGTGTGACGATCGGTTGCCAGAGGGCTTTGGTAGTCCAGCGTTTTGGCCGGAGAAATTAGAATCAGCATCGCTTTTCCTTCCCAGTAAGATGGCGATACTGTACCAAACTTTTAGCCGCTCTGGCTTGCTGTCACAGCCGATGGCTGTGATTGTGTTCCTGATAGCTGCCGGGTATGTGGTTATCCCAGACGCCGGGTTCAAGTGACAGGTTGAGTTCAGGATAGTGAGCAGGATCAAACACCGGGTCCAGACCCAGCTTACGCTGGCGCAGCCAGTCGCTGACGATAACTTTCACCACAGGCGCGAGCATCAGAATGGCGAGCAGATTGATAATAGCCATTAATGCCATCGCGATTTTTGCCAGCTGCCACACCGACGGCATACTCACAAAACAGCCGAGCACCACCATGGTCGCGACTCCGGCACGAAAGAGAATGCTTTGGTAAGGGCTGATGCGGGTCAGAAACCCGAGGTTGTTTTCTGCATAGACCACGTTTGCCGCAATGGAGATAAAGGCAAAACAGCAAAACACCAGGGTAATGAAATTGCCACCCCAGGAGCCCAGCAGCACAGTCATGGCGTTGTACATCATCAGATGGCCATCAACCGGCAAGCTGGTGTTATCCATAACACCCGACAGCAGCAGCAATGTCCCAGAGAGGGAGCCAATCACCAGCGTGTCGATGAAAACCCCCATAATCTGCACCAGGCCCTGCGAGGCGGGATGTTGCAGAGCGCCCACCGTGGCACCTGCAACGTTAGGAGTGGAGCCCAGTCCGGCTTCACTGGAAAACATGCCGCGTTGAAAGCCGTTATTCAGCGCCTGGCCCAGTGTGTAGCCCATTGCGCCTGCCGCAGCAGAATGCCAGCCAAAGGCACCACTCAAAATGGTCCAGAGAATGTCCGGCAGGCGGTCAATATGCCAGATAAGAACGCCAAGAGCTGGGATTATCCACGCCAGCGCAAACAGCGGCACCAGCCACTGGGTAACGCGAGCAATCCCCTGAATACCGCGACGAACCATTAAGACCACCAGCACTACCAGCGGCACGGCGCTGGCTTCTGGCGGCAGGTTGAAGGTGTAACTCGCGACCCGGCTAATTGCGTTAGCCTGAAGTGCGTTAAAAAGAAAACCAAAGGTGAGCACCAGCAAGACGGCAAACAGCCGGGCAATCCAGTACATGCCCAGCGCGTGCTCCATATACCAGGCTGGGCCGCCGCGCAGCTGGCCTTTGCTATCCCGCCGCCGGTAAAGTTGGGCCAGCGTACATTCAGCAAACGTGATGGCCATACCGAGCAGACTGGCTACCCACATCCAGAAAATGGCGCCCGGGCCACCTGCAATCAGGGCCAGTGCCGCAGCAACAAGGTTCCCACTTCCGGCGCGAGCGGCAAAGGCAATGGTGAGTGCCTGAAAAGGCGTGATGCTACCGCCAGGGGCGGCGTTGTTGTTTTTCAGGGCGGCAGAGAAAGCGCTGACATAGCGCAGAGGAAGGCGGCGAATCAGCCAGAGAAACCAGAGGCCTGCTCCTGCGAGCAGATAAATCATGACGGAGCCCCAGAGCAGGTCATTGATAAAAATTAAAAAATAGCGCATTGATGTTCTTTTGACTCTCCTGCTCAGTCCCTGATACGGCCTGGAAACCGGATTACCCCTGATTTTTATTGGGGGAAGTTTACCACAGCGTACACGTTGTGATGACTTCGGTTGCGCCAAAAGTGTCGCGTGATATTATCGGGTAAGACCGGTTACATCTCCCTAACATAGCGTTTCTAAGAGAAATAGTATCATGACGGATAAATTGACCTCCCTGCGTCAGTTCACCACCGTGGTGGCCGACACCGGAGACATCGCGGCAATGAAGCTGTACCAGCCGCAGGATGCCACGACCAACCCTTCCCTGATTCTCAACGCAGCACAGATTCCTGAATACCGTAAACTGATTGACGATGCCGTCGCCTGGGCAAAAAGCCAGAGCAGCGACCGTGCGCAGCAGGTTGTGGATGCGACCGACAAACTGGCCGTTAACATTGGTCTTGAGATCCTCAAACTGATCCCAGGGCGTATTTCGACCGAAGTGGATGCGCGCCTGTCTTACGACACTGAAGGCAGCATCGCCAAGGCGAAACGCCTGATTAAGCTCTATAACGATGCAGGTATCAGCAACGAGCGCATTCTGATTAAGCTGGCGTCAACCTGGCAGGGCATCCGCGCTGCTGAACAGCTGGAAAAAGAAGGCATCAACTGTAACCTGACGTTGCTGTTCTCCTTTGCGCAGGCGCGTGCCTGTGCGGAAGCGGGCGTTTACCTGATCTCCCCGTTCGTGGGCCGTATTCTGGACTGGTACAAAGCCAATACCGATAAAAAAGAGTACGCCGCAGAGGAAGATCCGGGCGTGGTTTCTGTGAGCGAAATTTACGCTTATTACAAAGAGCACGGTTATGAAACCGTGGTGATGGGCGCAAGCTTCCGTAATGTGGGTGAAATCCTGGCGCTGGCGGGCTGTGACCGTCTGACCATTGCGCCGGCTCTGCTCAAAGAACTGGCTGAAGCAGACGGCGGCGTTGAGCGTAAGCTCGCGTTTAGCGGTGAAGTGAAAGCCCGTCCGGCGCGTCTGAGCGAATCGGCGTTCCTGTGGCAGCATAACCAGGATCCGATGGCGGTTGATAAACTGGCCGAAGGGATCCGCAAGTTTGCCATTGACCAGGAAAAACTGGAAAAAATGGTCAGCGAACTGCTGTAATCGCCCTGTGGCCGGGTTCTCCGGCCACGCTTTTCTTCGTGTTTTTGTCTGTAGTGCCTTCCTGCGTGTATTATTCCGTGTAAGAACCTGATGATTGCGGAATAGCTATGAACACCTTTCGTATTGGACTCGTTTCCATCTCCGACCGCGCCTCCAGCGGCATTTATGAAGATAAAGGCATCCCGGCGTTAGAAAGCTGGCTGGCAAAAGCGCTGGCAACGCCATTTACCCTTGAAAAACGCCTCATCCCCGATGAGCAGCCGATTATTGAGCAGACACTGTGCGAACTGGTGGATGAAATGGGCTGCCATCTGGTGTTGACCACCGGCGGCACCGGGCCGGCACGGCGCGACGTAACGCCCGATGCCACGTTGGCGATTGCCGACCGCGAAATGCCGGGTTTTGGCGAGCAGATGCGCCAGGTGAGCCTGCGTTTTGTGCCAACGGCCATTCTTTCTCGCCAGGTGGGGGTGATTCGCAAGCAGGCACTGATCCTCAACCTGCCCGGCCAGCCGAAGGCGATTGAAGAAACGCTGACTGGCGTAAAGGACGACGCCGGGAATGTGCTGGTGCACGGTATTTTTGCCAGCGTACCGTATTGCGTACAGTTGCTGGAAGGGCCGTATGTAGAGACTCATCCTGAGGTTGTAGCGGCTTTTCGCCCTAAAAGCGCACGTCGCGAAACAATATCCTGAAGATAATCATTTCATGCCATAAACTTTCATGCCTGTGGTCGCTGTAACGCTTTCCGTTTTATAGTCATCTTTGCTTTACATGAAACGGAAAGCAACCAGTACACCATAAATGCGCTGATGGCTCAGGACCGGGACGGTCACTCCTTAGCAGCAACCAATAAAAGGCCCGGAAGCTTATGACACAACACACACGACCTCTTAACCGCCAGGATTACAAAACGCTGACGCTGGCCGCCCTCGGTGGCGCGCTGGAATTTTACGACTTTATTATCTTTGTCTTTTTTGCCGCCGCTGTCGGCGCACTGTTCTTTCCGGCAGATATCCCTGAGTGGCTGCGCCAGGTGCAGACGTTTGGCATTTTTGCTGCCGGATATCTGGCGCGTCCGCTGGGCGGCATCATCATGGCCCACTTTGGCGACAAAGTCGGGCGCAAGAAAATGTTTACCCTGAGTATTCTGCTGATGGCGCTGCCGACGCTGGCTATCGGTCTGTTGCCAACCTACGCCACGCTCGGCATTGCTGCTCCTTTACTGTTGCTGCTGCTGCGTATTATGCAGGGGGCGGCTATCGGCGGCGAAGTGCCAGGCGCCTGGGTATTTGTGGCAGAGCATGTTCCGGCGCGTCGCACCGGCATCGCCTGCGGCACGCTGACGGCGGGGCTGACAATTGGCATTTTACTGGGCTCGGTGGTCGCAACGCTGCTCAATACCTGGTTTACGCAACAGGCCATTCTGGACGGCGGCTGGCGTATACCGTTCCTTCTGGGGGGCGCGTTTGGCCTGCTGGCAATGTACCTGCGCCGCTGGCTACAGGAAACGCCGGTCTTTATCGAAATGCAAAAGCGTAAACAGCTTGCCGACGAACTGCCGATTAAGGCAGTGGTACAGAACCATAAAACGGGCGTGGTGGTTTCCATGCTACTGACCTGGCTGCTCTCGGCGGGCATTGTCGTGGTCATACTAATGGCCCCCGTGTGGCTGCAAACGCAGTTTGCTATGGCCCCGGCGCTCACGCTTCAGGCCAACAGCGTGGCCATTATCATGCTGTGCCTGGGCTGCCTTCTGGCAGGGTTGTCGGCAGACCGCTTTGGCTCTGGCATCACCTTTATTGTCGGTAGCCTGATGCTGGCGTTGTTCAGCTGGCTTTTCTATCACCACGCGAGCAGCTCAACGGGCGCACTGTTTATGCTTTATGGGCTGGCTGGCCTGAGCGTGGGGGTGGTGGGGGCGGTGCCGTTTGTGATGGTGCGTGCCTTCCCGGCGGCGGTGCGCTTTAGCGGCATCTCGTTTTCCTACAATGTGTCATACGCGATTTTTGGCGGCATGACGCCGATTGTGGTAACGCTGATGATGCGCTTCTCACCGCATGCACCGGCCTGGTACGTGCTGGCGCTGGCGTTAATGGGGCTGGGGTTGGGTGTCTGGCTGTTGACGGCACGAGAGCAGGAAAAGCAAAGCGCACAGTGTGCGTTGGTGAGCGAGTAAGAAAAACGCCCTCATGTGAGGGCGTTTTTTCAATTAGTGGCGTTCGCCAATCGGCAGAACGGTGCGCCCGTGCTGCTCGTTGAGGACTTCGCCCATCGCCAGATAAAACGCGCTGGCGCCACAGACAATGCCAACCCAACCGGCAATGCGCACAATGCTTTCGCTGTCGACCAGGTGGCCAATACACAGCAGGGCGAACAGAACGGTCAGGCTCAGGAACACGAACTGCAACATGCGTGGACCGGTGAGGGTGCCAAAGAACATAAACAGAGTGAAGACGCCCCACAGACCGAGGTAAGCACCCATGAAGTGGCCGTCAGCCGCGTCTGCAAGACCCATTTTCGGCATCAGCAGGATGGCGACCAGCGTCAGCCAGAAGCAGCCGTAGGAGGTAAATGCGGTCACGCCAAAGGTATTATTCTTCTTATATTCCATCAGACCGGCAAAGATTTGCGCCAGACCGCCGTAGAAAATACCCATCGCCAGGATGGTCACATCCATCGGGAAAAAGCCGGCATTGTGCAAATTCAGCAAAATGGTGGTCATGCCGAAACCCATCAGGCCGAGCGGAGCTGGATTAGCCAACGAAGTGTTGCCCATAATTCCTCATCAATCATTAATAAAAGCAAAAGTAGAAAAAGATACCGCCCGAAACCGCTACTCCAGCAGTGGGCGCGGCATGATAAAGGGGTGAGAGGGCGCGTTCAATGATCTGAAAGGGCCAGAAATGAAAAAAATTTGACTTGCCCCCTTGATGACCAGGCGGCTGGCCCCATTTAGTAATCAACCGAATGTTGTTGGACCTGAAAAAACCGCAGCCGGGCAGTTGAAATAGACACTTTCGCCCTTATTACAGGTTCACAACCATGATGACGAATTTTTAGTGGAGACGTTTTAGATGGGTAAAATTATTGGTATCGACCTGGGGACCACCAACTCTTGTGTAGCAATTATGGATGGCACTCAGGCACGCGTGCTCGAGAACGCAGAAGGCGACCGCACCACGCCTTCAATTATTGCTTACACGCAGGACGGTGAGACTCTGGTGGGCCAGCCGGCTAAACGTCAGGCAGTAACCAACCCGCAGAACACCCTGTTTGCAATCAAACGCCTGATTGGCCGTCGCTTCCAGGACGAAGAAGTACAGCGTGACGAATCCATCATGCCGTACAAAATCATTGCTGCCGATAACGGCGACGCATGGCTGGACGTAAAAGGCCAGAAAATGGCGCCGCCGCAGATTTCTGCCGAAGTCCTGAAAAAAATGAAGAAAACCGCCGAGGATTACCTGGGCGAGCCGGTGACTGAAGCGGTCATTACTGTTCCGGCCTACTTCAACGACGCACAGCGCCAGGCGACCAAAGACGCCGGCCGTATCGCGGGTCTGGAAGTAAAACGTATCATTAACGAACCGACTGCCGCAGCGCTGGCTTACGGTCTGGATAAAGAAACCGGCAACCGCACTATTGCCGTTTACGACCTCGGTGGCGGTACGTTTGATATCTCCATCATCGAAATCGATGAAGTGGACGGTGAGAAAACCTTCGAAGTGCTGGCGACCAACGGTGACACCCACCTGGGCGGCGAAGACTTCGATAACCGTTTGATCAACTACCTGGTGGATGAGTTCAAGAAAGATCAGGGTATCGATCTGCGTAACGATCCGCTGGCGATGCAGCGCCTGAAAGAAGCGGCTGAAAAAGCGAAAATTGAACTGTCTTCTGCGCAGCAGACCGACGTGAACCTGCCGTATGTCACCGCAGACGCGACCGGTCCGAAGCACATGAACATCAAAGTGACCCGTGCGAAACTGGAAAGCCTGGTTGAAGACCTGGTGAACCGTTCTATCGACCCGCTGAAAGTGGCGTTGCAGGACGCTGGCCTGTCGGTTTCTGACATCAACGACGTTATCCTCGTTGGTGGCCAGACACGTATGCCGATGGTGCAGAAGAAAGTTGCTGAGTTCTTCGGTAAAGAGCCGCGCAAAGACGTGAACCCGGACGAAGCTGTTGCAGTCGGTGCCGCAGTTCAGGGCGGCGTACTGGCCGGTGATGTGAAAGACGTGCTGCTGCTGGACGTGAGCCCGCTGTCTCTGGGTATCGAAACCATGGGTGGCGTGATGACCTCGCTCATCACTAAAAACACCACTATCCCGACCAAGCACAGCCAGGTGTTCTCTACCGCAGAAGACAACCAGTCTGCGGTAACCATCCACGTGCTGCAGGGTGAGCGCAAACGTGCGTCCGACAACAAATCTCTGGGCCAGTTTAACCTGGACGGGATTAGCCCGGCACCGCGCGGTATGCCGCAGATTGAAGTCACCTTTGACATCGATGCCGACGGTATTCTGCACGTGTCTGCGAAAGACAAAAACAGCGGTAAAGAGCAGAAAATCACCATTAAAGCGTCTTCCGGCCTGAACGAAGATGAAATCCAGAAAATGGTGAACGAAGCTGAAGCCAATGCCGAAGCCGACCGTAAGTTTGAAGAGCTGGTGCAGACCCGCAACCAGGCTGACCATCTGGTGCACAGCACCCGTAAGCAGGTGGAAGAAGCCGGTGAGCAGCTGCCAGCAGACGACAAAACGGCTATCGAGTCTGCACTGAGCGCGCTGGAATCTTCACTGAAAGGCGAAGATAAAGCCGATATCGAAGCCAAAATGCAGGCGCTGGCTCAGGTTTCCACCAAACTGATGGAAATTGCTCAGCAGCAGCAGGCTCAGCAGGCTGGTGGCGCTGATGCTTCTGCGAACAATGCGAAAGACGACGATGTTGTTGACGCAGAGTTTGAAGAAGTAAAAGACAAAAAATAATCGCCCTGATGCAGGGTAGATAAACCAGCACGGGCGTCGGGGTTATCCTCTACGCCCGTGCTCGCTTGTTAGGGCAGACTTAAAACGATGGCGAAGAAAGATTATTACGAGATTTTAGGCGTTGATAAGAGCGCAGAAGAGCGCGAAATCAAAAAGGCCTATAAGCGTCTGGCCATGAAATACCACCCGGACCGTAACCAGGGTGATAAAGACGCGGAAAGCAAATTTAAAGAAATCAAAGAAGCCTATGAAATCCTGACCGATGCGCAAAAGCGTGCGGCCTACGACCAGTATGGCCACGCAGCCTTTGAACAGGGCGGCGGTGGCGGCTACGGCGGCGGTGGTTTTGGCGGCGGCGGCGCTGACTTCAGCGATATCTTTGGCGACGTGTTTGGCGATATTTTCGGCGGTGGCCGTGGTCGTCAGCGTGCGGCGCGTGGCGCTGATTTACGCTACAACATGGAGCTGTCGCTCGAAGAAGCCGTGCGCGGTGTCAGTAAAGAAATCCGTATCCCGACGCTTGAAGAGTGCGACGTGTGCCACGGCAGCGGCGCAAAAGCGGGCTCCCAGCCGCAGACCTGTTCGACCTGTCACGGCTCCGGCCAGGTGCAGATGCGCCAGGGTTTCTTCACCGTGCAGCAGACCTGTCCGCACTGCCAGGGACGCGGTACGCTGATTAAAGACCCGTGCAACAAATGCCACGGCCACGGTCGCGTAGAGAAGACCAAAACCCTGTCGGTGAAAATCCCGGCCGGTGTGGATACCGGTGACCGCATTCGTCTTGCGGGTGAAGGTGAAGCCGGAGAGCACGGCGCACCGTCAGGCGATCTGTACGTTCAGGTGCAGGTAAAAGCGCACCCGATCTTCGAGCGTGAAGGCAATAACCTCTACTGCGAAGTGCCGATTAACTTTGCTATGGCGGCGCTGGGCGGTGAAATTGAAGTGCCGACGCTGGACGGTCGCGTGAAGCTGAAAGTTCCGGGCGAAACCCAGACCGGCAAACTGTTCCGCATGCGTGGCAAAGGCGTGAAGTCGGTGCGCGGCGGTGCTCAGGGCGATCTGCTGTGCCGCGTAGTGGTTGAAACGCCGGTGGGTCTTAACGACAAGCAGAAACAGTTGCTCAAGGACCTCCAGGAAAGCTTTGGCGGGCCAACGGGCGAGAAAAACAGCCCGCGCTCCAAAAGCTTTTTCGACGGTGTGAAGAAGTTCTTTGACGATCTGACTCGCTAACGTCAGTCTGGTTTGGTAAAAAACCTTAAGGCGAGCCTGCTCCCTTAAGGTTTTTTTATGTCCTGATATGTCACGATTTGCCCTCCTGCCGAATGCACGTTTTTTATTAATGCTTTCAATATCAAAACATTAAGTGCTATTCATTATATTTCATAAGGTTATATTTTTTATCTTTCGTAAATAACGAGTATTTCGCCAGTTATAAACTTATTTTACCGATGTTTCAGTCTGGCCTATGATCGTATCACTTCGGTTTTGCATTACGAGAAAGTCTAATAATGAAACTCCTGCAACGTTTTTTCCACAGTGACGCCGCTGGTGGCGTTCTCCTTATCATTGCCGCGGCGCTTGCCATGTGTATGGCGAATTTAAGCGGTACGCGTGACCTGTACTTCACGTTCCTCAATCTACCGGTTGATCTGAAGGTCGGTAGCCTTGAGATCCATAAAAATATGCTGCTCTGGATTAACGATGCGCTGATGGCGGCGTTTTTCCTGTTGGTTGGGCTGGAAGTGAAGCGCGAACTGCTTACCGGCACGCTCGCCAGCCGCCAGAGGGCCACCTTCCCGGTGATTGCCGCCATCGGCGGCATGGTGGTGCCTGCGCTGATTTACCTGATGTTCAACGCAGCCGACCCGGTCACGCGCTCTGGCTGGGCCATTCCGGCGGCAACAGACATCGCCTTTGCGCTCGGCGTGCTGGCGCTGCTGGGCAGCCGTGTACCCGTGGCGCTCAAGGTCTTTCTGATGGCGCTGGCGATAATCGATGATTTAGGCGCCATTATCATCATAGCCCTGTTTTATACCCATCAACTGTCGCTGCTTTCTCTTGGCGTGGCTGCGGCGGCCATCGCTGTACTGGTAGTGATGAATCTGTTCAACGTGCGGCGCATTGGCCTTTATTTGTTAGTGGGTGTGGTGCTGTGGACTGCGGTACTCAAATCCGGCGTTCACGCTACGCTTGCGGGCGTCATCATCGGCTTTCTTATCCCGCTTAAAAAAGAGCGTGGCTATTCACCGGCGAATGAGCTTGAGCATATCCTGCATCCGTGGGTCGCCTTTCTTATTCTGCCGCTGTTTGCGTTTGCCAATGCGGGTGTGTCGCTTCAGGGCGTGACGCCGGGCGGTCTGTTCTCCCTGCTGCCGCTGGGGATCATTGCCGGTTTGTTGATTGGTAAGCCGCTGGGCGTGGGCCTCTTCTGCTGGCTGGGGCTGAAGTTCAAACTGGTATCGTTGCCCGAAGGCACCACCTTCCGGGACATTCTCGCCATTGGTGTGCTGTGCGGTATCGGTTTTACTATGTCGATATTTATCACTTCACTGGCGTTTAACGACATCGAACCTGAGCTGATAGGCTTTGCCAAGCTTGGCATTCTGATTGGTTCAGTGCTCTCTGCCATCGTGGGCTATTGCATGTTGAGGGCGCGGTTTTCTACTGCCGCCTGATTGAATGGCCCGGCGCGGCTCAGAGAGGATTTTTGTGTCACATATCAATTACAACCATCTTTATTACTTCTGGCATGTGTGCCGGGCAGGTTCGGTGGTGGGGGCGGCGGAAACGCTGTTCCTCACGCCGCAGACCATCACCGGGCAAATCAAGGCGCTGGAAGAACGCTTACAGGGAAAGCTGTTTAAGCGTAAAGGGCGCGGGCTTGAACCTTCGGAACTGGGGCAACTGGTATTTCGCTATGCCGACCGGATGTTCAGCTTAAGCCAGGAGATGATGGATATCATCAACTACCGCAAAGAATCGCACCTGCTGTTTGACGTGGGTGTGGCGGATGCGCTTTCCAAAAGTCTGGTGAGCGGCGTGCTGGAAACGGCGGTGGAAGATGATGACCACATTCGCCTGCGTTGTTTTGAATCCACTCATGAAATGCTGCTTGAGCAACTGAGCCAGCACAAACTGGATATGATCCTCTCCGACTGCCCGATTGATTCCACCCAGCAGGAAGGGCTGTTTTCAATGAAAATCGGTGAGTGCAGCATCAGCTTCTGGTGTCGTACACCGGCACCGGAGCTACCTTTCCCGGCGTGCCTCGAAACCCGCAGCCTGCTTATTCCTGGGCGTCGCTCCATGCTTGGGCGCAATCTGCTCAACTGGATTAACACCCAGGGGCTGAAGGTACAAATTCTCGGGGAATTTGATGACGCGGCGCTGATGAAGGCCTTTGGCGCGGCCCATAACGCCATTTTTGTTGCACCTACGTCTTATGCCCAGGACTTTTATCGCGACGGCGACATTGTCGAAGTGGGGCGTATTGAAAACGTGATGGAGGAGTACCACGTTATTTTTGCCGAGCGCATGATTCAGCATCCGGCGGTACAGCGTATCTGCAACCGCGATTACTCAGCGCTGTTCGCGCCACCGCCGCGCTAAACCGCAGACATAAAAAAACCGGCCTGAGCCGGTTTTTTTATCAAAGCTGATAAAAGGGCAATTACGCCATTTTAACAATCTGCGCGACCAGGTTAGCCTTATGACGCGCTGCTTTGTTTTTGTGGATCAGACCTTTAGCGGCCTGGCGATCCACGATCGGTTGCATGTCGTTAAATGCTTTCTGTGCAGCTTCTTTATCGCCTGCTGCAATCGCCGCGTATACCTTTTTGATATAGGTACGCATCATGGAGCGACGGCTAGCGTTGTGCTTGCGGCGCTTCTCAGACTGTACGGCGCGTTTCTTAGCTGATTTGATATTAGCCAAGGTCCAACTCCCAAATAATCATATGTGGACAATTCAAAGGCCGAGGAATATGCCCGTTCGACCTTCTTTTGTCAATGGATTTGTGCAAATAAGCGCCGTAAATGATCCGGCACCGGTTACGTGATGATGGCGCAGGATTCTATCAGCTTGCGGCGCGCGAATACAGCTTTTCAGCCATAAAAATCCGCATCTGCGCCTGTGGGGAGAAACATAATGATGAAATCATTGTAGCTTTATGCTAAACGGGCCATTCGTTGGTTAATTTTAGCGGCTGTACAAGGTATAATCCGCCGATTTCCACTGTTCTGAGCCTGTCATGAAGCTGATACGCGGCATACATAATCTCAAGGCCGAGCACCGCGGCTGTGTGTTGACCATAGGTAATTTTGACGGCGTGCACCGTGGGCACCAGGCTTTGCTTAAGCGTCTGGTGGCCGAGGGGCGCAGGCGTCATCTGCCGGTGATGGTGATGATTTTTGAGCCGCAGCCGCTGGAACTTTTTGCCGCCGAGCGTGCACCTGCGCGCTTGACGCGTCTGCGTGACAAGTTGCGTTATCTGGCTGAGTGCGGCATTGATGCCGTGCTGTGCGTGCGTTTTGACCGCCGCTTTGCCGCGCTGACGGCACAGAGCTTTGTCAGCGACCTGCTGGTTAAGCGCCTTGGCGTGCAGTATCTGGCCGTGGGCGATGATTTCCGCTTTGGCGCTGGTCGCCAGGGGAATTTCTTGTTATTACAGAAGGCAGGCGAGGAATATGGCTTTAACGTGGTCAGCACCGACACCTTTTGCGAAGGCGGCGTGCGTATCAGCAGCACCGCGGTGCGCCAGGCGCTGGCCGAAGACAACCTCGCGCTTGCCGAAAGTCTGCTGGGCCACCCGTTTGCCATTAGCGGGCGCGTGGTACACGGCGACAAGCTGGGGCGCACTATCGGTTTCCCAACTGCTAACCTGCCGCTGCGCCGCCAGGTTTCCCCGGTGAAAGGCGTGTATGCCGTGGAAGTGCACGGGCTGGGTGAAAAAGCCTTGCCGGGGGTGGCCAATATCGGCACCCGCCCGACCGTAGCCGGGCTGCGTCAGCAGCTGGAAGTTCACCTGCTGGACGTTGCAATGGACCTGTATGGTCGCCATATCGATGTCATACTGCGCAAAAAAATACGCAACGAACAGCGCTTTGCCTCGCTGGACGAACTGAAAGCGCAAATCGCGCGAGACGAAATCACAGCCCGCACCTTTTTTGGGCTCAACACAACGGAATGAATGTTCGCACCTGCCGTGAATCTACTGCTGCGAACCTGCAATCGATGCTTTAACCAAACCGAAATACGGAACCGAGAATCTGATGAGTGACTATAAATCCACCCTGAATTTGCCGGAAACAGGGTTCCCGATGCGCGGCGACCTCGCTAAGCGCGAACCGGGCATGCTGGCGCGCTGGACCGACGACAATCTTTACAACGTCATCCGTAACGCGAAGAAAGGTAAAAAAACCTTCATTCTTCACGATGGCCCTCCTTATGCAAACGGCAGCATTCACATTGGTCACTCGGTTAACAAGATTCTCAAAGACATTATCGTGAAGTCCAAAGGGCTTTCCGGTTTCGATTCCCCGTACGTACCGGGCTGGGACTGCCACGGCCTGCCCATTGAGCTGAAAGTTGAAGGGCTGATTGGCAAACCCGGTGAGAAAGTGTCTGCCGCAGAGTTCCGTGAAGCCTGCCGCAAATACGCCGCCGAGCAGGTTGACGGCCAGCGCAAAGACTTTATCCGTCTGGGCGTGCTCGGCGACTGGGACCATCCTTACCTGACGATGGACTTCAAAACCGAAGCCAACATCATCCGTGCGCTGGGTAAAATCATCGGCAACGGCCACCTGCTCAAAGGGGCGAAGCCGGTGCACTGGTGCGTGGACTGCCGCTCAGCGCTCGCTGAAGCAGAAGTGGAATACTACGACAAAACCTCTGCGTCTATCGACGTGGCCTTCCATGCGGTTGACGCCGCTGCGGTAAGCGCGAAGTTTGGCGCAGCTAACGTGAAAGGCCCGGTATCGCTGGTTATCTGGACCACCACGCCGTGGACGCTGCCTGCCAACCGCGCCATTTCGCTGCATCCTGAATTTGAATACGCGCTGGTACAGGTTGACGGCCAGGCGCTGATCCTCGCTAAAGACCTGGTTGAAAGCGTGATGAAGCGCGCCGGTATCGACAGCTGGCAGATTCTCGGCACCGTAAAAGGTGCAGAGCTTGAACTGATGCGCTTTAAGCACCCGTTCCTCGACTTTGACGTACCGGCCATTCTTGGCGAGCACGTTACCCTCGACGCCGGTACCGGGGCGGTACACACTGCACCTGGCCACGGCCCGGACGACTACGTTATCGGCCAGAAATACGGTCTGGAAACTGCCAACCCGGTTGGCCCGGACGGTTGCTACCTGCCGGGTACCTACCCGACGCTGGACGGTGTGAACGTATTTAAAGCTAACGATATTGTCGTTGAGCTGCTGCGCGAGAAAGGCGCGCTGCTGCACGTTGAAAAACTGCTGCACAGCTACCCATGCTGCTGGCGCCACAAAACGCCAATCATCTTTCGCGCCACGCCACAGTGGTTCGTAAGCATGGATAAAAAAGGCCTGCGTGCGCAGTCCTTGCAGGAAATCAAAGGTGTGCAGTGGATCCCGGACTGGGGCCAGGCGCGTATTGAGTCCATGGTCGCTAACCGCCCGGACTGGTGTATCTCGCGCCAGCGCACCTGGGGTGTCCCAATGTCGCTGTTTGTGCATAAAGACACTGAAGAACTGCACCCGCGCACGCTGGAACTGATGGAAGCAGTGGCTAAGCGCGTGGAAGAGGCCGGTATCCAGGCATGGTGGGATCTCGACGCGCGCGACATCATGGGCGACGACGCTGACAGCTACGTAAAAGTAATGGATACCCTCGACGTGTGGTTTGACTCCGGTTCAACCCACGCCTCTGTGGTGGATGTGCGCCCGGAGTTTGCCGGTCACGCCGCCGACATGTATCTCGAAGGCTCGGATCAGCATCGCGGCTGGTTTATGTCCTCGCTGATGATTTCAACGGCGATGAAGGGCAAAGCGCCGTATCGCCAGGTACTGACCCACGGCTTCACCGTGGACGGTCAGGGCCGCAAAATGTCCAAGTCCATCGGCAACACCGTTAGCCCGCAGGATGTCATGAATAAGCTGGGTGCTGACATTCTGCGCCTGTGGGTGGCGTCTACCGACTACACCGGCGAAATGGCGGTCTCTGATGAGATCCTCAAACGTGCCGCAGACGCCTATCGCCGTATCCGTAACACCGCACGCTTCCTACTGGCGAACCTCAATGGCTTTGATCCAGTAAAAGACATGGTCAAGCCAGAAGAGATGGTAGTGCTGGACCGCTGGGCAGTGGGCTGTGCCAAAGCCGCTCAGGCAGACATCCTCAAGGCCTACGAAGATTACGACTTCCACGAAGTGGTGCAGCGCCTGATGCGCTTCTGCTCGGTTGAGATGGGCTCGTTCTACCTCGACATCATCAAAGACCGCCAGTACACCGCCAAAGCCGACAGCGTGGCGCGCCGCAGCTGCCAGACCGCGCTGTATCACATCTGTGAGGCGCTGGTGCGCTGGATGGCACCTATCCTCTCTTTCACCGCAGACGAAGTCTGGGGCTACCTGCCGGGTGAGCGCGAGAAATACGTGTTTACCGGTGAGTGGTACGAAGGCCTGTTTGGTCTTGCGGATAACGAAGCGATGAACGACGCTTACTGGACCGAGCTTTTGAAAGTGCGCGGTGAAGTGAACAAGGTCATTGAGCAGGCGCGCGCCGACAAACGCGTGGGTGGATCGCTTGAAGCCGCGGTAGCGTTGTATGCCGAGCCGGAACTGGCAGCCAAACTCACGGCCCTGGGCGATGAACTGCGATTTGTCCTGTTGACCTCCAGCGCGAGCGTCAGTGATTATGCGCAGGCAGGTGCCGACGCCCAGCAGAGCGAACTGCTCAAAGGGTTGAAGGTGGCGCTGCATAAAGCCGAAGGTGAGAAATGCCCGCGTTGCTGGCATTACACCACCGATGTCGGCCAGGTGGCGGATCACGCAGAACTCTGCGGTCGCTGTGTCAGCAACGTCGCCGGTGACGGCGAAAAACGTAAGTTTGCCTGATGAGTAAACCGATACTTTCTACCGGACTGCGCTGGCTGTGGCTGGCGCTTCTGGTTCTGGTGGTGGATCTGGGTGTCAAACAGTGGATTATGGATAACTTCCAGCTGTATGAAACCCGGGCGGTCATTCCATTTCTGAATCTGCACTACGCACATAACCCTGGTGCAGCATTCAGCTTCCTGGCCGACAAAGGCGGCTGGCAGCGCTGGTTCTTCGCGGGTATCGCGGTGGGAATTGCCGTGGTACTGGTGGTGCTGATGTACCGCTCAAGCGCCAGTCAGAAGCTCAACAACATTGCCTACGCGCTGATTATTGGCGGCGCGCTCGGCAACCTGTTCGACAGGATGGTGCACGGTTTTGTGGTCGACATGATTGATTTCTACGTCGGCGACTGGCATTTCGCCACCTTTAATTTTGCCGATGTGGGTATCTGTATCGGTGCCGCGCTGATTGTGCTGGAAAGCTTTATTCCGTCCGGCAAATCGGCTAAGCCAAAGGAAAGCTGATGTCTGATTCAGTACAAAGCGACAGCGCAGTGCTGGTGCATTTTACCCTCAAGCTGGAAGATGGCTCTGTGGCCGAGTCAACGCGCGCGGGCGGTAAGCCTGCGCTGTTCCGCCTCGGTGACGCCAGCTTGTCTGAAGGGCTGGAGCAGCACCTGCTCGGTCTGAAAGAGGGAGCGAAGACCAGCTTCACGCTACAGCCTGAAGATGCCTTTGGCACTATCAGCCCGGATCTTATCCAGTATTTCTCCCGTCGCGAGTTTATCGATGCCGGGGAGCCGGAGCCGGGGGCGATTATGCTCTTTACCGCAATGGACGGCAGCGAAATGCCTGGCGTGATACGTGACGTTAACGGGGATTCCATTACCGTTGATTTCAACCATCCGCTCGCCGGGCAAACCATCCATTTTGACATTGAAGTACTGGACGTCAATCCGGTACTGGAGGCTTAAATGCAGATTCTGCTGGCAAACCCACGCGGCTTTTGCGCGGGCGTCGACAGGGCGATCAGCATCGTGGAAAACGCGCTGGAAATTTACGGCGCGCCCATTTATGTCCGCCATGAAGTGGTGCACAACCGTTACGTGGTGGACAGCCTGCGTGCGCGCGGCGCTATCTTCATTGAAGAAATCAGCGAAGTGCCAGACGGCACCATCCTGATTTTCTCTGCGCACGGTGTATCTCAGGCGGTGCGTAACGAAGCGAAAAGCCGTGACCTGACCATTTTTGATGCCACTTGTCCGCTGGTGACCAAGGTGCATATGGAAGTGGCGCGTGCCAGTCGCCGCGGTGAGGAGTCAATTCTTATCGGCCACGCCGGGCACCCGGAAGTGGAAGGCACGATGGGCCAGTACAGCAACCCAAAAGGCGGCATGTATCTGGTGGAATCGCCGGAAGATGTGTGGACGCTCAGCGTCAAGGATGAGAAAAAACTCTCCTTTATGACCCAGACCACGCTCTCTGTAGACGATACCTCGGAGGTGATTGATGCGCTGCGCAAGCGTTTTCCAGACATCGTCGGGCCGCGCAAAGATGATATCTGCTACGCGACCACCAACCGCCAGGAGGCGGTAAGGGCGCTGGCGGCGCAGGCAGATGTTGTGCTGGTGGTTGGCTCGAAAAACTCATCAAACTCCAACCGCCTGGCTGAACTGGCCCAGCGTATGGGGAAAACCGCGTGGCTGATTGATGACGCTGACGATATTCAGGAGTCCTGGTTTAGCGGCGTGAATTGCGTTGGTGTGACAGCCGGTGCCTCTGCGCCAGATATCCTGGTGCAAAACGTTATCGCACGCCTGAAAACGCTGGGTGGTGAAGCGTTGCAGGAGTTGACCGGGCGTGAAGAAAACATTGTTTTTGAAGTCCCGAAAGAGCTGCGCCTGGATGTCCGTGAAGTGCAGTAACTTTTTGTCGTGACGATTGTGAGAAGATGCCAGGCACTGCCTGGCATTTTTTTATCCTTTTTAAGGAGAAACGCATGACCCGAATCCCGATCATCCTCGATACCGATCTTGGCATTGACGATGCCGTCGCCATCGCCGCGGCGCTGCATGCACCAGAGCTGGATTTGCGCCTGATTACCACGGTTGCGGGTAACGTCAGTATCGACAAAACTACCCGCAATGCATTGCAACTGATGGATTTCTGGAATGCCTCTGTGCCGGTTGCCCGCGGTGCTGCCACACCGCTGGTGCGCCCGTTGCGCGATGCGGCGTCGGTGCACGGTGAGTCGGGCATGGCGGGTTATTCCTTTGAGCAAACCCGGCGCACGGTACTGAATAAGCCTGCGGTTGAGGCGATGCATGAGTGCCTTAACGCCAGCGCCGAGCCGGTGACGCTGGTCGCTATTGGCCCGCTGACCAACATCGCGCTGCTGTTAACGCAGTACCCGGAGTGCAAAAGCAAAATCAGCCGTATTGTGCTGATGGGCGGCTCTGCCGGGCGCGGCAACTTTACGCCTTACGCCGAGTTCAATATGGGGGTTGACCCGGAGGCCGCCGCACGCGTGTTTGAGAGTGGCCTGCAAATCCAGATGTGCGGGCTGGATGTGACCAACAACGCCGTTCTGACGCCGGAATACCTGGCGGCGCTGCCAACGCATGGGCGCAGCGGCAAGATGCTGCATGGGATTTTTAGCCACTATCGCAGCGGCTCCATGACAACGGGGCTGCGTATGCATGACTTGTGCGCCATCGCCGCCCTGGTACGCCCGGCGCTGTTTGAGTGGCATTCGTGCTTTGTGGCGGTGGAAACCCAGGGCCGCTGGACCTCAGGCGCAACGGTGGTGGATATTGATAACAAATTTGGGCAACCCGCGAATGCGCAGGTGGCGCTGGACATCGATATAGCAGGGTTTCGCGACTGGGCTTCTCAGGTGCTGGCGTTGGCTCCATAGCGAAGATTCAGCGGGCAGAGGTGGCGTGAGAGAAGGTTGGCTGGCTATGCCCACATTCTGCCAGGGAATCATGCTTTTTACTGATATCCGGCGCGGATTATCATTAAATTCTAATTATGCGCAGGTTTGGCTGGCAGCCCGCTTGCGGGCTGGCTAACCTGAAAACGTTTGAACGACAATTTAACAAGTGAAAAAGAGTATAACTATGCATGAAGCACAGGTCCGCGTCGCTATCGCGGGAGCGGGTGGCCGTATGGGACGGCAGCTGATTCAGGCTGCTCTGCAAATGGATGGCGTCACGCCGGGGGCCGCGCTGGAGCGCGAAGGCTCCTCGCTTGTTGGCAGCGACGCTGGCGAGCTGGCGGGCGCTGGCCGCTGTGGCGTAACGGTTCACAGTCGCCTTGATGAGGTGGTCAATGATTTCGATATCCTCATCGACTTCACGCGCCCGGAAGGGACGCTGAACCACCTGGCATTTTGCCGTCAGCACGGTAAAGGCATGATAATCGGCACCACCGGTTTTGGCGACGCGGGTAAAAAAGCCATTGAAGAGGCCGCCGCCGACATCCCAATCGTGTTTGCCGCGAACTTTAGCGTTGGCGTGAACGTGTTGCTGCGCCTTTTAGAAAAAACCGCCAAAGTGATGGGCGACTATACGGATATTGAAATTATTGAAGCGCACCACCGCCATAAAGTGGATGCGCCATCAGGTACGGCGCTGGCCATGGGCGAGGCGATTGCCGGAGCGCTGAACAAAGATTTACGCGACTGCGCAGTGTATGCGCGTGAAGGGCACACCGGCGAACGTGAGCCGGGCACTATCGGTTTTGCCACCGTGCGTGCAGGTGACATTGTAGGTGAACATACCGCGATGTTTGCGGATATCGGCGAGCGTATTGAGATTACCCATAAGGCGTCAAGCCGCATGACGTTTGCTAATGGCGCTGTTCGTTCCGCTATCTGGCTGAAAGGCAGACAAAATGGCCTTTATGATATGCGTGATGTGCTGGATTTGCGCAGCATTTGATTTCTGATACCCATCGTGATGTGGTTATTGCAATCGTAGTGCATTGATTGACAGGGCAATTATTTATTGCCCTTTTTCTTTTGTGATTTTTGATGTGTTTTGTGGTTATTTTAAATTAAACGCGTAAAAGTTGCTGTTATTGACAATCTGATAACCTGCTTTTGCTTAATTTGACCATTTGGTCCACTTTTGATGTTGTGGTAGACTGATTTTTTAGTTTTCATCATGACGAAAGCGTTTTACTCGCCTGGTTTTCTCCTGTTTTTGGCTTTTTGTTGTGTCATTTCTTCTCAGTGCCTCAAAAACATCATAAAAAATCACCTTCAGACTGGACTTTTCTCTGGGTTATCTCTAGAATGCCGCCGTTTGCCAAAAATTCACCTGGTGGGCGTTTATGCATTGATTCTTCCGTCATGGTTGAATTAATATGCAAATAAACTGATTGTTTATTCCCTGGAGGACGTTTTGATTAAGTCAGCGCTATTGGTTCTGGAAGACGGAACCCAATTCCACGGTCGGGCCATAGGGGCAACGGGATCGGCGGTGGGAGAGGTTGTTTTCAATACTTCTATGACCGGTTATCAAGAAATCCTCACCGATCCCTCCTATTCCCGCCAGATTGTCACTCTCACTTATCCCCATATTGGTAACGTCGGTACTAACCCGGCAGATGAAGAATCCGCACAGGTTCACGCGCAGGGCCTAATCATCCGCGACCTGCCCATCATCGCCAGCAACTACCGCAGCCAGGAAGATCTCTCTTCTTACCTCAAGCGTCACAACATTGTGGCGATTGCCGATATCGACACCCGCAAGCTGACCCGCCTGCTGCGTGAAAAAGGCGCGCAGAACGGCTGCATTATCGCGGGCGATAACCTCGATGCCGCACTGGCGCAGGAAAAAGCGAAGTCTTTCCCTGGCCTTAAGGGTATGGATTTGGCAAAAGAAGTGACCACCAGCGAGTCTTACAGCTGGTTGCAGGGGAGCTGGACGCTGGCAGGCGAACTGCCGGAAGCGAAAAAAGAAAGCGAGCTACCGTTCCACGTGGTGGCTTACGACTACGGCGTGAAGCGCAACATCCTGCGCATGCTGGTGGACCGCGGCTGCCGCCTGACGGTGGTGCCAGCGCAAACATCGGCAGAAGACGTGCTGAAGATGAACCCGGACGGCATCTTCCTCTCCAACGGCCCTGGCGACCCGGAGCCGTGTGACTACGCCATTAGCGCAATTAAGCGCTTCCTCGAAACCGACGTGCCGGTATTTGGTATCTGCCTTGGCCATCAGCTGCTGGCGCTGGCAAGTGGTGCCAAAACCGTGAAGATGAAGTTTGGTCACCACGGCGGCAATCACCCGGTTAAAGATATCGACCGCGAAGCCGTGATGATCACCGCTCAGAACCACGGCTTTGCCGTGGACGAAGCCACGCTCCCGGCCAACCTGCGCGTGACCCATACATCGCTGTTTGATGGCACCTTGCAGGGCATTCATCGCACCGATAAAGCGGCTTTCAGCTTCCAGGGACACCCGGAAGCAAGCCCTGGCCCGCACGACGCCGCGCCGCTGTTTGACCACTTTATCGAGCTTATCGAGCAATACCGCACTTCCGCGAAATAATCAGGAGCGAAAAAGAGCTATGCCAAAACGTACAGATATTAAAAGCATCCTGATTCTTGGCGCTGGCCCGATTGTTATCGGCCAGGCCTGCGAGTTTGACTACTCCGGCGCACAGGCGTGTAAGGCGCTGCGCGAAGAGGGCTACCGCGTTATCCTGGTGAACTCCAACCCGGCGACCATCATGACCGACCCGGAAATGGCCGATGCAACCTACATTGAGCCTATCCACTGGGAAGTGGTGCGTAAGATTATCGAAAAAGAGCGCCCGGATGCGGTGCTGCCGACCATGGGCGGCCAGACTGCGCTCAACTGCGCGCTGGAGCTTGAGCGCCAGGGCGTGCTGGAAGAGTTCGGCGTGACCATGATTGGTGCCACTGCCGATGCGATTGATAAAGCCGAAGACCGCCGCCGTTTCGACGTGGCGATGAAGAAAATTGGCCTCGACACCGCGCGCTCCGGCATTGCACACACCATGGATGAAGCGCTGGCCGTGGCGGCTGACGTGGGTTATCCGTGCATCATCCGTCCGTCGTTTACCATGGGCGGCACCGGTGGCGGCATCGCCTACAACCGCGAAGAGTTTGAAGAAATCTGCGCCCGCGGCCTCGACCTGTCGCCGACCAATGAACTGCTGATTGACGAGTCGCTCATTGGCTGGAAAGAGTACGAGATGGAAGTGGTGCGTGACAAAAACGACAACTGCATCATCGTCTGCTCCATCGAAAACTTCGATGCGATGGGCATCCACACCGGTGACTCCATCACCGTGGCCCCGGCCCAGACCCTGACCGACAAGGAATACCAGATCATGCGTAACGCCTCGATGGCGGTGCTGCGTGAAATCGGCGTGGAAACTGGTGGCTCTAACGTACAGTTTGCGGTGAACCCGAAAAACGGTCGTCTGATTGTTATCGAAATGAACCCGCGTGTGTCGCGCTCCTCGGCGCTGGCCTCTAAAGCGACCGGCTTCCCGATTGCTAAAGTGGCGGCCAAGCTGGCGGTGGGGTACACCCTTGATGAACTGATGAACGACATCACCGGCGGGCGTACTCCGGCCTCGTTTGAGCCGTCTATCGACTACGTTGTGACCAAAATCCCGCGCTTCAACTTTGAAAAATTTGCCGGTGCGAACGACCGCCTGACCACCCAGATGAAGTCCGTGGGCGAAGTCATGGCGATTGGCCGTACCCAGCAGGAATCGCTGCAAAAAGCGCTGCGCGGCCTGGAAGTGGGTGCGGCCGGTTTTGACCCGAAAGTGAGCCTGGACGACCCTGAAGCGCTGACTAAAATCCGCCGCGAACTGAAAGACGCTGGTGCCGAGCGTATCTGGTATATCGCTGATGCGTTCCGCGCCGGGCTGTCCGTTGACGGCGTGTTCAACCTGACCAATATTGACCGCTGGTTCCTGGTGCAGATTGAAGAGCTGGTGCGCCTGGAAGAGCAGGTGGCTGATATCGGTATCACCGGTCTGAACGCCGACTTCCTGCGCCACCTCAAGCGCAAAGGCTTTGCCGACGCGCGTCTGGCAAAACTGGTGGGCGTGGCAGAAAGCGAAATCCGCAAGCTGCGTGAGAAGCTGGCTATCCATCCGGTCTACAAGCGCGTGGATACCTGCGCGGCTGAGTTTGCGACCGACACCGCCTACATGTACTCCACCTATGAGGAAGAGTGCGAAGCCAATCCGAGCCAGGACCGTGAAAAAATCATGGTGCTGGGCGGTGGCCCGAACCGTATCGGCCAGGGCATTGAGTTTGACTACTGCTGCGTACACGCCTCTCTGGCGCTGCGCGAAGACGGTTATGAAACCATTATGGTCAACTGCAACCCGGAAACCGTCTCCACCGATTACGACACCTCAGACCGCCTGTATTTCGAGCCGGTGACGCTGGAAGACGTGCTGGAAATCGTGCGTATTGAGAAGCCGAAGGGCGTTATCGTGCAGTACGGCGGCCAGACGCCGCTGAAACTGGCGCGTGCGCTGGAAGCGGCCGGTGTACCGGTTATTGGCACCAGCCCGGACGCTATTGATCGCGCCGAAGACCGTGAGCGCTTCCAGCAGGCGGTAGATCGCCTGAAGCTCAAGCAACCGGCTAACGCCACCGTAACGGCCATCGAGCAGGCGGTAGAGAAAGCTAAAGAGATTGGTTACCCGCTGGTGGTACGCCCGTCTTACGTGCTGGGCGGCCGCGCAATGGAAATCGTCTATGACGAAGTCGACCTCAAGCGCTACTTCCAGACCGCGGTGAGCGTGTCTAACGACGCGCCGGTACTGCTGGACCGCTTCCTCGACGACGCCGTAGAAGTTGACGTGGACGCGGTGTGCGATGGCGAAACGGTGCTGATTGGCGGCATCATGGAGCACATCGAGCAGGCGGGCGTTCACTCCGGCGACTCGGCTTGTTCACTGCCAGCCTACACGCTGAGCCAGGCGATTCAGGACGAAATGCGCCAGCAGGTGCAGAAACTGGCGCTGGAGTTGCAGGTACGCGGTCTGATGAACGTGCAGTTTGCGGTCAAAGACAACGAGGTGTACCTCATCGAGGTTAACCCGCGAGCCGCGCGTACCGTGCCGTTCGTCTCCAAAGCCACCGGCCTGCCGCTGGCGAAAGTGGCAGCGCGCGTGATGACCGGTAAGACCCTTGCCGAGCAGGGCTGCACCAAAGAAATCATCCCGCCGTACTACTCCGTGAAGGAAGTGGTGCTGCCGTTCAACAAGTTCCCGGGCGTTGACCCGCTGCTGGGGCCAGAAATGCGCTCCACCGGTGAAGTGATGGGCGTGGGCCGCACCTTTGCCGAGGCGTTTGCTAAAGCACAGCTTGGCAGCAGCTCCACCATGAAGAAAAGCGGTCGTGCGCTGCTCTCCGTGCGTGAAGGCGATAAAGAGCGCGTGGTGGACCTCGCTGCTCGCCTTATCAAGCATGGCTATGAGCTGGATGCGACTCACGGCACCGCGATTGTGCTGGGTGAAGCGGGAATCAATCCGCGCCTGGTCAACAAAGTGCACGAAGGCCGTCCGCACATTCAGGACCGCATCAAAAACGGTGAGTACAGCTACATCATCAACACCACGGCAGGCCGCCAGGCGATTGAAGATTCACGCGTTATTCGCCGCAGCGCACTGCAATATAAAGTGCATTACGACACCACGCTGAACGGCGGCTTTGCCACCACCATGGCGCTGGCCGCAGACGCAACTGACAAGGTAACGTCTGTACAGGAAATGCACGCGCAGATTGCGAAATAATCCTTACCAGTAGATCAGTAAAATTAACGGCCCCCACAGTGGGGGCCGTTTTTTATTGCTCTCGGAGTGTTCCGGTTTTCGCTGTCTGCGCGTTTAAAGCCATGTTCTTTGTCTATAGTTTACTAACTAAGGTTATGAAATGACTACGATGAAGGGAGAGCACAATGCGAACGACACTACTGGTTACTACTTCACTCACTGCACTCGCGCTGCTGTTTGTCAGCGGCTGTTCGTCTAACCAGACGGTAAGAACCAATGATGGCAAAACTATTGTTACCGACGGCAAGCCGCAGGTCGATGACGATACCGGACTGGTTTCTTATAAAAATGCCGAAACCGGCCAGACAGAGCAGATTAACCGTGACCGGGTTAAATCCATGAGCGAGCTGGATAATTAACCTTTAGCATGCAGTGGCGTTGCCGCTGCATTTCTTCCCTGGGCGCTGTAAGCCACCGGATTAACTGTCTACACTGTGATGCATAACAACAATGCGGTGAAAGACAGGCGAATCCATGATTCTGATTATTTATGCACACCCCTATCCGCAGCATTCCCATGCTAACAAGCGGATGATTGAGTTGGCAGGGACGCTTCCCAACGTAGAAATCCGTTCTCTCTACCAGCTTTACCCCGACTTTAATATTGATATCGCCGCTGAGCAGGCGGCACTGAGCCGTGCCGATTTGGTGGTCTGGCAACATCCCATGCAGTGGTACAGCGTGCCGCCATTGCTGAAGCTGTGGATGGATAAAGTGCTGGCCCACGGCTGGGCCTATGGTAAAGGCGGCGGGGCATTGCATGGCAAAAGCGTGCTGTGGGCCGTGACCACTGGCGGCGGTGAGCAGCATTTTGATATTGGTGATAACCCCGGTTTTGCGATACTCGGTCAGCCGTTGCAGGCCACAGCACTTTACTGCGGCTTGCGCTGGCTGGAGCCATTTTCTATGCACTGTACCTTTATTTGCGATGACAACACGCTGAGTACGCAGGCGCAGGCCTACTACCAACGTCTGGCGTCGTGGCAGGAGGTGGTGCATGGATAGTCACAGCCTGATACAGGCGCTGATTTACCTCGGTTCGGCAGCGCTGATTGTACCTGTTGCGGTGCGCCTGGGCCTTGGCTCAGTGCTGGGCTATCTGATTGCCGGTTGTATCATCGGGCCGTGGGGCCTGCGTCTGGTGACAGATGCCGAAGCCATCCTGAGCTTTGCCGAGATTGGCGTAGTGCTGATGTTGTTTGTGATTGGCCTGGAGCTTGATCCTAAACGCCTGTGGACGCTGCGCGCCTCGGTGTTTGGCGGCGGAGTGCTGCAAATGGCGGCTTGCGGACTGGCGCTGGGCGTGTTCTGTGCACTGCTTGGGCTGAGCGTACCGGTTGCGGTGCTGATTGGTCTGACGCTGGCGCTGTCGTCTACGGCTATCGCGATGCAGGCCATGAACGAACGTAACCTCACTCTTTCACCGATGGGGCGTAGCGCCTTTGCGGTGTTGCTATTTCAGGACATTGCGGCAATCCCGCTGGTGGCGATGATCCCTTTGCTGGCAAGTAGCAGTGCAGCCACCACGTCGGGGGCTTTTTTCTTCTCGGCGCTGAAGGTGGTGGGGGCACTTGCGCTGGTCGTGCTGCTGGGACGCTATGTCACTCGCCCGCTGCTGCGGTTTGTTGCACGCTCTGGCCTGCGCGAAGTATTCAGTGCCGTGGCGCTGTTTCTGGTGTTTGGCTTTGGGCTGCTGCTGGAAGAGGCCGGGTTGTCGATGGCAATGGGCGCGTTTCTTGCCGGGGTGCTGCTGGCAAGCTCCGAATACCGCCACGCGCTGGAAAGCGATATTGAACCGTTTAAGGGACTGTTGCTGGGGCTGTTTTTCATTGGTGTTGGAATGTCGGTTGATTTCGGCACGCTGGTGGACTCGCCGCTGCGGGTGCTGACTCTGCTGTTCGGTTTCCTTGTTATTAAAACCGTCATGTTGTGGCTGATTGCTCGCCCGCTGCGGGTGCCGCGCCGCCAGTGGCGTACGTTTGCCGTGCTCCTGGGGCAGGGCAGTGAATTTGCGTTTGTGATTTTCGGCGCGGCAAGCATGGCCCAGGTACTGGATGACGGTTGGGCGAAATCACTGACGCTCGCCGTCGCGCTGTCAATGGCAGCAACCCCGCTGTTGCTGGTGTTGCTCTCACGTCTGGAGAAAAACGATAGCACTCAGGAGCGTGAGGCCGATGAGATTGATGCCGAGCAGCCGCGGGTGATTGTGGCCGGGTTCGGCCGTTTTGGTCAGATTACGGGTCGTCTGCTGCTCTCCAGCGGGGTGAAAATGGTGGTTCTCGATCACGACCCTGACCACATTGAAACGCTGCGCAAATTTGGTATGAAGGTGTTTTACGGCGATGCCACGCGCCTTGATTTGCTGGAGTCAGCCGGAGCGGCAAAAGCAGAGGTGCTGATTAACGCCATTGATGACCCTGAAACTAGCATGCAGCTCACCGAGCTGGTAAAAAACCAGTTCCCTGATTTACGGATAATCGCCCGCGCGCGCGACATTGATCATTACATACGGCTGCGCCAGATGGGCATTGAACATCCTGAGCGCGAAACCTTTGAAGGCGCGCTGGTGGCCGGACGGCGGGCGCTGGAGCAGCTGGGGCTTGATAACTACGAGGCGCGTGAGCGTGCCGATCTGTTCCGGCGCTTTAACCAGCGGATGGTGGAGGAAATGGTCGAGGGGGAAGACAGCACCAAAGCGCGCGCCGCGGTGCTGCGCCGCACCAGCGATATGCTTACAGAAATCATTAGCGAAGACCGCGCCAATCTGGCCCTGATTCAGCGCCATGGCTGGCAGGGTACTGAAGAGGGCCGACACAGCGGCAATCCGGCCGATGAGCCAGAGGCGAAGCCCGGGGTTTGAGGGCATTAGGTTAAACCGCAGGGCGGGCAGCTCTAACGCGCCCTGCGGGGCTGTAAAGCGGTGTCTTTTGGTACTTCGGACTTAAGCGCCAATGAGGTTTTTTTAAATCTTTTGAAATCAATTGGTTAAAATTTTACGTGCGTGATGTTTTGTTGGTGGATTTATTGCCACTGGAATTAAATAGTTATTTCAATAAGATAGATTTAGAGCGTTCCCCGCGCGAGCGGGGATAAACCGGCCTTAACAAATGACGCGCCAGACCAGCCAGCGCGTTCCCCGCGCGAGCGGGGATAAACCGACGCTCGGCATCAAAATGGGTGACCCTTTTTTGCGTTCCCCGCGCGAGCGGGGATAAACCGTCATCATTGTTTTTATTCATTTTGTAGAATACGCGTTCCCCGCGCGAGCGGGGATAAACCGCGCTCTCCGCACCAGGTCTTATCAAATACGGCGCGTTCCCCGCGCGAGCGGGGATAAACCGAAACCCATCAGCGTGCCAGATTGCGCAAGCGGGCGTTCCCCGCGCGAGCGGGGATAAACCGCGCTGCAGATCCGTATTGCTCGACGCGATGTCGCGTTCCCCGCGCGAGCGGGGATAAACCGAGCGCGACGCCATTTTTCTGGGCCTTGATGAGGTGTTCCCCGCGCGAGCGGGGATAAACCGGCCTCGTATCTGCTCCATGCCGACAATGGGTAGTGTTCCCCGCGCGAGCGGGGATAAACCGGCCTATCAGAATATGTGGCCGATGGAATTGCGGTGTTCCCCGCGCGAGCGGGGATAAACCGACATTTACGCCAGTAATATTCTCAGATTTCAAGTGTTCCCCGCGCGAGCGGGGATAAACCGTTCTTTAAATCAAACGTTATCGCGCTTATGAAGTGTTCCCCGCGCAGGCGGGGGATAAACCAAATGCAGCGGCCTCGCCAACGGATTCGTGGTCTCTCCGCCTCAGAAAGTGTCGAAACGCCATAACGTTCCGGCTGTATTGTCACCGCCGGGAAAAGGTTGCGTTAACCTGATAATTATTTAAAACGAATAATGCCATTTCTTACGATTTTACTCCCTTATTCTTGAGCCTTGCCAACAACCTGTTTGTACGCCACTGCTCGCAGCTTTAAATAATAGATGATGCCGCCGCCATAAATATTGAAATTGTTCGTAATTTTCAGGCTTGTTATTTTCTTTTTGCACATAACGCAATGGCTTTATGTGAGAGAACGTCTCTCCTGGTATATTTACTCAGCTTCCATAATGAAAAGTGGGGTAATTTCACCCGCTGAACGAGTGACTAAAGGAGAGCGGGCAATTAACCCTACTAACGATTATGCCAGCAACATATTCACCGGGAGGTGGAAATGATAAACAATAAAGCAATAATAGATGTGAATGCTGAATTACCGCAATGTCTTGTCGGGCATCTTTCAGAACACGGAAAACTTGATATCGCTTTTAAATCGCAAACGAGAGCACCGGATTCAGCACGTATTACTTTTCTCATTCAGCAGCAGTTACAAAGCAACTGGTGCTGGGCGGCGGTCTCCACCTCGGTCGGGAATTATTATTACGGTTCAGGTACGTTCACTCAGTGTGACGTTGCCAGTGCAGAATTAAGCCGTGACTGCTGCGCACAACCGGTGCCGTGCAATATTTATGGCTATCTTGACACCGCGCTGATGCAAACGCGCAGCTTTGATCGAATGGTGCCAACAAAAATTCAGTTTCAAGAAATTAAAAAAGAAATTCACGCCGGGCGTCCCATTGGATTACGTTGTGCCTGGTTTGGTGGCGGTGCGCACTTCCTGGTGATTAACGGCTATTACGGTGACTATGTGTGGACGGCAGATTCCATTCATGGCTTTAGCCTTTATGCACTCAATGCTTTTCCGGCGAATTATCAAAGCGGAGGAAGCTGGACCCACACCTATTTCACAAAGAAAAATCAGGAGAGTGCATAATGAAAATAACGTTTCCCGGCACCCCGGCCCACGATGAAAAAACCATTATTCCGGCTATACAGGCTGCATTGCAGGCGCAGGTACTGAATATCACGGCGTCTGTGAGTAAGACAGGTGTCGCTTCACTGAGTTTGTCGGACGCTTATCCTGGTTATGCCCTGCAGTTAGACGACCTGGCGGCGGGCTGCGACCTCAGCTATGCGGTAAAAGGTGAGTGGCATCAGCTGGTATTTATCAACAATGAGGCGGTTGCAGATGCCCAGTTAACGTGGTGTGGCGATAAAATGCAATTGAGTGCGCTGCGTTGCGGGCCGATGGCGACTTCAATCGTTGATGCGCTCGTTATGGCGGAAAAAGCGTCTGTATTGCACGGCAAAAGCGTTGAACTGCGTCTGTTGTCTGCTCCTGCGCTGCATTTTGTCGCCGTCTGGCTGCATGGTGCGGATGAGGAGAGATTGATTCCTGTCGCCCCCACACCAGATGCGCTCATGCCGATGCAGCTTGTTGCTAAAGACAAACTGTTCAGAGCGCTGGTCCCGGCGGCCCAGTCTCTTAAACAGAAGTTTGACGCCGATACAACAGGCGCGCGTGGTAACTAATCTCCCTGTGCGATGCCAGCGGTATGCCAGTGAGTTAATGTGCTTTTTTACAGACCCGGTCCGCATGCCGGGTTTCTCATGCCATTGCACTGCCAGCGAAAAGCCGTGCCTGTTGTATGTAAGGCGACTTAACTCAGTGCCACCTTCACGCCCAGCGCAATCAGCACGCCGCCCAGAAGCTTATCGACAATCTTTTGCGCCTTAGCAAGTCCCTTGCGCACCGGTTCGCTTTGGATAAGCACGACCAGCAGCGGCCACCACAGCACGGAAAGCCCGACGATAATTGCGGCGTACCAGAGCTTTTCACCCAAGCCTGAGTCCACGCTCAGGACCTGGGTAAACATCGCGAGGAAGAACAGTGTCGCCTTGGGATTGAGCAGGTTGCACAGATAACCCTGCATAAAGGCTTTTTTCAGCGAGGTGTGCTGCTGTGCATACTGGCTGACATCCATTTTGCTATCGCCGCGAGAGAACAGCGCGTGCAGTCCAACCCACACCAGATAAGCCGCCCCGGCGTACTTTAGTAACCCAAACAGCCACGGCGTGGTGGTGATAACTACGGCAAGCCCTGCCACGCAATAGCTCATGTGCGTCATCACGCCACAAACCACGCCAGCACTGGTCATCAGCGCAGCTGTACGCGGGTAGCGAGCCGCATTTTTAATCACCAGGAAGAAGTCTGGGCCTGGTGAGATCATGCCAAGCGTGGCGATAGTAGCGATAAAAAACGTAGTTTCCAGCATGGCGAAACGCTCAGTACAGAAATAATCGCGTCACTATACTCGCTTGCCGACAGCGCGAGTAGCGCGGATGACGACTTTTATTTACGCTCCGTTGCAATTACTTTACGCGTAACAATCAGCGGTCCCGTTATACTGTCTGCCATGCTATCCAGATACTGCCGGAGGACGGTAGTAAAAATTGGGCGGCAGACAGTCGACGCCAGATTATGCTTTCCGTATAGTGGCGACAATTTTCATCCCCCTGAGATTCTTCACATGATCAGTCTGATTGCCGCACTTGCGGCAGATCGCGTTATTGGTATGGAAAACGCCATGCCGTGGAATTTACCGGCAGATCTCGCCTGGTTTAAACGTAACACGCTTAACAAACCGGTCATTATGGGACGCCTGACCTGGGAATCTATTGGCCGCCCGCTCCCGGACAGGAAGAATATTGTCATCAGCCGTCATCCAGGCACGGATGAGCACGTCACCTGGGTCAGCTCGGTTGAAGACGCCATCGCCGCCTGCGGCGAGGTAGATGAGATTATGGTGATTGGCGGTGGCCGCGTTTATGAGCAATTCCTGCCGCTGGCCCAGCGCCTGTATCTGACGCACATTGATGCCGAGGTGGAAGGCGATACGCACTTCCCGGAATATGAGCCGGATGAATGGCAGCCGGTGTTCAGTGAGTTTCGTGATGCAGATGACAACAACTCACACGGCTGTTTTTTTGAAATTCTGGAACGACGCCAGTAACCGGGCAATAAAAAAGGAGGCTTCCGCCTCCTTTTTTACGTCAGTAGTTACGGATAACCGCGTTACGACGCCACCGCCGCACTCCCTTCATCATTGCCGCTCTGGCGATGTGAGGTCTGGGTAAATACCGCTTTATCTTCCCAGCGCAGGCAGGTTAGCGTCCCGCCCCAGCAGCAGCCGGTATCAAGCGCATAAACGCCCTCTGGCGTACCCTGGCCTTCCAGCGAGGCCCAGTGGCCAAACACAATACTGTACGCTTGCGACACCGGGCCGGGGATGGCAAACCAGGGCTTGAGCGGCGCAGGGGCGTTTTCCGGCGTATCCTTGCAGTACATATCCAGCTGCCCGTTCGGGAAGCAGTAGCGCATGCGCGTCAGGGCATTGGTAATAAAACGCAGGCGCGCCAGTCCGGTCAGCTCTTCACTCCAGTTGTTAGGCATATCGCCATACATGGCATCAAGGAACAGCGGATAGCTGTCGCTTGAGAGCACCGCTTCGACATCGCGAGCGCAGTTAATGGCCGTTGGGAGATCCCATTGCGGGGTTATCCCTGCGTGGGCCATCACTAGTTTCTTCTCTTCATCGACCTGCAACAGAGGCTGGCGGCGCAGCCAGTTGAGCAGCTCGTCGGCATCGGGCGCTTCGAGTAGCGCGCTAACGCGATCTTTGGGTTTATTACGGCTGATGCCTGCGTAAACGGCCAGCAGATGCAAATCGTGATTACCGAGTACCAGGCGTACTGCATCACCCAGGTCGCGCACAAAACGCAGTACATCCAGCGAACCAGGACCGCGGGCGACCAGATCGCCAGTCAGCCACAGCGTGTCCTTGCCAGGCGTAAATTCAACCTGTTTTAACAGTGCGAGCAGTTCATCGTAGCAGCCGTGAACGTCGCCAATCAGGTATGTCGACATGAGATTATCAGTGAATGAGAATGGGAACAGCCAGTCGGAAGACCGGAATGTCGAGGTGGAACGGGCGACCCTGCTCGTCAATCATTTCATAATGACCCTGCATGGTGCCAAGGGGCGTTTCAATGACCGCGCCGCTGGTATATTGGTAGTCATCACCAGGTTCGATATGCGGCTGGACGCCGACCACGCCCTCGCCCTGCACCTCAGTTTCACGCCCGTTGCCGTTAGTGATAAGCCAGTAGCGGCCCAGTAGCTGAACCGAACAGTGCCCCAGATTGCGAATGGTGACGGTATAGGCGAAGACATAGCGTTCCTCATCGGGAGCCGACTGGGATTCGATGTAAACGCTCTGTACCTGGACACAAACACGAGGCGTATCTGACATGGATCAGCTCTCCTTCGGTAGCGGATTCTCTGCCAGATGGTTTGCCATCAGGCAGTACTGCGCCACGGATACGTTTTCAGCACGCAGCGCGGGATCAACACCCAACTCTGTCAGCACTTGTGGGCTGAACAGATTCCCCAGACTGTTGCGAATCGTCTTGCGACGCTGGTTAAAGGCTTCGGTCGTGAGCCTGCTCAGTATGCGCAGCTCTTTTACCTGATGCGGCAATTCAGTATGCGGAACCAGGCGCACAACGGCAGAATCAACCTTAGGCGGTGGCGTAAAGGAGCCAGGCGGTACTTCCAGCACCGGGATCACCTGGCAGTAGTACTGCGCCATCACGCTCAGGCGGCCATAGGCTTTGCTGTTTGGCCCAGCCACCAGGCGATTGACCACCTCTTTTTGCAGCATAAAGTGCATGTCCTTTATGGCATCAGTATAGCTAAACAGGTGGAACATCAGCGGCGTGGAAATATTGTACGGCAGGTTACCGAATACGCGCAGCGGCTGGCCTTCCTGGCGGGAAAGCTCGCCGAAGTCCATTGTCATGGCATCCTGCTGATAAATGGTCAGCTTGGGGCCAAGAAACGGATGCGTTTTCAGGCGTGCAGCCAGATCGCGGTCGAGTTCGATGACGGTGAGTTTGTCCAGGCGCTCGCCCACCGGTTCGGTGAGTGCTGCCAGGCCCGGGCCGATTTCAACCAGCGCTTCGCCTTTTTGCGGATTAATTGCGCTGACGATGCTGTCGATAATGAACGGGTCATTGAGAAAGTTTTGCCCGAAGCGTTTGCGGGCAAGGTGGCCCTGGTGAACTCGATTATTCATTGACTGTTAACGATCATTTTCGTGGCGAGATTAAGCGCCGTAATAAAACTGCCGACATCGGCTGTGCCCTGGCCCGCAAGCTCAAGTGCGGTACCGTGGTCAACCGATGTGCGAATGAAAGGCAGGCCAAGCGTAATATTTACCGCACGACCAAAGCCCTGGTATTTTAGCACGGGAAGTCCCTGATCGTGGTACATCGCCAGCACGGCGTCGGCACTTTCAAGATATTTCGGCTGAAATAGCGTGTCGGCAGGCAGTGGACCGGTAAGGTGCATACCGCCAGCGCGCATTTCATCAAGCACGGGAATGATAGTGTCAATTTCTTCCGTGCCCATGTGCCCGCCTTCACCGGCGTGTGGATTGAGGCCGCTGACCAGAATGTGTGGGCGAGTGATGCCGAATTTGGTCTGCAAATCGTGATGCAAAATAGCCAGCACCTGGCGCAACAGCGGCGGCGTAATGGCATCGGCCACCGCCCGCAGTGGCAGGTGCGTCGTGGCGAGCGCCACGCGAAGCGCCTCTGTTGCCAGCATCATCACCACTTTTTTACTGCCTGAGCGGGCTTCGAAGAATTCCGTATGGCCGGTAAATGCCACACCCGCGTCATTGATGATGCCTTTGTGTACCGGGCCGGTCACCACAGCGGCAAACTCACCGCTCAGGCAGCCGTCACAGGCGCGAGCCAGCGTCTGGACAACGTAGTTGCCGTTGCGTGGGTCAAGTTTGCCTGGTGTGACTGGTGCATGTAGCGCCACGGGCAGGACCGTCAGTGTCCCTGCGCGCTGTGGGCGGGCAGGGGCATCTGGTTGCCAGGGGAGATATTGTATGGCGTGACCGAGCAGTGCTGCGCGCTCGGCCAGCAGCTGCTCAGAAGCACAAACGACCAGCTCAACGGGCCAGTCGTGTTGTGCAAGCGCAATAACCAGGTCGGGACCAATCCCGGCGGGTTCGCCGGGAGTGATAACCACGCGCGGAGTATTAGCCATTGCCGTCCAGGATTTTCACGTAAGCACTGGCGCGTTGCTCCTGCATCCAGGTTTGCGCTTCTTCAGCGAACTTACGGTTGAACAGCATGCGATAGGCGCGATCTTTTTGCGCCGCATCGGTCTTATCGACCTTGCGGGTATCCATCAGCTCAATCAGGTGCCAGCCAAACGTGGAGTGCACTGGCGCGCTCAGCTGGCCTTTGCTCAGACGCATCAGCGCATCGCGGAACGCCGGATCGTAGATATCGGGCATTGACCAACCCAGATCGCCGCCCTGGTTAGCAGAGCCTGGATCCTGTGAGAACTCTTTTGCTGCTTCGGCAAAGGTGGTTTTGCCGCTGCGGATATCAGAGGCGATCTCTTCAAGCTTCAGGCGCGCCTGCTGATCGGTCATGATCGGTGACGGCTTAAGCAGGATGTGACGTGCTTTGACTTCCGTGACTGAAATGTTCTGCGATTCGCCGCGCATGTCGTTAACTTTCAGGATATGAAAGCCAACGCCAGAGCGGATTGGGCCGATAACATCGCCTTTTTTCGCGGTGGTCAGCGCCTGGGCGAAAATGCCCGGCAGTTCCTGAATACGGCCCCAGCCCATCTGGCCGCCCTTGAGCGCAGACTGGTCGGCAGAGTAGGTGATAGCAAGCTTGCCAAAGTCTTCGCCGCTGCGTGCGCGCTCAACGATGGAGGCCGCCTGAGCGCCTGCTTCGTTAACCTGGTCTGACGTTGGGTTTTCCGGCAGCGGCAGCAGAATGTGGCTCAGGTTAAGCTCTGTGCTGGCGTCGTTCTGGTTAGAAACCTGTTTTGCCAGCTGTTCAACTTCCTGCGGCAAAATGGTGACGCGGCGGCGCACTTCGCTGTTACGCACGTCAGAAATGATCATCTCTTTGCGAATCTGGCTGCGATAAGCCGGATAGTTGATCCCTTCATAGGCCAGGCGACTGCGCATCTGATCTAAAGACATGTTGTTTTGTGCCGCGATGTCGGCGATAGCTTTATCAAGCTGTTCGTCGCTGATGTTAATACCACCCTTCTGGCCCATCTGCAGAATGACCTGATCGACGATCAGGCGCTCCAGAATCTGATGGCGCAGCGTGTTGTCGTCTGGAAGCTGCTGGCCGGACTGCATGGCATTAAGCTTTACAGACTGCATCAGGCCGTTAACGTCGCTTTCCAGCACAACGCCGTTATTAACAACAGCGGCGACTTTATCGACAACTTGTGGGGCGGCGAAGGAGGTATTCGCTACCAGAGCGATACCGAGAAGCAGCGTTCTCCAGTTCTTCATACACTTTCCATTTCTGATTAAACCGCATTGCGGATTCATTTTTAACATCACATTACAGCGAGTTCTGGTACGGCAGAATATTCGAGCGCAGCATACGCTGTGTGCCCAGGCCATAGTTGGAGCTCAGGCCGCGCAGCTCGATGTTGAAACCGATTCTTTCGTTAAACGCGCTCTTGTTGTTTTCCCAACCGTTGAGCTTGCGCTCGTAACCGACGCGGATTGCGTAACAGCAGGAGTTATACTGCACACCCACCATCTGGTCGGCCGGCTGGTTAGCGTTAGTGTCGTAGTAATACGCACCCACTAATGACCACCTGTCGACAATCGGCCAGCTTGCGGTGACACCCACCTGAGAAATCCCCTCCTTATAACGCTCAGAGGTAGAGAAAGACGGCAGCGTGGCGCGAATATATTCCGGGCTGGCGTAGCGGTAGTTCAGCTGCACCAGGCGGTCGGCGTCTTTACGGTATTCCACAACGCCGCTGGCGGTGGAAACGTTGCTCAGACGCGTATCATATTGCACACCACCGCGCAGGCCCCAGCGATCGGCAATACGCCAGTAAGTGTCACCTGCCCAGGCAATGGCCCCGGTTTTCTTGTCTTTTTCCCAGTTGATATTGTCATCACCGGTGCGGGACTCGGTGAAATAGTAGATTTGACCCACAGAAACGTTAAAACGTTCAACGGCAGCTTCATCATAAACGCGAGAGGTCACCCCGGTGGTGAGCTGGTTGGCCGAAGCGATACGGTCCAGACCGCCGTAAGCGCGGTCGCGGAACAGGCCGGTGTAGTCAGATTGCAGGAACGATGAGTCGTAGTTATTGATATTGCTCTGGTTGCGATACGGCACATACAGATACTGCGCGCGCGGCTCCAGCGTCTGGGTGTAGCCCTGCGACCAGTCCATATCACGCTCAAACACCAGCTTGCCGTCCATCTTGAACTGCGGCATCACGCGGCTCACGCTGTCCTCAAGCCTGGCGGCGGCCGCGCTGGTGGTGGCGTTATTACGCACGTAGTAGCGATAGCGGTCCAGGTTGTTCTGCTGGTAATAGGTCGCCATCATCTTCATTTCGGTGTTCAGACTGCCCCAGCCGTTGGACATCGGCAGGCTGATAGTCGGCTCAACGTGCAGACGTGTTGCTTCAGGATAGTTGTCGTTAACGTTGGTAAAACGCACCGCCTGCGCATACAGATGGCTGTCAAACGGCCCCAGATCGTTGAGGTAGTAGTTAAGATCCAACTGCGGCTCTGCGCGGTAGGAGCTACGGTTACGCTGAACGTCAAACACCTGGAACTGTTTGGTGGACACGGTCGCATCAAAGTTCTGGTTGGCGTAGCCGACGCTGAATTTCTGCGTGGCGTAGCCGTCAGTACTGTCGCCGTAGACTGAGTCGAAGTCGTTGAAGTAATACGGGTCGCTGACTTTGGTGTAGTTGGCGTTAAAACGCCACACTTTGTCCATCACCCCGGCGTGACGCCAGAAGAACAGCCAGCGACGGTCGCGGTTCTCCGTTGGGTGGTCTTGCGTGTACTGATCGTCAGAGCCAAGGTAGTCAAACGCGATTGTGCCTGCGCCTGGCTCGGTCAGATAACGGAACTCGTTTTGCCACTGCACGCCGCCGCGCTGCTGATAGTAGTGCGGGGTGATGGTCGCATCAAAGTTAGGCGCGATGTTCCAGTAATACGGAATGGTAAATTCCAGCCCGTTATTGGAGCTGTATTTAGCATTCGGGATAAGAAAGCCCGAGCGACGCTTATCGCCTATTGGTAGCTGAAGATACGGGCTGTAGAAAACCGGCACCGGGCCAATTTTAAAGCGCGCGTTCCAGATTTCGGCAACCTGCTCTTCGCGGTCGTGAATCACTTCACTGCCTACCACGCTCCAGGTGTTGGTACCCGGCAGGCAGGAGGTGAAGGTGCCGTTTTCCAGAATGGTGTAGCGGTTTTCGCCACGCTGCTTCATCACGTCTGCGGTACCGCGACCCTGGCGGCCAACCATCTGGTAGTCACCTTGCCAGACGTTGGTGTCTTTGGTATTCAGATTGGACCAGGCTTTCGGACCTTTCAGGATGACCTGATTGTCGTCGTAATACACATTACCCAACGCGTCGACCGTGCGTACCGGATCGGCCTGGCCTGCCACCTGTTTTTGATGCAGCTGGACTTCGTCGGCCTGCAGGCGGCTGTTGCCCTGTTCAATATCAACGTTGCCGCTAAATACCGCGCGCTCCGGGTAATCGCCTTTGGCGTTCTCGGCGTTGATAGTCACAGGCAACTGGTTGGCATCGCCCTGCACCAGAGGACGATTGTAGCTGGGTACGCCGAGCATACATTGCGAGGCGAGGTCGGCAGCCATCCCTTGTTGGCTATAAATCGCTGAACCAATCAGAGTGGCCAGCAAGGTGGGAATACGTTTTTTCATACGTTTTTTTCGTTGTTCCGTCATCAGTGGCTACGCGTCGGCAAACGACCAGAGACTAACTTACTCGGTAGCTGCACGCCAGCTTTACGCCCTAAATAATTCAGGCAGCTGGAGCAGGATTTTGTTGCTTACGCGTCCATTTTGAGGCGCAGGGCGTACATCTCGTGCCGGAATTGCGCCGGGTCGTTATGCAGCGTTCAGAATGACGGGTATGATAATGCAAATTCTGTCAGTCAGCATGATGATTTGGGGAGTATATGCAGTATTTGGGAAAAGTGATTGGCGTGGGCATGGCGTTATTCATGGGCGGCGGCTTCTGGGGCGTAGTCGCTGGGCTGATTATCGGCCATATGTTTGACAAGGCGCGGATGCGTCGCACCACGTGGTTTGCCGGGCAGCAGCAGCGCCAGGCGATATTTTTTGCCACCACCTTTGAGGTGATGGGCCACCTGACCAAATCAAAAGGGCGCGTGACCGAGACCGATATCCAGCTTGCGTCGCGGTTTATGGACCAGATGCAGCTGCACGGCGAGGCGCGCACCGCAGCCCAGCAGGCGTTTCGTACCGGTAAGCAAAACGGCTATCCGCTGCGTGAGAAGATGCGCCAGCTGCGCAGCGTCTGCTTTGGTCGCTTTGATTTGATTAGGATGTTTCTGGAAATTCAGGTCCGTGCTGCGCTGTCAGACGGTTCGCTGCATCCCAACGAGCGTGATGTGCTGCTGGTGATTGGCGAAGAGCTGGGGATTTCGCCTGCGCAGTTTGAGCACTTTATTCGCATGATGCAGGGCGGTGCGTCGTTTGGCGGCGCAGGCGGGCAGGGCGGTTACAGCCAGGGCGGCGCGCAGGCACAGCGCGGCCCAACGCTTGCCGATGCCTGTGACGTGCTCGGTGTGAACCCCAATGATGACCAGACCACTATCAAGCGTGCGTACCGTAAGCTTATGAGCGAACATCACCCGGATAAGCTGGTCGCCAAAGGCCTGCCGCCGGAAATGATTGAAATGGCGAAGCAAAAAACCCAGGAAATCCAGAAGGCGTGGGAGCTGATTAAAGAGCAGAAGGGCTTTAAGTAAAACGGCGACTTTTACGCGTTACGTGCGTATTTTCTGATAAAGGGGCGAAAAGCCCCTTTTTGGTGCCGCAAAGCCGGTAAATCACATCGCTTATCATGTGGTCCTGGCAAATGAGCTAACTTTGCGTCTGCGGCGGATCTCTTGTGTGCTGTAGGGCGTCGCCATAAAAAACGGCCGCCGTAGGCGACCGTTTTATCCGAACGGGCATGAGCAGGCCAGCTTAAAAATCCACCGGCGCCTTAAAGGTCATGCTGTTACCAAACTGCGGATGGGTTATTGTCAGCGTCCAGGCATGGAGCAGCAGGCGCGGTGCCATTGCCAGTACCTCAGGCGTGGCATAAAACTTATCACCTAAAATCGGATGGCCCAGCGCCTGCATATGCACGCGCAGCTGGTGCGAGCGCCCGGTAATCGGCTTGAGCAGCATGCGCGCCGTGTTATCTGGCGCGTACTCCAGCACTTCATACTCCGTTTGCGCCGGTTTGCCGGTTTCATAGCACACCTTCTGCTTTGGTCGGTTCGGCCAGTCGCAAATCAGCGGCAAATCCACCACTCCTTCAGCCTTAGCCGGATGGCCCCCGATGCGCGCCAGATACTGCTTTTTCGGCTCACGCTCGCGAAACTGGCGCTTAAGCTCGCGCTCAGCCTGTTTGGTAAGCGCGACAACCATCACGCCGCTGGTGGCCATATCGAGGCGGTGCACAGATTCAGCCTGCGGATAATCGCGCTGGATGCGCGTCATCACGCTGTCCTTGTGCTCATCCAGCCGCCCGGGTACGGACAGCAGGCCGCTCGGCTTATTGACTACCATAATATGCTCATCCTGATACAGAATGACCAGCCACGGCTCCTGCGGCGGATTGTACGCCTCCATCATACGGCCTCCGGTTACTGGTGCGTCACGACTATCGGGCGCAGCGCGTCCAGACGCCAGTTTGCCTGCTCCAGGGCTTCCAGCACCTGCTGGCGGTTGCTTTCTATGGCGCTCAGCTCGTCGTCGCGGATGTTCGGGTTCACCGCCTTGAGCGCTTCAAGACGCGAGTATTCGGCGCTCAATTTCTCGTCTGCTTCGTCGCGTGCGGCCTTAATCAGCGCCTGCGCTTGCTCCTGCACCTGGCTTTCTGCCTGTTGCAAAAGCAGGTGCACGTCCTGCTGAATAGCGTTAACCAGCTTGCTGCCGGTGTGGCGGTTTACCGCACTCAGCTGGCGGTTAAAGCTTTCAAACTCCACCTGGGCTGCGAGATTGACGCCGTTTTTGTCCATCAACATGCGTACCGGTGTCGGCGGCAGGAAACGGTTAAGTTGCAGGTACTTCGGCGCTTTAGCTTCTACCACGTACACCAGTTCCAGCAGGAGCGTGCCGACCGGCAGCGCCTTGTTTTTCAAAAGCGACATCGCGCTGCTGCCGGTATCGCCAGAGAGGATCAGATCCAGCCCGTTGCGAATAAGCGGGTGCTCCCAGGTGACAAACTGCGCGTCTTCACGCGACAGCGCCACGTCGCGCTCAAAGGTGATAGTGCAGCCGTCTTCCGGCAGGCCCGGGAAATCTGGCACCAGCATATGATCCGACGGTGTGAGCACGATCATATGCTCGCCGCGGTCATCCTGGTTGATGCCGATGATGTCAAACAGGTTCATCGCGAAGTTGACCAGCGCCGTGTCGTTGTCCTGTTCGGCAATCTCATTGGCCAGCAACTGTGCTTTTTCGCCACCGTTGGAGTTAATTTCCAGCAGGCGATCGCGGCCCTGCTCAAGCTGGGTTTTCAGCGCATCGTGTTTTTTACGGCTGGTGGCTATCAGTTCGTCAAAACCGTCGGCGTTGTCCGGGTCGGCCAGGTAGTTGGTCAGCGGCTCACGCACCTCGTCATAAATGGTGCGCCCGGTTGGGCAGGTGTGTTCAAAGGCGTCGAGGCCTTCGTGATACCAGCGCACCAGCACCGACTGGGCGGTTTTCTCAAGATACGGCACGTGGATCTGGATGTCGTGCGCCTGGCCGATGCGGTCCAGACGACCGATGCGCTGCTCCAGCAGGTCCGGGTTAAGCGGCAGGTCGAACATGATGAGATGGCTGGCAAACTGGAAGTTGCGGCCTTCAGAGCCAATTTCCGAGCACAAGAGTACCTGCGCGCCGGTGTCTTCCTCGGCAAACCAGGCCGCGGCGCGGTCGCGCTCAATAATCGACATGCCTTCGTGGAACACCGCAGCGCGGATGCCTTCACGCTCACGCAGTACCTGCTCAAGCTGTAGCGCCGTGTCGGCGCGGGCGCAAATCACCAGCACTTTCTGCGAGCGGTGGCTGGTCAGCCAGCCCATCAGCCACTCCACGCGCGGATCGAAGTTCCACCAGGTACCGGTGTCGCCTTCAAATTCCTGATAAATCTGCTCCGGGTAGAGCATGTCGCGCGCGCGGTCTTCGGGCGATTTACGCGCGCCCATAATGCCGGAAACCTTAATCGCGGTCTGGTACTGAGTGGGCAGCGGCAGGCGGATAGCGTGCAATTCACGCTGCGGGAAGCCCTTCACACCGTTGCGGGTGTTGCGAAACAGCACGCGGCTGGTGCCGTGGCGGTCCAGCAGCATGGAAATTAGCTCCTGGCGTGCGGCCTCGCTGCCGTCGCGTTCGCTGTTAGCGGTTTGCAGCAGCGGTTCAATGTCCTGCTCGCCAATCAGCTCGCTTAAGGTATTGAGTTCGTCGTTGCTCAGGTGGTTGCCTGCCAGCAGCAGCGCTACGGCATCTGCCACCGGGCGGTAATTTTTTTGTTCTTCAACAAACTGGGCAAAGTCGTGAAAGCGATTCGGGTCAAGCAGGCGCAGGCGCGCGAAATGGCTCTCCATCCCTAACTGCTCCGGCGTTGCCGTCAACAGCAGCACGCCCGGCGTCTGGCTGGCGATTTGTTCGATGGCCTGATATTCGCGGCTCGGTGCGTCCTCGCTCCAGACCAGGTGATGGGCTTCATCCACCACCAGCAGATCCCACTGGGCATCGCTCAGGTGCTCCAGGCGCTGCTTGCTGCGGCGCACAAAATCGAGCGAGCAAATCACCAGTTGCTCGGTATCAAACGGGTTGTCGGATTCGTGCTGCGCTTCGGCGTAGCGGTCGTCATCAAACAGGGAAAAACGCAGATTGAAGCGGCGCAACATTTCGACCAGCCACTGGTGTTGCAGGGTTTCTGGCACCACAATCAGCACGCGCTCGGCGGCGCCCGACAGCAGTTGCTGGTGAATAATCATCCCGGCTTCAATGGTTTTACCCAGGCCCACTTCGTCGGCCAGCAGCACGCGCGGCGCGTGGCGGCGGCCTACGTCGCGGGCGATATGCAGCTGGTGGGGGATGAGGTTCGTGCGCATACCACGCAGGCCGCTCCACGGCTGGCGGTACTGCTCGCTCTGGTACTTACGGGCGCGATAGCGCAGTGCAAAGCGGTCCATTCTGTCAAGCTGGCCGGCAAACAGCCGGTCCTGCGGTTTGCTGAACACGAGCTTACTGTCGAGCAGCACTTCACGCAGCTGCACACCGGTTTCCTGGGTATCTTCACGCGTGCCGGTGTAGGTCAGCAGGCCGTTTTGTTCCTGAACATCTTCTACCTTGAGCAGCCAGCCGTCGTGGCTGGTAATCACGTCGCCTGGGTTGAACATGACGCGTGTGACAGGAGCGTCGCTTCTGGCGTACAGGCGATTTTCACCGATGGCGGGAAAGAGTAATGTGACCGTGCGGGCGTCCATCGCCACCACAGTACCGAGTCCGAGTTCACTTTCCGTATCGCTGATCCAGCGCTGTCCAAGAGTAAATGGCATATCTGTTGGGCTCTGTTTATCTGAAATTTGCAGGCAATCATCCCGTCATCAATGCTGTTGCAGCATTGTCGTCAGGGTGGAGTTCACCCTCCGCAAGTGGGGCGGCGGGCTTATAAAATTGGGTTCAGTCAAAAGGAAAGGGCGCTATGGTACTGGATGGTAACGCATTCGTCACCTGTCAAAATAACCCCAGTTGCCCTGTTACCAGTGTAGCAAAATCCCCACCGACAAACGGCAGGATGCCCTCGGCCACAGGCTCCAGCTGGCGCGTCAGATAGTGTTCATAGTCAATGGGCGAGTGCAGATAATCCAGCGGCTCTGGTCCGGCAGTGGTCCAGACGTATTTAATGCTGCCGCGGTTCTGGTAGCGCAGAGGGCGACCTAAACGCTGGTTTTGCTCATCGGCCAGGCGCGCGGCACGCACGTGCGGCGGCACGTTGCGCTGGTATTCGGCCAGCGGGCGGCGCAGCTGTTTGCGATAGACCAGCTTGTCGTCTAGTTCACCGGCCATCAGGCTGGCGACCGTTTCGCGGGCGTAGTCTTCCCACGGCTCGTTGCGAAAGATGCGCTGGTATAGCGCCTGCTGAAACTGTTGCGCCAGCGGCGTCCAGTCGGTGCGCACCGTTTCCAGCCCTTTAAACACCATGCGCTCGTGGCCATCTGCGCGAATCATACCGGCGTAGCGCTTTTTACTGCCGGTTTCTGCACCGCGAATGGTGGGCATCAGAAAGCGGCAAAAATGGGTTTCGAACTCCAGTTCCAGCGCGCTTTCCAGGTTCCACTCATCGCGCAGATGCGCGCGCCACCATTGATTGACGTGCGCCACCAGCTGCTGGCCAATGGCGCTGGCGCTCGCTTCATCGTGCGCTTTTTTAAGCCAGACAAAGGTGGAGTCGGTGTCGCCGTAAATCACCTCAAAACCCTGCGCCTCAATCAACTCGCGGGTCTGGCGCATGATAGCGTGGCCGCGCATGGTGATAGAGGAGGCAAGGCGTGGGTCGAAGAAACGACAGGCGCTGGTGCCCAGCACGCCATAAAAGGCGTTCATGATGATTTTCAGCGCCTGTGACAGCGGCTTGTTGTTGTGCCGCTTGGCGGCTTCGCGCCCCTGCCAGATATCCGTCACAATTGCGGGCAGGCAGTGCTTGTCGCGTGAGAACCAGGCGTCAAGAAACCCCGGCACGCTGTGGGCGTTGTCTGGCTGCGCCATGCCTTCAACCAGCCCAACCGGGTCGATAAGAAAGGTGCGGATGATGGACGGATACAGGCTTTTGTAGTCCAGTACCAGCACCGAGTCGTACAGGCCGGGGCTGGAGTCCATCACAAAGCCGCCAGGACTTGCCTGTGGCGCTACTGAGCCGAGATTAGGTGCCACGTAGCCGCTGCGGTGCATGCGCGGGAAATAAAGGTGGCCGAAAGAGGCAACCGAGCCGCCGTGGCGGTCGGCGGGCAGGCCGTTTACCGTCGCGCGCTCAAGCAAAAATGGCATGATTTCCGTTTTGTGGAAAATGCGCGTTACCAGCTCGCAGTCTTTAAGGTTATAGACGGCGAGCGCGGGTTTATCTTCGTTAAAGCGCCGCTCGATTTCCCCCAGGCGGTGCCACGGATCGTCAATCGATTTACCTTCACCAAGCAACTCCTGCGACACCGCTTCCAGCGAAAAGGAGGAGAAGTTCCAGAAGGCCGATTTCAGTGCCTCTATGCCATCGACAATGAGCCGCCCGTGCGCCTGGGCAAAAAACACGCCGGGCTTGAAGCCGTGCTCGCGCCACTCAATGGCGGTGCCGCCGCGCCCCAGACGTAGCGCAACGCCATAGCGTTCGGCGTGCTTTTGCAACACGCGCAGGTCAAACTGCACCAGGTTCCAGCCGATAAGCACATCCGGGTCGTACCGGGCAAACCAGTCATTGAGTTTTTCCAGCAGCTGCGGGCGGCTGGTGACATATTCAAGATGAAAATCCACCGCGTAATCCGACGGTGTTTCAGGGCCAAGCATGTACACCGTGCGCTCGCCGCAGCCTTCAAGGCCAATGCAGAACAGCTCTCCGTGGCGGCTGGTTTCGATATCAAGCGAGACCCATTTCAGCGCCGGGCGGTACGCCGGTTCAGGCTTCATGCGCGCGTTAATGAGTGCGCCGTTGTGCACCTCGCCCTGCACCCGCACCGGGGCGTTGATAAAGCGTTCCATCAGGTAGCGCTCTGGCGGGCGGATATCCGCTTCGTAAACGGGGACGCCGCCATCACGCAGCTTCTTTTCAATACGCATCAGCGTGCGGTACTGGCGCGTATACAGGCCGCAGACCGGCTGGCGGGAGAAGTCTGTAAGCGCCAGCGGCGTAAGACGCCAGTCGCGCTCGTCGGCCAGCAGGCGCTCGGCCTGTGCCTGTTGAGTCTGGGGAATAAACGCAACCGACTCCTGTGGCGCGAGCGTGACGCGCAGCGGGCCGGCATCGGTTGCCAGCCAAAATTCCACTTCGGTGCCTTGTGGAGAATCCCGCCAGTGTCGGGTTAACAAAAAACCCTGCCGCGTTTCTGTCACGCTCTGTTCCTGCTGCAAAAAATGAGCGCTAAGTATAGCCGGATTCTCTGATGGATGCTGGGGTTTTATACAGTTGTGTGGCGAAGGTCTACAGGCAAGGGCGGCGCTGTTCAGGGCAGCCGGTCTCAGCTTTTTAGCGCAATCACCGGGTAGTGCCCGGAAATCACCGGGCGGCACAGGATCTTGTAGCCGTCCTGGTCAAAGCCTGGCGGCGTGCGTGTGAGCTCGCTGAGATGTTCAGGCGAGTCCACGGAACCAAGATAAAACCAGTGGTCGATGATGTGAATCTGGGTTTGATGCTCGCCTTCCTCCACTAAACCGACCGCGCCTTTCCACGGCCAGCACATCACGCGCACGCTTTCCAGCGCGTCCAGCAGCCTTGCATGGTGCGCCTCTTTGCTCTCTTTACCACAACAGGCACCAGCGCAGCGCCCAAGCGCGCTGCGAAAGCAGGCACGCCCTGCGCTAAGCTTCTCAAGCCCCAGCAGGCCGTGACACAGGTGATGTCCATCAGCCAGACTTTTGAGCGTTTCCAGTGCGCTATGGCGACTGCGGTAAAGGCCAAACAGGTCCGGTGTGGTAGAGAAATCCAGCTCCTTTGCATAAACCACCTGCGGCTGTTGACCGCTCAGGCGCAGTGAGCACAGTTGGCGGTTTTTGCGCAGGCGTTTGTTAAACAGCGGCTGGCGGGTCTTGATAAGCTGGGCTTCCAGCAGCAGCGCGCCCAGTTCACCGGCGGTCGGTATCCATTCAATGCGCTGCGCCTGGCGCAGCATTTTGGCCTCCGCGGTGGTGCGAAAATGCGACATTACCCGCGCGCGCAGGTTGACGCTTTTGCCAATATAAAGCGGCATGGATTCACTTTCCCCGTGAAAGATATACACGCCAGGGCGGGCGGGAATATCGGCCAGCCACGGGCGCAGGTGTTCAGGGTATTCGTAGATATCGGCCGGGTTAAGTTCCGGGCCATAAAGACGTACTGCTCTGACCAATTCGGCCTCCTGGTGCTGGTTATGCATACAGGTTAACAGCCGAATCGATCATTTTCTATACTTTATTGCCCGTAGTAGGCTTTGGCACCGTGCTTGCGCAGGTAGTGCTTGTCGAGCAGGGTTTGCTGCATAGCGGGTAACTCTGGCGCCAACTGGCGGCAGAAAATACCCATGCAGGCCACTTCTTCGAGCACGATAGCGTTATGCACTGCATCGTGCGCATCTTTGCCCCAGGCAAACGGGCCGTGGGAGTGCACCAGCACGCCAGGCATCTGTAGCGGGTCAATATCGCGGGTCTGAAACGCTTCAACAATCACTTCCCCGGTTTCCCATTCGTAGTCGCCGTTGATCTCGGCATCGGTCATTTTACGCGTGCAGGGGATTTCGCCGTAGAAATAGTCTGCGTGGGTGGTGCCGGTTGCCGCAATGGGCAGGCCAGCCTGCGCCCAGACGGTAGCGTGGCGTGAGTGGGTGTGCACAATGCCGCCAATAGACGCAAAGCGTTGATACAGCAGGCGGTGAGTGGGCGTATCTGACGACGGCTTTTTGTCGCCTTCAACCACCTCACCGGTCTCAAGACTGACTACCACCATATCGTCAGCACACATGGCGCTGTACTCCACACCGGAAGGTTTGATAACCAGCACGCCGCGCTCGCGGTCCACGGCACTGACGTTGCCCCAGGTCAGCGTCACCAGGTTGTGCTCAGGAAGCGCCAGATTAGCCTTGAGTACCTGGCGTTTTAACTCATCGTACATGTTGCCTCCAGGCGAGGGCGGACCGGCAGGCGGCCGGCCCGGCTACGGTTAGCGTGTAAAGTGATAGTAAACGTCGTTCCAGCGCAGCGCGTCTTTAAACGCGGGCAGCGTGGTGTCGTTGTCGATAACCGCCAGTTCAATATTGTGCAGTTCGGCAAACAGGCGCATATCGTCGAGCGTCAGCGCGTGGCTGAACACCGTGTGGTGCGCGCCACCGGCCATAATCCACGCTTCGGTCGCGGTGGGCAGGTCAGGCTGGGCTTTCCATAGCGCATTGGCGACCGGTAGCTTCGGCAGTTGATGGGCCGCTTCGACGGCATCCACACAGTTCACCAGTAGACGGAAGCGGTCACCTAAATCAATCAGACTGGCGTTGATAGCCGGGCCGGTTTTGGTGGAGAAAATCAGGCGCGCCGGGTCGTCTTTACCGCCAATGCCGAGGTACTGGACGTCAAGAATCGGCTTCTCGCCGGTGGCGATAGTCGGGCACACTTCCAGCATGTGCGAACCGAGCACCAGGTCATTGCCCGCTTCAAAGTTGTAGGTGTAGTCCTCCATAAAGGAGGTGCCGCCCGCAAGCCCGGTGGACATCACTTTCATGATGCGCAGTAGCGCCGCGGTCTTCCAGTCGCCTTCACCGGCAAAACCGTAGCCCTGCTGCATCAGGCGCTGAACCGCAAGGCCCGGCAGTTGTTTCAGGCCGTGCAGGTCTTCAAAAGTGGTGGTAAAAGCGTGGAATCCCCCGTCCTGCAAAAAGCGCCTCATGCCAAGCTCAATGCGCGCGGCGTCAATCACGTTCTGGCGCTTGTCGCCACCTACCTGGGCGGCGGCCGTCAGGCGGTAGCTGCTTTCGTATTCATCCACCAGGGCGTTGATATCGCCCTGGCTTACGGCGTTAACCACCTCGACCAGGTCGCCCACCGCCCAGGTGTTGACGGAGAAGCCAAACTTAATCTGTGCGGCGACTTTATCGCCTTCTGTCACCGCCACTTCACGCATATTGTCGCCAAAGCGCGCCACTTTAAGCTGGCGGGTGTCCTGCTTTGATACCGCCTGGCGCATCCACGCGCCGATGCGTTCGTGTGCCTGCGGGTCCTGCCAGTGGCCGGTGACCACGCTGTGCTGTTGGCGCATGCGCGCGCCGATGAAGCCGAACTCGCGCCCGCCGTGTGCGGTCTGGTTCAGGTTCATAAAGTCCATATCGATATCGCCCCACGGGATTTGGGCGTTGAACTGAGTGTGGAACTGCAACAGCGGTTTGTTCAGCACGCTCAGGCCGTTAATCCACATTTTGGACGGCGAGAAGGTGTGCAGCCACACCACCAGGCCTGCGCAGCGCTCGCTGTGGCTGGCGTCGCGGCAGATGGCGGTGATTTCGTCCGGGCGGGTGCCGAGAGGTTTGAGCACCAGTTTGCACGGCAGGCGTGCGTCGTTGTTAAGCGTGTTGACGACCTGCTGTGCATGCTGATTCACCTGACGCAGCGTGTCTTCGCCGTACAGATGCTGGCTACCGATAACAAACCACACTTCATATTGTTCGAAAATCGTTGTCATTGTTGGGTCCTTAATGAATAAGCGCGGTCTGGCCGGAGGGCGCGGCAGACGTTGCGGCAGAAACGGGGAGATAGTGCGGCTCAAGGCTGGCGGCCAGCTGTTGATAGCGGCGGTAAAGCTGCTCAAAGCGCGCTGCTCGCTGGGCATCTGGCGTCAGCGTGCGCTCTACGCGGCTCGCCATCGCCTGCTGGGCCGTCGGAATATCGGCGTGAACGCCTGCGGCCACGGCGGCAAAAATAGCGGCACCGAGCGCACAGCACTGATCGGAGGCAACCACCTGTAGCGGCCGGTTCAGCACGTCGCTACACACCTGCATGATGGTTGGGTTTTTACGCGCAATGCCACCGAGCGCCATCACGTGATGGACCGGGATGCCCTGCTCGGTGAAGCACTCCATAATGGCGCGCGCGCCAAAGGCGGTGGCGGCAATCAGCCCGCCAAACAGCGCTGGGGCGTCGGTGGCGAGATTGAGGTCGGCAATCACGCCCTTAAGACGCTGGTTGGCAAAGGGCGTGCGGCGGCCGTTAAACCAGTCGAGCACCACCGGCAGATGGGTCAGCGATGGGTTTTGCGCCCAGGCGGCGCTGAGTTCAGGGATAAGCTGCTGGCGTGCGTCGTCCAGCGTCTTGCGAAGCTCGGGGTGCTGGCGGGCGAGTTGCTCCAGCGGCCATCCAAGCAGGCGGCTGAACCAGGCATAGATATCGCCAAACGCCGATTGCCCTGCTTCCAGCCCGATAACGCCAGGCAGCACGCTGCCGTCCACCTGACCGCAGATGCCTTTCACCGCGCGCGCGCCAACGCTTTCAGCGCTGGCGGTGAGAATGTCGCAGGTGGAGGTGCCAATCACTTTGACCAGCGTGTTGGTCTGCGCGCCTGCACCGACTGCGCCCATATGGCAGTCGAACGCGCCGCCGGAAATCATCACGCTTTCAGGCAGGCCAAGGCGCTGCGCCCACTCAGGGCAAAGCGTGCCTACCGGCACATCGGCAGTCCAGGTGTCCTGAAACAGCGGATAGGGCAGGCTGCGGTTGATAACCGGGTCGAGGCTGTCAAAGAAGCTCGCAGGCGGCAGCCCGCCCCAACTCTCATGCCACAGCGATTTATGGCCCGCCGCGCAGCGACCGCGGCGAATGTCCTGCGGGCGCGTGGTGGCCGACAGCAGCGCGGGCACCCAGTCACACAGCTCAACCCAGGAAACGGCGGCCTGGGCAACCTGCGCGTCGCGGCGCGTGATATGCAGGATTTTGGCCCAGAACCACTCGCTGGAATAAATACCGCCGATATAACGTGAATAGTCCACGCCGCCAGGCTGGTGGCACAGGCGAGTGATGGCCTCGGCCTCTTCCACTGCGGTGTGATCTTTCCACAGAATGAACATGGCGTTGGGGTTGTCGGCGAACTCCGGGCGCAGCGCCAGTACCTTGCCGTCGGCATCAATGGGGGCAGGCGTGGATCCGGTGCTGTCCACGCCAATGCCGACCACGCTTGCTCGCTGTGCGTCGGTAAGTTGTGCGAGAGCCGTTTTTATTGCCCGCTCCATCGACTCAATGTAGTCCAGCGGATGGTGGCGAAACTGATTGCGGGCGGCGTCGCAGTAGCGCGTGTCGCGCCAGCGCGGATACCACTCCACGCCGCTTGTCAGCTCCTGGCCGCTGGCGCAGTCCACTGCCAGCGCGCGCACCGAGTCACTGCCAAAATCAAGGCCCAGCGCTATAGCCATGTCGTTACTCCTGGGGTTAGTCGTTGATGGGAGAACAGTAGATTTCGCGGCGCGATAAGCGTCAGGGCTGGTTGGCTTATTTTATGGATAATATTGCTGTCAGGCGGCGAAGTGTGACGCCACGCAAATATTGAATGTGGACATTTCTGCCGCAGTTATAGACACTCTTGTCGTAACCGTTGGGCGGCGAAATTTACTCCATGCTTGCTGCCGTGCGGGCTGGTGCTCAGGTCATTGCGGGCGCGTAGTTTGCCACGCGGATAAACGAAATGATTGGGTGTGATATGGATAATCGGTTTCCTTAGTGGCTTTCTCAAGAGAGGCTTGTCATGGCTGAAACGCAAAATGATCCGCTGCTTCCGGGCTATTCGTTCAATGCGCATCTGGTGGCCGGGCTGACGCCCATTGAGGCTGAGGGACCACTCGACTTTTTCATTGACCGTCCGCTGGGCATGAAGGGTTATATCCTGAACATGACGGTGCGCGGTGAAGGCGTGATTAACAACCAGGGGCAACAGTTTGTCTGCCGCCCTGGCGATATGCTGCTGTTCCCTCCGGGGGAAGTGCATCACTACGGCCGCCACCCGGACAACCGTGAGTGGTATCACCAGTGGGTGTACTTCCGCCCGCGCGCGTACTGGTACGAGTGGCTGAACTGGCCGTCCATCTTTGCCCAGACCGGGTTTTACCGCCCGGACGACGAGCACCAGGCGCTGTTCTCCGCCTTATTCCAGCAGATGATTGACGCCGGGCAGTCTGCCGGGCGTTACGCGGAGCTTCTGGCGATTAACCTGCTGGAGCAACTGCTATTAAGGCGCATGTCGGCTATCAGCGAATCACAGAAAGCGCCGCTGGATAACCGGGTGCGCGATGCCTGCCAGTTCATTACCGACCGACTCGCCGACGCGCGTTTTGATATTGCCAGCGTGGCACAGCACGTATGCCTGTCGCCGTCGCGCCTGTCGCATCTGTTTCGCCAGCAGTTAGGTGTGAGCGTATTAAGCTGGCGTGAGGATCAGCGCATCAGTCAGGCGAAATTACTTTTAAGCACCACGCGTCTGCCGATTGCCAGCGTCGGGCGTAACGTGGGCTTTGAAGACCAGCTCTATTTTTCACGCGTATTTAAAAAGTGTACCGGGGCCAGCCCCAGCGAGTTCCGCGCCGGTTGTGAAATGATGTCGCAGGCACAATAAAATACGGAGTGCGCCACCTTGACGGCTGCCGGGTCAGCGATGAGAATTCTCGCATTGCCCCGGGAGCGGATAGCGTATGCAAGATTTTGTTGAGCACTTTATTACCCAGTCGACGACCTATGCGCTGATTGCGGTGTGGCTAGTTGCGTTTCTGGAGTCACTGGCGCTGGTGGGGCTGCTGATGCCTGGCACAGTGATTATGGCAGCACTGGGTGCGCTGATTGGTAGCGGCCAGATAGGGCTGTATCAGGCGTGGCTGGTGGGGACGCTGGGCTGCCTGGTCGCAGACTGGCTTTCGTTCTGGCTTGGCTGGCGTTTCAAAAAGCCGCTGCACAACTGGTCGTTTCTGAAGAAGCAAAAAGCGTGGCTGGATAAAACCGAGTACGCGCTGCACAAGCACAGCATGTTTACCATTCTGGTTGGGCGCTTTATTGGCCCAACGCGCCCGCTGGTACCCATGGTCGCCGGGATGCTGGATCTGCCGGTGCGTAAGTTTATTCTGCCCAATATTATCGGCTGCATTTTCTGGCCGCCGTTTTACTTCCTGCCCGGCATTCTCGCGGGGGCGGCGATTGATATTCCTTCGGGGAATAACAGCCGTGGCTTCATCTGGCTGCTGGCGGCAGCGGCGCTGCTGCTGTGGCTGGCCGGGTGGCTGTGCTGGCGCTGGTGGCGCAGCGGCAAGGCGGCGAAGGACAGCCTGACGCGCTGGCTGCCGCGTGCGCGCCTGCACTGGCTGGCACCCGTGGTGAGCGTGATTGCGATTGCTGTTCTGGTGATGGCGCTGCGCCATCCGCTGATGCCGGTGTATGCCGGGATTTTGTGGAAGGTGTTTGGCGGGGCGTAGCCGCTAGTCTGCTTTAATCCCCAACAGCGCGGAGGCGCTGGCATCTCCTCTGAGAAGCTGCTGCGTGTCGCCGTCCCAGGCGATGCGCCCGTCTACCACCACCAGGCTGCGTGGGGCAATTCTCGCCGCGTCCTGGGTACTGTGCGACACCATCAGTAGCGTAATCTGCCGTGCGCGGCAGATCTCGTCGAGCAGTGAGAGCATTTCCTGGCGCAGCGCCGGATCGAGCGCGGAAAATGGCTCGTCGAGCAGTAGCAGCGGGCGCTGACGGACCAGGCAGCGGGCCAGTGCCGCACGCTGGCGTTGGCCACCAGAAAGCTCGCCCGGCAGACGATCCAGCAGCGCGCCCATAGCCATCTGTTCGGCAATGGCGTTTACCTCCTCTTTCTGTGCCGCGCTCAGTCGTAATCCTGGCTCCAACCCCAGCCCGATGTTTTGCCGCACGCTTAAGTGCGCGAACAGGTTGTTTTCCTGAAACAGCATCGAGACCGGTCGCGCGGAAGGCGGCGTGTGGGTGTGGTCAATGCCATCAAGAACGATGGTGCCGCTTTCCGGCGTGAGGAACCCGGCAATCAGGCTTAACAGCGTGCTCTTACCCGCGCCGCTGGGACCGAGGATGGCAAGCCTTTCCCCACGCGCGGCGTGAAAGCTAAAGCGCATCGGCAAGTGCTCGTAAAGCCAGGTGGTATCAGTCAGCGTTAGCATGGCGTCCGGGAAGTTTCTCCATCACGGTAAACAGAACAAAGCATAACAGCAGGAGCAACAGCGCGGTGGCGGCACCGTCGGCGCTGCGGTAAGCACCGGTCTGCTGATAAAGCAGGAACGGCAGGGTGCGGAAATCTTCGCTGCCAAACAAAGCCACCACACCAAAATCCCCAATCGACAGCACGCAGGCAAAAGCCAGTGCCTGGCCGAGCGGGCGGCGCAGCGCGCGCAGTTCAATGACACGCAGGCGGTTGACGCCGCTGATATTAAGCGACTGGCACAGCGGCCCGTAGCGTGAGGCGAGGTCGCGCATGGGGTTTTCCAGTACCTTCAGCGCGTAAGGGATGGCCATCAGCGCGTTGGTGAAAATCACGATACCGTCTGCCGACTGCGGCAGGCCGACGCTGTTATTGAGCAGGAGAAAAAAGCCGGTTGCCAGCACGATTCCGGGCATGGCGAGAATAATCATGCCGCTCATCTCCAGCGCCTGTCCGGCAAGCGCCCGCTGGCGCAGGCGCAGCTCGCGCGAACTCCACAGCAGCATCAAAGTGAGTGCCACGCACAGCAGTCCGGCGGCGACGGCAATGCGCAGCGACGTCCAGACCGCCTGCCACAGCACGGGCTGGCGTAGCTGATGCAGCAACGAGCCGCTCAGCCCATCGACAATAACGGCCAGCAGTGGCGGCAGCATCAGGAGCAGGAGCAGCGTGATGAGCACCGCATCGCTCAGGCGGCTAATGCGGTTGTCTTGCGGGTCGCGCCAGCCGTGGCCCAGCGAAATACCAGGCGCAACGGCTTTGCTCAGGCGCTGGCTTAGTAATACCAACCCCAGGCAGCAAATCATCTGGATAATGGCGAGCAGCGCGGCACGTGCGGGATCGTAGTCGTAGCTTAGTGCCTGCCAGATAGCCAGTTCGATGGTGGTGGCGCGCGGACCGCCGCCGAGCGACAGCACGGTCGCGAAGCTTGCAAAGCAGAGCATGAAAATCAGCGCGCCAGTTGGAAACAGCTGGCGGCGCAGCCACGGCCATTCCACCAGCCGGAAGAAATCGCGCCCGCGCATACCAAGCTGGGCGGCCAGCTGGCGCTGTTCGGTTGGGATATTTTCCAGCGCCTGTAACAGCAGGCGGGTTGCCATCGGCAGGTTGAAAAAAAGATGCGCCAGCAGAATGCCCTGCAAACCGTAGGGGGAGATGTGCCACTCCAGCCCGGTGAATGCACTGAGTTGGGCAAGCCAGCCCTGGCGGCCATAAACCGAGAGGATGCCAAACACGGCCACCAGCACCGGCAGCACCAGCGTCATGGCGCAAAGGCGCAGTAGCAGCGTGCGGCCGACAAAACGACGGCGGTATAACGCGCGCGCCAGGAAAATGGCGGGCAGCACGGAAAATAGCGCGGAGAGAAACGCCTGCCAGAAAGAGAAGCGCACTATGTGCCAGAGGTAGCTGTCGTGCCAGATGGCGGGCAGGTCGAGAGCGGGCGCGCTCCACCACAGCGCCAGCACCGCCGCCAACGCCACGCACAGCACCAGGGCCGCGGCAAGCAGCCCTGGCAGCAGCCAGCCGGGGATTAGCGGCTGACGGCGTTCAGCCACGTGTTAATCCAGCTGCTGCGCGTCTGGGCAACCTGCTCAGGTGTGAACTGCAATGTCGCGGCGGGTTTGACCAGCGTGTCGAAGCCCGCTGGCAGCGTGGTGTTAATGGCCGGATACATCCAGTTGCCGGTAGCAATGGTGTTCTGGAAGTCCGGCGAAATCATAAATTGCAGAAACTGCTGCGCCAGTTCGGGCTGTTCGCTGTTTTTCAGACGTGCCGCGACTTCAACCTGCAAATAGTGGCCCTCGCTGAAGCCGGCGGCGACGAGGTTATCTTTGTGTTCTTCAATCAGCGTGTAGGCCGGTGAGGTGGTATAGCTCAGCACCAGATCGCTTTCGCCTTTCATGAATAAGCCCCACGCTTCGCTCCAGCCTTTGGTGACGGTGACGGTTTTCTTCGCCAGTTTCTGCCATGCCTGCGGCGCCTGCTCGCCGTACACTTTCTGCATCCACAGCATCAGGCCAAGGCCCGGCGTGCTGGTGCGCGGGTCCTGATAAATTACGCGCCATTTACTATCGCTTTCTACCAGCTCTTTGAGGCTTTTGGGTGGGTTTTTCAGCTTGTTTTTATCATAAACGAAGGCGAACCAGCCGTAGTCGAAAGGAATAAAGGTGGCATTCTGCCAGCCGCCCGGCACGGCGAGTTTGGCAGTATCAATATCCGCAGGCGCAAATAACCCGGTTTGTGTGGCCGCCTGCAACAGGTTGTTATCGAGCCCCAGCACCACATCGGCCTTGCTGTTTTTGCCTTCCATGCGCAGGCGGTTAAGCAGCGATACGCCGTCTTCCAGCGCCACGTACTTAAGCTCGCAGCCACACTGTGCTTCGAACGCTTTTTTTACCGCAGGGCCTGGCCCCCATTCAGCGGCAAATGAGTCGTAGGTATAAACCGTCAGCTGTGGTTTGGCGAAAGCGGGCAGGGCAAACAGCGCCAGCAGGGGGAGGAGTTTCTTCAGCACGTTGCGCTCCATTTGGGGAGTTAAGCATGAAGGCAAAGGTGAGTGATGACCTCAAATCCCTTCGCCGGCGTTATCCGGATCAGGTTCGACGGGTATTATCTCAGCGCGCATCACGCGGCACCCCGTTGAGAACGGAACGTATTGTAATGAGTTTACAGTAAAGGAGAAAGATGCAGGTTGGGTCATGCCAAAGGCGGCGATATTTCTTCCGTGGCAAAGGGATTTCAATGATGCTCATTGGCTCAACGGATCGGCATTCTGTCAGAGACAATGAACATTACATGGTGCTCCGGTTTGTCAGTGTGGTGGTGGGTCCGGCTGAAAATCGCCGAAGCGTTCGCGGTTGGCCGGGGCGGGCCGCATGGATGCGGCCCGAGGGCGCGACTTACAGGGACGTTACCTCGCGCCCGTACCCGATAAGCCAGACGGGATAAGCGCAGCGGACCGCGAAGCGGCGATTTTTTTGCCGGGAGCCTGGATTCAAAAGGAGGCGGCGAGCCTCCTTTTGCCGTTCACGTACCCCGTGGCTTGTATGGGAGCGCAGACTTAATAGTGAACGGAACATTCCACAAAACAAAAGAGCTAAAACCTGAGCACAGCGTAAACATCCCAGGCGCTCCGCCGCCACTAGGATCCAGGTGGCGCAAACCACGCCGACTTAAAATCAAACCACCCCAGCGTATTCATCCTCACCCCGCGCATGCTGCGCTGGCCCTGAATCATTAGCCAGTGGTGAATCAGCGGCATAATCATCTGCTCGGCCATCAGCCGCTGGCACCACTCTGCCAGTACCAGCTCATCCGCTCGCCACTTGCGGGCATCGCCCTGCCAGTCACCGGGAATACAGTGTTGCAGCAGCGGGATTTCATATAAATGCGCAAACAAGGAAAACTCCAGCGGTAGCGTAAAATTAGCGCTGTTAAGCCACACATCGCTCACGGCCTCGCCGCGGTGCCATTCATCGTAATCCACCTCCTGGGGCTTGAGTGTGACGCCGTGCTCGGCCAGTAGTTGGGCGAAGATGTCGCTCAGTACCCGGTGCTCGACGTGGTCGCGATAATACGTGATGGTCAGAGTTTCCAGCCCGGCCGGTTTTTCAACGTCCTGCGGTAGATGGGCGTGATGCCAGCGCGGCAGCAGACCGCTTGCCGGGAACCAGTAGCGCTGATAGCGCTCCCCGGCACGGTAAATCAGGTTAATGGGTGAGAGAATCTGGCTTAGCCAGCGCCGCAACGGGGCGTTGGCACCCAGCGGCGAGCGCGCGTCAAACAGCAAGTAATAGCAGCCCTCTTCGAGGCGACTTTCTACTGCGGTTTCGCTCTCGCTGTTGCCCTCAAGCTGCACTCCGGGGCTGAGGTCTTCGCCAATTTCTGGCAATACCCAGAAATTCACTTCGTCAATCAGCGCGCGGTAACCAAAATAGTCGTCAAAGGCGTGAATGCGCAGCTGGCTGCTGCTGTTACGCGCGACCGCATACGGACCGGTGCCGACCGGCTTGCTGGCAAAGTCAGGGATAGATCCCCACTCACGCGGTAGGATCATGGCGGTTACGTTGCCCATCAGCCACGGTAGCCAGCGATCGGGCTGTGAAAGGTGAATATCCAGTGTCCAGTCGGTTGGCGAGTCGATACGTGTAATGTGTGCGTACAGCGGCAGAGCGATAATGCGTTGCAGCGAGGTGATAACGTCCAGCATGTCCAGTTCACGCCCGTGGTGGAAGCGGATGCCGGGGCGCAGAAAAAAACGCCAGTGCGTGCCGCTCAGCTGCTGCCAGTGGTGGGCAATGTCGGCTTCGGGTTCCCCGTTTTCCTCATTTATGCGCGTCAGACCACTGAAAATTTGTCGGGCAATATGGGTTTCTGAACGGCGCAGCGGGGAGCCGGGCAGCAGGTTTTGCAGCGGACGATAGTAGAGCACACGCAGGATATGGCGTCCCTGGCGAAAGCTGCGGCCCAGATGTGAGACAATCATCTGACGTACCGCGTCTTTATCACCGACCAACTGTACCAGTTGGTCGATCCGGTCCTGTTCCAGCAGGTCTTCAGCGCGCTCCTGCTGTAGCGTCAGCCCGGTATAAAGAAACGCAAGACGTGAACGCTTGCCGCGTCCGGCCTCTGCCTGCCAGCTAAGCCAGCCTTTTTCCTGCATGGCGTTAAGCAGCGTACGCATATGGCGGCGCGAGCAGTTAAGCAGTTCTGACAGTTCACTGAGCGTCGTGTCCTGCGGTTCACCATTGAAGCTTTGCCACAGGCGGATGAACTGTTGTTGCAGACGGGCTGACGGCATAAAAGGGGAACTCCTTTAGCTGAAGTCATCAATTTTTCTTTCCCTATATTATGCAAGAATATAAACATGATGAAAGCAAAGAGGTATGAACGATATCCCGGTTCATGCTCGCCTGTGAGCTGACATCATGTGTGACTGAGTATTGGTGCTTTTCACCGGCCGGCAGTAATTTACTGCTGGCTTTTTTCGTTTATGCTTAGCGCGCTGCGCTGTTAACAGGGAACTCTTATGCACTGGTTTTTGACTACAGGAAGGCGCCTTAACCTGATATACGTCGCCTTTATGGCTGTCTCTTTTATGATTGGCGTTGCAGGTGCGCTACAAATGCCAACGCTGAGCCTGTTTCTGACTCGTGAAGTTCAGGTGCGCCCGTTCTGGGTGGGACTGTTTTATACCGTGAACGCTGTCGCCGGGATTCTGGTGAGCCTGTGGCTGGCAAAGCGCTCAGACAGCCGCGGTGACAGGCGCTCGCTGATTTTGCTGTGCTGCGCGATGGCGGTGGGCAACAGCCTGTTGTTTGCCTTTAACCGCGATTATCTGACGTTGATTACCCTGGGCGTGCTGCTCGCCGCGGTAGCGAATACCGCCATGCCGCAGGTGTTTGCGCTGGCACGCGAATATGCCGACAGTTCGGCACGCGAAGTAGTGATGTTCAGTTCCGTCATGCGCGCCCAACTGTCGCTGGCGTGGGTAATTGGCCCGCCGCTGGCCTTTACGCTGGCGCTCAACTACGGCTTTACCACCATGTTCCTGATTGCTGCCGCGATTTTTGTGGTGAGTCTGGCACTGGTCTTTTTTGCGCTGCCGTCGGTTAAACGTGTTCAACCGGCAGAAGGTGTCGCAATAACGGATGCAACCGGCTGGCGTGACAGTAATGTGCGCACGCTGTTTCTTGCTTCAGTACTAATGTGGACCTGCAACACAATGTATATCATCGATATGCCGCTGTGGATTAGCCAGGATTTGGGGCTGCCGGATAAACTTGCCGGGCTATTAATGGGCTGTGCGGCTGGGCTGGAAATCCCGGCGATGCTATTGGCAGGCTATTACGTCAAGCGCGTCGGTAAAAAGCGTATGGTGCTGATGGCGGTAGCTGCGGGTGTGATTTTTTACATTGGCCTGTTGTTCTTGCAAAGCCGGACCGGGCTGCTGGCGTTACAGTTTTTCAATGCGGTGTTCATCGGCATTATTGCCGGAATTGGCATGCTGTGGTTCCAGGACTTAATGCCGGGGCGCGCAGGCTCAGCAACCACGCTGTTTACCAGCAGTATTTCGACCGGTGTGATTCTGGCAGGCATCATACAAGGTGCGGTGGCCGAACGCTTTGGTCACGCGGTGGTATATCAGGTGATTGTTGGGATTTCACTGTTGACGCTGTGGATGACGGCGCGGGTGAAAGACGTATAAGAGAAAAGCCCTCTCCTGGCTGGAGAGGGCTGAAGGTTACTGCATAAACGCAGGCAGCTTCTTCTCGTACGCTGCAATGGCGTCTTCGTGCTGCAACGTCAGGCCAATGCTGTCCAGGCCATTCATCATGCAGTGGCGGCGGAAGGTATCAATGCTAAAGCTGTAGCTGTTCTCGCCCGCCTGCACCGTTTGCGACTCCAGATCGACCACAAAACGGATGCCCGGGTTCGCCTGGACCAGTTTGAACAACTCGTCTACCTCCGCGTCACTTAACGTGACCGGCAACAGTTGGTTGTTGAAACTGTTGCCGTAGAAGATGTCGGCAAAACTCGGTGCAATCACCACTTTAAAGCCGTAGTCGGTCAGCGCCCATGGCGCATGTTCGCGTGAGGAGCCGCAGCCAAAGTTTTCACGTGCCAGCAGAATCGACGCGCCTTTATATTCCGGGAAGTTGAGCACGAACTCCGGGTTCGGTTGTTCGCCTTTATCATCCAGAAAACGCCAGTCGTTAAACAGATGTGCGCCAAAGCCGGTGCGCGTTACCTTTTGCAGAAACTGCTTCGGGATAATGGCGTCGGTATCGACGTTTGCGGCATCCAGCGGAACGACCAGGCCGGTGTGTTGAATAAATTTCTCTGCCATGGTTTTTCTTCCTTATTTCATGTCGCGGATGTCGGCAAAACGGCCGGTGACCGCGGCTGCCGCTGCCATTGCCGGGCTGACCAGGTGCGTACGTCCACCGCGCCCCTGGCGGCCTTCAAAGTTACGGTTGCTGGTCGAGGCGCAGCGCTCGCCGGGGTTCAGGCGATCGTTGTTCATCGCCAGGCACATCGAGCAGCCAGGCAGACGCCATTCAAAACCGGCTTCAATAAAGATTTTGTCGAGGCCTTCTTCTTCAGCCTGTGCTTTTACCGGGCCGGAGCCAGGTACTACCATCGCCAGCACGCCAGGGGCCACTTTACGCCCTTTGGCGATAGCGGCGGCGGCGCGCAGATCTTCAATGCGTGAGTTAGTGCACGAGCCGATAAACACTTTATCGATAGCGACATCTTTGAGCGAAACGCCCGCTTGCAGGCCCATGTAGGCCAGCGCTTTTTCTGCCGAGGCGCGCTCAACCGGGTCGCTGAACGAGGCCGGGTCTGGCACAATATCGGTGACGGAAATCACCTGGCCTGGGTTGGTGCCCCAGGTGACCTGCGGGGCGATGTCTTCGGCGCGCAGCGTTACCACGGTGTCAAACGATGCGCCTTCGTCGGTGTGGAAGGTCTTCCAGTAGGCAACGGCGTCGTCCCAGTCCTGGCCCTTGGGCGCATGGCGGCGGCCTTTCACATAGGTGAAGGTGGTGTCATCCGGCGCGACCAGGCCCGCTTTGGCGCCCATTTCAATGGCCATGTTGCACAGCGTCATGCGGCCTTCCATGCTTAGCGCCTGGATAGCCGGCCCGCAAAATTCCACTACATGCCCGGTACCGCCTGCACTGCCGGTTTTACCGATGATAGCCAGCACAATGTCTTTGGCGGTGATGCCTGAAGCGGCGGTGCCGGTCACTTCAATCTTCATGGTTTTGGCGCGGCCCTGTTTCAGGGTCTGGGTTGCCATGACGTGCTCAACCTCAGAGGTACCAATACCAAATGCCAGTGCGCCAAACGCGCCGTGGGTAGCGGTATGGGAGTCGCCACAGACGATGGTCATGCCCGGCAGCGTAATGCCCTGTTCCGGCCCCATTACGTGCACAATGCCCTGGTACGGATGGTTCAGGTCATACAACTCCACGCCAAATTCTTTGCAGTTTTTCATCAACTCCTGCATCTGAATGCGCGCCATCTCGCCGCTGGCGTTGATGTCTTTGGTCTGGGTGGAGACGTTGTGGTCCATTGTGGCAAAGGTTTTGCCCGGCTGGCGCAGTTTGCGCCCGTGGGCGCGCAGGCCATCAAACGCCTGCGGCGAGGTGACTTCGTGCACCAGGTGACGGTCGATATACAGCAGCGGCGTTTCGTTCTGCGCTTCGTACACCACGTGGGCGTCAAATAACTTCTGATATAACGTCTTCGCCATGGTTACACCCCTTCTGCAACATAGCGGGCAACGATGTCGCCCATTTCTTCTGTACTGGTGGCGTTGCCTTCGCGCGCCAGATCGCTTGTGCGAATACCTTCTTCCAGCGCTTTGTTGATGGCGCGCTCAATGGCCTGTGCGGCCTCTTCGGCATCAAGGCTGTAGCGCAGCAGCAGTGAGAGCGACAGAATTTGGGCAATAGGGTTAGCGATGTTTTTACCGGCAATGTCTGGCGCAGAGCCGCCCGCTGGCTCATACAGGCCAAAGCCTTGTTCGTTGAGGCTGGCTGACGGCAACATGCCCATAGAACCCGTTATCATCGCGCATTCGTCAGACAGGATGTCGCCAAACAGGTTGGAGCACAGCAGCACGTCGAACTGCGCCGGGTTTTTCACCAGCTGCATGGTGGCGTTGTCGATGTACATGTGTGCCAGCTCAACGTCCGGGTACTCTTTGCCGATTTCGCTGACGATTTCGCGCCACAGTACAGAGGTTTGCAGCACGTTGGCTTTATCGATTGAGGTGACTTTCTTACCGCGTTTGCGCGCAGATTCAAACGCGATACGTGCGATGCGCTCAATCTCGAAACGGTGATAGACCTCGGTGTCGTACGCTTTTTCGTACATGCCGCTGCCTTCGCGACCTTTCGGCTGACCAAAATAGATGCCGCCGGTCAGCTCGCGTACACACAGAATATCGAAGCCGTTGGCGGCAATATCTGCACGCAGTGGGCAAAATTCTTCCAGTCCCTGGTACAGACGGGCAGGGCGCAGATTGCTGAACAATTTGAAATGCTTACGCAGCGGCAGCAGCGCGCCGCGCTCCGGCTGCTCGGCTGGTGGCAGGTGCTCCCACTTCGGGCCGCCTACGGAGCCGAACAGAATAGCGTCTGCCTGCTCGCAGCCCTCAACCGTCGCGGCTGGCAGCGGCATGCCCTGGCGGTCAATGGCGGCACCACCGACATCATACTCGCTGGTGGTGATGCGCATATCAAAACGCTTGCGTACGGCATCCAGCACTTTCATTGCCTGCGCCATTACTTCCGGACCGATGCCGTCACCCGGCAATACTGCTATATGATAGTTCCTGGACATGTCACACGGTTTCCTGATTTTGTTCTTTGATTTGTTTGCGTTGTAATTCTTTTTCGACTTCGTTGGCGCGCCAGATGTTGTTCAGTACGTGCACCATGGCTTTGGCTGAGGATTCGACGATATCGGTCGCCAGACCCACGCCGTGGAAGCGGCGGTCGTGATAGTTAACCACAATGTCCACCTGACCCAGTGCGTTTTTACCGTGGCCTTTAGCGCCCAGCTTGTAATCGACCAGTTCAACATTGAAGTCAGTAATACGGTTGATAGCCTGATAGACCGCATCAACCGGGCCGTTGCCAGTAGCGGCTTCGGTTTTAATCTCATCACCACAGGCCAGTTTCACAGAGGCGGTCGCCATTTCGCTGGAGCTGGACTGCACGGTGAAGTAGTCCAGGCGGAAATGCTCTGGCTCTTCCTGCTGTTTATTGATGAACGCCAGCGCTTCCAGATCGTAGTCAAACACCTGGCCTTTTTTGTCGGCCAGCTTCAGGAAGGCATCGTACAGGTCGTCCATGTTGTATTCGCTGTCTTTGTAGCCCATCTCTTCCATGCGGTGTTTCACGGCAGCACGGCCGGAGCGCGAGGTCAGGTTCAACTGCACCTGGTTCAGGCCGATGGACTCCGGGGTCATGATTTCGTAGTTCTCGCGGTTTTTCAGCACGCCGTCCTGGTGGATGCCAGAGGAGTGAGCGAAGGCGTTAGCGCCCACCACCGCTTTATTACCGGGAATGGGCATGTTGCAGATTTGGCTTACCGTCTGGCTGGTGCGCCAGATTTCGTTGTGGTTAATGTTGGTGTGCAGGTTCATCATCTTATTGCGCACTTTAATGGCCATGATGACCTCTTCCAGCGCACAGTTACCGGCGCGCTCGCCGATGCCGTTGAGCGTACCTTCCACCTGGCGCGCGCCTGCCTGCACAGCCGCAATGGCGTTGCCGACCGCCATGCCTAAATCGTCATGGGTGTGTACAGAGATGATGGCTTTGTCGATGTTGGGAACGCGCTGGTACAAAGAGGAGATGATGTTGCCGTATTCGCTGGGAGTGGTGTAGCCCACGGTGTCCGGGATGTTAACGGTAGTCGCGCCTGCGTTAATGGCGGCTTCGACCACGCGCGCTAAGTCTTCAACTGGCGTGCGTCCGGCGTCTTCGCAGGAGAACTCGACGTCGTCGGTATAGTTGCGTGCGCGCTTGACCATATACACCGCACGTTCGATCACTTCGTCCAGCGTGCTGCGCAGCTTGGTGGCAATGTGCATGGGTGAGGTGGCAATAAAGGTATGGATACGGAAGGCTTCAGCAACGCGTAAGGCTTCAGCGGCGACATCAATGTCTTTCTCCACGCAGCGCGCCAGCCCGCATACGCGGCTGTTTTTGATCTGGCGGGCAATGGTCTGCACGGATTCAAAATCCCCCGGTGAAGAGACCGGGAAGCCGACTTCCATTACGTCAATACCCATACGCTCCAGCGCCAGCGCAATCTGCAGCTTTTCTTTCACACTCAGGCTTGCCTGCAATGCCTGTTCACCATCACGTAAGGTTGTATCAAAAATAATGACTTGTTGGCTCATGGGTTGGGTCCTTGTTCTGTCTTAAGCGCCCTGCATCGAGCATAAAAAAACCCGCGCAGTGGCGCGGGTTTTTATCGTTCTGGAAGGCTATCTCAACGTTGAGTGTTGTCCACCAGACTACCGCGCGCAGTGAAGGCGTTTAGTAGTAGGCTGGTTAGACGAACAATATTAAACATTGGATAACCCCGTATCAAATTCAGCGATACCCTTAGTGGTACTTGAATACGGGGGGCGCTGTCAACAATTTTGTGTAAACCCATCACATAAGCGAAACGGGAGAGCTGGAAAAAGGATTTCGGCAAATATTCTGTTTAGTGCTTTTAGGATAGATACAATTACTGTTTTTGATGTTCGTCACAATTTCAACACCCACTTTTTTAGTTAAGGCTGAAAGTTGCCGTTTATTTTACTGATATTGGGAAAAGTATTTTATTGCCTGGCTATAACAATAGGCGCGATAAAACTATTTATTCTCAAAATGTATGGCGTCTTTGCATTTGTCTTGTGAATGAATTGTGCCGGTAATAAAATTATGTTTTGATTGCTCCTGTGCAGTTACTATATGCTGGACAGGCCGATTTTACCGGGCTCGTTTTTTTAGGGATATTCTATACAGAGTGATTTAAGACTCATTTAATCCACACGGCGTTCTCATTTGATTTTATTTAAATGTGAGGTAGCACGGCGTTTGGTCGTGCTAAAAGGAATGGCTGCTTTTAATGGGGAAACGTATGTCTGAGGAAAAAACAGACAACCTGGATGCTGTCGAAGGAATAAAGTCGCACTTGCGTCAAGTGGATCTCAATCTACTTACGGTTTTTGATGCGGTGATGCAGGTACAAAATATTACGCGTGCCGCGCAGATGCTGGGTATGTCCCAGCCCGCTGTCAGCAATGCTGTAGCTCGTCTGAAGCTCATGTTTGAAGATGACCTGTTCGTACGCTTTGGTCGCGGTATCCAGCCCACGCCCAGGGCGTGGCGTTTGTTTGAATCAACCCGGCAGGCGCTGCAGCTCATTCAGAATGAATTACCGGGCACGCAGTTTCAGCCTCACACCAGCGAACGTGTATTTAATCTTTGTATTTGTAGCCCTCTTGATAATTTACTGACGTCATTAATTTATAATCGTGTTAAAAAGCTGGCCCCTCATATTCAACTTCAGTTTACTTCTTCATTAAATCAAAATATTGAACAACAGCTGCGTCATCAGGAAGGCAGCTTTGTCATTGGCTATGATGAACTCCCGGGTTCGGAGTTTTCTTGTATTCCGCTCTTTTATGACGAAATGGTACTGGTTGTGGGAAATTCCCACCCTAGGCTGAATAATCTTAAAAGAGAGCAGGATATATATCAGGAGCAGCATGCCGTCGTTGCGCTCGATAGTTTTACCTCATTTAGCGCACCCTGGTACGACACGCCGGAAAAGCGCAGCATGGTTGCCTACCAGGGTATGGCAATGACCAGCGTATTAAATGTAGTTTCACAAACCAACCTGGTGGCCATTGCTCCGCGTTGGTTGGGTGAAGAATTTGCTGCAAGCCTTGATCTTAAAGTGATGCCGCTACCGCTCAGGCAGGAAAACCGGCGCAGCTATTTATGCTGGCATGAAGCTGCCGGGCGCGATAAAGGCCATCAGTGGATGCAGGAAATACTCATCAGCACCTGCCATCGTTAAAGTACCAGGTTATCGATACGATCAACCAGAATGAAAAGCTAATCTGGAATTTTATTTTGCTCCGTGTGTGGCTTGTGCGGCACTAAAAGGAAAACGAAAAATAATTAGATTTCCTGCTGATTTTTGCCTTTTTTTTGAAATTTAAATTTATCGGATTTACTTATAGCTGGATCATCACATGGCGAATGACCAATTAGCAGAGCATGAATAGTCTGCCCAGGCGCGTAAGAGACCGTAAGGTGCATTGCTTGCCTGATTTTCAGCGGTTATGTTAAAGGAACAAACAGGCAGGCGCGGGGCCATGCCAGACGGTGTACAGCGCTTGTGTACCCGTCAATAACAAGAGCCTGGAGGCAAAGCATGGAGATGTTGTCAGGAGCCGAGATGGTCGTGCGATCTCTCATCGACCAGGGCGTGAAGCAGGTATTCGGCTACCCGGGAGGCGCGGTGCTGGATATTTACGATGCGCTCCATACGATTGGTGGTATCGATCATGTGCTGGTACGCCATGAGCAGGCGGCAGTGCATATGGCAGACGGCCTGGCGCGTGCCACTGGCGAGGTTGGCGTTGTGTTGGTGACATCCGGGCCAGGAGCCACGAACGCGATAACCGGGATAGCCACAGCGTATATGGATTCGATTCCCATGGTCGTGCTGTCAGGCCAGGTTGCAACGTCCCTGATTGGTTATGATGCCTTCCAGGAATGCGATATGGTCGGGATTTCCCGCCCTGTGGTTAAACACAGCTTCCTTGTAAAACAAACGGAAGATATTCCCACCGTGCTGAAAAAAGCCTTCTGGCTGGCGGCGAGCGGTCGTCCTGGCCCGGTGGTGGTGGATTTACCTAAAGATATTCTCAACCCAGCCAACAAACTGCCTTATGTCTGGCCGGACGCCGTTAGCATGCGTTCTTATAACCCTACTACGCAGGGTCATAAGGGCCAGATTAAACGTGCGTTGCATACGCTGGCGGCGGCAAAGAAACCTGTCATGTATGTGGGCGGTGGCGCGATTAGCTCAGGCTGCCATGACGAACTGAAAACCCTCGCTGAGCACCTGAATATTCCGGTGGTTTCCTCGTTAATGGGACTGGGTGCTTTCCCTGGCACACACAAGCAGGCGCTGGGGATGCTTGGTATGCACGGCACGTATGAAGCCAATATGGTGATGCATAACGCCGATGTGATTTTTGCCGTGGGTGTCCGTTTTGACGACCGCACCACTAACAACCTGGCAAAGTATTGCCCGAACGCTACGGTGCTGCATATTGATGTCGATCCGGCTTCTATTTCTAAAACCGTGACGGCAGATGTGCCTATTGTTGGCGATGCACGCCAGGTTTTGCAGCAGATGTTGGAGCTTGTTGATCAGGAAGAGTCCGCGCAGCCGCTGGATGATATCCGCGACTGGTGGCAGCAGATTGCGCAGTGGCGGGCGCGTAACTGCCTGAAATACGCTCAAGACAGTGAGACTATCAAGCCTCAGGCGGCTATTGAGACCATTTATCGTCTGACCGGCGGCGATGCCTATGTCACCTCTGACGTTGGTCAACATCAAATGTTTGCCGCGCTGCATTACGCCTTCGATAAGCCGCGTCGTTGGATAAACTCTGGCGGTCTTGGCACGATGGGCTTTGGCCTGCCTGCGGCACTCGGCGTGAAGCTGGCGCTGCCTGAAGAGACGGTGGTTTGCGTTACAGGCGATGGCAGTATCCAGATGAATATTCAGGAGCTATCTACCGCGCTGCAATATGCCTTGCCGGTGTTGGTGTTAAACCTCAACAACCGCTATCTCGGCATGGTGAAACAGTGGCAGGATATGATCTATTCGGGACGCCATTCCCAGTCCTACATGCAGTCTTTACCCGACTTTGTGCGTCTGGCAGAGGCTTACGGCCATGTTGGTATCAGCATCACTAAACCGCAGGAGCTGGAAAGCAAACTGGCTGAGGCGCTGGAGCAGGTGCGTGCCGGACGCCTGGTGTTTGTTGATGTCACCGTGGATGGTACGGAGCACGTCTACCCTATGCAGGTGCGCGGTGGCGCAATGGATGAAATGTGGCTGAGCAAAACGGAGAGAACCTGATTATGCGCCGGATATTATCTGTCTTACTGGAAAACGAATCAGGTGCACTGTCGCGCGTGGTCGGTCTGTTCTCTCAGCGTGGCTATAACATCGAAAGCCTGACGGTGGCACCCACTGAGGATCCCACGCTGTCGCGGATGACTATCCAGACGGTTGGTGATGAAAAGACCATTGAGCAAATTGAAAAGCAGCTGCATAAACTGGTGGATGTGCTGCGCGTAAGCGAACTGGGACAGGGGTCTCACGTTGAGCGCGAAATCATGTTGGTGAAAGTGCTGCAGGCCAGTGGTTACGGGCGTGAAGAGGTGAAGCGGAGCGCGGAAATTTTCCGTGGTCAGATTATCGACGTGACCCCGAGCCACTATACCGTACAGCTGGCGGGGACCAGCGAAAAGCTCGACGCCTTCCTGGCGACTATCCGCGATGTGGCCAAAATTGTTGAAGTGGCGCGTTCCGGTGTGGTGGGACTTTCCCGCGGTGATAAAATTATGCGTTAAGTCAGAGTATGCGCTGGCTCACAAGCCCGGCAATATTGCCGGGTTTTTTTTTGCCAATCAGAGCGGTGTGGATTTAAAAGCGGTTGCTCTGCCGTTTACTCTGCAGGTAGATTGTTAAAAGATGTAACCTGAGCTTTCGTGCGGATAAGGTTACCGTATATCAGATTCTGGAAGGGGCAACCGTGAAACTGGATGAAATTGCGCGTCTCGCTGGCGTGTCGCGCACAACGGCGAGTTATGTCATTAATGGCAAAGCCAAGCAGTACCGCGTAAGCGATAAGACGGTGGAGAAGGTGATGGCGGTAGTGCGCGAGCATAACTATCACCCAAATGCCGTAGCTGCTGGTTTGCGTGCCGGACGCACGCGCTCAATTGGTCTGGTGATCCCTGATCTGGAAAACACCAGTTATACCCGCATTGCGAATTACCTTGAGCGCCAGGCGCGCCAGCGCGGCTATCAACTGTTGATTGCCTGCTCTGAAGACCAGCCTGATAACGAAATGCGCTGCGTGGAACATCTGCTACAGCGCCAGGTCGATGCCATTATTGTCTCGACGTCGCTGCCACCGGAACACCCTTTTTATCAGCGCTGGGCTAACGGCTCGTTCCCGATTATCGCGCTGGACCGAGCACTGGACCGCGAGCACTTTATTAGCGTTGTGGGGGCCGATCAGGATGATTCACAGATGCTGGCCGCCGAACTGCGTAAGTTCCCGGCAGAACGCGTGCTTTATCTCGGTGCGTTGCCGGAGTTGTCGGTAAGCTTTTTGCGCGAGCAGGGCTTTCGTACCGCCTGGCAAGACGACCCGCGCGAGGTGAATTTTTTATATGCCGACAGCTACGAGCGCGAGGCAGCGAGTGCGCTCTTTAGCCGTTGGCTTGAGAATAACCCGATGCCGCAGGCATTGTTTACGACGTCGTTTGCATTGCTGCAGGGGGTGATGGATGTCACGCTTCGTCGTGAAGGGCGCCTGCCGCCAGACCTGGCCATTGCCACATTTGGCGACCATGAGCTGCTCGATTTTCTGCAATGCCCGGTGCTTGCCGTGGCGCAGCGCCACCGCGATGTGGCTGAGTGTGTGCTGGAGCTGGTGCTGGCAAGCCTTGATGAACCGCGCAAACCGCAACCCGGTTTGACACGTATCAAAAGAAATTTATGGCGCCGGGGTAATTTAAGTCGCATTTAATTGTTCAGGCGGCATAGCCGCCTGATAATTGAGATTAATCTATTACTTACGCAGTAAAAATAATCAGAAAGCCCCAACTTATCCGAAATTGATATTTTATTTCCACGCGCAAAAATCCTTTCTTACATTTTAAACAGACTCTCTTGCTACCTTTGCTGATGCCCGATGGTAGCCCAAACCGCCCGGTACAAGCGGGGCGGTGTCGCCTTCTCCTGGGCGAATGTCGCGCTAACCGGCGCTGTTCATCCCCTGTGAATTACCTTAAAATGCCGCCCGCGTCGCAAAGTGGGCACATCACCTCTCTTCTTTTTTATCCGCAATTTTATTAATGAGTCTGATGGCTGGTGTTCATTTTTTTCGCAATGATTCATGGCGTTAATTTCATATCGCAGAGAGAATCGTTTTATTTAGGGTGGGTATTCGCTGTTAAACGCCTTTTTTTGCCCCGACTTAATTCTGATGCTGGCTTGACAAGGTTTTCCTCCGCTCCGTAAACTTCTTTATGTGGGAATTTGTGGGGCAAAGTGGTGAAAAGGGTCATTAGAGGGTGAGGCTGACATGTTCCGTGGGGCAACGGTAGTCAATCTCGACAGCAAAGGGCGGCTTGCCGTACCTACCCGTTACCGGGATAAGCTGGTCGAGAACGCATCCGGTCAACTGGTTTGCACCATTGACATCCATCACCCATGCCTGCTGCTTTACCCACTGCCCGAATGGGAAGTGATTGAACAAAAGTTATCGCGTTTGTCCAGCATGAATCCCGCTGAGCGGCGGGTACAGCGGTTGCTGCTGGGTCATGCCAGCGAATGTCAGATGGACAGCGCAGGTCGTCTGCTGCTCACGCCTGTTTTGAGGCAGCACGCTGGGCTGACAAAAGAAATCATGCTGGTTGGGCAGTTCAATAAATTTGAGCTGTGGGATGAAGCGACCTGGCATAAACAGGTCACGGAAGATATCGACGCTGAGCAGTCCTCAGCCTCTGGGCTTTCTGAGCGATTGCAGGATTTGTCATTGTAATGACGGTAGAAAATTTTAAACACACCACGGTACTGCTCGATGAGGCCGTTAACGGCCTGAATATTCACCAGGATGGTATCTACATTGACGGTACATTTGGTCGCGGCGGCCATTCCCGTTTAATTCTCTCTCAGTTGGGAGAAGCAGGACGGTTGATTGCTATCGATCGCGATCCGCAGGCCGTGGCTGTGGCACAGGGGATAAACGATCCGCGCTTTTCTATCGTGCATGGTCCTTTTTCCGCGCTGGCAGAGTATGTCAGCGAGCGCGGGTTGACCGGTAAGGTTGACGGCATTTTGCTGGATCTTGGCGTGTCATCGCCGCAGCTTGACGATCCTGAGCGTGGCTTTTCCTTTATGCGCGATGGACCGCTGGATATGCGAATGGATCCCACGCGTGGGCAGTCGGCGGCACAATGGTTACAAACAGCGGAAGAAGCCGATATTGCCTGGGTATTAAAAGCCTACGGTGAAGAGCGTTTTGCAAAGCGCATTGCACGCGCCATTGTTGAACGCAACCGTGAAGCGCCGATGATGCGCACGCGTGAACTGGCCGAAGTTGTGGCTGCGGCAACGCCGGTAAAAGATAAGCACAAACACCCCGCGACCCGTACCTTCCAGGCGGTGCGCATCTGGGTAAACAGTGAACTGGAGGAAATAGAGCTGGCGCTAAAAAGCTCGCTGGACGTACTGGCCCCGGGTGGGCGGCTTTCTGTTATTAGCTTCCATTCACTGGAAGACAGGCTGGTGAAGCGCTTTATGCGTGAATGCAGCCGTGGTCCGCAGGTTCCGGCCGGGATCCCGATGACAGAGGCGCAGCTCAGCCAACTGGGCGGTCGCCAGCTTAAAATAATAACAAAAATGATGCCGGGCGAAGAAGAAGTGGGAGAAAACCCGCGTGCCCGTAGTTCAGTACTGCGTATTGCAGAAAGGACTCAAGCAGCATGATGAGCAGAGTGGCAGAAGCCCTAAGCAAAATGACCGGGTCGATCGGAAGCACCGAGCGTCACGCCTTGCCTGGCGTTATCGGTGGCGACCTGTTGCGACACGGGAAGCTGCCACTCTGTCTTTTCACTGCCATTATCATTACCGCCATTTTTGTGGTCACGACCGCGCACCACACTCGACTGCTGACTGCGCAGCGTGAGCAGATGGTGTTGGAGCGCGACGCGCTGGACATCGAATGGCGTAACCTGATTCTTGAAGAAAACGCGCTGGCTGACCACAGCCGGGTAGAACGCGTCGCGACGGACAAGCTGCAACTGCAGCACGTTGATCCATCGCAGGAAAACATTGTAGTCCAGAAGTAAAACGGTTCCGGCAATAAGGAATAAAGCGACCGATGAAAGCAGCAGCGGCAAAAACGCTAAAACAGAAACGTCAGGACGAACAGGCCAACTTTATCAGTTGGCGTTTTGCGTTGTTATGCGGCTGTATTTTACTGGCTCTGGGACTGCTGTTGGGCCGCACTGCCTGGCTGCAAATCATTAATCCCGACATGCTGGTGCGCCAGGGCGATATGCGATCGCTGCGCGTGCAGGAAGTGTCCACTTCGCGCGGCATGCTAACCGACCGTGCCGGACGGCCGCTGGCAGTTTCTGTGCCGGTTAACGCCATCTGGGCTGACCCCAAAGCGCTGCATGACGCCGGGGGCATCACACTCGATAACCGCTGGAAAGCCCTGTCTGATGCACTGAAATTACCGCTCGACCAGCTGGCTGCGCGCGTCAATGCCAACCCGAAAGGGCGCTTTATCTACCTCGCACGCCAGGTCAACCCTGAGATTGGCGACTACATTAAAAAACTCAAACTGCCAGGCATCCACCTGCGGCAGGAATCCCGTCGTTACTATCCATCCGGCGAAGTGACCGCTCACCTCATTGGCTTTACCAACGTTGACAGCCAGGGAATTGAAGGCGTTGAGAAAAGTTTTGATAAATGGCTGACGGGTCAGCCGGGCGAGCGTATCGTGCGTAAAGACCGCTATGGTCGCGTCATTGAAGATATCTCCTCAACCGACAGCCAGGCCGCGCACAACCTGGCGCTGAGTATTGATGAGCGTCTGCAGGCACTGGTCTACCGCGAGCTGAATAACGCCGTTGCCTTCAACAAGGCAGAGTCCGGCAGCGCCGTGCTGGTGGATGTAAACACTGGCGAAGTGCTGGCGATGGCGAACAGTCCCTCCTACAACCCAAACAACCTGGCAGGCACGCCCAAAGAGGTGATGCGTAACCGCACCATCACTGACGTGTTTGAACCTGGCTCTACCGTTAAGCCGATGGTGGTGATGGCGGCTTTACAGCGCGGCGTGGTGCGTGAAAACAGCGTGCTCAATACCGTGCCTTATCGTATTAACGGCCACGAAATCAAAGACGTGGCGCGCTACAGCGAATTGACCCTGACCGGGATTCTACAGAAGTCGAGTAACGTGGGTGTGTCGAAACTCGCGTTAGCGATGCCGTCCTCAGCGTTAGTGGATACTTACCAACGTTTTGGGCTGGGAAAATCGACCAATTTGGGGTTGGTCGGAGAACGCAGTGGCTTATACCCTCAAAAACAACGGTGGTCTGACATAGAGAGGGCCACCTTCTCTTTCGGCTACGGGCTAATGGTAACGCCGTTACAGTTAGCGCGTGTCTACGCAACAATCGGTAGCTATGGCGTCTATCGTCCACTGTCCATTACCAAAGTGGACCCACCGGTGCCAGGTGAGCGTATCTTCCCGGAACCGATAGTGCGCACAGTGGTGCATATGATGGAAAGCGTGGCGCTGCCTGGCGGCGGCGGCGTGAAGGCGGCCATCAAGGGCTACCGCATTGCGATTAAAACCGGTACGGCGAAAAAGGTCGGCCCGGATGGCAAATACATCAATAAATATATTGCTTATACCGCGGGCGTTGCACCTGCCAGTAATCCGCGTTTTGCGCTGGTAGTGGTAATTAACGATCCGCAGGCAGGTAAATACTACGGCGGTGCGGTTTCCGCACCGGTCTTTGGCGCCATTATGGGTGGCGTTTTGCGCACAATGAACATTGAACCTGATGCCCTGGCGACAGGTGAGAAAAGTGAATTTGTGATTAATCAAGGTGAGAGAACCGGTGGCAGATCGTAATTTGCGCGACCTCCTCGCTCCGTGGGTGTCTTTAGCACCAGAGCGAGCTCTGCGGGAGATGACGCTCGACAGCCGTATCGCGGCGTCGGGGGATCTCTTTGTCGCAATTAAGGGGCATCAGGCGGACGGGCGTCGATATATCCCGCAGGCGATAGCGCAGGGCGTGGCTGCCGTGGTGGCAGAAGCGGAAGGTGAAGCTACCGATGGTGAAATCCGTGAAATGCACGGTGTGCCAGTCATCTATCTGGCCCAACTGCATCAGCGCCTGTCCGCGCTGGCCGGGCGTTTTTATCATGAACCGTCACAGCGTTTACAGCTGGTCGGTGTAACCGGCACCAACGGTAAAACTACCACTACGCAACTGCTGGCCCAGTGGGCGCAGTGGCTGGGCCAAACCAGCGCGGTTATGGGCACAGTGGGCAACGGGCTACTGGATAAAGTGGTTGCGACGGAAAACACGACCGGTTCTGCCGTTGATGTACAGCAAGTACTCGCTAACCTTGCAGAGCAAGGTGCTAGCTTTGCGGCGATGGAAGTGTCCTCACATGGCCTGGTTCAGCACCGCGTGGCGGCGCTGAAATTCGCCGCATCGGTTTTCACTAACCTTAGCCGCGACCATCTCGACTATCACGGCGATATGGAGCATTACGAAGCCGCCAAGTGGCTGCTTTTTTCTGAGCATACCTGCGGCCAGGCGATTATTAATGCCGACGACGAAGTGGGTCGGCGCTGGCTTTCAGCGCTGCCGGATGCGGTTGCGGTGTCGATGGAAAGCGCGTTTGAGTGCAACCACGGCCGCTGGCTTAAAGCCACGCATGTGGATTATCACGACGGCGGTGCCACCGTGCGCTTTAGCTCCAGCTGGGGCGGCGGTGAAATTGAAAGCCGTCTGATGGGCGCATTTAACGTCAGCAATCTGCTGCTGGCGCTGGCAACGCTGCTCGCACTTGATTATCCGCTGGCGCAGCTCATCGAAAGCGCTGCACGTCTGCAACCGGTTTGCGGGCGCATGGAAGTGTTCAGTGCGCCGGGCAAACCAACCGTGGTGGTGGATTACGCCCATACGCCGGATGCGCTGCAAAAAGCGCTTGAGGCGGCACGTTTGCATTGTAAGGGCAATCTGTGGTGCGTATTTGGTTGCGGTGGCGATCGCGATAAAGGCAAGCGCCCGCTGATGGGCGCAATTGCTGAAGAGTGTGCCGATATTGTGGTTGTCACCGACGATAACCCGCGTACCGAAGACCCACGCGCCATTGTGAACGATATCCTGGCAGGCATGCTTGATGCAGGCCATGTACACGTCGTGGCAGGCCGTGCTGAAGCGGTCACCAACGCCATCATGCAGGCTAAAGAAGACGATATGGTACTGATTGCCGGTAAAGGGCATGAGGATTATCAGATTGTCGGCAATCGCCGTCTGGATTACTCCGACCGCGTGACCGCCGCGCGCCTGCTGGGGGTGACAGCATGATTCGTCTCTCACTGGTAACGCTGGCTCAGGTGGTTGAAGGGCAATTGTCAGGTGCCGACAGTGAAATCGATGCCGTCACCACCGACACGCGCAAGCTGACGCCAGGCTGCCTGTTTGTTGCACTCAAGGGCGAGCGTTTTGACGCGCACAATTTTGCCGACCAGGCATTACAGGGCGGCGCAGGCGCGCTGCTGGTGAGCCGCCGTCTGGACGTTGATGCCCCGCAGGTGCTGGTGGATGACACGCGACTGGCGTTTGGCCGCCTGGCCGCATGGGTGCGCCAGCAGGTGCCGACGCGCGTGGTGGCACTGACCGGTTCATCTGGCAAAACCTCGGTCAAAGAGATGACGGCGGCAATTCTACGCCAGTGTGGCAATACGCTCTATACCGCAGGCAACCTGAATAACGATATTGGCGTACCAATGACGTTGCTGCGCCTGACGCCGGAGCACGAATATGCCGTGATTGAGCTTGGCGCTAATCACCAGGGGGAAATTGCCTGGACGGTAAGCCTGACGCGCCCGCAAGCCGCGCTGGTTAACAACCTTGCCGCCGCCCATCTGGAAGGCTTTGGCTCGCTTGCTGGAGTGGCAAAAGCTAAAGGCGAGATTTTCTCCGGGCTTGCTGAGAACGGTATTGCCATCATCAACGCCGATAACAACGACTGGCAGAACTGGCAGAAGATTATTGGTGCGCGTAAAACCTGGCGCTTCTCGCCAAACGCTGCCGACAGCGATTTCACGGCAACCGACATTCATATTACCGCGCACGGCACCGAGTTTACCCTGTGCACACCGACTGGTGACGTAGCCGTTACGTTGCCGCTGCCGGGCCGTCACAATATCGCCAATGCGCTGGCGGCAACCGCGCTGGCAATGGCCGTAGGCGCAACGCACAGTGCCGTAAAACAGGGTTTAAGCGAGCTACAGGCCGTACCGGGCCGCCTCTTTCCTGTGCCACTGGCAGAAAACCAGCTGCTGCTCGATGACAGCTATAACGCCAACGTGGGCTCAATGACCGCTGCCGTGCAGGTACTTTCTGAAATGCCGGGTTATCGCGTAATGGTGGTCGGCGATATGGGAGAGTTGGGCGCAGAAGCCGAAGATTGTCACCGTCAGGTCGGTGAGGCGGCGCGTAATGCAGGCATTGACCGCGTGCTGAGCGTTGGCAAATTAAGCGATAACCTTAGCCGCGCGAGCGGTGTGGGCGAACATTTTAATGATAAACAGGCGCTGATAGCGCGCCTGAAAGCGCTGCTTAACGAGCACGCTATCATGACAATTTTAGTGAAAGGTTCACGTAGCGCCGCCATGGAAGAGGTTGTTTGCGCACTACAGGAGAAGGGCACATGTTAGTCTGGCTGGCCGAACATTTGGTCAAATACTATTCCGGCTTTAACGTTTTTTCATATCTGACGTTTCGCGCCATCGTGAGTCTGTTGACGGCTCTTATTATCTCCTTGTGGATGGGGCCGCGTCTGATTGCCCGTCTGCAGGCGCTCTCTTTCGGCCAGGTTGTGCGTAACGACGGCCCGGAGTCGCACTTCAGTAAACGCGGTACGCCGACGATGGGCGGGATAATGATCCTCACCGCAATTGTCGTGTCGGTGCTGATGTGGGCCTATCCTTCTAACCCTTACGTTTGGTGCGTGCTGTTTGTGCTGGTTGGTTACGGCATCATCGGTTTTATTGATGATTACCGCAAAGTAGTACGTAAGGATACTAAAGGTCTGATAGCCCGCTGGAAGTACTTCTGGATGTCGCTCATCGCCCTGATTGTGGCCTTCGCGCTCTACATCACCGGCAAAGACACGCCCGCCACCGAACTGGTGGTGCCTTTCTTTAAAGATATCGTGCCGCAGCTCGGTATTTTCTACATTCTGCTCGCCTATTTCGTGATTGTGGGTACTGGTAATGCCGTAAACCTGACGGACGGCCTGGACGGTCTGGCGATTATGCCGACCGTGCTGGTGGCCGCCGGGTTTGCGCTGGTCGCCTGGGCGACCGGTAACATGAATTTTGCCAGCTATCTGCACATTCCTTATTTACGCCACGCCGGTGAACTGGTGATTGTCTGTACCGCTATCGTCGGTGCTGGCCTGGGCTTTTTGTGGTTTAACACCTATCCGGCGCAGGTTTTCATGGGTGACGTGGGCTCGCTTGCGCTTGGTGGCGCGTTGGGTGTTATCGCCGTGCTGCTGCGCCAGGAATTCCTGCTGGTGATTATGGGTGGCGTGTTTGTGGTAGAAACGCTGTCGGTCATCCTGCAGGTAGGATCGTTCAAGCTGCGTGGTCAGCGTATTTTCCGCATGGCGCCGATTCACCATCACTATGAACTTAAAGGCTGGCCAGAGCCGCGCGTCATCGTGCGCTTCTGGATTATTTCGCTGATGCTGGTCCTGATTGGACTGGCAACGCTGAAGGTACGTTAATCATGGCAGATTATCAGGGTAAAAAGGTTGTCATCATCGGGCTTGGCTTAACGGGCCTGTCTTGCGTGACATTCTTTATGGCACGTGGCGTAACGCCGCGCGTTATGGATACCCGCATGTCACCGCCAGGGCTGGATAAGCTGCCAAAGGAAGTGGAATACCACACCGGCAGCTTGAATACGGACTGGCTGGTGGATGCGGACCTGATAGTTGCAAGCCCTGGTATCGCGCTGGCAACGCCTGCGCTGAGCGCTGCGGCAGAGGCTGGTGTGGAAATTGTCGGCGATATCGAGCTTTTTTGCCGCGAGGCTCAGGCACCGATTGTTGCCATCACCGGCTCCAACGGTAAAAGTACCGTAACACGGCTGGTGGGCGAAATGGCCGAGGCGGCGGGCGTCAATGTGGGCGTCGGCGGCAATATCGGCCTGCCTGCGCTGATGTTGCTGGACCCGGCGCGCGAGCTATACGTTCTGGAGCTTTCCAGCTTCCAGCTGGAAACCACCAGCAGCCTGAAGGCGGTGGCAGCCACCATTCTGAACGTGACTGAAGACCACATGGACCGCTATCCGTTTGGCCTGCAACAGTACCGTGCGGCCAAGCTAAAAATTTATGAAAACGCCAAAGTGTGTGTGGTCAACGCTGACGATGCGCTGACAATGCCGGTGCGCGGTGCAGACGAGCGCTGCATCAGCTTTGGCGTAGATGTTGGCGACTATCACCTCAATCACCAGCAGGGCGACACCTGGCTGCGCGTGAAAGGGGAGAAGGTGCTTAACGTCAAAGAGATGACGTTGACCGGCCAGCACAACTACACCAATGCCCTGGCGGCGCTGGCGCTGGCAGACGCTGCGGGCCTGCCGCGTGCCAGCAGCCTCAAGGCGTTGACGACCTTCGGTGGCCTGCCGCACCGTTTTCAACTGGCGCTGGACCGTCGTGGCGTGTGCTGGATAAACGACTCCAAAGCCACCAACGTTGGTAGCACTGTAGCCGCGCTGAACGGCCTTAAGGTCGACGGTACGCTGCATCTGCTGCTCGGTGGTGACGGCAAGGCCGCAGACTTCTCACCGCTAACCCGTTATGTGCAGGGCGATAAAGTACGCCTGTACTGCTTCGGGCAGGACGGCGCGCAGCTCGCGGCGCTACGCCCGGAAATTGCCGAGCAGGCTGAGACGATGGAGCAGGCGATGCGCCTGATTGCCCAGCGCGTGACGCCAGGCGATATGGTGCTGCTGTCTCCAGCCTGCGCCAGCCTCGATCAGTTTAAAAACTTTGAGCAGCGGGGCGAGCAATTCACCCAGCTTGCTAAGGAGCTTGGCTGATGCGTTTTTCTCTCCCACGCCTGAGCGTACCGCGCATACCGGGAACTGGAATTCTGGTATGGCTGTTTGTACGCCTGCGGGGCTGGGTGATGGGCTCTCGGGAGGCCGACGACAGCAGCATGGTGCTTTACGATCGCACTCTGCTGTGGCTCACGTTTGGGCTGGCGGCGATTGGTTTTATTATGGTGACCTCGGCATCCATGCCGGTGGGTCAGCGTCTGGCAAACGATCCGTTCCTGTTTGCCAAGCGTGATGGCTTATACATTGTGCTGGCATTCGCGCTGTCGATGATCACATTGCGCCTGCCGATGGAGTTCTGGCAGCGCTACAGTGCGCCAATGCTGATCGCCGCGATCTTCATGCTGATGATCGTGCTGGTGGTGGGTAACTCGGTTAACGGCGCATCGCGCTGGATCTCCCTGGGGCCGCTGCGTATTCAGCCCGCTGAATTTACCAAACTGGCGCTATTTTGTTACCTTGCGAATTACCTGGTGCGTAAGGTCGATGAAGTTCGTAACAACATCCGTGGCTTCCTTAAGCCGATGGGGGTGCTACTGGTACTGGCGATACTGTTGCTGGCGCAGCCGGATCTCGGGACCGTAGTGGTACTGTTTGTTACGACGCTGGCTATGCTATTCCTGGCAGGCGCCAAGCTGTGGCAATTTCTGGCGATTATCGGCATGGGGCTGTCAGCAGTCGTACTGCTGATTCTCGCTGAACCTTACCGTATGCGCCGCGTTACCTCCTTCTGGGATCCCTGGGAAGATCCTTTTGGCAGTGGTTACCAGCTCACTCAGTCTCTGATGGCATTTGGACGCGGTGAGTTCTGGGGCCAGGGACTGGGAAATTCGGTGCAAAAACTGGAGTATCTGCCTGAAGCGCATACCGACTTCATCTTCTCCATTATTGGGGAAGAACTAGGATATATCGGTGTGGTACTGGCGCTTTTAATGGTATTCTTCGTCGCTTTTCGCGCTATGTCGATAGGGCGCCGCGCGCTGGAAATGGACCAGCGCTTCGCTGGATTTTTATCCTGCTCTATCGGTATCTGGTTCAGCTTCCAGGCGCTGGTAAACGTTGGCGCCGCGGCAGGCATGTTGCCCACCAAAGGTCTGACGCTGCCGTTAATCAGTTACGGCGGTTCGAGTCTGCTGATTATGTCAACGGCCATCATGATGCTGCTGCGCATAGATTATGAAACGCGCCTGGCAAAAGCTCAGGCGTTTACAAGGGGCGTACGATGACGAAGCGATTAATGGTGATGGCTGGTGGAACCGGAGGACACGTCTTCCCGGGGCTTGCCGTTGCACACCATTTAATGGCGCAGGGGTGGCAGGTACGCTGGCTGGGTACCGCCGACCGTATGGAAGCGGATTTGGTTCCCAAACATGGAATCGACATCGATTTTATTCGCATTTCTGGCCTGCGCGGTAAGGGCATCAAAGCGCTGTTGCTGGCGCCGGTGCGTATTTTTAACGCCTGGCGTCAGGCTCGCGCCATCATGAAGCGCTTTAAGCCTGACGTGGTGCTGGGGATGGGCGGCTATGTGTCTGGCCCTGGTGGTCTGGCGGCGTGGTCGCTGGGTATTCCGGTGGTGTTGCATGAGCAAAACGGTATCGCCGGGCTAACCAACAAATGGCTCGCTAAAATCGCCACGAAGGTCATGCAGGCTTTTCCGGGAGCATTTCCGAATGCGGACGTTGTCGGCAACCCGGTCCGTGCGGACGTGCTGGCGCTGCCACTGCCGCAGGAACGTCTGGCCGGTCGCGAAGGCCCGGTGCGCGTACTGGTGATTGGCGGCTCACAGGGGGCGCGCGTGCTTAACCAGACAATGCCGCAGGTGGCTGAACGTCTTGGCGCGCGCGTCACTATCTGGCACCAGACAGGCAAAGGCTCGCAGCAAAGCGTGCAGGAAGCCTATGCCGCAGTCGGCCAGCCGCAGCACAAGATCACTGAGTTTATTGACGATATGGCCGCAGCCTGGGGCTGGGCGGATGTCGTTGTTTGTCGTTCTGGCGCACTGACGGTGAGCGAAATCGCCGCCGCAGGATTGCCAGCGATTTTTGTTCCGTTCCAGCATAAGGACAGGCAACAGTACTGGAATGCGCTGCCGCTGGAGAAAGCAGGTGCGGCAAAAATTCTCGAGCAGCCGCAGTTTACGGCAGACGCCGTGGCGCAAACGCTCGAAAGCTGGGATCGCCAGACGCTTGTGGAAATGGCACAGCGCGCGCGTGATACGGCTATCCCGGATGCAACTGAGCGTGTTGCCTGCGCCGTGAGTGAGGCGGCAAAAGCATAAATTTTTATGAGCGCCGTTTTGCGCTCTTTGGCAATCAGAGGTTAAGGCGGCCTTAAGCCGCAGGTTAAAGATGAATACTCAACAACTGGCGAAACTGCGTTCAATAGTGCCCGAGATGCGTCGCGTCCGGCACATCCATTTTGTAGGCATAGGCGGGGCCGGCATGGGCGGCATTGCCGAGGTGCTTGCGAATGAAGGTTATCAGATCAGCGGTTCCGATCTGGCCCCGAACCCGGTTACGCAGCAGTTGTCGCAGCTTGGTGCCACCATTTACTTTAACCATCGCCCGGAAAACGTGCGCGATGCGAGCGTGGTAGTGGTTTCCAGCGCTATTACGCAGGACAACCCGGAAATCGTAGCTGCTCACGAGTTGCGTATCCCGGTTATTCGCCGCGCGGAAATGCTGGCAGAGCTGATGCGCTTTCGCTATGGCATTGCCATTGCCGGTACGCACGGCAAAACGACGACTACGGCGATGGTGTCGAGCATTTATGCTGAAGCCGGTCTGGATCCAACATTCGTTAACGGCGGGCTGGTGAAGTCTGCCGGTACGCATGCGCGCCTGGGACACAGCCGTTATCTGATTGCAGAAGCGGATGAAAGCGACGCGTCATTCCTGCACTTACAGCCAATGGTCGCCATTGTGACCAATATCGAAGCCGATCACATGGATACCTACCAGGGCGACTTCGAAAATCTGAAGCAGACGTTTATCAACTTCCTGCATAACCTGCCGTTTTACGGGCGCGCAGTGATGTGTGTGGACGACGACGTGATTCGCGAATTACTGCCGCGCGTGGGCCGCCAGATTACTACCTACGGCTTTAGTGAAGACGCCGACGTGCGCATAGAAAATTACCGTCAGACAGGCGCACAGAGTTTCTTCACGCTGGTGCGCCAGGATAAACCGGAGTTACACGTACAACTGAACGCTCCGGGTCGTCACAATGCCCTGAATGCTGCGGCAGCAGTGGCGGTGGCGACCGAAGAGAACATTGATGATGCGGCGATCTTGCGTGCCCTGGAGAGTTTCCAGGGCACCGGTCGCCGTTTTGACTTTCTGGGCGAATATCCGCTGGAGTCGGTTAACGGTAAAAGCGGTAGCGCCATGCTGGTGGATGATTATGGCCATCACCCAACAGAAGTGGACGCGACCATCAAAGCAGCGCGCGCAGGTTGGCCGGATAAAAACCTGGTCATGATCTTCCAGCCGCATCGCTATACGCGCACGCGCGATCTTTATGATGACTTTGCCAACGTGCTGACGCAGGTTGATGCGCTGCTGATGCTGGATGTGTATTCCGCTGGTGAAGCGGCGATCCCGGGCGCTGACAGCCGTTCACTGTGCCGCACGATCCGCGGGCGTGGGAAAGTCGATCCGATCCTGGTTCCTGAGGCCGATGCGATTGCCGGGATCCTGGCGCCTGTTCTGACCGGAAATGACCTGATTCTGGTTCAAGGTGCAGGGAACGTCGGTAAAATTGCAAAAAAACTGGCTGAAATTAAATTGCAGCCTCAAACTCAAGAGGAAGGCCAGAATGACTGATAAAGTTGCGGTCCTGCTGGGCGGTTCTTCCGCAGAGCGTGAGGTCTCTCTTCAGTCCGGCAGCGCAGTGCTGGCAGGGCTAAGAGAAGCGGGCGTAGAGGCTTATGCCGTTGACCCGCGTGAGACGCCGGTAACAGTGCTCAAAGAAGAAGGCTACGACAAAGTGTTTATTGCGCTGCACGGGCGCGGCGGCGAAGACGGCACGATGCAGGCAATGCTTGAATATCAGGGGCTGCCTTACACCGGAAGCGGCGTGATGGCGTCGGCCATCACGATGGATAAGATGCGCACCAAGCTGCTGTGGCAGGGGGCCGGTCTGCCGGTGGCAAATTCCGTCGCCCTCAACAGCCGTGATGGTTTTAGCGCAGAGGCGGCGATGCAGGTGGCGGCGCTGGGTATGCCGGTTATCGTCAAGCCCAGCCGTGAAGGCTCAAGCGTTGGCATGTCTAAAGTCGATACGGCAGACAACCTTGCCCAGGCGCTGGAACTGGCGTTTAAACATGACGATGAAGTGCTGGTCGAAAAGTGGATGACTGGCCCGGAGTACACGGTTGCGGTACTCGGCGATGAGATTCTGCCTTCAATTCGCATCCAGCCCGCAGGCGTGTTTTATGACTATGAGGCTAAGTACCTGTCAGACGACACGCAGTACTTTTGCCCGGCCGGGTTGAGCGACGAAAAAGAAGCGGCGCTGGCAGCGTTGGCCCGCAAAGCGTGGCAGGTACTTGGCTGTAGCGGCTGGGGACGTGTGGATGTGATGCAGGACAGCGACGGTGAGTTCTATCTGCTTGAGGTGAACACCGCGCCGGGCATGACCAGTCACAGTCTGGTGCCGATGGCCGCACGCCAGGCGGGAATGAGCTTCTCGCAACTGGTCGTGCGCATCCTGGAGCTGGCGGACTGATATGTCTCAGGCGGCCCTGAACGTTCGCTCCCGCGAGGAGGAAAACTCCCCGCGTCGTAGCAACGGCACGCGTCTGGCAGGCATTATTTTCCTGTCGGCTGTGGTGATGACCGTTTTGGTCGGCACGCTGATGGTGGTGAGCTGGATGGAAGATGCGCAGCGTCTTCCGCTGTCAAAGCTAGTGCTGACCGGTGAGCGTCATTACACACGTAATGACGATATTCGCCAGTCAATTCTGGCCCTGGGAGCGCCCGGGACCTTTATGACGCAGGATGTGAACGTCATACAACAACAAATTGAACGTCTGCCCTGGATCAAGCAGGCGAGCGTCAGAAAACAATGGCCGGACGAATTGAAGATTCATCTGGTTGAATATGTTCCGCTGGCGCGCTGGAATGACCAGCATATGGTAGACCGCGAAGGAAACTCCTTTAGCGTGCCTGCTGCTCGTACCCGCAGGCAGGTCCTGCCAATGCTTTATGGCCCGGAAGGTAGCGAGAAAGAAGTGCTGGAAGGGTACAGAACGATGGGCGAAGTGCTGGCAAAAAGCCGGTTCACGCTGAAAGAAGCGGCAATGACCGCACGTCGTTCCTGGGTGTTGACGCTTAATAACGATATTAAACTCAACCTTGGGCGCGGCGATACGATGAAACGTCTGAATCGCTTTGTGGAACTCTATCCGGTTTTGCAACAGCAGGCACAGACCGACGGTAAAGTTATCAGCTACGTCGACCTGCGCTATGACTCAGGCGCTGCGGTAGGTTGGGCTCCGGCCCCCGTTGAGGATCTTAATCAGCAACAGAATCAGGCACAGGCAGAGCAACGATGATCAAATCGACGGACAGAAAACTGGTAGTAGGACTGGAGATCGGCACAGCGAAAGTGGCCGCTTTGGTAGGGGAAATTCTGCCCGACGGTATCGTGAATATTATTGGCGTGGGCAGTTGCCCGTCGCGTGGCATGGATAAAGGTGGCGTTAACGATCTGGAATCGGTAGTGAAGTGCGTACAGCGCGCTATCGATCAGGCTGAACTGATGGCCGACTGCCAGATCTCTTCGGTTTACCTGGCACTGTCTGGCAAGCACATCAGTTGCCAGAACGAAATTGGGATGGTGCCCATTTCCGAAGAAGAAGTGACGCAGGAAGACGTTGAAAATGTCGTCCACACCGCGAAATCAGTACGTGTACGTGACGAGCACCGCGTCCTTCATGTTATACCGCAGGAATACGCGATCGATTATCAGGAAGGTATTAAAAATCCGGTAGGACTGTCCGGCGTTCGTATGCAGGCGAAAGTGCACCTGATCACATGCCATAACGATATGGCAAAAAACATCGTTAAAGCCGTTGAACGATGCGGACTAAAAGTTGACCAACTCATTTTCGCCGGTCTGGCGGCGAGTTATTCGGTTCTGACCGAAGATGAACGTGAACTGGGCGTCTGCGTTGTTGATATCGGCGGTGGTACAATGGATATTGCCGTCTATACGGGCGGCGCGCTGCGCCACACCAAGGTTATCCCTTACGCGGGTAACGTTGTGACCAGCGATATTGCCTACGCGTTTGGCACGCCGCCAAGCGATGCCGAGGCAATCAAAGTGCGCCACGGCTGTGCGCTGGGCTCGCTTGTCGGCAAGGATGAAAGCGTTGAAGTGCCAAGCGTAGGTGGGCGACCGCCGCGCAGCCTGCAACGCCAGACGCTCGCAGAGGTTATTGAGCCGCGCTATACCGAGCTGCTCAACCTGGTGAACGAAGAGATTTTGCAGTTGCAGGAGCAGCTGCGCCAGCAAGGGGTGAAACATCACCTTGCCGCAGGGATTGTATTAACCGGCGGTGCTGCGCAAATTGAGGGCCTGGCGGCCTGCGCGCAGCGCGTGTTCCACACGCAGGTTCGTATTGGACAGCCGTTGAATATTACCGGGCTGACTGACTATGCCCAGGAACCGTACTACTCGACGGCGGTAGGTCTGCTGCACTATGGGAAAGAATCCCACCTCAGTGGTGAAGCGGAAGTGGAAAAACGGGCCTCGGTCGGCTCGTGGGTTAAGCGAATTAACGGTTGGCTGAGAAAAGAATTTTAATTTTTTTAAGAGACCGTAGAAAATTAACGGTTTCAGGCGACAGGCACAAAACGGAGAGAAACTATGTTTGAACCTATGGAACTGACCAACGACGCGGTGATTAAAGTCATCGGCGTCGGTGGCGGCGGCGGTAACGCCGTAGAGCACATGGTGCGTGAGCGCATCGAAGGTGTGGAGTTCTTCGCAGTGAATACCGATGCTCAGGCGCTGCGTAAAACAGCGGTTGGCCAGACGATTCAGATTGGTAACTGCATCACTAAAGGGCTTGGCGCAGGCGCTAACCCGGAAGTGGGACGCAACGCTGCGGATGAAGACCGTGACGCGCTACGAGCAGCACTCGAAGGCGCTGACATGGTGTTTATCGCCGCAGGCATGGGCGGTGGTACCGGTACAGGTGCTGCACCTGTCGTGGCTGAAGTAGCCAAAGACCTGGGCATCCTGACCGTTGCGGTTGTCACCAAGCCATTTAACTTCGAAGGCAAAAAGCGTATGGCCTTCGCAGAGCAGGGTATCAGCGAGCTGTCCAAACACGTGGACTCCCTGATTACCATCCCGAACGACAAGCTGCTCAAAGTGCTGGGTCGCGGTATTTCTCTGCTTGACGCTTTTGGCGCGGCAAATGACGTACTCAAAGGCGCAGTGCAGGGTATTGCCGAGCTGATTACCCGCCCAGGTCTGATGAACGTTGACTTCGCTGACGTGCGTACCGTGATGTCTGAAATGGGCTATGCGATGATGGGTTCCGGCGTTGCGCAGGGTGAAGACCGTGCAGAAGAAGCTGCCGAAATGGCGATTTCCAGCCCGCTACTGGAAGATATCGACCTTTCTGGCGCACGCGGCGTGCTGGTTAACATCACCGCGGGCTTCGATTTACGTCTGGATGAGTTTGAAACCGTGGGTAACACCATCCGTGCGTTTGCCTCTGACAATGCCACCGTGGTTATCGGTACATCCCTTGACCCGGAGATGAACGACGAGCTGCGTGTGACCGTTGTTGCAACCGGCATCGGCATGGACAAGCGCCCGGAAATCACGCTGGTGACGAACAAACAGCAGGTTCAGCCGCAGGGCATGGACAGGTTCCAGCAGCATGGTATGACGCCGCTGAACCAGGAGCAGAAGTCGGTTGCGAAAGTGGTTAACGATAACAGCACTCAAACGGCAAAAGAGCCTGACTATCTGGATATTCCAGCCTTCCTGCGCAAGCAGGCTGACTAAGAATAAACCGGAAGTTGGGTTTTTTACGCTCTTTGTGCTAAACTGCCCCGCCGATGGTGATGTACACTATTGGCTGGATGAGTAATTTGGCGAGATTATACGATGATCAAACAAAGGACATTAAAACGTATCGTTCAGGCGACTGGCGTCGGTCTTCATACCGGCAAAAAAGTCACCCTGACGCTACGCCCTGCGCCGGCAAATACCGGGGTCATCTATCGTCGCACAGACTTGAATCCACCGGTGGATTTCCCGGCAGATGCAAAATCAGTGCGAGATACAATGCTCTGTACTTGCCTGGTTAACGAGCATGATGTGCGGATTTCTACTGTAGAGCACCTCAATGCAGCCCTGGCGGGTCTGGGTATCGACAACATCATCGTTGAAGTTGATGCGCCAGAAATTCCCATCATGGATGGCAGTGCTGCACCGTTCGTTTATCTGTTGCTGGATGCCGGCATTGATGAACTGAACGTCGCGAAGAAATTTGTCCGCATTAAAGAGACTGTCCGCGTTGAAGACGGTGACAAGTGGGCTGAATTCAAGCCGTACAATGGTTTTACGCTCGATTTTACTATCGACTTTAACCATCCGGCGATTGATGCCAGCAGCCAGCGTTACCGCATGAACTTCTCCGCAGATGCCTTTACGCGTCAGATTAGCCGTGCCCGTACCTTCGGTTTTATGCGCGATATCGAATACCTGCAGTCACGCGGCCTGTGCCTGGGCGGTAGTTTTGACTGCGCTATCGTGGTGGACGATTATCGTGTACTGAACGAAGACGGCCTGCGTTTTGAAGACGAGTTTGTGCGTCACAAAATGCTGGATGCCATTGGCGATCTGTTCATGTGTGGTCACAACATTATTGGTGCCTTTACCGCGTACAAATCCGGTCATGCGCTCAATAACAAACTTCTTCAGGCCGTGCTTGCAAAACAGGAAGCCTGGGAATTTGTGACCTTTGAAGACGAAGCTGAACTTCCGGTGGCGTTTAAAGCCCCTTCTATAGTGATGGCGTAAACATTTACGCTGTGCTGTAACAAAGGCGACTGGTTAACCTGGTACTCTCTCCGTCCAGGCGAGCCAGTCGTTTTTTTATTCCTTCACAATATATCTTCCGTTATTTTTCATACGCGACTTATGCCGCGCACAAGAATTTATCCTGTTGCTGATTAATTGTGCGGGCCGTGTTCAGCACGCGTTGATTACTGATGCTGCCTGACGGGATTGATGATACTATCGGGCGAATTTATCGTTATGGACTACGGTGTTTCTGACCTCTGGTGAAGCTGTGACAGGTATTTTTACTCGCTGGCGACAATTAGGTATTCGTTATTTCTGGCCACATCTTCTGTTGGGGATGGTTGCGGCCAGTTTTGGCATGCCTGCGCTCAGTAACAATACGCACGCTGCACCGTCAGAAGCGGCTTCCAGCAACAATGCTGAGCGTCGCGTCGTTTGCTTTGACAGCCTCGCGCTGTTGCAGCAGGAAACGAATCGTCGCACATCATTCAGCGTTGACTACTGGCACCAGCACGCGATTCGCACCGTTATCCGGCACCTTTCTTTTGCGCTTACGCCGCAAACGCTCCCTGTCTCTGAGGCTGCCTTACCGCTTCAGGCACAGCATCTTGCCTTGCTTGATACGCTTAATGCACTGTTAACGCAGCAAAAAGCATTTTCACCCGCGCTCCAGATTGCTTCAGGCCCGGTTCCTGAGTTTCACCGTCAGGGGGATAGCGTTGTCCACTGGCTGAACATGACTCAGGGCATTCGCGCCGGACCAGCACACCTCAGCTAAATCATTTACGGATTTCTTCTAATTTTTATGACCTCACAGGCTGAGGCGTTTGAGATTTAATTATGCTTATCAAAATGTTAACTAAAGTGTTCGGCAGCCGTAACGATCGTACTCTGCGCCGCATGCGTAAAATTGTTACTAAAATCAACGGCATGGAACCGGCGCTGGAAAAGCTGTCTGATGACGAGCTGAAGGCGAAAACTGCGGAGTTCCGCGCGCGCCTGGAGAAAGGTGACTCGGTTGAAACTCTGCTGCCAGAGGCTTTTGCTGTTGTGCGTGAGGCCAGTAAGCGTGTATTTGGCATGCGTCACTTCGACGTGCAGCTGTTGGGCGGTATGGTACTTAACGACCGCTGCATCGCAGAGATGCGTACTGGTGAAGGTAAAACCCTGACCGCGACGCTGCCTGCTTACCTTAACGCACTGAGCGGTAAAGGTGTGCACGTAGTGACCGTCAACGACTACCTGGCGCAGCGCGATGCGGAAAACAACCGCCCACTGTTCGAGTTCCTCGGTCTGAGCGTGGGTATCAACCTGCCGGGTATGCCGGCACCGGCCAAACGTGAAGCCTATGCAGCTGATATCACATACGGCACCAACAACGAATACGGCTTTGACTACCTGCGTGACAACATGGCGTTTAGCCCTGAAGAGCGCGTGCAGCGTAAGCTTCACTACGCGCTGGTGGATGAGGTTGACTCCATTCTTATCGATGAAGCCCGTACGCCGCTGATTATTTCCGGTCCTGCGGAAGACAGCTCCGAACTCTATCGCCGCATGGACAAAATCATCCCGAGCCTGGTGCGCCAGGAGAAGGAAGATTCAGATAGCTTCCAGGGCGAAGGCCATTTCTCTGTTGATGAGAAGTCACGTCAGGTGAACCTGACCGAGCGTGGTCTGGTGCTGGTTGAAGAACTGCTGGTAAAAGAAGGCATTATGGAAGAGGGCGAGTCGCTGTATTCGCCGGGCAACATTATGCTGATGCACCACGTCACTGCGGCGCTGCGTGCCCACGCGCTGTTTACTCGTGATGTTGATTACATTGTCAAAGATGGTGAAGTTATCATCGTTGATGAGCACACCGGGCGCACCATGCAGGGCCGTCGCTGGTCTGACGGTCTGCACCAGGCCGTTGAAGCCAAAGAAGGCGTGCAGATTCAAAATGAAAACCAGACGCTGGCGTCTATTACCTTCCAGAACTACTTCCGTCTGTATGCGAAGCTTGCGGGCATGACCGGTACGGCAGACACTGAAGCCTTCGAGTTCAGCTCCATCTACAAGCTCGATACCATTGTTGTGCCGACCAACCGCCCGATGGTGCGTAAAGACCTCGCGGATCTGGTTTACATGACCGAAACCGAAAAATTCGCGGCTATCATCGAAGATATCAAAGAACGTACCAGCAAGGGCCAGCCGGTGCTGGTGGGTACTATCTCGATTGAAAAATCAGAACTGGTGTCGGATGCACTGCAAAAAGCGGGCATCAGACATAACGTACTGAACGCCAAATTCCACGCCCACGAAGCTGAAATTGTGGCACAAGCGGGTTACCCGTCAACGGTAACCATCGCGACTAACATGGCCGGTCGTGGTACTGACATTGTGCTGGGCGGTAGCTGGCAATCTGAGATTGCGGCGCTGGAAAATCCGAGTGACGCGCAAATTGCTGACATCAAAGCCGAATGGCAGAAACGCCATGACGCGGTGCTGGAATCCGGTGGTCTGCATATTATTGGTACCGAGCGTCACGAATCACGCCGTATCGATAACCAGCTGCGCGGCCGTTCCGGTCGTCAGGGTGACCCGGGTTCATCACGCTTCTATCTGTCCATGGAAGATGCGCTGATGCGTATTTTCGCCTCCGATCGTGTTTCCAGCATGATGCGCAAACTGGGTATGAAGCCAGGCGAAGCCATTGAGCACCCATGGGTGACCAAGGCCATTGCCAACGCGCAGCGTAAAGTGGAAAGCCGCAACTTTGACATCCGTAAACAGCTGCTGGAATACGATGATGTCGCCAACGACCAGCGCCGTGCTATCTATACCCAGCGTAACGAGCTGCTGGATGTGGCAGATGTGAGCGAGACCATCAACAGCATTCGCGAAGACGTATTTAAAGTCACCATTGATAACCACATTCCGCCGCAGTCACTGGAAGAAATGTGGGATGTAGAAGGATTGCAGGATCGCCTGAAGAACGACTTTGATCTGGAACTGCCGATTGCGCAATGGCTGGATAAAGAGCCGGACCTGCACGAAGAAACCCTGCGCGAGCGTATTCTGCAAAACGCCATTGAAGTGTATAAGCAGAAAGAAGAAGTGGTTGGTGATGAAATGATGCGCCACTTCGAAAAAGGCGTCATGCTGCAAACGCTGGATTCCCTGTGGAAAGAGCACCTGGCGGCAATGGACTACCTGCGCCAGGGCATCCACCTGCGTGGTTATGCGCAAAAAGATCCGAAGCAGGAATATAAGCGTGAATCTTTCGCCATGTTTGCCGCAATGCTGGAATCGCTCAAGTATGAGGTTATCAGCACTCTGAGCAAGGTTCAGGTACGGATGCCGGAAGAAGTCGAGGCGATGGAGCAGCAGCGTCGTGAAGAGGCCGAGCGTTTAGCTCAGATGCAGCAGCTCAGCCACCAGGATGACGATGCGCTGGCAGCCGAGGATCTCGCTTCCCGCTCCGGTGAGCGCAAGGTTGGACGTAACGATCCTTGCCCATGTGGCTCTGGTAAAAAGTACAAGCAGTGCCACGGCCGCCTGAGCTGAGGTAAAAACTGATAACAGGGCGCAGCATGCTGTGCCCTTTTTTATGGGATGACGATAATGAAGCAGCTGAATATTGCCGTGGGCATCATCCGTAATCCGCAGGGCGAAATTTTTATCACCCGCCGCGCGGCGGACGCCCATATGGCGAACAAGTGGGAGTTTCCCGGCGGTAAAATAGAAGCCGGTGAAACTCCTGAGCAGGCGCTGGTGCGTGAGCTTGAGGAAGAGACCGGCATTACCGCTACGGACTACTCGCTGTATGAGACGCTCTCTCATCAGTTTAGCGATCGTAACGTTAACCTGTGGTTCTTTCTCGTCGAGCAGTGGCAGGGAGAGCCGTGGGGTAAGGAAGGACAGCCAGGAGAGTGGGTGGCGCAGAGTGCGCTAGACGCGCAGGCATTTCCGCCTGCTAATGTTGCCGTTATTGAGAAGCTGTTGGCTGAATAACCTGCGGGTGCGCTCTGTGGCGCACCGCCGCAGTTACTGGTTTTCTGTTTCGCTCCAGCCGTCACTGTCTGACAAATCCCCCTGGCTTGGGATGCGCTTTTCTTCCGCAGCCCACTCACCGAGATCAATCAACTGGCAGCGTTTGCTGCAAAACGGGCGAAACGGGCTGCTTTCATTCCAGATAACGGCCTTGCCGCAGCCAGGGCAGTTGACCACAGTTGCATCTGACATTTTTGCTCCTTAGCAGCAGGCTAGTTCAAAATCGAGACGTTCAGGCACGGTACCACGCTCGCTATCCAGCGGTAAAAAGCGGATGGCGAAACGGCTTTTATGACCTGAGATTTGTGGATACAGTCCATCGTCAGCGAGAAGCTGTAGGCGCAGCAGGTCCGCGTCCTCGCCATTATCCTGATAAAAACCGTTGAGGCTGGTTTGTTTGCGCAGCGGAGCTGCGTTGCGAATTAGTTCCAGCAGCATGTTTAGCGGTTGTTTTATCGGCTCCAGTGAATCCTGCCAGTGTTCAACCTGCACATCACGCACGTGTTGTGGTAAAGCAAGCCAGATATGCAGCGTTGGTAAATCAAAGCTGCAACACCCACCGGGGATGCTCAGGCGCTGGCGCACCAGAGCGAGCAGCTTATCTTCACGCAGGATCTGGCCGGGGCGTGGTGCCGACATCATCTTAGTGCCCAATTCACGCAACTGTACGCCCAGCTCCCGGATGCGGTGTGTGTCCACACCGGGCACTTCGGCCCAGCTGTTGAGCTTGCGCTGCTGACGTTCCAGCTCTTTAAGAATCTCAGTGCGTATTTCGCCGCGCTCAAAGACATCAAGCAGATCGCTGGCACTGCGAAAAAAATTCAGTGCGCTGGCGTGGTCACGCACAGGAAGCTGGGCTTGCATCTGCGTCAGTAAAAACTCCATGCGCAGCCAGGTACGCATTTTTTCATTAAGAGGATGCTCAAAGAGAACGTAAGCGTGCATTAATCTTTTTCCTGTGCTGCTGCCTGTGCAGCCAGTGCCAGATAGCGCTGGTGCAGGGTGGCGACTTGCGCAATAGCGAGTTGCGGCTCACCATCGTTATTAATGATATCGTCGGCGGCGGCCAGACGCTCCTCGCGAGAAACCTGGGCGGCGATAATCTGTTCTGCCTGTTCACGGGAAATACCGTCGCGCGCCATTGTGCGTGACAACTGTGTCTGCACGCTGACATCAATCACCAGTACGCGGCTGGCTTTAGCGCACAGCCCGTTTTCTACCAGTAGCGGCACCACCCACAGTACATATGGGGAGGTTGCGCAGGTGATACATTCCTGTGTTTGCTGTTGTATCAAAGGGTGTAGCAGCGCGTTAAGCCATGCTTTTTGTGCAGGCTGTGCAAAAATGATGTCACGCAATCGGCGTCGGTTAAGACTGCCGTCGTCTGTCAGTACATCGGTGCCGAAGTGTTCAATGATAGCGCGCAGGGCGGGCTTTCCCGGCTCTACGACCTGGCGCGCGATAATATCAGCATCGACAACGGTTACCCCTGAACGGGAGAAAGCGTCGGCCACGGTACTTTTACCGCTACCGATGCCGCCCGTTAAAGCGACCGTATAGACCATAAAGTCATTATCCTGAATTCTGCCAGACGGAGAGGTTCGGGCGTTACGTCGCCGTTACATCATCCAGTGATATACACGGCTCCTGCCGACCCGGTCTGGCGTTTGAGATAAATTTTCAGGATTGTAGCGTAAAAAAGGGATTTTTCGCAGTCTTGCGCAGGCAATATTAGTGCGTATGATAACGTCACTGGAGTTGGTTGCTACACCGCCGATAACGTTACAGCGAGTCGCCACATAATCCAGGAAACCGCACATGCGTATTGAAGAAGATCTGAAATTAGGTTTTAAAGACGTTCTTATCCGCCCTAAACGTTCCACTCTTAAAAGCCGCTCTGAAGTTGAGCTTGAGCGCGAATTTTCCTTTAAACACTCTGGCGTAACCTGGTCCGGTGTGCCTATCATTGCCGCTAATATGGACACTGTGGGTACATTCAGCATGGCGCAGGCGCTGGCTGGGTTCGGCATTCTGACCGCCGTGCATAAACATTACAGCGCTGAAGACTGGCACGGTTTTATCCAGAGTGCGCCACAGGGCGTTTTGCAACATGTGATGGTGTCAACAGGTACGTCTGAGGCTGATTTCGCAAAAACAAAAGCGATTCTGGCGCTCTCTTCTGAACTGAAGTTTATCTGTATCGACGTGGCAAACGGCTACTCTGAGCACTTTGTGCAGTTTGTCAGCAAGGCCCGCGAAGCGTGGCCGGATAAAGTCATCTGTGCAGGCAATGTTGTCACGGGTGAGATGTGTGAAGAGCTGATTCTGTCTGGTGCGGATATTGTGAAAGTGGGGATTGGTCCAGGGTCGGTGTGCACAACGCGTGTTAAAACCGGCGTTGGCTATCCGCAACTTTCTGCGGTAATTGAATGTGCTGATGCGGCGCACGGCCTTGGTGGGCAGATAGTCAGCGACGGTGGTTGCGTCATGCCGGGCGATGTGGCAAAAGCGTTTGGCGGTGGGGCTGACTTTGTCATGCTTGGCGGAATGCTTGCCGGGCACGAGGAGAGTGGCGGGAAAGTGGTCGAAGAAAACGGTGAGAAATTTATGCTGTTTTACGGCATGAGCTCCGAATCGGCAATGAATCGTCACGTTGGCGGAGTTGCTGGCTACCGTGCTGCCGAGGGCAAAACCGTTCGTCTGCCGCTGCGTGGCCCGGTGGAAAACACCGCGCGTGATATTCTCGGCGGTCTGCGTTCGGCGTGCACCTACGTGGGTGCCTCACGGCTGAAAGAACTGACGAAGCGCACCACTTTTATTCGCGTTCAGGAGCAGGAAAACCGCGTGTTTAATAGCCTGTAAGTGAACCAGTCAGTTTATGCTCAGCGGCGCGTTTCACACGCGCCGCTTTGTTTTCTGGTGTTTTGTCACCATGCCCTCATGCTGTGACTTGTTCCTTTGTTCCTTTGTTCCGTTATGCCGGACTTTCCCTCCCGACCACCGTCTCACCCAGTCGGCCACCGCATTCAATTTTAGCCACTCGCATGTCCATTAACCTCAACCCATACTCATAGCATCGCCAAGCTGAAAAATGGGCAGGTACATGGCGATAACCAGCGTGCCGATAATCGCCCCCATCACAACCATCATCATTGGCTCCAGCGCCGCTGCCAGCCCATCGGCACGTTCATGAGTACGTTGTGCGTGCCACTGTGCCAGCCTGTCCAGCATGATATCAAGACTACCGCTCTCTTCACCGGTGCGGGCGAGTTGAATGCAAAAGGGGGTGAAAACACCAGCCTGGTTTAGTGCCTGCGAAAACGTACCGCCAGTGCTGATGTACTTGCGCATATTGCACAGCTTTGCCTGCCACCACGGATGCGCCATTGCCACTTCAGCGGCCTCCAGCCCCTGAAGTAGTGGGATACCAGACTGTTGTGTGAGCGCGAGCGTGGTATGTATCTGGCTTAACCGCTGGCCACGCACCAGTTCAGCAAGCAACGGCAGTTTCAGTAGCAGCCGTTGTTCTCTGTTGTGCCAGTCTGGCAGGCGGCGCAGGCGCGCCCAGCCAGTAATAAGGAGCGCAATGAGTGCAACACACCACAGCGCGCTGTGCTCCAGCCAGCCAGACAGCGTAATAATATGTCGGGTGAGTGCGGGCAGCGGCGCATTAAAACTCTGGTAGATACTGGCAAACTCGGGCAGGACAAAAATCAGCATTGCGCCACTGACCAGTAGCGCAATAAGAAGCGTAAACAGCGGGTAGCGCAGAGCTTTCATCACTTTTTGGTGCAGCAGATACTGTTGCTCCTGCTGGACTGCCAACTGGCGACAGCAGACATCCAGCTTTCCCGTTAGCTCACCCGTGCGCAGCAGGGCGATAAACAGCGGCGGGAAAACGGCTGGCCACTGTTCAAGAATGGCAGACAGCGGCTGGCCCTGTTCAAGCTGGCGGGCGACCTGCTCAAGCAGGGCGCGCCACGCGGGGAGTGGATGTTGTTGCGCCAGTATCCGGCAACCTAATTCCAGGGAGATACCGGCGTGCACAATCGCTGCCAGTTGGCGTAAAAAATCAATCTTATTACGCAAACTCCAGCTACGGCGCGGCGAGAAGGAAAGCAGGCGCAGAGTGACAGGAATGACGTTACGCTGTGCAAGCTCCTCTAAGACAGTGCTGCGGTGATGGGCCAGTGAAAATCCCTGCTTCAGCGCGCCGTCTGGCTCCAGCACCTGCCAGCGCCAGAGTTTTAGTTTAGTTTTCTTCATGAGGTACGCCCAGCACTCGCCACAGCTCGTGGACCGTGGTGAGTCCCTGTCTGACGGCGTTTATTCCGCTTTCCAGCAGCGTCTGTATACCTTGCTGGCGACAAAGCTGTTCCAGCGTGTGTGCGGTTTCACCTGCAAGAATAGCCTGGCGTAACGTGGCGTTTATGGGCATCAGTTCAAACAGGGCCAGCCTGTCGTAATAGCCACCGTAACAGCGTTCACATCCCACAGCATGCCAGTGGGAGACGGGCTGCGGCGATAGCGTTTGTGGCAGCGTTAACCTGTCAGGTGCGGGCTGACGGCAGTGTGAACACAGACGGCGCACCAGGCGTTGGGCAATGATAAGCTTAAGTGCGCAGGCGATTTGCCAGCGTGCAATACCCATTTGTTCAAGGCGCGTCAGCGTCTCGACAGTCGACTGTGTATGCAGCGTGGACAAGACAAGGTGGCCGGTCTGCGCGGCGTTTAGCGCAATTTCAGCCGTTTCTTTATCGCGAATTTCACCAACCATGATGATATCCGGGTCCTGGCGCAGCAGCGCGCGCAGCACCACCTGGAAACTCAGCCCTGCCTTTGGGTGAATTTGTGTCTGTGTTAATCCAACGAGTGGGATTTCTATTGGGTCTTCCACGCAGGCGATATTGACGCCGGGACGATTAAGCGTGTTGAGTGCACTGTACAGCGTCAGCGTTTTCCCACTGCCTGTGGGGCCAGTAACGAGAATTAATCCCTGCGGTTTTGCCAGTGTTGCGAGAAAGGTTTTCAGAGCGGCTGGCTCCATACCCAGCGCTTCGGGGTCAAGCGGGCGCGTTTGCTGGCGTAGCAGCCTCAGGACGGCCTTTTCGCCTGCCCGACAAGGCAGCGTGGAGAGTCGAAGCGACAGCTTCTCGCCATGAATTTCTGTATCAAACTGGCCGTCCTGCGGCAACCGCCGTTCGGCGATATCCAGATTGCCGAGAATTTTCAGGCGCGCAACGGCAGCCGTGCAGATCTCGCTGGAGAAGCGCGTCAGCGGCTGGAGTACACCATCCACACGCAGGCGAATATGCCCGCCGCTTTCGTTGGGTTCGAGGTGAATATCTGAAGCGCGACGCGTAACGGCACGCTCAAGGGCATGGCTCACCAGTTCAACGGCAGCATTTTTCCCCTCATCAAAGGCGGGCGTTTCATGCTTATCCTGCACATATTTTTCCAGCCGTTGTCGGCTCCAGCTTTCAATGTCTGCGCGCTGGTTACTGGCAAACGCCAGTGCCTGCACCAGTTCGGTAGACGGCGCACCGGCGACCGCCACGCGTATTGCGCCGCCCTCTGTACCTAACAAAACGGCATGGTGTTGTTGGCAAATCTGGTTTAGTTGTTCGCTCTGCATGTATTTACTCCACACCAAAACGGAAAACATCTTCACAGGCCTGCTTCAGAGCACTGGACTCCTGAGCATTGCAGGTCCGCTGCCAGCCAGAAACACCCTCGTCATTGCTCCAGCGTGGGGTTAGCGTGACGTGAAGACCATTGAGGCTTTCCTGGCCTGTGAGGGTTACCGTGCCAGCGCTCACCGTCATGGCAGAAACGTAACGGCTGGTTTTCGGTTGTGGAATGCCATTTGTTCCCGATGTGCACTGGTTTACGCTGCCGCGCTCCAGTGCGCAAATTTCAACGGCGGTGCGATAAGGCAAGAATATTTGCAGCATATCGGTCAGTGCCGCCTTACGCAGATAGTTCTGCCAGGCGGGAACGCCGATGGCGCTGAGTATCGCCACAATGGCAATAACCACCATCAGTTCAATCAGGGTAAATCCGCGTTGTCTGTTCATGCTTTCTCCTGTCTGGTCGGCGTACTCTGTACCGAAGAGTCAGCTGGCGCGACAGAGAAAACCGGGTATTACGAGCGGTATTCAGCACAAATTTGTGGTGTTGCAAAAACCTTCAGAAAACCAGGAATCATGCTCGCAATCTGAAGAAAGTGGGGAGGCGATGAGCGGTGAATTGCGATACAACCTGGGGAACGGAGAACGGAGAACGGAGAACGGAGAACGGAGAACGGAGAACGGAGAAGCGGGAGCGCCTGCACCAATGCGCAGGCGTTCAGCCTGCCGTCAGGGGGTGACGAAGCGCATAGAGAGATCGAGCGCGCGTATGTGCTTAGTCAGTGCACCAACGGAAATATAGTCCACGCCGGTTTGTGCATATTCGCCCAGCGTTTCTTTGGTGACGTTGCCGGAGACTTCAAGGCGCGCCTTGCCGCGTGAGCGCTGTACCGCCTCGCGCATATCATCAAGCGAGAAGTTATCCAGCATGATGATATCGGCACCGGACTTCAGGGCGTCGTCCAGTTCGTCGAGCGACTCTACTTCAACTTCAACGGGCACGTCGGGATGCAGCCAGAAGGCTTTTTCCACTGCCTGGCGCACTGAGCCGGAGGCGATGATGTGGTTTTCTTTAATCAGGAAGGCATCCGACAGACCGAGGCGGTGGTTGGCACCGCCGCCGCACAGCACGGCGTATTTCAGGGCAGTGCGCAGGCCCGGTAGCGTTTTACGGGTATCCAGTAACTGGGTATGCGTGCCGTTGAGCAGATTGACGTAGGTGCGAACTTCGCTTGCCACGCCGGAAAGCGTCTGCACAAAGTTAAGTGCGGTTCGTTCACCGGTGAGCAGAATGCGGGAAGGACCGCGCAGTTCAAACAAAGACTGGTTAGTGCTAATCGTATCGCCGTCTTCGACATGCCAGGTGACGTCCACATCGCCGCCCAGCTGGATAAAGACTTCTTCTACCCAGCGGCGACCACAAAAAACACCGTCTTCGCGCGTGATAACGTTAGCATGAGACTGACTCTGTGCTGGTAGCAGTTGTGCAGTGATATCGTTTTGCGGGTCCACTTCACCGCCCAGATCCTCACTCAGGGCGCGGGAAACGGCATCCGGGATATCCACACTGATGCGCTCCAGCAGTGCTTCCCGTCGGCTGTCAGGGTTATAACGGCGGGCAGGCATAATAAAACTCCGAAATAGTTGGGCGTAGAGTGAAACATGCTACTCTGAAGCGACGCCAGGTTCCAGACAAAGGAGAGGATGCATGCAGTTGCAAGAGGGGTGGCTGGAAGGCGCGCGCAGACAGCCTTCGCCCCATTTTGATGAGCGGCCTGAAGGGGAAGCGCCTTCGCTATTGGTTGTGCATAACATCAGTTTACCGCCCGGTGAGTTTGGCGGGCCGTGGATAGATGCGCTGTTTCTTGGCACGCTGAATCCTGACGCACATCCTTATTTTTCTGATATTGCCCATTTGCGCGTTTCCGCGCACTGCCTGATTCGTCGCGACGGCGAAATTGTGCAATATGTTCCGTTTGATAAACGTGCATGGCATGCTGGCGTCTCCTGCTATCAGGGGCGAGAAAAGTGCAACGATTTCTCCATTGGGATTGAGCTTGAAGGCACCGACACGCTGCCTTATACCGATGCGCAATACGCACAGCTTGCTGCGGTGACTCAGGCGCTGGTCGCGGTCTATCCGGGTATTGCCAGCCATATGACGGGCCACTGCGATATCGCACCCGAGCGCAAAACGGACCCCGGTCCCGCTTTTGACTGGGCGCGTTTTCGCACCGCCTGCGCCCCTTTGATGGATAAGGAGACGCCATGACGTTATTTACCCTGCTGCTGGTGCTGCTGTGGGAACGCCTGTTTAAGCTTGGTGAGCACTGGCAGATAGACAGTCGGCTGCAGGTGCTGTTCCGGCGCGTGCGCCATTTCTCCATGATCCGCACGTTAATGATGACCGCTGTGGCCATGCTGGTGGTGTTTCTGTGCCTCAGGGCGCTGTATGGGCTTTTTTTCAATGTGCCGCTGCTGGTGTTCTGGATTTTGCTGGGCCTGCTGTGCATTGGCGCGGGCGTGGTGCGGTTGCACTATCACAAGTATTTGCTGGCTGCGAGCCATGGTGATATCAACGCACGTGTTGCTATGGTGAGTGAACTGACGCTGATTCACGGCGTGCCGCCGGACTGTAATGAGACTGAGTTTCTACGCGAGCTTCAAAATGCGCTGCTGTGGATAAACTACCGCTTCTATCTGGCACCGCTGTTCTGGCTTATCGTCGGCGGTCCGTGGGGGCCAGTTACGCTTGCCGGTTATGCCTTCCTGCGTGCCTGGCAGAGCTGGCTGGCGCGCCACCATACGCCGCATCAGCGTTTGCAGTCCGGCATTGACGCTATTCTGCATGTACTGGACTGGGTGCCGGTGCGTCTGGCGGGCGTGGCGTACGCGTTGCTTGGGCACGGTGAAAAGGCGCTGCCGGCCTGGTTTGCCTCGCTTGGCGATATTCATAGCTCGCAATATCAGGTGCTGACGCGACTGGCGCAGTTCTCGCTGGCGCGCGATGTGCACACCGATAACGTGCAGACGCCAAAAGCCGCAGTGTCGATGGCAAAGAAAACGACGTTTGCTATTGTGGTGGTGGTCGCACTGCTGACTATCTACGGTACGCTGGTGTGAGGTGTACACATTCAGTAAAACAAAGCCGCGCACTGCGCGGCTTTGTTATTAACGGCTGTCCGGCGGCGCGTCGCCAAAGTCCGGCATGCCGTCCTCCTTCCAGCTAAACACCTTAACGCGCGTATGGCGCCCCGGATCGTAAAGCGGGTCACCCTCAATCTGCGTATAGCTGCGTGCGTGATAAACCAGCACATCCTGGCCGTCTTCGGTGCGGGTAAAGCTGTTGTGGCCTGGTCCGTACTGGTGGTTCTTAAAACTGGTGGTAAACACCGGCTGCGGTGATTTATGCCAGTTGGCCAGGTTTAGCGGGTCGGCAGTAACGTCTATCCACAATAGCCCCATGCAGTAGTTTTCGTCGGTGGCGCTGGCAGAGTAAGAGACAAACAGCCGGTTACCGTGAATCACCACCGCCGGGCCTTCGTTAACCATAAAGCCGCGGCACTCCCAGTCAAACTCCGGTTTACTGAGCATGAGCGGGGGGCCTTTTATCGTCCACGGGTTTTCAAGTTCGGCCAGGTACAGGTTGGTGTTGCCGGGAATATCCGGCGCTTTTTGCGCCCACAGATACCATTGCTTGCCCTGGTGATGAAACGTGGTGGCATCAAGCGCAAAGGTGTCGAGCGGCGTTTTTACCTGGCCTCTTTCAACCCAGCGCCCGTTAAGCGGGCTGGCGTCAGCGCATTCGAGTACAAACATGCGGTGCTGGAACATATTCAGCCCATCCAGCGCCTGGGTGGGGGCCGCAGCGTAATAGAGGTACCACTTACCCTCAATATGGTGCAGCTCCGGTGCCCAGATAAGCTCGCTCATCGGCCCGGTTTGCGGCTTGCGCCATACCACGGCCGTCTGCGCTGCGGGCAACTCAGCAATAGTGCTGGCGCAGCGGATTTCCAGGCGATCGTATTCCGGGACCGAGGCTGTGAAGTAGTAAACGCCGTCGTGATAAAAGATGAAAGGATCGGCGCGTTGCTCAATCAGTGGGTTCGGCCAGTGTAGGGTACTCATAGCGCTTTCCTTACGGTTTCGCTGGCGGGCTTTTGTGCCTGCCAGTCATTCAGTTCGTGATAGCTGTTGCGGCGTTTTTCTAAATCGGCCTGAATTTGTAGCATCAGGTTGCGATCCACCTTCAGCAGGCGCACCACGCCCGCAGTGATGAGATAGCCAATGCCGGGGATAACGGTAAAGAGCATGACAATGCCGTTGACAGCCGACGCGCTCTGCTGCGCCAGGCTCGCATCATAGCCATATCCGTAGAGCAGGAAGCCGACCATCGCGCCCGCTACCGCCAGCCCAACCTTCAGAAAGAACAGGTTACCGGAGAAACTGATGCCGGTGATGCGCTTGCCGGTTTTCCACTCGCCGTAATCGTCCACGTCTGCCATCAGCGACCAGTGCAGCGGTGACGGGATCTGATGGAGAATATTAAGCAGGAAATACATCACCACAATCAGCGCGGTGGCGTGCGGGCTGAGGAAGTAAAAACCGCAGGAGAATAACGCCAGCGCGATGTTAGTCCAGAAGAACACTTTGAGCTTGCACCAGCGGTCAGTCAGCACTTTTGCCAGCGCGCTGCCAATCATCATGCCCACCACGCCAAGGCTGATAAACAGCGTGGCGAAGTGCCCACTCTGACCCATCACCCACGTCACGTAATACATGGTAGCGGCCATGCGGATAAAACCGGGGCAGACGTTGCACAAGGTGAGCAGCAGGATGCGCACCCACTGGTCGTTTTTCCATACGTCGCGCAGATCTGCTTTTAGCGCGTCACGGCTCGGTACTGCCGGGCGCACGCGCTCGCGCACGGTGGCAAAGCAAAATAGGAACATGCACATACCCGCGAACGCCAGTACCATCATTGCCATCTGGTAGCCTTTGGCTTTATCACCACCGCCAAACCACTCAACCATCGGCAGCAGCGAGAGCGTGAGCAGCAAGGTGGCGAGGCCAACCAGCACAAAGCGGTAGGACTGGCAGGCGACACGTTCCCCAGGGTCGCGGGTAATCACGCTGCCAAGCGAGCAGTAGGGAATATTAATCGCGGTGTAGGTCAGAGATAACAGGAAATAGGTGACAAAGGCATAGACAACCTTGCTGCTGTAGCTCCACTGCGGCGTGGTAAACATCAGCACGCTGAACAGCGCAAACGGGAAGGCAACCCACAGTATCCATGGACGAAAACGCCCCCAGCGGCTGCGGGTTCTGTCGGCAAGAGCGCCCATAATCGGGTCTGTGACGGCATCAATCACGCGCACAGAAAGCAGCAAAACGCCGACCAGCGCCGGTGACAGGCCAAATATATCGGTATAAAAATAATTAACAAACAGCATGATAGCGCCAAAGATGATATTGCAACCGGCGTCGCCCATCCCATAGCCAATCTTCTCTTTTACAGACAGCTTGCTGTTATCCATCGATATCTCTCCAGACGAGGTATGGACGGAATTATTGTCTGAACATTCCTGGAACATGCAGCAGGATAGCGCCGTGAAGATGGACAATTGTGTCGAGGGAAGGAAAGTGTGAGGGAAATAACACAGCGCCCGTTACCGGGCGCTGAGACTGATGCCTTACCTCATCCTGCCACAGGCAGGATGGATGCTACCCAATAAAAAATAAGGAAAATCAATTTATTGATTTTCGCCTGCTAACTACAACGAAGGAAAAAACCCGTTTTTTCTTGGTTGTCAGCAATCTGAGCGCCCGTTACCGGGCGCTGTAGAGGCAGAATCAGGATTTTTGCGAGCGTTGCTTGATGAAGTAACCGATGCCGAGCACGACCAGCCAGAACGGGATCATAATCACCGACTCACGCATGCCCGGGTGGATGCTCATGATAACCAGAATACCGGCCAGGAAGGCCAGGCACAGCCAGTTGCCAAACGGGTACCACAGCGCCTTGAAGCGGGTTTCCACACCCTGTTGTGCCTTCGCACGGCGAAACTTCAGGTGCGAGTAGCTTATCATCGCCCAGTTAATGACCAGGGCGGCAACCACCAGCGTCATCAAAAAGCCAAAGGCTTTGCCTGGCATCAGGTAGTTGATGAGCACACACAGCGCGGTAGCGGCGGCAGAAACGCCCAGCGCCACGTACGGAACGCCACGGCGGTCCACTTTCAGCAACGCTTTCGGGCCGTTACCTTGTTTCGCCAGGCCAAACAGCATGCGGCTGTTGCAGTACACACAACTGTTATATACCGACAGTGCCGCAGTCAGAATGACCAGATTCAGCACGTTAGCAATCATGTTGGTGTCGAGGTAGTCGCTGTGCAGATCGTGGAAAATCATCACAAACGGGCTGGCTCCCTCAACCACTTTGCCCCACGGATAGAGCGACAGCAGGACGGTGAGTGAGCCGATGTAGAAAATCAGCACACGCCAGATAACCTGGTTGGTGGCCTGCGGAATGGTTTTTTGCGGGTTATCGGCTTCTGCTGCGGTAATGCCCACCAGCTCAAGACCGCCAAACGAGAACATAATCACCGCCATGGCCATCACCAGTCCCGATATGCCGAAGGGGAAGAACCCTCCTTCATCCCACAGATTGGATACTGACGCTTCCGGGCCGCCTTTACCGCTAAACAGCAAATAGCCGCCGACCAGAATCATACCGATAATGGCGACCACTTTAATGATGGAGAACCAGAACTCCATTTCGCCGTAAATTTTGACGGTGGAGAGGTTGATGACATTGATAAGCACAAAGAAACTCAGTGCCGTGACCCAGGTCGGGATATCCGGCCACCAGTACTGGATGTATTTGCCAACGGCGGTGAGTTCGGCCATGGCAACGAGCACATACAGCACCCAGTAGTTCCAGCCGGAGGCAAAACCGGCAAAATTACCCCAGTACTTATAGGCAAAGTGGCTGAACGAACCAGCAACCGGCTCTTCAACCACCATTTCACCCAGCTGGCGCATGATAAGAAAGGCAATAAAGCCGCCAATCCCGTATCCCAGAATAACGGACGGACCGGCCATTTTGATGGTGTCGGCGATGCCCAGAAACAGCCCGGTGCCAATCGCGCCACCCAGCGCAATGAGCTGGATATGGCGGTTCTTCAGGCCGCGCTTTAGCGAATCGCCGTGCTCTTGACCTTCCATTTTAAAACCTCGTTAAGTGGTAAATGCCCCTGCGCGGGCGCAAGTGTCAGTTTGTTATGCCGTAATCTGTATTGTTTTATTTACGGAGCCGAAGGCGTTATTTTGCGGTGCTCACTACCGCCAGGCAAAGAATAGTGATAAGCGCAACCGAATGCACCTGCTTTCTGTAATGACGGCGTTGGTTGGCTAAAAAGAGAACATTCAGCGTGTCTGAAGCTGAAATAAAAGTAGCGTACACGGCTCTACAAAGTGGGGCATTTCTTTTCAAATTTTGGCGTTGAAGCGCTTCAGTAGCGCTTTTTACGGTAAATTCCAGCTCTTTTGTTAACATCTTTGTCTACAAATTGTGCGCTCGCGTCGTTAAGGAATTGATACCCATCTTTCTTGATGTTGTTAAAAAATGCCGGGTTTCATGATTTGAATCAAACCACGATAGACAGCAGGTGAATACTTTGTTACTTTACCGTCACGAACATGAAATTGGTCATACCATTTGACTCCGCGCTAATGGCAGAAGACAGGGAACCATGACCTACAGCAAAATCCGCCAACCAAAACTGTCCGACGTGATAGAGCAACAGCTGGAGTTCCTGATTCTTGAAGGGACGCTGCGTCCCGGCGAAAAACTTCCACCTGAGCGCGAGCTGGCAAAACAGTTCGACGTTTCCCGTCCTTCGCTTCGCGAGGCCATCCAGCGACTTGAGGCCAAAGGCCTGCTGCTTCGCCGCCAGGGCGGTGGCACGTTTGTGCAAAATAGCCTGTGGAAGAGCTTTAGCGATCCGCTGGTGGAGCTGTTAGGCAGCCATCCCGAGTCTCAATTTGACCTGCTGGAAACCCGTCATGCACTGGAAGGCGTTGCGGCTTATTACGCGGCGCTGCGCGGCACCGATGAAGACATGGTGCGTCTGCGCGACTATCACCGCGATATTGAGCAGGCACAGCAGGCAGGCGACCTGGATGCCGAGTCCGAAGCGGTACTGAAATACCAGATTGCCGTAACAGAAGCCGCCCACAACGTAGTGCTGCTGCATCTGCTACGCTGCATGGAGCCCATGCTGGCTCAGAATGTTCGTCAGAATTTCGAATTGCTGTACGCGAGGCGCGAAATGCTGCCTCTCGTGAGCGGTCACCGCGCCCGAATTTTCGAGGCGATTGTGGCCAGGGAGCCGGAGCAGGCGCGTGAAGCCTCGCACCGTCACCTGGCATTTATTGAAGAAATACTGCTGGACAGGAGCCGTGAGCAGTCGCGCCGCGAACGTTCACTGCGCCGCCTCCAGCAACGCAAGGATTAGGCTTTTCCGGCATTGCCGGTACTGAGCCTCAAAAGCGCCTTTTTTAGAGCGCGGCAACTAACGTAGAACCTGTCTTATTGCGCTTTGAGTGGACGAATAAAGCAGGAAACATCGCAGCGCTGGCAGTCAGCCACGCACGATGTGGCCTTCGGTGTGAAGCGCTAGAGAGTGCAATGGGACAGGTTCCAGACTACATCAACGTATTAGATAGATAAGGAATACCCCCATGTCAGAACGTTTCCAGAATGACGTGGATCCGATTGAAACTCGCGACTGGCTACAGGCGATCGAATCGGTCATCCGTGAAGAAGGTGTTGAGCGTGCCCAGTTCCTGATTGACCAGGTACTGAGTGAAGCGCGCAAAGGCGGCGTTAAAGTGGCTGCCGGTGCGGGCGCGAGCAACTACGTGAACACTATTGCCGTTGAAGATGAGCCGGAGTACCCGGGCAACCTGGATCTGGAACGCCGTATTCGTTCAGCTATCCGCTGGAACGCCATCATGACCGTACTGCGTGCGTCTAAAAAAGATCTGGAACTGGGCGGCCACATGGCGTCTTTCCAGTCTTCCGCTACGGTTTACGAAGTGTGCTTTAATCACTTCTTCCGCGCGCGCAATGATAAAGACGGCGGCGACCTGGTGTATTTCCAGGGCCATATCTCTCCAGGCATCTACGCCCGTGCGTTCCTGGAAGGTCGCCTGACCGAAGAGCAGATGAACAACTTCCGCCAGGAAGTGCATGGCAAAGGTCTGTCCTCTTACCCGCACCCGAAACTGATGCCGGAATTCTGGCAGTTCCCGACCGTGTCTATGGGACTTGGCCCGATTGGTGCTATCTACCAGGCGAAGTTCCTGAAGTACCTGGAACACCGTGGCCTGAAAGACACCTCTGAACAGACTGTGTACGCCTTCCTCGGCGACGGCGAAATGGACGAGCCGGAATCCAAAGGTGCTATCACCATCGCCACCCGTGAGAAGCTCGACAACCTGTGCTTCATCATCAACTGTAACCTGCAGCGTCTTGACGGCCCGGTCACCGGTAACGGCAAGATCATCAACGAACTGGAAGGCATCTTCAGCGGTGCTGGCTGGAACGTGATTAAAGTGATGTGGGGCGGTCGTTGGGATGAGCTGCTGCGTAAAGACACCAGCGGCAAGCTGATTCAGCTGATGAACGAAACCGTTGACGGCGACTACCAGACCTTCAAATCCAAAGACGGCGCTTACGTGCGTGAGCACTTCTTTGGCAAATACCCGGAAACCGCAGCCCTGGTTGCTGACTGGACTGACGAGCAGATCTGGTCTTTGAACCGCGGTGGTCACGATCCGAAGAAAGTCTACGCGGCACTGAAAAAAGCGCAGGACACCAAAGGCAAAGCGACCGTTATCCTTGCCCATACCATCAAAGGTTATGGCATGGGCGACACGGCCGAAGGCAAGAACATCGCTCACCAGGTGAAGAAAATGAACATGGACGGCGTGCGCTATATCCGCGACCGTTTCAATGTGCCGGTGACCGATGAGCAGGTAGAAAACCTGTCTTACCTGACCTTCCCGGAAGGCTCTGACGAGCACAAATACCTGCACGAACGCCGTCAGGCGCTCAAAGGCTACCTGCCGTCTCGCCAGCCGAACTTCAGCGAGAAGCTGGAACTGCCTGCGCTGTCTGACTTCAGCCAGCTGCTCGAAGAGCAGAACAAAGAAATCTCCACCACCATCGCGTTTGTACGTGCCCTGAACGTGATGCTGAAAAACCCGTCCATCAAGGACCGCCTGGTTCCTATCATTGCTGACGAAGCGCGTACTTTCGGTATGGAAGGTCTGTTCCGCCAGATTGGTATCTACAGCCCGAACGGCCAGCAGTACACCCCGCAGGACCGTGAGCAGGTGGCGTACTACAAAGAAGACGAGAAAGGCCAGATTCTGCAGGAAGGCATCAACGAGCTGGGTGCTGGCGCATCCTGGCTTGCGGCTGCGACCTCCTACAGCACCAACGACCTGCCGATGATCCCGTTCTACATCTACTACTCCATGTTCGGGTTCCAGCGTATCGGTGACCTGTGCTGGCAGGCGGGCGACCAGCAGGCGCGCGGCTTCCTGGTAGGCGGCACCTCCGGTCGTACCACGCTCAACGGCGAAGGTCTGCAGCACGAAGACGGTCACAGCCACATTCAGTCGCTGACCATCCCGAACTGTATCTCTTACGACCCGTCTTACGCCTACGAAGTGGCGGTCATCATGCATGACGGTCTGGAGCGCATGTACGGTGAGAAGCAGGAGAACGTGTACTACTACATCACGACCCTGAACGAAAACTACCACATGCCGGCCATGCCGGAAGGTGCTGAGGAAGGTATCCGTAAAGGTATCTACAAACTTGAAACCCTCGCAGGTCAGAAAGGTAAAGTTCAGCTGCTTGGCTCTGGCTCCATCCTGCGTCACGTGCGTGAAGCGGCACAGATTCTGGCTAACGACTACGGCGTGGGCTCTGACGTGTACAGCGTGACCTCCTTCACCGAGCTTGCCCGTGACGGTCAGGACTGCGAGCGCTGGAACATGCTGCACCCGCTGGAAACCCCGCGCGTGCCGTACATCGCTCAGGTGATGAACGACGCACCGGCAGTGGCATCCACTGACTATATGAAACTGTTCGCCGAGCAGGTTCGTACTTACGTGCCGGCTGATGATTACCGCGTACTGGGTACTGACGGCTTTGGCCGCTCTGACAGCCGCGAAAACCTGCGTCACCACTTCGAAGTTGACGCTTCTTATGTGGTCGTGGCAGCGCTGGGCGAACTGGCTAAACGTGGCGAAATCGATAAGAAAGTGGTAGCGGACGCTATCACCAAATTCAACATCGATGCAGAAAAAGTTAACCCGCGTCTGGCGTAAGAGGTAAAGAAACAATGGCTATCGAAATCAACGTACCGGACATCGGGGCTGATGAAGTTGAAATCACCGAGATCCTGGTCAAAGTAGGCGACAAGGTTGAAGCTGAACAGTCGCTTATCACCGTAGAAGGCGACAAAGCCTCTATGGAAGTTCCGTCTCCGCAGGCGGGCGTGGTCAAAGAGATTAAAGTCTCTGTCGGTGACAAAACCGAGACCGGCAAACTGATTATGATTTTCGATTCCGCCGACGGTGCCGCTGATGCGGCACCTGCTAAGGCAGAAGAGAAGAAAGACGCGGCCCCGGCAGCAGCACCTGCGGCTGCGGCGGCGAAAGACGTCAACGTGCCGGACATCGGCGGCGATGAAGTCGAAGTCACCGAAATAATGGTCAAAGTGGGCGACACGGTTGAAGCCGAACAGTCACTCATTACTGTAGAAGGCGACAAAGCCTCTATGGAAGTGCCAGCGCCGTTCGCGGGTACTGTGAAAGAAATCAAAATCAGCACCGGCGACAAAGTGTCTACCGGCTCGCTGATCATGGTCTTTGAAGTGGCAGGTGCCGCACCTGCGGCGGCCCCAGCTAAAGCAGAAGCGGCTGCGGCTGCACCGGCAGCCTCTGGCGCGAAAGACGTTAACGTGCCGGACATCGGCGGTGATGAAGTCGAAGTCACCGAAGTGATGGTGAAAGTGGGCGACAAAGTTGCCGCTGAGCAGTCACTGATTACCGTTGAAGGCGACAAGGCTTCTATGGAAGTGCCGGCACCATTCGCGGGCACTGTGAAAGAAATCAAAATCAGCACCGGTGACAAAGTGTCTACCGGCTCACTGATTATGGTCTTCGAAGTAGAAGGCGCGGCACCTGCGGCGGCTCCGGCAGCCAAACAGGAAGCGGCCCCGGCGGCTAAAGCAGAAAAACCGGCCGCACCTGCTGCGAAAGCCGAAGGCAAATCTGAGTTCGCTGAGAACGACGCTTACGTACACGCCACACCGGTGATTCGTCGCCTGGCGCGCGAGTTCGGCGTGAACCTCGCCAAAGTGAAGGGCACCGGTCGTAAAGGCCGCATCCTGCGTGAAGACGTTCAGGCTTACGTGAAAGACGCGGTGAAACGCGCTGAAGCGGCACCGGCTGCTACCGGCGGCGGTCTGCCGGGCATGCTGCCGTGGCCGAAAGTCGACTTCAGCAAGTTTGGTGAGATTGAAGAAGTGGAACTGGGCCGCATCCAGAAAATCTCTGGTGCTAACCTCAGCCGTAACTGGGTGATGATCCCGCACGTTACCCACTTTGATAAAACCGATATCACCGATCTGGAAGCGTTCCGTAAGCAGCAGAACGCCGAAGCTGAGAAGCGCAAACTGGATGTGAAATTCACGCCAGTGGTCTTCATCATGAAAGCCGTGGCTGCGGCCCTTGAGCAGATGCCGCGCTTTAACAGCTCGCTGTCTGAAGACGGCCAGAAGCTGACGCTGAAAAAATACATCAACATCGGTGTGGCGGTAGATACCCCGAATGGCCTGGTGGTTCCGGTGTTCAAAGACGTGAACAAGAAGAGCATCACCGAGCTTTCTCGTGAACTGACCGTTATTTCCAAAAAAGCGCGTGACGGTAAGCTGACCGCAGGCGAAATGCAGGGCGGTTGCTTTACCATCTCCAGCATTGGTGGCCTGGGTACTACTCACTTCGCTCCGATTGTGAACGCGCCAGAAGTCGCTATCCTGGGTGTGTCCAAGTCGGCGATGGAGCCGGTGTGGAACGGTAAAGAGTTTATGCCGCGCCTGATGATGCCGATTTCGCTGTCCTTCGACCACCGCGTTATCGACGGTGCTGATGGTGCTCGCTTTATCACCATCATCAACAACATGTTGTCAGACATCCGCCGTCTGGTGATGTAAATGAAAAAGCCGGCCTTACGGCCGGTTTTTTTCTGGTAAGCTGTGGTTTTATAGCAGCTTCCTGTGATTACGGACAAATCGGTCGCCGCTTGGTATTTCAAATATTTTAACAATTTTGTAAACTATCGCGGCAAGACACGTCCCGGTGGAAAAGGGCGTTACTAAAAACCATCTCTGCATTCCGGTTACTGTTCCCGGAAGCCCGGAGAGATAACGTCAGACCCGCCGGAAATAAATTAAGAGGTCATGATGAGTACTGAAATCAAAACTCAGGTCGTGGTACTTGGGGCTGGACCGGCAGGTTACTCCGCCGCCTTCCGTTGTGCTGACTTAGGTCTGGAAACTGTACTGGTAGAACGTTACAACACCCTCGGTGGTGTTTGCCTGAACGTTGGCTGTATCCCTTCAAAAGCATTACTCCACGTTGCTAAAGTTATCGAAGAAGCTAAAGCAATGGCCGATCATGGCATCGTTTTCGGTGAGCCGAAAACCGATATGGACAAGATTCGTACCTGGAAAGAGAAAGTCATCACTCAGCTGACCGGCGGTCTTGCCGGTATGGCTAAAGCCCGTAAGGTTAAAGTGGTCAACGGTCTGGGTAAATTCACCGGTGCTAACACGCTGGAAGTGGAAGGCGAAGGCGGTAAAACCGTCGTTAACTTCGACAACGCGATTATCGCCGCGGGCTCGCGCCCGATTCAGCTGCCGTTTATCCCGCATGATGACCCGCGCGTATGGGACTCCACCGATGCGCTGGAGCTGAAATCTGTACCGAAACGTCTGCTGGTCATGGGCGGTGGTATCATCGGTCTGGAAATGGGTACCGTTTACCACGCGCTGGGTTCAGAAATTGACGTGGTTGAGATGTTCGACCAGGTTATCCCGGCTGCCGATAAAGACGTGGTGAAAGTGTTCACCAAGCGCATCAGCAAGAAGTTTAACCTGATGCTCGAAACCAAAGTGACCGCGGTTGAAGCCAAAGAAGACGGTATTTACGTCTCTATGGAAGGTAAAAAAGCGCCTGCGGAAGCACAGCGCTACGACGCAGTGCTGGTTGCCATTGGCCGTGTGCCGAACGGTAAAAACCTCGATGCCGGTAAAGCGGGCGTGGAAGTGGACGACCGTGGCTTTATCCGCGTTGACAAGCAGCTGCGCACCAACGTGCCGCACATCTTCGCTATCGGCGATATCGTCGGTCAGCCGATGCTGGCGCACAAAGGCGTGCATGAAGGCCATGTAGCCGCTGAAGTTATCGCCGGTAAGAAGCACTACTTCGACCCGAAAGTGATCCCGTCTATTGCCTACACCGAGCCGGAAGTGGCATGGGTGGGTCTGACCGAGAAAGAAGCGAAAGAGAAAGGCATCAGCTATGAAACCGCCACCTTCCCGTGGGCAGCATCTGGCCGTGCTATCGCCTCTGACTGTGCAGACGGCATGACCAAGCTGATTTTCGACAAAGAATCTCACCGCGTTATCGGTGGTGCGATTGTCGGCACCAACGGCGGCGAGCTGCTGGGTGAAATCGGTCTGGCTATCGAAATGGGCTGTGACGCTGAAGACATCGCGCTGACCATCCACGCGCACCCGACGCTGCACGAGTCTGTGGGCCTGGCGGCTGAAGTGTACGAAGGCAGCATCACCGACCTGCCGAACCCGAAAGCGAAGAAGAAGTAATATTCGCTTTACGTAATAAGCGGCCCTGCGGGGCCGTTTTTTTATGATTGTAGTGCCGACCCTCTGCCCAGCGTTATTCGCTTTCTCAATGACTTTTGAACGCGAATGCCTGCACCGCGAAGCCGTCTTAACCCATTGACACTCAATGTTTATGGCGATCAGTTTTACCGACCTGCATAAATACATACAGTGGCAGTTCAGTCCTCAGCACTTGTTCGCAATAAAAGGCCGCTCCTGAGAGCAGCCAGTAGCTTAACTGCCCAGGTTCAGCGTAAGTTGCACCACAATGTTAGAAATATTCCAGCCACCGTGAGACAGCGTTAACGCTGAAGCCAGAGCAAGGAGCAGCAAATACAGTATCCGCATCTCCATTGCGCGCTTCCTTGAGGGCTGCGCTGGTTCTTTCCTCACCGGTAAGATTAGAGCCGGGCAGACGTGGGGTCTGCCACGCAGGGTTGAAGGCTGCTTCCGAGCCCGGTGCTGGCTGCCACGCCAGTGAAACAGGCCACTGGCGAAAGTATGTTAATGCGCCAGTCCGGGAAAGCCATAGCAAGCAGTTACATGATATTTCATTGGTTTTGGGAAGACAGGTGGAAAAAACAGCAATGCAGGTTGCGCATAGCCCGGGCCAGTGGCACATTAACCCTGTGGGGTCTGCCACTTTTTTCGCGTCTGAATGTCTGCCACCATTCCTGGCGCGGCAATCAAACCGCCTCCCGGCGGTTTTTTTGTATTTGAAATCACAGAATAAAAACGAATATCCCGCCTTTAACGATTCAGCACCTTTTTTAATGTTGCTTTTTTGTAAACGGATTAACAGCCTGGTGAATACCTGATATGCTGCCCGTCGCGGTACCGGGATTTTTACCCTACCAATCTGCTGTTTCACAGGAGAGTGACGTGGAGCATTGCCTGGCACCGTTCTGACAATGAGAGCGAGGAGAACCGTCGTGCTAGAAGAATACCGTAAGCACGTTGCAGAGCGTGCTGCTGAGGGGATTGTTGCAAAACCTCTCGATGCCAACCAAATGGCCGCGCTTGTTGAGCTGCTGAAGAATCCGCCTGCTGGCGAAGAAGAATTTTTATTAGATCTGCTGATTAACCGAGTACCGCCGGGCGTTGACGAAGCCGCCTATGTCAAAGCAGGTTTCCTGGCAGCTGTTGCCAAAGGTGAAACGACATCCCCGCTGGTAAGCCCTGAAAAAGCCGTAGAACTGCTGGGCACCATGCAGGGCGGCTACAACATCCATCCCCTGATTGACGCGCTGGACAACGAAAAGCTGGCGCCCGTTGCTGCAAAAGCGCTGTCCCACACGCTGCTGATGTTCGACAGCTTCTACGACGTTGAAGAAAAAGCCAAAGCGGGCAACGCTCACGCAAAACAGATTATGCAGTCCTGGGCTGATGCCGAGTGGTTCCTGTCTCGTCCTAAGCTTGCTGAGAAGCTGACCGTTACCGTCTTTAAAGTGACCGGTGAAACCAACACCGACGACCTGTCTCCGGCACCGGACGCCTGGTCGCGCCCGGATATTCCGCTGCACGCGCTGGCGATGCTCAAAAACGCCCGCGAAGGCATTCAGCCTGACCAGCCGGGTGCGGTCGGCCCGATTAAGCAAATCGAAGCGCTTGCCAAAAAAGGCTTCCCGCTGGCCTACGTCGGTGACGTTGTGGGCACTGGTTCATCACGTAAGTCAGCCACCAACTCCGTACTGTGGTTTATGGGTGATGACATCCCGTTTGTTCCGAACAAGCGCGGTGGTGGCGTGGTACTGGGCGGTAAAATCGCGCCTATCTTCTTTAACACCATGGAAGATGCCGGTGCGCTGCCAATTGAAGTTGACGTCAACGACCTGAACATGGGCGATGTCATCGACATCTACCCGTACAAAGGCGAAGTGCGCAACCACGAAACCGGTGCACTGCTGGCAAGTTTTGAACTGAAAACCGACGTGCTGCTTGATGAAGTACGCGCCGGTGGCCGTATCCCGCTGATTATCGGCCGCGGGCTTACCACCAAAGCGCGCGAAGCGCTGAACCTGCCGCACAGCGACGTATTCCGTCATGCTAAAGATGTGGCAGCGAGCAACCGTGGTTTCTCACTGGCGCAGAAAATGGTCGGTCGCGCCTGTGGCACTACCGGTATCCGTCCTGGTCAGTACTGTGAGCCGAAGATGACCTCTGTGGGCTCTCAGGACACCACCGGGCCGATGACCCGCGATGAACTGAAAGACCTGGCCTGTCTGGGCTTCTCCGCTGACCTCGTGATGCAGTCGTTCTGTCACACCGCGGCCTATCCGAAGCCGGTTGATGTGCAGACGCACCACAGCCTGCCAGACTTCATCATGAACCGCGGCGGCGTGTCGCTGCGCCCGGGCGACGGCATCATCCACTCGTGGCTCAACCGCATGTTGCTGCCAGACACTGTCGGCACCGGCGGCGACTCCCACACCCGCTTCCCGATTGGCATCTCCTTCCCGGCAGGCTCTGGCCTGGTAGCGTTTGCCGCTGCGACTGGCGTCATGCCGCTGGATATGCCGGAATCGGTGCTGGTGCGCTTTAAGGGCAAAATGCAGCCAGGAATCACCCTGCGTGACCTGGTGCACGCTATCCCTTACTACGCTATCCAGCAGGGCCTGCTGACCGTTGAGAAAAAGGGCAAGAAGAACATCTTCTCTGGCCGTATTCTCGAAATCGAAGGTCTGCCGGAGCTGAAAGTGGAGCAGGCGTTTGAGCTTGCGGATGCGTCAGCCGAACGCTCGGCGGCGGGCTGTACCATCAAGCTTGATAAAGCGCCAATTATTGAATACCTGAACTCCAATATCGTGCTGCTCAAATGGATGATTGCCGAAGGCTATGGCGACCGTCGTACGCTGGAGCGCCGTATCCAGGGCATGGAGAAATGGCTGGCTGACCCGCAGCTGCTCGAAGCCGATGCTGACGCCGAATACGCAGCCGTCATCGAAATCGACCTTAGCGAAGTGAAAGAGCCGATTGTGTGTGCGCCGAACGACCCGGATGACGCGCGCCTGCTCTCTACCGTGCAGGGCGATAAGATTGACGAAGTGTTCATTGGCTCATGCATGACTAACATCGGTCACTTCCGCGCGGCCGGTAAACTGCTCGACAGTCATAAAGGCCAGCTGCCGACTCGCCTGTGGGTAGCACCGCCGACCAAGATGGATGCCGCACAGCTTACCGAAGAAGGCTATTACAGCGTGTTTGGTAAGAGCGGTGCACGCATCGAAATTCCGGGCTGCTCTTTGTGCATGGGTAACCAGGCGCGCGTGGCAGACGGGGCGACGGTGGTATCTACCTCAACCCGTAACTTCCCGAACCGTCTGGGCAACGGCGCTAACGTCTATCTGGCGTCCGCTGAACTGGCGGCGGTGGCATCACTGCTTGGCAAACTGCCGACCCCGGACGAGTATCAGACCTTTATGGTGCAGGTGGATAAAACCGCTAACGACACCTATCGCTATCTGAACTTCGACCGCCTGGAGCAGTACACCGAGAAGGCCGACGGCGTTATCTTCCAGACTGCGGTATAACTTTCGCAGACTGTCAAAGGGAGGCTTCGGCCTCCCTTTTTTATTACCGCCTGCTCAACCTTTGCCCATCCCCGCGATTTTATTTGCGCCTTACGTACCGCTGCGCTTTTTTTCTTTTTCTGGGCTGCGATAATTACAGCATACGCGCGCGTCTTTACGCTGGCGTGAGCAGAGGAAAGCATTATGGATTACGAATTTCTACGCGACATCACCGGCACGGTGAAGGTCCGCATGGCGATGGGCCACGAAGTGGTGGGCCACTGGTTTAATGAAGAAGTGAAAGAAAACCTGGCGTTGCTGGACGAGGTTGAACAGGCGGCGGCGTCAGTGAAGGGCAGCGAGCGCCAGTGGCAGCGCGTGGGCCATGAATATACGCTGTGGCTGGACGGCGAAGAGGTGATGGTGCGAGCCAACCAGCTTGAGATTTCGGGTGACGAAATGGAAGAAGGGATGAGCTACTACGACGAAGAGAGCTTTTCCCTGTGCGGCGTGGAAGACTTTTTGCAGGTGCTGCGCGCCTATCGTCACTTTATCCTCGGTAAATAACCCCCTGCGCAGCGGTATAACAGCCGCTGTACTGCCTTTCTGATTGTAGTTGCTCATTTCTGATTGAACTCACGCTTTCTACGCGCGTCTGTTTTGCGATCCAGCCATCATTTTTCTTTGTTTTGATTTATTACAATCAATTTGATTAAAATAAATCAAATGATGAGGGCATTATGAACATTAAGGCGACGATAGAAAAAATCCCCGGCGGGATGATGGTCGTCCCGCTGGTGCTTGGCGCGTTAATCAATACCTTTGCGCCGCAGGCATTGCAGGTTGGCGGTTTTACCACAGCATTATTTAAAAACGGCGCTCCGGCGTTAATCGGTGCCTTCCTGCTGTGCATGGGGGCGGGCATTCACATCAAGGCGGCGCCCAAGTCACTGTTGATTGGTGGCGGCATCACCTTCACCAAATTTGTAGTTGCGGTGGCGCTGGGCTTTACGGTTGAAAAACTGTTTGGCGCAGATGGCATCTGGGGGCTGTCGTCGGTCGCGATAATTGCCGCAATGAGTAACACCAACGGTGGTCTGTATGCGGCGCTGGCAGGCGAATTTGGCCGCGATAACGAAGTCGGCGCAACACCGCTGATGTCGCTGAGCGATGGCCCGATTCTGACCATGATTGCACTTGGCGCCGCGGGTATGGCGAACATTCCCATTATGTCCATCGTAGTAGTCATTATCCCGATGCTGATTGGCATGCTGCTCGGTAACCTCGACCCGAAGATGCGCGAGTTTCTCTCCAAAGGTGGCCCGCTGCTGATCCCGTTTTTTGCCTTTGCGCTCGGCGCGAGTATCGATCTGGGCATGCTGATAAAAGGCGGTCTGGCGGGCATTCTGTTGGGCGTGCTGACCACGCTGTTTGGTGGTTTTTTCAATATCAAAGTTGACCGTTTGCTGGGCGGCACCGGCATTGCCGGAGCCGCGGCCTCCAGTACCGCCGGTAATGCGGTGGCAACGCCAATGGCAATTGCTCAGGCTGATCCGGCGCTCGGGCAGATAGTCGCGGCAGCAACGCCGCTGGTGGCGACCTCGGTTATCGTCACCGCTATCCTGACGCCAATGCTCACGTCGTGGGTGGCAAAACGTAATCAACAGCGGGCTGTGGCAGGAGAAAAATCATGATGAAGATGATCGTTGTCGCTGACGACTTTACCGGTGCGAATGATACCGGCGTACAGCTCGCCAAACGCGGTGCCAGAACCGAAGTGATGCTGACCGCGCAGCAAAAACCCTCAAGGCGTGCCGATGTGCTGGTGATTAACACCGAAAGCCGCGCTATGAGTGCTCAACAGGCGGCCACGGCAGTAAGCCAGGCGCTGATGCCGTACTGTGAAGCGGCGCACGGCGAGGTGCTGGTGTACAAAAAAATCGACTCAACCTTTCGCGGCAACCCTGGCGCTGAAATCGCCGCCGCGCTGGCGGTGAGCGGTGCGTCACTGGCGCTGGTGGCAGGTGCCATTCCGGCAGCAGGCAGAACCACGCGTAACGGCGAGTGCCTGGTGCACCAGCGCCCGCTGTTAGAAACTGAGTTTGCCAGCGACCCGCGCACGCCGATTGTGTCTTCGCGCATCAGCACCATTATTGGGCTGCAAACCGCGCTACCGGTGTATGAAATCACGCTCGATCAGGTGCGCGGCGGTGAGTTGCAGGCTTGCCTTGAGGCACTGGCGAAAAAAGGCGACGGCATCGTGGTGCTGGATGCCGAAAGCGATAACGACCTGGCGCTGATTGCCCAGGCGGCCTGCGCATTACCTGAGCGCCCGCTACTGGTGGGCGCGGCCGGGCTGGCTAACGCGCTGCCGGTTGAGAGTTACATGAATGCCCGCCAGGCACTGCCGGTGCTGGTGGTTGCCGGGTCGATGAGCGAAATGACGCGCCGCCAGGTGGAACAGGCACAGCAGCAGGAGCGTGCCGAGGTGGTGGATATTTGCGTTGAAGCGCTGCTCTCACCCGCAGGTGATGAGGCGGTGGAGCGCATGGTGCAGCAGGCCTGCGATGTGCTTGAGCGCCAGCGCCACTGCGTGCTGCGCACCAGCAGCCATGCCGATGACCGCGAACAGGTCGATGCTCTGGCTGCGCGCTACAGCCTGACTCGTCAGGCGTTGGGTGAAATGCTCAGTCGCCGTATTGGTGACATCACGCTTGCCATTCTGGACCGCGCCCGCACCGGTGGACTGTTTTTAACCGGCGGCGATATCGCTATTGCGGTAGCCAGTGCGCTGGGTGCCGAAGGCTATCGTATCCAGAGTGAGGTTGCGCCCTGCATCCCTTGCGGCACCTTTGTGAACAGCGAAATTGACGATCTGCCGGTGATTACCAAGGCCGGTGGGTTTGGGACAGACAGCACGCTTTGCGACGCGCTTTATTTTATTGAGGAGATGTACAGTGGGCATTAAGACTGTTGCCGTCACAATGGGCGATCCTGCGGGGATTGGCCCGGAAATTATCATTAAAGCGCTTAACGAGCAGGAACTGGCTGGCGCACCGGTAGTGGTGGTGGGTTGCCTGCGCACGCTGCAACGTTTGCAGGAGCAGGGGATAACGCCGCCCGTAGAGCTTGTTGCTATTAACCGCGTTGCAGAGGCCCATTTCGCCCCTGGTCGGCTGCACGTCATTGATGAGCCACTCGCCGAGCCAGACGCGCTGGCACCGGGGAAAGTCCAGGCGCAGGCGGGAGACCTGGCTTACCGCTGCGTGAAGCGGGCCACGGAGCTTGCTATGGCAAATGAGGTGCAGGCCATTGCGACCGCGCCACTGAACAAAGAGGCGCTGCACCTGGCAGGCCACCTGTATCCGGGCCACACCGAACTGCTGGCGACGCTCACCCACAGCCGCGATTACGCGATGGTGCTCTATACCGACAAACTCAAAGTTATCCATGTGTCCACCCACGTGGCGCTGCGCAAGTTCCTGGATACGTTGAATCAGCCGCGTATTGAAACCGTGATTACGCTTGCCGACCGCTTTCTTAAGCGCGTGGGTTTTGCCACGCCGCGCATTGCGGTTGCGGGCGTGAACCCGCATGCGGGTGAGAACGGCCTGTTTGGTGATGAGGAAATCCGTATTGTGACACCGGCGATTGAAGCCTGCCGCGAGCGCGGGCTGACGGTATTCGGCCCTTGTCCGCCGGATACCGTGTTTTTGCAGGCGCACGAAGGCCAGTACGACATGGTTGTCGCGATGTACCACGACCAGGGGCACATTCCGCTTAAGCTGTTGGGCTTCTATGACGGCGTAAACATCACCGCCGGGCTGCCGTTTATCCGCACCTCCGCCGACCACGGTACGGCATTTGATATTGCCTGGACGGGCAAAGCCAAACCTGAGAGCATGTCCACCTCGATTAAACTGGCAATGCAACTGGCTTAAGCGCGTAAATGAAAGGACAACATCGTCTGGACCAGATAGTGGCTTTCCTGAAAAGCCATTCTCTGGCAACCGTTGAACAGCTGGTTGAGGCTATCGATGCCTCGCCAGCCACCATTCGCAGGGATTTAATCAAGCTTGATGAGCAGGGCGTGATTAGCCGCAGCCACGGCGGTGTGGCGCTCCGGCGTTTTGTTCCCGTTCAGCCCACCACCGATGAAAAGCAGTTGCGCAACCGCCAGGAAAAGCTGGCGATTGCCCGTCATGCGGCAAGCCTGGTGCAGCCTGGCTACGCCGTGGTGCTGGATGCGGGCACCACCATGCTGGAACTGGCGCGCTCGCTCACCCATTTGCCGCTGCGCGTGATTACCGTCGACTTACACATCGCGCTATTCCTCTCGGCGTTTAAGCAGATAGAAGTGACTATTATCGGCGGGCGCATTGATGACAGCAGTCAGTCGTGCATTGGCGAGCACGGACGGCGCATGTTGCGCAGCGTCTGGCCGGATATCGCCTTTATGAGCTGTAACTCATGGAGCCTTGAGGCAGGCGTGACCACGCCCACGGAAGAAAAGTCGGGCTTAAAGCAGGATATTATTGCCACCGCGCGCCATAAGGTGCTGCTGGCAGACAGCAGCAAATACGCTAAAAGCTCGCTCTTTAGCGTTGCGCCGTTGCAGGCGTTTGATGAGGTAGTCACCGATGGTGGCTTGCCGCCGGAGGCCCAACAAGCCCTGGTCGCAGAGCCGTTTACGCTGACGCTGGCAGAAGCAGAATAAAAAACGCTCCCTCGGGAGCGTTCTTTCCTCACACGGCCGGAATATTACGCCCGTAATAAATCTCGCGCATTTCCTTCCACAGCAGGTTCGTGATGTGGTCGCGCTCCTGTTGGCTCAGCTCTTCCGGTTTGGTGTGGAACATATAGTGCTTAAGGTCGAACTCCTTAAGCAGCATCTTGGTGTGGAAGATATTCTCCTGATACACGTTCACATCCACCATGTCGTACAGCGCCTTCATGTCATCTGACATAAAGTTCTGAATCGAGTTAATTTCATGGTCGATGAAGTGCTTCATGCCGTTCACATCGCGGGTAAAGCCACGTACGCGGTAGTCAACGGTGACAATATCGGACTCCAGCTGGTGAATTAGGTAATTGAGCGCCTTGAGCGGGGAAATCACGCCGCAGGTAGACACTTCGATATCGGCCCGGAAGGTACACAGGCCGCCTTCCGGGTGGCTTTCCGGATAGGTGTGCACGCAGATATGGCTTTTATCAAGGTGCGCGACCACCGTCTCCGGCAGCGGGCCAGGGTGCTCGGTTTTATCGATAAGTTTTGGGTCAACCGGCTCTTCACTCACCAGAATAGTGACGCTGGCACCCTGCGGCTCGTAGTCCTGGCGGGCGATGTTAAGAATATTGGCGCCAATGATTGAGCAGGTTTCAGAGAGGATTTCCGTCAGGCGGTTGGCGTTATAGAGTTCGTCGATATATGCAATATAGCCATCGCGCTCCTCTGGCGTTTTGGCATAACAGATATCGTAAATACAAAAACTCAGGCTTTTGGTCAGGTTGTTAAAGCCATGCAGCTTCAGCTTTTTCAATTTGGTTCACCCCCTTAGTCTGGAAATAGCCGGGTTACCCCGGCGAGTTTCAGGTCGCCAGCGCGTCCTGTAAATACTGTGGCAGCGCGAAAGCCGCGCAGTGGACCGCCGGGTTGTAATAGCGGCAGTGCAGGCCGGTGTGGTGAAAGCGCGCCTGAATGGTGTCCGGGCGCAGGCCGCGCAGCGCCTCGTTATCGGTCGCCCACGCAAACGTCATGATGCCGCCGTAATAGGTCGGGACTGCTGCCTGGTAGAAGCTCACGTCGGTAAAGTACTGGCCGAGCCGCTGGTGGCTGTTGAGCACTTCGTCCTGTTGCAGAAAGCTCACGCCATTTTGCGCCACAAACACGCCGCCGGGATTGAGGATGCGCTTGCAGCCTTCGTAAAAGGCAGACGTAAACAGGCTTTCGCCGGGGCCAATTGGGTCGGTGCAGTCAGAGATGATGACATCAAACGTTTGCGTCGTCTGGCTGACAAAATTCACGCCGTCGTCGATAACCAGATGAAAGCGCGGGTCGTCGTAGGCACCGTTGCTGTGGTTGGGCAGGTACTGGCGGCAGAAGTCGACCACGCTGGCGTCGATTTCCACCATGGTGATGTGCTCCACGCTGGTGTGGCGGGCTACTTCGCGCAGCATGCCGCCGTCGCCGCCGCCGATAATCAGCACGCGCTTTGCCTGGCCGTGCGCCAGCAGCGGTACGTGGGTCATCATTTCATGATAAATAAACTCGTCGCGCTCGGTGGTTTGCACCACGCCGTCCAGCGCCATGATGCGGCCAAACGCCGCGTTTTCGAAGATAATTAAATCCTGGTGGCTGGTCTTTTCATGGTAGAGCACATTGTCGACGCTAAAGTACTGGCCAAAGCTGTCGTGCAGCGTTTCCTGCCACTGATGTCGGTTGGACACGGCAGTTCCTCCTTCGTTAACACCCGCAAAAGGGCGCACAATGACAGCCAACTCTCAGCAGGCGGCACGTTGCGGGTGGCAGGTATGGGTTATTTCACCATCGCCAGCAGGCTCAGGGAATCACGGGCGAGGGCTTTGCATTTTTTGGACGTAGGCACGGCAATGCCGCTGAGATCGCGGTAACTGTCTTCGCCCAGCGCCTTCATGTCAAAGCTGTCGTAGTTGCTCAGATCCCACTGATTCTGCTGGGCAAAAAACACCAGCGCACGGCGTATCTGATAGTTAGGCATGTTCTGGTAGCCGCAGTCGTTTTTCAGGAAGACAAAAACAGCGGTAAGATCGGCCATATCTTCCGCCTCTGACTCACTCAGCGCCTGGCTTGCGCCGGAAAATCCCAGTAATCCACCAAACACCAATAACCTGACAAACTTCTTCATCGCGACTACCACTATTCAACAGGTAACAAACGTTAGCATACTTCGCGAGGCCGGGACGACCATTAATTATCCGAAGGCAACACTTGACCTTAACGTTAGTGGAAGGTTTATCCTCGCGATATTTTCCTGGAAAGAAGGATCTGATCATGCATCGCCGAGACTTTATTAAATATTCTGCCGCGCTGGGCGCGTTAAGTGCCTTTCCACTTCTCAACCGCGCCGCTTTTGCCGCTGAACGCCCGGGTTTACCTATTCCACCGCTGCTTGAACCGGATGCAGCAAGCCGCATCCGCATCGCCGCGCGCGCCGGCAAAACCGCGTTTGCCGGTAAGCCGGTAACGACCTGGGGCTATAACGGCTCGCTGCTGGGTCCGGCGCTGCGTCTACAGCAGGGCAAGCAGGTCCACATTGATATTCACAATACGCTGCCTGAAGCGACCACCGTGCACTGGCACGGGCTGGAAATCCCCGGCGACGTGGACGGCGGCCCGCAGGGCGTGATTGCCCCAGGCGCACAGCGCAGCGTGTCGTTCACGCCGCAGCAGCGCGCCGCTACTTGCTGGTTCCATCCGCACGAGCATGGCAAAACTGGCGCGCAGGTCGCGATGGGCCTGGCCGGTCTGGTGCTGATTGAAGACAGTGAGCTTAAAAGCCTGATGCTGCCACAGAAGTGGGGCATGGACGACGTGCCGCTGATTATCCAGGACAAACGCTTTGCTGCGGACGGTGAAATTGACTACCAGCTTGACGTGATGAGCGCAGCCGTAGGCTGGTTTGGCGACACGCTGTTGTGCAACGGCGCGGTCTATCCGCAGCATGCGGCTCCGCGCGGCTGGCTACGTCTGCGTTTGCTCAATGGCTGTAACGCCCGCTCGCTCAACATTGCCACCAGTGACAAGCGTCCGCTGTACGTGATTGGCAGCGACGGGGGTCTTTTGGGCGAGCCGGTGAAACTGACTGAACTGCCGATGCTGATGGGCGAGCGCTTTGAAGTGCTGGTGCAGATTAGCGATGGCAAACCGTTTGATATCGTCACGCTCCCGGTGACGCAAATGGGCATGAATGTCGCGCCGTTTGATAAGCCGCAGCCGATTGTGCACATTCAGCCGGTGAATGTGTTTGGCACCGGTACGCTGCCGGATAAACTCGCTGATATGCCCGCCATTCCTGCAATCGATAGCGCGCCGCAGCGTATGTTGCAGCTGACGATGGACCCCATGCTGGACATGATGGGCATGCAGGCACTGGAGAAAAAATACGGCAAGCAGGCCACCGCTGGCATGGACCACAGCGCGATGGGCCACGGTCAGATGCCAATGGCGCAGATGGACCACGGCGCAATGAATCATGGCACCCAGGCGTCCGGCATGGACCACGGTGCGATGGGGCATGGCTCCGGCATGTCGGGCGGGGCAAAACCGGCCTTTGATTTGATGAACGCCAACAAAATTAACGGCAAGGCCTTTGATATGAAGACGCCTGCGTTTAACGTTGCGCGCGGTCAGTACGAGCGCTGGACCATTTCCGGTGAAGGCGACATGATGCTGCACCCATTCCATATTCACGGCACCCAGTTCCGCATCCTGTCTGAAAACGGCAAACCGCCCGCACCGCACCGCAGCGGCTGGAAAGATATTGTCTCCGTTGACGGCGCGCGCAGCGAGGTGCTGGTGCGCTTTGACCATACGGCGTCAGGGGAGCAGGCCTATATGGCGCACTGCCATCTGCTGGAGCATGAAGATACCGGGATGATGCTTGGTTTTACGGTGAGTTAACCGGGCTGATGAGTCAGTCGTTTCGTATTACCGTCCTGTGCGTCTTGCCTGTGACGGAAAGCGCGGTGAATCCGTTAAGCTAGACCCATAAAAAAGCCCCTCAGTGAGGGGCTTTGTTGGTTTCAGGACCAGTTACTGCTCATCAGGCAGCGCGTAGGCAACAATATAATCGCCCATTTTGGTGCCAAACGAGCCGTGGCCGCCTGCGGCAATCACCACGTACTGTTTGCCGTTGGCTTCATAGGTCATCGGTGTGGCCTGGCCGCCAGCGGGTAAGCGCGCCTGCCACAGTTTCTCGCCGTTGGTCATGTTGTAGGCGCGGATGTAGTTATCGGCGGTGGCACCAATAAACAACACGTTACCGGCGGTGGAAATCGGGCCACCCAGCATCGGCATCCCCATGTTAAACGGTACCGGGAACGGCATTGGGAACGGCATGCTGTCGCGCGGCGTACCAATGCGTTTCTTCCAGACAATCTGGTGGCTCTTTAGATCGATACCGGAGATGTAGCCCCAGGCCGGCTGTTTGCACGGCAGGCCGAACGGCGACAGGAACGGATTGAGCGTGACGCCAAACGGCACGCCGTACTGCGGCTGAATGCCGGACTCGGTGCCAGAGCCTTTGGCATCTTTCGGCGGCTCCATCGGGTTGCCTGGTCCGCGTGGCATCAGTTTAGAGACAAACGGCAGCGCCATCGGGTTGGCAATGGCGACCTGACGATTCGGATCGACCGAGATACCGCCCCATTCGAACATACCGAGGTTGCCCGGGAACACCAGCGTGCCCTGCTCAGACGGCGGCGTGAAGGTGCCTTCATAGCGCAGGCCCTGGAAAATCACGCGACAGACCAGCTGGTCATACATGGTCGCGCCCCACATATCCGCACCAGTCAGCTTCTTCTCCGGGCGGAAGGTGAGTTCAGAGAACGGCTGCGTTGGTGACACCCAGTCGCCTTTCGCGGCACCCTGCGGCACCGGGCGCTCCGGCGCCGGGACTACCAGCTCACCGGTACGGCGGTCCAGCACAAACAGGTTGCCGGTTTTTGCCGGGGCGTAAATCACCGGCACGGTGTTGCCGTCTTTATCGGTAATGTCGGCAAGCGTGGGCTGAGACGGTAAATCCATGTCCCACAGGTCGTGGTGCACGGTCTGATAAGACCAGGCGAGCTTACCGGTTGAGGCATTGAGCGCAATGACCGAACTGGCGTAACGCTCCTGCTCCGGCGTGCGGTTGCCGCCCCAGATATCCGGCGTGGTAACGCCCATCGGCAGATACACTAAATCAAGCTTTGCATCATACACCGCCGGTGCCCAGGAGTTGGGTGAGTTAGGCGTGAAGTGATGCTCGTCAGACGGGATGGCATTCGGGTCTTTGGCACCCGGGTCGAACGCCCACAGCAGCTTGCCGCTGTTGACATCAAAGCCACGAATCACGCCAGACGGCTCGCGGGTGGAGAAGTTATCGGTCACGGCACCGGCAATGACAATCACGCTGTCGGTGACCACCGGCGGTGAGGTTGGCTCATACATGCCCGGCGTGGTAACTGGCATATTGGTTTGCAGGTTCAGCATGCCGTTGTTGGCGAAGCTTGCACACGGCTTGCCGTTGTCGGCGTTGATGGCGAACAGGCGGCCATCGTTCACCGGCAGAATAATGCGGCGTGGGCAGTCGGCCACCACGTTCGGGCTGGCGTTTTCCGCGCGGTCTTCGTGATAAGACACGCCGCGACAGGTGACGTGCTGGAACGACGGATCGGTTTTTAACTGCGGGTCAAAGTGCCACTTTTCTTTGCCGCTGGCGGCATCCAGCGCAAACAGGCGCTGGTGTGCGGTGCACAGATACAGCGTGTCGCCCACTTTAATCGGCGTCACTTCGTTGGTGATTTCACCCGGATCGGTCGGCAAACGCAGATCGCCGGTGCGGAACACCCAGGCTTCTTTCAGCTTGCTCACGTTATCGGCGTTGATTTGCTTAAGCGGCGAGAAGCGCTGGCCTTCCTGGGTACGTGCATAAGCAGGCCAGTCGGCGTCGGCAACCCCTTCTGCGGCGGTGCTGGCGGTGGTGTCAGTTGGCAGCGTACCGTTGATTTCCTGCGGATCGTTAAAGCCCGCCCACACCAGGATGGCGGCGGTGATTAACAGTGATACCAGCAGGGAAGGCACGGCGGTGCGTGAAGGGGCGAGCTTGCGCCAGACGAACGGCAGCAGCAGCCACACACCAAAGAACACCAGCACGTCGCAGCGCGGCGTCAGCGCCCAGAAGTCAAAGCCGACTTCCCAGATGCCCCAGAGCATGGTGCACAACAGCAGGGCAGCATACAGCCATAGCGCGCTTGAGCGTCTGCGCCACAGCAGCCAGGCGGTAATCAGCATCACGATACCGGCTAATGGGTAATACCACGAGCCGCCAACGGCGACGAGCCAGATACCGCCTACCAGAAGATAAAGTCCTGTCAGCAGAGCAAATAGCGCTGATAGCGCGACAATGACGCGCGACTGCGGTTTATTACTTTCCATCATTTATTACACTCAGTGTTTTTTAGTAGCAACTAATTATAGTTATTAACAACTGTGATCATTGTCACAAAAAGAGCTTTGGTGAGCATAAAGAAGGAAGAAAGGGGCAATGACAAAATAAACGTTGGTACGTGGTTTTGGTCTGTTACCGCAAGCCGCTTCGCTAATGCCTTATTAATAGTAAGGATTGTGGTGTTTTATACTGCTATCCGGGTTGCTGACGCAGACTATTTTATTCTGCAACAATTCAGGGCCAACTGGTTTGTGACCCGAACAGGCATCATTAATGCATGGCATTGGCGCGCCACCAGGCTTTTTTATTCCTGAGGCCGATACTGCTATACTCGCGTGCTTTCGTTGTTCTCACGCTTGATGCAACGGGCCTGAAAACGGCGCTGTGGTGGCATAAAGCGTGAAATAGCTGATTATCATCAGTGAGATACCAGAGAATGAAACATACTGTAGAAGTGATGATCCCAGAAGCGGACATCAAAGCACGCATTGCAGAACTGGGCAAAGAGATAACCGAACGCTATCGCGACAGCGGCAGCGATATGGTGCTGGTGGGACTGCTGCGCGGATCTTTTATGTTCATGGCGGATCTGTGCCGCGAAGTGCAGGTGAGTCATGAAGTCGACTTTATGACGGCCTCAAGCTACGGCAGCGGTATGTCGACCACCCGCGATGTGAAAATCCTCAAGGATCTGGATGAAGACATCCGCGGCAAAGATGTGCTTATTGTTGAAGATATCATCGACTCAGGTAACACGCTCAGTCGCGTGCGCGAGATCCTGCGCCTGCGTGAGCCAAAATCACTGGCTATCTGTACGCTGCTTGATAAACCGGAGCGCCGGGAAGTCGAGGTTACCGTGGAGTTTGTGGGCTTCACTATCCCGGACGAGTTCGTTGTGGGCTACGGCATTGACTACGCACAGCGCTATCGCCATCTGCCGTATGTGGGCAAAGTGGTTTTGCTGGACGAATAACGCAACGGATGTGAAAAAGGGGGCGATGCCCCCTTTTTTTATTTGTGGTTGTGATGCACGCGCTTAAGGTTGGACATGCCGTTGCGATATTGCTGCTCCAGCGTTTCGCGGCTGGTGGCGGTAACGTCCAGGTCGCGCAGCAGGCCGTCGTGAATACCGTAAACCCAACCGTGCACGCTCACCTTCTGGCCGCGCTTCCACGCTGACTGCATAATCGTGGAGTGGCCGAGGTTGTACACCTGTTCCATAACGTTAAGCTCGCACAGCGTATCCATGCGTTGCTCCTGCGGCAGTTCGCCCAGCAGCGTGCTGTGCTTAAACCAGATGTCGCGAATGTGCAGCAGCCAGTTGTTAATCAGGCCAAGCTCTGGGTTGGTGACTGCCGCCTGTACACCGCCGCAACCGTAGTGACCGCAGATGATAATGTGCTCAACTTCCAGCACGTCCACCGCGTACTGCACCACGGACAGGCAGTTAAGGTCGGTGTGAATGACCAGGTTTGCCACGTTACGGTGAACAAACAGTTCGCCAGGCTCCAGGCCCGTCAGGCGCTCAGCGGGAACGCGACTGTCGGAACAACCAATCCATAGAAAGCGCGGCTTTTGGGCCTGCGCCAGCTGCTCAAAGAAGCCGGGATCCTCTTCCACCAGCAGTGTAGACCAGACTTTATTATTGCTGATGAGTGTTTCGATATCTTTCATGAGTGGTTAACAACCTGTAACCGGATTAGTGCGTTGGGGTAATATAGGGCAACTCAACTTTTTTTTAAACCTGCTATGCATTCTTCGGCTAACAGAGGTAGCACGGTGGCGGTGCTAAAATACCTCGGCCTCCTGTATTTCTGGGGCTGCCGCCCTGAATGGACAGATGCGTTCAGGGCACAGAGTGATAACTAAAAGGCTACTCATCATCTATGACATATGCACTGGAACTGGAGAAACTGACCAAAACCTACCCCGGCGGCGTTCAGGCGCTGCGTGGCATTGATTTGCAGGTGGAGGCCGGTGATTTTTACGCCCTGCTTGGGCCAAATGGCGCGGGGAAATCCACCACAATTGGCATTATCAGTTCGCTGGTGAACAAAAGTGCGGGCAACGTGAAGGTTTTTGGTTACTCGCTGGATAAAGACGTGGTCAATGCCAAGCGCCAGCTTGGGCTGGTGCCGCAGGAGTTTAACTTTAACCCATTTGAAACCGTGGCGCAGATAGTCGTCAACCAGGCGGGCTATTACGGTGTGCCAAAGCGAGAAGCGCTGGAGCGCAGCGAGAAATACCTCAACCAGCTTGATTTATGGGGCAAGCGTAACGAACGTGCGCGTATGCTCTCCGGCGGCATGAAGCGCCGCCTGATGATTGCCCGGGCGCTGATGCATGAGCCAAAACTGCTGATTCTCGACGAACCGACCGCGGGCGTGGATATTGAACTGCGCCGCTCCATGTGGACCTTCCTCAAAGAGCTTAACGATCGCGGCACTACCATTATTCTCACCACGCACTACCTGGAAGAAGCTGAAATGCTGTGTCGCAATATTGGCATTATTCAGCACGGCGAGCTGGTGGAAAACACCTCCATGAAGGCGCTGCTGTCCAAGCTTAAGTCCGAAACCTTTATTCTCGATCTGGCAGCGAAAAGCCCGCTGCCGAAACTTGATGGCTACCAGTACCGACTGATTGATACGTCAACCCTTGAGGTGGAAGTGCTGCGCGAGCAGGGCATTAACAGCCTGTTCGCTCAGCTGAGCGCGCAGGGCATTCAGGTATTGAGTATGCGTAACAAAGCGAACCGTCTGGAAGAGCTGTTTGTCACGCTGGTGCATGAGAAAAAAGGAGAGCCGGCATGATGCAGCTTTACTGGATTGCCCTGAAAAGTATCTGGGCGAAAGAGATTCACCGCTTTATGCGCATCTGGGTGCAAACGCTGGTGCCGCCGGTTATCACCATGACGCTGTACTTCATCATCTTCGGTAACCTGATTGGTTCACGCATTGGTGAAATGCACGGCTTCAGCTACATGCAGTTTATCGTGCCAGGTCTGATTATGATGGCGGTAATCACCAACGCGTACGCCAACGTCGCCTCATCGTTCTTTAGCGCCAAATTCCAGCGCAACATAGAAGAACTGCTGGTCGCCCCGGTGCCGACGCACGTGATAATCGCCGGTTACGTCGGCGGCGGCGTGGCGCGCGGTGTGTGCGTGGGTATTATGGTAACGGTGATTTCGCTGCTGTTTGTGCCATTTCAGGTGCATTCATGGCTGTTTGTCGCACTAACGTTACTGCTCACTGCGGTGCTGTTCTCGCTTGCCGGGCTGCTGAACGCGGTGTTTGCCAAAACCTTTGACGACATCAGCCTCATTCCCACGTTTGTGCTGACGCCACTGACCTATCTCGGCGGCGTGTTCTATTCACTGACGCTGCTGCCGCCGTTCTGGCAGGCGCTGTCAAAGCTCAACCCCATCGTGTACATGATTAGCGGCTTTCGCTACGGCTTTCTGGGCATACATGATGTGCCTCTGACGCTGACCGTTGGCGTGCTGGTGGTGTTTATCGCGGTCTTTTATACGCTGTGCTGGTATCTGATACAGCGCGGGCGTGGGCTGCGTAGCTGACCGCTGTCTTGAGAATAATCCAGGTGGTTTGACGGAAATCAGCATGGCGAATCAGCCGATGCGTAAACTGCCTTCATTATTCTTAACGCAGGCGCTGGCACAATGCTGGGATGGGTTATTGCCGCACACGGCTGTCTTGCACATGACACGCTGGCGTTGCTGGAAAAGCAGGTCGGGCCGCTGGCGCACTGTCGTGCTGTGGAGTATTTACCAGGGCAGAGCACCAACATGCTCAGTCGTATGATGTGCGATGCCCTGCATGAGGTGGACGGCGGCGATGGCGTCATTTTTTTGACCGATACCATCGGTGCCGCGCCTTACCGCGCGGCGTCGCTACTTAGCCACAAGCATGAGCACTGTGAAGTGATTGCGGGTTTTAATGTTGCGCTGCTGGCGCAAATGCTGGCGCTGCGCGAGACGCACTGCAGTAGCGCCTTTCGCGATGCTATTGTGGCATGCAGTGAAGGGACGGCGACCAGCCTCTGGCACCAGCAGCAGAAAAACCCGCCGTTCCAGCTGATTTTACCGGACGGGCTGGATGCCAGCTGACAGGCGCTCGCCTCTGCCACGCGGCTACCCTCAGCGTGTGATGTTCCTCATTTAACCTCAGTTTGTCTAAAAAACGTGCGCACGGCGGCACTGCGCTTTGTTGCGGTTTGCGCTCCTGCGGCTATCTGCCAGAATAAAGGCTCCCTGATTCAGCCCCTTACCCTCATTATGTTTTCATACGCCTTTCGTGGCCTCATCCTGTTTGTGCTGTTCTGTGCCTGCGCGCAGGCCGATTTGCTTAATGAACATCCTCCAGCCTCACGTTATATGCAGGTGAGTGAGACGGCGCCCGTGCAGGCGCAAGTTGCAGATAACATTGTTTTTGTCGGTGAGATCGAAGCCGGGCAACTGCTGGCGGTAGTGCCGGTATCCTCTGACTATTATGAATTTCGCTTTGGTAACGGCACCGGCTTTATTGAGCGTAGTCGGTTAAGCGATGTGCAGGGCAAGCGGCGGGTGGAGGACAGACTTGGCGATTTGAATAAACCGCTCAGTAACCAGAACCTGGTGACGATAAAGGCCACGCCGATGTACAGCGCGCCAGATGTGAAAAGCGAGCGCGTCGGCACGTTGGCCAATAACCTGCGCTACCCGGTTTCCAGCAGACTTAAAGACCGGCTTAATCAGACCTGGTTTCAGATTCGCATCGGTGAGCGCCTGGCGTGGGTAAGCGGGCTGGATGCCCAGGAAGACAGCGGTGTGCCGGTACTGACGTATCATCATATTCTGCGTGACGAAGAGAACACGCGTTTTCGCCACACCTCAACCACCACCTCAGTGCGCGCATTCAGCAACCAGATGGCCTGGCTGAGTGACCAGGGTTACACCACGATAACGCTTTATCAGCTTGAAGATTATCTCTATAACCGCATTAACCTGCCGGGGCGGGCGGTGGCGATTACGTTTGATGACGGACTGAAGTCGGTGTGGCGCTATGCCTGGCCGGTGCTGCGGCAAAATGGCTTTAAGGCGACGGCGTTTATCATCTCATCGCGCATTAAACGCTGGCCGCAGCGCTGGGACCCGGCGCGGTTACAGTTTATGAGTCTCTCGGAGTTGAAAGACATTCAGGATGTGTTTGATCTTCAGTCCCATACCCACTTTTTGCACCGCGTCGATGCTACCCGGCGGCCGGTGTTACTGAGCCGCAGCGAGCACAATGTGTTGTTTGACTTCCGCCGTTCACGGCGTGCGCTTGAGCAGTTTACCCCTCATGTCTGGTATCTCTCGTATCCGTTTGGCGGCTATAACGCGCAAGCTATGCAGGCGGCACAGGCGGCGGGGTTTCATCTGGCGGTGACAACGGTGCGCGGCAAGGTTAAACCGGGGGATAATCCGTTTGCGCTCAAGCGGCTGTATATTCTGCGCACCGATTCGCTTGAGACGATGGCACGGCTTATCACCAACCAGCCGCAGGGCTAGCGGCTGGCAGGTGAGGGCGGTCAGGCGACCTGGACGGGAACGGCTTTGGCGAGACGTTTCATCTCGTTGTCGCCGTCAAAATAGGCCACTTTCGGCTGCCAGCTACGCGCTTCGCTGTCCGGCATGGTGACATAGCTTGCGATAATCAGGATGTCACCGACGCTGGCACAGTGTGCTGCGGCGCCGTTAACGGAAATAATCTTCGAGCCACGCTCACCGGAAATGGCGTAGGTGGAAAAGCGCTTACCGTTGGTGACGTTGTAAATGTCGATAGCTTCGTATTCCAGAATCCCGGCCGCATCAAGAAAGTCCTGATCGATAGCGCAGGAGCCTTCATAGTGAAGGTCGGCCAGCGTAACTTTTACCCGGTGAAGTTTGCCTTGCAGCATTGTACGAATCATAGCGAAAATCCTGGTTTCAGTGGTCGCAAAACGGACGCAGCGTCCGTTTCCGAGATATTTGGGCGGCAGTATTGCCGCTTTTTTGTGCGCTGTCTAGCGCGCAAGTTCGACCTGCACATTGTCGATAAGACGCGCCTGGCCCAGCCAGGCTGCGACCAGCACAACGGCGCGCTGGCTGTTGGCGTTAAGCGCCTGCAACGTGTCGGCATCGCGGATTTGCAGGTCATCGGCGCGAAAGCCTTTTTCGTTGAGCTCCTGCCCGGCAATCGCGATAAGTTCGTCGGTATCGCGTGCGCCATCGGTCAGCTTCTGCGCCACGCTCTGCATCACTTTATGCAGCCCTGGCGCAATCTTACGCTGATCGCTGGTGAGATAGCCGTTGCGCGAGCTAAGCGCCAGGCCGTCTTTCGCGCGCAGCGTTGGCACGCCAATAATATCGATGTCATAGCCCATGTCGGCCACCATCTTGCGAATCAGCGCCAGCTGCTGGAAGTCTTTTTCACCAAAACAGGCCAGGTCCGGCTGGACCAGGTTAAACAGCTTGCTGACCACCGTCGCCACGCCGCGAAAGTGACCCGGACGGCTCACGCCTTCCAGAATGTTGGACAGCACCGGCACTTCAACAAAGGTCTGGTCTTCCATGCCGTGCGGATAAACTTCGTGGGCGGTGGGGGCAAACACCACGTCCACGCCACGGCGGTTGAGCTTCTCGCAGTCTTCCTGCAGGGTGCGCGGGTAGCGCGCCAGGTCGTCGGGCCGGTCAAACTGCATCGGGTTAACGAAGATACTGGTGACCACCACGTCGGCGCTGGCCTTTGCGGTGTCGACCAGCTTCATGTGGCCGTCGTGCAGGTTGCCCATGGTCGGCACCAGCGCGATACGTTTGCCTTCCTGGCGCCAGCGGCGAATCTGCTGACGCAATAGCGGTAAGGTTTCAATAATCAGCACAACCCTTTCTCCTGTCAGTGAAAACTGTGTTCTTCGCCCGGATAGGCACCGGACTCGACCTCGGCAATATACTGGCGCACCGCCGCGCGGATATCACCGGCTTCGGCCAGGAAGTTTTTGGCGAATTTTGGAATGTGGCCGCCGGTAATGCCAAGCGCGTCGTGCATCACCAGAATTTGCCCGTCGGTGCCGTTACCGGCACCAATGCCGATAACCGGAATGCTCAGTGCATTGCTCACGCGAGTGGCAAGCTCTGCCGGTACACACTCCAGCACCAGCAATTGTGCGCCCGCGGCTTCCAGCGCCAGTGCGTCATCGAGCAGCGTCTGCGCCGCGTCGTCGCCGCGGCCCTGAACCTTGTAGCCGCCAAAAATATTCACCGACTGTGGCGTCAGCCCCAGATGGCCGCATACCGGTACGGCGCGCTCGGTGAGCATTTTCACCGTGTCCGCCAGCCAGCGACCGCCTTCGATTTTCACCATATTGGCCCCGGCGCGCATCACGGCGGCGGCGTTTTCACAGGCTTGTTCGGGCGTGGCATACGCCATAAACGGCAGGTCAGCCAGCAGCAGGCAGGCGGGGGCGCCGCGGCGTACTGCGCGGGTGCACCAGGCGATATCGTCAACGCTGACCGGCAGCGTGGAGTCGTAACCCAGTACCGTCATGCCCAGTGAATCGCCCACCAGCATCACGCCAACGCCTTCGTCGGCAAACAGTTTCGCAAAACTGAAATCGTAGGCGGTGATCGTGGCGAATTTTTTCTTCTGCTGCTTAAGTTCGCGCAGGTGGGTAATGGTGGTTGGTTTCATGCTATCCCCTGTGAAGTAGCGTGCAGGTAAGATTCTGCGAAGCGGGCTTACCACCCACGGACAGAGCGCATTCTGGAAGAATCGGCAGCTGAATGCCAGTATTTTGAGGTTATTCTGGCATTGTTTGCCTGCGTGGCGAGCAGTGGGTGTTAACGGCTAATTAATCAGAAAATTGTGTGGCGAATTACCACAAAGACGGTGAGCTGTCCGCCAGGCGTGCCAGGCAGTTTTGTAGCGTTTCGCCGTCCGGGAACATCAGTTCAGGGGCGATTTCGGCCAGCGGGTACAGCATAAACATGCGGTTTTTCATGTCGTAATGCGGCACGGTAAGACGAGTGGTGTTCAGTGTGAGGTTGCCAAACAGCAGGATGTCGAGATCCAGCGTGCGGGGGCCCCAGCGCTCGTCTTTGCGCTCGCGTCCTTGCGCCAGTTCAATGTGCTGGGTGTGGTCCAGCAGCGCGAGTGGCTCCAGTCCCGTCTCCAGCGCAACCACAGCGTTGAGGTAGTCGGGCTGATCCTGCGGGCCAAGCGGCGGGGTACGGTAAAACGACGAAACCGCCATAAGGCGGCTTTCAGGGAGATTGCCCAGCGCTTCAACGGCGGCACTGGCCTGCGCGAGCGGCGAGGCCAGATTGCTACCGATGGCGATGTAGCACAGCGTCACACGCTGCCCTCGCGTTTAGTCGGCGTGCGCCGACGCGGGCGGCGCTGCCGGCGGCGGCTGGCCGGGTCTTCACCCAACTGGCCGACCATCTCTTTCTGGCGCGGCGGCGGTGCAGACTGGAACTCGCCCCACCACTGCGCCAGGCGCTGTAGCTCAGGGTTGTTTTCAGCTTCAGCACGCAGCTCCAGCAGATCGTAGGCAGCGCGGAATTTGGGATGTTCCATCAGCTTCCAGGCGCGTTTGCCCTGGCGCTTGGACAGGCGCAACTGCAACTGCCAGATATCACGAATCAGCGAGGTAATGCGCTTAGGAATAGCAATAGAGCGACAGGCTTCGTCCAGCACTTCGTTCATGGCCAGCGCAAAGGCGTCGTAGTAGGCAAGCCCGCTTTCCTGGGTAATTTTCTGCGCCATTTCAAGCTGCGGGTACCAGAACAGTGCGGCAAACAGGAACGCCGGATTCACGCGCATATTATTGTGCAGGCGGTGATCGGTGTTTTTCAGCACCTGCGCAATGATGCGTTCCATGTTGGAGTCACCGCGCTCGGTCAGGTAGCGGGTAATCACCGGGAACAGCGGCTGCAACAGGTTATATTCGCGCAGCTGGCGCCAGGTTTCATAGCCATGACCGGCCTGCAACAGCTTGAGGGATTCTTCAAACAGGCGCGCCGGCGGCACGTCGTTGATAAGCGTTGCCAGGCGCGGAATTGGCTCGCCGGAGCCTGGGCAAATGCTCATGTTCAGCTTGGCGGCAAAGCGCACCGCGCGCAGCATGCGCACCGGATCTTCGCGATAGCGGGTTTCCGGGTCGCCAATCAGGCGAATAATACCCTGCTGCAAATCATTCAGCCCGCCCACGTAGTCACGCACCGTAAAGTCGGCGGCGCTGTAATACAGGCTGTTGATGGTGAAATCGCGACGCTGGGCGTCTTCTTCAATCGAGCCAAAGATGTTGTCACGCAGCAGCATACCGTTCTGGCCGCGCTGAGACTGCTGGCGGTCGGCCTGCTCTTCGTGGTGGCCGCGAAAGGTGGCGACTTCGATAATTTCTGGCCCAAACATAATGTGGGCGAGGCGAAAACGGCGGCCTACGAGACGGCAGTTGCGAAACAGTTTACGCACCTGGTCCGGCGTGGCGTTGGTCGTCACGTCAAAGTCTTTAGGCTTTTGCCCCAGCAGCAGGTCGCGCACGCCGCCGCCAACAAGGTAGGCTTCAAAGCCTGCTTTATTGAGACGATAGAGCACTTTGAGGGCATTTTCGCTGATATCTTTGCGGGAAATAGTGTGCCTGTCGCGCGGGATAACCGTTATGTGCGGCTGGGCGGTTTGCTCTGTGGCCACGCTCTCTTCGCGGTTCAGCACCTTGCGGCAAAAATTAGCGACTCGGGTAAAAATAGTGCACCTCGGATGTGTCAATCATTAATCAGACAAAAAAATAAGCGGCTCATCATATCTCAGTGTGACGCGTTTGAGAATGCCGGATTCAATGGCACATCTGCGAGCGTCCAGTGGATCACCGCTTCGTTTAACAACGCGTCGGCTGTCATGTCGCGCCAGCCCTCGCTTACGGGCTGGTTGAGAAAACGCAGCGCTTCTACCAGTAGCGGACGCGGATCGCCTGTGGGCAGCGCCGGTGCGTGGTTTTGCTTGGAAAGTTTACCGCCCTGGTCATTGAGTGCCAGCGGCAAATGCACGTAGTCCGGCACCTGCCAGCCAAACGCGTGGTAAAGCGCAATCTGGCGCACCGTTGGCTCAATTAGATCGGCACCGCGCACGATTTCGGTGACGCCCTGGAAATGGTCGTCCACCACCACCGCCAGGTTATAGGCAAACAGACCGTCGCGGCGGTGAATAATAAAATCTTCGCGCGCCAGGGCAACATCTGCGTGAATCTCGCCGCGCAGGGCGTCGTGAAAGGCCAGCACCGGTTGGGTCTGGCGCAGCCGCGTGGCGGTATGCTCCGCGCTGAGATGGCGCGCTCGACAGTGGCCGTCGTAAAAACCACCTTGCGCCTGAATACGCTTGCGCGTGCAGTCACAGTAATAGCTGCGGCCCTGCGCGTGCAGCCAGGCGAGCGCGTCGCGGTAGGCGTCGTGGCGGCTCGATTGCCACAGTACCTCGGCGTCCCAGTGCAGGCCGTAGTGTTCAAGCTGGCGTAAAATGGTGCTGGCCGCACCCGGTACTTCGCGGGGAGGGTCGATATCTTCAATGCGCACCAGCCAGCGTCCCTCACGGGAACGCGCCTGGAGCCAGCTGCCAAGGGCAGCGATCAGCGAGCCAAAATGGAGCTCGCCTGATGGAGAAGGAGCAAAACGCCCAATATAGTGATGTTGTTGCATAAAGAGGTAAGGCGGGAGAGGCTCCCGCCTTTTTATGATTAGCGTCGCGCGGCGTTAACCGGCCATCTGTTTCTCGCGGATTTCCGCAAGGGTTTTGCAGTCAATGCACAGATCGGCTGTCGGACGAGCCTCAAGACGGCGAATGCCGATTTCGACACCGCAGGATTCGCAGAAGCCGAAGTCTTCGTCTTCCACTTTCTTGAGCGTTTTTTCGATCTTTTTGATCAGTTTGCGTTCGCGATCGCGGTTACGCAGTTCGAGGCTGAATTCCTCTTCCTGTGCGGCGCGGTCCACCGGATCGGGGAAGTTAGCGGCTTCATCCTGCATATGAGTCACGGTACGATCGACCTCGTCCCGCAGCTGATTACGCCATGCCTCAAGAATGCGTCTGAAGTGCGCCAGCTGGGCTTCGTTCATATACTCTTCACCCGGCTTCTCCTGATACGGCTCCACCCCAGCGATGGCGAGAATACTCAGGGACGATGTTTTACGGTTTTGCCCTTCTTGCATGTTGCTTCTCCTTAACACGCACTGTCGGTCCCCATGTGAGGGGGGAAAATCAGGCCGCTATAAATAACAGAAGCTTTTCCGGATGGCAATTATATTAAATACTCCCCTTGACAAGCCTGTGAGGAAAAGCGTATTTAGCGCGCGGCTGGCTCAGAAAATATGCACAACATGCTGTGTCAGAGGCTGACGGGCAGCGGTGAAATAAGCCTGATTTCCGTCGGGTTTAATTGTGCTTTCCATGCCAGAACTTCTACACCGTTTTGTGCCGCTTCCTGTAACAGTTGTGCGTATTTATTATCAATATGACGCGCCGCCGCCACGTTTTCGATAGCCGAATGCAGTACGGCAAATAGCAATACCGCACGTTCTCCGCCGCGAGCGACGCTCATTAATTCACGTAAATGCTTTTGCCCACGCGCAGTTACCGCATCGGGGAAGAAGCCGTTATTTTTTTCAGCCAGCGTGACTGATTTCACTTCAATATAGCAGTTAACCCTGTCTTGCGCCTGTAACATAAAATCTATTCGGCTGCGTTCACTGCCATATTTTACTTCGCTGAGTATTTCCTTATATCCGGTGAGCTGATTAATTAGACCCTTTCCTATTGCTTCTTTTATAACCGTATTTGCCCGTAATGTGTTGACACAAATTGTGTCGCCATTTTGCGTCTGCGTCAGCTCCCAGGTGTGGGGATATTTACGCGTGGTGCTGGCAGAGGTGGAATACCAGACGGTGTCGCCCGGCGTGGCGCAGCCGGTCATGGCACCGGTATTCGGGCAGTGCAGCGTAAATGTTTCGCCGTCGGGCGTGATGACGTCGGCAAGAAAGCGCTTATAGCGTTTAATCAGCGTCGCAGACTGCAAGGCAGGCGTAAATTCCATGTGCTTCCTTCTGTTTAAGATGATTGTTCCAGCGGCCAGTGCGCCAGTGGGCGATAGCGCGTGCGTCCGCGCTCGAATAACGATTCGTAAAGCACGAACTCGCTGACCTGCCATTGCCAGCGAAAACCAGGCGGCGGCAAACGCACGCTATGCCTGGCCTGGCGATACAGCGTGATATGCGGGTGAAACGGCTGAGGGGTTTGAGCGCAGCCGCTGCGGGCCGCCTGCGAGCGCAACAACGATGCCAGCTGCAACAGTCCGCGCGGCGTGCTTTTAGGCCCGAGCCACACTACGCGCGAGCGTGGCCAGTGTCCGGCATCATCAAGCGTGAGCGTAAACCCCGGCTGGCAGATACGTTCGGCAAGTGCCGAGAGTGCCTGTTGCTTTTGTGCACTGACTTCACCGAGAAATGCCAGCGTCATATGCAGGCTGGCCGCCGCGACGGGCCGACCGGTGTCGGCGGCAAAATGCTGCGCGCGCCAGTCAAGGAGCTGTTGCTGTATCTCTTCAGGTACGTCAATGGCAAAAAACAGGCGGCGGGTGGCGGGCATGGTGTCTCTCAGTGTGGAAATACGCAGCAGCAGACGTACCTGGTCTGAAAAGCGCGCGTGACATCAATGCGGCTACGTGTGGCAAACGGAGTCGATGCTACAATGTCGCGGTTTAATTGTTAACCCTGGGGAGCTTTTTGTGTCCACTTTACCCATCGAGGCCGTGCTGCCGGCATTACTGACAGCGCTCGATAGCGCGCCACAGGTGCTGCTTAATGCGCCCACCGGCGCGGGCAAATCGACCTGGCTGCCGCTGGCCTTGCTGCGTGCGCGCAATCCCGCAGGGCGCATTATTATGCTGGAGCCACGGCGACTGGCGGCACGCAGCGTCGCACAGCGGCTGGCGGAACAGCTGGGTGAGCAGCCCGGCGAAACCGTGGGCTACCGCATGCGCGCTGACAGCCGCGTTGGGCCGCAGACGCGTATTGAGGTGGTGACCGAAGGCATTCTCACACGCATGCTCCAGCACGATCCTGAGTTGAACGGCGTGTCGCTGGTGCTGCTTGATGAGTTTCATGAGCGCAGTTTACAGGCGGATCTCGCGCTGGCGCTGTTGCTTGAGGTGCAGCAGGGGCTGCGTGATGATTTGCAGATTATCGTGATGTCGGCGACGCTCGACAACACGCGCCTGGGTGCGCTGCTGCCGGATGCGCCCGTGGTGACTTCCGAAGGTCGCAGTTGGCCAGTGGAACGGCGCTTTCAGGCGCTGGCAACGCACTCGCGTTTTGAGGAAGCGGTGGCTATTGCCACGGCGCAGTTGATGCGCGAGGAGGCGGGTTCGCTGCTGCTGTTTTTACCGGGCGTTGGCGAAATTCTGCGGGTACAGGAGCAATTGCGCGAGCGCGTGGCGTCGGACGTGGTGCTGTGCCCGCTTTATGGCGCGCTGTCGCTTGAGGAGCAGCGACGCGCCATTTTGCCTGCGCCAGACGGTCAGCGCAAAGTGGTGCTGGCGACCAATATCGCTGAAACCAGCCTGACCATTGAAGGTATCCGGCTGGTGGTGGACGCCGCCCAGGAGCGGGTGGCGAAGTTCGACCCGCGCACCGGCCTTACGCGGCTGGTGACGCAGCGCGTAAGCCAGGCATCAATGGTTCAGCGCGCGGGCCGTGCCGGGCGTCTGGCACCGGGCGTGTGTCTGCACCTTACCAGCGCCGAGCAGGCGGAGCGCGCCCCTGCGCAGGCCGAACCAGAAATTCTGCAAAGCGATCTGTCGGGCCTGCTGCTGGAGCTGATTCAGTGGGGCTGTCACGACGTGGCGCAGATGCACTGGCTGGACGTACCGCCTGCGGCTAACCTTGCTGCGGCGCATAAACTCCTTAGCACGCTGGGTGCGCTGGACGAGGCGGGGCGTCTCACGTCTCGTGGCCGCCAGATGGCGCGACTGGGGATGGAGCCACGGTTGGCGGCAATGCTGGCCGCGGCCGAAGGGCGCGATGCTCAGGCCACGGCGGCACAGCTTGCGGCCATTCTCGAAGAGCCACCGCGCGGGGGCGACGGTGATTTGCGCAGCGCACTGTCCCGCCGCCAGGACAACTGGCGTGCGCGTGCGCGTCAGCTAAACCAGCGGCTGGAGAGTAAAGGCGGCGAGTGCGACAGCGCACTGGCGGCGGGGCTGCTGGCAACAGGCTTTGCCGACCGTATTGCCCGGCGTCGCGGTCAGGAGGGGCGCTATCAGCTGGCAAACGGAATGGGTGCCATGCTTGAGCGTGACGACGCGCTGACCCGCTATGAGTGGCTGATTGCGCCGCTGCTGCTCCAGGGAAGCAGTTCGCCGGATGCGCGTATTTTACAGGCGCTGCCGCTTGATATTGACGCGCTGGTGGCGAGCCATCCTGAGTTGCTGACTCAAAGCGACAGCGTGGAATGGGACGATGAAAAAGGCACACTTAAGGCCTGGCGGCGCTGGCGTGTGGGGCAATTAACCCTTAAAAGCCAGCCGCTGAACCAGCCGTCTGAGGAGGAACTGCATCAGGCGATGCTTAACGGCATTCGTGATAAAGGCCTCGGTGTGCTGGAGTGGAGCGAGGCGGCACAACAGTTGCGTCTTCGGTTGATGTGGGCGGCGCGCTGGCTGCCGGAATATGTGTGGCCTGCGGTAGACGATGCCTCGCTGCTGGAGACGCTTGAGCGTTGGCTGCTGCCGCAGATGGGCGGTGTGCGTTCGTTGCCGGGGTTAAAGCGTATTGACCTTGCGCAGGCGCTTTACAGCCTGCTCGACTGGACACAGCGCCAACGGCTGGATAGTGAGCTGCCTGGGCATTACACTGTGCCGACTGGCAGCCGCATTGCTATTCGCTACGACGAAGAAAACCCGCCTGCGCTGGCGGTGCGGATGCAGGAGATGTTTGGTGAGGCAACGCAGCCTGCTATCGCCGGTGGCCGGGTGCCGCTGGTGCTGGAGTTGCTGTCGCCCGCCCGACGCCCGCTGCAAATCACGCGCGATCTCGCCGCCTTCTGGCGCGGCGCGTACCGCGACGTGCAAAAAGAAATGAAAGGGCGCTACCCGAAACACGTGTGGCCTGACGACCCGTCAGCTGCCGCACCCACCCGACGCACAAAAAAATATCAGTAGCGCGGGCGGGGGATTTTGAGATGTTTCTACTTTCGTAAGACGGGCAGGAAGTGACAATCAGCTCCCTGCGACACGAACTGGTGTGGAGAAAGAGCATGGCGGGGAATGACCGCGAACCTATCGGACGTAAAGGCAAGTCTGGGCGTTCGGTAAACGAGAAGGCGAGCCGTCGTCGTCTCAGGGAAGAGCAGTATGACGATGAGTACGATGATGATGACTATGACGACGAGGAGCCCATGCCACGTAAGGTAAAAAAAGGGCGCACGCCGCGTAAAAAGCGCAGCTGGCTTTGGTTTTTATTGAAATTACTGATTGTGCTGCTGGTGATTTTTGTTGCCTACGGCGTCTATCTGGACCAGAAAATCCGCAGCCGCATTGACGGCAAAGTCTGGCAGCTCCCGGCGGCAGTGTATGGCCGCATGGTGAACCTTGAGCCAGATATGCCCTACAGCAAAAATGAGATGGTGAAGCTGCTGGAGGCGACCCAGTACCGCCAGGTAACGCGCATGACGCGACCGGGCGAGTTTACGGTGCAGGGCAACAATATTGATATGCTGCGCCGTCCGTTCGACTTCCCGGACAGTAAAGAAGGGCAGATTCGCGCGCGCCTGACGTTTAGCAACGACAGGCTGGAGTCAATTAAGAACCTCGACACGGGCCGCGAGTTTGGCTTCTTCCGCCTCGACCCGCGCCTGATAACCATGCTCTCCTCGCCCAACGGCGAGCAGCGTCTGTTTGTGCCGCGCACCGGTTTCCCGGATCTGTTGGTCGATACGCTGGTGGCGACCGAAGACCGCCATTTCTACGAGCACGATGGCATCAGCCTGTACTCCATTGGCCGCGCCTTCCTGGCGAACATTACCGCCGGGCGTGCGGTGCAGGGCGGCAGTACGCTGACCCAGCAATTGGTGAAAAACCTGTTTCTCACCAACCAGCGCACGCTGTGGCGTAAGGCTAACGAAGCCTACATGGCGCTGATTATGGACGCGCGCTACGGCAAAGACCGCATTCTGGAACTGTATCTGAACGAGGTGTATCTCGGTCAGAGCGGCGACGACCAGATTCGCGGCTTCCCGCTGGCGAGCCTCTATTACTTTGGTCGCCCGGTAGAAGAGCTGAGCCTCGACCAGCAGGCATTGCTGGTGGGGATGGTGAAAGGGGCGTCGCTGTATAACCCATGGCGTAACCCGAAGCTGGCGCTGGAGCGCCGTAACCTGGTGCTACGCCTGCTGCAACAGCAGAAAATCATCGACCAGGAGCTGTATGACATGCTGAGCGCCCGTCCGTTAGGCGTGCAGCCGCGCGGCGGGGTAATTTCACCACAGCCTGCTTTTATGCAGATGGTTCGCCAGCAATTGCACGACAAGCTCGGTGATAAGGTGCAGGATCTTTCCGGTGTGAAAATCTTCACCACCTTCGACCCGGTGGCGCAGGACGCGGCGGAGAAAGCCGTGACCGAAGGCATTCCGGCGCTGATTAAGCAGCGCAAGCTAACTGACCTCGAAAGCGCGATGGTGGTCGTTGACCGCTTCAGCGGCGAGGTGCGGGCGATGGTCGGCAGCGCGAAACCGGAGTTTGCCGGTTACAACCGTGCCATGCAGGCGCGCCGTTCTATTGGTTCGTTGGCAAAACCGGCAACCTACCTGACAGCGCTAAGCCAGCCGGATAAATACCGCCTGAACACCTGGATTGCCGATGCGCCGCTTTCCATTCCACAACCAGGTGGCAAAACCTGGTCACCGCAGAACGACGATCGTCGCTTTAGCGGGCAGGTGATGCTGGTGGACGCGCTGGCGCGCTCCATGAACGTGCCGACGGTTAACCTGGGGCTGTCGCTGGGGCTGCCTGCGGTAACCGAAACCTGGATAAAACTTGGTGTGCCGAAAGACCAGCTGACGCCGGTTCCGGCCATGCTGCTTGGGGCGCTGAACCTGACGCCAGTGGAAGTGGCCCAGGCGTTCCAGACCATCGCCAGCGGCGGTAACCGCGCTGATATGTCGGCGCTGCGCTCGGTGATTGCTGAAGACGGCACGGCGTTGTACCAGAGCTATCCACAGTCTGAGCGTGCTGTACCGGCGCAGGCGGCGTACATGACGCTGTATACCATGCAGCAGGTGATGCTGCGTGGCACCGGGCGTGCGCTGGGAGGTAAGTTCCCGAAACTGCACCTGGCGGGTAAAACCGGTACTACCAATAACAATGTGGATACCTGGTTTGCCGGGATTGACGGCAAAGAGGTGGTGATTACCTGGGTTGGCCGTGATAACAACCAGCCGACGCGTCTGTATGGCTCCAGCGGCGCGATGTCGATTTACCAGCGCTACCTGAGCAACCAGTCACCGATCCCGCTGGACCTGGTGGCGCCGGAAGATATTGTCGATATTGGCGTGGATGAAGCGGGCACCTTCCAGTGCGGCGGCGGTTTCCGTCAGTTGCCGGTGTGGACCACCAATCCACAGGGACTGTGCCAGCAGAGCCAGCAGCAGGCCGAAGCGCGCAATCCGTTTAGCCAGTCTTCTGACCAGCCACAGCAGCAGCAACAGCCGCAGCAGCAGCAGCAGCAGCAGGAACAGAAAAACGACGGTGTCGCTGGCTGGATTAAGGACATGTTCGGTTCAAACTGATACCTGACGCTGTGGTATTTATCACCAAAGCCCGCAACCTATTTGCGGGCTTTTATTATATTTGAGATGTTACTTAAGCTTTTGTTGCGTTACGCCGTGTTGCGCAGAATTGAACTTAAGTAAATAAAGCGTTAATCACCTGTCAATCCTACGGTTGTTTCCTGTGCTGACGGCCTCTCACGCGCCAGGTTGTACTTGAAAACCGAGCAGCGTTTCGCCTATTATCCTCGCCCATAATAATAATTATCGTTTACGTTCTCAGACATCCATTCATTCAGAGAAAATCACAATGGCGCGTTTACACACTGGCCTGCCGGCCAATGCCTCCGTCTGCCGTCTTGCCGTGCTGGTTGCTGCGGCACTCGGCGGCGTTTCTGCATCTGCCTGGGCTGCAGACAATGCTAAAGAAGACACCATCACTGTGACCGCCGGCGCGGCATCAGTCCAGCAGGAAAGCGCCTGGGGACCGGCCCCGACCATCGCTGCTAAACGTACCGCGACGGCGACCAAAACCGACACGCCAATCGAGAAAACCCCGCAGTCTGTTTCGGTAGTGACCCGTGAAGAGATGGATATGCGCCAGCCGCAAACCGTCAAACAGGCTTTGGGCTACACTCCGGGCGTAAATGTGGGGACACGCGGGGCTTCTAACGCTTATGATTATGTGGTGATTCGCGGTTTCGCTCCTCCGGGCCAGAGCCAGAATAACTATCTGGACGGCCTGAAAATGCAGGGTAACTTTTATAACGATGCAGTTATTGATCCCTATATGCTTGAGCGTGCTGAGTTGATGCGCGGCCCGACCTCTGTACTTTATGGCAAAAGCAGTCCTGGCGGCATTATCAATATGGTTAGCAAGCGCCCAACCACGGATACAGTTCGCGAAATCCAGTTCAAAATGGGGTCTGACAACCTGTTTCAGACCGGTATCGATTTTGGTGGCGCGCTTGATGATGATGGGGAGTTTACCTATCGACTAACTGGTGTGGCACGCTCTAACAACTCCATGCAGAACAGTAGTAAAGAGCAGCGCTATGCTATCGCGCCGTCTTTTACCTGGAGCCCGGATAACAATACCCACTTTACCTTCCTGTCTTACTTCCAGAACGAACCTGACGTGGGCTACTACGGTTGGTTGCCAAAGGAAGGTACGGTTGAGACGCTGCCAAATGGAAAGCGCCTGAATCGCGATTTCAATGAAGGCATTAATAACTCATACACTCGTAATCAGAAGATGGTGGGTTATGCGTTTGATCATACCTTTAATGAGACTTTCACTTTCCGTCAGAATTTGCGCTTTGCAGAAAATAAAGCCTCACAGCAAACCGTCTATGGCACAGGAATTTGTACAATACAAACCTGCCCGAACGTTCCTGTCGCCGATGTTGGACACTATATGTCGCGTGGCACAGTAGTTGATAATGAGCGCTTGCAAAACTTCTCCGTTGATACGCAGCTGGAAAGCCGTTTCGCTACAGGTGAGGTGCGCCACACGCTGTTATCCGGCGTTGATTTCATGAGAATGCGTAACGATATCAATGCCTTATTTGGATCTGCGCCCGCCCTTGACCTCTACAACCCACAATATACGGATTTTGTCTTTGATAAGGCCTTGCCTTATCAGATGAATGAAAATAAACAGACCGGGATTTACGTTCAGGACCAGGCGGAATGGGATAAGTGGTTGTTAACACTTGGGGGGCGCTACGACTGGTCTAAACAGGCAACAACTGTGCGCGGTAGTAATGGCGGATATATTGAGCGCACGGATAGTCAATTTACCTGGCGCAGTGGAATTAACTACCTGTTTGATAATGGCATAACACCGTATTTTAGCTATAGCCAGTCTTTCGAGCCTAATACGTTTGACTTGTGGAGTACGCCGCGCATGTCTTACGCGCCGTCTAAGGGCGAGCAGTATGAAGCAGGTGTGAAATACGTACCAAAAGATATGCCAGTGGTGATAACTGGCGCCATTTACCAGCTTACTAAAACGAACAATCTGACCTCTGACCCCTCTAATCCTCAGAAGCAGGTCCCGGTGGGAGAAATCCGTTCTCGTGGTCTGGAGCTGGAAGCAAAAGCCGCAATTAACGCCAATGTTAACGTAACGGCGTCCTACACATATACAGATGCGGAATATACGAAAGACACCAACCTTAAAGGCCGTACTCCAGAGCAGGTGCCGGAACATATGGCGTCGCTGTGGGGTGATTACACCTTTAACGATGGCCCGCTGTCTGGCCTGACGTTGGGGGCCGGTGGTCGCTATGTTAGCTCCGCTTATGGATCCCCGGACAACTCGTTCAAAGTGGGTAGCTATACCTTAGCCGACGCGGTAGTGAAATACGACCTGGCTCGTCTGGGCATGAGTGGTTCCAGTATTGCGCTGAACGTCAACAACGTGTTCGACCGTAAATACGTTGCCAACTGTTTCCAGGCCTACGGTTGCTTCTGGGGGGCTGAACGCCAGTTTGTGGCAACCGCCACCTTCAGCTTCTGATTTATCTTTCCTCTCAGGGCACGGTTCGCCGTGCCCTTCAACAGGTTGGCGAGTTATGCAGGATAAACCGAGCGTTCAGGAGGCAACCTTTAGCCTCAATGATGTCACCTTTCGCGTGCCGGGACGCACGCTGCTGCACTCACTCTCTTTGACCTTCCCCGCCGGTAAAGTCACCGGTCTTATCGGCCACAATGGTTCTGGTAAATCGACGCTGCTGAAAATGCTGGGCCGCCACCAGAAACCGTCCGAAGGCGACATTCTGCTCGCCGGACAGCCGCTGGACAGCTGGAACAGCAAAGCTTTTGCCCGCATGGTGGCTTATCTGCCGCAGCAGTTGCCCGCCGCTGAGGGCATGACCGTGCGCGAGCTGGTGGCGATTGGCCGCTATCCGTGGCACGGCGCGCTGGGGCGTTTTGGCGTCGCAGACCGTGAAAAGGTGGAGGAAGCCATTTCCCTTGTTGGCCTGAAACCGTTTGCCCATCGGCTGGTGGACAGTCTCTCCGGCGGCGAACGCCAGCGTGCGTGGATTGCCATGCTGGTGGCCCAGGACAGCCGCTGTCTACTGCTCGACGAACCGACCTCTGCGCTGGACGTTGCCCACCAGGTGGAAGTGCATGCGCTGATTCACCGCCTGAGCGAACAGCGCGGGCTGACGGTGATTGCGGTGCTGCACGACATCAACATGGCGGCGCGCTACTGCGACTGGATGGTGGCGTTGCGCGGCGGTGAAACCATTGCCCAGGGCACCCCTGCGGATATGATGAACAGCGAAACGCTGGAGCAGATTTACGGCATCCCGATGGGCATTTTGCCGCATCCGTCGGGCAGTGCGCCGGTCAGTTTCGTCTGGTGAGGCCGACAATGTTTGACTCTTCAATCACGCGCCGCCGCTTGCTGACCGCAATGGCGCTTTCGCCGCTTCTGATGACTCCGGGCATCAGCCGTGCAGGTTTTCCTGAGCTTGAGCGCATTGTGGCGCTGGAATGGCTGCCGGTGGAACTGCTGCTGGCGCTGGGTGTGGCACCGCTGGCGGTGGCCGATGCCCGCAACTATCGGTTGTGGGTTGGTCAACCGGCGCTGCCGGACGGCGTCATTGACGTGGGCCTGCGCACCGAACCCAACCTTGAGCTGCTAAGTCAGCTTCATCCTTCGCTGATCCTCTATTCGGCGGGCTACGGCCCTAAGCCTGAAAAAATCGAACGCATTGCGCCGGGCATGGGCGTGCGCTTTAGCGATGGCTCGCAGCCGCTGACCAGCGCGCGCGCGTCGTTGACCGCTATTGGCGAGCGCCTGGGTCTTGGTCGACGTGCACGCGCTCACCTGGGCCAGTTCGACGAGTTTATGGCGAGCATGAAAGCGCGTTTTGCCCCCTGGCGCGGGCAGCCGCTGCTGCTGATGTCATTGATGGATGCGCGCCATGCGCTGATCATCGGCAAAAACAGTCTGTTCCAGCAGGTGATGGATGAATTAGGCCTGGAGAATGCCTGGCAGGGTGAAGTGAACTTCTGGGGCAGCGCAGTAGTCGGCCTGGAACGGCTGGCGGCGGTGAAAGCGGCGCAGGTGTTGTGTTTTGCACACGGTGATGATGCGCTGATGCGCCAGATTGCCGCTATGCCGCTGTGGCAGGCCATGCCGTTTGTGCGCCAGAACCGCTTTACTCGCGTGCAGTCGGTGTGGTTTTACGGGGCAACACTGTCAGCCATGCATTTCTGCCGTGTGCTCGACGGCGCGCTGGGAGCACGGCCATGAAAACACGCTCCCTCGCTCTGCCGGCAGTGCTGCTCTCGGCGCTGTTTATTGGCGCGCTGCTGCTGACCTTCCATAACCTGACGGCGCTGTTGCCACGAGCGGCCTGGGGCCAGGCGTGGCGGCAGCCAGATATCGATAACATCAGCGAGATGTTGTTTTATTACAGCGCGCTGCCGCGTCTGGCAATAGCGCTGCTGGTGGGCGCCGGACTGGGGCTGGCAGGCGTGCTGTTCCAGCAGGTGCTGCGTAACCCGCTGGCAGAGCCGACGACGCTCGGCGTGGCCACCGGCGCGCAGCTTGGCGTGACGGTCGCTACGCTGTGGACATTGCCGGTGTTGCTGCAACAGTTCGCAGCCCTGGCCGGCGCCGGTATTGTCGCGCTGCTGGTGTTTGGTGCGGCCTGGGGTAAGCGCCTGTCGCCGGTCACGCTGATTCTGGCGGGCCTTGTGATGAGCATGTACTGCGGTGCCGTCAATCAACTGCTGGTGATTTTCAATCATGATGCGTTGCAGAACGTGTTTTTGTGGAGCACGGGTTCGCTGACGCAGACCGACTGGCACGGCGTGCGCGAACTGTGGCCACGTCTGCTGGGTGCCGTTGTGTTGGTGCTGATGATGCTGCGCCCGCTGACGTTGATTGGTCTTGATGACGGTGTGGCACGTAACCTTGGACTGGCGTTGTCGCTGATGCGGCTGCTGGCGCTCACGCTCGCCGTCGCCATTAGCGCGCTGCTGGTGAATGCGGTCGGCATCGTTGGTTTTATCGGCCTGTTTGCGCCGCTGCTGGCAAGGATGCTGGGTGCGCGCCGTCTGGTGGCGCGGATGGTACTGGCGGCGGTGATTGGCGCGCTCATCCTCTGGCTTTCTGACCAGCTTATTGTCTGGCTGGCGACGGTATGGCGCGAGATTTCTACCGGTACTGTGACAGCAATGATTGGTGCGCCGCTGCTGCTGTGGCTGCTGCCGCGCCTGCGTACCTCGCGTGAACCGTCGATGTCGCAGGGGACCCACATCCCGAATGAGCGCCATCACGTGCTCGGTTATGCCTTACTCGGCCTGGGGCTGCTGTTGGTCGTGCTGACGGTGGCGCTGACGTTTGGTCGCGATGCCGAAGGCTGGCGCTGGGCTACGGGAAGCGGGCTTAATGATGTGTGGCAGTGGCGCTGGCCGCGTGTGCTGGCCGCACTCAGCGCGGGCATGATGCTGGCGGTGGCGGGCTGTATTATTCAGCGTCTGACCGGAAATGGCATGGCAAGCCCGGAGGTGCTGGGCATTAGCTCCGGTGCTGCGTTTGGCGTGGTGGTCATGATGTTTCTGGTGCCGGGAGATGCCTTTGCCTGGCTGCTGCCCGCAGGGAGCCTCGGTGCCGCGGTGACGCTGCTCATCATTACCGTGGTCGGCGGGCGTGGCGGCTTTTCACCCCAGCGTATGCTGCTGGCCGGGATGGCGCTCAGTACTGCGTTTAGTATGCTGCTGATGTTGCTGCTGGCCAGCGGTGACCCGCGTATGGCGACGCTGCTGACGTGGATCTCGGGTTCGACCTACAGCGTGACCGGTGAGCAAGCATGGCGTACCGCCGCCGTGATGGTGGTTCTGCTGGCGCTGACGCCGCTGTGCCAGCGCTGGCTACAGATACTGCCACTGGGCAGTGCCACAGCCAGAGGCGTGGGGATAGCGTTGACGCCGGTGCGCCTGGCGCTGCTGCTGCTGGCAGCTACGCTCACCGCAACCGCTACGCTGGTTATCGGCCCGCTGAGCTTTGTTGGCCTGATGGCACCGCACATCGCACGCATGCTCGGCTTTCGCCGTGCGCTGCCGCAACTGGTGATGGCCGCCCTGTTGGGCGGGGCGTTGATGGTGCTGGCTGACTGGTGCGGGCGTATGTTCCTGTTCCCGGATCAAATTCCGGCTGGCCTGCTGGCGACCTTTATTGGTGCGCCGTACTTTGTGCTGTTGCTGAGAAGGCAGGGGAAATAGCGCCGGATTACGGTAAAAGAAAAGGCCGCTGCGGTTCACGCAGCGGCCTTTTTCGTTACAGAGGCGAGTTACAGTTTTGCGAACGCACGGCGTGCGGCATCAATGGTGTTATTGATGTCTTCTTCACTGTGGGCAATGGACATAAAGCCCGCTTCGAACGCCGACGGTGCCAGATAAACGCCTTCGTCGAGCATCAGGTGGAAGAAGCGCTTAAAGCGTTGTGTATCACAGGCCACCACGTCCTGATAGCAGGTGACGCGCTCGGCGTCGGTAAAGAAGATACCGAACATGCCGCCAACGTGATTGACCACCAGCGGAACGCCCGCCTCTTTGGCAGCGTTCAGCAGACCGTCGGCGAGTTGCGTGGTCAGACTGTCCAGCGTTTCATGCACGCCCGGCTGTGCTACCTGTTGCAGGCAGGCGTAGCCCGCCGCCATCGCCACCGGGTTGCCAGAGAGCGTGCCCGCCTGGTAAACCGGACCGGTCGGTGCCAGCGCGTCCATCACGTCGCGGCGACCTCCGAAAGCACCCACCGGCATGCCGCCGCCGATGATTTTGCCAAGACAGGTCAGGTCCGGCGTGACGTTGTAGTAGGCCTGGGCGCCGCCGAGCGCTACGCGAAAGCCGGTCATCACTTCATCAATAATCAGCAGCGCGCCGAACTCGTCGCACAGCGCGCGCAGGCCAGGCAGGAAGTCCGGCTGCGGCGGTATGCAGTTCATGTTACCTGCTACCGGCTCAACGATGATACAGGCGATGTCCTGCGGATACTGCTCGAACGCGGCGCGCACGGAGGCGAGGTCGTTGTAGGTACAGGTCAGGGTGTGTTTAGCGAAGTCGGCCGGAACGCCCGGGGAGTTCGGCTGGCCGAGCGTCAGCGCGCCGGAGCCGGCTTTCACCAACAGGCAGTCGGCGTGACCGTGATAGCAGCCTTCAAATTTGATGATTTTGTCGCGCCCGGTAAAGCCGCGTGCCAGGCGAATGGCGCTCATGGTGGCTTCGGTACCGGAGTTCACCATGCGCACCATGTCCATTGACGGTACAAGGTCGGTGACAAGCTGCGCCATTTTCACTTCCATGCCGGTCGGTGCACCAAAGCTCAGGCCACGTTCGGCGGCCTCAATCACCGCGTTGCGGATGGTGGCGTTGTTGTGCCCGAGCACCATCGGGCCCCATGAGCCGACATAGTCGATATAGGCTTTACCATCGACATCATAAATAAATGCGCCGTCGGCACGTTCGATAAACAGCGGCGTACCGCCCACGCCGCTGAAGGCGCGAACCGGAGAGTTTACGCCACCGGGGATAAGCTCGCGCGCGGCGGCATAAAGGGTTTCAGACTGGCTCATGAATCGGCTCCTGATTCGTGGAATGAGAGTTTGTGGCTATTCTACGGGATTGTGGTGTCGGGTTACAAAGCCGTCACCGGGCAATCCATCACGTATTTTCCGAGACGATGTGGGAGCAGGGGCGTAGACTTAAGGCATCAAACCCGACTAACCGTATGTAAATCGCCATGAATCCTGAAACGCCGTCCTTTGGTGCGCGCGAGATTTTACGCCTGCGGCGTAGAGAAGCCATCACGCGCCTGCTGCATCGTGACAAAACACCGCTGTTGATACTGCTCATGGCCGCACTGGTCGGCACGCTGGCGGGGCTGGCGGGCGTGGCGTTTGAAAAAGCCGTGAACTGGGTTCAGTACCAGCGCCTCGGCGCCATTGCGGGCGTGGCTGACCACGCCTGGCTTGCCTGGCCGCTGGCGTTTATTGCTTCTGCGCTGCTGGCGGCGCTGGGCTACTGGCTGGTACGTCGCTTTGCGCCGGAGGCGGGCGGCTCCGGCATCCCGGAAATAGAGGGGGCGCTTGAAGAACTGCGCCCGGTGCGCTGGTGGCGGGTGCTGCCGGTTAAGTTTATTGGCGGTCTTGGCACACTCGGTGGCGGGATGGTGCTGGGGCGCGAAGGGCCAACGGTGCAGATTGGCGGCAATATCGGGCGCATGGTACTTGATGTACTGCGCATGCGCAGCGCTGAAGCGCGACACACGCTACTGGCGACCGGTGCCGCCGCCGGGATGTCGGCGGCGTTTAACGCACCGCTGGCGGGCATTCTGTTTATTATCGAAGAGATGCGCCCGCAGTTTCGCTACAACCTGATTTCGATTAAGGCTGTATTTACCGGCGTGATAATGTCGAGCGTGGTGTTCCGGGTCTTCAACGGCGAAGGTGCCGTGATTGACGTTGGTAAGCTCAGCAACGCGCCGCTGGAAACGCTGTGGTTGTATCTGGTGCTGGGGATGATTTTTGGTGTACTGGGACCGCTGTTTAATCACCTTATTTTTAAGGCTCAGGACATGTTCCAGCGCCTGCACGGTGGCAAGATTAACAAATGGGTGCTCACTGGCGCGCTGCTGGGAGGGCTGTGTGGCGTGCTGGGGCTGATAGAGCCAGCGGCTGCGGGCGGGGGATTTAACCTGATTCCTGTAGCCGCTGCCGGGAATTATGCGCTCGGTATGCTGGTGTTTATCTTTATTGCCCGCGTGGTGACCACCGTGTTGTGCTTTGCCTCTGGCGCGCCGGGCGGCATTTTCGCGCCGATGCTCGCGCTGGGCACGCTGCTCGGTACCGCCTTTGGTATGGCCTGCACCGCCTGGTTCCCGGCGTATCAGCTGGATGCCGGAACGTTTGCGATTGCGGGTATGGGCGCGCTGTTTGCCGCCTCGGTACGTGCGCCGCTCACCGGTATTGTGCTGGTGCTGGAGATGACTGACAATTACCAGCTTATTTTGCCAATGATTATTACCTGTCTCGGCGCTACGCTACTGGCACAGTTTTTGGGCGGTAAGCCGCTGTATTCCAGCATTCTTGCCCGCACGCTGGCGAGTCAGCAGGCATTGCAAAGCCAGACTGGATCGCAGAATACTTGAACGATTCACCAGGGTATTGGATAATAACGCTAACCATCGGGCGTCCTTTCGCCCGATTGAGATTCTGGTTTGGAGCAAAAAATGAGTGATGACGTAGCAGCACTGCCGCTGGAGTTTACCGATGCGGCCGCCAGTAAAGTTAAAAATCTGATTGCAGATGAAGAGAATCCGCAGCTCAAACTGCGTGTCTATATTACCGGCGGTGGTTGCAGCGGCTTCCAGTATGGCTTCACCTTTGACGACCAGATTAACGACGGCGATATGACCATTGAGAAGCAGGGCGTTGCGCTGGTCGTTGACCCAATGAGCCTGCAATATCTGGTGGGCGGCGCGGTGGATTACACCGAAGGCCTGGAAGGTTCGCGCTTTGTGGTGACCAACCCGAATGCGAAAAGCACCTGCGGCTGTGGCTCGTCATTTAGCATTTGAGTTGCGCTGCGCAAAAAAAACCGTGCCCTGAGGCGCGGTTTTTTTATGGCTGCGATAAACGTCAGTGGCGCTCGTCCAGCGCGAAGGCTGGCAGCTTGAGGTTCCAGCGGATAGCCGCAAGGCGAATCAGCAGCGTTACCGCCATGCCAATCATGCTCGCTTTTTCCAGCGGCTGGTGGAACAACTGGAAGGCAATCACGTGCACCAGCCCGCCAATAATGCAGGCGGTGGCGTAGATTTCGGTGCGCAGAATCATTGGGACTTCGCGAGCCAGCACGTCGCGAATAATACCGCCGCCGACGCCGGTCAGCACGCCCATGCACACGGCAATCATCGGCCCGGTATCGGCAAGAATGGCCTTGTTGACGCCAATGCCGACAAATACCGCAAGACCTACGGCATCCAGTACGGGCAGTATCCATTTGGGCAGACGGCGCGGCTGGCGCACCAGCGCCAGCGTGAGCACGCAGGTGACCATGGCAACGATAAGGTCGGTCGGGTCTTTGACCCAGAAGACCGGGCCGTTGGCGAGCGCCATATCGCGAATAGTCCCGCCGCCAACAGCGGTAACGACGCCAAGCACCAGCACGCCAAACGGGTCCATGCGCAGCTTACCCGCCAGCAAGACGCCGGAAATCGCAAATACCGCAGTCCCTAAGATATCCAGCCAGTAAACCAGCATCGCGTTGCCTCAACTCGTTAATCAACCTGCGCCAGCGCGTCGCAAAGCTGCCGGGCGGCGAGGATAATACGCGGTCCGGCGCGCTCGAACCAGTCTCCGTTGAGTGTAATCACATTAACGGCTAACGCGCTGCCCCAGAACTGCTTCACGGCCTCGGCTTTGCGGGCATCACCGGCGATAACGATAGCCTGCGGCCGTCGGGTCAACACCTGTTCGCGGCTCACCTGCGGCCAGGTGACAGGGCTGCCGGCAAAGATATTTTCACCACCGCACACGCTCAGAACATCGTTCTGAATAGAGTGTTTGCCGCTGGTAAAGAGTGGCCTGGTGCCAAATTGCAGAAACACCTTTTTACGCGGGCGGTCGGCATATTCGTGTTGCAGCACCTGCCACTCGGACCGCAGGGCAGATGCCGCCTGATGCGCCTTGTCAGGCTCGGGGCTCCAGTCGGCAAGCGTATCCAGCGCGCGGGCGATATCCTCTACGCTCTGCGGATCTATCCAGATGACCTTGATCCCCAGTTTTTCAAGCTGATTGACCGGGCGCTCGGCGTTGCCGCTGCGCCAGGCCAGCACCAGGTCAGGTTTGAGCGCAATAATGCGCTCCGCGTTGATGCCCTGCCAGCTTGCAACCTGCTCAAGCGGCTTTGCCGCGTCGGGATAATCCGACCAGGCGCTGACCGCCACAGGCGTGATGCCTGCGGCAAAGGCAAGTTCGGTATTGGCCGGGGAAAGCGTCACCACTCGCGGCGCGGCACTGAGCCACGCCGGGAGCAGCAGCGTGAGCGCGCACAGGGTACGTGTAACGCGCCCTTTAGCCATGGGCCAGCTTCTGTAGCAGGGCTTCGACCATCAGGCTTGACTGTTTTGCAGCCGTTGCCAGGAACTCGTCAAAGCTCAGGTGCGACTGCTGGTCGGCCACGTCGGAAATAGCGCGCACCACCACAAACGGCGTGCCGAAGTTATGGCAGACGTGGCCGATAGCGGTGGCTTCCATTTCTACGGCGATAGCCTGCGGGAAGCGGGTACGGATTTTCGTCAGGTTTTCTGCGCCGTTAATAAAGGCATCACCGCTTACCACCAGCCCACGCACCGCATGCAGATTCAGCTGTTCGATACACTGTTCTGCGGCGCTAATCAGTGTGTCGTCGGCCACAAACGCCGCCGGACAGCCCGCCATCTGGCCATATTCGTAGCCAAATGCCGTCACATCGGCATCGTGGTAGCGCACTTCGCTGGAGACTACGATATCGCCCACTTTCAATGATGAGGCCAGCCCGCCCGCAGAACCGGTGTTGATGATAACGTCCGGCTTGCAGTGCTCCAGCAGCAGCGTAGCACCCATCGCCGCCGAGACTTTACCAATGCCCGATTTCAGCAGTGCAACGTCTACGCCGTTTAGCGTACCGGTGTAAATTTCACAGCCTGCCAGTTTTAACGTCTGACGGTTGTCAATTTTATCGCGCAGCAGCGTGACTTCTTCTTCCATTGCACCAATGATGCCTGCTTTCATATCGGGTTACTCGCTAATAGTTGGATTCACGGGCATAGTCTATCATGGCAGGCGATGAGGAAAATAAACCGGAGGGAAGATGAGCGACATCGATTTTCGCAGAAAAATTAACTGGCACCGCCGTTTTCGTTCTCCTGACGGCGAAAAGAGCGAACATGAGATTCTGCGTATTTTCGAAAGCGACCGTGGGCGCATTATTAATTCACCCGCCATTCGCCGCCTGCAACAAAAAACCCAGGTGTTTCCTCTGGAGCGCAATGCCGCAGTGCGCACGCGCCTGACCCACTCAATGGAAGTGCAGCAAGTCGGGCGCTACATCGCTCGTGAGATACTCAGTCGCCTGAAAGAGCAGGACTTGCTGTCACGCTATGGCCTTGACGAGCTTGCAGGACCGTTTGAAAGCGTGGTGGAAATGGCCTGCCTGATGCACGACATCGGCAACCCGCCGTTCGGCCACTTTGGTGAGGCGGCAATCAACGACTGGTTCAAACAGCGATTGCGACCGGCTGATATGTACGGTACGGCCTCAGAAGATGTGCAGTGTGGGATTGCCCCGCTGCGGCTGGTAGACGGTGACGAGGCGCTCAATACATTGCGCCGCAAGGTGCGCGAAGACTTGTGTCACTTTGAGGGTAACGCGCAGGGGATTCGCCTGGTGCACAGCCTGTTGCGCCTGAACCTGACCTGGTCGCAGGTCGGCTGTATTCTGAAATATACCCGCCCGGCGTGGGATGCAAAGACGCCACCGGCATCCCATAATTATTTAATGAAGAAACCGGGATTTTACCTTTCTGAAGAGAATTATATCGCGAGACTGCGTCATGAGCTGGAATTAGGAGAATATTGTCGCTTTCCGCTCACCTGGATTATGGAGGCGGCGGACGATATTTCTTATTGTGTGGCGGATCTGGAAGACGCCGTTGAGAAAAATATATTTACCGTCGAGCAGCTTTATCAACATCTCTGCACGCGCTGGGGCGAGCATCGTTCAGGCGATCTTTTTTCTCAGGTGGTGCATGAAGCCTGGGAGAAATCCCGGGCCAATAATATGCGGCGCAGTACTGAAAACCAGTTCTTTATGTATTTACGCGTGAATACGCTCAATAAGCTGGTGCCTTACGCGGCTCAACGTTTTATTGATAATATTGCCCAAATTTTCGCAGGTAGTTTTAATCAGGCCCTGCTTGAGGATGAAAATCCGGCCAGCCGTTTGCTTGATGTGTATAAGAAAGTGGCTGTGAAACATGTGTTTAGCCACCCGGAAGTGGAGCAGCTGGAGCTACAGGGTTACCGCGTCATCAGCGGCCTGCTGGATATCTACAGCCCGCTGTTAATGTTGCCGCTGGCAGAGTTCCAGCAAATGGTGAGCGAAGACAGCGTGCGCCATCTGCCGATTGAAACCCGGCTTTATCACAAATTATCGTCCAGTCACTGCCTTGCCTATAAAGACGCGGTGGATAAACTTTCTCGCAGCAACCCGCATTATGAAGTCTGGGAGTTCTATTACCGTTGTCGTCTTATTCAGGATTATATCAGCGGAATGACCGATCTTTATGCGTGGGATGAATACCGCAGATTGATGGCGGTGACGTGATGATTTTTACTTTTGTAAAGAATACCAATAAATTTTTACTTTTTCCCGAGCGTCAGTAAGGGAACTTCACGATATAAACATCACTCTGATATGTCGTTCGTATCACAGTTTTTACCCAACAGGTAATTTGAGAAACAAAGATGAAAAAAACCACGTTAGCAATGAGTGCGCTGGCTCTGAGTCTGGGTTTGGCGCTGGGCCCGGTGTCCGCTATCGCCGCTGAGACCGCTTCTTCTGTCACCTCGTCGCAGCAGATGCCAAGTCTCGCGCCGATGCTGGAAAAAGTGATGCCATCAGTGGTGAGCATTAACGTAGAAGGGAGTACGACGGTTAATGCAGGCCGGATGCCGCGTAATTTACAGCAGTTCTTTGGTGAGGATTCACCGTTCTGCCAGGACGGTTCACCGTTCCAGAGCTCTCCGCTGTGCCAGGGCGTCCCGGGTGGCGGTGGCAACCAGCAGCAGAAATTTGCAGCCCTGGGATCCGGTGTCATTATTGATGCCGCCAAAGGCTATGTTGTCACCAATAACCACGTTGTGGATAACGCCACCACCATTAAGGTGCAACTGAGCGATGGGCGCAAATTTGACGCCAAAGTCGTGGGTAAAGACCCGCGTTCTGATATCGCGCTGCTGGAGCTCAAAGAGCCGAAAAACCTGACCGCGATTAAGCTTGCGGATTCCGACACGCTGCGCGTGGGCGATTACGCCGTGGCAATCGGCAACCCATACGGGCTGGGTGAAACCGTGACCTCGGGGATTGTTTCAGCACTGGGCCGCAGCGGGCTGAACGTTGAAAACTACGAAAACTTTATCCAGACCGATGCGGCTATCAACCGTGGTAACTCCGGCGGTGCGCTGGTTAACCTCAACGGTGAGCTTATCGGTATTAACACCGCCATTCTTGCGCCAGACGGCGGCAACATCGGCATCGGCTTTGCTATCCCGAGCAACATGGTGAAAAGCCTGACCGGTCAGATGGTGGAGTTTGGCCAGGTACGCCGCGGCGAGCTGGGTATTATGGGGACTGAGTTGAACTCTGACCTCGCTAAAGCGATGAAGGTTGATGCCCAGCGCGGTGCCTTTGTAAGCCAGGTAATGCCAAATTCGTCAGCGGCGAAAGCGGGTGTGAAAGCCGGTGACGTGATTGTTTCCATGAACGGCAAGCCTGTCAGTAGCTTTGCTGCGCTGCGCGCGCAGGTTGGCACAATGCCGGTTGGCAGCAAGATTGCACTTGGCCTGCTGCGTGAAGGCAAAGCGGTGAACGTCGAGCTTGAGCTTCAGCAGAGCAGCCAGACGCAGGTGGACTCTTCCAGCATCTTCAACGGCATTGATGGCGCGGAGATGAGCAACCAGGCGGGCAAAGATACCGGTGTTGTGGTTAACAGCGTGAAGGCGAACTCTCAGGCTGCACGCATTGGCCTGAAGAAAGGTGACATCATCGTCGGCGCAAACCAGCAGCCGGTTAAGAACATTGCCGAGTTACGTAAGATCCTCGAAGCCAAACCGCCCGTTCTGGCGTTAAACGTACAGCGTGGCGACACCTCGCTTTATCTCCTGATGCAGTAAAAATAATATCCTTAGCTACTTTCAGGGCCGCGTTTGCGGCCCTCTTTTTTTTGTGATGCTTACCACAACTCCCGGATTCCTGCTTTGGCATTGTGCAGTTGCACAATGCTGTTGTTTGCCAGCTGACTTATGCTGGTGCGTCGGCGGTATTCTCAGGAGCAAATTATGGCGGGCTGGCATCTGGATACGCGGATGGCGCAGGAAATTGTGGCGCGTACCATGCGTATTATCGACACCAATATCAACGTGATGGACGCCCGCGGGCGTATTATTGGCAGCGGCGACAAAGAACGCATTGGGGAGTTGCACGAAGGTGCGCTGCTGGTGCTGGCCCAGGGCCGGGTGGTGGACATTGACGACGCTGTGGCGCGCCATCTGCACGGCGTGCGCCAGGGGATTAATCTGCCGCTGCGCCTTGAAGGCGAAATCGTTGGCGTGATTGGCCTGACCGGTTCGCCGGAGTCGCTACGTAAATACGGCGAACTGGTGTGTATGACCGCCGAGATGATGCTGGAGCAGTCGCGCCTGATGCATCTGCTGGCGCAGGACAGCCGTCTGCGTGAAGAGCTGGTGATGAACCTGATTCAGGCCGAGGAGCATACCCCGGCGTTGACTGAATGGGCGCAGCGCCTCGGTATTGATTTGAATCAGCCGCGTGTGGTGGCGGTGATTGAAGTCGACAGCGGCCAGCTTGGCGTTGACAGCGCGATGGCTGAGTTACAGCAGCTACAAACCGCGCTGACCACGCCAGAGCGCAACAACCTCATTGCAATTGTGTCGCTCACTGAAATGGTGGTGCTGAAACCAGCGCTCAATCAGTTTGGGCGCTGGGATGCTGACGAGCATTGCCGCCGCGTGGAGCAGTTACTGGGACGCATGAAGGAAAGCGGGCATCTGCGCTTTCGCGTGGCGCTGGGTAATTATTTTACCGGTCCAGGCGGCATTGCCCGGTCGTGGCGCACGGCGCGTACCACCATGATGGTCGGCAAGCAGCGTATGCCTGAAAGCCGCAGCTATTATTATCAGGATTTGATGTTGCCGGTGCTGCTCGACAGCCTGCGCGGTGGCTGGCAGGCCAACGAACTCGCACAACCGCTGGCAAAACTGAAAGCGATGGATAACAACGGCTTGCTCAGGCGCACCCTCAGCGCGTGGTTTCGTCATAATGTGCAGCCGCTTGCGACATCAAAGGCGTTGTTTATTCACCGCAATACGCTGGAGTACCGGCTTAACCGGATTTCGGAACTGACGGGGCTCAATTTGAGCCATTTTGACGACCGGCTGCTGCTGTATATCGCGCTCCAGCTTGATGAGCAGCGCTGAGTGAAGGTAAGGACCGTTGTCTTAGTCACTAAAAAGGGCCGTAATGGCCCTTTTTTATGTTCACTGACAGTGCCCCCCCGCGCTATCTGGCTGGCACCATTCACGCCTGGCGCATAGCGATTATTTGCGGGTCAGTTTTTCCAGATCGGCTTCTATCTCGCTAATTTTGTTGGTGACCACGCTTTCGAGATGGCGCAGATCGTCGAGGATCTTGCGCTTGAGGTCAATTTCGCCGCGCTCGCGCTGGCAAATCTGATCTAACTCATCGATAACGTAACGCAGGTTGGGGCTGATTTCCTGCACTTCTCGAAAGCCCTGGCCAACACCGTCGGCCACCACGGTTTTACGCTGGCGTGGGTATTTAAATTTGACGCTTTTCGCGAAGAACTCCCCTTTGTCTTTGCGAAAGTAGATTTTCAGAATGTCGTTGCTGGCCTCCTGGCGCAGGCTGTAGCGGTCTATCTCTTCTGGATTGCTTATGCCAAGGCTGACTAAATTATCGTACATGAGCGGCGTTCTCCTTAAGCGGAACGGATGGCAACCTTTAGATAGTTAACACAAACACGTTATTTTGCCAGCAATACGGCCAAAAAAATACGGTGGCTATTTGTTATGAGCGGCACGCAATGTATGGGCTGTGGAATGAAAAATGCCGCTTCACAGGAAGCGGCATTAATTAAAAGAGGTGGTTGGTGTGGTATTTATTTCTGTGCAGCAGCAGGGCCGCAGCCGCCAATGACTTTAGAAATAGAAATAGCCGGGTGCAGCAGATAATCATAATCGCAATTTTTTTCCTGGTTGTAAACGCTGCCGGTGCAGCCAGCCAGGGTGGATAAAACAACTGCCATCAACGCAACCTTTGCGTATTTTTTCATTTTTATATCCTGTGGGTATGATTATATAACAAAGGAAATATCAGTCTGTTGCGATATTTCTTAGCTACTAAAACATGGCTTGTTATGCCGCGTCAATATACGGGGGTGTTTTTATTTTTATATTTATTATTCGGATGGTTTTTCTTTTGTTTATTTAATCTGGGAATGTATTCAAGGCTGGAAATATATTTTTTGTGAATATGTTTATTTTATCGAATGGATGCCGCTCTGAGAGCGACCTAAAAAAATAAAGCGGGCTGACATCAATCAGCCCGCTTTTATGAATGAAACGAATGCAATTAGTCGATGGTGCGCAGCAGTTCGTTGATGCCCACTTTACCGCGGGTTTTCGCATCGACCTTTTTCACGATGACCGCGCAGTACAGGCTGTAGCTGCCATCTTTGGACGGCAGGTTGCCGGAAACCACCACCGAGCCTGCCGGGACGCGGCCGTAAAACACTTCGCCGGTTTCACGGTCATAGATTTTGGTGCTCTGGCCGATGTAAACGCCCATGGAAATCACGGAGCCTTCCTCGACGATAACGCCTTCAACAATCTCAGAACGCGCACCAATAAAGCAGTTGTCTTCGATGATAGTCGGGTTGGCCTGCAACGGCTCAAGCACGCCGCCGATGCCCACGCCGCCAGACAGGTGCACGTTTTTGCCAATCTGCGCGCAGGAGCCAACGGTGGCCCAGGTGTCTACCATGGTGCCTTCGTCAACGAAGGCACCGATGTTCACATAAGACGGCATCAGCACGGTGTTACGGGCGATAAACGCGCCCTGGCGTACCGCCGCTGGCGGGACTACGCGAAAGCCTTCTTTCTGAAAGCGAGCGTCGTCGTAGTCGGCAAATTTCATCGGCACTTTGTCAAAATAGCGGCTTTCTGCGCCTTCCATGACTTTATTGTCGTTAATGCGAAAGGAGAGCAGAACGGCCTTTTTCAGCCACTGGTGGGTGACCCACTGGCCGTCAATTTTCTCCGCAACACGCAGTGCGCCGCTGTCGAGCAGGCTGATAACCTGGTTGACGGCGTCACGGATGGTGGCGTCGGCGTTGGCCGGAGTGATGTCGGCACGGCGCTCGAAAGCGGATTCAATAACGTTCTGTAACTGCTGCATTGGCGAATCTTCCTGGTATTTTCACGTGTGTTAAGAAGGTTAGGTTAGTCTTTATCGTTTGGATTAAGGGCCGATGTCAACCGTTGTTGCACTTCGCGTTGCAGTTGCGGGTTCAGCCCCTGGCCCTCTGCGGTGGCGAGAATGAACAAGTCTTCGACGCGTTCACCAATAGTGGTGATGCGTGCGCCGTGCAGCGAAATACCCAGATCGGCAAAAATTTGCCCAATGCGCGCCAGCAGACCGGGCTGGTCGAGGGCAATCAACTCCACAAAGGTGCGCCGATCGGTGTGCGTCGGCAGAATGTTCACTTCGGTATTGACGGTGAAGTGGCGCAGGCGGTTAGGCTGGCGTCGCGGCTGCGGCGGCTGCCAGCTATGGCGCGTGATGGCCTGCTCCAGCCCGTGGCGAATCGACTCGTGGCGGTCAGCAGACAGCGGGCTGCCGTCCGGCTCCAGTACGATAAAAGTGTCCATCGCCATGCCGTCGCGGGTGGTAAAGATTTGCGCGTCGTGCACGCTCAGATTACGGCGATCCAACTCAGCACAGACGGCGGCGAACAGATAAGGCCTGTCCGGGCTCCAGATAAAAATCTCGGTGCCACCGCGCGTGGCCTGGGGGCTTAGCAGGATCATCGGCTGGCTGAGATCGTGGCGCAGCAGGTGGCGCGCGTGCCAGGCAAGCTGGTTTGGCGTATGGCGCACAAAATAGTTGGCACGACAGCGCGCCCAGATGTGGTGCAGCGCCACTTCGTCAATGTTTTCCATACGCAGTAGCGCCAGCGCCTGCTTCTGATGGTGGCGCACCCGTTCGCGCATATCCGGCGTACTCTGCACGCCGCGCCGCAGCTGTTTTTCTGTGGCGAAATAGAGCTCGCGCAGCAGACTCTGCTTCCAGCTGTTCCACAGCGTTTCGTTGGTGGCACAGATATCGGCGACCGTCAGGCAGATGAGATAGCGCAGGCGGTTCTCGGTTTGCACTTCGGCGGCGAACTGTTTAATGACTTCCGGGTCCTGAATATCGCGGCGCTGGGCAGTAACCGACATCAGCAGATGCTGGCGTACCAGCCAGGCAACCAGCTGAGTCTCACGCGAGTTAAGCCCGTGCAGTTCGGCAAATTTGAGGATGTCTTCGGCACCCAGCACCGAATGGTCGCCGCCACGCCCTTTAGCGATATCGTGAAACAGCGCGGCAATGAAAATTAGCTCCGGGTGGCTCAGGCGCGGCCACAGCTCCACGCACAGCGGGTGCTTCTGGCGTGTCTCTTCGCTGGCAAAACTTTCCAGCTTGAGCAACACGCGCACGGTGTGCTCATCCACCGTGTACGCATGAAACAGGTCAAACTGCATCTGGCCGACAATGTGCGACCACTGCGGCATATAGGCCCACAGCACGCTGTGGCGGTGCATGGGCAGCAGACCGCGTTTTACCATACCCGGATGGCGCAGCATGGCGAGGAAGATTTCACGCGCCTCGGGGATATAGCACAGCGGCTGCGTCAGGTGGCGGCGCGCGTGGCGTAGCTGGCGCAGCGTAGTGGAGTAAATGCCGCTGATATCGCGGTTTCGCACCATCGTGTAAAACATGCGCAAAATCGCCTGCGGTTCGCGCATAAACAGCGTTTCATCGCGCAGGTCGATAAGTGTGCCGCGCAGCTGGAAGTCATCGTCAATTGGGCGCGGTTTTTCGTCGGCCGGCAGCGCGAGGATGGCTTCGTCAAACAGCTGTAGCAGCATCTGGTTAAGCTCACCCACGCGCCGGGTCACGCGATAGAAATCTTTCATCATCTGCTCAACCGGCTGGTTGCCTTCGCCCTGGTAGTTCAGGCGTTGGGCAACGCTTAACTGGCGGTCAAACAGCAGGCGGTTGTCGTAGCGGTTAAGCTCCAGATGCAGGGCAAAACGGATGCGCCACAATAACTGCTGGCATTCGTTAAGCTCGTTACGCTCGGCCTCGGTCAGAAAGCCAAAACCCACCATTTCGTTAAGCGATGTCGCACCAAAATGGCGGCGTGCCACCCACTGTAAAGTGTGGATATCGCGCAGGCCGCCGGGACTGCTTTTAATGTCCGGCTCCAGGTTGTAGCTGGTGCCGTGATAGCGCTGGTGGCGCTCATTTTGCTCTTCGACTTTAGCGGCGAAGAACTTTTCCGATGGCCAGAAGCCATCGCTGAAGATGTGTTTTTGCAGTTCCAGGAACAGCGCCACGTCGCCAATAATCAGCCGGGTTTCAATCAGGTTTGTAGCGATAGTCAGATCCGCCAGCCCCTCAAGCAGACACTCTTCAAGCGTGCGCACGCTGTGGCCCACCTCAAGGCGCAGATCCCATAAAAGCGTAATCAACTCGCCGATTTTCTGCGCCTGATCCTCCGGCAGCGGGCGGCGGCTCAGGACCAGCACGTCGATATCGGACAGCGGATGCAGTTCACCGCGCCCGTAGCCACCCACCGCCACCAGCGCGAGATCGGCCTCTTCGCCAAAGCCGTAATTAAGCCACAGGCGCTGGAGCAACTGGTCAATGAACTCGGTGCGGGCGCTCACCAGCTTCTCAGCCGAGATACCGTTATCAAAGGCGACACCCAGCCAGCGCTGGAAAGCGGCCAGTCGTTCGCGAATGGCCTCGACATTGAGCGCATCGCAGCACCAGGCATTGGGATAATCGGGCTGACCGGGGAGGGTTGGGGTGGCGGTGTTTGGGTGCTGCTCAGGTAACGTTTGACTCATTCTCTGCCCGCAAAGTAAGAAAAAAGCCGGCTGGCGCCGGCTCTGTATTACTCGTTATGCGAAATCACGTTCGGGATGGTGTCATCTTTGCGTAACGTGAGTATTTCGCAGCCGTTATCAGTCACCACAATAGTATGCTCGTACTGGGCCGACAAGCTCCGGTCTTTGGTTTTTACCGTCCAGCCATCTTTCATGGTACGAATCTCTTTCTTGCCCGCATTCACCATCGGTTCAATGGTGAAGGTCATGCCCGCTTTGAGCACCACATCAGTCTCGGGGGAGTCGTAGTGCAGCACCTGCGGCTCTTCGTGGAAACCGCGACCAATGCCGTGGCCGCAGTATTCACGCACCACAGAGAAGTCTTTCGCTTCAACGAACTTCTGAATTGCCGCGCCAATTTCACGCAGATTCACGCCAGGTTTCACCATTTTCAATGCCAGATAGAGGCTTTCCTGGGTCACGTGGCACAGACGCTCGCCGAGGATGGTCGGCTTGCCAACGATAAACATTTTGGAGGTATCGCCGTGGAAGCCGTCTTTGATAACGGTCACGTCGATATTCACGATATCGCCATCTTTCAGGTGCTTCTCGTCGCTTGGAATACCGTGGCACACCACTTCATTAATAGAGATACATACGGATTTCGGGAAGCCGTGGTAGTTCAGGCAGGCAGAAACGGCATGCTGGTGGTTCACAATCCAGTCATCGCAAATGCGGTCCAGTTCACCGGTGGTCACACCAGGTACAACGTGGGGTTCGATCATTTCCAGTACTTCGGCAGCGAGGCGGCCAGCCACGCGCATTTTTTCGATATCTTCCGGGGTTTTAATTGATATAGCCATGAATAACGTCCGCAGGAGTCGGTTTTCGACAATAATTACCTATGTTATCAGGGCAAGCGTGGTGAGCCAAATTGGTTATTCGCGCAGCGTTTTGCTGATAACTACCGCTGGAGTCTCAGGCCCGGTTATGGTATAAAGCGCGCCGGACTTACGTACGCATTTTTGTGTGCGTAGGCGGAAAACTCACTTTGTGTACAACACACACGTATCGGCACATATTCCGGGGTGCCCTTCGGGGTCGGTAATATGGGATACGTGGAGGCATAACCCCAACTTTTAAATAGAGGTTTTAAATCATGGCAACTGTTTCCATGCGCGACATGCTCAAGGCTGGTGTTCACTTCGGTCACCAGACCCGTTACTGGAACCCGAAAATGAAGCCGTTCATCTTCGGTGCGCGTAACAAAGTTCACATCATCAACCTTGAGAAGACTGTACCGATGTTCAACGAAGCCCTGGCTGAGCTGAACAAAATCTCTTCCCGTAAAGGTAAGATCCTGTTCGTCGGTACTAAGCGCGCTGCAAGCGAAGCGGTGAAAGACGCTGCTGTAAGCTGCGACCAGTTCTTCGTGAACCATCGCTGGCTGGGCGGTATGCTGACTAACTGGAAAACCGTTCGTCAGTCCATCAAGCGTCTGAAAGACCTGGAAACGCAGTCTCAGGACGGCACCTTCGACAAGCTGACCAAGAAAGAAGCGCTGATGCGTACCCGTGAACTGGACAAGCTGGAAAACAGCCTGGGCGGTATCAAGGATATGGGCGGCCTGCCGGACGCACTGTTCGTTATCGATGCAGACCACGAGCACATCGCTATCAAAGAAGCAAACAACCTGGGTATCCCGGTATTTGCTATCGTTGATACTAACTCCGATCCGGACGGTGTTGACTTCGTTATCCCGGGCAACGACGACGCAATCCGCGCTGTTAGCCTGTACCTGGGTGCAGTCGCTGCTACTGTTCGTGAAGGCCGTTCTCAGGATCTGGCTGTTCAGGCGGAAGAAAGCTTCGTAGAAGCTGAATAATAAGGCTTGTTTGCTTGCCCCGAGCAATTCGAGTGGCCGAAAGCGGAAAACTCAAGACCTTCCGGGCGCTTTACCGCGTTAAGGCGACCGGAGTCCACGAGTAAAGACAACGCATCTGTCACCCGGCATTCAGGGGAAAAGCCCCTTATTAACCAGGTTTGACATAGTTTGGTTAGGGGGCCTGTCTCAGGCTCCCTTTTTCTTTTAATCCGTCTGGCAATCTGGCTGGGCGGGTCATATCTCCAGAGAGATAACCTCCTGCGAGATAATCGAGGAATTCATAATGGCTGAGATTACCGCTTCCCTGGTAAAAGAACTGCGTGAACGTACCGGCGCAGGCATGATGGATTGCAAAAAAGCGCTGACTGAAGCGAGCGGCGACATTGAGCTGGCAATCGAAAACATGCGTAAATCCGGTGCTATTAAAGCAGCGAAAAAAGCAGGCAACGTTGCTGCTGACGGCGTGATCCTCACTCAGATCGAAGGCAAGTTCGGCGTGATTCTGGAAGTTAACTGCCAGACCGACTTCGTTGCTAAAGACGGTGGTTTCCAGGCTTTCGCTAACAAGGTACTGGCTGCGGCTGTTGCTGGCAAAGTGACCGACGTTGAAGTGCTGAAAGCACAGTTCGAAGAAGAGCGCGTGGCGCTGGTGGCAAAAATTGGTGAAAACATCAATATCCGCCGCGTAGCCATTCTCGAAGGTGACGTGCTGGGTAACTACCTGCACGGTGCGCGTATCGGTGTTCTGGTTGCGGCAACTGGCGCTGACGAAGAGCTGGTTAAGCAGCTGGCAATGCACGTTGCGGCAAGCAAGCCGGAATTTGTGAAGCCGGAAGATGTGTCTGCTGAAGTGGTTGAGAAAGAGTACCAGGTTCAGCTGGACATCGCCATGCAGTCTGGCAAGCCGAAAGAAATCGCAGAGAAAATGGTTGAAGGCCGCATGAAGAAATTCACCGGCGAAGTTTCTCTGACCGGCCAGCCGTTTGTCATGGACCCGAGCAAAACCGTCGGTCAGCTGCTCAAAGAGCACAACGCTGACGTGACCGGTTTCATCCGCTTTGAAGTGGGTGAAGGCATCGAGAAAGTTGAGACTGACTTCGCAGCAGAAGTTGCTGCCATGTCCAAGCAGTCTTAATGACGTAAAAGGAGCCGCCTTCGGGCGGCTCCTTTTTGTCCTTCATATTTTGGGCTGCAGATGCGTTGGCTGCGTCTGTTCACCCCGGTCACTTACTCATGTAAGCTCCCGGGGATTCGCAGACTTGCCGCCTTCCTGCAACCCAAACTATTTTGGACAAACCGTTGTTCACAAACCGTTGTTCAATGCAGGCTAAAGTGTGGCGAAATCATGTGGGTTTGTTAGCCGCTGAGATTGGCAAACTAACGGCCTTGCCGACTCTGGACAAACGGTTGTTGTACGGGATGCGCTAACGCGATCCGCTGGATCTTAAAATAACGCGCTCCTGTTGCCCGATCTTTTCGGGCCATTTTTGCTCTGACGTTCAGGGCATTTTCGTATTAAGGCCGCGTACTGGCCATCCTCAGGCTCTGGGCCTGACAGAATAATCAGCCAGATCTGATTCAGATTTGGCCGCAATGCGACAGACTATGTCGTCAATATTCACCGTCCCATTTGTTGACTGTTCCAGGAAAGAAACATGGCTACCAATGCAAAACCCGTTTACAAACGCATTCTGCTCAAACTGAGTGGCGAAGCGCTGCAGGGAGCAGAAGGCTTCGGTATTGACGCGAGCATACTGGATCGTATGGCTCAGGAAATCAAAGAACTGGTAGAACTGGGCATTCAGGTAGGTGTGGTCATTGGCGGCGGTAACCTGTTCCGCGGCGCAGGCCTGGCTCAGGCCGGCATGAACCGCGTAGTGGGCGACCACATGGGGATGCTGGCAACCGTCATGAACGGCCTGGCAATGCGCGACTCGCTCCACCGCGCCTATGTGAACGCTCGCCTGATGTCAGCCATTCCGCTCAACGGCGTGTGCGATAACTACAGCTGGGCAGAGGCCATTAGCCTTTTGCGCAACAACCGCGTGGTTATCCTGTCTGCCGGTACGGGCAACCCGTTCTTTACCACTGACTCAGCAGCCTGCCTGCGCGGTATTGAAATTGAAGCCGACGTGGTGCTCAAGGCCACCAAGGTTGACGGCGTGTTCTCTGCTGACCCGGTCAAAGACCCGACCGCCACGCTCTACGAGCAGCTTACCTACCAGGAAGTGCTGGAAAGAGAGCTTAAAGTGATGGATCTTGCCGCCTTTACCCTTGCCCGTGACCACAACCTGCCAATTCGCGTGTTCAATATGAACAAGCCGGGCGCACTGCGCCGTGTGGTGATGGGCGAAAAAGAAGGCACATTGATTACAGAGTAATTTTCGTTTTACGGGAATCAGGGTAAGATTCGCCCCTGAATCGATTTCTCAATACAGACAGTCTAACGGGCTATAATTTTGGGTAATGCATGCGGTGGCTCAACGCTGTAGCGGCCGTATCAGGCAGGCATGACGTCCTGGCCCATGCCCATAACCGCGCGACCCGCCCGGGGCTGTCTGACAACCAGTTTCAAGGATTCGTAACGTGATTAACGACATCAGAAAAGACGCCGAAGTACGCATGGAAAAATGCGTCGAATCGTTCAAAAATCAGATTAGCAAAATTCGCACCGGCCGCGCCTCTCCGAGCCTGCTGGACGGTATTATGGTGGAATACTACGGTAGCCCAACGCCGCTACGCCAGCTTGCCAGCGTGACCGTGGAAGATACCCGCACCCTGAAAATCAACGTCTTTGACCGCAGCATGGGTCCGGCGGTTGAGAAAGCTATCATGGCTTCCGATCTTGGTCTGAACCCAAGCTCTGCTGGTACTGACATTCGCGTGCCGCTGCCGCCGCTGACTGAAGAGCGCCGTAAAGAACTCATCAAAATTGTGCGCGGCGAAGCCGAGCAGGCGCGTGTTTCCGTACGTAACGTGCGTCGCGATGCGAACGATAAAGTCAAAGCGTTGCTGAAAGATAAAGAAATCAGTGAAGACGAAGATCGTCGTTCTCAGGATGACGTGCAGAAGCTGACTGACGCGGCCATCAAGAAAGTGGACGCGGCGCTGGCTGAAAAAGAAACGGAACTGATGCAGTTCTGATTTTCACAGGACAAAGAGAAACGCCGTACAGAAGAGCCGCACATGCGGCTTTTGCTGACGGCGTTTTGCTTTAAGTGCGCGGTATGCCGCATACAGATCACTACCTCCCAGGCCTCAGAACGCCAATGAAACAGTTGACCATCCTTGGCTCAACCGGCTCTATCGGTTGCAGCACGCTCGACGTGGTTCGCCACAATCCTGACCAGTTCGCGGTGACGGCACTCGTGGCCGGTAAAAACGTGGCCCGCATGCATGAGCAGTGTCTTGAATTCAGCCCGCGCTATGCGGTGATGGATGATGAGCCCAGCGCGCGTGCGCTTCGTGAAAGCCTGCGCGCTTGTGGCAGTCGCACGCAGGTACTGGCCGGTCAGAAAGCCGCGTGCGAAATGGCACAGCTTGATGAGGTGCATCAGGTGATGGCGGCTATCGTGGGTGCAGCCGGCCTGCTGCCAACACTGGCGGCTATCCGCGCGGGCAAGCAGGTGCTGCTGGCCAATAAGGAGTCACTGGTGACCTGCGGCAGACTGTTTATGGAAGCTGTCCAACAAAGTGGGGCGCAGCTTCTGCCGGTCGACAGCGAGCACAACGCGATTTTTCAGAGTTTGCCTGAAACAATCCAGCGGAACCTGGGATACGCTGACCTGGAGGAATACGGCATCCAGTCGATAATTCTCACCGGATCTGGTGGCCCGTTTCGCAATACGCCAGTGTCTGAACTGGCGGCAATGACGCCCGATCAGGCCTGCAATCACCCGAACTGGGCGATGGGGCGTAAAATCTCTGTCGACTCCGCCACCATGATGAATAAAGGTCTTGAATATATTGAAGCCCGTTGGCTGTTTAACGCCTCAGCCGCGCAGATGGAAGTGCTGATTCACCCGCAGTCGGTGATTCACTCTATGGTGCGTTATCGCGACGGCAGCGTACTTGCCCAACTCGGTGAGCCAGATATGCGCACGCCAATTGCCCATGCAATGGGCTACCCGGCGCGTGTGAATGCCGCCGTGAAGCCGCTCGATTTTTGCCAGATAGGTTCGTTGAGCTTTATGGCCCCGGATTTTGACCGCTATCCGTGCCTGAAACTTGCGATAACGGCCTTTGATAATGGCCAGGCGGCAACCACGGCGCTGAATGCAGCCAATGAAGTGGCCGTTGAGGCTTTTCTCAACGAACGTATCCGTTTTACGGATATCGCCGTACTGAATGCCGCCGTGCTGGATGAAACCGATTTTGCGCAGCCGCAGAGTGTGGATGACGTGCAGGCGGTGGACCGTCAGGCGCGTGCGGCGGCCGTGGGTTGGCTGGCGAGTTACGCAAAGTGTTAAATTTAGCGCAGGCACAACCTGCGATATTTGTTAGCTCTGGGCTTCGGTGATATAGTCTGCGCCACCTGATAAACGCATCCATGATGTGTATCTGGTGGTAACGCCGTGGTTTAACACGGCTTTTTTACGTGAAGGCTTCTGTATTCCTGAACCGCTTAATCCTTATCAGGGAAATTAAACGCGTTATGTTGTCTGCTAATCAACCATTAAGCGAAAACGCACCCGCGCACGGTGCACGCCATGTCGCCATTATTATGGATGGCAACGGCCGCTGGGCAAAAAGACAAGGGAAGATGAGAGTCTTTGGCCACAAGGCAGGTGCAAAATCCGTGCGGCGCGCGGTGGTTTTCGCAGCGAACAATGGCATTGACGCGTTGACGCTGTATGCTTTCAGTAGTGAAAACTGGAGTCGCCCGGCGCAGGAAGTCAGTGCGCTAATGGAATTGTTTACCTGGGCGCTCGACAGTGAAGTCAAAAACCTGCACCGTAACAACGTTCGTTTACGCGTTATCGGTGATACCGGTCGATTTAACTCGCGTTTGCAGGAGCGCATCCAGAAAGCGGAAGCGCTGACCAGCCAGAATACCGGGCTGACGCTGAATATCGCCGCCAACTACGGCGGTCGTTGGGATATTCTTCAGGGAGTAAAGCAGCTTGCGAGTCTGGTTCAGGAAGGGCAGTTAAGCCCGGACCAGATTGATGAAGAAATGCTGAGTCAGCAAATCTGCATGAGCGAACTGGTCCCTGTGGATTTAGTAATAAGGACAGGGGGAGAGCATCGCATCAGCAATTTTTTGCTGTGGCAGATAGCCTATGCTGAACTCTACTTTACCGATGTTCTCTGGCCCGATTTCGATGAACAAGATTTTGAAGGTGCACTACATGCCTTTGCAAACCGCGAAAGACGTTTTGGTGGAACGACACCGGGTGGCAGCAATGCCTGATGGGGGTCGCTTTTGCTAAAGTATCGCCTGATTTCCGCGCTCGTGTTAATTCCCGCCGTTATTGCCGCCCTGCTGTGGCTGCCGCCGGTGGGATTTGCTATTACCACTCTGATTGTCTGCATGCTTGCAGCCTGGGAGTGGGGCCAGCTTAGCGGCTTTGCAAGCCGTTCACAGCGCGTCTGGCTTGCCGTGTTGTGTGGTCTGCTGCTGGCAGTCATGCTGTTTGTTCTCCCCGAATATCACCTAAGTGTGAGCGTGCCGATTATTGACGGTGTGCTGTGGGCATCCCTTGCCTGGTGGATAGTGGCGCTGTTGATGGTGCTGACGTACCCCAAATCTGCCGCTTCCTGGCGACAGTCTCGCGTTCTGCGCCTCATTTTTGGTTTACTGACCATTGTGCCGTTTTTCTGGGGTATGGTGGTGCTGCGCAACTGGCATTACGATACTAACCATTATACCGGCGCTATCTGGCTGCTCTACGTGATGGTGCTGGTCTGGGGCGCGGATTCCGGCGCATACGTGTTTGGCAAAATGTTTGGTAAACATAAGCTTGCACCGAAAGTCTCGCCTGGTAAAACCTGGCAAGGTTTTGTGGGCGGTCTGCTGACTGCGGCAGTGATTGCCTGGATCTTCGGTGCGCTGACGCATCTGGACATTGCGCCGTCTGTGCTGCTGGTGTGCTCAGTTGCGGCAGCCCTGGTTTCTGTGCTGGGTGACCTGACTGAAAGCATGTTCAAACGCGAAGCCGGCATTAAAGACAGCGGACATCTGATCCCGGGTCACGGCGGCGTGCTTGATAGAATCGATAGCCTGACGGCGGCCGTGCCGGTCTTTGCCTGTCTGTTGCTGCTGGTTTTTCGGACCCTTTAAGGACACATCCATGCTGAGCATTCTCTGGAACCTGGCCGCATTTATCATTGCACTGGGGATTCTTATCACCGTGCATGAGTTTGGTCATTTCTGGGTTGCCCGGCGCTGCGGCGTGCGCGTTGAGCGATTTTCAATCGGCTTTGGTAAAGCGCTGTACAGCCGTACCGATAAGCGTGGCACTGAATTTGTTCTCGCCCTGATCCCGCTTGGCGGCTACGTTAAAATGCTTGATGAGCGCGTAGAACCGGTTGTACCGGAATTGCGCCATCAGGCCTTCAACAACAAAAGCGTCTCTCAGCGTGCAGCGATTATCGCCGCCGGTCCCGTTGCTAATTTCCTGTTTGCTGTCTTTGCGTACTGGCTCGTCTTTATGATGGGCGTACCCAGCGTTCGTCCCGTAATTGGTGAAATAACCGCCGATTCGCTCGCATCTCAGGCACAAATTGCGCCCGGCATGGAACTTAAAGCGATTGACGGTATCGAAACGCCAGACTGGGATGCTGTACGCCTGGCATTAATCGGCAAAATTGGTGATGCGTCAGCGACGGTGACTGTGGCACCCTTTGGCACCGATGAGCGTAGTGAAAAACGTCTCGACCTGCGCAACTGGCATTTTGAGCCGGACCGCCAGGATCCTGTGACATCGCTGGGGCTTATCCCGCGTGGGCCGAGCATTGACCCGGTGCTGGCAGAAGTCCAGCCAGGCTCTGCGGCCAGTAAAGCTGGTTTGCAAGCCGGGGACAGGATCGCTAAAGTCGAGGGTCAGCCGCTCACGACATGGGCGGTTTTTGTAAACCTGGTGCGCGACAACCCAGGGCGCGAGTTACAACTGAATATTGAAAGGCAGGGTAACCCCTTGTCTTTGACGCTGATACCGGATACAAAACCGGGTAAAGCAAAGGCTGAAGGGTTTGCCGGGGTCGTTCCTACGCTTATCCCTCTGCCACAAGAGTACAAAACTGTGCGCCAGTATGGGCCGTTTAATGCCGCAATCGTTGCTACTGAAAAGACGTGGCAGCTGATGAAGCTGACGGTGAATATGCTGGGGAAATTACTAACCGGTGATGTTAAACTGAATAACCTCAGTGGGCCTATCTCCATCGCGCAGGGGGCAGGTGTTTCAGCGGAGTACGGGGTCATCTACTTCCTCATGTTCCTGGCGCTTATCAGCGTCAACCTGGGGATAATTAACCTGTTCCCGCTACCTGTACTGGACGGTGGACACTTGCTGTTTTTGGCAATTGAAAAGCTAAAAGGCGGACCGGTTTCCGAGCGAGTTCAAGACTTTAGTTATCGCATTGGCTCAATACTGCTGGTGCTGTTAATGGGGCTTGCACTTTTCAATGATTTCTCTCGGTTATAGAGAGTTGGGTTAGGAAGAACGCATAACAACGATGGCGATGAAAAAGTTGCTCATAGCGTCGCTGCTCTTCAGCAGCGCCACCGTTTACGGTGCAGACGGGTTCGTAGTGAGAGATATTCATTTCGAAGGCCTGCAGCGAGTCGCCGTTGGTGCGGCCCTCCTTAGCATGCCTGTGCGCGTTGGCGATACGGTCACTGATGATGACATCAGTAATACTATCCGTTCGCTTTTTGCCACAGGCAACTTTGAGGACGTGCGTGTTTTGCGCGACGGCGAAACGCTGCTGGTCCAGGTGAAAGAACGCCCGACAATCGCCAGCATCACCTTCACCGGCAACAAGTCGGTCAAGGATGACATGCTCAAGCAAAACCTCGAGGCTTCTGGCGTGCGTGTGGGGGAATCCCTTGACCGCACCACCCTGTCCGATATCGAAAAAGGGCTGGAAGATTTCTACTACAGCGTCGGTAAATACAGCGCCAGCGTGAAAGCGGTTGTCACACCGCTGCCGCGTAACCGCGTAGACCTGAAGCTGGTGTTCCAGGAAGGTGTGTCGGCGAAGATCCAACAGATCAACATCGTTGGTAACCGCGCCTACAGCACCGATGAACTCATTTCTCGCTTCCAACTGCGTGACGAAGTGCCGTGGTGGAACCTGGTTGGCGATCGTAAATACCAGAAGCAGAAACTGGCAGGTGACCTTGAAACTCTGCGCAGCTTCTACCTCGACAGGGGCTATGCCCGTTTCAACATCGATTCTACTCAGGTTAGCCTGACCCCGGATAAAAAGGGGATCTACGTTACCATCAACGTGACCGAGGGCGATCAGTATAAGATTGCTGGCGTTGAGGTGAACGGCAACCTGGCGGGCCACTCTGCCGAAATAGAAAGCCTGACTAAAATTCAGCCAGGCGAGCTGTACAACGGCACCAAAGTCACCCGCATGGAAGACGACATCAAAAAACTGCTGGGTCGTTATGGTTACGCCTATCCGCGCGTAATGACGCAGCCAGAAATCAACGATGCCGATAAAACCGTGAAGCTGCACGTCAGTGTGGATTCCGGCAACCGTTATTACGTGCGCAAAATCCGCTTTGCCGGTAACGACACCTCAAAAGATTCCGTCCTGCGCCGTGAAATGCGTCAGATGGAAGGGGCGTGGCTCGGCAGTGACCTGGTTGACCAGGGTAAAGAGCGTCTGAACCGTACCGGTTACTTCGAGACGGTGGATGTCGACACGCAGCGCGTGCCGGGCAGCCCGGACCAGGTTGACCTGGTCTATAAAGTCAAAGAGCGTAACACCGGTAGCCTGAACTTTGGCGTGGGTTACGGTACGGAAAGTGGCGTGAGCTTCCAGGCGGGTATTCAGCAGGATAACTGGCTGGGTACAGGTTACTCGGTGGGCATCAACGGCACCAAAAACTCCTATCAGACGTATACCGAACTTGCCGTTACCAACCCGTATTTTACGGTTGATGGCGTGAGCCTCGGCGGTCGTATTTTCTATAACGACTTTAAAGCGGATGATGCAGACCTCTCAACGTATACCAACAAGAGCTACGGCCTTGACGGTACGCTGGGCTTCCCTGTCAACGAGTACAACTCGCTGCGTGTCGGTCTGGGTTACGTTCATAACGACCTGTCCGATATGCAACCGCAGATTGCGATGTGGCGTTACCTGGATTCCCAGGGCAAGAACCCGAACACCACGTCAACGAATAATGACTTCTCGGCAGACGACTTCACGTTTAACTACGGCTGGACGTTTAACAACCTCGACCGTGGCTTCTTCCCGACCAAAGGGAACCGCGTGAACCTGAATGGTAAAGTGACCATTCCGGGGTCGGACAACGAGTTCTATAAAGTCACGCTGGATACGGCAAGCTATATGCCGCTCAATGAAGACCGCACCTGGGTTGTGCTGGGACGTACCCGTTGGGGCTACGGCGACGGTCTGGGCAGTAAAGAAATGCCGTTCTACGAGAACTTCTACGCGGGTGGTTCGAGCTCAGTACGTGGCTTCCAGACCAATAACATTGGTCCAAAAGCTGCCTACTACGGCCCGAATACCAACAACTGTAACAGCGCATCGCTGTGTAATTCCGATGATGCTATCGGTGGTAACGCCATGGGTGTTGCCAGCCTTGAGCTGATCACACCTACGCCATTCATTAGCGAGAAATACGCCAACTCGGTTCGTACTTCTCTGTTTGTGGATGCCGGTACGGTCTGGGATACCAACTGGGAAAACACGGCAGCAACCCGTGCAGCAGGTATTCCTGACTACAGCGATCCGAGCAACATTCGTATGTCTGCTGGTATCGCTTTGCAGTGGATGTCGCCATTGGGGCCGTTGGTCTTCTCCTACGCCCAGCCGTTCAAGAAATACGATGGAGACAAAGCCGAGCAGTTCCAGTTTAACATTGGTAAAACCTGGTAATTGCTCGCGACAAGGGAATGTGGATTCAGTGTAGCGACATTTTCGGGCGGAATTTTCCGCCCGATTAAGCTGAAACGTACCTTCGGGTATATATGGCATGGTAAGGAGTTTATAGTGAAAAAGTGGTTAATTGCTGCCGGCGTAGGTCTGGCCATGGCGACCTCTGCACAGGCAGCGGATAAAATTGCCATCGTGAACATGTCTAACCTGTTCCAGCAGGTTGCGCAGAACACCGGTGTCTCCAAAACTCTGGAAAATGAATTTAAAGGCCGTGCAAGCGAGCTACAGCGTATGGAAGGCGACCTGAAGACCAAAATGCAGCGTCTTCAGCGCGATGGCGCAACCATGAAGGCGAGCGAGCGCAGCAAGCTGGAAAAAGATGTCATGACCCAGCGTGAAAGCTTCTCCAGCAAGGCACAGTCTTTTGAGCAGGATCGTGCACGCCGTTCTAACGAAGAGCGTGGCAAGCTGGTAACACGCATTCAGAGCGCGGTGAAGAAAGTGGCTGATGACCAGAGCATTGACCTGGTTGTTGACGCCAGCACTGTGGCTTATAACAGCAGCAGTATTAAAGACATCACTTCTGATGTGCTCAAGCAGGTTAAATAATTCATGCCATCCATTCGACTGGCTGACTTAGCGCTCGAGCTGGATGCTGAACTGCACGGTGATGGCGATATTGCCATCACCGGCGTGGCTTCCATGCAGTCCGCTCAGGCAGGACAGATTACTTTTATGGTGAACCCGCGCTATCGCGAGCACCTGGCAGACTGCCAGGCGTCAGCGGTGGTCATGACTCAGGACGACTTGCCCTGGGCCAAAGGCGCGGCACTGGTGGTGAAAAACCCCTATCTGACCTACGCGCGCATGGCGCAAATTCTGGATTCTACGCCGCAGCCGGCTGCAAATATTGCACCCAGTGCGGTTATCGATCCTACGGCAAAACTGGGCGCGAATGTTGCGGTGGGTGCCAATGCGGTTATCGAATCTGGCGTAGAGTTGGGTGATAACGTTGTGATTGGTGCAGGCTGCTTTGTGGGTAAAAATACCTGCATTGGTGCCGGTACGCGCCTGTGGGCGAACGTGAGCGTATATCACGAAATCACGATTGGTGAGCACTGCCTCATCCAGTCGGGTACCGTGATCGGCGCAGATGGTTTTGGCTATGCCAACGATCGTGGCAACTGGGTCAAGATCCCGCAGTTGGGCCGCGTTATCATCGGCTCCCGCGTCGAGATCGGGGCTTGTACCACTATCGACCGCGGCGCACTGGACGACACGCAGATTGGCAATGGCGTCATCATCGACAACCAGTGTCAGATTGCACATAACGTTGTGATTGGCGACAATACCGCCGTTGCCGGTGGCGTAATCATGGCAGGCAGCCTGAAAATTGGCCGTTACTGCATGATTGGCGGTGCCAGCGTCATTAACGGTCATATGGAAATCTGCGACAAGGTTACTGTGACCGGTATGGGCATGGTAATGCGCCCCATTAAGGAACCGGGTGTTTATTCCTCGGGTATTCCGCTGCAACCGAATAAAGCCTGGCGTAAAACAGCAGCCCTGGTCATGAATATTGACGAAATGAGTAAGCGCCTGAAAGCGCTTGAACGTAAAGTCAATCAGGATACCAGCGGCGCATAATACCTGCGTCCAGCAATCAGTTTCGCGGCCTGTCAGCGATCTCCGGAGCGCGGCAGGCCGTGTTCGTGTTATATTGCGTTTTATTTTTTATATTAGACAGGAAGAGTATTTTGACTACTGACACTCATACTCTGCACATTGAAGAGATTCTTGAGCTTCTGCCGCACCGTTTTCCTTTTTTGCTGGTCGACCGTGTGCTGGACTTTGAAGAAGGTCGTTTTTTGCGCGCTGTAAAGAATGTTTCTGTCAATGAACCGTTTTTCCAGGGCCATTTCCCTGGCAAACCGATTTTCCCCGGTGTGCTGATTCTGGAAGCGATGGCGCAGGCCACTGGCATTCTGGCGTTTAAAAGCATGGGTAAACTCGAGCCGGGTGAACTCTACTATTTTGCGGGCATCGACGACGCGCGCTTCAAGCGCCCGGTCGTACCGGGCGATCAGATGATTATGGAAGTGACCTTCGAGAAAACCCGCCGTGGCGTAACGCGCTTTAGCGGTGTGGCGACGGTTGACGGTAAAGTTGTCTGCGAAGCGACGATGATGTGTGCCCGTAACCGGGAGGCCTGATACGTGATTGATAAATCCGCCTTTATTCATCCTACCGCCATTGTGGAAGACGGCGCCGTTATTGGCGCTAACGTTCGCATTGGTCCGTATTGCCTGGTTGGTCCTGACGTTGAAATCGGTGAAGGTACTGAGCTGAAATCACACGTTGTTGTCAATGGTCACACCAAAATTGGCCGGGATAACCAGATCTATCAGTTCACTTCCATTGGCGAAGTTAACCAGGATCTGAAATACGCTGGCGAGCCGACTCGTGTGGAAATTGGCGATCGTAACCGCATTCGCGAAAGCGTCACCATTCACCGCGGTACCGAGCAGGGCGGTGGATTAACGAAGGTGGGTAGCGACAACCTGCTGATGATCAACGCGCACGTGGCGCATGATTGCCAGGTCGGTAGCCGCTGTATCCTCGCGAACAACGCTACACTGGCAGGCCACGTTAGCGTGGATGACTTCGCTATTATTGGTGGCATGACCGCGGTGCATCAGTTCTGCATTATCGGTGCGCACGTCATGGTTGGCGGCTGTTCCGGCGTTGCCCAGGACGTACCGCCATACGTGATTGCCCAGGGCAACCATGCCACGCCGTTTGGTGTGAATATCGAAGGCCTTAAGCGCCGTGGCTTTAGCAAAGATGCCCTGCACGCCATCCGCAACGCGTATAAGCTGCTCTATCGCAGCGGCAAGACGCTGGAAGAGGCGAAGCCGGAGATTGACGCGCTGGCAGCACAGCACGAAGAGGTGAAGCTGTTCACTGACTTTTTCGCGCGCTCCACCCGCGGCCTGATTCGCTAAATGAAAGCAGGACGACCGCTGACTATCGCCCTCGTCGCCGGAGAAACCTCCGGCGATATTCTGGGCGCTGGCCTGATTCGTGCGCTGCGTGAGCAGGTGCCCGATGCGCGCTTTGTGGGCGTAGCGGGTCCGCTGATGCAGGAGCAGGGCTGCGAGGCCTGGTACGAAATGGAAGAGCTGGCGGTGATGGGGATTGTCGAAGTCCTCGGTCGCCTGAAGCGCCTTTTGCATATCCGTGCTGACCTGACAAAGCGCTTTAGCGAACTGCAACCGGACGTGTTTGTCGGTATCGACGCACCGGACTTCAACATCACGCTTGAAGGCAATCTCAAAAAGCGTGGCATCAAAACCATTCACTACGTCAGCCCGTCCGTCTGGGCCTGGCGCCAGAAGCGTGTTTTCAAAATTGGCAGATCCACCAACATGGTTTTGGCCTTCCTGCCTTTTGAAAAAGCGTTTTACGACAGATTTAACGTTCCCTGCCGCTTCATTGGCCACACGATGGCCGATGCGATGCCGCTCGACCCGGATAAAAACGCCGCCCGCGATGCGCTGGGGATTTCCCACGACGCGCGCTGCCTTGCCTTGTTGCCCGGCAGCCGCGGGGCAGAAGTCGAAATGCTCAGTGCTGATTTCCTGAAAACCGCGCAGATTCTGCGTGAGCGCTGGCCGGCGCTGGAAGTGGTGGTGCCGCTGGTTAACGCGAAACGACGTGAGCAGTTTGAACGCATTAAGGCCGAGATTGCGCCGGAGTTGACGGTACATCTGCTCAACGGCCGCGCGCGCGAGGCGATGATTGCCAGCGATGCCGCGCTGCTGGCTTCTGGCACCGCAGCGCTGGAGTGTATGCTGGCGAAATGCCCGATGGTGGTAGGCTACCGCATGAAGCCGTTCACTTTCTGGCTGGCAAAGCGGCTGGTAAAGACTGAATTTGTCTCATTGCCGAATCTGCTGGCCGGGCGTGAGTTGGTTAAAGAGCTGTTGCAGGAAGAGTGCCAACCAGAAAAGCTGGCGGCAGCGCTCGCGCCACTGCTCGATGGCGGCACCAGGAGCCACCAGATGCACGACACCTTCCGCCAGTTGCATGAGCAAATTCGCTGTAACGCTGATGAACAGGCGGCGGCAGCGGTGCTGGAACTCGCACAATGATTGAATTTATCTATCCTCATACCCACCTTGTGGCGGGTGTGGACGAAGTCGGGCGCGGGCCGCTGGTCGGTGCCGTTGTGACGGCTGCCGTCATTCTCGACCCCGCTCGCCCTATTGTCGGCCTGGCCGATTCCAAGAAACTCAGTGAAAAACGTCGCCTGGCGTTGTATGACGAAATTCGCGATAAAGCGCTGAGCTGGAGCCTGGGTCGTGCCGAACCGCATGAAATTGACGAACTGAATATTTTGCACGCCACCATGCTCGCGATGCAGCGTGCGGTGGCGGGCCTGCACGTGGTGCCGGAATATGTGCTGATTGACGGCAACCGCTGTCCGGCGCTTGCCATGCCGAGCATGGCGGTGGTCAAGGGCGACAGCCGGGTGCAGGAAATCAGCGCTGCGTCTATTCTTGCGAAAGTAACCCGCGATCGGGAAATGGCGGAGTTAGATCTGCATTTCCCGCAATATGGCTTTGCGCAGCACAAGGGCTATCCGACGGCGCTACACCTGGAAAGGCTGGTTGAGCACGGTGCCACTGAGCATCATCGCCGCAGCTTTGGCCCGGTGAAGCGCGCGCTGGGTCTGGTCTCCTGACGTTTAACATCGGGAAGCGAAATGGCTGAACCACGTTTTATCCATCTGCGGATACACAGCGACTATTCCATGATTGACGGGCTGGCCAAAGTCGGCCCGCTGGTCAAAAAGGCCGCGTCTCTTGAGATGCCAGCAATGGCTATCACGGACTTTACCAACCTCTGCGGCCTGGTCAAATTCTACGGCGGCGCCCACGGCGCAGGCATGAAGCCCATCATCGGTGCAGATTTCCAGATGCTCAGTGAAGCGCTGGGTGACGAATACTGCCATATCACCGTGCTGGCGATGAACAACGTCGGCTATCAGAACCTGACACTACTGATTTCTCGCGCTTATCAGCGCGGCTATGGCGCGGTTGGCCCGTGGATTGACCGCGAATGGCTGGCCGAGCTTAACGATGGACTTATCCTGCTATCCGGCGCACGCATGGGTGATGTGGGCAAAAGCTTGCTGCGCGGCAATGCAGTGCTGGTCGAACAGTGCGTGGCCTTCTATGAAGAGTATTTCCCGGACCGGTATTACCTGGAGCTTATCCGTACTGGTCGTCAGGATGAAGAGCGCTACCTGCATGCTGCCGTAGAACTGGCAGAGCAGCGCGGCTTGCCGGTCGTTGCCACTAACGACGTGTGCTTTCTGGTTGCCGATGACTTTGACGCGCACGAAATTCGCGTTGCTATCCATGATGGTTTTACGCTCGACGATCCGAAACGCCCGCGCAACTACTCGGCACAACAGTATCTGCGTAGCGAAGACGAAATGTGCGAGCTGTTTGCCGACCTCCCGGAGGCGCTGGAAAACAGCGTTGAAATCGCCAGACGCTGCAACGTAACGGTGCGCCTGGGCGAATACTTCCTGCCACAGTTCCCGACGGGCGACATGACCACCGAAGACTTCCTGGTGGCAAAATCCCGCGAAGGGCTTGAAGAGCGTCTTGAGTTTCTGTTCCCGGACCCGCAAGTGCGCGCTGAACGCCGCCCTGCCTATGACGAGCGCCTGGAGATTGAACTTCAGGTTATCAACCAGATGGGCTTCCCGGGTTACTTCCTTATCGTAATGGAGTTTATCCAGTGGTCGAAGGATAACGGCGTGCCGGTAGGACCGGGGCGTGGTTCCGGTGCCGGGTCGCTGGTGGCTTACGCGCTGAAAATTACCGACCTCGATCCGCTGGAATTTGACCTGCTGTTCGAACGCTTTCTCAACCCAGAACGTGTATCGATGCCTGACTTCGACGTTGACTTCTGTATGGAGAAACGCGACCAGGTGATTGAACACGTGGCGGATATGTACGGTCGCGAGGCGGTATCGCAGATTATTACCTTCGGTACGATGGCGGCGAAAGCGGTTATTCGTGACGTGGGCCGCGTGCTGGGCCATCCGTATGGCTTTGTTGACCGCATTTCCAAGCTGGTGCCGCCAGACCCCGGCATGACCCTTGCTAAAGCGTTTGAAGCAGAACCGCAGCTGCCGGAAATCTACGAGGCAGACGAAGAGGTCAAAGCGCTTATCGACATGGCGCGCAAGCTTGAAGGTGTGACACGTAACGCCGGTAAGCATGCCGGTGGCGTGGTGATTGCGCCGACCAAAATTACCGATTTTGCCCCGCTCTATTGCGATGAAGCGGGCCAGCATCCGGTTACCCAGTTTGATAAGAACGACGTGGAATATGCAGGCCTGGTGAAGTTTGACTTCCTCGGGCTGCGAACGCTCACCATCATTAACTGGGCGCTGGAGATGATCAACGCCCGGCGCGCGAAACACGGCGAAGCGCCGCTGGATATCGCTGCCATCCCACTTGATGACAAGAAAAGCTTCGACATGCTGCAACGCTCGGAAACCACTGCGGTATTCCAGCTTGAATCGCGCGGCATGAAGGATTTGATTAAGCGCCTGCAGCCTGACTGCTTCGAAGACATGATTGCACTCGTGGCGCTGTTCCGTCCAGGCCCGCTGCAGTCCGGGATGGTGGATAACTTCATTGACCGTAAGCACGGGCGCGAAGAGATATCCTATCCGGATATTCAATGGCAGCATGAATGCCTGAAGCCCGTACTGGAGCCGACCTACGGCATCATTCTGTATCAGGAACAGGTGATGCAGATAGCCCAGGTGCTGTCCGGCTATACCCTTGGCGGTGCAGATATGTTGCGCCGTGCAATGGGTAAGAAAAAGCCCGAAGAAATGGCCAAGCAGCGTGGCACCTTTGAAGAAGGGGCGCGTAAAAATGGCATCGACGGTGAACTGGCGATCAAAATCTTTGACCTGGTGGAGAAGTTCGCCGGTTACGGATTTAACAAGTCGCACTCTGCCGCCTACGCGCTGGTGTCTTACCAGACGCTGTGGCTGAAGGCGCACTATCCGGCTGAGTTCATGGCGGCAGTAATGACCGCCGATATGGATAACACCGAGAAAGTGGTTGGCCTGGTGGACGAATGCTGGCGCATGGGGCTGAAAATCCTGCCGCCGGATATCAACTCCGGGCTGTATCACTTCCATGTCAATGATGACGGTGAAATTGTTTACGGCATCGGGGCTATCAAAGGCGTCGGTGAAGGTCCAATTGAAGCCATTATTGAAGCCCGTAATAATGGCGGCTATTTTCGCGAACTTTTCGATTTGTGCGCTCGCACGGATACGAAGAAAATCAACAAGCGCGTGATGGAAAAACTCATCATGTCCGGCGCGTTCGACCGGCTTGGGCCGCACCGGGCTGCGCTGATGAACTCGCTTGCCGATGCGCTTAAGGCGGCCGATCAGCACGCGAAGGCCGAGGCCATCGGCCAGGCTGATATGTTTGGCGTACTGGCTGAAGAGCCGGAGCAGGTTGAAAAATCCTACGCCAGTTGCCAGCCCTGGCCTGAGCAGATAGTGCTTGATGGCGAGCGGGAAACGCTGGGTCTGTACCTGACCGGCCACCCGATTACGCAGTACCTGAAAGAAATTGAGCGCTACGTTGGCGGTATGCGCCTGAAAGATATGCACCCGACCGACCGTGGTAAAGTGACCACGGCAGCTGGTCTGGTGCTGGCCGCGCGCACAATGGTAACCAAGCGCGGTAACCGTATCGGCATCTGTACGCTGGATGACCGCTCCGGGCGTCTTGAGGTGATGCTGTTTACCGAGGCGCTGGAGAAATACCAGCATCTGCTGGAGAAAGACCGTATTCTGATCGTCAGCGGACAGGTCAGCTTTGATGACTTCAGCGGGGGCCTTAAAATGATGGCCCGCGAAGTGATGGACATCGACGAAGCTCGCGAAAAGTATGCTCGCGGACTTGCTATATCGCTGACGGACAGGCAAATTGATGACCAGCTTTTAAACCGTCTCCGTCAATCTCTGGAGCCCCATCGTTCGGGAACCATTCCAGTACATCTCTACTATCAGAGAACGGATGCGCGTGCGAGGTTGCGCTTTGGCGCAGCATGGCGTGTGTCACCCAGCGATCGTTTACTTAACGAATTGCGCGGGCTGATTGGTTCAGAGCAGGTGGAACTGGAGTTTGATTGACTTGTCGTTTCTGCCTGATTCAGGCGTTGAGCCCGGCGGCGTAAGTTGTGCCGGGTTCGGAGCAGGTGGAGCCGGAGTTTGACTAAAACAGGAATATTATGAGTCTGAATTTCCTTGATTTCGAACAGCCAATTGCTGAGCTGGAAGCGAAAATCGATTCCCTGACTGCCGTGGGCCGTCAGGATGAAAAACTGGATATTAACATCGATGAAGAGGTGCATCGTCTGCGCGAGAAAAGCGTGGAGTTGACCCGTAAAATCTTCGCCGATCTCGGTGCATGGCAGATTGCTCAGCTGGCACGCCATCCGCTGCGTCCTTATACGCTGGACTATCTGCGCCTGGCTTTTGACGAGTTTGACGAGCTGGCAGGCGATCGCGCCTATGCAGACGACAAGGCCATCGTGGGCGGTATTGCGCGCCTGGACGGCCGGCCGGTGATGATTATTGGCCATCAGAAAGGACGCGAAACCAAAGAGAAGATTCGCCGTAACTTCGGCATGCCCGCGCCAGAAGGCTACCGCAAGGCGCTGCGCCTGATGGAAATGGCCGAGCGCTTTAACATGCCGATCATTACCTTTATCGACACCCCGGGCGCCTATCCGGGCGTGGGCGCAGAAGAGCGTGGCCAGTCTGAGGCTATCGCGCGCAACCTGCGTGAAATGTCAGGCCTGACGGTGCCGGTTATCTGCACCGTGATTGGTGAAGGCGGCTCCGGTGGGGCGCTTGCCATTGGCGTTGGCGATAAAGTGAATATGTTGCAGTACAGCACTTATTCTGTCATTTCACCGGAAGGCTGTGCGTCCATTTTGTGGAAGAGCGCGGACAAAGCGCCTCTGGCGGCTGAAGCTATGGGCATTGTTGCGCCACGCCTTAAAGAGCTTAAGCTGATTGATACCGTTATCCCGGAACCGCTGGGCGGCGCGCACCGCAACCCGGAAACCATGGCGGCATCGCTGAAAGCGCAGTTGCTGGCGGATCTGGCGGATCTCGATACCTTAAGCAAAGACGAGTTGCTGAGCCGCCGCTATCAGCGTCTGATGAGCTACGGCTACGCCTGATTCGTTTTGCAGGTTTTGCTGATGATAAAAGGGCCGGTTTACCGGCCCTTTTCGATCGTGATGGATTCTGAAAACGCGGTGAATGGCTTGTGGCGTACGCATTGCTGCGCGTAATGTCGGGTATCTGGTTAAAAGGAGAGACTATGCTGGGCCTGAAAAACGTACATCATATCGCTATCATTGCGAGCGACTATCCGCGCAGTAAAGCGTTCTATTGCGACATTCTTGGCTTTACTCTGCTGTCAGAGATTTACCGCGAGGCGCGAGATTCCTGGAAAGGTGACCTGGCGCTGAACGGCCAGTACACGATTGAACTGTTTTCCTTCCCGTTCCCGCCTGCGCGCCCGAGTCACCCGGAGGCCTGCGGTTTACGTCACCTTGCGTTTAGCGTGGAAGATCTGGATGCGGCGGTACAGCACCTTGAGCAGCACGGCGTGGGCTGCGAAGCGATTCGTGTTGATCCGCTTACCGATAAACGCTTTACCTTTTTTACCGATCCCGATGGCCTGCCGCTGGAGCTTTATCAGCGCTAAGGCTTGCGTCACAGGGCGTTGCCCGGTAACGTTGCCAGCAATGACTCCTGACAGTATCCCCGACTTATGACATTCCTCCCGCTGGCAGAGTGGACAGCGCCGGAGCGCCGCCTGCTGGTGGCCTTCAGCGGTGGGCTGGACTCCACGGTATTGTTACACCAACTGGTGATGCTGCGCGAACAGCAACCGGATTTGTGCCTGCGCGCCATTCACGTTCATCACGGCATCAGCCGCTTTGCTGACGACTGGGCCAGCCGCTGCCAGGCGCTTTGTGATGCCTGGAACGTTGAGCTTCAGATTTGCACTGTGACACTGCGTGATAGCGGGCAGGGACTGGAAGCACAGGCGCGCGAGGCGCGCTATCAGGCATTTGCGCGGGCGCTCCAACCCGGCGAGGCGCTGGTGACAGCGCAACATCAGGACGACCAGTGCGAAACGCTACTGCTGGCGCTCAAACGCGGCAGCGGCCCGGCGGGACTGGCAGGCATGCCTCCGCGCCTGGCGTTTGCAGACACTGTGTTGCTGCGCCCGCTGCTGGACACGCCGCGCCAGGCGCTTGAAGCCTGGGCACAGCACCATCACTTAAGCTGGATTGATGACGACAGCAACGCCGACGACAGCTTTGACCGAAACTTCCTGCGCCTGCGTGTTTTACCGATGCTTGCGGCACGCTGGCCGCACTTTTCCCGCGCCGCAGCGCGCAGCGCTGCGCTGTGTGGTGAGCAGGAGCAGGTGCTTGATGAATTGCTTGAAGAGGCATTGGCCGGATTATTGGGCGCGCAGGCTTCACTGCACATTGCAGCATTGGCTGACATGAGCGACGTGCGGCGCAATGCGCTTATCCGCCGCTGGTTTGCGCATCTTCATGCGCCGATGCCGTCGCGTGCGGCGCTGGCGCGCATCTGGGATGAGATTGCCTGCGCGCGCGAAGATGCAACACCGCGCCTGCGCCTGGGTGACAGCGAAGTACGGCGCTATCAGGGCGCGCTGTGGTGGGTGAAATACCGCGCGTCGCTTGATGGCGTTTGCCTTGACTGGTGCGACAATCAGCAGCCGCTGGTACTGCCGCAGGGGTTAGGCACGCTGCGCTGGGCCAGCGAGGGCGAGGCGGTTCGCCCGCCGCGGGCAGACGAGCCGGTGAGCGTGCGCTTTGGTGCACAGGGCGAGGTGCACATCGTCGGGCGTGCACACAGAAGAAGTATAAAAAAATTGTGGCAGGAGTTGGGGGTGCCGCCCTGGCAGCGTGGCACAACGCCGCTACTGTTTTATGGTGAGCAGCTGATTTGTGCAGCCGGCGTATTTATCACCCGCGAAGGGCAGCCGCTGGCGGGGCAGAGTCAGTGGTTAGACTGGAAGAAGGAGCAAGAGCAATGATAAGAAAAGCGGGGCTGGTGCTGGGGTTGCTGGTGTTGAGCTTACCGGTGCTGGCAAAAGGCGACGTTCAGGCCGGTGAAAAGAAAGCGATGATGTGTGTGGCCTGCCATGGCGCAAACGGAGTCTCGACGGTCGCGCTGTATCCGACTATTGCCGGGCAGAGCGAAGCCTATCTGGTACAGGCAATGCAGGCCTATAAAAAGGGCGAGCGCAGCGGCGGGCAGGCAGAAATCATGAAGGCTTATGTCAGCGGTCTGTCGGATGACGATATTGAAAACCTGGCCGCGTACTACGCCCAAAAAAGTAAACCGGGGCAATAAGCTAACCCGGCACGCCAGGCCAACAAAAAAGGGCAGCCCACAGGCTGCCCTTTTTCTCGCTGCGTCGCGCTATTCGGCGCTGACGGTAATGGTGCCAATCTCAGGATGGCTGAAGCTGTTTATCTTATCCAGGCGCACTTCGCGCTCAGCTCCGGCATCTTCGACAATCAAGTATTCGACATTTTTTCGCGTGATAAGGTCGTTAGCTTTCGCTTTTAACACTTCCCCGCTTTTGAGTTCCAGCGTCAGGATCAAGTGATGCTGGCAGGCGAGTTCGAGATTGTCATAGTCATCGCAATTGATGGGTTGATAGGTATCATTCATTGACATAATCGCTCACCAGTAAGTTCGCGGCAGCATACGCCGCCTGTTCCCTGACCGACTCTGAAAGTGATGGGTTAGAGGCCATCTCATTCAGAACCTTTAATACGCAGCCAAGCGCGTCCGGGATGTAACCCAGGTCGCCGCTGGCAATTTCGCTGTAGCGCTGGCGTATTAATTCACAATACTTTTCCACATGCCCTCCTGTCACAGTCCGGACAACAGACTTTTACGCGGGATGCCTGATTAAGCCTACGAGGATTAACTGCGTTTAGCAAGAAGGCAACCCTTTCCCCGGCTGCAATAGCACAGGCTTCACCCACATTATCTACGGACTTTCCTGTCTTGCGGCAAACGCCCGCCGTTGCGGGCATGGGCAGCATTCTACACGACAGTGATTATGTCGGATACTCACTAAAATGGGCGATATGTCTGACGGGCAGAGCGGTGTTGTTGGCATTGCGTTACAATAGCCGCAGTTTGTTCAGGGGGCCGTATGGCATTAAAAGCGACTATCTATAAGGCAGCGGTTAACGTTGCCGACCTCAACCGTAACCGTTTTATCGACACCAGCCTGACGCTGGCCTGTCATCCTTCCGAAACCACGCAGCGTATGATGCTGCGCCTGCTGGCGTGGATTACCTGTGCTGATGAGCGGCTGACTTTTACCCGCGGCCTGAGCGCCGACGACGAGCCTGAAATCTGGCTGCGTAACGATCATATGGGGATTGATTTGTGGGTGGAACTTGGTCTGCCGGATGAGCGGCGTCTGAAAAAAGCCTGTAGTCAGTCGGCTCAGGTGGTGTTGTTTACCTATAATAACCGGGCGGCACAGGTCTGGTGGCAGCAAAATCAGACGGCACTCGCTAAGTTTGCCAATCTGACTATCTGGAACCTGGATGATGAGCAGTTGTCACAGTTGAGTGCGTTGGCTGACAGAACCATGTCGCTTCAGGCCACCATTCAGGACGGTATTATCTGGCTGTCGGATGCGCAACATCATCTTGAGCTACGCCTGACGGCCTGGCAGGGCGCATGATTGCTCTTTCTCAAAACGTAGCGATTGGCGATGAAGAAGTGACGCTCAGTGCGATTCGCGCACAGGGCGCGGGCGGGCAGCATGTTAATAAAACGTCGACGGCTATTCATCTGCGTTTTGATATTCGTGCTTCCAGCCTGCCAGATGCGTGGAAAGCACGCCTGTTGGCGGCCAACCACCACTTGATAACGCCAGATGGTGTGGTGGTGATTAAGGCGCAGGAGTACCGCAGCCAGGAGATGAACCGCGAAGCGGCGCTGGCGCGGCTGGTAACGTTGATTCGTGAGCTAACGACCGTTGCTAAAAGCCGTAGAGCGACGCGTCCGACGCGCGCATCAAAAGAGCGCAGGCTAAATGCAAAAGCACAAAAGTCTGTCACCAAAGCATTGCGTGGCAGGGTGCGCGATTAATATCGTTTTCTTTTTATCAGCAAGGAACGACGTGTGAAGAAATATCTGTTATCTCTGGCGGCAGCGGTCGCGTTGTTTTCTCTTTTTGGCTGCAATAACCATTCTGAGACACCGGAAACCGTGGCGCAGTTAAAACCAATGCAGCAGAGCTATCGCGGTGTGGTGGCGTGTGCGGACTGTGAAGGGATTGAGATATCGTTGTTTCTCGATAAAGACGGCAGCTGGGTACGCACGATGCGCTACCTCGGTGGAAAAGGCGCCGGAAGCTACAGTGATTATGGCACCTGGGAGCGCACCGCTGAGAAACTGATGCTCAGGGACAGTAAAGGTGAGAAAACCTGGTTCCAGCCTCATGATGACGCGCTGGAGATGCTGGACAGGAACGGCAACCCTATCGACTCCCCCTTTAATCACACGCTGAAGGCGGTTGAGGCGACACTCCCCACGGTGCCGATGGCGATGAAAGGGATGTATCGTTACATGGCCGATACCGCAACGTTTAAAGACTGTGCCACCGGGCGCGTTTTTCTGATGGACAGTAATGCCCAGCTGGAGCGCGGTTTCGCCGGCTCGCCTGAGCCTGTGCTGGTGGCGTTGAACGCGCATTTTATTTATGACGAGAACCCGGATACCGGCGCGCAGTTCAAAGCGCTGAAGGCTGATGGTGACGGGCGTTTTCAACCCGGCAAAAGTTGCGACAACTGATACCAGCAGGCGGCCAGAGTGCCGCCTTTTTTAATGGCCGAGCATCGCGAATCTTTTCGCCTTCAGGTAAATCCCCTGCTTTAAGTGGCCGATATACTCCAGCGGTTGCTCCGGCGCGAGCGTAGCCACGTCGCCTGTACGCATATGCATCAAATCTGATGGGCTGACCCAGCCTGACTGGGCAAGCGTGAGCGGTCGCCCGGCGGCGGCATAGGCAGCGGTAACAAATTCTGAGCAGAAATAGCTGTCGCGCGTGCGACCATCCGGCGTGCTGAGCTGGGCGCTGGCAAGCCCTTCAACGCACTGGCGGCGAAAATCCCGCGAGAAAGGATTGAGTGAGCACAGCTGCTTTGTCAGCATAAACGGCACCATCTCGACAATGCCGCTGTAGTTGTAGCGGCTGCCATTTTTGTCGTGGGCAAACTGTGAAATCGAAAGCCTCTGTTCGGCGCTAAGGTCTGCCACGCGTAGCGCAAAGAGCTTGTCGCTGTGCGCCATGGCTTCATCGAGCGTCACAATTTGTACCCCGTCGCCCACGGCTTCTGCCACCTGTCCATTGCCAATGTACAGTGCAACATGGCTGACAGAAGAGGTGCTGAACAGGCGTATCCCGAGCGACGTCAGGCCAAGCGAAGACGAGAACAGCAGATCGCCGGGAAGCAGTTGCGCAGTGCTGATATTACGCAGCGTTTTTCCTGGAGCCGAGCTTTGCTGTTGCAGGCTAAACGACAGGCGCTGGGTTTCGGGTGAAGGGCCGATATCCATTGTGCAGCCTGCCAGCAGCGGCAGGCACAGCAGGGCGAGTCTTATCACCGCATGACACTCCTTTGTCACAGATAAAAAAACGCCCCGCATAACGCGAGGCGCTGGAACGGCTTAGCCTTTGATCTTCGATACCAGGTAATTCACGATATCGCCGGTTTTGATCAGCTGCTTTTCACCCTCGCGGCGATATTTGTATTCAATATCGTCGTTGTCGAGGTTGCGGTCACCCAGCACGATAGTGTGCGGGATACCAATCAGTTCCATATCGGCAAACATCACGCCTGGACGCTCTTTACGGTCATCCAGCAGCACGTCAATGCCGTGCGCGCGCAGTTCGCTGTACAGTTGCTCGGCGAGGTCTTTCACACGGAAAGATTTGTGCATATTCATCGGCAGAATGGCAACCTGGAACGGTGCAATCGCGTCCGGCCAGATAATACCGCGGTCATCGTGGTGCTGCTCAATGGCGGCAGCCACGACGCGAGTAACACCAATGCCGTAGCAGCCCATGGTCAGGGTAACGTTGCGACCGTCTTCGCCCTGTACGGACGCTTTCATCGCTTCAGAGTATTTGGTGCCAAGCTGGAAGATGTGGCCCACTTCAATACCGCGGCGAATCATCAGCGTGCCTTTACCGTCCGGGCTGGCATCACCCACCACGACGTTACGGATATCTGCTACCTGCGGCAATGCAACATCGCGCTCCCAGTTGATGCCGAAGTAGTGTTTGCCATCAATGTTGGCACCGGCTCCGAAGTCGCTCATCGCGGCAACGCTGCGGTCAATCACCACCGGCAGCGGCAGGTTAACCGGACCCAGTGAACCAGGACCCGCGTTCACCACGGCGCGGATTTCGGCTTCTGTTGCAAACGTCAGCGGGCTGGCAACGTGCTCCAGCTTCTCCGCTTTAACTTCGTTCAGTTCATGATCGCCACGCACCAGCAGCGCAACCAGCGGGAACTCGCAGCCTTCTTCAGCTTTCACCAGCAGCGTTTTTACCGTTTTTTCAATCGGCAGGTTGTGCTGCTCAACCAGCTCCGCGATGGTTTTTGCATTTGGCGTATCAACCAGCGTCATTTCCTGGGTTGCAGCGGCGCGCGGCGTCTTCGGCGCAACGGCTTCTGCCAGTTCAATGTTGGCCGCGTAGTCGGACTCGGTTGAGAAAATGACGTCGTCTTCACCGCTTTGTGCCAGCACCTGAAATTCGTGCGACGCACTGCCGCCGATAGAGCCGGTGTCGGCCTGAACGGCGCGGAAATCCAGGCCGATGCGGGTGAAAATCTGGCTATAGGCAGCGTACATCGTGTCATAGGTTTCCTGCAGGGATTCCTGCGAGGTATGGAACGAGTAAGCATCTTTCATGATGAACTCACGCGAACGCATCACGCCAAAACGCGGGCGCACTTCGTCGCGGAATTTGGTCTGAATCTGGAAGAAGTTAAGCGGCAACTGCTTATAAGAGCTGAGTTCGTTGCGGATCAGATCGGTAATCACTTCTTCGTGCGTCGGGCCAAGCACAAACGGACGCTCGCCACGGTCAACAAAGCGCAGCAGTTCCGGTCCGTACTGCTCCCAGCGCCCGCTTTCTTGCCACAGGTCTGCTGGCTGCACAACTGGCATAGACACCTCGATGGCACCGGCGTTATTCATCTCTTCACGCACGATGTTTTCGACTTTTTTCAGGACGCGCAGGCCGGTCGGCAGCCAGGAATATAACCCGGAGGCCAGCTTGCGGATCATCCCGGCGCGCAGCATCAGCTGGTGGCTGATAACTTCGGCGTCGGCGGGTGTCTCCTTCAGTGTGGAGAGCATGTATTGGCTAGTACGCATGTTGTTAAGGTTCCATATGAACAGTCTGATACAGGCTCAGGGTGAGCCTGTGGCAAAAATAGAATTACACCCTTCATTTCAGGCGCAAGGGCGTGGGCCACGTGCAATCGCTGAGGGTAGTTTACCAGTGTGGCAGGCCTGCCAAAAGCGGGCGTAAGGAAATTAACGCGCTTCCAGGGCAAAGACCTGGAAACCGTGCTCCGTCACGCGCCAGCGCACGTTGAAATCCAGCAGCCAGACCGCATAATCCCGGCTGTCTTCAGCGTCTTTGCGATAGGCCGGGCGCGGGTCCTGCGATAGCACTTCAACAATAAAATCCCGGATGTGCGGATAGCGCGACGCCAGCAGAGCCAGCTGTTGCTCAATCTCTGGAGTAAAACTGACATTGATGCTGGCCTCAGGTGCCTGAGGTGCGTAGCCCGCGCGGGCTTCTGGCAGTGCCTCGGCAAAGGGCAGGTACGGTTTGACGTCTATCACTGGTGTGCCGTCGACCAGATCCAGGCTACCCAGCTGTAACACAACCCGGTCTTTGCGGTACTCAATACCTTTTAGTTCAACCAGCGACATGCCAACAGGATTCGGGCGAAAGGTGGAGCGAGTCGCAAACACGCCCATGCGCGTGTTGCCCCCCAGGCGCGGCGGACGCACCGTTGGGCTGGCACCTTTACCCATTGTCTGATGAAAAACAAACAGAACCCAGAGATGACTGAAGCCTTCAAGGCCGCGTACGGCATCCGGCTGGTGCCAGGGAGGGAGTAGATGAAGTTCGCCGCCGCTGCTTTTTACCAGCCCTGGCTGGCGCGGTACGGCAAACTTCTCTTTATACGGTGAGTGGATAATGCCGATTTGTTCAAAATGAAACGCGGTCATTTCGCACTGACTTTGAGCGCAGAGCCGATGCACACGGCCTGGCGATAGCAGCCGGGCGTGCCGGATGTCACTTCACAGCTGTGTTGCAGTACGGCATTCGCTTTCATTTTGGAGGCATTAACCTGCATACGCTTGCGTGCGGTCGCAATATTCGGCGGTGAGTCCTGGCTGCTGCTCTGGCAGCTGTCACCGGTCACTTCACCCAGGTCGCGAAACGGTTTGCCGATTAAGTCTTCAGCTTTGGTATAGATTTTTACCGGTGCCGCGCGGGTTGCTTTCGGGCGAGCGGGCTCAGGCTGTACCGGTGCACTCGTGCTTTGAACAGGTTCAACAGGAGATCTGCTTAGCAATGAGCATCCGCTTAGAGTCAGTGCTAACAGACAGATCGGTAAAGCACGCATAATTTTTCCTCAATGAATAATCAAACGGCGTTTATTGAATCAATCTATTACCCAAATAACAAGACGGGCAACAGCCCGTCCTGAATATTTTATGTAAAAAGCCTGAATTACCAGCCTTTAACCGCGCCACCGTTGAAGATTTTATTGGCAGCGTCGGACACTTCGTCAGACTGATAGGCCTGAACGAATTTCTTCACGTTTTCTGCATCCTTGTTGTCTTCACGGGCAACGATCAGGTTCACGTACGGGGAGTCTTTGTCTTCAACAAAGATGCCGTCTTTAGCTGGCGTCAGGTTGATCTGGCTGGCGTAAGTGGTGTTGATCACCGCCAGTGCAATCTGTGCGTCGTCAAGCGAGCGCGGCAGCTGCGGGGCTTCCAGCTCAACCAGCTTCAGGTTTTTCGGGTTTTCGGTAACGTCCAGTACGGTTGGCAGCAGGCCAATGCCATCTTTCAGTTTAATCAAACCCACCTGTTGCAGCAGCAGCAGTGAACGGCCCAGGTTGGTAGGATCGTTAGGAATGGCGACCTGGGAGCCAGGCTGCAATTCGTCCAGTGATTTGATTTTTTTGGAGTAACCCGCAATCGGATAAACGAAAGTATTACCGACCGCCACCAGTTTATAGCCACGGTCTTTAATCTGCTGATCCAGATACGGCTTGTGCTGGAAGGCGTTAACGTCGATATCGCCCTTGCTCAGTGCTTCGTTAGGCAGTACGTAGTCGTTGAAGGTCACCAGTTCAACGTTAAGACCGTATTTGTCTTTCGCCACTTTCTGGGCGACTTCAGCCACCTGCTGTTCAGCACCGACAATGACGCCGACTTTAATGTGGTTTGGATCTTTTTCTTCCTGGCCGCAGCCGACCAGCGCCAGAGAACCCAGAAGTGCGCCAATTGCTGCAACGGTTTTAAACTTAATAGCCATATCCTTTCCTTCTTGTATGAGTCGAATATGAAAATCCGCACGCTTTCAGGCTGCATTGCTGCAACCTGAAAGGTGGGTGAAGTTGTGTTATTTACGCGTAACGGCCCTAACGATGCTGTCACCGCAGAACTGAATCAAATAAACCAGTACAACCAGCAGCACAAGTACAGTATTCATTACCGTGGCGTTATAGCCAATGTAACCGTACTGATAGCCAATTTGCCCCAGACCGCCAGCCCCTACAGCACCGCCCATAGCAGAATAGCCCACAAGCGTGATAAGGGTGATGGTTGCGGCATTCACCAGGCCCGGCAGTGCCTCAGGCAGCAGAACCTTGCGAATAATTTGCATCGGTGTTGCACCCATCGCACGTGAAGCCTCAATCAGGCCCGACGGGATTTCCAGTAGTGCGTTTTCTACCATGCGGGCAATAAAGGGGGCCGCGCCCACTGTCAGCGGAACAATGGCCGCCTGCAGACCGATAGAGGTGCCAACGATAGCGCGGGTGAAAGGAATCATCCACACCAGCAAAATAATAAACGGAATGGAACGGAAAATATTGACCAGTGCAGAAATCAGACGGTAAAACGCCGCGTTCTGAAGGATCTGGCCCGGGCGGGTAATATAAAGCAGTACGCCCAGCGGCAGACCAATGACAAAACCAAAAAAGCCAGAGACAAATGTCATCGCCAGCGTTTCCCAGATGCCGCGCACCAGTAACCACATCATTGCCTCAGACATAACCCAGCACCTCTACTTTTACGTGATGCTGCTGCAGGTATGCGATGGCAGCTTGTGTATCATCCTGCTCGCCGTGCATCTCGGCTAACATAATGCCGAACTTGACGCCGCCGGCGTAATCCATCTGCGCGCTAATAATGTTGTTATTCACATTAAAGCGGCGCGCGGTCTCGGACAGCAGCGGGGCATCCACCGACTGGCCGGTGAACTCAAGGCGCATCAGCGGCACGGCGTCAGCTTTGGGTTCGCTACTCAGACGCTGGGCGTAATCTTCCGGGATATCAAGATGCAGTGTGGACTGAATAAACTGCTGGGCCAGCGGTGTTTTCGGATGGGAGAACACTTCACTGACGGTATCCTGCTCAATCAGTTCGCCATTGCTGATGACGGCCACGCAGTCACAGATGCGCTTAACAACATCCATTTCGTGAGTAATAAGTAGAATGGTCAGCCCCAGACGACGGTTGATGTCCTTAAGCAGTTCCAGAATAGAGCGCGTCGTTGCCGGGTCCAGTGCGCTGGTGGCTTCATCACACAGCAGCACTTTCGGGTTACTGGCGAGCGCACGGGCGATAGCAACACGTTGTTTCTGACCACCGGAAAGGTTGGACGGATAGGCATCATGCTTATCGGCAAGGCCTACCAGTTCCAGCAACTCAGTGACGCGACGTTTGATTTCAGCGCGTGGCGTGCTGTCAAGCTCCAGCGGAAGCGCGACGTTGCCGTAAACGGTACGTGAAGCGAGCAGATTAAAATGCTGGAAAATCATGCCAATCTGGCGACGGGCTTTGGAAAGCTGTGTTTCGCTAAGGGCAGTCAGGTCCTGGCCATCGACCAGAACGGTGCCCTGGGTCGGACGCTCAAGAAGGTTAACGCAGCGAATAAGCGTACTTTTCCCCGCACCTGACGCGCCAATGACGCCATAAATTTGTCCGGCAGGAACGTGCAGGCTGACGTTATTAAGCGCCTGAATCGAACGGTTTCCCTGCTGGAACACCTTGGTGATATTGGAAAGTTTAATCATCAGATTATTTTTATCATATAGAGAGTTAGCCGTGGCATTTTATGCTGCCGTATACGGGCATGGCCGTAATGAGAATGGATGTTAAGGCATCCAGACGTCTAAATCAATCAGCGCGTGATAGCCACACATCGGTATCAGGGATATGATGTGCGCCAGAAACACTATGTGATTACAGGAGCTCCCGGTGGCTAATAACGTCCCCGCCATTTTTCTCGATCGTGACGGCACAATTAATGTCGATCATGGCTATGTTCACGAGATTGACCAGTTTGAATTTATTGATGGCGTGATTGACGCGCTGCGCGAGCTTAAGGCTATGGGCTATGCGTTGGTGCTGGTAACCAACCAGTCTGGCATTGCACGCGGCATTTTCAGCGAAGCGCAGTTTGAGCAACTGACCGAGTGGATGGACTGGTCGCTTGCCGACCGCGGCGTGGATCTCGACGGTATCTATTATTGCCCGCACCATCCAGAAGCCAGTCTGGATGACTATCGCCAGCAGTGCGAATGCCGCAAGCCGCAGCCGGGCATGCTGATTTCTGCTCGCGATTTTCTCAATATTGATATGGCCGCTTCTTATATGGTGGGCGACAAGCTCGAAGATATGCAGGCAGCAGCAGCAGCAGGCGTCGGGACGAAAGTGCTGGTGCGCACGGGCAAACCAGTGACACCAGAAGGTGAAGCGGCTGCCGATATGGTCATTGAGAGCCTGGCGAAACTACCTGAAGCTATCAAAAAGCGCTAAATTTAGTCGCTGTGGGCGAAAAATGAGCGGTTGGAAAGTTTTTTGTTTTTTGCACTTGCTATCCGCTCAACGCTCCCTATAATGCGCCTCCATCGACACGGCAACTGACAAACAGAACGCCGGGTTGACAGAGAAAAACCCTGAAAAAACGGGTTGACTCT
>AMFN01000005.1 GCA_000302695.1 Enterobacteriaceae bacterium LSJC7
TGACGACAGCCATGCAGCACCTGTCTCATAGTTCCCGAAGGCACCAAGGCATCTCTGCCAAGTTCTATGGATGTCAAGACCAGGTAAGGTTCTTCGCGTTGCATCGAATTAAACCACATGCTCCACCGCTTGTGCGGGCCCCCGTCAATTCATTTGAGTTTTAACCTTGCGGCCGTACTCCCCAGGCGGTCGATTTAACGCGTTAGCTCCGGAAGCCACACCTCAAGGGCACAACCTCCAAATCGACATCGTTTACGGCGTGGACTACCAGGGTATCTAATCCTGTTTGCTCCCCACGCTTTCGCACCTGAGCGTCAGTCTTTGTCCAGGGGGCCGCCTTCGCCACCGGTATTCCTCCAGATCTCTACGCATTTCACCGCTACACCTGGAATTCTACCCCCCTCTACAAGACTCTAGCCTGACAGTTTCGAATGCAGTTCCCGGGTTGAGCCCGGGGATTTCACATCCGACTTGTCAGACCGCCTGCGTGCGCTTTACGCCCAGTAATTCCGATTAACGCTTGCACCCTCCGTATTACCGCGGCTGCTGGCACGGAGTTAGCCGGTGCTTCTTCTGCGGGTAACGTCAATTGATGAACGTATTAAGTCCACCACCTTCCTCCCCGCTGAAAGTACTTTACAACCCGAAGGCCTTCTTCATACACGCGGCATGGCTGCATCAGGCTTGCGCCCATTGTGCAATATTCCCCACTGCTGCCTCCCGTAGGAGTCTGGACCGTGTCTCAGTTCCAGTGTGGCTGGTCATCCTCTCAGACCAGCTAGGGATCGTCGCCTAGGTGAGCCATTACCTCACCTACTAGCTAATCCCATCTGGGCACATCCGATGGCAAGAGGCCCGAAGGTCCCCCTCTTTGGTCTTGCGACGTTATGCGGTATTAGCTACCGTTTCCAGTAGTTATCCCCCTCCATCAGGCAGTTTCCCAGACATTACTCACCCGTCCGCCGCTCGCCGGCAAAGAAGCAAGCTTCTTCCCGCTGCCGCTCGACTTGCATGTGTTAGGCCTGCCGCCAGCGTTCAATCTGAGCCATGATCAAACTCTTCAATTAAAGTTTGATGCTCAAAGAATTTCACTGTTAGTTCGTAATGAATTAACTGTTGTTCACTCTTGAGACTTGATATTCATTTTTCGTCTTTCGACGTTGAGATATCAGTGCCTCGAGTGCCCACACAGATTGTCTGATAAATTGTTAAAGAGCAGTGCGACACGGCGCTGAGCCTGCTGTCGCGAGGTGGCGTATATTACCGCCTTCCTCTTCAGAGTCAACCCGTTTTTTCAGGGTTTTTCTCCTTGTTGATTCAACCTGTTTCGTGAATTGATTCACGTTGTCGTGTCAACGGAGGCGCATTATAGGGATCCCATTTTTTTGCACAAGCATTTTTTCGATCTTTTCTTTCAAGTGGTGATTTTTCATGCTTCTCGTGGAATTCCTGTGCGATCCGGGCACTTTTTCTACTTTTTAGCCTTGTCGGTGCTCTGAAAAACGGCCACTGTCACGTTTACGTAATTAAGAACGAGGTGATTTATGGCAAAAGTTCTTCGCCCCTATAAAGAATGCTTTCCTACTCTGGGGCAACGCGTCATGGTGGACTCCTCCAGCGTCGTTGTTGGTGACGTACGTCTGGCTGACGATGTTAGCATCTGGCCGCTGGTCGCCATTCGCGGCGATGTTAACTATGTCAGCATTGGTGCACGCTCCAATATTCAGGATGGCAGCGTCTTACACGTTACGCACAAGTCGTCTTATAACCCGCAAGGTTACGCGCTGATTGTTGGAGAAGATGTCACTGTGGGGCATAGAGCCATGCTGCACGGTTGCACTATTGGTAGCCGTATTCTGGTTGGTATGGGGTCCATTCTGCTTGATGGCGCGATAATAGAAGATGATGTGATGATAGGTGCTGGCAGCCTTGTTCCGCCGGGTAAACGTCTGGAAAGTGGCTGGCTCTATATAGGCAGCCCGGTAAAAAAAGCTCGCCAGCTTACACAAGCAGAACTTGAAGGTCTGAAATACTCTGCTGACAATTATGTACGCTGGAAGAATGATTATTTAGCTCAGGATAACCACAGCCAGCCCGATTCATCTTCTTCCTGATGACGGATACGCCGCTCTGCCTCTTCTTCCAGCTCCCAACGGTTGTGAAGAAACAGTGTAAGCGGCGACTCGCCTGCTCCGTAGCGCGCCACCAGTGTTTCACCACGAATTGCACAGGTCAGTTGCATGCCACTGACCAGAGCCGGGAAGCAAACCGCTTTCCGGTTTTCATCCCAGCTTTCACGCTCGGGAAACTGAATGGCCTGATTCATTACGCCATTTCCTGCTTCAGTGCATTTATCACCGGCTCCGTCTGTGGCAATACACCATGCCACAACCGAAATGCATGTGCCGCCTGCCCAACTAGCATCCCCAATCCATCTGCATGATGCTGTACGCCGTTTTGCGTACACCACTCAAGGAATGGCGTGAGCCCTTTTTGGTAGAACATATCGTAACAACGCACACGTTCACTCAGTAGCGAAACCGGTATCGCCGGTACGCTGCCGTCAAGACCACTGGAAGTTGCATTGATAATCAAATCAAACTCATGATTTTCAAGCGCATCCATCGATACCGCACTTACGCTACCAGTGTGGCTAAAAAGCGCCGCCAATTGCTGCGCACGCGACACCGTTCGGTTGGTTACAGTGACAGGACAGTCAAGTGAAAGCAGTGGCAGCAACGCACCGCGTGCACCACCACCAGCGCCCAACAGCAAAATACGATAACCCGGTCGTATAAGATTCAGACGTTCAAGATCGCTGAGTAACCCAATACCGTCGGTGTTATCACCCAGCAAGCGCCCATCATCAAGATACTTGAGCGTATTAACAGCTCCCGCCAACGCCGCACGTTCAGTGAGTTCATCTGCGCGAGCAAACGCCTGCTCTTTAAAAGGCACAGTCACATTGGCACCTTTACCACCAGCGGCAAAGAACGCATCCAGCGTCGAAACAAAATCCCCGACAGGCGCCAGAACACGCCCGTATGGATGAATAATCTTCGTTTGCTGTGCAAACATCTGGTGGATAAACGGTGACTTACTGTGCTGAATCGGATTACCAAAAACGGCAAATGTATCCATTGTTTTACCCCTGGCGGAACAATTCACCGGTTAAGGCATCGCGAATTTCTGAAGGATTCTGGCGGCCTGCGGTTTCACCAGCCAGCACCGGAAAATCTGCGCCAAACTGTGTAAGAACCTCTTGCGCTGAACGACAAGGCGGCAAACCAGTTAAATTAGCGCTGGTCGACACCAACGGCTTACCCCATGCCTCACAGAGCCTCACAACCAGAGGATGATCCGTTACGCGCACAGCCAGAGAATCAAAACGCCCGGTAAGCCAACGTGGCGTGGTTGGCTTTGCCGGAAACACAAACGTGACCGGCCCCGGCCAGCACGCGAACACGGCATGACGCTGCGCGTCACTCAGAGCACACTCATCAATGTAAGGTTTGAGCTGCTCAAAGCTTGCAGCAATCAAAATCAATCCTTTTTCAACAGGGCGCTGTTTGAGCGTTAACAATCGATTGACGGCAATTTCACTATCAGGATCACACCCCACACCAAACACGGCTTCTGTAGGGTAGGCGATTACATGGTGTTGTTTGAGGAGAGCGACAATCTCCTCAAGAGACGTTACAGAAAGGTCATTATTCACAGGATTGTTAGGCCGGGACCGGCTTTCCACATTGTTTACTCGCACAATAGAGCCTGGCTCCATGGGCAGTTTTCTTTTCAATAAGCAGCGGGTAATGACATTCAGGACACTCACCCACTACCGGTTTAAAGTTAACGGCAAACTGGCACTCAGGGTAGCGATCGCAGGCATGGAATGTTTTGCCATAGCGCGAACGACGCTGCACCAGATGACCTGTACGGCACTGCGGGCACGCAATCGTCGTCGTATCTGGTTTATCGACAAGTTCAGTATGCCCACATTCGGGATAATTGCCACAGCCGATAAACATACCAAAGCGGCCCTGGCGTAATACCAGTTCTTCACCACATTCCGGGCACAACTGCCCTTCCAGTACTTTAACAATATGCCCATCAGCCTGGTTTTTCAGTGGGCGGATATAGTCACATTCCGGGTAGTGGGAACAGCCCAGAAACGGTCCGTGTTTTCCGGAGCGTATAATCAGCTCCGCCCCACACTGGGGGCAGAGCTCATTTTTACGCACCTCAAAAAGTGCAGCCTTTGTCATAATGCCTCATACACTGCCGCGGCTAGTGCATCATGCCCTCATTCACGTCAAAAAGGAGCTCTTCCATTTGCTGGTAGGCGTTTTCACATCCGGGAAGATTAAACAATACCATGAGTACAACCCACTTCAGATCTTCCAGATCAAATTCGTCAGTATCAAGCGCCATTACGCGCTCAATGACCATTTCGCGGGTTTCGAGGTTCAACACCTGAATCTGCTCCAGAAACAGTAAGAATCCACGGCAGCCAGCATCCAGCCGGTGGCTCTCTTCAGGAGTGTAAATGCGTATAGAAAGAGGATCGGAGGCTAGCTGCATCGGTGCGACCAGCCCATCCTGATAATCTGCCAGTTTCTCCAACCACAGGAGTGCGTTGTAAATGTCTTCCCGATCAAAGCCTGCGTCAGTGAGATCGCGCGTCAATTTATCCTGATCGACGTGCATCTCAGCTTCTGTGTGGATGTAGGTCTCAAATAAGTACATGAGTACGTCGAACATGGCTTGCCCTCCTCAATCGGACATAGCCGCCGGGTACAGCTGCGATCCATCCTGCTAACTCCAGTTCAAGTAGTTGGGCTACCGTCACTGGCACAGGTTGGCCGGCACGTTCAGCGACGACGTCAACAGGTGTAACCTCATCTCCTACGTTAGCCAACAGGTCTGCAAATGGCAATGGTAGCTGCTCCATATCTGGAGAATTATTGTCCATTTCGGGGGCATTTCTGAGCCAGTTCAGCTCGTTTTGCCAATATTCGAGAATATCTTCTGGAGAGGTAACGGGTACAGCACCCTGCTTCATTAACCAGTGCGGGCCTTGACTGCCAGGACTGCCTATTGATCCAGGTATGGCAAAAACATCTCTCCCTTGCTCCAGCGCATGACGCGCAGTGACAAGAGAACCGCTACTAAGCGAGGCTTCTACAACCAACACACCACGGGATAAACCGCTGATAATTCTGTTACGACGAGGAAAGTTCCCGGGCCATGGCGGCGTGTTGAGCGAAAATTCAGAAACGATTGCACCACCGTTTTCAACTATCTCTTCTGCCAGCCGCCGATGGCGGTGCGGATGGATATGATGTATGCCGCTTCCCAATACTGCTATTGTTTTTCCCCCGGCGCCAAGCGCTGCCCGATGCGCCACACTATCAATGCCCAGGGCGAGGCCACTGGTAATGGTCAGCCCGGCGGCTGCAAGCGTCTCGGTAAAGAGACGCCCCCAGCGCTCTCCGTACCAGGAGTGTGCCCGGTTCCCGACAACAGCAAGTTGTGGCGATGCAAGATCACTGATAGTCCCACGCACAAACAATGCCCCAGGAAACCAGGCGATAGACTTTAGCGCTGATGGGTAATGCACATCCAACACCGTCAACAAATGGTTGCCCGGTGTTGTCAGCCAGCGCTCCGCACGTTCGAGCTCATCCTCCGAAACCCCGTAAAACTGCCTTTGCTGAGTATCGTTTAATTGCGCAATATGCAGGCTATGAGCAATATCGCGGCCTGACAGCAAGTGCTGTTCTGCTGCCTTTTGCATCTTCTCGCCACGAAGCCTCTGAACGGCCATTAAACGCAGCCAAAACTCCTCTTTACGCACGCAATCTCCCTGCCGCAGGCCTCAAATTCGCTTCTTGTAGTTGGCTTGTGATGCTGTCAATCAGGGGGGGATTTGTCTAGAATAGAGGGTATAAACTTTTTAACTACTGAACACAGTTCCAGGTATCTATGGCAGTTTTGCAGGTATTACATATTCCCGACGAGCGGTTACGCAAAATCGCAGTGCCGGTCAAAGAAGTCAATGCAGATATTCAGCGTATCGTCGATGATATGTTCGAAACGATGTACGCTGAAGAAGGCATTGGCCTTGCCGCAACGCAGGTGGACATTCATCAGCGTATCATCGTTATTGATGTGTCAGAAAATCGCGATGAGCGTCTGGTACTGATCAATCCTGAGTTGCTGGAAAAAAGTGGTGAAACTGGCATTGAAGAAGGTTGTCTGTCGATACCTGAACAACGCGCCCTTGTTCCACGTGCTGAGCGCGTGAAAATCAGCGCACTCGATCGCGACGGCAAACCCTACGAGCTTGAGGCCGATGGCCTGCTGGCTATCTGTATCCAGCACGAAATGGATCACCTGATGGGTAAACTTTTCATTGATTACTTGTCGCCGCTTAAACAACAGCGTATTCGCCAAAAAGTCGAAAAACTGGATCGCATGAAATCGCGAGCCGCAGGCTAAGTAACAAGGATTAACGTGTCCGAGTCTTTACGCATTATCTTCGCTGGCACTCCTGACTTTGCAGCGCGTCATCTCGACGCGTTGCTTGCGTCACAGCATCAGATCGTTGGCGTCTTCACGCAACCCGACCGCCCCGCCGGTCGCGGTAAAAAACTCATGCCCAGCCCGGTTAAGGTGCTTGCACAAGAAAACGGCTTACCTGTTTTCCAGCCAGCTTCTTTACGACCTGCGGAAAATCAGCAGCTTGTTGCCGACCTTAACGCCGATGTGATGGTTGTTGTGGCTTATGGTCTGATTTTACCTAAAGCAGTGCTGGAAATGCCGCGTCTGGGCTGTATTAACGTGCACGGCTCATTGCTGCCGCGCTGGCGCGGTGCTGCACCTATCCAGCGTTCGCTGTGGGCAGGCGATACCGAAACCGGTGTAACCATTATGCAAATGGACGTAGGCCTGGATACCGGAAATATGCTGCATAAGCTGGCTTGCCCGATTACGCCAGAAGACACCAGCGCAACGCTTTACGACAAGTTAGCCGAGCTGGGCCCACAGGGATTGCTGACCACACTCAGCCAGCTTGCGGATGCCAGGGCAACGCCTGAGGTTCAGAATGAAGCTCTGGTAACTTATGCTGAAAAACTGAGTAAAGAGGAAGCTCGCCTTGACTGGTCGCTACCTGCGGCTCAGCTTGAGCGCTGTATTCGCGCGTTCAATCCTTGGCCGATGAGTTTTTTCATGATTGATGAACAGCCAGTAAAAGTCTGGCGCGCTTCTGTCATTGAGAAACCATCAGCTGCTGCTCCAGGCACCATCCTTGATGCCGGGAAGCAAGGTATTCAGGTGGTGACGCAGGACGGCATTCTCAATCTGGAAATGCTCCAGCCTGCCGGAAAGAAAGCCATGCCAGCACAGGACTTACTCAATTCGCGCCGAGAGTGGTTTACTCCCGGTAATGTCATTGCCTGAATCAGGTATTTATTCGCCCGGTTTACCGGGCATTTTTATTTTATGCAGGGTTAACCCTGCCTGTAGCCATGAAAAAACACATTAATCTTCGTAGCATTGCGGCACAAGCTATTGAGCAGGTGGTTGAACAAGGGCAGTCGCTGAGCAATGTCCTGCCACCGCTGCAGCAAAAAGTCCCAGACAGAGATAAAGCGCTGCTGCAGGAACTGAGTTTTGGCGTGCTGCGTACTCTGCCTCAACTTGAGTGGCTGGTGAACCAGCTGATGTCACGCCAGATGACGGGTAAACAGCGCTCACTTCATTACCTGATCATGGTCGGCTTCTATCAGCTGATTTACACCCGTATTCCCCCGCACGCTGCGCTCGCTGAAACAGTCGAAGGCGCTGTAGCGTTGAAAAAGATGCAATTTAAGGGGCTGGTTAACGGCGTATTACGTAATTTCCAGCGCCGGCAGGAAGAACTGCTAAGCCAGGCCGCGCAAAATGAATGCCGCTGGATGTTCCCGGACTGGCTGCTAACACGGTTGCGCAAAGCCTATCCTCAGCAGTGGCAGAGCATTGTTGAGGCCAGCAATCAACGCCCGCCTATGTGGTTGCGTGTCAACCGCCAGCACGGTAGCCGTGACGAATGGCTAACACGACTACAGGAGCAGGAAGCAGAAGGCCATACACATTCCCACTATCCTGACGCAGTACGCCTTGATTCCCCATTGCCTGTTCACGCCCTTCCCGGCTTTGAACAAGGCGATGTCACCGTCCAGGATGCCTCTGCACAAGGCTGTATCACTTACCTTGACCCGCAGGATGGAGAGTCAATTCTCGACCTGTGTGCCGCACCGGGTGGTAAAACGACCCATATTATTGAAGCGGCTCCGAAAGCAAGCGTTCTGGCGGTGGATGTTGATACTCAGCGCCTCAAGCGCGTGCATGAAAACCTGGATCGCCTTGGGATGAATGCGGAGGTCAAAGCTGGCGATGGCCGTTATCCTGAGCAGTGGTGTGGCGACCGACTGTTTGACCGTATCCTGTTGGATGCCCCCTGCTCTGCTACCGGAGTTATTCGCCGTCACCCGGATATCAAATGGCTGCGCCGCGACAGAGACATTGGCGAGCTGGCACAGTTGCAGAGTGAAATTCTTGATGCCATCTGGCCACGCCTGAAATCTGGTGGCACGCTGGTGTATGCAACCTGCTCTGTCCTGCCAGAAGAAAACAAAGAACAGATTTCAGCCTTCCTGAAACGCCACCTCGATGCAAAGCTTGTCGATACAGGTACGCCGGACAGTCCAGGAATACAAAACCTGCCAGCACCAGAAGAAGGTGACGGTTTCTATTACGCTAAGATAATCAAAGACTGACCACAGCTCGGTCGGACATTACGGCATCAACAAAGCGACAAATCATGAAGATAATCATTCTCGGTGCAGGCCAGGTCGGCGGTACACTGGCGGAAAATCTGGTCGGTGAGAACAACGATATTACCGTGGTAGATACCAATGGCGATCGTCTGCGCAGCCTGCAGGACAAATTTGATTTGCGGGTAGTTCAGGGACATGGCTCACATCCACGCGTATTGCGTGAAGCCGGCGCCGATGATGCAGATATGCTGGTCGCCGTGACCAGCTCTGATGAAACCAACATGATTGCCTGCCAGATAGCATATTCGTTATTCAATACGCCAAGCCGCATTGCCCGTATCCGTGCACCGGAATATGTTCGCGATGCGGAACGTATATTTACGCCAGAAGCGGTACCGATTGACCATCTGATTGCACCTGAACAGCTTGTCATAGATAACATTTATCGCCTGATTGAATATCCAGGCGCTCTCCAGGTGGTTAATTTTGCTGAAGGCAAAGTCAGTCTCGGCGTTGTAAAAGCCTACTATGGTGGACCGCTGGTCGGTAATGCGCTCTCGACAATGCGTGACCACATGCCACATATCGATACTCGTGTTGCGGCCATTTTCCGCCACGACAGGCCGATTCGTCCTCAGGGCTCGACCATTGTTGAAGCAGGCGATGAAGTCTTCTTTATCGCAGCATCACAGCATATTCGTGCCGTGATGAGTGAACTGCAGCGTCTGGAGAAACCTTACAAGCGCATTATGCTGGTCGGCGGTGGCAATATCGGGGCGGGCCTTGCAAGACGCCTTGAAAAAGATTACAGCGTTAAGCTGATTGAACGTAACCAGCAACGTGCTGCCGAACTGGCTGAAATGTTGCAGGACACTATCGTTTTCTACGGTGATGCATCCGATCAGGAGTTGCTCTCAGAAGAGCACATTGAACAGGTCGATTTGTTTATTGCTGTCACTAACGATGATGAAGCCAACATCATGTCGGCAATGTTGGCCAAAAGGCTGGGAGCTAAAAAAGTCATGGTGCTGATTCAGCGCCGTGCTTACGTCGATCTGGTACAGGGCAGTGTTATTGATATCGCCATTTCACCGCAACAGGCAACGATTTCAGCACTTCTCAGCCATGTACGCAAAGCCGATATCGTCGGCGTATCTTCACTACGCCGTGGTGTAGCGGAAGCTATCGAAGCCGTAGCTCATGGGGATGAAAGTACTTCTCGCGTAGTTGGACGCGTCATCAGTGAAATTAAACTCCCACCGGGAACAATCATCGGCGCAGTTGTGCGCGGTAATGATGTCATGATTGCCAATGATGACCTGCGTATTGAGCAGGGAGATCACGTCATTATGTTCCTGACAGATAAGAAATTCGTATCTGATGTAGAGCGTTTGTTCCAGCCAAGCCCTTTCTTCCTGTAATGGCTCAGGCAGAGCACGACTCTGCCTGGAAACTCAGCACCGCCCTAATCCCATGAACATTAAAGGGATTACCTTAATCCTTTTAAGTTAGTCGTTATGGCAAACAGCGCATCATTTGTTAAACTTACAATGTTAAGTTTACACACGGAGTAGCTGAAAAATGAGTTTCCTTAAAGAGTTTCGCGATTTCGCGATGCGCGGCAATGTGGTCGATCTGGCAGTCGGTGTCATCATAGGTGCAGCTTTCGGTAAAATTGTTTCATCTTTGGTTGCAGATATCATCATGCCGCCACTCGGGCTGCTGATTGGTGGGATAGACTTTAAACAATTTGTCTGGACACTGCGCCCTGCGGAAGGTGACATTCCCGCTGTAGTGATGAATTACGGTGTGTTCATTCAGAACATTTTTGACTTCGTGATTGTTGCCCTGGCGATTTTTGCAGCAATTAAGTTGATGAATAAACTGCGTAAGAAACAAGAAGAACCGACAGCCGGGCCAACCAAAGAAGAAGTGCTTCTGGGAGAAATCCGCGATCTGCTCAAAGAGCAGAATAACAAACGCGTTTAATCAGCCAACATAACTCAGAAGGCCAGTGGTAAAAAAGCAATTTGCTTGCTTGCCACTGGCCTCCTGGTAGCCTTTTCCGCCGTGTTTTGCCTTACGCTCAAAGCTTCCCTTCCCCTTTTTATTCTTTTCCACTCGCTGGCGAAAGAGCGGATCATGCAGCAAGGCTTCAATCGCATTGTCCTGAATTCGACCTCGGGTATGTTTGTAAGTGCTCATTGTGTTTCCTCATGTATTAAGCGCCGCGAGTCTAATCCTCCACGGCTAAAAAATCAACGCGCAGCTCCTTGCTCAAGCGCTTCCAGAATTGAACAGTAAACGCTACTGTGCGCAGTGCCGCAGCAGGCATCATTAAGCCTTTTAAGTGAATTGCGCATTTCCTGCAGCTCCGCTATCTTGCTTTCCACTTCTGCCAGCCTGGCCTGAACGATACTTTTAGACTCCTGGCAGGTATGATGTGCAGGATCAACACGAATTGAAAGCAGCTCAGCGATGGCCTCCAGAGTAAAACCTAATTGGCGGCCGTGGCGAATAAATTGCAAACGCCGTAGGTCGTCTTCGTCATATAAACGAAAGCCGCCCTCGGTACGAATATCATGAGACATCATCCCAAGTTTTTCGTAATAACGAATAGTATCTGGCGTCACCTCTGCCAGTTTTGCAAGTTGGCCAATGCGATACACAAGTCACTCCTCATCAATTCGGTTAAACAGTCGGTCGGCATATTCACCGTGCAGAAAATCTGTACTTAATCCAGCCTGGCGTAGACATAACTCAAGTAACGCCAGGCGCTTACTCAGCACCTGATAATCAGGATGTTGTTCCTGAACCGAACGCAGCAAATCCTGAAGCTCCAGTGCCTCTTTACGTATTTCCAGTTCCGGCGGTAAACAGCCTGCATTTTTAAGCAAGCGATAACCTGTGCGAAGTTCCACTGGAATATGTGAGTCATCATCCAGCACCAGCGGCTCGCCACGCCCTGGCAGGTTATCAAATGCTCCATCACGCAGAGCATCTTCAATATGGCGTTCAGCCCACTGGTCAATTATCCACATGACATCCTCCTGTACCTACCAGTAAGGATACGAGTAATTGCGCACAGTGAGGAGTGTCAGAAATAAAAAAACCCGCCGAAGCGGGTTTTTTATATTGCTGCAGATTACTCTGCTGCTTCTGTTTGCGGCTCAGGGCGATCAACCAGCTCGATGTAAGCCATCGGAGCATTGTCACCTGCGCGGAAGCCACACTTCAGAATGCGAGTGTAACCACCTGCGCGGCTCGCGAAACGCGGGCCAAGCTCGTTAAACAGTTTTGCCACGATCTCGTTATCACGAGTGCGGGCGAATGCCAGACGACGATTAGCAACGCTATCAGTCTTGGCAAGAGTAATCAGCGGCTCAACTACGCGACGCAGCTCTTTCGCTTTCGGCAGGGTCGTCTTGATGATCTCATGACGAACCAGAGAACCTGCCATGTTGCGGAACATAGCCTGGCGATGGCTGCTGTTGCGGTTCAGTTGACGACCACTCTTACGATGGCGCATGACCTTATCCTTCTCAGTAAAACCTTAACCTGTGATCCGGTTACTCGTCAGCAATGCTTGCCGGTGGCCAGTTTTCCAGGCGCATGCCCAGAGAAAGACCACGTGAGGCCAGCACGTCTTTAATCTCAGTAAGAGATTTTTTACCCAGGTTAGGCGTTTTAAGCAGCTCAACCTCGGTACGCTGTACCAGATCACCGATATAGTGGATAGCTTCTGCCTTGAGGCAGTTAGCAGAGCGGACAGTCAATTCCAGATCGTCAACAGGGCGCAGCAGGATCGGATCGAATTCTGGTTTCTCTTCTTTCACTTCCGGCTGACGTACATCACGCAGGTCAACGAAAGCTTCCAGTTGTTCGGCCAGGATGGTCGCCGCACGACGAATCGCCTCTTCAGGATCGATTGTGCCATTGGTTTCCATTTCGATGACCAGCTTGTCCAGGTCAGTACGCTGCTCTACGCGTGCCGCTTCAACATTGTAGGCAATACGCTCTACAGGGCTGTAGCAAGCATCGACCAGCAGACGACCGATTGGGCGCTCATCTTCTTCCGAATGAATTCGGGCAGAAGCCGGCACATAACCACGACCGCGCTGAACTTTGATACGCATGCTAATAGATGCGTTTTCATCAGTCAGGTGGCAGATCACATGCTGCGGCTTGACGATTTCGACATCACCGTCGTGGGTGATGTCGGCTGCAGTCACAGGGCCAATGCCAGATTTATTCAGAGAAAGAATAACTTCGTCTTTACCCTGAACTCTTACCGCCAGCCCTTTCAGGTTGAGCAGGATTTCCAGGATATCTTCCTGGACACCTTCTTTGGTGCTGTACTCATGAAGTACACCATCAATCTCAACTTCGGTCACCGCGCAACCCGGCATTGATGAAAGCAGAATACGGCGCAGTGCGTTACCCAGAGTATGGCCAAAGCCACGCTCTAAAGGCTCAAGGGTCACCTTGGCGTGCGTCGAACTCACTTGCTCGATATCTACCAGGCGCGGTTTTAGAAACTCTGTCACAGAACCCTGCATTGTGTCCTCTCTTTGGTACTAAGCTTTACTTGGAGTAAAGCTCGACGATCAGGTGTTCGTTAATGTCCGCAGACAGATCGGAACGCTCAGGTTTACGTTTGAACGTACCTTCCATCTTGCCAGCATCAACTTCCAGCCAGGTTGGCTTTTCACGCTGCTCAGCCAGCTCAAGAGCGGCTTTCACGCGAGACTGCTTTTTGGCCTTCTCACGGACGCTAACAACGTCGTTCGGTTTAACCTGATAAGAAGCGATGTTAACAACACGACCGTTTACCATAACCGCTTTATGGCTAACCAGCTGACGTGCTTCTGCACGAGTGGCGCCGAAGCCCATACGGTAGACTACGTTGTCCAGACGACCTTCCAGCAGAGCCAACAGGTTTTCACCGGTGTTGCCTTTCAGACGTGCTGCTTCTTTATAGTAGTTACGGAACTGACGCTCCAGCACACCGTAGATACGGCGAACTTTCTGCTTTTCACGCAACTGCACACCATAGTCAGACAGACGCGGTTTACGCGCACCGTGCTGGCCAGGAGCTTGTTCAATTTTACACTTGGTATCAATCGCGCGAACGCCAGACTTCAGGAACAGGTCTGTACCCTCGCGACGGCTCAGCTTGAGCTTAGGACCCAAATATCTTGCCATTTTCTTTCTCCAACATTCCTAAAAACGGGCGTTATACGCGACGTTTTTTCGGCGGACGACAACCGTTGTGAGGGATCGGAGTCACATCAGTAATATTAGTGATGCGGAAACCAGCGGCGTTCAGAGCACGAATAGTAGATTCGCGACCCGGACCCGGTCCCTTAACCATAACTTCGAGGTTCTTGATACCGTAGTCTTTTACGGCTTCAGCGCAACGCTCTGCTGCAACCTGAGCTGCAAACGGAGTGGATTTACGCGAACCACGGAAACCGGAACCACCGGCAGTTGCCCAACCCAGCGCATTACCCTGACGATCGGTAATTGTTACGATGGTGTTGTTGAAAGAAGCATGGACATGTGCCACGCCGTCAGAGACTTGCTTTCTTACACGTTTACGTGCACGAACTGGTGCCTTTGCCATTATTCAATCACCCCGATTATTTCTTGATCGGTTTGCGCGGACCCTTACGGGTACGAGCATTGGTCTTGGTACGCTGACCGCGAACCGGAAGACCACGACGATGACGCAAACCACGATAGCAACCAAGGTCCATAAGACGCTTGATGCTCAGGGTAATTTCACGACGCAGATCGCCTTCGACAACGAACTTACCAACTTCGTCACGCAGCGTGTCGATCTGTGCTTCAGACAGCTCACTGATCTTAACATCTTCAGCGATACCCGCAGAGACCAGAATGGCCTTGGAGCGAGTCTTGCCGACGCCGTAGATCGCGGTTAATGCGATTACAGCATGTTTGTGATCAGGAATGTTAATGCCTGCTATACGGGCCACTATGCACTCCTATAATTTGATATGCACGCCCCATACTGAAAAGCCCGTTTTCAGGATACTCAAATGGAAACGTACAGACATACAAAAGATTGGCTGGCTAATCTAGCCAGCTCAACCCAACTTTGCAAGAAAAATATGCGAGATAAATCAGCCTTGACGCTGTTTATGCTTCGGCTCGGCACTGCAAATCACGCGGATGACGCCATCACGCTTAACGATTTTGCAGTTACGGCACATTTTCTTGACGGAAGCACGAACTTTCATTTTTACTCTCCGTAACTTCTCAGGCACCTGTTGGCCTTAGCCTTTGAGGTTAGCCTTCTTCAATGCAGACTCATACTGACTGGACATCATCAGAGTTTGCACTTGAGCCATAAAGTCCATAATCACGACAACAACGATAAGCAACGAGGTCCCACCAAAGTAGAACGGCACTTTCATTGCATCACGCATGAACTCCGGGATCAGGCAGATAAAAGTAATATAGAGCGCGCCGACCAGAGTCAGACGGGTCATTACTTTATCGATGTACTTCGCCGTTTGCTCTCCCGGACGAATTCCTGGTACAAATGCACCGGACTTCTTCAGGTTCTCTGCTGTTTCACGCGGGTTGAAGACCAACGCCGTGTAGAAGAAACAGAAGAAGATGATTGCAGACGCATAGAGTAACACATAAAGCGGTTGCCCAGGCTGCAAATACAGCGAAATTGTTGTCAGCCAGTTCCAACCAGTACCGCCCCCGAACCATGATGCAATGGTTGCCGGGAACAGAATAATACTGGAAGCGAAAATCGCCGGGATTACACCAGCCATATTCACTTTCAGCGGTAAATGTGTGCTCTGTGCAGCATAGACACGACGACCCTGTTGGCGTTTCGCGTAGTTCACCACAATGCGGCGTTGACCACGTTCAACAAAGACAACAAAGAAGGTCACTGCGAATACTAATACTGCAACCAACAGCAACAGAAGGAAGTGCAGGTCGCCCTGCCGCGCTTGCTCGATGGTATGGCCAATGGCCGACGGAAGACCCGCAACAATACCTGCGAAGATTATGATTGAGATACCGTTACCGATACCGCGTTCAGTAATCTGTTCGCCCAGCCACATAAGGAACATTGTCCCGGTGACCAGACTCACAACAGCGGTGAAATAGAATGCAAAGCCTGGGTTAATAACCAGGCCTTGCATGCCAGGCATATTCGGCAAACCGGTAGCAATACCGATCGACTGGAATATAGCCAACACCAACGTGCCGTAGCGAGTGTACTGGCTAATCTTACGACGACCAGACTCCCCTTCTTTCTTCAGCTCTGCCAGGGTAGGATGAACCACCGTCAGCAGCTGGATAATAATAGAAGCCGAAATGTACGGCATAATACCCAGAGCGAAGATAGAAGCACGGCTCAGAGCACCACCAGAGAACATGTTAAACATTTCAATGATGGTGCCACGCTGTTGATCAAGCAGTTTGGCAAGAACAGTGGCATCGATACCAGGGATCGGAATAAAAGAACCAATGCGGAACACGATCAGCGCACCGATTACAAACAGAAGTCTGCGTTTCAGTTCGCCGAAACCGCCCTTAGCACTTTGAAAATCTAATCCTGGTTGCTTTGCCATCTGCTACTTATTCCTCGATTTTACCGCCAGCAGCTTCGATAGCAGCACGAGCGCCTTTGGTGACACGCAGACCGCTAACGGTTACCGCGCGAGTTACCTCGCCAGACAGGATCACTTTCGCGAACTCAATCTGAATACCGATAATGTTAGCTGCTTTCAACGTGTTCAGGTCAACTACGTCGCCTTCCACTTTAGCGAGATCAGACAGACGAACTTCTGCAGTGACCATCGCTTTGCGAGAGGTGAAGCCGAATTTCGGCAGACGACGATACAGCGGCATCTGACCACCCTCGAAACCGCGACGTACGCCACCGCCAGAACGAGACTTCTGACCTTTGTGACCACGACCACCGGTTTTACCGAGGCCAGAACCGATACCACGACCCAGACGCTTACCTTCGCGCTTAGACCCTTCGGCCGGAGACAGAGTATTTAAACGCATCTCTTACTCCTCAACTTTAACCATGTAGGAAACCGCGTTGACCATACCACGAACAGCGGGAGTATCCTCGCGCTCAACGGTATGACCAATACGACGCAGACCCAGGCCAAGCAGTGTTGCCTTGTGTTTCGGCAAACGACCGATTGCGCTGCGGGTTTGAGTGATTTTAATAGTCTTTGCCATGGTCAATTACCCCAGAATTTCTTCAACGGATTTACCACGCTTGGCAGCGACCATTTCCGGGGACTTCATGTTCTCCAGACCATCGATAGTTGCGCGAACTACGTTGATCGGGTTGGTGGAACCATAGGCCTTAGCCAGAACGTTATGAACCCCAGCGACTTCCAGAACGGCGCGCATTGCACCACCGGCGATGATACCGGTACCTTCGGAAGCCGGCTGCATGAACACGCGAGAACCCGTGTGCACGCCTTTAACCGGGTGCTGCAGGGTGCCGCTGTTCAGCGCGACGTTAATCATGTTGCGACGGGCTTTTTCCATCGCTTTCTGGATCGCTGCCGGAACTTCGCGCGCTTTACCGTAGCCAAAACCTACGCGACCGTTACCATCACCCACTACAGTCAGTGCGGTGAAGGAGAAAATACGGCCACCTTTTACAGTTTTAGATACACGGTTTACCGCGATCAGCTTTTCCTGCAGTTCGCCAGCTTGTTTTTCGATGTGAGCCATCTTACACCTCTACCTTAGAACTGAAGGCCAGCTTCACGGGCAGCATCTGCCAGTGCCTGGACACGACCATGATATTGGAAACCGGAACGGTCAAAGGAGACATCTTTGATGCCTTTTTCCAGTGCGCGTTCAGCAACAGCTTTACCTACAGCTGCAGCGGCATCCTTGTTACCGGTATACTTCAGTTGCTCAGCGATAGCTTTCTCTACAGTAGAAGCGGCTACCAGAACTTCAGAACCGTTCGGGGCAATTACCTGGGCGTAAATATGACGCGGGGTACGGTGTACCACCAGGCGAGTTGCGCCAAGCTCCTGGAGCTTGCGACGTGCGCGGGTCGCACGACGGATACGAGCAGATTTCTTATCCATAGTGTTACCTTACTTCTTCTTAGCCTCTTTGGTACGCACGACTTCGTCGGCGTAACGAACACCCTTGCCTTTATACGGCTCAGGACGACGGTAGGCGCGCAGGTCAGCAGCAACCTGGCCGATCAGCTGTTTATCAGCGCCTTTCAGCACGATTTCAGTCTGAGACGGGCATTCTGCTGTGATCCCAGCCGGCAGCGCGTGTTCAACAGGGTGTGAGAAGCCCAGAGACAGGCTTACTGCATTCCCTTTGATCGCTGCACGATAACCTACACCAACCAGCTGCAGCTTCTTAGTGAAGCCTTCGGTAACACCGATAACCATTGCGTTGAGCAGTGCACGAGCGGTACCCGCCTGCGCCCAGCCGTCAACAAAACCGTCGCGCGGACCGAAGGTCAGTGCGTTATCGGCTTGTTTAACTTCAACAGCATCGTTGATAGTACGAGTCAGCTCGCCGTTTTTACCTTTGATCGAAATAACCTGACCGTTGAGTTTTACCTCTACGCCTGCAGGAATAACGACCGGTGCTTTAGCAACACGAGACATTGATTTCCTCCAATTAGGCTACGTAGCAGATAATTTCGCCACCAAGACCAGCCTGGCGCGCTGCACGATCGGTCATAACACCTTTAGAGGTAGAAACGACAGCGATACCCAGACCGGCCATAACTTTCGGCAGCTCATCTTTTTTCTTATAGATGCGCAGACCAGGACGGCTGACTCGCTGAATGCTCTCTACCACAGCCTTGCCCTGGAAATACTTAAGAGTCAGTTCCAGTTCAGGCTTGATGTCGCCTTCAATTTTAAAATCTTCAATATAACCTTCTTCCTTCAGCACGTTGGCAATTGCCACTTTCAGCTTGGAGGAAGGCATGGTGACCGCAACTTTGTTCGCGGCCTGACCGTTACGGATACGGGTCAGCATATCCGCGATCGGATCTTGCATGCTCATCTGTCTTTACTCCCGTGATTCAATTGGTGACAATTACCAGCTAGCCTTTTTCAGACCCGGAATTTCACCGCGCATAGCGGCTTCACGGACCTTAATACGGCTCAACCCGAACTTCCGCAAAACACCATGCGGACGACCAGTTTGGCGGCAGCGGTTACGCTGACGAGACGGGCTGGAATCACGCGGCAGACTCTGCAGCTTGAGAACGGCGTTCCAACGATCTTCATCGGAAGCGTTCACATCAGAGATGATCGCTTTCAGTTCAGCGCGTTTAGCGAAGTATTTTTCAGCCAGAGCGACGCGTTTTACTTCGCGTGCTTTCATTGATTGCTTTGCCATGAATGTAACCCTGGTTTACTTGCGGAACGGGAAGTCAAAGGCAGCCAGCAGAGCACGGCCTTCATCATCGGATTTCGCAGTGGTGGTGATGGTAATGTCCAGACCACGCACGCGATCGACTTTGTCATAGTCGATTTCCGGGAAGATGATCTGCTCACGGACACCCATGCTGTAGTTACCACGACCGTCGAAAGACTTAGCGGACAGGCCACGGAAGTCACGGATACGCGGTACAGCAATAGAGATCAGTCGCTCAAAGAACTCCCACATGCGTTCGCCACGCAGAGTTACTTTACAGCCGATCGGATAGCCCTGACGGATTTTGAAGCCTGCAACAGATTTGCGTGCTTTGGTGACCAGCGGTTTTTGACCGGAGATTGCTGCCAGGTCAGCTGCTGCGTTATCCAGCAGTTTCTTGTCAGCGATCGCTTCACCAACACCCATGTTCAGGGTGATCTTCTCGACCCGAGGGACTTGCATGACAGAATTGTAGTTGAACTCAGTCATGAGTTTTTTAACTACTTCGTCTTTGTAGTAATCATGCAGTTTCGCCATCGTACTACTCCAAATTACTTGATAGTTTCGCCACTAGATTTGAAGAAACGGACTTTTTTGCCGTCTTCGAATCTAAAGCCTACACGGTCCGCCTTGCCGGTTGCCGCGTTGAAGAGTGCAACGTTAGAAAGCTGAATAGCCGCTTCTTTTTCAACGATGCCACCCGGTTGGTTCAGAGCCGGAACCGGCTTCTGGTGTTTCTTAACCAGGTTGATACCTTCAACAATGACCTTACCAGAAGTCAGGACATTTTTTACTTTACCGCGCTTACCTTTATCTTTGCCGGTCAGCACGATAATTTCGTCATCACGACGGATTTTCGCTGCCATGTTCGCTCCTTAGAGTACTTCTGGTGCCAGAGAGATAATTTTCATGAACTTTTCGTTACGCAGTTCACGAGTTACCGGCCCAAAAATACGCGTACCGATAGGCTGCTCGCTGTTATTGTTCAGAATAACGCATGCATTACCATCGAAGCGAATGACAGAACCGTCCGGGCGACGAACGCCCTTCCTGGTGCGCACCACTACCGCCTTCAGCACATCACCTTTTTTGACCTTGCCACGCGGAATTGCTTCTTTGATGGTGATCTTGATGATGTCGCCGACGCCTGCGTAGCGACGGTGCGAGCCACCCAGAACCTTGATACACATTACGCGACGTGCGCCGGAGTTGTCGGCGACGCTCAGCATAGTCTGTTCCTGGATCATTTAGTGCTCCGCTAATGTCAACTACTACTTCGGGACCCAAAAATACGGGTCGTTATAAATCCCCCATAGTCGAGGGCGCGGCATTATAACACCGGCTCTTGAATATGGGTAGAAAAAATAAACGGCCCATCGCTGGGCCGTTTATCTGTTGAGAAGACTGTACTAAATTACAGTACGGCTTTCTCTACAACACGAACGAGAGTCCAGGACTTAGTCTTGGACAGCGGACGGCATTCACGGATTTCAACCTTGTCGCCAATACCGCATTCGTTGTTCTCGTCATGGATGTGCAGCTTAGTCGTACGCTTAATGAATTTACCGTAGATCGGGTGTTTCACAAAACGCTCGATAGCAACAACAGCAGATTTCTGCATCTTGTCACTAACAACACGACCCTGCAGAGTACGGATTTTATCGGTCATTACGCACCCGCCTTCTGAGTCAGTAAAGTCTTAACGCGTGCGACATCACGACGCACTTGCTTTAACAGGTGAGTCTGTTGCAGCTGGCCACTTGCTGCCTGCATACGCAGGTTGAACTGCTCACGCAGCAGGTTAAGCAGCTCGGTGTTCAGCTCTTCAACACTCTTTTCACGCAGCTCTTTTGCTTTCATTACATCACCGTCTTAGTTACAAAGGTGGTTTTGATCGGCAGTTTCGCTGCTGCCAGCTTGAATGCTTCACGGGCCAGCTCTTCCGGTACGCCGTCCATTTCATACAGGACTTTACCCGGCTGAATCAAGGCAACCCAATACTCCACGTTACCTTTACCTTTACCCATACGCACTTCAAGCGGCTTTTCGGTGATCGGTTTGTCCGGGAATACGCGGATCCAGATCTTACCCTGACGCTTAACTGCACGGGTCATAGCACGACGTGCTGCTTCGATCTGACGTGCAGTCAGACGACCACGGCCAACAGCTTTCAGACCGAAAGTGCCGAAGCTAACATCCGTACCCTGCGCCAGACCACGGTTGCGGCCTTTGTGCACTTTACGGAATTTTGTACGCTTTGGTTGTAACATCAGCGACGCTCCTTATTTACGGCCTTTACGCTGCTGCTTTTTCGGTTGAGCAGCCGGTTTTTCCGGTTGTTCAACAGCAGCCATACCACCCAGGATCTCACCTTTGAAGATCCACACCTTAACGCCGATTACACCGTAAGTGGTGTGCGCTTCAGAAGTGTTGTAGTCGATGTCAGCACGCAGAGTGTGCAGCGGAACACGACCTTCACGGTACCATTCGGTACGTGCGATCTCAGCACCACCCAGACGGCCGCTAACTTCTACTTTGATACCTTTCGCGCCCAGACGCATGGCGTTCTGAACAGCACGCTTCATCGCACGACGGAACATCACACGACGCTCCAGCTGAGAAGTGATGCTGTCAGCAACCAGTTTTGCGTCCAGTTCAGGTTTACGCACTTCGGCGATATTGATCTGAGCAGGAACGCCAGCGATATCCGCTACGACCTTGCGCAGTTTCTCAACGTCTTCACCTTTCTTACCGATAACGATACCCGGGCGAGCAGTGTGAATAGTCACACGGATGCTCTTAGCCGGACGCTCGATAACGATACGAGATACAGACGCTTTTGCCAGTTCCTTCGTCAGGTACTGACGTACTTTAAAGTCGCTGTCCAGGTTGTCAGCGAATTCTTTGGTGTTCGCAAACCAGGTAGAGTTCCATGGTTTTACAATACCCAGGCGAATACCATTAGGATGTACTTTCTGACCCATTGCTAGTCTCCAGAGTCTCAGCGATCGGACACAACCACAGTGATGTGGCTGGTGCGCTTCAGGATGCGATCTGCACGACCTTTAGCACGCGGCATAATGCGTTTCATGCTCGGGCCTTCGTCGACGAAAATTTTCGCGACTTTCAGATCGTCGATGTCAGCGCCATCGTTGTGTTCAGCGTTAGCAATGGCAGATTCGAGAACTTTCTTGACCAGTACAGCCGCTTTCTTGTTGGTGTAGGTCAAAATGTCCAGAGCCTGCGACACTTTCTTACCGCGGATCAGGTCAGCCACAAGGCGAACCTTCTGAGCGGAAGAACGAGCATGGCGATGTTGAGCTAAAGTTTCCATCTCTTCCTCCTCTCTTAGCGTTTCTTGGCTTTTTTATCAGCCGCGTGGCCGCGGTAAGTACGGGTCGGTGCAAATTCACCCAGCTTGTGACCGACCATTTCGTCGGTGACGAATACCGGAACGTGCTGACGACCATTATGGACAGCGATGGTCAAACCGATCATGTTCGGAAAGATCGTTGAACGACGGGACCAGGTGCGCAGGGGCTTCTTGTCTCCGCTTTCCACCGCTTTCTCTACCTTCTTCAGCAAGTGCAGGTCAATAAAAGGACCTTTCTTGAGAGAACGTGGCATGGCTTATCCTCTAAAATTATTTTTTGCTACGGCGACGTACGATGAATTTATCAGTACGCTTGTTGCTGCGGGTCTTCTTACCTTTGGTCTGAACGCCCCACGGAGTTACCGGGTGCTTACCAAAGTTACGACCTTCACCACCACCATGTGGGTGGTCGACTGGGTTCATCGCAGTACCGCGAACGGTAGGACGAACACCACGCCAGCGGCTTGCACCTGCTTTACCCAGAACGCGCAGCATATGCTCAGCGTTGCCGACTTCGCCCAGTGTTGCGCGGCAGTCAGCTTCAACTTTACGCATTTCACCAGAACGCAGACGCAGGGTCACGTAAGCACCGTCGCGAGCAACGATCTGTACGTAGGTACCAGCAGAACGAGCCAGCTGACCGCCTTTACCCGGCTTCATTTCTACATTATGAACAGTAGAACCAACCGGGATATTGCGCATCGGCAGGGTGTTACCTGCTTTGATTGCAGCATCAACGCCAGACTGAATCTGGTCGCCAGCTTTCAGGCCTTTAGGGGCCAGGATGTAGCGGCGCTCGCCGTCTTTGTACAGAACCAGCGCGATGTTCGCGGAGCGGTTCGGATCGTACTCAAGACGTTCAACAACAGCCGGGATACCATCTTTGTTGCGTTTGAAGTCAACGATACGGTAAGCCTGCTTGTGGCCACCACCGATGTGACGAGTGGTGATGCGACCATTGTTGTTACGGCCACCGGATTTGCTGTTTTTTTCCAGCAACGGAGCAAAAGGTTTGCCCTTGTGCAGCTCAGGGTTGACCACTTTAACGACGTGGCGACGACCCGGAGATGTCGGTTTACACTTAACAACTGCCATTGTATTACTCCTCCGACTTACTCAGCGCCGCCAACGAAGTCCAGATTCTGGCCTTCCTTCAGGGTGACGTAAGCTTTTTTCCAGTCGCTACGACGACCGATACGCTGTCCGTGACGCTTAACCTTACCCTTAACAACCAGGGTACGGACGTCATTGACTTCGACTTCAAACAGTTTCTGCACAGCAGCTTTGATTTCTGCTTTGGTCGCGTCTTTAGCAACTTTGAGAACGATGGTGTTGTTTTTTTCCATCGCGGTAGACGCTTTTTCAGAAACGTGCGGTGCGCGAAGCACCTTCAGCAGACGTTCTTCACGAATCATGCCAGCATCTCCTCAACTTGCTTAACAGCATCAGCAGTCATGACAACTTTGTCGAAGGCGATCAGGCTAACCGGGTCGATGCCACCGGCGTCACGTACGTCAACCTTGTGCAGGTTGCGCGCAGCCAGGAACAGGTTCTCGTCCAGTTCACCGGTCACGATCAGCACATCTTCCAGCGCCATGTCTTTCAGTTTCTGGGCCAGCAGCTTGGTTTTCGGTGCTTCTACAGAGAACTGCTCGACAACGATCAGACGATCCTGACGTACCAGCTCGGACAGGATGCTTTTCAGCGCGCCGCGGTACATCTTTTTGTTAACTTTTTGACTGTGGTCCTGCGGACGTGCAGCAAAGGTCACGCCACCAGAGCGCCAGATTGGGCTCTTGATGGAACCAGAACGCGCACGGCCAGTACCTTTCTGGCGCCACGGCTTTTTGCCGGAGCCAGTGATTTCGGCACGGGTTTTCTGCGCGCGAGTACCCTGACGGGCACCTGCAGCGTAAGCAACTACAACCTGGTGAACCAGCGCTTCGTTGAAATCACGACCGAAGGTAGTTTCGGAAACAGTCAGCGCGCTCTGCGCGTCTTTCAGTACTAATTCCATTGCTATCTCCTCACGCCTTCACAGCTGGTTTAACGATGAGGTCGCTACCGGTTGCACCCGGAACAGCGCCCTTAACCAGCAGCAGGTTGCGCTCAGCGTCAACACGTACTACATCCAGGCTCTGAACGGTTACGCGCTCATTACCCAGGTGACCTGCCATTTTCTTGCCTTTGAACACTTTGCCCGGAGTCTGGTTCTGACCGATAGAACCCGGAACGCGGTGAGACAAGGAGTTACCGTGAGTCGCGTCCTGGGTACGGAAGTTCCAGCGCTTAACGGTACCGGCGAAACCTTTACCTTTAGAGGTACCGGTTACGTCAACTTTTTTAACGTCTGCGAACAGCTCAACGCTGATGCTCTGACCAACGGTGAAGTCTTCACCATCTGCCAGGCGGAATTCCCACAGACCACGGCCAGCTTCTACGCCAGCTTTAGCGAAGTGACCCGCTTCCGGCTTGGTTACACGGTTTGCTTTTTTAGCGCCCGTAGTAACCTGGATTGCACGGTAGCCATCGTTAGCCAAGTCTTTGACCTGAGTAACGCGGTTTGCTTCAACTTCGATAACGGTTACAGGGATAGATACGCCTTCTTCAGTGAAGATGCGGGTCATACCCACTTTTTTACCGACTAAACCAATCATTGTTTCAACCTCTCAATCGCTCAATGACCTGATTAACCCAGGCTGATCTGCACGTCTACACCGGCAGCCAGATCCAGACGCATCAGAGCATCAACGGTTTTCTCGGTTGGCTCAACGATGTCAACCAGACGCTTGTGAGTGCGGATTTCGTACTGATCGCGCGCGTCTTTGTTAACGTGCGGGGAGATCAGAACAGTGAAGCGCTCTTTGCGGGTCGGCAGCGGGATCGGACCACGGACCTGCGCACCAGTGCGCTTGGCAGTCTCGACGATTTCCGCAGTTGATTGATCGATCAGACGATGATCAAACGCTTTAAGGCGGATACGGATTCTTTGGTTCTGCATGAGACCAGAGCTCCAATTATTTATAGACGAAAAGAATTACTCCTCACACCCATTACGATTGATGGGGGAGTGTAATCGTTCACTTACGTAGTCCCCCAATTGGGGACATTGTTGGCAGCAAAATCACCGCCTGGGTTCAGTTGAACCCGCCGTCATTTAATGACAGCCCGCGCATTATACGCAAATCTGGCAGCGAAGCAAGCGATGGTCATTTAATAATCACAATGGAGGTGAAGGCGAACGCAGGGTACGTGGGGAAATGGGTAGGACAGGAAGCACAAAGCAAAAATCGGCAGGAGCCCTCCCCTGCCGACTACGCACGGTTATGAGGCGTCTTTCAGCTGCGACTGGATATAATTCTGCAAGCCAATCTTAGTGATTAAATCAAGCTCGGTTTCAAGCCAGTCAATATGATGCTCTTCTTCAGCAAGAATATTTATCATCATATCGCGGCTGACATAATCATGAACGCTGTCAGCATACGCAATCGCCTCGCGCAGGTCCTTTGCTCCCTCAAGCTCCAGGCTCAGGTCTGAGCGCAACATCTCTTCCACATCTTCACCAATGCGCAGCTTGCCGAGATCCTGCAAGTTGGGAATACCTTCGAGAAATAAAATACGCTCGATATATCTGTCAGCATGTTTCATTTCATCGATAGACTCATGGTATTCAACGTCGTTAAGACGCATCAGGCCCCAGTTTTTGAACATCCTCGCATGGAGGAAGTACTGATTGATTGCGACAAGCTCGTTTCCCAATAATTTATTGAGATAATTTATAATCTTAACGTCACCTTTCATTATTGACTCCTCCGCTTCCACTACATTGAAGCGTAGATGGGCTGTGGAGATAGTCAAAAAAAGATGCGCCCGCATGCGAGTGGATGCAGGTCAGGATGAGAATGTCCCGGCAATATGGGCCGGTTTGTCAGTCATGCCTCAGGCGATTTCCTGGTACTCCGGCATTGCTACCAACTCTTCTTGCATAATATCCCGACAGGCTTTGATGCATTTCCCGCACTGGTTACCAATGGGCAAGAACTTGCGCAACTGCTGAAAAGACTGTGGATGAAACTGGCGCACGGCCTGGCGGATTTTCTTATCAGTCACGCCATTGCACAGACAAACGTACATAATGACTCCCGTTCAAAAACTGCGCAAAGTGTAAATAAGAATGCTTATTATTACAATAGCAGCTTTTGTAAGGATTATCGCCTCGTCAGCAGCGCTAATTGATATCGTTTCGCTGTGAGCAGTTATGCTAACCTGTGCACACTTGAAAATGGAAAGAACATGGAACTGCCCGATATGTCTGAAGAACAAAACAACGATAAGCCGGAACAGGAAAAGTCCGTCTCAGTGGAAAAGGCGCTGCTGAAATCTCGCACCGTGATTATCTCTGAGAAAATCACTCAGGAACTGGCGGCTAAAGTGACTGCCAGACTGTTGGCGCTGGCGGAAATGGGTGACGAGCCCATCAAGCTCTTTATTAACAGCCAGGGCGGCCACGTCGAAGCGGGTGACACCATCCATGACATGATTAAGTTCATCAAACCTGACGTTCTGGTTATTGGCACCGGCTGGGTTGCCAGCGCGGGTATTACTATCTACCTTGCCGCTCGCAAGGAAAACCGCTTCACCCTGCCGAACACGCGTTTCATGATTCACCAGCCGCTGGGCGGCGTGCGTGGTCAGGTTACCGATATCCAGATTGAAGCCAATGAGATCCTGCGCATTCGCGATCGCATCAATAAGATAATCAGCGACGGCACCGGCCAGCCGTATGAGAAAGTGGTACAGGATACCGATCGAAACTTTTGGATGAGTCCTCAGGAAGCGATTGAGTATGGTATTGCCACGCACCTCATCACTCAGCAGGATGAACTGAACAAACGCTAAGACATTCTGTTTATAAAAAAGCCGCTTTGCGACCAGACAAAGCGGCATTAAAAAAGGGCGCCGAAGCGCCCTTTTTTGTTCTTCGCTAAAACTTAGCTCAGAACTTTAGCAACAACGCCCGCGCCAACGGTACGGCCGCCTTCGCGGATTGCGAAACGCAGACCGTCGTCCATTGCGATCGGGTGAATCAGGGTAACAACCATTTTGATGTTGTCGCCCGGCATTACCATCTCTACGCCTTCCGGCAGTTCGATGGTGCCAGTCACGTCAGTTGTACGGAAGTAGAACTGCGGACGGTAGCCTTTGAAGAACGGAGTGTGACGGCCGCCTTCGTCTTTGGACAGGATGTACACTTCTGATTCGAACTTGGTGTGCGGCTTGATGGTGCCCGGCTTAGCCAGTACCTGGCCACGCTGGATTTCATCACGCTTGGTACCACGCAGCAGAACGCCGCAGTTCTCGCCTGCACGACCTTCGTCCAGCAGTTTGCGGAACATTTCAACACCAGTACAGGTGGTTTTGGTGGTGTCTTTGATACCAACGATTTCTACTTCGTCACCCACCTTGATGATACCGCGCTCTACACGACCGGTAACAACGGTACCACGACCAGAGATGGAGAATACGTCTTCGATAGGCAGCAGGAACGGCTTATCAATCGCACGCTCCGGCTCAGGGATGTAGGAATCCAGGAAGCCAGCCAGTTCGATGATTTTCTCTTCCCACTGTGCTTCGCCTTCCAGCGCTTTCAGTGCAGAACCACGAACGATCGGGGTGTCGTCGCCCGGGAAGTCGTACTGAGACAGCAGCTCACGCACTTCCATCTCAACCAGTTCCAGCAGCTCTTCGTCATCAACCATGTCGCACTTGTTCAGGAACACGATGATGTACGGAACGCCTACCTGACGACCCAGCAGGATGTGCTCACGGGTCTGCGGCATCGGGCCGTCAGTTGCAGCAACAACCAGGATAGCGCCGTCCATCTGAGCAGCACCGGTGATCATGTTTTTCACGTAGTCGGCGTGCCCTGGGCAGTCAACGTGCGCGTAGTGACGAGTCGGGGTGTCGTACTCAACGTGAGAAGTGTTGATGGTGATACCACGTGCTTTTTCTTCCGGTGCGTTATCGATCTGGTCGAATGCGCGAGCGGCACCGCCGTAGGTCTTAGCCAGTACGGTGGTGATTGCAGCGGTCAGCGTGGTTTTACCATGGTCAACGTGGCCGATAGTACCGACGTTGACGTGGGGTTTTGTACGTTCAAATTTTTCTTTAGACACGGCTATATTCCTTACTTTTGTGCTCTCCCCTTAAGGAGAGAGCACGGGATTTTGGTTTTAATCCTGTGGCTTATTTGCCACGGGCTTCGATAACGGCCTGAGCGACGTTGTTCGGCGCATCATCATACTTGAGGAATTCCATCGTGTATGATGCACGGCCTTTGGTCAAAGAACGCAGCTGAGTCGCGTACCCGAACATTTCAGACAGCGGTACTTCAGCGTGGATCTTAACGCCAGTCACTTCAGATTCCTGGCCACGCAGCATACCGCGACGACGGCTCAGGTCACCGATAACGTCACCGGTGTTCTCTTCCGGAGTTTCTACTTCAACCTTCATGATAGGCTCAAGCAGAACTGGTTTTGCTTTCTTAAAGCCATCTTTAAAGGCAATAGACGCAGCCAGTTTAAACGCCAGTTCTGAGGAGTCAACGTCATGGTAAGAACCGAAGTGCAGACGAACACCCATATCCACAACCGGATAACCCGCCAGAGGACCTGATTTCAGCTGCTCCTGGATGCCTTTATCAACAGCCGGGATGTATTCGCCAGGAATTACACCACCTTTGATGTCGTTGATGAACTCGTAACCTTTCGGGTTAGAGCCCGGCTCCAGCGGGTACATGTCGATAACAACATGACCGTACTGACCGCGACCACCAGACTGTTTGGCGTGCTTACCTTCGATATCGGTAACTTTGGCACGAATCGCTTCGCGGTAAGCAACCTGAGGTTTACCCACGTTCGCTTCAACGTTGAATTCACGCTTCATACGGTCAACGATGATATCGAGGTGCAGCTCACCCATACCGGCGATGATGGTCTGGTTAGATTCTTCGTCAGTCCATACGCGGAAAGACGGGTCTTCTTTAGCCAGACGGCCCAGAGCCAGACCCATTTTTTCCTGGTCAGCTTTGGTTTTCGGTTCTACGGCGATAGAAATTACCGGCTCCGGGAATTCCATACGCTCAAGAATGATCGGCGAGTCCGGATCGCACAGCGTATCACCGGTGGTAACATCTTTCAGGCCGATGGCCGCAGCGATGTCACCTGCACGAACTTCTTTGATCTCTTCACGCTTGTTCGCATGCATCTGAACGATACGACCAAAACGCTCGCGAGCCGCTTTCACTGAGTTCAGTACGGTATCACCTGAGTTAACCACACCGGAGTAAACACGGAAGAACGTCAGGTTACCCACAAACGGGTCAGTCGCGATTTTGAACGCCAGCGCCGCGAACGGCTCGTCGTCATTTGCATGACGTTCAGCCGGGGTGTCTTTACCGTCGTCCAGCATACCGTTGATAGCCGGTACGTCAGTCGGAGATGGCAGGTAATCAATTACCGCATCCAGCATCGCCTGAACACCTTTGTTCTTAAACGCAGAACCACAGGTCACCAGGATGATTTCATTGTTCAGAACGCGCTGACGCAGCGCTTTTTTGATCTCTTCTTCAGACAGCTCTTCACCGCCGAGGTATTTCTCCATCAGCTCTTCAGAGGCTTCTGCAGCAGATTCGATCAGGTTCTGATGCCATTCGTCGGCCAGGTCCTGCATCTCAGCTGGAATAGCTTCGTATTCGAAGGTGACGCCGTTGTCTTCGTCATTCCAGTTGATAGCTTTCATTTTCACCAGGTCGATAACACCGGTGAAGCCTTCTTCAGCACCAATCGCCAGCTGCAGCGGAACCGGGTTCGCGCCCAGACGGGATTTGATCTGACCAACAACTTTCAGGAAGTTTGCGCCCATGCGGTCCATTTTGTTAACGAACGCGATGCGCGGAACTTTATATTTGTTCGCCTGACGCCATACGGTTTCAGACTGCGGCTGAACACCACCGACCGCACAGTAAACCATTACCGCACCGTCGAGAACACGCATAGAACGTTCTACTTCGATAGTGAAGTCAACGTGCCCTGGGGTGTCGATAATGTTGATGCGGTGCGGTTCATACTGCTTAGCCATACCAGACCAGAACGCAGTAGTCGCTGCAGAGGTGATAGTAATACCACGCTCCTGCTCCTGCTCCATCCAGTCCATTGTTGCGGCGCCGTCGTGAACTTCACCGAGCTTATGGTTTACACCGGTGTAGAACAGAATACGTTCGGTAGTCGTAGTTTTACCGGCGTCGATGTGCGCACTGATACCGATGTTACGGTAGCGTGCAATGGGTGTTGTACGAGCCATTTTATTCCTCTATATCCGGGGACGTTCAAGTAAGTTAACCAGTACGGGCGGCTTACCTGAAGCGCCCGCCTGGTGACTAACACACCGAAGGGATTACCAACGGTAGTGTGCGAACGCCTTGTTGGCTTCTGCCATACGGTGAACGTCTTCACGTTTCTTCACTGCAGTACCTTTGTTTTCTGCAGCATCAGAAAGTTCGTTCGCCAGGCGCAGAGCCATGGATTTATCACCGCGTTTACGAGCAGCTTCAACGATCCAACGCATTGCCAGAGCATTACGACGAACCGGACGGACTTCAACTGGAACCTGATAAGTAGAACCACCAACGCGGCGAGACTTAACTTCTACAGTCGGGCGCACGTTTTCGAGAGCGACTTCAAAAGCTTCCAGTTCATTTTTACCAGAGCGCTGAGCCAGGGTCTCAAGCGCGCTGTATACGATAGATTCTGCGGTAGATTTTTTACCGTCTACCATCAGGATGTTCACAAATTTAGCCAGCAGTTCTGATCCGAACTTCGGATCCGGCAGAATTTTACGCTGACCAATAACGCGACGACGTGGCATGGAAATACTCCGTTGTTAATTCAGGATTGTCCAAAACTCTACGAGTTTAGTTTGACATTTAGTTAAAACAGTTTGGCCTTACTTAACGGAGGTCCATTAAGCCTTAGGACGCTTCACGCCGTACTTGGAACGCGCCTGCTTACGGTCTTTAACGCCGGAGCAGTCGAGCGCACCACGAACGGTGTGATAACGAACACCCGGGAGGTCTTTAACACGACCGCCACGGATCAGAACAACGGAGTGCTCCTGCAGGTTGTGGCCTTCGCCACCGATGTAGGAGGAAACTTCATAACCGTTGGTCAGACGAACACGGCAAACTTTACGCAGTGCGGAGTTCGGTTTTTTCGGAGTGGTAGTATATACGCGAGTACATACACCACGTTTCTGCGGGCATGCTTCCAGCGCCGGCACGTTGCTTTTCGCAACTTTGCGCGCGCGTGGTTTGCGTACCAGCTGATTAACTGTTGCCATTAAATAGCTCCTGGTTTTTGCTTTTGCTTCGTAAACACGTAATAAAACGACCTCATACAATATGAGGACGCGGAATTTTAGGGCTGTGCTGAAAGGGTGTCAAGAAATATACAGCTAAACTCGCTTTACCATGCCACCTGGCCGCGCTGCTTAACGGTGAGCCTGACGAAGTCAGTATAGCTTACCCGCTTCACTCTGGTTGAAATTTGAGCAACCAGACCACGAGCTTCAATGTCATCCTGCAGGGCAGATACCGTTATGGGGGCGGCGAGCAACAGTTCAAGGGCAGCGCTGCCATCAAGTGCTGCGAGAATGCCGTCCTGCATAAGCAGCAGATCATCACCAGGGCTGACGGTACGCAGCAGTGCGTTCAGGTCGCAGTGAAAAGGAGAATGGCCGAGGGTAAAGAGCATGAGCGCCTCAGAAAGTCAGAAAGATATCATAATCCTGCAAACGCGCGCGCAACGCATCCGGTGCCAGTCGCGCCACATCGAGCACCAGTGCCTGCTGCTCATCAAATCCGCGCTCGCGCAAAGACGCGTTACACACAAAGCACCGTTCGATATCGTAAAGCGGCAGCACACCAAACGTCGCGATGTAATCACGCGCAAGGATTTTCCCCGGTTGCTGGCCTGGCAACAGTTGCAACACGCCATCGCCAATAAAAAACACACCGATATCTTCACTTAGCGCCGAGGTCGCCAGCAACGCGTCCAGCCCTTCCCGGCCGCTGGCGCTGCCGTGCGGGGCATGGGTAAAAAGGAAGGCAACGCGCTTCATCAGAACTGCACCATGCGTTCAGCGGTCAACGCGGCCTGCGCCAGCTGACCCAGACCACTGAGCGTAAACCCCGGCTGGAGATTATAAGCGGGCAAATTAAGCTGGCGCGCTTCCTTCTCGTCCGTCACGCCGCGGCGCAGCGCTGCCGCCACACAGATATGCAGCGCAACGCCGTGTTCATCGTGTAAAACCTGCCAGGCGCGCACGAGATCAAACTCATCGCTTGCCGGTGAGGTAAGCTGATTGGCGTTATAAACGCCTTCGCGGTAGAAAAAGACACTTTCAAGCTGATGGCCATCACTGAGCAACGCCTGAGCAAACTGATATGCGCTGCTGGCCTGCTGCGTGCCATAGGCAGGGCCTGTCACCATCAGAGCAAAACGCATTACTTGTCCTGGCCCTGGAAATCGCCGCTTTTGAACTGGCGGATATAAAGATAAACCGTGTGTTTAGAGATATTGAGGCGGTCTGCCACCTGATTAATCGCATCTTTAATGTCGAAGATACCCTTCTCATAGAGATTGAGCACAATCTGGCGATTCTTGGCATTGTTAGAAACGGCGCGGTCGGCATTCACCTCTTCAATGGTGAACTCAAGCGTCTGGGTCACCAGATCTTCTACCGATGAGGCAAAGTTCACCGACGAGGCCACCTCGTCCTGGGTTTCCGGCGGCACAAACGTGCTCATAATCTGGGAGAACGGCACATCGAGGTTCATGTTGATGCACAGCAGGCCAACCACGCGCTGCTCGCGGTTGCGAATCGCAATGGTGACGGATTTCATCAGCACACCGCTTTTGGCGCGGGTGAAATAACATTTCGAGACGCTGCTGTCCGCACCGGTCATATCGTGCAGCATGCGCAGTGCAAGATCGGTAATCGGAGAGCCAATTTTGCGCCCGGTGTGTTCACCGTTAGCAATGCGGATTGCCGAACATTTCAGGTCCTGCAGCGAGTGCAGCACGATTTCGCAGTGGGAACCAATCAGCATGGCAAGGCCATCCACTACGGCTTCGTAGGATTTCAGGATATCGAAGTCGGTCTGATCGAAGGGGCGCTGATCCAGCAAATCAAGCTCGCTGGTTTCGTTAGTTAAAAGCGACCTGGACATGAAAAAGTATCACTCCTTTTCCTGAAGCCTGCCTGTTGCCTGAGGCAATGGCTCTGATATGACATTGGCGAATAAGGTAATACCCCTCAGCGCGGCTTTCCAGTTTTTATTCTATCGTACGGGCAATAAAAAACCGCCGCCCCTGAGGGCGGCGGTTGTCTGGCAGATTACTTCTTGTCTGCGGCTTTAGCGTCGGCGGCTTTTTCTTCAGCCTTGTCGTCCGCTTTTGGCGTCGCTTTGATATCAAGCAGTTCGACATCAAACACCAGCGTAGAGTTAGCCGGGATGCCCGGAACGCCGGTTTTGCCGTAGGCCAGCTCCGGCGGGATGACCAGCTTGATCTTGCCGCCTTTCTTGATGTTCTTGAGGCCTTCAGTCCAGCCCGGGATAACACCGTCCAGGCGGAAAGAGAGCGGCTCACCACGGCTGTAAGAGTTATCGAACTCTTTACCGTCAATAAGCGTCCCTTTGTAGTTCACCACCACGGTGTCGGTATCTTTCGGCGCGTCGCCGCTGCCTTCTTTCTCTACCTGATACAGCAGGCCGGTGGCGCTTTTCTTCACGTTTTTCTCTTTCGCGAAGGCGTCACGGTATTTAGTGCCTTTGTCCGCGTTTTCTTTCGCGTCCTTCTCCATCTTCTCCTGAGCCGCACCCTTCACGCGCGCCTCAAAACCCTGCAGGGTCTTTTCAATCTCTTCATCAGAGAGCTTGCTCTTGTCCGCGAACGCGTCCTGAACACCGGCAATCAGCTGTTCTTTATCCAGCTTGATGCCCAGCTTCTCCTGCTCCTTCAGAGAATTTTCCATGTAACGACCCAGAGATGCGCCCAGTGCATAGGCTGACTTCTGGTCGTCGTTCTTAAAGTTCGCCTTGCTTTCGCTTGCAGCGGCAGCAGGTTTGGCGGCTTCGGCGGCGAACGCCATCGGTGCATTCAGGGCAACAGCCATCGTGGTCGCCAGCAGCGTGACTTTAAACAGTGATTTCATCCATTCTCTCCAGGACCGGGGCCTCTCACCCCAGGTTAATGTGAATCAGTCAGGTACTATACCGTCGGCCAGGAAATTTACACAATCTTCGCCGTCGCTATCGAGACAATTTAAGACTCTTTTTGTTTAAAGAAGTTTCGTCACCGTCATCCGGCACTGGTAGTTGTGGCTAACTTCAGTAAAATCCTGGACTGAAAAGAAAATCGGGAGTGGGAACATGGAGCACAAAACCGTCGAGGCGCGTCTGGCCGAACTGGAAAGCCGCCTGGCCTTTCAGGAAATAACCATTGAAGAGCTCAATCAAACCGTCACTGCACATGAGCTGGAAATGGCGAAGCTGCGCGAGCATCTGCGCTTGCTGGTTGAAAAGATAAAATCCAGCCAGGAATCGCTGGTCGCCTCACAGTCAGAAGAAACCCCACCACCGCATTACTGATGCCTGCACCCGGCGTCGTCTGGCGCCAACGTTTTTCGCCCATGCCCGCGCCGGTGAGCAAACAGCGCTGGCGATAAGCCCGGTCCTTGCAGTGTTAGCCGCGCACCGTTATTTTCAGAACGTTCCTGACATGCGTTGTAACGTTTTTAACCGCCGTCTTGCCTGTTTGCCGCAAACAAAACAGGCACCCAAGGGTGCCTGTTTTTCATTCAGCGCGAACGCTTAGTGGCAACCACAGCCACCGCCGCCGCAACCACCTTTCTTACCGCCGTGGTCATGGTCGTGGTCATGGTCGTGGTCATGGTCGTGACCATGGCCGCCGCAGCAACCGTCGCCGCCGTGTTCATGATGATCGTGCTCGCCGTGAACGTGGCCGTGGGCCAGCTCTTCTGCGGTTGCTTCACGAATTGCCATAACTTCCACGCTGAAGTTCAGGTTCTGACCGGCCAGCATGTGGTTACCGTCAACCACCACATAGTCGTCACCGACTTCAGTGATTTCTACCGGCACCGGACCCTGATCGGTTTCAGCCAGAAAACGCATGCCAACCTGCAGCTCATCAACGCCCATAAAGACGTCTTTCGGTACGCGCTGCACCAGGTTGTCGTCAAACTGGCCGTAAGCATCGTTGGCGCCCACGTTAACGTCAAACTTATCGCCAACGTCGTGACCTTCCAGCGCCTTTTCCAGGCCTGAAATCAGTGAGCCGTGACCATGCAGATAGTCGAGCGGCGCACTCACCGGAGACTCATCAACCAACACACCGTCTTCTGTACGTACCTGATAGGCCAGGCTGACCACCAGGTCTTTTGCTACTTTCATGATATCTCCTGAGCGAAGGAAAAAGACTGGCGCCGATTGTAGCGGAATTCGACGCCGCTGTACCCCTTAGCTTAAAAAAAGCTGCTGCATCTCGCTAGTCAGGGTGAAAAATCCCGATAACTTGTTCATTACTGCGAACACTCTCGCGCGCCTGCTTGTCGGCTTCGCGCATCTGGTGGGCACAGTGCACACATTCCACCACATCCACGCCATTTTCTCGCCACATCGCGAGCGAATCCTGTGCCTGGCAGCGGGGACAGACCGCGCCGGCAATAAACCGTTTACGCACTGACATTGCTTGTTACCTTAATTATTCATTCAAACTCATCCCAACCGTCGAGCTGGCGTCGCTCCTGCTGCATCTCACGCTCAAAAATATCCTCCAGCTCGCGCCGTGCCTCCCGCACGCGTGAAATCTGCGCATTATCGCTGTGGATGGGCATCAGCTCACGCAGCATGCGCATATCGAGGCGTCGGAAATGCAGTTGCGCACGGTGTGCCTGATGCGGATGCATCCCAAGCGACATTAGCACCTTGCGCCCCAGTTCCAGCGCACTGGAAAACGTCTCACGCGAAAAATGTGTTACGCCAGCCTGCAACAGTTCGTGAGCCTCAACGCGCCCACGAGCGCGCGCCAGGATTTCCAGATGCGGAAAATGCTGCTGGCACATCGCCACAATCTTCATTGTATCTTCCGGCTCGTTGCAGGTAATCACAATTGACTGGGCGTTCTCTGCACCGGCTGCACGCAGCAACTCAAGCTCAGCGGCATCACCGTAATACACTTTGTAACCATATTTACGCATCAGGTTCACTGCGCTGATATCGCGCTCCAGCACCGTAATGCGCATCTTATTTGCCATCAACAGGCGGCCAATGACCTGCCCGAAGCGCCCAAAGCCCACCACAATCACCTGCGGCCTGTCGTCTTCCACAAACGGCGCTTCGGCGGCTTCGTCGGTGGCGTTAATGCGCCGCATCAGTATTTTGTCGATGCCTTTCATCAGCAGCGGCGTGGTCATCATCGACAACGTCACGGTGACCAGCAAGAGCGCCATCTGGTCATTTTGAAACAATTTTTGCGAAGACGCCGTTGAAAACAGCACAAACGCAAACTCACCGCCCTGGCTCAGTACTCCCGCAAACTGTAGCCGCTCAGAGGAACGCAGGCCGTGCAACCGTGAGAGGCTATACAGCACCAGCGCCTTGACGCAGACCAGAATCAGCACGCTGCACACCACCCAAAGGAGATGGGTATAAAGCACGCCAAGGTTGAGCGCCATACCAACAGAAATAAAGAACAGCCCCAGCAACAGCCCTTTGAACGGCTCGATGGCAATTTCCAGTTCGTGACGGTATTCGCTTTCTGCCAGCAGCACCCCGGCCAGGAAGGTTCCGAGCGCCATTGAAAAGCCCAGGGCATCCATAAACAGCGCCGAGCCGAGCACCAGCAGCAGTGCCGCTGCCGTGAACACCTCGCGCACGCCAGAACCGGCGATATAGCGAAACACCGGGCGCAGCAGGTAGCGCCCACCAATCAACATCCCGATAAACGCCAGCGCTTTAAAACCCGCCTTTATCCAGTCGATATGCTCATCGCCATCGCCTGCCAACAGCGGCACCAGCGCCAGCGCCGGTATCACTGCCAGGTCCTGGAACAGCAGCACCGAGAAACCAAGCTGCCCGGACTCACTGCGGTTCATGCCTTTATCACGCATCAGCTGGAGCGCCATGGCGGTGGACGACATCGCAAGCCCAATGCCGCCTACGACTGCCGCCTGCCAGCTAAAGTGCGTGAGCACCAGTAGCCCCGCGAGCAGCGCGGCGCTAATCAGCACCTGCGCAGTACCGACTCCAAAAATGGGCCTGCGCAGCTGCCAGAGTTTGGCGGGATTCAGCTCAAGCCCGATGATAAACATCAGGAACACCACGCCCAGTTCAGAGAAGTGCAGAATTTCATCCACATCACTGATAAAGCCCAGTCCCCACGGGCCAATGGCAATCCCGGCCAGCAGATAACCCAACACGGCGCCAATGCCAAGGCGTGCCGCAATGGGCACCGCCACCACTGCCGCAAACAGAAACAGCACGCCCGCCAGTAACAAATCCATTCCTGCCATCAACGGCCCCCCGGCGGTAACGGGGAGGCCAGCCAGTCACCGTAGGCGCGGGCATTGCTTTCCAGCTCTTTTTGCGACTGGCGGCGCGCCCAGTACACAATCATCGGCGTCATCCAGTGCATGCGACACATGGAGGCCGTCAGTTCAAACGGGCGCAAAATATCGCTTAATGCGTAGCGATTAAAGCCGTCGCGCCGGTACGCGCCCTCAGGCTCGCCGGTGGTTATCACGCTGCGCCAGTACTTGCCTTCAAGTGCATTACCGCCCACGCCGCTTGAAAACCCCCGGCTCAACACGCGGTCCAGCCACTCTTTGAGCAATGCCGGGCAACTGTAGGTATACAGTGGATGCTGAAAAACGATGACATCGTGTTCACGCAACAGCGCCTGTTCGTGGTGAATATCAATAAAAAAATCGGGATAGTGCGCGTAAAGGTCGTGCACGGTGACATTCGCGAGTTGCTGAGCCGGTTTAAGCAACACCCGGTTGGCAACCGAGTCCTGAGATTCCGGATGGGCATACAGCAGCAAAACACGTACAGGCTGCGACATCATTACCCTCCAGGTCGTCTTCATGTTCGTTTTGGGCTACCATGCAGCCCGGGCAAAACAGGCTTCACTCTGCGTTACCCTGCGATAAAGATAATTTAACATACTCTGAACATACGGCGCCTTATGATTGTTTTCTCTTCATTACAAATACGCCGCGGCACCCGCGTCCTGCTGGACAACGCCACCGCCACCGTCAACCCTGGCCAGAAAGTGGGTCTTGTTGGCAAAAATGGCTGCGGCAAATCGACGCTGCTGTCGCTGTTAAAAGGTGAGATAACCGCAGACGCGGGCAGCGTCACCTTTCCCGGTAGCTGGCAACTTGCCTGGGTGAACCAGGAAACACCAGCCCTGGCGGTCCCGGCCATTGAGTATGTTATTGACGGCGATCGCGAATATCGCCAGCTTGAAGCCGAACTCGCCCAGGCGAACGCACGTAACGACGGCCACGCCATTGCCAGCGTGCACGGCAAGCTTGATGCCATTAACGCCTGGACCATTCGCGCGCGTGCCGCCAGCCTGTTGCACGGGCTGGGCTTCAGTAACGAACAGCTTGAGCGCCCGGTGAGCGACTTCTCCGGCGGCTGGCGCATGCGCCTTAACCTTGCCCAGGCGCTTATCTGTCGTTCTGACCTGTTGCTGCTCGACGAACCGACTAACCACCTCGATCTCGATGCCGTTATCTGGCTGGAAAAATGGCTCAAGAGTTATCCCGGCACGCTGATTCTGATTTCCCACGACCGCGACTTCCTCGACCCGGTGGTCGGCAAAATCCTGCACATTGAGCAGGAGGCGCTGTTCGAATACACCGGAAACTACAGCGACTTTGAGCGCCAGCGCGCTACACGTCTCGCCCAACAGCAGTCGCTGTACGAAAGCCAACAACAAAAAGTAGCCCATCTACAAAGCTACATTGACCGTTTTCGTGCGAAAGCGACCAAGGCTAAGCAGGCGCAGAGCCGCATCAAGATGCTTGAGCGTATGGAGCTTATCGCTCCGGCGCACGTGGATAACCCGTTCCACTTCAGCTTTCGCGCGCCTGAAAGCCTGCCTAATCCGCTGTTAAAGATGGAAAAGGTGAGCGCAGGCTATGGCGAGCGCGTCATTCTTAATGCGATTAAGCTTAACCTGGTGCCGGGTTCCCGCATTGGCCTGCTGGGCCGTAACGGTGCGGGTAAATCCACGTTGATTAAGTTGCTGGCAGGCGAACTGCCGCCGCTGCGCGGTGAAGTGGCGCTGGCCAAAGGCATCAAGCTTGGCTATTTCGCCCAGCACCAGTTGGAATACCTGCGCGCCGATGAGTCCCCACTCCAGCACCTGACGCGCCAGGCCCCCAAAGAAACCGAACAAACGCTGCGCGACTATCTCGGCGGCTTCGGTTTTCGCGGCGATAAAGTCACCGACCCAACGGGCCAGTTCTCCGGTGGCGAAAAAGCGCGTCTGGTGCTGGCGCTGATTGTGTGGCAGCGCCCTAACCTGCTGCTGCTCGACGAACCGACCAACCACCTGGATCTCGACATGCGTCAGGCGCTGACCGAAGCGCTGATTGATTTTGACGGCGCGCTGGTTGTCGTCTCGCACGACAGGCACCTGCTGCGCTCAACCACCGATGATTTGTATCTGGTGCACGACGGCCAGGTGGAGCCGTTTGACGGCGATCTGGAAGACTACCAGCAGTGGCTGAGCGACCAGCAAAAGCAGGAAACCCAACAGGACAGCGCCCCGAAACAGGACAGCGGCAACAGCGCCCAGGCGCGTAAAGACCAGAAGCGCCGCGAAGCGGAGTTCCGCACCCAGACCCAGCCGCTGCGCAAAAAAATCACCCAGCTTGAGCAGCAGATGGAAAAACTCAGCGCCACGCTTGCTGGCGTAGAAGAACAGCTTTCAGACTCCGGCCTTTACGACGCCAGCCGCAAAGCCGAACTGACCCAGTGCCTGCAAACGCAAAGTCAGACCAAAGCCGCGCTGGAAGACGCCGAAATGGAGTGGCTGGCTGTACAGGAAGAGTTAGAGGTGCTCAGCCAGGACTTTGAGAGCCTGAGCTAAACAGGTTCGACGCGGTACTCAAGCCGCGTCACCCTGCATAACGTGATAGCTGCACAGTGCTGCTAATTAAAAAACCTAACATCTTTTAATCCCACCCACGTCAAGGGATGACTGTGCGTATGCGAGACAAGGCGCCAGGAGACCCGGGAGCGCAGCATACATTAGTATGTGAGCATCCCCGGGACGACGCAGCAACGCCGTCGCAGCCACGCACAGCCATTCCGCACCTAAAGAATAGTGGCGCGGTGCATGATACGGCGACTGGGCAAATAATCCGCATTCGCGTAATGCTGGGTCACTCGGTTATCCCATATCGCCACATCGTCCGGCTGCCAGCGCCAGCGCACCTGGAACTCCGGCTTCGTAATATGCGCAAACAAAAAGCCCAGCAGCGCATCACTTTCCTTTGGCGCAAGGTCAACAATGCGCGTCGTAAACCCCTCGTTCACATACAGCGCCTTGCGTCCGCTTACCGGGTGGCTGCGCACCACCGGGTGCAGCAGTGGCGGGTTTTTCTCCACCGCCAGCTTCCAGCGCGCGTGCTCCTCTTCGCTACCGCGGTGCTTATACTCCGGGAACGACTTCTTAAAATCGTGCTCCGCGCGCAGCCCGGTCAGCAGCTCGCGAAACGGCGCTGAAAGCGCATCATAAGCCGCAAAGCCGCTGGCCCACAGCGTGTCACCTCCGGTTTGCGGCAGCAGCTTCGCCGCCAGAATAGCGCCCGATGGCGGGTTGGCAATAAAAGTGACATCGGTATGCCAGTTATCGTTATCTGGCGGATTATTGTCATGGGTATCCAGCACAATAATCTCCTCGGCCTCGGCCGCGTGCGGATAAACCGGGTGGATATGCAAATCGCCAAAGCGCCGCGCCAGGTCGCGCTGCTGTACCGGCGTCACCGGTTGATTACGCATAAACAGCACCTGGTGCTTGAGCAGCGCGTGATAAAGCTGCTCAAACTGGCTGTCGCTCAGCGGTTTTGCCAGCGTCAGGTTTTCGACCAGCGCGCCAATATATGGCCCCAGCGGGGTGACTTTCAGACGTTCATTCATTGCTGTACTCCATGCCACGGGGTTAAACGACGCTGCAAGGCGCGCAGCCCCAGCTCAAGACCAAATGCAATAATGGCAATCACGCTGATCCCGGCAATCACCACATCGGTTGCCAGAAACTCGCCAGCAGACTGCACCATAAATCCCAACCCGCGGGTGGCGGCAATCAACTCAGAGGCCACCAGCGTTGACCAGCCAACGCCAAGCCCAATGCGCAGCCCGGTTAAAATCTCCGGCAGCGCACCTGGCAGAATCACAAAGCGCAGCAGTTGCCAGCGGCTGGCACCGAGCGACTGTGCGGCCCGCACCCGCACCGGGTCGCGGTTACGCACGCCCGCCACGGTAGAAAGCGTTACCGGCGCGAAAATCGCCAGGTAAATCAACAGAATCTTTGAGGTTTCACCAATACCGAACCAGATAACCATCAGCGGTAGATAGGCCAGCGGCGGTACCGGGCGATAAATTTCAATTAGCGGGTCGAGAATGCCGCGCACCGTCTCGTTCAATCCCATCGCGATGCCCACCGGCACGCCAATCAGCACCGCCGCCAGCAGCGCAACCAGAATGCGCCCGAGACTTGCCGCCAGGTGCTGCCACAGCGTGGCATCCATAAACCCCTGCGGGCTGGCAATGGTGATGAGTTGATGCAGTACCTGCTGCGGTGCAGGCAGAAACAACGGGCTAACCAACCCGGCAGCCGTTACCGCCCACCACAGCATTAACAGCGTCAGCAGCGTCACGGCACTCAGCCAGAGACTGCGCGGCACACGAAAGCGCACGGCAGCGACCGGTTTTGCCACATCACGCAGCGTTGATTGCAGGCTCATAGCAGCACCTCTCGCTGGTGAAACACCTTACCGAGCACCTCTTCACGCCGGGCGATAAATTCCGGGTCTGACTTGATGCTGCGGCACGACTCACCGCTGGCGTAACGCTGGCCGAAATCCAGCGTAATGCGCTCCACCACCTGGCCTGGGCCGGGCGAGAGCAGCAGCAGTTCGCTTGCCAGAAACACGGCTTCTTCAATGTCGTGGGTAATCAGCAGCACCTGCTTGCCCGTGTCGCGCCAGATAGTCAGCAGCAGCTCCTGCATCTGCTCACGCGTAAAGGCATCGAGTGCGCCAAAAGGCTCATCGAGCAGCAGCAGACGGGGATTTGCGGCCAGCGCCCGCGCAATACCCACGCGCTGGCGCATACCGCCAGAAAGCTGCCAGATAAAATGGTGCTCAAAGCCCGCAAGCCCGACGCGGGTGAGCATTTTGCGCGCCACCGCGCCGCGCTGAACCTTATTCACTCCCGCCAGCTGCAGGCCAAACTCAACGTTGTCCTGCACTGTACGCCACGGCAGCAGCCCTTCGTTCTGAAACACCACGCCGCGCTCGGCGCCTGGCCCGGTGACTGGCTCACCGTCAAGCGTAATCGACCCCGCCGACGGCGTCAGAAACCCGGCAATCAGGTTCAGCAGCGTGGTTTTGCCGCAACCCGACGGCCCAAGCACCACCACCAGTTCACCGCTGTCGATGCGCAGCGAAACGTCGCGCAGCGCCGGGCGACCACGATACTCTGCGCTAAGATGGCTGACGTTGAGCATGGCAACTCCTTACGACTGCGGTGCAGTCTTCACTTGTTTAACAAAATCGCTGGTGACATACGCGCTGTAATCGCTGTCCACCTGTGGAATTTTGCCCTGCTCTTTAAGGAACTCTGCAGTGTCACGAATGGCCTTTTCAACCGGTGCGCCAAGCTGCGTTATCTGTTCGGACACCGGCAAATAGCGGTTGCCTTTGACCAGCGCCGGCACCTGCGCCTGCGGTACGCCACTCAGACGCGCCAGCGTATCAAGGTGCTGTTTATCACCCAGCCAGGCCGCGGGCGCATCAAGATAGCCCTTCTGGGCCTGGAGCGCGCTGGCGGCAAACGCCGTCACCACGTCGGGATGCGCTTTGGCAAAATCTTTGCGTACCACCCACACATCCAGCGTTGGCTTGCCCCATTTACCCACCTGCTCTGAATCCGTCAGCACCGTCCCCTGCTTTTCCAGCTCGTTAACGACCGGCGCCCAGACATACGCGCCATCAATATCGCCACGCTGCCACGCCGCCGCAATGGCCGGAGGTTGCAGGTTCACAATGGTGAGTTGCTCAGGTTTGATGTTCCAGTGCTTAAGCGCCGACAGCAGGCTGTAATGGGTAGTTGAGATAAACGGCACGGCGATGCGCTTGCCGATAAGATCTTGCGGTGAGCGAATCTCTTTTTTCACCACCAGCGCTTCGGAGCTACCGAGCTGGGAGGCAATTAGGAACACCTCAATGGGCAGCTTCTGGCTGGCGGCCACCGCCAGCGGGCTGGAGCCAATATTGCCAATCTGCACATCGCCAGATGCCAGCGCGCGCAGCACACCCGAACCACTGTCGAACTTGCGCCATTCCACGCTCGCACCGGAAGCTTTACCGAAGCTATTTTCAGCCTGCGCCAGCTTGGCGGGTTCTGCAGAGGTCTGATACGCCACGGTGACCTCCACTGCCTGTGCGCTCGCAGCCAGGGCAAACATCAGCGTTGCCGCTGCGCGTAGTGTGAAAAGTGTGCCCGCCATAGATTTGCTCCGTTTTGCTCGTTAAGTAGCTTCTGTTTTATCTGAGCCAGATAAAGGCAAAAAGGAATTAAAAATTATCTGTTATTCATTTTATGAATATAGCAACACCTGGAAATGTCCGAATCCGCTGTAATGCCTGATTAGGACAGATTCGGGTACTGATTTCGTTTAACGCGGTTGGCGCAACATGCTGCCTGAAGTACCATTCATCCCAGACTTTTCCGCGGTGTTCTGCTTTGTTGCCGCGGTTTAACACGGACAACACTTTATCGAGGATGCCTTTCATGACGGAAAATACCTCTGTCGCCACCGCACAGCCGCTCTCTACGGAAATCACCGAAGCCTTACCACCGCTGCAAAACTTAACGCCGCAGGAGCAGGAAGAGGTTCAGCAACTGGTTGCACAAATTGATATCACCGACCCGGTGCTGTCGATTTCTTACGGCGCCAAAACCATGAACAGCATTTCACGCTTCTCCGACTCACTGCTCGAGCAGGTACGGGCCAAAGACGCAGGCGTTATCGGCGAGCAGCTCACTGACCTGCTGGGCAAGGTGAAATCCGTCGATCTGAGCACTTTTGGCGAGAAGCCGGGCTTTATGGCCTCGCTGCCGGTGGTGGGTAAGCTGTTCAACCGCATTGAGCGCACCATGGCCGAGTACCAGACGCTGGCCCAGCAGGTTGATACCGTCACCGATAGACTCGATAACGCCATGGTTGACCTGCTGCGTAACATCTCCACGCTGGAGCAGTTGTTTGTCCGCAACCGCGAGTTCTTCCAGCAGATAAACCTGCACATCATTGCCGGTAAGCAGAAGGTGGCCCAGCTTCAGGAAGTGGATCTGCCTGCCGCGCAGGCACAGGTCGCCAATGACCCGATGAACGCCCAGAAAGTGCGCGACCTGCTCGAAGGCATCCAGCGCTTTGAGCGCCGCCTGCATGACCTGATGCTCTCGCGCACCATCGCCATTCAGACTGCGCCGCAGATTCGCCTGATGCAGGGCAACAGCCAGTCGCTGGCCGAAAAAATTCAGAGCAGCATTCTCTCCACCATTCCTATCTGGAAAAGCCAGATTGTGCTGGCGCTGTCGTTGCACAATCAGCGCCAGGCAACGAAGCTGCAAAAAGACGTGGCCGACACCACCAACGAAATGCTGCGCCGCAACGCTGAATTGCTGCAAACCGGCACTATCGAAACCGCGCGTGAAGTTGAACGCTCCGTGGTGGATATCGAAACCCTGCGCGACGTGCAGGCCCGCCTGCTCAACACCATTGAAGAAACCGTCACCATTGCCAGCGACGCCCGCACGCGCCGCCAGGAAGTGGAACAGGAACTGTCAACAATGGAAAACGATCTGCGCACACGCCTGGCGAGCATCGCCAGCAGCGGCGCACGTCCGACCCAGTCATAAATCCCGGGCGGAGCGTGCAGCTCCGCCACCGTCCTTCTAAAGAGACTCAACATGGCACAAAACAGGGATCGGGTTGCCAGTTCGGCAATGCACAAGCTCACCGACACGCTCTGGAAACGGCTGGCATGGCTCGCCGTGTGGATTTTTATCGCCTGGGGCTTTAGCGCCAACTATTTCTCACAGGCTTCAACGCTTGAGGCCATCGGCCATCACGCCCGCAGCGACTATTTTTACGCCGCACTGGCGACCAATATCTTTGGCATTGTGCTACTTAACCGCACCTGGGCCTGGGACAGACCGGCCTTTGTGGTGGGTCTGGTAGCGGGCTTTTTATGGATTCTGGTGGGCGACATGCTGCCCACACCGTGGTGGGCGGGCGCGATGGCAATTCTGGTGTCGGTACTCACGCAGCTCATAACTGACCGGCATCTGCGCCTGAGCCAGCTGATTGGTCTGGTCCTGCTCGGCCTCGGTACGGCCACATACAGCTACCTGTATTCCGGTGCCTCGCACAGCGGTTTCCTGGTGCTGTGGCTGCTCATTCTCGCCGCCAGCGTGTTTATCTACTCACGCATCAATCGCCTGCGCCGGGGCAGCACAGCCTCCCGCTCAAGCGCCAGCGCGCCACAGTCAGACGCCCCTTTTGAAGCAGAAATCACTCAACTGGAAGCCATGAATCGGCTACCGCCAGAACTGAGCTCTGACGTCAAAGACATCATCAAATACGCGCGCCTGATTCAGGGCTGCATGATGAGTGACCCGCGCGACGTGGAATCTGGGCGTAAGTTCTTCCAGCGCTACCTGCCCGCCGTGCACGAGATTCTGAGTAAAAGCCAGCAACTCTCCGGCGAACTGGCGCGCCACGGTGGCGCACAGGATATTGATGCCCAAAGCCGGGAGCTGATTCAGTCCTTACGCTCGGCATTTATGCAAAAGCACGCCCAGCTTTTGGAAAATGATGAAACGGAATTAAAAACGGAAATGAGCACGCTGGAAAAGCTGCTTAAGACAGATGGATTTTTATAAACCACAACGTAGTTAATTGACCGGAATTGCTCCTACGTAATGATTAATTTTTATAAAAATACAAGCTGGTTGAACCTCGCAACCGTCATCCTGATAATCTATTTCACCTTGTGGGCTGAGGATTTTGCCTACGAATTTCTGTCACTTAAGCACTCGTTCATCAGCCAAAATGCGCCTTATGTGATGAACGTGCTGGCCGCAGAAATTATCGTATATATGCTGCTTTTCAACCGCCTGGCGCTGGCGATTGGCCTGGCAGCAGGCTTTTTATGGTTCCCGGCTGGTGATGTCATGGCGATGCCCTGGTGGATCGCGAGCATGGCCTTTCTGGTACATACCTTTGATATTATTTCTAACGATAAGATTGACGACGACGATAACGCAATCGTCATTGGTCTGCTGTTACTCTTCTGGATAGTCGGTTTAGCCAGCTACTGGGTAGCCTATTCCGGCACCTCACATTACTGGTACCTGACCGGTTTTATTCTGCTCTTTATTGTTACTTTTCAGTTATACGTCTCTTCTTCGACCACGTCGCAAGAAGGCACAGAACCTCCCCTGCAAAAGGCCTATGCGGAGCGCGCGCCGACTGGACAACACCCGCTGGAACACAATGATGAAGTGAATATTGAAGAGGGCGAATACGCGTTTTCAGCCGTCGAGCGCCCGTTCGAGGAAGAAATAGTACGCCTGGAATCTTTCACGTTCCTGCCTGAGCACATCAATGAAGACGTTCAGGGCATCATCAAATATGCCCGTCTGATTCAGGACTGCATTCTTACCGACCCGCACGACGTGGAGCCGGGCACGAAGTTTTTGCAACGCTACCTTCCTCCCTCGCTAGACATTATTGAGAAAGGCTACAACCTCACGCAGAGGTTAAAAAAACACGACAGTGCGTACGAGTTAACGCGTGATAAGGCACAAATCCTTGGAGCGCTGCACTGTGCTTTTCGCCAGAAACACGCCCAGTTGCTGGAAAACAATGCAACACATCTGCAAACCGAAATGAGCACGCTCGAAAAGCTGCTTAAGACCGATGGTTTTTTGTAATTCACTCTTTTTTAATTGACCTGGAATACCTCTGACTTAATGGCTTATTTTCAAAAAAACGCAATTTGGCTCAATATTGCTTTAGCTATCGCAATAACCGGTTTTACTTTTTGGGCACAAAACTCTGCTGAGGAATTCTGGAGGCTTGAGCCTTCTGCTTATGGCAAATACGCCCCCTTCCTGATGAACATTGTCGTTGTCGATATCCTGATTTACCTCTTTGTCCGCAGCCGAACGGCACTCATCACTGGCATCATTGCTGGTCTACTGTGGCTTGCGGCGGGAGACTTAATGGCCATGCCCTACTGGATTACGACGATGGGCTTCTGGTGTTATGTCTTCATGGAAATAAAAAAAAGAAAGCCTCTTGAAACACACCATTTCTGGTACTTTCTGATGTGGGCAGGGAGCGCTATAAACTACAACATTGCCTGGTCTGGAGCGAAATATTACGGGTATCTCATCCTGCTGGTATTCCTTTTAATATTCATCATTCCGGGTGTGTCCGCAGAGAACCCCGAGGAAAGCGATGATGAGGATTGTTGCGAAGAAGGATGCTGTGAAGAGTGCTGCGATGGATGCGAAGAGTGTGATGAAAACTATGCTCGCCCCTTCGAAGCCGAAATCGTTCAGCTGGAATCATACAAAAATCTACCTGCTAACATCCGTAATGAATTGAAAAACATTATCAAATACGCACGCCTTATTCAGGACAGCATGCTTACCGACCCGCGCGATGTAAAACCCGGTGAGAAATTTATGCAGCGCTATCTTCCCGCTACGCTGGAAATCGTCGAAAAAGGCCACAGCCTTTCGAAGAAGTTGAAAAAACATGGTAATGAGCGTGAGTTAACTGCGCGCAAACTGGAAATGCTTAAAGTGCTGCACTCTGCCTTTCGCCAGAAACACGCCCAGTTGCTGGAAAACGATGAAAACGAACTGCAAACCGACATGAGCACGCTCGAAAAGCTGCTTAAGACCGACGGCTTTTTATAACAACGTTGAATAAAGGCACACATGGTTAATTTTCAAACGCGCCTGACTGAAGCAACGATCGTTGTCTTTTTTATATTATTGATTTTCACAGCCGCGCTGAAAGAGCCGGTGAGCGAATATTCGCTTTTTGAGGCGCTGGCCCCCTGGTATCTGAATCTTTCACTAAGCGGCCTTTTAGCGTACATGATGTTATTCAACCGCCCTTACTTTGTGATGGGGTTGATAGCAGGCGCGCTCTGGCTGTTACTCCCGGCTTTCGTTGATAAAACGCTCGCGCCCTATTGGGTCGCGACCATGGCCTATGCGCCTTTCCTCCTCAACAATGGGCAAATGCCCGCTGAAAAAGCGCCTTACAGGTACTTACGCTCATGGGCGATAGCGACCCTGGTCTATCATCTGGTTTATTCCAGCGATAACTATTTCACTTTCCTTGCTATCCTGCCGGTCATTTATTTGGTTTTTTCTCATATCATCAACGCCTTCATTAACGAAGAGGAAGACCATGAAACGCAGCCACCTCGCCGCCAGGACACCGCTTTTAGTCAGGAGTACACGGTTTCTCATCGTGAAAGCCACGCAAAACCGCCCCCGGTAACACAACCAGCCAAACAGCAAACGCACCACGAAGCCCCGCACACCATATCCGCGCGTCCCTTTGAGGCTGAAGTCATTCGCCTGGATTCTATTCACTCTCTGCCGGATAATCTCCACTGTGAACTACAGGGCATCATCAAATATACGCGCCTGATTCAGGAGTGCATACTGACTGACCCACGCGACGTAGAGTCGAGTACCGCGTTCCTGCGACGCTATCTCCCTGCCACACTTGAGATTGTTGAAAAAGGATACGGCCTCTCGCAGAAGCTGAAAAAATACAGTAATGACCAGGAGCTAAACCAACGTAAAGCAGAAATCCTCCATGCGCTGCATTGCGCATTTCGCCAGAAGTACGTCCAGCTGCTGGAAAACGATAAAATGGAACTGACAACTGAAATCAGCACGCTAGAAAAGCTGCTGAAGACCGATGGTTTTTTATAACCGAGCCAGTATCATCAGGGCGTAAGACAACACAAGAGAACACCGGTGAACGCGACGACCCCAACCTTAGCCACAACGCTGACCAATAAACTGTGGAAACGCGTTGTCATTTTTCTGGTGCTGCTGGTAATAACCAGCGGCTTTGTGGATAGCGCGCTACTGCACGCCCAACATCTCACGGCGATCCCTGACAACGAAAATAATCTCAACGGTTCGATTTTCATCTTCTGTCTGGTGGGCGTGTTCACGCTCTGGCGCACCTTTTTGTTTGACACAAGCGCGTTCACCGCAGGCATTGCAGCGGGTGCTGGCTGGCTGATACTGACCTCCGGCGATGCGCTGGCAGCGCCTTTCTGGGCAGGCAGCATGGCGCTGGTCATTTATCTGATTCGCGCCCTGCCCGCGCTGGGCAAAATGCATGTCTGGTACATCATCCTTGGCGCGCTGGCCATTGTGGGCTATCGCGAAGCCTATGGCAGCCTGATTGACCATCCTTATTACCTGACCGCGCTCGGCATCTTCGCCATTATCACGGCCCGCCGCCGGGTGAAAATGTTCAGAAAGCTCGGTGCACGCCCGCAAACGCAGTCGGCCAACATCCCGGCAAAAAAAACGCCCGTTCAGACCGCCGTTTCGCAGCCACCGCCAAAGGCCGCTCCCGCGCCGTTTGATGACGATATCGCCAGGCTGCAAGCGCTTCAAAACCTGCCGAATGATATTAATAACGCCCTTGAAGGCATCATCAAATACGCCCGCCTGATTCAGGAATGCATGGTTAACGACCCGCGCGACGTAGAACCCGGCACAAAATTTCTGCAACGCTATTTACCGGTGGTGCGCGAGATTATTGAAAAAGGCCAGACGCTGTCTAAGCAGCTTGAAAAACACGGTAGCGAAAGCACGCTGCATGCCCGCAAAGTGGAAACGTTAAATGCGCTGTGCCAGGCATTTCGCCAGAAGCACGCACAGCTGCTGGAAAACGACGAAAGCGAACTGAACACCGACATGAGTACCGCTGAGAAGATGCTCAAAACCGACGGTTTTCTGTAGGCCGCGCGGCGCGTATTTAGCGCCAGCGCAATCACTTACCGCCCCAAAACCTAAACACAACGTCCGCAAGGCGGTATAGTAAGCAACAAATTAGCCGAATATTCGTACGCAATGACAGACATTACATCCGCAGACATCCAGCCAACACAGAGCCAACCCCAGTCGTTTTGCCCGATGCCCGGTGCACGTAACCCGCATCTGCAAACCATGCTGCCGCGCGTGATTCGCCGTCGCGTGCAGTTCACACCGCACTGGCAGCGGCTGGATACGCCGGATGGGGACTTTGTTGACCTGGCGTGGAGCGAACCGCCGGAGCACGCGCGCCATAAGCCGCGTCTGGTGGTGTTTCACGGTCTGGAAGGTAGCCTGCACAGCCCTTACGCACACGGGCTGATTCACGCCGCCCAACAGCGCGGCTGGCTCGGTGTGGTCATGCACTTTCGCGGCTGTAGCGGTGAGCCAAACCGCATGGGGCGCATCTATCATTCCGGTGAAACCGAAGACGCCAGCTTCTTTCTGGACTGGCTTGGCAAAACTTACGGCCAGGCACCGACTGCCGCCGTTGGTTTTTCGCTCGGTGGCAATATGCTGGCCTGCCTGATGGCCCGCCAGGGAAAGGACTGCGGCCTTAGCGCCGGCGTGGTAGTCTCTGCGCCACTCATGCTGGAGCACTGCTGTTATCACATGGAAAAGGGCTTCTCGCGCTTTTACCAGCACTACCTGCTGAACCTGCTTAAAGGCAACGCCAGCCGCAAGCTCAAAGCCTGGCCGGGTTCACTGCCGGTGCTACCGGAGCAGCTTAAGCGCATTCGCCGCATCCGCGATTTCGATAACCTGATCACCGCCAAAATCCATGGCTTTCGCGATGCTATCGATTATTACCGCCAGTGCAGCGCGCTGCCGATGCTGCCTGATATCACGACACCCACGCTGATTATTCACGCCAAAGACGATCCGTTTATGGATAGTCACGTCATTCCTGACCTGGCCCAGCTGCCTGCCAACATTGAGTACCAGCTTACCGAGCACGGTGGCCACGTCGGGTTTGTCGGCGGCACACTGCGCCGCCCGCAGATGTGGCTGGAACAGCGCATTCCTGACTGGCTGAACCCGTTCCTGGAGCCAAAGGCATGATTATTCCGTGGCAGGACATTCCCCCAGAGACGCTGGAAAACCTGATTGAAGCCTTTGTGCTACGCGAAGGCACAGACTACGGCGAAAGCGAGCGCTCACTTGAGCAAAAAGTGGATGACGTTAAAAGACAGCTTCAGCGCGGTGAAGCGGTCGTGGTATGGTCAGAACTGCATGAAACGGTCAACATTATGCCCCGTTCACAGTTCCACGAGTGAAGGCGACTGTTGGCTATACTTGCGCGATAACAACAAAAGTCACAAGCCTCTGCCCTTTGTTACTCATGGAGTTGTGAAGCTATGTCAGTCAGACACCCGGTCATCGCCGTTACCGGTTCCAGCGGCGCAGGAACCACCACCACCAGCCTTGCCTTTCGCAAAATCTTTGCCCAGCTCGGCCTGCACGCCGCAGAAGTCGAAGGCGATAGCTTTCACCGCTACACGCGCCCGGAAATGGACATGGAAATCCGCAAGGCACGCGATCTTGGGCGGCATATCAGCTACTTTGGCCCCGACGCCAACGACTTTGGCCTGTTGCAGGATACCTTCATGGAGTACGGTAAAAGCGGCAGCGGCCAGTCGCGCAAATACCTGCACACCTACGACGAAGCCGTGCCGTGGAACCAGGTGCCGGGCACCTTCACGCCATGGCAGCCCTTGCCAGAACCAACCGATGTCCTGTTCTATGAAGGGCTGCACGGCGGCGTTGTCACGCCACAGCACGACGTTGCCCAGCATGTAGACCTGCTGGTGGGCGTGGTGCCTATCGTCAACCTGGAGTGGATTCAGAAGCTGGTACGCGACATGAGCGAGCGCGGGCATTCGCGCGAAGCGGTGATGGACTCGGTGGTGCGTTCAATGGAAGATTACATCAACTACATTACGCCGCAGTTCTCGCGCACCCACATCAACTTCCAGCGCGTGCCGACGGTAGACACCTCCAATCCGTTTGCCGCCAAAACCATTCCTTCACTGGATGAGAGCTTTGTCGTTATCCATTTCCGCAACCTGGAAAATATCGACTTCCCGTGGTTGCTGGCCATGCTGCAAGGCTCGTTTATCTCACACATCAACACGCTGGTGGTGCCTGGCGGCAAAATGGGGCTGGCGATGGAGCTGATTATGCTGCCATTGGTCAAAAGGCTGATGGAAGGCCGGAAAATTGAGTAACATTGCCAGCAACTGGTGAGAAAAAGTCGCTCTCAGACAAACGCTTTTCAGTGGCCCGAACTATCGGGCCTTTTTCTGACAGAGTCCCGCTTTACCCCGCAATGACCTCATACGAGTGCGTAATATCCGCCGCTTTACCGAGCATCAGCGCCACCGAGCAGTATTTTTCTGCCGACAAGTCCACCGCACGCGCCACGGCGCTGTCTTTGAGGTCCGGGCCGGTAACAATAAAGTGCAGATTAATACGGGTAAACATCCTGGGTGGCTCTTCACGGCGCTCTGAGGTCAGCGTGACTTCACAATTTGTCACGCTGTAGCGCCCTTTTTGCAAAATAGACACCACGTCGATAGCGCTACAGCTGCCCGCCGCCATCAGTACCATTTCCATCGGGCTTGGCGCTTTATCGCCAGAGTTGCCGTCCATCAGCACCTGATGTCCTGAGGCCGATTCACCCAGAAAAGTCAGTCCCTCTACCCACTTCACTCGTGCCTGCATTTTAAACACTCCAGTAGCTTCTCAATCCCAACAGAGTATGCGCCCTGATGAAAACTGGCAACAGAAGGCGACATGGGTCAAGCTGAAACGAGACAATAGAAGACACCTGGAAAAAGCTATGCTAAAACAAGACCGTTATTTATTCGTAGTAGTGAAGTTCACAATTAGGCAAAACTTTACTGATTACAGGCCTTTCTGACGCCATTTACAGGCCGGAACAAACATGATTACAGCGCCTGGGTCAAATGGCTGTCGTATATAACTGAGGATAACCGCGCATGGTGCTTGGCAAACCGCAAACAGATCCAACTCTCGAATGGTTTTTGTCTCATTGCCATATTCACAAGTATCCATCGAAGAGCACACTGATTCATCAGGGTGAGAAAGCTGAAACGCTGTATTACATCGTGAAAGGGTCCGTTGCCGTCCTGATTAAGGATGAAGAGGGTAAAGAAATGATCCTCTCCTACCTCAACCAGGGGGATTTTATTGGCGAGCTTGGCCTGTTTGAAGAAGGCCAGGAGCGCAGCGCCTGGGTGCGAGCGAAAGCGGCCTGTGAAGTGGCTGAAATTTCCTACAAGAAATTCCGCCAGCTGATTCAGGTTAACCCGGACATTCTGATGCGCCTGTCTTCGCAGATGGCCCGCCGTCTCCAGGTCACATCAGAGAAAGTCGGTAACCTCGCCTTCCTGGATGTGACAGGCCGTATCGCCCAGACGTTACTGAACCTGGCAAAACAGCCGGACGCCATGACTCACCCGGACGGCATGCAGATTAAAATCACGCGCCAGGAAATCGGCCAGATTGTGGGCTGCTCACGCGAAACGGTAGGCCGCATCCTGAAGATGCTGGAAGATCAGAACCTGATCTCCGCGCACGGTAAAACTATCGTCGTCTACGGCACGCGTTAATCCGCTCTCAACGGCGTGTTCCTGCAACACGCCGTTTTTGTGTCTGCCGTATCGCTATGTGGCGCCGACTGATTTACCACCCGGAAGTAAACTATGCGCTGCGCCAGACGCTGGTGCTGTGCCTGCCGGTCGCCGTTGGCCTTGTTCTCGGTAACCTCAAACTCGGCCTGCTGTTCTCCCTTGTTCCCGCTTGCTGCAATATCGCCGGTCTCGACACGCCCCATAAACGTTTTTTCAAACGCCTGATTGTCGGCGGTAGCCTGTTTGCCTTCAGCAGCCTTTCGGTGCAGCTTTTGCTGCGCGAAGCCGTGCCGCTGCCGGTCATTTTGCTCTCGATGGCGCTGTTGCTCGGCATCACGGCTGAAATCAGCGCGCTACACGCCCGCCTGCTGCCCGCCTCGCTCATTGCCGCCATTTTTACCTTAAGCCTTGTAGGTAACATGCCCATCTGGATGCCCATCGTGCTCTACACGCTCGGCACCATCTGGTACGGGCTGTTTAACTGGTTCTGGCTGTGGCTGTGGCGCGAACAGCCGCTGCGTGAAACGCTGAGTCTGCTCTATCGCGAACTGGCAGACTACTGCGAGGCCAAATACAGCCTGCTGACCCAGCATATCGCCCCGGAAACCGCGCTGCCGCCGCTACTGACGCGCCAGCAAAAGGTGGTCGACCTTATCGGCCAGTGCTATCAGCAACTGCATATGCTGTCCACCAGCAGCCATCAGAGCGACTACAAGCGCCTGCTGCGCGTGTTTCAGATGGGGCTGGATTTGCAGGAGCATATTTCCGTCAGCCTGCATCAGCCCGAAGAAGTGCAAAAGCTGGTCGAGCAAAGCCACGCCGAGGCGGTTATCCGCTGGAACGCGCTGACGGTCGCCGCACGCCTGCGCACGCTGTCTGACGACATCCTCTATCACCGCTATCCCAGCCGTTTCAGCATGGAGAAACCGCTCTCGGCGCTGGAAAAAATTGCCCACCAGCACCCGGATAACCCGGTCGGCCAGTTCTGTTACGATCACTTCAGCCGCATCGCCCGGGTGTTGCGTACCCAACGCCCGCTTTACGTACGCGACCTGATGGCCGACCGCCAGCGCCGCCAGCCGCTGCTGCTGGCGTTGAAAAGCTATCTGTCGCTGAAATCGGCGGCGCTGCGTAACGCGGCGCGCCTGGGCGTGATGCTGGCCGGCGCCAGCGTGCTGGGCGGCGCGCTGCACCTGCCCAAACCGTGGTGGATATTGATGACCATTATGTTCGTCACACAAAACGGCTACGGTGCGACGCGAGTGCGCATTCTGCACCGGGCAGGCGGCACGCTGGCTGGCCTGCTGGTTGCCGCCGGTGCGCTGCATTTTCACGTCGCGGAAGGGTATACGCTGCTGGGGATGCTCATTATCACGCTGGTGAGCTACCTGATTATTCGCAAAAGCTACGGCTGGGCAACCATTGGCTTTACGGTGACGGCGGTTTACACGCTACAGTTGCTGTCGCTCAACGGTGAAGCGCTGATTATGACGCGCCTTATCGACACCCTGCTCGGCTGCCTGATTGCCTTTGGTGGCATGGTGTGGCTGTGGCCGCAGTGGCAAAGCGGGCTGCTGCGCCAGAACGCCCACGACGCGCTGGAAAAAGACCAGAACGCCATTCGCCTGATACTCGCACCGGACCCACAGCCCGGGCCGCTGGCGTATGAGCGTATGCAGGTCAACCAGGCACACAATGCGCTGTATAACTCACTCAATCAGGCCATGCAGGAGCCGGGCTTTAATAGCCGCTACCTGTCAGATATGAAACTGTGGGTGACGCACAGCCAGTACATTGTGGAGCACATCAATGCCATGACCACCTTTGCGCGGGAGCATAATATGCTGACGCCGGACCTGGCGCAGCGCTGGCTTCAGGCCTGCGAAATTGCGATTCAGCGCTGCCAGCAGCGCCTTGAGTACGATACGCCGGGCGAATCCGGCGATATCAGTATTCTTGAAGCGCCCGAAGCACTGGTCAATGGTCCGCTCAGTCGTATCGAGCAACATTTAAAACGCATTCTCGGGCACCTTAGCGCCATGCACACCATTTCTTCCGTGGCCTGGCGCCAGCGTCCTCATCACGGCATCTGGCTTAGTCGCCATCTGCGGCGCGCCGACGATTAGGCCTGCACCACCTGCGCTACAGCTTTTGCAAAGCGCATCATACCGTCGTCTATATCGGCGCTGTCCACCACCAGCGAGGGCGCAAAACGCAGCACGTCCGGCCCGGCGTTGAGAACCATCACGCCCGCCTGGGCAGCGGCGTCCAGCATATCGCGGGCGCGGCCTTTGTGTTGCGGCTTAAGCTCGGCGCCAATCAGCAGCCCCATACCGCGAATATCGCTGAACACGTCATACTGCTCGTCAATACGCTGAAGATGGGCCACAAACTGCTCACGTTTGCTGGCAACGCCTGTAAGCACAGCAGGCGTGTTGATGATATCGAACGCGGCTTCGGCTACCGCACAGGCCAGCGGGTTACCGCCGTAGGTGGAGCCGTGGGAGCCTGCGTGGAAGGCGCTCGCTACCTCGTTGGTGGTCAGCATCGCGCTCACCGGGAAACCGCCGCCCAGCGCCTTGGCGCTGGTGAGGATATCCGGCGTTACGCCATAGTGCATATACGCAAACAAATCCCCGGTACGCCCCATCCCGCACTGCACTTCATCAAACACCAGCAGCGCCTGGTGCTGGTCGCACAGCGCGCGCAGCCCGTGCAAAAATTCCGGGCTGGCCGCCGTCACGCCACCTTCGCCCTGGATTGGCTCAACCACCACCGCGCAGGTGTGATCGTCCATCACCGCTTTCACGGCGTGCAAATCGTTAAACGGCACGTGGACGATATCGGCAGGCTTTGGCCCAAAGCCATCGGAGTATTTCGGCTGCCCACCCACGGAGACGGTAAACAGCGAGCGACCGTGAAAGGCGTTATGGAAGGCGATGATTTTGGTTTTATACGGGCTATGGCGCGTCACGGCATAGTGGCGCGCCAGCTTGAAGGCGGTTTCGTTGGCTTCGGTGCCGGAGTTCATAAACACCACGCGCTCGGCAAAGGTCGCAGCGGTAAGTTTGCGGCCCAGGCGCAGCGCAGGCTCATTGGTGAACACATTGCTGACATGCCACAGGGTTTCACCCTGCGCTTTCAGGGCATCAACCAACGCCGGGTGGCAGTGGCCCAGCGCCGTCACCGCAATGCCGCCGGCAAAATCAACGTACTCTTTACCCTGCTGATCCCAGACCCGACTGCCTTTGCCTTTTACCGGAATAAACTGCGCGGGTGCATAAATCGGCACAATAACGTCGTCAAAAGTAGCGCGGGTGACTGCGGAGTGTTCAGTTGCCATTGATAGCCCATCCATTTTTTACGCGAATGCATGATGAAAATATAATCATGAAATATGCATAAAAAATCACAAACAGGCAATGAAAAAATCAGCGCGTCAGGAAGTTTTCCAGCAATTGATGTCCCTGCTCACTGAGGATGCTTTCCGGGTGAAACTGCACGCCCTCCAGCGCCCACTGGCGGTGGCGCAGGCCCATGATTTCACCTTCGCGGCTCCAGGCCGTCACCTCAAACTCAGCAGGCAGCGTTGCCGGGTCCACCAGCAACGAATGGTAGCGCGTGACCGTGAGCGGATTATTCAGGCCGCGAAACACGCCCTGCCCGTTGTGCTCAATGGCCGAGGTTTTGCCGTGCATCACCTGCTGTGCACGCACCACCTTCGCACCAAACGCCTGGGCGATAGCCTGGTGACCAAGGCACACGCCAAGCAGCGGCAGCCGGCCCGCATAGCGGCGGATAACCTCAAGCGAAATACCGGCTTCGTCTGGCGTACAGGGACCGGGCGATATCACAATCTGTTGCGGTGCCAGCGCCTCAATATCTGCCAGCGTCAGCGCATCGTTGCGCTGAACCTGCACCTCGGCACCAAGCTCACAAAAATACTGGTAGAGGTTCCAGGTAAACGAATCGTAATTGTCGATGAGTAACAGCATGGCGGCTCCGGGCAAACAAACCGCGCCAGTTTACGCGTTTTCCTGCGCCACGTTTACCACTTCGCTAAAAATTGCCACCAGCGGTGCCAGGTCGCCCATCGCGCCTGCCTGATTCGCTGCACGCCAGGGTTCGCGCTCCACCTTGCGCCAGTCGAGGCTGTAACCGGCGTGCAACGCCAGCTGCTCAAAGAAAATGCGCTGGGCGCGGCCATTGCCAAAGCGAAACGGATGCAGCACGTTAATCTCGCAGTAATAATGCGCCAGACGGGCGGCAAATTCCGTGCTATCAAGGTCGGTGAGCCACGCCTCGTCCTCCAGCGCCTGCATCAGCGCATTGCCCTCTTTTTCGATGTAATCGAAATGGCAAAAGCGCGTGTCACCTTGATAGATATCGACCGTGCGGATTTCTCCCGCCCAGTCGAACAGGTCCTGAAAAAGATGGCGATGAATGGCGCACAGGTGCGGTAATCCCCGCTGTTCAGGCCCCAGCGCCAGCGTTGCCGCTCGCAACGCCGTCAGCTCCTGCTCGGCCTGCAACAGAAGATGGTTTTCACGAATATCCAGCCGGTTGCGCAGTACCTGAATACCCGGCCAGAAGTACGGATCCTGGCCGTCGCCGAATTTATCGCTCATAGTGCGCCCTTAGCGCGGCAATGCGCGCATCAACCTCGGTCTGGCTGAGTTCGATAAGCGGCACACTCAGGCCTTCCAGCGCACTGCTGGCCTGAAAATTGCGGCTACGCTGCCGCTCCCAGAGCCGGGTCTTTTGTTTATCGGTGAGTTTTTTGCTCATGACGACCTCCGCACAGCACAGGATTGCTCAAAGTATAAGCAGCAATGGCAAGTCGTGCAGAAGCAAAGGGAGCAGGCGCGGGCAGGATGCCCGCGCATAAAAATCAGGGGAGAACTTTAGCAGAAAGGATAACTATCGGTTTTGACGGCACATTCTGGTACGGCCCCACATCATGGGTCGGCACCTGTGCAATCTTATCGGCCACGTCCATGCCTTTCACGACTTTACCAAACACCGCATAACCAAAGTCACGCTGGCCGTGGTCCAGGAAGGCGTTATCTGCCACATTCAGGAAGAACTGGCTGGTCGCGCTGTCTTTATCTGCCGTACGCGCCATTGAGATAGTCCCGCGCGTGTTACGCAGGCCATTATCGGCCTCATTTTTAATCGGTGCGTTGGTCTGCTTTTGCTGCATCTGCTCGTTAAAGCCACCGCCCTGCACCATAAAGCCGGGGATCACACGGTGAAAAATGGTGTTGTTATAAAAACCATTGTTCACATAATCCACAAAATTTTTGACTGAAACCGGCGCTTTCTGGTTATCCAGCTCCAGTTCAATATTGCCCGCCGACGTAGTCAGCAAAACGCGGGGATCACCCTTTGCCGCCAGGGCAGCAGGCGACAGCGCGACAAGAGCAAACACGGCAGCAACAGCCGCCAGAGACGATTTCAGCATGTACAATTTCCTTAAACGATACCGAGCGAATCGATTGATTCTAAAGAGCGTACTGCCAGCACGCCAGCCATTTACCTTTATTTACGCAAAATTAACGGGTTGTTCAGTCAGCTTCACACAACCTTTCGGATAAATACCCAATCTTAGTCACAATTCCTTTTCAATTTGCTGTAAGGCATTACGAAAACGTTTAAATGGATCACATAAATCACTAAGATTAGCGCCCGAAATGATCATTCTGCGCGCTAAACACTTTAGCAACCTGAATGTTTCAGACGTTAAAAAAGCAAAAAGGCGTTAGTTCCCGCAGAGTTAGTACCGATTTGCGACATCCATGGCGCAAGGATGAGCCGGCAACTTGTGCAGCTAGCGTGGCTGCAATTAACACCGACAGGTTACTCACAGGCTCCTTTATGACAAACAGCAATCGAATCAGACTCACCTGGTTAAGCTTCTTTTCCTACGCGCTGACCGGGGCGCTGGTGATTGTCACCGGCATGGTAATGGGCAATATCGCCGACTACTTCGGCCTGCCTGTGTCCAGCATGAGCAACACCTTTACCTTTCTCAATGCAGGCATCCTCATCGCTATCTTCCTGAATGCGTGGCTGATGGAAATTGTGCCGCTGAAAACCCAGCTGCGCTTTGGCTTTGTGCTCATGGTGCTGGCGCTGGCCGGGCTCATGCTCAGCCACAGCCTGGCGCTGTTTTCTGCCGCCATGTTCGTGCTTGGCGTGGTCAGCGGTATCACCATGTCTATTGGCACCTTTCTTATCACTCATCTGTATGAAGGGCGCCAGCGCGGTTCACGCCTGCTGTTTACCGACTCGTTCTTTAGCATGGCAGGCATGATTTTCCCGATGGTGGCGGCCTTCCTACTGGCGCGCAGCATTGAGTGGTACTGGGTTTACGTGTGCATAGGGCTGCTGTACCTGGCCATCTTTATTCTGACCTTCGGCTGCCAGTTCCCGGTGCTTGGGCAGCGCGCGCAACAGCAAAACTCCCAGCCGGTACAGAAAGAAAAATGGGGCATCGGCGTGCTGTTCCTGTCCATCGCCGCGCTGTGCTACATCCTCGGCCAGCTCGGGTTTATTGCCTGGGTGCCGGAGTACGCCAAAAGTCTCGGCATGAACGTCACGCAGCAGGGCCAGCTTGTGAGTCGCTTCTGGATGTCGTACATGTTTGGTATGTGGGCGTTCAGCGTCATTCTGCGCTTCTTCGATTTGCAGCGCATTCTGACCGCGCTGGCAGGTCTGGCGGCGGTTTTGATGTACTGCTTTAACACCAGCACGGCGGCGCACATGCCGTGGTTTATCCTGGCGCTCGGCTTCTTCTCCAGCGCCATTTACACCACCATCATTACCCTCGGCTCGCAGCAAACCCGCGTCGCCTCACCCAGGCTGGTTAACGTCGTGCTGACCTGCGGCACCATCGGCACCATGCTGACCTTCGTGGTGACCGGCCCGATTGTTGCCCACAGTGGCCCGCAGGCCGCGCTGTTTACCGCCAACGGGTTATATGCGGTGGTATTTGTGATGTGCCTGTTGCTGGGGTTTGTCACTAAACATCGCCAACACGCCGCTGACTCCACCGCTCACGGCTAAAGGTCATGGCTTCTGATGAAAGAACGACAATTCCGCTTTCTCGATTAAGCCGCCTGTAACATCAGACTTTCATAAAACCAAACGCCCCTTATCCACATGGATTAAGGGGCGTTTTGCTGTTTTTGTCCTTCCCGGCCAATCCCTTATCTTTTTATGGTTATTTTTGCAGCGTTTTCGCAATTTTTGTAAAAACAAGAATTATCCGGCACTTAGACAAAACTCAATAAATCAATGAGATACCACTTAAGAGGTATACAAAGACGTATTTGATCCACATCAATAATCACCCATGCTGAATCGTTAAGGTAGGCGGTAATAGAAAAGAAATCGAGGCAAAAATGAGCAAAGTCAGACTCGCAGTTATCGGAAACGGTATGGTCGGACACCGCTTTATCGAAGATCTGCTTGATAAAGCCGAACCTGGACAGTTCGAGATTACCGTCTTCTGTGAAGAGCCCCGCATCGCCTACGACCGCGTACACCTGTCATCTTACTTCTCCCATCACACTGCCGAAGAACTGACGCTGGTGCGTGAAGGGTTTTATGAGAAACACGGCGTGCAGGTGCTGGTGGGCGAGCGCGCCATCACCATCAACCGCCAGGAAAAGGTCATTCACTCCAGCGCCGGGCGCACCGTATTTTATGACAAGCTGGTCATGGCGACCGGCTCGTATCCGTGGATCCCACCGATTAAAGGCGCGGACACCCAGGACTGTTTCGTTTACCGCACCATTGAAGACCTCAACGCCATTGAAGCCTGCGCACGCCGCAGCAAGCGCGGCGCAGTCGTCGGCGGTGGCCTGCTGGGACTTGAAGCCGCAGGCGCGCTGAAAAACCTTGGCGTCGAAACCCACGTTGTTGAGTTTGCGCCAATGTTAATGGCCGAACAGCTCGATCATATGGGCGGCGAGCAGCTGTGCAAGAAAATTGAGCGCATGGGCGTGAAGGTCCATACCAACAAAAACACCCAGCAAATCGTGCAGGAAGGCGTGGAAGCACGCAAAACCATGCACTTTGCCGACGGCAGCAAGCTGGAAATTGACTTCATCGTGTTTTCAACCGGCATTCGCCCGCGCGATAAGCTTGCCACCCAGTGTGGTCTGGCTACCGCGCAGCGCGGCGGTATTGTGATTAACGATAACTGCCAGACCTCTGACCCGGACATCTACGCCATCGGCGAGTGCGCCAGCTGGCAAAACCGCATGTTTGGCCTGGTGGCACCTGGCTACAAAATGGCGCAGGTTACCGTCGATCACCTGCTCGGCAACGCCAACGTGTTTGAAGGCGCCGACATGAGCGCCAAACTCAAGCTGCTGGGCGTGGATGTGGGCGGCATCGGTGATGCCCATGGCCGCACACCGGGCGCGCGCAGCTACGTCTACCTCGACGAGAACAAAGAAGTCTACAAACGCCTTATTGTCAGTGCAGACAACAAAACGCTACTCGGCGCGGTACTGGTGGGCGACACCAGCGACTATGGCAACCTGCTCCAACTGATGCTTAACGCCATTGAACTGCCGGAAAACCCGGATTCGCTGATTCTGCCGTCCCACGCGGGCAGCGGAAAACCGGCTATTGGCGTGGATAAGCTGCCAGACAGCGCGCAGATTTGCTCCTGCTTTGACGTCACCAAAGGCGACCTGGTTGCCGCCATCAGTAAAGGCTGCCACACCGTGGCGGCGCTGAAAGCCGAAACCAAAGCCGGGACCGGCTGCGGCGGCTGTATCCCGCTGGTCACCCAGGTGCTCAACGCCGAACTTGCCAAACAGGGCATTGAAGTGAACAACCACCTGTGTGAGCACTTCGCGTTCTCACGCCAGGAGCTGTATCACCTCATTCGCGTAGAAGGCATTAAATCCTTCGACGAGTTGCGTGCCAAATACGGTACCGGCTACGGCTGTGAAGTGTGTAAGCCTACCGTCGGTTCACTGCTGGCCTCCTGCTGGAACGAGTACGTACTCAAGCCCGACAATACGCCGCTGCAAGACACCAATGACAACTTCCTCGCCAACATCCAGAAAGACGGTACTTACTCGGTGATCCCGCGCTCCGCCGGTGGCGAAATTACGCCAGAAGGGCTGATGGAAGTCGGCCGCATCGCCCGCGAATTTAATCTCTACACCAAAATTACCGGCTCGCAGCGCATCGGTCTGTTTGGCGCGCAAAAAGACGACCTGCCGGAAATCTGGCGTCAGCTGATTGAGGCTGGCTTTGAAACCGGCCACGCGTACGCCAAAGCGCTGCGTATGGCAAAAACCTGCGTAGGCAGCACCTGGTGCCGCTACGGCGTGGGCGACAGCGTCGGCTTTGGCGTTGAGCTGGAAAACCGCTACAAGGGCATCCGCACTCCGCACAAGATGAAGTTTGGCGTCTCTGGCTGCACCCGCGAATGCGCAGAAGCCCAGGGCAAAGATGTCGGCGTTATCGCCACCGAGAAAGGCTGGAACCTGTACGTTTGCGGCAACGGTGGTATGAAGCCGCGCCACGCTGACCTGCTGGCCGCCGACCTCGACCGCGACACCCTGGTGCACTACCTCGACCGCTTTATGATGTTCTACATCCGCACCGCCGACAAGCTGCAACGCACCTCGGTGTGGCTGGAGAACCTCGAAGGCGGCATTGAGTACCTGAAAAGCGTCATTATCGACGACAAACTCAACCTCAATGAGCACATGGAAGCGGAAATGGCGCGCCTGCGCGAGGCGGTTATCTGCGAATGGCAGGAAACGGTCAACAACCCGCAGGCACAGGTGCGCTTTAAGCACTTCATTAACAGCACCCAGCGCGATCCGAACGTTCAGGTCGTTGCAGAGCGCCAGCAGCACCGCCCGGCCACGCCGCATGAGCGTATCCCGGTCACTCTCGTGGAGGAAAATGTATGAGCCAGTGGACTAGCGTTTGCCCGCTAAAAGACATCCTGCCTGCCACCGGGGTCTGTGCCCTGCTCGGCCAACAGCAGGTCGCTATTTTCCGCCCGCGTGCTGACGAGCAGGTCTACGCCATCAGCAACATCGACCCGTTCTTTCAGGCAAGCGTGCTCTCACGCGGCCTGATTGCCGAACACCAGGGCGAACTGTGGGTGGCAAGCCCGCTCAAAAAGCAGCGTTTTCGCCTGCGCGACGGCCTGTGTATGGAAGATGAATCTCACAGCGTGGCCCATTTTGAGGCCAGGGTGCAGGACGGCCAAGTGCAAATAAAAGCCTGACCGTATGGCGTCGTTTCCCACCGGGAGCGACGCCAGTTTTTTTGGGCGAAGCCTGCCAATAAAGGCTCCCCATTATTTCACTTTTTATTTTTACGTTTATTAATCCCAACGGTTCGGTGCGTTATAACACGCTGAATTAATGGAAATTAAGGATAACCACAGATGTTCACCGACACGATCAACAAGTGTGCGGCGAATGCCGCACGCATCGCTCGCCTTAACCAGACCAACCCTTTCGCCTTCTGGCTGTCTTCTGCCATGGCCGGTGCCTACGTTGGGCTGGGTATTATTCTCATCTTCACCCTGGGCAATCTGCTTGACCCGTCAGTACGCCCGCTGGTGATGGGTGCCACTTTCGGCATCGCGCTCACGCTGGTGATTATCGCGGGTTCCGAGCTTTTTACCGGCCACACCATGTTCCTGACCTTCGGCATCAAAACCGGTGCGGTGACCCACGGCCAGATGTGGCGCATTCTGCCGCAGACCTGGCTTGGTAACCTGCTGGGCTCGGTATTTGTCGCCCTGCTTTACTACTGGGGCGGCGGCAGTCTGCTACCCGCGGACAATAGCCTCATCCACAGCGTCGCGCTGGCAAAAACCACGCAGCCGGCAATGGTGCTGTTCTTCAAAGGGGTGCTGTGCAACTGGCTGGTGTGCCTGGCTATCTGGATGGCAATCCGCAGCGAAGGCGCGGCGAAGTTCATCGCCATCTGGTGGTGCCTGCTGGCATTTATCGCCTCCGGCTATGAGCACTCCATTGCCAACATGACGCTGTTTGCGCTGTCCTGGTTTGGCAACCATTCTGAGGCCTACACGCTGGCCGGTATCGGCCATAACCTGCTGTGGGTGACGCTGGGCAACACGCTCTCTGGCGCCGTATTCATGGGTCTGGGTTACTGGTATGCTACTCCACGCGCCGAGCGCCCTCGTGAGAAGAGTGCCGACGTATCTGAACGCATCGCAAATTAATCGTGAGGACATGCCGTGGATCATCTGCCCATATTTTGCCAGTTACGTAACCGCACCTGTCTGCTGGTCGGCGGTGGTGATGTTGCAGAGCGCAAAGCGCGACTTCTGCTGGAGGCAGGTGCACGGCTTATCGTTAACGCGCTCGACTTTAGCCCGCAGTTTGCTGCCTGGGCGCAGTCGGGCACGTTAACCCTCGCGCCGGGTGCGTTCAACGACGCACTGCTGGACGACTGCTGGCTGGTGATTGCCGCTACAGACGACGACGCGGTTAACCAGCAGGTCAGTGACGCCGCCGAAACGCGCCGTATTTTCTGTAACGTGGTGGATGCGCCAAAGCAGGCAAGCTTCATTATGCCGTCCATCATTGACCGTTCGCCGCTGATGGTGGCGATTTCTTCTGGCGGGACCTCACCGGTGCTGGCACGTCTGCTGCGCGAAAAGCTCGAATCCCTGCTGCCGCTGCATCTCGGCCAGGTCGCCCATTACGCCGGCACGCTGCGCCAGCGCGTGAAGAACACGTTCGCCAGCATGGGCGAACGCCGCCGCTTCTGGGAAAAATTCTTCGTTAATGACCGCCTCGCCCAGTCGCTGGCCAATCAGGACAGCACAGCCGTCGCACGCACCACCGAGTCGCTGTTTCACGAACCGCTGGATCACCGTGGCGAAGTGGTACTGGTGGGCGCAGGTCCGGGTGACGCCGGTCTGCTTACGCTTAAAGGCTTACAACAGATTCAACAGGCCGACATCGTGGTGTATGACCGACTGGTGTCAGACGACATCATGAACCTGGTGCGCCGCGACGCCGATCGCGTGTTTGTAGGTAAGCGCGCGGGCTACCACTGCGTCCCGCAGGAAGAGATAAACCAAATCCTGCTGCGCGAAGCCCGGCGCGGCAAGCGCGTGGTGCGTCTTAAAGGCGGCGACCCGTTTATCTTCGGGCGCGGCGGTGAAGAACTGGAAGTGCTGTGCGACGCCGGTATCCCGTTCTCGGTGGTGCCTGGCATTACCGCCGCCTCTGGCTGCTCGGCTTATGCAGGTATTCCCCTTACCCATCGCGATTACGCCCAGAGCGTGCGCCTGGTCACCGGCCACCTGAAATCCGGTGGTGACCTGCAATGGCAAAACCTGGCAGCAGAAGGCCAGACGCTGGTGTTTTACATGGGGCTAAACCAGGCCGCTACCATCCAGCAAAACCTGATGGCGCACGGTATGTCGCCAGAAATGCCGGTAGCGCTGGTAGAAAACGGCACGGCTATCGTTCAGCGCGTAGTGGACGGTACGCTGTCACAGCTTGGCGAACTGGCGCAGCAGGTGCAAAGCCCCAGCCTGATTATTGTCGGCCACGTGGTGGCGCTGCGCGAAAAGCTGAACTGGTTCTCCAGCCACTAACCCTTTCCCCGCCTCCTCTTCAGCGCCGATATCACCAACAGGCACTTTCCAGAATTAAACGGATAAGTGCCTTTCTTCATTTCGTCTTTGCGAATTTATTCTCACCGCGCTCTGCCAGTACAGAACCCCCCATATAAAACCGAATATTCCTGGAAAAACCCTCCATTGCGTTATCATTTTTTTACTATTTAAAACATTAGCAATACTTGACAAAAATCCGCAATCCCATACACTGCGAATACTGTATATAAATACAGTATTTTGAGGAAAATTAAAAAGGATTGTATATGGAAATCATTAAAACTAAGCCAACAGGCAGCTATTACTCAGATTATGAAAACTGGTCAAAACAGGTGAGCGGCACGCATATTCAGACCTATTCCCCCAAAAACGTAGCCGAACTACTAAATATTGTTAACTGGGCCTGGCAAAATAATTACCAGGTGCGTGTATCTGGCCAGCAACATAACTGGTCACCGCTGACTATTGCGAACGGAAACAATAACAGTCAGATTATCCTCATCGATATGTCGAAGTATCTTAAAAATGTCACCATTACTAAAACCGGCGACAGTGGAACCTTTACTGCGCAAACCGGCATATTGATGGAAGCATTATTTACTGCGCTGGAGAAAAAAACGCTCGGTTATTATGCCCACCCGGCACCTGGTGATTTAACCCTCGGCGGTGTACTGGCTATTAACGGCCACGGCACCTGTGTTCCGGCTAAAAATGAAAAGCTCACGGAAAAAGGCACCTGGGGAACCATCAGTAATAATATTATTTCCCTCAGCGCCATTGTCTGGGACAGCACCGCTGAATGTTATACGACAAAAACCTTCCAGCGTAACGACCCTGAAATTGCGCCGTTCCTGGCCTGCGTTGGGCGCACCATTATTTATGAAGTGACGATGCAGGTGCCAAGAAACAAACGTCTGCGCTGCCAGAGCTTTGTCGATATCCCGGCAACCGAGCTGTTTGCGCCTAAAGCGCAAACTGGCCTGCGTACCTTCAGCCACTATCTCGACCAGTGCGGTAAAGCCGAAGCTATCTGGTTCCCCTTTACCGACAAACCGTGGATGAAGATCTGGACGGAATCCCCGTCTTACCCGACCGTGTCAAAACCGGTGCACAGCCCGTACAACTACCCGTTCTCTGACCGCGTGCCGGTAGAGATTTCTGACCTTATCAAGCTCATCAATAACGGCTACCCGGAAAAAACCCCGGCCATGGGCAACCTGCAAATGAGCCTGGTCAAAACCGGTCTGGGCGCTACCATCTCCGGCGACCTGTGGGGCTGGAGCAAGGACGTCCTGCTGTACGTGAAGCCTGACACGCTGCGCGTCACCGCTAACGGCTACGCTATCATCACCAAACGCGACAACATCCAGCCTGTGCTGCATGACTTCATGACTAAGTACGAAGAGATGGTCGAGAAATACCAGAAACTCAACTCATGGCCAATGAACGGGCCGATTGAGGTGCGCGTGACGGGGCTGGATAAACCTGAGGACTCTATCGTCAGCGGCGCGGTTGCCCCGGCGCTGTCTGCGGTGCGCCCGGTTGATGAACACCCGGAATGGGATGTGGCCATCTGGCTCGATATCCTGTCAATGCCGGACACGCCTGATGCGAACAAGTTCTATAACGAAATGGAGCAGTGGATTTTTGCCCACTTCAGCGGTGACTATGCGCTGACGCGCGTTGAGTGGAGTAAGGGCTGGGGTTACACCGACGATGCGGCGTGGGAAAATAATGATGTATTAAATAATATTGTCCCTGGCAGTTATAAAGACTGGAATGAATCTATGGCAATTTTAAATAAATACGATCCGCACCAGACCTTTACTTCTCCTTTCATGAGAAAACTGCTAAAACAAAGATAAAATAACGCGATAAAAAACCACCCTGGCGCCAGGGTGGTTAATTAGCGGAATTAACCGCCCCACTCATGCTCGTAGTGATAGGTAATATTACTCTGATCGCCACCCAGCAATGAGCCAATACCACCGACCGCTTTAAATAAAGCATAGCCGAGGGAATCCGCCGCATAGTGAATGCTGCCTAAACCAACAAAGTCAAAAGCCTTACCTACTGAAGACACTGTCGAGGTATTCAAAAAGTCGTTTGCCAGTTTAACTACATCAATCACCACTGCGCCTAAAAAACCACCAGAAACTTCTTCTACTTCATCAGACGTTAATTCTCTCATCATCATCTCCATTTGATATTAATGCATGATACGTCCAGATATGCCATTAAAAGACACTCGTACATTTCATTAAATATATCAATGCAAGTCAACTAAAATAAAAACGCAAAATGCAGCTCTTTTATTTATTCAAATCGAATGAAAAATTTAGCATGCTTTATTAGCAACAACGCCTTCCAGTAAAAATAGTGCGGATAACCTCAACCAGCGTTACTCGCGCCTGATTGCGGCCCATAAAATCAAACTGAAATACACAACCGCTGCCAGAATCAATAAGAATTATTAATATTAATCACCAGAGGATTAAGAAAAATCCTTAATCCACCGTCAGCGCATTATCCAGCCGTTCCTCAACAGCGGGTGGGTTGTTTTTGCGACATAAAAAAGCCCGGCAGCGCCGGGCTTTACATCAAACTCGCACTCGCGTTTATGGCTGGGCAACAAAACCAATGGCTTCGTAGACCTTTTTCACCGTTTCAGACGCATGTGCACGGGCTTTCTGCGCCCCTTCTTTCATGACCTGTTGCAGGAAAGCTTCATCGTTACGGTAACGGTGGTAGCGCTCCTGCAATTCGCTCAGCATGCCGGACACGGCATCAGCCACTTCGCCTTTCAGGTGGCCGTACATTTTGCCTTCAAAGTGCTGTTCCAGTTCGGCAATCGTCTGCCCGGTCACACCAGACAGAATATCCAGCAGGTTAGCTACCCCGGCTTTGTTCGCCACATCGTAGCGCACCACCGGCGGCTCGTCGGAGTCGGTGACGGCGCGTTTAATCTTTTTCACCACCGATTTCGGGTCTTCAAGCAGGCCAATCACGTTGTTACGGTTGTCGTCCGACTTGGACATCTTTTTCGTCGGCTCCAGCAGCGACATCACGCGAGCGCCGGATTTCGGAATAAACGGCTCCGGCACTTTAAAGATATCGCCGTAGATAGCGTTAAAGCGCTGTGCAATATCGCGGCTCAGCTCCAGATGCTGCTTCTGGTCTTCACCGACCGGCACCTGATTGGTCTGGTACAGCAGAATGTCTGCGGCCATCAGCACCGGGTAATCAAACAGACCGGCGTTGATGTTTTCAGCGTAGCGCGCTGATTTGTCCTTGAACTGCGTCATGCGGCTCAGTTCACCAAAGTAGGTGTAGCAGTTCAGCACCCAGCTCAGCTGCGCGTGCTCCGGGACATGGGACTGGACGAAAATGGTGCTCTTTTGCGGGTCGATACCACAGGCAAGATAGAGCGCCAGCGTATCGAGCGTGGCTTTACGCAGCTTTTCCGGGTCCTGGCGCACCGTAATGGCATGCTGGTCGACGATGCAGTAAATACAGTGGTAATCATCCTGCATGTTCACCCACTGACGCAGCGCACCCATGTAGTTCCCGATGGTTAGTTCTCCCGACGGCTGCGCGCCGCTAAAGACGATGGGCTTAGTCATTTACTCATTCCTGATGTTCATAGTGGGGAAGCCCGAGTAAGGGCAAAATCTCATGGAGGCGATCGTAGACATAATCAGGCTCGCTGAGCGCTATCGCTTCTCCATAGTTGTATCCGTAAGTCAGACCCACCGAGCGACAGCCCGCGGCCTGAGCAGCGAGAATATCATTGCGCGAGTCACCAACAAAGAGCAACTCTTGTGGCTGGAGATTCAATTCCTGTAAAACACGCAGTACCGCTTCCGGGTGCGGTTTTTTGTTCTCAACATCATCACCGCCAATAATCACACTAAAATAGTCGTGAATACCGAGTGCCGTGAGAATCGGTGCGACAAAGGCACTGGGCTTGTTGGTGACCAGCGCCAGCGCAATGCCGTTTTGCTTTAGCGTGTTGAGCGTTTCGGCCACCGACGGGAACAGAAAACTGCCGTCCTCGGCGGCTTCGCCGTAGTAGCGGTCAAACAGCTTACGCATCATGGCGTGCATACCGTCGTCCGCCTGCGGGCGCGATTTTTCCTTGAGCGCCCACGCCAGTGCGCGCTCCATCAGCACATCGGCACCGTTGCCAATCCAGGTAACAACCCGGTCTTCACCGGCCTGCGGCAGCTCCAGCGCATAGAGCGCGCTGTCAACGGCAAACGTCAGCCCCGGCGCGCTGTCAACCAGCGTGCCGTCGAGATCGAACGCCACGCCGCGGATCGTGGATAACTTATTCATGACCTACCTTTGCCAGCTCACTGCGCATTTCATCAATTACTTTTTTGTAGTCCGGCTGGCTGAAAATCGCAGAGCCTGCAACAAACATATCTGCGCCCGCCTCGGCAATTTCGCGAATGTTGTTCGCCTTCACACCGCCGTCCACTTCCAGGCGGATATCATAGCCGGACGCATCAATACGCTCACGCACCTGGCGCAGTTTCTCAAGCGTGTGTGGGATAAACGACTGGCCGCCAAAGCCGGGGTTCACCGACATCAGCAAAATCACGTCCAGCTTGTCCATAACATGGTCAAGCCAGCTAAGAGAGGTGGCCGGGTTCAGCACCAGACCGGCCTTACAGCCGTGCTCTTTAATCAGTTGCAGGGAGCGGTCAACGTGCTCGGAGGCTTCCGGGTGGAAGGTAATAATGCTGGCGCCTGCGGCGGCAAAATCAGGAATGATGCGGTCAACCGGCTTCACCATCAGGTGCACGTCAATGGGTGCCGTAACACCGTAGTCGCGCAGCGCTTTAAGCACCATCGGCCCGATGGTCAGGTTCGGGACATAGTGATTATCCATGACATCGAAGTGCACCACATCCGCACCCGCCGCCAGCACTTTTGCGGTGTCTTCGCCCAGACGGGCGAAGTCAGCCGACAGGATTGAGGGGGCAATCAAATACTGTTTCATCCGCTTCTCCAGTTTTAATTTTTGCGGCGGGCGAAACGACCAGGTTCAGGGCTGGTACAGCGCCAGCAGTTCGTTCACCTTGTTACGCGCCCCGCCGTTACTGCTAATGCTGCGCCTCACGCGCACCACGTGTAATTTTGCCTGTTGATACCACAGCCGCGTCAGCGCCGTATCATGATTCGATATCAGCACCGGGATCTGCTCACTTCTGAGCGTCTCGGCAAGCTCGGCCAGATGCTGCTGCTGCTGCATGCTGAAACTGTTGGTGTGGTAGGCGGTAAAGTTCGCCGTTGCCGACAGCGGCGCATACGGCGGATCGCAATACACCACAGAGCCGGGGGCCAGCCCGCTCATGCTCTCGGCATAAGACTGGCAGACAAAAACGGCGTTTTGCGCACGCTCGGCAAAATGGTACAGCTCCGGCTCAGGAAAGTACGGGCGGCGATAGCGACCAAACGGCACGTTAAACTCGCCGCTCTGGTTGTACCGGCACAGGCCATTGTAGCCGTGACGGTTGAGATAAAGGAACAGCTGCGCGCGGCGGAAATCATCCCGACACTGATTAAACTCATTGCGCAGGTGATAATAGGCCTCAGCGCGGTTGCAGGCTTCGCAAAACAGCTTGCGCGCCTCCATGACGTACTCGTCCGGGCGCTGTTTAACGATGTTATAAAGCTCAATGAGATCGCGGTTGATATCCGCGAGAATATAGCGCTGATAATCAGTGTTAAGGAACACAGAACCAGCGCCAACGAAGGGCTCGATAAGACACTCTCCCGCAGGGAGATGGCTTTTGATCTCTTCCAGCAGGGGGAATTTCCCCCCTGCCCACTTCAAAAAAGCGCGATTTTTCTTCATGCGGCCTGACTATTACACCTTCTCCCGCTGTGGAGAAGCTCCGACAGCATATGCGCTTCGATCATGATTTGAGATCGGTCTGAACCTGGCTGATAGGCTTGGTCCACGGGTTTTTCGCCTGCACCTCCGCAGGTAACGAAGACACCGCACGTTTGGCTTCATCTTTAGAGGTATACACCCCTTTAACCAGCACATACCACGGCTTGCCTTCACGCTGGGTCTGATAAACCACATAATCCTGTAGGTTCTCTTTCTTCGCCCAGGCATTCAGGTTGGCGTAGTTTGACGAGCTACTGAGCTGAAGCGTGTAGTGTGACGGCGAGGCAGATGTTAACGCGCCGACGTTACCGGTACTGGCTTTAGCACTACTGCTCGCCGTGGTAGCGGTGGGTGCAGCCGTCGCTGCCGGTTTGCTTTCAGCCGCTTTCGGTGCACTGGTGGTCGCAGCCGGCGCTTTCGTCGGGGTACTGGCGGTCTGCGCAGGCGCTTTTACCGCAGGTTTTGGCTCACTTTTCACCTGAGCTGTTACCTGAGGACGCGTTGGCTGCGGTTTATGAGGCGGTTCAATAATGGTCGTCTGGCGCTGCGGGCGACGAGGTTCACTCACCTGCGCCGGACTTGTCGTCTGCTGCGGTGCGCGCACGCCGCCGTTACCGGTCATCGCCACGGTCGCCGGTTGGGTTGGCAGCGTGGAGCTTGCCGTATTCCCCATCTGGCCTTGACCACTTTGCTGGCCCTGCGGCGGTGTCAGCGCGTTATTCAGGTCACCCTGAATTTCCATACGCTGCTGGCCGTTTTGCCCTTCAGTCGGCTGGGACTGGGTCGGTGTGGAAGAAATTGGCGGCAGCGAAATATCGCGCGGGTCGCTGCTGGTCTGCGCGGTTGCGTCAGACGGTGCATTTGCACCAGCGCTCTGCTGCCCGTTGCCGGAGAGGTCGATATTGCGCTCACCACTGGCCGTATTCGCATCCGGCGTGGCGCTGGACGAAGGGCCTTTGAGCGCAGAGCCAATACCGAAAATAATCAGCAACAGCACCAGAATGCCCACGCCCAACATAATGTGTTGGCGAGAAACCGATGCTTTACCAGCCGGGGCGGGACGACGCCTGCGCGGGCGGTTTTCATCGTCCTGCACGGCATACTTTTCCTGCTCGCGAGCGCGGTTCGCGCGTGACGGACGACGCTCGTCGGCATCAACATCAACGTCATCAATATTGATACGCGGCTCGTTGTCGTAGTTGGCATTCTGACGCGAGCGACCTGAAGGGCGATCGCTGGGATCAGATTTCAGGTCGTCGTCTGGTTTATATCCATCCATTTAACACCCCATTCGCAGGACAGGGCCTGCAATATTCTGTTAGCGCTTGTACGAAGTTATCAGCCGTCGTGCGGCTAACCTTTCTAATCATTCACGCTGACTGGCAGTCTGCGATAGCGCTTAAAACGACATCGTGAGCGACACCCGCGCGAATCTCACTCTTACCAATGGCCAGCGGCAGAACCAGTCTCAGCTCGCCGCCTAATACTTTCTTATCGCGCATCATATGTGGCAGATAGCTGTCAGGCGTCATCTCAACCGGTCCCGTGACCGGCAGACCAGCACGTTTGAGCAGTACGATGATACGCTCAACATCCTGCCCGGTGAACTGACCAAGACGCTGGGCCGTGCGCGCGGCCATCACCATGCCGGCGGCCACTGCCTCACCGTGCAGCCAGTTGCCATAACCCATCTGCGCTTCAATGGCGTGACCAAAGGTATGACCCAGATTCAGTAAAGCACGTAACCCGCTTTCCCGCTCGTCGGCAGCCACAACTTCGGCCTTCAGCTCACAGCAGCGGCGGATACAGTACGCCATGGCGTCCACATCCAGTCGCAGTAGCGCGTCGAGGTTTTCTTCAAGCCAGTTAAAGAAATCGGCATCAAGGATGATGCCGTATTTGATAACCTCTGCCAGCCCGGAAGCCAGTTCGCGTGCAGACAGGGTTTTAAGACAATCGAGGTCAATAATGACCGATGCGGGCTGCCAGAAAGCGCCAATCATATTTTTACCGAGCGCGTGGTTCACCGCCGTTTTGCCGCCCACAGAGGAGTCCACCTGTGAAAGCAGCGTCGTCGGCACCTGAATAAAGCGCACGCCGCGCTGGTAACAGGCGGCCGCAAACCCGGTCAGGTCGCCAATCACGCCGCCCCCCAGGGCAACCAGCGTGGTATCACGGCCGTGCGGCTTGTGCAGCAACGCGGTAAAAACAGTTTCAAGGTCAGACAAGCTTTTGTGTTTTTCGCCGTCTGGCAGAATGACGCTGTCAACCTTAATGCCAGCGCCTTCAAGCACGGCGCTGACCTTCTCAAGGTACAGGGGAGCGAGGATGTCGTTGGTCACCAGCATCACCTGCTCGCCACTTTTCAAAGGCCAGAAGGCATCCGGCTCGTTGAACAGTCCGGGGGCGATGGTAATCGGGTAACTACGTTCCCCGAGAGTAACAGTTAACCTCTCCATAACGCTCAGTACCTTTTTGTTGCTGGTGCCCGCAGGCGAATCATTATCAGAACAGAATCAGTCGCTTTCCAGCATATGAATAATCTGGTTAGCGACAACTTTTGCGCTTTGGTCATCGGTACGAATGGTTACATCAGCAATTTCTTCGTACAGCGGGTTACGCTCACCTGCCAGCGATTCAAGCACTTCTCGCGGCGGCGTTTCGACCTGCAGCAGGGGACGTTTTTTGTCGCGCTGGGTGCGCGCCAGCTGTTTCTCAATGGTGGTTTCCAGGTACACGACCACACCACGCGCGGAGAGACGGTTGCGGGTTTCGCGAGATTTTACCGAACCCCCGCCAGTCGCCAGCACAATACCCTGCTTTTCCGTGAGCTCATTGATGATTTTCTCTTCGCGCTGGCGGAAACCTTCTTCACCTTCTACGTCGAAAACCCATCCCACATCCGCTCCGGTTCGTTTCTCAATCTCTTGATCAGAATCGTAAAATTCCATATTGAGTTGCTGAGCTAACTGACGCCCAATAGTGCTTTTGCCGGCACCCATAGGCCCAACCAGAAAGATATTGCGTTTCTCTGCCATTTTTTTTCGGTACTACGTAAGACAATTCGTTGATGATTAACCCACCCCTTCCGTGCCTTGCGGAGCGGGACATGAACTGAAACCCCTTTAGCTATAGTGCGAGAGTCAGACTGAAAATTATCTCAACACTCAAGGCAGTTTGGCAACCGAATAAATACCCCTACGCCGCGAGAGACATTACTGCACGCAGCGCACAAGTTCGGTTACGGACATAAGATATGCCCACTACCCCTTAACGGAATCGCTACACCTTGTATGCTAATTCCCTTCTGGCGTCAAATTGTTGACAGTGATTCACGATAAAAAAGCGCAGCTTATCGCACAGGCCGAAGATCAGGACAATACCTGGGCAATAAAAGTAGCATAGTCTACGCGTAGCGCCCGCTATTGCACCAGCCGGGGCGTGATGAACACCACCAGTTCCCGGCGCTCATTTTCGTTCGCCGTATGCCGGAACAACCCACCCAGTAGCGGGAGTTTACTCAAACCCGGCACGCCGTCGCGCCCCGCATGTCCGCGCTGCGAAAAGATGCCGCCGAGCGCGACGGTTTCGCCTTCGTGCATTTCTATCTGTGTTTCAATCTCCTGCTTATCGATAAGCAGCACTTCTCCATCAGCCTGCTGGAGCTTTTGTCCTGGCGCGTTCTGGCTGATGCGCAGTTTAAGCCGCACCCGCTGCGCAGGCAGAATGGTGGGCATGACTTCCATACCCAGCACCGCCTCTTTGAACTGCACGCGCGCGCTGGAATTGTCTGTGGACGATGTCTGGTAAGGGATTTCGCTGCCCTGTTTAATGCTGGCAGGCTGGCGGTGCGCCGCCAGAAGACGCGGGCTGGCAATAAACGCCAGCTGCTGTTTGCGCTCAAGCGCTGACAGCTCCAGCTCAAGCTGGCGCCCGTTAATCCGGCCCACGTTAAAGCCAACAAAACTGCCCGGCTGCGTCACCGCCAGATCAACGCCAAAAGCGCGCCCTTCAGACGGCCCCTGTGCTGTTGCTTTTGAGCTGCGAAACCACTTTACGCCCAGTTCGTGCAGGCTTTGCTGGGTCATGGTCACGATGTGTGCCGCCAACTCCACCTGACCCACCGGGTGGTCCATTTCCTTAATCCATGAGCGGAGGTTCGCAAGGGCCGCCCGGGTGTCATCCACCAGCAGGCGATTGGTGCGCACATCTACCGTTACGCTGCCGCTGGCGCTAAGTAAACGCTCACCCACATCCTTCATAGCACGCGCAAGCTCCGCGGCATCTGCGTGACTGAGGGCAAACACCTCACGCTGGGTGGGCAGGCGCTTACTTTTCTGCGCAGGCTTACTCACCGCCTGCGCTTCCCCAGCCCCGGCGGGCCAGACGCTTAGCACCTCACCGCGCTTTTCAAAGCGCAGCCCTGCCGCGCTGACAACCGTTTCAAACGCCTGCTTCCAGGGTACGGCCGCCAGATTAAGAGAAAGCTTACCTTCCACGCCAGGCGCCACCACCAGGCTGAAACGCTGGTTTTCCGCCAGCGTTTGCAGAATTTGCACCACCGGCACCTCGTCCATCAATAGCGAAACCTTGCCCGCGTCCTTTGCCATTCCCAGCGTCGGCACCAATAACGCGCTGACCAGCCACATTGCCTTTATCATGAATACCTCATTTTCCTGGCCCCAGAATCCTGACTGGCGCACACCCTTTTTGCGCCTGCATTAGCACATTCCCCTCGGCAATCTCTGCCACCTGCCAGCCGGGCAACGGCGCGGCGCCAGGCTGTAGTCTTACCCAGCCCTCCGGGGTGCTGACCAGTGCCAGCCCCGCCTCGCCAGGCGTTTGGGAGATACCCCGCAGCACCCAGCCCTGAAACGGACTGGTGCAGGGATCGGGCAGTGGCATAAATGGGTTACGTGCGCCCTGGCAAGGCACGGCGATAAATAACGCCAATAGCCAGGCTCTCATTTCACTTCTCCAAGCCGTAACGTCAAAGTAAGCGCCTGCTCATGCATTTGCAGCATGAAGCCCTGTGCATTGATGTACTGCTCTCCCAGCAGCGTGAGTAGCGCGGGTAACTGCGGCCAGGCCACCTCCAGAGTCAGTTCGGAATGGGGCGAGTCTGGCTGCCAGCTCACCAGCGTGCTGCGACTCTCACGACTGAGTTGCAACGCCGAGAAAGGCCGCGCCACCGGCCTCTGTGGTGCGTCGATGTCTGCGGCATCGGCAATCGCCCTTTGTCTGAGATACAGGTATTGCTGGCGCGTTTGCTCCCGAAGCAGGCGTTGCTGCTCGTGAAGCCGCTCGTTGGCAGGCCAGAGCTTCCCTGCCAGCGTATTTGCCGCGCCGTAGATCAGCATCAGTAGTGCCAGCGCACTCAGAAACCGCCAGCGCCAGTGCGCCATCAGCCAGCGCTCAGGGAGTGGCAACATGAACACCTCCGGTGCTGAACGTCAGGCTAAAACGCCACTTACCGCTACGCTCTCGCTTTAGCGCGCCCTGCTGGATAAGCCGCAGTCCGGCGGGCGACTGAGGCGTCTGGAATGCATACAGGCCCGCTTCATCACGAGACAATCCCTCTACGCGCATAACGTCTTCGTGCATTTCTACCGTAGTCAGCCACGTCTGGGGCGGTAACGCCTGAGCAAGTGCGAGTAGCGCATTACTCCAGCGCTGGGTTTGTGCCTGTCGCCATTGCGCCTGGCGCACAGCTTCACGCTGGCTGGCAAGCCGCTGTTCGCGCTCACGCGCGCTGGCGGCCAGTTGCTCTGCGCTGTGCAGAGTAGCCTGCTCGTTATCCAGTAGAAGGCGCTGCTGCTGCGCTTGCAGTCCGTTCGCCGTGCCTCGACAGGTGACAACAAAAAGCACCACACAACTCGCCCCGCCCAGCGCGATGAGCCACAAGCGCAGGCGCGATGCCAGGCGCTGCTCACGCCATGCCAGTAAATTAACCAACGCCGTCATTGCTGCACTCTGGCCAACGCCAGTCCCAGCGCCACGGCGTAGCTGTCGCCGTTCTCAGGCAGCGGTGGTTGCAGGCGCACCAGGGCGCTCCAGGGGTCAAAATAGGCAACGCCATTGCCGGCAAATGCCTGATGGCAGGTCGCGGCCTGCGCCGTTTGTACGCCGATGTGCTCGCAAAGCGCGGGGGCGGTTGCCGCCTGGGTTGTGCTCACACAGCCCCAGCGCTGTGCACTGGCCCACAGCCAGCACCCACCGCTCTGATGAATGACGGTGCTGTGCCCTCGCCCGGCAATAAAAGGAACAAAACGCTGCAACGCACTGGCGTCCGGCGTGATGGCGGCGGGTGCAAGACGTAACCGCTCAAGTGCCGTGCGCAGCGCCTCAACATCCTCTCGCCGTGCGGCAGTTACGGCATATTCCCCGCCAGGCTGGGCGCAGTAATCCAGGCTCAGTTCAGCCGCGCTCATGCGCAGCGGTGTGCTGATACTGGCCGCGAAATACATCACGCGCTGCGCCTCACTCACAGGGCCAGGCGCTGCCGATAGCGTTTTTTGAAGCGTGCGTGCGCCAGGAAACGATACCCGCAGTTGCGTACCTGAGGGCAACTGTCGGTGCCAGCCGGTCATTGCTTCAGGCAGCAATATCTGCCCGTCAGGAGCCGTTTTTAGATGAGGGAAATCCCACCAGCGTTGCAAGTACCAGCCGTGCCTGCCGCGGGAAAGGGCGACGGCGCGAGCGCCATCACATTGAATATCAAGGCCTATTCGCCAGCTTCTGAATACCATACGCGGCATCTCCCTGTTCATCGTGATGAAAATGACATATCAAAGCGTCTGGCTTGCCTTTATACTACCGCGCGTTTGTTTATAAACTGCCCAGCTGAAACTAAATGGGAAATTCCGAGTGAAGTTCGTAAAGTATTTATTAATCCTTACAGTGTGTTGCATTCTGCTGGGAGCAGGGTCGATATACGGCTTGTACAAATACGTAGAGCCACAGCTGCCGGATGTCGCCACCATCAAAGAAGTTCAGCTACAGATCCCCATGCAGGTCTACAGCGCTGACGGAGAGCTTATTGATCAGTTCGGTGAGAAACGCCGTATCCCGCTGAAACTCAGCGATATCCCGCCGCAAATGGTCAGAGCGTTTATCGCCACCGAAGACAGCCGTTTTTACGAGCACCACGGCGTCGACCCGGTAGGTATTTTCCGTGCCGCCAGCGTTGCGATGTTCTCCGGCCATGCCTCACAGGGTGCGAGTACCATTACCCAGCAGCTGGCGCGTAACTTCTATCTCAGCCCGGAACGCACGCTACTACGTAAAATTAAAGAGGTGTTCCTGGCCATCCGCATTGAGCAGTTGCTCAATAAAGATGAGATCCTTGAGCTATACCTCAACAAAATTTATCTCGGCTACCGCGCCTACGGCGTCGGTGCTGCGGCGCAGGTCTATTTCGGCAAGACGGTAAACCAGCTCACGCTGAGCGAAATGGCGATGATTGCCGGACTACCGAAAGCCCCCTCCACCTTTAACCCGATTTATTCGCTCGACAGAGCCACCTCGCGACGCAATGTGGTGCTGTCACGCATGCTCGGCGAAGGTTATATCAGCCAGCAGGAATTTAACCAGGCACGCAGCCAGTTGTTGGTGGCGAGCTATCACGGGCCGAAGATTGCGTTTGCCGCGCCGTATATTGCCGAAATGGTGCGCCAGGAAATGGTCAAGCGCTACGGCGAAGACGCCTACAACGACGGCTACCGGGTTTACACCACCATCACCCGCAAGGTTCAGCAGGCCGGACAGAAGGCGCTGCGTGATAACGTCATTGCCTATGACATGCGCCACGGCTATCGCGGCCCGTCAAAACAGCTGTGGAAAGTGGGCGAAACACCCTGGTCGCACAACAAAATCCTCACCGAACTAAAAGCGCTGCCCACCTATGGGCCGATGCTGCCCGCGGTGGTGACGCGTGCAACACCCAGCGCAGCCCAGGTCACGCTCGCTGACGGCAGCGCCGTTGAGCTGACAATGGACGCCATGCGCTGGGCGCGCCCGTGGCGCTCAGACACCCAGCAAGGTGCCACACCGCGCAAAGTCACCGACGTTGTGCAGGCCGGCCAGCAAATCTGGGTGCGCCAGGAAGATGAGCGCTGGTGGCTAGGCCAGGTGCCTGACGTCAACTCCGCACTGGTCTCCATCAATCCGCACGACGGCGCAGTCATGGCGCTGGTGGGCGGTTTTGACTTTAACCAGAGCAAATTCAACCGTGCTACACAGGCGCTGCGCCAGGTCGGCTCCAACATCAAGCCATTCCTTTACACCGCGGCAATGGATAAAGGCATGACGCTTGCCAGCATCATCAACGATGTGCCTATCTCGCGCTGGGATGTCGGCTCAGGCTCTGACTGGCGCCCGAAGAACTCACCGCCGCAGTACGCCGGTCCTATCCGTCTGCGCCAGGGGCTTGGGCAGTCCAAGAACGTGGTCATGGTGCGCGCCATGCGCGCGATGGGCGTGGATTATGCCGCAGAATACCTACAGCGCTTCGGCTTCCCGGCACAAAATATCGTGCGGACCGAATCACTGGCGCTGGGTTCCGCCTCCTTTACGCCGCTGCAAGTCGCCCGCGGCTATGCCGTGATGTCTAACGGTGGTTTCCTGGTTGACCCCTATTTCATCACCCGCATCGTCAATGTGCAGGGGCAGACGGTATTTGAAGCCCAGCCCAAAGTGGCCTGCCCACAGTGCAACGTGCCGGTGATTTATGGCGATACGCAAAAATTGGTGGATGAATCCCAGGATGTTGAAGACGTCGCCACCTCGCAGGGCCGCCAGAACCCGGCGCTACCGCAACCGCAGTTGCAGCAGGCTAATCAGGCGCTGGTAGCCCAGACCAACGCACCGGGCTATGCGCCGCACGTTATCAATACGCCGCTGGCATTTTTGATTAAGAGCGCGCTCAACACCAATATTTACGGCGAACCGGGCTGGCAAGGCACAGGCTGGCGCGCCGCGCGTGACCTTAAGCGTCGCGATATCGGCGGTAAAACCGGCACCACCAACAGTTCAAAAGACGCCTGGTTCTCAGGTTTTGGGCCAGGAGTTGTGACCTCAGTGTGGATTGGCTTTGACGACCATCGCCGTAACCTTGGCCGCACCACGGCTTCAGGCGCCATTCGCGAACAAATTTCCGGTTACGAAGGCGGTGCGAAAACGGCGCAACCGGCGTGGGATGCTTACATGAAGATGGTGCTGGACGGCGTGCCGGAAGAGCCGCTGGCCCCGCCGCCTGGGGTTGTCACCATGAAGATAGACCGCTACTCCGGTCAACTGTCTGGCGGTGGCAACAGCCGCGACGAATACTTCGTTGAAGGCACGCAACCGACCCGCCAGGCAGTGAGCGATGTTGGCACCACCATTTACGATAACGGTGAAGCCCAGGAACTGTTCTGATATGAAAGCGCCCCGTTAAGGGGCGTTTTTTTACATTGATAGCGCGGGATGAGCGTCAGAGTCGGCCCTGTGCTTTCAGCCACTCGCGCACCAGAAACAGCGCGCTGATATTACGTGCTTCGCTAAAGTCTGGTTCGTCGAGCAGGCCCAGCAGGTTATCCAGCGGCCAGTGCACCTGCGGTAATTCTTCCGGCTCATCACCTTCGAGCGACTCCGGGTAAAGATCTTCTGCCACCACAATATTCATCTGGCTTGAAAAATACGACGGCGCCATGCCGACCTTTTTAAGGAACGTAAGTTTTCTGGCCCCGAACCCCACTTCTTCTTTCAGTTCACGGTTGGCTGCCTCGTTCACCGTTTCGCCAGGGTCAATGAGGCCTTTTGAGAAACCCAGCTCGTAGCTTTCCGTACCCACGGCGTACTCACGAATCAAAATGAGGTGGTTATCGACCACCGGCACAATCATCACGGCTTCGCGCCCGGTTGGGCGCATGCGCTCGTATACGCGCCGCTCGCCGTTGCTAAACTCAAGATCCACCGCCTCAACGTTAAAGAGACGAGAACGGGCGACCGTTTCAACATGAAGAATTTTCGGTTTGGGTAGATTACGCATCGCGGCAGATTCTGTTAATGAGATATTAATGGCTATTGTGCTGTATGGCGCACGCTTTCGGCAATGCAAATTGTTTCGCTCAAATTTCAGACTGCCGCGCTCGTGCCAACCATGTGTTATGTATGGTTGTCAAGGTATGGCGCCGGGATTGAGATTTTGCTTATATTTCATCGTCCGCGCCTTTGGTATGATAGAAATACCTCTGGTCTGCCCAAAATTATTTGCCTTGTTGCTTACAGAGGGGCAGCGGAGCCAGCACGGAAGCTTACGTCAGTCTGCCTTGAGTCGCATGTCGACTGTTACCAGAACTGCAGGGTATATCGAGCTGCGCGCCATACCTGCCAGAATCCACTATCACGCCGAAATTTTGCGAAGGGTTGCTAATTTGCTGCGCTTGAAAAAGAAGATGATGGTTTGACGTGAAAAGCATAAGCACTGTACTCATTTTTATCGCAGCGATGTTGGTCTGCCTGGCCATTGCCGGTTGGCTGTTTCGTCGGGTTTTGCACATGCGCCATGGGCGACAGGCACCGACCTTTCCCGGGGCGGCACGACGCCCCCTGCGCACGGAAGAACGCGCGGCGGTAGAAAGCTACCTTGAAGCACTCGCGCGTAGCCGCTCAGACATCACGCCTACCGGTGCAAGCCCGGCACCGGCGACCCTGACGCTTAACAGTCGCAGCGGTGAGGTTCTGTCACTCACCCGCTCCATTACTCGTTATGGCCTGTCTACCGACGACCCTCAAAAGTGGCGCTACTATCTCGACTCCGTGGAAGTGCATCTGCCACCGTTCTGGGAGCAGTACATCACCAGCGACAATGCCATTGAGCTGATTCGCACCGACACGCTGCCGCTGGTGATTGCCCTTAACGACCACACCCTTGAAGAGTTCCGCCGCGAGAGCAATACCTTTTCCCTTGAGCCGACCTCCGGGCGCCAGGCCTCAATTCGCGGTGAAGAAAGCGAACACATTGAGCTTTTGAATATCCGCAAGGAAACCCACGAAGAATACGCTCTGAGCCGCCCGGACGGTCTGCGTGAGGCCTTTCTCATTGTCGGTGCGTTTGTCCTGCTGTTCCTGTGCCTGGTAAGCCCTGGGATTGTGGTGCCCTGGCTGTTGGGTGGCGCCATCATGCTGCTGGTTGCCGGAATGTGGGGGCTGTTTGCACCGCCGGCGAAAAACACGTTGCGTGAAATTCACTGTCTGCGCGGCACGCCCAAACGCTGGGGGCTGTTTGGTGAATCCAATCAGGATCAGAACAGCAATATTTCACTGGGTATTATCGACCTGATTTACCCGGCGCACTGGCAGACGTTTATCACCCGCGATCTTGGCCATAAAACCGACATTGATATCTATCTTGACCGCCACGTCACGCGCCAGGGCCAGTTTTTATCGCTGCACGATGAGGTAAAAAACTTTCCGCTCCAGCCGTGGATACGCAATCTGTTTATCGCCAGCGGTGCGCTACTGGTGCTTATCATGCTGACGCTGTGGGTGCCGCTGGAGATGCCGTTAAAACTGAGTCTTTCCTGGCTTAAAGGCGCGCAAACTATAGAGACAAGCCGCGTTGATACGCTGGAGAAAGCCGATGTGCGCGTGGGTGATACCCTGCGGGTCAGCGGCACCGGGATGTGTAATATCAACATGCAGAGCACCTACTCTCCGGGTCAAAACTCGCCGTTTACGCCGTTTGACTGCTCGCAAATCATCTGGAATAGCGCACGACCGCTGCCGCTGCCTGAGTCGAGCATTGTCGATAAAGCCACCGAACTTGCCGATACCGTCAATGAACAGCTGCACCCTGGCAGCAGCGGTAACGGCAAAGTCAGCTCCCAGCTTGCTTTAGCCATTCAAAAATCAGGCATGGTGCTGCTGTATGACTTTGCCGACATCGTGTTAAAAACCCAGGCACTGTGCACCGGCAGCAACGAATGCGTGCGGCTGAAAAACGCGCTGGTGAATCTTGGCAATGCCAAAGACTGGGACACGCTGATTCGCCGCGCTAAAGGTGGCAGACTCAACGGCATTAACGTGATTATGCGCCCCGTCAGCGCTGAGTCGCTTGAAAACCTGGTCACTACGTCCACCGCGCCTTTTTTCATGCGTGAAACCTCGCGCGCCGCCCAGGCGCTTAACAGTCCGGCACCCGGCGGGTTTGTAATAATCAGCGACGAAGGCAACGATCTGGTGGATCAGGCCCTGCCGCCGGTATCCATTTATGATTACCCGGCCCGCGAGCAATGGCGTGAGTTCCAGCGGCTGGCTACTATGCTGCTGAACACACCGTTTAAAGCAGAGGGCATCATCACCAGCATTCTTACCGATGCCAACGGCACTCGCCACGTCACGCTGCACAGCATTCCCGACAGCCTCGGGGTGTGGCGCTTTATTGGCACCACGTTGCTGCTTTTCATTCTCAGCGTCGCCTTTGTGGTCAACAGTGTGCAGGCCGTGCGGCGTTATCAGCGCCAGCGCCACCGCCTGGCGTCTATCCATCAGTACTACGAGAACTGCTTCAATCACCGGCTGCTGCCAGGGCCGGACGACTCACCTCCCCTCTGAACCTGGATTCAGAGGAAAACCACATGCTTCATGCGCCACGTGCGGCGGGTGTGCTACCCTGTCGCGCATTATTTTCCCTCTGGAGTGACGCATGAAAATTGACTGGCGTGATGTGGATACCGTGCTGCTGGATATGGACGGTACGCTGTTAGACCTGGCCTTTGACCGCTATTTCTGGCTCTCTCTGGTGCCGCAAACGCTCAGCCAGACGCGCGGCATTTCCTTAGACGACGCGAGCGCGCTAATAAACCAGGAATATCACGCGGTGCAGCATACGCTAAACTGGTACTGTCTGGATTACTGGAGCGACAGGCTGAAGCTGGATATTCATGCCATGACCCAGGAAATGGGGCCGCGCGCCGCACTGCGTGACGACACCGTGCCGTTTCTGGAGGCGTTAAAAGCCAGCGGCAAGCGCCGCATCCTGCTCACCAACGCGCATCCGCACAACCTGGCGGTAAAACTTGAGCACACCGGTCTGGACCAGCATCTTGATTTATTGCTTTCCACCCACACATTTGGTTATCCGAAGGAAGATCAGCGTTTGTGGCACGCCGTTGCCGGGCACACCGCCATGGAGGCGTCACGCACGCTGTTTATTGACGACAGCGAAGCCATTCTGGATGCCGCTGCGCTGTACGGTATTCGCTATTGTCTGGGCGTCACGAACCCGGATTCCGGTGCACCAGAAAAAACCTGGGCGCGGCATCCGGCACTGGGCGACTATCGCCGCCTGATACCGGCACTCTCGGAGCTGTAATGAAGGAAAAACCTGCTGAAGACGTTCGGCTTGATAAATGGCTTTGGGCCGCGCGCTTTTATAAAACCCGCGCGCTCGCCAGAGAAATGGTCGAGGGTGGAAAGGTGCACTACAACGGGCAGCGCACCAGACCGAGCAAAACTGTAGAAGAAGGCGCGTTGCTGGTGCTGCAACAAGGCAACGACCGACGCGAAGTGATAGTGAAGTCGGTTAGCAGCCAGCGTCGCCCGGCAAGCGAGGCGGTGCAGTTGTACGAAGAGACTGCGCAGAGCATCGAAAAGCGCGAAAAAATCGCGCAGGCGCGCAAACTCAATGCGCTATCGATGCCCAACCCGGAGCGCAGGCCGGATAAAAAAGAGCGCCGCGACCTGATGAAATTTAAGTATGGCGACCGCGAGTAAGGCCGCCCTGAGAGAGAATAACTATGGCTCAACACGACCAGCTACACCGCTATTTATTTGAAAACCACGCCGTGCGCGGCGAACTGGTGACGGTATCCGACACCTGGCAGCAAATGCTGCAAAACCACGACTACCCGCTGCCGGTGAAAAACGTGCTGGGTGAGTTGCTGGTCGCCACCAGCCTGCTGACTGCCACGCTCAAGTTTGACGGTGATATTACCGTGCAGCTGCAGGGCGATGGGCCGCTGACGCTTGCGGTGATTAACGGCAACAACAAGCAGCAGATGCGCGGCGTTGCGCGTGTGCAGGGCGAGGTGGCGGACGATGCTGACCTGAAAACGCTGGTGGGCAACGGCTATCTGGTTATCACCATCTCGCCAGAAGACGGCGAACGTTACCAGGGCGTGGTTGGGCTCGAAGGCGACACGCTCGCCGCTTGCCTTGAAGATTACTTTATGCGCTCCGAACAGTTGCCAACGCGACTCTTTATCCGCACCGGCGACGTGGACGGTAAAGCGGCTGCAGGCGGCATGCTGTTACAGGTACTGCCTGCACAGAACGCGCAGGAAGAGGACTTCAACCACCTGGCAACGCTGACCGAAACCATCACAGCTGAAGAGTTGCTGAACCTGCCGGCCAATGATGTGCTGTGGCGTCTTTACCATGAAGAAGAGGTGACGCTTTACGATCCGCAGGACGTGGAGTTTAAGTGCACGTGTTCGCGCCAGCGCTGCGCCGAGGCGCTCAAGACGCTGCCAGAAGAAGAAGTTAACGGCATCATTGAAGAAGACGGCGAAATCGACATGCACTGCGATTACTGCGGCAGTCACTATGTCTTTACCGCCATGGATATCACTGCTCTTCGCAATAATGCGGCACCGGACGCACCTCACATCCATTAATCCCTGCGCTGTTATCCGCGCCTCCTCCTGTTTCTGGGGGCGCGTTTCATACATTTTCCCCTGAGAAAGCGCTTACACTCACAAACCGTCCGTTTATCGCACCGTTTCTTAACATATTCGCATAATTTCCCCCGCCACAGCGCAAAATGCTGTCATACTCTCTGGCGCGCTGTTACCGGCCTCAGGCCCGATTTTCCTCTCCTGTATGAAGAGATACGCGGATATATGATGCCGGTCTCGGTCAATACCACCTGTAAAACCCTACAATCTACAACAATATTAAGTTAGCTAAGGAGCAGTGACATGCGCGCTAATGGCATCTCCCCTCAGGATCTCTCGCAGTATGGCATCCACGACGTCGCCGAAGTGGTCTACAACCCCGATTACGACACGCTCTACCAGGAAGAGCTGGCGCCGGGCCTGCAAGGCTTCGAACGCGGAACGCTAACGAACCTGGGTGCCGTTTCCGTTGATACCGGCATCTTTACCGGTCGCTCCCCAAAAGATAAATACATCGTGCGTGACGACACCACCCGCGACACGCTGTGGTGGGCCGATAAAGGCAAAGGCAAAAACGACAACAAGCCGCTCTCCCAGGAAACCTGGCAGCACCTCAAAGGGCTGGTCACGCAGCAACTATCCGGCAAGCGCCTGTTCATCATCGACGCCTTCTGCGGCGCTAACGCCGACACCCGCCTGTCCGTGCGTTTTATTACCGAAGTGGCCTGGCAGGCACACTTCGTTAAAAACATGTTTATTCGCCCAACCGAGCAGGAGCTTGAGAGCTTCACGCCTGATTTTGTGGTCATGAACGGCGCGAAATGCACCAACCCACAGTGGCAGGAGCAGGGCCTGAACTCAGAAAACTTCATCGCCTTTAACCTGACCGAGCGGATGCAGCTTATCGGCGGCACCTGGTACGGCGGCGAAATGAAAAAAGGCATGTTCGCCATCATGAACTACCTGCTGCCGCTGCGCGGCATCGCCTCCATGCACTGCTCGGCAAACGTGGGTGAGAAAGGCGACGTAGCGGTGTTCTTTGGTCTGTCCGGCACAGGTAAAACCACGCTGTCTACCGATCCCAAGCGCCGCCTGATTGGCGATGACGAGCACGGCTGGGACGACGACGGCGTATTTAACTTTGAAGGTGGCTGCTACGCCAAAACCATTCGCCTGTCAGAAGAAGCAGAGCCAGACATTTACCACGCTATTCGCCGCGATGCGTTGCTGGAAAACGTCACGGTGCGCGCCGACAGCTCCATTGATTTTGACGACGCCTCAAAAACGGAAAACACCCGCGTTTCCTACCCGATTTACCATATCGAAAACATCGTTAAGCCGGTGTCGAAGGCCGGACACGCTACTAAAGTTATTTTCCTGACGGCAGACGCCTTCGGTGTATTGCCGCCGGTATCGCGCCTGACGGCCAGCCAGACCCAGTATCACTTCCTGTCTGGCTTTACCGCCAAGCTTGCGGGTACCGAGCGCGGCGTTACCGAGCCGACGCCAACCTTTTCCGCCTGCTTTGGCGCGGCATTCCTCACGCTGCACCCCACGCAGTATGCCGAAGTGCTGGTCAAGCGTATGCAGGAAGCGGGCGCGCAGGCCTATCTGGTGAATACCGGCTGGAACGGCACCGGCAAGCGCATTTCCATTAAAGACACCCGCGCTATCATCGATGCCATCCTTGACGGCGCGCTGGATGATGCCGAAACCTTCACGCTGCCGCTGTTTAACCTGGCGATCCCAACCACGCTGCCGGGGGTTGATACGCACATTCTTGACCCGCGCAACACCTGGTCATCACCGGAGCAGTGGCAGGAGAAGGCAGGTCAGCTGGCGCAGTTGTTTGTGGATAACTTTGCCAAATATACCGACACCCCAGCCGGTGCCGCGCTGGTTAGCGCAGGCCCGCAACGCTGACGGTTCGATGACGCACATTGCCCGCTCCTGAGAGCGGGCAATTTTTTTACCTGCGTTCTGCGTTCTGCGTTCTGCGTTCTGCGTTCTGCGTTCTGCGTTCTGCGTTCTGCGTTCTGCGTTCTGCGTTCTGCGTTCTGCGTTCTGCGTTCTGCCAGGGCAGACTGCCAGACGTTAACGGTAAAGCAATATCCGCGATTGCCATTACGCAACTCACCTGAACGCCACAGGACATTAGCCCGAACACATAAGATTCATACGACTGGTTCCCCGCCGCAGCCGGGCCGTTGTATTCCCGCGCATGCCGCATTACCATCGATAACTCACGGAAAGCTCGTACCCAAGGAAAGGATTCAACTATGCGCCACGTTGTGCTTCTCAGCCTTACTCTGCCCTTACTCCTCAGCGCCTGTCAGCAGCGCGCACCACAGCCCGCTACCGAGGCCCAGCGCCAGCAGGTCGCATCAGTGATTGCCGGTACGCGCTATCTTAAGCAGCAATGTGGATACCGCGATTTACCGGCCGATGGGCAAATCGAACAGGCCGCCTACCGCGCCGCACGCGAACGCGGCTGGACACCGTCGGCAGACATCGCTCCTTACAGCGAGCAGCTTTATCAGCGCCTGCTGCGTGACACCACGCCGCCTGCCAGCCAGTGCGCTGAATTTAGCGAACTGTTAAAACCGTTTATTGCCACACTGCCAAAAGCGTAATCAGCCAGGCGGCGCACCAGGCGCGGTTTAACACCCGCTTCCTACGCCGCAGCCAACCACGCGCTGTTGTGCTCATCACGCTCAAATTGCTGCAACCGCTATAACGGTTAAAACCACACCGCCGCAGGCTGGGTGATAACCCACCAGCCCGCCAGCGCCAGACAGGGGCCAAACGCAAACGCCTCACCGCGCGCAATACGCCCGGTAACACGCAGCGCCAGCATCAGCACAATGCCCAGTAGCGATGCCGACAGCAGCAGCAGCGGTAGCTGTTGCCAGCCGCACCAGGCACCCAGCGCGGCCAGCAGTTTAAAATCCCCATAGCCCAGCCCTTCACGCCCGGTAAACAGTAAAAAGGCCTGATAGACGCCCCACAGCGTAAGCCAGCCAGCAACAGCGCCCAGCACCGCATCCTGCAACGGCACAAACGCACCGTGCAGATTGGCCAGCAGGCCCAACCACAGCAAAGACAGTGTAAGGACATCAGGCAGCAGCATATGCTCAAGATCGATGCTCAGGAGCGCAATCAGCAGCCAGCAGCAGAGCGCCAGCATCAGCGCATCCAGACCCGGCGGCCAGCCCAGCGCAATCCAGGCCGTGCACAGCGCGCTCATCAGTTCAGTAAGTGGATAACGCCAGCCGATGCTGCCACCACAGTGGCGACAGCGCCCACCAAGCCACAGCCAGCTCAGTAGCGGGATGTTGTCGTAAAAAGCAATGGTGTGGCGGCACTGCGGGCAACACGAACGTGGTAAAAACAGATTAAAACGTGGCGGGAAACCATCCTGCACCGGTAAACCTTCGGCGGTAGCGGTCTGGCGTGCCATCATCACCGGCAGACGCCAGATAACGCAGTTCAGCACGCTGCCAGCCATCAGCCCCAGCACAAACATGCCTGCCACCCACAGCATCACGGCATGTCCTCATCGTTAATGACAATGCTGTCAACGGCTCCACCTGGCCAGTCCCACATGGCATCAAGCTGCATCCGGCGGCCCAGTGAATGAAGCACCAGCGCGGTAGGGTCAATGGCCGCGACCTCTTCACCGCAGGGCAGCGTGTCCCCTTCCCGATACTGTTTGCCATTAAGCGTGACGCTGCGCTGCGCTGGCGCATCTGCCCAGACGTGGGCGCTGTAGCGTAGCGGCAACAGCGTATTGTCATCACAGACAGGGCCGACGTTTTCATCGTCCCTCACCTGCTCGCGAGATGCCGCCGGGAGTGCGTGGCTACGCACGCTATCTGCCGCAGGGCGGTGCCAGGCCTCCCACAGGCCCGATGCTATCCAGCCAAGCGTAAACAGCAGCACGCCATAAAACACCAGCAGCCAGGCCGGGATGCGATAACCGCTCAGCGGCGGTGAAGAGTCCATTTTCCTGATACCTCCATTGTGCGTTGCCCGTCCGGCGCAGGGCGCGTCACGCTATTAATCATCTGCGGCCAGGGCGCAGGCAGCGCATCCGTTGGCCCGGTCTGGCCTGAAACACGGTATTCGCCGCTGTAATCCAGGCTGCCTTGCGCGCTAAACGGCAGCGGGGCCAACGCCTGGCGCAGCACACCGTGAATCCGTTGCCCCTCGCAGCGCAGAGTAAGCTGCGGCTCACCGAGCGCGAGCCCCTGCCCTAACGCTCCTAACCGTGCCTCATGCCAGTCCAACTGGCCCTCCAGCGCCAGACACGCCGCGGGCGTCATGCGCAAGGTTTTAAGCGTGAGGGTCAATTCACCCTGCGCCTCAAGCGGCAGCATCACGCCAGAGAGGGCCAGAAGCGGTTGTGCATCGGCCGTCAGGCGCGCATCCGACACCCGCCAGCTTCCCAGCCAGCCGATGTGTGCATTGCCCTCAACAGGGCCGCCCTGAGCCATAACATAAACCCCTGGCAGGCCGTTATACCAGCCCCAGCGCCAACTTACGTCTCCTGAACTGATGTTTTTCCAGCGCAGGTTCAGTAACTGACCGCCCCAGACTGTACCGGTTACACCGCTCGTCGAGATGTGTTCAGGCAACAGCCGCACCACCAGGCGCGCAGGCGCGGTAACCGCCAGTGCCAGCAGGTAGAGCAGCAAACACAGTGCGCCGTAACGCCACGCTTTTTTCATCTCAGTGCACATCCAGTAACAGGCTGGCGCTCACGCTGCCGTCCGCTGGCGTTTTGCCCTGCATGTTAAGCTCCTGCACCTTCACCACGCCCTGCTCCTCCAGTGCCAACAGCCAGCCCAACAGCGCATCGGCATTTGCCACGCTCACCGCAACCTGTAGCTGGTTATCGCTGCGCTTCACCGACGCCAGCGTGATGCCCTGCGCGGTTGCGCGCTGGCGCAGCAGGTTTTCAATGCTCGCCCTGTCCACACGCGCTGGCAGACGCACCATCTGTGCAGACAGCGCCGCCAGCCGGGTCTGGCGCTGCGCCTGGAACTCCAGCGCGCGCTGTAGCGGCTGCCAGAGCAGGAGCCAGACCGTCAAAACGCCCAGCACGGTGGCCAGCACCACCAGCAATCGGCGCTCGCGCACCGTGCGCTGCTCCCAGAACGTTCGTAGTCTGTTCATCACGACTCATCCTTAAGCGTGAGCAGAAATGCGCCGTCACGCTGGCGCTCCAGGGTAAAGGCCTCGGCAAGGCGCTGCTGCGCCCGGGCAAGCCCTGCGGCCTCGCCGTTCAACACCAGCCGCAGCGCCGCGCTGCGCCAGCTTAATTCACGCACTGTCACGCCCTCCGGTAACGGCGGGAGTGCCGCCATCCACTGGGCAAATTCACCGCCGCGCTGTTGCGCCATGGCCCGGCGCACCACGGCCTGCCAGTTTGCCTGCGACTCACCGGGAAAACGCGCGCTAAACTGCTGGCGTACCTGCTGCTCAAGGGCGTCACCCTGGTGCGTCAGTTGCCACAAACCCAGCCCTTGCCAGGCAAACAACAGCACCAGCATCGCGCCCGCCGCGTACAGCGGTTGCTGCCAGGCCCAACGGACGTGAGAAACCGGCTTTGGCAACAGCGAGAGGTCAGCGCGCACGGCCTCACGCGCCAGCAGCATGAAAGCGTCCGACTGTGGCTGCACCTGCCAGTCGCTACAGCCCGGTGGAGCATCGCCGTAGCAGCACACCGGCCCTTCACCAGGGCATTCGCGCTGGCGCGCAGAGATCCACAGCGTGAGCCAGTTATCATCAACCTGCGTCCCCTGCCAGCCTGCGGTACGCACCAGCCAGCCATCGCGCCAGCGCAGCGCCGACGGAGCGTCATCATGCAGCGGCAGCGCAAGCGCATCGGGGATAATTTTCTCAAGCCTGAGGCTTGCTGCCTGAAACGCTGCCTGCCAGCGCGTCAGCTGCGCCTGCTCCAGCGCGGCAACCCAGATGTTTTCACCTGCGCGGGCCAGCGGCACCGTCACCATGTGCTCCATCGTGCCAGCCAGTTTTTCTTCCACGAGCCAGGGCAGCGCGCGCAGTCCCGCTGCATCATGACGACCCGGCAGATGCACACACTCAATCGCTAACGCGCTCACCGGCACCAGCAGGCAACAGGCGTCATCCGGGTAGCGCGCCGCCAGGGTACTAAGCTGTGCCGCCGTTACCTCACCGCGCGCGCCGTCTGGCTCTGCCTGCGCGTTAAGCCGCATCCAGACAAAAGTCTCTTCAGAATCACCGACCGCTGCCAGCACCAGCCAGTGCGCTGTTTTACTCATGGTTCTGCCTCCTGCTGTCGCCACAGCACGCTGATTTTGCCGTTGCTGCGCTGCAACAGACTGTGCTGGCGATACGCGACGTCATCCATACTCGCGCTGATATCTACGCTAAAAAATTCGCTGTTAAGGGCAAGGTAACGCCGTTGTCCGGCAAGAGGTTTCAGCCCGGCAAACGCCGCCTCCAGCGTCTGCCAGCCCGCATCAGGGCGCTGGGCTATCCAACGGCGCACGTCCTCGTCAGTGATGTCGTCAGAAAGTGCGGCCACCAGCGGCCAGCGCTCCGCGCTCAGCGTGTTGATATTGAGCGCCAGGCTCTGCACCGGCAGTGCACACAGCTGTGGGCGCAGCCGGTTCCAGATGTCGGCACTCACGCCGCGCACCTGGCGCAACTCGCTCACGTCCCACATGAGTTGTTGTGCAGTGAGATACGGCGGCTCCAGCGCCGCATACTCGCTGTCTTTTGTGCCCCCGGCGCGCGACTCGTCACCCTCTGTAATCCAGTCCGTTGCCGCCACGGCAATCATCTGCGCCGCCGCCGTCTCAACGCCGTTTAACGTCAGCAGGCGAATAAACACCGCACGCGCACCGTCATCGCCCAGCGCGTTGAGGTTAAAACAGGCCTGCGCATCGTTGATGCGCATCTGCAACTGCCCGCTCTCCAGCGGCAGGCTGTTGGCAAGCGTCGCCCAGCGCTGTGAAAGATGGGTGTGACGCATATCGTCCAGCGCATCCAGGCGCAGCAGGCCACCCGCCACGTCCTCTGCCCCTGCGGCAAACCATTTGCCCTGCGCACGCTGGTGCAGCTGCACGCCGTACTGGAAGCTGAAAAACCAGCGCTCGGTCGCCAGCGCTGCCAGCGCGACCATTACCGCCAGCAGCAACAGTACCGTCAGCAGCGCCATGCCTTGTTGCCTCATGTGCCCTCCGCCAACAGGAAACGGCGCGTGACCGTGGTTCCCTCACTCAGCGTCAGGCTGACTTCAACCGCCTGCGGCAGTGCGCCGTCGCCCTGCCAGTCGCGCCGCCAGTCGCCCTCCACCCAGTAGCGTAGCCGCAGCGCGCTTACGCCATTAAGCAGGCGTCGGTGATGGGCGTCGCTGCCAGCGGGCATATCCGGGTAATCAAGAAAAGCGCGCACCAGGCTTTCGCTCTCCACGCGGTACGCCACGCGCTGTAGCCGCGAGCGGGCCAGCGTGGCGCCGGGGTTAAGCCAGCCCGCATGGGTAAAGATGAGGCTGTCGCTGCCACCACGCCCGATAACAGTTCGCGGCGACTCACCGCCGAGCGCGCCCGTTGTGCGCACCGGGCGCGGCAGCATGGCAGAAATATCGCGCTCCATTATCGCCAGCGCATGCTGGATTTGCGCCAGCCGGCTGGCGTGGCGCGCTGAACGCTGCTCCAGCGCCATGCCCTGATACAGCACGCGGTTAGCCATCAGCCCCAGTAGCGCGAAAACGGCCAGCGCCAGCACCATTTCCAGTAGCGTAAAGCCGCGCGCCTTCACTTTTGCACCACCCAGGTTTGTAGCGTGGTTACTGCCGTACTGTCGCGCTGCCACGGCTGGGCACTCACCTCAACCTCCAGCACGCGCACGCCTGGCTGACCGCTTTCAACGCCGCGCCAGCGCCAGTACCAGGTTTGCCCCGCCTGCTCGCTTTCTCCCTGGGTCCAGCGCAGCGCGGGCCAGACGTTCTGGAGTTTCAGCGCCACCAGCTGGTTTTCTGCCACCGTATCGGCCCAGTATTTATCTGCCAGCCTGCCGGTGCCGCTCGCCAGTTGCCCAAGGCTTTGCAGCAGCGCCAGCGCCGCCAGCGAGAAAATCGCCAGCGCCACCAGCACCTCCAGTAATGTCATGCCCTTAACGCGCGTCATCACGCAAATCCGTAGCAACGGGCCAGCCGTCATGGTCCGGCGTCACCTCAACCACCGGCTGGCCGTCGTGCACATAGCGCAGACGAAACGGCGTCATGTCGCCGCCGGGCAGAATCAGCACCTGCGGCGCGTTGCCGCTGACCTCACCGGCGACATTCAGCGTCAGGCTCCAGCCGTCGGGCAATGCGTGCTCGTCGGCCCCGCCCGGTAACCGCAATGGCTGCCAGCGCCCCTGCCGCCAGCTTTTTAGCTGCCAGTTTCCGGCCTGCACCTGCAAACCGTACAGCCGCCCGTCCAGCGCCGCCAGGCGCGCCAGCCCGCTCAGGCGCTCTGCCAGCCGCTGCCCTTCCTGCTCTGCGCGATAGTGCTGCCCCGGCAGCGTCGCCACCACCATTGTCGCGCTAAGGCTTAACAGCAGCAGCACCAGCATCACTTCCAGCATCGTAAAACCCTTAGCGCGCCCAGTTGGTAACATCGTCCTGGGTATCCGGCTCACCGTCCTGGCCGTTCGACCAGATATCAATCCGGCCATGTTTTCCCGGCTGACGATAGAGGTAGTCATTGCCCCACGGGTCCTGCGGCAGGCGGCGAATGTAGCCACCGTCAGGATAGTTGCGCGGCACTGGCGTGAGCGTCGGCTTCACCACCAGCGCATCCAGCCCCTGTTCGTTGGAGGGATAGCGGTTGTTATCCAGTCGGTACATATCCAGCGAGCTTTCCAGCGCCGTGATATCGCTGAGCGCCTTTTGCGCATCCGCTTTGTCTTTGTTGCCCATCAGATTTGGCACCACCAGGCTTGCCAGAATGCCGAGGATCACAATCACCACCATCACTTCCAGCAGCGTAAATCCCGCCTGGGTCGACGCCCTTTTCCGGGTTCGCGTCATCGTCTTACCTCCGTGTATTACAGCGTCATCATGTTGTTGAGTTGCAAAATGGGTTGCAGGATAGCCAGCACAATAAACAGCACCACCGCTGCCATCGCCACCACCAGCAGCGGCTCAAACAGGCTAAAAAACAGCGTGGTGCGGGCGTTCAGGCTGCTTTCCTGGTTATCTGCCGCGCGCAGCAGCATATCGCCCAGCTCACCGCTGCGCTCGCCGGAGGCGATCATATGGCGCATCATCGGTGAGAACAGTGCGGTATGTTCCAGCGCCTGTTGCAGGCTGGCGCCTTCGCGCACCCGCTCTTCAGCCTCACGCAACAGCCGAGCAATCTGCCCGTTACTGAGCACCTGCGCGCCAATGTGCATGGCGTCCAGTAGCGGCACACCGCTGTTATATAAAATGCTCAGGGTACGGGCGTAGCGCGCGGTGTTCACCTCACGCACCAGCCGCCCGCACAGCGGCAGCTTCAGTAACCCGCGCTCCCAGGCCAGCCGGTACGCCGGGTTGCGTAAAAGCCGTACCAGCACCAGCAGGCCACACAGCAGCGCCAGCAACAGCCACGGCCCGGTGCTGCGCACGCCGTCGCTAAGCGACATCAATAGCCGCGTGGTCCAGGGCAGCGTCTGTTTCATATGAATGAACTGTTCAGCCACCTTCGGCACCACCAGCGCCAGCAGTGTAGAAATTACGCCGATAGCCACCAGCGTCAGCACCAGCGGGTACACCAGCGCCTGGGTGAGCTTGCCCTTCATCTGCTGGCGCTGCTCAACGTGCTCGGCCAGGCGCAGCAGTACGCGGTCGAGCTGGCCGGAGGCTTCGCCTGCCTCCACCAGCGCGCAGTACAGCGAACCAAAAATACGCGGATGCTCGCGCAGCGCCTGGGTGAGCGAGTAGCCTTCCACCACCCGTGCCAGCACCGCCTGTAGCACCCGTTTTACGCGTTTTTCTTCGCTTTGCTGGGCCACCACGCCGAGTGACTCGTCAAGCGGCAACCCGGCGGCCACCAGTGTCGCCAGCTGGCGCATCAACAGCGCCAGCGAGGCGCCGGAAATGCCGCGCTGCAACAAGGGCGCGCGGCGCGGTGGGCTAAGATGCAATTCCAGCACCAGCAACCCCTGCTCGCGCAGCAGTTGCCCCGCCTGGCGCTCATTTTCTGCGCCGATGCGCCCACGGCGGTTTTTACCGCGGGCATCGCGGGCCTGATAGCGATACTCAGCCATCTCAGGCGCTCCGGGTGACGCGCGTCACCTCTTCAAGCGAGGTAACACCCGCGTGCACCTGCGTCAGTCCGTTCTGGTACAGCGTGTCGCCGCACAGGTGCTGCGCCAGTTCCAGTTCTCCGGCCTCGCGCTGGATGGCGCTGCGTAGCGCGTCGTCCACCCTGAGCAGTTCGTAAATCGCGGTGCGTCCGCGATAACCGGTAAAATTGCACGCCGAGCAGCCCACCGGACGATACACCACACGGTTGTCCTCCATTACCTCCGGGCGGCGGCAGTGCGTGCACAGCAGCCGTACCAGCCGCTGGGCCAGCACGCCAATCAGCGACGTTGCCAGCAGAAACGGCTCCACGCCCATGTCCCGCAGGCGCGTCACCGCCCCCGCCGCGCTGTTGGTATGCAACGTTGAGAGCACCAGGTGCCCGGTCAGCGACGCCTGCACCGCAATGGCGGCAGTTTCCACATCGCGAATTTCGCCTACCATCACCACGTCAGGATCCTGGCGCAAAATGGCGCGCAGCCCACGGGCAAAGGTCATATCAACTTTGCTGTTGACCTGAGTCTGCCCAATGCCGGGCAGGTCGTATTCCACCGGATCTTCCACGGTGAGGATGTTGCGCTCTTTGCTGTTAAGTTCGCTGAGTGCTGCATAGAGCGTGGTGCTTTTGCCCGCACCGGTCGGGCCGGTTACCAGCAAAATGCCGTGCGGCTGGGCGAGAAGCTGCTCCATTTGCGCACGCAGCCCGGCCGCCATCCCCAGCGAACTGAGGTTAAGGCGCACGCTGTTTTTATCGAGCAGGCGCAGCACCACGCGCTCGCCATGATTGACCGGCAGCGTTGACACGCGCACGTCAATGGCGCGCCCGCCTAAGCGCAGCGAAATGCGCCCGTCCTGCGGCACGCGTTTTTCAGCAATATCGAGCCGCGCCATCACCTTGATGCGCGACACCAGCAGTGCGGCCAGGCGGCGCTGGGGCTGGAGCACTTCACGCAGCACGCCGTCCACCCGAAAGCGGATGCTGAGCGAGCGCTCAAAGGTTTCAATATGGATATCCGACGCGCCTTCTTTAATGGCCTCGCCGAGCATGGCGTTAATCAGTCGAATAATCGGCGCGCCGTCGTCGCTCTCCAGCAGGTCATCCTGCTCCGGCAACTCTTCTGCCAGCGCGTAAAAGTCCGCTTCATTGCCAATTTCGGCCATGACTCGCTGCACGTGCGCGCCGCCCTGCTGATAAAGCTCAACCAGCTGGCGCTCAAATATCTCGTCATCCAGCACCGTCACCTGCATTGGCCCGCCCGCCATACGCCGGGCCTCCTGAAGTGCCGCGCAGGACACCTCTGCCCGGCACAGCAACTGCGCGCCGGTGCCGTCGTGCGTCAGCAGCACGCCGTGGCGACGGGCATAAGAGGGCGTCAGCATGGTCATTTCACACTCACGCTGTAAAAGAGCGCGATGGCGCTGCGCACTTCGTTAAACCCCTGACCGGCGCCCAGCTCCGGTAAATCCAGGCGCGCGCGGCTGTCAGCGCGCCACAGCGCAGGCTGGCCGCCGTCGGTATCATCGCGCTGGAACTGCTGATATTTACCGGACGACGCCGCGTCATAATGCTGTTGGTCGCGAATAATGGTCGGGCGAATAAACAGCATCAGGTTGCGCTTCTCACGCGATTTACTTTTGTAGCGAAACAGGTTGCCAACCACCGGAATATCCCCCAGTAGCGGCACTTTACTGGCGCTTTCGCGGCTGCTGTGGTCCAACAGACCGCCCACCACCACCGTTGCCCCGCTGGTCACCAGCACGGCGTTGTTCACCGTGCGGGTGTTAAAGGTCACACCGAGGTCGCTGGTGCTGGCGCTGTCTGCCACACTCGACACTTCCTGCTCAATTTCCAGCAATACCGAATCGCCGTCGTTAATCTGCGGCTTTACCTTGAGCTTGATACCCACGGTTTTGCGCTCGACGGTGTTAAAAATATTGTCGCCGGAGGTGGTCTGCGAGCCGGTCAGCACCGGCACTTCCTGGCCAACGTTGAACGACGCCTCTTTGTTATCCAGCGTCACAATGCTGGGCGTGGCGAGAATGTCGTTTTTGCTGTCGCTGGAAAGCGCGGTCAGCAGCATCGCCCAGTTGCCGGAGTAAAACCCGGCCGCAATGCCGTTAAAAGAAGCCAGTGCGCTGGCAAGGCTGGTGGGGATTTCACCGTTCTGGCGATACTGGTCTGCGCCCGCCATTACGCTGGTAATGGGTAGCCCGGTGCCGGTGTATTGGGTCGCGCCCACGCTTTTTTGCGCCCACTGAATACCGAGGCTTAAGCCGTCGGCGTTTTGCACCTCGGCAATGATGGCCTCCACCAGCACCTGCGGGCGGCGGATATCGAGCCGGGTAATGACGTTTTCCAGTTCGTTGAGCACATCCGGCGTGGCGTTGATAATGAGTGAATTGGTCTGTGGGTCGGCTTTAATCACCGTATCGCGGGTCAGCGCCACGCTGCTTTTGGCGTTCTGCGCGTCACCCTCCAGGCTACCGCTCACGCCGGTCAGCACTTCCACCAGCTTTTCCGCGTTGGCGTATTTCAGGTACACCACCCGGGTGTTGCCGCGGCTGACCTGCGGTTTATCCAGCTGGCGCACCATTGCCACCAGCCGGGCGCGGGCGCTGGCATCGCCACTTATCATCACCGCGTTGGTGCGCTCGTCAGCCACAATGCGCCCGGCGGCCACGGCGTTTTTATTGCTGTCCTGCGCCTGTGTCACCAGGCGCGCCACCTCAGCCGCCGAGGCGTGCTGCAAGGGCTGGGTTTGCACTTCCTGGCTCCCGGCGCTGTCAACGCGCTCAATAATCTGCATCAGGCGGTTTATCACCGCCGCCCGCCCGGTGAGCAGCAGCACGTTAGACGGATCGTAATGCACCACGTTGCCCACGCCCGCGTTATCGTTAAGCTGGCGCAGCAGCGGCGCGAGGTCGCGGGCGGTAACATTGTGCAGCGGCGCCACGCGGGTAATCACCTCATCGCCGCGCGCGGTTGCGGCATCGTCCACCACCGGCACCGACGACATTTTGGCGTCTTTGGCTTTCACCACCTTCAGCACGCCGTTGTCCATTGGCACTACCGCAAAGCCGTAAACGTCGAGCACGCTTAAAAAGAACTGGTAGTACTGCTCCTCGTTGAGCATGTCATAGCTGCGCACGGTAATGGTGCCGCGCACGGAAGGGTCGACAATCACCGTTTTATTCAGGTTGCCGCTGACGGTATTGATAAATTCGTTAACGTCCACGCCTTTAAAGCTCGCGGAGAACTCTGCTGCGCGCAGCACCGGCGCCAGGCTCACCCCTGCAATCAGCAGAAAACAGCAAAACCACCTCATAACGCTCCCTCGTCCAGTGAGACTGCAATGTCATGGCGCTGGCCGTCCCGCTCCACGGTCACGGTCAGCGCGCGCAGCTGCGGCAGCTGTAGCAGGATTTGCTGTGCCTGCTGGCTGTCGCTCAAATCGTTGCCGTTAATCGCGACGGCCAGGTCGTTTGGCTCAAAGCCAAGCTTGTTAAACAGTTCCGGCTTGCGCCCAGGGTTAATACGATAGCCACGGAGCACATCGCCTTCGCGCACCGGCGCCACGCTCAGAAAATCAGCAATATCCTGTGGGCGCTGCACCAGCTGTGTGCGCACCTCCCCCGACACCCGCCCGCTGGCTGCCCCCTTCGCCTGGCGCGGCCAGCCCAGGTGCGTAAGCCCGCCTGGCTCGTCGAGCACGATGCCGTCGCGCTCAATACGCGCCACCCGCACACCGCTAACCGGCAGCGTATCGCCCTCGCGGTAGCTGGCCTGCTTGCCCTGGTACTGCACCACTGCCAGCCTGCGCTTAACGTCGTCGCTGGCGAGTAGCCCGGTGAGCGTCACCGGCAGCCGGGTCGCTGCCAGCGTGTCGCTTTGCGCATCGACACGGGCAGCCGCCGCCCCGGTGCCAAACAGCCCGTGCGCAAAAGGCGGCGTGGTTAAGCGTGAATCTGTTGCGAAGGCCTCACTGTTTACGGCGGGCGGCAACCCAGGCGGCAGGTACAGTTGCCAGGTGATAAGCGCCAGCAAACCGGCGGCCCCGGCAATAAAGCCCCAGGTTATCAACCGTAACCCCCAGGAAATAATAACGGCCTGCTTCATTATTTTTATAGCGCGCAATAAACAATGCGACTTTTAATAAAAAACCCTAAAAAGGAATTTATTTTTCTTGTGAAAATTATTACCGCCATATTTCCCTCTGCGCGCCAGTAATTGACTAAAAAATCCAGTAAGGCTCAGCAATTCCTTTTATGCTGCGCCTATCATTACTCTATTTCATTTATGCAAACATACTGTCTATTAATCACTTTGTGAATAAAATCACAAATCAAAAGCTCTTTATTTCAAGCCCCGAAAAAATCATGACATAATCCCAAAAGTACAAAATCACTATAAATATCTACCATTTTAAGTAATGGCGGTCATGTATGCTGTTTTTTCACTGAGAAATATACTATCCCGTCGCAACCATTGCATTTCCGTTAATTTCCCTCTGAAAACATGGAGTCGTCAGTATGATATTTAAAAGGAAATCAGTTCTGATATTCAGCGGCCTTTTGGCCACCGGGTTAGCTGGATGTGATAATGACCACCACCACAATTCAAACACCGGCAACGTTAAGCAGACAGAGCTGGAAACCCGTAATATTAAGTTACTGACCATCAATGGTCAGCAATTTAAAGACCTGAATAAAAACGGCAAGCTTGATAAATACGAAGACTGGCGCCTCGACAGCGAAACCCGTGCCAAAGACTTAACCAGCCAGATGACGGTAGAAGAAAAAGCCGGAGCGATGATGCACGGCACCATCACGCTTGACGACGCCGGGCGCGTGGATTTCACCACCACCGATAACGAAATCAGCAATATCTACGTCAATACCTTTATCACCCGCATGGCGGGCAACCCGGCCCATATTTCTGCTGACAACAACAAATTGCAGGAAACCGCAGAAAATACGCGCCTGGGTATCCCTGTCACTATCAGTACCGACCCGCGCAACCACTTTGAGAACGACCCTGAGGCCACCAGCGTCGCGGCGGGCAGCTTCTCCCAGTGGCCAGAAACGCTGGGCTTTGCGGCTATTAATGATGCCGCGCTGGTGAAAACCTTTGGCGACATCGCCCGCCAGGAATACCGCGCGGTCGGCATCCATATGGCGCTGTCACCCCAGGCCGACCTTGCCACAGAGCCACGCTGGGGCCGCATCAACGGCACCTTCGGTGAAGATAACCAGATTGCCAAAAGCCTGACCCAGGCGTATATCGAAGGGTTCCAGAACGGCGCCAATGGCCTGAATACCGACAGCGTGATTACCGTGGTGAAGCACTTTGCTGGCGGTGGCCCACAGCGTGCCGGTCTGGACCCGCACAACTTCTATGGCAAAGAGCAGGACTACCCGGGCGATAACCTCGAATACCATCTGGTGCCGTTTGAAGGCGCGTTTGCCGCCAACGGAGCGTCGGTGATGCCGTACTACGGCCAGCCCATTGGCCTTTGGTATAACGGCGAACTGATTGAGGAAGTCGGTTTTGGCTTTAACAAACAGATTCTGACCGACATGCTGCGCGGGCGCTTTGGCTTCAAAGGCGTGATCCTCAGCGACTGGGGCATTCTGGAAACCTGCGTCAATAAATGCGCGACGGGCATCACCGATGAAGACATCGCGGCAGGCGTTTCCGTGTGGGCTGCTGGTATCGGCATGTCCTGGGGCGTGGAAGACCTGACTCGCCAGCAGCGCGTGGTGAAAGCCGTTGAAGCCGGTATCGACCAGTTTGGCGGCACGACCGACTCCAGCGACCTGATTGCCGCCATCAATGAAAAGCAGCTTCCTGATGAGGTTATCGACGCCGCGGTCACGCGCATCATGGTGCAGAAGTTCGACCTGGGACTGTTTGAGAAGCCGTTTGTGGATGAAACCAAAGCCGCGCAGATTGTTGGCAACAGCGAGTTCCAGGCGAAGGCTGATGAGGCCCAGCGCCGCTCTCAGGTGCTGCTGAAAAACGACGGCGACATGCTGCCGCTGGCCGTGAGCGGTAAGAAAGTGTACCTGCACAACGTCAACGCCACCGTCGCCGCGCGCTACGGAATGGAAGTGGTCGCAACGCCAGAAGAAGCCGAACTGGCCATTTTGCGCGTAGACACGCCGCACGAAAACGATCCGCACTTCCCGTTCGGCTCGGTCAACTTCGGCCAGCTCGGTTTTGAAGACACCGATACCCTGGTTAAGGAAACGGCCCACGACGGCATTTATACCGGCACTGAAGACTACACGCTGATTAAGAAAGTCGAAGCGCTCAACATTCCTGTGGTGCTGTCGGTGTACATCGACCGTCCGGCCATCCTCACCAACGTGAAAGACCGCGTGGATGTGCTGATGGCCAACTTCGGCGCCTCTGACGAAGCGGTGCTGGATGTGATAACCGGTAAGAGCAAGGCACAAGGCACGCTGCCGTTCGAGCTGCCGTCAAGCTGGCAGGAAGTGCTGGACCAGAAACCGGACGTTGCCCACGATACCGCCAACCCGCTCTATGAGATTGGTGCAGGCATCAAGCTGTAATTCGCCCTTCTGCTTAACCTTATGCCGGTCAGTGCCATCACTGACCGGCTTTATTGTCTGCGGTATCTGGCCGCCCGCCATAACTGTGGACAGGCGTGCAGCTGTCAATACGCCAGCGCAGGTGAAGCCGCCTGGCGCGGTCGGTTTGATAAGCACCAGAGGGACTTGTATGATAAGCCGCGAATACCGCGTTGGCCGCACAGGGTGATACATGCTTGACGTAAAGTTAAGGGAATTGAGCAGCAGCTTGTCCGCCAGAGAACGCCTGGTCGCCGACTATATCCAGGCCAATCAAATCTCATTGAAAAATATGAGCATTCAGACCCTGGCAAAAATCAACAGCGTCAGCACCACCACCATTTTGCGCCTGTGCCATAAACTTGGCTATAACGGGTTCAGCGATTTAAAAATCGACCTCATTTCCGCTTCCGGTAGCCCTAAAAAAGATGATGTCTTGCAGGAAGATATTCACCTCAATGACTCCATCGAAACCGTTAACGCGAAAATACTCGCCATGGAAAAGTCGTCGATTGATGAAACCCACGCCATTGCCAGTGCCGAACAACTTGAGGCCGCCACGCAGCTTATCAGGCAGAGCAATAAAATTGTTATCTATGGCGCGGGCAGCAGCGGTCTGGTAGGTAAAGAGCTGGAATACCAGCTTATCAAAATTAAAAAAGACGTCAGTTGTCATCTGGACAGCACCATTCAACTGAGCATTGTGAACACGCTGGATAAAAACGACCTGGTGATTATTATTTCTCACTCCGGTGAGAACCACGACGGTATTCGCCTGTTAACCGCCGCGCAAACGCTGGGTGTGCCGTCAATTGCCATCACCCGCATGGGCCAGAGCCGTATCTCTGCGCTGGCGTCAATGAGCCTGCACACCATCGCCAGTGAAAGCGCCTCACGCCTTATCCCCATCCGCTCGAAAATCTCCCAGCTTGCCGTTATCAATATGCTGGTTACCAATTTATTCATCCAGCAATATGACGAGCGCCTGCTCAGACAAGTCCAGAACCGCGCCGAGCGCATCTACAACCAGAAAAAGTAATGCCGCGTTCAGCGCGGCGTTATTTCCTTACGTTTCAGCCAGTCACACGCACTCTCCCGGCCCGCCCGATGGAGGGTGACTGGCTTCACACAATCCATCATTGCTTTTTTTTGCATCTGTTTTCTCCCGCACAAAAGTAATACAGTTACTAAGTTATCATTTTGCTTTAGTAACATTGTTACTCACACACAAAAATGAGAATAACTATGCACACTGAAATTCCCGTCATTCTTATCAGCCACGGTCCGTTTGCTCAGGGTGCACTTGCCTGCGCTGAAATGCTGATTGGCAAACAGGATAACGTTGCCACCCTTTCGCTAATGCCAGAAACCAATATCAACGATGTGCGCCTTCAGCTGCATGAAACCTACCGCACCCTTAACCAGGGCCGCGGCGTGGTGATCCTTGTGGATATGTTCGGCGGCTCGCCCTGCAATATTGCCAGCGAACTGCTGCTGACCCATGACGATATTCTGCTGTACTACGGTTTTAATATTCCTGTTTTGCTCGAAGTTCTCAGTAACCGCGACATCTCCCGCGATGACATCGCGCAGGTGATTGAAGACGTTTTTCCCACCAGTTGTTTGAACGTTGGCAATACGCTGCAAACCGAGCACTCCTCCTCAACGGACCTGTAAAGGACATTATCATGCCGATTATTCTTACCCGAATTGATGACCGTCTGATTCACGGCCAGGTAATTACCACCTGGGTTAAAAATCACAATATCGAACAGGTGTTAATTATTAACGACAAGGTGGCAGGTGATAGCGTTCAGCAGTCGGTGTTAACCATGTCAGCGCCACCAGAATTAAAGGTGCAGGTTTTTGGCGTAGAGAAATTTATTGAGGTCGCTAAAAAGGTCGAAATTAAACGCCGCTCCATGCTGCTTTTTACCAACAGTATTGATGTCAGTTTACTGATTGAAGGCGGCGTGCCCATTCACCGCGTCAATGTGGGCGGCATGAGAATGCAGGAAGGCAGAAAAAGCCTGTCGCGCGCGGTTGCCGTGACGCCAGAAGAAGAACAGGCGTTTAAATCCATACTCGCCAGAAATATCCCCGTTGAAATTCAGATGGTGCCAAAAGATCAGGTTATCGATTTACAAACGTTAATTTAACGCCATTGCTCACGTCACATTTATTGACAGGGAAATCTTATGTTAACTGAAGCTATTTTAATTGCCGTCTGGGCGGGCATCTGCTCGCTTGATGACGTGGGACCGCAGATGCTGCGCCGCCCGCTGCTCACCGGCACCGTCGTTGGCATTATTATGGGCGACATGGTTCAGGGACTGGCCATCAGTGCGACCCTGGAGCTGATGTGGATGGGTATTGGTAACGTCGGCGCTTACTCCGCACCCGATATTATCGCCGGCTCCATCATCGGTGTTGCGCTGGGGATTGCCTCTAAAGGAGGCATTGCCGCCGGTATTGCGCTTGCCGTGCCGGTGTCCATCCTCTGCCAGCAGTTGTTGATAATCTGGCGCTCCTTTGCCAGTTTCCTGAACGTCTGGGCAGAAAAATCCATTCAGGATGGCGACTACCACAAGCTGGTGAAAATCCATTATTTCTCAACCCCGCTGTGGTTTCTGATTCGCGCCGTGCCATGCTTTCTCGCGGTCTATTTTGGCGGTGAACTGGTTAGCCGCATTCTTGCCTCCATTCCACAAAGCATTCTCGACGGCATGGGCGTTGCCTCAAAAATGATCCCGGCTATTGGTGTGTGTATCCTGCTGCTGATGCTGCTCAAGGGCCGTATGTGGTTTTTCTTCCTGCTCGGCTTCATGCTCACCACGTATTTAAAACTGCCGATTATCCCTATTACGTTTATCGCCCTGGCGTTCGCCGTGCTGTATGACATGGCCTACAGCAACGCCCAGAACAGCGCACGCGCACCAGAACAAGACAAACAATCCAGTGCCGGGAATGAAGAAGAAGGATATGACCTATGAGCGACACCCTATCTTATCGCGTGAATGAACCCGTGATGCAGGACAAGAAGCTGACCAGGCGGGACCTGAACCGCATTTTCTGGAATCTTCAGTCAATGTCGTTTTCCTATAACTACGAAAAGCTGCAAACCATTGGCTTTGCCCACTGCATGATCCCGGTGCTTGACCGGCTGTATGAGGGTGCCGATAAGGCAACGCGCATTAGCGCCATGAAGCGCCATCTTGAGTTTTACAACTCGCAGGTCAACACCGGCGCGCTCATTCTTGGTGTGACGGCGGCAATGGAAGAAAAAACCCGCGAAGACGAAAAAGAGGCCGTGGTGTCGGTCAAAGCCGGGCTGATGGGACCCTTCGCGGGCCTTGGCGACAGCCTGCTTAAGTTCACCTGGCTGCCTATCTGCGGCAGTATTGGCGCCGCGTTTGCGCTCCAGGGCAATATTATTGGCCCTGTGCTGATGTTTATTTTGTTTAACATCGTCAACGTCGGTTCAAAATATTTCTTTATTCATTACGGCTACAACAAAGGCGTGGATCTCATTGAGCAGTCAAAAAACGCCAATATTATTCAGCGTATTTCGAATATTGCCAACGTCGTCGGGGTGATGGTGCTCGGCTCGCTCATTGCCACCACGGTGAAAATATCGACCCCGCTGGTCATTGCCGTAGGCGAGCAGTCCATAAAAGTGCAGGAGATGTTCGATAAAGTCATTCCAAATCTACTGACGCTGCTGTTTGCACTCGGCATCTTTTTCCTCGTGCGTAAATTTAAAGGTAAACACACTGTCGCGCTGATTATTGGCATGATGTGCGCGGGCGTTATTTTCTCAATGCTTGGAATTTTACATTAACGGAGTACGGTATGGATGCAGCAGTACATTTTACAGTCGTCAGAAAAAATGCCGCGCAAATCGATATTAGCTTTCCTGCACAACTGAATAACGCCGCACTTTACTGGACGCGGGATAATGACGTCGCTACCGCGGCGCGCCATTTGATTACTGACCATGCACAAAGCCCGCTTACCGTGAACGACCCACTGGAAGCCCGCGAGCGAATTTATTTTATTCTTGAGCATGGCGCTAAAAAATGGCTGTTTGCGGAAAGGACGCTGCCGGTATGCGGTATGAATAATTTTCGCTGTCTCGGCGGCTACACCGGAGCAAACGGCAGAACGGTAAAATGGGGCGTATTGTACCGCTCCAACCACTTACACAACCTTAGCCCGCAGGCCAGTCACTACCTTGAGAGCCTGCATATTCACAGCATTATCGATTACCGTAGCGCCAATGAAATTGCCAAAAGCCCTAACGATGCTATTAATGCATACCGGACTTTTCACCTTGACGCCACGGCACAAACCGCAGAGCTGGCCGCCCAGTTTGCCGCTGAGCCAAGCAATGAGGATAAGGCGCTGATTGAAAGCGTGATGCGCGATATCCCGGCGCATCTTATTAACGGTGAAGGTGCACAGGTGCTGGAGCAATACCGGCATTTCGTGACCAGCGAAAAATCGAAAACCGCCTTTCGCGCCATGATTCAGGTGCTGCTGGACCCGGCTAATGCGCCCAACATCCAGCACTGTCGGGGCGGCAAAGACCGAACCGGCTACGGCGTTTTGCTGGTGCTCGCCATGCTGGGGGTGTCTGAGCAGGATATTATTGCTGACTATATGCTCACCCAGCAAAACCGGCAGGCGCGCAATAAAGTCAAAATGGCCGCCTACCGGCAGATTACCACCGACGAAAACGTGCTGGATTATCTGCATACGCTGATTGAAACGCGGGAGTCGTTTATTATTGAAGCCATCAACGCCATGAAATCACAGTCGGGCAGCGTGGCAAATTATATTAAACAGGAACTGGGTTTTACGGATGCGGATTTTATCACCATGCAGAATAATTTTCTGACTGCCGTAGAGTAATATACGCTAGCGTAAAACAAGCAGCCTGGGTCCGGTGGAATACCGGCCCCAGGCAAGCAGGACAACCATAAAAGTGCTCAGGCTTTAAGGTTCAGTGCAGCAGGAGCGCCCCTTAATCCCTTCATCGACAATGAATTTTTTCAACGGCGAGTGAACGGAATGCCCACTGAACGTTAACCATTCGACATTAGCGTGCGAGCACGTTTATATTCTGCTTTACGGCAAGATAATTGATTCAAATTTATAAGCGTGGGTAATGTCTGGATAGAACGCTATCTCAGTAATCGGGTGCTGCTCCAATGTATTTTTTCCGAAGGGTTCCGTATACCATTTCTGGTTTGGAAAGTTCGGGTCTTCGACTTCAGTCATACCATTAGAGGCCATATAAAACAGGCCGTTGGTTAAGTCCTTAAAAGTAAACACATATACATCACTGTCACGAGGAATCAAACCATTACTGGCAACTTTATAAGGCCTATGCGCACTATATGAGCCGTGTAAACGGACATATTTACCATCAATAGTGTCACCGACTTCAGCCTTATAAAGGCGGTATACCGTTTCACGCGGCAGATAAAACAATTCGTTTTTCATAATATAATCCCTTTTATAATATTTAATTTCTCATGCTCACCCAGATCACTGTCTGGATATACAGCGTAATCAAGTGGGGATTTTTTAGATATACTTGAAAAGTATTTTTTTGCTATTTAAATCAATACAAATCAACACATTATGAATAACCCTGCGGTCCGCACTTATTTAACCAGAAAAAAATAGCCCAAAACATCATTCGCTTTTTTCACATTCGTAAACACAATCACGATATTCACCTCGCGCTTTCCCGGTAAATGCTTCTTATTACCCGGCAAACCATAACGGAATCTGATCTGTAAAAGACGTTGGGAGATGATAACGCTGAGGAGCAGGTTGTTTTACCTGAAAAAAATAACGTGCCGAACTAAGGCATCACGAATGACATGCATGACGTAATAGCGAATCTGTACGTATGAAAAGCGCAGGCCAAAACCCGTGAAATACAAAACGTTGGCAGAAAGAGAACTGAAATACCCAGGTAGTGGAATTAGTGCAGCGCGAGCGCACACTGACTCGTTCACCGCCCGCACGCCCCGTTTGGCTCGCTTCAGGTGAACTGCGCGCCCACTAAGGCCTGCCTACCGATAAGCCTGAGCGCGCAGAACCGCATCACCCTGTGCAAAAACGCCCCCACAGCCGTTTACGCGTCCTCTTTCCTGCTAACGCCAGGCCTGACGGGTTGCATCGGCAGCCACGCGCGAATAGACAGCCCGCCGCGCTCGCTGCGGCTAATATCCAGCGCACCGTGATGGTTATTCACAATGCGCTGCACAATCGCCAGCCCCAGCCCGGTGCCGCTGGTGGTGCGTGCGCTGTCGCCGCGCACAAACGGCTGTAGCAGATGGGCAAGCTGCGACGGTTCAATGCCCGGCCCGTCATCATCAACCTGGAACCAGGCGCGGTTAAGCTCGGTGCCGCTGCTCACTTTAATCCAGCCGTTACCGTAACGGGCGGCGTTCACCACCATATTGGCAACCGCGCGCTTAATGGACAGCGGATGAATCTGCAACGGGATCTCGCCCGGTTTTAACTCGGTTTCAATTTCACGCTCGTAGCCGCTTTCAGAGGCAATCACCTCGCCCAGCACGGCGTTCAGGTCCGCGCTTTCCAGCGGCATCTCCTGGCCGGTGCGCAGGAAGTCGATAAACTGCTCGATGATGGCATTGCACTCTTCAATATCTTTATTGATGGACTCCGCCAGATAGCCGTCCTGCTCGCCCATCATCTCAGTTGCCAGGCGAATGCGCGTAAGCGGCGTGCGCAAATCGTGGCTCACGCCCGCCATCAGCAGCGTGCGGTCGTCGGCAAGTTGCTTCACGCCTGCCGCCATCTGGTTAAAAGCACGCGTCACCGAGCGCACCTCAGACGCGCCATACTCGCGCAGCGGCGGCGGGATAATGCCTTTCCCCACCTGGATTGCCACATGCTCCAGCTCCACCAGCGGCCGGTTTTGTATGCGGATAAACAGCCACGCCCCGCCTATCGCCAGCAGCATAATGGCAAGTGTGTAACGGAACAGCGGCGAGAAATCGCCCTGATGGATTTCGGTCAGCGGCACGCGCACCCAGATATTGGGCGACAGCCACGTTTTGAGCCACACCACCGGCGAGCTTTTGTTGACCTCAACGCGTACTTCGGTCGGGCCGCCCAACTGCTGCGCCATTTGCTGGCTCAGGAACTCATAGTGCTGCGCCCAGCGCAGCCCGGCTTCTTCTGCCGCTTCATCGGAATAAAGCGAAATGCCCAGCTCGCGATAGATCTCGCGGCGGAAAGCGGGCGGCACCACCAGCTGGGTGCCGTCCTCCAGCAACAGTTTATCGGTCATCAGCATACGCACTTCGTAGGCCAGAACCTTATTAAACTGTTGCAGGCTGGGCAAAATCGCGAAGTTCAGCACCACGAGATACGTTGTCACCAGGCTGGCAAACAGCAAGGTGACAATCAGTAGCAGCGTGCGCGCAAACGAACTTCGCGGCGAGAAGCGCAATCGCCTCATGCTTTAGCGCCGTCCGGCACAAACACGTAGCCCAGCCCCCAGACAGTCTGGATATAGCGCGGGTGCGCCGGATCTTCTTCCACCATGCGGCGCAGGCGCGAGATCTGCACGTCGATAGAGCGCTCCATCGCGCTGTACTCACGCCCACGCGCCAGGTTCATCAGCTTATCGCGCGACAGCGGCTCACGCGGGTGGCTCACCAGCGCCTTGAGCACGGCAAACTCACCGCTGGTCAGCGGCATCGGCTCATCTTCGCGGAACATTTCGCGAGTGCCGAGGTTGAGTTTGAATTTACCAAAGGCGATAACCGCCTCTTCCTGCGACGGTGCACCCGGCAGTTCATTGGCCTGGCGGCGCAGTACGGCACGGATGCGGGCCAGCAGTTCACGCGGGTTAAAGGGTTTCGGGATGTAGTCGTCAGCGCCGATTTCCAGGCCAACGATACGGTCCACTTCTTCGCCCTTGGCGGTGACCATGATGATGGGCATTGGGTTGCTCTGGCTGCGCAGGCGGCGGCAGATGGAAAGCCCATCTTCCCCCGGCAGCATCAGGTCGAGCACCATCAGGTGAAAAGACTCACGGGTCAGCAGCCTGTCCATCTGCTCGGCATTTGCCACGCTGCGAACCTGGAAGCCCTGCTCGGTAAGGTAGCGCTCCAGCAGCGCACGCAGGCGCATATCGTCATCTACTACCAGAATTTTATAATTCTCTTGCATTGTTGTACTCCCAAAGGTTCGGACTGTTGTGCTGTGTCCTGCTCAACAAGCGACAGGAGCAGCCTGACTTATTCTAAAAAAGCCCCCGCTCGCCACCAGTTAAATCTGGTATAAATTCTAGTCTAAATTGTTACAAAGCATATTTAACAGCAGGTTATCTGCTCATTCCATCACAAATCGCCTGATAAAAAACAAAAAAGGCAGAGGATGACCTCTGCCTGGCGCGGACGTTGCCTGTGCTGGCGCACCTGGACGCACTTTGCGCCCCCGGCTATTCGCCCTTTTCGTACTCAATCGAATTTACAAACCACAGTTTCTCGCCCTCAGGCGTCGGCACCGTAAACTCTTCATCCACCTGCTTTTTCAGCAGCGCACGCGCCATCGGTGAGTCAATGGAGATATAGTCTTTCTTCTCGCCATAAATCTCCTCCGGGCCAACGATGCGGAATTTCTTCACATCACCGGCCTCGTTTTCAATCTCCACCCAGGCACCAAAAAATACGCGCCCGTCCTGCTCTGGCGAGTAATCAACAATTTTCAGCTCCGGCAGCAGTTTGCGCAAAAAGCGCACCCGGCGGTCAATCTGGCGCAGCAGGCGCTTGTTGTAGGTGTAATCGGCGTTCTCGGAGCGGTCGCCAAGGCTTGCCGCCCAGGAGACAATCTTTGTGATTTCCGGGCGCTTTTCTTTCCACAGGTGATCGTGCTCCTGCTTGAGTTTGTTATACCCTTCGCGGGTTATCAGTCGTGTCCCCATAACGTTCCGGCGCTTGTTGTCTTTGGTAAAACCTAAGGATACCAGCGCCCGCGCCGGAAGTATCCGATTCGCCGCCAGCGCTGTGGCGCGGCTGGCATTTTTGCCCGTCAATCCGTATAACTGTCCCCTGAAATTTTTACTCTCAGGACGACAACTCGCCATGATGAATGATTCGCTCTGTCGCATTATTGCCAGCGAACTGCAGGCCCGCACTGAACAGGTGCAGGCCGCCGTTAATCTGCTCGACGAAGGTAACACCGTGCCGTTTATCGCACGCTACCGTAAAGAGGTCACCGGCGGCCTCGACGATACGCAACTGCGTAACCTCGAAACGCGCCTTGGCTACCTGCGTGAGCTGGAAGACCGCCGCCAGGCCATCCTCAAATCCATCGCCGAGCAGGGCAAGCTGACCGACGAACTCTCCGGCGCTATTAACGCCACGCTGAGTAAAACCGAACTCGAAGACCTTTACCTGCCGTATAAACCTAAGCGCCGTACCCGCGGGCAGATTGCCATTGAAGCCGGTCTTGAACCGCTTGCCGATATGCTGTGGAACACGCCGTCTACCGTCCCGGAAGAGGAAGCCGCCAAATTTGTCGATGCGGAAAAAGGCGTGGCCGACGTGAAAGCCGCGCTCGACGGCGCGCGTTACATCATGATGGAACGCTTTGCTGAAGACGCCGCGCTGCTGGCCAAAGTGCGTGACTATCTGTGGAAGAACGCCCATCTGGTTGCCACTGTGGTCAGCGGCAAGGAAGAAGAAGGCGCGAAATTTCGCGACTACTTCGATCACCATGAACCGATTGCCCAGGTACCGTCGCACCGCGCGCTCGCCATGTTCCGTGGCCGTAACGAAGGCGTGTTGCAGCTAGCACTCAACGCCGACCCGCAGTTTGACGAGCCGCCAAAAGAAAGCCACTGCGAGCAGATTATTATCGACCACCTTGCTCTTCGCCTGAACAATGCTCCGGCAGACGGCTGGCGCCGCGCGGTAGTCAGCTGGACCTGGCGCATTAAGGTGCTGATGCATCTTGAAACCGAGCTAATGGGCAGCGTGCGCGAGCGCGCCGAAGAAGAAGCCATTAACGTGTTTGCCCGCAACCTGCACGACCTGCTGATGGCCGCTCCTGCCGGGCTGCGCGCCACCATGGGGCTCGATCCGGGTCTGCGTACCGGCGTTAAAGTGGCGGTGGTTGACGCCACCGGCAAACTGGTTGCCACCGACACTATTTATCCGCACACCGGCCAGGCCGCCAAAGCGGCGGTAGTGATTGCCGCGCTGTGCGAGAAGCACAACGTGGAGCTGGTCGCAATCGGTAACGGCACCGCCTCACGCGAAACCGAGCGTTTTTACCTCGACGTGCAAAAGCAGTTCCCGAAGGTTATTGGCCAGAAGGTGATTGTGAGCGAAGCCGGGGCCTCGGTGTACTCGGCTTCTGAACTGGCCGCGCTGGAGTTCCCGGATCTCGACGTGTCGCTGCGTGGGGCCGTCTCGATTGCTCGTCGTCTGCAAGACCCGCTGGCAGAACTGGTGAAGATCGACCCGAAATCCATCGGCGTGGGCCAGTACCAGCACGACGTGAGCCAGAGCCAGCTTGCGAAAAAACTCGATGCGGTAGTGGAAGACTGCGTAAACGCCGTAGGCGTGGACCTCAACACGGCGTCTGTGCCGCTGCTGACCCGCGTGGCGGGGCTGACGCGCATGATGGCGCAAAACATTGTCTCATGGCGTGATGAAAACGGCCGCTTCCAGGACCGCCAGCAACTGCTCAACGTCAGCCGCCTGGGGCCAAAAGCGTTTGAGCAGTGCGCAGGCTTTTTGCGCATCAACCACGGCGACAACCCGCTTGATGCCTCCACGGTGCACCCGGAAGCCTACCCGGTGGTGGAGCGCATTCTGAGCGCCACCCGCCAGTCTTTGCAGGAGCTGATGGGCAACGGCCGCGAGTTACGCGGCCTTAAGGCCAGTGAATTTACTGACGAGAAGTTCGGGGTGCCGACCGTTACCGACATCATCAAAGAGCTGGAAAAACCGGGCCGCGACCCGCGCCCGGAGTTCAAAACCGCACAGTTTGCCGACGGCGTGGAAACGCTCAACGACCTGCTGCCTGGCATGGTGCTGGAAGGGGCGGTCACCAACGTCACCAACTTTGGCGCGTTTGTCGATATTGGCGTGCATCAGGATGGCCTGGTGCACATCTCCTCGCTCTCAGACCGGTTTGTGGAAGACCCGCACCAGGTGGTGAAAGCAGGCGATATCGTGAAGGTAAAAGTGCTGGAAGTGGACATGGCACGCAAGCGTATCGCGCTTACCATGCGCCTTGACGAGCAGCCTGGCGAGGGCAATTCACGCCGTGGCGCGGGCAACGGCAGCGCCGGGGCTGCACGCGATAATAAAGCACGCCCGGCGGCTAAACCACGGCGTGACAGCGCTCCGGCCGGTAACAGCGCCATGGGCGACGCGCTGGCGGCGGCGTTTGGTAAAAAGCGCTAAGCCTACAGGCACCAAAAAAGGCGGGAAATCTTCCCGCCTTTCTCTTTATGCTGCGAATTATTGTTTTTGTACAATCAGCTCGTGATACACCTCAGGCGTCGGCGCATTGTCGTTTTCGTCGGTTTGCTGAAACACCTGAACAATTTGCCAGCCCTGCGCCGCCAGTTCCGGCAGCGAGCCTTTAATTTTATCCGTGCAGGTAAACACCGTTTTATTAGTCAGCGTCTGCCCACTGGTGATAGGTTCTGGTTTTGACTGACAGACGTAAGCTTCACCCGCATTGGCTGCTGCGGTCGCGCAAAACAGTAATGAAGCCAGCGCAATGCGCTTATTCATCAGGAATCTCCTTAAATAATGATACGTTCCAGACTGCGCCTGCCCGCAAGGGCAATATAAAGACGCCGAGGTTATAACCTGGCGCACAGGCTATGGATACGCAGAAAACTCTGCATTTTAACATCAGAAAATTCACGCACCTACGCACTTAAGAAATCAATCCACAACCGCGCGTACACACATGGTGTTACCGTAAATCCTGTCGCCCTGGCAGCGTATTTTCGACAATGTGTGATCTGGCACCGCCTGCCACCTTCATTTTTATTTACCTGCCAGCAATATAATTAACGTTTAATCATGTTAATTCACCTGGCGCGCGTTATTTTCAGATAAATATAAAAACGCGCGCTTTATCACCAATTGATTGTTGATGATAAAAACCATTCTCATTATCATTGTGTGGCTATTTTGTTTTTCGTTGGCTCATTACAGGCAGCAGCAGACAGCCTTTTTCTGGCTGATACCAACAACAGGAAGGCTCTCATGCACCTACTTCCCGACAGCGCGTGGAAAATCACCGGTTTTTCCAGCGACATTCGCCCCGCATACCGACAAAAGCTACTGTCACTGGGCATGCTTCCCGGCTCCTCCTTTCGCGTGGTGCGCATTGCGCCCTTTGGCGACCCAATACATATCGAAACCCGTCGCGTCAGCCTGGTGCTGCGCAAAAAAGATCTCGCGCTGCTCAGTCTTGAAGCGCTTTCCTGACGCGTCTTCGTCGGCACTCTTAACGCATTACGATAATAATGAAAAAGTTAACCATTGGTTTAATTGGCAACCCTAACTGCGGCAAAACCACGCTGTTTAACCAGCTTACCGGCGCGCGCCAGCGCGTGGGCAACTGGGCAGGCGTGACGGTGGAGCGCAAAGAGGGGCAATTTGGCACCACAGATAACCAGGTCACGCTCGTTGACCTGCCTGGCACCTATTCACTGACTACCATCTCTTCTCAGACTTCGCTGGATGAGCAAATCGCCTGCCATTACATCCTCAGTGGCGAGGCCGACATGCTGATTAACGTGGTTGATGCCTCAAGCCTTGAGCGCAACCTGTACCTGACGCTACAGCTACTGGAGCTGGGCATCCCCTGCGTGGTGGCGCTCAACATGCTGGATATTGCCGAGAAACAGCAGATTCGTATCGACGTTGACGCGCTGAGCGCCCGGCTCGGCTGCCCGGTGGTGCCGCTGGTTTCCACCCGCGGGCGCGGCATTGACGGCCTGAAACTCGCCATTGACCGCCACCAGGGCAATAAAGAAATTGAGCATGTGCATTATCCACGCCCCCTGCTGGCTCAGGCAGAAACGCTGGCCAACAGCATTCCGGCGACAATGGCCCACCACAAGCGGCGCTGGCTGGCACTGCAAATGCTCGAAGGCGACATTTACAGCCAACAGCTTGTCGGTGACGCCACTCGCGCTCTGCTCCCACTGGCACACAAAGCGCTTGAGCAAAACGGTGACGAACCGGCGCTGCTGATTGCCGATGCGCGCTACCAGAGCATTGCCGCGCTGTGCGACAGCGTCAGTAACAGCCTGACCGCAGAGCCAAACCGCCTCACGGTGCTGCTTGATAACATTGTGCTCAACCGCGTGCTGGGGCTGCCGGTATTTTTACTGGTGATGTACGTAATGTTTCTGCTGGCCATTAACATCGGCGGTGCACTCCAGCCTGTTTTCGATGGCGGTTCGGCAGCGCTGTTTATCCACGGTATTCAATGGCTGGGCGCCACGCTGAACGCCCCTGACTGGCTGACGGTGTTTCTCGCCCAGGGCATTGGCGGCGGTATCAACACCGTGCTGCCGTTAGTGCCGCAAATCGGCATGATGTATCTGTTCCTCTCTTTCCTTGAAGACTCCGGCTATATGGCGCGTGCCGCGTTTGTTATGGACCGCCTGATGCAGGCGCTAGGCCTGCCGGGTAAATCCTTTGTGCCGCTGATTGTAGGCTTTGGCTGCAACGTGCCGTCGGTGATGGGTGCGCGCACCCTCGACGCCCCGCGTGAACGGCTGATGACTATCATGATGGCGCCGTTTATGTCCTGCGGCGCGCGTCTGGCTATCTTTGCGGTGTTTGCCGCGGCCTTCTTCGGCCAGAACGGTGCGCTGGTGGTGTTCTCGCTGTATCTGCTGGGTATTGTGATGGCGATTCTCACCGGTTTGATGCTCAAACATACCCTGATGCGCGGTGAGGCCAGTCCGTTTGTCATGGAACTGCCGGTGTACCACGTCCCGCACCTGAAAAGCCTGCTGCTGCAAACCTGGCAGCGCCTGAAAGGGTTTGTGCTGCGCGCCGGGAAAGTGATTGTTATCGTCAGCATTTTCATTGGTGCGCTAAACAGCTTCTCGTTTAGCGGCAAGCCGGTCGACAGCATTAACGACTCGGCGCTGGCTTCGGTCAGCAAGGTGCTCACACCGCTGCTGTATCCCATTGGCGTGCAGGAAGATAACTGGCAGGCTACGGTGGGGCTTTTTACCGGGGCAATGGCAAAAGAAGTGGTCGTCGGTACGCTCAACACGCTTTATACCGCCGAGGATCTGCATGCCGAAACCTTCGATCCGGCCGCCTTTAGCCTGCGTGAAGAACTCAGTGATGCGCTCAGTGAAACCTGGCAGAGCCTGAAAGATACCTTCAGCCTGAGCGTGCTGGCAAACCCGATCGAGGCCAGCAAAGGCGACGGTGAGATGGCGGGCGGTGCAATGGGCATGATGAGCAGCAAGTTCGGCAGCGATGCCGCAGCTTACAGCTATCTGATTTTTGTGCTGCTATATATGCCCTGCATTTCAGTGATGGGCGCGATTGCCCGCGAATCGAGCCGAGGCTGGATGACGTTTTCCATCCTGTGGGGGCTTAACATCGGCTACTCGCTGGCAGCACTGTGGTATCAGTGCGCGACCTTCAGCGAACACCCGCGCTACAGCCTCATTGTGATTGCTGCGGTACTGGCGTTTAACCTTCTGCTGCTGGTTGGCTTGCGCCGCGCGCGCAGCCGGGTGGATGTTAACCTGCTCAGTGCTGGCCGCCCACCTGCCGCCAGCGGCAGGCACTGTCATTAAGGCGCGGTGATGGCGGGCCTGAAAGAGATACGCGAGGCGCTGGCGCTACATGGGCGCCTGGCGTCACCACAAATTAGCCAACTGCTGGACCTGCCTCAGCCCCGGGTGGAGGCGCTGCTGGCGCACCTTGAGCATATGGGGCAAGCCGTGCGCGTAGCACCAGACACTGACGACGGCTGCCTTTCCGGCAGCTGTCGCCGCTGCACTGAGCGCTCGGGCTGTCAGCCCGAGCAGTGGGCGCTGGCCTCTGCGCCTAGTGTGTCCTCGGCGTCTGACGTTAAGCGTTAAGCCTCAACCCGGTCGCGAAACGCAAGCAGTGCGTCGCAAAACGCCTGCGGGTGGGAAACAAACGGCGCGTGGGCGGCCTTGTCAAAAATCAGTGATTCGCTGTGCGGCCACAGGGCATCAAGCGATGCCACGATTTTGCGCGGCACCAGCCCGTCCAGCCACCCGTACAGGCGTAAAAACGGCACCTGCAACCCACACAGCGGCGCGCGTAAATCGACCGACCGGAGGATCTCCAGCCCGCCGTTGAGCACCTCCACCGTTGGCATCGGCTGGTTGAGCACCACGTCTTTGAGCAAACGCGCGTCCTGGCGTGCGGTTTCAGTACCGAGCGTCTGAAGCGCCAGGAAACGCTCAACCGTGCGCCTGTAATCTTCACTTAACTGATGCTGAAAACCGGCCAGCACCTCAGGCTTAATGCCCGGCCAGTCGTCTTTTGCACTAAAACACGGCGATGAAGCGACGGTAATCAGCCCGGCCACACGCTGCGGCGAGGTAAGCGCAATCTGGCTTGCCACCAGCCCGCCGAGACTCCAGCCAAGCCACAGGGCAGACGCTGGCGCACGTTTAACCACCGCCTCAGCCATGGCTTCCAGCGTCATCGCGCCATAGTGCTGGCTACGCCCAAATCCCGGTAAATCCACCAGATGCAGCGTAAACTGCGAGCTAAGCCGGGGCGCAATGCCATTCCACACCTCCGCGTTCAGCCCCCATCCGTGCAGCAGCACAAGATGACATTTTCCCTCGCCCACGGTCTGCCACCAGAGTTCACTCATCGGTTATCGTTCTCTTCACAAAGTCAGGAGGACCGTATGCTAACAATCCCCGCCCTGTGTTGGCTATGTGCAATGCCGCTGGCACTTGCCCGCCACGGCCTGTGTAGTTGCTGTACCCGCGCGCTGCTAAAAAGCCCGCCCGTTTGCCCGCAGTGCGGGCTACCCTCGATGAACCCGCGCAGCCCGTGCGGGCGCTGCCTGCAACGCCCGCCGCCGTGGCAGCATATGGTCAGCGTTGGCGATTACCGCGCACCGCTGAGTACGCTGTTACACCGCCTGAAATTTGCCAACAGCCCCGCGCTGGCCAGGCCCCTCTCACGCCTGCTGCTGCTGCGCGTGCTACAGGCCCGGCGCGAGCGTGGTCTGCCGCTGCCGGAGCGGGTGATAAGCATCCCGCTGCACCGCCGCCGCCAGTGGCAGCGCGGATTTAACCAGAGTGCGCTGCTCGCCGCGCCGCTTGCCCGCTGGCTCGGCTGCCCGTACGAGCCTGGCGCACTGGTAAGAGTTAACGCCAGCGCCGTACAGCACAAACTCAGCGCCAGACATCGCGCCCATAACCTGAAAAATGCCTTCCGGCTTGAATTGGCGCTAAAAGGTCGCCATATCGCTATCGTGGACGATGTTGTTACCACAGGCAGTACCGTGGCCGAAGCCGCACGCCTGCTGCAACGCAGTGGTGCTGCCTCGCTACAGGTCTGGTGCCTGTGCCGCACCTTGTAGCCCCTCTGAGATGGGCGTATTATAACCAGGTAAATGAGTCAACTATTAGGTCACAGCTTATGATCCGTATTTCCGATGCTGCACAAGCACACTTCGCCAAACTGCTGGCAAATCAGGAAGAAGGGACACAGATCCGCGTGTTCGTTATTAACCCCGGCACCCCAAACGCGGAATGCGGTGTCTCTTACTGCCCGCCGGATGCGGTAGAAGCAACGGATACGGCTGTCGAATTTGAACAGCTCACCGCCTACGTAGACGAACTGAGTAAGCCGTTCCTTGAAGATGCGGAAATCGACTTTGTCACCGACCAGCTCGGCTCCCAGCTGACCCTGAAAGCACCTAACGCCAAAATGCGTAAAGTGTCTGACGACGCACCGCTGATTGAGCGCGTGGAGTACTTCATCCAGGCACAAATCAACCCACAGCTGGCAGGCCACGGTGGTCGCGTGTCGCTGATGGAAATCACCGACGAAGGCTACGCCATTCTGCAATTCGGCGGCGGCTGTAACGGTTGCTCTATGGTGGACTTCACGCTCAAAGAAGGGATTGAAAAGCAGCTCATCAGTGAATTTAGCGAACTGAAAGGCGTGCGCGACCTGACCGAGCACCAGCGCGGCGAACACTCGTACTACTAATTTGCTCAACGCCAGATAAAAAATGCCCGCTTACGCGGGCATTTTCATTTTAGCCTCAGGCCTTGCGGCTTAACGCCCGACGGCGGCGGTCGAGGTCTTTAATCAGACGGTTGACGTGTTCATCGGCGAACATCGCCTCCAGCGTGGTATCAAGCTTACGCCGCCAGTTGCGGTACTGGTCGCTGGTGCCCGGCACATTGACCGGTGCCTCCATATCCAGCCAGTCTTCAGGCTGTAATCCCAGCAGCGCGCAGTGGCTGTCGGCAATATAGCGCTGCATACCGCGGTTGAGCAGCGGCGTCATGCTCATGCGCGAGGCATGGTGGCCGCTGGACTTCGGCAGGCAGCCGTGTTCATGCAGCGCATTCAACACCCCCTGCTTTGCCCGCTCGCGGTCGGCGTACAGCCCTTTGAGCACCGCTTCGTCAGGATACAGACCCAGCGTTTTACCAAGCCGCAGGTCGCCGCTGTCCCACCAGCCGCGCAGTGTCGGCAGATCGTGAGTGGTGGCAACCGCCATCGCCTGCTCCGGCCATGCCTGCGGTGGGCGCAGGTGGTTGCCGCTATCCTGCTCAAAATAGAGCACTTTGTAGGAGTACACGCCGCTGTCGCGAAGCTTACTGACGATTTCCACCGGCACGGTGCCGAGGTCTTCGCCAATCACCATGCAGCGGTGACGCTGGCTCTCCAGCGCCAGAATCGCCAGCAGGTCATCCACCGGATAGGCCACATAGGCGCCTTTATCCGCCGTTTCGCCGTAGGGGATCCACCACAGACGCAGCATCGACATCACATGATCGATGCGCAGCGCGCCGCAGTTTTCCATGTTGGCACGCAGTAGCTCCACAAACGGATCATAGGCGCGCGCCACCATCACATGCGGATTAACCGGCGGCAGCCCCCAGTTTTGCCCCAGTGGTCCGAGGATATCCGGCGGCGCACCAACCGACGCCTTCAGGCAATACAGCTCGCGATCGCCCCAGGTTTCAGAGCCACCTTCGGCCACGCCAACCGCCAGGTCACGATACAGGCCGATGGGCATGCTGGCATTGCCGCACACCGCCCAGCAAGCCGCGAACTGGCTGTGCGCCAGCCACTGTAGCCACAGCCAGAAGTCAACCTCGTCGGCGTGCGTCTGGCAAAACTCTGCCACGGCCGCAGAAGAGGCTTCGCGATACTGCTGCGGCCACGCGGGCCAGCCCCAGTTGGCGGTATCTTGTTGCATCAGGTGCGCATGCAGTGCGTCATACGCTGCCTGCCAGTACAGCCCTTCGCCACGTTCGCGCACAAAACTCAGGAAGTTCACACGCTGCACGTCGTCGCCATCGCGCAGGGCAAACTGCCGCCAGGCAAGCCTGAGTGCGGCAATTTTCAGCGCGGTCACCGCGCTGTAGTCCACCCACTCAACCTCACGCGCGGCGGCCAGCGCCGTCTGCGTGGCGGCTTTCTTCCACCACGCCTGCGCCGCTTTGCTTAAGTGAAAATCTTCCACTGCGTCAACGTCGATATAAATCACGTTTAACCAGCGGCGCGATGATGGGCTGTACGGGCTGGCGCTTTCCGGGCTTGCCGGGTACAGCGCATGAATCGGGTTCAGACCGATAAACGCGCCGCCGCGCTTTGCCACATCGCCCAGCATGTTTTTCAAATCACCAAAATCACCAATGCCCCAGTTACGCTCTGAGCGCAGGGTATAAAGCTGCACGCAGGCGCCCCACAGCTTTTTACCCGCCTTCACCGCCTTTGGCTCATAGCAGCGCAGTGGTGCCACGATAATACGGCAGTGCCAGCGCATATCGTCCTGGGTCAACGTCAGGCTGTGGTAGCCGAGCGGCAGACCGGAAGGCAGCTTCAGCGCCTGCCCGCTCTTTGCCTGGCCGTGGTGCTGAACCTCGCCGTCCTCGGTGGTCAGCCGCCACTGGTATTCGCCCTTGCCCTGCGGCGTGAGCGCCATGCGGCGACCGGCGATAAACACTTTTACTGCTGGCAGCGGCGCGCTGGGGTCTGCGCCGGTCGAGCCGCCCATCGCCTCCAGCAAACGCTGGCGACTGTCAGCGGCAATCTCCTGCGGCTTGCCGTGGGCGTTAATAAAGCTGGTGGCAATCCCCGCATCCGTCGCGGCTTGCGCTAAGCGTTTGCTTTCCATGACGTTTCCTTCTTAGCGTTTAGCCTGCCAGATACGGCTCTGGTAGTCGCGAATCGAGCGGTCTGAGCTGAACATGCCGCAGCGTGCGGTGTTGAGAATGGCCGCACGGGTCCAGGCTTCCTGGTCACGGTACAGCACATCCACCTGCTTTTGCGCCTCACAGTAAGCCGTAAAGTCTGCCATCACCAGGTACGGGTCGCCGCCTTCTTTGCCCATGCTGTGCAGCATCTGGTCAAAAGCGTGCTTGTCGCCGTCGCTGTATTTGCCGCTTTCCAGTTCTTTCATGACGGCGTCGAGCAGCTTGTCTTTTTTGCGCCACTTTACAGGGTCATAGCCTTTGGCCTTGAGCGCCTTCACCTCTTCCACGGTGTGACCGAAGATGAAGATGTTTTCATCACCCACTTTCTCGGCGATTTCCACGTTCGCACCGTCCAGCGTGCCGACGGTGAGCGCGCCATTGAGCGCAAGCTTCATGTTGCCGGTGCCGGAGGCCTCTTTACCCGCAGTCGAAATCTGCTCAGAGATGTCTGCCGCCGGGATCAGTTTCTCCGCCGCCGATACGCAGTAGTCCGGCAGGAATACCACTTTGAGTTTGTCACCCACTTTCGGGTCGTTATTCACCACCTGCGCCACTTTGTTAATGGCGTAGATGATGTTTTTTGCCAGGTAGTAGCCCGGTGCCGCCTTCGCGCCAAACAGGAACACGCGTGGCACGCGGTCGGCCTGCGGGTTTTCACGAATCTCTTTGTACAGCGCGAGGATGTGCAACAGGTTGAGATGCTGGCGCTTGTACTCATGCAGGCGCTTTATCTGGATGTCGAACAGCGCATCCGGGCTTATCTCAATACCGGTGCGTGCCTTGACAAACTCAGCCAGCAACGCTTTGTTGCGGCGTTTGATATCGCGGTAGGTTTTGCGGAATTTTTTGTCGTCGGCAAATTTCTCAAGGCCGCTCAGCACGTCCAGATCGTTGGCCCACTCGGTTTTCAGCGTGTCGTCAAGCAGCGTGGCCAGCTCCGGGTTGCACTGCTTAATCCAGCGACGCGGCGTGATGCCGTTGGTCACGTTGTGGAACTTGTTCGGCCACAGCTGGTGGTATTCCGGGAACAGATCTTTCACCACCAGGTCAGAGTGCAGCGCCGCTACGCCGTTGACGGCAAAGCCGCTCACCACGCACAGGTTCGCCATGCGTACCTGGCCTTCGTGCACCACAGCCAGTTTTGCCCACACCGCGTCGTCGCCCGGCCAGGTTTTGCTGACCTGCTTTTTAAAGCGCGCGTTAATGTCTTTGATTATCTGCACGTGGCGCGGCAGCAGGCCGCGCATCAGGCGCTCGTCCCAGCACTCCAGCGCTTCAGGCATCAGGGTATGGTTGGTGTACGCAAAGGTGCGGCTGGTGATGGCCCAGGCGTCGTCCCAGCTCATCTGGTGCTCGTCGAGCAGCACGCGCAGCAGTTCAGGAATGGCAATGGTCGGGTGCGTGTCGTTAAGCTGGATAACTTCATAATCCGGCAACTCAGAAAGCTTGCGCCCGGCAAGATGGTGACGGCGCAGAATGTCGGCCACCGAGCAGGCGCACTGGAAGTATTGCTGCATCAGACGCAGCTTTTTGCCCGCCTGATGGTTGTCGTTCGGGTAGAGCACTTTGGTAAGCTTTTCTGCGTCAATGCCCTGCTGCTCAGCCTTAAGGAAATCGCCGTCGTTAAAGAGCGTCAGGTCAAACGGATGCGCGTGCTTCGCCTGCCACAGGCGCAGCGGCTGCGCGACGCCGTTGCGATAGCCCAGCACCGGCAAATCCCAGGCTTCGCCAAGCAGTTCAAATGCCGGCACCCAGCGTGATTGACCGCCTTCTTTGACCACCTTGCCGCCAATACCCACGCGCACGTCCAGCGCCGCGTTGTGCTGGAACCACGGATAGCTGCCGCGCTGCCAGTCATCTGGCGCTTCCATCTGCTTGCCGTCGTCAAAAGACTGGCGGAACAGACCGTACTGGTAGTTAAGCCCGTAGCCGGTGGCCGACTGGCCGACCGTGGCCATGGAGTCCAGGAAACAGGCCGCCAGACGGCCCAGACCACCGTTACCCAGCGCCGGGTCGGTTTCCTGCTCCAGCAGGTCGCTTAATTCAATATCATGGCCGCGCAGTACCTCGGCAACCTCTGAATACCAGCCCAGGTTGAGCAGGTTGTTGCCGGTCAGGCGGCCAATCAGGAATTCCATGGAGATGTAGTTAACGTGGCGTTGTTTGCTGGCGGCTTTTTTCACCGGGCGGGCCACTGTCAGCTCGGCCAGCGCGCCGCTCACGGCGTGCCACCACTGGTGCTGAGTCATCTCCTGCGCAGCCTGAAGTCCGTAACGCTGCCACTGACGTGTCAGGGCCGCCTGAAACTGTGCTTTGTTGAAGGTTGGCTGTGACATAGGTAATCGGATTCCTGTTGTAATAAGTGAAACGGTTTTTTTGTAGTGTGCCAGGTCCCCTTTAGCGCGACCTCATCCCGGGGGGGATTAGACAGGGAGGAGGAGTGGGGATGAGTAAAAAGTGTGAACGACGCCACGAAACTTCGCTAAATAATCGCTGAAATAATATAAAAATAACGCGTTAACAGTGAGTTATATTTTATTTCGCTACGTTACCAGTTGTTGTATTCCAGCACGAAAGGTCATTCGCAATCTGAATATCTGTGCCCGGGACTGAGTTAGCGGTTAAGGCTGAAATTATTCATAACCTAAAATAATTATCTGCTTCACATCAGTCTGTAAGAGATTATTTTTTCTGTGCGCCAGAGTTCTGTTGCAGATCTTATTTTTCGACGCAAAAAATTGCGCTAAATCATCTCGCTGGCCCTTCTGCGGCGTAGCATTGAGCACAGAGGCAGGTTGAAAAGATAAATTTGTGACAAGGTGCAACTTTGGTATGCGAAAAAACACGCCAGACTTGCTTTGACACACTATCTGATCGACCTTATGTAAGAATTAATTACGAGGCGTAAAAAAAATATTTTCGCCGCTCTTTTTCACAGTGAATGACTGACTATGTTGATACCCTCCAAATTAAGTCGCCCGGTTCGCCTGGAGAACACTGTGCTTCGCGAGCGCCTACTGTCCCGGTTTGAGCGCGCCGAAAACTACCGCCTGGTTTTGGTCACCAGCCCTGCGGGCTATGGCAAAACTACGCTGGTTTCCCAGTGGGTTGCCAGTAAAAGCGATGCAGGGTGGTTTTCGCTCGACGAAGGAGATAACCAGCAGGAGCGGTTTGCCAGCTATCTGATAGCCGCACTGCAACAGGCCACCCACGGCCACTGTGTTAACAGCGAAAAAATGGTGCAAAAGCGCCAGTACGCCAGCCTAAGCTCGCTGTTTTCTCAGCTTTTTATTGAATTAGCGCAGTGGGAGCGCCCGCTGTTTCTGGTGATTGACGACTATCACCTGATAACTAACCCGGCCATTCATGAAGCCATGCGCTTTTTCCTGCGCCACCAGCCAGAAAACCTGACGCTGGTGGTGCTCTCGCGCAATCTGCCGCAGCTTGGTATTGCCAATCTGCGCGTGCGCGATCAGCTGCTGGAAATTGGTAGCCAGCACCTGTCTTTTACCCACCTGGAAGCCAAACAGTTCTTTGACCACCGCCTGAGCGCCCCCATCGACAGCGCCGAGTGCCAGCGCCTGTGTGACGATGTGGCAGGCTGGGCCACCGCGCTTCAGCTTATTGCGCTTTCCGCGCGCCAGAATAGCGGTGCCGCGCACCAGTCCGCGCGCCGGCTCTCCGGTATTAACGCCAGCCACCTTGCCGATTACCTGGTAGACGAAGTGCTGGACAACGTTGATGCCAGTACGCGCCGTTTTCTGCTCACCAGCTCGCTACTGCGCTCCATGAATGACGCGCTCATTGTGCAGGTCTCCGGGGAAGAAAACGGCCAGATGCGGCTGGAAGAAATTGAACGCCAGGGCCTGTTCCTGCAACGCATGAACGACTCCGGCGAGTGGTTTAGCTATCACCCGCTGTTTGGCAGCTTCCTGCGCCAGCGCTGCCAGTGGGAAATGGCGGCTGAACTGCCAGCCTTACACCGCGCCGCCGCCGAAAGCTGGATGGCGCAGGGCTTTCCGAGCGAGGCCATTCACCACGCGCTGGCGGCGGGCGACTCGCAGATGCTGCGCGATATTCTGCTGCATCACGCCTGGGTGCTGTTCAACCACAGCGAATTGTCGCTTTTAGAAGACTCGCTCAAGGCGCTGCCGTGGGAAAGCCTGCTTGAGAACCCGAAGCTGGTACTGCTACAGGCCTGGCTGATGCAAAGTCAGCACCGCTACCGGGAAGTGAACACGCTGCTCGCCCGCGCCGAGCAGGAGATGCAGTGCGAAATGAACGACGCGCTGCACGGCGAATTTAACGCCCTGCGCGCGCAGGTCGCCATTAACAACGGCGACCCCGACGAAGCCGACCGGCTGGCGCGCGTGGCGCTGGATGCCCTGCCGCTGGCCAGCTACTACAGCCGTATTGTCGCGACCTCAGTCTGCGGCGAAGTGCTGCACTGTCGCGGCGAGCTACAGGCTTCGCTTGCCATGATGCAGGAAACCGAGCAGATGGCGCGCCGCCACGACGTGTGGCATTACGCGCTGTGGAGCCTGATTCAGCAAAGCGAAATCCTGTTCGCCCAGGGCTTTTTGCAGGCGGCGTGGGACATTCAGGAAAAAGCCTTTGCGCTGATTCGCGAGCAGCACCTGGAGCAGTTGCCGCTGCACGAATTTCTGCAACGCATCCGCGCCCAGCTCTTATGGGCATGGGCGCGCCTTGATGAAGCCGAAGCCGCCGCGCGCGGCGGTATGGACGTGCTGGCAGGCTACCAGCCGCAGCAACAGCTACAGTGCCTGGCGCTGGTGGTACAAAGTTCGCTGGCACGCGGCGACCTGGACAACGCACGTAGCCACCTCAACCGGCTGGAAAACCTGCTGGGCAACGGCGCCTATCACAGCGACTGGGTGTCTAACGCCGATAAAGTGCGGGTAATTTACTGGCAGATGGTGGGCGACAAGAAATCTGCGGCCAACTGGCTTAGCCAGACGCCGGTCCCGGCGCTTGCCAATAACCACTTTTTACAGGGTCAGTGTCGCAATATTGTACGTGCGCAGATTCTACTGGGTGAGTATGACAGCGCGGCAACCGGTCTTGAGCAGCTCAATGAAAATGCGCGTCGCTTACAGCTGATGAGTGACCTTAACCGCAATCTGCTGCTGCAAAACCAGCTTTACTGGCAGCAGGGACACAAAAATGATGCCCAGCGCGTGCTGATTGAAGCGCTGAAGCTGGCCAACCGTACCGGATTTATCAGCCACTTTGTAATAGAAGGCGAAGCGATGGCCCAGCAGCTACGCCAGCTCATTCAGCTCAACATGTTGCCAGAGCTGGACCAGCACCGCGCCCAGCGTATTTTGCGCGAGATAAACCAGCATCACCGGCATAAGTTTGCGCATTTTGATGAGAACTTTGTCAACCGCCTGCTCACCCATCCGCAGGTCCCGGAACTGATTCGCACCAGTCCGCTGACCCAGCGCGAATGGCAGGTGCTGGGGCTGATTTACTCCGGCTACAGCAACGACCAGATAGCCAGCGAGCTGGACGTGGCCGCAACCACCATTAAGACCCACATCCGTAACCTGTATCAGAAACTCGGTGTCGCCCACCGTCAGGACGCGGTTGCCCAGGCGCAGAGCCTGCTGCAAATGATGGGGTATGACGCGGCGTAACGCGCGTGTCTTGTAATAAAAAAGCCAGCGGCACGCAGCACGCTGGCTTTTTGAGTGTTGGCGCAACAGGTATAACGCCTCATTAACCGCCCTCAGCACAACTCCAGATGCACATTGTTGGCGTTAATCACCTGCATCACGCCATCCGGCGGCGGCGCGTCGGTATACACCGCATCCACCAGCGTAATACTGCCCATATTCACCATCGCGTTGCGGCCAAATTTGGAGTGGTCTGCTACCAGCATGACATAACGTGAGTTTTCGATGATGGCGCGCTTGGTGCGCACCTCATGGTAATCGAACTCAAGCAGCGAGCCGTCGCTGTCCACACCGCTGATGCCGAGAATGCCGAAGTCGAGGCGAAACTGGGAGATAAAGTCGAGCGTGGCTTCGCCGATGATGCCACCGTCGCGGCTGCGCAACTCACCGCCCGCAAGGATGATACGAAAGTCCTCTTTTACCATCAGCGTGTTGGCCACGTTGAGGTTGTTGGTCACCACGCGCAGGTTTTCATGATTCAGCAGCGCGTGGGCCACGGCTTCGGGCGTGGTGCCGATGTCGATAAACAGCGTCGCACCGTTGGGGATCTGGCTTGCCACGCGCCGGGCAATGCGCGCTTTTTCTGCGGTCTGGGTCGCTTTCCTGTCGTGCCACGGCGTGTTGACGGAGCTTGATGGCATCGCCGCGCCACCGTGATGGCGCATAATTTTATTCTGCTCGGCCAGATCGTTAAGATCGCGGCGAATGGTCTGCGGGCTAACGTCAAACTGTTCCACCAACTCCTCGGTGCTGACATAGCCCTGTTGTTTCACCAGTTCAATAATCGCGTAATGCCGTTGTGTTTGCTTCACACCACTGCTCCTGATTATGTTCGTTTTCGCGCATGAAGGGTGTCTGCCAGTGCCATCGCCAGCCCCACCAGTAGCCCGGCGACGTGCGCGCCGTTAGCCATATTAAAGCCAAACCAGTTAAGCCAGCCGGCAACAATCCACAGCACAGCAAAAATCATCATACCGCGCTCAAGACGCACGCCGCTGTCCGGGTCGCGCTCGCCGCGCAGCCAGGTGTAGCCCATCAGCGCATACACCACGCCGGAAAGCCCGCCAAACCACGGGCTGCCAAAATAGTTCTGAATAAAACCACTGAGCAGCGCCGATATCACCGTCAGCACCACCAGCTTGCCGGTCCCGATGCGCTTTTCCACCTCGCCGCCGAGATACCACCACCACATCAGGTTAAACAGGATATGCAGCAGCGAGAAGTGCATCAGCGCGTGGGTAAAGTAGCGCCAGAGTTCAAATTTGAGCGCAGGGTCGAACGGCCAGGCCAGGCGCAGCAGCACAGCCTGATCGCCAACAATCTGCTGAATCACAAATACCGCAATGCAGGCGGCGATAATCACGAAGGTAAAAGGACCGGTGCGGGCGCGCAGCGAGGCAAACAGCGGATAGCGGCGATAGCTCAGGCCGCTGTTGGTCTGCCCTGTGCTCCAGCTGGCAGCCATGTAGCGCGGGTCTTGCGGGTTGGCCAGGAAATGCGCCAGCGCGGCACGCACGCGTGCTTCTTCACCGGCATCAGCCAACCACACGTCGGTCTGTGCATGGTGCTGCAACGTGAGCACAACGCCCTGGGTCGCCATGTAATCTACAAACGCCTGCGCCATGCGCGGGTTGTCAAAAGAAGTAATCATTAACACTGGATTGTCGCCGTACTTATCCACACAAAGGGGGTCAGTATACCCGTTACGCCGCCCGGTGTTGTCATCAACCGAGATTGCGCTCCACGTCTGCCGGGAAGTGGCGGTGCCAGGCGTCAAATCCGCCGTCCACGCTGTACACCGCTTCAAAACCCTGTTGCAGCAAATACTGCGCCGCGCCCTGGCTGCTGTTGCCGTGATAGCACATCACCATCACCGGCGTCTCAAAGTCGTGCTGGTTCATAAACGTGACGAGCGAGTCGTTAGTGAGGTGAAATGCGCCCGGTGCGTGGGCCAGGGCATAACTTTGCGGGTCACGAATATCCACCAGCACGCCGCGTTGCTGTTGCAGGCGCTGGTGCGCTTCTTCAACGGAGATATGTTCGAAGGTTTCCATAGTGTCTCTCATTATTATGTTGCAGGCCGTTTGCTGCGCCCGCAGGCGCACAAACGCAGCCCTGATGGTATCAGAAACCGTGGCATACGGCGCAACTGCCCGGTGCACACCAGCGGAAAACGACCATTCTGTTACCGTCATCACGCGAAAATGTTTTTTTGTGGTTACCAAAAGCGCGATCGCCTGCTATTATGAGCGATAACGAACATTTGTGAGCTTTAACGAAAATACGCGAGGGCAGCATGGAAACCAAAGATCTGATTGTGATAGGCGGCGGCATCAACGGTGCCGGTATCGCGGCAGACGCCGCAGGGCGGGGACTCTCCGTATTAATGCTGGAGGCACAGGATCTCGCCAGCGCCACCTCCTCCGCCAGCTCCAAACTGATCCACGGCGGCCTGCGCTACCTGGAGCATTACGAGTTCCGTCTGGTGAGCGAGGCACTGGCCGAGCGCGAAGTGCTGCTGAAACTCGCCCCGCATATCGCCTTCCCGATGCGTTTTCGTCTGCCGCACCGCCCGCATCTGCGTCCGGCGTGGATGATCCGCATTGGTCTGTTTATGTACGATCACCTGGGCAAGCGCACCAGTCTGCCAGGCTCAACCGGCTTGCGTTTTGGCGCGGAGTCAGTGCTGAAGCCCGAAATCGTGCGCGGTTTCGAATATTCAGATTGCTGGGTGGACGACGCGCGTCTGGTGCTGGCTAACGCCCAAATGGTGGCACGCAAGGGCGGCGAGGTCTTGACCCGCACCCGTGCGACCTCTGCACGCCGTGAAAACGGGCTGTGGATAGTCGAAGCAGAAGACATCGACACCGGCAAGCGCCACACCTGGCTGGCGCGCGGTCTGGTGAACGCCACTGGCCCGTGGGTGAAACACTTCTTTGACGACAGCCTGCATCTGCCGTCGCCGTATGGCATCCGCCTGATTAAAGGTAGCCACATTGTGGTGCCGCGCGTGCACACCCAGCAGCAGGCCTATATTCTGCAAAACGAAGACAAACGCATTGTGTTTGTTATTCCGTGGCTGGACGAGTTCTCCATCATCGGCACCACCGACGTGGAATACCACGGCGACCCGCATGATGTGAAAATTACTGATGAGGAAGTCGGCTACCTGCTGGACGTCTATAACGAGCACTTTAAAAAGCAGCTTACCAAAGACGATGTGGTCTGGACCTACTCCGGCGTGCGCCCGCTGTGCGACGACGAGTCCGACTCGCCGCAGGCCATCACCCGCGATTACACCCTGGACGTGCACGACGACCACGGCAAAGCGCCGCTGCTGTCGGTGTTTGGCGGCAAGCTCACCACCTACCGCAAACTTGCCGAGCACGCCATGGAGAAGCTCGCGCATTACTATGACAACATTGGCCCGGCGTGGACCAAAACCGGCGTACTGCCGGGCGGCGACATTCACGGCGACCGCGACGACTACGCGGCACTGCTGCGTAACCGCCACACCTTCCTTGGCGAAGCGCTGGCGCGCCGCTACGCCCGCACCTACGGCAGCAACAGCGACCTGATTATCGGTAGCGCTACCTCACTGGAAGATTTAGGCGAGCACTTCGGCCACGACCTGTACGAAGCCGAACTGCGCTATCTGGTGGAGCACGAGTGGGTACGTAAGCTTGATGACGCCATCTGGCGGCGCACTAAGCTTGGCATGTGGCTGAGCGAGGAGCAAAAAGCACGTGTCGCTGAATGGCTGAACCACCACGCGAACCCTGCCCAGCTGTCGCTGGCATCGTGATGCATCCGTAAACTCACAAAGCCGGGCAACGCCCGGCTTTTTGCTGCCTGCTTCAGAGCCGTTACTCCATTATCGCAGGCATACCATCATCATCAAATGCCATACCCAGCGCTTCTAATTTTTTGCGCGCGGCATGATGGACAACTCCACGTTTACGCACATTCGGTTCCAGCAATCTGAGCAGCGTGGACTGACTGACATTGGCGTGGTTCACAACTTCTATGCGCACCCCCCAAAATTTGTCATCCGCGAAACGATCCAGCATCTGCGAGTCCGCATCCGGGTTCATCGCCGCCACAACGCGGATAGCCTGATTAGGATCCGACAGAAAAACCTCAAGCTCTGCTGTCGTGCTCGCTCCACTGGCAGCGATATAGCGGCGTTCCTCTGCGGCTTTCTGCTCAGGTGTCTTTTTAGCCATTATTCCTTGCTCCAAAGAGTAAACTCACCAGGGGCGTAAATAACCTACCGTTGCCCGCACATACACGTCAAACCCGTTATGTATGTGTCATCTCATCACTCGTTAAATTTAATGGATAACAGTAAATCCGTTGCTGACACATTATATTGCTGCGACAGTTTATCCGTACCATTAAACGTTATGACCCTTACGGCATTGCCCACACTGGTAATCAGAATAACGTTATTAAAATGGTAATCATCATGACGAGTTCTGAAACTGATAAACCATGCAGGCCGCCCCTCATCCAGCTGAACCGCCTTCGCTTGCGGGCTATTTGCACGCAGGTTGTTTAACAGCAGATCTTTATAAGCGTCCATCTGTGATTTCTTTAAGCCCAGCTTATCGTTTGCAACGGATACGCTGACGGTACGTGCTTTATTCTCTAATACGACATATTGCGAGCCCGTTGCTCCCGTCGAAGAACCCCGCACATTTTCTTTTTTGGTTGCAAAACCGACGGGCATTTCAATAGAAATATCCGTATCCGGGATGGCTATTCTTTCCAGAGGCGTCGCGGCATGTGTAGTAAAAGGCAATAACAGTGTGACCAGATAAAATGATAAACCCAGGATTATTTTTCTCATAAAAACCTACTTTTTCATTGTCATTTTTATAGGTCAGCGCACTTGACCTATCCCTGTCATACGAACGCAGCCCAGCAACATGCAGGTTTTAAAACAGTCCTGGAAGCGCACGCCACAATCACTGTGGCGTGGAGTGAGTGTAATCGCTCTTGATCTCATTTAACATTGGCGCTCGCCTGTTTGCCGTGTTGCCTTATACAACACGGCGACAGCGTCAGATGGCTCTGTCGCTATCTTCTACAGATAACCCAGTGCTATACGCTGTCGGCGTGATGGGTGTTAGCCGGTCGGCTGTCGTCCTTTGCACTGTCTGTTCACAACCGCACCGGGTCAATATGCCAGATACTCTTCGCATACTCCTGAATGGTGCGGTCCGACGAAAAATACCCCATATTGGCGATATTATGCATCGCGCTCGCCGCCCACAGCTCCGGCTGGCGATACAGCTCATCTACCCGGTCCTGGCAATCCACATAGCTGCGGTAATCTGCCAGTAGCTGATAATGGTCGCCAAAGTTAAGTAGCGAATCGACCAGATCGCGGTAGCGCCCCGGTTCATTAGCGTTAAACACGCCGGTGCCTATCTGGGTTAATGCCTGGCGTAACTCCTCATCCTTGTCATAAAACTCACGCGGGTTATAGCCGCGCTTGCGCAGCGCCTCTACCTGCTCTGCGGTGTTGCCAAAGATAAAGAAATTGTCCTCGCCCACATGTTCGCGCATTTCCACATTCGCGCCGTCGAGCGTGCCGATAGTCAGCGCACCGTTGAGGGCAAACTTCATATTACTGGTGCCGGACGCCTCGGTACCCGCGAGCGAAATCTGTTCGGAGAGGTCAGCGGCCGGAATGATGAGTTGCGCCAGGCTGACGCTGTAGTTGGGAATAAACACCACCTTCAGCCGGTCTTTAATCTGCGGGTCGTGGTTTACCACCTCAGCCACGTCATTAATCAAATGAATAATATGCTTAGCCATGTAATACGCCGACGCGGCCTTACCGGCAAATACCACCACGCGCGGCACCCAGTCGGCGTCTGGATCGGCCTTAATGCGGTTGTAGCGCGTTATCACGTGCAGCACGTTCATCAGCTGGCGTTTATATTCGTGGATGCGCTTAATCTGTACGTCAAACAATGCGTTGGCGTTGACCACCACGTCCATATGAATCGCAATCCAGGTTGCCAGCCGCTGCTTGTTTTCAAGCTTGGCCTCGCGTACCGCCTCGTTCACCGCCGGGTAATCAATGTGCTGCTTAAGCTCGCTAAGCTGGCTAAGGTCGGTGCGCCAGTTGTGGCCGATATTCTCGTCCAGCACGTTCGACAGCGCCGGGTTAGCCAGCGCCAGCCAGCGGCGCGGCGTAACGCCGTTGGTCACATTGCAAAAACGCGTCGGGAAGATACGGGCAAAATCAGCAAACAGCGACTGCACCATCAGGTTCGAATGCAGTTCCGACACGCCGTTAACCTTGTGGCTCACTACCACCGCCAGCCACGCCATGCGCACCTGGCGACCGTTGCCTTCGTCAATTATCGACGCACGGCCCAGCAGCCCGATATCGTTGGGATACTGCTCCTGTAACGTCTTGAGGAAGAAGTCGTTAATTTCAAAGATTATCTGCAAATGGCGCGGCAGAATTTTGCCGAGCATATCCACCGGCCAGGTCTCCAGCGCTTCGCTCATCAGCGTGTGGTTGGTGTAGGAAAACACCTGGCAGGCCACGTCAAACGCATCATCCCAGTTGAACTTGTGCTCATCAATCAAAAGGCGCATCAGCTCAGGAATGGACAGCACCGGGTGCGTGTCGTTGAGGTGAATGGCAATTTTGTCTGCCAGGTTGTCGTAGGTTTTATGCAGCAGATAATGGCGGTGCAGGATGTCCTGTACGGTCGCGGACACCAGAAAATACTCCTGGCGCAGACGCAACTCGCGCCCGGAATAGGTGGAGTCGTCGGGATACAGCACGCGGGAGACGTTCTCGGAGTGATTTTTGTCTTCCACTGCGGCAAAGTAGTCGCCCTGGTTAAACTTACCAAGGTTGATTTCGCTGCTCGCCTGGGCACGCCACAGCCTTAAGGTGTTGGTGGCGTCGGTGTCATAACCGGGGATGATTTGATCGTGGGCGACGGCGATGATTTCTTCGGTTTCCAGCCAGCGCGTTTTCTTGCCTTCGAGCTGCACACGCCCGCCAAAACGCACTTTGTAGCGCGTGTTGTAGCGCTCAAACTCCCACGGGTTGCCGTACTCCAGCCAGTAATCCGGTGACTCTTTCTGTCGCCCGTCAACGATGTTCTGGCGAAACATGCCGTACTCATAGCGAATACCATAACCGCGCCCCGGTAGCTGTAAGGCTGCCAGCGAGTCCAGGAAACAGGCCGCGAGCCGCCCCAGGCCGCCGTTACCAAGGCCGGGGTCGTTTTCTTCATCAATCAGCTCCTCCAGGTCCAGCCCCATCGCCTCCAGCGCACTTTTCACATCGTCGTAAATGCCCAGCGACAGTAGCGCGTTACTCAGCGTGCGACCAATCAGGAACTCCATCGACAGGTAATACACCTGGCGCACTTCCTGGGACAGCTGCGCCCGGTTTGAACGCAGCCAGCGCTCCACCATGCGGTCACGCACCGCAAACAGCGTGGCGTTAAGCCACTCATGTTTGTTGGCAATGGCCGGGTCTTTACCGAGTGTGAACATCAGCTTGTAGGCGATAGAGTTCTTCAGTGCCTCAACGCTGAGCGTGGGTGACGCGTAACTGAAAGGTGCGTTCATAGCGGTGATTCCTGGATGGTTACAACAAGCGTTGATAAAGATCGCGGTAGGACTGCGCCGCAATCTGCCAGCTAAAATCCATGCTCATCGCCTGACGCTGCACAAAACGCCACAGCGACGGACGGGACCACAACACGAAAGCCCGCCTGATGGCACGCAGCAGCGACCAGGCGTTACTGTCTTCAAAGACAAAACCGCTGGCCACCCCATCGGCCAGGTTTTCCAGCGAACTGTCCGACACCGTATCGGCAAGCCCGCCGGTACGCCGCACCAGCGGCAGCGTGCCGTACTTCAGGCCGTACAACTGGGTCAGCCCGCACGGCTCAAAACGGCTGGGCACCAGAATCACATCGGCCCCGCCCATAATGCGGTGCGAGAACGCCTCGTGATAGCCAATCTGCACCCCCACCTGGCCGGGATGCTCGGCCGCCGCAGCAAGAAAGCCCTCCTGCAACACCGCATCTCCCGCCCCCAGCAGCACCAGTTGACCGCCCTGCTCCAGCAACCCTGGCAGCGCCTCCAGCACCAGGTCCAGCCCCTTCTGGTGGGTGAGGCGGCTGACCACGGCAAACAGCGGTGCCTTATCGTTCACCTTAAGCCCCATCGCCACCTGCAACTGGCGCTTGTTCTCGGCCTTGTCCTCCAGCGTGTCGCGGGTGTAGCGCGCGGCCAGCAGCAGGTCGTGCGCCGGGTCCCAGATGTTCTCATCCACACCGTTAAGGATGCCCGAGAGCCGGCCTTCACGGTGGCGCTGGCTCAGCAGCCCTTCCAGTCCGTAGCCGAACTGCGGCTGGGTGATTTCCCGGGCGTAGGTGGGGCTGACGGCAGTAATGTGGTCGGCATAAAACAACCCGGCCTTGAGAAACGATATCTGACCGTGAAACTCCAGCCCGTGCATGTTGTAGAACGACCACGGCAGTCCAATGTCATTCATGTGGTGCGCATAAAACTGGCCCTTATACGCCAGATTATGGACGGTAAACACCGAACGCGCCGGATGACCGCGCGCGGCAAGGTAGGCCGGAGCCAGTCCGGCGTGCCAGTCGTGGGCGTGTACCACCTCCGGTCGCCAGTACGGATCCAGCCCACAGGCCATTTCACAGCCCGCCCAGCCGAGCAGCGCAAAGCGCAGCACATTGTCCGCGTACGCGTGCTGATGTGTATCGTGATAGGGGCTGCCGGGGCGCTCGTAGAGGTGCGGCGCATCAATCAGGTAAATCCCCACGCCGTTAAAATGCCCATACAGCAGCGTCATCGGTCCGGCAAAAGTCTCACGCTGCGCCACCAGGCTTGCATCCGCAATGCCGCGCTTTACGTCAGGGAATGCAGGCAGCAGCACGCGTGCCTCCACCCCGCAGGCAATCTGGGCTGCCGGTAGAGCACCAATAACATCTGCCAGGCCGCCGGTTTTTAGCAGTGGAAACAGTTCCGAACAAACATGTAAAACCCGCATTCTCGCTCCCGTTTAACACACGCCGTCTTCGGCGTGACGACAGTCACTCAGCGCGCTTCACTGCGCGCATACAGCCAAGTGTTCACTATGGTTCCAGCCTGGCGAGCATTTCCCGGGTCACCAGCACAATGCCCTCTTCAGAGCGGTAGAAACGACGCGCGTCCTCCTGCGCGTTTTCGCCAATCACCATGCCTTCTGGCAGCACGCAGGCGCGGTCAATCACGCAGCGGCGCAGACGACAGGAGCGGCCAATGTTGACGTCCGGCAGCAGCACCGACGAGTCAATATTGCAAAACGAGTTCACCCGCACGCGCGGGAACAGCACCGACTGCACCACTACTGAGCCGGAAATAATGCAGCCGCCGGACACCAGCGAGTTGAGCGTCATGCCGTGACTGCCGGAGCGGTCCTGCACAAATTTGGCAGGCGGCAGCGACTCCATGTGGGTGCGAATCGGCCAACGCTGGTCATACATATCCAGCTCCGGCGTTACCGAGGCGAGGTCAAGATTGGCCTTCCAGTAGGCATCCAGCGTCCCCACATCGCGCCAGTACACCGGCGAGTCCGGGTCTGACTGCACGCAGGAGAGCGGGAACGGATGGGCAAACGCCTCACCCGCTTGCGTCACCCGCGGCAGGATGTCTTTGCCAAAGTCGTGGCTGGAGTGCGGGTCTTTATCGTCGTCCTCCAGTAGCGCGTAGAGATAATCGGCATCAAACACGTAAATGCCCATGCTCGCCAGCGCCTGGGTCGGGTCGTCGGGCATGGACGGCGGGCAAGCCGGTTTCTCGACAAAATCGACAATGCGTTCGTCTTCATCCACCGCTATCACGCCAAAGGCCGAGGCTTCGCTTAGCGGCACCGGCAGACAGGCAACCGTACAGCGCGCGCCCTTCTTCACGTGGTCTATCAGCATGCGCGAATAGTCCTGCTTGTAGATATGATCGCCTGCCAGAATGACGATAAAATCCGCGCGGTAGCGGCGAATGATGTCAAGATTCTGCGTCACGGCGTCTGCCGTGCCGCGATACCAGGCCTCGCCATGCACGCGCTGCTGTGCAGGCAGCAGGTCAACAAATTCGTTCATGTCTTCTTTAAACAGCGACCAGCCGCGCTGGATGTGCTGCACCAGCGTGTGCGACTGGTACTGGGTGATAACACCGATGCGGCGGATCCCCGAGTTAATGCAGTTGGAAAGCGCGAAATCAATAATGCGAAACTTGCCGCCAAAGTGCACAGCGGGTTTCGCACGGGTGGCGGTGAGGTCTTTTAAGCGCGTGCCGCGCCCGCCCGCCAGAATCAGCGCCACCGAACGGCGCGGTAACTGGCGCGCCAGCATGATTTCATCGTCCTTTTCGAGCCTGACCATAACCGACCCCTTACGATTTACGAAAAACGCACGCGCCGTGCGCAGGCCCCTGCCATACCGCCATAACTACCGGGTTATCGTCACCGGCGAATGGGGGAATGGCACGCCATTCCCCCTCAGGTAATGTGATTTCAACTACTTCTGCGCTGGCGTTAAGCGTAATCAGCCAGCGCCCGCAAAGCAGAATTTGCATTACCGGGGCACCGTGCTGCCAGTCATCGCCCGCAAGCGGCTGGCCGTGCGGATTAAGCCACTCGACGTTCCCGTCCCCTTCCTGCCACCAGCCGTCTGCGGTGAGCGCCGGGATCTGGCGGCGCAGGTGAATCAACTGCGCGGTAAAGTGGGTTAAGCCAGGGTTTGCCTGCGACCAGTCGAGCCAGGTCAGGGCGTTATCCTGACAGTAGGCGTTATTGTTGCCGTGCTGGCTGTGGCCGTGTTCGTCGCCCGCCAGCAGCATCGGTGTGCCCTGTGATAGCAGCAGCGTGGTCAACAGCGCGTGGGCGCTTGCCCGCCGCCGTTCAATTACCGACAGCGTGGCCGTTGGCCCTTCCACGCCGTGGTTGTCGCTGAAATTGCTGTTGGTGCCATCGCGGTTCTCTTCGCCGTTGGCCTCGTTGTGCTTGTCGTTAAAGCTGACGCAATCGCGCAGCGTGAAGCCGTCGTGGGCGGTGACAAAGTTGATGGACGCACTCGGCCTGCGCCCGTCGTGGGCAAAGACATCGCTTGAGCCAGCAAAGCGGCACGCCAGTTCGCCACGCGAAGCCGAACGCTTAAGCCAGAAGCGGCGCGTGCCGTCGCGAAACCGGTCGTTCCACTCGGCAAACGGCGGTGGATAGTTGCCGACCTGGTAACCGCCAGGGCCGATGTCCCACGGCTCGGCAATCAGTTTGACCTTAGAGAGCACCGGGTCCTCGGCAATGGCCTTAAACAGCGGCGCGTCACGGCGAAAATCCGGCGTGCGCCCCATCACGGTTGCAAGGTCAAAGCGAAAACCGTCAACGTGACAGCGCTGCACCCACCAGCGCAATGCGCTCAGGGCCAGGCGCACACCGGCAGGCAGACTGAGGTTGACGGTGTTACCGCAGCCGGTCCAGTTCTGGTAATCGCCATTGTCCTGCAACCAATAGTAGCTGCGGTTATCAATACCGCGTAACGAGACGGTCGGACCTTCGCGATCCAGCTCTGCCGTGTGGTTAAGCACAATATCCAGAATGACCTCAATGCCTGCGCGGTGCAGTGCTTTGACGGCATCGCGAAACTCGTTGAGCGCCACCAGCGGGTCACCGCTGACGCTGTAGCGTGGCTCCAGCGCACCAAACACCAGCGGGTTATAACCCCAGTAGTTCGAAAGCCCTAACTGGTGCAAACGCGGCTCGCTGCTGTAGCGCGATACCGGCAGTAGCTCCAGCGCGCTGATGCCCAGGCGCTTGAAGTAATCAATCATCAGCGGATGGCCAAGCGCGCCCCAGGTCCCCCGCAGCGCCTGCGGCAGTTGCGGGTGAAGCTGGGTTAAGCCGCGTACGTGCGCTTCGTAAATCACCGTTTCGCCCCAGGGCGTGCGCGGTGGCTTATCGTCCTGCCAGTTGTAGTTGTCGGCCACCACAATGCATTTTGGCAACACAGGCGCGCTGTCGTGCGGGTCGGGGGAATCAATCCCGCCGTGCAGCAGCGGGCCATCTACCTCGCCGCCCTCCACCGCGTGCGCACAAGGGTCAAGCAGCAGCTTGGCCGGGTTAAAAAGGTGACCCTGCGCTGGCTGCCACGGGCCGTGCACCCGATAACCGTAGCGCAGCCCAGGACGTGCGCCGGGCAAGTAACCGTGCCAGATATCACCGCTGCGCCCGGGTAACGGGAGGCGGGTTTCGTTGCCTTCGTCGTCAAACACGCACAGTTCCACCTGCCCGGCATGCGCGGAAAACAGCGTAAAGTTCACGCCGTTACCGTCGTAATACGCGCCATCAGGCGTGGCTTGTCCTGGCATCAGTGGCATGATTCACCTTCCCGCATCAGCCAGATAGTGGAAAGCGGCGGCAGCGTCAGGCACAGCGAATGCTCGCGCCCGTGACTTGCCAGCGCCTCACTGTCAACGCACCCGCTGTTGCCTGCGTTGCTGCCGTGATAATGCCCGGAATCGGTATTCACTATCTCGCGCCAGCGCCCCGGCTGATTGATGCCAAAGCGATATTCATAGCGCGGTACGGGCGTGAAATTGCTGGCGACAATGATTTCGTTACCCTCGGCGTCGCGGCGCACAAACACCAACACCGACCGGGCTTTGTCATCGACCACCAGCCATTCAAAGCCGTAGGGGTCAAAATCAAGCTGGTGCAGTGCTTTGTGGTGGCGATAGTTCGTATTCAGGTCGCGTACCAGTCGCTGCACGCCGTGATGCCAGTTGTCACCGCCCTCCAGCAGGTGCCAGTCGAGGCTGGTGTCGTGGTTCCACTCGCGCCCCTGGGCAAATTCGTTGCCCATAAACAGCAGCTTTTTACCCGGGAACGCCCACATCCAGCCGTAATAGGCACGCAGGCTGGCAAACCGCTGCCATGCGTCACCCGGCATGCGGTCGAGAAGCGATTTTTTGCCGTGTACCACTTCGTCGTGCGACAGCGGCAGCACAAAGTTCTCGGTGTAGTTGTAGAGCATGCCGAAGGTCATTTTGTCGTGGTGATACTGGCGGTACACCGGATCGAGCTTCATGTAGTCCAGCGTGTCGTGCATCCAGCCCAGGTTCCACTTAAACCAGAAACCCAGCCCGCCCATTGACGGCGGGCGCGAGACGCCGGGAAAATCGGTGGACTCTTCGGCCATTGTCACTGCGCCATGCACCTGCTCGCCAATGATGCGGTTGGTTTCACGCAAGAAGGAGACGGCTTCGAGGTTCTCACGCCCGCCATGAGCGTTAGGCAGCCACTCGCCCGCTTCGCGGCTGTAATCGCGATAAATCATCGACGCCACGGCATCCACACGCAGGGCGTCAATGCCAAAACGCTCAATCCAGTACAGCGCGTTGCCAATCAGGTAGTTGCGGACCTCGTTGCGCCCATAGTTATAAATCAGCGTGTTCCAGTCCTGGTGGAAGCCTTCACGCGGGTCGGCGTGCTCATAAAGCGGCGTGCCGTCAAAGCGCGCCAGACCAAAATCATCCGACGGGAAATGGCCCGGCACCCAGTCGAGGATGACGTTAAGCCCGGCAGCATGGGCGGCGCTGATAAAATGACGGAACTCATCGCGCGTGCCGAAGCGCCGCGTGGGGGCGTACAGGCCCAGCGGCTGGTAGCCCCAACTGCCGTCAAACGGGTGTTCACTCACCGGCAGCAACTCAATGTGGGTAAAGCCCATATCCTTCACGTAAGGGATGAGCTGCTCTGCAAGCTCCTGGTAGCTGAGCCAGAAGTTGTTGTCGCTGTGGCGACGCCAGGAGCCAAGGTGCACTTCGTAAATGGAAATGGGGGCATCAAGCTGATTGGCGCGCTGGCGTACCGGACACGGCGCGACTTTATCCGGCAGGTCGCAGATAAGCGAGGCGGTGTCCGGGCGCATTTGCGCTTCAAAAGCGTAAGGATCGGCCTTCAGGCGCAACTCGCCGTGGGCATCAATCATCTCAAATTTATACAGCTGGCCGGGCCACGCGGCGGGCACAAACAGTTCCCAGATGCCACTTTCGCGCCGCAGGCGCATGGGATGGCGGCGGCCGTCCCAGTAGTTAAACTGCCCCACCACCGACACGCGCCGGGCATTGGGCGCCCAGACAGCAAAGCGCGTACCGGACACACCATCAAGCGTGGCCGCGTGCGCGCCGAGCACCTCCCACGGGCGCAGGTGCGTACCTTCAGACAACAGCCAGCTGTCCAGCTCTGGCAGCAATGTGCCAAAGCGATAAGGGCAGTCAATCAGGTTCTGCTGACCGTGCCAGTTCACCGCTAACTGGTAGCGAAACGGCGTTTTGCGCCGCGCCAGCACGGCGCTGAAAAAACCACGCGAATCAAGGCACTCAAGCTTGCCGACCTTGCGCCCGGTTTTTGATTCAATCACCCACACCTCGGTGGCGTCAGGCAACAGCGCGCGCACCTCAAGACCCTGTTCGGTGCTGTGCATACCCAGCACCGAAAAAGGATCGGCAAAGTGACCAGCAATAAGCGCATCAATAATGTCTTTTTGTGCACGAACAGACATGCGAAATCATCCTGTTTTTATGGGCGCTCGCCGCCAGCGCGCGCGATTCGCGCACGGCAAACGTCACCGGAGTTGGGCTATGCGGGTTCGTGCGAAGAACGCGTACTGTGCTAAAAGGCACGTTCCTGCGTGCTTCACCCTGTAAAAAGCATAGTCAACGGTTGGCAACTGCCGGGTTAAAAACAGGTTTTCTTTAAATAAAATTAATCTGGAACAAAAAAAGGAGCCACGAGGCTCCTTTAATAGCAGAAATGTGACTTATGCCAGTTGGCGTAGCATGCGGCGCAGCGGTTCGGCAGCGCCCCACAGCAGCTGGTCGCCAACGGTAAAGGCTGAGAGATATTCCGGGCCCATATTGAGCTTGCGCAGGCGGCCAACCGGCGTGGTTAATGTGCCAGTCACTGCCGCAGGCGTCAGTTCACGCATGGTCAACTCCCTGTCGTTTGGCACCACTTTCACCCACTCGTTGTGCGCGGCCAGCAGCTGCTCAATGCTTGAGAGCGACACGTCTTTTTTAAGCTTCAGCGTGAAGGCCTGGCTGTGGCAGCGCAGCGCGCCTACGCGCACGCACAGGCCATCTACCACAACCGGCTGCGAAGTGGCGAGAATTTTGTTGGTCTCGGCCTGGCCTTTCCACTCTTCGCGGCTCTGGCCGTTGTCGAGCTGCTTATCAATCCACGGAATCAGGCTACCGGCCAGCGGTACGCCAAAGTTGTCCACAGGTAGCGTCCCGCTGCGGGTCAGTTCGGTGACGTTGCGCTCAATATCAAGAATGGCTGACGCCGGGTCCTGCAACTCACGGGCAACGCTTGTGTGCAGCATGCCCATCTGCACCAGCAGTTCACGCATGTGGCGCGCACCGCCGCCGGACGCCGCCTGGTAAGTCGCAACCGACACCCAGTCCACCAGGTCTTCAGCAAACAGGCCACCCAGCGACATCAGCATCAGGCTCACGGTGCAGTTGCCGCCAACAAAGGTTTTCACGCCGCGGTTGAGTGCGGCATCAATCACGTGCTGGTTCACCGGGTCGAGAATGATTACCGCATCGTCTTTCATGCGCAGCGACGACGCCGCGTCAATCCAGTAACCCTGCCAGCCGCTTTCACGCAGCTTCGGGTAGATATCGTTGGTATAATCGCCGCCCTGGCAGGTCACGATAATATCCAGCGCCTTGAGCGCATCAATATCGTAGGCGTCCTGCAACGTACCGTTATGGCCGCCCACCGTCGGTGCCGCCTGGCCGTGCTGGGAAGTAGAGAAAAAAACAGGGCGGATGGCGTCGAAGTCGCGCTCCTGCGTCATGCGCTGCATCAGCACGGAGCCAACCATGCCGCGCCAGCCGATAAAACCAACATTCTTCATAGCGAGTAGTCCTGAGAGGGTTTTGAGTTCTGTGCGTCCCAGCGGTGTAACTGGTAGTCTTCCAACATACAAAATGTGGCTAAAGTCGCAAGTTAAATTAATCAATGATCGTCGCGCCATTAGAAATGGCGCTAATTCTCGGGGTGTTGAGCTGTTATGAGTGACATTATTTCTGCGGCGGTGCTGCTGATACTGATTATGGATCCGCTAGGCAATTTGCCGATTTTTATGTCGGTGCTAAAACACACCGAGCCGAAGCGTCGGCGGGTAATTATGATCCGCGAGCTGCTCATCGCGCTGGCGCTGATGCTGATTTTTCTGTTTGCGGGCGAGAAAATACTCGATTTCCTCAATCTGCGCGCGGAAACGGTGTCGATTTCCGGCGGCATCATTTTGTTTTTGATTGCCATCCGTATGATTTTCCCCAGCCATGAAGGCAACGCCAGCGGGCTGCCCGCAGGCGAGGAGCCGTTTATTGTGCCGCTGGCTATCCCACTGGTTGCAGGGCCGACGCTGCTCGCCACACTGATGCTGCTCTCACACCAGTATCCGGGTCAGATGGGAGGACTGGTGATTGCGCTCCTGATTGCCTGGGGCGGCACGGTGGCCATTCTGTTGCAGTCGTCGCTGTTCCTGCGTCTGCTTGGCGAAAAAGGCGTGAACGCGCTGGAGCGCCTGATGGGGCTGATTCTGGTGATGCTGGCAACCCAGATGTTCCTGGACGGGATTCGGGCGTGGATGCGGGGTTAAACCTTACCGTGACAGGCGCAGCACAATTCTGCTGCGCCTTCAGGTTTTATCAGGGCTACCAGATAAGGTCTGCGGCCAAAAACGTAAGCGGCTTGTATTGAATTTTATGCTTTAGTGAAAGAGTGCCAGTGGCGATATAAACCGGGCAGAACAATAAGAACAATCCAAAAAAGAACTTTGTTATGATAACGATAAGTAATTACCTCCCATCCTTCTTTGCATGTTTATTCAGTTTTTAGATGGAATCTACGATATTTTGCAAGGAATCTGCAATCAGAGCTCACGTTTAAATATTCAGAAGGTACTCTTAGCTAACGATTTGAGTGACAAATGACCATTAGCAATCTTCATTCCCAGAGTCATCAGCCCTATAGCGACCTGCCGCCACTGAATCATCACCATCCAGAAAATAACAAAGACAGCAACATTGATGTTCTCAATGTGATTGCGACACTGTATAAAAATAAAAAAACGATAATATCTGCGACCTTCGCCGCCATTCTGCTTGCTGTTTTATTTACACTCTTCACGCCTAAAGAGTGGACCAGTGACAGCATTATTACACCGGCAGAGGATATTCAATGGCAGGAACTGAATAAAAAGCTCTCCGACGCGATGGCGCTGGATATTGAGCCAAACCTTGACCAGAAAGATGTATTCAACGCGTTTATTAAAAAATTCAAATCTAAAGATGAACTGGAAAGTTTCCTTCTATCAAGCGAGTACGTCCATCGGAAAATAACCGGTCACAAGCTGGATGCCGATAAGACGTATAATTTGCTCACCTCCCTCGCCAGCAATATGTCTTCCGAAGACGGTCGACTGAATAAAAAAAACGCGTCAGATCTGTTCACATCCTGGACACTTAAATTTACCGCAGACTCATCTGAGGATGCAAAAGCGTTACTGAAAAACTACATTGACCATATTTCCAGCCTGGTTGTAGATGAGACCCTCAGAAACTTAACGGCCAAAATCAGAAATAAAAGCGAGTTTGAAAAAAAGAGATTAGAAATAGATCAGGCAAAACTTGAAAGCATCCTGGCAACAAAAGCATCAGGTATTCGCGACGAGTTAAGTATACCTGCCATATCTGAAAAGCAGAGCAACAACGAGTATAGCGCTTCTCATTCCACGCAGTTACAGGCCGTTGATTCAATATCCAGTAAATTACAAATAGAAAGCGCAATAACCGATATTGCCTTAATCAATAATGAAATTTTAAACCGTAAGTTCATCATAGAAAAACTTGATGAGCTGAACGTTGATAACACGACATTTCAACCGTTTAAATATCAGGCAATGCCTTCGCAGCCCATCACACACAATGGCCCGAAAAAATCTCTGATCATTGTGCTCTTTGCCCTGCTTGGCTGCATGTTATCTTGTGCTGTTGTTTTATTTCGCGATGCCCTCTCATCACGTCAGCAAAAAGCGCTGTAGAGTGGCTCAGACCCATCTCCGGCATCAGCGATAACGATGCCGGTCCTGCAACGCGCTTGCACAGTTTTTCCAGTATTCAATTTACCGACGCATCTCAACCCACCGCGTACCGATGGCTAACACCCATAAAAAATGCCGACTGACGTCGGCATTTTTATTACCACCTTCCAGTGGGATTAAGACAGTAGGCTAAACGCCATCATCCCCACCAGCGCCCCCACCGTGCCAAGAATGGTTTCCATCATCGTCCAGGTTTTCAGCGTCTGTCCCTCGGTGGCACCGGTGAACTTGCCGAACAGCCAGAAGCCCGCGTCGTTAACGTGGCTCACCACAATCGAGCCGCCGGCAATACAGATAGAGAGCGCGGCCATCTGTGCGCCGCTGTAGTTCAGCGTCTCAATCACCGGCATCACCAGACCGACCGCCGTCAGACAGGCAACGGTGGCAGAGCCCTGGATAATGCGCACCGCAGCCGCCAGCACAAAGCAGGTCAGAGCAATCGGCAGCCCCATGCCGGTGAGCGCCTCACCGAGCGCCGGACCAACGCCAGAGTCCACCAGCACCTGCTTAAATACACCGCCTGCACCAATCACCAGCAGGATGATCCCCGCCGGTTGCAGCGCATGGCCGCAAATTTCCATCACGCGGTCTTTCGCCATGCCCTGGCGCATCGCCAGGCCGTACATCGCCACCAGGCACGCCACCAGGATGGCGGTGAACGGATGGCCGATAAACTCCAGCCACTGGTAGAGCGTTGACCCTTCGGTGGTAAAGCGTGCGGCGATGGTTTTCATCCCCACCAGCACCAGCGGCAGCAGAATCAGCGACAGGCTGAAGCCAAACGACGGCAGTTTGCCCTCACCCAGGTGCGGCTCGCTGATGTCATCAGGAATGTGCAGCTCAACGTGGCGGCTGATAAAGCTGCCAAACAGCGGCCCGGCAATCAGCATCCCCGGGATTGCCGCACACAGGCCGATGAGGATCATCCAGCCAAAGTCGGCATGCATCTGCGAGGCCAGCAGCATCGGCGCCGGTCCCGGCAGCAGAAACGCCGCCGCAGCGGCTACACCGGCAAACAGCGGAATAACCAGCTTCACCAGATTGGTGCCTGTGTGGCGCGCCATTGAGAACGCCACGCTAATCAGCAGCACGATCGCCACTTCAAAGAACAGCGGCAGCGCGCAGATAAGCCCGGCCAGGCCAATGGCGTAGTGGGCACGGCTGTGCCCGAAGGATTTCAGCATCTTTACGGCAATCTGATCGACAGCACCGGTTTCGTGCAGGATCTTGCCGAACATGGCACCAAGTGCCACCACCACAGCCAGAAAGCCGAGCGTGCCGCCCATCCCTTTTTCCATGGTCTCAGCTATTTTATCCAGCGGCATGCCGGAGAAGAGACCTGCGCCAATAGACACCACCATCAAAGCAACAAAGGCGTGCATACGCGCCTTCATCACTAAAAACAACAGGAGCAATACCGATCCCACTGCCGTTAAAACTAACGTTAAAGTACTCAAAGCATTGCCTTATTTTTATTTGTTTTCGATAAGTGCAATGGTGCTGGCCACAACGCCCTCAAGGGGTTGATCAATATCGACGACCAGTACATCGCGTTCGTTTGCAGTCGGCTCTTCCAGCGTATCAAACTGGGTCACCAGCATTTCCGGCTTAAAGAAATGGCCTTTACGCGCCTGCAAACGACCGGCAATCAGTTCGAAATCCCCTTTCAGGTAGATGAAAGACAGGTTCGCATTGCCGTCACGCAGCAGGTCACGGTAGCTTTTTTTCAGCGCAGAACAGACGATAAGCGACACTTTGTTGGTACGCTGCATGGCAAACGCGGCGTCGTTAAGCGCCTTGAGCCACGGCGTGCGGTCTTCGTCGTTCAGCGGCTGGCCGGAAGACATTTTGATGATGTTGCAACGTGGGTGCAGAAAATCACCGTCCAGGAAGGCCGCCCCCAGCGTGTGGGCCACTTCGCTGGCAACGGCGGATTTACCGCTGCCGGAAACGCCCATCAGGACATAAACGTGGTGATCGTGATTGGTAGTGCTCATAAAGGTAACTCCGACAGGCACGAAATAATAAATCGGGGAAAATATTCATTTCCCGAAGCAATGTTACGGGTAACTGTTATCGGTAACATTGTCCGACTCGTCAGACCAGGAAGCAACGATCAGCCAGGATTTGAGCAAATAAATGTGAAGCCCGTCAAAAAAAGGCGGCTTAAATAGACCCACCCGGAGAAAGGGTAAACCCCAGATCGAGCATTTTTGGCGTAATGGTTTCACCGCGGATCCGTGCCAGCAGACGCTCGGCACCAATGCGCCCCATGCGCTCACGCGGCGTCAGCACGCTCGCAAGTTTTGGCTCCATCACCTGACCGATATCGTGGCCGTGGAAACCGGCAATCGCCATATCATCGGGAATACGTAACCCCAGGCGGCGGCATTCAAAGGCCGCGCCGACGGCAAGGTCATCGTTAGTGCAGAAGATGCCGTTAAGCTGCGGATACTCGCGCCGCGCCTGGCGAAACAGCTCAATGCCTGACGAGTACGATGACGACTGCTCGGCCATCACGCTATAAGGCGTCAGACCCGCATCGCGCATTGCCTGCTCATATCCCTGTTGTTTCATGATGGTACGTTCATCAAGACGCGCGCCGAGGTAAGCCACATTTTGCTTGCCGCATTTCAGAATGGCCGCCGTCATCTGACGGGCCGCGTCAAAGTTATCAAAGCCTACGGCGATATCGAGACACGGTGAGACGCTGTCCATCAGCTCCACCACGGGAATGCCCGCCACCTCAATCATTTTGAGCGTGCGCGGTGTGTGGGTGCGTTCAGAAAGGATCAGGCCGTCGATATTCCACGACAGCATCGACTCAAGGCGCTCCTCTTCCAGGTCCGGTTTATAGCCATAGTGCGCCAGCATGGTCTGGTAGCCGTAGATGTCCAGCACGCTTTCAACGCCGCGCAACACTTCAGCAAACACCTGGTTGGTTAACGATGGCAGCAGCACGCCAATAGCGCGGCTGGTGGAGTTGGAGAGAATATCCGGCGCGCGGTTGGGAATGTAGCCCAGCTCGTCCAGCGCGGCGGCAATTCTTGAGCGCAATGCAACCGATACCTGCTCGGGGTTACGCAAAAAACGGCTGACCGTCATTTTTGTGACGCCTACTTTGTCAGCAACATCCTGAAGTACCGGTCTTTTCTTTTTCATCGTCCTGAAGCGCTTACACTGTGATTATCGCCCCAGTGTAGCATGGACAAGGCTCAACCTTCCCCTGTTAAGGAGAAGGTTGAAAGTTATCAGCGGCACAGGCTGCGCACTTCAGTACGCGCACTGCGCTTTACGCTTAAACCGGCGGCAGGTCAAACAGCAGCACTTCGCTGGCCGTATCAGCGTGAATCGAGATAGCCTGCTCGTCCCAGATAGCCAGCCCGTCGCTGGTGGTCGCTTTGGTGCCGTTGATGGACACGTCCCCTTTCACCACCTGAATCCACACGCGGCGGTTAGCGGCAATCGGGTAAACCGACTGTTCGTCTTTCGCCAGCGCCCAGCGCGACAGCTCCATATCCTGATAGACCTTAAGCGAACCATCGCGGGCATCCGGCGACAGCACCAGCTGGCGGCCCTGCGGCGCATCGAAACGGCGCTGCTCGTAGCGCGGCGTGATACCGGTTTTTTCCGGGATTATCCAGATCTGGTACAGACGCAGCGCTTTGTCTGCATCCGGGTTGTATTCAGAGTGGCGAACCCCGGTACCGGCACTCATAATCTGAAACTCACCGGCAGGAACCTGCTCTTTATTGCCCATGCTGTCCTGGTGCTCCACCGCCCCTTCCAGCACGTAGGTCAAAATTTCCATGTCTTTGTGTGGATGGGTACCAAAGCCCTGGCCTGCATCAATCACGTCTTCATTAATCACGCGCAGCGCGGAGAAGCCCATAAAGTTGGGATCGTAATAGTCAGCAAAAGAGAATGTATGCCAGCTGTCGAGCCAACCGTGGTTAGCATGGCCGCGATCGTTAGCTTTGCGTAAGAAAATCATGGTGTACCCCCTCGTTTTGTCGATAGAGATAGTGTGGACCCGCAACCGCCAGGATGATAGTGGGTGAAAATTGACGCCTCTGTTCAAAAAATATGAATAACTACAGCCGCGACTCAGGCAGGAAGAGCAGGCAAGGATGAGCAAAATCACCGTGTGAAGATTCAATTTTGCTGATGAGGTTTACGGCAGAAAAAAAAGCCAGCGCAAGGCTGGCTAAGATAATACTGGAAGCAATGTGAGCAATGTCGTGCTTTCAGGTTTACACCGCGGGGGCTTCCCCTGAACGCATGGCAATAATAATCATTATCATTCGCATGTGTCCAGATCTTTTTTCAAAAAAATGCGGTTGATTTCAGAGCAAAAGTCAATGATGTTTAAGGGGTTTATCTAACCCATTGAGGAAGAGGCATGAAAAGCCTGGTTATCCGCCATGCGCAGCCCGGTGATGCCGATGCGCTTTACCGCATTAACGCCGCGCCAGAGGTTTATCCCGATACGCTACAGCTGCCTCACCCTTCGCCGCTGCGCTGGCAGGAGCGGCTGGCGCACAGCCTGCCAGGACTGCACAACCTGGTCGCGTGCGATGAGGGCAGCGTGGTCGGGCACCTGACGCTGGAGGTGGAGCAGCGCCCGCGCCGCAGTCATGTAGCGACCTTTGGCCTGAGCGTGGCACCACAAAGCCAGGGCCAGGGTGTGGCGTCTGCCCTGATGCGCGAGATGATTAGCCTGTGTGACAACTGGCTGCGGGTGGAGCGCATTGAGCTGACCGTGTATGCCGACAATGCCGCCGCCGTAGGGCTGTATCGCAAGTTTGGCTTTGAGGTAGAAGGCACCGCCCCCCGCTACGCGCTACGCCACGGCGAATACGTAGACGCGTATTATATGGCGCGCATTAAGGGACTGCGTTGAACCCGGCGGCATGTCGCCGGGTTTGTCTGCATTTAATACCCCGCCGTTAAATCGCCCGGCGTGCGCGGGTCCGATGCCCCGGTCAGTCCCCCGTCTGGCGCAATCATGATGCTTTGCGTGCTGCCCATCGCCGCCTCCACGCTGACGTTATAGCCCTTCTCTTGCAGCAGTTTCAGCGTGTCCGGACTGAAGCCTTTTTCCACCCTGAGCGTATCCGGCAGCCACTGGTGATGAAAGCGCGGCGCGCTGCTGGCTTCGGCCACGTTCATGCCAAAATCAACGGTATTGAGCACCATTTGCAGCACAGTGGTGATAATACGGCTACCGCCGGGGCTTCCTGTCACCAGCCAGGTTTTGCCCTCTTTCACGACAATGGTGGGCGACATTGACGACAGCGGGCGCTTACGCGGGCCAACCGCGTTAGCCTCGCCGCCCACCAGCCCGTAAACGTTAGGCGTACCGGGTTTGGCCGAAAAGTCATCCATCTCGTTATTCATCAGAATGCCGGTATTACCCGCCACAATGCCGCTACCAAAGGTGGTGTTAAGCGTGTAAGTCACCGCCACCGCGTTACCGTCTTTGTCTACCACGGAAAAATGGGTGGTCTGGGCGCTCTCATAAGGGGCGAGATTTCCCGGTTTTATCTGCGCAGACGCGCGCGCTTTATTGATATCGATTTGCCGCGCCAGCGATTGCGCGTAGGCTTTGCTGGTGAGTGAGCGCCACGGCACCTGCACAAAGTCCGGGTCACCGAGAAACTGCGAGCGGTCAGCGTAGGCGTATTTTTCTGCCTCTGCCACCAGCGTCATGGCGTTAGCGCTGCCAAAGCCGTATTTCGCCAAATCGAAATTCTCAAGGATGTTGAGGATTTGTACGATGTGAATACCACCTGACGACGGCGGCGGCATTGAAAATACCTGGTAGCCGCGATAGTTACCGCTAATTGGCGTGCGTTCTACCGCCTGGTAGCTGGCAAGGTCCGTCTTATCAATAAGCCCACCGCTGGCGGCCATCTCAGCGGCGATTTGCTCGGCAATCGCCCCTTTGTAGAAGGCATCCGGGCCCTGTTCGGCAATCAGTTCCAGGCTTTTTGCCAGATTCCCCTGCACCAGCCGCTCGCCTTTTGCCAGCGGCTGGCCGTTCTTCCAGAAAATCGCTTTGCTGTTGGCGTGCTGCGACAAGACTTCGCTGCCGTATTGTTTCAGGTCATCGGCCAGCGCGTCGTTCACAATAAAGCCGTCTCGCGCCAGCTTAATGGCAGGCATCATCACAGAGCGCAGCTCCAGTGTGCCGTATTTCTCCAGCGCCAGCGCAAAGCCGGCAACGGTGCCAGGCGTGCCGGACGCCAGATGCGAGGTGAGAGACTTTTTGCTGTCGGCATTGCCCTGCGCATCAAGGAACATATCGCGCGTGGCGCGCGCGGGTGCCATTTCTCGAAAATCGATGGCAACCGTTTTGCCCGCGCGGGTGCGCAACAGCATAAACCCGCCCCCGCCGAGGTTGCCCGCCTGCGGGTGCGTGACCGCCAGCGCAAAACCCACCGCCACTGCCGCATCGACCGCGTTGCCGCCGCGCTTAAGCACCTCCACGCCCACCTGTGTGGCGGTGGCATCGACCGAGGCAACCATACCGTTTTGCGCCCGCACCGGGTGGAACACATCTTCTTCTACGCCATAAGACACCGGCGGTGCCGCCATGAGCTGGAAACTCGCTACCAGCATCGTGCTAATAAGCCACTGCTTAACCATTCTTTTTCTCCCGGCAGGTTTTGCGTTTAAGCCTGGTCCAGAACAGTCAAAAAAGCATCAATATGGCGAAAAGCGAGTAAACTTAAGAAAGGCTCTACAGGAGAACTCAATGATGAAAACGATGCTCTTGGTCATCGCAGCGCTGCTGCCGCTGGGCGCCCTTGCTCAGTCGCTCACGCCGCAACAGCAGCTGCAAAACAACGACGCCCGGATGATAAACCCCAGCCAGCAGCGCCAGCAGCAGGAGATGCAGCTTAAGCAGAACCAGCAGCAGAGCATGCTCAATCAGAGTGTACAGAACCAGCAACAGCGTCAGCAGCAAAGTCTGCAAAACCAGATTCAGAGCAACAATAACCTGATTCAGGACTCACAGCCGGGAAAGCTAATCCCCCTCGGTGAGCAACCTCTGCCAAATACTGACGGCGGGATGCTAAACGGCGGGGGCAGCAATGGGCAGCATATGCTGCAAGAGAAGGCGAATGGGGATATGTTGCACTCCGGTGGCGACACGTTGATGGTGCCGAGTGAGAGTGGGCAGTAGTCACTACCGGTGATATTTTGGCGCTGGCGTGTTGTTCATGCTGCGCAGCCTCAGCCCGCCATCCCTGGGGGCTGACCTTGTCTTCACGCCTGCGCTTCGCCGATTTCAGCGGGTCAGCAACCCCCACACGGTAAGCCTGCGCCCATCAAAAGTCATTGAGAGCGCTGTCAGTCCAGGCTGGCGCACGCTCAGGGCCTGGCAGCACACATTTAGCCTTCGTTTGCGAAATCCGGGCCGATTTCGTCGATACGGTCGGTACAGATAATGTCTACGCCGAGCAAGAGCAGCTCGCGGGCGCGGTTGGGGTTGTTAACCGTGTAGGCCAGGATGCGAAGCCCTTCTTCTTTGATTGCGGCTATGCGTTCTGCGGTAAGCAGGCGGTGGTTGAGGTGCAGCGCCACACACTCAAGCTCACGCGTCAGTTCACGCCAGTCGTTGAGCCACTCATCCAGCAGCAGCCCGCGCGGCAACTCAGGCACGGCGCGTTTTGCGGCCATCAGCGCCGGAAATTCAAACGACGACAACAGCGGGACATTCATCCCCTGCCACAGCTCACGGGCAGCCAGCGCCACGGCGGTTCCGGTTGCCTCATCGGTGCCGGTGGTGGGTTTGATTTCGATGTTAGCCTGCATACCGTAACGGCGACAGCGTTCGGCCACCTCACGTAACAGCGCCGGGCGCTCGCCTTTAAACTCGCGGCCAAACCAGCTACCGGCGTCCACACCGCTTAACTGCTGCCACGTCAGCTCACCTGCCACGCCCCAGCCATTGCTGGTGCGCTCTAGCGTGTCGTCATGCAGCAGAAACGGCTGACCGTCTTTTGACAACTTCACGTCAAACTCAATCATCTTGTGGCCGTAGCGCGCGCCGGTATCAATCGCGACCAGCGTGTTTTCCGGGGCAAGCTTGCCGCCGCCGCGGTGGGCGGCGATTTTAGGGTAATTCCACTGCATCACAGACGTTTTCCTGAATCCATATCAAAAAAGTGCAGGCAGTCCGGCTGCCAGCCAAGCCACAGCGTGCTGCCCTGCGCCGGGCGCTGTGCGTGCGGCAATCTCACCACCAGCTTCTGCCCGCCCCAGCGGCCATGCGCCAGATTATCCGCGCCCAGAATTTCCAGCGTATCAACAGTAAAGGGCACGCCGCCGTCGGCTTGTGAGCTTAGCGCAATATGTTCCGGGCGGATACCCAGCGTCACCTTTCGCCCGGCAAGCGGCCAGGCCTGCACCGGCAGCGCAATACCCTCAAGCTCAAAGCGCGTTCCGTCATTACTCACGCGCCCGTCAAGCAGGTTCATAGCAGGCGAGCCAATAAAGCTCGCCACAAAACGGCTGGCGGGACGCTCGTACACCTCAACCGGCGTACCAATCTGCTCCGCCACGCCTTTGTTCATCACCATGACACGCTGCGCCAGCGTCATCGCCTCCACCTGATCGTGGGTCACGTACAGGCTGGTGGTTTGCAGGCGCTTGTGCAATTGCTGTAGCTCCAGGCGCATCTGCACTCGCAGTTTGGCATCAAGGTTAGACAGCGGCTCATCAAACAAAAACAGCGCCGGGTCACGCACAATGGCGCGACCCATCGCCACGCGCTGGCGCTGCCCGCCGGATAGCTCACGCGGGCGACGTTTAAGTAACTCGTCCAGCTCCAGTATCCTCGCGGCCTCACGCACCTTTTCAGCAATGTGCGCCTTACCCATACCGCGGATTTTCAGCCCCCAGGCCATGTTCTCTTCCACGCTCATGTGCGGGTAGAGCGCATAGTTCTGAAACACCATCGCAATGCCGCGCGCCTTCGGCTCAAGCTCAGTGACGCGCTGGCGGTCAATCCAGATATCGCCGCTGCTCACGCGCTCAAGCCCTGCCACCATGCGCAACAGCGTCGATTTGCCGCAGCCGGACGGGCCAACCATCACAATAAATTCGCCGTTTGCCACATCCACATTCAGCGGCGCAATCACCTGTTTTTTGCCGTCCCAGCTTTTGGTGACCGCCTGTAATTTGAGTTCTGCCATGTTATTTCTCACTATCGACCAGACCGCGCACAAAGGCGCGCTGCATCACTAACACAATCACGACCGGTGGAATCAGCGTCAGCAGCATCGCCGCCATCACCAGATTCCAGCGCGTGCTGCCTTCCCCAAGCGCAATCATTCCCTTAATGCCCGCCACCGCCGTGCCCATATCCGCATTGGTGATAATCAGCAGCGGCCACAGGTACTGGTTCCAGCCGTAGATAAAGGTGATGACAAACAGCGCCGCAATGTTGGTTTTTGACAGCGGCAGCACGATGTCACGAAAAAAGCGCAACGGTGAGGCACCGTCAATGCGTGCGGCTTCCATCAGTTCGTCCGGCAGCGTCATAAAGAACTGGCGAAACAGAAAGGTCGCCGTGGCCGAGGCCATCAGCGGCAGCGTCAGCCCGGCGTAGCCATCGAGCATGTCGAGCTTCGCCACCACGTCTACTGTGGGGAAAATACGCACTTCCACCGGCAGCATCAGGGTGATGAAAATCATCCAGAAACACAGATTGCGCAGCGGGAAGCGAAACCAGACGATGGCAAACGCCGAGAGAATCGACACCGCGATTTTGCCAACGGTGATGCCAAACGCCATCACGAAGCTGTTAAACAACAGGCGGCTGAACGGGGCGCTGTTGGCCCCTACGCCCTGCTGCCAGATAGTACTGAGGTTGTGCCACAGCTCGCCGCCGGGGATCAGCGTCATCGGCGCGGAAAACACGGCCTTATCGTCAAGCGTGGCGGCGACAAAGGCGACCCACAGTGGGAACAGGATGGCGGCAATGCCGAGAATCAGCATCAGGTGGCTGAAAATAGTCAGCCCGCGTCGGTTTTCAATCACTGGTAGCGCACCTTACTTTCGACGTAGCGGAACTGCACCGCCGTTAACATAATCACCAGCACCATCAGCACCACCGACTGGGCCGCTGAAGCCGACAGATCCAGCCCGGCAAAGCCTTCGCGATAAATTTTGTAGATAAGCGTGGTGGTAGCCTGCACCGGTCCCCCGGCGGTTGCGGCATCAATCACCGGGAAGGTGTCGAAGAAGGCATAGACCAGGTTTACCACCAGCAGGAAGAAGCTCACTGGCGCAATCAGCGGCAGCGAAATGTAGAAAAAGCGCCGCACCGGTCCGGCACCGTCGATGGCGGCAGCCTCTACCAGCGAGCGCGGAATAGACTGGAGCGCGGCATAAAAGAACAGGAAGTTGTAGCTGATTTGCTTCCAGACCGAGGCAAACACCACCAGGAACATCGCCTGGCCGCTGTTCTGGGCGTGATTCCAGTGATAACCCATCGCCTCAAGCCCATAAGCCACCAGGCCGCGCCCGGGGTTGAACAGGAAAATCCACAGTACCGCCGCCACCGCCGGTGCCACCGCGTAGGGCAGCAGCAGCAGGGTTTGATAAATGCGGCTGCCGCGCACCACGTGGTCCACCAGGGCGGCAAAAAACAGCGATATCATCAGGCCAAAGCCTGCCACCAGCGCACTAAAAATCAGCGTGGTACGAAATGCCCCCAGGTAGTACGGGTCCTGGAACAGCGCGGCGAAGTTATCCAGTCCGGCAAACTGGCTGGAGAGGCCAAACGGGTCAACGGTTTGCAGCGAATACCACAGCGCCTTACCGGCGGGCCACAGAAAAAAGATAACGGTAATCGCCAACTGCGGCAGCAGCAGCACATAAGGCAGCAGGCCTGCGCGAAATACCGGGCGATCGCTGGACATGAAACGTAACTCCTCAGCCTGTCGCACAGACTCTGACCTGCGACAGGGTTATGCATGTTGGCCGCACCCGCGACGGCGCGGCCATCAACCATCCTCCCCAGCGTGTGAGGAGGCATAAACAGCGTTAGCGTTGGGTGGATTTCTCAAACCGGCGCAGCAGTTGATTACCGCGCGTCACTGCGGAATCCAGCGCCTGTTGCGGGGTTTTGCTACCGTTCCACACTGACTCCAGCTCTTCATCAACGATGGTGCGGATCTGCGGCATATTCCCCAGACGCAGACCTTTGGTGAACGCCAGCGGCGGTTTGTTCAGCATCTGGCGCGTGGCGGTATCGGCACCCGGATTTTTGTCATAAAAACCCTGTTCACGCGTGAGCTGATAAGCTGCCGTGGTCACCGGCAGATAGCCGGTTTTCTGATGCCACTCGGCGGCATTTTCCGGCTGCGCCAGGAATGCCAGGAACTTCGCTACGCCTTTGTAGGTCGCCTCGTCTTTGCCCTTCATCACCCACAGGCTTGCCCCGCCGATAATGGCGTTTTGCGGTGCGCCCTTCACATCGGCGTCATACGGCATCATGCCTACGCCGTAGTTGAATTTGGCATACTGGCGGATGCTGGCAAGCGAGCCGGAAGAAGCGGTGGTCATGGCACAGGCTCCGCTGTAAAACTTCTCGGTGGACTCATCCTTGCGCCCAAAGTAGCTGAAATCACCTTTCTTGTTCATCGCTTCGAGCAGGGCGATATGGTTAACCTGCTCAGGCTTATTGAACTCCAGCACGGCGTCGGTGCTGTCAAAACCATTGTTACGGCTGGCAAACGCCAGGCCGTTCCAGGCGCTGAAGTTTTCAAGCTGGATCCAGCCCTGCCAGCCGCTGGCGTAGCCGCAGCTCATGCCAGACGCACGAAGCGTGGCGCTGTACTGCGCCAGTTCCTGCCAGGTTTTTGGCGGTTGTTCCGGGTCAAGGCCCGCTTTTTTGAAGGCGTCTTTGTTGTAATACAGCACCGGGGTGGAGCTGTTAAACGGCATGGAGAGCAAATGGCCGCTTTTCGCGTCGGTGTAGTAACCTGCAACCGTCGGCACAAACTGCGACTCGTCAAAGCTCATGCCCGCGTTCTGGAACACCTTATAAACGGGTTCGATAGCGCCGGAGGCCATCATGGTTGCCGTACCGACTTCATAAACCTGCAACAGTGCAGGCGCATTGCCGGTGCGAAACGCCGCAATGCCTGCCGCCAGGCTCTGCTCATAGTTGCCTTTGTAAACCGGCACGATTTTGTAATCAGGGTTCGCCTGGTTAAATCTGTCGGCGAGCGACGCGACTTCCACGCCGAGTTCGCCTTCCATTGAGTGCCAGAATGGAACGGTGGTCGCGGCAAGCGCCTGACCGGATAAGGCCAGCCCCAACGCCAGCCCGGCTGCGGTAACTCGTAATGAAGCGGTCATTTGCTATCTCTCTGATTATGATGCGCGAAAACACGCGTTTTATGCTCGCGGCTTAACATGACATGCGCGAATGACAGAAAAATAACGTTCTTGTGACAAAAAAATGACAGCGGTGTGAAGGAGGTGAAGAAGGCAACTGCCCGCCACCTAGAGAAGGGAAACAGGCGGGTTCAGCAACAAGGACTATCTTTCCCGGGTATCGGCGCAGACATGACAATGGGTCTTTCACGCCCCAGAAATCGACAGGTGCTCACCTCATCGAGCCATTCATGGCGGCTTCTGGTCCGCGCATCTGAACCGTCACAGTCGCTGTCACTTAGCAGTCCGCAGGCAATAAAAGAACGCTGGCGGCAGGAACCGGGCTGGCACAGATTTCATTCATCATTCAATAATCAGTCTACCAGGAGACTCTCCCGTAGCCTGTAAAAATCCCGACATAGTAATGGAGTCGGATACTGCCCTCAGTAAGGGGTCAGCCTTTTATAGAACAACTTTTTTTATACTGTATAACTAATATCAATAGTCAGGCCAGGGCGCGGATCGCCTGAAAAAAATAGTCTTCTGTTAGTACAACGTTATTTACTGAGGAGTGTTTGCCGCGCGACAAAATCCACCCTTCCGTGTGGCGATTACCGCGCTGCATATAAAGAGAGAATTTATGTTGCTTAGGTTTAAAAAGTAAAAATATATTATATTTCCTGGGCGCCATTGAGGGATTATGGATAACCAACGCCAGGCGGCCTTTAAATCCTGGCCCATAAAGCGTCCTCGGCAGCAGCTTTGCACTTTTTGTTCCGTTCTTCAGAACAATATTATCAATACTATAGCGTTGCAGCGGTGTGACGCCGCCAAGCACCCGAGCGATAGATTTATCATAGAACTCTGTTTTCCATACAATAACCTCTATTCCCGACCCTTCTAACCAGTGCTGAATTTGTTGTGAAAGCGCAGCAGTTTTGGACTGAAACTGTCTGATGTCTTCCCTGATCCGCTCCTCATGCGATCGTTGTGCTTCATTGTTCCTGATGACATTTTTAAAGAAAACATCCTTTGCCGACATGTCTGAACTCCATGACAAGCTGTATTAAATTACAGCAACTTTAGTAAAATACTTAAGACCCATTAAAGTAGTAACACTGGAATTTGCTACTAATTTTGAAAAACATCAATCTCAGAATGGCCCGAAATTTTCAGGGCAGCATGTTCCCGATTCACCATAATCGGATTCGGTAAGTTCAGGGTGACTTGAATAGCCATGCCTGGCACAGTTTCCGGTAAAATAGGGTAAGCATGCTCACCAGGAATATTTCGGAATTGTCCTTTTATACCCGAAAAATATTACCGCCCGGGTACATCTGCTAAATGTCGCCCCGTGCAGGTTTATAGCCGGTTGCGCGCCACGAAACCTCCGCAGTAAAAAGCCGACACGACCGTTATAAGCCGCAATGACGCGCTGCGTTATTTCTGTGACGACGATGCGCCAGCAACAAACCCGGTGTTGTTGGTAAAAGAAGGACAGCAAGGAGAAAGAGAAGGCCGGCCAATAAGCCTGGCGCGCAGACTGCCAGAAAAGGAGTGAATAGTGGCGCTTTTTGAGCACCTCATGCACGTTAATAATGCCAGTCAGAACCTGACTGGCATCAGTACTGTGGCCCGTTACGACATAATCAGCCCACCGTCGACGTTAATCGTCTGCCCGGTAATATAACGTGCGTCGTCAGACGCAAGGAATGCCACCAGTCCGGCCACGTCTTCCGGCTGCCCGGCGCGCTTAAGCGGTATCCCTTCCACCCACTCAGCCATGAGTTCGCCTTTGCCGTAGCGTTTGCGCTCACTGCTGAGGATGTCGCCCCACACCCGGTCGTTGTAGTCCCACATTTCGCTTTCGATAATGCCCGGGCAAAAGGCGTTGACGGTGATGTTCCATTGCGCCAGTTCCTGCGCCAGGCTCTGGGTGATGCCAATAACGCCCATTTTGCTCGCGGCGTAGTGCGGGGTGTAGATAAACCCCTGGCGACCCTGCCCGGAAGAGGTGTTAATCAGGCAGCCGCCGTTTTGTTTCACCATGTATTTTGCCGCCTCACGACAGCACAGCCACACGCCGGTGGTGTTCACCGCCAGCACTTTTTCGAAGTCTGCTTTCGGCATTTTGTCGAAGTAGTCGATGGTGATGACGCCCGCGTTCTGGATGGAGACGTCGATGCGCCCAAAGCGCGCCGCCGCCTGCTCGTAGAGCCCCTGCACCTGGGCTTCATCGGTCACATCGACCTGGAGTGGGAGAATCTCCACGCCGTAGCGCCCTTTGAGCGATTCAGCGGTTTCAAACACCCGCTCAGCGTTAGACACCATCACCAGATTTGCGCCATCGCGGGCAAAACGCTCAGCGATACCTGCGCCAATACCGCGGCACGCGCCGGTAATGACAACCGTTTTTCCGTGAAAATTACGCTGCATTGCATTCTCCTTTAGCCCGCCTCGCCTGTGTCCGGCGGGCAAATTTCAGTGGGATTTTTTCCAGTGGGCGCGGGCAACCGCCTCGCACCAGCCGCGATAGCTGTCCTGTAGCTGCGCATGACGCGCCATATCGGGCTGCCAGAGTTCGTGTTCAGGCAACAGCGGGAGCAACGCGTCATCGTCAAGGCCGCTAAAGACCTTGCGCGCCAGCAGGCCTGCCCCCAGCGCCGAGAGTTCAGCGGTGGTGCTGCGCGCCACCGGGCAGCCGAGCAGGTCGGCCTGGAACTGCATCAGCCAGTGGTTACGCGTCGGCCCGCCGTCTACCATCAGTGTGTTGAGGTGAAAGTCCGGGTGCTGCTTCATAGCCTCAATCACATCGGCAATCTGGTAGGCAATGGCCTCCAGCGCCGCGCGCACCAGGTGCGCGGGGCCGCTGCCGCGGCTTAAGCCGCAGAGGGTGCCGCGTGCTTTGTCGTCCCACCAGGGCGCACCGGAGCCGGTCAGCGCTGGCACAAAATACACGCCGTCGGTCGAGGGAATAGAGTCCGGCAGGCTTTGCAGCAGTGCAACGCGCTGTATTTCGTTAAGCGTGCTGATGCCGGTTGCCTGGAGCATCCACGCCAGCCCGTCGCCGGTGTGCGGAATGTTGCCCTCAAGGCCGTATACCGCACGCGTCCCGTCATGCCAGGCAACCGTGGTTGCCAGCCGGGTAATACGGGTGTCGGGCGCAGGCAGCGGCGCCATCACCGAGGAGCCGGTGCCGTAGGTGGCCTTAATGCCGCCCGCTCTGCCCAGACCGTGGCCGTAAAGCGCGGCGTGCGAGTCGCCAATCATCGCCAGAACTGGGATGCCGTCGGCAATGCCCTCCACGCCTTTGGTCACGCCAAAGCGCCAGGCCGACGGGCAAATCTCCGGCAGCGCAACACGCGGGATACCGTACAGCGCCAGCATGTTCTCGTCCCATTCCAGCGTGTGCAGGTTCAGAAGCTGGGTGCGCGCCGCGTTGGAGTAGTCACAGCGGAACTGCTCACCGCCGCTCAGGTGCCATAAAAGCCAGGCATCAATGGTGCCAAGGCAGATTTCTCCGCGTGCGGCACGCTCGTGTCCTTGCGGCGTGTTGTCGAGCAACCAGCGCATTTTTGAGGCAGAGAAGAGCGGCGCAACAGGCAAACCGGTTGTAGAACGAATGATTTCGTCCTGCCTGTCGCGCCGAAGCTGTTCACAAAACGGCGCTGAGCGTGAGCACTGCCAGGTCAGCGCAGGCGACAGCGGCCTGCCGCTCTCCCGTGCCCAGCCGATGGCGGTTTCGCGCTGGTTACTGATAGCCAGCGCCGCTACGCGCTCCTGGCCTACCTCGTTAATCACCTGGCGCAGCACGTCAAACGAGCCTGCCAGCAGCGCATTACCGTCCTGCTCCACCCAGCCGGGCTGCGGCGTGGCAAGCGACAGTGCTTTCGATGCCTGCGCCACTACGCGGCCCTGTGCGTCTATCGCCACTGCTTTGACGTTGCTGGTGCCCTCGTCGAGCGCAACGATAAGCTCTTTATCCATGACTGACCTCCGAAAGGGGTGCAACGGCCTGTTTTTTTTCATGTCTGCGCAGCAATATCACCTTGTTTTGCAGGCGCTGCTGGAACTGATCGATGACAACCGCAGTAACAATCACCACGCCTTTAATCACCATCTGCCAGAAGTCGCTCACACCCATCATCACCATGCCGTCGGCAAGGAACACAATTACAAACGCGCCAATGATGGAGCCAGAGACGCGCCCACGCCCGCCCGCCAGCGCCGTACCGCCAAGCACCGTGGCACCAATGGCGTCCATTTCAAACATATTGCCGGTCATCGGGTGCGCGGTTTGCAGCTGTGAGGCCACAATCAGCCCCACCAGCGCGGCGCACAGGCCGGAGAAGGCATAGACAAAGACTTTGACGTTAACAATCGGCACACCCGCCAGCCGTGCCGCCGACTCGTTGCCGCCAATGGCGTAGATATAGCGCCCCAGCGGGGTTTTACGCGTGAGCCACAGGCCCAGCAGCAGAAAGCCAATCATCAGCCAGATAGGAAGGTAGATGCCCAGCAGCGTACCGGACCCAAGCAAGGAAAAACCGGTGTTGCCAAGCGCTTGTGCACCGTTGAGGTTGGCGTAGGTGCTGCCGTCGTTATAAAGCAGCGCTGCACCGCGCGCCACGTACATCATGCCGAGCGTACAGATAAATGGCGCAACGCCCAGGCGCGTTATCACCGCGCCGTTGATAAAACCAATCACGATACCGACCAGCGCCACCGCCACGATGACCTCCGGCACGTTCAGAAACAGCACGTTGTCGCCCCACAACGGAACGCCGCTGGTAAGCAGCGCGCCTGCCACCATGCCGCAAATTCCCGCCACAGCCCCGACAGAGAGATCGATACCGCCAGTCAGGATAACCAGCGTCATGCCAATGGCCAGCAGGCCGGTAATCGCCACGTGCTGCGTCATAATCAGCAGGTTAGACGCGGTCAGAAAGTTCGGGACCATCACGCTGAAAAAGCCAATCACAATCAAGAGCGCAATAAAGGTGCGCGCTTTCAGCAGGGTCATGTAGAGCCTATATTTCTGGTTCATTATTCACTCCAGCCAGTTATTCCAGGGGCGTTGAGGCGCTAATCAGTTTTTCGCGCGTGACCTCGGCGCGCGGCAGGTCGGCGGTAATCCGGCCGTCGGCCATGACCAGCACGCGGTCGGCCAGCGCCATCACTTCATCAAGCTCGGATGAGGAGAACATCACCGCCAGCCCCTGCCCGGCCATCTGGCCAATCAGGTGATACACGTCGGTTTTGGCACCCACGTCGATGCCGCGCGTTGGCTCGTCAAGCAGCACCACCTCCGGCTTAGTCATCAGCGCTTTGCCGAGCACCACTTTTTGCTGGTTACCGCCGCTGAGCGAAGTAATGGGCAACTCGCTGTCGCTCACCTTAATGGCCAGCCGCTCCACCATGTCCTGTACGCTCTCTCGTTCTTGTTGCTCGCGCAGCCACGACCAGGAGCGCCAGAAACCACGCAGACTGAAGTCCGAAAGCGTCATGTTGGATTTGATGGACATCATCTGCACTACGCCCTCGCCCTGACGGTCTTCCGGCACCAGCGCAATGCCGCGCTTAAGCCGCTGCTGGAAGCTCTGCTTTTCTACCGCGCAACCGTTAAGCGCGATGCGCCCACTCTGGCACGGCATCAGCCCGGTCAGCCCTTTAAACAACTCCGTGCGCCCGGCACCGAGCAGGCCGTAAATGCCAATCACCTCGCCTTTGCGAAGGGTAAAGGTCACGTCGTTAAGCCGGTAGCCGCCGTTCTGGTGCAGCGCGGTCAGCCCGTTAACCTCAAGCACCGTGTTACCCTGGGCGGCAGGCTGGTAGTCGAAGTGTTTTTTCTTGTCGCCCACCATCTGCTCGATGATCCACGGCACGCTGGCGTGCGCGACTTCCCGCTCGCAGATAAAACGCCCGTCGCGAAAGATGGTGATGTGGTCGCCAATCTCCATCAGTTCTTCGAGCCGGTGCGAGATGTAAATGATGGTCACACCGCGCTTTTTAAGCTGCTCGATGACCCGAAACAGCACTTTGACCTCCGACTGGCTCAGCGCCGAGGTCGGTTCGTCCATAATCAGCACGCGGGTGTCTTTGGAGAGCGCGCGGGCAATTTCCACCAGCTGCTGGTGGCCAATGCCCAGCTCGCCGAGTTGGGTGAGCGGGTCAACGTCCAGCTCCAGGCGTTCCAGCAGCGCTTTCGCCAGCTGGTACTGGTACTTTTCGTTGATGCGCCCGCGCTGGAAGAACTCGTTGGCAATGAAGATGTTGTCCATCACGCACATGTTCGGGAACAGGTTTAGCTCCTGAAAAATGATGCTGATGCCGTGCTTTTCTGCCTGGTGCGTGGAGCCGAGCGTGACCGGTTTGCCGTCGAGCAAAATCTCGCCGGACGACGGTGTTTCCACCCCGGCCAGCATTTTCATCATGGTGGATTTGCCCGCGCCGTTTTCACCAATCAGCACGTTCACTTTGTTGCGATATACCCGGTAATCGACGCTATCAAGCGCCGTCACGCCCGGGTAAATCCGCGACACGCTGCGGGTTTCGATAATGACATCATGGGGCGCGGTATCGGGCAGGACAGGGGCATTCTGGCTCATCATGCGCCTCCCTGCGTGCGCGTGATGTTCGCTGGCGTCACGTCCGGGAGCGTGGCCGGTATGTCCCAGGCACTAAAGACGCCATCAACCGTCACCGAGTCACCAGGCTGTGGGTTGAAGGCTTTCATCATCGCCGCTGCGTGTTGGTTAATGGTGCGGCTGTAGTTGCCAAACAGCACCTGGTCATTGAAGTCCTGGTAGCTCACGCCTTTATAGCCATCGCGCAATGCCGTGCCGCGAATGGTCGGCCCCAGTTGCACCACCACGGTTTCGCCACGGCCGTCTTTGATAACGACTTTGCCGCTGCGTGATGTGGTATCGACCTTTTCTACCGTGCCGCTCACGCGCACGGCAAACACACACGGGTTCTCGTCCTGAGAGCGCCAGCCGTACTGTTTACAGGCGCTGTCAACGTCGCTGGCCGTACTGAGCAGGCGCATCAACTCCGCTGCCGGGCGCGCCTCACCCACAATCTGCGGCACAATTTTTTGCTGCCAGGCCTGGTCGATATTCGCCATGTGCGGGTTAGGTGGATTTTTTAAATCCGCCAGTTCCTGCGTTGAGACGATACGGCAACCGCCCAATACCGGTGCCAGAACGACCAGCGCCAGCCAGAGTGGTCTGGACATACTTACCTCCTTGTGCGCCCCACTACGGGGCGCGAGCGCATTAACCTCAGGACTTAAAGTTGAAGTCCTGTACTTTGTCAGCGTTGCCCTGGTTAACCAGGATGCCGCGGAACATCACGCGCTGTTTAGCGGGCTTTTCACCCTTCTGGAGGTAGTTGTCGAGATCGGTCACGCCCTGGGCGGCAATAGCCTGCGCCTGAAGCATCACCGTGGCCTTGAGCGTACCGGCCTTCACCGCGTCGCGCTCGTCGTTGCTGCCATCAATACCCACCACAATCACATCCGTGCGTCCCGCGGCCTTAAGCGCGGCAATCGCCCCAAGCGCAACCGGGCCGTTGCCGCAAATCACGCCTTTCACGTCCGGGTGCGCCTGTAAAATGCTGTCCATGATGCGCTTGCCGTCAATCAGGGTGCCTTTGGCATCCTGACGCGCCACACTCACCATGTCCGGGTACTGGTCGATAACCTGGTGGAAGGATTTGGAACGGGTCACGCAGTTGTTGTCGGCAAGGTTGCACGTCAGCTCGGCATATTTGCCCTTCTCACCCATGTCTTCCACAAACACGTTCGCCACTTCGGAGCCTGCCTGGAAGTTGTTGTGGGTGATTTGCACCAGCGCCACATCGTCCACCGGGATTTCGCGGTTGATAAGCACTACCGGGATACCGGCCTGCTGCGCTTTTTTAATGGCCGCGACGCTGGCGGTGGAGTCGGCATTATCAAGAATGATGCCCTGTACTTTTTTACCGATGGCGGCATCAATGAGCTCGTTTTGCTTTTTGACATCCTCACTGTGGGACAGCACGCTGGTTTTATAGCCCAGCGCCTGCGCCTTCTCGGTGGCTCCTTTGGCCTCGGAAGCGTAATACGGGTTATCAAGGGAGTTCACCATCACCAGGATGGTGCCCTTGTCAGCGGCGTGCGCGCTAAAGGAAAAAGCGCAGGCGACCGCTGCGGTTAACAGGTTTAAACGCAATTTCATAATGATGTTCTCTCTGTATTCCCCTGTGGGGATTGTTATTGTCGGGTACAGCGAAACAGCGTAATGGCCCTGGTCTTGCCGGGCGCGAAATGCGACCAAATCAGCGGCTTACCAAATGGTAAAACCACCGTCTATCATGAGATCCGCACCGGTTATCATGTCGCTGCCGTTACCGGCAAAGAACAGCACCGCCGCGGCGATTTCGTCGGTGTAGGCGAAGCGGCCCATTGGAATGAGTTTTTTCATTGCCTCGCCTTTCTCGCCGCGCCAGGCTTTCTCGCCCATTGGCGTGAGCACCACGGTGGGCGAAAGCGTATTGACGTTAATGTTGTGCGGGGCGAACTCCTTGGCCATCACTTTAGTCATGCCCAACAGTCCGGCTTTGGCCGAGGTGTAGGCCACATGGTTATCGATGGCAATCGACGCCGCCTGGGAAGCAATGTTGATAATCTTGCCGCCGCGTCCGGCCTTCACCATGCGCTTTGCCGCCGCCTGTGAGCACAGAAAAGGCCCGGTGAGGTTGACGGCAATCTGCTTATTCCACTCGGCAAATTCGGTTTCCAGCACCGGTTGCAGCATCACGTAACCTGCGCAGTTCACCAGGATATCGAGCTGGCCGTAGTGCGCTTCGACCTGAAAGAAGGCTTTCTCGACCGAGTCCGGGTCCGCCACATCGCATTCCACAAACAGCACGCGCGCGGGGTCAAACTGCTCTGCCACTGACAGCGCTTTTTCACGCTCGAAGGCCGGGTACAGCAGCGCCAGCTTCGCGCCCTTCTCCAGCAACATTTCATTGCTCGCCATGGCAATGCCGCCCAGCCCGCCGGTGACTACCGCCACCTTGCCGGATAAATCCCCGGCGCTGTCCACGCCGTAGCGCAGATTCACGTCGTATTCGTTGCTCATGGTTAGCTCCTTACGCAAAAACGCCCTGTACGGCCTGCTCCAGCGTGTGGCGCAGCCCTGCGGCATCAATGTTGAACTGGCGGCGCAGCGCCTTGCGGCTGCTGCTGTGGGTGAATGCATACGGTGGCACGCCAAGCGCGGTGAAACGTTGGCCGAGGCGCTGCTGGTGCAGAATTTCACCAATGATGCTGGCAAGGCCACCGCTAATGACGTGTTCTTCCATCGAGATCACATGCGAGTGTGCGGTTATGAGAGCGCGCACCGCGTCAACATCAAGCGGCCACAGCGACGGCAGCGAAACGATAGTCGCGTTCGGTAAATCTGCCGCCAGCGCTTCATGCACGATAGTGCCAAGGCAGAACACCACGGTGTCGCTCCCCTGCTGCACAACTTCAGGTTTACCTGGCGTGAAGCGCCAGTCGTCGCCGTGCAAATCCGCCACCTTGTCGCTGTCCATGCGGATATACACCGGGCCACGATGGGCAATGGCGTGGCGCGTCACGGCGCGGGCCTCGGCCGCATCTGCCGGGGCAAACACCTGTAAATTGCCGAATGTGCGGGCGATGGCGATGTCGTTCATGCAGTGGTGCGTGGCACCCAGCGGCCCGTAGGCAAAACCGGCGTTAAGACCGAGCATTTTGACGTTGGTGTCGGTGTAGCAGACGTCGTTTTTCACCTGCTCATTAGAGCGCGCCAACAGGAACGGTGCTGCGTTGGCGGTAAAAACGGTGCTGCCGCTCAGCGCCAGGCCCGCAGCGATGCCAACCATGTTCTGCTCGGCAATCCCCACGTTCACCACGCGCTCCGGGAACGCCTTTTCAAACGGTGCGATTTTGGACGTTGAGGTGGAGTCAGCCACCACCACATTAAGATTGGCTCCGGCCTGCTGGGCCTCGAGCAGGGTCGCGATTACCGCGTCACGTAAGTCTTGCATGATTAATCCTCCAGTTCCGCCAGCGCCTGGGCGAGCTGTTCATCGTTGGGCACCAGGTGATGCCAGGCCGGCACGTTCGCCATAAACGAAATGCCGTGGCCTTTTTCGGTGTTGGCAAGAATGACGCGCGGCTTACCGGTTGACGGTGCGTTCACCGCCTCACAGATAGCTACCGGGTCGTGGCCGTCGCACTCCAGTACCTCAAATCCAAAGGCCTGCCACTTATCGGCAAGCGGCTCCAGCGGCATGATGGATTCGGTTTTGCCCGCCAGCTGTAAGCGGTTGCGATCGACGATGGCAATCAGGTTATCGAGCTGGAATTTGCTGGCAGACATGGCCGCTTCCCAGTTGGAGCCTTCTGCCAGTTCGCCGTCGCCCAGCAGCACAAAGGCGCGACGGTGGCTGCGGCCAGCGAGTTTGTTGCCCAGCGCAAGTCCCACGGCAATCGGCAAGCCGTGGCCCAGACCGCCGGAGTTAATCTCGACCAGTTCCGGCAGCTTCTGGTGCACCGGGTGGCCTGCGAGCAGCGTGTCGTCGCCCATGTACTGGCTCAGTACCTCAGGGTCAAGCAGGCCCATCGCCGCTGCGCTGCAATAAAAACCGCCCGCGCCGTGGCCTTTAGACAGGATGAAGCGGTCCTGGTCCGGGCGCGCCTGGCTGCGGTCCATCACCGCCATGTAGAGCGTGCAGAGAATATCGATTTCGGAAAGATCGGCCCCGGTGTGGCCTTTGCCCGCCCGGTGGTTCATCTGCAACACATAGCGCCGGGCCTGTCGCGCCGTCTGTTTGATTGCCTGTACGTCCACACTAACCTCCAGATCGTAACGATCGTGATGACAAAAACGCTATCGATCGCTTTCATTTGATTTTCGATCGAAAATGTATAGCGTTTGTTTAACCGATTCTGTGGCATTGATCAAATATAAAACAAAATGCATTCGAAAATTGTCTTGTCTCACGAGGGTGCTTTTTCGTGCAACACTCTGGTGCCAGTTTTTGGCGTTATCTGGCTGAAACAATGCAAAAAATGGCTAAAATACCGCGCAATGTGCGAGTGAACTCGCATTCACTGAAAACGAGCGCTACACTGCGTGGCAGAGCAGAAGGTGAGGCAAGGCTTTCAGAACCAGGAGCATTTCGATTGAAAACCAGGAACGAGCAGCTGGCGGATATGCAGCAGCGTAGAGATAAGATCCTTGAGATGATTCGTGAAGACGGCACTGTGACCGTGAAGCACCTGACGGAGACCTTCGATCTCACCGAAGCGACGATCCGCACCGATCTGCGCGAGCTGCAAAAACAGGGGTTTGTGCAGCGCTATTACGGCGGTGCCACGCTGGTTACCGGTAAGCAAAACACCGGTGCGCTGCTGCTGGAGCGCCAGATCAATCTGGAACAAAAAGACGCCATCGGCCGACTGGCAGCGGCACAGATTGAAAACGGCGACGCGGTGATTTTTGATTCCGGCACCACGACGACCGCCATTGTTGACCATATGGCCCATATTCACCGCCTGTCGGTCACCACTAACGCGGTGAATATTGCACTGAAGCTCGGCGGCGAGCCGGGCATTAACATTCTACTCACTGGCGGCACGTTCAAGTTCCCGACGCTGTCCACCTCCGGCGAAAAGGCAGCGAGCTTTTTTGAAAATGTGCTGGCAGAGAAGCTGTTTCTCGCCACTGCCGCTATTTCACCGCGAATGGGTCTGAGTTTTCCCAGCGAAACCGATATCAACGTCAAAAGCGCCATGATCCGCTCTGCCAAAACGGTGTATGTGGTGGCAGACTCCAGCAAGATTGATAAGGTGTCGATGTTCGCCCTGCCGTGTAACTGGAGTGATATCCACTATCTGATTACCGACAAAGGGATTAGTAGCGAGGCGGTGAAGGCGTTTGAGAAGCTGGGTGTGACGGTGCTGGTGGCAGGTTAAGCGGCGCAATAGCGGCCTGCTATAGCCCGCTCTGGGGAGAATACGCGCAATGCCTTTCAGCGCCCGGGCAACCCGCCAGTCCACGCCCCATGGGCGTTTTCGTCAGGGCTGGCTGGCTGATGCAACAATCCACCTACCCGCCATTGATTTTGTCACTCTGACATACCGGCTACGCCCGGGCGCAGCCCTTTCCCAGGACGGATGGCAGGCCAGCGCTCTGCAAGCCTGGGATGGCTATTGTCGCAACGCCCCCTGCCCCAGCAAAGCCCAGCCGGGTGCCGTGCAGAACTGGCAAAAATGACACCGGCGCTAACCGCCTTCTGTGCTAAAAATCTGAAGGCGGCACGTTGCCTCTGGCGCTGCTTTGCTGCGATAAGCGCCAGAAATCATGCCCTGCGGGATATTGATATAAACGCAATGAGAATTGCCCGGCCACCGCAGTGATGTACTCAAATATCCCTGACTGCGTATCTTCGTAATCCATCCACGCTGTAGAAGAGGTAAAACAGTATATTTCCAGTGGGATCCCGGCGGGCGTAGGCTTCAGGGTTCTCACTACAATGTACATGTCTTTAATGATGTCAGGCCGGTCAGCAAGCCAGGACATCAGGTAATGACGAAACAGCGTTAAGTTTGTCAGCCCATTATCAATAAACCAGCGATTGGCCACCCCGGTTGGGTCACGGCCATCCAGCAATTTTGCCAGCGGCTCATTGACCCCGCGTATTGCCAGCATGGGGACCAGCATCTCCTGAGAGAGAAAGCTAATCGAGTGCTGATCGATATCGATACTGCGCATGATCCTGCGCGCCCCGGACGAAAACATCGCCTGCCAGTTGGTATAAGTCTCGGTGAGGAAATTCTTAGTCGGAATACGTGAGATTGTATTATCCCAGTTGCGGATGGTGATGGTGTGAAGCGCAATATCGATAACTTCACCGCTCAGATTTTTATCCGGCATTTCAATCCAGTCACCCAGTTGCAGGACGTCGTTTGACGAGAGCTGGACGTTTGCGACCAGTGACAGCAGAGTATGTTGAAAGACGAACATCAATACCGCCGCCACAGCCCCGAGACTGGAAATGATAATCGCCGGTGATTTGTTCGACATCACCGCGAGGATCATTATCGCCGCGATGACGTGCACTAATATTTTGCCTATCTGGATATAGCCTTTGATTGAGTGGTTTTTACGTCGGGTCTTACGCAGATAGGAGCTATTAACAATATCCAGCATTTCATTGAAAAACACCGACAGAAAAACAAAAAACAAAATCCCACAGATAGTGTTAATCGCCGTGACCAGCGACGCTGGCATATTCGGCATAAATTGCAAAACGTAATAGACGATGATAACCGGAATAAAATTTGACAGTTTTTCGGCAATACGTCGGTCTTTTTCCAGCGGAACATCCTGCTTATGGCTGGCAAAGAAGGCCTTGCGCACAACTTTTATCAACAAGAATTTGCATAAAAGGTGCGCAAGCATGCCAGAGACAACCAGTAAGATAATGTTAAAACCCACGGCAAGCGCCGGATTGCTTTCAACAAATGTGAATAAGTGATTCAAATACGCCATGTTTTATTGCCTGAATAAGTAAGCCAGTTCGCTCGGGTACAGCCCGCAGGATGTGTCACAGGTATACCTGAATCTTTTCGCTTTGTATCATGACACGCCAGGATAGCCGGCCTCTCCCTGCCCTAAAAGCGTTTTGGTGCGCAAGGCTGAGGAGCACAGTGAGTTTAGCGTAACCACTGAGCAGAAAACGCTTAAACATCACTGGCGCCAGGCCGATGCCCCATGCAAGAGATTCCTGCGTTGTCTTCTTACACCGGCTGAAATACCCTGTTTTCACTACAGGGAAGATTGTCACTCACCGTCTTGTCGGCTACTGCCGAAATTATTTATGCAGCCCCCAAATCCCGAGCTACCTGCGTGATAAGCCTGCTACGCAGATGCTGGTAAACCGCCGCGTAACCATCCCAATGTTTCCACAAAAACCCTGAAAACCTGTCGCTGCCGCCTGTGTATTTATAGCCTGGGAGGTTTCTCTGATAATAAACCGATGTTCACTTTTTACCCGCCAGATAATGCAAACTGGCAGATTATTAAAGTGAGAGCATTATGATTCGATAGGCGCGATTGCCAGAAAGACCATATATGCCAGGTCTGAGGAGGGCAGGCTGCAAGAATGAACTTATCAGGCAAAGTTAATGAGTAGATGGTGAGAACGCCTTACTGGTCAAGCTCTCTTGTATTTAATATGCGTCGTTGATAATTAAATTCAGATCCATGCCAATTTTGATTGCAGAGCGAGCATTTTTGACTCCCATTTTCTTTGTCACATTTGACATGTGAAATTTTACTGTCCTGACTGATATTCCCAGCATTAAAGCGACCTCTGCATAGGTTTTTTCCTGACTGACCCAATACAACACCTTGTTTTCTTTGGGTGTAAATATAGGTTTGGTTCCACCTGCGTTTATATTTACAGTTGAATTGCTTTTTGCCCCTGACATCATTAAATTATGCATTTGCTCAGTGATATCTAATAATACCATCTGAATCTCCGCTTTATTTTTATCTATAACTTGTTTGTTTTTTTGCCATATTTATTTTTAATAATAAAATTTAATTGAGACACATTATCTAAATAGTCATGAGCAACAAAGGAAAAACCATTAACAATGTTATATTTTTTAGAGTGCTCAAATATCTTGAAATTCAAGTTCTCATCCCATGAAAACGGTGTAATACGCCGAAAACCATTTAAGATTACCGGATCAATAAATTGAAAATTATTCTCCCGGTAAGTCTGGACCCATTCAGGCGGATAATTCGATATAATCAATCCTTTTGATGGGTCTTTTTTATTGAAGACGGTAAAAGCGTATTCGGGCAATCCAAAAGGTTCCAGTTTCCTTTCAATGTAGTCACGCAACGTTTCATTAAGGGCGCTATTTTCACTGAATATGGAGAACATCAATACCCCTCATTCTTCGGTTGCAGTTTTGAACCTGTACTTTGGGACAGGGTAAAACCGTCCCTGGAGACAACTTACCGTATTTTCAACATCCTTTATAATCGTTTTCACCCGTCGCAGTAAAAAAACCTGGCACAACGGCCAGGCTGCAAAATCGCATTAAACACCAGGGAAATCGCTTGCCGGTTGTTAGCTCCGGTAAGCAACTAACAAATATTACACCAAAAAAATCAAGGCGTAATGTCCATATTACGCCTTTTGGTGTTTCAACTTTTCCTCTGTAATAATGCATCATTCGCACACTGCGCGAAAATGGGCCTCGTTCTTCCGGCACAATCGCGACCGTTTTTGCGCATGAGCGCGGCATGGGCAACGAGGCTATGAAGCATTTAAAACGCTGGGCGTGACAATACTGGTGGCAGTTGAGAAGAAATGTGTCCGGGTCGGCCGGTAACATAATCGCAAAGCTAACTACCCGGCTTTACGCTTGAGGATCTTACCGGTGTCATTCCAGATATCGCTACGGTAATGATCCCCCTCTCGCGAGAAAAACACCGTACTGGAGCCGTCCTGCGCCAGCAGCGCAATGCCGTCTGGCGCTGGCCGCCACGCAACGGAAGACGCGGGTAGCAGCTGTTCCGGGCATGGCGTCAACAGCGTTAACGCATAGCCATTTGCCGTGCTCATCTCTTGTGTTTCCAGACGCACGCGGCACGAAACACCTTTATCCGTTATCACCCACTGACCCGCCAGCGACCCGGCGGAAGGTAAAACCAGACTACTCGCCATAGTGACTCCTGAAAATGCGATGACGCTCCCCAACCACAATAATTTATTCATAGGCAAATCTACAATAAAAGTGGCCGCACGGCTCACCATGGTGACTAAACAATGAAATCGGCTTGCGCATCCACCGGGCTTACAATCTGCACCCGCAAATCGGGAGCCGTAACAGCGTGGACCGGTTCATTCAGAGTAGACTGCGCGTTATATGACAGCAACGTTGCTCTCGCCTGCCCGATACCAAATAACGGTTTGTTATTAATCACCAGACTCTCGCCCCGCTCATGGTCATGCAGTAGATTATTAACACTGCCCAGCCTGTTTTGGCATGATGGGTAATACTTGCCATAACCCTTTGGCTAGCGTGACTTAAATAATGCATTATTGTCTTATCTACATAGCGGCCAACGTCAATAGCTGTTCAGCCATCACGCGTGAATATACCCACTCTCACTTGCAATACATTTTACTTATTTCGCACGGGCTTAATGTCTTCACGGCATATCATCACTATGGTGAAGATAATAAAAAGGGCAGGTATTTTGCCTGCCCTGTGTTCTCAGACAATAACGTCGGTTTGTGTATTTACCTGGCCTACTATCTGCACCAGAAAATCAGGTACGGCACTACCTTGCAGGTCCAGCATCAGTTCGCTCAGATTATCCTGCGCATCGTAGGCAATCATTGCTTCACCGGTTTGGCCGCTAAAGTTCTCGACAAAATGTAACGTATTGCCGTCCGGATTCAAAAAAGACAGGTCGATTTTGTCGGTGCCGGAGACGAAATCCATGATTTTATCTGGCGCGCTGGCAGGCGCATCGCTCACAGCGGCAAAGACAAAAATGTCGCTACCGCTGCCCCCCCAAAGCGTATCACTGCCGTTTGCGCCATACAGCACATCGTCACCGGCTCCGCCGCGCAGCACGTTTGCCGCCTCATTGCCCACAATCACGTCATTGCCCGCCCCGCCAATGGCGTTTTCAATGGTGGCACCTTCGGCTATGGAGACATTCCCCAGCAACCCGCCTACGTCAGAAAACGTCCCGTCATTGAGGTTAATGCGCTGGTTAGCGCTGTAGCCTGAAAAATCAAGCGTGTCGTTCCCGCCCGCGTCCCAGACACTGAAAATCATCTTCTGGCTGGCGCTGGTGGCGGTGTAAAAGTCCCGGCCGGTATTAGAATTAAACCCATATACCGTGTCGCCAGTGCGGGTGGTCAAATTGGCTCCGTACAGGTGCTGAATGGCTGCAATATCATCAACCAGCGGGGCCGCCGCGTAGGTGCCGAGGAAATCACCGCCGCTGTTTGACGGCTCCCAGTAGCTCATTACGCTGAACATACGCGTATCTTCTGCGTAGCTGGCATCGCGATAAGTCGGATTGCCCTCACCTGCATTGTAATCACCCGGATGATTCAGCCCCAGCGTGTGGCCAATTTCATGGGTAAACGTCAGGCGGCCATAGTTACCCAGCTCTGGGTTCAACACTCCCGAACCGCTAATGCTGTACCAGGATTGACCAGAAGCGTCATAACCGCGATCGTCGTAATACGGCCTACCAGACGCGTTGGTGGTCTGCGGTAGCAGGGCATAAGCCTGAGTCTGCGGGGCATAGATGTTGCCAAAGGTAATGTTCGAATACCGATCGCCGCTTACCTCGACGAAAGTGATATTCGCCACATCCGACCACGACTGTAACGACAGCCGGGCCTGCGCCTGCTGTGTGGCGCTAAAGCCGGAGTAGATAAAATCCCCACCGATGTTGGTATCACCATAGGTCCAGTTTGGGAAAGAGTAGGTTACCGTGGCGCCCTGTCCCGTCACACCAACACCGTTCCAGCTGGCGTCTCCACGCGCAATTTGCAAACCTGCCTGCTCGATATCAAACGACGGTTTGTTATTAATGACCAGACCGTCCCCCCGGTCATGGTAATTCAGTAAATCATTGACACTGTCCCAGCCAGTTTTGGCTTTCTGGGTAGTACTAGCCATAACATCCTCCGAGTTCACTTTTATCTATAAAATCAGCATCTCCTCACTCATTTTCCACGACCAATGGCCGAGGACTTTCTGACGGCAAGACTATATTCACGACAGACTGGTCTGCCGCCAGAAATCTCAAATTCATGCTGTCCTGAATACAGGAGAGTGATACCAGACATAGCCGCTTTAATAAAAGCGACGACCCAGTAGGTTGAAAATGCAGAAGAGAAAATAAAATCTTAACCACAAAAAATAATGGCTAATAAAAAGTAACGACCTCGAATGCTAGAGCACTACAACTTATTTAATATTAAATTATGGCAAGTCTCTTTCACTGATTAATGAAAACACGCCGACGCTATTGCTTATTAAAGTTATCGGCATTGTTATTGAGCGTATCATCACTCTTCAGGAATGCCAGCCAAAAATATTATATATAGGTAACTTTTATACCTTATGTAACCGCGAAAATGTAAAGATTGCGTTACAAGATAAGAGAACGTCTTTTGCAATGAAGAGGTCTGTGCGACAGAGGGATTCAGGATGTCACTGAGTCAAAAGGCCGCAGAAGGCAGTTTGCCTGCTCCGGCCTTGTCATATGCGATAACACGCCTCACTGTTGCCCGGGTTAGCCCCCCAGGTACGCGCTTCTCACCGCCTCATTCGCAAGCAGCGCATCCCCCGTGTCCTCAAGCACCACGTGGCCGTTTTCCAGTACGTAGCCCCTGTCGGCAAGCTTCAGTGCCTGGTTAGCGTTCTGCTCGACGAGGAAGATAGTCATGCCGTCGGCACGTAGCTGTTCGATGGTGTCGAAGATCTGCTGAATGATAATAGGTGCCAGGCCCAGTGATGGCTCATCGAGCAGCAACAAACGCGGGTTACTCATTAGCGCACGGCCAATGGCCAGCATCTGCTGCTCGCCGCCGGACATGGTGCCTGCGCGCTGCACCCGGCGCTCGTGCAGACGCGGGAACAGGTCATACACCCACGTGATGCGCTCGTGGTACTGATGGCGGTCGGTAAAAAAGCCGCCCATCGCCAGGTTCTCTTCCACCGTCATGCGCGAGAAGACGCGCCGCCCTTCCGGCACAATCGCGACCGCTTCGCGCATGATGCGGGCGGTGGCCCAGTCGGTGATGTTTTTACCATCAAACACAATCGAGCCGTGAGTCGCTCGCGGGTCGCCGCACAGCGTGCCGAGCAGCGTGGTTTTCCCCGCGCCGTTAGCACCAATCAGAGTGACGATTTCCCCCTGATTAATGTACAGACTCACCTCATGCAGCGCCTGAATTTTGCCGTAGTGCGCACTCACCCGGTCGAAGGTTAACATCGCATTTCCCATTTATGCTTCTCCCAGATAGGCGCGGATGACGTCAGGGTTATTGCGGATTTGCTCCGGCGTGCCGCTGGCAAGCGGCGTCCCCTGGTTGACCACGTAAATGCGGTCTGAAATGCCCATCACCAGCTTCATATCATGCTCAATGAGCAAAATCGTGGTGCTGTGATGGTCGCGCAGCTCTACAATCAGCTCGTCCAGCTCGTTGGTCTCGCGCGGATTCAGGCCCGCAGCGGGTTCGTCAAGCATCAGGATTTCCGGCTGCGTCACCATGCAGCGGGCAATTTCCAGCCTGCGCTGCTGGCCGTAGGCAAGGTTGCTGGCCTGGCGGTTGGCGTGCTCTAAAAGCCCAATGCGCTCAAGCCACACCGCAGCGCGGTCCAGCGCTTCGGACTGGCTTCGGCGAAACGCCGGGGTTTTCAAAAGCCCGGAGAAGACGCCGGTTTTCATTTGCTTATGCTGGGCCACCAGCAGGTTTTCAATGACCGTCATCTCACGGAACAGGCGCACGTGCTGGAAGGTACGCACCACGCCAAGCCGGGCAATCTCCTGCCCGGAAAGGCCAGCCAGCTCTTTCTCACGCAGCATAATGGTGCCGCCACTGGGCTTATAAAAGCCGGTCAGGCAGTTGAACACCGTGGTTTTACCGGCCCCGTTCGGGCCAATCAGCGAGACGATTTCGCCTGCATTGAGCGCCAGCGCGACATTGTTCACCGCGAGCAGACCGCCAAAGCGCATCATCAGGCCGTTTACCGACAATAATGGCTGACTCATGCCTGCTCTCCTTTTACGTCACCCTGTTTCAACTTCAACTCCGGGCGCTTCATGGGCAGCAGCCCCTGCGGACGCCAGATCATCATCAGCACCATCAGGCCGCCCAGCATCAACATGCTGTATTCGTTGAAATCACGCATCAGCTCGCGCGACACCACCAGCAGAATGGCGGCAAGGATAACCGCAAACTGCGAGCCCATGCCGCCCAGCACCACAATGGCGAGCACAAACGCTGACTCGGCAAAGGTGAAGGACTCCGGGCTGACAAAGCCCTGGCGTGCAGCAAACAGCGTGCCCGCAAAACCGGCAAATGCGGCGCTGATGGTAAAGGCCGTCAGCTTGATACGCGTTGGGCTTAAGCCCAGCGAACGGCAGGCAATTTCATCTTCGCGCAGCGCTTCCCAGGCGCGGCCCAGCGGCATGCGCAGCAGGCGGTTAATCACAAACAGCGTAAAGACCACCAGCAGCAGCGCCACCAGATAGAGGAAAATCACGCGATCGCCCGGGTTGTAGGCCAGACCAAAGAAGTTGCTGAAGGTGTCCCAACCGCCTTCGCGCGGCGTGCGGCTGAACTCCAGGCCAAACAGCGTGGGTTTAGGGATCTGACTGATGCCGTTCGGCCCGCCGGTGATTTCGGTGTTATTGAGCAGCAAAATACGCACGATTTCGCCAAAGCCGAGGGTGACAATCGCCAGATAGTCACCGCGCAGGCGCAGTACCGGGAAGCCGAGCAGGAAACCCGCCGCCGCCGACACCAGGCCCGCCAGCGGCAGGCAGGTCCAGAAGCCCAGCCCGTAGTAATGGTTTAAGAGCGCAAAGGTGTAAGCGCCAATGGCGTAAAAACCGCCGTAGCCCAGCACCAGCAGGCCAGAAAGCCCGACCACCACGTTAAGCCCAAGGCCAAGAATGATGTAAATCATGGTCAGCGTGGCGATATCTACCGTGCCGCGCGAAACCATAAATGGCCAGGCGACAGCCAGCACCAGCAGCGCAATCAGGAACAGCTTTTGCTTTACCGTAGAGCCATCAATCGCAGGCAGGATAAACTTTGGTCCGCTAACGCGCTTGAGGCTGCTTTGCACAAACGGGCGCATCAGCTGGAAGAAGAACACCACGGCGGTGCCGATAGCGACCCATTCCCAGCGCACGGCAGCCGCGCTGCCAACGACAAGCTTTGTGCCATCCAGCCCCAGCTGCACGCCCATAAAGACCGCCGCCAGCACGAAGAACATGGCGGCCGAGAACAGCGCGGCGAAAAAATGCATTGGCTTCATACTTTTTCTACCTCCGGACGGCCCAGAATCCCGGTTGGCATCACCAGCAGCACCAGAATCAGCAGCGCAAAGGACACCACGTCTTTGTACTCCGTGCTGAGATAAGCAGAAGTGAGCGCCTCGGCCACGCCGAGAATCAGCCCGCCAAGCATGGCCCCAGGAATGCTGCCAATGCCGCCCAGTACCGCCGCGGTAAAGGCCTTCATCCCGGCCATAAAGCCAATGTAGGGGTTAATCACGCCGTAGAACTGGCCGAGCAGCACGCCCGCTACCGCGGCCATTGCCGCACCAATCACAAAGGTCAGCGAGATGACGCGGTCGGTATTGATACCCAGCAGGCTCGCCATTTTCAGGTCTTCGGCACAGGCACGACAGGCGCGGCCCATGCGCGAATAGCGGATAAACAGCGTCAGCGCCAGCATGGCCAGCACCGTGACCACCCAAATAACCAACTGCATGGTGGTAATAGAGGCAGAGAAATGCTCGCTGCTGCCGACAATCCACTGGCCGCTGAACAGACTTGGTAGCGCAATATCGCGCGAGCCTTCGGTGAGGCTGACGTAGTTTTGCAGGAAAATGGACATCCCGATGGCGGAAATCAGGGCAATCAGGCGCTTGGAGCTGCGCACCGGCCGGTAGGCCACGCGCTCAATGCTCCAGCCATAGGCGCTGGCGATAATGATAGCGCCAATAAACCCGGCCCCCACTAACAGCCAACTGGCATCAATGCCCATCATTAGCAGCGCAGCGATTATCATGAAGGAAATGTAGCTGCCAATCATGTACACCTCGCCGTGGGCGAAGTTAATCATGCCGATGATGCCGTACACCATGGTGTAGCCGATGGCAATCAGCGCATAGGTACTGCCCAGCGTCACGCCGTTGAACATCTGCTGTAAGAAATAGAGAAATTGCTCAGACATAAGCTACCTTCGTGCGTTATTGCGCGGCAACCGACGAAGAACCGTCGGCGTGCCAGCGAAAGACTCCAAAATCAAACCCCTTCAGGTCGCCTTTATCGTCCCAGGCAAGCGGGCCAATCACCGTCTGCGCGCCGTGGGCTTTGAGATCGTTTGCCAGGGCTTCTGGCTCACGGCTGGCGCTGCGCTCAAGGGCAGTCGCCAGCGACTGCACGGCGGCATAGGTAATCCAGACATAGGGGCCGCTCGGGTCTTTCTTGTCGGCTTTCAGGGCATTGACGATAGGCTGATTGACCGGATCCTGGTCGTAGCGTTTGGGCATGGTCACCAGCAGGCCTTCGGCTGAATCACCGGCGATGTTAGACAACGAGGTGTTGCCCACGCCTTCCGGCCCCATAAACTGCGTTTTCAGGCCCTGAGCTCGTGCCTGGCGCAGCATCTGCCCCATCTCCGGGTAATAACCACCGTAGTACACGAAGTCGATATTTTCTTTTTTCAGGCGCGCCACCAGCGCGGAAAAATCTTTTTCACCCGCCGTGATGCCGTCAAAGAACACCACGTTCGCGCTACCTTGCTTAAGCGCATCACGCACCGAGCGCGCCAGCCCTTCGCCGTACTGCTGCTTATCGTGAATGATGGCGATACGCTGTGGTTTCACCTGCTCTAAAATGTATTTCGCCGCCGTTGGCCCCTGAGCAGAGTCCAGCCCGGCGGTGCGCATGATGGTTTCATAGCCGCGTTGGGTCAGTTCCGGGTTAGTGGCACCGGGCGTTATCATGAGAATGCCTTCGTCGGCATAGATGTCTGAAGCGGGCTGAGTGGAAGAAGAACACAGATGACCAATAACGTATTTGATCCCGGCATTGACCACTTTGTTGGCAACCGCCACGGCCTGTTTAGGATCGCAGGCGTCGTCATATTCCACGCCCACCAGTTTATTGCCCTTCACGCCGCCGTTGGCGTTGATATCTTTAATCGCCTGGCGCGCGCCGTTAAATTCCATATCGCCCCACTGGGCGACCGGACCAGACATCGCACCCACTATGGCGACGTTAATATCTTCTGCCATTGCCACATGGGACACAGCCAGCGCCACCATCCCGGTGGCCAGTGCTTTCGCTTTTATTTTCATCCTGATAAGTCCCCATTCGTGATGTCGATATTGGTTTTATTGTGTTGACAATGTGCTGTTCTATTTATGAACAGCCTTATTTTTATCTGACTGATTAACGAGTTACAGCAACTTTTGGCTAATTAAATCGTCATTACCCTATAATTCAGTCAATTAAGCAGGAATATTATTCTGATTCAAGCGCTGAATAAACAAAAAAAAGCGCAGCACACAGAATAATATATTGGCATTTTACGCTAAAAAATTCGCCACTTAGCAGACGGTTGCGCCATAAAATGGTGAATACCCTGCTCAATGAACCATATAAAAGGTCTTCTACCGCGCAAATTGCCTGGAGAAACGCTGAAACAGAAAACGCAGGCGAGGCAAACCTGGTACACTTGGGCCTTACTGCTAACAACAGAGCCAACTATGAAACTGACCATTGTGCGACTGACCCATTTGAGCGAGCAGGACATTATCGATCTGGAGAAGATCTGGCCGGAGTACGCGCCTGCTGAGCTACAGCTTGACGACAGCCATCGCGTTTATGCGGCAAAGTTTAACGACAGGTTGCTCGGCGCGGTGCGCATGACGCTGTCAGGCACCCAGGGTGAACTGGACTCGCTGCGCGTGCGTGAGCTAACGCGCCGGCGCGGTGTGGGACAGTATCTGCTGGAAGAGCTGATGCGTGATAATCCGGGCGTGAGCGACTGGCGGATGCAGGATGTCGGGGTGGAAGACCGTGGCGTGATGGCGGCGTTTATGCAGGCGCTGGGGTTTCGGGCGCAGACGGGTGGGTGGCAGAAGGAGGAGTAACCAGGGCGGACTGGGGTCAGCCTGAGCGGGCTGCAAACCTGTTTTTTAGCCTGGTGGGGCTGCTGGGCTGTAAGCCTGGTGGTTTTAGTCCGGTGGAGCTGCTGGGCGCTAACCCTGTGTGTCTCAGGGGTGAATCAAGGCGCAGTTAGTTCACTAAGGCGGCGAGCCTGTAGGCTGTGGGAGTTGGGCTACATCTTGAAATTCACTCCTGTTTGTCGCGCAATAAAAAAGCCGGGGGTTTACTGGCCGCCCGGCTCGGTATTTACGTCGTTGTGTTTGCTTTCGCGTTAGCGAAAGGCATTAGCGGGATATTACTTCGCGTCGGTCGCGGTGCCGTTGGCATGCCAGGTAAACACGCCAAATTCGAAGCCTTTCAGGTCACCTTTTTGATCCCAGGTCAGCGGGCCCATTACCGTATCAACCGCGTTGGCCTTCAGGTATGTGGCGATTTCAGCCGGATCGTCAGACTGGTTAAGACCGGCAGTCAGCGACTGCAATGCAGCGTAGGTGGTCCAGACAAACGCGCCGCTCGGATCTTTCTTCTTCGCCTTAATCGCATCCACAATCGGTTTGTTTGCAGGAACCTGATCGTAGTTCTTCGGTTTTGTCACCAGCATCCCTTCGGCAGACTCGCCGGCAATATTAGACAGCGAGACGTTAGCCACCCCTTCCGGGCCCATAAACTGGGTTTTCAGGCCCGCCGCACGAGCCTGGCGCAGGATCTGGCCCATTTCTGGGTGGTAGCCGCCGTAGTACACAAAATCGATGTTCTCTTTTTTCAGGCGAGCCACCAGAGTTGAGAAGTCTTTTTCACCGGCGGTGATGCCGTCAAAGAACACCACGTTGGCATTACCCTTCTTCAGGCCGTCCTGCACTGCGCGCGCCAGGCCTTCGCCGTACTGCTGCTTATCGTGAATGATGGCAATGCGCTGCGGCTTCACGCGCTCAAGGATATATTTTGCTGCCGTTGGCCCCTGGTCAGAGTCAAGGCCCGTGGTGCGCAGTACCAGGTTGTAACCGCGCGCGGTCAGCTCCGGCGCCGTGGCCGCTGGGGTTATCATCAGAATGCCTTCGTCTTCATAAATGTCCGACGCAGGCTGCGTGGAGGACGAGCACAGATGGCCGATGACATATTTGATGCCGTCATTCACCACTTTGTTAGCTACGGCTACCGCCTGTTTAGGGTCGCAGGCGTCGTCATATTTCACGGCGACCAGCTTGTTGCCCTTTACGCCGCCTTTAGCATTGATATCCGCAATCGCCTGATCGGCACCGGTGAACTCCTGATCGCCATACTGCGCCACCGGGCCAGACATGGCACCCACCACGGCAACTTTAATATCCTGCGCCAGCACTGAGCCGCTCATCGCCAGTGCAATACATCCTGCCAGTAAGGCTTTACCCGTCATTTTCATTCTTCCTTTCCCCATTGTGATGGTGATTTGTTTTTATCGTGGCGTTGTGTTTGGAATATTCATCCATTCACTCGCGTAAAAAGCGCGCTAAGCGAATGAAAAACTCCGTTTTAGCTTTAGCAAACAGAGCACTCTGCTAAAACATACGCGATTTCAGCGGAATTGAAATAATAAATTTGTGGGGGAGATAACAGAGCGGGAAATCTGCAACACAGGCTTCGTCACAGCCGGGCAGGTCAGAAATAAAAACACCCCGAGGCCATAAGGCGTCGGGGTGCATGTTAACGGCGCAGAAAAATCAGGCTTCGATAGCCGCGCGCAGTTTTTTCATTGCGTTCTTTTCAAGCTGACGCACGCGCTCTGCGGACACGCCATAGCGGTCGGCCAGCTCCTGGAGCGTGGTCTTGTTGTCTTCATCCAGCCAGCGGGCGCGGATGATGTGCTGGCTACGCTCGTCCAGCCCCTGCATGGCAACAGAAAGCTTATCTGCCGCGTGCTCTTCCCAGTTATCATCTTCAATGCCGTCGGCAAAGTTAGAGGTTTTATCCTGTAAATAAAGCACGGGCGCCATTGGCTGGCTGTCGCTGGCGTCGTCGTCGTTAGACATGTCAAACGTCATGTCCTGGGCCGCCATACGCGACTCCATCTCACGCACGTCTTTGCTGGAAACGCCCAGCTCGCGGGCCACCATTTCCACTTCATCCTGGTTGAACCAGCCCAGACGCTGCTTGGTTTTACGCAGGTTAAAGAACAGCTTACGCTGTGCTTTGGTGGTCGCGACCTTCACAATGCGCCAGTTTCGCAGCACATACTCGTGAATTTCGGCTTTAATCCAGTGGACGGCAAACGACACAAGGCGCACGCCCACTTCCGGGTTGAAGCGGCGCACGGCCTTCATCAGACCGATGTTACCTTCCTGGATCAGGTCCGCCTGCGGCAGGCCGTAACCGGAATAGTTACGAGCAATATGAACAACGAAGCGCAGGTGAGACAGGATCAGCGTTTTAGCTGCTTCCAGACTGCCCTGGTAATGCAGCTTTTCAGCCAGCTCCTTCTCTTCCTCAGCCGAGAGCATCGGCCAGGCGTTGGCGGCCCGGATATACGACTCCAGGTTACCGACAGGGGCTAAAGCCAAAGTTTGCATTTCTTTAGTCATTCAAATCCTCACAATTTTTGTCTGGCTCCGGGTTCGCCCCCATCAGGCAGCGTTGCCGGACCGATACTGTGCAACGAGATTACTCATCACTTAATCATCAGACCGTGATGTTATCCACAAGTTCATTGTTGCCTGTGAATAAAATTACACTCAATTTGTGACAAAGCTATGAAAAGACGCGGACAGAAGGATGAAGCGCAGAAGAAACAGCTCACCCTCTGAATACGGGTTCTCGTAAGCAGAGGGTGAGTATACCAGACTTTTATTATTCGGGGGTAAAGTGACGCAGATGTTGTACAGTTGCAAGCCAGGCGGCAGTCCAGCCGATCATTGCCGAGACCAGCAGCAGCAGCAGACATTCGTCAAACGACAGCCCGCTGATGGAGAATTTGGTGCCAAACACGCGCGCGACATCGCTCACCGCTGACGACAAGCGCAGCACCAGAATCTCAGAGAGAATCAGCGATAAAAACGCCCCGCTGAACCCCAGCAGCGCCCCGCCGTACAGGAACGGGCGCAGGATAAAGCCGTCTGTGGCACCAATCAGTTTCTGCACGTTAATGCTGTCGCGGCGGGCAAAAATGCTCAACCGCACGCTGTTGCCAATCACCAGGAACACCGCAGCCACCATCAGCACGCCAATCATTGCTGCCACGCGCCCGACCAGGCCTGTGAGCGCGGCAAGGCGTGCAAACCAGCTGTCGTCCATGCGCACTTCATCAACACCACGCAACTGGGCAACCCTGTCGCGCAGGGTGTTCAGCGCCGTCGTACTCTGAAAATCAATTTTCGGCTCAACCACCACCACCGCGGGCAGTGGGTTTTCTTCGAGCATATCCAGCGCCCCGCCAAAGCCCGACCAGTTACGGAACTCGCCCAGCGCCTCGTCGCGCGACAGGTAGTTCACCTTCGCCACGCCCTGCTCGGCCTGAAGCTGCGCCACCACCTGCGCTGCGGCGTCATCATCCAGCGTTTTATCAAGATAAACGGTGATTTGCGGCGTCGGGTAATACTGCGTAGCGGCGTGGCTGACGTTTTTGTAAACCATATAGCACACGCTCGGCAGCGTCAGCGAGATGGCAATGACCATCACCGTGAGGAACGTTGCAAACGGCTTACTGCGTAAATCCGACAGCGCCCCCTGCCAGGCGTAGCGAAACTGCTCATTAACCGTTCCTTTGCGTCCGCCCACTTTTGCTGACGGCGTTTTATCCCGCCCGCGGCGCGTGGCGTTACGTATGGCGTCTTTAGTGCGCCCAACGCGGTTGTTTTTATCAAAACGGTTGCTGAAGCTTTTAATGCGATTTAATGCGCTGCGCTTATTCACCACTCTGGCCTCCGTGCAGATGTCCGTCGCTCAGATTCAGTACCCGGTATGGGCGGCGGGAAATCAGCGCCAGATCGTGGGTTGCCATCAGCACCGTCACGCCCACCTGATTGAACTCCTCAAACAGGCGCAGGATGCCTTCAGACAACGCGTTATCAAGGTTACCGGTCGGTTCATCTGCCAGCAGTACGGCGGGTTTGTTGACCACGGCACGCGCAATACCCACGCGCTGTTGTTCACCACCGGACAGCTGAATCGGGAAGTTTTTCGCTTTGTCGAGCAGCCCCACTTTATCCAGCGCGGCCGACACGCGACGGCGAATATCCTCGCCGCTGGCTCCGGCAATAATAAGCGGAATAGCCACATTGTCGTAAACGGTGCGGTCCATCAGCAGATGGTGATCCTGGAAGATCATGCCAATTTGCCGACGCAGAAACGGGACTTCACGGTTTTTCAGGCGGCTGATGTCATGCCCGCCAAACCAGATTTTGCCCGCGCTCGGGCGTTCGATGCCGCAAATGAGCTTGAGCAGGGTACTTTTACCTGCGCCGGAATGGCCGGTTAAAAAGGCCATCTCCCCCGGACGCAGGTGTAAAGACACTCCCTGCAGTGCTTGTCTCCCACCGCGATAGGCCTTGCTGACTTGTTCAAAGCGAATCATTGTCAATCCTCTCGGGCAAAAAGTGCCTCAATAAAATCGTCTGCATTAAACGGACGCAAATCTTCAATACGCTCGCCAACGCCAATATAGCGAATCGGGATGCCAAACTGATCGGCAACAGAGAAAATCACGCCGCCTTTGGCGGTGCCGTCCAGTTTAGTCAATGTAATACCGCTCAGGCCAACGGCTTCGTGGAACAGTTTCGCCTGGCTGATGGCGTTCTGCCCGGTGCTGGCATCAATGGTGAGCATCACTTCGTGCGGCGCGTTTTCATCGAGCTTTTTCATCACGCGCACGATTTTCTTCAACTCTTCCATCAGGTGCGATTTGTTTTGCAGGCGTCCGGCGGTATCGGCAATTAACACGTCCACGTTGCGCGCTTTCGCGGCCTGCAACGCATCAAAAATCACCGAAGCTGAGTCCGCTCCGGTGTGCTGCGCCACCACCGGAATATTGTTGCGCTGTCCCCAGACTTCGAGCTGCTCAACGGCGGCCGCACGGAAGGTATCCCCCGCGGCCAGCATCACCGATTTGCCTTCCTGCTGGAACTGGCGCGCCAGTTTGCCGATGGTGGTGGTTTTACCCACGCCGTTGACGCCAACCATCAGAATAACAAACGGCGTGTGCGCTGCCACATTGAGCGGCTCATCAACTTTCGCCAGAATGCCGCTCATTTCTTCTTTAAGCAGGCCGTACAGCGCTTCGGCGTCACGCAGTTGTTTACGTGAGGCACCTTCAGTCAGGTTGTTAATAATTTTGCGCGTGGTTTCCACGCCCACATCGGCAATGAGCAGCTGTTCTTCCAGCTCCTCAAACAGATCGTCGTCTATCTTCTTGCCGCGGAACAAGCCGATAAATCCGGAACCGAGATTTTGTTTGGTCTTAACCAGGCTGCGTTTCAGACGGGCAAAAAAGCCCTCTTTGGTCGGTTTTTCCTGCTCAAGCTGAGCAGTTGACTCGGCTTTGCGAGCGTCTTCATCGGCGCGTTCGGCTTCTTCAGCACGTTTAGCCTCTTCTGCTGCGCGAGCCGCTTCTTCAGCACGTTTGGCTTCTTCGGCGGCGCGGGCTGCGTCTTCGGCACGTTTGGCTTCTTCGGCTGCGCGGGCTGCGTCTTCAGCGCGTTTGGCTTCTTCGGCGGCGCGAGCCGCATCTTCGGCACGTTTGGCTTCTTCGGCTGCGCGGGCTGCGTCTTCGGCACGTTTGGCTTCTTCGGCGGCGCGGGCCGCCTCTTCGGCACGTTTGGCGTCTTCGGCTGCGCGGGCTGCGTCTTCGGCACGTTTGGCTTCTTCTGCTGCGCGAGCCGCATCTTCGGCACGTTTGGCTTCTTCTGCTGCGCGGGCGGCCTCTGCTACCCGGGCCGCTTCTTCGGCTTTCTGCGCGGCTTGCTCGGCGGCCAGCACGGCTTCATGCGCAATACGCGCTTCTTCCGCTTCACGTTTTGCAGCCTCTGACGCAAGGCGGGCGGCTTCTGCCTCTTTTTCTTCCTGCTCGCGGCGCGCCACTTCAGCTTCATGCTCAGAAATGGCTTTTAGCTCCTCGCGGGCAAAAACCAGTTCTTCCTCAATAATCTGCTCCTGCTCAACCTGCCACTTGTCAGGGTAATGGGGCTTTTCACTTTCTACGACGCGCTGGCTGATATCAACGACGTCATCAGCAAACGCCTCTGACTGGGCCTGAGTGTGGGGAGCGACCGCGTCGCCAGCGGCCTGCGGCGTCTGTTCTGCCTGCTCTGGCGCGGGGGTAGTTGCTGTGTCTTCGGTTTTCTCTTTCTGACCAAAACCCAGCCAGGAAAAAAAACCCTTTTTCTTCTCTTTTGCCATTGGCGACCACGCTCCTCGCTGTTGATTCATGGCGCTGTCCCGCGCATAAGTGACGGGAACAGAAAATAATGCGTTAGTCTAACACTTTCCCGGCGCGGCATCACCGTGCCGCTGTTGGGCAACATAGCGTTTCCCTCTACCGTTACCACGCTTTCTTCGCCCGCCACTCGCCGCTAGAATAGCCGCCAACATTTCCCTTGCAGTGAACGTTATGAAGAAACCCCAGCGCGGTGGCAGCGGCCAGATTCGCATCATCGGCGGCCAGTGGCGCGGCCGCAAACTTCCCGTACCAGACAGCCCTGGCCTGCGTCCCACCACCGACAGGGTGCGCGAAACGCTGTTCAACTGGCTGGCGCCACATATGGTTAATGCCCGCTGTCTTGACTGCTTTGCCGGCAGCGGCGCACTCGGACTTGAGGCGCTGTCACGCTATGCCAGCAGCGCCACGCTGGTGGAAAAAGATCGTCTGGTAGCGCAGCAATTACAGAAAAATCTCGTTACGCTTGGTGCAAATCACGGCAAAGCCATCACCGCCGACACGCTGAGTTTTCTTGCCCAACCCGGCGAGCCGCACGATATTGTGTTTATCGACCCACCGTTTCGCAAAGGACTGCTTGAGGAAACCCTCAACCTGCTGGAGCGCAACGGCTGGCTGGCCGACGACGCGCTGATTTACGTGGAAAGCGAGGCTGAAGCGCCAGCCCCAGCGGTACCGCAACGCTGGCAACTGCATCGGGAAAAAATCGCCGGTCAGGCCGCAAGCCGCCTCTATATTCGTCACATGCAGGAGAATAACGATGTTGATTAACCTGGGGCGTCTGCTGATGCTGGGGGTCTGGGCCTTTATGCTGTTAAACCTGTTCCAGCCGTTTCCCCGGCCGCTGAATATTTTTGTTAACGTGGCGATGTTCTTTACTATCCTGATGCACGGCTTACAGCTGGTGCTGCTCAAGTCCACGCAGGCCAAAGACGCGCCGCCCATCAGCAAGTTGCAGGAATTGCGTATCTTCGTGTTTGGTGTATTTGAACTGCTGGCCTGGCAGAAAAAGCAAAAGCGCTAAGGCGCAACCGCCGGAATAAATCCCTCGAAACGGGTGCCGCGATACTGCAAGGTACCCGTCTCACCCTGCGTTAACGCCCGGTACTGGGCGGCACTCACGCGAAAGCGCATCACCGCCCCGCCGCTTACCGGGCGAAAACGCACTTCATAATGCATCACATCTTCCGCAGGCGTGACTTCACGCTGGCGCGACCGCCTGTCGTTGGCCGCCACCTCACGCATTGCCGCGACCGTCACGTTGCGGCTCATCAGCGGCTGCGCGTCGTTTAGCGCCTCAATCCGGCGCTGATGCAAAAAACGAAACGACGCTAAAATCACAATTAACGCCATGATGACGATAAAGAAAAGGGGGGTTTTACTCATTATTCTGGCTCCCGTTGCCACGCCCTGGCATGATAACGCGCACGAAGAAGCATTGTCATCTGGTGGCGTTGCCCACTAGACTGAAGGCAGGCTGCATGCCTGATGCATGCACAACAATAGCGCATTCAGGGAGTTATCATGCTGTGGTCGTTTATTGCTGTCTTCTTTTCCGGCTGGTTATATGTAGATGCCTCCTATCGCGGCCCCGTCTGGCAACGCTGGCTGTTTAAACCTGTTACGCTTCTTCTGCTGCTGATGCTCGCCTGGCAAGCGCCAATGTTCAGCGCCACCGGCTATCTGGTACTGGCTGGGCTGTTTGCGAGCCTTGTGGGTGACGCACTCACGCAGTTACCCGGCCAGCGCACGCTGTACGCCATTGGTGCGTTTTTTCTCTCGCACCTGCTCTATACCATCTGGTTTGCCAGCTCCATGACGATGTCCTTTTTCTGGCCGCTGCCGCTTGCGCTTATCATCATTGGTGCGCTGCTTATCGCCGCCCTCTGGACGCGGCTTGAAGAGTACCGCTGGCCGGTGAGTACGTTTATCGGCATGACGCTGGTCATGGTGTGGCTTGCCGCAGAGCAATGGTTCCTGCGCCCCACAGACGCAGCGCTTTCCGGCTTTGCCGGGGCGTCACTGCTGCTGCTCGGTAATATCATCTGGTATCTCACGCACTACCGTCGTCGCTTTCACGCCGACAGTGCTATCGTTGCGGCCTGCTACTTTGGCGGCCACTTTTTGATAGTACGTGCACTTTATCTCTGAACATTCTTGACTCTGGAGTTCACTCCAGAGTGTAACCTTACGGCAATGTCAGTTTTCATTGCCGGAGGTCGTCATGTCGAACCCCATTATCAAATCCACGCCGAGCTTTGCCGGAGCCACGTTGCGCCCGTTTGTGCCGCAAAAAAGTGTCTACGCCGTTGAACCGCCGCAGCAGGAAGCACCTGCTCCGAAAAACACCACCCGCTACAGCTGGCAGGTGCGCGGCATGGACTGCGCCGCCTGTGCGCGCAAAGTCGAGAACGCCGCGCGCCAGCTGGCAGATGTCGCCAACGTACAGGTGCTGTTCGCTACCGAAAAACTGGTCGTTGACGCCCGTTCCGACGTACGCCGCGAGGTAGAAAAAGCAGTCTCCAACATTGGCTATACGCTCCAGTCAGCTGGTGAAAAAGCGCCAGAACCGTCGGCCTGGCGTGAAAATCTGCCGGTGCTGGTGTTGGTTGTGCTGATGGTCGCAAGCTTTGGCCTGGCGCAGGTTTCGCCACAGGCTGGCCGTATCGCCTTTATTCTCACCACGCTGGTCGGCCTGTGGCCGATTGCCAGTAAAGCGCTGCGCCAGATACGTTCCGGCACCTGGTTTGGCATTGAAACATTAATGAGTGTGGCGGCTATCGGCGCGCTGTTTATTGGTGCAACGGCAGAAGCCGCCATGGTGCTGTTGCTGTTTCTTATCGGCGAGCGTCTGGAAGGCTTTGCCGCCAACCGCGCGCGCCGCGGCGTGACCGCGCTGATGGCGCTACGCCCGGAAGAGGCAACACGCGTGCGCGACGGCAAACGTGAAACCGTCGCGATTGCCAGTCTGCGCCCCGGAGACTGCATTGAAGTGGCAGCCGGTGGCCGCCTGCCAGCCGACGGCCGTCTACTGGACAACGCCGCGAGCTTTGATGAGAGCGCCCTGACCGGCGAATCGGTACCGGTTGAGCGGCTTAAAGGTGAGAAAGTCGCCGCGGGTGCCACCAGCGTGGATCGCAAAGTATTGCTTGAGGTCACCAGCGAGCCGGGCGACAGCGCCATTGACCGCATTCTGCGCCTGATTGAAGAAGCCGAGGAGCGCCGCGCGCCAATTGAGCGCTTTATTGACCGCTTCAGCCGCATCTACACGCCCGCCATTATGGTGCTGTCGTTGCTGGTTGCCGTGGTGCCGCCGCTGCTGATGGCCGCGCCCTGGGAACCGTGGATTTATAAAGGTCTGACGCTGCTGTTGATTGGTTGCCCGTGCGCGCTGGTTATCTCCACGCCTGCCGCGATCACCTCAGGGCTGGCTGCCGCCGCACGGCGCGGTGCGCTGATTAAAGGCGGTGCCGCGCTGGAGCGCCTGGGACGTATTGAGCAGTTCGCTTTTGATAAAACCGGTACGCTCACCGCGGGCAAACCGCAGCTGACCGGGCTTTTCGCTCAAGATGGCGTCGACGACGCCGAGCTGCTGCGCCTGGCGGCCGCCGTGGAGCAAGGCTCCACTCACCCGCTGGCGTTGGCGATTATCGCCGCCGCCCAGACGCGTGAGCTGACCATTCCAGAAGCGCACAATCAGCTGACGCTCGCAGGCAGCGGCGTGCAGGCCGAGGTGGAAGGTAAAACGCTGCGTCTGAGCGCGCCGTCCAAGCTTAGCGACGGCGTACTGAATGAAGCTCAGATGTCACAAGTCACCCGCGAAGAGGCGCTTGGCCAGACGCTGGTTGTGCTGCTGGTGGGTGAACAGGTTTACGGCCTGCTGGCTCTGCGCGACGAAGCGCGCCCGGAAGCCGCAGACGCTATTGCGCAGCTTTCCGCACTGGGGATTGAAAGTGTGATGCTGACCGGCGACAACCCGCGCGCGGCTGCCGCCATTGCCAAACCGTTAGGGATGAGTTTTCGCGCCGGGCTGTTGCCTGCCGATAAAGTCACTCAGGTGAATACCCTTAACCAGCAGGCACCGCTTGCCATGGTGGGCGACGGCATTAACGACGCCCCGGCTATGAAGGCCGCCACGCTTGGCATTGCCATGGGCGGCGGCACTGACGTGGCGCTGGAAACGGCTGATGCAGCCCTTACCCACAACCGCCTGAGCGAACTGCCCGCAATGGTGCGCCTGGCGCGCGCCACCTCCAGCAATATCCGCCAGAACATCACGATAGCGCTGGGGCTGAAAGCTATCTTCCTGGTGACCACACTGCTGGGGCTGACCGGGTTGTGGCTGGCGGTGCTGGCTGACTCTGGCGCAACCGCGCTGGTGACCGCTAACGCGCTGCGCTTACTGCGCAAAAACCAGGGTGCCGCTGCCGTCAAAACAGGCGTTAAGCAATAAAACCGCCAGCGCCAGTCGGTGCTGGCGCTGGCCATCAATGGCGAAAAGGGTGGCTTCAGCCGCCCTTTCTCAGCAGGTAGCGATACGGCAAGGCGTCGGTCTGCTGGGCCACAAGCTCATGCTCCATAAAGAGGCAAAAACCGGGAATATCGCGCGTGGTGGCCGGATCGTCGGCGATAACCAATAGCGTTTCACCGGCCTGCATACTGCGCACGGTTTTGCGCACCATCATTACCGGCTCCGGGCAACGCAGCCCCTGGGCATCCAGCGTGTGGTCTGCGTGAGCAAAAAGATCGGACATACACGTCTCAAGTGGGTGATAAACCGAAATAGTTTACGCCGGGAAATTTTCGGCGCAAGCAAGGTGAACGTTTGCGCACCAATCTGGCGTTGCATTGTGCGCCCAAAGCAGTATGATGCGGCGGTTTTCGCGGCGAACCATGTTCGCCACCGTTTGACTGGGTTCCCTCACCCCATTGCCAAAAAGGTCCAATATGGTCGCTTTCTCTGCACGCCAGCGTCGCCGTGCGCTCGTCTGGCTGTCGCTTTTTCATCTGCTGGTGATTATCTCCAGCAACTATCTGGTGCAACTGCCGGTTTCCATCTTCGGCTTTCACACCACCTGGGGCGCGTTCAGTTTCCCGTTTATCTTTCTTGCTACCGATCTCACCGTGCGGGTGTTCGGCGCGCGGCTTGCGCGACGCATTATTCTGGCGGTGATGATCCCGGCGCTTGTGGTGTCGTACCTGATTTCAGCGCTGTTTTATATGGGCAGCTGGCAGGGCTTTGGTGCGCTCGCGCAGGTTAATCTGTTTGTCTTACGCATCGCCTGCGCGAGCTTTATGGCCTACGCGCTGGGGCAGATTCTGGATGTGCATGTGTTTAACCGCCTACGCCAGAACCGCCGCTGGTGGCTTGCGCCAACGGCCTCCACGCTTTTTGGTAACATCAGCGACACGCTGGCCTTCTTCTTTATTGCCTTCTGGCGCAGTACAGACCCCTTTATGGCCGAACACTGGGTGGAAATTGCGCTGGTGGATTACTGTTTTAAGATTCTTATCAGCATAATCTTCTTCCTGCCAGCCTATGGATTGTTGTTGAATATCGTCCTCAAACGACTGACCCGACAACAGCATAACGATGCCTGGCAGCCGGTCTGAAAATGCGCATCTTGTGGTAAGATGCCGCAAGATGCCGTTTAGGCTCAATAACCTGTAAGGAAGAACCCATGCGCAACCTGGTAAAATATGTCGGCATCGGCCTGTTCGTGTTCGGGCTGGCGGCCTGTGATAACAGCGAGAAAACCGCACCGGCAAAAGAAGGTGAGGCGCAGAGCGCCGAAGCGGGCAAGACTGTCTCGCTGCTTGACGGCAAACTGAACTTCTCCCTGCCCGCAGACATGACCGACCAGAGCGGTAAAGTCGGCACGCAGGCTAACAATATGCACGTCTATTCCGACGCCACCGGCCAGAAAGCGATAATCGTTATCGTGGGCGACTCCACCGACGAGGCGCTTGATGTGCTGGCTAAACGCCTGGAAGAGCAGCAGCGCACCCGCGACCCGCAGCTCCAGGTAGTGACCAACAAGGCAGTCGATGTGAAAGGCCAGACGCTGCAACAGTTCGACAGCATCATCTCCGCACGCGGCCAGACTGCCTGGTCTTCTGTTATTCTCGGCAAAGTGGACGGCAAGCTGCTGACCATGCAGATTACGCTACCGGCTGACGACCAGCAGAAAGCACAGCGTGATGCCGAAAGCATCATCAACACCCTCACTGTGCAGTAATTAGTAATTACTCCACAGTCGGCTGCGCAGGTTCAGCCTGCGCAGCCCGGTTTTTCAACCACCACGCCAGCCACAGCGCCAGCATGACCATGCCCGCCGCCCCCAGATAAATAAACGCAATGCCAGCCCACGCCATCACCAGCCCCGCCAGCGGCCCGGTTATGCCAAGCGATAAATCCATAAACACGGTGTAAGTGGCAAGCGCACTGCCACGGTTTTGTGCCGGAACGGCCTGTACCGCCACCACGCCCAGCGCCGGGAACACCAGCGAGAAACCGGCACCGGCAAGCAACGCCCCCAGTTTTGCCACCCATGGCAACCACGCCACGCCTACCAGCAACAGCCCGATTAACTCCACCGTAAAGCACATCATGGCCACATTTAATCCACCAAGGCGATTGATGCCGTTGGGGAACAACAGCCGTGCGCCAATAAATGCGCCGCTAAACAGCGTGAGGGTGAAGGCCGCGCCGCTCCAGCCTTTCGCCTCATAAAAGAGCGTAATGAACGTGGCAATAACACCAAAGCCGGTAGACGCCAGCCCCAGCGCCAGCCCATAAGGCGCAACGCGCCCCAGCACGGCGCGAAACGGCATCGGCTTGCTTTTACTTGCCTTGACCGGGCTTCTCGGCAGCGCCAGCACAATGGCCAGCAGCGCCACGCCCATAATCACCGCCGCAAGCCCTTCAAGTCCGCCGCTGCGGTAAATCACCACACCCAACGGTGCGCCAATCGCCATGGCGCCGTAGGTCACAATGCCGTTCCAGGAGATAACCCGCGCAATATGCGAAGCCCCCACCACGCCGACGCCCCACAGCGTGGAGCCGGTTCCGGCAAAGCTCTGGCCAAAACCCAGCACCACGCGCCCAAGGCACAGCAGCAGTAGCGCCAGAAGCGGCGAGCCGCTGTTCAGCGCTGCCAGCAGGCAGCCCAGCCCGCTTAACAGGCAACCACACAGGCCAAACACCACAATCTTTTTCGGCCCCAGCAGGTCAGCATAGCGTCCGGCGTGCGGGCGGCTTAACAGCGTGGCGAAATATTGCAGGCTAATCACCAGCCCCGCCCAGAAGGCGCTGTAGCCCATCACTTCATGGACATAGCCGGGCAGCACCGCCAGCGGCAGGCCAATCGTCAGGTAGCTTGCAAAGTTATACATCGCCACAGAAACGATGCGCAGATTGAGGCGCAACCCACTCGGTACAGGCTCGGGAACAGGAGAAGACATCCGAATAACTCATCACAACAGCAAAACGCCAGTATAAACCGTTCGCACCCGGCACACAGCTTTTCAGACAGCCGCCATCGCAAGCTGTAAGCATCACACTACACTGTGATAATTCGCGGATAAAAAAAGGATTCCTGGATGACCAACACCGAGTCAGATAATGCCGGTATGTATATGTTGCTAAAGCTGGCAGCACTGACCATCATTCTCGCGGGCGTGCATGCCGCCGCCGATATTGTCGTTGCCCTGCTGCTGGCGCTGTTTTTTGCCGTGGTGCTGAATCCGCTGGTGACGTGGTTTATGCGTCGCGGCGTTAAGCGCCCGCTCGCCATCACGCTGGTAGTGCTGGTGATGCTGATTTTGCTCACGCTACTGCTGGGCGTGCTGGCCGCATCGCTGAACGACTTTGTCGCCCTGTTACCGAAATACAACCGCGAGCTGACCCACAAGGTGATGGCCTTTGAGCGCGCAATCCCGTTTATGAACCTGCACCTGTCGCCGGACAAAATGCTACAGCGCCTCGACTCCGAGCGCGTGGTGTCGTTCGCCACTACGCTGATGACGCAGCTTTCCGGGGCCATGGCGAGCATTGTGGTGCTCATCATGACCGTTATCTTTATGCTCTTTGAGGTGCGCCACATTCCCTACAAGCTGCGGTTTGCGCTTAACAATCCGCGCATTCATATTGCCGGGTTACACCGCGCACTGAAGGGCGTGAGCCACTACCTCGCACTTAAGACCGTGATAAGCCTGGCGACCGGGCTGGTTATCTGGCTGGGGCTGACGCTGCTCAACGTACAGTTTGCGTTGATGTGGGGCGTGTTTGGTTTTTTGCTCAACTACATTCCCAACATTGGTTCCGTGATTTCAGCCATTCCGCCGATGGTGCAGGCGCTGCTGTTTAACGGCTGGTATGAGTGCCTGATGGTTGGCCTGCTGTTTTCGGCGGTGCACATGGTGCTTGGCAATATGGTGGAGCCGCGGGTGATGGGCCACCGGCTGGGCATGTCGACGCTGGTGGTGTTCCTGTCGTTATTGTTCTGGGGCTGGCTACTGGGGCCGGTGGGCATGCTGCTTTCAGTGCCACTGACCAGCGTGTGTAAAATCTGGATGGAAACCACCGACGGCGGCAGTAAGCTTGCCATTCTGCTCGGTCCTGGCCGCCCAAAGAGCCGACTACCGTAGCCGGCATAACCGCGGCGCGCCGTTGAACGCGCCGCTAAAGCGCACAATCCGCCCGCCCGGTGCCGCTTCGCCTGCTACGCTTAGTCGTTACCGCTCATCGCCCGGGTGCACAAACGTCAGCATCGAACAGATGGCTGCCACAGCATCCACTGCCGGACGGTCTTATCTGACGCCAGCTCACCGTTTTCATGCTTAACAAGGAGCTAATATGGCAAAAACGCATCTTCGCGCCGCACTGCTGGCCGCTGGCCTGCTGCTTACCGCACAAAGCCAGGCGGCAACCTATGGCGAACAACTTCAGGGATTTACCTATCCTTTCCCGCTTGAGCACTTTGCTTTTCGCTCCCAGCAGCAGGCGCTGAGTATGGGCTATATGGATGTACATCCTGATAACCCTAACGGGCGCACGGCGGTGCTGATGCATGGCAAAAACTTCTGTGGCGCCACCTGGGAAAGCACCATCCGGGCGCTGACTGGCGCCGGGTACCGGGTTATCGCCCCCGACCAGATTGGTTTTTGCACCTCGTCAAAACCGGCCAATTACCAGTACAGCTTCCAGCAACTTGCCAGTAACACCAATGCGCTACTGCAAAAGCTCGGCGTGGAAAAAGCCGTTATTGTGGGTCACTCCACTGGCGGGATGCTCGCTACGCGCTACGCGTTAATGTACCCGCAGCAGACTGAAAAGCTGGTACTGATCAATCCCATTGGGCTTGAGGACTGGAAGGCAAAAGGCGTGCCCTACCGCACAGTAGATCAGTGGTACGAGCGCGAACTTAAGCTAAGTGCGCAGAGCGTCAAAGCCTACGAGCAAAAAACCTACTATGTCGGACGCTGGAAGCCGGAGTATGACAAGTGGGTAGATATGCTGGCCGGGCTGAACGCGGGGCCAGGGCATCAAAAAGTGGCGTGGAACTCGGCACTTATCTACGACATGATATTCACGCAGCCGGTGTACTACGAGTTCAGCAATCTGAAGGTGCCTGCCACGCTGTTTATCGGCACCAGTGACATCACGGCAATCGGCAGCGACATTGCGCCGCCGGAGGTGAAAAAGCGTTTAGGTAATTATGCCGTACTTGGCAAAGAAGCGGCGAAACGCATCCCCAACGCCACGCTGGTGGAATATGCTGGCATGGGGCACGCACCACAGATGCAAGACCCGGCGAAGTTTAACGCCGATCTGGTGCGTAACCTCAGTCAGTAACCGAAAACGTAATTGTTGCTTTTTAACTACTTGTTTTGCTGCTATAACCATGGAGTTCTCACACTGAGGAGTTCGCGTTATGGCAGCATCTTTCCTCCCATCCATCCCCTTGATTCAGGCACCGATGGCCGGAGTGTCCACGCCCGAGCTTGCCGCCGCCGTCAGTAACGCCGGGGCGCTTGGTTCCATTGGTATTGGTGCGGCGTCCCCCGAACAGGCGCAGGCGATGATACGCCGCACCCGAGAACTCACCGATAAGCCTTTTAACGTTAATCTGTTTTGCCACTCGCCAGCGCAGCGCAGCACGACCCGTGAAGCGGCCTGGATAGACCACCTGCGCCCGGAATTTACCCGTTCCGCGGCCGAGCCACCGCAAAGCCTGAACGAGATTTACCGCACCTTTATCAATAACGCCGACATGCTCGACGTGCTGCTGGCCGAGCGGCCCGCCATCGTGAGCTTTCACTTTGGCCTGCCCGACGCACAATCCCTGCTGGCGCTGCGCGCAGCGGGCATCACCACGCTCGCGTGTGCGACTCGCGTCAGCGAAGCCGAACTGATTGCCAGCATCGGCATTGACGCCATTGTGGCACAGGGCGTGGAGGCTGGCGGGCATCGCGGCATGTTCGATCCGCAGGCCGAGGACGAACCACTCAGCACGCTCGAACTGGTAAAAGCGATTTGCCGGGCGACGGACGTCCCGGTGATTGCCGCAGGCGGCATGATGGACGGCGAAGACATCGCTCGTGCATTCGATGCCGGTGCCGTGGCAGCACAGCTGGGCACCGCGTTCATCCTGTGCCCGGAATCGGCGGCTGACGACGGTTATCGCACCATGTTAACCAGCGAGCGCGCCTGCGCTACGGCACTGACCAGCGGTATTTCAGGTCGCCCTGCGCGCGGCATTGTTAACCGTCTGCACGCCACGCCGGACCCGCAAGCCATTGCAGATTACCCGGTCGCTTACGACCTGGCTAAAGCGTTGCACCGCGCTGCCAGCCAGCAGGGTTGCCAGGAGTACGCGGCACACTGGGCGGGCAGCGGCGTGCTGCGCGCCAGAGCCATGCCCGCCGCCCGTCTGGTGGCAACGCTTGCCCATGAGCTACGCGCGGCACAACGGCGGTGCTGATTTGCCCTACGCGGGCAATAAAAAACGCCTTCTGAACCTGTCAAAAAGCGTTAGCAGCACTCCCCATTACTGGAGTTTGAAATGCGCCAGGCAGTAGTCAACGCGGTGGCTTTCGTTGTGCATCACCTGCTCACTGGCATAAAGCGCGGAGAACACAATGGCGTTCTGCGCATCTTTTTGAGCCAGCAGCAGATATTGCCATGCCGTCACGCCCGGTGCCGCCGGGAAGCTGAACCTGACTTTCATCGCCTGCGGGAACGGGCAGTCACCGAGATAAGCACTCTGCTCCACCAGGTTAAACGCGTTGAACTTCGAGCGCAGGATGTCCATTTGTGCCGTCACGTAGTCTTCCAGACTGGCACCGGGCGCAATGCGGTCACGGCTAATGGTAATATTTTGCCCACCTTCAAACAGCACCACATTAACCGTTTGCGCACGCGCGCCTTCTGGCAGGTAAAGCGTTCCTTCCGGACAAACACAGGTTTGTGCCATAAAACATCTCCCTTTGGTTATTTTCCCGGGCATTATTATGGATGTTTTAATGAAATGCACCGCTTGTATCGTATAAACCACTAAATAAATTAACCAGAGCAGTAAAATTATATTATTCGCACATCACAACGAAACATCTTAATAAAAGTCAGCATATGTTCTTTTTGTTATGACAGCGTGCAAATCATCAGGCAAAAAAAAGCCCCGGCATAAGGGGCAAAAAACGGAAAGCATTATTGTTACCGATCAATTATCACGTTTTTTTATTTCTTCATAGCGGAAATACATATCACAGCAGGTCAGAAACTCACTATGCCAGTGCCAGTACAGGTGCAAAAAATAATAGCCAATGCACGGTAGCGCACAAAACACGTAATACACTTCAAATATCGCTGGCACATTCATCAGCGTGAACAAAATGCTGACTACAACAATCCACACGCACTGCACGACCAGCAGAAGTAGCATTCTGACCAGGAAAGACGTTTCGTGTAGCGACGAACACGGGATCCCTTTTGAAAAAAAGAAATCAATCTCTTTTAAGAACACGCGCCCCAAAAAAATATAACGCTTCGACAACCGGGCAAAAACCAGGTTAATCGCCAGCACGACCGCACACAGAATCAGCATGGCGACCATCAGCTTTGCCGAGAAAAAACCGTCGCGTAATGAAAAGTCCACGTTTGCCTTAAGCGGGCTGATGGACAGCACGTTCACCATCACCGTGAGCACCACAAAGCAGGCCACATACAGCACCAGGTTTTTGTATTTCACCCCGCTGGAAATCTGCGCCAGCACCTGCGTGATATAAACCGGCCTGAGCGCACGAAACACCAGGAATGCCAGCAGCGGTGAAACAAGGAAAAGCGCAATCGTGCTGTAAACCGCAGACGGTAACAGCAGGCACGCCTGCACCAGCAGCCAGAACACGCCTGCGGCAATCACGCTCACCACCGTCGGGCGGCTGAAAAACGCCAGCGCCGGTGAACAAGTTTTTCCATCAAAGCTATCAACATCCATACGCCCGATAACGCAGCTATACGCCCAGTACGACTTAAGCTCATAAATCAGGTTAAACAGCGTGATGGCGAGGATGGCCGCAACCGGCCAGGCATCCGCAGACGTGAGGCGATAATCGTTATTCTTCCAGAAAAAACCCAGCACTATCCACAGAATAAAATAAAAGAACGGTAGGATTCTTTTGTCCTGGAAGCGAATAAATTTGAAATAATCAGGGATCATAAGTCACCGCGAACGTCTTACATTTTCCTGCAATGCAGGGCCATTTCCGGCGAAAAACCGTCGAAGTCGTTGAGCATATGGCCCAGATAGGCTTTATTGCTCACCTCAACAAAAGCGAGCGGCGATGCCTGGCTTAAAAAGCGCTCCATCGAGTCCGTCCACTTCACCGTATGGGTCAAATGCAGCGACAGGTTCTCTCTTATCTCCTGCGCGCCTGAGGCGGGCTTGCCGGTCACGTTCATCAACACGTCATGCTGCGTCGGTTGAATCGTGATGGTGGCCAGAAAATCGCGCATCTGTTGCACGCCGTCGGTCATCAGTCGCGTATGCCAGGCACCGCTCACCCCCAGTTTGGTGGTCTCGAAGCCTTTCGCCACCAGCACTTCGCTTATTTCGCGCAGCGCCGCCGCCGTGCCGCCAATCACCTGCTGGCGACGGCTGTTGTCGCAGCTGATATCCACCTCAAGACCGGTATCGGCAATCAGCGCGGCCATGTCGGCATAAGCAATACCTTTAACCGCCTGCATTGCGCCCTTGTTCACCTTGCTCAGTTCGTCCATCAACCGGGAACGGAAGTGAATCATGCGAAACAGGTCATCGAGCGTCACCGCGCCCGCCGCGTACAGCGCGGCATATTCCCCCACGCTGTGCCCGCAGGAGCCAGCCACGTGCAGCCCGTCCAGCTTATCCTTGCAAAGCGTGAACAGCGTGGCGTTAATCGCCGTGACCGCCACCTGCTGGTTGGTGGTCTGCACCAGCTTGTTCATTGGCCCTTTCAGGCAAATCCGGCGAATATCGGCACCGGAAATATCGCTGGCGCAGTCCCAGATTTTTTTGGTGTCGTCGTTGATATCCCACAGGTCAGCGCCCATCCCGATGGTGGGATTGCCCTGCCCGGCAAACAAAAATGCGACGGATGTTGATTGATTAATATCCATATTTCCCTGTCCTAAAAATGATATTTGAGTCCTGCATACGTCCCGAGCGTCTCGCCAAACAGACCAAACTCCGACTGGCTACCCCCCAGCGCGGTATAGATTCCGGTGTACACGTCGAGCTTTTTATCCAGTTGCGTTATCGGCTTGTTGTAATGCAGGCCCAGCGTGGAACTGCGATCGCGTACATTCAAGACGGCGTAAGGCTGCACGCTTGATTCATCGGCCATCAGAAAGCTCGCCCAGCCGCTGATATAGTGCTTGCCCAGTAACTGGCCTCTGGCAGAGGTGTTATAGGTTTCTGAGGCCATCAAATATTTGTAGGCATCAAACGCGTTATCGAGCGGTGCATACTGGGTGCGCTGGTTGAAGAATTTGATTAAATCCGCCTGCTGACGCCACTGCGACGCAGAATATCCTTCGCTCTGGAAGTAATATTCCATGCCAAACTGGCTGAAGGTGTCGGTGGTGTACTGAAAGCCGAGTGCCAGTTCAACGCCGTCGTTGTCGCGCGTGCTGTAAAGCTCAGACGGAAAATCAAAGCGTTCCACCTGACGGACGTTATCGGCGTCAAGATGACGCCACTGCTGGCGGCGGTGCCAGGCGACTTCGGCGTTAACCACAAACTGCTGCGTCAGGTTATAACTGTTGGACAGCGCAACGGACGGCGAGTCGCCCATCATCAGGCTAAACGTTGGCACGTTTTTACCGAACCGGTAGTCGGTCCAGGAAAGCTGATAGCGCTCGCTGGCGTTCGAGCGCTCCGTTGCCGACCAGTTGCCTGAGGATTCATAACGCTTTTTGATATGCGTTAACTTCGGTGCCACGGTCAGCGCCAGCGAGTGGCTTAACGTGTCGTGAGATAACACCGCACCCCAGAACGACTCGTAATAGCTCTGCCTGAGCGTTGGGTCGTTCACCCGCGCCGGTTTAAAACCGGAGTAGTACGTCGTAAACAGGCTGGCGGGGGATTTGAGATAAAACAGCCCTTCTCTGGCTCTGAGCTTGCCCATATCAAAACGGATGCTGTCCGTTACGCTATAAGACACGCGAAAACGGTCCAGCAGCCCGCGCAAGCGGTCTTTATCTTTCTCAAAAGCGCCCGTCTCACGCACGGGATAATTGGCAAGCCCAATGAGTGAAACATCCACATTGAGTTTATTTTCAATCACCTCGCAGCGGTCGCTGTATTTAATAATGAGATCGCCAAAGGTATTGTTACGGGTATACGGGCTTTTGCCCTCAATGCGCCACAGCGCCGGTTTTTTATTGATATTCGACACCTGGCCGAGGACCACCACATCCGGCGCGTTGAAGCACGCCGCCATGGCCTCAAGAGGCAACAGCAGCGCTGGCAGCATCAGCAGGGGTTTCAATTCTCACCCCGCTGAATATATTCCTTGGTAAAGTGAGACAGCGGTAGCGTCTCCAGCCTGACGTCGCTGTATTCCATCACCGTATAGCCGCTGGCGTGGCGCGCATCTGCCACCACAATGCGCGCCGGTCTGTCTTTACCCAAAAGCGGCGTAAAGTCGTGATACGTCACTTCTTTAATCAGCTTGTCATCGAGCGAATAGTACGAGGCTTTAAAAGGTCGATAGCTGCCCTTTTCAACCAGATAACCCACCTTCGGATAAGTCACCTGCGGCGACTTGCGCTCAAGCGTAAGCTTATAACAGGTGTTCTGGCCGCATGCCTCTTCGCCCTGTAGCGTGGCGTTATAGGCATAGTCAAAGTTGGTGACAATCACATCGCCGTTGGAAATCTGCCCGAGCAAACGCTGTGAGCGGGAAATGGGGATCGGGCGGCGCAAATCCGGCGTGTAGAACCATAAGTCATACCAGTCAGACAGCATGACCTTGCCCTTATCGCGCGCAGGATAGACAAAGCGGGCGAGCGAACGCGCATCAGCCTGCACGCCGTTTTCCGGCTTAAGAAAGCGCATGGAGATATCCAGCACCTGCTTGTTGGTTGGCTCCTGCGCCCCGGATTTATATTCCAGCACGGTCACGGTGTAGCGAAACGGTTTATTCGGCGAACGAACGTCGTCTGCCCGGCTGATAATTTCCTGCGCGGTTACCGTCTGAGCCGCTGCGCTGGCAGGCACAATAAACAGCAAAGGAAAAAGACAGGCCAGTGCACGTACTTTCATGGTGATTTCCTTATACAAATTTAAAGGCGTCCGAAATATTGAGCTTCGCCGCGCGTCTTGCAGGCAAAATAGATGCCAGCGCCGCCGTCAGCACCGGCAGGACCAGCGTTATCCAGATAAGCTCAATATTGTCCGTCTTAATAAACGCGGTGTAACCCTGGGTTTGCCCCGGCGACGGCGGCATCGCAATGCCATTGAGGTTAATCATGCCCGCAAGTAGATAGCCAATAAGCAGGCTGCCCGCCGCGCCAATGGCGCCAATAAAAATCCCTTCCAGCAAAAACAGCTTGGTAATGTGCGCCGGTCGTAGGCCAATCGCGCGCAACGTGGTAATTTCGCGCGTGCGCTCGACGATATTCATGGTCATGGAGTTGCTAATCATGAAGATAACAATCAGCGCGACAATGACTTTGATGAAGAAATAAATGCCCGACAGCAGCCCTTCAACCTGCTGATAAAACAGCGACAGCGACTTCCAGTCTTTGACTATCAGCGCCAGCTTTTTATCGGCAATAAACTTCTCCAGTTTGGCGCTAAATACCGGCAAATCGGCGTCGTTTTTCAGCAAAATCACGAATTTGCTGACGCCGTTGGTGTCCATCATGTGCTGCGCCGTCTGTAGCGGGATTTTCATCGCCACATCGTCATAATCTTTAATGCCGGACGCAAAAATCCCGCGCAATTTGAGCGACAGTGCGCCCTGGCCGCCCTGGGTGTTGACCACCAGCACATCCAGCCAGTCGCCGTAGCGGGCGTTCAACGTCTTCGCAAGCCCGCTGCCGAGCGTGACTTCGTCATGCTTAATGCGCGAGAGGTCGCTGCCGGAAATGAGCTTATCGAACGAACCGAGCTTCAGTGCAGGCAGCGGCTCCACGCCCAGCGCCGAGAAATAGCTGGAGGTTTCGTTTTCGTACTGTGAAATCACACCGGTAAATTCAAGCTGCCCGGAAATGGTGGAGATATAGGGCGCCAGTTCGCGGTCAGCGAGAATATCGGCCTTCAACGCCTCATAATTATCAATAATGCTTTTGCTTTTATTGGAGGTGTCAAAATACGTCTGGTTATAAATTTGCACGTGACCGATGTTGGTTCTGACGGTCTGCTCTTTTAAAATCCAGAACGAGTAATCAATAAAGCCGCCGTAAAGGAAAATCGACACCCCGCCCAGCATAATGGCGGCAATGGTCGAAAAGGAGCGTCGCTTATGGCGAAATAAATTCAGGAAGGCAAATTTAATATCCTGTACCTTGTACAGCGCGCACCAGAGTACAAACCCCACAATCAGCGCAATAGCCAGGCCGCTTATCATCATTCCATTTAACATTTATTCACCCTTCATCAACGGCACCACCAGCTGGGTGATTTCGTCCATGCTCCATTCAGGTGCCTCTTCTGCGCCCAGTGCTAATAACGCTGAGGCAGAGCCATCCGTTTTCATTTCATTGAGCAGCGCCTGCGCCTGCGCGGTCTCTTTACAACTCACCAGCGCCCGGTAGCGCATAAATGCAATGGTGGTCTGCATGGCCGCACTGAAGTCCTGCGGCTGCTTTTGCATCAGGTCGGTGTCGTTGAGCGTCACCACACAGCGCCCGAGGTCAGCGGGCAGCCAGGCATCCACGCGCGCGCGCAAATAGCGCACGCGCAGATCGTTTTCGTGCGAATCAACGGCCTCATCGAGCCAGAAAAAACCAAGCTTGGCGTACTCAGAGGCGTTAACGAAATCGTTCGCCGCCTTGTAGTGATTTGCCAGGCGCAGCATGCCGTAGGAATAAAAGACCAGCGAGGCAACCGAGTGCTGGCTCTCATACTCCTGGTACAGCGCCTGCGTGGTGCTGGTCAGTGCGGCTGCCTGGGTCGGGAACCCTTTTTGCAACACCGCATCCAGCGCGGGCAGCGCGGCAGTGGCGAAAAAACTCAGCGACAGGCCGAGCGCCGCAATGCATTTATTGAGCCGAGTCATACACCAGTTCCCCATCCTTGATTTCAATAACGCGCCGCGCCCGGTCCTTAAGCTGCGTGGAGTGCGTTGAGACAATAAACGTGGTTTTGGTTTCCTCGTTAATTTTCATCAGCAGATCCAAAATGGCTTCACCGGTGGCGAGATCCAGGTTACCGGTCGGCTCATCGGCCACCACCACCTGCGGCTCGTGCGCCAGCGCCCTGGCAATCGCCACGCGCTGCTGCTGCCCGCCGGAAAGCTGCCCCGGCTTGCGCCCGGCAAGGTTGCCAATGCCGACGCTGTCCAGATAGTGCAGCGCCCGCTCGCGCGCCTCTTTCACGCCATAGTTACCGTTTAGCACCAGCGGGTAATAGACGTTATCGAGCGCACTAAGCACCGGGATCAGGTTGAAAAACTGAAAAATAAAACCAAGATGGCGGCTTCTGACGAAAGAAAGCTGATCTTCATTAAGGTCGTTGAGCGCCTTATTAAGAAAAATTGCCGCACCGGCGCTCGGTTTATCAATGCCGCAGAGAATATTGAGCAGCGTACTTTTGCCGCTGCCAGACGGGCCGCACAGGGCCAGAAATTCTCCTTTTGCAATATCGAGATTGATATTCTTCAGGGCATCGACCTGACTTTCGCCTTGCCCGTAGCTTTTATAAATATCAATCAACAGGATTGCCGGCAGTTCCGTAATGCTGTTTGCCATAATCTCTTCCCATGAGTCGCACTGTGCGCGCGCTTAATACGCGGTATCAAACCAGGTGTAGCCACCAAAATTGTCGGGCACGATGGTACGCATGTTGCCGTGCGCCCCAGCCCGCTGCTCCAGGTAAATCCAGCCCAGCGCAGGCGACAGACAGCCGCTGGCACCGTAGCGGTCCACCAGGCTGATAGCCCGCGGGTCTTCGCCCGGTTTACTGGCAAGCAGCGCACGCACCGGCTCGCTTTTACGCAGCCCGGCATACGCAAACAGGTTGATATCCGCATCCTGGACCAGTAGCTCGCGCTGGAGTTCGGCATCATTTTGTGGCGTAACGTAATGGCCACAGTTCACTTTCAGTTCGCTTTCGCGGTTGCTGAAAATAAAGCAGCCCACGCGCTCAACGCAGAGGTTAAGCCGAATGTCTTTTTCTTTGGCGCGCGTTTTCTTATCGGTTTGTATGTCTTCTTCAGACATCGCCAGCACCGGCACCGCACGGTAGGCCGCGCAAATCACCACAAAGTCAAAAATATCCCAGTCGAGATAATCCTGAGCGACCTTCATCGCCTGGGTCAGCGCCTGCTTTTCGCCGCGGATTTTGCAGGTGAAATCTTTTATCGAGAATTTCTTCACCAGGTTTTTTGGCAGCGTATCAATCATCGCGGTGTGTAAGGCGCTGGAGATCTCTTCAAACGGCCCGGACTCGCCCCAGGAATCAACGTAAATAAACGCCGTGCGTGATTTCATAAGCTGCATACGCGCTTTGGCGTTCATCTGCTGCAAGGCGTTGTCACATACCTGATCCATCGCATCGATATATTTTTTGTAATGCGGGGTGCGGATCATTTCTCTGGCGTAAATATCTTTCGTGGTGCCAAAACGCTTAAAACCCCAGCCGTGTGCACCGGTCGATTTTAACGACCGGTTATACATGTGAGATTCCCAGACGTTCAGCCAGCCAGGGTAAAACAAATACACGCTTTCCTGCGGCTCAATAATGGAAAATGACGATAAATACATGTGGTTTTCCCTGTCCCTGTGCTTAACCGGCGTCGCGCTCAGACATCACCATGCCAATGATGGAGCCATCAACGCCCAGTCCCACTTTCAAAAGGTGTTTTTTATCGTGCTTTACCACGCCCTGGTTGAGCAGCACATGCGCCGCAATATTGTCCCTTATTGCCACAGCGCTGGTGGGCGACAGCAGTTCCTTATGGCGCAACGCATGATGACCAATAATGACATCCACCACGCCTGAGCCGGTGGGGGTATAACCAATCTGGCCTTTGTAGGCCAGCACTGGCACCACCTGCTCGCCCAGCAGCGAGAGAATAGCCTGTGCCTCGGCCTTGTCGCTTGCCTGCGACCCGTTGGCGTGGGGAATAATGGCGCACAGCTCATCACAGGTGACATCGGCTTTCTCCAGCGCCTTATTCATCACTTTGAGTAAGCTCGCGCTAAGCTGTGCCGCGTCATTGCTGCGCCCGGCGCTGATTTGCAGATAGGTGGAGGTAAGCGCAATGCCGCCCTTCACCTGGCGCGCCTCGCGGTGGCGTTCGCTTTCCAGCAGCAGCGCGCTGAACCCTTCGGCAAACAGCACACTTTTACTCCCTTCACCGAAGGGCTGCACAATATCGCCATCAAGCATCGACTGGCTTTCAAGGAAGTACATGTCCTGGGTTTTAATCTGCGAGCAGTTAATGACCAGCACCAGGTCCACGCCGCCGGTACTGATGGCCTGGCACCCAAGATGAACCGCCGACAGCGATGAGTTGCTGGTGCAGTGCATGTTGGGCGGCAGGTATTTCAGGGCAAAACGCGTTGCAATGGCGCAGGCCAGCTTGTCCTGCGACATTTTCGAGACATGCAGCCCCTGCACCGACTTCGTCAGCGTCACGTCTTCAATATCGTTGTGGTCGTAAAACGCCGCATAATCGATAACGTCAACCCGCGGCCCCAGCCCGGTGAGATAGACGCGAACGTTGTCCCCGGACAGGCAATGCTCATCCAGCATTGCCTGTTTCAGCGCGCGACCAACCAACCCACAAACCACATCAAACACGCCGTCACTGTCAACCGGCACTCTGGCTGCGAATTTGTTCTCTTTTAATCCGCACCGGATAGCCGCCGCGTCAGATTCAAACCAGTACGTTTTCTTGACGCCCAGACCCTGCTTAAGGTTGTCAATTAACGCCTCGTCGTCTTCTGCAAAGGCCAGGCGCACGCTGTAGCCTGCGATAATTGTCGCGTTGCCCACGGTATTAACCCTTAATGACAAATGCGTAGTAGTTGCCGCCTTCGGTTGCGCCTACCAGCAGCACGTTTCTGAGCGCCAGTTTCAGCGGCTCACGCACGAAGTTAATACGCGTATCGCAGAACGCCCCGGTAAACGGAATGGCTGGCACCGCCTGCTTCTTCAGGCAGTCCACCAGCACCGCAAGGTTCATCAGGCCCGCAGACGACTCAACAAAACCGAAGAACGCGTTGTAGTTCACCACCGGCACCTGCGGATTCCCCTGGCTAAAGGCCTGGTAAATCGCGTTCAGTTCCACCGTTGAACTGGCCTGCGCGCCGTTGCTGGTGCCGCACACCAGGTCAATGTCTTTTGCCGTCAGCCCGGCGTCGGCCAGTGCGCGCGTCATGGCCAGCGCCATTGCATCAGCTTTCTCATCCAGTGCGTTTGCATCAAAGTAGCTGTTGCTGTTGGATTTGCCGTAACCGACGATTTCCGCCTGCACGTCCACACCGCGAGCGCGCGCCGCGTCCAGGTCTTCGAGCAGCATCATGCAGGCACCTTCACCCGGTACGAAGCCTTTCGGGTTCTCGCCGTAAATCTGGTACTCGCTGGCGTCAGAGGTCATGTGGATTTTCTGCGTGACCGCATCCATATACAGCGACATTGACGGGAAGTATTCGTCGGCACCGCCCACCAGCACCTGCGGCTGAAGCTGCTGGCGCACAATTTCGTAACCGTAGGTCAGCGCACCGAGCGCGGCGTTTTCACCGGTTGCAAGCGTTGTGGTGTAGCCCTTAATGCCTTCTGAAATACCGCAAAAGGTGGCAATGGAGTTCATCAGCGAGCCGGGGAACTCAGAGGTGCGCACTTTGCGCGGGTCTGGCTTGAGACTTTGCAGGTATTTGTAGGTGGTTTCCTGCGGGCCGCGGGACATGCCCATCACCATACCCAACTCGTCGCCATCCTTTTTAATTTTACGCTTCGCGCCATTGAGCGCTTCAGCCAGGGCAATCAGCGCAAAGGTGCCGCCGCGGGTCGCTTTACGCGGGTCAAAACGGCGCAGGTGCTTACGCGGCTCCAGGTTCATCACCTGGAAGGTTTTGAAGTTGGCTTCGTTTTCCGGCAGTGTCTTGTCAGTAATGGAATAGTCCTCACCGAGCAGGTCGGTGAACTGGCCAGTTTTGGTGAGCGTGTCCAGCAGTTCGTGGGCTTCTTCCAGCGTATCGTCAAAGAACGATACCGATCCCAGTTCCACCGGCTGCGCGTTTTCCGCCCACACATGCTCAAGAATCTCGTTCAGCGTATGACCCACTGCCGACACCGCGCCCAGGCCTGAAATGGCTACGCGCTTTGGCTCGTAGGCCGACTGCGCCACCGTACCCGGCTTCATGCTGATAACCATGGAGCAGTTGTTGCCGCCAAAGGCATAGTTGTTTTTCATGAAGACATTGACGTCTTTCTCTCTGAACTCATTCGGTACGTAGTCCAGATCGCAGTTCGGACGCGGCACACCAAACTTCAGCGTCGGCAGCAGTTTCTTCTCCGGCAGCGTCACCAGGCAGGCAATCAGCTCGACGATACCCGCCGCCCCAATGTTGTGACCAAAGAACGATTTGGTAGAGCTAACCGGTATTTCTGGCGCATTCGGAAACACTTTTTTAACTGCCAGTGTCTCAATGCGGTCATTGGCCTCGGTACCGGTACCGTGCATGTTGACGTAGTCAATCTGCTCCGGCGTGACGCCTGCGTTCTGCATCGCTTTGGTCATGACCTGTACTGCACCGCTGGCGCGCGGGTCTGGCCCGGTTTCGTGGTAAGCATCACACGAGGTGGCGTAAGAGAGGATTTCACCGTAAATGGTGGCACCGCGAGCTACCGCGTGCTCGTACTCTTCAAGCACCACCGCGCCCGCGCCTTCACCGATAGACATGCCGGAATGGCCGGAGTACGGCGTACAGGAGTCTTCGTGCATGACGTTGAGCGCGTAGAAGCCCGCAAAGGTCGGCAGATAGATAGGCTCGGTGCCGACCGCCAGCATGGTTTTGCTTTTGCCGTTCTGAATGTAGTCAAACGCCATACCAACTGCGTTGGGGCTGGCGGTACAGGCGGTCGCGACCAGCTCAACGCCACCTTTCAGGCCCAGCAGCGTGGACACGCTGGAGCAGCAGGAGGCAAAGCCGCCGGAATACATGGCTTTTTTCAGGGAGAAATCCGCAATGCGCTGTTCAAACAGCGGCAGGAAGGCTTCAGTGCCCGCAGACGAGACGCCAACAATCATGCCGGTTTCAGTCAGACGGTCTTTATTGTTATTAAGGCCTGCCTGAATCAGCGCATCTTTGCTGACTTTATATGCCCACAGCGCGGCATTATCGAGCGAGTCGACAATGCCGGCCGGAATATCTGAATAATCAATGTCGTGCAGCACTTCTGCGGCACGGGCGTTATCAAACCACTGTGAGAAACGCTTGCTGTCGGTTACGCCGCAGGTTTTATTGAGCAGCGCCTGTTTGAAGCCGTCAATGTTATCGGCCAGAGATGACAGGATCCCCATTCCGGTAATGACAACTCTTTTCCTGTTCGTCTTCATACATTAGTCCATTAAATTGTGATGTCCGACGCCGGGCATTTAAGGCAATAAAATGCGGCGTCGGCCCAGCCTGAGTCGCCTGTAGCGCAGGTTTCAGGCCGGACCAACGCGACGCGTCAACGTTCAGTGAATTACAGCGCGCTCTTCGGTTTGGAGGCGTCGATATAGCTGTGTTCCGTCGGGCTCACCAGCATACTGAAGTTATACAGGAACGGGACGTTGTGGGTTTTTGCCGCTACCGTGCCGCTGCCGGTCTGGATGTCAAAGCCTGCGATATCGGAATACGCGTATTCGCTATCGACCAGCGCCAGCGCAATCCAGGACTGGCGCGCCGGGGAGTAGACGCCTTTGACAATCACGCCCACGTCTTCGCCATTCACCTGGACTTTGTCGTTGCTGGCAATCCCGGCACAGTCGCCCACCGGTACAATGCCGACCAGCTTGCGCTCAACGCCGTCATTTGACTGCGCTTCTACCGCCTCTTTACCCACAAAATCTTCTTTGTCGTACTGCACGGCCCACTGCATCTGCAACTCAACCGGGCTGCGCGAGTAACCGTCATAAATCGCCGCTTCCCAGCACGGGTTTTCCACACGCACGGTTTTCTGGTAATCAAGACCACCGGTTTTGAGATTGAACTTCTCGCCGCACTCAAGCAGTTGTGCCCAGGTGTCTGCCAGCTTGTCCTGCTCGCCAATAAGCAGATAGCCGAACTCGCCGTGCTTGCCACAGCGAAACGCCATCAGGCCGTCGTCGGTGTTCATGTATTCGTGATAAGGCAGGCCGATGATGTCAAAGCCGTAAATTTCAGACAGCACTTCCCAGGCGTACGGGCCTTCAAGGAGCAGCGCGCCCCAGTTCTCGCTGTCCATCGCGTTGATTTCCGGCGTTTCCTGGATATCCAGCTCGTCGGCTTTTTCCAGCAGGCTGTTCAGACGCTCAATAATGTCCACAGCAGACAGGTTTTCAGACAGGATGTAGTAGCCTTCGTCGGTACACAGGACGTACACATCGCCCCAGACCGTGCCATCGTCGTTGAGCACCAGCGAGTACATGCCCTGCTCGTCGCGGATGATGGACACATCGGCGGAGCACAGGTGGTTCACCAGCGCCCAGGCGTCATCGCCCATCACGCTCACAATCGACATGTGGGAGCTGTCGACCAGCAGCGCGTTTTCACGCACGGCTTTGTATTCAACATCCGGGGCATTGTAAGAAGACGGGACGGTCTTACCGTTGTAGATGCCCATCGTTGCGTTATTAGCTGTATGTAACTTATTAAGCGCGCTCATAATCAGAACCCTTTACACCGTAGATTAAAGAATTAATGTTTCTTTTTGTTTTTAATCACAAAAGACGCCAGGTTGTTGATGCTTCTCATATAAGAAGGATCGTCGCTTTCGCTAACCTGAATGCCGAACACTTTATCCAGCAGCACCAGAATTTCGGTGGCGTCAACGGAGTCCAGCTTCAGACCGTTACCAAACAGCGCGGTATCGTCATCAATCTGGGATTCATCTTTCTGAATATTCAAACGCTGAATAATCTCGGTTTTGATGGTGTATAAAACCGCTTTGCGTTCTTCAATGTTCTCTTTAATCGTGTTCATGTGGTCACTCCATGTGTGTTGTTATTTGACTTCGCGGAAGTTAATAATCGTGCCCTGGCTGATCAATTTCTTACCTACGTGCGCGGAAACCGAATAATGTTTGAACCCGTTGCTGTCAGAAAACGCCAGCTTGCTGACCACTTCAATCGTATCCCCTGGATAGGCGATATCTTTAAACTTCAGGTTCTGCGCCGCCAGCACACCACGCACCTGAGAGCGGCGGGTGCGGATAATCTGGCGCATGTTTTCATCGCCCACGCGGGCGTGAATATCACGTAGTGTTTTCAGCTCTTCGCCATGTTGCGCTTTCCAGATATCGCAGATATCGCAAAGAAATGAAAAATACTCGCTGGCCTGACCAAAAATCTCGGAAATAATCACGCCCGGCATAATCGGGTCTTCCGGGAAATGGCCCAGCAGATAAGGCTCGTTATAAGTCACATGCTTAATCACCTGCACATAACCGTTATCGCCGTATTTAAAATCATCAATCCGGTCAACCATAATCAGCGGCTGGCGCCAGCCGCCCATTTCCAGAAAGACTTTTGAGGGGAGTGCGTATTTAGCCATAAATCACCGCATCACCAGGCCGCCATCGATAACGATGGTCTGACCCACAATATAGCTGGAAGCCGAAGAGCTCAGATACACAATGGTATTGGCCACTTCATCGCACTTACCCAGACGCTTAAGCGGAATGGAGTTCGTCACATCGCGCACCACGGTGCGGGAGACTTTCTTCACCATTTTGGACTCGATCATGCCCGGTGCGACCGCGTTAACGCGCACGCCGCGTGGCGCAAGCTCGGCGGCCAGCGTACGGGTAAACCCGAGCAGCGCGCCTTTTGAGGCGCTGTAGTTGCTCTGGCCCACGCTGGGAATAATGGCCGCGATGGAGGCAACGTTAACAATCGCCGCGCTGTCAGAGGAGCGCAGCAGCATCAGCGCTTCTTTGGTGAGCATAAAGGTGCTCAGCAGGTTGGTGTCGATAACGGTGCTGAAATCCTCAAGGCTCATGGCCGCGAACAGGCTGTCGCGCACAATACCGGCGTTGTTCACCAGCACATCCAGTTTCTTCACCTTTTCCGTCAGATGCTGGCACAGAGCGATGACTGCCTCTTTATCGGCCAGATTGCACTGTAAAATATGCAAGTTTTCGCCCTGCGGGTGGCTGCTTTTAAGCGTGTCGAGGTCGCTGGCATTTGAATGGTAAAGCGCGTAAACGCGGCAATGTTGTTCCAGGAATTTTGCGCAAATCGCTAACCCGATATCACCGCTGGCACCGGTAACCAGGACATCCTTGTTATTGAGATCGTTATATTTATACATATTTCCGCCCTACTCCGTTAAAGTTAAGAAATAATCGCAACGGCCACCGCATGGGTCCGACAATGGGAAATACTCAGCGCAATTTGAGTGATATTTTTCTGCACCATTATTTCTTTGAGTTTCCCTGTTAACAGGAATCGCGGACAGCCATACTCGTCGTGTTCGACTTCAGCGTCATGGAACTGGATGCCATTGCGAAACCCTAATCCCACCGCTTTTACCACCGACTCTTTGGCCGCCCAAAATCCAGATGCGCGTTCATAATTAATGTCATCCGGATTAATTTTAAGGATTTCCTGGCAGGTAAATACGCGCTGCAAAAAGTCCATTCCGCCGCGCTGTATCGCATTTTTTATCCGCTCTACTTCTACAATATCGGTTCCAACAAACATCATCATCCCTGAACATCAAAGTTGATACGACACATTAAAGTTCACGTTGAGTTTATCCACATCCATGGCACCAGGATAAATCAGCGGCGCAGAAACAGAGAAGTCATACCCCAGCGTGTTGATATTACCTTTAAGGCCGGTGGCCGCTCCCATAAGTTGCTTACCGTTATAGTTGCCTGACTGTGTTAGCTCACCCCAGATTTGCCCGTAATCCATACCGACATACCACTCAACGCCTTTAAAGCCGGTAATGAAATTAATATTATTCTGGGCATAAAAACCCTTATTACCGTAAAGACCACTGCTGTTCTCAAACCCTCTGACGTTCCAGCGACTACCAATAAAATACTGGTCCTGTAGCGTCAGCGCTCCGGGTGAATATTGCGCATTAAATTTTAAATCGTAATAAGCGTCAACCACTTTAACATTTAATAATTTTGTATAATTAACATCCAGGTTAAAAATGTGACTTTGCTTGCTGACATCTCCGGTTTGCATATCGGACGTTGCTTTGGCACCAAACCACGGCACAAAGCGCTGGTACGACAGCGTGCTATCCAGCAAGGCGCCGGTAAAATTTTGTTTGTAGTTCAGAGCAAAGCGCAGATTGGTCATGTTCCTTTTTTGCAGCTCAAGCTCCACGTCGTTGATGTGGTAATCAACGTTGCGTTTAATCAGTTCTGCGCTGGCGGCAATTTTTCTGACCTGGTCACGGAACAGCACGCGCGTGCCTTTCAGACTGAAGTATTCACTTTTACCAATATATTTCAGGCCCAGACTTCTTTCGCCTACCGCCTGCCTGGACTCGCTGTTGCTGTAAAAGACTTCATAGTCCCAGTAGCCAAATGGCAGCGAGTAATAAGAACTAAAGCTTTTATAACCACCGTTAACGTGCTCGACGTTTTTAGAACCCGAGACATAAAACACATCGTTCATTTTCGCCAGGTTATACAAATAGCCTGCGCCACCGGCCAGGCGCTTCCCTGTTGCTTCGTCGCCCCAGTTATTGACCCATGCGCGAACGTTCCAGTTCTTTTTACGCCCGGTGCTGATAACAATATTGCTATAACCTTCCTGGCTTGCTGGCTCAATGCCGATTTTTACATCCAGCCCAGGCACTTTTTGCAATACCTCAAGCCCCTGCTCCAGGTCGCGAATATTGAGTATTTCGCCGCTTTTAAACGGCAATATCCAGTCGCGCACGTCATTATTAGCGATAATAATCCGCTCAACACGCCCCGGCACCACTGACAGTAAGAGTTTTTTGGTCGATAAATCCTGGTCTGGAATCATCACCCGGGTGGTCACGTAGCCGGCATTAATATAATGGTCCTGGATGTTTGTGGACAGAACCTCAATACCTTTGACGCCCAGGCATTGCCCGGCAATGGTTGATTTTATTTTTTTAAGCCCGGCATCATTAAGGAAATCGTTTTCCAGCACCAGCTCATTGAGCGTGATGCAATTTTCTTCCACCGGCAGCTCACTGCCCGTTAACGCCTTATTTTCCACGCTGGAATAGACGTCTTTTTTTACTACCCGGTTTTCCTGGCGAGTGCTTTTATCAATATCGTCCTGCGCGCGGATAAATCGGTCTAAGTTAACCTCAGCCACGGCCTGAAAATGACAACCAAAGGCAAGACAAAGCACGAGTAATTTTATTCTGCTATTCATAGTGTGGTTTTCAGGGTTAAGAAAAGCAGCAGCTACGCTGCTGCTTTAGATTTAACAGTGATTACAGACCGACGTAAGTTCCGTTGCCGTTTACCGTCGTTGCATTCAGAGTCAGACCCTGCTTGCCGCCGAGATAGGCAGAAGAACCGGTGTTGGTGACAGTTCTACCTGTAACGTAAGCCACACCCTGGGTGTACATGTTGCTGGAGTTATAGATAGTGCCGGTTGAACCAACGGTCAGCTTCGCATCACCTACCATGTCGTTGTAGTTGTAGACGGCCGTTTTACCGTAAACATCAACTTCGTTGTTGGAGTAGATGGTGTTGCGGTTGTACAGAATGCCATCTGACTTAACCGTGACTTTCTGCTTGCCGTTGATCCAGCCGTAGTTGGTGAAGCTGGTGCCAAGGTTGATAGCCAGTTCACCGTCTGATGAGATGATGCCAGTGGCGTTGTTGTCGAGCAGGTTGCCGTTGCTGGACATGTTCAGCGTTCTGACATCAATCCCCATGTTGCCGGAGCTATAGATGGTGGAGTAGTTGGTGGTTAAGGTGTTAGCTTTAATGCTGTTTTCACCTGCGCCGCCAATCAGCATGCTGCGGCTGCTGGAGATAGTGCCACTCACGTCCATATTCAGCGGACCTGCCTTCGCAACAATACGGCTTCTGTCGTTGTTCACGCTGGCTGCCTTGATATTTACAGCGCCGCCGCCTACCAGACCGCCGTCCTGGTTTGGCATACCGAAGTACACGCCATACAGGCCACCAAAGTTGTCGCTGTTCTGGTTAGACAGCGCGCCCGTGGTGTTAACGGTGATATTGTTCTGCGCAACCATCAGCGCGGTGCTGTTGTTCACAGCGCCCGTTGCGATAATGCTGATATCATTAGCCTGCATCAAACCAGCAGTGTTATTCACGCTGCCCGCTTTGATGTTCACCGCGCCTTCTTCAGACGAGTACGCACCGATACGGTTAGTAATAGCACCGGACGTTTCAATGTTGATATCGCCCTTAGACGTGGTAGAGCCCTGGCTGTTGGTCATGGACGCAGCTTTGATAGACACGCCTTTCTCAGTCTGGATTTTACCGCTTGAGTTGTTAAGTGCCGCGGTGTTCAGAATGCTTGCCGTGCCTGAGCTGACAATCTGGCCACCGGAGTTGTTCAGCGTAGCAGCAGAGATCTGGATACCGCCATCACCGGCGATAATACCCAGCGAGTCAGTGCTGTTGGTATCACCCGACTTGGTTGAACCGTTGTTGATGGTGGCTTTCGCCGCATCAATCAACACGTGGCCCGTTGCCGCACGGATAAGACCGCCGGTATTGTTCACGGTACCGGTGCTGACCAGATCAACATCGCCCCAGGAATCAATCTGCCCTTTGTTGCTGTTGTTAACGCTGGTAGAAGAGGCCCCCACGTAATAGCCTTTAATCTGGCCATTACGGTTGTCGAGGGTGCCGGTCTGCAGTGCAACGATACCCGCTTCAATACCTACGGTGTTGCCTTTACCGCTGTTAGTGAGGGTGGCGTTATTGGTGTTCAGCGCCAGCGTACCGGTTGCCGCAACTTTACCGTTGGTATTGTCGAGCGCACCGCTGCTAACGTAAAGATCAGCACCAGACATGATGTTGCCTGCGCGGGTGTTGGTAATGGCACCTTTGTTGGTGTCAATGCTGATGGTCTTGTCGCTCAGGATCTTACCGGTCACGTTTTGCAGCGCGCCGTTGGTTTTTACGCTAACCGCGCCAGTAGAGGCAATTTGCGCGTTGCTGTTGATGAGCTGACCTTTGGTATCAATCTGGATACCGCCAGTACCCGCAGCCACGTTCCCCAGGTTACGCACACCTACACCGTTTTCGGTGCTGACCAGAGAAATACGGTTAGCGTACATACCACCCAGTTTCGACACATCGATGCTGTAAGTGTTACGTGAACCAGAAGCCGTCACCGAACCCGTTACCTGGTTATTCATATTGACGTAGTTATTACCGGCAATAATATCCAGCGACTGGCCAGAGGTATTAATATCGCCATTAACCACTACAGAACGCGCCATGATGGCGGTCGGTGAGTCAGAGGTTACACCTTCAGTGGTGATTATCCCTTTTTTCACGGAGAAGCCTTTCAGTTCACCGTTTTGCATATCCGGTGTACCGGTGGTCATCGTCACTTTATCTGTGTTGATAAAGCCACAGCCGGAACAGGAGATACCGTTCGGGTTAGCGATTATCAGGTGGGCTTTATCACCAGCCACTTCCATCATACCCGCAAGCGTTGATTTGCTGGTGGAGGTGACTTCGTTAAGGATGACTTTTGCCGTGCCTGACGCCAGGTTGCTGTTACCAGCAATCTGGCCTGCCAGGGTGGTATTTACCCCATTCTGGCTGTTGTTGAAGATAAGGCCTTCTTTACCCACATCCAGCTTGCTGTAGGTATTATGAGAAATACCGTTAGCATTAGCGCCATTAATATTAACAACCGGTACGCCGTTTGCCGCGCCCACTGTGCCATTCGTCATCGTGACTGCGGCATTAGCCAGCATCGGAAGAGAAAGCAAAACAGATGCTGCGATAGGATTGAATTTGATTAAGCCGCGCTTAATTTGAGTCCTTTTCATTTCCACCTCTAGTGATGTTTTATTACTCGACACTTCATTTACATCAGTTTTCACAAGGCGTTTAAAACCCACCTGTGACGACTAATATTTCTAAAAGTGATAAATCCCTATTGAAACCCCGCCGCTTCTGGCACAGATTTTAAACACAGCCATTACCAGGCATAGCCTGATAACCCGGCATCTTAATGCAGATTTAGTCAACAGCAATATTTGCGTTTGTCACGCCTGAAAATAGTTTCAAGCAAACAGCAGTAACCCGAGCACAACGCCAGAAGACGGCGGCTTAGTTTTCAGTTAACAATAAAGGACTCAGGAAAGAAGGGTATTAGAGAGAAAAACACTCCCTGTTATCCTTTATTCCGTTACGTCGCGAAGGAAATAGTGCCTTTACGTCCTGAAAGGCAAAAGCAACTCTACCCAGACCGCATTAATATGCATGCCTTTTCACTTTAAAATAATAATATGTGTAATGCCATGGTTATCAGAAAAATAAGCATAGGCTGAGCTGCGCATTTTCTGGTTTAGCGCCTGCTGCTATCTCTGCATTAAGATAAATTTTTAATTAAGTATCACCACGATAATAATCACACATTCCCGCCAAGTCCACCTCCAAACAAAAAATTCATCAGGATGGCTAAAGGGCTGGTGTTATAGAGTAATATTTTTATTAGAACCTACCTGGCTTCCTTCTGCTTCCCCATCAGAACAATATGATAAACATTAAAAATAAAATAACCGTCAGTAAAAAGGCTTTAAAAAAACAAACACCGTCAACCGTAAGGAAAAAACCTGAAAACAGCAACAAAAACCAACACCAAATAAATTAACAAAACAATAAACCAGGAAAAATCGCAATAAAGACAAAATTCGCCTGGTTAAGATAAACACCGCCGCCATAAGCAACATTAACCATTAGGAGGGTGACACGATGAAAAGACGTGGTCGCTCCCTGGCAGGACTCGCCTTTTCCCCTACGGAAATAGACAAAAATCATTTATTTTATTAGTCAGAAAAGGTATTTCCGCCCTCTTGCCGGCGCAGGGGCTAAAAACATATCGCCGGGATCGGAAAATTAATCAACGCAGCGGGACAGTTAACCGCAAAATTACGCGTTAAGGGATGATGATATCTCGCCGTTAAACCGTCGCCGCCGCGCGCAAAAGCACAATGCGGGTCGGTGGGTAATTGCCCCCTTTCGTTAAGAATTTTCATAAAAATTTAAATGAAGTTTTAATAAAAACACAACGAGACAGCACTGGATTAACACCGCACTGGCATAGTTCAATCACTCATCAAAAGAGCAGCAATACACATTAGAGATGCGTGTTACCACCCACCATTATCTTCATCCGTAAGCGTGACAGCATTCCAGTAATCAATGCCGGTACTGTAAAACCAGCACGAGATACAGGCAGCGACAATCAAGGAAACCGCTCCTCTATCTGAACCCTGTAAATGGGATTGCCTCCGGCTTTATAAGCACCACTGAGAGTACCTGTCTGAAAACACAGGCGCCATTAAACCAATAACGCCGCCTGGCTACTATATGTGTGCGGCGATGCCTGTCTGATAATGCCGGACGCACGCCTGATACCGGCCTCGTCCGGCCCGCCAGACATTACAGTGTGCTACCAAAGAATGTCGTCAGCTTGTTCGTTACCAGGTCAACGTAGCGCGCTACCCAATAAGTCTCGATATGCGTGGCGTTATCAATAAGAAACAACTCCTTATTGCGCGTGCCAGTGGCCTTTTTAAAGGCGCTTTCGGTCATGTAGCGCGAGTCGGCTTTAGTGCCAGCCATCATCAGCAACGGTTGATTGATAAGCGCCATATTGCTTTGCGCATCAAAGCGCATTAACGCCAGCAGGCTACTGGTGGTATAGCGAAACGTGGCGTTCGGGTGGGCGTGGGTTTTGCCGTAATATTCGTAGCCCTGGCGATAAAGCGCAAACGGCAGTTTCGCGATTTGCGCCTCGCTGGGCGTCGCGTCAGCGGAATAACTCACCTCGCCGGTTGTTACCTCCCGAATGCGCGCCTGCGTGGCCTGCGCCAGACGCTGCTGGACGGTGGCAAGCTCGCTGTCCTGGAAACCATTGCGCCGCACCAGGCCTGAGTCAAACATACTGAGCGTAGCCAGCGCCTTAAAGCGCTTATCGGTCTGTACCGCCTGGAGTGAATATCCCCCGCCGCCGCAAATGCCGAGCAGCCCAATGCGGGCAGCATCCACACCGGGATACTGGCTCAGGTAATCTGCCATACCGTGAATATCTTCAATGCGGTTTGCCGGTTTATCAACGTTTCTGGGCATGCCGCCGCTGGCCCCCTGGTAAGCGGCATCCGCGCTAATGGTGATATAGCCATCCTCGGCAAGGCGCTGGGCGTAAAGCCCGGCCACCTGCTCTTTTACGCCACCGTTAGGGTGTGCCACAACAATGGCAGGATACTGTTTCGTCGGGTCATAATTTGCCGGCGTATAGATATTTGCAGCAATCTGAATGCCGTTGAGATCGTATTTTACCTGGTGGATATTAACCCTGCCTGGCACATTAGCGGTGATTGCACCGTCGTAGGCTAGGGTGAACGGGTTTTGCCGGTAATCGGCGGCAAGGGCTGGGGTGATGCCCGTCAGCAGCAGGGCCGCTAGCAATGTGAATTTCATGAGTCTCTCCCTGATGTGCACCTGTCTGGTGCGAGTGCGATATAAGTCACATCAGAGTAGAGAGCCTCACCTGTCAGCATCGTGACGAAAGCATAACAATACTGTCAGCTTGCAATGTGCTTTGCTGACAAAAATGTCAGCAAATTGTCAGCCAGGTGTCGGGGGCAAAGCCCTATTATCGTCAGTCACGATCGGCAATAAAAACGCGTAATGAGGAAAACACGATGAGACTACTGCTGGTGGAAGATGAAGAAAAAACCTCAACCTATCTTAGCCGGGCACTGGGCGAGTCAGGGTTTAAGGTGGATGTTTCGCCAGACGGTGTCGAAGGCCTGCATTACGCGCTGGAAATTGACTACGACGCCATCATTCTCGACGTGATGCTGCCGGGCATGGACGGCTACCGGGTGCTGGAAGGCTTGCGCGCCAGCAAGCAAACGCCGGTGTTAATGCTGTCGGCCCGTGGCGCGGTGGATGAGCGCGTTAAAGGGCTGCGTCTTGGTGCTGATGATTATCTTCCCAAACCGTTTTCACTCATTGAGCTTGTGGCACGTATCCAGGCGCTGGTACGCCGACGTAGCAGCGATGGGGCAGATATCACGCAGCTCCATATTCACGACCTGCACCTTGACCTGCTGGCCAGGCGCGTATTTCGCGCCGGCACCCGGCTGGAACTGACCGCCAAAGAGTTTTCTCTGCTGAGTCTGCTGGCCCGTCACCAGGGCGAGATCTTGTCGAAAATGATGATAGCCGAGCAGGTGTGGGATATGAATTTTGACAGCGATGCCAACGTGGTAGAGGTCGCCATTAAACGCCTGCGGGCCAAAGTTGATACGCCGTTTGCCGCAAAACTGCTGCACACGGTGCGCGGCATGGGATATGTGCTTGAAGCGAGGGCGGATTGAGTGAAAGAAAAAAGCCTGCCTGAACGCTCCATCTCAACGCACCTGGCGCTGATGTTTGCGCTATCTGCCCTGCTGATTGTCTCAGCGATTGGCGTGCTGATGCGCACCTCGCTGTATGACTCGCTGCAAAAACAGATGCACAACGAACTGCTGTTTCGCGAATCACTGATGAGCCCGTGGATAACGGCACGCACCTCTGCACACGGCTGGTCAACGCTTGCCAACAAGTTCACCGTGCTGGCCAACTCTGAAGGCGAGCGCGTGCGCTACTGGATAGTCAGCGACAACCCCGTTTTTAACGTAGGCGGCGCACCGCCCGTCGGTGTGCAGTGGTCGGTGTTACACGAGGGCTTTAATAAAATGCCCGGTGCGACAAAAGATGCCTGCCCGCTTTATATTTTAGTGAAAACCATACCCGCCAACGGCGCACGGCCCGCGCTGCGCTATATTGTCGCCATTGACTCCACGCCCTATATGAGCACGCTCGAAACCTTCACCCACCGGCTGCTGCTCGTTGCCGCGTTTGGCGTGCTTCTCGCCGCCCTGCTGGGCTACCTGGTCTCACGCATTGGCCTGCGCCCGGTTGGTGCGCTCGGCAAACAGGCACAACAGCTGGCGCCAGGCTGCCACGATCAACGCCTGGACACCGCCGCACTGCCTGAAGAACTGCAACAGCTGGCTCACTCCTTTAACGGCGTGCTGGAACGCCAGGAAATCGCCTGGCGGCAGCTTGAAAGTTTTAACGCCGATGTCGCCCACGAGCTGCGTACCCCGCTGACTAACCTGATTGGTCAGACGCAGCTGGGGCTTGCCCGCAGGCGCTCTCATGAGGAGCTTGAAGAACTGTTAGGCTCAAACCTTGAAGAGCTTGAGCGCATGACCTCCATCGTCAATGACATGCTGTTCCTCTCTCACGCCCACGCAGGTGAACATGCCTCACAGCTCACGCAGGTGTCGCTGCGTAAAGAAACCCTGAAAACGGCGGAATACGTTGAGCCTTCGTTTGCTGAAAAGCAGTTGAGACTTGAAGTGACCGGCGATGTGCTCGTCCATATTGACCGGCGTTTATTCCACCGCTCGCTCGCCAATCTGCTGGAAAACAGCGCCCGACATTCACCGGCGCAAAGTACCGTGACCGTGCAACTGAGCGAACACAATCGCCAGGCTCGCGTGGCAGTCTCCAACCCCGGCGAACCAATTGCGCCTGCCCATTTGCACCGCCTGTTTGAGCGCTTTTATCGCGTGGACTCTTCCCGCGCCAGAAGCGATACCCATCATGGCCTGGGCTTGTCGATTGTGCGGGCTGTGGCAATCATGCACCAGGGCGATGTTTTTGCGCACAGCGAAGGGGGCATTAATACCTTTGGACTAACGTTTGCACTGCACCCTGACCCCACGCCATCACAGGGCAGCGTTGCGCGCCCTGAGAGCGAAGCGAGCATTACCTTATCTACCTGACAACATTGTCAGGCAAGCGTCAGCCTGGCGACATGCGGCTGGCGCTAAAATCCCCGCATGCCCTTCATTTCATTTACCAAAAGGACGCCTTGCATGACGGGAAAAACACCTTACCTCTCACTGTTGCTGACGCTGTGCGCATTTTCTGCCTGGTCGCAGGACGCGCAAGTAAAAATCACCTCAGCAGATAACCAGCGCGCCGTTTACGGCGCACCAGAGAATTTCACCGGCCAGGTCCAGGTGACGCCGCTGTTCCCGGCCGGGCCAGATATTAATGCCTCCGGCGGCTATGTCACCTTTGCACCCGGCGCGCGCTCGGCCTGGCACACCCATCCGGCGGGCCAGCGGCTGATAGTGACCGCAGGCGTGGGCCTGACGCAAGAAGAAGGCCAGCCGGTACAGGTTATTCGCGTGGGCGATGTGGTGTCATGCCCGCCTGGCGTAAAACACTGGCACGGTGCCGCGCCCGACAGTGCCATGACGCACCTGGCGATAACCGGTGCGGTAGATGGCAAAAATGTGCAATGGATGGAGAAAGTGACGGATGAGCAATATGCTGCGCGTTAACCCATTCGCACTCGCAGCGCTGTTACTGGTGTTAAGCAGCGGCCTGACGGCAACCGCAGCACAAATGCCAGCGCCGCAGGCGGTGTCCGACACGCTGTCAGCGCGCCAGCAGGCTATCCCTCTGATTGCCGCACGAATGGCAACCAGCCAGATGGAGAGGCTCAACGCCGCGCTAAACCAGGGGCTGGACGCCGGGCTGACGGTCAATGAAAACAAAGAAATTCTGGTGCAGCTCTATGCCTACACCGGTTTCCCGCGCAGCCTCAACGCACTCAGCGAACTGATGAAGGTACTTGAGGCGCGTCAACAACGCGGCATCACCGACGTCATGGGCAACGCGCCAGAAAGTCCGGTTCCGGTCGGTGAGGAGCTGCGACGCACAGGCACTGCCAACCAGACCAAAATCTCCGGCGCGCCAGTACAGGGGCCGCTGTTCGACTTTGCCCCGCAGATTAATCAGTTCCTGCAAACGCACCTGTTCGGCGATATTTTTGCCCGCGATAACCTCGACTGGCAAAGCCGCGAACTGGCAACCGTCGGGGCGCTTGCCGCCACGCCGGGCGTGGAAGCTCAGCTGCTGTCACATACGCGCGCCAGTATGCGAGTCGGGCTGACCGTCGAGCAGTTGCGTGAGGTCGCTCAGGTGTTGCACACGCACGGCGAAGAGGAAGCCGCCACGCGCGTGGAGCAGGCGCTGGAGCAAATGCTGACCGGCACAAAGTAAGGGGTTTTCATTCACCATTAGCGAAAATGTTCTGAACCTGACGGGTTAGACGTTCTCAACAGACGGGGCGCTGCGTAGTGTGCGCCTTTCTGCTGGCGACAGTGAGCAGGAAGAATGGAATTGGGCCGTGGCCTTGTAAGCCGTCTTCGTAAATAAAAGGCAGCAACCTGGCCACTGCATCGCGCGTTTACGCTCTTTTTTGTAGACGCAAAGCCTCTACCACGCGCTCAAACGCTGCGGGCAGATGCTGACGGCTGGGGTAATACAGATAATAACCCGGAAAGTGCGGACACCAGTCGGCAAGTAGCCCGGTCAGATGCCCTGAGGCAAGGTGCCTTGCCACCAGATCCTGAGGAACATACGCAAGCCCCGCGCCGTCCAGCGCCGCCTGAATCATCAGAAAGGTGTTATTAAAAACCGTTTGCCCTTCAACCCGCACATTGATTCTCTCGCTGCCCTGCGCAAACTCCCAGGCGTAAAGCGCACCATGGGTCGGCAGTCGCAGATTAATGCAGTTGTGCACCACAAGGTCTGCCGGACTGATTACCGGCGCTTTACCCGCCAGGTAACCAGGTGCTGCCACCACCGCCATTTGCACATCTGGCGTCAGGCGCACGGCAATCATGTCCTTATCCACCTGGTCGCCCATGCGTACTCCGGCATCAAACTGCCGGGCGGCAATATCGGTCAACTCATAACCCACGCTAAATTCAATCTGGATATCCGGGTATTCATCGAGCAATGGCCGCAGCCGCGGCCAGAGGACGGTGACAATGGCGTGATCGTTGGCGGTAATGCGCACCGTGCCTGCCGGTTTGTCACGGTCAGCGCGCAACGCCGCCAGTTCAGACTCAATTTCATCAAGCCGCGGGCCAAGAACACCCAGCAGGCGATGCCCGGCCTGTGTCGGGGAAACGCTGCGCGTAGTGCGAATTAACAGCCGCACGCCAAGGCGCGCCTCAAGCCCCAGCAGCGTATGGCTCAGCGCAGAGCGCGAAACGCCAAGCAGGGCCGCCGCGCGGGTAAAGCTGCGCTCGCGGGCGACGGTCACAAAGGCCTGGAGGTCGTTTAGTTTTTCTTTTGTCATGATTGGTGAATGCAATGCACCAGTGTATGCACATTTGTGTAGCTTATCATTTAATCAGCCTTTCAATACACTTTCTCCGTGAACGCTATTTCCCTTTCTTCTGCGCGCCCTCTGGAGGTGAGCAATGCAAAATCTTTTAAGCCAAAAACAGCAGGCCGTCATTCCGGTAGCGGCCTTTGCCGCCCGCGGTGATATCGCGCTACTGAATACGGCGCTCAACGAGGCACTTAACCTCGGCATGACGGTTAACGAGGTTAAAGAAGTGCTGGTTCAGCTGTATGCCTATGCCGGCTTTCCCAGAAGCCTGAATGCGCTCGGTGCGCTGATGGCGCTACTGCAACATCGCCAGCAACAGGGTCTTAATGACGAAACGGGACAAGACGCAACACCGGTCCCCGGCCACGAAAACAGCCTTGAAACCGGCACCCGCAACCAGACACAGCTGGTCGGTCAGCCCGTGGGCGGCCCGCTGTTTGACTTTGCGCCCGCCATTGACCAGTTCCTTAAGTCTCACCTTTTCGGCGATATTTTTATGCGCGACGCGCTGGACTGGCAGACCCGGGAACTGGCCACAATTTCGGCGCTGGCGGCACTCTCTGGCGTCAACAGCCAGCTTAAAAGCCATTTTGCCATGTGCCTGAATACCGGGCTTAGCGCCGGGCAGCTGTGGGAGTTTGTCGAGGTGCTGGAACAAAAACTGGGGAGCGCGCTGGCGGCTAATGCCAGCGCGGTGCTGGCAGAGGTGCTCCCCAGACCGCAGACCCATCCTGTAATAAAGGAAAACACCATGACCGCGCAGTTTGACGGCAACGGCATTTTCCCGAAAGGGCCAAAAAACGAGGCATACGCGCAGTATTTCCAGGGCACCAGCTACCTGAACATGCTTTCCACCGAGGGCGTAAAAGTCGGCAATGTGGTGTTTGAACCCGGTTGTCGCAACGACTGGCATATCCACCACAAAGGCGGGCAGACTCTGCTGGTGACCGGCGGGCATGGCTGGTATCAACAATGGAATCAACCGGCTCGCCGCCTGCACGCTGGCGATGTGGTGAATATCCCCGCTGGCGCTAAACACTGGCACGGTGCAGCCGCAGACAGCTGGTTTGCGCATATTGCCATTGAGGTCCCCGCCGAGGGCGCGTCCACCGAATGGCTGGAGCCGGTGTCTGAACAGGACTACCGCGCACTGCCGTAACGCGGGCTTTTCATCGACCACATAGCGGTGCTGGCGCAGCCTACAAAAGCACCGCGCATGCCCTCTGGCACACGCATTCGCAGGCGCCTGACCATAACAAACCGTATGGAATAAACCGCGCCACCATTCTGACAAAATTGTTATATCGCCGTCAGGCTGACGACAGTTCAGGTCGGTATAGTGCAATGAAACGTCACGGGAAACGGCCATGACGGTAACTTTTCTCAGCCCTGCTTATTGAGGTAGACACCATGAAAGCGACATTTATTGCTGCACTGTTACTGAGTTTTGCCACGCTGAATAGCGCCTTTGCCGCCCAGCTGGTCAATAATACCGACGGAAAAGAGAAGATAGGCGTTGTCTCCGTGGGCGGCGCTTATACCCTGGACGATCTGTCAGAGGCGCTCTCACGCAAGGCCGATAAACAAGGCGCCAGTGAGTATAAAATTATCTCGGCTGCGGGTAATAATAAGCTGTACGGCGTGGCAGAAATTTATCGCTAAATCAGCAAAAGACACAGCCAGTCTGTGTTCTCATGATAATAACGCCTGGCCGGTATGCTTATTTAATCAATAGCGCCGTCGCCTGTAAGAATAAAAGGGCCAGATCCTGCGGTTAATGATATCGCCAGACCTGATGCGGTATCCGCTTCCCGGTCTTATTTAAAATGCAGGCGCTATTAACCGGCTGGCCTGAGCGAGCTAAACCGCTTGTGAAGTCTTCTACCTCACAAGCGGCTATCGTTACCCGCTTAACGCACTTTAGGCAACCATATCTCTAAATGGCCGGGAGCCGCAGGTAGCCCGATTTTTTTCAGCTCCGCGTTAGGATAAAGTTTCTGTAACTCAGAGAGCGCACGCAGTGCATCCTGTCTGTCGCCATTGTTAAACAAACGCACCTGCGCGGTATCAGGCATTTCAGATGAGGTCAGCTTCTCAATGCCCATGACATTAAACTGACTTGCCTTCAACGCCTTCGAGATAACCATCCCGGCATCCGACGCATCCAGCCTGTCCTGCTGAATGAAGGTTCTTCCCTGGACATTTTGCACGGTCGGTTTTTCAAATGCAGGGACAGAACTCTCTGCTGTTGTCGTCACTTGTGAAATAATTTGCAGGAAACCCACCGTTTTATCGTCAGTCAGGCTCAGTCCATTTTCCTTGCTCCCATTGACGTTAAACGACGCTATTTTTTGCACGCTTCCAGCGATAGTCGCCTTTTTGGATTTCTCCAGGCTAAAGTCACGCTGGCCTTCCACATATCCCCTGACTAACCAGGCCGTATTCCCTTTGATGATTTCCCGACAGCCTGCATTACTCAATGTTTTTTTCAGATCCGTATCTGCCAGAGTCTGTAGGCTGGTTTTTTTGACCGAGAACGTCACTTTATCAGTGGTGGAAACCTTCACGCCGAAATCGGTGAGTTTGTTGATGACCTCGTTATCAAGACCCAAATCAACAGCCAGGGCTTTTGATAGCGTATACGTTGGAAAGAGACTGGGGGCATCATACGCCACGGGTGTCGAGGTGGGCGTGCATGCCGAGTAGTCGATTGGGATTGTGCTACCGGCTCTCATCAACGTACCTATCGGGTAAGCCACCTGGGTGACGATAATTTTAAAATCATCGGCCGAACCAATTTTCTGGGCGCTTCTGGCTGCCAGTTCAGCCTGAAACTGATCGAACTGATTAAAATAGGCGGCGGGCGGCGCAGGCGTAGTTGGGTTATATGGGCAGCCAGTGAGAAGCGGTACAACCAGCGCGCAAGCAAAAACGTATTTATTATTCATTTTGACCTCTTAACTTTCATTGGACGTATTTATTTAAGAGACAACGTTACTGTGCATATGATTGTTAGTCATAGATATATACTGTATATAGTGTCCCGTAGCGCTCCGGTTAAGCACATAAAAACCTGCCGCACCGGTTTAACAACGTGGCATTAATATAAGCACACTGAGTGTGGATGCTATTTTAATACCTGCAACAGCTATATACTTTTAACATATATCCTTTACACTCCTCCCCCACGCGTTACGTGGAATACATGGCGACATTTTCAAAATAACGCGCGGACAAGACCCAAACAGAGCTACCGCCACTTATTTTTGTGTGCGGCCGATTATTTCCAGCACAAGAAAAGTGCGCCATCCTGCGGGCTTATCACGTTAACATCGCGTATGCGGATGTTAACTGGCCCGCCTTTGCGGCATAGCGCAGCATGGATTAGCGCCGTCATTAATAATGAGTAAACGCTATCAACCTGTCGTGGTCAATGATAGCTGAATCGTTATTTCTTAAAATAACTCTGTTATAACGATTAATATCGAAAACCATCTGAGCAATCAGCCTGGCTGATTAAAAACATTATATTCAGCCCGCAAAATATAACCTTTCACGACAGAAAAATTGTTTATTCTCGGGTATTACACCATTTTTATTATCTTAAATAAGGCAGTGTTTATATATTATTGCCTTTACAAGATGGGCAGCCACACTTTGTAATGAATGGTGCCCATCTTAAACGTTGCCCCAGGTACGAAAAAACAGGCAACAGCGCTTTTTTGTCACTTAGCCTCAACCAGCGCCTGCGCACAGGCCCAGGCGGAACTCCACGCCCACTGGAAGTTGTAACCGCCAAGCCAGCCGGTGACGTCCACCACCTCACCAATAAAATAAATCCCCGGCACGTCGCGTGCTTCCATGGTGCGCGACGACAGCGCGTGGGTATCTACGCCACCGAGCGTGACCTCCGCGGTGCGGTAGCCTTCAGTGCCGTTTGGCTGGACCTGCCAGCCGTGCAGACGCTCTGCCAGCGCCGTTTGCTCACGCGTGTGCAGCTGTTTTAGGGTGACATCGGGAATATCGCCTGTGGCCTGCATAATTTCCACCAGTCGCTTTGGCAGCAGCTGGGAGAGCGCCGTTTTCAGGTTCTGGTCAGGATTACTGGCACGACGCACATCAAGGAAGGCCTCCACGCTCTGGTCCGGCAGCAGGTTAATGGTCACGCGCTCGCCCGGTTGCCAGTAGCTGGATATTTGCAAAATCGCCGGGCCAGACAGCCCGCGGTGGGTGAAGAGGATATTTTCACGAAAGCTGGTGCCGTTGTGGGCGCTCACCACCGCCTCAACCGAGACGCCAGACAGCGTGTTGAACTGCTCAAGCTGCGGCTTGTGCAGCGTAAAAGGCACCAGCCCTGCGCGCGTGGGCAGCACCTTCAGACCAAACTGCTCGGCAATTTTATAGCCAAACGGTGTGGCCCCCAGCCCCGGCATCGACAGGCCACCGCTGGCAATCACCAGCCGCGGCGCCTGCACCTCAGCGCCGTTAAGCGTGAGCGTGTAGCCTGCGTCAGTGCGTTCAGTGTGCAGAATGTCGCTACGCAGTCGCTGCGTGACGTTGCCCTTCTCGCATTCGGCCACCAGCATATCGACAATCTGTTGTGCCGAGTCGTCGCAAAACAGCTGCCCGAGCGTTTTTTCATGACAGGCAATCTGGTAGCGCCCAACGAGATCGATAAAATCCCACTGGGTGTAGCGCGCCAGTGCAGACTTGCAGAAATGCGGGTTGTTACTCAGGTACGCGGCAGGTTCGATATACAGGTTGGTAAAATTACAGCGCCCGCCGCCTGACATCAAAATCTTGCGACCGGGCTTTTTACCGTTATCAACAAGCAGCACATTCAACCCTTGCTGACCCGCCTGGGCGGCACAAAATAGCCCCGCAGCCCCGGCACCTACAATAATGACATCAAACTTTTCCACGCTAAGCCCCCACTTTTGAGGGGGAAGATTGTAAAGTTTGCGCGCAGCCCGCACCAGCAGCAAAAACTGTCACATCCATTAACGAACTGAAAACTGGCGACAAATTATTTATTTCTTTTACATTCACCGCGGTTAATGTCAAAAAAAGTCTATATTTCACTTTGCCCCCGCCGCCATTGTCCCGGATAATGCGCCGCGTTCATGTCCTGATTAAATGGCGTAACGTCTATGCTACATCTATTTGCCGGCCTGGATCTGCATACCGGGCTTTTGTTAGTACTTGCTCTGATCTTTGTTCTGTTCTACGAAGCCATCAACGGCTTCCATGACACAGCCAACGCAGTGGCAACGGTTATCTATACCCGCGCGATGCGGTCACAGATTGCGGTTGTTATGGCTGCGGTGTTCAATTTCCTCGGCGTACTGCTGGGTGGCCTGAGTGTGGCCTATGCCATTGTGCATATGCTCCCCACGGACCTCCTGCTTAACGTCGGCTCCACTCACGGCCTTGCCATGGTCTTTTCCATGCTCCTGGCGGCCATTATCTGGAACCTCGGCACCTGGTATTTTGGGCTGCCAGCCTCCAGCTCCCATACGCTTATTGGCGCTATTATCGGCATCGGTCTGACCAATGCGCTGATGACCGGCACCTCTATCGTTGAAGCGCTGAATATCCCGAAAGTGCTTGGCATTTTTGGTTCGCTGATTATCTCTCCCATTGTGGGGCTGGTGGTCGCAGGCGGCATGATTTTCCTGCTGCGCCGCTTCTGGAGCGGCACCAAAAAACGCCGCCGTATCCACCTCACCCCGGCCGAACGTGAAAAGAAAGACGGCAAGAAAAAGCCGCCGTTCTGGACCCGTATTGCCCTTATCCTTTCTGCTATCGGCGTGAGCTTCTCGCACGGCGCGAATGATGGTCAGAAAGGCATTGGTCTGGTGATGCTGGTGCTGATTGGTGTGGCACCGGCGGGCTTCGTGGTTAACATGAATGCCAGCGGTTACGACATTGCGCGCACCCGGGATGCCGTCAACAGCGTTGAACAGTATTTCCTGCAAAACAGCGCTTCGCTCAAGCATGTGATTGATATGAGCCCGGTTATCCCCACGCCGGAAGAGAGCGAAGCCGGTAAACCGCAGGAGTTCCACTGCGATGCCGGACGTGCCGTGCTCGCGCTTGAGCGCGCCAAAGGCATGCTCAACGGTCTGGAAAGCTATGACAAGCTGTCAGTTGAAGCGCGCGGTGATATGCGCCGTCTGCTGCTGTGCGTCTCCGACACCGCCGATAAAGTGGCGCGTCTGCCGGAAACCAAAGCTGACGATAAGCGCTACCTGAAAGAGCTTAAGAGCGACATGCTCTATACCATTGAGTACGCCCCAATCTGGATAATCATGGCCGTCGCCCTGGCGCTGGGTATTGGTACGATGATTGGCTGGCGTCGTGTGGCGACCACCATCGGTGAGAAAATCGGTAAGAAAGGTATGACCTACGCACAGGGGATGTCAGCGCAGATGACAGCGGCTATCTCCATTGGCGTGGCCAGTTATACCGGGATGCCGGTTTCAACCACCCATGTGCTGTCCTCTTCCGTGGCGGGCACCATGATCGTGGACGGCGGCGGTCTGCAGCGTAAAACAGTAACCAATATTCTGATGGCCTGGGTCTTCACCCTGCCAGCCTCAATTGGCCTGTCGAGCGGTCTGTACTGGCTGTCGCTACAGCTGATATAAACGCAGCACAACGAAAAGGCGGGTCAGTGACCCGCCTTTTTTATTGTGACTCAGTGCCAGATAGCCAACGCAACCAGGCTAACCAACACCAGGCCGCACAGCGCGCTGGTGAGGATAAACTGGCGACGGACCCGCTCACAACGGCGAATAAATTCGTCATCATGGTGGTCAAGATAACGCTGCGCATAGATATAGCGCACCAGACGTATTTGCTTACCGGGCTGGCCGTGCGAGGTAAAAAAACCCGCACCATCGACGTACTGGTATAACAGCGGATCGCAGCCCCGTAGCACGACCAACAGCGCGCGCAACGATGAGAAATAGCGCGCCATATTCGCAACACAGACAACACACAAAGCCCAAAACAGCGCGACAGTGCTTACCATACGTCTTCCCCCCTGGTTCTGCCCACAAAACCGCGCTCCGGGGCGTTGAACCTCATCCAGCTCACTTGCGCGACAGATGACAGAAAAAGCCAGCCTACGGTCTGGTACACCACCGTCTGGCTTACGATGGCGCGACAGCGGCATCGTCTATCCATAGTGTAGGAGATGTGCGGCTTTTTTTGCCACATATCAAAACGGACATTCCGGGTTTGCGCTAAACCAGGTTCAGGGGGTAGCATGAAGGGCAACTGCATCATTATGTTGAAATTACATCTATAATTTACACATAAGGCAGGCATTTATTTCCGTAATTGAGGTACGCAGGATGCGGGCGAGAGGCTGGCATAAAGCAGCAGTCGTTTTCCGCTCCATCTGGTCATCGACATCTTAAGGAAGGAGTAACACCATGGCTTACAAACATATTCTTATCGCAGTCGATCTCTCACCGGAAAGCAAAGTGCTGGTAGAGAAAGCGGTATCGATGGCGCGTCCGTATAACGCGAAAGTTTCCCTGATTCATGTTGATGTGAACTACTCCGATCTCTACACCGGGCTGATTGACGTTAACCTGGGCGATATGCAAAAGCGCATCTCTGAAGAAACGCACAATGCGCTGACGGAGCTGTCTACTGGCGCAGGCTATCCGATTACCGAAACCCTGAGCGGCAGTGGCGATCTGGGCCAGGTGCTGGTTGATGCGATTAAAAAGTACGATATGGACCTGGTGGTCTGCGGGCATCATCAGGACTTCTGGAGCAAGCTGATGTCGTCTGCACGCCAGCTTATCAATACCGTGCATATCGATATGCTGATTGTGCCACTGCGCGACGAAGACGAGGATTAACCCTCAGACGCGCAAGCGTAAGCACAAAACAACACGCCGGGCATCACTGCCCGGCGTTTTTTTATTGCCCAGAGATAGCCGTAGCCTGTTTAACGCAGGTGCTGCACCTCAATGCCACGCTGTGCGGCGACGCCGTCAAGCAGCATGTCAATTTCCGGGTCGTGCCTGTCACCTTCCCGGCTGAGTACAATCAGGCGGCTTTCTTGCGGCAGGGTCGCCAGCTGACGCCGCAGCTTTCTGGCATGCAGGAAGCTCAGGCGCTGATGGAACGACAGTTCAAAATAGTCGCCGCGGTCTTCAAGCGAGATAGCGCGCGGCTTTTTCGCACCAGACCGGTTTGCCAGCATCTGTGCCACCAGCCCCAGCGCAATGCCGCTTAACATATCCAGCCCGATGATGCCGCCCAGGGTTATCAGGAAAGGGATAAAGCATTTCAAACCCTGACGCCACTGCAACACAAAGACCTTTGGCGCAGCAAGCTTATAGCCGGTCGCCATCAGGATGGCGGCCAGCACCGGCATTGGGATAAGGCTCAGTGCGCCGCTAAACCACATCACCGCCGCCGCCAGCAGCAGGCAGTGGACAATCACCGACAGACGGGTGCGCGCCCCGGCGTTCACGTTCACCGAACTGCGTACAATAACGGAGGTCACCGGTAGCCCACCGCACAGGCCGCTGAGTATATTCCCGGCCCCCTGGGCATACAGTTCGCGGTTGGCCGACGGCTCCGGGCGCTGCTCTTTGAGCTTTTTCAGCGCCTCCAGGCTCAGTAGCGTTTCAAGGCTTGCCACCAGCGCAATGGTCAGTGCAACAGTCCAGACTTGCGGATTCACCAGCGCGCTCTGCCAGTCAGGATGTGCCATCACCGCCTGCCATGCCGCCAGGCTTGCCAGTGTTGGCAGTTCAATGGTGGTAACATCGGTGGCCTCGCCCGCCAGCAGCGATAAACCGAGCGCCCCGCACACTACTGCAATCAGCGGCCCCGGGAGCAGTCTCAGCAGCGGCTTGCGCCTGATAACCGGCAGCTCCCAGCCAAACAGAATCACCAGTGCCAGCGCGCTCAGCGCCAGCGAGGACGCAGAAAACGCCCCGCTCGCCTTATCCAGCGAGGCCGCAACCGGCACCTGTTGAATAATCAGCATAATACCAATGGCTGCCAGCATTCCGGCAATCACAGAGCCTGGCACCAACACAATCCAGCGCCCGGCTTTCAGCCAGCCCAGCAGCAGCTGCATACCGCCTGCCAGCACAATGGCGCTTAACAGCTGCGGGTACGAACCCAGATCGGATGCCGCCGCGAGAACAATCGTCACCAGCCCTGCCGCTGGCCCACTTACCGCATAGCGTGACGGACTGAGAATGGCGACCAACAGGCCGCCGGTCACACCGGTCACAATACCCAGAACGGGCGGTAATCCGCAGGCCTGAGCAATCCCAAGGTTCATCGGCAACGCGACCAGGAACACAATCACCCCGGCCAGCAGGTCGCGACCAATCCCTGCGATATTCATGCTACTGTCCTCCCATGCTTACGCATTAACTCTTTCAACTGCCCTGACCCAATATCAAACACGCAGCCCCACAGCGTCAGACTCTGCTGCTGCGCCCACGCCTGTTGCACCACAGGCAATGCCTGGAGGCGTTCAAACTGTACCCGCAAATGCGCTTCGACCAGCTTATCGGCCACATCCGCATGACACTGGCAGCCTCCAAGACCTGAAATATCGGCCTCCAGCCCCTGGCGAAGCGCACTGACGCGCCGCTCCAGCGGATTGCAGGCCGAACGACCGGCCGACTCCTTCATCTTCAGCGCCGCCAGCACGCCACCACAGCCATAATGCCCACACAGGATGATGTTGGTCACATTCAGAAACTCGATGGCATAAAGCAGTACGCTCATCAGGCTTTCATCATCCTGTGAAATCATGTTGGCAATATTGCGGTGCACAAACAGCTCACCCATGCGCGAGCCAGTCAACAGTTCGGGGGCCACCCGACTGTCAGAACACCCAAGCCACAGCGTATGGGGCTTTTGCCCGGCAATGTGGCGAGTGAAAAAAGAGGGATCGCCCGCAACATGCCGACTGGCCCAGCTCCTGTTGCGGGCAAAAAGCGATTCGACGGGGTTCATGATAATAGTCCTTTTTATCTGTTGAGCTACGGATGCAGGTCAAAGTAAAAAGCTTTTCTTAACTCGCCCTTAAAGAAATTCTGAACATAACCCTGGAAATATAATGGATAAAAAACACTCACCCACACAGCAAACAGGTAGCAAATCCATTTAATTGCATATATATCAAATGCTTAAATTTTAATTCAGAAGAGAAGAACGGCAATATGAGGGGAGGTGCGGCGAATAAAATATTAAATAAATTTAAGATTTGTCCGCAGCGCCTGCGGACATCCATAAGCGTTACTCCGGCGTACCGGGATAAATATCAAAGCGATGGCTTTTCGTGACCACTGCCGACTGTGTAGCCTTGTCTGCAAGCGGCGGTGCGTAATCCGGGCGTTTCACGACTACGCGCTTTGTAGCCAGCAGCAAGGCCGGTGCCAGCAGCCCATCGGCATCCCCATCGGCACCCACCAGCGACTGAAATACCCGCATCTCCTTTTTCACCAGCGCACTCTTTTGCCGGTGCGGATACATTGGATCCAGATAAACCACCTGCGGACGCGGGCGAATACTCTCCAGCGCCGTCAGGCTGGAGGCGTGAATCAGCGACAGCCGCGCCTTAAGCCAGTCGCCAATTTCCGGGTCGGCGTAACCGCGCGTCAGGCCATCGTCCAGCAGTGCTGCCACCACCGGGTGGCGCTCCAGCATGCGCACCCGGCAGCCGACGCACGCCAGCACAAAGGCATCGCGCCCCAGCCCGGCGGTGGCATCCACCACATCCGGCAGGTAGTCACCTTTAATGCCAACGGCTTTGGCTACCGCCTCACCGCGCCCGCCGCCGAACTTGCGCCGGTGCGCCATCGCCCCGCCGACAAAATCCACAAAGATGCCGCCAAGCTTTGGCTCATCACGCTTGCGCAGTTCAAGGTGCTCAGGTGTGCGCACCAGCGCCATCGGGTTTTCGGCGTCGTGCTCCAGCCCCCAGCGGGCTGCCAGAACGGACAAGGCGCCGTCACCGGCGCCTGACTCATCAATCAAACAGATTTTCACGCCGGAGTTCAGCCCTTAATGCCGTAGTGGGCCAGCATCGCGTCAAGCTTCGGCTCGCGGCCACGAAAGCGTTTGAACAGCTCCATCGGCTCCTCGGAGCCGCCGCGACTGAGGATGTTTTCCAGGAACGACAGCCCGGTTTCGCGGTTGAAGATACCTTCTTCTTCAAAGCGTGAATACGCATCTGCCGCCAGCACGTCGGCCCACAGGTAGCTGTAGTAGCCTGCCGCGTAGCCACCGGCAAAAATGTGGCTGAAGGCGTGCGGGAAACGGCCCCAGGTCGGCCCAGGAATGACCGCCACCTGCGCTTTAATTTCACGCAACGTGTCGAGGATTTTCGCGCCCTGCTCAGGGTTAAACTCGGCGTGCAGACGGAAGTCGAACAGACCGAACTCCAGCTGGCGCAGAATGAACATCGCCGCCTGGTAGTTTTTGGCTTCCAGCATTTTATCAAGCAGCGCCTGCGGCAGCGGCTCGCCGGTTTCAAAGTGGCCGGAGATAAACGCCAGTGCGTCCGGCTCCCAGCACCAGTTTTCCATAAACTGGCTCGGCAGCTCAACGGCATCCCACGGCACCCCGCTGATGCCTGCAACGCCTGCCGCTTCAACACGCGTCAGCATGTGGTGCAGACCGTGGCCGAACTCGTGGAACAGTGTGGTGACTTCATCGTGGGTAAACAGCGCCGGTTTGCCGTTCACCGGGCGGTTGAAGTTACAGGTGAGGTAGGCAACTGGTTTTTGCAGCGAGCCGTCGGCAAGGCGCATCTGACCCACGCAGTCGTCCATCCACGCGCCGCCGCGCTTGTGCTCACGGGCATACAGATCCAGGTAGAAGCTGCCGCGCAGCTCATTGTTCTCGTCATACAGTTCAAAGAAGCGCACATCCGGGTGCCAGACGTCGATATCTTTACGCTCTTTGGCGCTGATGCCGTAAATACGTTTCACCACTTCGAACAGGCCGTTTACCGCGCGCTGTTCCGGGAAGTACGGGCGCAGCTGCTCGTCGCTGATGCTATACAGGTGCTGCTTCTGCTTCTCGCTGTAGTAGGCGATATCCCACGGCTGCATCTCTTCCACGCCGCACTCTTTTTTGGCAAAGGCGCGCAGCTGGGCCAGTTCAGCTTCACCCTGCGGGCGGGCGCGTTTGGCCAGATCGGTAAGGAAATCCAGCACCTGGTGTGTGTTCTCGGCCATTTTGGTGGCCAGCGATTTCTCGGCGTAGCTGCCAAAACCCAACAGCTGGGCCAGTTCATGGCGCAGCGCCAGGATCTCTTCCATAATCGGGCTGTTGTCCCACTTGCCCGCGTTCGGCCCCTGGTCAGAAGCGCGGGTGCTGTAGGCGCGGTACATCTCTTCGCGCAGTGCCTGGTTGTCGCAGTAGGTCATCACCGGCAGGTAGCTTGGGATATCGAGCGTCAGCAGCCAGCCCTGTTGCTCTTTGGCTTCGGCCTGGGCGTGCGCCGCCGCAAGCGCGCTTTCCGGCATTCCGGCGAGTTCGGCTTCATCGGTAATCAGCTTCGTCCAGCCCATGGTCGCATCCAGCACATTGTTGCTGTAGGCAGAACCCAGTTCTGACAGACGCGCGGCGATTTCACCGTAGCGCTTTTGCTTCTCGGCAGGCAGGCCGATGCCCGACAATTCAAAGTCACGCAGGGCGTTATCCACGGCCTTTTTCTTTGCGATATCCAGTGCTGCGTAGCTGTCGCCCTCGCGCAGGTTGCGATAGGCCTGGTACAGCCCTTCATGCTGGCCCACCCAGGTGCTGTACTCAGACAACAGCGGCAGCGTCTGCTCGTAAGCCTCGCGCAGTTCCGGGCTGTTTTTCACCGAGTTCAGGTGGCTTACCGGGGAGAAAATACGCCCGAGCCTGTCATCCACTTCCGCCAGCGGCTGGCACAGGTTATCCCAGGTGTAGGGCGCGCCTTGCGCCACCACGCTTTCCACTTTCTCACGGCAGGCGTTAAGCGCTTCAGTGACCGCAGGCACCACGTGCTCAGGCTGGATTTTTGAAAACGGCGGCAGGGAAAACGGGACAGTTAATGGGTTCGTCATAGGCTCGGTCCTGAAATGTTGTTTGTTTAGCGCATCATGCAGCGACAATTACTCAGTAGCATGAGGGTTAGTGTAGTGAATTTCAATGGCAAGCGCGGCGCTTGCCTTCCTGCAACTCGCAGGCGTTTGGGTATATACTGGCGGGATATCTGACTCCCACACTTTTTTGGAAAACGCAGCCCGCATGCTCAGCTACCGCCACAGTTTCCACGCCGGCAACCACGCCGATGTCCTTAAGCACACCGTCCAGAGCCTGATTCTGGAAGCGCTAAAAGAGAAAGAAAAACCGTTTCTCTACCTCGACACCCACGCGGGGGCCGGGCGCTACCAGCTTTCCAGCGCCCACGCGGAGCGCACCGGCGAATATATGGAAGGCATTGCCCGCATCTGGCAGCAGGATGACACGCCCGCTGAACTGGAGCCGTACATGAATGCGGTCAGCGCCTTTAACCGCAGCGGCCAGTTGCGCTATTACCCCGGCTCGCCGCTGATTGCCCGCGAGCTGATGCGCCCGCAGGACCAACTGTTAATGACCGAACTGCACCCGAGCGACTTCCCGCTGCTGCGCACGGAGTTTCGCGACGACGAGCGCGCCACGGTAACCCGCGGCGACGGCTACCAGCAGCTTAAGGCTAAACTGCCGCCGGCCTCACGCCGTGGGCTTATCCTTATCGACCCGCCTTATGAGCTAAAAACCGACTACCAGGCGGTAGTTGCTGGCATCAACGAAGGCTACAAGCGCTTTGCAACCGGCGTTTACGCGCTGTGGTATCCGGTGGTGCTGCGCCAGCAAATCAAACGCATGATTCACGACCTTGAAGCCACCGGCATTCGCCGCATTCTGCAAATTGAACTGGCGGTGCGCCCGGACAGCGACCAGCGCGGCATGACCGCCTCCGGCATGATTGTTATTAACCCGCCCTGGAAGCTGGAGGCACAGATGACCACACTGCTGCCGTGGCTGCACCGTAAACTGGTGCCAGCGGGAACCGGGCATACCACCATTAACTGGATTGTGCCGGAATAAACAGCAATTTCAGCAACAGACAAAACCTTTATTTCATTGCGCGATAATTCGCGCCTGACAGACTCACGTAAGGTAACGGCCATGACGAAACATTACGACTACATTGCAATCGGCGGCGGCAGCGGCGGTATTGCCTCCATTAACCGTGCGGCCATGTACGGCAAAAAGTGCGCGCTGATTGAAGCGAAAGAGCTTGGCGGCACCTGCGTGAACGTGGGCTGTGTACCGAAAAAAGTCATGTGGCACGCCGCACAAATCGCTGAGGCGATTCGCCTGTACGGCCCGGATTACGGCTTTGACGCCACGCTCAACAACCTCGACTGGGACAAGCTGGTTGCCAGCCGCACGGCCTACATCGACCGCATCCACACCTCTTATGACAACGTGCTTGGCAAGAATAAAGTGGATGTCATCCACGGCTTCGCCCGTTTTGTGGACGCGCACACGGTAGAAGTGAACGGTGAACAGATTACCGCCGACCACATCCTGATTGCCACCGGCGGCCGCCCGAGCCACCCGCAGATCCCGGGCGTGGAGCACGGCATTGATTCCGACGGTTTCTTTGCGCTACCGGCGCTGCCAAAGCGGGTGGCGGTGGTAGGCGCGGGCTATATCGCGGTGGAAATCGCCGGTGTGGTGAACGGCCTTGGTGCCGAAACTCACCTGTTTGTGCGCAAACACGCGCCGCTGCGCAGCTTTGATCCGCTGATTGTTGAAACGCTCGTTGAAGTGATGGCCGCCGAAGGCCCGCAGCTGCACACGCAGGCGGTGCCGAAATCAGTGGTGAAAAACGCCGACGGCAGCCTGACGCTGACGCTGGAAGATGGCCGCAGCCAGACTGTGGATTGCCTGATTTGGGCCATTGGCCGCGAACCGGCGACCGATAATGTCAACCTGGCGGCAACGGGCGTGAAAACCGACGAAAAAGGCTATATCGTCGTGGATAAATTCCAGAACACCAACGTTGCGGGCATTTACGCCGTGGGTGATAACACCGGCCACATCGAGTTAACGCCAGTGGCGGTAGCCGCTGGCCGCCGCCTGTCTGAGCGCCTGTTTAACAACAAGCCGAACGAGCACCTTGATTACAGCAACGTGCCAACCGTGGTGTTCAGCCACCCGCCGATTGGCACCGTTGGCCTGACTGAGCCGCAGGCGCGCGAGCAGTACGGTGACGACGCCGTGAAGGTGTACAAGTCCTCGTTTACCGCCATGTACACCGCCGTGACCAGTCACCGCCAGCCGTGCCGTATGAAGCTGGTGTGCGTAGGTGCAGACGAGAAAATCGTCGGCATTCATGGGATTGGCTCCGGCATGGACGAAATGTTGCAGGGCTTTGCCGTGGCGCTGAAGATGGGTGCGACTAAGCAGGACTTTGACAACACCGTGGCGATTCACCCGACGGCAGCAGAAGAGTTTGTGACGATGCGCTAAGACGCAGACACCGCTATATACGTTTCAATACAGAAAACTGGCCGTATTGTAGGCCAGTTTTTTAATGTTCCAGGTGCGGGATTAAGAAGGACCAGACCCTTAACGCATGCTGTAGAACCAGAAAGCCTCCCATGCCCCCTGAGCCAATAGTTCTGGAAGGTTTCTGCGGCTCACCACAACGTTTTCAAGTTATCGCCTGCTTAGAACCAGCGGCATTGCTGTCGCGGTGATGTCCGCATTACAGACGACCAGACGACCAGACGACCAGACGACCAGACGACCAGACGACCAGGGGAGCCTGATGACCGGAACGTCCCCCAGCAAAAGCCATTAAATCCCTTCAACACCCGTCGTTATCGACCCCGTATAAAGCACAGGACCTGTTGGCAACGAACCCGGTGCACCACCTTTTGGCTCCTGACTAACAGCCAGTCGCACAGGCTGATTAAGCTGGCTGGCGTTCAGTTTGAGCACAACAGGCGTTGTGTCGAGAAGGCCAAGAGAAACCGGCGCCGCGTTCTCCTTTAGCAGCCACAGCTGAAGGCTATGGGTATTTGCAGCAGGAACATTCAGGCCTGATACCGTAAGGGTGTGGCTGCCAGCGCTGGCGCTGACAATAAACTGGCTTTGGCCATCTGAGGCGCTAAGGATGGCAACAGGCTGGCTGAGCGGTGAGGTCGCAGGTCTGAATAGCATAAAACCGGCCAGAACGGCCGCAACCGCCCATCCCGTCCATCCCGTCCATCCCATCACGCGTCGAACGACGTGAGAAGACCGTTTAGTACTGATTGCAGATTCAATTCTGCGCCACAGCGTTTCAGGTGGTTCAACCGGTTCGATAAACGTATCCAGCCTGCTCATCATCTCCTGCCAGCGCCACATTATTGCCCGCAGTTCAGGGCGCCGAACCATTTCACGTTCAAACTCCACTCGCTCTTGTACCGACAGCAAACCCAGTACATATTCTGCGGCCTTTACATCATCCTGGGTATCACCATTCATAATCCCACGCACTCCTTCAGATGCTCAAGGCCCCTTCGGATCCAGCTTTTAACGCTACCGGCAGGCTTATCCATATGCCGCGCGATATCTGAATGTGAAAACCCCTGAAACCACGCCAGAGCAATACTTTGCTGCTGGTCAACCGGCAGATGGTTCAGGCAGTTAAGCAAACGCCGTTCATTTTCCTCACTCTGTACCAGGCGGTCAGGAGTCAGGCTATTCAAATCAGGTTGGGCAAGTTCAATGTCGTCCTCAGGCTGCCACTGGTTATCGCGAGCACGCAGCCAGTCTATGGATTTATTGCGCACCAGATAACTGAGCCATGTCCGGGGTGAACTTAAGTTACTGTCAAAGGAATGCGCGCTTGACCACAGGTGAACAAATACCTCCTGGAGAATATCTTCGGCCACATCCCGACGTTTGACGATGCGTAATGAAATGGCCAGAAGCCGAGGGCAATAAATCTGATAGAGTTTTCTGAAGGCTTCCTGGTCGCCGCGGGCGATGCCCAACATAAGCGAAACATCAGTCGTAACACAATTGTCCATATCACCCCTGAAGTGGTGCAGTAACCCGCTGTTACTGCACCAGTATAGGTAATATTTACGGCATCAGTACGGTATCAATCACATCAATAACCCCGTTGCTCTGGTGAACATCCCAGATAGAAACGTTAGCGACATTACCCTGCTTGTCTTTAAGCTGTAGCCCATTAGCCCCATCCTTAACCACCCACAAAGGTTCGCCATTAACCGTCTTGAGTTCTGTTTTTCCGCCGCCTGATTTCACTTTATTCATCAGTGCGTTCATATCCAGTTTTCCGGCGACAACATGGTAGGTCAGTATTGCGGTTAATTTTGACTTATTCTCAGGCTTTAATAGCGTATCGACAGTACCAGCCGGCAGTTTAGCGAAAGCCTCATTAGTTGGAGCAAAGACCGTGAAAGGTCCTTTACCCTCCAGGGTACTCACCAGTCCAGCGGCTTTGACGGCGGCAACCAGCGTAGTGTGATCCTTCGACTGAGAGGCATTTTCGATAATGTTTTTGGATGGATACATTTCGGCCCCACCGACCATTTTGGTTTTTTCCATCCCCGCCGCGAAAGCAGACGTACTACAGACAAGACCGATAATCAGTGCACAACCAATGAGCTTGTTCATTATGTAACCCTCAATTAATGGAATTGTTATGAACTCGGGTGTCCCCTTGCATCTATATACGAATGAACGCCACAAACGGATGCAGTCGGACTAAAAATTTTTCATTGGGGGCGTTGCCGAACGCCTGTTCATCACAGGCGAACATTTTTGATTGGTCTGCAGGCTGTATTATTGGCGAGATGCGGATAATGCATTCAGAGAAGGGAGTGCAGCCAGCACGCCACAGGCCGGGGCACAGGCTTTTATTGCTTGTGGGAGGTATACCAGGTGTCCGGCACTGTTATGCCATTCCACTCTTTCAACCTCCACGCCTCGTTCTCATGGGTAAAAATAACAGAGAACTGGTTATTCATCTCATCACTCCAGTAATCCAGAATCACGTCATTACCGTCAAAATAGATAATGGACAGACTGTGCGGGAAATCCGTGTCATTACTGATGGTTTCATAAAAATCCTGCACTTCATTATCAAGTGCCGGCACGGCCTTGATGATTTTACGGATAAACGTCATCAGACCGGCAATGCCTTCAACCTGCTCTGGCTCCAGAGCAATCACGATAGCATGTGCTGCTGATATCAGTATTTCATCCTGATCAATCGTCAGCGCCTGCTCTGCGCAGATAAACTGTCCATCCTGATATCGATTCTGGCGTAACATGCGGGTCTCTCCTTTCCTTGTCAGAGATAACATGACGTTGGTTGTATCACTGCAAATCCGGCACGTAAATGCTGGAAACGTCTAAGAAAAGCGGGGCAATAAAGACAATAAAAGGACACGGCGCACATGTGCGCCGTTAATTGCAGTTAAGATGCCAGGACAGGTGTTGATAAGAGAGGTTCGCTATCAGGGCTGACGTATTGACATACAGACAATGAAAACCCACTCCCCCGTCACGCCTGCAAATATGCCTCAATCAGCGCGAGCAGCCGTGCGTTGTCAATCGTCGTCAGAATTTGCACCGGCGCGCCCTGTGGCTCAGGCACGCCCACATTCAACCGAAGCTTGCCGTAGCGACAGGTGGTGCCGCGCGCCACGCCGTGCAGCGCCACATCAAGATAATCGGTTTCGCTCTCACATAGCGTGGGGTCAAGCAACCAGGCGATGGTCAACACATCGTGGATCCAGCAGCCAGGCAGACCGCGCGTTTTTATTGAATAATCAATCCACGGCGTCATGGTGCGAGACAGGTAGCGCGTGGCGGCGTTATCCACGGACGCCAGCCTGACCAGGTCGGTGTGTACCATTTGTGTCTGGGTGGTAACGTCCATTGGCACAAGCGTAATGGGCGCGCCACTGGTGAGCACGATATGCGCCGCTTCCGGGTCGAGTCCGAAATTGGTGTCTTTCAGATAGCCCGGCACGTTAAACACGCCGCCCATAATCACAATGCGCTTTACCGCGCTTGCCATCTCCGGGAACAAACGCAGTGCGAGTGCCACGTTGGTCAGCGGGCCAATTGCCACTAAGGTAATTTCACCGGGGTTATTGCAGATAAGCTCGCCCAGCGCAAAAGGGGCCAGCGGCTGGGTGCGCTCGCAGTCGGGCGGAGGCGTCACGCTCTGCCATAACGGGCGCAGGCCATTGTTATCAACGGCGTTATCCAGGCGCTCGCGCCACGGCGCGGCAGGCTCCAGCAGCGCGTGGGACGCCCCGCGGTACACCGGCACACTGGCACCCAACTCGCGCACCAGATTACAGGCAACCGCATAGCCCACTTCGCTTGCGGTATTGCCCGCAACGGTGGTTATCATCTCAAGATGCATCTGTGGCGCAGACAGCGCCAGAGCAAGTGCCAGACCGTCATCAACGTTAGCACCCGGGATCCCGTTGCCGGGATCGCAATCAATAATTACTCGCATACCTGTACAGCGTCTGCATCAGCTCACCGGGCGTTTCGCCGGTTGGCAGCCACAGGACTCTCCGTGTTGTAAATCGAAAGCAAATTCGCGGTGACGCGCTTTGCCGTCCCACGCTTTTAACATGCCAACGGCCGCCTGCGCCATGCGGGTGACCGGCTGTCGCACGGCGGTTAATGACGGCACGTTATACTGCGACTCCAGGGTGGCGTTAAAACACACCAGTGCAACATCGTCGGGAACTTTCAGGCCGTGTTCCGCCAGTGCGCGCAGGCAACCTAACGCCTGCTGCTCATTGGTGGTAAACAGCGCCCGAGGCCGTGGGCCACGCAGCAAACGCTGTGTGGCCTCATAGCCCCCGGCACGCGTGTAATCGGTGGAAAAGATCCACGACGTATTTACGCCAAGCCCCGCCTCTTCCAGCGCATGACGCCAGCCGCGCAGTCTGTCCTGCGTGTTGAGCATCGTCGTCGGGCCGCAAATAATGCCAATATCGCGATAGCCGTGCTCAATCAGATGACGCGTTGCAAGGTTCGCCGCCTGTTCTTCATTGACCTGAATCGAACTGACATTCAGGCTTTTGTCGATGCGGTCAATCATCACGCACGGCGTACCGCTGGCCAGAATCAGGTCGATATACGGATGGCGGTCAACGCTTGTGTAAATCAGTCCGTCCACCTGCCGGTGCAGCAGATTATTGATGATTTCCCGCTCGCGCTGCCTGTCGTCTCCGGCATCGCCCAGCAACAGCACCTTGCCATCGGCAAATGCCTCCTGCTGCAACGCGTGCGCCATGGAAGAGATAAAGGGATTGGAGATATTTGGCACCACCAGCCCGTAGGTTTGCGTGGTGCCGGATGCCAGCGCTTGCGCAATACCGTTAGGGCGGTAACCGGTTTTTTCTATCGCTGCCAGCACTTTCAGGCGCGTTTGTGCTGCCACAGGGCGCGGCCCGTTATTGATAACGTAGCTCACTACCGCCACCGAGGTGCCTGCTTCACGGGCAACGTCGGTGCGCGTTACGCGCCGGGTACGGTTTACACTCACTCAATACCTGCCTGATTGCGCTGCAAAATAAGAACTGCGGGACAACAGAATACCCTGCTGCCCCGCAAAAATCCTTGCCCGCAAAATAAATCCGTTAAATTGCGTCTTCTGGCAAATTCAGATCCCGACCGCGAGTTTCCGGTGCGAAGAACGTCGTGATAAGCCCGATGGATGCCATCACCATAAAGTAGGTTGCCACCGGCCACCAGTGCCCGGCCCAGGACAGCAGCGCGGCGGCGACCAGCGGTGCCGTACCGCCAGAGATAATTGAACCCAGCTCTTTCGCCACCGCCATTTTAGTGTAGCGGTTCGTCACGCCAAACAGTTCCACGCCCCACGCCGCCTGCACGCCAAAGATGCCCAGCGACGCCAGCGACATACCAACAACAATGGTCGGTATGACAATCATCGGGTCGCGGGAGTCCAGCAGCATAAAGGCCGGGAACGCGTAGAGAATGAGTAAGAAGCAGAACCAGCGATAGGTGATGCGGCGGCCAAAACGGTCAGACAACCAGCCTGCCAGCGGAATAACCGCAAAGCCCAGCAACGACGCGATAAACACGGCGGTGGTCGGCACGGATTTATCGACCATCAGCACTTTTGCCACATAGCCAATGATAAAGCCCTGCGCCAGGTAGGACGGGCCATTCTCGCCAATACGCAGGCCCACCATGGTCCAGAATGCGCGGGTACGACGCCAGAAGCTGCGGGTATCCTGCTGCTGCGCCACCGCGCCGCGCTCCATCGCCTCGCGACGCTGGGCTTCGAGCAGCGCTTTCTGGCGCTCAAACACCGGCGTCTCACGCATGTGGCGGCGAATAAACAGCGCCACAATAGCAATCAGCATGCTGCCAAGGAACGGAATACGCCAGCCCCAGCTCATCAGGCTCTCTTTATCCATCTGTAGCACCAGCAACCAGATGAGCGATGCCAGCAACGTGCCGCTGTTAGAGCCCAGCGCAATAACGGAAGACACCAGCCCGCGTCGCTTCGGCGGAGCGTATTCGCCCAGCATCACGGTACCGCCGGACAGTTCCGCGCCCGCACCCAGACCCTGGGAGAAGCGCAGAATAACAAGACAAGTCGGCGCCCACACGCCAATAGAGGCGTAGCTCGGAATCAGGCCTATCAGGGTTGTAGACAGCCCCATTAAGGCAATAGTCGTGACCATCACGACCTTGCGGCCGTGACGGTCACCAATCCAGCCAAACAGCAGTGCGCCTATCGGACGGGCGATAAAACCCACCGACCAGGCCGCAAAGCTTGAAAGAAGCGCCATGACCGGCGTTGCCTCGGGGAAAAAGACATCCCCAAAGATAATGCCTGCGGCAAGGCCGTATAGCGCAAAGTCAGCGTACTCCATCGTTGTGCCAAGCCAGCAGGAAAACGTGGCGCGCCGGAAGTCTCTGCGTCCTTCATCCGTCGCCAGGCGTTCCTGTGCTGCGTGTGCCGCATCGCCAGTTGGCACAGCGGAAGTATCGTTGCTCATGTAAAATTCCCCGGTGTTGGAATATCCATTTCATTCGCGTTAAGCGATATCTACTCGCGTAGACTCCTGCTTATGATGCGTCACATACTTTATCTACTCGCGTAGAACTGGCAACCTGATAACTCAAAAATGAGTCTAAGATCACAATATGACAGAGATATTGCAGTGTGAATGACCCCGATACCTGGAAAAATCTTATTTAACCTCAACTGTCGGCACCGTTACGCTCCCGTACAGCAAGCCTGCCATGCTCGCCCGTTGCTTATCAGGCAAATTGCGACACAACGTGCTTATTCAGTGGGGAAAATGGCGGGCGTGTGCCAGGCTTTAGCCATGACTGAGTACAGGAGCAACGGATGAAACACTGGAAACTTCTTGTCCTTGTTGGCACCTTTTTCCCGCTTATGGTGGCGCATGGTGAAGAGACGCGTCCCAGCGCGGCGCAAACCCCGCATCAACTGACGCATAGCGATACAGAACCCGCGCCCCCTCCAGAAGAAGCCCACAGAGCCACTATTGCCCAGGCCAGCCGGCTGGCTGACGGCACCCGCGTGCAGATTCAGGGAAGGCTGGAGAAAAAACAGGGGACAGATGTCTACCTGTTGCGCGACGACAGCGGGCAAATCGATGCGGTCATTCCCGCAGCAGTGCTGAACAGCGCCGCCGTAGCGCCAGGTGATAACGTCCGCGTGCTGGGCGCGTTAGATAAAAAACAAACCCCCAGTCGCCTGCGGGTTAGCCATTTCGAAAAGCGCTAATTCATTAACTGCCCATGACTGCCAGCCAGGGCGAGAACCGGCTGGCATTTTTATTGGCCAGGCACAGGCAAAAACGGCTCTCCCTAATCAGGAAAGAGCCGAACCTGTTACAGCGACTGATGCTTCGTCTCGTGAGTACAAATCAGGGCGATAAGGGTAATGACCGCCATACTGGCCAGATAAACGCCCACCCAGAACAAGCCATAGGTGGTTTGCAGCCAGGCGGCAATCCACGGCGCAACAGACGCCCCCAGGATGGAGGCGACGTTATACGAGAACGACGCGCCGGTGTAGCGCACTTCGGTCGGAAACAGTTCCGGCAGCAGCGCGCCCATTGGCCCGAAGGTCAGCCCCATCAGGCTTAAGCCCACCAGCAGGAACACCATCACCAGCCCCTGATTACCTGAGCCAAGCAGCGGCTGGAACATAAACAGCGCAAACAGCAAAATCAGCGAGGTAATCACAATCATGCTTTTGCGACGACCAAAGGCATCGGCCAGCATCCCGGCAATGGGCACCATCACACCAAAACCAATGACCGCCATCATCAGCATCCACAGCACACTGTTGCGCGAGAAGCCGAGGCCGTTCGGCACGGCGGCCGTACTGTAGGTCATGGAATACACCGTCATGATGTAAAACAGCGTATAGGTTGCCAGCATAATAAACGTGCCGAGAATGGTGGCGCGCATGTGCTTTGTCAGCAGCGTGCCAAGCGGCACTTTCACGCGTTTACCTTCTTTAGCCACTTTGGTGAACACCGGGCTTTCATGCAGCGAAACGCGCACATACAGACCAATCAGCACCAGTACCGCAGAGAAGATAAACGGAATACGCCAGCCCCAGCTCATAAACTGCTCGTCGGTAAGCAGCCAGGAGAGCAGCAGAAAGGTGCCGTTAGCAAAGAAAAAGCCAATCGGCGCGCCAAGCTGCGGGAAAGAGCCGTACAGCGCGCGCTTGTGCGCAGGCGCATTTTCTGTCGCGAGCAGCGCCGCCCCGCCCCATTCACCGCCCAGACCCAGCCCCTGGCCGAAGCGCGCCAGCGCCAGCAGCAAAGGCGCCAGCACGCCAATGGTTTCATAGCCTGGCAGCAGGCCAATCAGTACGGTTGAAATGCCCATCGTCAGCAGCGAGGCCACAAGCGTTGCCTTGCGCCCGACTTTGTCGCCAAAGTGACCGAACAGCGCTGAACCAACCGGGCGCGCAATAAAGGCAATCGCAAAGGTGGCGAGCGACTGTAGCGTGGCGGCAGTGGCGTCGCCCTGCGGAAAGAAGATGTGCGGAAACACAATCACGGCGGCGGTAGCGTAGATATAGAAATCAAAAAATTCGATGGCGGTGCCTATCAGTGAGGCAACCACCACCTTGCCGCGCGAGTTGACGGGCGCGGTCTGGTCGGTATCGACAGGTGTGGCAATTGATGCTTGCATACGATTTTCTTATTGATGTTTTTTGAACAAACGAATGCCCATATTACGCACAGCAAAAGCGACATTTCAACGCGCGCGCCAGGCGCAGGTTGAGCAAAAAACAGGCAAAAAGTGGATAATGTGTGATTAACGAACAGAACAAAATGAAGCAACTGTTATTTATTGCAGAGTCAGAAGATTGAACTGCATTCAGGTTAAATAAAAGTTACTGGGTGGATTTTCATGCTGCTTTTTTCACTCCCCCGAGCGGGCGTTGCGGGGGAGCACAGGTGAGGGATTACTGGTGCGGGCGTCTGCCTGGCATCGGCTTATCATCTTTGTACTCGGCGGTGGCAATCCAGGCCGCGCAAAATAGCGTCAGGCGCGCAAAGAAATAGAAGAACGCCATCAGCCCCAGCACGGAACCAAAGGCCGCGCCAGACGGTGATTTCACAAGCGTTGGCAGCGTCCATGTCATGATGATTTTAATCACCTCAAAGCCGATTGCCGCAATCAGCGTGCCGCGCATCAGCGCTTTTTTACGCGGGCGATGGCGCGGCAGCCGCCAGAAAATCCAGAAGAACAGCAAATAGTTAGCAAAAATCGAAATCGCCAGCCCAATCAGTCGCCAGGCGGGCTTGAGCCACTCAATGTAATCCAGGTGCAGCAGGCTGATAATCAGCGCCTGGGCAGAACCGGCAATCGAGGTGATTGAGAGCGTAACAATCAGCGCAATCAGCAGGCCAATTAGCGAGATAAAGTCGCGCAGGTATTTAATCCAGATTTTCTCTTCATCCTGCGGGGCGCGTTCCCAGACATCACGCGACTGAGCGCGTACCGCCTCACGCAGGTTGCCCATCCAGTTAATCCCGGAGTAGAGCGCCACCGCAAGCCCTACCAGCCCAACGGTGGTACGTTGTTGAACCGCCGTGTTAATGGTGCTTTTCAGCGTCTGGGCAAGCGTGGGATCGCTGACGTTGGCGAGAATTTTATCGAAGATATCCTGCAACAAGGTGGGGTGCGAGGCGAGAATGTAACCCGCGCTGGCAAAGCTCACCATCAGAATGGGGATCAACGATAAAAACGAGAAATAGGTAATGGCGGCGCCAAACTGGTTGCCAAGACGGTCGTTAAAACGCTCCACGGCACGCAGGATGTGCGCCACCATCGGGTTGCGCTCAATACGCTTCACGGTTTTGTTCACGTGCTGCAATTTGCCCGCGATCGCGCTGTTTTCTTTGCCCTCTTTCTCGTCGGATGACGATTTATCCAGATTCACAACCGGCGTGTAGTTCAGGTCGCGGGTGGGGCGTTTTTCGTTATCAGATGTACGCATTGGCTCCATAGTCCTTTAGGCGGTTGGCCCGATCTTAATGAAATTATAGACCTGACGCTAACGGATATGGCCGATACCTCAGACAGCGCGTGCCAGATGGTTAATCCACATACGCTTTCATCACCTCAGAGAGCCACTCCATAAACAGATGCACCCGGCGCGACAAATTGCGCCGATGCGGCCAGATGAGCGACACCGGCAGCGGCGCCGCACGGTACTGCGCCAGCACCTCCACCAGTTCGCCGCTGCGTAACGCTTCACGCACCCCCACGCGCGGCACCTGGATAATGCCCAGCCCGGCAAGGCAGGCAGCATGGTAGGTTTCGGTGCTGTTGACCGTCAGCACGCCGCCGGTTTTTATCCACTGCACCTGGCCGTCGCGCCAGATTTCAAACCCCGGCGGGCGCACGCCGAGCGTGGCGGCGTAATGCACCAGCGCGTGCGAGGTCAGCTCGTCCGGGCTTTGTGGCCAGCCGAAGCGCTCAAGGTAGCCGGGGCTGGCGCAGTTAAGCTGGGTCAGCTTACCAAGCTGGCGCGCCACCAGGCCGGAGTCACGCAGCACGCCAACGCGCACCACGCAGTCAAACCCTTCCTGCACCACATCCACCAACCGGTCGCTGCTGCTAAGCTCAAGTTCTATGCCGGGATACTGCTGCAAAAACCCAGGCAGACGCGGGATAACCAGATTACGGGCGATGCTCACCGGCATATCAACGCGCAGACGCCCGCTCACGCTGGTGGGATCGTGCAAAAACAGGCTGTCCAGCTCGTCAAGATTGGCGAGCAAATCCCGGCAGCGCTCGTAGTAAATCATGCCGTCCTGGGTGAGTTGCACGCGGCGCGTGGTGCGGTGCAGCAAACGGGTGCCGAGCGTATTTTCCAGCGCCTGGATCTGTCGCGAGACGCTGCCCTTTGGCAGGCTCAGGGTTTCAGCCGCGCGTGAAAAGCTCGCCAGTTCGGCGACTCTCACGAAAAGCTGCATTGCATGAATTTTATCCATATCGTCGGCGCATTGTTGTTATGAACGAAACAGTAAAGCGCATCTGCGCATCTTTATTGCTTTATTAGCATTCAATAAGCTTTTTCTCCATACACAGTTATCCAGAAAGGGGCAAAACATGACGCAACGTATCGCATTAGTGACCGGCGGCAGCCGTGGATTGGGTAAAAATGCCGTTCTGAAGCTGGCTGAACGGGGAATTGATTCTCTGTTCACCTTCCGTAGCCGGGAAGAAGAAGCGCGCGCGGTGGTGCGGGAAGTGGAACAACGCGGGGCCAGAGCGGTTGCACTGGCGCTGGATGTGGCCGACAGCCGCAGCTTTGCTGGTTTTGCACAACAGGTGACAGAGCAGTTACGCCAGGTGTGGCAGCGCGACAGCTTTGACTATTTATTAAACAACGCCGGAACTGGACTGCACGCTGCTATTGAGCAAACCCGCGAGGAGGATTTTGATGCGCTGTTCAATCTGCATCTCAAGGGACCGTTTTTTCTCACCCAGGCGCTGCTGGCGCTGATTGCCGACGGTGGGCGTATCCTGAACGTCTCAAGCGGGCTGACGCGCTTTGCGCTGCCAGGCTACGCCGCCTATGCCTCAATGAAAGGCGCGATGGAGGTACTGACCCACTATCTGGCAAAAGAGCTGGGCGAGCGCCGGATTACGGCGAATATCATTGCGCCGGGCGCGATTGCCACCGATTTTGGCGGCGGCGCGGTGCGCGACAATGCACAGCTTAACCAGTTCGTTGCCGCGCAGACGGCGCTGGGGCGCGTGGGAGAGCCTGATGATATCGGTGATGCCATTGCAGCACTGCTCAGCGATGAACTGGGCTGGATGAATGCGCAGCGTGTAGAAGTGTCGGGCGGGATGTTCCTGTAACCGTGGCCTGGCCGCGCCAGAGCGTAAAAGGCGCGGCCATCCGACGGCTGGCACGTTGGGTGAGGTGATGTGCGCCGTTGCCTGCGGCAACCCACGCCAGGCTACGGCATCAGCCGCGCTTTTGCCCTGACGCTGAGGATGTTATCAGCCGGGCAATCCCCTTTAGCGCTTCATCTGCGACAAAATAGTGCTGCACTGATTGGCATCGCCTTCAGACGGTGAAATCAATGCCAGCAGCGCCGCCGCAGGCGTCACCAGCGTTGCCAGCGCAGCGGCAACCGCACCGCGGGCAATCAGCGGCCCGGGCTTGACGCCATAGCTTGGGGTTTTAAACGTCCCGCGCACGTAAAGCGGCGAGCGCAGCGTGATAATGCGGATCCCCTTGCTCTCCGGGTCGATGGTCAAATCCAGCTGCTCGCTGGCAAAGCTTGTCGTGCCGGTCACGTTAATGATGGCGTTCTCGGTATCAAAGGCGAAAATGCGCGGGCGCGCCACGCCATTGGTCAAATCCAGGTTGGCCGCCGCACAGTTGACCCGCACCTCTTCATCACCAAAAATTTGTCCCACAATGAAGTTGCCCACGTTCAGCCCGAGAATTTCCATCAGGTTACGGCTTATAAGCCCGTCGTTCATTAACAGTTTCAGATTGCCGTTGCCCGAGCCAAGCAACGCCGCCACCGAGTTACCGGTGCCGCGAATATCGGCATCGCCGTTAAATTCACCCAGCGTCTTTTGCATCGACTGCACGTTGGGCATCAGTTGCTTAAGCTGCAACCGGCGCGCGCTGATCTCTGCCCTGCCCTGCATCGGCTTTTTATCACCCTCAAGGCGAATCTGTGCGTCGATGGTGCCGCCCGCCATGCCAAAGCGCAGCGGCGTCAGTCTGAGGTCGCCGTCACGCAAAATCAGGTGGGTATCAAGATTGCTGAGCGGCAGTGAGGAGCCGTGCTCAATACGCTGGCCTTTAAAGCGCACGTCAGCGTCCATCACATCCCACTTGTCGGTTTCAAAACGGTCATAAGGCAGGACTTTGCCGAGCGGCTGGTTAGCGTTGGTTTTCTTACTTTCCCGGCGGCTGGATTTTTTGCCAGAGTCCACGCCAATCAGCGGGCCAAGATCTGCCAGACGCAACTGACGCGAGACCAGGTCACCCTCAAGCTTTGGCCGCGGTTTACCCTGGGTGTACACCATGGAGCCGTGGATATCGCTGTCGCCAATGCGTCCGTTAAAGTTGCGATAGCGGAACACCGAGCCGTTTTTGCCGTTAAGCTCGGCCACCAGACGCCCGTCAGTTTCAAACGGCGGCGTATCCGGCAGAAGCACACCGGTAAGCTCATACAGATCCCCCAGCGAATCCCCGGCAAAACGCAGCCGCAGATCGGCACCGCCCAGCTCAGTGGGGCGGGTGATAGTACCGCTTAGCGCCACGCGCGTACTGCCAGAACGCACGTCAGCCTGCACCGGGAAAGGCGTGTTGGCGTCCTTCAGTGCCAGCATGCCGCCAATTTTGCCGGTGCCGGCAATGTCCTGCCCTTTGTAGCGCCCTTTCACCTTAAGCCCAAATACGTAATCACCTACTTTGGCGGCGCCTTTTTCACCACTGCCGGTCACCTGGCTAAAAGGCAGTGGCTTACCGAGCGGGTCGACAACGATTTCCATTTCTGCCTTGCTGACGCTGTCATCAATGGCGATACGCCCCTGGTCAAACAGGATGTTATCCAGGCGAAACGACCAGTCAGACGGCGTTTTATTCTGTTTGTCATCCTTGCCATCACCCAGAGTAAAGGTCCAGTTGTCACGCGTTTCAGACACCCGCACCAGCCGCACGTCGGGCTTCACCAGCTTCACCCACGGCAGCCAGATAGTTTTGCCAAGCAGTGCAGGCGGCGACAGCGTGGCTTCCACGCGCGGTAGCTGCACCATGGTGTCGCCGGGAATGCCCTGTGGGTTACCCAGCCAGATGTTATCTGCGCGCACGTGCGGCCACGGCACCCAGCGCTTCCAGCCGGTTTCCTGCGGGTTACGCGCCCAGGCAACCGCTAAATTGCCCCGTATCTCAAACGGACGGTTCAGTTCAGCAGAGACTTTCTCGTTGATAATCGGCTTCACGCGATTCCAGTCAAATATCGCGATAAAGATAGCAATCGCCACGATCAGCAACAGCAAAATCCCAACCACCCAGCTAATAGCTTTGCCTGTTCTTGTCATATCTGGCTCCTTTTCCTGACAATGCCTGTCAACACTAAAGATAGTTGAGTGACAGGAAAGCGGACAGCGCGGGCGACTTATTCTTGCCCACAGATTCCTGAGCAAGAATAAGCCGTTACCCGGTGCCGCCATTGGCAAAAGAGGCCATCGCCTTGCAACGTCGGGCATGGCGGGAACGTAAAGAGGCAGTCAGAACGCGCGTGCAGAAGAGGGGCAGAGAAACAAGCTGGGGCTGTGAAGGCAAAAAGGGCCAGTCGGCCCTTTTTATGTCTACATCGCTGGCAGCGGTACACTGGTGCTATGTCCAGGCACCTGCCATCTTAGCGCGCCGCGGGAATGTCCGTTGCGCTGGCGTCAGGTGAAGGCAGGCCCGCTTGCGGCTCAGGCTCGGCCTCTGGCACCGTCTGCGGTACTTCCGCCGGTGCAGGCGCGTCATCGCGCACCATCAGCTTATCCCACACCGCCTGGAGAGACTTCATATTAAATTCCGGCTCGCCGGTTGGCTGGCGCAATACCAGCGCCATATCCTGCTGCAACAGGCGCTGCAGGTCCTGATTCATCACCTGCAAACTCAGGTCATCGAGAAACGCCTGACGCAACTGCTGGTACTGCTCCGGCGCAATGTCCACGACCTGGTTTTGCAACGAGCGCAAACGCTGGCTCATCAACACCGCCGTTCCGGTGCGGGCATAGGTGGCAAACAGGGTTTGCAGTTCCAGTTTTTTCTGCGCGATAAGCGCATCAAACTCTTCCTGCGCCAGCCCGTTATCACGCAGCTTCGCCAGCTCTTTTGCCACCAGAGTGAGGTTGCTGACAAGCTTGTCGTTAGGCGAGTCGAGGTTAATACCGCACTGCGCGCGCTGGAACAGCACGCGGCAGTCGAAGGTCAGGTTAATGTCTTTGGCGCTGTTTTTACTCAGCGACTGCTGCACGTGCCAGAACAGGGCCTCACGCGCCAGGTCTGAACGCCAGTAACGCTGCATGGAGGCCGAGTCGCGAATCGGCGTCCAGGCGCTATCCCACATCAGCGCCAGTCGGTCCTGGCGCACCTCAGGGCTGGCGATGGCAACAGGCTCACGCTTGAGCGGTGACAGTGTCGGCACCGGCGCAGGCGTTTCGCGCTTGCCTTTAAGCTCGCCAAACTGCTTGTTTATCTGATCGGCCACGCTGCGGCTGTCAACATTGCCCACCACGATAAGCGTCATGGCATCCGGCGTGTACCACTGCTGGTACCAGGCGTTAAGCTGCTCGGCATCGACCGGCTCTTTAAGTTCTGCCGCCGGGTCATGGCCGAGCAGCGGTGAACCTTTGAGGCGATAGCGCCACCAGCCATCCTGGGTGTTACCCGGCCAGGTCATCACACCGTTATGGGTTTGTAGCGCAGAGCCTATGCTCTCAGGCGTAATCGTCAGGTTGCCCGCCATACCTGCCAGCCAGCCAAGCGCCTCTTTGAGCAAATCGTTGCGGTTATTCGGCAGGCTTAACTCAAAGAGCGTGGTGTTATAGGTGACCAGTACCGGTGGCGCGGGATTAAGCGGGTCTTTTGACTGCTGCCAGAGCGACACAGCGCGCGTATCGTTGTTTTGGGAAAAAGCGAGGTGCGGAAGGAAACGGCTGTAACCACTTTGCTGCGTGTTTTCTGTCAGCGAACCAACATCTACGGCAAGGCGAACTTCAATGCGGTCGCTTGGGCGCTGCGGCGTGGCAAGAACCTGCCACTGGAGGCCGTTGGCAAGCGTACCCTGTTGCCACGCCGGATCGGGCTGTAGCGGCTCGGCATGTGCCTGTGCCACCACGGCAGCCATCAAAATTCCACCGGCATAAAGCCGCACGTTTTTGCCCTGCATTGAAACCCCTGCTCTACAATCCTGGTAAAAATAACGGGTATCGCTTATCGGTTTGCAATATCCCACAGTCATGCCAACGGTGGTTTAGACCACTCAACCGAACAAACGTCACCGTTGGAAAGTAAAAATAACCGCTAATTATGCGCAAGAGCCCGCGGCGAGAGCAAGCCGCCGCGGGAAATTGAGAGGTCAGGAAGAGATTTCGTTGGTGTTTGCAGCAGGATTTTTGTTATCAAGCGTGTTTTTGAGCTGTTTTTCGTCCAGCTCTTTCACCCATTTCGCTACAACCACCGTCGCCACGCCGTTGCCGACCAGGTTGGTCAGCGCACGCGCTTCAGACATGAAGCGGTCGATGCCAAGGATCAGCGCCAGTCCCGCAACCGGCAGATGCCCCACCGCAGAAATGGTGGCTGCCAGCACGATAAACCCGCTGCCGGTGACGCCTGCCGCCCCTTTTGACGACAGCAACAGCACCACCAGCAGCGTTATCTGGTGGAAGATATCCATGTGGCTGTTGGTCGCCTGGGCAATAAACACGGCAGCCATCGTCAGGTAAATCGACGTGCCGTCGAGGTTAAACGAGTAGCCGGTTGGGATAACCAGCCCGACCACCGATTTACGACAGCCCAGCTTTTCCATTTTGTCGAGCATACGCGGCAGCGCCGACTCAGACGACGAGGTACCCAGCACAATCAGCAGTTCTTCTTTGATATAGCGGATAAATTTGAAAATGCTAAAGCCGGTCGCGCGGGCAATGGAGCCCAGCACGACCACCACAAACAGAATACAGGTGATATAGAAGCAGATAATCAGCTGACCCAGCTGCACCAGCGTACCCACACCGTATTTACCGATGGTGAACGCCATCGCACCGAACGCGCCGATAGGCGCCAGGCGCATGATCATGTTGATGATGCCGAAAATCACGCGCGAGAAGCTGTCGATGAAGTTAAAAACCAGCTGGCCTTTGTCGCCCAGGCGGTGCAGGGCAAAGCCGAACAGCACGGCAAACAGCAGCACTTGCAGAATATTGCCGCTGGCAAACGCGCCGATAACGCTGTTGGGAATGATATCGAGCAGGAAGGGAACAATGCCCTGCGACTGCGCCTGCTGGGCATAAACCGCCACCGCTTTGGCATCAAGCGTTGCCGGGTCAACGTTCATCCCCGCGCCTGGCTGCACAATGTTGACGATAATCAGACCGATAATCAGCGCAATGGTGCTGACAATTTCAAAGTAAAGCAGCGCCACCGCACCGGTGCGGCCCACTGCTTTCATACTTTCCATGCCAGCAATGCCGGTCACCACGGTACAGAAAATTACCGGGGCAATAACCATCTTGATGAGCTTAACAAAGCCGTCGCCAAGCGGTTTCATCTGCGCACCCAGCTCCGGCCAGTAGTGGCCGAGCAGGATACCAATAGCAATAGCCGTCAGTACCTGGAAATAGAGGCTTTTAAATAACGAAATCTTCATAGGGGTGTCCTTCGAGCACAATTCAACGGCAGGCACGTTAATAAGTTTGTTTTGGCCTGCGGCGCTAAAAATAACACCCACTAAACATGTCAGATATATGCCAGACTCATATTTGAAACTAAAATGTTAAAAACTTAGAGCTGAAACGCTACAGCTATTACCAAATGGTTACAGACTATCATTGGTATTGCGGCCATAGCGGGTCAGAAACTCGTTTACTGGCAGCGGTTTGTCGAACAGATAGCCCTGGCCGATATGCGCCCCGGCCCGGCGCAGCCACTCGCGCTGGATGTCGTTTTCGACCCCTTCGGCCACAACCTCCAGCTCCAGGCGTGCGGCAAGCGACAGAATCACCTCGACCATGCTGTCATCGGCAGGCAGCGCGTCGATAAACGCTTTATCGATTTTCAGGATATCAATCGGGATGGCCTTCATGCGGTGTAGTTGATGCAGGCTGGCATAACCCATACCGAAGTCGTCCATTGCAATGCGTATGCCCGCGTCGTGCAGCGGGCGCAAAATGCTCACCGCAGCATCCGGGTCACTGAGGCGGCGGCTTTCTGTCACCTCAAGGATTAACGCGCTGGGATCAACACGGTGGCGATGGAGCATTTCATTGAGCACCGGCCCCAGTTCAAAATTCAGCAACTGGAGCGCCGAGAGATTCACACTCAGCGCGAGGTGGATATCCTGACGCTGCCAGTCGGCCAGCAGGCGGCAGGACTCTTCCAGAATCCAGTTACCCACCCGCACCATCAGACCACAGCGCTCGATTTGCTCAATCAACCCTTCCGGCAGCGCCCATTCCCCATCAGGCTGGCGCTGGCGCAGCAGCACTTCAGCACTCACCACCTGACCGCTGCGCAAATCCACCTGCGGCTGGAGCCAGAGCGCAAAATCACCGTGCTCCAGCGCCTGCAAAATATCGTGCTCTTCGGTCATGCGCTGGCGCGTGGCGTCCATTTGCTCGGGGTTGAAAAACTGAATCTGGTGCTTACCGTGGCGGCGAGCGGAAAACATGGCAGAGACGGCATGGCGGTACAACAGTTCACCCGATACCCCCGGCTCTCCCATCGCAATACCAATACTGGCCGACGGACGTACCGGCAGCGACTGCACTGGCAGCTTTTGCTTAAGCGCCTCAAGAACGTGCTCTGCGGTCATCATTGCCTGCCACGGATCGCGCACCCCGCTCATCAGCAGCGCAAAGTCATAGTGGCTCACCTGCGCCAGCACCACCTCTTGCGGCAGTACCGAACGGATTTGCTCCACCAGGCTCAGCAACAGCATATCGCGCTGCTCTTCATTGAGCACCGCCGCGGCATCGCGCAGCGTTTCGCAGGCCACAATCAGCAAGGCTGTGTCGCCGGGATTGGCGCGCTCCAGCAGCGCCTGCAACAGCATTTTGTTTGGCAGGCCAGACACGGCGTAGCGGGTTGCCTGTGACTGAGCCTCCTGCTGGCTTTGCAACAGGCGCTGTTGGTTACGGTTATAGCCGCGAGCCAGCATGCCAATCTCGTCGTCCTGATGCAGGCGCGGCACCTCAAGCTGGTGCCCGGCGACATCTTCAGCGTCGAGCCCGTCGAGGGTTTTCGCCATTTTGCGCAGCGGATGGACAATCAGCCGGTTGATGCACCAGGTAATCGCCACCGTCATCACCAGCGCCAGCAGGAGCCAGGTGGTGATAAGCGTCGATATGGTGCTGATAATGAATTTGTACATTCGCCAGGAGTCGGCCTGTAACACCAGGTAGGCGAGCGGTTGCGGGTTCGCCGGGCGCTCCAGCGAATAGAGCGGCAGCGTTATCTGTACCGGTAGCTCAAACAGGCGTGAAATCAGCACCGGCACCGTGCGCTCGTTAATAAAACTGACGCGCAGCGCCTGGAACTGGTTTGGCAGCACCACATCGGCACGGCCAATCACACCCACGGGCTGGATACTGTTGAGAATGCGTTCGGCCTCGGGAATATCGGCCCTCAGAATGGCCGCAGACAGTGGCTTGCGCACGGTATGGGCGATGCTTTCCATCTGCGTGGCCGTGGTGTAGCGGCTCTGTTGGACAAAATGGAACAACTGCACAACGACAAAGACAAAAATGAAGACGATGGAGACAATCGCCACCATCGCCATTTGTTTTATCGTTAACGAACGCCTGACTCGCAAACTTATTCTCCGTACAGACTCTGGTTATGCACTCCGGTACTTCATGCGCTCAGAGTATACTGTATCAGGCGTCGATTTTTCCGCTTTCGTCCCGTTATCACGAATAATTACCAGTCCGCGTAAGGCACCAGCGGCTGCGGTGGCATATCCAAATCGCCCTGCCAGCCCTGCTGAGAGTAACGCAGGAAAATCAGCGCATGGCTCGGGGTGTAATCTTTCGCCTGCTGAATATCCACCCCGGCCCCCAGCGACCAGTGTGAATTTAAGCGCCGCTCCACCAGAACGCGTGCGGTGTAACCCACGCCGGAGGAGGCCGAACCGGTTTCCATCGCAAACTTATCCGGGTAGTCGGTATCGTTTGGAATCAGGTTTGCGAGCGGGTAGCGGCGCTGGTCGTTGGTTCTGGAATGGGACCACGACACCGAACCGGCCACTTCCCAGGACCAGTTCTCCGTACGCTGGCGCCACACTACGGGGACGGCAAACGACACGTACTGCTGCGGGCTGTAGTAACCGCCCTGGCCGAGCGTATAGCCGCTTAAGTCCTTGTCGTAGTGCCAGAGCATGTTGTTCAGGCCAACGGTCATGCGCCGGTTATTCTCGTTGATGAGTTTATAGTAATAACCGGTCATCCAGCGCGCGCGCCAGTTATCGGCCACGTTCTTGCCGGTAATCTGGTCCATGCCCAGACTTGACCACACGCCATGCGCTTCGCCTTTGTCGTAGCTGATGCTCACTCCCGCGCCCGAGGCACGCACGCCGCCCCACACCGTGTTGGTATTTGGGTCGCGCTGCCCGGCAAACGAGAGCATGGAGCTGGAAATCGGGCGGCGATGGGCATTAACGGTGTAACCAATCGGACCCAGGTCGCTGGCGTAGCTCACGCCGCCCACCACATCCACCACCTCAAAGCCCATCGGCGTGGTGCCGATGTCCGCTTCCCAGGTACTGTTACGCCAGCCAGCGGCAACGCTTGCGCCCCTGGCGCGCTGGTTAAAGTTGCTGTCACAGCCGCGCTCGTAGCAGGTGCCCCACTTCTCGGTGTGGTCGCCGCCAAAGCTGCCCGCATCCATATTCACCACGTCGGTACGAAAGAACATGCGCCCGTCGCTGAGCGGCGCATCCACCTGCAACATGGTGGTGTTGGCTTTGAGATCGGAATAGCCAGGCGTACCGCTGGAGCCCCAGTATTCGTGGTCCAGCGTCACGTTCACGTCTTGCTGGCGGTAAAGGTCGGCGGCGTCGCTGCGCAGCCCGCGCTTGAGCCAGTCGTCTTTCTCATCGTTGCGCGTCAGACGGGTAAAGCTGTCGTTATCTTCCGGGCGCTTGTCGGTGATATCTGCCGCCACCATCGCGTCACGATACGTCTGTAGCGCCTGCTGAGGATGACCATTCGCCGCCTGGAAACGTGCCGCGTCACGCATGACCAGCGCGCTGTCCATCGATGGCGGCTGGTTGCGCGCCTGCGGGATGATGCGGTCGTAAATCTGCTGGGCGTGCGCCTCGTCGCCAAGCGCTGAATACGCGTTTGCCACCCGGCGTTCAACGTTAATGGACGGCGGCTCGGCTGGCGTAAGCGTGGCAAAGTGTGCGAGGTTGCTGCGCGCCTGCGTCTTGTCGCCCTGGGCAATGGCGGTTTCGGTCAGCCCCAGTAGCGCGTCGTCGTTGTCCGGGCTGCGTGAGAGCACCTTCTCATACAGCGTGCGGGCCTGTGTGAGGTCGCCCCGCTGCCCGGCCCAGTCGGCAAGGATTAAGTCTATGCGGTCCGACGGCGTTTGCTGGCGCAACAGCGCAATGGCCTGAGGCTCCTGGCCGCTGTCGCGCAGGCGGTTAGCGGTTTCTAAGGTGTGGTTAAAGCGCAGGCGGTCAGACAGCTCCTGAATATTGTCCGTCCATTTGCTCTGGGGCAGCGTGCTGAGATGGTTCAGCGCCGCGGTGTCGCGCTCGGTGCCGGAGAGATACAACCCGTAAGCATAAACCTGGTCCGGGTCGCTGGGTTTCTTGCTGGCAAGCGCGCGGAACCGCCCGTCGGCCTCGCGCCGTTGTCCGGCGGCATCAAGGTCTTTTGCCAGCCGGTAAACAATCCAGACGCTGTCCGGGTCCATCTGCAAACGCTTACGGTGCAGCGCGGCGGCCTGCGCCCAGGCGCCCTTCGCCTCCAGCGCCTCAGCCTGTTGCTCATAGCGCGTATCGGCCAGGCTGCGCTCAATGTCGTCAATGCTGCGCCGCTGGCTCACACTAAGGCCGCGAATAAACGCCTCGGCGCGCTCTGGCGACTGGCGGCGGTAAACGTTGGCCAGCCCACGCACCGCGTTGCTGTTGCCGCTGTCCATACGCAGAGCCTGGCGATAGTAGCGCTCGGCGCCAGCGTCGTCGTTTTCTGCCGCCGCCACATCCCCCAGGCCAAGCACTGCATAGCTGTCGGTGTTATCCACGCGACGCGCCTGAGTATATTTCTGGCGCGCCAATGCCGTGTTTTTCGCCTCCAGCGCTTTGTCGCCCTGGTCAATCAACAGCCAGTAGTGGTTGGTCTGCAACAGTCCCTGCCACTTGCCGCTGCTGTCGTTGTTCGGGTCCATGCGCAGCGCTTTCTGAAACTGCTGTACTGCCGCCGCGCGGTTGTTTTGCTGGGAATAGGCCTCACCCAGCGCACCCACCAGTTCGGCGTCGTTTTGGTCTTTGCTCAGTGCGGCTTTCAGCGGTGCCACAGCCTTCTTGCCGCTACCGCTCGCCACCTCAGCCAGCCCCTGGGCGCGGGCGCGGAATACCGGGTCGGCCAGCTGTTGCTGCTGTTGCGCCAGTTTGGCTTTAGCGCTATCTACCGTATCGCCTTCGTCAAACACGCTCAGAAAACGTTGCAGTGCAGCCACACTCGCGCCACTGACCGGGATTTGCGATACCTGCGCATACCACATATCTGCCGCCTGGCCGCGCCCGCCGCTTGAGCGCGACATCTGCTCAAGCAACGCAAACCCTTCTTCGCGGCGATCGTCGCTAAACAGCATCTGCGCCAGCCCCGCTCGCAGCGTGTTGTTGCCCGGCATACGCTTGTTAAGCGCCGCCAGCTCTTTCATGGCCCGGGCGCGCTCGGTGGGAACGCGCGCCACCAGCATCCAGTATTCCACCGCCAGGTCGCCATCCGGCGGCGTATCACCGTTAAACAGTTTTTTATATTCGTCGAGAGCTTCCGACACGTGGCCGGTGGTGCCCAACAGACGCGCCTGTTGCAATGTCTGGCTGCCCTGCGGCGAGGCCACCGTCGCATCCGTCTGCGCCTGCTTTGTCGCCGCCGAGTCCGGGGCGTTTTTCTTGAGCTTATCGAGCAGCTTTTGCGCCCCGGCGGTATCGCCCTGGCGCAGCAGATAGCGGGCCTGGGCTGCCATCACCTGCGGATCATCAGGCGCAATTAACTCCAGCCGGTAGAGCGACTGGCGCACCAGGTCGTCGCGGTTGGTGGCTTCGCCAAGGCGCACCTGCTCCAGCAACTGTTGCTGGACCGACGGTGCTGCCAGCGAAGCCAGTGGCATGAAGGTCATACTGATGGAAAGTGTAATAAGACTTAATGAGAAACCGCGCATTCCTGCCCCCGGTCAGGGACCAGCTCGCCCTGAGAAGTAAAGCGAAAACGCTGCTGGTCCCAACCCTGGCCAAACAGTGTTAATACAAAGCTGTAGTAGGCATCCTTACCGGGGTAATTCTGGGCAACACGGCTTCTTTGCACGTAGAGCGCTTCATTATCCTGCAGCATGGGCAACAGCGAGGCAGAAAAGCCCACCTGCCCGTCATTTGTTAATTTACCGCTGACCACATCGGCCTGTTCCGGCGGTGCGCCGCGCTCTACCGTCGCGTTAACCATCGGCTGGAAATGGGTCAGCAGACGCGCCTTATCAGGGTCTTTGTCGCTCAGCATGCCGGCCCACAGATAAACGCGAATAGCGTTATAGCTGCTGACCAGCGCTGGCGTGTCCTGCATTTTCCAGCCTTTGCCCTTTTGCCAACGGACCCAGTCAGGCGAAAAGCCTTTGGGCGAGGTTTCCAGCAACAGGCGCAGCGCCGGGGCGCGCATTGCCTTCCAGGGTGCGCCGTAGCGCTCAAGGCGTGCCAGCACCTGTAGCGGCAGGTAGCTGGGGTTGAGCTTCCAGCCGTTATCCTCAGTAAAACCCACTTTGCCCGGCAGCAACGTCTCACCCAGGCCTGGGATATTCACCACCTCTTCTTTGGCAATAAGCTTAAGCAACTGTTGGCCCAGTTCGTCATAATCCGGGCGGTTCCACAGGCGGCCTGCCTCAAGCAGCGCCCAGGCAATCCACAAGTCGGAATCAGAGGCCGAATTGCTGTCCAGCACCGCCCACTTACCGTCGTCACCGTGCCCCCACAGCCAGGCGGGCAGCGTACTTCTCAGCGCCCCCTGCGCCAGGTTATTTTGCGTCCAGCCCAGAATCTGGCTGAACGCCTCGCGGTCATCTGCGACCAGCGCAAAAAACAGGCCATAGCTTTGCCCTTCGGAGGTGCTTATCTGGCGTTTGTCGCTGGGGTCGATAACCCGCCCCTGGTCGCTGATATAGTTTTGCTTAAACTGGTTCCACGCGGGCCAGTCGCAGGCGGCATTGGCACCTGCGGCCGCCAGCATCACGCCCGCGGCCAGTGTTTTACGCCACAACATCGGCTTACTCATCCTCTGGATCCAGACGGCGACGGCTGATGATGCGCAGCACGCGCCACAGCACCCAGGCCATCAGCAGCACTATCACGGCGGCGAACACCGCCAGCAGCACCGGGTGGTTGGAAAGCGCATACCAGATACGCTCAAACCACGGCAGGTGGCCTACGTAGTACACATCCCCCACGCGCAGGCTGTTGACGCCGGACTCACGAATCACCGACACCGAACCGAACATCGCCGCACGTTTGCCGCTGTCGTTAAGCGCGCCGTTAAGCAGTTCATAACCACGCGGGCTGTCGGCCAGCAACGCAATCACGCTGCGCTGGCTGTGCCACGGCGACTGGAAGCCAACAATGGCGGCCATTGGCCCGTCTGAGCTGATGGTGGTCTGTACGTCTGGCGTGCGGTCTTCCTGGCTCGGCATAATGCTCGGCAGTGTGGTCTGACGAAACGGCATTTTCACCCAGCTCATCGCTGCTTCCACCAGCAGGTCGATGCGCTGGTCGTCTTTAAGCTTGCCTGGGATAGCGCCAATAATCAGCATGTCGGCATCTTTAGATTTGATCTCTTCAGGGTCGGTTGTGAGCGTCACGTTCACTGCGGCAAGCCCGGTCTGCGCGCCGATGGTGCCCATGGCATCCAGCAGTGTGGTCAACTGGCCAGGCGTTGGCTGTTTCGGCACGATAACCATCGTTTCTGACAAATCTGCCATCCGGCTAAACGGGAAGCTGGCGTTAGCAAACGCCCGCAGGTCCGGCATGGCGATAAAGTGGTGATAGCGCGAGAAGTCAATGGTCGACTCATCTTCAATCACCACGTGGTTCTGTACCGGCTGGAAGGTGACGCAGTTTTCAATGGAGCCGCCCGGCATGGGGTTCATGTACTGGAAGTCAAAACGCAGTTGGTTAGCCGCGCCCAGGCGCAGCGCCGGAATGGAGACATCGTTTTTACCATCCAGCAGCCCCTGTACCACCGGCAGGTGCAGCAACAGGTTGTTTTTTCGCTCTTTCGGCTCAAGGCTGAAGGATTGCAGGAACTGGTTATTCAGGCTGATATCCATGCGCGAGCTGTCTTTAATTGGCGGTGCGGTATAGCGATATTTCAGATCCATATCGATACCGTTGCTGCGCAGCAAATAGAGATCCGGCGGCAGATTCAACGTGACCGCAATCGAGCCTGGCTCAATGCCGCTCGACTGAAGCTGCTCTTCATAGGTTTTCAGTTCACCAAAGCTGACCGGCTGGTCGGTACGCACCCAGTTTGGCGCATCGTACGGTTTGCGCGGCAGCAGCGGATTGACATCATCTACGGTCACCGCATCGCCGCGAAACAGGATGCTGCCCTGCGCAATGCCGCGCGCGGCCTGCAACAGATCTTTATCGTCACGACCAAACACCACCAGCAGCTTCACATACGGGTTATCTGGATGGTTCATCATTTCGATGGTTGGCGCTTTCACCGCCGGATGCTCGCGCAAAAAATCCGGGCGTTTGCTGTTGGTGGCAAACACAATCGCGTTGCGCTGCGGCAGGCTGTTGTAGAGCACCGGGAAGTTCTGGCCGCGCCAGACGGTACGCGTACCAAACCAGGAGGCAATAATGCTCGCCGCGCGCTGCTGTTCAATATCCGGCGCGCTGGCAAACACCATTGGCAGCACCAGAGGACGATCGTCGCGGGCATCAAAGAACGGAACCGGGAAGTGGGACAGGTCGTTACGCACCGACAGCGTCTGGTAGAACAGATCCAGCGAACTGTTGCGCCCAACATCGAGCCACAGCGTGCTGTTGGCCGGGTTTTCGCACACGTCGCGATAGTGGCCCACAAACTCCAGGCGCACGCGGTTAAAGTCGGTGATATACAGCGGGTCGATAGCCATCTGCGCGCGGGTCTTTTGCCCGAGTTGCTCTTTGGTGACCGGCAGCACGCCCATCAGCTCATCGTTGAGGTAAACCTTCAGCTGTGACTGCACCGGCAGCAGCGCCGGCGACGGCGTGTATTCCAGATTCAGCATGGCGCGCGACACCACTTCGTCGCTGCGCAGGCCAAACTCCACCCCGCCAGTCGGATTGGTCCCGCGCAGCACCATGCTGCCAGGCGGTGGCGCAATTTGCGCAAAGTTGAGTTTCACTTCGCGCGATGGCGCATTTTCATCCGCCATGACGGGGGCACCTGCGCCCTCTACGCCTGGCATGACCGCGCCAACGGGCGCATTTGGGTTGCCGCTGCCAGGCTCGGCGGGCGTCAGGGCCTCCCCCTGCGTCGGTCCCTGCGTGACGATACCTTGTGTCGCGGGCGCAACGGCAGGCACCGTTGGCGCAGGCGTGGCGGCGGGGTTTGCGGGCGCGGCAAACCCTGGCGGAAAGTGAGAAGCGCTAAGCCCTAAAACCACTGCACAAATCCAGGAGTGTTTTCTTTTCATCACGTTATCATCATTGTTGTGCCATGACCGGCGCAGTCTGTTCAGCCCCGGCCGCCTGCTGCGGCCTGCGGGGAATGAACGACACCACCCAGTCAATCAAAAGCGTTAAGCTGCGGAAAATGAATTTCACTGACGTTGGCGCAAACTCCGCGAGGTGGCGGTAGCCGCTAAAGCCGAGCTTGAGAATATCGAGCAGGCTTTCCAGCGGTTTATCCTCGGGATAGCTGTCCTGCCACAGCGCCCAGGTATCGGCACGGGCAAACGTACACTGAATAAAATCGATGTGCTGGCGGGTGTCCATTTGCTCCAGCTGTAAGCCGATTTCCGGCCCCATCACACGCACAATGCGCGCGGCAAACGAGAACTCCTGCGGCCCGCGCTTGAGCAACAGGTGCACACGCTGGCCGTTCAAAAACCCGGTGTCGCCGTGCATCTTGATGCCCACACCGCCGTCGGAGTAGTCATGCACGGTGCAGGGAAAGAGGTGACCGTCATCGCGGGCAATGGCCGCTGGCATGGCGATTTCCACGCGGTGCGAGCGGCGTACCTGTTTACTTTCAACCGATACCGCCACCGCGCCGCCGAGGATTATCAGGTTGTAAACCACCCAGACAATACTCACCACCACGGTCAGCATTTCGTTCTCTGGTCCCCAGAAGAAGCGCCACACGCCAACCGCAATCCCCAGCAGGTTAATCAGCACCAGCCACAGGTAAGGCCGGGTAATCACCCAGTCCACATACTCGTGCTTAACAAGCCCGCCTTTGGCGGTCACGTTGAATGTACCTTTGTGCGGGTTAATCAGCGCCACCAGCGTCGGCGGCGTGATGTACCAGGCGAGCACCGTCTCGTAGATTTCACTCCAGAAAGAGTGGCGAAATTTGCCCTGAATCTTCGAGTTGGTGAGGCTTGCATGAACCATGTGCGGCAGTACAAACAGCGCAATCATGATAGCGGGCGCGTAGATGATATAAGCGTGCAGCAGCAGGAAGGCCAGCGGCGCGGTCAGGAAGATAAGCCGCGGCAGACCAGACAGGAAGTGGAACATGGCGTTGGCGTAACACAGCCGCTGCTGGAGCTTGAGGCCTTTACCGAAAAACGGGTTGTCGAGGCGAAAGATTTGCACCATGCCACGCGCCCAGCGGATACGCTGGCCGATGTGGGCTGACAGACTTTCCGTCGCAAGGCCCGCCGCCTGCGGAATACGCATGTAGGCTGAGGTATAGCCGCGCCGGTGCAGGCGCAGTGAGGTGTGGGCATCTTCGGTCACCGTCTCAACCGCGATACCGCCAATTTCGTTGAGCGCCTGGCGGCGAATGACCGCGCAGGAGCCGCAGAAAAAGGTGGCGTCCCACATGTCGTTACCGTCCTGCACCAGCCCGTAGAACAGCGTGCCTTCGTTGGGGGTTTTACGAAAACGGCCCAGGTTGCGCTCAAACGGATCAGGTGAGAAGAAGTGGTGCGGCGTCTGCATCAGCGCCAGCTTTTTGTCTTTGAAGAACCAGCCCATGGTCAGCTGCAGGAAGGAGCGGGTTGGCACGTGGTCACAGTCAAAAATGGCGACAAAGTCGCCCTTCGCGAGCTTCATGGCGTTGTTGATGTTGCCCGCTTTGGCGTGCTCGTGGGTGGTGCGTGCTACGTACTTCACGCCCACGTCTTCGGCAAATTGACGAAACTCCTCGCGCCCACCGTCGTCCAGAATCCAGATGTTAATCTTGTCGCGCGGCCAGTCAATGCCGAGCGAGGCGTAAATGGTGCCTTTCACCACGTGCAAGTCTTCGTTGTAGGTCGGCACAAAAATATCTACCGCAGGCCAGGTGCTCATGTCTTTTGGCAACGGCACCGGCTGGCGGTTGAGCGGCCAGATAACCTGAAAGTAGCCCATCACCAGCACAATCCAGGCGTAGGTTTCAGCAAACAGCAGAATCAGGCCGCACACCAGGCTTACCGGATCATTCCAGTTAAGCGTTGACGTGTAGCGCCACCAGATGTAGCGACAGGAGACGGTCAGTGAGAGCACTATCAGCATCAGCGCCGAGAAGCGCCCCGGCATGCGGCGCACTATCATCGCAATGCCCCAGAGCAGCATCAGGAAAATAAACTGTGCCAGCGGGCTGAATGGCTGGGTGATACACAGCAGCGCCAGCACCGCCGAAAAGCCGGTGATGACCCAGAGAATGATGTTGCGCACGCGCGCACTCAGGTGACCCAGTTCTTTTTCCTGCTCCAGGTGCTCGGTGCGCGCGTTCATGCGCTGCGGCAGCGTCTGCACCCAGGTCTGGTAGTTGTCGCGCCATGCCGCAATACGGTCAAAGCGCTGCCATTTCGGGCGCACCCAGCCGTCACGCGGCAGTGCCACCAGCAGCCATACCGTCTGGATAACGTAGCGCGCCAGGTCGAGCGGACGCGGGCGTTCGGCGTCAATCTGCGGATACAGCCGCACGCGCTGCGCACGCACGCCGCACCAGCGCTCGCTCTCAAAACGCAGAAAGGTCCAACCCAGGACCAGAATCAGGCAGCCCAGCGCGGCGCTAAAAGGCGGCGCGCCGTGGCGGCGATAGTTCATGTACCGTTCGCCAAGACGTTGGCTGACCGGCGTGGTGAGCAACCAGCGCGTCATCACGCTCATTTTGCGCCCCCGGCGAAATTGAGCAGACACCAGCTTGCAAGCGTCATCATCTCCTCTGCCGCCAGCGCCTGCGGCTGGTACTCGCCCAGCGGCTGCTTGGCTGCGGCGCATTCGGTCATTGCTTCGTCCTGGTGGATGACAACCGGAATGATGCTTTTCTGGCTTTGCAGCCACAGTTGCCAGATATCGTCCTGCAATTTGCTGGTAACCTGAAAACCGTTGACCAACAGATGCGTACCCTGCACCAGCGGCTGCTGGTGCAGGCGCACGTGGCAGTTCGCATCCGGGCGCGCGACCGTAATAACATGGTCAAGCGCCTCAAGGGTGCGTAGCGCATACGCATTAAAACCCCGTGGCATATCAACCAGGATCCAGCGGTAGCGCCCGCTGGCTTTGAGTGCGGTCAGCGCGGCAATAAACCGGTCAATGTTCTCTGACTGAGCCAGAAAATCGCTGCTCTCGGCCTGCGTCAGCTGGCCAAAAGGCAGAATGTCTAAATGTGCGGTATAACGCCAGGCCGCATGTTGCCAGGCCTCACCGTCATGCATTGCTCGCGCCCAGCCCTCAGGCCGGGAAAACGCAACGTTAAAAAACAGGCGTAACAGGTTGTCGTGAGCCGCGCCGACAACCAGCACCGACTCCCCGAGAAACTGTAATGACCACCCCAATGCAGCGGCCACGGAGGTTGTACCCACCCCTCCGCGAATCCCCTGCAACCCAATGATTGCCATCAGGCTGGCTCCCTTTATTTATGTTGCGCAAATTCTGCCAGCAAAGGCCAGCGCTCAATTGCCGCAACCAGGCGTTCGCGCTGGTATATATCGGTGTAATCGATATCGGGCAGAGAGAATGCCTTACTTAAAGCCAGAAGATCGTTTTGAAAGGCGTAACCCGGCTGTTGTTGCCGCTCATTCGTGAGTACTTTCTCATTCATTTCGGCACCGTCCGTCTAATTATTTACGCAGTCATGACCAGGTAATTACGCAACGGTGCAGATCTTGCGATGCTACCATTGCGAAATTGATTTACAATGCTAAATCTGAAGCCGTTTATTTTCAATGTTAGGTTTATTTCCTGGCTTTCGCTAGTAAACTGACATACATACTGTTTTTTGACGCAAAAGGGTCATCATGAACCCCATTTTTCCGGTCGGCATCGCACTTTGGGACGAACTGCAGCATATGCCTGCAGGCGGCGTGTGGTGGGTGAATACCGACCGTTATGAAGATGCCCGACGCCTGGTCAATAGCACGCTTTCCGCTCAACAGGAAGATGCAAAAGTTGCCGTTATCGTAATGGGAACACAGCCTGATAAAGTTATTGATCTCACAGGTGACACAGGGCCACAAAAGGTCTCTCTTTTTAGCGCCCAGAAAAACGAGAGCAGTATAAAGTTTCTCGCGACAGATATCATGTGCAGCATCAACCCAGAGCGCTATTTACTGGTGTTGTTATGTGCTGAAAACTTCTGGCAAAATATTACGCCCAAAGTGTTGCGCAACTGGTTACATAAAATTAGCAAATGGTGTCAAATATATAACTGCACTCTTCTCGTGGTTAACCCCGGAAATAAGACTGATACGCAGTTCTCTTTTTTAGTAGACGCTCACCGCAGCCTTTCCGGGCTGGCGGGTTTACGCTTTCAGGGCGATATTCATCTGTACGATGTTGCCTTCTGGTGCAACGAAAAGGGCGTTAGTGCGCAACAGCAGCTAGAGTTGCGCTGGCAGGACCATACCTGGCACCTGCTCCAGCAAGAAGAAAACACGCCGCAGCCGCGCAGCGATGAAAAGCAAATCCTGAGCCATGCGGCCGTGCTGGAAGGTGCGCCGCCGCTGTCGGAGTACTGGACGCTTTTTGACGACAACGATGCTCTGTTTGAAGCCGCCCGCAGCGCCCAGGCCGCCACCATTATTTTCTCACTCAGCCAGAACCCGCAGATTGAGCCGCTCGCTCGCCATATACACGCCCTGCGCCGCCAGCGCGGTAGCGCGCTGAAAATCATCGTGCGTGAAAACAAAGCCAGCCTGCGTGCTACCGATGAGCGCCTGCTGATGGGCTGCGGTGCCACACTGGTGGTGCCGTGGAACGCGCCGCTGTCGCGTTGCCTGACAATGATAGAAAGCGTGCAGGGCCAGAACTTCAGCCGCCATGTGCCAGAAGATGTGACGGTGCTGTTCGACGCCCTGCGCCCGCTCAAGCTGCGCGGCTGGCTACAGTGGGATGCGTTTTGTAACGCCATTAATACCATGCTCAATAACCCACTGCTGCCCGCCGACAACAAAGGCATACTGGTTGCATTGCGCCCGGTTCCGGGGTTGCGTATTGAGCAGGCGCTAACGCTGTGCCGCCCTAACCGCCAGGGCGACTTCGTGACCATTGGCAATGGCAGACTGATGATTTTCCTCTCTTTCTGCCGCATTAACGATCTCGACACCGCGCTGAGTCACATCTTCCCGCTGCCGGTCAACGACATTATTTCCAACCGCATGGTCTGGTATGAAGACAGCCAGATAGCCGCCGAACTGGTACAACTGCAAAAAGTGCCCAAAGAGCAGTGGATGCAGCCGCTGGCGCAGGCCAGCGAGAGCGAAAAACCGCTCAACGTGCACCGGGAAAACCACCGCTGGCGGCGCGACCCTGAACCGGTGACGCTACTGACCGACGAGGGCGCGCCTTAATGAACATTACCGATATTTTGCAGCTGATTGTGCTGTGCGCCGCGCTCTTTATCCCGCTGGGTTACGCCGGGTCACGCTGGCTGCCGCGCCTGAAAAGGCTGATTCGTATTACGCTTATGAAACCACGCTCTGTAAAACCAGCCGGAACGCTGCGCCGGAGTCATTCTGCCAGGACACGCCCAGAACATGATTAATCGTTCAAAATCGAAAACCTCATCACCTTCGCCGTTATGGCAGTACTGGCGCGGTCTGTCCGGCTGGAACTACTATTTTTTGCTCAAATTTGGTCTGCTGTGGACCGGTTATCTGAACTTTCACGCCATGGAGAACCTGGTCTTTATGGCGTTTTTGCTGTTCCCGCTACCCAATCTCAGACTGCACCGGCTACGCCACTGGATAGCGATCCCGGTTGGTTTTGCGCTGTTCTGGCGCGACACCTGGCTGCCGGGGCTGGACAGCATTGCAAGCCAGGGCTCACAACTGGCGGGGTTCAGCACCGATTACATCATTGACCTCGTCACACGCTTTATTAACTGGCAGATGGTGGGCGCGGCGTTTGTACTGCTAGTTGCGTACCTGTTTTTATCCCAGTGGCTGCGTGTGACCGTGTTCGTGGTGGCAGCAATGGTCTGGCTTAACGTTTTGACCATTACCGGCCCGGTTATCTCACTCACGCCTGGCGGCGGCACGCCCGCAACGGCGGCGACGGCAACCCCAGCCAGTGGCCCAACAGGTAGCGAACTTGCCGCAACAGGCGGCGGCGACATTCCGGCGCAAACAGCCCCGCCGACCTCGGAGAACCTGACTGCCTGGCTTAACAGCTTCTACGCCAGCGAAGCCAAACGCCAGACTACGTTCCCGGAGACACTGCCAGAAGACGCGCAGCCGTTTGAGCTACTGGTTATCAACATCTGTTCACTGTCCTGGTCAGATGTAGAAGCCGCGGGGCTTGCCTCACACCCGCTGTGGACGCACTTTGACATCCTGTTCAAAAACTTTAACTCCGCAACCTCCTACAGCGGCCCGGCGGCCATCCGCCTGCTGCGCGCAAGCTGCGGTCAGCCATCGCATAAAAACCTCTACTCTCCGGCAGGCGAAAAATGCTACCTGTTCGATAACCTGGCGGCGCTGGGCTTTACCCAGCAGTTGATGCTGGACCACAACGGCGAGTTTGGCGATTTCCTCAAACAACTGCGCCAGTACGGCAACATGCAGGCCCCGCTGATGGACCAGACCGGGCTGCCGGTGGCGCTACAGTCGTTTGACGGTTCGCCAGTGTATGACGACGCGGCGGTGCTCAAGCGCTGGCTGGCGGGAGAAGGGGAGAACGCGCGCACGGCGACCTTCTTTAACCTGCTGCCGATGCACGACGGCAACCACTTCCCCGGCGTGACGAAAACCGCAGACTATAAAGTGCGCGCGCAGAAGCTGTTTGACCAGCTTGACGCCTTTCTGGACGAACTGGAGAAATCTGGCCGTAAAGTGATGGTGGTTGTGGTGCCAGAACACGGTGCCGCACTTCAGGGCGATAAAATGCAGGTTTCTGGCCTGCGCGATATCCCAAGCCCGTCTATCACCAACGTTCCGGCAGGCGTGAAGTTTGTGGGCATGAAGGCACCGCACCAGGGCAGCGCGATTGAAATCAGCCAGCCGAGCAGCTTCCTGGCTATCTCTGAGCTGGTGGCCCGCTCGGTGGACGGCAAAAACTTTGTTGCCGACCAGGTTGACTGGAATGCGCTTACCAGCAGTCTGCCGCAGACGGCGCCGGTGTCGGAGAACTCGAACGCCGTGGTGATACAGTACCAGGGCAAGCCGTATGTGCGGCTCGGCGGCGGGAACTGGGTGCCGTATCCGCAGTAAGAAACAACCTGTCTGGGATGCTGGCATTGAGGCGTAGCATCCTGAGGCGAACCCTTCAGAAATGGCTCTTCGGTATGAAGAGCCATTTTTTTAACGCCCAACGGGGGTAAACCCACGCGCAGTGAAAAAGTCATAACACAGCGAACTTTTTAACGCATAAGCAACCCCCTTCTCCTTTGGGCAACATAGCCTGATGCACTCACTGATAGGCGCCGCACACTTCCCTTGAGGAATATTATCTGCAATCTTATTCCTTTTGGTTCATAAGGACTTGAGTGATGGATAACAAGAAAAATACCGACCCCAGTGAAGGGCAAGCCGTGACCTGGCATGCCCCAAAATGGAATGAGCATGGTAAATGCTACTGGGATGCACAGACACAGCATGAGTCTCTAAACGCCCGGGCGAATCTTATTCTGCCGCCAACAAAAGCCATTCCCGTCATTTTCCTTCCTGGTGTAATGGGTTCGAATTTAATGTCTACGGATGGTAACCATTCCAAAATCTGGAACGGAGACGATCTGATTGATACTTTCCTGGAATGGCGCAGGAAAAATGGTGAAACACGGCGCACTTTATTGAACCCTGACAGCACTGTAGTCGACAACAGCGGCAAAGTTAGCCAGGAAATTCACTCTCTCATCACGGATGACGGCAAGCTGTTCCCAACTCGCAAGCAGCGGGGCTGGGGCGAAGTTTTGTTTTTTAGCTATGGTAAATTTCTGAGCGTGTTTCAGGGAGCGCTGCTCGACAACTGGCAACGCCAGATACAGACGAGCGTATCCGACACGCCCGGTGAAACACAGCATGCGGCGTTAACCCACCTTGTCGGCCAGCGCCTTAAAACCGAAGAAAGCAAAGAATCGGTATTAAGCGAGGCCGAGCTTCAGCATTTCACCAGTTTTTTATTTCCGGTACATGTGTTTGGCTACAACTGGCTTGAGGATAATGCCGTCTCTGCTGAGCGGCTGGGGAAGTATATTGATGAGGTGATTGTAACCTACCGGCATAAACACGGCGGCGGGATGGCTTTTCCTGAAGGGAAGGAAAAAGTCATTCTTGTCACTCACTCTATGGGGGGGCTGGTTGCCCGTCATGCTTCACAGGTGCTCGGCTACCAGGACAAAATTCTGGGCATTGTCCACGGGGTTATCCCTGACCAGGGGTCACCAGCGGCATACCGGCGCATGAAAGTCGGTGCGGCGCAGGAAGGAGCAGCAGGGCTTGTTATGGGCAAAACAGCGAAAGAACTGATGCCTGTTCTGGCAAGAGCACCGGCACCATTGCAACTATTGCCGTCTGCACGCTATTTCAACGGTTCTCCCTGGCTCACAGTGCAGTCTGGTGATACCGATAATCGGGATTTAAAACTGCCTAAAAACCAGGACCCGTTTGGCGAAATCTACCTGAATAAGACCCTCTGGTGGCGGCTATATGAGTCGGATATTATTGATAAAGATGAATTAATTAGTGAAAGCAACTGGAAAGAGTATTCAACCTCAATAGTCGACATCGTAAAGCCTTTTATCCTTGATCTTGAGTATAAATATCATCCTAATACTTACGCATTTTATGGGAAGAGTATCCCTTCAGATGGGACATTAACATGGAAAAAAACCTTTATTACCTATCCCAAAAACATGCACGAGGGCGAAAAACGTCTCCCTAATAACTACCAGGAAGTACCACTTCCTTATAACCGTTCACGTTATTATAAACTAACATCATCAGAAACACCTGGAGATGGAACAGTACCTCAGGAATCGCTTTATGCAATCCGGAATTTTCCAGAAATAAAAAGCGTACTTGCCACAAAAGTGGATCATCAAGGCGCCTATAATGTTGATAGCCTTATAGATATTCAAAAAAGACCGGCACTTCAATTCACATTAAGGGCTATTATTAAAATGGTACAGGAGGTGCAATGTTCTTGTTAACCCCACTAACAAATCAACTGCATCTTATCACGTCTGCCCTACTCATGTGCGGGACGTTATTTTTTGCACCAAAGACAGAGGCTGCCGCATTAACTCAAAAGGAAAAATCCGTGGTGGAAAAATTATTTATTGAAACAAAACCACAATGTATTGGACGCTATTTAATTGACGTCCCATTATCATTCAATAATAAACTCACTAATGTAATAACTGTTGACGATTTCCGCATTGAGAGTAAACCGCTATATCCTCCTGCCTTCCAGCAGAGAGTAACTCTGCGAGAAAAAGAACTTAATGATGCCATCAATAAACCCGGCAACAAGCCAGAAAATGCCCCTTTCATCAAACAAGTCATCCAGTTACCTGAAAAAAGAGGGGTTATTTTTGACCATAACGAACCGAGAAGAGATGATTCCAGCAGACTACTGGAGGCCCAAGTCTACATAAACAACATAGCGTTTGTTATTACTACAAAAATCATGGATCTATCATCTCCAAGATATTCCGAGAAGAAACAAACTTTCATTAAAGCTGGATTTACTGAGGCAGAGTTAAATAATAAAAATGAAAAACTGATTGCGCTGCAATCTCTTATATCCCGTCTCAGCGGCCGTCAGGACGACGCTATTCCCACAGAAAAAGGCCTGTGTATTCCCTACGGTTTTATTAAAGATGACGCCGCTGTTCATAAAGAGAAAGTGTCATTCTCTTATGAAAACAGTGACTTTAATTATGGGCTGGATTTCAGTAATACACTTAAAGGCTCACAGGACACCTTAATGAACAGAGGCCCTGAAATTGAAGCCGTGCTGGCACAAACCACGTTACTGCGCACGATAAAAAAAGGAGCGTTTAACCGCGGCGGCATCAATAACCAGGAATGGCTGATTGCTGGCGTGAAGGAAAGCAACGAACTGAACGCCACTCTTCCTTTCTTTGATTTCGTGCTGTATGCAAATGAAGATGTGGGCAGCCCGACAAAACCCTGGCTCGCCATGGCCCTGAGCAACCGGGATAAAAAAACGCAGTATAACGAAGCGCAGATGGTCGAAATCTGGGAGCGGCTGGTCAATTCGCTGCGCTATCGGCCCGGTGCTTTTTAACAAAAAGTCCTGCCGGACCAGGTAACGCCGCACGCTGAACGACAACCGCCAGCACAGGTAGCTGGGCTGGCGGGCATGTAATGTCGATTCAGTCTTACGCACAGGTACAGGAGGTGCCATGCCCTTATTCATCAACATGACAGCGCAACCGCGCATCATCACATCGGCTCTGACCTTATGTGGAGCATTGCTTTTTGTACCCGCGATACCGGCAGCAGCGTCAACGCCACAGAACACGGACGTGGTGGCAACATTGTTCTCAGAGACAAAGCCGCAATGTATTGGTCGTTATATCATTGACGTTCCGGTATCATTCAATAACCAACTCACCAACGTGATAACCATTGACGGTTTCCGCATTGAGAGTAAACCGCTTTATCTTTCTGCTTTCCAGCAGAGAGTAATTCTACGAGAAAAAGAACTTAATGATGCGATTCATCAATCTGGCAATAAGCAGGAAAACGCCCCTTTCGTAAAAGAAATCATTCGTCTCCCGGAAAACAAAGGCATTATTTTCGATCATAATGAGTCTGAAACGCCGGATATGTATCGGCAAATTGAAGCACACTACTACATCAATAATATTGCTTTCATTATCACGACAGATATTCGTGACTTTTCCGATCCCAGGCATTATGAAAAAAAGAAAAAATACCTGGCAAGGGGATTTACAGAGGCAGATGCAAATAATAAAAATGAAAAACTGATTGCGCTGCAATCTCTTATTTCCCGTCTCAGCGGCCGTCAGGACGACGCCATTCCCACAGAAAAAGGTCTGTGTATTCCCTACGGTTTTATTAAAGATGATGCCGCTGTTCATAAAGAGAAAGTGTCATTCTCTTATGAAAACAGTGACTTTAATTATGGGCTGGACTTCAGTAATACACTTAAAGGCTCACAGGACACCTTAATGAACAGAGGCCCTGAAATTGAAGCCGTGCTGGCACAAACCACGTTACTGCGCACGATAAAAAAAGGAGCGTTTAACCGCGGCGGCATCAATAACCAGGAATGGCTGATTGCTGGCGTGAAGGAAAGCAACGA
>AMFN01000006.1 GCA_000302695.1 Enterobacteriaceae bacterium LSJC7
CCCACCTGCCTTTAAGCAGCGTATCTCTCTTCGTGAGAAAGAACTTCATGATTCTATAAATCGACCCGACAACGATCCTGAAAATGCTCCTTTCATTAAAGAAACCATTCGACTACAAAATGACAAAGGCATTATTTTTGATCGTAATGATAATGGAGATGATGATTTCTCTCGAATACTTGAAGGGCATATCTATGTTGATGGAATCGCATTTATTATCACGACCAGAATACTCGATCTGTCTGCTCCTAAATACACTGAAAGAAAAAAAACTTACCTGAACGCAGGATTTACTGAAGAAAAAACGAACGAAAAACCTCAAAGACTGGCTGCGCTGCAATCTCTTATATCCCGTCTCAGCGGCCGTCAGGATGACGCTATTCCCACAGAAAAAGGTCTGTGTATTCCTTACGGTTTTATTAAAGATGACAACGCTGTTCATAAGGATAAGGTGTCATTTTCTTATGAAAACGACGATTTTATCTTTGCCTTAACAATGGATAATAGCCGGTCAGCCTCAGATGATACCTTAATGAGCCGACGTGCTCAGATTGAAGAAGCCATGGCGTCTGCGGCTCTGCACCTGCTTAAAAAAGGTGAATTTAATCGCGGTGGAATCAATAATCAGGAATGGCTGGTATCCGGAACACAAAACAACAGACAAACAAAAGGCATCGTTCCTCTGTATAATTTTGTTTTATATGCCAATGAAGCAACAGCCAGTCCTGAAAAGCCCTGGCTATCCGTTACGTTAAACAACCGCTTTAAGCGAACGCAGTATAACGAAGCACAGATGGTCGAAATCTGGGAGCGGCTGGTCAATTCGCTGCACTATCGGCCCGGTGCTTTTTAACAAAAAGTCCTGCCGGACCAGGTAACGCTGCACGCTGAACGACAACCGCCAGCACAGGTAGCTGGGCTGGCGGGCATGTAAAAGGGCCAGAATGTCGATTCAGTCTTACGCACAGGTACAGGAGGTGCCATGCCCTTATTCATCAACATAACAGCGCAACCGCGCATCATCACATCGGCTCTGACCTTGTGCGGAGCATTGCTTTTTGCACCTGCGATACCGGCAGCAACGTTAACGCCACAGAA
>AMFN01000007.1 GCA_000302695.1 Enterobacteriaceae bacterium LSJC7
CCGTTATGTGATTGAGGTTCCGGTATCACTCAATAATCAACTCAGCAACGTGATAGCTATTGACGGCTTTCGTATTGAAAGCGAGCCGCTTTACCCACCTGCCTTTAAGCAGCGTATCTCTCTTCGTGAGAAAGAACTTCATGATTCTATAAATCGACCCGACAACGATCCTGAAAATGCTCCTTTCATTAAAGAAACCATTCGACTACAAAATGACAAAGGCATTATTTTTGATCGTAATGATAATGGAGATGATGATTTCTCTCGAATACTTGAAGGGCATATCTATGTTGATGGAATCGCATTTATTATCACGACCAGAATACTCGATCTGTCTGCTCCC
>AMFN01000008.1 GCA_000302695.1 Enterobacteriaceae bacterium LSJC7
TATTTTTGACCATAACGAACCGAGAAGAGATGATTCCAGCAGACTACTGGAGGCCCAAGTCTACATAAACAACATAGCGTTTGTTATTACTACAAAAATCATGGATCTATCATCTCCAAGATATTCCGAGAAGAAACAAACTTTCATTAAAGCTGGATTTACTGAGGCAGAGTTAAATAATAAAAATGAAAAACTGATTGCGCTGCAATCTCTTATATCCCGTCTCAGCG
>AMFN01000009.1 GCA_000302695.1 Enterobacteriaceae bacterium LSJC7
CATTTTTGACCATAACGAACCGAGAAGAGATGATTCCAGTAGACTACTGGAGGCCCAAGTCTACATAAACAACATAGCATTTGTTATTACTACAAAAATCATGGTTCTATCATCTCCAAGATATTCCGAGAAGAAACAAACTTTCATTAAAGCTGGATTTACTGAGGCAGAATTAAATAATAAAAATGAAAAACTGATTGCGTTACAATCTCTTATATCCCGTCTCAGCGGCCGTCA
>AMFN01000010.1 GCA_000302695.1 Enterobacteriaceae bacterium LSJC7
TAAATACACTGAAAGAAAAAAAACTTACCTGAACGCAGGATTTACTGAAGAAAAAACGAACGAAAAACCTCAAAGACTGGCTGCGCTGCAATCTCTTATATCCCGTCTCAGCGGCCGTCAGGACGATGCCATTCCCACAGAAAAAGGTCTGTGTATTCCCTACGGTTTTATTAAAGATGATGCCGCTGTTCATAAAGAGAAAGTGTCATTCTCTTATGAAAACAGTGACTTTAATTATGGGCTGGACTTCAGTAATACACTTAAAGGCTCACAGGACACCTTAATGAACAGAGGCCCTGAAATTGAAGCCGTGCTGGCACAAACCACGTTACTGCGCACGATAAAAAAAGGAGCGTTTAACCGCGGCGGCATCAATAACCAGGAATGGCTGATTGCTGGCGTGAAGGAAAGCAACGAG
>AMFN01000011.1 GCA_000302695.1 Enterobacteriaceae bacterium LSJC7
AATAATCAGGAATGGCTGGTATCCGGAACACAAAACAACAGACAAACAAAAGGCATCGTTCCTCTGTATAATTTTGTTTTATATGCCAATGAAGCAACAGCCAGTCCTGAAAAGCCCTGGCTATCCGTTACGTTAAACAACCGCTTTAAGCGAACGCAGTATAACGAAGCACAGATGGTCGAAATCTGGGAGCGGCTGGTCAATTCGCTGCGCTATCGGCCCGGTGCTTTTTAACAAAAAGTCCTGCCGGACCAGGTAACGCCGCACGCTGAACGACAACCGCCAGCACAGGTAGCTGGGCTGGCGGGCATGTAATGTCGATTCAGTCTTACGCACAGGTACAGGAGGTGCCATGCCCTTATTCATCAACATGACAGCGCAACCGCGCATCATCACATCGGCTCTGACCTTATGTGGAGCATTGCTTTTTGTACCCGCGATACCGGCAGCAGCGTCAACGCCACAGAACACGGACGTGGTGGCAACATTGTTCTCAGAGACAAAGCCGCAATGTATTGGTCGTTATATCATTGACGTTCCGGTATCATTCAATAACCAACTCACCAACGTGATAACCATTGACGGTTTCCGCATTGAGAGTAAACCGCTTTATCTTTCTGCTTTCCAGCAGAGAGTAATTCTACGAGAAAAAGAACTTAATGATGCGATTCATCAATCTGGCAATAAGCAGGAAAACGCCCCTTTCGTAAAAGAAATCATTCGTCTCCCGGAAAACAAAGGCATTATTTTCGATCATAATGAGTCTGAAACGCCGGATATGTATCGGCAAATTGAAGCACACTACTACATCAATAATATTGCTTTCATTATCACGACAGATATTCGTGACTTTTCCGATCCCAGGCATTATGAAAAAAAGAAAAAATACCTGGCAAGGGGATTTACAGAGGCAGATGCAAATAATAAAAATGAAAAACTGATTGCGCTGCAATCTCTTATTTCCCGTCTCAGCGGCCGTCAGGACGACGCCATTCCCACAGAAAAAGGTCTGTGTATTCCCTACGGTTTTATTAAAGATGATGCCGCTGTTCATAAAGAGAAAGTGTCATTCTCTTATGAAAACAGTGACTTTAATTATGGGCTGGACTTCAGTAATACACTTAAAGGCTCACAGGACACCTTAATGAACAGAGGCCCTGAAATTGAAGCCGTGCTGGCACAAACCACGTTACTGCGCACGATAAAAAAAGGAGCGTTTAACCGCGGCGGCATCAATAACCAGGAATGGCTGATTGCTGGCGTGAAGGAAAGCAACGAGCTGAACGCTACTCTTCCCTTCTTTGATTTCGTGCTGTATGCAAATGAAGATGTGGGCAGCCCGACAAAACCCTGGCTCGCCATGGCCCTGAGCAACCGGGATAAAAAAACGCAGTATAACGAAGCGCAGATGGTCGAAATCTGGGAGCGGCTGGTCAATTCGCTGCGCTATCGGCCCGGTGCTTTTTAACAAAAAGTCCTGCCGGACCAGGTAACGCCGCACGCTGAACGACAACCGCCAGCACAGGTAGCTGGGCTGGCGGGCATGTAATGTCGATTCAGTCTTACGCACAGGTACAGGAGGTGCCATGCCCTTATTCATCAACATGACAGCGCAACCGCGCATCATCACATCGGCTCTGACCTTATGTGGAGCATTGCTTTTTGTACCCGCGATACCGGCAGCAGCGTCAACGCCACAGAACACGGACGTGGTGGCAACATTGTTCTCAGAGACAAAGCCGCAATGTATTGGTCGTTATATCATTGACGTTCCGGTATCATTCAATAACCAACTCACCAACGTGATAACCATTGACGGTTTCCGCATTGAGAGTAAACCGCTTTATCTTTCTGCTTTCCAGCAGAGAGTAATTCTACGAGAAAAAGAACTTAATGATGCGATTCATCAATCTGGCAATAAGCAGGAAAACGCCCCTTTCGTAAAAGAAATCATTCGTCTCCCGGAAAACAAAGGCATTATTTTCGATCATAATGAGTCTGAAACGCCGGATATGTATCGGCAAATTGAAGCACACTACTACATCAATAATATTGCTTTCATTATCACGACAGATATTCGTGACTTTTCCGATCCCAGGCATTATGAAAAAAAGAAAAAATACCTGGCAAGGGGATTTACAGAGGCAGATGCAAATAATAAAAATGAAAAACTGATTGCGCTGCAATCTCTTATTTCCCGTCTCAGCGGCCGTCAGGACGACGCCATTCCCACAGAAAAAGGTCTGTGTATTCCCTACGGTTTTATTAAAGATGATGCCGCTGTTCATAAAGAGAAAGTGTCATTCTCTTATGAAAACAGTGACTTTAATTATGGGCTGGACTTCAGTAATACACTTAAAGGCTCACAGGACACTTTAATGAACAGAGGCCCTGAAATTGAAGCCGTGCTGGCACAAACCACGTTACTGCGCACGATAAAAAAAGGAGCGTTTAACCGCGGCGGCATCAATAACCAGGAATGGCTGATTGCTGGCGTGAAGGAAAGCAACGAGCTGAACGCTACTCTTCCCTTCTTTGATTTCGTGCTGTATGCAAATGAAGATGTGGGCAGCCCGACAAAACCCTGGCTCGCCATGGCCCTGAGCAACCGGGACAAAAAAACGCAGTATAACGAAGCGCAGATGGTCGAAATCTGGGAGCGGCTGGTCAATTCGCTGCGCTATCGGCCCGGTGCTTTTTAACAAAAAGTCCTGCCGGGTCAGGTAACGCCGCACGCTGAATAACAACCGCCAGCACTCCACACCTGGAGTCTGTAAGGCCGCGCTGCATCTGCCAGAGCAAGCCGGGTTACTCCTGCGGCCGTGCCGCCTTCACGCCGCGTCGTTCATCAAGCCAGTCCTGTACTTCCACCACATAGGTATCCGGGGCTTTTTTCATCATCCGGCGTGTGAGGTCCAGAATGGTGTGCTGTGCCAGCGCCTCTTCCATGCGCTGTTGCGCGGTATCCATCACCATGCGCACGCTGCACGGTGTGTCGCAGGCCCAGGCTGGCGGCTCGTCGTTAAACACCGCCATGCGCTGGCGCACCTCACGGCATTCAAACAGTTGTTTGCCTTCATCCACGGCAAGCGCAACGTCCAGCACGGTTATCTCCTCCGGTGGACGAGACAGGCGAAAGCCGCCGCCGCGCCCTTCCGTGCTCTCCACCAGCCCCGCCTTTGCCAGCTTTGTGAAGATCTTGCCCAGAAATACGTAAGGGATGCCGTGCAACTGCGCAATTTCCCGCACGCTCATCTCCTGAGTGTTGCCCCGGGCATCTACCATGCTCATCAGGCTATGGACGCCATATTCCACGCCAGAACTGAAAAAACTCATGCCGTGCTCCCCTGCCACCGAAAAGAAAATATAAAACAGTGAGTTACCTTACCTTCTTATCAGCGACACACAATATCTAAGATAAATCACATCGTAGTATAAGCAGGAGTCCGACGCAGGTAAATGCCCACTTATGTTCTCATTTAACACAATACATCCTGCCCCCTGTCGTTGGATCGCATATCAGAGAAGCCGATCGCCTGCGTTTACCGATCCCAGTACAACTAAGATCGCACTCACGATCAAAAATCATGTTGCGCCAATATCTACTACCATTATAGTCTTAGTATAAATAACTCAGACAATTTTCAGAGGCAGGAAATGAGCAAGAACATCGTTATCATTGGGGCAGGTTTTGCTGGCATGTGGTCCGCACTGAGTGCGGCACGTCTGGCGTTTTTACACAACAGCACGGACATCACCGTTACCGTTATCGCGCCACAGGCCGCGCTGTGCATTCGCCCACGGTTGTACGAGAGCAACCCGGCGGCACTCGCCTCGCCGCTGCTGCCGCTGTTTGCCGCAACGGGGGTTACGTTTGTCGCAGGTAGCGTCAGCCATATCGACAGCGATGCACACCAGGTGACTTACTCAGATGAAAACGGTCTGGAAAACACCCTCTCCTTCGACAAGCTGATACTCGCCAGCGGTAGTCGCCTTAATCGCGACGCCGTTGCCGGTGCCGAGGCCTTCGCCTTTGATATCGATCAGGCTGAGGCGGCAGCCCACTTCGACAGGCATTTGCACTCCCTGGCAACCCAGCCGCAAAGTGCTGCCCGCAACACCTTTGTGGTATGCGGCGGCGGGCTGACCGGTATTGAGCTTGCAACCGAACTGCCAGCCCGCGCACGTGCGGTTCTGGGAGCAGAAGCTGAGATACGGGTGATGGTGGTTGAACGCGCCAGCGCGCCCGGCGGCCAGTTCAGCCATGAGATGCAACAGACCATTGCCGAAGCCTCCCGCGAGCTTGGCGTCGAGTGGCGGCTTAACAGTAGCGTGGAAGAGGTACGTGCCGACGGCGTGCTGCTGACCAACGGTGAATTTATTGCCTCCCATTCGGTGGTGCTGACAGCGGGCGTCAGCGCCAGTCCACTCGCCGCGCAGATTAACGGCGAGCGTGACGCTCGCGGTCGCCTGCATGTGGACGACAACCTGAAAGTCATCGGTCAGGACGATATCTACGCCACCGGCGACGTGGCCCGTGCAGTGTGTGACGACGAAGGCCGCTTTGCGCTGATGACCTGCCAGCACGCCATTCCATTGGGCAAATTTGCCGGTAACAACGCCGCCGCTGCACTACTCGGCGTGACACCGCTGCCTTATCGCCAGCCGGGATACGTAACCTGTGTCGACCTGGGAGAATGGGGCGCAGTGTTCACTGAAACCTGGGAGCAAAAGGTGAAGGCGGTACGCAGCGAGGCAAAAGCTATCAAAATCTCTATCACTCACGATCTTATCGTAGCACCTGCCGCCGAGCGCGAAACCGCGTTTCGCCAGGCCGATCCGTTGGCACCGTTTGTGTAATCACGCCGTCAATTCACCGTTACCAGCCCGCAACCATTGCGGGCTATGCACCAGAACGCCTCGTCTGTCACCGCGGGGCGTCAGCACAGCAAATAAAACTACCTGAATGGCATTATTGCACCCGCGCATCTGGCGGCGTTTTCGTCCTGCTCTGGGTAAAGACGTATGTGGTGAATCAACGGATGCTTCAAACATCGGCAGAAAACCGCGCCAACTCTGACGTCTTAACGCAGCATGTTATATGGCAACACCTCCTCCTACCAGCACCAGACTCGTTATTTATAGGATAACTCCAGGCAATTCCACTAACTCTGTTTAGTAAAGGTATAGGTAAAAACAATGATAATTACGCTGAATTATCTTACTGCAATTAAATCAGGTACTTAAATAAATGAAAAAGATCGTTGCTGTTTCTACCCTCAGTGTTTTGTGTGCTTTTGCTAACGCAGCTTCCGCCAATGAGGGCGTTTACGTCTCCGGTAAACTGGGAACATCGGTTGTTCACGTCAGCGGCGCTAAGTCCAAGCTCGTCGAAGAAGGCGAAGTCATGGCCAGCGCCAAATCATCAAGCCAGAATAAAGGCGTGTTCGCCGGCGGCATCGCTGTAGGTTACGATTTCAACGCTCAGCACCAGCTTCCGGTGCGCGTAGAGCTGGATGCGACTTTCCGTGGTAACGGCTCATCTAACGGTCACGCCGTTATTGAAGACTTCAGCGATAATGCGCGCCTTAAAAACCGCGTAAAAGCCGACACCTACATGCTGAACGGTTACTACGATTTCCATAACAGCAGCGCAATCACCCCTTACATCAGCGCAGGCATGGGTCTGGCACACGTAAAACTCAAGCACAAAGCGGTAGATGCAGACGGTGAAGGTCGTGTTTCTGGCTCCTCCAACAACTTCGCCTGGGGCGTTGGCGTGGGTGCTCAGTACGCGGTAACCGAGAACATTGCCATTGATGCTGGCTACAAATACATCCACGCTGGCAAAGTGAGCGCGTCTTACTACAACCCTGAATTGGATCTCGCTTACAAAGCGAAAGCGAAAGCATCCGTTAACGACTTCGTGGTTGGCGTGACCTACAGCTTCTGATAAACCGCCGCCCTGCTGAAGGCAGTGCGTTCCCCTCTATCGTGAGGGAGAACGCGCCCAATTATCTTCACAGGCTCGGTCGTTTAGACAAAAAACCCTGCGCACTGCGCAGGGTTTTTTCATATTAAAGCCACCAGTAAAATCAACCAGCAAGCTTATCGCCGTTTTCGTCCTGGTCTACAGCAAAGCAGGCGACCAGCTGGCCGTCATACTCGTAAAGCTGCGGTGCAAACTGCGTACAGGTGCCAAACCGCCGCCAACAGCGGGCGTTAAAGGCACAACCCGGCGGCGGGTTGAGCGGGCTGGGTAGCTCGCCGGTAAGCTTAATGCGCTCGCGCCGGTCATCCGGGTTCAGGCGCGGCGTAGCTGACAGCAGCGCCTGGGTGTACGGGTGACGCGGGTTGTTGAAAATCTGCTCCTTCGTGCCCTTCTCCACGCAGCGGCCCAGATACATCACCATCACTTCATCGGCAATGTGCTCCACCACCGACAGGTCATGGGAGATAAACACGTACGACAGCCCCATTTCCTGTTGCAGATCCATCATCAGATTCAGCACCTGCGCACGCACGGAGACATCCAGCGCCGACACCGGCTCGTCGGCAATCACCACGTCCGGGTCAAGCATCAGCCCGCGTGCAATCGCAATACGCTGGCGCTGCCCGCCGGAGAACATGTGCGGATAGCGATCGTAGTGCTCGGTTTTCAGGCCCACCTTCGCCATCATCGCCAGCGCCTTTTCGCGCCGCTCGGCACCGCTGAGGCTGGTGTTAATGAGCAGCGGCTCTTCGAGGATCTGCCCGACTTTTTTACGCGGGTTGAGCGAGCCATACGGGTTCTGAAACACAATCTGGATCTTCTGGCGTCTGAGCTTCTGCGCCTGCGGGTCGTGCTTAAGCAAGTCCTGGCCGTGCCAGTAGAGCTGCCCGTCGCTCGGCGTTTCAATCATAGTCAACAACCTGCCAAGCGTTGATTTACCACAGCCGGACTCGCCAACCACCGCCAGCGTTTTGCCGCGCTCAAGGGTAAACGACACGCCGTCGAGCGCTTTTACCAGGCGCTCCGGCGAGAACAGGCCCTTTTTCACCGGGTAGTGTTTTTTCAGATCAATCGCGCGCAGCAGTGGCTGCTGTGTGCTGGCCTCATGCGAACTCATAGGTCGGCCTCCCGGCGTCGTCGAGCGGATAGTGACATTTGGACTGACGGTTGCCATCCACGGCATTGAGCGCCGGTTCTTCGGCGCGGCAAATGTCTGTGGCATACGGGCAGCGCGGGTTGAGCAGGCAGCCGGTGGGACGGTCATATTTACCAGGCACCACGCCAGGCAGCGACGCCAGCCGCGCTTTGTCCTGGGCAAACTCCGGCAGCGCACGCAGTAGCGCCTGGGTGTACGGGTGGCGCGGCGCGCGGAAGATATCGCGAGCGTCGCCCACTTCTACTACCTGGCCTGCGTACATCACAATAATGCGCTGTGCGGCCTCAGCCACCAGCGCCAGGTCATGGGTTATCAGGATAAGCGCCATGTTTTCCTGGCGTTGCAGGCTCAGCAACAGCTCAATGATTTGCGCCTGAATTGTCACATCCAGCGCCGTGGTCGGCTCATCGGCAATCAGCAGTTTAGGCCGACAGGCGATGGCCATTGCTATCATCACGCGCTGGCTCATGCCGCCAGAAAGCTGGTGCGGATACACGTCAAGCCGCGAGGCCGGATCGGGAATACCCACCTGGGTTAGCAGGTCGATGGCCCGCTGGCGCCGGGTGCGGCGGTTACCGCCCTGGTGCACCTTGACGGCCTCCATTATCTGGTAACCCACGGTGTAACACGGGTTGAGGCTGGTCATGGGATCCTGGAAGATCATCGCCACTTCTGCGCCCACCAGGTTGCGGCGCTCACGCTCGGAAATGCGTTGCAGATCCTGGCCGTTAAACGTCAGTTGCTCGGCCGTGACGCGGCCAGGAAAATCAATCAGCCCCATAATCGCCAGCGAGCTAACGGACTTGCCAGAGCCGGATTCGCCGACGATGCCGACCACCTGGCCCTGTTCCACGCTGTAGCTCACGCGGTCTACCGCGCGAAAAGGTGCCTCAACGTCTCCGAAGTGCACCGATAATTTATCGACATTCAATAACGCCATCTCGTGCCTCTTACTGCTTAAGTTTGGGATCCAGCGCGTCACGCAGACCATCGCCCATCAGGTTAAACGCCAGCACCGTCAGGAGAATGGCAATACCCGGGAAGGTCACAACCCACCAGGCGCTTTGCGCAAACTGCAGTACGTCGGAAAGCATGGTGCCCCACTCCGGCGTTGGCGGCTGTGCGCCCATGCCGAGGAAGCCCAATGCGGCCATATCGAGAATGGCGTTAGAAAAACCGAGCGACGCCTGAACAATCAGCGGCGCAAGGCAGTTGGGTAGGATGTTGACAAACATCTGGCGCAGCGCCCCCGCGCCCGCCACACGCGAGGCGGTGACGTAGTCGCGATGCACTTCCACCAGCACCGCTGCGCGGGTCAGGCGCACGTAGTGCGGCAGTGCCACGAACGTCAGCGCCAGCGAGGCGTTAACGATGGACGGACCAAACACCGCCACCAGCACCAGCGCCAGCAGCAGGCTCGGCAACGCCAGCATGATATCGACAACGCGCATGATGATGCTGTCAACCACGCCGCCAAAGTAACCTGCTATCAGGCCAAGAATCACGCCCATAATCAGCGACAGCACCACCACCAGGCAGCCCACCAGCAGCGACAGGCGCGCACCGTACATCAGGCGCGAGAGAATATCGCGACCCACGTCGTCGGTGCCGAGGATGTACTGCCAGCTACCGCCATCCTGCCATACCGGCGGGTGCAGCAGCGCATCGCGAAACTGTTCTGCCGGGTTGTGCGGTGCAATAAAGTTGGCAAATACGGCAATGATGACCATCGCTACCACGTAGCACAGCCCCACCACCGCGCCCTTGTTGCGGCAAAAGTAGTGCCAGAACTCGCGCAGCGGTGTCATCGGCGCTGGCGCGGTAATGGTTTTTTCAGTTGTTAATTGTGTCACGGTGTCCCCTTACTTCTTATGACGAATACGCGGGTTCACCACGCCGTACAGCAGGTCGACCAGCAGGTTCACGAGGATAATCATGGTCGCCACCAGCAACACGCCGCCCTGCACCACCGGGTAATCACGCCGTTGCAACGCCTCAATCAGCCAGCGTCCCAGCCCCGGCCAGGAGAAGATAGTTTCGGTCAGAATGGCGCCTGCGAGCAGCGTGCCGACCTGTAGACCAATGACCGTTACGACCGGCAGCATGGCGTTGCGCAGGGCATGAACAACAATAACGCGCAGGCGCGTCAGCCCTTTGGCGCGGGCGGTGCGGATGTAATCTTCGCCCAGCACCTCAAGCATGGCCGAGCGCGTCATGCGCACAATCACCGCAAGCGGAATAGTACCGAGCACAACCGCCGGTAAAATCATGTGCGCCACGGCATCAATAAAGTCGCCCTGCTCGCCCCAGATGGCAGTGTCTATCAGCATAAAACCGGTGAGCGGCAGCGTGTCGTCAAGGAACACTGTGTCGCTGATGCGCCCGGATACCGGCGTCAGGTTTAACTGTACCGAGACCAGCATGATGAGCATCATGCCCCACCAGAAAATCGGCATGGAATAGCCGGTGAGCGCCAGTCCCACCGCGGTATGGTCAAACACAGAGCCACGTTTTACCGCAGCCAGCACGCCAACCGGAATGCCAACCGCCATAGCAAAAATCATGGCGCATAAGCCAAGTTCCATTGTGGCCTTAAAGCGCGGCACGAACTCGTCCCACACCGGCAGGCGGCTTTTGAGCGACGTGCCCAAATCGCCGTGCAGCACATTCCACACATAGTTGACGTACTGCTGCCACATGGGTTTATCAAGCCCCATCTGCGCCAGCAATTGAGCGTGACGTTCCGGGGAAATACCGCGCTCGCCCGCCATAATCATCACCGGGTCGCCGGGGATCATGTGTACGAACGCGAAGGTCAGTAACGTGATGCCGATAAACGTCGGGATAACCAGCCCCAGACGCCGAAGGATGAACTGCAACATATCCTGAATCTCTGTCATCTCCCGCACACGGCTCGGCCTGGCTTGCCCACAGAGGCAACGACGCCGCCGCATCCGTAAAGCCGGGCAGCGCGTCGGGTTCCTGCATCTGGAGTAAAATCGCCAGTGAAAGACGCCGGGCGGGATGTATTACGCTATAGCGCCCTTTCCCGCGAGAAAGGGCACACTGTGTTACCGCCTGCGGGCATCAGTCACCCAGAGAAACGCTCTGGAAATCGTGCTTGCCAAGCGGACTGACCACGTAGCCTTTCACCTCTTTACGCACCGGCTCGTACACCGTGGAGTGGGCGATGATCAGTGCCGGAACCTGATCGTGCATTACCACCTGGGCCTGCTTGTAAAGTTCGATACGCTTGTTGTGATCTTCGCTGGCGCGCGCCGGCTGGATCAGGTCTTCAAACGGCTTGTAGCACCAGCGTGAGTAGTTGGAACCGTCCTTCGCCGCCGCACAGCTAAACAGTGTAGCGAAGAAGTTATCCGGGTCGCCGTTATCACCGGTCCAGCCCATCATCACCGTCTGATGCTCGCCGTCTTTGGCACGCTTGAGGTATTCGCCCCACTCGTAGGAGACAATTTTGGCGTTAACGCCAATCTTCGCCCAGTCGGCCTGAATCATCTCTGCCATGCGACGCGCGTTCGGGTTGTACGGACGCTGCACCGGCATCGCCCACAGGTCGATGGTGAAGCCTTTTTCCATACCCGCATCTTTAAGCAGCTGTTTTGCCTTTTCAGGGTCGTAGGTGTAGTCCTTCACGTCGTCGTTGTAGCTCCACATCGTCGGCGGGATCAGGTTTTTGGCGGCGACGCCTGCGCCCTGATACACGGCTTTAATGATGGCTTCTTTGTTGACGGCGTAAGTCAGCGCCTGGCGCACGTTGAGGTTATCAAGCGGCTTTTTCTCAACGTTGAACGACAGATAGCCAACGTTCAGCCCTGCCTGCTCCATCAGGTTGATGTTTTTATCCTGCTTCATGCCTGCAATATCGGCCGGGTTCGGGTACGGCATGATCTGGCATTCGTTTTTCTGCAACTTAGCGTAGCGCACGGAGGCATCGGGCGTAATGGAGAACACCAGGCGGTCAATTTTCGGCTTCGTGCCCCAGTAGTCCGCAAACGCTTTATACAGAATGCGCGAGTCTTTCTGGTACTGCTGAAGCTGGAACGGGCCGGTGCCAATCGGGTTGAGGTCAACCTTCTCCGGCGTACCCGCTTTGAGCATGTTGTCGGCGTACTCTTTAGACAAAATAGAGGCAAAGTCCATCGCGAGATCGGCCAGGAACGGCGCTTCCGGGCGAGTGAGCACAAACTGCACGGTGTAATCGTCAACTTTCTTCACGTCGCTAATCAGCGCCGGGAGGTCCATGCCCTCAAAGTATTCGTACGTACCGCCAGAGACTTTGTGGTAAGGGTTTTGCGTATTTTTCTGGCGGTCAAAGGTGAAGACCACGTCGTCGGCGTTCAGCTCGCGGGTCGGTTTGAAGTCGCGGTTTGAGTGCCACTTCACGCCTTTGCGCAGATAGAAGGTGTAGGTTTTACCGTCTTCGCTAACGTCCCACTTCTCAGCGAGGCCCGGCTCAAGCTCGGTGGAACCTGCTTTAAACTGCACCAGGCGGTTATACAGTGGAACCGAGCTGGCATCATAGGTGGTGCCGGAGGTAAACAGCTGTGGGTTAAATCCTTCAGGCGAACCTTCTGAACAGTACACCAGCGTTTTTGCCTGTACGCCTGCTGCAACGGTCAGCGCAGCAAGCGTCAGACCGCATTTCAGCATCCCTGACGGCTTGAAAGAAATCATCATTATTCTGCTCCAGTGTGATTGTGTTGTGTTCTCCCTCATCCATCACGCATCAGCGGCATTTATGGCCGTTATAACGCCCGAAAGATTTGGGTAGTGGCCGTCGAACCTTTTTTATGTTTTACCTGGTCCGTTCGGCTGCGCACAAAAGTGCGAAGAGCGCCAACATTCCCTGTGGCAACCTCGCTCTGAGGCAGTGCAGACTCTCCATGAGTCCTCTCTTAAGACCTACAATCTGTCAACAGATGGCAGAAACGTCAATGTTGTTAGCGGTGTTTTAAAAGAAGTGTGCGAATGTGCAAACAAACATTAAAAAAAGGTGATGCGCTTATTTCCAGCAGGGAATTTTGTGCTACGCGCAATCACCAGCTAATTGGGCTGGTTATCAGAAAATGACCAGTTAACCTGTCGGATGATTTTCAATGCGAATTTTTTGAGATGAGCGGCAATTATCACCGTTTATCCGGCGATTTTTATTACCAACAGCGGAAAGCTCTGCCTGGAGCCATAAGTTATCGGCCTGGTTGTAAGCTGTTTCGATAGCAGGAAGCAATACAAAGACGGGAAAATGTGCAGGAGACAACGGGAAACGCACCTGAGGGCTATTTTTAACATTTCACGGGCATGCACGCGTTACGTTGGCAGGGCCAGGTGCTCTGAATAGGCCAATGTCCTGAGTGACTCGACGCTGCGGGCTACAGATGCAAAAAAGCCTGCTCGTTGAGCAGGCTTTTCGAATTTGGTCGGTGATAGAGGATGACTCGCCACTGCGTGGCTCGCCCTGCGGGCCGTTGCTTGCGCAACGTTCTCTCGCTTCGCTCGAGTCGAACCTCTTCCCCCGGAGGTTCTCATCCTCTGTGAGCTACAGAGGCAAAAAAGCCTGCTCGTTGAGCAGGCTTTTCAAATTTGGTCGGTGATAGAGGATTCGAACCTCCGACCCCTTCGTCCCGAACGAAGTGCGCTACCAGGCTGCGCCAATCACCGAATGCGGGGCGCATATTACTGCCGCCCCAAAGTATCGTCAATCCCTTATTGAAAAAAAGCACGTAATCGACTGAAAAGCCGCCACGTCGCTTACTTACTGGCCTGCGGGATATGGCACCAGTTGTTGCTCTCGTTAATGCCACCGTTTGGCGACGTATAGCCCAGGCAGCCGAGGATTGAATCGAACATCTCTACGTGACGGTGCTCAACTTTCTGCTTCGCCTGGCTCTGCATATACGCAAACGCGCGGGCGTGATCAGGGTCTTCCAGGTATTTATCCGAGGCCCATACCAGCAACGGCACGTCAAGCTGCTCCGGCGGCGCCATGTCGCGCGGCGTACCGTGCAGGCGCTTGCTTTCGCTTATTGATTCACCATGATCCGAGGCATAAAACACAATCGCCTTCTTATCACGCACGCTGTCGTAAACCTTTTTGATAAACGCATCGGTATACAAAATAGAGTTATCGTACGCGTTGATCAGTTCTTCGCCGGTGCATTCTTTGTCAATGCCCACGCACTCCGGCTGCCATTTGGCAAAATCACGGGTATAGCGCTGTGAGTATGAGAAGTGCGAGCCTTTAGTGTGCAAAATCACCAGGTGTTTGCCTTTCGGGTGCCCTGCCACAGAATCATTAAGCTCATCCAGCAGCATCATATCGTCCACGCGCTGGCCCTGGTGACGAGCCGCGATCGTTTCGCGGTAGTTGATGTTATTGGCCATGGTGTTGGCATAGAACCACAGCTCACTCTGCATGGCGAACAGGTCACTGCTAAAACCCAGCTGTTTGAGCACGGCAAAAATGTTCTGCTCCAGCACCGTGCGCTGCTGATTGTCCTTCACGCCACCTTCGCGCACGAACATGCAACGTAGTGAAAGCTTAGTTGCGGTGTCGCAGGCTTTGCCGCGAAACGCGACAAGGTTCTTTTCCTGTTCGAGGTTTGGCGTGGTGTCACGCTCGTAACCGTAAAGACCCATATGATCCCAGCGCGCAGTCTCACCGATGATAAAAATAACGTAGGTGTCATCAAGATTCGCGGGCGCATCATACTGGTACTTCTGCACCGGGTTTATCAGCGAACGGGTATCTGAGGACTCATCCATCTGCGCCCAGGCGTACAGCCCCAGCGCCGACACCCAGTTCGACGGCAGGTAGGAGCTAGCCACCACGCCACCGTAGCTCGGCCGGTCCACCGTCGTGCTTTTTTCATGGGTCTTGTTATAAACGTCAATCATGCGCAGCGGCGCCCACACCACCAGCCCTGTGGCCAGCACCAGCACCAGATTGCGCAGGCGCATACCCGGTGTACGCATCTGGCGCAGCAGCGTATAGCGGCATGTATTGCTCCAGATGAGCAGCAACGGCAGCGCACTGACCAGCACCATCCAGAGCACAAAGTTGCGCCCGATAACCTCTTTAGACAGGTCAATATCGGTCGTCATGACCGAGGCGATAATGCCATAGCCAACAATGACGTTGAGGAACGTCATGTAATAACTGGCACCTACAGAGCACAGCACAATCAGGGATGCCAGCACCTGCCAGATACGCCGCCCCAACAGGGATAACACACGTAATAAAAAGAACGTCACCAGAACGGAGGCTGCCAGTTCAAGAATGGCCGCTAACCCCATAATAAGACCGGAACTTTGCGTGAAAGCTTCAAAGCGACGATAAAAGATTGCTATGTTCAACAGGCCAATATAGATAGCGAGCAGAAAACAAAGTTTCTGCTGCGTTATCGATTTTATAAATCTCATGCGGACACCAGACAAAATAAGATAAGCACGTCTCTGACCGCGCGTACGAAGCAGAGTTCTCAGTTCAGGCCAATTCGCTAAAGAAAAAGGCCAGGCTGCGCTCTGTTTCTCATAATATGCCCGCCATGCCCAGAAGAGTTGTCTGGTTTATTTACCGTCTGGCTAAATTTAGCGCTCACGTTTATGTGGGTATATCAACAGACGCCATCGCGTCACTGCGTTTAACTACAGATATTTCTTAATACCTGACGTTTTCTGGAATTAATGATTAATGTAAAACTGTCACATAATTAACCGTTTCATTGCCAGAGGGTAAACCCATGCTGTCACTTGAAGAACGCGCCAGACGGTTTGCCACAAAAGCGCATGCCGAACAGGATCAACGGCGTAAATATACCGAGCAGCCTTATATCGTCCATCCTGCGGCGGTGGCAGAACTGGTGCGCAGCGTATTGCCGGATGACGAAGCGCTCCTCGCCGCCGCCTGGCTGCATGACACCGTGGAGGACACTGCCACCACGCCTGGAGATATCACCGCACGCTTTGGTGACGAGGTCGCACAACTGGTGGTGATGCTCACTAATCCGACGACGCCAGCCGCGCTTAACCGCGCCCAGCGTAAACGGCTGCATTTTGCCCACAGCGCACAGGCCTGCCCGCGGGCACAGACGGTAAAACTCGCCGATATTATCGATAACACCCGCGAAATCCTGCGTTATGACCCCGATTTTGCGCGCATCTATTTGCTGGAAAAGCAGCTTCAGCTTGAGGCGCTCACGCACGGCAATCGCCATCTGTACCAAAAGGCGCAGGGTATTATCACCAACGGCATCGCGATGTTAATGCAGCCGCCTTATAACGTGCCTGCGGACTGGTTCGTGAAAAAAGCCGCAGGTTATCTTGCTGATTCGGCATCACATGAAATGTAAGTACACACTAACAAACCCAGAACGACGCAAAACATAGCGGCGCAAAGTAGGCTTTTCACGCCTCAGATAGCCTCCATCGCAGACCTGGCAGGCCGAACGTGCCTTTGCCTTTGCCTTTGCCTTTGCCTTTGCCTTTGCCTTTGCCTTTGCCTTTGCAAGCCGAGACTCTCAGGTTTTCAATGCAAAGGGTCAACCTCAAATCACCTGCCTTATAGAGATAGTAAATACTCACAAACAAAACAACGGATTCTCAGGCGTGATAATCCACAAAGTACAGCGTGTGAAAACCGTTATAGTAGGTCCAGAATGCCAACAGGCCGGTACGTTCCAGAAACGCAAAGGAGAAATTATGCAACGCTGTGGATGGGTTACGCAGGACCCACTGTACCTGGAGTATCACGACAACGAGTGGGGCCGCCCGCAAACCGACGGCAAAAAACTCTTTGAGATGATTTGTCTGGAAGGCCAGCAGGCTGGGTTGTCGTGGATAACCGTACTCAAAAAACGCGAGCACTATCGCCGCTGTTTTCACAACTTTGACCCAGAGCGCGTAGCACTTATGCAGCAGGAAGACGTGGAAAGACTGGTGCAGGACGCCGGTATCATTCGCCACCGTGGGAAAATTGAGGCGATTATCAACAACGCCCGCGCGTACCAGGCCATGGAAGCCCAGGGAGAGGATTTCACCCACTTTATCTGGTCTTTTGTGGGGCATACCCCGCAGGTCAACCACTTCCACGCCTTAAGCGAGGTTCCCGCCTTCACTCCCACCTCTGACGCACTCTCAAAGGCGCTGAAAAAGCGTGGCTTTAAATTCGTCGGCTCGACTATCTGCTACGCCTTTATGCAGGCTTGCGGGCTGGTAAACGACCACATTAGCGACTGCTTTTGCCACCCGGACAACCGCGCGTGATAAGAGAAGCCCATGCCCGCGATATACCTGCGCTGCTCACGCTGTGGCTTGAGAGCACCACAGCGGCGCATCCGTTTATTCCCGCCGCTTACTGGCAGGAAAGCCTGCCCTGCGTGCGTGACGTTTACCTGCCCAACGCCCGCAGCTGGCTGAGTGACAAAGACGGCATTCAGGGTTTTATCAGCGTGCTGGAGCAGCAGTTCGTCGGCGCGCTGTTCGTCACTCCCCACGCGCTGGGCCAGGGTAGAGGGCGCGAACTGATGCAAACCGTGCAGCAGTGCTACCCCGCGCTTAGCCTGGAGGTCTATCAGCAAAATAAGCGTGCTGTTGCGTTTTATCGCGCAATGGGTTTCAGCGTTATTGAAAGCGCCTGGCAGCCGGACACCCAGCACGCCACCTGGATCATGCACTGGCAGGCGGGTCAAACGCCGTAACGGCAAGCGCCGGACCGACGTATTTCTCCAGCCACACCAGCGAGGAGTTAGCCGCACAGCCGTTAGCCAGCCGTGAGGTTGGAATATCGCGGGTCAGCACATTGACCGCCCCATGTTTGCAGATACCGCCCGCCTCTGGCGCCAGATCGGGCCAGCCGCCTTCATGAATGCACACCACACCTGGTCGGATACCTTCCGTCACCAGCGCTCCGGCCAGCACCTGGCCACGCGCGTTCCACACTCGCACCACGTCACCGTTATCAATCCCACGCGCCCTTGCATCGTCAGGATGCAGAACCACCGGCTCGCGCCCGGCCACGGCATACAACTCTCGCAGGTGCGAATAGTTAAGCTGGCTGTGTAGCCGGTGCGCCGGGTGCGACGAGAGCAGTTCAAGTTGCCCGGCCTGCGCATTGCCGTGCCACTCATCCGGGGCAAGCCAGGTCGGATGGCCCGGACAGTCGCCATATCCATAGCTGGCAATGCGCGCTGAATAAATCTCAATTTTGCCGCTTGGTGTTTTCAAAGGAAATGCCTGCGGATCGCGGCGAAAGTCGGCAAAACGCACGAACTTCGCGCCCGTTTCGCTTTCCGGCATTTCTACAATCTGGTTGTTGTGCCAGAACTGCGCAAAGTCCGGTAGCGTGACCTGCTGCTGCTCACCGCGTTGACGGGCGATAGCGTAAAAGGTTTCCAGCCACTGCATTTCGCTTTTACCTTCGCTAAAGCGTGCACCACCGCCGGGTTCCAGGCGCTCGCTCAGGTCGGCAAATACGTCAAAGTCGTGACGCGCTTCGTCACGCGGGGCAACCACTTGTTTCATTGGCACCAGATGCTGGTTGCTGTAATCGCCCGTCATGGTGAGATCGTTACGCTCAAACGAGGTGGTTATCGGCAGCACGATATCGGCGTGTTTTGCCGCAGCGGTCCAGTAGCATTCAGAAATCACCACCAGCTGTGGCTTTTGCCAGGCGGCAATCAGGCGGTTAGTGTCCTGGTGATGGGTAAAGTTGCCGCCACCGGCCCACCAGATCATGCGGATATCCGGGAAGCGGCGCGTTTCACCGTTGTGCTGGTAGTCAGCGCCCGGGTGTTCCAGCGCCTCAACAATGCGCGCTACCGGGATTTTTTCCACCGCGTCAGCCCCGCCTGCCACCTGCGCCTGCATCGAGCCTGGCACCGCCGCACGCCGCGTGGGATTACCCCCGTTGGCAAAGTGATAGGACAGCCCAAAGCCACCGCCTGGCAGTCCAATCTGCCCGAGCATGGCGGCAAGTGTGACGATCATCCAGTGCTTCTGCTCGCCATACTGCTGGCGCTGCATGCCCCAACCGGCCATCAACATGGTGCGGTTTTGATGAAACAACGCGGCCAGTTCGCGGATTTTCGCCGCCTCAATACCGCAAATCGCTGCCGCCCAGTCGGCGTCTTTGGCAATGCCGTCGGCCTCACCGGACAGATAGCGCGCAAAGACCGGGAAACCCTCGGCGCAGCGCGTGAGAAATTCCACATCATGCCAGCCGTTTTGCCACAGCGTGTGGGCGATACCGAGCATCAGCGCCACATCAGTGCCCATGTGCGGTGCCAGCCACTGCACCTCATCGCCCAAAAACGCCACGGTTTCAGAGCGCATCGGGTCGATACAAATAATTGTCTTGCCGCTGTGCTTCAGGCGCTCAAAAAAACTCAGTCCCTGCTCATCGGAAGCATTCCAGGCAATTTTCAGCGTATTGAGCGGGTTGGCGCTCCACAGCACCACCACGTCAGTGTGTTCCAGCACCAGCGGCCAGCTGGTTTGCTGCTGATAGACCTCGTTGCCCCCCACCACGTAAGGCATGATGACCTGCGCCGCCCCGGTCGAGTAGTCACCCAGATGGCCGGTATAACCGCCAGCAAGACTCATGTAACGCTGTAATAGCGTGGAGGCCTTATGCAGCACGCCGTTGGAGCGCCAGCCGTAGGAGCCGGCGAAAATCGCCGACGGCCCATAACTGGCACGGATACGCTGGTGCTGCGTGTGAATCAAATCCAGCGCCTCATCCCAGGAGACACGCACAAACTCATCCTGCCCGCGCTGGCCTTGCGGCACAGATGGCGAGGTGAGTAAGCACTTACGTACCATTGGCCAGCGCACGCGAGTCTGGCTGTGCACCTGGTCGGCCACCGCGCTTTGCAACGAGTTAGGAAAATCAGACGCCAGCGCGCCGCCCGACGACAATACACGCTCGCCGTCTGTCTCCACCACCATCGGCCCCCAGTGGGCCGCCGTGATAACGCGATAAGGGGAATGTGCCACAGAAACTCCGCAGGTGTTTTTTTGCCACACTGTAGCGAAATAACGCGGGCGCAGAAAGACGCCAGATGAACGATTCATATCTGCCTGGCGCAGCGGGCATACCGCGTCGCCACACGGCCAAAGGCAGACAAACCCAGCCCGCGCCTGCGGCAAAAAATATGCTACTCTGCGCCGCAACGGCAAGGAGACAACCATGAAAAGCAAGGCAACCCGCGCCACTATTAGCGACGTCGCCCGCACGGCGAAAACCGGCAAAACCAGCGTATCGCGCTATCTCAACGGCGAACAGCACCTGCTGTCGGACGACCTGCGCGCGCGCATTGCTCATGCCATTGCTGAGTTAAATTACCACCCAAGCCAGATGGCGCGCGGCCTCAAGCGCGGACGCACACGCCTGATTGGGCTTATCATTGCCGATATCACCAACCCGTATTCCGTACACGTACTGAGCGGCATTGAAGCCGCCTGTCGCGAGCAGGGTTTCACGCCGCTGGTATGTAACACCAACAACGAAGTTGACCGCGAACTGCACTACCTTGATTTGCTGCGCAGCTACCAGGTGGAAGGTATTGTGGTAAACGCCGTCGGCATGCGGGAGGATGGCCTTAACCGCCTGCAACAGTCGGCGCTGCCCATGGTACTTATCGACCGTAAAATCCCCGACTTTGCCTGCGATGTGGTCGGTCTGGACAACGCACAGGCCACCGCCTGCGTGGCAGAGCACCTGATTGAGCAAGGTTTTGAAGCCATTTTATTTTTAAGCGAGCCGCTCGGTACGGTGAACACGCGCCGCGAGCGGCTGTACGCGTTTCACGACACGCTGGCGCGCCATCCCGGTATTATTGCCGAAAACGGCGAAATCCCGCTGCACAACAGCGAATTGCTGGATGCCTCCTTGCGCGAGTTCCACGCCCGCCAGCGCGGTATGCGCAAGGCGGTCATTTCAGCCAACGGCGCGCTCACGCTCCAGGTTGCCCGCTCGCTGCGCCGCCTGGGCCTTAACTGGGGCAGCGATATCGGTCTGCTGGGCTTTGACGAGCTGGAGTGGGCAGAGCTGGCGGGCGTGGGTATTTCTACCCTCAAACAACCCACCCGCGAGATTGGCCACGCCGCGGTAAGCCAGGTGATTCGCCGTATTGAAGGCTCCGATGAACCGGTGTGCGAACTGAAGTTCTCCGGCGAGCTTATCGTGCGCGGCTCCACCGCGCGCTGACGATTTTCTTCGTGATGCCGATCATAAATCGTTGCTCCATCGCTTTCGAATGGAACCGGTTCCATTTACCGTGAAATGACATTCACCGTATAGCTATTACTGCTACGGAGAGAACGATGGAAAGAAAAATTATTGTCGTGACTGCCGCCTATGGCCGTGACTGCATTAGCGCGCTCGGCGGCCAGGCTGCCGTGCTGCCCGTAATTGCCGCGGCCGGGGCCGATGGCGTGGAGATCCGCCGCGAACTACTCAACAGCGCCTCAACAGATGAACTCAGCGCGCTGGCCCACGCGATAACCGCGCACCAGCTCACGGCTTGCTATTCCGCCCCCGAAGCGCTTTATCTTGACGACAGCACCCTTAATCCAGCCATTCCTGCGCTTCTGCACGAGGCCAGCCTGCTTAACGCCGACTGGCTCAAGCTGTCGCTGGGTCACTATCAGCCCACTCAACCTCAGTTCACCACGCTGCAACAGTGGCTGGCACAAAGCCAGGTGCGGCTGGTGATTGAGAACGATCAAACCGCCTTTGGCCGCCTGGCGCCCATGCAGCGCTTTGCCGCCGACAGCCGGGCGCTCAGCCTGCCGGTGCCACTCACGTTTGATATGGCCAACTGGCTGTGGGTGGACGAGTCGCCGGAAGAGGCCGCGCAGCGCCTGGCGCCCAGCGTCGGCTATATTCACGTTAAGGCCGCCGAGGTGGGCGAGCGTGGCGTGCACGCCATAGCGCTCGACGATGCCGGGGCGCGCTGGCCCGCGCTACTCAACATGCTGCCGCCAGATGCACCACGCGGCATCGAGTTTCCGCTACAGGGATCCGACCTGACTGACGTCACGCGCCATTACGTCAACCTGCTACGCAAGGAGTAAACCATGCCAGATATCATCACAATTGGCGAAGCGATGGCGATGTTCGTCGCAAGCGAGACCGGGGAACTTGCCGACTGCGAGCGCTTTATCAAACGGGCGGCAGGTGCAGAACTGAACGTGGCAACCGGACTGGCGCGTCTTAACCACAGCGTTGGCTGGGTCAGCCGCGTCGGTAACGACAGCTTTGGGCGCTTTATCCTCAATCAGCTTGAAAAGGAAGGCATTGACTGTCAGGGCGTGACGGTAGACGCCCGTTATCCCACCGGCTTTCAGCTTAAATCAAAAGTGGAGGATGGAACCGATCCCATTGTGGAGTATTTCCGTAAAGGTTCGGCGGCAAGCCACCTTTCACCGGACGATTTCTCATCACCGTACTTTCACAGCGCACGCCACCTGCACTTAACCGGCGTAGCGGCGGCGCTGTCAGACAGCTCGCTCGCCCTGCTGCACCACGCCGCCAACAGCATGAAGGCACAGGGCAAAACCATTTCTTTTGACCCCAACCTGCGCCCGGTGCTGTGGAAAAGCGAAGCCGAAATGGTGGAAAAACTCAACGCGCTGGCCACGCAAGCCGACTGGGTGCTGCCAGGCCTGAAAGAAGGCGCCATTCTCACCGGACAGCGCACGCCGGATGGCATCGCCGACTTCTGGCTTGAGCGCGGCGTGAAGGCCGTCATCATCAAAACCGGTGCCGACGGCGCCTGGTTCAAAAGCGCCAGCGGTGAAACCGGCAGCGTAGCGGCGGTCAAAGTCGATAACGTGGTGGATACCGTGGGAGCGGGCGATGGCTTTGCGGTTGGCGTGGTCAGCGCGCTGCTGGAGGGACACTCCCTTATGTACGCGGTTCAGCGCGGCAACCGCATCGGCGCACGCGCCATTCAGTTTACCGGCGACAGTGAAGGGCTGCCCACCCGTGCCGAACTGGGCGAATAGCGGCCATCCTGCGCGTTAACAGGATGACAACGTAAACGAGACGCGTCGGCCATACCCTACAGCTGGTACAACGCGCCACCTCGACCTGAGAGGATAACGATGAAAAGCCCCACTAACGCAGCAAAACGCTGGTTGTACATCATGCCGGTGGTGTTTATCACCTACAGCCTGGCGTACCTTGACCGTGCTAACTTCAGCTTTGCCTCTGCCGCCGGGATCAATGACGATCTGGGCATCACAAAGGGGATCTCCTCCCTGCTCGGCGCCCTGTTCTTCCTGGGCTATTTTTTCTTCCAGATCCCCGGCGCCATTTACGCCGAACGCCGCAGCGTGCGCAAACTGATATTCATCTGCCTGATCCTGTGGGGCGGCTGTGCCTCGCTCACCGGCGTGGTGAGCAATATCCCGATGCTGGCCGCCATCCGCTTTATGCTGGGCGTGGTGGAGGCCGCCGTGATGCCCGCCATGCTGATTTACATCAGTAACTGGTTTACCAAATCAGAACGCTCGCGCGCCAATACCTTCCTCATCCTCGGCAACCCGGTCACGGTGCTGTGGATGTCGGTGGTTTCCGGTTACCTGATTCAGGCGTTTGGCTGGCGCGAAATGTTCATCATTGAGGGCGTACCGGCGGTTATCTGGGCGTTTTGCTGGTGGGTGCTGGTGAAAGATAAACCTGCACAGGTGAAATGGCTGGCTGATGACGAAAAAGCGGCGCTCCAGACGCAGCTTGATAAAGAACAGCAGGGCATTAAGGCCGTGCGCAACTATAGTGAGGCGTTTCGCTCGCGTAACGTAGTGCTGTTATGCCTACAATATTTTGCCTGGAGCATCGGTGTGTACGGCTTTGTGCTGTGGTTACCGTCGATTATTCGCAGCGGCGGTGCCGCCGGGATGGGCATGGTGGAGGTCGGTTGGCTGTCATCTGTACCTTACCTTGCCGCTACCATTGCCATGATTGTGGTGTCCTGGGCATCCGACAAACTGCAAAACCGCAAGCTGTTTGTCTGGCCGCTGCTGCTGATTGGTGGGCTGGCGTTTGTCGGCTCCTGGGCCGTGGGTGCCAGCAACTTCTGGCTGTCGTATACGCTACTGGTGATTGCCGGTGCCGCGATGTACGCCCCGTACGGGCCGTTTTTTGCCATCATCCCAGAAATGCTGCCGAAGAACGTGGCTGGTGGCGCCATGGCGCTCATTAACAGCATGGGCGCGCTCGGCTCGTTCTTTGGCTCGTGGTTTGTGGGCTACCTTAACGGTGCCACCGGCAGCCCGGCTGCCTCCTACATTTTCATGGCCGTGGCCCTGTTTGCCTCGGTAGGATTAACGCTTATCGTGAAACCGGCTGACAACCAAACCACCCTGCCGCCCGGTGCGCACAGCCACGCCTGACGTAAGCGGGGCGGTGAATGCCGCCCCGTAAGCTATGCTCAAAGGCTCTGATTACCATCCGCACCCTGCCTGACGGACATAAGAGAACAGACAATGAAAGACCATGTGATCCTGTACAAACCCCTTCCGGCCGACGACCTGCTCACGCGCCTGGAAGCACATTTCACCGTCACCCAGGTGAACGGCCTTAGCCCCGACACCGTGGCACAGCACGCCGAAGCGTTCGCTAACGCGCAGGGCATGATTGGCTCCGGCGGCAAGGTCGATGAGGCGCTACTTGCTAAAATGCCAAAACTGCGCGCCTGCTCAACCATTTCTGCGGGTTACAACACCTTTGATGTGCAAGCGCTGACCCGGCGCGGCATTCCCCTCATGCACACGCCAGATGCGCTGACCGAAACCGTGGCCGACACCCTGATGACGCTGGTGCTGGCCACAGCCCGTCGCGCCGTTGACGTCGCCGAGCGCGTCAAAAAGGGCGAGTGGACCGGCAGCATCACCCCGGACTGGTTCGGTACTGACGTACACCATAAAACCATGGGTATTGTCGGCATGGGGCGCATCGGCATGGCGCTGGCGCAGCGCGCGCATCTGGGCTTTAGCATGCCGATTCTCTATAACGCCCGCCGCCAGCACCCTGAGGCCGAAGCACGCTTTAATGCCCGCCTGTGCAGCCTGGACGACCTGCTGGCTGAAGCCGATTTTGTCTGCCTGGTTCTGCCGCTTACCGATGAAACCCATCACCTGATTAGCCGCGCACAGCTTGCAAAAATGAAACCGACGGCGATTATTATCAACGGCGGGCGCGGACCGGTGCTGGATGAACAGGCGCTGATTGAGGCACTTAAGGCAGGCGAAATACACGGTGCCGGACTGGACGTGTTTGAGCATGAGCCGCTGGCGGTGGACTCACCGTTGCTGGGCATGCCCAACGTAGTGGCCTTCCCGCATATCGGCTCCGCTACGGCGCAGACGCGTTACGATATGGCGGCAACGGGCGTGGAGAACCTGATTAATGCGATGAAAGGGAAGCTGGAGAAAAACTGCGTGAATCCGAAGGTGGGTGGATGAGGTATAAGAAATATGGCATTTAGTCGTGCGTTGCCAGTAATAGGATATTAAATTGGGATAGTCAGAAAAAAGAAAGCGTAGTGTATGCGTTTTCTTTCAACCTTCTCGATTTTCGTGCTGTCAGAGAATCTATTTCTTGCCTTTGAATTACATTTATATACTTACAAGTCAGATATTTTCGGGAATATCATAAACCATCCCTTATTACTGAGGCGGCAAACCAAAATATAAAATACGGTTTGCCGCCATCAGAATACCCGTGTTAGTTATTATTATAAGAGAAACAGGCAGCAAAAGGCTGTAACTCCCCCCATTTTCATGGAATATAAAACACTGGCATTATTACAGGGTAAAGATTAAGGGTTACACAATCGCCCTTGTTACATTAGTTTGGAGAGCTATCACGTGTGTAAATATGAACAGTCCTTGTGTTACACCTTCCAGACGAGGCAACATGACTAAAAGTAGATGCATCGCTGGATGGCTCATAGTAATAGGATGAATAAGGATCATTTTCTGTTGCCGGGGCTGACTTGAGGCGTACCCTTATATAATATAAATGGCCATCACTTAAGTCCTTAAAAGTAAGCAGATATGCTTGAGTCCGGCGCAGCAAACCATCAGAAGTAAGTGATGTACGATTGTCATCCGTCGCAAACCCACCATCAATCTTACGATATCGCCTATTAATAGGATCGCTATCGCCATTCTCTGTTATTTCACAATGCTGACCATTAACAACAGCGCCAATGTCTGCTTTATAAAGCTTATAGAATGTTTCATCTAACAGCAAAATATCCTTAAATTCCTGTTCCATATTCATTTCCTTTTATAAAAAATAATTTTGAGTGAAATTTAAAAATAGAATTAAGCTAATGAGCTGAAATCATGATAATTCGTCACGCCATTAACAGTGCGCCATAGAGAGTCAACCTCATAATTAACGATTGAACCATCAACAAACGGCTCGTGAAAATAAGTGACGGTATTTTCACTATCCGGTGTTGGCGCCCGCTTCATTTCCCATGTGGCAAAATAACTCTGAGGATAAGTAATATTAATGACACCCATTTTATACGACATTTTATGATGAATAAAACCGTTCTCATCAACGCTCTTATCGTCATCAGAATGAAAAGCACCGCTGACCTTCATATACTTATCATCGATAACATCACCGATTTCCGCTTTATAAATACGGTTCAGTAACTCCAGAGGTAGAACATAAGCCATAACAATCTCCTTATTTATTTTAATCCCAGACCGTTACCTGGAGGTTCATTATATTTAAAAGCCAGAGATTACACATGCGGTCCGCAGCAACTTTTTAATATTTAAACACAATAAATTCAATTGGTTACAAACATTCCTGCGGTCCGCAACTCGCTAAATGCGGACCGCAAAGGATTATTAAAAGATAAATTGCTTATCGAGAAAAATAATTACCAACCGGTTCTCAACCAATGAAAAATTAACAAAAAATGGCATTCTAAAAATAAAAACCCAGAGCATGAAAAATGACAGTGCTTTATCTCGCGAATATGAGAGAAATTAAATAAAAGTCATATTTAGCGCCGAGAGGTAATACTTCGCTATATCCGCAAAGGTGTTGACGCGTCTCTTACCAACGGCCAGCAAGCAACAGGCCTGAGGTGCGTGAAAACACCCTATGCAATTAGGTGTCGGTGCAAATAACATCGGGAATCAGAAGCCAGAAGCCAGAAGCCAGGCTACGGAAAGTGACGGAGAATACAAAAAGAGCGGGTATAAACCTCCCCCGCCGGACGGCGGGGGAAGGAAGGTTACTTCAGCGAATCCATCAGCGCGCCGTAAGCCTGGTTAAAGGCCTGGTGCTGTGCCGACAACGGTCCAATCAGGCTGTTGTACTGGCTCGCCTGCTGGCTGGTCGGGAACTGAATGCCATCGGCAACAAAGCTCACGCGCGTGCCCTGCTGTGCCACAAAATCCCCTACCTGCACCAGCTGCTGAGTCAGGGTTTGAGCGGCCGGGATCAGCGGCTGCATGGCATTGGCCGGGCCAGTGACGGTTTTCTCATACGCCGCGTCGAACGCTTTTTTCAGGTCGTCCGGCTGCTTAAGGCTGGAGCGCGTGCTGTCAGCCTGCATTTTCGCGCTTTCAATCTGCTGGCTCAGAATGCCCAGTCCACCGCTAATCTGGCGCAGCGGCTCGCGCTGGGTCATATAGTCCTGCGGCACGCGAATGGCGTTCACGCTGTCCACCACCGGTTTCACGCCGTTATCCAGCGCCTGGTTTAGCTGGCGAGAGAAACCATACAGAATGGCATAGTCTGAGGCAAACGGGCCAAACTGCTTCTTCTGATCTGCCGTCAGGGTGGGCAGACGTTCGCCGCTGCGCATAGCGGTGTTTTGTAAAAAGCTAATAAACGCCTTACGCTGATCGCCTTCTTTATCAAAACAGCCACTCAGGGTAACCACCACAAACAGCGCCATAAACGGCGCAAACCAGCGGGACAAGGACTTACCTGTCACCATCATTTTTACTCCTTTCAACAAGGGATGCACGGCCGTGCTTTAACGCTGACAAGAATAGTCCAACAACCTGTCGCAGGATAGACTCGATGAAGATTTTTCGTTGCCCTCAGCATGTTAACGCCGTGTTAATCCAGTCACAAAATCAGCGGATAATCATACCGCCGGATATATCGTTAATACATTGATTCTAAGGACGTAAACCAGCGAAACCTCAGACACCACCCGCAAAGAGTACGATTATCGCACACTAACACACGGCGACAGGATTGCCCGCCCGTTCGCGCTCTGCTTTGATTAAAGAGCGATTAACGACACTTTGTGCGTTAATCGCACAATATCACCGCAACCGCACCACAGCAGGAACGGCCCGATGAACAACACAACACGCATCGACATTCAGCGCTTTATCAACGACAGTCCGTTTTCCCGCTACCAGTGGCTAATCCTCGCGCTGTGCTTTATTACTGTCGCGATTGATGGCTTCGACACCGCCATTATTGCCTTTATCGCCTCCGACCTGGTGCAGGAATGGGGCGTGCAAAAAGCCGATCTGGGGCCGGTCATGAGTGCCGCCCTGGTCGGGCTTGCCGTAGGGGCACTCACCGCCGGGCCACTTGCTGACCGCGTCGGGCGCAAGAAAGTACTGGTGCTGTCTATCTTTGTCTTCGGCAGCTTTAGCCTGCTGACGGCATTTGCCACCAGCCTCAATTCGCTCGCGCTGCTGCGCTTTCTCACGGGCCTCGGCCTCGGGGCCGCCATGCCGAACGCGGCGACGCTGATGTCGGAATACGCACCGGAACGCAGGCGCGCACTGCTGGTTAACCTGATGTTCGTCGGCTTCCCGATAGGCTCCTCAATGGGCGGATTCATCTCTGCCTGGCTTATCCCGCATTTTGGCTGGCAGAGCGTGCTGATCCTCGGCGGTGTGATGCCGCTCATGCTGGCCGTGGTGCTGATATTTATGCTGCCTGAATCGGCGCGTTTTCTGGTAGTGCACAATAAGCCGCAGGCGCAGATAGCCGCCATTCTTAAGCGCATCGCTCCACTGGGGCAAAATCCACACTTTGTGCTGCATGAAACCGGCCAGCACGACAACGAGGCAAAATCGGCCATTGGCGTGATTTTCTCACCGCGCTACAGGGTGGGTACCGTCATGCTGTGCCTGACCTACTTTATGGGCCTGCTGATTTTCTACATGCTGACCAGCTGGCTGCCGCTGCTGATTCGCGAAACCGGCGCCAGCCTGCGCGAAGCCTCCATTATCACCGCGCTGTTCCCACTCGGCGGCGGTATCGGTGTACTGATTATCGGCGCGCTGATGGACCGCCTGAACGCGAACAAAGTTGTCGCCATCGGTTATTTACTCACCGGGGTGTTCGTCTGCCTGATAGGTTTTGCCACCAGTAGCCTGGTGCTGATGGGCATTGCGGTATTCATCGCAGGCACCATTATGAACGGCGCGCAGTCGTCAATGCCCGCGCTGGCAGCCGGTTTCTACCCCACGCACGGCCGTGCCACAGGCGTGGCATGGATGCTCGGTATTGGGCGCTTTGGCGGCATTCTCGGCGCGTTTAGCGGTGCGCTGCTGCTTCAGTACCAGCTGTCATTTCGCACCATCTTTATGCTGCTGGCCATTCCTGCCGTGCTGTCCGCGCTGGCGTTAATAGTGAAGTACCGCGCCAGCCTGCGAAACGCCCACTCCAGCCCGGAGCTGACAAAAGTAGTGCAGAAAGCGTAACCTCTGCCTGGCGGCGCCTGCCGCCAACTTTTTTTATCATTATTTTTACCTGCGGATTCAGTCTATTACTGCGGCCTGACTGCGATGTCGCACGTTCGGCCACGTCTGTTGCCTCCTCACCTGTGCTTTCAGAACTATCCTTAAGAATACCCCTTACGCCCGTTCTGGCGACCCGTAAGCGGAAGGACAGTGTTTGCCGCTTTGCTCCTCAGCTGTATGACGACATTAAGGAGTTCTCATGGAATTGAAAGATCCCGTCTCTGAGTTACTGAATAACCTGGAATATATCGTTTTTGAGAAATCGGAACGCACTATCGGGCGTCCACATCCTGATGCCTTTGCCGAATTTATGGCGCTGCGCGACAGCACAGGGCTTGAAGACAATGAGTTTGCCCAGGTCATGGGCGTGAGCGTCACCACGGTAAGAGAGTGGACCGAGCGCCGCGTCAGGCCATCTGGCGCAGAGCTGAAGCTGCTGCGTCTGCTGCAAGCCGACCCGCGGCTGAGTAAACAATTAATGGAATGATGTCTTCAGGCGGCACAACCCCGGCCGGCGGTTGTGCCACTGTAGTTAATCCATGTTCTCGCCGTTGCTGGCAATCACCTGCTTATACCATGTGAAGGATTTCTTTTTACGCCGAACCAGCGTGCCGCTGCCGTCATCGTTACGGTCGACGTGAACAAAGCCGTAGCGCTTGCTCATCTCGCCGGTAGACGCAGAAACCAGATCAATGCAGCCCCAGCTGGTATAGCCCATAAGTTCTACACCGTCGGCAATCGCCTGCGCCATGGCGTTAATATGCTCTCGCAGGTAGCTGATGCGGTAATCGTCATGGATTTGCCCGTCGCTGTCGATGTCGTCGTGCGCGCCCAGGCCGTTTTCCACCAGAAACAGCGGCTTCTGGTAGCGGTCATACATCATATTCATGGTGATGCGCAGCCCCAGCGGGTCAATGCCCCAACCCCACTGGCTTTGTTCAATCCACGGGTTTTTCAGCGACTTCACCACGTTGGCCGCACTGCTGTTGCCGTCGTTCATATCGGCCGAGGCACAGCGCGAGGCGTAGTAGCTAAATGAGACGAAATCGACGGTATTTTTCAGGATATCGGCGTCTTCTGGTGCCATTTCTACGCTAACGCCCTTCTCTGCGAACAGGCGCGCCGACCACGCGGGATAGGCACCGCGCGCCTGCACATCAATGAAAAACAGGTTCTCGCGGTCTTTTTCCAGCGCCGCCCACACATCCTGCGGCTTGCAGGAATAAGGATAAAAATTGCCGCCCGCCAGCATGCAGCCCACCTGGTTTTGCGGGTTCACCTCATGGGCAATTTTTGTCACCAGCGCGCTGGCGACCAGCTCATGGTGCGCGGCCTGGTACTTCACCTGCTCGTGATTTTCGCCTTCATCAAACGCCAGCCCGGCACCGGAAAACGGGCTGTGCAGCAGGATGTTGATTTCATTAAAGGTCAGCCAGTATTTCACCAGCCCGTCAAATGCCTCAAAGCAGGTGCGGGCGTAGCGGGTGAAAAATTCCACCATTTTGCGGTTACGCCAGGAGCCGTATTCGGTCACCAGATGCATCGGCACATCGAAGTGGCACAGCGTTACCAGTGGTTCAATGCCATAGCGACGGCACTCTTCAAAAACGGCGCGGTAAAACGCAATGCCGTCTTCGTTGGGCGCTACTTCGTCGCCGTTCGGATACAGGCGGCTCCAGGCAATGGAGGTGCGAAACACCTTGAAGCCCATTTCGGCCATCAGCGCGATGTCTTCTTTGTAGCGATGGTAAAAATCGATCGCCTCGTGGCTTGGGTAAAACTCATCGTCGCGCAGCGTAAAGCGCTTTTCCAGCCCCAGCTTTACCGCCAGGCGCTGTGGACCGTGGGGGATCATGTCCACCGTGGTCAGGCCCTTGCCACCGGCAAGATACGCACCCTCAGCCTGGTTAGCCGCCAGTGCACCGCCCCATAAAAACCCCGCAGGGAATCTCGTTTGTGACATGTCTAACCTCTTCAATTTAGGACTGCGCCGCGCGGGCCGTGGCCGCGGCGGACTGTGCCTGTGGCTTTTTCGCCGCATCTGGCGCATCTGCCGGAATATCTTCAAACCCTAAAATCAGCGTGAGCACAAAGGAGAGCACCACCGCCAGCACCATCACGCCAATCACCCACAGCACGGTGACCGGATTAGCCGGGTCAAAGAACTGCACGCTGGTAAACAGCCCCGGTGAGGCCATTGAGTGGCTGGCAAGCCCGCCAATGCCCGCAACCGCGCCGCAGATAAAGCCGCTAATCAGGCTCGCTATGAGCGGGCGTTTGAGGCGCACCGCCACACCGTAGAGCGCAGGTTCTGAAATGCCGGCGACAATAGCCGAGGCCGCCGCAGCCAGCGCCGTCTGGCGCAGTTCCGGGTTTTTAGTGCGCACCGCCACCGCCAGCGATGAACCGCCAAGCGACAGGTTGGCACCAATTTCTGACGGCATCACCATGCCCTCTTTGCCGGTTTCGGCAATGGTCTGAATAATGGTCGGCGTGAACACGCGGTGCATACCGGTCATCACCAGCAGCGGCCACAGCGCGCCCATAATCGCCACCGACAGCCAGCCCAGATAGCCATGAATGGTGTACACCAGCGCCGAAATGCCGCTACCAATCCAGATCCCCAGCGGGCCAATCAGCACAATCGCAACTGGCGCGGCCACCAGCACAATCAGCATCGGCTTGAGGAAGTTTTTGGTCACCGCAGGCGTAATACGGTCAATCCCTTTCTCAATCCACGACAGGATCCAGGTCATGCACAGCGCCGGGATCACCGTGTAGGTGTACTTCACCGCCGTGACCGGAATATACGCAAACGTCACCGCCTCGCCCGCGGCGGCTTTGCTCATCAGTTCAATGAAGCCGGGGTGCACCAGCACGCCCGCAATGGCTATCGCAAGCGACATGTTGGTTTTGAATTTAATCGCCGCCGAGGCCGCCACCATAATCGGCAGGAAGAAAAACGCCCCATCGCCAATCACGTTGAGAATAACCAGCGTTGAGCTGCCCTTTTCCAGTACGCCGGACATCTCCAGAATCATCGCCAGCAGCTTCACCATGGAGCCGCCGATAATGGCCGGGATGAGCGGCGACATGGTGCCAATCAGCGCATCGAGAATGCCTGCGCCAATGCGCCGCAGCGTCAGCCTGCTCTTAACTGGCGCGTTATTCACCGTGTCCGGGGCCGCCTGATTCGGCAGTTGTTTGAGCACTTCGGCAAAGGCCGCGCCCACGGTATTGCCGATTATCACCTGGCACTGGTTGTCACTTTGCACCACGCCGAGCACACCGCTGATGGCCTTGAGCGTGGCAGCATCGGCCAGCTCGGGATTTTTCAGCACAAAGCGCAGGCGCGTCATGCAGTGGGTGACCGCGTCGATGTTCTGCGCGCCACCCAGCGCCTCAATGATGGCAGCGGATACCGCAGCATAATTCTTTGGCATGGGACTGTTTCTTCTCTGTGTAGGGATACCGCTGCGCAATGCTTACGCAGACTGTGAGGTTTTAGCGACCCGCTCATGCCATCTGTCGCGGCTTTATCGTTGCGGGTCAATCCAAAACAGGAAACCGGTTCCACAAAATCATGAATAGTTTAATCAACACTGACAATATATTTCCTGCAGATTAAATTCATATTCGTGATAAAGATCGCCATTCCACTTCAGGAAGCGCGGATGAGACAGCCGCACAGCGGCTGAAAAAGTAAGGATGCTGCAGTACACTGTTGCGCAGTGTGAGTAATGCAGGCGAGCCAAAAAGAATGACAACCATGCAGGAAGTGGCAAAACGGGCCGGGGTTTCTAAAGCTACCGTATCGCGCGTGTTGTCCGGGAAGGGCTATGTGGGCAGCGCCGCCCGCGAGCGGGTGCTACAGGCCATTGAGGAAAGTGGCTACCGCCCCAACCTGCTGGCGCGCCAACTGGCCACCCAACAGTCGCAGACCATCGGGATGGTCATTACCAACACGCTCTACAATGGCAGCTATTTCAGCGAAATGCTTTCCCATGCCGCGCAGATGGCAGAAAACTGCGGACGTCAGCTTCTGCTGGCCGACGGCAAGCACAGCGCCGCGCAGGAGCGCGAAGCGATTGCGTTTCTGCTCGACCTGCGCTGTGACGCTATCGTGATTTATCCGCGCTTTCTTACCCCGGACGAGCTGGACGAGATTGTAATGAGCCATCGCCAGCCGATTATGGTGCTCAATCGCCGCCTGCGTCACAACGTCAGCCACTGCGTTTACACCGATCACCACGCCGCAAGCGCCAGCGCGGTAAGCCAGCTGATTGCACTGGGCCACCGCGATATTGCCTTTATCACCGGTGCGTCCGGCTCACCCACCGCCGTGGAACGGCTTTCCGGCTACAAAGAGGCGCTGGGCCAGCACGGCATTGCCGTGGATCCCGCGCGCATTGTGGAAGGGCGCTGGACGCCAGACAGCGGCGCGCAGGCGGTCGCTCTGCTTCTGGCGCGTAAAGTGGCGTTCAGCGCCCTGGTCGCCAGCAACGACAACATGGCGACCGGTGCCATCAAGCAACTGCACGATGCGGGTATCCGACTGCCCCGGCAGGTGTCGGTGATTGGCTTTGACGATATCCCTACCGCACCGTTTACCGTGCCATCGCTTTCCAGCGTGAAAGCACCAGTGACAGAGATGATTAAGGAAACTATCAATAAGCTGATTTTCATGCTCGATGGTGGCGATTTCAGCGCCAGGTCCGCCTTTTGCGGGCAGCTGATTGTGCGCGAGTCGGTAACAACTGGGCCGTTTTACCCGTTCTGATACGTGTAAGCAGAAAACCCTCAGCGCCAGCAAACGACGTTATCCGCGCTGCCAGGTTCGTGGGTTTATTTTCCAGCGCAGTTCTTATTGCCCCGAATGTATGACACACAGCAGTAAAAAGACCGCACAATGGCGGCCTTATATAAATAAGCCAGTGATTACCGGGAGACATCAACAATATCCAGAATATAGCGCTCAGGTGCCTGATTATACTGTTGCATTTGATCGAAGATATCCAGTTGCAGGCTGCTCCCAACTTCGCCATTTAAAGAAACAATGAGATGATTGGGATATTCTGCCAGCCCCTGATTTTCAATATGCCAGATAATTTCCGGGAACGTATCAACGTTAGACAGGCTGTTTTGTTCAAATACACCGCCAAGCATATTAATGGGACGCATCTCGAAACTGCCTCGCACCACCATGCCGACACGAATTAGCGGATGCAAAGATTTCGCCTTTTCCATATCAACTTCAATAGCAAGAAAATTGCTGGAGACTTTCTTCGCAGAAAGAAATACATTTTCAAATTCATTCATTACTTCGTTCCTCGCGTTGTGTTTTCACAATTAAAATAACGCGTAGGCATCAATTGAAAATTGACATTAATCATTATTCAAAAACACAAAAAAACCAACTTTGCGTATATCATTTAAATAATTAATGCGGACCGCTTTAATAACTCACTTAACCTATCCCCTGAATAACTCTATTTATAACGAGGATTACCCAAAAACTAATTATCTCTATCGCTTACCCGGCAATAGCCATCATTCAATGCACAATTCAAATACCTGATTGCCGGTAACCTGGTTGCGGCTAAGTCGCCGACACCCGCCGCGTGGTGGTCTGCACAATTAAAAATACGCTTAATAAACCTCTATATTGCCCGTGCTACGGTGTGGATTTTACACGGGTGAAAAGCCCCAAAAAAAAACGGCTCCTGAAAGCAGGAGCCGTTTTTAACGCAATGTACAACCGTTACTGAAGCAGCGAGATATCCGCCGCTTGCAGGAACAGCTCGCGCAGGTTCGCCAGCAGCGTCAGGCGGTTAATACGCAGGTCTTTGTCGTCGGCGTTAACCATCACTTTGTCAAAGAACTCGTCCACCGGCTCGCGCAGGTTAGCCAGTTCCACCAGCGCTTCCTGGTAGCGGCCTTCAGCGTAGTACGGCGCCAGCTTATCGCGCAGCGCAGTCACCTGCATCGCCAGGCGAATTTCCTCGTTCTCTTTGAGCACAGAAGCCTGAACGCGATCGTTTAGCTGCTCACTGGACTTGGCAAGAATGTTGGACACACGCTTGTTGGCCGCAGCCAGCGCGGCAGCGGCTTCCAGGGTGCGGAAGTGCGTTACCGCCTTCACGCGCGCGTCAAAGTCCGCCGGGCGAGTCGGGCGACGTGCCAGCACCGCCTGGATAGTATCCACGGCGTGGCCTTCTTCCTGATACCAGGCGCGGAAACGGCCGAGCATAAAGTCGATAACATCGTCGATAACGTTGCCGTTGGTGAGCTTGTCGCCGTACAGACGCACCGCTTCAGCGGTCAGCGTCTGCAAATCGAGCGGCAGGTTCTTCTCGACAATAATACGCAGCACGCCGAGCGCGGCGCGGCGCAGCGCGAACGGGTCTTTGTCACCCTTCGGATGCTGACCAATGCCGAAGATGCCCGCAAGGGTATCCATTTTATCGGCAATCGCCACCGCGCAGGAGACCAGGCTTGACGGCAGTTCATCACCGGCAAAACGCGGCATATACTGCTCGTTAAGCGCCAGCGCCACGTCTTCGGCTTCGCCGTCGTGACGCGCGTAGTGCATGCCCATCACGCCCTGGGTGTCGGTGAACTCAAACACCATGTTGGTCATGAGATCGCACTTAGACAGCAGGCCCGCGCGGGTCGCGTGGTTCACGTCTGCACCGATTTCACGCGCAATCCAGCCAGACAGCGCTTCAATGCGGTCGGTTTTGTCGCGCAGCGTACCCAGCTGCTGCTGGAACAGCACGGTTTGCAGGCGCGGCAGGTTGTCTTCAAGGCGTTTTTTACGGTCGGTGTTAAAGAAAAATTCGGCGTCGGCCAGGCGCGGACGCACCACTTTCTCGTTACCGGAGATAATTTGCTGCGGGTCTTTGGAGTCAATGTTGGCAACAAAGATAAAGTTTGGCAGCAGTTTGCCGTCATTGCCATACACCGGGAAGTACTTCTGGTCGCCCTTCATGGTGTAAACCAGCGCTTCGGCAGGCACAGCGAGGAATTTCTCTTCGAATTTCGCCGTCAGCACTACCGGCCATTCCACCAGCGAGGTCACTTCTTCAAGCAGGCTGTCGCCCAGATCGGCCTTGCCACCAATCTGGCGTGCAGCTTCTTCAGCCGCCGCCTTGATTTGTGCCTTACGCGCGTCGTAGTCAGCCATTACTTTGCCGCGCTCCAGCAGAATCTGCGGGTACTGGTCGGCGTTATCAATGGTAAAAGACGGCTCGCCCATAAAGCGATGGCCGCGAATCACGCGGTCAGACGCAATGCCCAGCACGGTGGCAGGCAGTAGCTTGTCGCCCAGCAGCAGCGTAACCGTGTGAACCGGGCGCACAAAGTGCACGTCGGAGGCGCCCCAGCGCATCAGCTTAGGAATGGGCAGTTTTGCCAGCGCACGGCTGACCATCTCCGGCAGCAGCGCGTCACTGCTTTCGCCCTGCACATTAGCGCGGTACAGCAGCCACTCGCCTTTGTCGGTGACCATGCGCTCGGCCTGGTCAACGGTGATACCACAGCCACGCGCCCAGCCTTCGGCTGCTTTGCTCGGGTTACCGTCGGCGTCAAACGCCTGGGAGATAGCCGGGCCGCGTTTTTCCACCACGCGGTCAGGCTGCGCAGCGGCGAGTTGCGCCACTTTCAACGCCAGACGGCGCGGCGCGGCAAACCACTGTACGTCGCCGTGGGCAATGCCCGCGCCGTCCAGTTCAGCGGTAAAGTTAGCAGCAAAGGATTCAGCCAGGCTGCGCAGTGCTTTCGGTGGCAGCTCTTCGGTGCCAATCTCCACCAAAAAAGTATTCTCAGACATGGCGGCCTCTTACTTCTTATTGTTGTTGCACATCGGGAAGCCCAGCGCCTCGCGAGAGGCGTAGTAGGCTTCGGCCACGGCTTTGGTCAGCGTGCGAATGCGCAGAATGTAGCGCTGGCGTTCGGTAACCGAAATGGCTTTGCGGGCATCGAGCAAGTTAAAGCTGTGCGCCGCCTTCAAAATACGCTCGTAGGCCGGCAGCGGCAGCGGTTTTTCCAGCGCCAAAAGCTGCTGGGCCTCTTTCTCGTACTGCTCAAAGCAGGTGAACAGGAAGTCCACATCCGCGTATTCAAAGTTGTAGGTGGACTGCTCCACTTCGTTCTGGTGGAACACGTCGCCATAGGTGGTTTTACCCAGCGGGCCGTCGCTCCAGACCAGGTCGTAAACGCTGTCCACGCCCTGGATGTACATGGCGAGGCGCTCAAGACCATAGGTGATTTCGCCGGTCACCGGCTTACACTCAAGGCCGCCCACCTGCTGGAAGTAGGTAAACTGCGTCACTTCCATGCCGTTGAGCCACACTTCCCAGCCAAGACCCCAGGCACCCAGCGTCGGGTTTTCCCAGTTGTCTTCAACAAAGCGGATATCGTGAATGGTCGGATCCAGACCCAGCTCTTTCAGCGAGCCAAGATACAGCTCCTGGATGTTGTCCGGCGACGGCTTGATAACCACCTGGAACTGGTAGTAATGCTGCAAGCGGTTCGGGTTTTCGCCGTAGCGACCGTCGGTCGGGCGGCGTGAAGGCTGAACGTAAGCCGCGGCCATCGGCTCAGGGCCGAGCGCACGCAGGCAGGTCATGGGGTGAGAGGTGCCTGCGCCTACTTCCATGTCCAGAGGTTGAACAATGGTGCAGCCCTGGCGAGCCCAGTAATCCTGTAAGGTCAGGATCAGGCCCTGGAAGGTCTTTGTATCAAACTTTTGCATAATAGTTTCGTGTGCGATACGCGCAATATCATTACGGAAACGGCCAGTATACCCGCACAAAGGCAGATATACAGCCAGAAAAGGCAGCTAATTTTGCCGAAACCTCAGCCAGAAAACGCCACCTGCCTTCAACGCATGGACAAGTGCAGGAACTGCCCTTCAGGGTCAAAGGTGCAGGTAAAGCCCTCCTCACGCCCGGTGCGCCCAGGCATTTCATAGCTACCCTGAAACGCCTCAAAACCCTGTACCTGAATCTGCTGCGCCTCGGTGTTGTAGCGCCGTGCCGCCTCATCTTTGCACATCTGCTCCATCGTCAGCGTGCGCGCCGCGCTCATGGGCGCTTTTTGCGCAATCTTCGCCGGTGCCTCCGGCTCCTGGGCGGCACAGCCCGCCAGCGCAACGCTGCCCAGCGCCAGTATTGCTATCATCATGTGTCTCATCACGTCGTATACCCGCTACCATCATTATTGTTTTTTATGCACCCGCCTTTACGCCGAGTGCCTGAATAGTGAAGCGTATTTTGTGAATGCGGTCAAAACTCGGACTGGCCCGAGTGTCTGACGCACCGCCCAGGCGTCACACTGGTTGCCGGTAAAAAGAGTACAGAGGAACTGATGCAGCAAAAAATTAACTGGATAGATAATCTGCGCGGGATAGCCTGTCTGATGGTCATTACCATCCACACCACCACCTGGTACCTCACTAACGCTAACAGCATCAGCATGCCGAGCTGGACGATAGCCAATATTCTCGACTCCGCTTCCCGCGTCTGCGTTCCCGTGTTTTTCATGATTTCCGGTTATTTGTTCTTTGGCGAACGCAGCGCCAGGGGGCGACATTTTTTGCGCATCGGCCTGTGCCTTGTGTTCTACAGCGCTGTGGCGCTGCTGTACATCTGGCTGTTTACGCCCATCAGCGTCAGTAAATCCTTTGTTTATGTGCTGCAAAAACCGGTGTTCTATCACCTGTGGTTTTTCTTTGCGCTGCTGGTCATTTACCTGCTTTCACCGCTTATTGAGGTCAAACGCGTCAGCATAAAAACGCTGCTGGCGCTGCTGATTGTCCTCGGCGTGCTGGCTAACCCCAATACGGTTGCCCAGAAAGCACACGGCTTTCAGTGGCTGCCGGTGAACCTGTTTATTGACGGCGACACCTTTTACTACGTGCTGTATGGCCTGCTTGGTCGTGCCATTGGCGTGATGCAGACCGATAAAAAAGGCGTCGGTCTGGCCTCGGCGCTGGTCTTTGCCCTGTGTGTGGCGGCCATCGCCATTGGCACCCGCCATGAACTTAACGTGCGCGGCGACTTTGCCGACACGTACTACCTGTACGCCGGACCGCTGGTGTTTATTGCCGCGCTAAGCCTGCTGTTGCTGGCTAAAAGCGCCCTCAACCAACGCACGCTGCCGGGGCTTGCGGTGATTTCGCGCCATTCGCTGGGTATTTACGGCTTTCACGCTCTGGTCATTCACTTCCTGCGCACCCACGGGCTGGATATAAAACAGTGGCCGGTGCTGGATATGGCGTGGGTTTTCACCGCCACACTCGCCGCCAGCCTGCTGCTGGCAGTCGGGCTGCGCCGCCTCGACCGGCACAGGCTGGTCAGCTAGAAGTCAGCCAGAAAAAAGGCTCCGCACGCGGAGCCTTCATGTTTACAGGTTTTCGTCCGGCAACTCCGGGTTCTCACGCGGCTGCCCCAACAGGCGAGTGCCACTGTCGCGCACGTTTTTCTGCACCGCAATTGCGCCGTACAGGCACAAAAAGAACGCCAGGCCGTAAAAGCCCTTCTCGCTCAAAAGCAGTTCTGCGTTCCACAGACCAACCAGCAGCAGCGCCACAGAAATCACAAACGCGGCCAGGCAGGCGCCGTAATACAGTGCGGTGGTCGGCACGTTTTCAATACGGTCACGCACGGTCTTTTGCAGCGAGATGGCGGCAAACAGCCCGAGCACCAGCACGGCAAAGTAATAGCCTTTCTCGTTAAGCTGCATCTGTGCGTTCCACAACCCAATCAGGTAAGCCACAACGCCGCCCATCAACGCAATCCATGACGCCACGTTAAACGCAGCTGAGGTCTTCACGGCCTGGTTTTCCATTTCTCAATATCCCTTTGCTTTAAGAACCCACATTCTTAATCGTGATTTTTGGGAAAGTAAATCGCATGAATTACGAAAGCGCGTTAAAACGATAAGCCGCAAGAATGGCAGCCACTCATGATTGAGCAACAGAATATACCGCCCGACAATGCCGCATAAAAAAATGCCGGTCAGCGTGGGCTGCCCGGCATTCTTGTTACTGATAAGCGAATCAGTTCACGGCGGTCATCAGATGCTTATTGCCCTGATACATGGTCAGCAGGAAGTTGTTATAACTCGTCCCTTTGGTCGAGTAACCCTTCAGCTTGTGGATCATGTTGCTTGCCGTCAGCTCCTGGTCGGCCTTGCGCAGTTGCGCGCGCGAGCTACGGAATGACTTGTACGCCGGATGGGTGTTCAGGTTATTCACGTAAGCATTCACCGACTCATTGACCGAGGTGAAGTGCAGATAGCCTTTCACCTTGCCAGGTTCGCTGTTACAGCTGCTGCGCGAGCATTTCATACCAAACAGGTTGGTATTGGTGCGCGCCAGCTTTGACGTACCCCAGCCGCTTTCTGCCGCCGCCATGGTCGCTACCATGCTGTTGGGGATAATATCCACGCGTTCCAGCAGGGCGTTCCACGGGATCTGGCGGGTGTTGCCATTCCAGGAAACTTTATAGCGTGAGGCCAGCGTTTTCAGACGCTGTTGTTCAGAAGGCGCCCAGCGACCGTCGTACTGTTTTGAAATCAGCCAGTTGCGATCGGCCGTGATAGCGGCATTCTGCTTAGAAATGTAAGGCATGACAGTCCGGAGAAATGCTTTTTTCCTTTTCGTTCCGGAAGGGTATTGTCGCAAGTCAGGAAGTGAACTGCTTACACTATTGCGAGAATACTCTTTTTTACTGCTGGCCAACAATTTGCCGTTACTGTGTGTCGTTTGGGACGTAAGACTCGTTTTGTCTGTCGCGTGCTTCGTTGCCAGAACCTCTCCTGAGAAACCCAGCGTAAGCGACATGAGTACCACAGCCCCGAACAATCGGTAGCGTGTTGATATCATTATCTCTCCTGGTTGGATGCGGTGCTAAACAGCAGCCACAAATATCACCATAAAATAACTCATGGTGCACAGATAGTATCAAAAATACCCACTTTGCACAGTAAATGAATAGACCAATTCCGAAATCTTATCGCGCCCACAAGACATGAATCAGGCTAAAACACTAATTAATTAGCAGGTTAGCCGAATAAACCCTATGAAAATGCGATTGCTGCCTCAGCCTTAACTCTGCGCCCCTTTTTCAACGCTCCAGGATGAGCATTTTACGTGCTGCGCATGCCAGACTCTTAAAAAACACTCCAGGAAGAAAAAGCATGAAACCTCTGGCCCTCTCACTCCTGTTGTTCCCAGGCCTTGCGCTGGCGCAGTGGTCCGTGCCCAGTCTCCCGCCACTGAGCGAGCACAGCCCCGGTCTTTTCACTACAGATGCAAAGCTCGCGAAGGGTACGCTTCCTTTGACACTCACTTTTGACCAACAGTGCTGGCAACCCGCAGAAGCCATAAAACTCAACCAGATGCTGTCGCTCACGCCCTGTAAGGGAGAGGCACCGCGCTGGCGGCTCTTTCGCGACGGTGTTTATCACATTGCGCTTGATACCCGCTCAGGTACGCCAACGCTGCGCCTTTCGGTGCAGAGCGCGCAGGACGCGCCAGCCGCCGCCGTTGCACAGTGCGTCAAGTGGGACGGCAAACCGCTCACCGTTAACGTCAGCCAGAGCTTTAGCGACGGTAGCCGCGTGCGCGATTTCTACAGCGGCCAGACGGCGCTGGTCAAAGATGGCAGCGTAACGCTGCTGCCTGCGCCAGAGAGCCACGGCCTGCTGTTACTGGAGCAGGCTAAGACCGACGCCCCCGCGCCCTTCTCCTGGCAAAACGCCACCGTCTATTTTGTGCTGACCGACCGTTTTGCCAACGGTAACCCGGACAATGACCGCAGCTATGGCCGTAAACCCGACGGCGGGGAGGAAATTGGCACCTTTCACGGTGGCGACCTCGCGGGCCTGACGCAAAAGCTCGACTATCTGCAACAGCTTGGCGTCAACGCGCTGTGGATTAGCTCGCCGCTGGAGCAGATTCACGGCTGGGTCGGGGGCGGTGAGAAAGGTGACTTCCCGCACTACGCTTATCACGGCTATTACCCGCTCGACTGGACGACACTGGATGCCAACATGGGCCGCGAAGAAGACCTGCGCAAGCTTGTTGATGAAGCGCACCGGCGCGGTATTCGCGTGCTGTTTGATGTGGTGATGAACCACGTTGGCTATGCAACGCTTGCCGACATGCAGGAATTTCACTTCGGCGCGCTGTGGCTTGAGGGCGAAGCGCGTGAAAAAACCCTCGGCACACGCTGGACCGACTGGCGGCCAGGTCCGGGCCAGAGCTGGCACAGCTTTAACGACTACATCAACTTTGGCGACAAACCGGCGTGGGAGCGCTGGTGGGGCCGGGCGTGGATCCGTACCGATATAGGTGATTACGACAACCCCGGTTTTGACGACCTGACGATGTCGCTGGCGTTTTTACCGGATGTCAAAACCGAATCAACGCAGCCGTCGGGTTTACCGCATTTCCTGCGCAACAAACCCGATACCGCAGCGCAGGCGATAGACGGGTTTACACCGCGTGACTATATCGTTCACTGGCTCACTCGCTGGGTGCGCGACTTTGGCATTGACGGTTTTCGGGTCGATACCGCAAAACACGTAGAAAAGGCCAGCTGGCTGGCACTTAAACACGAGGCCAGCGCAGCGCTGGCGGCCTGGAAACAGGCCAACCCCGACAAGGCACTCGATGACGCGCCGTTCTGGATGACCGGAGAAGCCTGGGGCCACGGCGTGATGCGCAGTGACTATTACGACAGCGGCTTTGATGCCATGATCAACTTTGACTACCAGCAACAAGCGGCGGAGGCGGTGGATTGCATCGCGAAAATGGACGCTAACTGGCAGCAAATGGCCGATAAGTTGCAGCATTTTAACGTACTGAGTTATTTATCATCACACGACACGCGCCTTTTCCGCGAAGGTGGCGCACGCGCGGCTGAACTGCTGCTGCTCGCCCCTGGCGCAGTGCAACTCTTCTACGGCGACGAAACCCTGCGCCCCTTTGGGCCAACAGGCTCCGACCCGTTGCAGGGCACGCGCTCAGACATGAACTGGGCCGACGCCAGCACAGTCCAGGCCGGCACGCTCGCACACTGGCGCAAGCTGGCACAGTTCCGCGCCCGCCACCCGGCAATGGGCGCAGGCCAGCATCTGCCGCTCAAGGTCACGCAGGGCTACGGCTTTAGCCGCCATCAGGGTGAAGACAAGATTATCGTGGTGCAGGCCACGGCGCGGTAATTCTCACGGCTTCCCGCCGGGGAGCCGTGCTGTGCTGTCTGCACGCCCAGCGCAGTGATATCACCCGCCTCCTGAGGCGCCTCGTGGCAGCATAAAATACTGCCATAGCGGCTATCAGGCCAGACAACCACACGAAATCGCGAGCGCGTCCCGGTTTGCACCACGCAGGCTCTGGCGTTATGGTGAGCCTCTTATAACCACTCACCGACAGATTTACCGCTATGACGTTTTCACTTTTCGGCGACAAATTTACCCGCCATTCAGGCATTACGCGCCTGATGGAAGATCTCAACGACGGCCTGCGTACCCCCGGCGCGATTATGCTCGGCGGCGGCAATCCGGCCAAAATTCCGGCAATGGAAGATTATTTCCAGGGACTGCTGGCCGAGATGCTCGCCAACGGCAAAGTGACCGACGCGCTGTGTAACTACGACGGCCCGCAAGGAAAAAATGATTTTCTGGTCGAGCTGGCGGGCATGCTGCGTGAAACGCAGGGCTGGGATATTGGACCACAGAATATTGCACTGACAAATGGCAGCCAGAGCGCGTTTTTCTACCTGTTTAATCTGTTTGCAGGGCGCATGGCCGACGGCAGCAGCAAGAAAGTGCTGTTCCCGCTGGCGCCGGAGTACATCGGCTATGCCGATGCAGGGCTGGAAGACGATCTGTTCGTTTCCACGCGTCCGAATATTGAACTGCTGCCAGACGGACAGTTTAAGTACCACGTGGACTTCGAACACCTGCATATCGGCGAAGATACCGGCATGATCTGTGTTTCTCGTCCGACTAACCCAACCGGTAACGTCATCACCGACGACGAGTTACGCAAGCTTGACGGGCTTGCCAACCAGCACGGCATTCCGCTGGTTATTGATAACGCCTACGGCCTGCCGTTTCCGGGCATTATCTTCAGCGAGGCCTGCGCGCTGTGGAACCCGAACATTATTCTGTGCATGAGCCTGTCGAAGCTGGGTCTGCCGGGCAGCCGCTGCGGCATTATTATCGCCAATGAGAAAATCATCTCCGCTATCAGCAATATGAACGGCATTGTGAGCCTGGCTCCCGGTGGTATTGGTCCGGCCATCGCCTGCGAGATGATTAAGCGCAAAGACATGCTGCGCCTGTCAGAAACGGTGATTAAGCCCTTCTATCAGCAGCGCGTACAGGAAACTATCGCTATTCTGCGCCGCTACCTGCCCGCCGAACGCTGCCTGATTCACAAACCGGAAGGCGCGATTTTCCTGTGGCTGTGGTTTAAGGACCTGCCGATATCGACTGAACTGTTGTACCAGCGCCTGAAAGCGCGCGGCGTGTTGATGGTGCCAGGTAATCACTTCTTTCCCGGCCTTGAGAAGCCGTGGCCGCACACACAGCAGTGTATGCGCATGAACTATGTGCCAGAGACAGCGAAAATCGAAGCGGGTGTGAAAATCCTGGCTGAAGAAATTGAGCGCGCCTGGCGCGAGGGAGCCTGACCAGGCGGCGCGACAAACGCCGCTGCGCAATCAGGCAAATTCACAAAAAGCCGCGCGACGGCGTTTCTCCACACCGCTGCGGCGCAACGTGCGCTCATCCATGCAGCGCAGCGCTCCCGTCGGACAGGCCGCCACACAGGCCGGTCCGGCGCTGCGGTGCTGACACAAATCGCACTTCACCACTTTCATTGCCGCTACGTCACCGTGCGCCGTCACAATATCAATGGCGCCAAACGGGCAGGCCATCATGCAGCTTTTGCAGCCGATGCAGTTCGCCTCGCGGATTTGCACGGCATCACGCTCCATTACCAGCGCGCCGCTCGGACACACGCCTACGCAGGGAGCATCTTCGCAGTGGTGGCAGGCAACGGCGGTAGAAACGTAACTGCCTTTAATAATACGGATACGCGGTGTAAATGTGCGTGCGCTAACGGCGCTGCTGGCTGCATCCTGGTGGGCCATTACGCAGGCCACCTCGCAGGTGCGACAGCCAATACACTTTGCAGCATCGGCGAGAATAAAGCGGTTCATGGTCCTTATCCCTCTGGCTTCCATAACTGAAGAGTTTCACCATAACCGCGAAGTCATACACAAATATTGATCCCGAATCAGCCCGTTACGATTCAGCCGCAAAACGGACGCGACAGTCAGGCAGGTAAATATTTAGCGCGGGCCTGATAATCATCCGGGCACTTACGCTCCGGCACGCGGCGAAATAGCGCTCACGCTTGACATGAACAACACGCGAATAAAGATGAAGCAGCAAAGCTGCGGGCTATTGTGCGTCGGTGAACCTCAATATTCCTCTCCCCTCTCTCCCCCAACAAAGGAAGCCAGCCCCGAGCGAGCACCATACCCTGTTGCCTTCTCAATGCGTTTCATCGCGCCGCGTTATGCGTCGCAATGCCTTAGATCTGAAAAGCAACCCATTAAAAAAACAGCACTTTTTTTAGTCTACACCACCTACACACCGAGCTAACGCAAAGCAAACTCACCCCATACCCCACCTACAAATCAAAATAACAATCTAAAAATAATCAATATGCAGATTAATATTCTATATACTACATATTTGGCGACATATTATTGAGAGGGAAAGTGCTGAGGCTTATTGTCAATGCCATGAGTATGAACATGTGAAAGCACAATGAGAGTAACTATGTCAGACTTAACCATGTCTATTATCACTGATTGCGTTATGCCCAGGCTTGACAGCGAGGCAAATGGTCAGAGCATTAAAATAAAAATCATTAAATACATGATAAAAAAAGAGAGCTTTACCACAACGCGTGAAGTCGCAGATGAATGTGATTTATCGATTTACTCTGCCAGACGCTGGCTGATGAGCCTGGAAAGAGCTGGACTGATTACAAACCATAGTACAACACGGATTACTCAATGGTGGCTACAGATAAAATGAGCCGCGGGTGCTTATATTACCGGGGTACGCGCACAGTATACCTCAGACGCCTGATAGCCTGCGTTCATCTCAGCTCCTGAGTGGTTTTAGACTCTCGTCGATTAACGCAATAGCGCACTCTTTCTTAAAGTTAATAGTGCCGCAGCATAACCGTCCTGACCGCACACTTATTATCTGCCCTACCCCGCGGTTATCTCAGCTAGACATAATAACATCCGCAAATCGCGCGAGTTCTCTGGTATAAGGAATCCATGCCTGCCCATGACACACAAACAAAAAGAAAGGCGATAACGCTCTTTTGCGCTATCGCCCTCGATGTGTAAACGGCGTGCGGCTGCTTATTCCAGCAACAGTTTAACCACAATATTGGCATTGAACTCACCCGCCTCAATGCCTTTAGACTCAGCAACGGGCGCAAAAATGACGGGCAAGCTACCTTTCCCATTCGTTATATTGACTCTCCTTTTATCATGGGGCTTTATCACATGATTCGTGTCATCTTTTAACGCAATGCCGATACCGCTGTGGCTGGAACTAAAGTAATCATCTGAAAAACGGCTCACGCCGCCGAGAAACTCTGTGGAGACGCCGCCAAGCCCGCTTTCAAATTCACCGCCTGAACAGGAAACGGTTAATGCTTTTTTAACCGGATAGTGGTTACCGTCCAGCTTTGTTGTCGCGACATCGCCAAAGTCGATATCAATAGACTGCCCGGCATTAATTTCGCATTTCTCAGGAAGGCTAATCGCAAAAGAGCCAATAATCACGCGAGCGTAAGGATCGTTAATATCAACTTCACTGGCAGAAGTCGCCCCGGCGAGATAAATAATAGGTGAGGAAACAAATGCATAACCGTTGACAATTTTTTTCTTGAGGATCAGGGTAATATCGCCCTTTTTACCGGTTGCCAGATTACTCGTTGAGGGGTAGTTATCGCCAAGCCTAAAACATCTGGCCGGCGCATTCTGGTAATTATTACTCCTGCTGTCAAACGGAACATCGGCCCTGATGACATCCTTTCCCCCTGTAATATAAATCGCCGCAGAAATATTCCAGTGATCATCTAAGCTAAACACATTGTCCTTCACCTGAATCAGGCCTGGCGCGAAATGTCCGGTATAAAACACCGGGATACCAACAGGCACATTATTATCAAGCGAGGTACATTGTATATACCATTGACCACTGGGTATTGAGCCGACCTCCCATCCTTTTTTAATCTGCGTGCCAATCGTATTGCTGACATCCTGATCGCTAAAGTTCAATATGTAGTCATACACACCCATCGTGGTTTTCACTTTCCCGGTAGCATATGCACTGGCATTGATTAAAAGAAGTGAAGCACCGAAAAGTGAATATATTGCCCGTTCAACTTTCATCCTACAGCCTTATTTGAAATTTTTGCATCACCGGAAAGACCAGGATGAAGAGTGACTTATCTATTAACAACACACTGGCTAACCTGCCACAGCACGATTATCAATCGTACTGCGTCGTTAGTGTCGCCGAGGCACTAAATTTCCCCTCCGTGCCACTGGCAAAATCCTTTGTCATCGCCAGCTGCGATTTGAGCATCAGACCATTTTCATTTTTGGGTTTAAAAAAGGTGTTCAGCGCCAGGCGATTACCGCCTTCAAGCAGAGAAATTTCCAGCCCAGGGATAGTTGTCGCCAGCGCATTTAGCTCACTGCCTGAAGACGTACTTTCTATCTTCAATGAATATGAAGACACCCGGCTATCGCATTGCACAGGTATCCAGCGTTCGACAAACTGGTTACCGGATTTAATCGCCTGAACACCGACAGTGCCAAAATCAATATCGATATCAACGTCATTGTTGATATGGCAGGGAATGATGATGGCGCGTCCCTTAAGGTTAATTACGATAGAATCATGCGTAACTTGCCATGATAATGCCGTTGAGCTTGCAAACACGGCGGCAGTAACCAGGCACCATTTTAGCTTTTTCATTTTATTCCAGTAATAATTTGACTATGATACTGGCAGTGAACTCACCCGCATCAATACTTCTTGATTGCGCAACCGGCGCAAAGCTAACAGGCAAACTGCCTTTCCCGCTCACTATATTTATTTTCTTTTCTGCCTGCGGCTTAATCGCATTCCCGGCCTCATCTTTTAACACGATGCCAATGCCGTTATGGGTAGATGAAAAGTAATCGCTGGAGAAGGGGCTGGCAGTGCCCATAAATTTTGCTGAAACCGCGTCAAGCCCGCTGTCAAACTCACCACCTGAGCAGGAAACGGTTAAGGTTTTATTCTCGCGATAGTGATTGCCATCTAATTTTGTAGTCGCGACATTACCAAAATCGATATCAATCGACTGACCGGCATTAATTTCACACTTTTCGGGCAGGTTAATAGCAAAAGAATCAATAATAACCCGTGCAAACGGGTCTTTAATATCGATATCACTGGCAGCCGTCGCCCCGGCAACATAAATGATTGGGGAAGAAATAAACGAATAGCCATTAACAATCTTTTTCTTCAGCTTCAGACTAAAAATACCTTGTTTACCCGTGCCCAGCGTACTGGTTCTGACATAGTTGTCGCCCAGAGAGCGGCACTGCGTATAGGTATTCTGACTCTGGTTACTCACGGCATCAAACGGAACGGGGATGTATTTCATCACTTTGCCGGCAATATACACCTTTACAGAAACGTCCCAGTGATCATCTAAGCGATACCAGTTCCCGGTGGTATGAACCAAAGGAGTGATAAAACCCGCAGAATAAAGATTGGGAATGCCCTGGCTACCTGGCTTATCAAGCGATGTACAGCGTATGAACCACTGTCCGGTGGGAATAGCACCGACTTGCCACGTTTTATCAATTTCAGTGCCAATTGCATTGGTTGCATCCTGGGTATCGAAATTCAAGATAAAATCATAGACACCGGCAACCGTCTTCACCTTCCCGGAAGCCTGGGCGCTGGTGTTGATAAAAAAAAACGAAGCTGCAAAAAGTGAATACGTTATACAACTCAGATTCATTTTATAACCCTGTTGATAGTTCTCGTATTAAACGGCATTCAATAATGGATGCGATGAGAGTTATCTGACCGTTAACGCCTGTTGAGGCCTGCCGCCGTAATCATTAATAAACGTTACCCAGACTGATTTAGCCGTGTCCGGGAGGTTATTTTTGATAACTGATGACGCATACGGTGCAATCGTAAAAGATTCAAACCCCTCTTGCCGGGTGTCATTTTTATTCACCGAAAGACCCACAACGGTAAAATAATACGGCATGGAATTGGTGATTTTCAGCCCTTCATGGGTGCGTGTCAGCGTTAATCCGCTGCCATCAAACGATAATGGCGAACGCTTTATCGTTGCCGGTCGGAATATCACCTTCAACGTTGTCTGTATGGCAACCTGGAGCACATTCTCGCCCTGCTTTTTTTTAGGGATCTCTCTGACATTGAGATAAAAAAGGCTTTCCCGATCGCTGGGCAGCAGAGCGGCGTGAGAGGTCGCGCTAATGCGCAGCGCATTTTTTTCTCCCCCTTCCATCCTCATCACCGGCGGCACCACAATCAACGGTGATATATCGATGGGCAGCCTGTTCATATTTTCATCTTCAATCCAGGACTGGACCAGATAAGGGTTGGCATTATCGGTGTTGGTCACCCTGATGCTTATCGTTTTGTCATTGCCGTTGAAAACCAGGCGCGTTCTGTCAACATTAATCGCAGCCTGAGCACAATGTATGCCGAAAAGGAAAAAGGCGATAAATAAGCGTCCCATTACTCATACTCCAGAACAAAATTAACACTTGATGAAAACGAACCTTCCTTTATCGCGGCGTAATCATTTCCCTGGATATACGCCCTGAAGCTGAGCACATTGCGTCCTTGCACTAAGGCAATGGGGCGCATGGCGACAGACGGCTTCACGGCCTCGCCGTTTTCCGACTCAATGGCAATCGACACCCCTTCGCTGTTTCCCTGCGTCATGGCAAACGTTCCAGGCTGCTCGCGGCTTTCGGTGCCGCTGAATGTCACGTTAACCAGGCTCCCGACCGCCAAATCACACTCCAGCAGCGCAAGCTCGAAGGTTTTCGGCGCTGAGCGCGCGTTTCTTTTAAATGCGCTGACAGCAATCTGCGGAAACTCGATAACCTGCTCAGCGCTCTGCGTTGACAGTTGGCAGGCGTCAGCAACCAGCGTGCCGCGGTAGTTGATATCCACTCGCGCGCATGCCGGGTAAGGCGCCATAACCAGCGCCATCATCAAAGCACTTATCGCCGCATTCGTTTTCATCAAATGTATTCCAGGCTATCCGTTTTCTCCGCTTCTGCACCTGGCCGGGCAAAAGAAAGAGCAAAACGGCTTTTAATGTGTGGTTCTCTGTGAAGCTTATTTTGGCTCAGCGCGGCAGTCGTTTTTTGTACAATTAAAGGCCGTCAGCGGCTTACCACCGAAGTCATTAATGGTCATGACATAAAGCGTGCTGTAATGTTTCATTTTCACCCTTTCACCTGATTTTGGTGCAATCATGAGAGGCTGAAAATCTTTAGCAATGCCTTCATCTTTATTGCCAGTCACAGAAATAATCGTGACGTAATAAGGCGTTGGATTATCAATCCGATAACCCTCATCGGTGCGGCTGAAGGTTAATTGCTCTTCCCAGTGTGAATATTTTTCCGGGATAATCGCTTGCGGGCGATAAAACAGTTTAATGCGCGTCTGTAGTGCCACCTGCATGACATTCGGTTTATCGCTTTTTGGCGGAACTTCTCTGACGTTAAACCAGAACACCGACTCCCGGTCCTGCGGCAAACTGGCTACGGCGGGCAGTGCGTTGATGCGAATGGCACTCTTTGCACCCGGCTCTAAGCGCTGTAACGGCGGCACAACGATAAAAGGCGAGCTGATTTTTTGCCGGTTTCCATCTTCCAGCCAGGCCTGAGCCAGATACGGCTTTTGCGGGTTTTCATTACTGATGTTGAGTGAAATACTTTTTTCGGTACCCGGGAAAATTGCCCTGGTGCGATCTAATGCAATCGCCGCATGAGATGAAAACGGTGCTGCCGCCAGTGCCGACATCAGCAAACCATAAACCGATTTATTCATATTAATAATACCCTTACACGCTTATTCTCTGTTCAACCACGCTGCTTATTTCTGGCAAGGGAAGAAGAGTTTGTCCGTATTAATTTGATGAGGAACCAAAGTGGTGCATTGTGTTTTCCCGCCCCAGTTGACGCTCAGTTTATCGCCTGGATTAATACCGCTAATCCACGCCATACCGTCATCGGAAATAATACCGACCTCACGATTTTTACTGTTATGGACGGTTGCCCCAAACGGCGGTTTTTTGCCATTTTCCAGCGAAAACAGGCCAATGAGTTTCGCGCCCTTCAGCACATCAAACCGACGGTAACCAATGGCCCCTTCGGTTAATGCCGCTTCTGCCACGCTGGAGCCGGATATTTCAACATCATCCGGCAACTTATTAAGCTGGATTGACGTCGTCACCGGGTAATAGCTCGCGATATCAGGAATAACCGCAATCCCAAATCCGTTTGAACGCCCGTAGTTTTCGACCGGAACATGGCTTATTGAGTCCGTGCTGACCAGCATGCGGCTGCCGCCCTGCGTCCCGCCAGGATGCAGTGCAGCACCTTTCGCCGTCGCCGTGAAACCGCCCGCTAACGACATACCAGCTGAGGTGTAACGGTCCTGTACCCACGCCGTATTCACTGACATATCGGCGATATCGCCTTTATGGTTGTAATAAACGTTGCCCAGCGTGGCGCTGCTTTCGCCGCCACCGCTGGCGCTACCTGCCTGCACTCTGTAGCTGTCGCCGCTGGCAAGCCGCTGATACCAGCCCGCGGTCTGGGTAAAGCGGCCATTGAGTTTGGTGCCGTTATAGCTCACCGTCCCGCCACCAAAAGGAATGCTGAGGCTCAGGTAAGCGGCATTATCGGTTCGTTCATTGTAGTTACTGCGCGTCATGCTCAGTGTTGCCGAAATATCATGCAGGCGCGCCACATCAAAATAGCGGCTGACGGAAAAGCTGTACCGGTCGGCATCCTCAGCATTCCAGTATGTCTGATGGCTCCAGCTTAAATACGCCGACGTCCGGGCATCGCTGAATGTTTTACTTGCCGTCACGGTATACAGTTCTTTGTCGTGACGAAGCAGACTGCCGCGATAGCGCCGGTTCAAATATTCATTCATCGACATATAATCGCGCTCTGAGAACCGATAGCCCGCAAACGTAATTTCGCTGTTTAATTCGTCGAACCGTTTGGAGTAGCTTAAGCGCCAGGATTTCCCCTGCTGGCGGCCCTCACCTGGCAAACGCGCCACGGATTGCGTCACGTCGGCAGAGATGGCACCAAGCGACAGGAGGTCGCGCCCAAGCCCGAGCACCAAAGCGTTATAGTCGCCTGCAACAATGCTGCCGCCATAAAGCGACCAGGCGTTGCTGATACCCCATGAAAACTCGCCAGAGCCAAAAAACGGTCCCTGCAACCGGTGGTTGTAGTCCGCAGGCTTACCCGAGGCGAGCTTATATCTGAGCTGGCCCGGCCTTGTCAGATAAGGAATGGTCGCTGTTTCAACCGTGAAAACCTGCGTGCTGCCATCCTGCTCCTCAACCCGCACATCAAGCCGCCCTTTGACCACATCGCTAATATCCTGGATATGAAACGGGCCTGAAGCGACGGTGGTTTCGTACAGCACGCGCCCTTGCTGGCTCACCACAACCCGGGCATTGGTTTTCGCTATCCCGGTTATCTCTGGCGCATAGCCCCTCAGTCGCGGCGGCAGCATGCTGTCATCGCTATCGAGTGAAACCCCGGTATAACGCCAGGATTCAAACAGGTCTGAGGTGAAGTAGTTCTCACCCACGGAGAGTTTCGCCTGCAAGCCACGCAGCGCGCGGTAAGCGTAAATCCGGTTCCAGTCGATATCACGCTGGCTGTCGCTGCCCGTTTTAGTGTAGTTAGCCTGCCAGTCCGCACGCAGTCGCCACGGGCCAGCATTGGCCCCGGCCGTGCCGGTGCCGCTGATATAACGCGTGGCGTCGCCGTTATTTGGCTTTGTGACGCTGGCGTTCATGTTGTAATCAAAGACAACGCCGGGTAAGCCGTCTTCCCATCGCGACGGCGGGAACCAGGTATCATCCTGATATTCCAGCCAGGCCTGCGGTATGGAGAGCGTCAGCTTTCCTTCGGCAAGGTCGGGCTTAATGATGCTACCTGGCAGCGTTGTCAGGCTGAAGCATTTGCCATCGTTCCATACCGTTAATTTATTGATGGACTGAGGCGTCAGGCCAAGCGCGTCAATATCTGAAGATGAAAAACACGCTTCCACTTTACCCGGCTTATCTTCTACCGACTCTCTTTCAATAAACGCAAAATCCGCGTGCCTGATGGAGTGCCCATTCAATACGAGATCGAACGTATAAACGCCGGGCATCATGTAATCTTTCTCTGAGAAACGTGTCAGATCGACATTACTTCTGTCCTCAGCGTCAAGCACGTTGAGGTTGAATTCAGCCGCAGAGGCGTGCCCTGGCCCAAACATGGAAAGAAAAACGAAAGCACTCAGCGGTTTTAAACGAAATAAAATACTCATGACATCCGTCTTATGGAGATATCCATATATTTTTTAGCGTTGCTGTCCAGGATGACCATCACTGATAATCGACGATAAAACGCACAAATGAGGTCGTATTGCCCGAACGGATTGCGCCATTTCGGGGGACAAGCCGGACTTTAAAATCGAGATCTTTTTTATCATTACTCAATATCACAGGCATCAGGGGTTTTCCTGAATGCGCAGAGTCATCATTGCTGTCAATAATCCGAAAGCCAACGTTTTGGCCCTTCCCATTCATGGTAAAAAGCGTATCGTCGGTATTTTCAACCGTTCCGTGAAACGTCACCGTTGCAGATACCCATTTATTCCCGTTGCCACGCTCAGGTGAGCAGTGAACCAGCCGAATCTGGAAATCTCTTTCAGCACTTTTATTACGGGCGGATAAGCCAGATAAAAAAACATTTCCAAAATCGACTTCCTGCCACACGTCTTCAGTCGCAATCGTACATGCCGATTCAACGATTTCGCCGCCCATTCTGACTTTACCTTGCTGCTTATTCTCAGCTGCGCAAAGCGTCGATATAACGCACAAGAAAAAAAGAAAAAATCGCATGAGCCATACCTGATAAAACAGACTGGCTATAATTGCCAGCCCGCTTTTACTTAATAATGCAGCGTGAACTTATTCGTAGTTCAGAGTGAACTTAGCCACCGCTTCAAACTGCCCGGTTTCGATAGCCGTAGTTGCACCGGAACCCTGCAGATAGGCTTTAAAGTCCAGAACGTTTTTACCTTTGGCCAGTTCGAATACAGAAGACGGTTTGCCCAGTGCAATCGGGGAATAGATGTCATCAGTAATAACGATACCCGCACCCTTAGCGTCGCTGTCCGGGTTCAGAGCCAGCATCTCGCCGTCTTTCAGGCCATCAAACGTGACAGAAACTGATTTCGCGGCAGCGGCACGTGAGGTGTTGCCACCATTGCCATTGCCATTGCCAGCGCCAGCACTCGCCAGGGCGCAGTTTTCCAGTGTGATATGGAAATCACGTGCGGTGGATTTGCCGCCTTTTTCAAGCTGAGTGGCGGCGATTGCGCCCATTGCCACTTCCTGGTCCTGAGAATCCGGTGCAATAGAACATGCTGAATCAATAATAGAGCCAGTAAAGGTCACTTTGCCATCGGCAGCATTTGCGCCAGAGGTTACCAGGCCAAGACCAAGAAGGAGAGAAACTGCAATTTTATTATACTGCATAATATTTCCTTACCGAGGATAGACACTTTCTCATTTAAAGAGATTGTGTATTTCTACTAAAATTACGTGCTGTAATTTGTTAATTTGCAGTTACAGATGGTAATAAGAAAACATCATGATTGTTCACTCCTGGCTGGCAGGAGATAGAAAGCGATACTTTTACATCAACAAAGCGGATAAAAAATAAAAAAATCAGAATAATATTCTGATAAATAACAATTATCTGGAATAATACATCGCAATATCAAATCAATCCAGCCACCACATCTTTAAATCAAATAAAAATCAGTCGATTCTCTTACTGTTAGCGGTGTCATCTTCAGAATGTCACAGCGCCACCACAGACTTAGCCTGCAATCAGGCAAACGGCGACCGTTTCTAAGCCCGCACGATATTAGCCGCCACGGACCGGAATAACGCCAGCCAGAACAGGACGCACACCATAAGGAAAGGTAAAATATGGGGCAAAAAAATAAACCATGCAGTCTAAAAAGATAGCAAAATAATAAAAAACTGAGATGAAATCCCACAAAACAGAGAGGATCGCGACAGGTTAACTTCTCACCATAAAATGTCACAAAACTCAGGAAATCTTATTTATGATTTAATCACTCAGATCGTAAACGGTATTTTATAACATCCACATTCGACTGAATTATTCAAAATAAACAGCTCTGTCGTGCATATTCAAGGCATTTACCAGCAGCCTGTATGTTGTTAATCCACTCTCAGTAATAGTTTCTACCGAGTGGTGCGGGATAAATTCAGCCATCCCAGGCTCTCGGAGCGCAAGTGGCGAATAAACAGACCGCGCGGTTTTGCTACGCAGAGTCCCCCACCGTATCGCGCGCAATACAGAGCCAGCCGACGCCGGTCAAGCGGGCATAAAAAAACCGCCCGGTGCAACACCGGGCGGCTAGTGTCGGCAGCGGCGAGCTTACATCGCCGTGCGGAATATCCCCATAATTTCCTCATGGCTGGCCTGAATCGGGTTAGTCAGGGCGCAGGCATCATTAAGCGCGTTGGTTGCCAGCACCGGAAAGTCCTCTTCCTTCACGCCCAACTCGCTCAGGCCAGCCGGTATTTTCACACGGCTTGCCAGCGCCTTAATGGCATCAATACAGGCCTCGGCGCCCTGCGCCGCATCCATGCCCTTCACCGACACGCCCATTGCGGCTGCGCAGTCGCGCAAACGCTCGGCGGCGACTTTACTGTTGAAGCTCTGTACGTGCGGCAGCAGTACGGCGTTGCACACGCCGTGCGGCAGGTTGTAAAAACCGCCAAGCTGGTGCGCCATCGCATGCACGTAACCCAATGACGCATTGTTAAACGCCATCCCGGCCATAAACTGCGCCCAGGCCATCGCTTCGCGGGCAGGCTCGTTGTCGCCATGCTCGACCGCCATCGGCAACGACTGGGCAATCATCGAAATGGCCTTGAGCGCGCAGGCGTCAGTAATCGGCGTTGCTGCCGTGGACACATAGGCTTCAATGGCGTGCGTCAGCGCATCCATACCGGTTGCGGCGGTAAGCGAGGGCGGCATGCCCATCATCAACGCCGGGTCGTTAACCGACATCAGCGGCGTAACGTGCTTATCAACAATGGCCATCTTAATGTGGCGCGCTTCGTCGGTAATGATACAAAAACGCGTCATTTCTGAGGCCGTACCCGCCGTGGTGTTAATCGCCACCATCGGCAGCTGTGGCAGTTTTGACTGGTCTACGCCCTCATAGTCGCGAATATTGCCGCCGTTGGTCGCCACCAGCGCAATACCTTTCGCGCAGTCGTGTGGACTGCCGCCGCCGAGCGAGATCACACAGTCGCACTCATTCTGGCGCAACAGCTCAAGACCGGCTTCTACGTTGGCGGTCGTCGGGTTTGGGTGTGTTTCATCGTAAACAATGGAGCCAACGCCACGCTGCGTTAGCTCACGGCACAGCGCGGCAGGAACCTTCAACCCTGCCAGACCGCGGTCGGTCACGATAAGCGCACGCCTGAACCCCCGGTCGGCGATAAAATCCAGCGCATCTTTCACGCTTTGCTGGCCAATCACGTTCACAGAAGGGATATAGAAAAAGGATGCAGCCATCGTACGTCTCCATGTTGTCATTAACACCATGAACTATAACGATAACGGCAAATAAAACCGTGACCGGGATGTGGTTATCAGGACCGCGCGCGAGGCCACGGCCCTGATAGCTGCGTGCAGTCAGTCGGCGCTGAACAACCGGGCGTCGCGCAGCAGGTGCTCATTGCCGCGCCGCCGGGTGTAACCGATGCGGTTGAAGTATTCGAGGATTTGAATGGCGAGCTTGCGGCCCACGCCCAGATTGTCGCGAAAATCGGCCGCGCTGGTGGCACCGCCGTCAAGATCGAGCCTGCGGATAAGTCCGGCAAATTCGAGGATCCGATCGCGGCGATAGTAGCGGTCTTTGACGATCGCCGTGATCAGCCCCTGGCGGGCGGCAAGGCGCAGGAACTGACGCATTTTCTGCTCGTCCTGCCCGGTTTCGTTTGCCAGATCGCGCACCCACCACGGCTCGTCACCAAACAGGGCTTCCACCTTCTCCCACAGCGCCTGCTGCTCGCCGGAAAAGCCCGGCTTGTGGCCGGGAAGCTGTAGCCAGCCCTGCTGGCTTTCCAGCAACCCTTCATGGCGCAGATGCTCAATCAGCTCCAGCACCAGCGCTTCGTTCTCTGCCGGGAGCGCCATGCGCCGCAGGCGCTCACGCCCCGGCCCTGGCTGGTCGTCATGCTGTTCATGGTAGGTAGCAAGCGTTTTCAAAAGCGTTTGCTGCCAGCCTGCGGCCACTTCCGGGCTGAGGACGTAATCCCCGGCCCGCAACAGGCCAGGGCGTTGCAACAGCTTTTCCAGCCCCGGCTGCGCCAGCTGACGCGCCCAGGCAAAGGCCGGCAGCGAAACCGCCCCGCGCTGTAGCCAGGCGCTGAACGCCTGCTCATCGTCGCGGGCCTGGTTCAACCCGGCCAGCCAGTCAAGAAAGGGCTGGCGGCGCTTACCGCGCCGTGGTGGGTCGAGCAGCAGCACGCGCGCACCGGCAAGCGTCTGGCGGGCGCTGATGTCGCGCAGCACCAGCCTGTCGTTGTCAGCAAGCCACAGCGGTACATCAAGCACCAGCTCAGCAAGGTCGTTTTCCAACAGCGACACGCGCCCGGTGATGTGGCGTGCAGCATGATGCAGGTGCAGCGGCTGCCACTGTTGCAGCGGCGCATGGCTTTCAAGCTGGACAATCACCCGCGAGACCGGCTCCGGCGCTCTCGTGGCGAGCAGCCAGTCGCCGCGCTGAATATCGGCTTTTTCGGCGTCACCGGCGATGTTAAGCGCAATGCGTTGCCCTGCATGAGCGTGCTCTACCGGCTGATTTTGCGCGTGCAGTCCGCGCACACGCATCGGTTTATCGCTGCCGGTGAGCCACAGGCTGTCGCCCACGTTGACCTCGCCCGACAGCGCCGTGCCGGTCACCACCAGCCCCGCGCCCTTTACGCTAAAGGCGCGGTCAATGGCCAGGCGAAAGCGCTTGTCCGCCGGGTGCGCCCGCTCTGCAAGCTGGCGCAAATGCCCGGCTAACGCCTCAATGCCCAGGCCCTGGGTTGCGGCGGTCACAAACAGCTCGGCGTCTGGCCAGCCCATCTCTGCCACGGTGTGCAGCACCTCGCCGCGCACCTGCGCCACCCGCTCATCGCTTACGCGATCGGCTTTGGTGAGCGCCACCGTTAACTGCGGGCGACCGGTGAGCGCCAGAATCGCCAGATGCTCCCGTGTTTGCGCCATCACGCCGTCATCGCAGGCCACCACCAGCAGCGCACGGTCGATACCGCCCACGCCCGCCAGCATATTTGCCAGAAACTTTTCATGTCCTGGAACGTCGATAAAGCCAATGATTCTACCGTCGGGCTGCGGCCAGTAGGCGTAGCCGAGGTCGATGGTCATGCCGCGCTTTTTTTCTTCCGGCAGGCGCGAGGCGTTAACGCCTGTGAGCGCCTCAAGCAGCGTGGTTTTACCGTGGTCAACGTGTCCGGCGGTGGCAATAATCATTTGAGCAACATCTCCAGTAAGCCTGCTTCATCCTCAAGGCAACGTAAATCCAGCCACAGGCGGCCGTCGGCAATGCGCCCAATCACCGGCTTTGGCTGCGCGCGCAACTGCGCAGACAACGCTTCCAGCGGGCCACCGCGCCCGTCTGCGGGCGTAAAGGTCAGCGCTGCGCTGGCAAGGCGCTCCACCGGCAGCGAACCGCTGCCGATTTGCGACAGGCACGGCTCAACGCGCAGGGTAAAATCGGGAAAACGGGCTGCAAGCGCTTCCCGCAGGCGCTCACCCGTGGCGGTCATCTCTTCCACCGGGCGCGTCAGCAGGCGCAGCGTCGGCAGGCTCTCGCGCAGTTTTTCCGGGTGTTGGTACAGGCGCAGCGTGGCCTCAAGTGCCGCCAGCGTCATTTTGTCGGCACGCAGCGCGCGCTTAAGCGGATGGGATTGCAGGCGGGCAATCAGTGCTTTTTTACCGACGATAATTCCGGCCTGCGGGCCGCCGAGCAGCTTATCGCCCGAGAAGCTCACCAGGCTCACGCCTGCGGCAATCAGGTTTTGCGGCATCGGCTCCTCAGGCAAACCGTACTGGGTCAGATCGATAAGCGAACCGCTGCCGAGATCGGTCACTACCGGCACGCCAGACGCCTCGCCCAGGGCCACCAGTTCCGCCTCGCTCACCGCTTTGGTGAAGCCTTCAATGTGGTAATTGCTGGTATGTACTTTCATCAGCAGGGCGGTGTGCTCGTTGAGCGCCTCGCGGTAGTCTTTAAGATGGGTGCGGTTAGTGGTGCCCACTTCATGCAGTCGGCAACCGGCCTGGCGCATCACATCCGGGATGCGAAACGCGCCGCCAATTTCCACCAGCTCACCGCGTGAAACTACCACTTCACCGCCGTCGGCACAGGCAGCCAGCATCAGCAGCACCGCCGCCGCGTTGTTGTTCACAATGCAGGCATCTTCTGCACCGGTAAGCTCACACAAAAGGTCAGCCAGCGCCCGGTCGCGGTGACCGCGCCCGGCACCGTCCAGGTCATACTCCAGCGTCACCGGCGCACGCATCACGTCTGCCACCGCGAGAACTGCCGCCTCGGCCTGCACGGCGCGCCCCAGATTGGTGTGCAGCACGGTCCCCGTCAGGTTGAACACCGGGCGCAGAGCGCTGGCGTCTGCACGGCTCAGGCGTGCACGTACCGCGCCCGCCCAGTCCTGGCTCCACTCCGGCAGGCGCTGCTGGGTGCGGATTTCGCCGCGCGCCTCGTCCTGCATCTGGCGCAGCGTCTCAACCAGCCGGGTATGACCATACTCGGCGTTCAGTGAAGCAAAGGCCTCCTCGCGCAACAGTTTGTCAGTGGCGGGAAGCTGGCTGAATAAAGCGTTCTGACTCATGGGACCGTGTCGTTGTGAGGAACAAGAGGCGCAGTTTAACAGGGGCAGACCGCCCCTGTCATAGTGTGAGGTCATGAAGCGGGAGGTTCAGTGCGGGCAAAGCTTTCGCGCTCAAACAGTTTGTCTGCCATACGCACCAGCAAGGGCCGGCTGGCGCACCAGCCTGCCGCCACGCGGCGAAATTTGAGGTAGCCAATCGCACAGCCAATGGCAATGGCGCCCAGCCGCGGCGGGTCGATATCGATGCGCTGCTCGTTAATGTTGTGCTCCAGCCAGTCCAGGGCGCGCACGATCTTTTCACGCTGGCGTACCAGAAACGCCTCTGACTGTTGCGCAGCAGGACGCTGGCATTCACGTACCAGCAGCACGGCGGCATCGAGAATGCCGTCTGCCACCGCCTCCACCTGCCGCTCCCACAGCGCCGCCTGAGGCTCGCGCGGCAACAGCGCAGGGGCAATATCCAGCAGTTCGAGGTACTGGGCAATCACCGGCGAGTCAAACCAGGTCTGGCCGTCGTCAGTGACCAGCGCCGGGACTTTACCCAACGGGTTATGTGCTGCGACGTGGCTGCCGGGTTCCCACGGTGATTCATTCACAAACTCAAACGTAATGCCCTTTTCCAGCAGCATTATGGAGATTTTGCGTACATAAGGACTGGTGTAGCTGCCTATCAGTTTCATCACGTTATCCCTTTTCGCCAACATAAGATTAGTATGGAACAGATACCCGGCAATGGCAGCACTCTCTACGGCTGCCGCTCTTTGATAAAGTCCAGGAAGGCGCGCAACGGCCTGGGCATATACTGGCGTCCCGGGTAATAAAGCTGAAAAGGCGGGAGGTCTGGCAGCCACTCTTCGAGCAGTGACACCAGTCGGCCGCTTTTAAGGTGCGCCTCAACCTGCTGATAATAGAGATAACCGACTCCCGCGCCGCACAACACCGCCTCCAGAGTAGCGTCCAGACAATCGAGCGTAATGTTGCCGCACGGCGCGACCTCCAGCTTGCCCTCCGGCCCGTAAAACTCCCAGCAATACGGGCGACCACTCGGATAGCAAAACTTAACGCTACGGTGGTTCACCAGCTCGCGGGGATGCCCGGGCATCGGGTGGCGGGAGAGATATTCGGGCGTGGCGACAACACAAATTTTAACCTTCGGCCCAATCGGCACGGCAATCATGTCTTTTTCCACGGTGGTACTCAGGCGAATCCCCGCGTCATACTCTTCTTTGACGATATCCACCAGCCTGTCGTCGGTGGTGACGTCGACGTTGATATCCGGGTAGCGGCGGGTAAATTCAGCCACCAGCGGCATCAGAATCAGGCGCGAAGCCAGCCGCGGGCTATTAATTTTCAGCGTCCCCATCGGCGTATCGCGAAACGCATTCACCTCATCAAGAATGATGTGGATTTCATCACAGGCAGGGCGCAGGCGCTCATAGAGTTTCAGTCCGGCCTCGGTTAGCGACACGCTGCGCGTGGTGCGGTTAAACAAGCGGATTTTCAGGCGCTGCTCCAGCTGCTTAATCGCATGGCTGATGGCGGACGGCGTCAGCCCCAGCTCGTCACCAGCAGCCCGAAAGCTCTTATGACGCGCCACGCTGATAAAGGTCGCAAAGTCAGAAAAGTTGATTGCCATTAGTGAAAATCCCTCATTAACCCATCCCATATATCGCGTTTTACACAATTATAGTGGAGCCGTAAAGTGAAGCTCCTTTCTCTTATTATTGAGTTAACGCCATGAAAACAGAGAACATGTATGTTATTTGGGCGCATCCACGCAGCCACTCTTTAACCGCGCAGGTGGTAGATCAAATGCAAAGCGAGGCACAGCAGCACGGCATCAACGTGACATCGCTTGATCTCTATCGCAGTGGGTTCGATCCCGTACTGGATGTGGACGATGAGCCGGACTGGAATAACCCCCAGAAGGTCTATTCAGCCGAGGTCCACCGTCTGTTTAGCGAGCTTGATGATAAAGATACCGTCGTGGTGGTTTTCCCGGTCTGGTGGTATAGCTTCCCGGCGATGCTCAAAGGCTATCTGGACAGAGTCTGGAACTATGGTCTGGGTTACGGGCCGGGCAGCACGCTTGCAGGCAAGAAACTGCGCTGGCTGGCGCTGGTGGGTGGCTCCGAGGCGGGCTATATCCGCTACGGCTGGGAAAAGAACATGACCGACTTTATTAGCGGTGCGATGAGTTATCTGGGCGTGGCAGATTCGAAGATTGATTTTCTCTATAACACCATTGGCATTGAAGAAGGGATCGACAACCGTGATGCTCACTATCAGCACTTGTTTGCCAAAGCGCGCGCCATTGTGAGCGCGTTAGCTGAATAACCTGTCCTGCGCGGCCCCCTGCGCCGCGCTTTTCCCGCAGCATCGTCTATCTTTTCTGTAATTAACTTTCAGCCCGCAGTGGCGCCTTTCGCTTTCACGCCTGTGATTTTAACTGGATCACAGTTGGTGTTGCCGGACCAAAAATATTTCGTGAAATAAATCACAAATTAACAACAAACCATCAGCGAACAAATGTGATTTAAGTCACATAAAAGACCCAGTTACGTATTAAAAATCATCGTTGTACTTTTATTACGGTTATTTTTTGTGATCTAAATCACTCAATAACATCCTTTTACACCTGATCAATAGTGACAATCATCACAAAAAATTCCACTAGCTGGACAGCTTAACGATTCAGTGCCAGATTCGCCTCACTTTACTGCACAGGGCCACGACACTTCGCAGCGTTAACGATAAACCTCGGGCTGCTTCCCGGCGCATAACACCAACAAGAGGTAATGAGTATGTCATCCGATATCAAGATCAAAGTGCAAAGCTTTGGTCGTTTTCTCAGCAATATGGTGATGCCCAACATCGGTGCCTTTATCGCCTGGGGTATCATCACCGCGCTCTTTATCCCCACCGGATGGTTGCCGAACGAAACGCTGGCGAAGCTGGTAGGCCCAATGATCACCTACCTGCTGCCGCTGCTTATTGGCTATACCGGCGGTAAGCTGGTCGGTGGCGAGCGCGGCGGCGTGGTCGGTGCTATCACCACCATGGGCGTGATTGTCGGTGCGGATATGCCGATGTTCTTAGGCTCTATGATTGCTGGGCCACTCGGTGGCTACTGCATTAAGAAGTTCGACGCCGCCGTTGACGGCAAAATCAAATCCGGCTTTGAAATGCTGGTGAACAACTTCTCCGCTGGCATCATCGGCATGATTCTGGCGATTCTGGCGTTCCTGGGCATTGGCCCGGCGGTAGAAGTGCTGTCCAAACTGCTGGCCGCAGGCGTTAACTTCATGGTGGCGCACGACATGCTGCCGCTGGCGTCCATCTTCGTGGAACCGGCGAAGATCCTGTTCCTGAACAACGCCATTAACCACGGTATCTTCTCGCCGCTCGGTATCCAGCAGTCTCATGAAGTCGGTAAATCTATCTTCTTCCTGATTGAAGCTAACCCAGGTCCGGGCATGGGTATTCTGCTGGCGTACATGTTCTTTGGCCGCGGCAGCGCGAAGCAGTCTGCGGGCGGTGCGGCAATCATCCACTTCCTGGGTGGTATCCACGAAATTTACTTCCCGTATGTGCTGATGAACCCGCGCCTTATTATCGCGGTTATCCTCGGCGGTATGACCGGCGTGTTCACCCTGAGCGTACTGGACGGCGGACTTGTGTCCCCGGCTTCCCCTGGATCTATTCTCGCCGTGCTCGCCATGACGCCAAAAGGCGCGTACTTCGCCAACATTGCCGCCATTGTTGCCGCCATGATTGTGTCGTTCGTGGTGGCGGCCATCCTGCTGAAAACCAGCAAGGTGAAAGAAGAAGACGATATTGAAGCCGCCACCCGCCGCATGCAGGACATGAAAGCGGCGTCGAAAGGCGGTGCGGGCGCCACCACCGGCGACCTGAGCCACGTGCGTAAAATCATTGTTGCGTGCGATGCCGGTATGGGCTCCAGCGCCATGGGCGCAGGCGTGTTGCGTAAAAAAGTGCAGGATGCGGGTCTGAGCCACATCTCGGTCACCAACAGCGCCATTAACAATCTGCCGGGCGATGTGGATCTGGTGATTACCCACCGCGACCTGACCGAACGCGCCATGCGCCAGGCACCGCAGGCGCAGCACATTTCGCTGACTAACTTCCTCGACAGCGGCCTGTATAACGACCTGACTGAACGCCTGGTCAACGCACAGCGCCATACCGAGAACGAAGAGAAAGTGCGCACCAGCCTCAAAGACAGCTTCGACGAGCCAGACAACAACCTGTTTCGCCTCAGCGCTGAGAACGTGTTCCTGGGCCGTCATGCCAATCACAAAGAGGAGGCCATCCGCTTTGCCGGTGAGCAGCTGGTGAAAGGCGGTTATGTCGAGCCGGAGTACGTGGATGCGATGCTTGAGCGTGAAAGGCTGACCCCGACCTATCTGGGCGAGTCCATCGCCGTGCCGCACGGCACCATTGAAGCGAAAGACCGCGTGCTGAAGACCGGCGTGGTGTTCTGCCAGTACCCGCAGGGCGTGCGCTTCGGTGAAGATGAAGACGACGTGGCGCGCCTGGTTATCGGTATTGCCGCACGCAATAACGAGCATATCCAGGTCATCACCAGCCTGACCAACGCGCTGGACGATGACACCGTCATCGAGCGCCTGGCCAATACCACCAGCGTGGATGAAGTGCTCGCGCTGCTGGGCAACAAGTAAACCTGAGGGGAAGCGGCCATGCCGCTTCCCTTTTGGTATCTACCTCTCCCGTACGGGAGAGGGTTAGGGTCAGGGCAACGCCTCACCCCAGCCCTCTCAGGGTCAGTCAATTTAAGAAGGTGCAGACTATGAAAGCATTACATTTCGGCGCAGGGAATATCGGGCGTGGTTTTATCGGTAAACTGCTGGCAGATGCCGGTATCGAACTGACGTTTGCCGATGTAAACCAGGCTGTGCTGGATGCGCTGAACGCCCGCCACAGTTACCAGGTGCATGTTGTCGGTGAGCAAGAGCAGGTCGACACGGTGTCTAACGTCAATGCCGTGAGCAGCATCGGTGATGAGGTTATCGACCTGATTGCCGACGTGGACCTTATCACCACCGCCGTTGGCCCGGTGGTGCTGGAGCGTATCGCGCCTGCCATTGCCAAAGGCCTGGTGAAGCGCCGCGCCGCAGGCAACGCACGCCCGTTGAATATTATCGCCTGTGAAAACATGGTGCGAGGGACTTCGCAACTTAAAGATCACGTGCTGAAGGCGCTCGGGGCCGATGACCAGAGCTGGACTGAAGCGCACGTTGGCTTTGTGGACTCTGCCGTTGACCGCATCGTGCCGCCGTCCGAATCTGCCGACAGCGACCCGCTGGCTGTTACCGTTGAAACCTTCAGCGAGTGGATTGTGGATCAAACCCAGTTCAAAGGTCAGCTCCCTGCCATTCCCGGCATGGAGCCAACCGACAACCTGATGGCGTTTGTCGAGCGTAAGCTGTTTACGCTTAATACCGGTCACGCCATTACCGCCTGGCTGGGCCAGCAGGCCGGGCACCGCACCATCCGCGATGCCATCCTCGATAACAACGTGCGTGCCGTGGTGCAAAGCGCGATGGAAGAGAGCGGCGCGGTGCTGATTCGTCGCTACGGTTTTGATGCAGCGAAACACGCGGCGTATATCCAGAAGATTCTAAGTCGCTTTGAAAACCCGTACCTGAAAGACGACGTAGAGCGCGTGGGCCGCCAGCCGCTGCGTAAACTGAGCGCCGGTGACCGCCTGATTAAGCCGCTGCTCGGCACGCTGGAGTATGGCTTGCCGCACGCCAGTCTGGTAAAAGGTATCGCCGCCGGGCTGCACTACCATAGCCCGGAAGACCCGCAGGCGCAGGAGCTGGCACAACTGCTGGCAGAAAAAGGCCCGCGTGATACGCTGGCACAGATTTCCGGGCTGGACGCCGACAGCGCTGTCGTCACCGAGGCGGTGAACGCTTACAATGCGCAGGCATAACGCCATCCGGCGCGGGTAAGCGCCGGGGCGTCGGGCCGTTTGGTACGGGCAGCACGTGCAAACCGGGTTTGGGGTGCTGCCTGGGTTCAATAGGGCAGACAAGACAGTTCTGACAGGCCAGGCCGCTGACACCGCGGCCGAATCACTTTTTTCAGATATGCAGGCACAAATGGAAGAAACACAGGCCTTTGAAAACCGCGTGCTGGAGCGGTTGAACGCAGGCAACAGCGTCAGGAGCCTGCTCATTGCCTCGGTCGGGCTACTCACCGAAGCGGTCAACAATCTGGTGATGCAGGTTTTTCGCAAAGACGATTACGCCGTGAAGTATGCCGTTGAGCCGTTACTCGACGGCAACGGGCCGCTGGGGGATTTGTCGGTACGCCTGAAGCTGGTTTACGGTCTGGGCGTGATTACGCGCGCGGAATATGAAGACTGCGAGCTATTGATGGCGCTGCGCGAGGAGTTGAATCACGACGGCAACGATTACGCGTTTACTGACGACGAGATGCTTGGACCTTTTGGCGAGCTACACTGCGTGAACGCCCTGCCGCCGCCGCCCGCACCGGTTGAAGATGCTGAACTTGCCGCCATGCAGAGCCAGCGCTATCAGCAGATAGTCCGCTCCACGATGGTACTTTCCCTTACTGAGTTTCTCGCCCGGATCGGCCTAAAAAAAGCCTTCCACAAATAATCGTTTTCCCCCTTACGCTACACTCTGGTGTATCCTTGCCGCCCTGTCGGGCTAACTATCGCGAAAAATCATGAAAGAGATCGAAAAAAACGAAATTAAGCGCCTGAGCGACCGTCTGGACGCCGTGCGCCACCAGATGGCTTCTCTGTCGCTGGTTGAACACGCTGAAAAATACGCTGAGCTGGAAAAAGAGAAAACCACGCTGGAAACCGAAATCGCCCGTCTGCACGACGTGCGCAGCGAAAAGCTCAGTAAAGAAGCGCAGAAGCTGGTGAAAATGGCCTTCAGCCGCCCTATCACTAAAAAAGAGCAGGCGGATATGGGCAAGCTGAAGAAAAGCGTGCGCGGCATTATTGTGGTGCACCCCATGACCGCGCTGGGCCGCGAAATGGGCCTTAAAGAGATGACCGGCTACGCCCCCACTAAATTCTGAGGCTACCAGTCCTGCGCCGAGCGCGGCTCTGCCAGGCGGTTGCTCCATTTCTTGAGCTCATGAAGGCTTTTCGGGGAAAGGTAGACGTTGCCTTTCCCTTCTTTCATGCTCTGCATCAGCCCCAGCGCGGTGAGTTTTTTCAGGTCGTCGCGGGCGGTGTTTTCTGACACCTTCATCCGGTCACGCACTTCGGCGGCAGTAAATAGCACACCAGGCTGGTTGAGCGCCACGGTCGCGAGATCGCGCTGGCGGGCGTTGAGGTCTGCGTAAATCCCCGACTCGTACAGCCACTGCTTAAGCTCGGCACGCGTTTCAATAATCTGCTGGATATAGTCGATATATTCGCGCACCGCGCGGCTGACGATGTCGCACTGGTAATTGACGAAGTAGGTTAAGTCTAATTCATCGGTTTCGGTATACAGATACGCCCGCACGTACTGGGCCGACGCGTTTTTTAATAGCTTACTGATTGAGATATAACGAAACGCGGTATAGCCGCACTTAAGCATGTACCAGTAAAACAGCGCGCGGGCGGTGCGGCCATTGCCGTCTTTAAACGGATGCAGATAGCCAATCGCGAAGTGGATAATGCAGGCTTTCACCAACGGGTGCAGCCAGGTTTCGTCCTCGGCGGTTTCATGGGACGTATTAATGAAGGTGCACAGGCCTTGTAGCGCCCCCTGCAACATGCTCGCAGGCGGCGGCGTGTGGATGATATTACCTTCATGGTCCACGACCGCCACATCGTCTTCGTCTCTTCTTAACTGGCCCGGCGCGTATTTCGCGTCATCTATCCCTTCAACCGCGACCCGATGCATATTCAGTAATTCACTGATATCGAAAGGACGGCTGACAGGCTCCGACACATGCTGCATCAGCCGCCAGTTGCCCATGATCATCTGTTCACTTTCGTCACGCGGTTTGCGGGAAACCTTGATCATTTCAAGCGCCACCCGGCTGGTGGTGGCCGCGCCTTCAAGCTGGCTGGAAGCAATGGACTCCGCCGCTTTCAGCTCATCCATCAGGTAATCGGAAGCATCGAACTTTTCATAACGTTCCGTTTCTGCCGCCGATGAGGTGAGCCGGTCAACGATGGAGCAGGATTTCTGGATGGTCGCTGTGGCATTGAGAATGCCGCTATCAACGTCACCCAGGCATCTTACCCACTGTGAGGAAAGTACCCGGGCGAATCGGATGCGCGCCCATAATGCATCGAGCTTTTCTTTGCCAGGAACGCGATGGCGCAACTGGTCGTAGTGAAGATACGCAATGCCCTTCCAGCGATATTCTGTCAGATATTCAGCTATCAAATCCTCGGTCATGCCGGGGATTGATTTCAGGACAGGCGGACGAACAATCTTCACAGCTCACCTCAAAACAATAATAAATTGAGGTGAGATTAGGTTACGAAAGAGGGAATAGCAAGCGCGGGACTGGCTCTACTTCCCAAACAGCCTTCTTTCAAAGCGCTCTATTTTGCCGCTGATGCGCCGCGTCTGCATGGTCTTCGTCCAGCTTACCGCTAGCCCGGCAGCACTGAGCAGGCGGTGGTATTCATCGTCGTCAAACGGCAGGTGCCAGGCAATGGCGGCAGCGTCATAAACGCTGACATCACTCAGGCGCGAGGCCAGCTCCAGCGGCGCCTCGCTGCTGACCGGGCCACCGGCAACCACGCGATACAACCAACCTATGCGGCCGCTGTCCTGCATCAGCTGACTTAAGTCGCTCACGTCAGAGTGAAAATTGAGCTTAAAGCACGGCGAGCGCGGCTGAGTGACCTGAATCAGCGCCTCACCCCAGCGGTAAATATCACCAATAAAGACATCGCGCTCGGTCATGCCCTCGGTGGAGAGGTTTTCGCCAAACGCCGGGGCGCTAAAGAAGTCAGCCTGCTCGGGAAATTCCCGCTGCCACTGGGCGTAATGCTCGCGCGGGTAATGGCACAGCGCGCGGTCCACGCCGCCGTGGATGATTTTCTCCGCCTGGCTGTCGCCCGCCAGCCCACTGGTACTCAGCATTAACTCACCGTCCACCAGCGACTTCTCAATGGCGCTCGGGCGGCTACCTGGGAAATCGCGAACCTTGCCGACGTAGACCTGTACCGGATAGCGCATCTGCCGCTCCTTGATGTGGGATACAAAAAAAGCGAGCCTGCTGGCTCGCCCTTATTCAATCACATAATCGCCCGGGGCGATTATTTTTTAGCAGCAAAACGCGCTGCTGCTTCGTCCCAGTTCACCACGTTCCAGAACTCTTTGATGTAGTCCGGGCGGCGGTTCTGGAATTTCAGGTAGTAGGCGTGCTCCCATACATCCAGGCCCAGAATCGGGTAGCCGGAGGTGCCAGAAACCGCTTCGCCCATCAGCGGGCTGTCCTGGTTGGCAGTAGAAGTCACGGCCAGTTTGCCGTCTTTAATGACCAGCCACGCCCAGCCAGAGCCAAAGCGAGTGGCGGCAGCTTTTTCAAACTCTTCTTTGAATTTATCAACGCTGCCGAAGTCGCGCTCAATGGCAGCTTTCAGGTCGCCCTGCAGCGTGGTGCCTTTTTTCAGACCTTTCCAGAACAGGCTGTGGTTAGCGTGGCCGCCTGCGTTGTTGCGCAGCGCACCTTTTTTGTCCGCCGGAACCTGATCCAGTTTAGCGATAAGTTCTTCAACCGGCAGAGCAGCCAGCTCAGGCAGGCTTTCCAGCGCAGCGTTGGCATTGTTGACGTAAGCCTGGTGGTGTTTGCTGTGATGGATTTCCATCGTCTGCTTGTCGAAGTGCGGCTCAAGAGCGTCGTACGCGTACGGCAGGGATGGCAGTGTATAACTCATAATCTTCATCTCCATAATTGTCGGGCGGCAGGGTGTTAACGCCGCGTGAGCAGTCGGTTCATTATAGTTAATTAAATGATATTGAAAATGTTTATCCGTGCCACACGATTTGTGTGGTTATTATCTGACTGGTTGTTGGCAAAAATGTTAACACAATCCGGGGCTTCCCGTGCTTTTGCCCGGATGCCGGTTAACACCCCCGCCGTTCAACAACCTTCTGCACCATCATCTTTACCAACGTATTGGTGAAGATGATGGTCTACTGTGTGTTGGCGAGCTATTGGGTGCCGGAAAAGTATGGTGAGGTTTTGTTACTGTCGGTTTCACAAACTGAGTGCAATACGCCTACCGTTGGGGAGAGTAACATCCAGTGCCAACTCGCCGCCCAGGCTATCAACGTAGCGTTTCAACGTTGATAGCCTGGGGTCATTTTCAACCTTTTCCATTTTCACAATAGAAGGTTGTTTGACGCCCATTGCTGCGGCCAGTTGTGTCTGCGAAATGGCTAATTCTTCGCGCAGCTTTGCAAGCGTGATCTCCTGTCGAATTTCTGCTGCGCGTGCCTTGATACGAGCCTGGCTTTCCGGGGTACGTTTAGCCATCATCTCTTTAAGCGTTGCCATTGTTTTTTACCTCCGGTGAGTCAACAATTTTAATCATGCGCTTGTAGAATAGTTTTTCGTCCTCTCCCTTTTTATCCCCGGCACACAAAATTAAAAGTATTAATAGCGTCGTATTTTGCTATTTACCGCAACTCCTGAGGCACGCTCTCTACTTACCAGGACTGAATAGACGCGACAGTTACTCTACCAGCCGCTGCGGGTGGCTATAAATGGTGGCGCGCCCTGGTTTGCTAAAGCCCACCAGCGTCAGGTTACTGCGCTCGGCAACCTGCACGGCAAGCGAGGTCGCCGCCGAAACGGCAAACAGGATTTCCACGCCGCACATTGCCGCCTTCTGCACCATTTCATAGCTGGCACGGCTGGATACCAGCGCCGCGCCGCGGTGCCAGCCTTCACGACTGCGCCGCCCCAGCAACTTATCGAGCGCCACATGGCGGCCCACATCTTCATGCCCGCCGGCAATCTCACCCTGCGGCGTTAACCAGGCCGCCACGTGGGTACAGCCGGTAAGCTGGCCAACCGGCTGAAAGTGGCGTAGCTGACCTAATGCACCGTCAAGCGCATGCAGCGAAAACTGCTGGGTAAAAGGCAGCGGTGCGACCGGTTTACCGATATCGTTAAGCTGCTCAACGCCGCATACGCCACAGCCGGTGCGCCCGGCCATCTGGCGGCGGCGCTCCTTAAGGCCCATAAAGCGGCGACTCGACAACTCAATGCGCACCTCAATGCCGCCGCAGCCCGGCACAACATCCATGCCGTAAATCTCCTGCGGCGATTCAATGATGCCTTCTGAGAGCGAAAAGCCGAGCGCGAACGCCTCCAGATCCTTGGGCGAGGCCATCATCACCACGTGCGAGATGCCGTTGTACACCAGCGCAACCGGCGTTTCTTCGGCCAGCCAGTCTTCGCCCGGCGTCTCAAGCGAGGTGCGGGTGTGGACGGAAACCGGGCGGTAGCACGTGAACTCTGTCACAGAGCCGTCTTTCTTAGCGCTTAAATCATTCACTATAAATTAACCAGATTAAAACAACTGCGGCGTCGATATGGTATTCTCTACCATTATCCTCCTCACAGAAGGGGGAATAGATCAATTTTGTACCTATGAAGCGTTGGCTGCAAAAAATTCTACACATGAGACAATGTCAAAACAGGAGCAAAACCATGCAGGTCAGCAGAAGGCAGTTCTTTAAGATCTGCGCTGGCGGTATGGCAGGCACCACGGCAGCAGCACTGGGCTTTGCGCCCGGCGTCGCGCTCGCGGAAACAAGGCAGTATAAGCTGTTGCGTACCCGTGAGACCCGTCAAACCTGCACATACTGTTCCGTCGGCTGTGGGCTGTTAATGTACAGCAGCGGCGATGGAGCAAAAAACGCAAAAGCGTCCATTTTCCATATCGAAGGCGATTCCGATCACCCGGTTAACCGCGGTGCGCTGTGCCCGAAAGGCGCAGGACTGGTGGATTTTATCCACAGCGAAAGCCGTCTGAAATACCCCGAATATCGCGCCCCCGGCTCCGATAAGTGGCAGCGCATCAGTTGGGACGAGGCCTTCACCCGCATCGCCAAACTGATGAAAGAAGACCGCGACGCCAACTTTGTGGCGCAGAATGCGCAAGGCACCACCGTCAACCGCTGGCTCTCCACCGGTATGCTGTGCGCCTCCGCATCCAGTAACGAAACCGGTTATTTAACGCAGAAATTTTCCCGCGCACTCGGCATGTTAGCCGTCGACAACCAGGCGCGTGTCTGACACGGACCAACGGTAGCAAGTCTTGCTCCAACATTTGGTCGCGGTGCGATGACCAACCACTGGGTCGACATTAAGAATGCCAACCTCGTCGTGGTGATGGGTGGGAATGCGGCAGAAGCGCATCCGGTGGGTTTCCGCTGGGCGATGGAAGCCAAAATTCACAATGGCGCTAAGCTGATTGTTATCGATCCGCGCTTTACCCGCACTGCGTCAGTCGCCGACTTCTATACGCCGATTCGCTCCGGTAGCGATATTGCGTTCCTGTCGGGCGTGCTGCTGTACCTGATTACCAACAACAAGTTCAACCGCGAATACGTTGAGGCTTACACCAACTCAAGCCTTATTGTGCGTGAAGACTTTGGCTTCGAAGACGGTCTGTTCACCGGCTATAACGAAGAAAAACGTCAGTACGACAAAACCAGCTGGCACTATGAGCTGGGTGACGACGGTTTTGCAAAACGCGACCTGACGCTCACTCACCCGCGCTGCGTCTGGAACTTACTGAAAAACCACGTCTCTCGCTATACTCCTGAGATGGTAGAGACGATTTGCGGCACGCCGAAAGCAGACTTCCTCAAGGTGTGCGAGTACATCGCAGAAACCAGCGCGAAGGACAAAACCGCCTCGTTCCTGTATGCACTCGGCTGGACACAGCACTCCATCGGCTCGCAGAACATCCGCACCATGGCGATGATCCAGCTGCTGCTGGGCAATATGGGCATGGCAGGCGGCGGCGTAAACGCCTTACGTGGTCACTCCAATATCCAGGGTCTGACCGACCTCGGCCTGCTGTCCACCAGCCTGCCAGGTTACCTGACGCTGCCGAATGAAAAGCAGCCGGATATCCAGACCTACCTTGCCGCCAATACGCCGAAGCCGTTGCTCAAAGACCAGGTGAACTACTGGGGCAACTATCCGAAGTTCTTCGTTTCGCTGATGAAATCGTTCTATGGCGATAAGGCCACGGCGGAGAATAACTGGGGCTACGACTGGCTGCCGAAGTGGGACATCAGCTATGACGTGTTGCAGTACTTCGAGTTAATGAAGGAAGGCAAGGTCAACGGCTATCTCTGCCAGGGCTTTAACCCGGTTGCCTCGTTCCCTAACAAGAACAAGGTGGTCTCTTGCCTGAGCAAGCTGAAGTTCCTGGTGACCATTGACCCGCTCAATACCGAAACCTCGACCTTCTGGCAGAACCACGGCGAATCTAACGACGTTGACCCCGCAAAGATTCAGACTGAGGTGTTCCGCCTGCCGTCAACCTGCTTTGCCGAAGAAAACGGCTCTATCGTCAACTCCGGTCGCTGGTTGCAGTGGCACTGGAAAGGCGCCGATGCCCCAGGCGAAGCGCTCAACGACGGTGAAATCCTGGCCGGTATCTTCCTGCGCATGCGCGAGATGTACGCGCGCGACGGCGGTGCGGTGCCGGAACAGGTGCTGAACATGAGCTGGAACTACCTGCGCCCGGATGCACCAGAGCCAGAAGAAGTGGCACAGGAAAACAACGGTAGAGCGCTGGCAGACATCCTCGACCCGAACGGCAATGTGCTGGTGAAAAAGGGCGAACTGCTCTCCACCTTCGCGCACCTGCGCGACGATGGCACCACCGCAAGCGGCTGCTGGATTTTCTCCGGTAGCTGGACGCCAAAAGGCAACCAGATGGCCAACCGCGACAACGCAGACCCGTCGGGCCTGGGCAATACGCTGGGCTGGGCCTGGGCGTGGCCGCTTAACCGCCGCATTCTGTACAACCGTGCCTCTGCCGACCCGCAGGGCCAACCCTGGGATCCGAAGCGTAAGCTGCTGGAGTGGGACGGCGCCAAATGGGGCGGCATTGATGTGGCTGACTACAGCGCCGCCGCACCGGGCAGCGACGTCGGGCCGTTTATCATGCAGCCCGAAGGGCTGGGCCGCCTGTTCGCCATTGATAAAATGGCAGAAGGGCCGTTCCCGGAGCACTACGAGCCGTTTGAAACGCCGCTTGGCACTAACCCGCTGCACCCGAACGTGGTGTCTAACCCGGCTGCGCGCGTGTTTAAAGGCGACCTCGCCGAGATGGGGAAAGCGGACAAGTTCCCGTATGTCGGGACCACTTACCGCCTGACCGAGCACTTCCACTACTGGACCAAGCATGCGCTGCTTAACGCTATCGCCCAGCCGGAGCAGTTTGTGGAAATTGGTGAAACGCTGGCAAACAAGCTCGGCATCGCCCAGGGCGATACGGTGAAGGTCTCCTCCAACCGCGGCTACATTAAGGCCAAAGCGGTGGTGACCAAACGTATCCGCACGCTGAAAGTGAACAACCGCGACGTGGACACCATCGGCATCCCGATTCACTGGGGTTACGAAGGTGTGGCGAAGAAAGGCTTTATTGCCAACACGCTGACGCCGTCGGTGGGTGATGCGAACTCGCAAACGCCAGAGTTCAAGTCCTTCCTGGTCAACGTAGAAAAGGTGTAACGGAGACGAATTATGGCTTATCAATCACAAGACGTCATTCGCCGTTCCGCCACCAACGGTTTCACGCCTGCACCGCAGGCGCGTAACCATCAGCAGGAAGTGGCGAAGCTTATCGACGTAACCACCTGCATTGGCTGTAAAGCCTGCCAGGTGGCGTGTTCGGAATGGAACGATATTCGCGATGAAGTCGGCCACAACGTCGGGGTTTACGATAACCCGGCGGACCTGACTGCCAAATCGTGGACGGTGATGCGCTTTTCTGAAGTGGAAGAGAACGGCAAGCTGGAGTGGCTCATCCGTAAAGATGGCTGCATGCACTGCGCCGATCCGGGCTGCCTGAAGGCCTGCCCGGCAGAAGGCGCCATCATTCAGTACGCCAACGGCATTGTCGACTTCCAGTCTGAGCAGTGCATTGGCTGTGGCTACTGCATCGCCGGTTGCCCGTTTGACGTGCCGCGCCTGAACCCGGAAGACAACCGCGTGTACAAATGCACCCTGTGCGTGGACCGCGTTAACGTGGGCCAGGAGCCAGCGTGCGTGAAAACCTGCCCGACTGGGGCTATCCACTTTGGTACCAAAGAGGATATGCAACAGCTTGCAGGCGAGCGCGTAACGGAGCTGAAAACCCGCGGTTACGATAACGCCGGGCTGTACGATCCGCAGGGCGTTGGCGGCACGCATGTGATGTACGTGCTGCACCATGCCGACAGGCCAAATCTGTACCACGGCCTGCCGGAAAACCCGGCTATCAGCGACACCGTGAAGTTCTGGAAAGGCATCTGGAAGCCGCTGGCTGCCGTTGGCTTTGCAGCCACCTTCGCTGCCAGCATCTTCCACTATGTCGGCATTGGCCCGAACCGTGCGGAAGATGAAGAAGACAACATCGATGAGCAGAAAGACGAGGTGCGCAAATGAAAAGACGTGACACCATCGTGCGCTACACCGCGCCGGAACGCATCAACCACTGGGTCACCGCCTTCTGCTTCGTGCTGGCGGCGGTGAGTGGACTCGGGTTCTTCTTCCCGTCGTTCAACTGGCTGATGTACATCCTGGGCACGCCGCAGCTGGCGCGCATCGTGCACCCGTTCGTGGGTGTGGTGATGTTTGCCTCGTTTATCATCATGTTCTTTCGCTACTGGCACCATAACCTCATCAACCGTGACGATATCTTCTGGGCGAAGAACATCCGCAAGATTGTCGTCAACGATGAGGTGGGCGATACCGGTCGGTATAACTTCGGCCAGAAGTGCGTGTTCTGGGCGGCGATTATTCTGCTGGTGCTGCTGCTGGTAAGCGGCGTGATTATCTGGCGGCCGTACTTTGCGCCAGCGTTCTCTATCCCGGTTATCCGCTTTGGGTTGATGCTGCACTCGTTTGCCGCCGTTGGCCTGATTGTGGTGATTATGGTGCATATTTACGCCGCCCTGTGGGTGAAAGGCACCATTACGGCAATGGTAGAAGGCTGGGTGACCAAAACCTGGGCGAAGAAACATCACCCGCGCTGGTTGCGTGAAGTGCAGGAAAAGCAGGAAAAATCGACGAAATAACGCTCGGTTAACGTTAATAAACAGGCATCAGGCGCATAATGCGTTTGATGCCTTTTTTGTGGGCCAGACTTTGCGGGCAGCCGTCTGCGACAGCTATTTGTAATTGCTGTAGTTTTGCTGTGGCACACGCCAGACGCCTCTACCACAGAATAGTTAATGCACGGATTCATTTACCGCAACGACGGTAATTGCCGCTATCATAGTGGCATATCCCTATTTTTAGCGTGCCGGTGACCGTACCGGCGCAGGCGAACACAGCAATTCGCCATAACAGGAAAAAGCACTGCATGAGTATTCGTATTATTCCCCAGGACCAGCTGGAGAAGGGCGATAAGCGCCAGAACGACGTTATCCCTCCTCTGCTCTTCCCTCGCCTCAAAAACCTGTATAACCGCCGTGCCGAGCGCCTGCGCGAACTGGCCGAGAGCAATCCGCTGGGTGATTACCTGCGCTTTGCCGCCCAAATTGCCCACGCCCAGGAAGTGGTGCTGTATGACCATCCTCTGGAGATAGATCTGACCACGCGCATCCGTGAAGCCGCCGAGCAGGGCAAGCCGCCGCTGGACATCCACGTGCTGCCGCGTGACGCACACTGGCGCCGTTTGCTGCACTCCCTGATTGCCGAACTGAAGCCAGAAATGACCGGCCAGGCGCTGGCGGTAATTGAGAACCTCGAAAAGGCCTCTGAACAGGAGCTGGAAGAAATGGCCAGCGCGCTGTTCAGCAGCGATTTTGCCGCCGTGAGCAGCGATAAAGCGCCGTTTATCTGGGCGGCGCTGTCACTCTACTGGGCGCAGATGGCAAGCCTGATCCCGGGTAAAGCGCGCGCCGAATACGGCGAGCAGCGCCAGTTCTGCCCGGTGTGCGCCAGTATGCCTGTCTCCAGCGTGGTCCATATTGGCACCACCAACGGCCTGCGCTACCTGCACTGCAACCTGTGCGAAACCGAATGGCACGTGGTACGCGTGAAATGCAGCAACTGCGAGCAGAGCCGCGACCTGAACTACTGGTCACTCGACAGTGAAGCCTCGGCCATCAAGGCAGAAAGCTGTGGCGACTGCGGCACTTACCTGAAAATCCTCTATCAGGACAAAGAACCGAAGGTAGAAGCCGTCGCAGACGACCTCGCCTCGCTGGTACTGGACGCCCGCATGGAGCAGGAAGGCTTCGCGCGCAGCAGCATCAACCCGTTCCTGTTCCCTGGCGAAGGGGAATAAGTGCGAGCACGCCCGCTGCGGCGTGCCATGACTGCCTGAAGCGTCGCTACCCCAGCGGCGCTTTTTTATTATCAGCGTATTCTTAGGATTACTCCCCCAATTTGCGGCCCGTTGCCGCAGCATTGCGCTTGCGGTTGTACACTATTCTCAGGCGATATCCCTGTCGCAACCGATTTCAACACAACGGGATGAACAACCACAATGAAACCAGAATTAACACAGCGACTGCGCTGGGGTCTTTCAGCGCTCGCCCTCATGATGATGACGCCCGTCGGTGCTGCCGAACTAAAAGAAACCGCCCCAACGCCTGTCGTGTCACAGGCCGTTCTGCCCGCAGAGCACGGCCTGACAGAAGCAGCACAGCAATTCCTGATTAAATACCGTTCCATCAGCGGCGTGGACGGTAAAAGCCCGCGCCAGGATACCGCTGCGGTGTTTATCCCTAAAGGCGAAGCGCCGCACGGCGGCTGGCCGGTTGTGGTCTGGACCCACGGCACCATTGGCGTGGACAACGACTGTGCGCCGTCGCTTAACGCCCGCACCGGGCGTGATAGCCAGTATCTCAACACCTGGCTGTCTTTAGGTTTTGCCGTGGTCGCGCCGGATTATGCGGGGCTTGGCTCTGATGGGCTGCATCACTACCTGAACGCGCGGGCCGAAGCCTGGAGCGTGCTGGACAGCGTGCGCGCCGCGCTGAAGACTTTCCCGCTGCAAAACTCGCTTATCTTTGTCGGCCAGTCTCAGGGCGCGCATGCGGCCTTTGCCAGCGCAGGTTACCAGCCGCAGTACGCACCTGAACTCAACGTGCGCGCCACGGTACTCACCGGTACACCGTATTTTGACGCCAACACCTCAGCAGCCCAGGTCTTCACCGGTTCAGCACCGGGCAACGCCCAGAGCGGTGACCCGAAAATCCCGTACGTGTTTTATATCTATCTTGCCGCCGCAGACAGCCAGAAGTCGCTTAAGAGCGAAGATTACTTCCAGCCAGCGGCACAGGCGCTACTGGGCAAGGCACGCGAGCTGTGCATTACACCGCTAACCGAAGAAGTGATGAAGCAGAAGCTCAATGCCAGCAACAGCCTGAAACCGGCGATTCAGTCAGTGCTGGAGTCCACCACTGACGTACTGCGCTACCCAACGCTGCATATTCAGCATCCGGTGTTTATTGGCATTGGCGGTGAAGATATTAACGTGCCGACTGCAATGCAGCAGCACTTCGCTCAGGCGGTGAAAGCGGCAGGCACGCAGGTCGATATTCATGAATACCCGGGCCTGGACCACAGTGGCACGGTTAACCCGTCGCTGCGTGACTCCGTGCCGTTTATTCTGAAAACGCTGGGCCAACAGCGTTAATACCCCTGGCAGCGGCGCGGCAGAAGCTGCGTCGCTGCCGGATGGATGTGCGTGATTCGGGTGAAAAAGCGCTGCCAAAAACCCGCGACATGCGGAGAAATCCAGAAAATGTGCAAAATAACGCCGAGACCTATTGGTAACCCCCGGAAAATAGCTATAATGCGCCCGCCTCCATGTAGCAATGCAGGCGCGGAAGATCGTCGTCTCCGGTGAGGCGGCTGGACTTCAAATCCAGTTGGGGTCGCCAGCGATCCCGGGCAGGTTCGACTCCTGTGATCTTCCGCCAGTTTTTCTCCTTGTCCTTTCTGTTATGCCTACCCCATTTTCAGGTTTTCTGCCTACAGCGCATCTGCATACGTTTTATCAGCGTGGACACCGTACAACGACCGACCAGGCCTTGTAGCCACGGCATAATGACTCTGACCAGCAGTCCACACATGCATCACCCCCGCTACGATAACCTTCATTCAATCGCCCACAAATAAAGTGCCGCTTACTCAGTAGCTCCCCGGCCAGCGTCCCCTGAAACCGCACATGGACGCCAGCAGCACAGGCGAGAGCGCCTGTGCCCTGTTTTGTGCTTCACTCTTTTTTGGCGCAGCGGTGGTCAGTAGCGTACGCCGCGCGGCGCAGACACGCCGTCATACCACAACAGAGGCCTTTACCGCGCTATAAAGGCAGCGAGTGCTGATGCGAACCTACCAACGCTTATCATGGGCATTACGGTACACAGCATCAGCGGGAGCAAAAGCACCAGTATTATGACGACAGTAGAAAACGGAGCGTCTCAGATAACAACAGGCGCTCATGCGCAAAGTGTGGGCGAGCAGAATACGAAGCTGGAGTACTCTGTAGAACCGGAGCATACGGTAGTGCGGCACAGCGCTTCACAGGCACGCAGGCAGGAAAGTTAGTGAATACGGATGCTTACTCCTCTATCCAGCGCTCTTCCTGTCAGCGTGAGCTAAAGAAAGAGCGGCATATACTCTCGTCTTTTTCTTTATTTTGAAAATACAGCGATTTTTTTGATAAAAGTTAACAATTACTCACAATAAATACTTTTGTTTAATCTCCGTTTATTTTCCATGAATAAAAAGTTATTACATACAAAGTAAATATAGGTAAATATTCATCTCATCCGGCGACAATCGGTAAGAACAGAGAAAGTAATGGTGCGCAGATAGCAATAGAGAAACAAATGCCCGCTGTTGAGCATGGCGATAAGGAAAAATCTGTTGAGTACCGTCAGCCACAACGGGGAAATGCCGCAAGATGTTTCAGGGCGTGATACTGAGCCGTCTACCGTGTGTTGTTTTATATTTAACGTGAACCAGCTGATCCGCCTCTCGTCATACCACTATGGCTAAACGCCAGTGAAACACGGGTTCGAATCAGAAAATTTCAGCGCCAAAATGAATTTAAATCGTAAGTCACCCACAGCATATTTTTGTGACACATGCCCCACTATAACAATACCGTCTGTTCTGAAGGATATGTTTTCGATAAAAACACCGCCCCCGGATGAGGTCCATAATGCATCAAGCAGCAGCACTTACGACTGAATAAGATGAGATTCCTCCATGCATTGCATGACGAAAACCCAGCGCAAACGCGCGAGATAAATCATAACATTACAAAGAGCACTTTTTTGTCAGGAGGGGGAGAAACTTCTTTTTGATACCTAATTTGTATCGTAAAAACTTTACACAAATGGCAAAAATAACACTAACTATTCATGAGACCTATATCTTCACCATTATTAAATAGAGAAAAAACTGAGAGATTCTATCACTGTATTAGAAGGTTACCGCACTGATTAAAAAAACAAAGGTAGACCCAGGATGTCTCGCAATCCTTTGCGAGATAATTGTCACCCTGGATCGTATTAATTAAGAGGTAAGTCCCGAGTTAGCCATCTTTGTTGCAAAGCCAAAACCCTGTTGCTAGAATGCCCCGGCCCATTTAGTTTATGGTAAAAACCATCTGTGGTGTTTCTGCATTTTATTTCTGCTGACCTGGCCATATTTTTCCAGAGGCAGAAGCAAATGTCTTACCCGGTAAATAGACATACCACAGAAATTGGCAAGCTCCCGCGTGGATAGCCCTTCATCGCCATGTTCCTTTAATAACCGGAGAATAATCTCCTGCTCCGGCACATTTACAGCTTCATGGTTATTTATTCCCATCGCCACAGTTAACATTCTGAGGCTATCAACGGGCGCACTGGGGTTCTTTAGTAACGCACCTGGGTTACGTAAAGAAGATGGAGAAGATGGGGCTGGTTTCATGTCAACAATCCTTTGTTTTGAAATGATACTGCCATGTTGCCGCCTTAAGACAACCACAACAACATTAGCTGCCAATGAGCAAAAGAACAGGATTTTTATCTTATATTTATGTGTTTTTCTTAAAAAAGCACTGAAATAAGAGGGAAATTTTGATCACGGTGTGGAGATAAGCATGATTTTTGATATAGAGAAACTGCTCCAGTTTGATACAGAAAATGCGACTCTGGTCAATCAAATGACCGGGGATAGCATAGAGCTTTCTCTGACATCAGCACGCTTGCTGGCTGAGCTGCTTAATCATCGAAAAGATGTCCTCTCGCGCGAGGAAATATTTCAGTCTGTCTTTGACCAGCATGGCGCACGCTCCTCAAACAGCAACCTGAATCAATATATTTCCATTTTAAGAAAAAATTTTTTTGAATTAGGTATGGAAAAGGATGTTATTGTTACTATACCGCGTGTAGGGTTTCGCATTTCAGAAAGCGTTGCCGTCAACGCTTTCAACGAAAAGCGTGCAGATAATTTTTTCACCGAAGATATTAAAGCGGTGAAGAAACAATCCGACTTTCATGCCGTCCATTATTTACCCATCATTATTCTGCTACTGATGTCATTTCCTTTCATGCTATTCAAACCGGAAAGCATTCCTGATGACACGACAACAAAAAAAGTGCAACAGGGCAAGTGCATTATTTTCTCACCCTCTTCTTTTTCTGATAAAGATGTTAATGACATCATCAGTGTAACAACACAGAACACTGGAAAACTTGATTGCTCGATAGAAAAAGAAATCTATATTGATAGATTACAAATAAACAGTGCGTTGGGTACCAACAACCAGATGTTGTTTATTGAATGTATCTCATCCAACAATAAATGTATAAGCTATTATTTCAGAGAAAAAGAAAATGCGTAAAAAAATGGCTATTACACTTATCTGTATTGGGCTGACGCTTGTACTCGGCTGGGTCACCTATACCCGCAACACCGCACCGCCATTTTTTTGTGAGTCGAACTTCTCTTTTGTGCAAAAGATAAACGATGAATCTATTCTTGCAGATGGGCTGATCACGCTGGAGGCCAGCGGTAAGTACCTTTTCCTCAACATTGATGGACTGATGACGCACAACAACAAGAAGTACATCATCTCGCGTAGCATGCAAATCGAGTACAACAACCACAGCAACAACTCCCATTTTTATCGAATAAAAAGTATCAGCATATCGCGATACAATGCCGATAATATCGACGATGACTTTGCAAGTGACTTGCTATTCTCTCGCGATGGCGACACCCAGCTTATCTACATTAAAAAAATGTCCAATAACATGCTGCTCTTTGGTAACAATCTCTTTCCGAAGTATGGGTGTCGAAAAAGATAGCCAGCTCAGCCGTCCCGATCAGGATGCCTGAATATTTATATTTATTTGACGCCAACCAGCATGTATCTGGAATCCACATCTTGCTATTTCCAGATGACATGCCGGGATAAACATTTATCAAAAGGTTATCCCCAATAGCGCCCTCTTTTTCATGATCCTAACCACAGTGCGAGCCTGCATTTTCACCAACAAAAAAGCACAGTTCGCTTCCCTCACATGACAACCATGCCGTTGAGGGCCATGAATAAATATTTTAGCAATCCTTAAAATGGCATTTCATTTTATAAGTCATTGCTCGGTTTTATAGGTTTGCTTTTAGCCACTTCTAATCATTTTTTAGAAAAAATCACATAAGATAATCTGCTCATACTAAGTTGGAGATACTCCATCCGTTTTTGCCTGTACAGCACTCTCAGCAGGTACGCTATTTACAGGAACGTGTTATGTGGCGGGGCAGACAGGCGACAGACGCAGCGTGGGCTAAGCCGTCCATAACGATATCGCTGACGAAGCGTACGCCAGCGATACGGGCTGAGAGTGAGTGTGTGAGCGTGTGAGTGGTGAGTGGTGAGTGGTGAGTCGTGAGCCGTGAGCCGTGAGCCGTGAGCCGTGAGCCGTGAGCCGTGAGCCGTGAGCCGTGAGCCGTGAGTCAGGTAAGAAGAA
>AMFN01000012.1 GCA_000302695.1 Enterobacteriaceae bacterium LSJC7
AGCCGTGAGCCGTGAGCCGTGAGCCGTGAGCCGTGAGCCGTGAGTCAGGTAAGAAGAAGCAAGAGTACGCAGATACAAACAGAAAAGAATAAGCCGCGCGCAAGCGACACGGCTATTTAACACTGTCAGGCAGAAAGTCCGCCGTCCAGCACCAGCGTCTGCCCGGTCAGATAGCGGCTGTTGTCACCAATCAGAAAAGCAACCGAACCGGTGACCTCTTCAACATGGCCAAGACGACGCAGAGGGATTTCCTGGCGCATGGCCTTAAGCTTCGCCTCCGGGATAGCCTGGGTCATATCGCTTTCGATAAGACCCGGCGCCAGGCAGTTTACCCGTATACCGAAGCGCCCCACTTCCCGCGCCAGAGAGCGCGCAATGCCCATCATGGCAGCCTTACTGGCCGCATAAGCGGTCTGGCCGCTGTTACCACGAATAGCCGTCACTGAAGACATCATCACGACCGAGCCTTCGCCCTGCATCATCATCGCGGGTAGCAAAAGCCGGTTCCAGTTAACCAGTGAGACAAGATTGTTATCCAGCACATCGCGCCATACTTCTGCATCCTGATGAATATGCAATGCATCTCTGGCAATGCCGGCGTTATGCACGATGGCCGCAGGCGCTCCAAACTCATCGAGCATCTGTTGCGCCAGCTCACCTACGCGCTGTTCGTCTTTACCGTCGCAGCTATAACCTTTGACCCAGTTTGTGCTCTGCACGTTCTGCGCAAGTTCAAGCGTACGCGCAATGCCTTCCTCACTGCGCCCAGTGAAAACGACATTCCACTGCGGGAGTAAGCCCGTCACCAGCGCCTGGCCGATGCCCCGGCTACCTCCCGTGATCAGAACCCATTTTTGCGTCATCTCAAGCCGCCGTCTCTTTTTCAATGTACTCACACAGCTCACGCAGCGTCATCATCGGATGCTTAGTGAACAGTTCTGGGGTTAACGTCAGCCCAAACTCACGCTTGGCAAGGATCATCAGCTCCACATAATCGAGGCTGTCGAGATCCAGTGTCGTCAACGGCGCATCAGCATTAAGGTCATCTGCGTCCAGGTCTTTGGCATCACAGATCATTTCACTTACTTTGGCGTAGATAGAATCGTAATTTTTCATAGTGGTTATCTTTTTAGTTGGGAGCCAGTTGGCTGATTTTTAGCGTGATTGCATTGCTGATACGGATATTTTCCTGGCAGATGGTGGCAGCAATGCGCACAACGGCACCGCTTTGCACATCTCCAACCACCAGCGCAGGTAAAACACCGATTTCCAGCGGGTGTGTAAACGTTCCTGGCGTCCAGGACGCCAGCAGGCGGCGATCAAACACCAACTCCTGATGGGTCTGAACGACCTGACATTGAGAGAAAACCGCGTCGAGGGTTGCTCCACCAGGTAAGCTGGTCGCAATAACCTCCTGGCGTAACAGCGCGGCGTCATGAATAAGGTGACGAAACAACAGCGCATCAAGAAATTGCCATTGCTGAGCCTGTGAGAGCAGCGGTGAAAAGGCCTGTTCCAGGCGTGCCAGTTCGTCTGCATCCAGCGTGCTTACGCTAACCGGCGCCACTACTTCCTCATTTGCCAGCGCGGTAAGCTGGCAGGAAAGGCAAACCTGCCCGTCAACAGGCTCGGTCACGTTCATTGCGGCCGCTCGCCTGCTGTCCTGGGTCAGCTGATAAGGCGTGCCGTAGTGCAACGGGCGACGCAGCCGCACCGTACACTTAAGCAAAGACGCGTCCAGCGCTTGTGCACTGAGGGCCGATTTCACATCCAGCAACGCCCGCATACCGTGAATGGTCAGCTGGCCGTCTCCCCGCGAGAGGTCAAAATGCACCGGGTTATAGTCGCCAGAAAACGCCGCCCACTGGTGTGCATCGTCGAGGGTGTAGACGAGCGTTCTCACACGTGTTTCTCCAGCACCAGCGCAGCGTTAGCGCCGCCAAAACCAAAACTCATATTCAGCGTGCGGCGGATCTCGCCACGACGATGGCCTTCAGCGATGTAATCCAGATCGCACTGCGGATCCGGTACTTTCAGGTTCGCCGTCGCAGGCATAATGCCGTGCTCCATTGCCTGCAGGCAGATAATGCTTTCAAAACTGCCCGCAGCGGCAATCAGGTGACCAGAATAAGACTTGGTGCTGGAAACCGGGATGTCATACGCCGCACGACCCAGTGCCATTTTCATTGCCTGTGTTTCGTTGAGATCGTTAAGCGGTGTTGAGGTACCGTGCGCGTTAATATAATCCAACTGATGCGGTTCCAGCCCCGCCTGCGCCAGCGCGCGGTTAATCGTCTGCACCCGTGCCAGACAGTCTTCTGCCGGAGAGGTAAAGTCGAAAGCATCGGAGAAGTTGGCGTAGCCGGTGATTTCACCCAGAATGGTGGCACCGCGCGCCAGCGCGCTGTCGCGTTCTTCCAGGCACAGAACGGCTGCGCCTTCAGAGAGTACAAAGCCGTTGCGCTCTGCGCTGAACGGGCAGCAGGCTTTGGTTGGGTCCTGTGGCTCTTTGCACAGCGCCCCCAGCACATCAATATTCCAGATGGCGTAATCGGTGGTCAGGGATTCTCCAGAGCCGGCCAGCATCATAGTGGCACGACCGTTGCGGATAGCTTCCCAGGCATCGCCAATCACCATGTTTCCGGTCGCGCAGGCGGCAATAGACGTGTTCTGATAACCACGCAGGTTCCAGAACTGGCTACAGGCCGCGGTTGCCACGTTTGGCATGGTCAAAAAGCAGTTAAACGGCGAGGAAATCCCGTTGGCCGAATAGTCTTTGGCGCCGACATAGCTTTCATCCATGCCACCCCAGCCGGTACCCATAATCACGCCGCACTCCAGCGGTGAGTAAACCGCCTGAGGTTCACTGTCGCCAAATGCCATCGCGACCGCCTGGCGTGCAGCACCCAGCGTCAGGCGCGCAAAGCGCGGCAGGCGGCGGCGAATGGCCGCAGGTACGCCCTTCAGGTTTGGCTCATCATCAATCAAGCCAAAAAAATGAGAATTGATATTCGCGGCCGTGTAATCCACATAACGATAGCCAAGCTTGCCGTCCATGATGGCCTGCCAGCTCTCCTGCGCCGTTGCGCCCAGTGGGGTTACCGCGCCGTAGCCAGTGATCACTACGCGTTTAAAATTATTATTGTCCATTGCTGTTCGTCCTTTGTTGTACTTCACCGCCTCCCTGCGCCAACCAGAGTTGCATTGTGGCGTAAAGGTAATCGTACTGCGTCTGCGCCAGGCTGTTTTCCAGCGTCAGTAAATTATCCTGCGCATCAAGCAAGGTCTGATAGCCCACCGCGCCTGCCCGATAGCGGCTTTCTGTCAGCTTCAGGCGTTTCTGGCTGATAGCCAGCGACTGCTGCAATCTTTCCCGCTGTTCATCAGCGCTCAGGCGCTGTTCCATCGCGTCATCCACTTCTGAAAGCGCAGAATAAACGGTCTTACGAAACGACACCGCCGCCTGCTGTACCTGAACCCCGGCGCTCTCAATGGTAAGCTGCACCGTATTCCACTGAATAAACGGTGCTGTTACGGCAGCGCCCAGCGTGCGCGTTGGTGCGTTGAACCACTGGCTGAACACTGAACTACCCGCGTTTAGTGCCGCACTGAGCGAGAGTGTTGGGTAAAAATTCAACCGTGAAACGTCATAGCCGGACAGTTCTGAACGCAGGCGAGACTCTGCGGCCTGCACATCAGGCCGCCGGGAAATCACATTCAGCGGCGTGTAGGCCGCAATCGGCACGCGTTTGCCCGCAGCCAGCTGGGTGGATTCATCCGCATGTTGTTCCGCCGGGCGGTTAAGCAGCAGCGCCAGCGCATTGCGTGATTTTTCACGCTGCTGGACTTGTGAACGTACTGAGTTCTGACGGCTGATAACGGTTTGTTGCGCCTGCAAAACATCCAGCTGACCCACCTTACCGGCCCGATACCACGACTCCACCTGCTCCAGCGTCTGCTCGGCAATCTCCTGGCTTTTTTTCAGGTTCTTTATCTGTTGGTTTGCCAGCGCAATACTCCAGTACAGCTGTGCGGTCGTACCAATCGTGGACAGCACCGTCGCCTGGTAATCCTGCTCGCTGGCTTTCGCCAGCCATTCGTACTGTTCACGCGTACGCGCCAACTTGCCCCACAAATCCAGCTCGTAGCTAACCGACAGCGCAGAGCTGTAACTCTCAGTGGGCGACAAGCCGTTGCTGATGTTTTTGGTGTTGCTGGCATTACCACCCAGCGTAACGTCCGGCGTCAGGTTGGTATTACGTAACCCGGCAGTCAAACGTGCCTGCTTGAGAGTAAGCGCCGCAGCAGCAAGATCGTTATTCGTCTGCAAGACCTGGTTTATCACCCGCGTCAGACGAGTGTCGTCAAAGCCCTGCCACCAGTTATCACCGGCCGCCAGCTGGCGCGCTTTGTCCTGGCTTGCCTTCTGCTCCCAGGTTTGCGGCATGGACAGCAGCGGCTGCTGATAGTCGCTGCGGGTAAAGCTGCCACAACCAGCAAGCAGCAGCGCGGTAAAAAGAAGCGTATATCGTTTCATTCGCGGGCCAGCGCCTCCGTAGGGTTAAGCCTGGCTGCCCGTCGGGCAGGAAAATAGCCAAAAGTAAGACCAATGAGCGCGGAGAAACCACACGCAATAACCACCGGAAACCAGGTAAAGACCAGCATAAATTCGTCCGTGACCAGCGCAAAGATTTGTCCGGCAATCCAGGAACCCACCAGGCCAATCAGCCCACCAAGGGCGCAAATCATCACTGCTTCAATCAGGAACTGGTTCATGATGTCTGAAGGCCGTGCACCCACCGACAGGCGAATACCGATTTCATGGGTACGCTCAGTCACGGATACCAGCATGATGTTCATCACGCCTACGCCCCCCACCAGCAGTGAGATGGCGGCAATAGCGGTAATCAGCAGCGACATGGAGTCCGAGGTTTTTTGTAGCGCGGTCGCCAGCTTGTCGTCGTTCTGGGCAAAGAAGTCCTTACGCCCATGCTCACGAACCAGGTGATGATCCACACGGCTGATGGCTTCTTTAGGCTTCAGCCCTTCATCAAAACGCAGCACAATGGACTCAAGCGGCCTGTCGCCAGAAATACGCTGCTGTAATGAGCTCCACGGCACCCAGCCGGAGATAAAGCCACCGACCAGCTTTGGCCCAGGCCTGCTGGCCACACCAATAATGCGCCACGGCGCACCGCCGATTTGCACAATATGATCGATAGGGTCTTCACCTTTGGCAAACAGCGCCTCATAGCTGGTTTCATCCAGCACCAGCACCGGCTCGCCCGTCGTGATATCCCGGTTGGTAAAACCATATCCCTTCACAAACTGAATGCCCTGGAGCGAGAAGTAGTTCTCCGCCACGCCGGTGAGCATGATGGAGAAATCCAGTCCCTGGCGCACTACGGTAGAAGACATGGACATCACCGGCGACGCACCCACCACCCACGGCAGCTTTTCGAGGCTGGTAATATCATCAATCGACAGAGCGCGTTCCATATCCTGACGTTTGTTACCCCAGCCAGTACCGGGGCGAATTTCCATTGTGGTACTCCCGAGCTTGCCGATTTCACTCATGATGGCCTGACGCGCACCCTCGCCCACGGCCATTGACGACACCACTGACGAAATACCGATAATGATGCCAAGCATTGAGAGAAAAGCGCGCATCCGGTGGCCCACCAGCGAGCGCCAGGCCATGCGCAGCGATTCATGCAGGCTGCGCCACAGCGACGCACGGCCGTTGTCTTTTACCGCAGCAAGCGCCTGTACTTCACGTTGCGAAATCCGTGCCGGGTTAAGCTCGTCGGCAATAATGCGCCCATCGCTAATTTCGATAATGCGCTGCGCCTGCTCGGCCACGTTGCGGTCATGGGTGACAATGATGACGGTGTGCCCATCGGCATGCAGCTGGTGTAACACATCCATCAGCGCTTTACCGCTGGCACTATCAAGTGCGCCGGTGGGTTCATCGGCCAGAATGACGCGTGCGCCATTAATCAAAGCACGGCAAACGCTGACGCGCTGCTGCTGACCACCGGAAAGCTGTGCAGGGCGATGATGCAAGCGGCTTTCAAGGCCCAGTTTGCTGGCCAGTTCCGTCGTGCGGCTGCGACGCTCTTCTTCTGGCATGGCGGTATACAGCGCAGGGATGGCAATGTTTTCTTCTGCCGTTAAATACGGCATCAGGTGGTAGCGCTGGAAGATAAATCCCAGATAGCGGCTGCGCAGCTCGGCAAGCTGAACGTTGTCAGCGTCCTGCACGGCGTCGCCATTAATCACAACCTCGCCCGACGTTGGCCTGTCCAGACAGCCGATGATGTTCATCAGCGTTGACTTGCCGGAGCCGGAAGCGCCCATGATCGCCACCATTTCACCCTGTTGAATCGTCAGCGTGATGTCGTTGAGCACCCGAATAGCCTGATCTCCGGCCTGGAACTCACGACAGACGTCACGTAAAACAACAATAGGAGGCGTAGTCGACATAACGCTTACCCCTGCACGATGGTTGGCTGAAGCACCACACTGTCGCCGTCTTTCAGGCCTTCCAGCACTTCAGCATACTGACGGTCGTTCAGACCAATGCGTACCGTGCGCGGTTGTGGTTTGCCGTTTTCCATCACGAGAACCTGGTAATGATCCGGGCTGGTCGCCTTGCCTAGCGCGCCGACTGGCACACGCAGCACATTCTTCGCCTGCGCCACGCGGATAAAGACCTGTGCCGTCATTGACGTTTTCAGTTCACGCTCTTCGTTCGACACTTCAAAGGTACCGTTGTAATACACCGCGCTGCTCTGGCCTTTGGTGTTGGAGTAGGATTTACTCTGCTCTTCCAGCGCCTCCTGCGGTGCCGGTTGCACAAAACCCATCTCGCTCTCATAGCGCTTTTCCGGGTTAGCAATGGCGTAAAACCACAGCGGCTGGCCGGGCTTGATTTTGCTAACATCCGCTTCAGAGATACGCGTCTGTACCAGCATTTTGTCGAGGTCAGCCAGCACCAGAATGGTCGGGGCGCTCTGTGATGACACGATGGTCTGGCCTTCCTGAGTGATAATACCCAGAACTTCGCCATCAACCGGTGCCACGATGCGGGTGTAGCCGAGATTTGCCATCGCGGTTTTCACCGACATTTCAGACTGTACAATCTGCGCCTCGTACATTTTTACCTGCTGCACCTGCGTATCGTACTGTGCCTGTGCCTGTTCCAGCTCGCTTCGCACCCCGGAACCGTCACGATCCATCATGCGCTGGCGCGCCAGATCCTGCTGATAGCGCACCAGCGTGGCTTTTGCCGACATACGCTGCGCCTGAGCGCTGGCAAGCTGCGCTTTGGCGTTATTCAGGTCAGACTCCTGCAACGTCGGGTCGATTTCCGCCAGCAACTGGCCTTTCTTCACTTTGTCGCCCGCACGCACGTAAAGTTTGCGCAACTGCCCATTAACCTGAGCACCGACGTTAACCTGTACTGACGGCTTCACAATTCCCGTTGCCAGTACCACCTTCTCGATATCACCCCTGTCGACCGTTAGCGCATTCAGCGGAGCCTGATTCGGTGTCACCATCTGGCTGACGGCCGTCACACTCACGGCAACCAACGCAATCAACCCGACTGCAACCAGCAGCCAGCGAGTTTTACGCTTCATCGGCTTCATGCCATTACCTCCATTTCAACGGGCGCTTGAGGAGCTATGCTGCGGCTCTCACGGCGCAGCTGCCCGTCGGTAAGACGGTATACCTGCGGGAAAAGCGGAAGAATATGCTCGCTGTGTGTGACGACAATCAGCGTTTTGCCAGTCTCGCGACAGTGCTGCTGAAGCGTGGTCATCACAATGCTTGCCGTTTCGTCATCCAGATTGGCTGTCGGCTCATCAAGCAGGAGTACCGGGCGTGAGCTATACAGCGCACGCGCCAACAGCAGACGCTGACGCTGGCCTAAAGACAACGCCGCGTGGCTTTCACGAATCAGCGCATTCACGCCACCAGGCAAGCTGGCTATCACCGGTCCGAGCGCAAGTGAGGACAATACAGACTCAACATGGCTTTTTTTACTGTCGACAAAGCTCGGGTCAAATAGCGTAACGTTCTGCATCACAGTGGCGTTAAACAGAATGTCTTCCTGGCTTTGCAGACAGACCAGCGGTGCCAGCTGTTTGCGGCCAACTGACCGATCATCTGCGTAGCACGCCCCATCCTGCGTGGAGAACAGTCCCGCCATCAGGCGCAGCAGAGTACTTTTACCCGCGCCAGACTCACCGACAATAGCAATCTGGCTGCCCGGCGGCAGGTCGAGCGACAGGTTCTGCAAAATAGGCTTTGACGGCTCGTAGTGAAAACCGAGATTGGCAAAACGCAGGTGCGGTACGTCAACCGTACTGCGTTGCTCAGACAGCGCGGGCGTCTCTTCTGGCTCCTGTTGCGGGAACAGGCTGTGCGCGCGCGTGTCGATAATATGCAGCTGCGACTTACGAACAACGGAATAGAAAATACGCGTGATGTAGGAGCTGAAAATCTGGCGCAGGAAGCTGTAGGCAAAGAAATCGCCGAGCGAAATCAGCTTACCGTGCACCATCGGCAGCACGACCAGCATGAACACCACCATTTCCAGGCTACCAGTCAGCTGATACAGCCCATCCTTGACCTGCTGATACACTTTTTGCTTTTGCAACGTGCTGAACAGGTCGCGGCTATACCAGGCAAACTGCGCCTTACGCTGGCTCTCAAGACCGGCGGTTTTAATCGTCAGCACACCCTGTAACGTCTCCATAAAGAAGTCGTTAAGTGAGGCGCTTTTAAGCTGAATTTGCTGGGTGTACCATCTGTCGCGAAAAATCGCCCATACGCTGATAAGCCCCATCACCGTAACACACACGGCAGAAATGGCCGCCAGCACGGGGGCTATCCAGAACATGATGCCCATCGCAATAGCACCGATGACCCAGTCGGTACGCAGGCTGTTGTCCAGTTCGATTTTTTGCTGAAGCGCACTTTGCCAGGCGGCAAAGCGGCTGAAAATTTCCCCCGGTGCGCGCTTTTCAAAAAAACGCAGCGAGTTGCTCATTAGCCGGGCAAATCCCAGACCACTGTTAACCAGTACAAAGCGTTTTACAAAGCGCTCGGTAATGACCCTCACGCCCAGTGCCAGCAGCGTGGAGGCGACAAACGCCATAATGAACAGCCCGTAAGGGAATTCTTTTTGCGTGGTGTCGGAAAACGCCTGGTTGATGGCGTTACTGACCATCGTCGGCATCAAAAACAGCGTCAGCCCGACCAGGAATGTTAGCAGCATCAGCCAGTAGATGCCGCGTACTGCACGAGTCTCTTTCATGCTCATCGCGCGCAGCGGCACTTTGGATTCTTTAAGCTCTGCTGGCGGCTCGGCGGCGGTCTCGTACGGACTGTCGTTATCAAGAATCAGCGCATAGCCGCTGATTTCGCGTTTCAGAGACGCAAAAGGCAGCCACTGCTCACCAATTGCCGGGTTCATTACGCAAACATGATTACCCTTACGATAGGCAAGCAGAACGTAGTGGCTGGCGCCATAGTGCAGAATGGCGGGCAAAGGGACTTCACTGAGTTCGCTGTGTTCAAAAATAACGGGTGCGGTAGCAATACCCAGTTTAGCCAGTATGTTGCCAAGATCGTTAAGCGAGGAGCCGTGATCGGAGGCAGGGAAGATTTCACGCAGTGCTTCGAGTGAAACATTCACACCCTGGGTTTGCGCCAGCATGGCAATGCAGGCAAGGCCGCACTCGTTAGTCTCTTCCTGATATATCGGGTCCGGGAGAATCGTCTTCATTATTATTATGCTTTAGTGATTAATATAAAAAAGAGAGTGGCTGTGCCAGAGCAGCCAGTCCTTCGGGTACTCCGTCAGTGACTGCTCAATAATGCCCGGCATGGCCGCTGCGACCTTGCGCGCGCCTACGGGCTCATGAATATGGATTTTTAATCCATTCTGGTAATACAGTTGATAAAACACTACCTGCGCAGACACCGCGCGCGACAGACGCACCACGCCGCTGTGCAGTTGGGCCGGACGATTGAATATCCGACATGAAATTTGGGACGAATGGCCTTCTTCGGTCTGAACGGTGTAGTCAGGCGTAATATCCGGGAAGATAATTAAATTTTGCTGCCCTTGCGCCACCTCCATAATCAGCGACATCAGACTGGATGCCAGCTGTTTGTTATCCTGGTGAATCGAGCAATAAGACAGTGCAATGTTGCCCATTTCCCGGGCCTGTTGGTTATAAACCTCCGCACTGGACGACACCACCACAGTAGCCTTACCAGGCGTCACTCCGGCCGCCACGATGCCAGACAGGATGTCAGACACGGCATGTAAAGGGGCCAGTACCACCGGAATATTCTGCTGATGAAGCGGTGCGACAACCTTATCGAGCTCCGCTGAACATTCAGCCATCTGACGCAGCATGCGCGGGTTTTGCCCCCAGGTAGCCGCCATTTCCAGGAGACTGCGCTGCGTGGCAATCCACGCAGCATCAATACGCCCGCTTTGCCCGGTCAGACTGCGGTAGTTTTGCGTCGCGACCGCATTCTGGCGGCGATAATTACGCCCCAGCAGCCCCAGCGCACACAACCCTCTGGCAAGCCAAAGCAACGTCGGCAAATGCCCATAACGAACGATTTTGCTAAAAACAGAGAATGCACTGCGCTGAATAGCGCCGTGCATTTTCAGGACCGGCGCCAGGCTGTTTTTAGCACTGAAAACGCACCAGATTATGACCAACCGCATCACGGATTCTGTTCATCCTTCTGCATCAGCTTCGTCAGCTTCTCGGCGAATTCCGCGAATGTCCCTTCCTGCGTCAGAAGATAACGCTTATTCACGATGAAGGATGGCGTCGCATTAATTTTGTAATACTCAGTGATGGCTGACATGCCATTCAGGCGATTCTTAGCGCCCTGGCTCTGGCGAGCCGCCATATATTTCTCAACGCTGATGCCATTTTTTACCAGCCAGTCTTCGAGCACGGCATCATCTGCCAGATTAAGGCCACGGGTAATTACGCTGTTATAAATAGCATCACGCCATTGTTTCTCAATGCCCATTTCTTCAAGGGTAGCGAAAACGGATGCGTAAGAGGCCAGGAAGCTGCCTTCTTTAGACAGGTGAATAACGGCAAACTGGGTGCCTTCCGGTAAATTTTTTACCATTTTGGCAACGTTTTCTTCATTAGCAGCACAGTAATGGCAGCCATAAGACATGACTTCAACAATACTGTTTCCTTCAAAAGGAATGGGGCTGTTCTTTGCCTGCTCAGCGGTAAACTCAATAAACGTGGCTGCGCGTTCACCGGCAGATGAAAAGCTCTTAAAGATAAAAATGTGGTAGAAAAGCACCGTCATCAGTGCGGAGATAGCAATAAGAAACAGCGAGTAGCCGACGACTGCGGCACGACTATATTGATTTTTCATAACGTCCCTGGATGACAGCGAAAAATACATGGGGAAGATTCCCCATGTATTATTTAGTTAACAGTAATTATGCTGCGCAGTTATAGTAAGCCGCTTCTTTCCAAGTCTGGCTCAGGTTACCTTTTTTGTCAGCACAGGTAGTCACCAGCTGGCAAGAGTCGTTGGAACCAATCTGCAGCTGCATGTAGCTTTCTTCACACTGGCCAGCTGCGATACCACCAACAATTGCTGCTGCTTCGATAGTATTGATCTTTTTCATTCTTCTTTATTCCATTAAACTTTAAAATTATTAAACTTACTTTATTTGACTATATAAACTCAGTTTGGGTTACCGGCAAGGCAGGCAGCTGTGTCTACATCAGCGAAAGACTGGGTCAGGTTGCCTTTTTTGTCGGTGCAGCTTGCAACCAGACGGCAAGATGATGTCCCACCGAGAAGAATAAATTCATAGTTGTAAACGCAATCCTGAGCGGTACCGCCAACAACGTCTGCTGCTTCAAAAGTATTGATCTTGTTCATGGTTTATCCATTTCCTTAGCTTTAGTTACAATTCACAATGTTTCCATTGCCTTGCTGGCGAAATTGCCAGCAAACTTAAATTTATCCTGCCAGCTGTGGCGTGGCCACAATACAGCGAAAGGCATTAAATAAATCGATATTGTTTCTGACGTTCAGCTTTCGCATTAACCGTCTTTTGTGGTAACTCAGTTTACGAATATCCACATCCACTTCGTTGGAGATCTGAGAAAGCGATTTTCCTTTAAATATCTCTTCCATCAACCACCACTCATTGCTGGAAATACTGCATTCCGCGTTATCCGACAGCCACTTCATACGCGTGTAATTAACCAGAGAATGGCTAAAGCAGCGTGACTTCGGCTCCACTTCGCGTAAATCCCGAAAGAAGGAAACGAAGTGGTAGAGAGATTCGTTTTTCAGTAACCAGTTTGCCTCAGGCAGCAAAGAATACAAGGCAAAAAAGAGCGGAATATTATTTTCACTCAGCAGCATAACCAGTTTTTGATCCTGCTTCTGATAACATTCCTTGACTATACTCAGAGCGCTGAAGCGATCGTGCGGAAAACTTTCCAGGTCGCACAATACCCAGCGCTCATCGCTGCCGTTTTTCTTTACATTGAGTTCATCAATCAGTTCAGAAAAGCGGTCAGAGCTGGCGTATGAAATATCACCCGATTTTCCAAATTGCTCCAGAATAACCGCTTTTATCCCCTCGGAAAAAAACGTGTTTTGATCGTATAGGAAACATTGATATTTCATCGCACCATCCCTGTCGATATTCTGTTACTGGTAGTTCAGCGTATAGCTCGCCGTGGCGGTGAAATTACCCGTCGTGATCGATCTGTCCTTCATTGCCTGTTCCTCTGCCTGAACGAAAGCTTCATATTTCAGCTCCGCACTCAGCCCAGTAATCTCCTGAGGTGCACTCGCCTGGTTCAACGGAATAAGATCGCCGCCAGTCGCTTCCTGAATACCAATAGCAATACCTTTCACTTCAGAGGTAACATCCACTGCCAGATACTCAGCCATTGCTGCATTCGCCGTACCACCAAAGGTCACAGTAACAGCGTTCGATACCGCTGTAGTGCAGTCCTTCAATTTAATAGAGAACGCCTGAGGCGTCGCTCTCGTAGTACCATCGTCTAAAAGCTTGCGCAAATCAATCTGACCAAACGGCACATCAAAATTTTCTGATTCTGTCTCAATAAGGCAAGGCAGACCCACAACCGTTCCCGTAAACGTAATTTCACCGCCCTGAATTTCCCCTGCGGCCCATACCGGCGCAGAGAGTGGAACAGCTGCTGCGAAAACTAAACTCATCATCCTTAAACGCATATTCCCTCCTTAGGGAAACAGTGTCACTATAGTGGCAGAGGCCTGAAAATCCCCTTCCGGAATCATGGAACCAGGCCTACCTACGGGCTTCGCAGATAAACGCCAGGTTCCTTCGTTATTGTCAAAACCAGGAATGTCATAAAACGAATTAGGAACAATCATCTGGTTCGTTGTACTTTCCGTTAATGAAATCCCTAAATCAGAGCGATCGACCGGGCCTGTCGTACTTAAATAATTGCTGTTGAAGCTGGCCGGACTGCCCTGCAATACCCCAATTTTGATTTGCATATTGGCAGTGGCAAAACTCCCGCCTTCACACTTAACGGGAATATCAACACTTACAGACTTAGCGTTTTTCTCAATTGCATCAGCGGAGTTAGGAACCTGGCCGAGATCAACGGTAATCGGGTTACCATCGCCGATAACACATTTGTCCGGTACCGTTATCAGCGCCTGTTCGATAATAACCCTTGCCAGCGGCGTTGAACCCATCACGCCAGCACCGGTTTCGAGACGCCCGTATATCTCAGCAACCTCGGTACCACTGATAGTAATGCCGTTAATAATGGGCTTTTTAAGCCTGAATGTTACCGTTCCGTTACCACCCGAACGGAAAAGGTTATCCATTTTCATACCGCCATCAATGGGGTTACACCTGTTGGTCTTGTTCTTGTTAGAAACCGGCGCAAAAGGAATCGTCATCTGACCATTGCCAGTACCTTCTATATAGATAGTGATTTTGGCATCCATATATTCGTTAAGATCCAAATAGCCATCACTTGTTGGTGAAAGTGATGTTCTACCCTCAAAATAAACAGCCTGCCCTATCACACTCTTACTACAGAACACAAGTGCTTTATAATCACCGTTCACGGAGAACTCGGACATAGTCGTGCCGCCCTGAACGTTTTCCGTAATCGTCTGGTTATTCAAACTCACGAAGTAATCGTGAGTAGGGCCGTCCGGGATAATCTCACCGTCAAGATAGGCCCATGCGCCTGCGGGCAACATGGCCAGCGCCAGTGCACAGGCAACGCGATTTTTGCGGCTCAAAACACCTGGCATCTTCATCACAGGTACTCCATCTTGATGCGCATCAGTCCGCTAAACTCCCCGGCGCTGACGGAACTGTCCGTCGACTCCAGCGCGGCCTGGAACGTCAGTACGCTGTCACCGGTTTTCACCAGCAGTGGTGCTTGCGTCTGGTTAAGGACATACGGCTTACCGTCAACGCTCATCAGACGCAGACCGGCACCAAACGACGAACCGGTGGTACGCAAGAGCGAACTGTTGCCTGGGTCAGACTCACCAATGAACGTCATCTGTACCGCCTGCTCGTTGGTAGTGTAAGTACGCCACTCCTGGCCCGTTTGTGATGCAGCAATATTGTTGCGATAGGTCGCAGCGCCTTTCAGGCAGTCCCTCAGGTACACCTTAAACGTCACCGGCTGACTGCGATCGCCCGCATTGTGAAAGCTGCGCGCACTAATGTCGCCCAGGCTCACATCCTGAAAACGACTTTCTGAAGAGAGCACACAGGGTGAGGCGAATACGTTGCCGTGAAACCGCACAATGCCACTGTCTTCTTTAATATGATCCGGGTCGCTGTGCAGCGGCGATACTGAAATATCAGCCATTGCCTGGAATGAAATACCGGCGGCCAGAATTGCGAATAACGGTAATTTGTTTTGCATTGTCGGACTCCTCGATTAATTAGCCCTGTTGCGCCGACGGTAACGCCTTACAGGTACTTCCTGAGCAGCGGTAAGTCAGTTCCGGATGGCCGCCGTAGTCATTCACGTACATCATCTTGAACTCGCTCACACCGCTGTCTGAAACCTTAAAATCCAGGCTGGATTTAGGTGGAATCATAATTCCAGGGAAGTCCGTTATCTTCTGCCCGGCACCTTTGCTGAGGCCAAGAATGGTGATGTAGTAAGGCGTTGGGTTCTGCGCCGTCATGCCGGAGCCACGCTTCTCAAACACCACCTGATCCTGCCAGATGGCACTACGTTTTTTGGGAATGACGGCCACTGGACGATAGAACAACTTGATACGGGTCTGCATCGCCAGCTGAAGCACGTTTGGCTTTTCTGATTTCGGCGGAATTTCACGCACGTTGAGATAGAAAAGGCTTTCTCTGTCTGCTGGCAGTGCAGAAATGCCGTCTGTTTTCGTGACGCGAGCAATACCCTTCTGGCCACCGTTAATACGCTGTAATGGCGGCAATACCACCAGCGGCGAGGTAATTTTTTGACCGTTGGTATCTTCAACCCATGACTGTGCCAGGAACGGCACTTCGCGCGACGTATTAGTGAGATTGGCGCTGGCAGACGTATCTTTTTCCGTAATAATCAGGCGAGTACGGTCCAGGGAAATACCCGCCTGTGCGTAACCACAAAACATGCTAAAAACGACTGCAGCAACTGCGCAACGGTTAAACTTTTTCATACTCATTTCCTCTTACTCCTGAGATATATCGCTGTTCATCCGTGATTAGCGACACGGCAGCAGTACGGTCGACGCGTCGACAAGCGTTGCCGGCATCGTGACTTCACACTGGGTTTTTCCACCCCAGTTCACTTTCAACGTTTCGTTCGGGTTCACACCGGCAAGCCAGGCTTTACCTTCTTCCAGAACCATGGCAACGCTTACGCCATCACTGTTATAAACTTCGGCACCAAACGGCGGTGTACTGTGGTCTGCCAGACGCAGCGTCCCCATTACCCGGTTGCCTTTCGCCATACCAAACGCCTGATAACCAATGGCGCCTTCCGTCAATACCGAGGTACTGATCGCTTTGGACGCTTCAATGCTGCCGTCCATTGCATCGACATCCACTCGGGTGTCGAAGTTGTTGTAACTGACGATATCCGGCACAACCGCGATACCAAAGTTGTTAGTGGTTGCCTTGCCGTTGTTCAGCGGCACACCGCCGATACCGTTGGTATCTACCATCACACGCGCGGTATTTGATGTGGCGCCACTGTTATGCAGTGCTGCGCCGTGTCGCGTTGCCGTCAGGCCGCCGCGTAACGTTGCGCTGGCTGCGAGGTAGTTGTTGTGTTGATAGCTGGCGGTGGTATTAACCTCTGCCCACTGAGAACGATGGCGGTAGTAGCCATCAACGTTGGCGTAGCCGTCCTGGCTTGCACCCGCACGTACGCGCCACAGGTTGTTGTAGTCGCTGTTATCGGTGTAAGACGCCATCGGACTGGTTTTGCCGTTGTTCGTCTGGAGATCCAGCCCCGCCCAACGGCTGCCGTCACCTACCGGAATCGACAGTCTGAACGCGATGGAATCGTCGTTCTTGCCGTTATAGTCCGAGCGATAAGCTGACACGTTCGCGGTAATACCGCGTACATCGCCCACGTTAAAGCTGCGACCTACAGAGAAGCCATACCTGTCCTGACTGCCGCGGTTCCAGTAGTTCTGGTGGGTGTAAGTCAGGAACAGCGTGGTTGCCAGACGCGGATCGTCAGCGAAAAACGTTTTACTACCGGTAATGGTGTACATCTCTTTTTCACGACCGATGTTGTCATAGCCCTGGTAACGTTCGTCCAGGTACTGAGACAGCGTACGGAAATCGCGCTCAGAGAAGCGATAGCCTGCGAAGGTAATGGAGCTGTTGTATTCATCAAACGTCTTCGCGTAGCTGAGTTTGTATGATGTACCCCAAATGCGGTTCTGACCCGGTAGTTCGCTCCAGGATTCCGTGGCATCGAAAGACAACGCACCGAGTACGCTCAGGTCACGACCAATACCCGCAGACACCGCGGTATACGCTTTACCCGCCGTCATGATACCGCCGTACAGTGACCAGGCATTGGTCACACCCCAGGAGAAGTCACCGGCCACAAAGCCAGGTCCCTGAATACGGTGGTTGTAGCGCGACGGTGCACCGCCTGCGATGTTGTAGCGCACATAGCCTGGACGCGTCAGGTACGGGATGTTGGCGGTATTTACCTGGAAGGTGGACACTGAGCCATCTTGTTCTTCAACGCGAACATCCAGCGTACCGCGCACGGAGTTACGCAAGTCCTGGATGTTGAACGGACCCGCAGCCACCGTTGTTTCATAGATGGTGCGCCCGCTCTGCATAACGGTCACTTTGGCGTTAGTACGCGCCACGCCGTGAATTTCCGGTGCATAACCACGCAGGCTTGGCGGCAACATACGCTCATCGCTGGCCAGGTTAGCCCCGGTAAAGCGCACCGTGTCAAACACCTGCGAGTTGAGATAAATTTCACCCAGCGTCAGCTTTGCGGCCATAGTAGGCAGCGGACGATAGGCGTAGAACTGGTTCCAGGTAAAATCGTACTTGCGCTGATCGCTGTCGTAGTTGGTCTGGTATTCACCGCGCACACGCCAGCCGCCGGCGTTGAAACCCGCCTGGCCATAGCCTGACACAGAGCTGTAATCATCAGAGCCGCTCTTGAAGCGACGGGTCACCTGCCCGGTCAGGCTATAGTCAAAAATAACGCCCGCGATACCGCTGTCCCAGCGCTCAGGCGGGGTCCAGTCCGGGTCGTTGTATTTCATCCATGCCTGAGGTACGACAATATCCAGTACACCGGCACTGTTACTGATTCTTGCACCAGGAACGCTGTCGAGGGTGTAGCAGTTCTCATAAATAGGCATGACTTTGGCGCGGACTTCGTCCTTCAGCGCCAGTTTGTTCAGCAGGTCCTCATTAATACACGCGCGGCTGGTTTTACCATCTTCGCTGGCGACATATTCAATTTTGGACTGCCCTACCGATCTGGAGTTGATCTTAATATCAAGTAGGTAGCTTCCCGGGGTGACGTAGTTATCCGTTGCGAATCGGGATAAATCGACATGGCTGCGATCTGCTGCATCAAGCACATCGACGTTAAACTCAATGCCATCATCTGCTAATGCCGCTGGTGCATAGCAGACCATAATTACCTGTGCGGCAATTATAGTTAACTTGGTTTTTAATTTTACCGACATGATTATTCATCCCGAATCAATCACCGGAATACGTGAAGCATCCCGCTACGTATATGTTGTTTTAGTTGTAATCCATAAAAAATCGAGCCGTCGCGTAGAATTCGCCAGCCTGAACATTTTTCTGGACTGGAACCACCGAGGCAGTAAATCGCAATATATTTTTGTCGCTACTCAATGCATAACCGGGAGACGGCTGCCCAAATGTTAAAGTATCACCGTTTCTGTCTTGCAGGCGTATTCCCAGTCCTTTTCCGTTTGTCAGGAGTGCAGTGGGATCTTCGTTCGTCGTCTCACCAATAAATGTCACTGACGCGTAAGGATAACGCAATAAACCATCACCTATATCTGTCGCTGTACATCCAGTTAAGCGAACCATAAAAGGCCGAATCAAAACATCTTCGCCCTCTTCTTTAACATCACGGGCAGAAATATCACCAAATTCAACTAAAATATCCCGATGAAGGTTATCGATGCTACATGCGGCTTCAATAAGCTCCCCTCGCGCATCCACTTCACCTTCTAAGGGAAGAAAAGTCGTGGCAGCAAAGGCATGGCCAGAAAAAAGCAGGGTGGATAAATAAAGCGGAAGTATACTTTGCTTTTTTAATTCCATAATAGCACCCACAATCCTTGTTCCTGATTCCATTCTTTCCATAATGCGGGGGTTACCCCCCGCACAGCACACTTCACATCGATTACTGGTAAGCGATAGAGAAGTTGATCGTAGACTGGAAGTCACCTGCGGTCGGTACGGTGGTCGCAGTGTCAGCCTGAACGAATGCTACAAACGGGATGGTGTTTTTGCCATCAACCAGGGTAACAGCAGTGGTAGCCTGGCCCCATTTAACAGTCTGGTTGCCGCTGTCAACCAAGCCGATGCCTGCGCCAGTAGCAGTACCAGAGGTGAATGCTGCCAGAGCGTCGTTAGCCGGATCAACAGAAGTCGGGGTGTAAGTTACAACAGCGCTGCCCGCGGTAGTTGCGTCACAGTCCTGCAGAACGATGCTCTTCTGTACGTTACCCGCACGAGCGCTGTCTGCCAGAGCGTGGATCGGCAGCTGGCCGAACTCAACAACAACCGGGCTTGACTCAACAGCCAGACCGCAAGGGGTGCTTACCAGCTCACCTGACAGTTCGATAACACCGTTGGTGGTACCATCAGCAGCCAGTACAGATGCAGAACCCAGAGCAGCAGTAAATGCCACAGCCATAGCTACTTTATTCAGTTTCATAAAAATTCCTGCGTATTAAACTAATATCCTAAAAAATAAAGAGCGATAAAGCCGGCAATACATAATGCATGCGGCGTTTAGAAGCCCCTGTTTTTACGTCAACAGAGTTCAGGTCTGATAATTTGAGCGGTGTTTGCAGCTGTAATTATTGGCCCACTCCGTTGAGCTAAGAAAATGCTATCAAAACCCCATTACCCTTAAAAGCATGGCGTATTCATATGGCTAAATGCGAGTTAAAACCTCGCATTCATGTTATTTCCAAACTTTTATCTCGCAAAGAAAAAGGAAAATTCCGATATTTACATTTCTTCGTAACATTTTGGCTATATAAAAAAAAGCAATAAGACATCTGGACGATATTTAGTCGAAACATCTTAAATTAAGCGCAAGAATTAACCACAAGAAGCGCACATATCGGTAAATCAGTCTCTACGATAACAGCGTTACGCCAGCATTCAATAAGAGAAGTATTATCACTGGCTGGCTGACAAGAAATGATCAGAATATTCGCACATAAATGTACAAAATAAACCATATTTTTATGATAATGTGAGGGCGCAGGCAATTATCGATGCAGAAAAAACAAAAAAAGCAATGTCACTTATTCTTAATTACTGGCAAAAAAGAGAAAAAATGTCTATCCTGATAACATTTGCCTGCGGCTGTTCGAGTCGCAAAACAGAGTCCACAGCGGCTGAAGTACCCCAATAAAAAACGGCAGCCTTCAGAGAGAAAAGCTGCCGTTTCAGGTTCCAGAGGAAAATCGCGTTACTGAATATGCTTATCAAACATCTCGTGAGAGATTTCCTGAACGCCGTTTTTATTGAGCAAAATGATACGATCGGCGCTGCGAATGGTTTCCGGGCGATGGGCAATAATAATACGCGTGATGTTCATATCGCGAATGGCGGTATTGATTGCGCTCTCGCGATTGACATCAAGATGACTGGTTGCTTCGTCCAGAATCAGGATCTCCGGCCTGCGGTACAACGCACGCGCCAGCAGCACACGCTGCATCTGTCCACCGGATAACGACGACCCCATATCCCCCACCAGGCTGTTATAGGCCATCGGCATCAGCATAATATCGTCATGGATCTGTGCCAGCATTGCTGCCCGCTCCACCTGCTCCTGGCTGTAGTTAGCATCAAAGAAGCTGATATTGTCGGCAATAGAGCCTGCAAACAGAATATCGTCCTGCATCACGCTGCCAATTTTGTCGCGATACCAGGTCATCCCGAGCTTGCGGATATCCTGGCCGTTAACCTCAATAGCCCCAAGCTGTGGCTTGAGTAACCCCAGCAGCAGCTTCACCAGCGTGGACTTGCCCTGCCCGGATGGGCCAATAATCGCCACCGACTCGCCAGAGTGAATACTGAGCGTACAGTTCTCAAACACCCAGGGTTCGGTTGGCGCATAACGGAAAGAAAGATTGTGCACTTCGACGGCAAACGCATTTTGCTCGCCAGGCAGCGCCACGGCGTTGTCCATATCGCCTTCTTTATCTGTCAGCACGATATCGGCCAGACGTTCGCCGTGCAGGCGCAGCATCCAGAACTCAATGATGGCGTTAATCAGCCCGGTGGCGCGGCTGAGAAACTGATCGGCGAAGCTCGAAAACGCCACCAGCATACCGCCGGTGAAGTTACCTTCCAGTACCTGGAGCGCCGCCAGCCAGATAAGTACGATGCGCCCGACGCCGGAAATGGTGCCCTGTATCGTGTTAAAACCGATCGTCAAACGCTGAATGTGAATGCCTTTATTAGTGGCTTCAACCAATTCATTGGCATAGGTGGAAACGCGCATTTCCTGCTTATTATTGAGTTTCACCGCCTGCACGCCGCGAATAGATTCCAGCAGCTGCGACTGGGCGCGGGCGTTGGCAATCAACTGATCTTCGTTAGCCTGACGAAACGGGCGAAACGACACCCAACGGATGATGATGTAAAGCCCGAGCAGCCCCAGCACCACGAAAGCCAGTTTGACGTTGTAGGCAAACAGCATAAACAACGTCACAACGGCCATCACGCCGTCAAGCAGCGAGGAGATAAAGCGGCTGGTGAGCGTGTTCTGGATGGTATTGATGGAGCCAAAACGCGACACAATATCGCCGACGTGCCGCTCTTCAAACCACGACATCGGCAGGCCCAGCAGGTGCGAGCAAACGTTGGCAGACCACTGCACGCTTAACATGCTGGAAAACCAGGTTGTGACCCAGGAGCGGATAGCGGTAATGATGTTTTGCAACACCATCACCACGATAAACGCCGAGCCTAACAGCGTCAGCAAATCGTAATCAGCCGAAGGCAGCACCTGGTCCATGACCCACTGGGTATAAAACGGCGTCAGGATGCCAAACACCTCAAGGGCGATGGACAGAACCATCACCTGCACAAAGGCCGAGCGGATACCAGTCACATTGCCAATGAGTTTGAGCATCGAAAGGGATTCTTTCTCTTCTTTCTTCTCAAACGTTGCAGCCGGCAGCAGCTCCAGCGCCACGCCGGTAAACGAGGTCGAGACTTCCTCCAGCGCCACTTCCCGGCGACCGCGCGCCGGGTCGTGAATCACAATTTTCTTTTTCGACACACTTTTGAGTACCACAAAGTGGTTCATATCCCAGTGCAGAATGCAGGGCAGACGCAGCTTGTGCAGTTCTTCAATTTCAAGACGCAGCGCACGCGTTGACATCCCCAACTGCTGCGACACCAGCATAACCTCGCCCAGCGTTGCGCCTTTGAGCGACGTGGAGAAACGCCGACGCAGGGTTATCATGTCAATGCGGTGACCATAATAGTTGGCAATCATGCCCACACAGGTCAGCCCACACTCTGCCGCCTGGGTCTGCTGAATGACGGGCAGTTTGTTACGCCAGGAGAAGTTTAGTTTTTCAAGCAAATTCATCTGGATAGCCTTTATTCTTATCGTTATCAGGAAGCCGTGCTGCGGCTAAGGGCATAAAGTGGCTCAAGCACCCATTCATACAAACGGCGCTTATCGATGAGAAAATCAGCCTCTACCGCACTGCCCGGCTGGAGCCTCACCTGCTGCCCGTAGGCTTTCACAAACTGGTTGTCCAGCTTCACTTTCACCAGATAATGCTGCTCCTGCACCTGATTGTTGCCGGTGATTTGCGCCACCTCCTGCGGCGAAAGCGCCACGCGGGAGACGCCAAGCACCTTGCCAAACTGCTGGCCGAACTTTTGCCACGGATAGGCCTGGTAGCGCAGCACCACGCGCTGGCCCGGGCGAATAAAACCGATGGAGCGGCTGCTGACCATAATGCGCGCCTGAAGCTCGGTGTTTTCCGGCAGCAACGACGCCACGGTCTGGCCGGTCGTGACTATCTGCCCGCGTTTGACCACGACGGAGGCCACCGTCGCTTTTTGTGGTGCGTTCAACACCACCGAGCGACGCGACTCGTTTTCCATCATGTTTTGCTTGAGCTCGGCGATGCGCCGTTCGATGTCATTAATCTGGTTAAGCTCGTTGATGGGCTGCTCGCGAATCTGCTGTAACGTTTGGGTAAGCTGCTGCTGAAGGTCGATGCGCTGGCGCGCCACGTCCTGGATGCGGGACTCGGCTTCAAGGCGTGCGGTTTCCTGCTCCTCGACCTGGCTGTTAGAGGCGTAGCCTTCCTTGCGCATCATTTTATATTTATTGAGCTTTTCAGCCGCCAGGTTCATCTGCTGCACGCGGCTTGTGTAAATGTCGCCGAGGCTGGCAAGCTGCTGCTCCAGTAGACGCTTTTTGTCCTGTAGCCCTTTGCGCGTTTCTTCAGACAGCACGGTCAGGTTGGCGCGCTCTCTGACCAGCACGCCATGTTGCAGGTCAAGCTGTTCGGCGATGGTTTCACGCGTCTGGCCATACCGGGTGGACACTTCAGACGAGATTGTGACCAGCGGAGCCCCTTTCTCCACGCTATCACCTTCACGAATAGCAAGCTCGGTGATAGTCCCGGCATTTACCGCCACAATATCCATCACGCCCTCCACCGGGATAAGCGCACCGATGGCGTTTTCACGTTTGGTATACGAGCCAAAAAAGCAAAAAATCAGCGTTGCGACGGTAATAAGCCCCACCAGTCCGATAATGACCCAGCGATAGGGCGGGCAGTAAAGTGCCACGCTACCGATAGCTTTGGTTTTGTTTGCCTCAAGCGCTTCCTTGCGAAACAGTGATTCAGACATGGCTATCTTCCATAAACGTTACGAACGAGCGGGGCAGGTAAACCTGTTCAGATACGAATAATCCAAATCGCCCGATACGGCAGCGAGTTTGATGCTGGAGACGATGTATTCGTATTGCGCTCTGGCAAGTTCACTCAGGGATTTGAAATAATCTTTCTCAGCATTTAAGGCATCAATAGTGGTGCGTAGCCCCAGTTCGCGGGCGTACTGCGTGGACTCCATGCGGCGTTTTGCTGAAACGATGGCGTTGCGGTGCGCGCTCATGCGCGCTTCGCCGGAGCGCACACCGGATACGGCGCTTTCAAGCTCCTGTAGCGCCGTGCGGCGGGCATCCACCAGTTCCTCACGCGATTGCTCTTTGCGATGTGAGGCTTCAATGCTCTGAGAGACCTGACTGCCACCGGCAAACAGCGGTACTGAGACATTAAGCGCAATATTGGTATTACGGGTTTTTGACGTTGTGCCAAACACTTCATCAAGGTAGTTCCCGTTTTCTGCCCGGCTCCAGTTATTGCCGTAGGCCGCCTGCACAGACACGACCGGCATGTGCTGGCCGTTTGCTGCCAGCAGGTCGGCACGGCTTTGTTCAAGTGAAAACTCAGCGGCGCGAATGTTGAGGTTCTGGCGTGCGGTACGCTCTTTTAGCTGTAAAAGCTGAGGTTGTTTACCCGGCGCGATGCAGTCCATGCCGCTTGCCGGAATAGCGTTGCCGGAAATACCGCTGAGCTTTTCAAAACGAATACGCGCATCCCGCAGCTGACTCTCAGCGGTGATGACGTCGGCAACGGCCGTATCAAAGTTGGCCTGGGCTTCATCAACTTCAAGACGCGTCTGGTCACCAATATCCAGTGCCTTAAGCGCACCGTTTAACTGTTGTTCGAAGGCGACACGCGCTTTGTCAGCGTTATCCAGTACACGGGAGGCGTAAATCACGGAAAACCAGGCGTCGCTGACATCACTGATAAGCTTCTGCTGAGCAATCATGTAGTTGACTTCGGACGCATCGGCCATCGCATCCGCACGACGCCAGGTCGCATATTTGGCAACATCAAAAAGGGGCTGGGTGAGCGTAACGGCATAGTTGTGGCGCTTAACACCTGCTGCATAGGACGCGCCCGGCTGATCCTGCTTCGAGTAGCTGCCGTTGAGCGCAACAACAGGTAACAGCCCGGCAAATCCCTGAATACGTTTTTGCTGTTCGGCCTCATTCAGGCTGCGCTGGGCGAGAATACCGGCGTCATACTGGTCAGCGGCAATAACGGCTTCCTGCAACGTTAATGCGCCTGCCTGTGTTGCCGAAAGGCACAATACAGACGAAATCACTACTCTCGTCAGAAAATTAATTTTCATTGTGTTATTTCATCATCCCTGATCTATAGATTATTTTATCACGTTGCTATTGCCGCCAGTATTAAGCGTATACATTTCCTTAAGCATGTGCCTGACGTTCCTGTTCGACACCCTGCTTTTGCGCAGCGTAATAGCGAATAGTGTTGTGCCACAAGAAACGTGCTCCATTCTCATGGCGATAGCATAATGGCATTTTTTCTGACTCCCGGTCGATTAATCTTAAAAACCTCAGGGAATGAAGCATGCCAGCAATAATATGGTAAGAATCGTATTATCAACGCCCCCGCGCCGACAACAAAGGTCTATTATACCGACGACAGACTCAACGCACATTTTTATTATATTGCCCACGGGCCAGATTCGCTGTATTAAAGCACTGTCAGCATGTGTATCTCACTCAGGCGTGGATTGCGTCACACACTATACCATACTTACGGGATGTCCCTGCTCTGATGTGAGCCACGCAGTTGAGCGCCGGGGCTGCACTGGCGGTCTACAGGCGAAGACGATGAGAGCCTGTTCGCGCACCGCTACCCGGGGTGCTTCCTGTATCTGCGCAAAGGTCTGGTTATTATGGTGCACTATTGCCATTAAATTAAAACCCAGGCGTAACAGCGTAATCTAAAAATCAATTCTTCAGCTGAATAATCTGACTTATTGTAGTAAAAGTAAGCAACCCAAACAAGAAATAATAAGATTGCTTTTGGAAAAATAACACAGAGACACGCTAAAAAGCCAATACACCCCGCTCATAACAATGTCGTGATATAAAATAACAGCCATTACAGAATTGTCCTATTTTTAAGAAAACACCGTTCTCCCCCCGTATTTCTAAGGCATACTTATAAGGTACCTTACGCCATTCTTAAGTGCGTAAAGGTTAAATTTATTTTACTGGCGGCATCACATTCTACCGTTATTAATTACCTGACTGCGTCAATGGTGTCTTGCACGCTCGTAATTCACGTTTCATACAATTAACTCATGCTAAGGAATGCATAGTATGTTGCGGAAAACTCATGACCCATCCCCTTATAGCAAAGTATTTGTCGGAATGTGTCTGATGGTATTACCCGCTGCACCGGTGCTGGCTGGCGTAGCAGATAATAATGCTCAGGAAATCATCTCCACCAGGGATACTGCTCCGGCGATCGCTGCCACAAACGCGAATAGCACTAACACCAACGGTAAGTTTCTGGCCTCCAGCAGCCCGGCAACCGGCACCGCCCAGAAAGGTATGCTGGCGCCGGCGAAAATGCTGACGACAACAGACAGCGCTGCGGGACGTGACGCGCAACATCACGCCAAAGAAACCCCGGTAGCGTCCCCTGGCACAAGCCACTTTTTGCCGGCAAAGACTAAAATGCTGACAGCCAACGCACAAAGCGATGGCAATACGGCAACAACAGCCACGATAACCTCCCGTAGCGGCAATACCTCAGGTTTGATAACGCCTCAGGGTAACCGTGCCGCGACGCTGGTCCGAAGCCAGTCACCGTTGACCGGCTCGGGCATGCTGGCAGGAGGCAAAAATAGCCACGCGACACTGGCTGCTTCTGGCACCAATAAGGCTGCGGCAGGCTCCAGCGTGGTTTATACCGAAGATAATGACAGCAGCGCCGTTTCATCAGGCGCGGGGGACACGCCAGGCACGGACACAGCGCGTTCATCATTGCTGGTAAAAACACCGCTCCTGACTTCTCCGCACAGTAAAGCCCCTGCTAAAGCAAGCGTGTTCTCTTCAGACGAGACGAGCACCGGCAAAGATGGGCTGGTTATCACGCGGGACAGTGACAGCGCAGTCAGTGCCACGGATAGCAGTGTCGCTCTGACGGCGGCTCCCAAAGCAAGTACGCACGGCCTGTTTACCGCCGACAATGCCTCCACAACCCGCGTCTCTACCGCGGGTGACGCTGTTGCGGGCGTGAAAACAGATACGGCTTTCTTGACGAAAAAACCCGCCCCAGACGCCGGCAATACAGGTCTTTTCTCCGGTAAAACCACGACGGCAGCCACCCAGGGCGTGAGCGTAACGATGAGTGAGACGACACCCACCGTTGCTTCTGCCAGCGCTGTTGCCTTGTCTGAGAACACGCCCGCCCCTGTCAGCACCGCCAGGGTAACCGCGGCGAGTGCCGATAAAACCGCCAGCATTTCGGTATCTACCAGTGAAGAGGGCATGCCAGGCTATTATCCTGGCCCCGGTACTGTGACGTTGACCGAGAGTTCCATCACCACCGCCGGTGACGGTGGCACCGGGATTTTCTCCGCTGAGGGCAGCACGGTAAACGTGAATACCAGCATTATTGCTACCGCAGGGTTGGGTGCCGCTGGCGTTTCTGCTGTCACAGGTTCTATTGCGTTGAGCGAAAGTGCAGTTGCTACTGCGGGTGACGGTAGCAGCGGGGTTTTCTCGGCTGATGCGGGCACCGTCAGCGTGAACCGCTCTGCTGTCGCTACCGCAGGCGTGGGTGCCGCAGGTGTCACGGCCATCGCCGGTTCTGCCTTATTAGCAAACAGTACCGTCAGAACCATTGGGAGCGACAGCGCGGGGATTTTCTCAATAGTCTCTGGAACCGTTAATGCCGTTAATACGAGCATTACCACATCCGGCGATAATGCCCACGGTGTTTTTACCAATAACGGCGCAGTCACACTCAGTGGCGGTCCGGTAACCACCCACGGCACCGGCAGCGCCGGGATTGTCTCTGAAGCCGCAGGCGCAGTGACGGCGGCTGACACCTCCGTTATCACCACCGGCGATAGCGCCAGTGGCGTGACGGCCAACAATGGTCTTGTCACACTGACGGATAGCGCAATACAGACCAGCGGCGCCGCCAGTACCGGAATTTTCTCCACTTCCGCAGGGACGGTTAAGGCGACAAATACCACGGTAATTACCACCGGCGATAATGCCAGCGGCGTTTCTGCCGACAACGGTGCCATTACGCTTGTCGACAGCGCGGTGAATACGCGCGGCAGCGCCAGTGCCGGGATCTTCTCCGGCGCGGCAGGTACCGTTAATGCGACTAACGCCACGGTGGTGACCACCGGTGATAACGCCAGCGGCGTTTCTGCCGACAACGGCGCCATTACGCTTGTCGACAGCTCGGTGAATACGCGCGGTAACGCCAGCGCCGGGATTTTCTCCGGCGCAGCCGGTGCGGTTAATGCGACTAACGCCACGGTAGTGACCACCGGTGATAGCGCCAACGGTGTTTCCGCCGACAACGGCGCCATTACGCTTATCGACAGTTCGGTGAATACGCGCGGTAACGCCAGTGCCGGGATTTTCTCCGGTGCGGCAGGTACCGTTAATGCGACTAACGCCACGGTGGTGACCACAGGTGATAACGCCAACGGCGTTTCTGCCGATAACGGCACCATTACGCTTGTCGACAGCTCGGTGAATACTCGAGGCAGCGCCAGTGCCGGGATTTTCTCCGGTGCGGCGGGCGCGGTGACGGCCGCTAACGCCACGATTATCGCCAGTGGTAGCAATGCGGCTGGCGTGTTGGCCAACAACGGCACCGTCACGCTAACCGACAGCACAGTCAACACCAGCGGCAGTACCAGCACCGGGATTTTCTCCGGCGCAGCAGGTTCAGTGACGGCCGCTAACACTACGATTATCGCCAGTGGTGGCAATGCCGCTGGCGTGTTGGCCAGCAACGGCACCGTCACGCTAACCGACAGCACAGTCAGTACCAGCGGCAGTACCAGCACCGGGATTTTCTCCGGCGCAGCAGGTGCGGTTAAAGCGACCAGCACGACCATTACCACCACCGGCGATAATGCCAGTGGGGTTTTCGCTGACAACGGCGAGGTTATCCTGACCGATAGCCAGGTAAACACCCGTAACACCGCCAGCGCCGGGATTTTCTCTGGCAGCGCCGGTCGCGTTGAAGCCACCGGTACTGACGTCACGACGGCAGGTGAAAACGCCTATGCCCTGTCGGTCAATCAAGGAACTGTCGATGTTAACAACGGTGTGCTCAAAGCGGGTAACGCCGCAGGGATCTTCGCGGCGGGCAACAACACCGACCAGCAGGCAGGAGAGGTTAATCTGAATGCCGTGACCGTTGATGCCGCGCAGTCGTCAGTACTCACTAACGGCGGTATGTTGAACCTCAACGCAACGGGGACAACGCTCAACAGTGACACCGATCTCGTACTGGATGTACGGGCTGATGCCACCGACCCGAGTATTAACAGCACCGTAAATCTGAATGCTGACAGCAGCATGTTGAACGGTTCGCTGGTGTCGGACAGCACGATGAACACCTCAACGGTGTCATTGAGCAATAACAGCACCCTGACAGGCCACAGTGAGAACATCTCTTCTGTTTCACTCGACGGCACCAGCCGCTGGTACATGACGGCAAATTCTGACGTGCAGTCGCTGACTAACAACGGCACCATCATTTTCAGCGAATCAGACAGTGGCGATTACAAGACGCTGACCGTAAACGGTGATTACGCCGGTAGCGGTGGTACGCTCGTCATGAGCACCCTGCTGGGAGGTGACAATTCTCCAACTGACAAACTGATTGTGACCGGCAACGTGGAAGCTGGCGATACGCAAATCGCCATCAACAATATGGGCGGCAGTGGCGCCCGGACGGTTGAAGGTATTGAAGTTGTCAGCGTAGGTGGTGTCTCTGAAGGCACCTTCACCAAATCCGGTCGTATTGTTGCGGGTGCGTATGACTACGAGCTCGAAAAGGTTAACGAAAGCTGGTATCTGACCAACAAAGCACCGGATGTGACTGACCCTGAACCAGGCCCGGGTCCAAATCCAGGCGAATCGCAGTACCGCCCGGAAACTGGCTCTTACCTGGCCAACATGCTGGCGGCCAACACCATGTTTGACCACCGCATGCAGGACAGACTCGGCGAAGGCAGCTATGCGCGCACCGCGGATGGCGTTCGTTCTGATGGGATGTGGATGCGTCACGTTGGCAGCCACAACCGCTTCTATGATGAGTCAGGACAGCTCAAAGCCCGCACCAACCGCTACGTTCTGCAACTGGGTTACGACCTGGCGCAGTGGAGTTCCGATGATGACAATCGCTGGCACGTAGGGGTAATGGGAGGTTACGGTAACGCACAGAGCAACATCCGCTCTGGCCTCACCGGCTACCGCGCCGACGGTAAAGTCGAAGGTTACAGCGCCGGTATGTATGCCACCTGGGTTGAGTCTGATAAAGACATATCCGGTGCCTATGTGGACGGCTGGGTACTGTACAACTGGTTCCGTAACACCATCAACGGCGAAGCGCTGGCGACCGAGAAATATGATTCCAAAGGCGTGACTGCTTCTCTGGAAGCTGGCTACACCGTTCAGATGACCCACGGCGATCGCGTCAGCAGCTGGCTGCAGCCGAAAGTCCAGCTGAGCTGGCTGAACGTGCGCGCTGATAACCACCGTGAACACAACGGCACCTGGGTGAGCGATGACACTGACGGTACGTTAAGAAGCCGCGTGGGTGCACGTGCTTACCTCAAAGGTTACAGCGAGCTGGATGAAAACACCGACCGTGAATTTCAGCCGTTCGTTGAAGCTAACTGGCTGCACA
>AMFN01000013.1 GCA_000302695.1 Enterobacteriaceae bacterium LSJC7
CACTGGGCGAGGCGAACTACACCCTGACGGCGCAGGCGACTAACGATGCGGGCAACCCGGTGTCGGCCAGCGACACGCTGCTGGTGAACACCGCCCTGCCAGTGGTGACCATCAACCCGTTTGCCGGTGACGATATCGTGAACCAGAGCGAACTGGCGGCGGGCCAGACCCTGAGCGGTCGTGTGACCAACGCGGCGGCGGGCGACACCGTCACCGTCGTGATTGGCGGCAAGACTTACACGGCTGAAGTCCAGGCCGACCTGAGCTGGAGCCTGCCGCTGTCTACAGAGGTGCTGACGGCGCTGGGCAACGGCGGGCTGACCGTCACCGCCACCGTCACCAACGGCATCGGTAACACC
>AMFN01000014.1 GCA_000302695.1 Enterobacteriaceae bacterium LSJC7
TCCGGGTACGCTGAACATCACCGTCAGCGGCCAGAGCAGCGCCGGTAACCCGGTGGAAATCAGCCACCAGGTGGAAATTGACCTGGCGGATGTCTCCGTCAGCATCAACAGCATCACCGATGACAACGTGCTGAACGCAGCCGAGAAGGGCGAGGCGCTGGAGCTGTCCGGCCAGACCAGCAACGTGGAAGCGGGCCAGACCGTGACCATCACCTTTGCCGGTAAGACCTACACGGCAACGGTGGACGCCGACGGCAACTGGAGCCACACGGTGCCGGCGACCGACCTGGCCGGCCTGAAAGACGGCGATGCCAGCGTGCAGGTGAGCGTCACCAACGTGAACGGCAACAGCGCGTCGGCTTCACACGGCTACAGCGTGGATGCCACGAAACCCACCCTGAGCATTGACACCATCGCCGAAGATAACATTCTGAATGCGACAGAAGCGGGCCAGGCGCTGACCATCACCGGCACCAGCAACGCAGAAGTCGGCCAGACCGTGACCCTGACGCTGAACGGCAAGACTTACACTGGCAGCGTGCAGGCAGACGGCAGCTGGAGTGTTGAGGTAGCGGCAGATGCGCTGGCAGAGCTTACCAACGGCAACATGGTGGTCAGCGCTGAAGTCAGTGATAAAGCAGGCAACCCAGGCACCACCAGCCAGAATCTGCTGGTTGATACCATTGCACCGGCTATCACCATTAATACGGTGGCGGGTGATGATGTCATCAACCTGGCTGAACACGGCCAGGCGCAGATTATCAGCGGTAAAGCGGCCGGGGCTGAGGTGGGTGACCAGGTTGTCGTCACTATCAACAATGTGAAATATCCGACCACGGTTGATGCTGCCGGTAACTGGAGCATAGGGATGACGCCGGAGCAGGTGACTGCGCTGGAAAAGGGCGAGGTTATCATTTCCGTTAGTGTGACCGATAAAGCGGGCAACACAGGTAATGCGGACCACACTGTGATCGTGAATACCGCAGCCGTGAGCCTGACGGTGGATACCGTGAGCGGCGATAACGTTATCAACGCAACTGAACACGGCGAAGCGCTGGTTATCAGCGGCAACAGCAGCTCGCTTGCGGTGAATACCAAAGTCACTATTACGCTCAATGGCGAAACCTATGAGGCGTTAGTCAAGGGTGACGGTAGCTGGAGTGTCACGGTACCGGCAGAGAATGTCGCTCAGTTGCGTGATGACACGCATTATAAGATTGAGGCCTCTGCACAGGATGACGCAGGCAATGCGGCAACGGCCGGTCGCGATATCAATGTCGATATCAGCGCACCGTTGCTGACTATCTCGCCGGTTTCAACAGACAATATCCTCAACGCCGCTGAGCAGCAGCAGACGCTGGTGATTCAGGGTACCAGCAGCGCAGAAGCCGGTCAGCAAGTGACCGTGAAGCTGGGTAACGGGACGTACACGGCTCAGGTCGGTGCGGACGGGCGCTGGTCGGTACAGGTTACGCCACAAGATCTGGCACTGTTGCAGGATGATAACTATGTCGTGAGCGCGAGCGTGAGCGATAAGGCGGGTAACCAGACGAATGAAACCGGCGCGTTGCGCGTGGATACCGTCAAACCGACCATTACGTTTGATACCGTTGCGGGCGATGACATCATTAACGCGCTGGAACAGCAGGCGGGCGTGACTATCAATGGTACGACCACGGCAGAGCCGGGTCAGACGGTGGTCGTTACGTTCAACGGGCGTGCGTATGAGGCTAAGGTGCAGGCAGATAGCACCTGGTCAGTGAACGTGAAAGCCACAGACTTCAACGGCATTGTGGATAACGTTTACACCATCAGCGCCAGCGTGAAGGACGTCGCGGGCAACCAGGGCGATGCCAGCCACGATGTGACCCTGAGTGGTGAAGTGCCAACCATCAGCATCAACACTTTTGCTGATGACGACATCGTCAACGCACTGGAGCATGGTACGCCGCTGCTGATTAGCGGAACCACGACGGCACCTGCGGGTAAAGAGGTGACCGTTACGCTCAACGGCCAGACCTATTATGCGAAAGTGCAGGCTGACGGCACCTGGAGCACCACGGTGGGTAGTGCAGATGTGACCGCACTGGTTGATGGCAAGTCCTACATCATTGCCGCCGAAGTCACTAACAGTATCGGTAACCCGGCGAATGCTGAGCACACGGTGAACGTGGATATTTCTGCGCCATCAATGGGCATCAGCATTGATTCGCTGCAAAACGATACTGGCCTGAGCACCACAGACTTTATTACTAACGATGCGAACATCGTGGTGAAAGGGTCTCTGACGGCGGCATTGGGCGGTGATGAGAAAGCGCAGATAAGCCTTGATGGTGGCAACTCCTGGATTGATCTGGTGGTAACCGGCACGACCTGGACTTACGCCGATGGGCGAGCGTTGCAGGACGGTACCTGGAACTACCAGGTGCGCGTTATTGATAAAGCAGGCAACGTTGGCGCAACCGACAGCCAGAATGTAGTGCTGGATACGAAGGTGCCAGAAGTGGCAACGATCACCGTTGACAGCATTTCTCGCGATACCGGTCTGGCGGGTGATGATTTTATCACCAGCGACAATACGCTGACGCTTAACGGCAGCCTGGGCGGTGTGCTGAAGGCAGGTGAATACGCGCAGATAAGCATCGACGGCGGTAAGAGCTGGATTGATGTGGACGTGAGCGGCACCAGCTGGACGTATGTGGATACCCGCACGCTTGACGATGGTGACTATAACTATCAGCTGCGCGTGATTGATGATGCGGGCAACGTCAGCGCCACCACCAATAAAGTGGTGACCGTAGATACCGTTGCACCGACGCCGACGCTCACCGTTGACAGCATCAGCGATGACACCGGCGTAGATAACCGCGACTTCATTACGCGTGACACGACGCTGACCATCCACGGCTCGCTGACAACGGCGCTGACCGAAGGCGAATTTGTGCAAATTAGCCTGGATGGTGGCACCAGCTGGCAGAATGTGACGATGGTGGGGGCTTCCTGGTACTTCACAGATGGTCGCGTACTGGAAGAAGGCGATCATGACTACTGGCTGCGGGTAGTGGATACCGCAGGCAACGTGGGCAACACCATTAAGCAGACGGTCACCGTTGACCTGACGCCGCCGGATGACTCACTGACAGTTTCTATCGACAGCATTTCTGACGATACGGGTTACAGCAACAGTGACTTCCTGACCAGCGACACCAGTCTGACCATTCATGGTTCTCTGGGCCGGACGCTGGGCGATGGCGAATACGTACAGATTAGCGTCGATAACGGCATCAACTGGGTTTACGTTTCGGTGGTGGGCAACGAGTGGAGCTATGAAGATACTCGCGTGCTCAAAGATGGTGAGAATACCTATCAGGTACGCGTCATCGATAAAGCCGGTAACGTAGGCCAGACCGCCGAGCAGGTAGTGGTGATTGATACCACACCGCCGACGAACATCGCGACTATCGTCAACTATACCGATGACGTTGGCTCTGACCGTGGGGTATTTGGCTCTGGCACCGTCACCGATGACCGTACGCCGACGCTGAACGGTACGCTGTCGGCCGCGCTGACAACGGGTGAGCTGGTGCGTATTTACCGTGCAGACGGTACCTACCTCGGTGAAGCGACGGTCAATGGCACTAACTGGAGCTATGAGCTGGATGCGCCGCTTATCGACGGCGATGTGGTTCATGTTTACGCCGTGGTGGTCGATGCCGCAGGCAACGAAGGCAAGCCGTCTGTAGACTTTAACTTCACCGTGAACCTGGAGATGTTTATCTCTGTCCAGGATACGTTGGACAATACGCCTATCGTTAAAGGGCGCGTTGACTTCGAAATCCTTGAAGGTGAATACGTTGAGGTGACGGTTAACAACGTGGTGTACAGCTCGCGTACCGGTCAGGTGGTTATCGACCCGAACAACAGTACCTGGTATGTACAGATCCCGAACGATAACGCGCTGAACCTCGGTAAGTACGACGTGAGTGCGGTGCTGTATGGCAAAGATGGCTCTGTTATCACAAAAGATGTTACTGACAGTGAGTTGACGGTTTCCGCTGCGCCGGAGATTAACTTCACCTCGACAGCAGCCAGCACTAACGATACCAGTACGGCGCTGACGCTGAGTGAAGACGGTACATGGCGTATTTTGTCTAACTCAACGGTGTTCACCCAGAACGGAACCAGCTCCTCTACGCTGGGCTCGTTTGGTCAGACCGTGATTAAGGGGATTGATACCCAGCAGCAGTCGTCGTTTATTGACTTCGACCGCGACGGTTTGATGGACATCATGGGGGCGGATACTGGCTATGCGAACGGTCAGCAGTCCTTCAAGTACAACGCCGATGGCACCTATACCACCTTCCAGGTCGGGGCAATGGGCGTAACCGGCCAGACCAACGACCCGAACGGTAACACCTTCGTTTGGTACGGCGGGTTTATGGGTATCGACATCGATGGTGACGGCTACGTAGACGTGGTCTACGGCGACCAGTCTCCAAACGATGCAGAAGCCCAGGGAGGGTACGACACAACGTTTGTAATGAATACTGACGGTACCATTACCGGCTTCGATAAGTCTGGTGCGTATGTTTATACCCAGACCAACCAGGACGGTGTAGCGGCGAAAAATTCGGGTAATCCTACACCTGACCGCGAGGTTTCTGGGGTAGACCTGAATAACGATGGTTTCGTTGACATCATGTACCACGGTACGGATGGAACAAACCGGACGTCCGGCGGTGGCACGAGTTCGTCAAATACGCGTATGGTCGTCGTGACCAACGGCGTGGACGAGAACGGCAACGTGACGCTGACCAATACCCAGGTCGTCACCGGCGTGTTCTACGGCGATACCGGAACGAACAACTGGTACACCACCATGACCTGGGCCGACCTGAACGGCGACGGTTATATGGACCTGTTCATTGGCGGTTATGGCGGCCAGGGTGGCACCTATGGTGCTGCGAGTGCGATTTACTACAACGATGGCCAGGGTAACCTGACAGCCGCAGCAAACGGCGTGGGTACGGGTTCAAACGTTCAGAAGTTTACTGACACCATCAACAGTAGCGCCTCTCTCGCGGTGGACTGGAACGGCGACGGTAAGATGGATCTTATCGAGGTGGCCGGGATCATGGGATCCACGGTCGCGACTAACGCCAGCAATATTGGCGCGCTGTGGCTTAACGGTGGAACTGGCAGCAACGGCCAGGTGAACTGGACCCAGCAAACCCTGCTGTCTGGCGCAAACCAGGGTAACTCTAACTTTGTGACCGGTGCGTTGAGCCTCGACCTCGACTACGACGGTGATAAAGACCTGGTGGTATTCCGCGCCTCCGGTGGTAAGACGACGTACGTTGAGAACAAGAGCGTTATTCAGGACGGTACCAGCATTATTCTGCGCATCTCTGATGCTAACGGCATTAACTCCTTCTACGGGAACACGGTGCTGCTGGTTGACGAGAGCACGGGTAAGGTGGTGAGTTCGCAAGTGATTAACGCTCAGGGCGGGGTCAATATGAACGACTCTACTGGCCTTGTGTACTTCTACGGTCTGGATGCCAGCAAGTCGTACAGTGCGATGCTGCTGACCAACAACGGTGGCTATGGCGGTCTGAATTCAGCCACCTTTGATTCCGGTCTGGTGCGTGATATCAGCAATGTCAACGCCAGCTGGGCCGGCCTGAAGGCAGTTGAGAAGAACCATGCCTACGTGCTGACAGCAGAAAAAGGTGAGTCCGCGATGGATAGCAGCACGGCGGCTACCGATGCGAGCAACACGACAGGTATTGTCGGTACCGGTTATAACGACACGCTGTACGCCACGGCAGGGACTCACGTTTATAACGGTGGTGGCGGGAGTACCGTCGTCTCCGACACCAACGTGTGGGTGTCTGAAGGCGGTATGGATATCGTTGACTACAAGCTGGCAGGTGACACGGCGCTGACTATCGATCTTAACAAGACGGGCGCGCAGGACACCGGCTTTGGTACGGCAACGTTTGTGAATATTGAAGGTATCGCTGGCGGCAGCGGTAATGATGTCTTCACCGGTAACAGCGGGGATAACATCTTTGAAGGCCGCGGCGGTGACGACACCTTTAATATCGGTAAGGGCGGTCAGGATACCCTGCTGTACAAACTGCTGAACGCGTCTGATGCAACCGGCGGCAATGGCAGCGATGTGGTGAACGGGTTCTCTGTGGGTACCTGGGAAGGTACGGCAGACTCCGATCGCATTGACCTGCGTGAACTGTTGGCAGATACCGGCTATACCGGCAGCGGCTCGGCAACCTACATCAACGGTGTGGCGACGCTGGATGCGAATATTGGTAATCTGTCTGACTACATCAGCGTGGTTCAGAACGGCAGTAGCACGGAGATTCGAATTGACCGCGATGGTAATGGCGGAAACTTCGATTCAACGACGGTGGTGACGCTTAACGGTGTCCAGACCGACCTGGCAACGCTGCTGGCTAACCATCAGCTGCTGATAGTGTAGTTTTAGCGCCCACAAGACCCGCGCGAATGCGCGGGTCTTTTCGCATTTTTACGTGGGAGGCGACAAATACAGATTGATTCTGTTATTTTGTGAATAATCTGAATGATTCAGACATCCCGCCCGGGGTGACAACTGACCTGGCAACATCACAAACCGTCTGCTCACAGGAAGTGAACTATGAGTACAACACATCCCTTTTACGAGCCCTGGCTACAGGCAATGCTTAGCGTTGCGCGCCACTACATGCTTGATTTTTCTCAGGAGCATGTGCGCACCGTTATCAGCCATGAAACCCGCTCGCCCCGAAGACTGGTGCTGGAAGATATGGCGCGCCAGCTTGGTCTGGGCATGCGCATGGCACCCGCCGATATCTCTCTGATAGACCCCTGGCGTCTGCCGCTGATTGCTGAGCTGGAAAACGGACAGCTGGCGGTCATCACGAAGATGGACAGCGAGGGCAACCTCATGTTGCAGCTTAGCGGTGACGGCGGTCTGGAAAGCAAACTGTCGTGCGACGAGCTGGCTTCGCGACTGAAAGGGTTAGTGGTGCTGCGCCCGCTGGAATCCATTCCAGATGCCCGCGTGGACGATTACGTTAAGCCATGGAAAAAGAACTGGTTCTGGAGCATTGCGCTCAGGGACTGGCGGCGCTACGGCGATATTATGCTGGCAGCGATGGTTGCCAACGTGCTTGCCCTGAGCGGCATGCTGTTTTCTATGCAAGTTTATGACCGCGTGGTGCCGTCACAGTCTGAGCCAACGCTCTGGGTACTGTTTGGCGGCGTCATGATGGCGATTCTGTTTGAATTTCTTATGCGTATGATGCGCGCGCATGTCTCCGACGTGGTGGGTAAGCGCGCGGATTTACGTATCTCCGACCGGGTATTTGCCCACGCGCTGCGCATTAAAAATAACGCACGCCCCAAATCCACCGGATCCTTTATCTCTCAGGTGCGCGAACTGGAGTCAGTGCGCGAACTGATAACCTCAACCACCATTGGTGCCATCTCCGATCTGCCGTTCTTCCTGCTGTTTGTCTTCATTCTGTGGATGATTGGTGGGCCGCTGGTCTTTGTTGTCTTGCTGGCACTGCCGTTGCTGCTCATTCCTGGGCTGCTTATCCAGCGCCCGCTGGCGAAGCTCTCCAGTGAAGGGATGCGCGAGTCTGCCATTCGTAACGCCACGCTGGTCGAAGCGGTGCAGGGGCTTGATGACATCAAACTGATGCGTGCCGAGCAGCGCTTTCAGAACCAGTGGAACAACACCAATGATGTCTCTGCCACAATCAGCATGAAGCAGCGCTGGCTGACCGGCATGCTGATGACCTGGACGCAGGAAGTGCAGTCTATTGTGTACGCCGTGGTGCTGCTGGTGGGCTGTTATATGGTCATTGCCGGTGATATGACCACTGGTGCGCTGGTGGGAACCTCGATTCTGGCCTCTCGCACCATTGCGCCGCTGTCGCAGATTTCCGGCATCCTGTCGCGCTGGCAGTCGGCAAAGGTCGCCCGTAAAGGGCTGGATGACCTGATGCAAAAGCCCATTGACGATCCGGGTCGCGGTAAGCGGGTACATAAATCACATCTGCGCGGATATTACTCGCTTAAAGAGGTCGGGTTTTATTACGACGAAGAGCAGAAGGTGAACGATCTGACGATCGCGAATCTGAATATCAAAGCGGGAGAGCGCATTGCGATCCTCGGGCGCAACGGGTCGGGTAAAAGTACGCTGTTGCAGGTGCTGGCCGGTCTTCACGAGCCGCAGCATGGACAAATCCTGCTGGACGATATTTCGCTGTCCCATCTTGACCCCCATGACCTGCGCCGTGATGTGCAGTGCCTGACCCAGCAGGCGCGTCTGTTCTTTGGATCCGTACGCGAAAACATTACGATGGGCCGCCCGCTGGCCTCCGACGAAGAGATTCAGCAGGCGCTGATTATCAGCGGTGCTGACGAGTTCGTGCGTAAGCAGAAAGACGGTCTTAATTATCAAATTACCGAGGGCGGCGCCGGGCTGTCCGGTGGCCAGCGCCAGTCGCTGCTGCTGGCGCGCACCCTTATCACCCAGCCAAACATTCTGCTGCTCGATGAACCGACCGCGTGGCTGGATGAAATGAGTGAAAAACGCTTTATTACGCACCTTGGCGCGTGGTTAGGCACCCACCGCACGCTGGTGGTGTCCACACACCGTCTGCCCATTCTGGAGTTGGTTGACCGCATCATCGTACTTGAGAATGGCCGTGTTGTGATGGATGGCCCACGTGAGGGTATGTTGCAAAAGCATGGCCTGAGCGTACCGGGCGCAGGCCCGCGCCCCAGCGTTTCCCCACAGCCTGCAACAATGGCGCAGGTTAACAAGGATGGTCAGGTGGAGGCGAAGGTATGAGCGATATCACCCGTTACAACAGTCGGCTGAAGGAGCCGAGCCTGCCGCGTTCATCATTAATCATCTGGTTTCTGACGGCGCTGGTGGGGGCATTTGTCGTGTGGGCGAACTATTTTCACCTGGACGAAGTCACGACCGGCAACGGCAAAATCACGCCATCCTCCCATGAGCAGACCATTCAGTCGCTGGAAGGGGGGATTATCCACAAACTGGCGGTGAAAGAAGGGGATATTGTCGAGCGTGGTGAAGTGCTGGCCCAGCTTGACAGGACTAAAACCGAATCCAGCGTGCTGGAAAGTGAGTCGCGCCTCAACGCGGCGCTGGCGACCGCTGCACGCCTGAAGGCTGAAGTCACCAACACGGAACCTGTTTTTCCCGCAGAGCTTGATGATGACGTAGAGTTAGTGCGAGAAGAAACTGAACTGTGGCGCTCGCGCCGCGACAGCCTGCAAAAGGGGCTCGAAGGGCTGCGCCATGCTGTCGCGCTGGTACAGCGTGAGCTGTCAATGACGGCACCGTTGATAAAAGCAGGCGCTGCCAGCGATGTTGAGGTGTTGCGCCTGCAACGCCAGAAAAACGAGCTGGAAAACAAAATCACGGAAATGCAGAACCAGTATTACGTGCGCTCCCGGGAGGAGTTGTCAAAGGCGAATGCGGAAATTGAAGCCCAGCGTTCAGTGATGCGCGGGCGTGAAGACTCACTGACGCGCCTGACTTTCACCGCGCCGGTGCGTGGGATTGTCAAAGATATTGAGGTGACAACAGTGGGCGGCGTGATACCGCCAAACGGTAAACTGATGAGCCTGGTACCGCTTGATGACCAAATGATGGTGGAAGCGAAAATTTCGCCGCGTGACGTGGCCTTTGTGCACCCGGGGCAGAAGGCAATGGTGAAAATCACGGCTTACGACTACTCCATCTATGGCGGTATGGAAGGGGAAGTGACAATGATTTCACCGGATACCATTCAGGATGAAGTGAAGCGCGATGTTTACTATTACCGGGTTTATATCCGCACCGACAGCAACCATCTGACGAATAAAGATTTGCACGAATTTCCTATCTTCCCCGGCATGATTGCGACGGTGGATATTAAAACCGGGAATAAATCGATACTGGATTATCTGCTTAAGCCGCTGAACAAAGCGAAAGAGGCGCTGCGCGAGCGCTAATCAACCCGCAGACGAGGTTTAAGCCTCGTCTGCTTTCAAGGTCTGCGAGTTTAGATCCAGATAATCAAGAACCCAGGCAAAATACAGCCCCGCATAGGTTTCAGCGGTTTCAAAAAAAGCAGGTAACAGCGTGATCTTGCTACCCTCTTCATCTTCAATTAATCCGCACTCAATGGCATCGTTTAAAACACGCCGCACGTGAGTGCGTGATATTGAAAACATCTGCGCCAGCCTTTTTTGCGAATAGTCGAGTGTTACCTTATTCGCGCTGCTGTGTTTGCGGGCTTCAATCAATAAATGCAGCATCATCAGGCGTCCGCCATCTTTATTGACGAAAACGCCCGCAGCTGGCAGTACATTCGGATAGGTGATCCCCTCAAAGATCATCTCAGCAGCGCGGCTGAAAAAGGTACGGCGGATGTTTTTCTTCTCCAGCGTATGTTCCGAGAGACTGAGTTCAGGGTAGAGAATATTGAGTGGGGTAAAAGCACCTTTTAAATAAAACTTCAGGTCCTGCATACCTTTATCCGTGGCTTCCAGCTGCACTTTACGGCGATCGCTTTCATCGCGCACGGTAGTGAGACGGCCACCTGTTTTAAGCAAGGTGACAATGGCAATGACGCTATTCGGACTGGCAATTTTATAACGGCTGCAGATTTCCTTAATCTCGGAGACAGAGTGTATTTTTTGACCGAAAATGACGCAGCATATTGCCAGTACAATATTAAAACGCGATTCCTGAAGTATGATTTTGTAAAAAAGCGGCTGTAATTTATAACTATCAAGGCTTAATTGATAATGCAGCGCGACGGCATCATAAAATCCGGGCATGGATTTTAATTGCTCACATTGTCTGAACAGCAGTTCAGTACGTTTTTTAATATCCATATTTATAATTGTTAAGGCCGTTTTGAGTGTGTAGTCACCATGATGCTGCTAACCGGGATATGATACCCAGTGTCTGAGGATGATACCCTGTTTCACTCCTGTGGTGTCGGTAAACTCAGTGTCTGGACGCACGAAAAGATCACTTTAAGCTTTTTAACGAAAAAGGCCTGGCGGCGAGGGTGGAGCATGACGGTGAAATAGCGGTGGCTGAATCATACCGGATTATTGGTATTTATTACCCGGCTATTTAAGTATTTTTCTGACTGGTCTGCGCGATGATGCTTGGTATTTGATTTTTATTATGGTTTATTGTGTTGAATTTAATTAATAATGTATTTTTTTATTCCATTTCTGCTGGGTTAATGAGACGGGTTTTGACACTATCTGTGGGCAAAATGCATCACCCGAAAAAACCAGGAGCTGCATGAAGCAGCTCCTGCATAAAGCCGTTTAATGACGGGAGCCAATTTCGCGCAGTGGGCGGCCTTTCATCAGGTTGCGCTCAATATGTTCCAGAGAGACATGCTTTGTCTCCGGCACCAGCGCCAGGGTCAGGATAATAAAGAACAGGTTCAGGCCTGCATAAACCCAGAAGGTGGGGGCGTTGCCAAGCGTATTGAGCATGGTCAGGAAGGTCGCCCCGACAATCATATTGGCAATCCAGTTTGTGGCCGTTGAGCAGGTGATGCCGAAATCGCGCCCTTTAAGCGGCTGGATTTCGGAGCACAGCACCCAAATCAGCGGGCCAGCGCTCATGGCAAAGCCAACAATAAACATCAGCAGCATTGCGACGGCAAAGTACTGTGCCTCAGGCGAGGAGATGCCAATGTGCATCATGGTGCCAAGGGTGCCCATGCCGACGGCCATCACCATAAAGCCCAGCACCAGCGTGGGCTTACGTCCCCATCTGTCCACCAGCCCAATGGCAATGAAGGTAGCCAGCACGTTGGTTAAACCAACAATAACCGTGCCCCACATTTGCTCGGTGGTATTGCTGTAGCCTGCAATTTCGAAAATCTTCGGTGCGTAGTACATGATGACGTTCATGCCGGTGAACTGTTGCATCACCTGTAGCAGCACGCCCAGGAACACCGCACGACGGAAGTTGCTGTTTTCACGAAACAGTGACCAGCCGCTTTGCTTAACCTGTAAGCTTTCACGGATCTCGTCAAGCTCGCGTTTGGCCTCAGCGCTGGTGTCGCGCAGGCGCAGCAGCACGCGTTCGGCATCATGAAAACGACGTTTGGCGGCAAACCAGCGTGGGCTGTCTGGCAAAAAGAACACACCGACCAGCAGCAGGATTGCCGGGATAGTGATAACCCCCAGCATCCAGCGCCACGAGCCGCTATAGCTGAACGCCGTATCGGACAGATAGGCACCGAGGATCCCGATGGTTATCATCAGCTGATACATGGAAATCATGCTGCCGCGAATACGCTCAGGGGCAATTTCAGACAGATAAAGCGGAGCGGTGTATGACGCAATCCCTACCGCCAGGCCGAGCAGCACGCGCGAGATAATCAGCACTTCGGGATTAGGGGCGAAGGCGGAGGCCAGCGAACCTATCACGAACAGAATCGCGCCAATCATCAGGCTGTACTTACGCCCGAGACGAAATGAAAGCCAGCCGCTGCCAACGGCACCGACGGCAGCACCAAACATCATGGAGCTGACGACCCACTCCTGTTCATGTGCGGTTATCTGAAAATCCTGGGCGATGAAGGGTAGTGCACCCGCAATCACGCCAATATCAAGGCCGAACAACAATCCCGCCAGGGCGGCGAGAAAGCAGACAAAAAATGTCATGGCCCTGTTTGAACTCCCCTGTTTCTTATTGTCAGGCATGCGGCCCTCCGTTTGGATTATCACGTTTTACGATGTTAAGGGTAGGTGAGTGTCAGGTAAATTTATGTGATGATAATCACAATGGTGTAATCGGTTACATTAAGTCGATTATTACTTGCTTCAGGATGATCAGATAAAACAGGTAATTATCGCTATTTTCATTCATCAACGTGGCGTGGTTTCAGAGAAAGCTGAGCTTTTATGTAACGCTATTGCTGCTGTTCCATTTTCTCTGCGCTGTTGCCATAACGTGCCCTACATCAGCTTGTGTAATCGATTACAGTTTGCGTGTGGTTAAAGGCGATGAACAGCCCTTCAGCTGCAACCGCTACAACCGTTTGTAAAGCAATAACTATAGCCTGCTTACGAAAGGCGGGCGGGCGCGAGCCAGCCTGGCTCTGATTATCAGAATGCTCCAGGTGGGGGGCTTTGTTAGCGGTGAGAGGGGATTGCACTACAGCGTAAAACGAACATGAGTGTCGTGGTGCAGGCAATAAAAAAGGCCAGCAGCGGGCTGGCCTTTTGTGAAACTGACGGGCTTACTTCAGACCGGCTGCTTCGCGCAGCTGTTCAGCTTTGTCGGTTTTTTCCCACGGGAAGTGTTCACGACCAAAGTGACCATAAGCGGCGGTTTCTTTGTAGATAGGATGCAGCAGGTCCAGCATCTGAATCAGGCCATACGGGCGCAGGTCGAAGAACTCACGCACCAGCAGCGTCAGCTGTTCAGGGGCGATTTTCTCGGTGCCAAAGGTTTCCACCATAATGGAGGTCGGTTCGGCAACGCCAATGGCGTAAGACACCTGGATTTCACAACGGTCGGCAAGACCAGCTGCGACGATGTTCTTCGCCACATAGCGCGCGGCGTAGGCTGCGGAGCGGTCCACTTTAGACGGGTCTTTACCTGAGAATGCGCCGCCACCGTGACGAGCCATGCCGCCGTAGGTATCAACAATGATTTTACGCCCGGTCAGGCCGCAGTCACCCATCGGTCCACCGATAACAAAGCGGCCGGTTGGGTTGATAAAGAATTTGGTGGCGGTGTTCAGCCACTCGGTTGGCAGGACCGGCTTAATGATTTCTTCCATCACCGCTTCCTGGAGCGATTTCTGGTCGATATCTTCAGCATGCTGGGTGGACAGCACCACGGCATCAATGCCAACAATATTGCCGCTGTCATACTGGAAGGTGACCTGGCTTTTCGCATCCGGGCGCAGCCACGGTAATGTGCCGTTTTTACGCACTTCGGCCTGGCGCTGCACCAGGCGGTGCGCGTAGGTCACCGGGGCTGGCATCAGCACGTCGGTTTCGTTGGTAGCATAGCCAAACATCAGGCCCTGGTCGCCCGCGCCCTGTTCCAGCGGATCGGCACGGTCAACGCCCTGGTTGATGTCCGGGGACTGCTTGCCAATAGCGCTCAGTACGGCGCAGGAGTTGGCGTCAAAGCCCATATCGGAATGCACGTAGCCGATTTCACGCACGGTTTTGCGGGTAATTTCTTCAATGTCGACCCATGCGCTGGTGGTGATTTCACCGCCGACCAGCACCATCCCTGTTTTTACGTAAGTCTCACAGGCAACGCGTGCTTTTGGATCCTGCTCCAGAATGGCGTCAAGTACCGCATCGGAGATTTGGTCAGCAATTTTATCGGGATGCCCTTCTGATACAGACTCGGACGTAAAAAGGTGTTTAGCCATGTTCTCTTCACCCTAAAGGAAATCAGTGAGATGGACTGCGATATCAGTAAACTCTCGCGGCAGGAGGTGCCGGAAACAGAGTTTAGTGCAGGTAAAACCACAAGCAGTCTGAATGTTAATCAGTATAGATGGATTAACTTCTGGACGTCTATTCTAGGTTAATCCATGAGCGTATTTCCAGTGATTTTTGACGTAGGACACATTGTGATAAACATTTCCCTGGCAACGCGGACCGGCGTTGCGCCAGATCGCGCGTATTTTATTTTGCTTTTTAGCCTGTCTGTCGGTATAAACGGCGCGCGTGGTGAGCGCATAAAACCTGCCTGTCGTTGCAGGTGCGGCAAGCCCGTCATTAACAGATAAAGACAGCCGTCTTTCTGGGGCCGTAAGACCGGCGGTCAGAAGGCGTGGAGGTGATAGGATTGGTAATGAATAGCCGTGTTTTCTGGCCGTCGTCACGCCGCTCTGGCGTGTGTTTGCCGTCCCTCTTCGTTATCTCACCGTTTTGCGTCAGGCATCCTTCCTGCGCCGCGTCCCAGGATTCCCGGGCAGGTCGCACATTCCCTCTCTGACTCTTCACACTTTTAAAAGGCGCGTCTGAAAGGGGCGTTATCCGGCCATCGTGGCAGCACCGGGTGAGTGTTTTACACTGAATATGAACATGGAACCACTTTTGTGGTGCGTTACGCAGCGTCTTATGCTGATAAAACGCGCACTGATTGGGTTGTTATCGCAAATATCCCCTGCGATAGTAGTGAACTCTTTTTTCTATTACGGCAACAGCGAGGTTCGCAATGTCTGACGACATTTTTTCTGTTTCGGGTTCGTCAGCAGGCGAACAAAGTGCACTCCGTTCAATGCAGGAGGTGGCAATGAACTCTCAGGAAGCCAGCAAGATGCTGCGCACTTATAACATAGCCTGGTGGGGCAACTCGTATTACGACGTTAACGAACTGGGCCATATCACCGTGTGCCCGGACCCGGACCAGCCAGAAGCGCGCGTTGACCTTGCGCAGCTGGTGAAAGCGCGCGAAGCCCAGGGGCAGCGCCTGCCGGCGCTGTTTTGCTTCCCGCAGATCCTGCAACACCGCCTGCGGTCGATTAACGCCGCCTTTCGCCGCGCCCGTGAGTCTTACGGCTATAACGGTGACTACTTCCTGGTGTACCCCATTAAGGTCAACCAGCACCGCCGCGTCATTGAATCGCTGATTCAGTCCGGCGAGCCGCTGGGACTGGAGGCAGGCTCCAAAGCCGAGCTGATGGCGGTACTGGCCCATGCGGGCATGACCCGTTCGGTGATTGTCTGTAACGGCTATAAAGACCGTGAATATATTCGCCTGGCGTTGATTGGCGAGAAAATGGGCCACAAAGTCTATCTGGTTATCGAAAAGATGACCGAAATCGACATGGTGCTCGAAGAAGCGGCGCGCCTGAACGTAGTGCCGCGCCTTGGCGTGCGTGCTCGCCTGGCCTCTCAGGGCTCCGGCAAGTGGCAGTCGTCCGGCGGTGAAAAATCAAAGTTTGGCCTGGCAGCAACCCAGGTATTGCAGCTGGTGGAAAAACTGCGTGCCGCAGACCGCCTGGAAAGCCTGCAACTGCTGCATTTCCACCTCGGTTCGCAGATGGCCAATATTCGCGACATCGCCACTGGCGTGCGCGAGTCGGCGCGTTTCTACGTTGAGTTGCACAAACTGGGGGTAAAAATCCAGTGCTTCGACGTAGGCGGTGGCCTGGGTGTGGATTATGAAGGTACGCGCTCACAGTCTGACTGCTCGGTTAACTACGGCCTGAACGAATACGCCAACAACATCATCTGGGCCATTGGCGATGCCTGTGAAGAAAACGGCCTGCCGCACCCAACGGTGATTACCGAGTCCGGGCGTGCCGTGACGGCGCACCACACCGTACTGGTGTCTAACGTGATTGGCGTTGAGCGTAACGAATACACGGTGTCTGAGGCGCCGGAAGATGACGCGCCGCGCGCGCTGGCGAGCATGTGGGAAACCTGGCAGGAAATGCACGAGCCGGATAACCGCCGCTCGCTGCGCGAATGGCTGCACGACAGCCAGATGGACCTGCACGATATTCACACCGGCTACTCCGCAGGCACCTACAGCCTGCAACAGCGCGCCTGGGCCGAGCAGCTGTATCTGAACATGTGCCACGAAATTCAAAAGCAGCTCGATCCGTCCAACCGTGCCCACCGTCCTATCATCGACGAGCTACAGGAGCGCATGGCGGACAAGCTGTACGTTAACTTCTCGCTGTTCCAGTCGATGCCGGATGCCTGGGGGATTGACCAGTTATTCCCGGTGCTGCCGCTTGAAGGGCTAAACCACGCGCCGAGCCGCCGCGCGGTACTGCTGGATATCACCTGTGACTCCGACGGCGCTATCGATCATTACGTGGACGGCGACGGCATTGCCACCACCATGCCGCTGCCGGATTACGATCCTGACAACCCGCCGCTGCTGGGCTTCTTTATGGTGGGCGCGTACCAGGAAATCCTCGGCAACATGCACAACCTGTTTGGCGACACCGAAGCGGTTAACGTCTTTGTGTTTGCCGACGGTAAAGTGGAAGTGGAGCTTTCCGATGAAGGCGATACGGTTGCCGACATGCTGCGCTACGTGCAGCTTGACCCGGACACGCTACTGACCCGTTTTCGCGACCAGGTTAAGCAGACCGGCCTTGACGATGAACTTCAGCAGCAGTTCCTTGAGGAATTTGAGGCAGGGCTGTACGGCTACACCTATCTCGAAGACGAGTAACTACCGGGCGCGGATGCTTGAACCCGGTCATTATTAAGGGGATAATCCGCGCACAGCCCCCAGAGTGGGGAACACGTAATCCAGTCCCTTCCTCGTCGGGTTAACGACGCGGAAGGGATTTTTTTATCTCACTCGTTATTGTCCTGATTGCTGTGCATACGTCAGGGCGGGCATAGCGAAACCATGCGACTCACACCGATTAAGAGGGCAGACCATGAGCACCTTAGGCCATCAATACGATAACTCCCTGGTATCCAACGCCTTTGGTTTTTTACGTTTACCGCTGAATTTCCAGCCGTACGACAGCGACGCTGACTGGGTCATTACCGGTATTCCGTTTGATATGGCGACCTCAGGGCGCGCGGGCAGCCGCCACGGACCGGGTGCCATTCGCCAGATTTCCACCAACCTGGCGTGGGAGCACTGCCGCTTCCCGTGGGATTTCGACATGCGCGAGCGCCTGAACGTGGTGGACTGCGGCGACCTGGTCTACGCCTTTGGCGACGCGCGCGAAATGAGCCAGAACCTTCAGGCTCACGCCGAGCGCCTGCTGGCCTCCGGTAAACGCATGCTCTCATTTGGTGGCGATCATTTTGTTACGCTGCCGCTGCTGCGCGCCCACGCTAAGCACTTTGGCAAAATGGCGCTGGTGCACTTTGATGCCCACACCGACACCTATTCCAACGGTTGCGAGTTCGATCACGGCACCATGTTTTACACCGCACCTAAAGAGGGGCTGATTGACCCGAATCACTCGGTGCAGATTGGTATTCGTACTGAGTTCGACAAGGACAACGGCTTTACCGTGCTCGGCGCCCCAGAGGTGAACGATCGCAGCGTTGACGATATCCTGGCGCAGGTGAAGCAGATTGTTGGCGATATGCCGGTTTACCTGACATTTGATATCGACTGTCTGGATCCGGCTCACGCACCGGGTACCGGCACGCCTGTGATTGGCGGGCTGAGCACCGATCGCGCGCTTAAACTGGTGCGCGGCCTTAAAGATCTCAACATTGTTGGCATGGATCTGGTGGAAGTGGCTCCGGCTTATGACCAGTCAGACATTACGGCGCTTGCTGCCGCAACGCTGGCCCTGGAAATGCTCTATATTCAGGCTGCGAAAAAAGGTCAGTAACGACACGCTCAGGCGGCCAACGTGCCGCCTGATTTTTATTGTTCTATCTTCTTATTATTCCGCTTTTTCTCCCTCTCCTGGCAACGCATTCCTTTCGCTATCGACCTCCTTTATGGCGATTTTACGAGCAGAAATACTGCCAGAATATCGATCTTTTTTGTTTACGTGAAAAAAGTTGGCTTTAACACGGCAAGTTTGATCTCCGCGCACCGATATACCTTATGTTGGCAACGTAAAGGGGGAGAACAATGTTTAAAAAAATGACGGTGATCCGCTGCTTGCTGGCGGCGCTTTTCTTGTTTGGCTTGTTGCAGGCGATATCCGCAACTTTCTTCTATAAAGCGCTCGACAACGACAGTAAAAGCCTTGCTGAATTACAACTGCTGAACCAACGTCAGGCGCTTATCGACGACAGCTGGGCGGCCATGTTGCAAAGCCGTATTACGCTCAGCAGGGCCTCGCTGCGCCTGATGATGCAACAAAACAATATCGCTACCGATACCAGCGTGACAGAGCTTGTGAACAGCGCTTACTCAACCCTGAAAGTCGCTCAGGACGGTATCGTCAGGTTTAATCAGATGGAGCGTAATCCACGCCTTCACGCCGAAATTGTTGAAAAAATGCTCTCTGAATTTCGACACTACGATCTGGTGCTCAAAGAATTTGGTCAGATGCTGGTTGACGGAGATATGGAGGGGGTTATCGCTCAACCGACTCAGCGCCACCAGAACGCCCTGGAAGAGAGCTATAACGCGTTTCAGGAGGATATCGAGAACGTCTACCAGCTGGCAAAAGAGAACCTCGAATCATCGATGCGTTTTGCTATGGGTATGATATTGTTGGTGTTCTGCGTGATAGCTCTCTCCATCTTTGCCGTCTGGTTTGGTTTTCAGAATATCCTGCTCAGGCCGCTCACACAGCTGATTGATAACATTCGCAGTATTGCCCGTGGCGATCTGGTGAAAAAAATTGAGGTTGAGGGCAGTAACGAAATGGGCCAGCTTGCCGAGAGTTTGCGTGAGATGCAGGACTCGCTCATCCAGACAGTGTGGGATGTGCGTCTGGGGGCCGATGCGATTTATGCCAAATCCGGTGAAATCTCCGCAGGCAACAGCGACTTGTCTGCGCGAACCGAACAGCAGGCAGCAGCGCTGGAGCAAACGGCCGCCAGCATGGAAGAACTGACCGCAACGGTTAAGCAGAACGCAGATAATGCCGACAGCGCCCGGAAAATGGCGCTCACGGCGTCAGGGACCGCACGCCAGGGCGGGCAGGTGGTCGGTGATGTGGTACTGACCATGAACGAGCTTGCCAGCAGTTCGCAGAAGATTGCCGACATTACTAACCTGATTGACGGCATTGCCTTTCAGACCAATATTCTGGCGCTGAACGCCGCCGTTGAGGCCGCACGTGCCGGTGAGCAGGGACGCGGCTTTGCGGTAGTGGCAAGCGAAGTCAGGAACCTTGCACAGCGCAGTGCAGATGCGGCGAAAGAAATCAAAATCCTGATTGATGAGTCGGTCAGCAAAGTGTCCACCGGTTCGCAGCAGGCCGAAAACGCCGGTGAAACCATGGGGCACATTGTGCAGGCTATCGACAACGTGAACAAAATCATGGGCGAAATTGCCTCGGCGTCGGAAGAACAGAGCCGGGGAATCAGCCAGGTCAGCATTGCCGTGTCAGAAATCGACACTGTAACGCAGCAGAACTCCTCACTGGTGCAGGAGTCGGCGGTTTCAGCCGTGGCGCTGGAAGAGCAGGCCGAGCGCCTTAAACAGTCGGTTGCGGTATTCCAGATTGACCGCCGCCGTTTTGAGCGCGACTGACATTGGGCAGAACACAGGCTGTGTCTTAACGCGGGGCGCTCAGGCATGTTTATGAACAGCGACTGAGGATTATGCTTAAAAAAGAGGCGAAGATATCCGGTTTGTCGTCTCATACTCATCCGCCTGAGGCCCGATTTATCGGGCCTCTTTTTTTCTGGCTTTACCCGGCAACGCCTTCTGGTCTGCGGTGAACGTCCCGGCGAGGTTCAGCCGGACTTATGCTTGCTGCCAGCCCGCCACTTTTTGCATGCCGATTTGCTGCGGCTCACCCTTTTTTTCTCCTACTTGTAACGTATTGATCTTTAATGGTGTAAAAAGCCAGGCTAAAAAAGGGTTCTGAGGATGGAAATGATTATTTTTATAGTATAATCAATAAGATAATATAATTTTGTTCCTGTTCACTGCCGTACTGGCAGTTAAGAAGACACCGCATATGCTGGTGATTGATGATTCAGAGTTCACTGCCGTACAGGCAGTTAAGAAGTGCCCAGTATTTTTAATGGCTGCCGTTCCCTGGTTCATGGCCGTACCGCCAGCGCCTGCACCCGCCGCATCTTCATCAGCAGCACGCTGCCCACAAAGAACGTCACCAGCTGCGACGCGGCCAGCACCGTAAACCCCGAACTGACCGAGCCTGCCCAGCCCATCACCGCCCCCATCAGCAGCGGAATGAACGCCGCGCACAGATTACCAATACCATTAATGATGCCGTAGGCGCTGCCTACCGCCTCGCGGCGTGCGTGATGCTGGACGATGACCGGGATAGCCGCACCCTGCAACCCCCAGCAGGCGTTCGCCGTCAGCAACCAGAAGGTGAGCCAGCCGACTTGCTGACTGAGCATCAGCCCGATCACAGCGCAGGCCGTGGCGGCACCTCCCACCACAAACAGCAGCGGCGCCTGTGCAGGGCGCAGCCGGTCAAGCAATACGCCGCCGAGGTATTTCGCACCGAGGCTTATCAAAAACGGTACCGCCGCCAGCCAGCCGGTGGCATGCAGGGAAAATCCGTGTTCGTCACGCAGCCATGCCGGTAACCAGGCGCTGTTGCCCCACAGATAACTCAGGGTGGCGATTTCTATCAGCAGCATCCAGCCCAGCAGCGGCGTGCGCCAGGCGCAGACCAGCGTGGTACGCAATCGCAATCTGCTCAGGGGACGCGGGTTCGGACTGCGCGGAATAAACCCCAACACCAGGCCGCCGCCGAGTAGCACATTCATCAGCGCCAGTGCCAGGAAAGATCCGCTCCAGCCAAAGGTACTGACAAGCCAGGTGACCAGGGGAAAGCCCACCGCCAGCCCCAGCGACACACCCAATGCGCTCACCGCATTCGGTTTTCCTGATTCATGTGGTGTGAAATGGTCATTGATATAGCGGGTCTTCAGTGAAAACAACGGTCCTTCAGCCACACCGAGCACCAGGCGCGCCAGCAGCAGGCCAAACAGTGAGCCGAGAAACGGCGATAGTGCGCAGATAAGCGCCCATGAAATAACACTGATCAGTAAGGCCTGGCGGCAGTGAAGTTTACTTTCTAAAACAGGTGTTAATAAAAGTGCTGAAAATCCGTAGCCGACAAGAAACAGCGTCATTAACGTTCCTTGTAACAATCTGTTATCATTTAACTGAAAGTGTGAAGCAAAATCGGGATTGAGAATCATTACTGAAATATTGACCCGATCCACATATGAGATAACAATTAATAAAAGTAACGCGATAACCCCTTGCCACCTTGTGGAAACCATTCGTTTTATCCCCTGCCTTTTATGTGACATTGCTCAATCGGTAAAATCAAAAAAAAGTTTCTGTGTGTAATTGGTTTATATTTGAAACACGTTGATAATTAATGAATTATTTTAAATTTGTTTCACCTGTGAAACTGTCTGCATTTTTTATGTTATTTTTTGATTTAGCGGGTGAGGCTATTTTCTGTCAATATCCTCCGCGTGGCATAACAAAGAAAATAAGCGATAACTAACCGACATCACAAAAAAAGAAATAATCATAATTTCCTATATGTGCATTTTTTCGTGATCGTTTGCACACTTACGTCATTAACCTCATTTTCATTAACAAATACATCACATTTCCGCTTGATCTTCATCTCACTGCTTTTATATTGACCGTATTAAATAAGAAACATAGTTTCATATATGAAACAAATAAGCCTGGAGGATCGTATGAGCTGGATAGGCGTATGTGATGTAGAGCAAGTACAGGAAGATTTCCCTTTTAGCAGCAATGTAGAGGGCAAGGAGATAGGCGTTTATCTGGTTGACGGTGAATATTACGCGCTGGAAGACGTTTGCCCTCACGCCTATGCCCTGCTCAGCCAGGGGTTCGTTGAAGATGGCAAAGTGGAATGCCCGCTGCATGAAGCGGTATTTGACGTACGCACCGGCACCTGTTTGCACGGCCCTGGCGGGCGCAACCTCAATCGTTACCCGGTGCGCGTTTTTGAAAACCAGATACAAATCACCTTCATCCCGGAGACTGTGGAATGAGCATCAATATTATTCAGGATCTCAACCCTAATTTGCCGGAAAACCGGCAGTTCACGCCCCCTAAAGAGGGCGGCAATGGCAACATCCATAAGCCTGGCACCTGGCAGAACATTGTCTGGCAAACCCGCAGCCGTGTACCGGAAAGTTACGAAATCAATCTCATCGCGGCACTGGAGCAGCTTTTTGAAGACGGTGCAGAAACGCTGGCAGAACTGGTGAGCGGGCTCAACCAACAGAAAAACTACGACCAACAGGGCGAGCCGTGGAATGAGGCAAGCTTCCGCGCGTTTTTACAGGTTAACGGTTACTGAGGACAGAACAATGACAACGACAGTACAGGAGTATCTCGACCAGGGGCTGCGTGGATTATGGTATCCGGTGTTGGCAAGCTGGGAAGTGCAGTCAGCCCCCGTAGGCATCACGCGCCTGGGAGAGCAAATTGTGGTCTGGCGTAACCAGGACGGCCAGGTACAGGCACTGGAAGACCGTTGCCCGCACCGTGGCGCACGCTTGTCGATGGGCTGGAATCTGGGCGACCGTATCGCCTGCTGGTATCACGGCGTGGAAGTGGCTGGCAATGGTGAAGTGAAGGACGTGCCGGCGGTTGACCGCTGTCCGCTGGTGGGTCAGCAGTGCGTGCGCAGCTACGCAGTGACCGAAATTCACGGCGCTATCTTCCTGTGGTTTGGCGTCACCGAAGATGAAGCCCCGGCTGAGCTGACTTTCCCGCAGGAGCTGGCCGACGGCGAAGCCTACAGCAATTTCCTGTGTACCGCCGCGTGGCAGTGCAACTACCAGTATGCGCTGGAAAACGTGATGGACCCGATGCATGGCACCTACCTGCACTCGTCGTCGCACTCCATGGCCGAAGGGGACCGCAAAGCCGACATGGTGCTGCAACCGACCAAAGACGGCTACATCTTCGAGAAAAAGGGCCAGAGCGGCGTCAACTTCGACTGGGTGGAGTTCGGTGCCAGCGGCGCGTACTGGATGCGTCTGTCTATTCCGTACAAAAAGCGTTTTGGACCAGGTGGTCACTTCTGGATTGTCGGCATGGTGGTGCCAGAAGACAACGACAACTGCCGCGTCTTCTTCTGGCGTATCCGCCGGGTTGAAGGCTGGCAGCGCGACATGTGGCGCTTTATGTACCGCAACCGCCTGGAGCAGCTGCACTGGGACGTGCTGGAGCAGGACCGTGTGGTGCTGGAGAGCCTGGCGCCTAACGCCCGCGATCACGAATACCTGTATCAGCACGACGTGGGGCTATCGCGCCTGCGCCGCATGATGCAAAAAGCGGCTGCACAACAGTTGGCTACACGTGAAGCGCATAAAGGGGCAGCCTGATGGGGCTGCTTGACGGCAAACGCATTGTAGTGACCGGTGCCGCACGCGGGCTGGGGCTACAGTTTGCGCAGGATCTCGCCGCCCAGGGCGCGCGCGTGGTGATGTGCGACATCCTTGCCCAGGCGCTGGCGCACAGCGCCGAGCATCTGGCGGCAGAAGGTTACGCGGTAGAGCCGCAGTGCATCGATCTCGCAAGCGAAGCCTCTATCAACACCGCGTTCAGCGCCATTGGCGAGCGCGGCAAGATTGACGGCCTGGTGAACAATGCGGCGCTGGCAACCGGTGTGGGCGGCAAAGACATGATGGAGTATGACCCGGAACTCTGGGACAAGGTCATGCAGGTCAACGTCAAAGGCACCTGGCTTGTCACCCGCGCGGCCGTCGGACTGTTGAACGATGGTGGCAGTATCGTCAACGTGGCATCCGACACCGCGCTGTGGGGCGCGCCGCGCCTGATGGCCTACGTTGCCAGTAAAGGCGCCATTATCGCGATGACGCGCTCAATGGCACGCGAGCTTGGCGCCAGACGTATTCGCGTCAATGCCATTGCACCGGGCCTGACCCGCGTGGAGGCCACCGAATATGTACCCGCCGAGCGCCATCAGCTTTATGAAAATGGCCGCGCGCTGGCGGGCGCGCAACACCCTGAAGATGTCTCAGGCAGCGTCATCTGGCTGCTGAGTTCCCTCTCAGGTTTTATCACCGGGCAGCTGTTGCCGGTCAACGGCGGGTTTGTCTTCAACTGAGTGGTACGGGGGCGATATGGCAAACGTTCAGGAGAGTAAATATCTGGTGCCGGGTCTGGAGCGTGGGCTTCAGCTACTGCTGGCCTTTGGCGCGCAGCACCGGGAACTGACATTTGCCGAACTGCACCGGCTGGTGGATATGCCAAAGGCTACCGCCTACCGCGTGGTGCAGACGCTGGAGTACATGGGGTTTCTGGAGCGCAACGGGCGGACCAACACCTTTTCGCTTGGCATGAACGTGCTGCGCCTGGGCTTTGAATACATCGCCTCGCTGGATGTCGCGCAGGTCGGGCAGCCGGTGATTGAGCAGTTGCGTGACGCCAGCCAGTGCAGCAGTCACCTGGCCATTCGCGACGGGCACGATCTTATCTACATTGCTCGCGTCAGTGCGGCAGGCTCCAGGGTAAACCAGGTCAGCATTGGCACACGCTTGCCAGTGCACTGTACCTCGCTTGGGCGCATGTTGCTGACCGATGTCTCCCGCGTGGAGTTCGAACAACTGTTCCCGCAGGAGCGTCTGCCGGGCAACACGCCAGGCCAGGTTCAGGAGCGTGAGGCGCTGTGGCAGATGGTGCAGCAGGACCGGGCGCGTGGCTACGTGATTGGCGAGTCGTTTTACCGGCCGGGTATTTCGTCGATTGTGTATCCGGTGTTTGACCGCAGCGGCCGCGTACCGGCCGTGGTCAGTATCCTGGTGCCGTTTGAAGAGGTGCCAGAGTCCGATCGCGAGCGTCTGCGTAATGAGGTCCGACTGGCGGCAGATAAAATCTCAGGTTTTTTAGGTCACCTGTCAAAAGCAGGTTAAATCAACGGGTTATAAATAAGGCGCAACCGGCGTCGGGCCATTCCTGCGCCTAAATCCGGGGCGGCTGACAACTTAAGAGGTGCATCACCATGAGCGTAACGGGCATTGAAAAGCTGGAGTTTGGCGTTGAAGACCTGGCGCAGAGCGCAAAATTCATGAGCGATTTCGGGCTGCGTGACGACGGCTCACACCGGCGCTTCAGCACCCTGAGCGGCGCGCAGGTAGCGTTGTATCCGCTTGATGCACCTGAGTTGCCCGCCGCGTTTGAGCCGGGTTCTACGCTGCGTCGCATGACCTGGGCGGTAGCAGACAGTGCCGCGCTGGCAGCACTGACACCGAAGCTTGCACAGCAACCGGGCTTTCGCGAGGTTGATGGCGCGCTGGAGTGCCTTGATCCCAACGGCATGACGCTGCGCGTAGTGGTCAGCCAGCAGCATGACGTCAAACTTGATGTACCGGCTATCAACCAGTGGGGAGATACGCGCCGCGTGGATATGCCAAGCCCGGTATACGCGCAGGCCGAACCTATCAATATTGGTCACGTGGTGTTTTTTGTTGATGACCTGCCAGCGACCGAGCGTTTTTATCGCGAAGTGCTGGGCTTCCAGGTGTCCGATCGCTATATCGACCGCGCGGTGTTCCTGCGTACCCAGGCGCGCGGCGGTCACCACAACCTGTTCCTGCTGAAGCTGCCGCACCGCGGGCGCGGGCTGAACCACGTGGCCTTTACGGTGCGTGATATCCACGAAGTGATTGGCGGTGGCATTGCCATGAACAAAGAAAAATGGAGCACCTTCATCGGTCCTGGCCGCCATCCGGTATCGTCGGCTTACTTCTGGTACGTCAACAGCCCGACCGGCGGCGCCTTTGAGTACTACACCAACGACGACTATCTCACTGAAAACTGGCAACCGCGCGAGCTGGAGCATTCGCTGGTGTCATTTACCGAATGGGCGGTAGAAGGCGGGATTGATCACGACACGCGCCGCCAGCAGAAAAAAGCGGAGGCGGTATGAGTTCACGCATCGTCATTATCGGCGGTGGTCAGGCGGGCGGTTGGGCGGCAAAGACACTGCGCGATGAAGGCTTTAACGGTGAAATCTGCATCGTAGCCGAAGAAGTGTGGGATTTTTATGAGCGCCCGCCGCTGTCTAAAGCCGCGCTGCTTGACGCCGAACCACAGTTGCCGCGCCTGTTTACTGAAGAAGCGCAGCAGGCGCTCAACCTGCGCTGGTTTCGCCCGCGCCGCGCTGAGGCGATTGTGCGTGACGAAAAGGCGGTGCTGCTCGATAACGGCGAAAAACTCGCTTATGACCAGCTGCTGCTGGCGACCGGCGCACGCGCCCGTCTGCCGGGCAACGACTGGCGCGCACACCCGCAGGTCTTCACGCTGCGCCACTGGGACGATGCCACGCGGCTCAAACAGCGGCTGGGCGAAAGCCAGCGCCTGGCGGTCGTGGGCGGTGGCTGGATTGGTCTCGAAATTGCCGCTTCGGCGCGCAAATCTGGCGTCGATGTGGTGCTGTTTGAGCAGCAAAGTGCGCTGTGCCAGCGCTCGGTTAACGCAGCGGTGTCTGAAGCCTTACTCACGCTTCACCGTGAGCAGGGCGTAGATGTGCGCTGCGGCTGTGGTGCGCTGGAGCTTGCCGATAATAACGGTCGCCCGGAAATCCACTGCGATGGACAGCGAGAAACCTTTGATGCCGTGGTCGTAGGCATTGGTGTGGAGCTTAACCTGGAACTGGCTCGCGCGGCCGGGCTTGAAGTGGACCGCGCCATTGTGGTGGACGGCCACGGGCGCACCAGCGACCCGGCCATCTTCGCCGCCGGTGATGTGGCGCAGCACCTGCGCTACGGGCTGAGTGTGCAGTCCTGGGCTTTTGCACAAAACCAGGCGGTGGCGACAGCAAAAGCGATGCTCAACCCGTCGGCGCCAGGCTACGACGAGGCCGCCTGGCTGTGGTCGGATCAATATCAGCACAACATCCAGATCCTCGGCGTACCGCAGCCGGGCAGCCGGACTGTCGTGCGACGTGAGCCGCCCAGTACGCTGTTTTTCTCTCTGGGAGAGGACGGACAACTCACTCAACTGGTGGCGTTTAACGATGCGCGCACCGTCAAACTGGCCAAACGCTGGATGGCTGCCGGGCGGGATTTATCGGGGGTTCCCCTGGCAGATCCTGACTTTTCACTAATGTCCCTGCGCTGAGGGAAGTCGCACCCGACTGGGGGTAAGCATGACCACCATTGAGACAGACACCGCGTCGCAAACGCCACGCGGTGAGGCCACCTGCACGTCTGAACAGCCGGTTCGCTGGTCGGTGCCGCTGGCGCTGCTGGCCTGCGTGCTGCTGGCCTTTTTCGACAAAATCAGCATTGCTGCGCTGTTTTCCGACGAGCATTTCCAGCAGGCCATGGGCATTGGCTTTGACACCACGCGCCTTGGTCTACTGATGAGTGTGTTTCTGCTCAGTTACGGCTTTTCATCGGTCTTTCTGAGCGGGCTGGGCGACCGCATCGCGCCAGTTAAGTTACTCACCGGCATGATGGTGGTGTGGTGCGTACTGATGGCCATGATGGGGTTCACCCATTCCTACACTGGCATGATGGTGCTGCGCATTCTGCTGGGGATTGCCGAAGGGCCGCTGTTCCCGCTGGCGTTTGCCATTATTCGCCACGCCTTTCCGGCACATTTGCAGGCGCGCGCCACCATGATGTGGCTGCTTGGCACCCCGCTGGGGGCGGCCATTGGCTTTCCGCTGTCTATCTGGCTGCTCAATACCTTCGGTTGGCAGAGCACCTTTTTCACCATGGCATTACTGACGCTGCCGGTGCTGGTGTTTGTGCGCATTGGCCTGCGCCACGTGCATATGGAACCGACGCGTGGTCGCGAAAAGGCGTCTGCCGATGAGCGTCGCAGTGCGCGCCGTGAACTCTTCTCCAGCCCGCATTTCTGGATGATTTGCGTCTTCAACATCGCCTTTCTCACCTACCTGTGGGGCATCAACGGCTGGCTGCCGGGTTACCTGATTAAAGGCAAAGGCATTCACCTTGAACATGCGGGATGGCTGTCGTCGCTGCCGTTCATCGCCATGCTGCTCGGTGAGGCCATCGGTGCCTGGCTGTCGGACCGCGTGGACCGCCGCGCGCTGGCCTGTTTTATCTCGATGGCCGGGGCTGCGGTGGGGCTGGCGCTGGTACTGCAACTCTCCGGGCCGCTGCCAACCATTGCGGCGATGAGTTTTAGCACCTTTATGTGGGGCGTGGGTGCACCCAACATCTTTGCGCTGCTGGCGAAGGCGACCCATGCGCGGGTCAGCGCCACCGCAGGCGGCGTTTTTAACGGACTGGGTAATTTTGCTGGCGCGCTGTCGCCTGTGGTGATGGGCGCGCTGATTGCCTTCACTAACAGCATGGACAGTGGGCTGTTATTTCTGGTGGCGATTGCGGCGCTGGGCTGTGCGCTGTTACTGCCGCTGCTGACACGTTACTGAGGAGAACATTATGTCTGAGACAACCATTACCACACGCGAGGCCAATGTTAAGCCGGAAAATATCTCCATGCAGGACTGGGTGGAGTCGCGCATCGCACGCTTTGAAGGCCGTAAATACGACTGGAACGCGCTGAAGTTCCAGGCTGATTTTGACCCGAAATACCGTCGCGCTCAGATGCGCTATATCGGCACCGGCGCAACCGGCGTCTCAAACGATGCCAACACCGTCCCGGCAGAGCATTTCACCTTCTCAACCATGGTGCTGCCGGCAAAATGTGAAGGCCCACTGCACCTGCATGACGACGTAGAAGAAGTGTTTTTCATGCTGCGCGGCTCCATCACGCTCTCGATTAAAGACGGCGACCAGTATTACGAAACGGTGCTGCGCGAGCGTGACCTGATTTCCGTGCCCGCGGGCATCTATCGCGGCCTGTTTAACCACGGCGAAGAAGAGGCGCTGATGTGCGTGATGCTTGGTAATAAGAAGCCAAACATCCCGACTTACCCGGAAGATCATCCGCTTTCTAAAGTGAAGCGCGGTTAAGGAGACGTCATGACCTGCTGGCGTGAAACGGGAAGCGGCGAGGCGCTGACGCTGCTGCACGGCATCAGCTCCGGGGCGGCGTCCTGGCACAAACAGTTCGCGGGCGTCACGGGCTACCGCCTGCTGGCCTGGGACATGCCAGGCTACGGCGACAGCCCGCTGCCTGCGCGCCCACAGCCGCTGGCGGCTGATTATGCCGATGCGCTGGCGGCCATGCTCGACCGCGCGGATGTGGAAAAAACGGTGCTGCTGGGCCATTCCCTCGGCGCACTGGTTGCCAGCGCTTTTGCCGTGAAGTACCCACAGCGCGTGAAGCGGCTGGTGCTGGCTGACCCGGCGCAGGGCTACGCTCAGGCCAGTGCCGAGCAGCGCACGCAGATTTGGGTACAGCGCCAGCGTCAGATGGCGCAGGGCGTGCAGGCAATGGCGCAAAACCGCGCTGACAAACTGCTGCGTCCCGGCGCGTGCGCCGACGATGTGGCAACCGTGGCAGCGGGTATGAAGCGCCTGCATGCGGACGGCTATCTGGCGGCGGCCTGGATGCTGGCGCACGACGACATCCACCGCTGGCTTGGCGACTGGCGCGGCCCGCTTGAGGTCTGGTGCGGCGAGCAGGATGCCATCACGCCCCCGCAGAACGCCCAGAGGCTGGCGCTGCGCTGGAAGGCGCCTTATACCGCTATTCCACAGGCCGGACACGCCAGCTATCTCGATAACGAGTGTTTTTTTAACCAACAGATTGCACGGGTAATGAAAGAGGCGAGCGATGAATGCACTCATTGAAGGGCGCGTGGCGGTAGTGACCGGCGGATCTTCCGGTATTGGCTTTGAAACCCTGCGCCTGCTACTGGGCGAAGGGGCAAAAGTGGCCTTCTGCGGGCGCGATAACGACCGGCTTGCCAGCGCACTGGCGGCGCTGCAAAGCGAACACCCGCAGGCTGAGATCCTGGCACGCTGCTGTGACGTATTAAACGAAGAGGAAGTCAACGCCTTTGCCGCTGAGGTTGAGGCGCGCTTTGGCGGTGTGGATATGCTGATCAACAACGCAGGCCAGGGCTATGTGGCGCACTTTGGCGACACGCCGCGCGCGGCCTGGCTGCATGAGGCAGAGTTGAAGCTGTTTGGCGTGATTAATCCGCTACAGGCTTTTTTACCGCTGCTTGAGCGCTCTGATATTGCCTCGGTCACCTGCGTGAACTCGCTGCTGGCATTACAGCCGGAGGAGCACATGATTGCCACCTCGGCGGCACGCGCCGCGCTGTTGAATATGACGCTGACGCTGTCCAAAGAGCTGGTGGACAAAGGTATTCGCGTGAACTCCATTCTGCTTGGCATGGTGGAGTCCGGGCAGTGGCGCCGCCGTTTTGAAGCGCGCAGTGATAAAAACCAGAGCTGGCATGAGTGGACCGCCGATATCGCCCGCAAACGCGGCATTCCGATGCAGCGCCTGGGTAAGCCTCAGGAGCCTGCGCAGGCGCTGCTGTTTCTTGCCTCGCCGCTGGCATCATTCACCACCGGTGCCGCGCTGGATGTTTCCGGCGGCTTCAGCCGCCATCTGTAAGGACGCGTGATGAAACAGATTATGTTGATTGGCTACGGCGCAATGGCTCAGGCGGTGATTGAACGCCTGCCGCAAGGCGTACAGATTGGCTGGATAGTGGCGCGCGAGCCGCATCATGCGGCTATCCAGGCGCGTTTTCAGGGCCGGGTTGTGCCGCTGACATCCCCGCAGGCGTGCGAAGGGACGCCGGATCTGGTGCTGGAATGCGCCAGCCAGCAGGCGGTGGCGGAATACGGCGCTGAGATCCTGGCGCGCGGCTGGCACCTGGCGGTGATTTCCACCGGCGCGCTGGCCGATGCCGGGCTTGAGCAGCGCCTTGAGGCGGCGCGGCGTAACGGTCACGGCAGGCTGACGCTGCTCTCCGGCGCGGTGGCAGGCATTGACGGGCTGGCGGCGGCAAAAGAGGGCGGCCTTGAGCGCGTGACCTATCGCTCGCGTAAAAGCCCGGCCAGCTGGCGCGGCAGCTACGCCGAGAAACTTATCGACCTCAACGGCGTGCAGGATGCGCAAATCTTTTTTGAAGGCAGCGCGCGTGAGGCTGCAAGGCTGTTCCCGGCCAACGCCAACGTGGCGGCCACCGTGGCACTTGGCGGCGTGGGAATGGACGACACCCGCGTACAGCTGATGGTTGACCCGCAAACGCAGCGCAACACCCATACCCTGCACGTAGAGGGCGGTTTTGGTGAGTTCCACCTGGAACTGAGCGGGCTGCCGCTGGCGAGTAACCCTAAAACCTCGACGCTGGCGGCACTGAGCGCAGTACGCGCCTGCCGTGAACTGGCGCAACAGTAAGGAGCGGCGATGGAACTTCTTAATATCTTTATCGGCGGCGAATGGCGCCAGGGCTGTGGCGAGCTGATGCACAGCTATTTTCCCGCTGACGGCTCGGTGAATGCCTCACTGCATGCGGCGGGGTTGAACGACCTCGAAGACGCGGTGGCGCGTGCTGAACGCGCCTGGCGCGACCCGGCCTGGCGCAACAGCCTGCCGCACCAGCGGGCGCGCATCCTTTCCCGCGTGGCGGACATCATTGAAGCGCGCCTGGATGAGTTAGCCGAGCGTCAGACTCGCGACAACGGCAAACCGCTGGCAGAAACCCGGGGGCTGGTGATGAGTGCCGCAGGCACCGCGCGCTACTACGCTGCGGCCTGCGAGTTGCTGGAGGGCGAGCTGCCGACGCCACGCATTGTGGATGTGCTGACGCTGAGTCGCTACGAGCCGCTCGGTGTGGTGGCGGCAATTACGCCCTGGAATTCACCCATTGCCAGCGAGATGCAAAAGATTGCCCCGGCCATTGCGGCGGGCAATGCCGTTATCCTCAAGCCTGCCGAAGCCACGCCGCTGATGGCGCTGGTGCTGGCAGAAATCTTTGAACAGGCCGGGCTGCCTGCCGGATTGTTAAGCGTGTTGCCGGGCAAAGGCTCGGTGATTGGCGACGCGCTGGCGCGCCACCCGAAGGTGCGCAAAATCTCCTTTACCGGCGGCACCACCACCGGCCGCCATCTGGCGCACGTGGCGGCCGAAAAACTCATTCCCACCTCGCTGGAACTGGGCGGCAAATCGCCCACCATCGTGCTGGAAGATGCCGATATCGAGCAGGCCGCGCGCGGGATTTGCTACGGCATATTCAGTTCCGGCGGTCAGGCCTGCATTGCCGGGGCGCGTCTGTTTGTGCACCAGAGCGTGTACCAGCCGCTGATGGCGCGCCTGCTGGAACTGACGCAGGGGCTGCGGCTGGCGCATCCGCTGACGCCGGGTACACACATCGGGCCGCTGATTAGCCGCAGTCACCGTGAAAGCGTTATGAACTACGTGCGTCTGGCGCAGGAAGAGGGCGGGCAAGTGCTGTGCGGCGGGGAAATCCCGGCGGATGCCAGCCTCGCCGACGGCAACTGGTTCCAGCCCACCATTATTACCGGGCTGACTAACCAGGCACGAGTGTGCCAGGAAGAGATTTTTGGCCCGGTGCTGGTCGCGATGCCGTTTAACGACGAGCAGGCGCTGTTGCGTGAGGCTAACGATTCTGTATTTGGTCTGGCAGCGGGCATCTGGACGCGTGACAGCGGGCGCGCACTGCGCCTGGCAGAGCAGCTTGAAACAGGCACCGTGTGGATTAATACCTACAAAGTTTTTTCCATCTCCACGCCCTTTGGCGGTTTCAAAGAGAGCGGCCTTGGCCGCGAAAAGGGCATTCAGGGCCTCAAAGCCTGGATGCAGCAAAAGAGCATCTACCTGGCGACCGGCAACGGCGTCAATACCTGGTGCGACTAACAATAAGGGCTGATGATGAGCGATATGATTACCGTGGGCGAGGCCATCGCCCGTACTCTGGAGTTGTATGGCGTCGATACCATGTACGGCGTAATTTCCATTCATAACCTGCCGGTGGCAGACGCGGTGGGTCAGCGCGGCAAACTGCGTTTTGTGCCAGCGCGTGGCGAAGCGGGTGCTGTAACGATGGCCGACGCCCACGGGCGTTTCTCCGGTCTTGGCGTGGCGCTCACCAGCACCGGTGCGGGCGCGGGTAATGCGGTGGGGGCGCTGGTTGAGGCGCTTAATGCCGGTTCGCCGCTTCTGCACATCACAGGCCAGGTGGAGAAGGCATGGCTTGATGCCGACACCGGTTTTATTCATGAAACTCGCGACCAGATGGGCTATCTGCGCGCCAGTTCAAAACGAGCCTACCGCATCAGCAACCCAAATCAGGCGGTAGCGATAGTGCAGCGCGCGATTCAGGACGCCCAGACGCCGCCGTGCGGCCCGGTGTCGGTTGAAATCCCGATTGATATTCAGAGCAGTAAAATCCCGGCAGCGCTGGTGACTGCGCCAGTGGCGCCGCCTGTCGCACCGGCGTTGACCGGTGAGGCGCTTGAGCGGTTGTGGCAGCGCCTGAGTGCTGCGAAAAAACCGCTGCTGTGGATTGGCGGTGGGGCGCTTAACTGTAGCGATGCGGTGCGCAAACTGGCGGATGCGGGCGTGACGGTGATTTCCACCACTCACGGGCGCGGTATCCTGCCGGACAGCCACCCGCGCAGCCTGCGCGCGTTCCATAACTCGCCGTCGGTAGAGGCGCTGATTGAGCAGTGCGACCTGACGCTGGTAGTGGGTTCGCGCCTGCGCAGCAACGAAACGCGCTCATGGACGCTGGCGCTGCCAGAACCGCGCGTGCAGGTGGACATCGACCCGGCTGCCGCCAGCCGTAATTACCTGATGGATGACACGTTGATTGCAGATGCGGCTGCGGTGTTGAACGCGCTGGCGGCGAAGGCTCAGGGGCAGCGCTGGGGCAGTGTGGCGTGGGACGGGCAGATTGAGCAGGCGGTTTCGCAGGCAGAGCAGGCGCTGCGCGAGCAGTGCGGCGCCTATGCCGCACTCAACGACGCCATTGAGCGCGTGCTGCCGCAGGATGGCATTCTGGTGCGTGATATCACCGTTTCCGGCAGCCTGTGGGGTAGCCGACTGTTTCGCGCCAACGGGCCGCTTGGCAACGTGCATTCGCTGGCAGGGGCCATTGGCATGGGGCTACCGATGGCAGTTGGCACCGCACTGGCGAATCCACAGCGTAAAGTGGTGGGGCTGGTGGGTGACGGCGGCCTGAGCCTGAACCTCGGTGAACTGGCGACAATGGCGCAGGAGAAAGCCAACATCACGCTGCTGATTATGAACGACGGCGGTTATGGTGTGATGCGCGGCATTCAGGATAAGTACTTTGGTGGACGCCAGTATTACAACGAACTGCACACGCCAGACTTCACTTTGCTGGCTAAGGCGATGGGCTTACAGGCCTGGTCGGTGGCGAGTGCAGAAGACTTCCAGCCGGTGCTGGCAGAAGCGCTGGCGATGCCGGGGCCATCGGTAGTGGAAGTGCGCATGGGCGAGATTGGTCCACTGCGCTTTGCCGGTCCGCCGCAGAAGACGCTGTATTAAAAGGCAAAAGCGGCGCTGTGCGCCGCTTTTTTTGACGGCTATTCCTCAGCACGGCTATGTAGAGCCTTTTCGCCACAGCCGTATCCCGCAAGTGCAATGCAGGTTTTTGTTCTGAAAAGTACAGGATTCTTTTTCAGGGCGTTCAGCTGTTGCCGGTTGCGTTAACGCCGAACCCCATCGCCACCGTTCAGGCAGCGTAATGCTGTGCCTGCACGTCTGTGAACCCACAACATCTCGCCCCGTTCATAACGCGGCGGGCATCACGTTTGTTTTGCGCGCTACACCAGCAGCCCTTTATCCTTAAACGTCTGCCGGGTAGCGACATTTAGGTCATAGCTTGCAAGCTCGCCGGGTTTAACCCAGGCCACCGCCTGAAATTCTTCATTAAACGTGACGTCGCGGTTGGCGCTTTTACAGTCAAACATCAGGTAAATCATGTAGATTTGCTCGGTGCTGCCATCCGGGTAGGTTTTGAGGCGAATATCGTCACGAAACGTCCAGGGTGCGATATGAGTAATGTCCAGCGCCTCGCCCAGCTCCTCGCGAATCTCGCGCCTTAGCGCCTGTTCAATATTTTCACCCGGCTCCATCCCGCCACCGCAGAGCGCCCACTGACCTGGAAAAACACCACGGTCGTCGGCCATCTTACAAAGCAGAAACTCGCCGTTATTTTCAATAATCGGGCAAACAATCACGCGCTGGCGCATGCCACCTCCGGTGTGGGCTGCGCGGTTAATCGGGCGCAGCATGCAATAATGTGAATGGCCGGTTACGGCCAGTGAAAAAAGCGCAGCGGCCTGGCCGATGCACCGACAGGCAGTGTACAAAAACGCCCCGGCGCTAGCGCAAGGGCGTGTGGGCGATAAACTTACTGTTTTGCCGGTGGCTTTAAGCCATCTGACGTCATGCGGTCGCGAATATGCTGCGCACGGGCTTCAGAGGCCGGATGATCGTCAAACATTGAACTCTGGCGGCCCTGTTCTGCCTTTGCCAGCTTTTCAAAGCTGGTCACCAGCCCTGACGGGTCAATGCCTCGCTTGCGCAGCAGTTCGTAGGAGTAGTCGTCGGCTTCAGACTCCTGGCGCTGGGAGAACTGGGCGTTAACCAACTGCTCGCCCAGCGCCCCAAGATCGGACTGCGACAGGCTACCGAGAATGCCACCGGCTGAGGCCGCAGCAACACGTAGCGCGTTGGTGCCCATGGCGACCTGCATACCTTTTTTAACGTGGCCGAGCGCCACGTGACCCATTTCATGGCCAATGACCGCTTCGACTTCGTTATCGGTCATCATGTCCATCAACCCGCTGTATACGCGAATACAGCCATTTGCCATGGCGAAGGCGTTGACGTCTTTGGTTTGATAAACCTTGTAGTTGACGGCCTGGCCGTTGATGTTATTGCCAAGTGCGTTGGCGATTTTATTCAGGCGCTGGGTATAGGTGCTGCTGGCAGCGGCGATGGTTGCTTTGCTGTCCTGCTCCTGGCAGGCCTGGTCGCTGAGCGTAATCACCTGCTCATCGCTTAACGTGTACGCCTGGAAGGCGCCTGCGCCGGACGACAGTAACCCGCCGGAATCCATATTCTGACAGCCTGCCAGCAGGCTGGCTGCGAGAGCACACAGCAACATCGGACGCATTTTCATGGTCTGGAATATCCCTAATCAGTTAACGAATACATTCAAACGACGGGCGATAAAAGCCCGAATCAGCCTGAGTATAAAGACCTTAACGGTAACACCGTGAGTTATTTGCCTGACATGCGAGCGAGATCCAGAGATTTCCCAACAGGGAAAAGGATGCTCCATGTACATGACACGCCGCTTGGGTTACATTGATGAGCATTATTTCGGGCGTAGCCCATAGCCGTGATATTTCAAGGCGCAGGCGTTGGTGGTTGCGTTTGTTGTGTCAACGCAGCCCATTCACGTGCCGTAGTGAACCGTCGCGGGCAATAACCAGAGTCATCTAAACTGCAACAAAGGTACTGCCTTTAACCATCCGATCTGGAGTTAAAATGTCTTCTCGTAAAGAGCTTGCCAATGCCATTCGTGCGCTCAGCATGGACGCCGTTCAGAAAGCCAAGTCCGGTCACCCGGGTGCCCCAATGGGCATGGCTGATATTGCCGAAGTCCTGTGGCGTGATTACCTGAACCATAACCCAACCAACCCTTCCTGGGCCGATCGCGACCGCTTTGTGCTCTCCAACGGTCATGGTTCAATGCTGATTTATAGCCTGTTGCACCTTACCGGCTATGACCTGCCAATGTCCGAACTGGAAAACTTCCGTCAGCTGCATTCTAAAACGCCGGGCCACCCGGAAGTGGGCTACACGCCGGGCGTTGAAACCACCACCGGTCCGCTGGGTCAGGGCATTGCCAACGCCGTCGGTATGGCGATTGCTGAGAAAACGCTGGCGGCGCAGTTCAACCGCCCTGGCCATGACATTGTTGACCACCACACCTACACGTTCCTGGGTGATGGCTGCATGATGGAAGGCATTTCCCACGAAGTTTGCTCGCTGGCCGGTACGCTCAAGCTTGGCAAACTGATGGCGTTCTATGATGACAACGGCATTTCTATCGACGGTCACGTTGACGGCTGGTTCACTGACGATACCGCGAAGCGCTTTGAGGCCTACGGCTGGCACGTGGTGCGCGGCGTGGACGGTCACGATGCAGACGCCATTAAACGCGCAATTGAAGAAGCGCGTGCGGTAACCGACAAGCCGTCGCTGCTGATGTGCAAAACCATCATCGGCTTTGGTTCACCGAACAAAGCAGGTACTCACGACTCGCACGGTGCGCCGCTGGGCGAAGCCGAAGTGGCGGCCACCCGTAAGCAGCTGGGCTGGAACTACGAGCCGTTTGTTATCCCGCAGGATATCTACGCGCAGTGGGATGCTAAAGAAGCGGGTCAGGCGAAAGAAAGCGCCTGGAATGAGAAGTTTGCAGCTTACCAGAAAGCCTTCCCGCAGGATGCCGCTGAGTTCTCACGCCGCGTGAAGAACGAACTGCCGGCTGATTTTGACGCTAAAGCCCAGGCCTTCATCGAAAACCTGCAGGCGAACCCGGCGAAAATCGCCAGCCGTAAAGCCTCTCAGAACGCGATTGAAGCCTTCGGCCCGTGGCTGCCGGAGTTTCTGGGCGGCTCTGCCGACCTCGCACCGTCTAACCTGACGCTGTGGTCTGGTTCTAAAGCGCTCAACGAAGACGTGGCAGGTAACTATATTCACTACGGCGTGCGTGAGTTCGGTATGACCGCTATCGCCAACGGCGTTGCGCTGCACGGTGGTTTCCTGCCGTACACTTCGACCTTCCTGATGTTTGTGGAATATGCGCGTAACGCCGTGCGTATGGCGGCACTCATGAAGCAGCGCCAGGTCATGGTGTATACCCACGACTCCATCGGCCTTGGCGAAGATGGCCCGACTCACCAGCCGGTTGAGCAGATGGCTTCTCTGCGTGTGACCCCGAACATGAGCACCTGGCGTCCGTGTGACCAGGTAGAGTCTGCGGTAGCGTGGAAATATGGCGTTGAGCGCAGCGACGGCCCGACCGCGCTGATTCTTTCTCGTCAGAACCTGGCTCAGCAGGAGCGTACTGCGCAGCAGCTGGCGGATATCGCCCGCGGTGCTTACGTGCTCAAAGACTGCGACGGTCAGCCGCAGCTGATTCTGATTGCGACCGGTTCTGAAGTTGAACTGGCGGTGGCTGCCTGGGACAAACTGTCCGCAGAAGGCATCAAGGCACGCGTGGTTTCCATGCCGTCTACCGATGCATTCGACAAGCAGGATGCGGCATACCGCGAAGCTGTGCTGCCAAAAGCGGTTAGCGCACGCGTCGCCGTTGAAGCCGGGATTGCTGACTACTGGTACAAGTACGTTGGCCTGAACGGTGCGGTGGTGGGCATGACCACCTTTGGTGAGTCTGCACCGGCTGAGAAGCTGTTCGAAGAGTTTGGCTTCACCGTTGAGAACGTGGTCAGCAAGGCCAAATCCGTTCTGTAAACCACATTGACGGGCCGGGGTTCCGGTCCGTGTTAACAATGAAACAAAAAGGCAGAAGCGAGCCGCTTCTGCCTTTTCTTTTATAGCGAGACGGGATGTTCTGTGAAGATTTTTAGCATCAAACGGTTGTCAGTCCGGGTCAGGCAATTTTTTACTGCAAACGTGAGCAAGCGCCTTGCAGGTGATGAACAAGACTGCGATTCTGGCACGCCTCGCACGCCTCGCACGCCTCGCACGCCTCGCACGCCTCGCACGCCTCGCACGCCTCGCACGCCTCGCACGCCTCGCACGCCTCGCACGCCGCAGATTACGTCGCTCTCATGACGTAGCTGAGTTATCCGGCGCAACTCTGCCGCTGCACCTGCGGTATTCCACTCGCCTGACAGTATTGTTGTGTCAGCCTGAAATAATTCCTGCGTTATTCCACTATTTTTGTGACAGGCGTCAGAAGTTTGCTCCATCTTCATGGCGGGACATTCCTTTTATTCCTCGTTTGGCTTATTCTGGCTGAAGCGTTTCAGTCGGGTAAATGTTCGACAAATATTCAATCGCTGGCCGTTTCGGGTCGGTAAGGTTTCCCTGAAGGGCAGGCTGCATTATTCTTGTCACTCTTTTCAGCGGACACCAGCAGGAGAGATATGACCGTTCGCATCGCGATTAATGGCTTCGGTCGCATTGGCCGCAATGTGGTTCGCGCACTTTACGAATCCGGGCGGCGTGCGGAATTTACCGTGGTGGCAATCAATGAGTTGGCCGATGCCGCTGGCATGGCGCATTTGTTGAAATATGACACCAGCCATGGCCGTTTTGCCTGGGATGTACGTCAGGAGCGCGACCAACTGTGGATTGGCGACGACGTCATTCGCCTGCTGCACCTGCGCGAGCTTCACGATTTGCCGTGGCGCGAGCTGGGTGTGGATATTGTCCTCGACTGCACCGGTGTTTACGGCAGCCGTGCCGATGGCGCAGCGCATATCGCAAGCGGCGCTAAAAAGGTGCTGTTCTCACACCCGGGCGGCAACGATCTCGACGCAACGGTAGTTTACGGCGTTAACCACGAGACGCTCACCGCGCAAGACGCCATTGTTTCTAACGCCTCCTGCACCACTAACTGCATTATCCCCATAATCAAACTGCTGGACGACGCCTTTGGCATTGAGTCCGGCACCGTCACGACTATTCACTCTGCCATGCACGATCAGCAGGTCATTGATGCCTATCATCCTGACCTGCGGCGCACCCGTGCGGCGAGCCAGTCGATAATTCCGGTAGACACCCGGTTGGCTGCGGGCATTAGCCGTATTTTCCCGCAGTTTGAAGACCGGTTTGAGGCCATTGCCGTGCGTGTTCCCACGATTAATGTCACCGCAATTGACTTAAGCGTGACGCTGCGAAAAATAGTAAACGCATTAGATATCAATGCATTGCTGCAAAAAGCAGCGCAGGATGCATTTCATGGTATAGTTGACTATACGGAATTACCGTTGGTCTCGACAGATTTTAACCACGACCCGCACAGCGCCATTGTGGATGGCACGCAGACGCGGGTCAGCGGTGGGCACCTGGTCAAAACGCTGGTCTGGTGCGACAACGAATGGGGCTTTGCTAACAGGATGCTCGACACCTCGTTAGCCATGGCCGCACAAGGTTTCAGGTAGAACGCGGATTGCGTTCGCAAAACTTTAAGAATCAACGAGAGGATTCACCATGTCTGTAATTAAGATGACCGATCTGGATCTGGCTGGTAAACGTGTGCTGATCCGCGCCGATCTGAACGTGCCGGTTAAAGATGGCAAAGTGACGAGCGATGCCCGTATTCGCGCTTCCCTGCCGACCATCGAACTGGCCCTGAAGCAGGGTGCAAAAGTGATGGTCACCTCCCACCTGGGTCGCCCGACCGAAGGTGAATATAACGAAGAATTCTCTCTGCTGCCGGTTGTTAACTATCTGAAAGACAAGCTTTCTAACCCGGTTCGTCTGGCTAAAGACTACCTTGATGGCGTTGAGGTTGCTGCCGGTGAGCTGGTGGTGCTGGAAAACGTACGTTTCAACAAAGGCGAGAAGAAAGACGACGAAGCCCTTTCTAAGAAATACGCGTCTCTGTGCGACGTTTTCGTGATGGATGCTTTCGGTACTGCACACCGCGCGCAGGCTTCTACCCACGGTGTGGGCAAATTTGCTGATGTTGCCTGTGCAGGCCCGCTGCTGGCCGCTGAGCTGGACGCGCTGGGTAAAGCACTGAAAGAACCGGCACGCCCGATGGTGGCGATTGTAGGTGGCTCTAAAGTGTCTACCAAACTGACCGTTCTGGACTCCCTGTCTAAAATTGCTGACCAGCTGATTGTGGGCGGCGGTATCGCGAACACCTTCGTTGCCGCTCAGGGCCACAATGTCGGCAAATCACTGTATGAAGCGGACCTGGTTGACGAAGCCAAACGCCTGCTCAAAGAGTGCGACATTCCGGTTCCGACCGACGTGCGCGTAGCAACCGAGTTCTCTGAAACGGCGGCTGCAACCCTGAAATCTGTTAACGACATTAAAGATGACGAGCAGATTCTGGACCTCGGCGATGTGTCTGCACAGAAACTGGCTGACATCCTGAAAAACGCTAAAACCATTCTGTGGAACGGCCCGGTAGGTGTGTTCGAATTTCCGAACTTCCGCAAAGGTACTGAAATCGTGGCTAACGCCATTGCCGACAGCGAAGGCTTCTCTATTGCAGGCGGCGGTGACACGCTGGCGGCTATCGACCTGTTCGGTATCTCCGACAAAATCTCCTATATCTCCACCGGCGGTGGCGCATTCCTCGAGTTCGTGGAAGGTAAAGTGCTGCCAGCGGTTGCCATGCTCGAAGAGCGCGCTAAGAAGTAAGCATTCAACGGGCAGGGAAACCTGCCCTGTTTTCAGCGTGCTTTGATATCAGGGTGCGCAACTCTTTTTCTCTCGGCCGTAGGACAATGCAACATGTCTAAAATTTTTGATTTCGTAAAACCGGGCGTAATCACTGGTGATGACGTTCAGAAAGTTTTCCAGGTAGCTAAAGAAAACAACTTCGCTCTGCCGGCAGTAAACTGCGTGGGCACTGACTCCATCAACGCCGTACTGGAAGCCGCGGCGAAAGTTCGCGCGCCGGTTATCGTTCAGTTCTCCAACGGCGGTGCGTCGTTCATCGCGGGTAAAGGCGTTAAAACTGACGTGCCGCAGGGTGCTGCTATCATCGGTGCTATCTCTGGCGCGCATCACGTGCACCAGATGGCTGAACACTACGGTGTTCCGGTTATTCTGCACACCGACCACTGCGCCAAGAAACTGCTGCCGTGGATCGACGGCCTGCTGGACGCGGGTGAAAAACACTTTGCTGCTACCGGCAAACCGCTGTTCTCTTCTCACATGATTGACCTGTCTGAAGAGTCTCTGGAAGAGAACATCGAAATCTGCTCTAAGTACCTGGCGCGCATGGCTAAAATGGGCATGACGCTGGAAATCGAACTGGGTTGCACCGGTGGTGAAGAAGACGGCGTGGACAACAGCCACATGGACGCTTCTGCACTGTACACCCAGCCGGAAGACGTTGATTACGCGTACACCAAACTGAACGCTATCAGCCCGCGTTTCACTATTGCGGCGTCCTTCGGTAACGTTCACGGCGTTTACAAGCCGGGTAACGTGGTTCTGACCCCGACCATCCTGCGTGATTCTCAGGAATACGTTTCTAAGAAACACAACCTGCCGCACAACAGCCTGAACTTCGTCTTCCACGGCGGTTCTGGTTCTTCTGCCCAGGAAATCAAAGACTCCGTAAGCTACGGCGTAGTAAAAATGAACATCGATACCGACACCCAGTGGGCAACCTGGGAAGGTATCCTGAACTACTACAAAGAAAACGAAGCTTACCTGCAGGGTCAGCTGGGCAACCCGAAAGGCGAAGACCAGCCGAACAAGAAATACTACGATCCGCGCGTATGGCTGCGTGCTGGCCAGAGCACCATGATTGCGCGTCTGGAGCAGGCATTTAAAGAGCTGAACGCAGTAGACGTACTGTAATTTAGTTTGCAAAACAGAGAAATGGCTTCCTTCGGGAAGCCATTTTTTTTACCGTGTCACACAGGTGCCTTTTTCTCCCGCCAGAATCTGCGGGGCATCTTTGAGCGCACCAATAAAAGCCGTGTTTCCGGTTTGTTTAACAAACTGCATCACCGCAGCGGCTTTTGGGCCCATCGCGCCGTCTGGCGCGGCAAAGGGGCTAAGTTCCTCAACGGTAACGTGGCGTAAGGCTCGCGCCTGCGGCGTTCCCCAGTTTTCATACACCGCATCAGCATCGGTCAGGATGAGAAGATGGTCAGCATCAATAGATTGAGCCAGCACTGCCGCCGTTAAATCCTTATCAATCACCGCTTCAACACCCTGGTAACCCTCAGTGTGTTTGACTACCGGAATGCCGCCACCGCCGCAGCAAATCACCGTATGACCGGCCTCCATCAGCGTGCAGATTGCTTCACTGTCTATAATTTTCAGCGGTGTCGGGGAGGCAACTACCCGGCGGATGTACTGACCGTCTGCTTTCATCTGCCAGCCGTAGCGCTTTTCCAGTTCTGCCTGCTGCTCTGGCGGGTACACCGGGCCGATGTATTTGCCAGGCAGCGCGAAGGCAGCGTCTGCTGGGTCCACTTCCACGCGCGTCATCAGCGTTGTCACTGGTGCGCCGCCAGTAAATGGCATCAGTTCCTGAGCGATAGCAAAACCAATCATGCCCTGGCTTTCAGCCACCAGAATATCCAGCGGCCAGGCGGGGGCTTGTGTATAGGCTGCATTCTGTAATGCTAACAAACCGACCTGTGGGCCATTACCGTGGACAATCACTAACTGATAATCGCGGGCTAATTCAGCTGCCATTTGGGCAAATAGCTGAATACTGCGCTGCTGGTTTTCAGCGCTCAACACTTCAGCGCGTTGTAATAACGCGTTACCACCCAAAGCAATCACAATCTTTTTTTTCATAATAACCTCAGCGTCTGAACTATCTGCCGCTCAACATAGCGTTTTGCTGCATTAAGAGTGTGATGAAACCGACAGCTGAAATATCCAATAAAATATCTCGTTAATTCTCCCGGTATTTATCTTGTTTATTAAAAATACTTTAAAAGTGATTGTTAGAATTTTTTTGATAATAAAGAGGTCAGTTTCCAGGAGTTTATAACAATGGGTTTTGTGTGACCTTGTTCAAATGAAATGGCGATCGCGGCAGATAAGGTGACCTCAGTTAAAACATCAAGCCTCACGCAGCATGTCAGAAAATGAGGTGTTCAGCGGTAACGATTACCGGGAGATTACGTATGTCTGGATCATATGAAGTGGCTGAGGTCACGAGGAAAAAAGGAATACCGGCCTGGTGGGTCACGGTGTTTCTGTTCTGGTTAGGATGGATTTTTATGTATGCCGACCGCACGGTACTTAATCCAGTAATGGGGGAATTAGAAAAGGAATTTGGCTTAAGCGGTACGCAACTGGGTATTCTTAACTCCGTGTTCTATTTCTCTTACGCTCTGCTTCAGGTTCCGGCAGGTATTCTGGGTGACAAAATTGGCAAAAAGAAAGTCCTGGTGCCGGGGTTTATTCTTTTTGGTGTCTTTACTGCGGTGACCGGCTGGGCAAAAAGTTGGTACACACTGCTGTTTGCCCGCGTTGTTACCGGGGCGGGGGAAGGTACTTACTACGGCCCACAATATGGGCTTTCTTCTGAACAAATCCCTAAAAAATACCGTTCTCTGGGCAGTGCTATTATTAACAGCGGAATGGCCTTTGGTATCGCCCTGGGGCTGATGACCTCCAGCTGGCTGGTTTATGACCAGGGATATTCGTGGCGGATGCCGTTTTATGCGATGGCGGTACCGTCCGTATTAGTCGGGGTGGCCATCTGGTTATTTGTCAAAGAGAAGAAGCGCACTGCTGAGATTGACGGCGTGCCGGTGAAAAAAGGCAAGTTCAGCGACCTTCTGAAAAACCGTAATTTAATTCTTACCTATATTATGGTGTTCTGTAGTTTGTTTGGTTTCTTCGTTATTTTGACCTGGCTTCCTTATTATTTGCAAAATGAGCGCGGTATTGCGGGCAGTGAAACAGGGTTTATTTCTTCGCTAGTGGCGTGGATTTCAATTCCCGGCGCACTGCTGTTCTCCAGCTTGTCCGATAAATTAGGTAAGCGTAAGCCGTTAATTATGTTCCTGGTGCCAGTAGCTATTGCCAGTATGCTGTCCATTGTCTGGATGCCAAATATGACAGGCGTTATTGTCGCGCTGTGTGTCTATGGTCTGGTGGGCAAACTGGCGCTCGACCCGGTGCTGGTTGCGCTGGTTGCCGATAGCGTTGATGAAAATAATTACAGCACCGCATTTGGCTTATTTAATTTCATCGGTATGAGTTCATCTATTCTTGCGCCAATTATTGCAGGTGCAGCACGTGATATGACCGGAAGCCTCGCATCCAGTTTCTATGTTTCAGCCGTTCTGCTGGTTATCGGTTTAATCGCAATGCTGTTTCTAAAAGAGAAACGCACATAAAGAGGTAGCGGTAATGATTTATGCCTTTATTAAAAAGGGAAGTTTTCAGGACTCGGTCAGCCTGATGATAATTTCCCGCAAGCTCAGTGAGTCTGCGCGGGTCGATCAGGTCTCGGTCATGATGGGGACACCCGCGAATAAGTCGATGCTCGATTCCACCGGTTTCTGGCATGACGATTTTGCCGACGCGACGCCTAACGATATTTGCGTGGCGGTAAGAACGCAAAACCCGCAGCCCGACATTCTGGAGGCTATCCGCGAGCAGCTCGACAACGAGCTAAACGCCATAGCCAATGCCGCGGGGAGTTCACATCAGCTGATTAAGGCGCGCCGTTGGGAAAGCGCCTGCAACAAATTACCCAGGGCTAACCTGCTGCTGGTGTCTGTGGCCGGGGAGTACGCCGCGTCGGTCGCAAAAGAAGGATTGCTGGCCAATAAAAACGTGATGCTGTTTTCCGACAACGTGCCGCTGGAACAGGAAGTTGAGCTAAAAACACTGGCGCGCGAGCGCGGGCTTATTGTCATGGGACCAGACTGCGGCACGGCGATGATTGCAGGCAGCCCGCTGGCTTTCGCCAACGTACTGCCGCAGGGCGGCATTGGCGTGATTGGCGCATCGGGAACCGGGATCCAGGAAATCACGTCTCAGATTGCGCTGCATCAGCAAGGCATCAGCCACGCCATCGGTTTGGGCGGGCGCGATTTGAGTGCCGATGTGGGCGGCATCAGCGCGCTGACGGCGCTGGATATGCTGGCCGCGAATGACGCCACGCAGGTGATTGCGTTTGTCTCTAAACCACCGGCGCCGCAGGTGCGCACCCGCATTATTGCCGCCATGCAGCAGGTAGGGAAACCGGTGGTCGCGCTGTTTTTGGGCAGCAAACCCGAGCAGCGCCGTGAAGGGAACGTCTGGCTGGCGAACTCCCTTTCCGATGCCGCGCAACTGGCGGTGCTGTTGATGCGCGTAGCGCTTCAGCGGCAGGCTCAGCCGGAGGTGGTCGGCAAAGGGATCTGCGGATTATACGCCGGTGGCACGCTGGCGGCCGAAGCCGCGATGCTGCTTTCAGCCGGGCTTGGGATCCCTGTCAGCGCAAGCCATGAGCAGGGCGTCATGCTACAGGCCAGCGGCCATCGCATTATCGATCTGGGCGATGACAGCTACACCCTCGGCAGGCCGCATCCGATGATCGACCCGGCGACTCGCAGCATTGAAATTGAAAAACTGGCCGCACAGCCAGAGACAGGTGTGCTGCTGCTGGATGTCGTGCTGGGCTACGGTGCGTGTGCCGATCCGGCGGGTGCCGTGGTTGAAGCCGTTTCTCAGGTGCGCAGTAGCCGTAGCGCGCCGTTGGTGGTGATAGCCACGCTGACCGGTACTGATGCGGACCCACAGGGGCGCAGTGGGCAAATTGAAAAACTGCGCGAGGCGGCAATAGCGGTCGTGGAAACCCTCGAAGAAGCCGTACTGCTTGCCATTAGCCTGACGCACCACCAGGAGCGCAATGCGTCTGGTACATCAGGCTCGCTGCTTGAGGGGGTAGAGGTCATCAATGCAGGCTTGCGCAGTTTTGCGCTGGATTTGCAAAGTAGCGGTACGCCAGTTGTGCATTATCAGTGGGCGCCCATTGCCGGGGGCAACGCCCGTCTTGCCAGTTTACTCAAACAGTTACATTAAGTTCAGAGGTACGGATATGTATTCATCTATTGCACAGGCCAACGAAGCCATCATTGAACGTATCAAAGCCGCGCGCCCGCACTGGGTGGCAGTAAGACCGGCCAGAGAAGCGGTGGCCGAATTATCTTCTGGACGTAAGTTACTGCATGCAGGCCCGCCGATTGCCTGGGCCGAGATGACCGGCCCGATGCGCGGCGCCTGTATTGGTGCATCGCTGTTTGAAGGCTGGGCGGCAAGCGAGAAAGAGGCTGTGCAGCTGCTTGAGCAGGGTGAGGTGACGTTTATCCCTTGCCACCATGTGGGAGCCGTAGGGCCAATGGGCGGGATCACTTCCGCGAACATGCCGGTACTGGTCGTGCGTGACGTGGTACATGGCAATCAGGCTTGCTGCAACCTCAATGAAGGCATTGGTAAAGTGATGCGCTTTGGTGCCTATGGCGATGACGTACAAAAGCGCCTGCGCTGGATGCGCGACACGCTGGCGCCGGTATTGCAGGAGGCGCTCTCGCGTATGGAAAACGGTGTCGATCTGACGGCTATGATGGCGCAGGCTATTACGATGGGTGATGAGTTTCACCAGCGTAATATTGCTGCCTCGTCGCTGTTGCTGCGCGCGTTATCACCGGTGATTGCCGGGCTGGACCACCCGAAAGCCGAGCTAATAGAGGTGCTGCAATTCCTGAGCGTGACGGATCAGTTCTTCCTCAATCTCGCAATGGCCTACAGCAAAGCGGTAATGGATGCGGCGGCAGAAATTAAGGCAGGCTCCGTCGTGACCGCCATGACGCGCAACGGGCGTGATTTTGGTATCCGCGTGAGCGGCACAGGTGACCGTTGGTTCACCGCGCCAGTGAATACGCCGCAGGGACTGTTTTTTACCGGCTACAGCCAGGCCGACGCTAACCCGGATATTGGCGACAGCGCCATTACGGAAACGCTGGGCATCGGGGGAGCCGCCATGATTGCCGCACCGGGCGTGACGCGTTTCGTCGGCGCGGGAGGTATGGGGGCGGCGCTGGAAACGTCGGAGGAAATGGCGGAGATCTATCTTGCGAATAACCCGCTGTTCCAGATCCCGTCCTGGGATTTCAAAGGTGCCTGTCTGGGGCTGGATATTCGCCGTGTCGTCGAAACAGGGATTACGCCTTTGATCAATACCGGTATTGCCCATCGGGAAGCGGGTATTGGCCAGGTGGGAGCGGGAACAGTACGCGCACCGTTGCTGTGTTTTGAAAAGGCACTGGAGGCACTGGCAGAACTGCATCATATCACGGCGTAATGGCTGTCAGGCCTGGGCGTCTGAGCACGCCCGGGCCTGACAAGGCGCTGATGGCGTTGTCGGGCATAACGGAGGGGAAATGGTCACCATTAATGCACTGGCGTGCGCCGGACTTCATCGGCTTGCCGATGGCGAATGGCGGTTACACAGCCGTTTCACTCAGGCGATTAACTATCAACATTCGCAAGGTGCGCTGTTAACGCTGTTTCGCCATGGCAAGGGGATGGGACCGGCTGGCGTGCTGCTCAGTGGTGCCCAGTTTGCCCGCGTGATGCCTGTCGAAAGATTCACCAAACAAGGAACGACGTTATGGGGGCAGGGCGTGACGTTGCGCCCATCACGTCAGCTCCACTTGCAGGTCGAGGCAGGGGCTATCGCCGGACTCGAGCTGTCATCTGTTACGCATTTAAGCGGCCTGTGCGGCGCGCTGAATCACCCGCCAGGTCAGGAGCCGCTCGCCTGCGCGATTATTGCGCAGCTTGAGCGCGGGCTTCAGGGTGAACAGCCCGACTGGTGCTGGCTCATCGGTTACGGGCCCGGGCTTACGCCCAGCGGCGATGACATATTGACGGGAATAGCTGCCGTGCTGCATGCCACTGGGTTGTTTGCGTGCATGCCTTCATTTTTACCCCCAGCGGATCAACTTGCACAGCTGACAACTTCGGTAAGCTGCAGCTATCTGAACAGTGCCAGAATGGGTGAGTTTTCAACACCGGTGCTGAAGGTGATACGCCGTTTGCAGTCGGGCCGCTGCCCACAATCTGCCATTGGGCGCTTGCTCGCCGTCGGGCATACGTCGGGAGCCGATATTTTGTTGGGGATAGCCATAGCGCAACGGTGGCTACAGGGGTTAGATTCAAGGGGAATGCATGCTCGATCAGGAAACCATACGCACGTTTATTCGGGTTGCAGAAACGGAGAGTTTTTCCCGTGCGGCCAGCTCATTACACAAAACTCCCGCCGCGATAAGCTATCGCATAAAAACGCTTGAAGAGCAGGTGGGGACGCAGCTTTTTTTACGCACCACCCGTTCGGTCAATCTGACGCTTGCCGGGCAGCATTTGCTGGAGCACTGCCGACAGTGGCTTAACTGGCTGGATGCGATGCCGGATGAGCTTCAGCAAATTAACGCAGGCGTTGAAAGGCAGGTGAATATTGTTATCAATAACCTGCTCTACCAGCCGCAGACCACGGCGGATCTTCTGACATGGCTGCATCAGCAGTTTCCTTTTACGCGTTTTCAAATTTCCCGCCAGGTCTATATGGGCGTATGGGACTCGCTGTTATATGACGATTTCCAGTTAGCCATTGGCGTTACTGGCTCGGAATCGCTCTCAAACACTATCTCTTTACTGCCGCTGGGTGACATCAGCTGGCAATTTGTGGTGGCGCAGAGTCACCCTTTAGCTCGCCACCCGGCACCGGTACTGTCTGACGACATGTTGCGTCGCTATCCGGCGATTAATATTGAAGACACTTCGCGCACGCTGACGCGCCGTGTTGCCTGGCTTCTGAGCGGGCAAAAGGAGATTAAAGTGCCGGACTTGAGCACCAAACTGGCCTGTCATTTAAGCGGCCTTGGTGTTGGTTTTTTACCGGAGCGAATGTGCCGCCCGTATGTTGAATCCGGCGCGCTGGTGGTGCGTGAGGTCATTAATCCACGCCAGCCGTCACCGCTTTCTATTGCTTGGAAGAATGCGGGCAGCGGCAAGGTGGTGAGCGAGATTGCCGAAGTGTTTAAGCAGAAAAATGCATTAGTGAGCGGGTTTCTCAGAATGGTTGATAAACCTGCGGAGTCTTAATTTTGCCCGCATCTTTTATTGTGCCATGCCAAAAAATGGCATCTTCGACCATTTTTGTTTACCTTTGTCAGGTCGTTTTCGTGAAGACAGTCTCATTTTCTTTGTTTTTGACCTGACCAAGGATTATTGAATGGAAGATTTGAATGTTGTCGATAGCATAAATAACGCGGGTAACTGGTTGGTGCGCAACCAGGCACTGTTACTGAGCTACGCGGTTAATATTGTCGCGGCAATCGCCATCATTATCGTTGGCCTGATTATCGCACGCACTGTTTCTGGCATGGCCAACCGCGTGATGCGGGCGCGCCACATTGACAGCACGGTGGCTGATTTTCTTTCTGCGATGGTGCGCTATGCCATTATCGCCTTTACGGTGATTGCTGCACTGGGACGCGTAGGTGTACAGACCGCCTCGGTTATCGCCGTGCTCGGTGCCGCCGGTCTGGCGGTAGGCCTGGCGCTGCAAGGCTCGCTGTCAAACCTGGCCGCTGGCGTACTGCTGGTGACGTTCCGCCCGTTCCGCTCCGGGGAATATGTCGATCTCGGTGGCGTGGCCGGTACGGTGATTAACGTGCAGATTTTCTCAACGACGCTGCGTACCGTAGACGGCAAAATTGTTGTGGTGCCAAACGGTAAAATCATTGCGGGTAATATTATTAACTTCTCGCGCGAGCCGGTGCGCCGTAACGAATTTATTATCGGCGTATCTTACGATGCCAACACTGATGAAGTGATTCAGACCATCAAAGACATTCTTCAGGCCGACGAGCGCGTGCTTAAAGACCGCGAAATCACCGTACGCCTGAATGAATTAGGGCCATCAACCGTCAACTATGTGGCGCGTGCCTGGAGTAAGAGCAGCGACCTGCAAGAAGTTTACTGGGACGTGCTGGAGCGCATCAAACGCAATTTTGATGAGAAAGGCATCAGCTTCCCGTATCCGCAGATGGACGTGCGCGTCACACAACCGACGCAAAATTCATAATCTACCGGGCCAGCGTTTGCTGGCCTTTTTATTGCTCACCTGCTGAAAAAATGCCGGCGCAACCGTCGGCCACTTCTTCCCTTCGTTGAACACGTTCCCCCGCTTTTCATCAGTTTTACTTATTGATGATTAAAATTATCCATTTCCGCTAATGACGACGGCTCGCTACACTCAGCGGTATTTCGTGAAGAGCAAGGAGTTTTTGCGTGTTAGCGTATTATTTACAGGGACTTATGTTGGGTGCGGCGATGATCCTTCCGCTGGGGCCGCAGAACGCGTTTGTCATGAACCAGGGCATTCGCCGCCAGTATCATTTGATGGTGGCACTGCTGTGCGCGGTGAGCGATATGGTGCTGATTTGTGCCGGTATTTTTGGCGGTAGCGCGCTGTTGGCACATTCGCCGTGGCTGCTGGCGCTGGTGACCTGGGGCGGGGTGGGATTTTTGCTGTGGTACGGTTGGGGAGCATTGCGCACGGCGATGAGCCGCGACATGGCGCTCACCCAGGATGAAGTCATGAAGCAGGGACGGCTGCGGATAATCACCACCATGCTGGCGGTGACCTGGCTTAACCCGCACGTCTATCTGGACACTTTTGTGGTGCTCGGAAGCCTTGGCGGGCAACTGGAAGCCGAGCCGAAGCGCTGGTTTGCTATTGGCACCGTGAGTGCTTCATTTCTGTGGTTTTTTGGCCTGGCTATTCTTGCCGCCTGGCTGGCACCACGGCTGCGTACGGTCCTGGCACAGCGCATCATCAACGCAGCCGTGGGTGCCGTGATGATTTATATTGCGCTGCGCCTTGCCCAGGACGGCGTGCAGCACCTTGCGCGGCTGATGTCGTGAATCACCCTAATCTGATAGACATTATTTTTCGGCGCACTATGCTTTTGCAATGCTCTGCCCTTAGCGGGTGGTAACATAATCCGCCATTGCACCCGCAGATGGTTTTGTACGGGTGCATCTGCGCCATAAGGCCGGGAATATCATGTGGAAAAGCACGGAGGTCATACAGTGAAGTTTAAAGTATTAGCGCTGGCCGCAGCATTAGGTTTAGGGGCGTTTACCGCACAGGCAAATGAGCTGCCGAACGGGCCGCATATTGTGACATCAGGTGCTGCGAGTGTGGATGCAGTGCCCGATATTGCCACCGTAGCCATTGAGGTTAGCGTGATGGCACAAGATGCTGCCTCTGCCAAAAAGCAGGCCGACGAGCGTGTAGCCCAGTATCTGACCTTTTTGCAAAAAAGCGGCGTTGAGAAAAAAGACATCAGCTCAGCCAACCTGCGCACGCAGCCTGAGTACGACTATCTGAAAGACGGTAAATCGCAGCTTAAGGGCTACCGTGCGATACGCTCGGTTGAAGTGACGGTGCGCAAGCTTGATAGCCTCAATGAGTTGCTCGATGGTGCCTTAAAGGCCGGACTCAATGAAGTCCGCTCGGTAACGCTGGGCGTTGCCAACCCGGAGCAGTATAAAGATAAGGCGCGTCAGGAAGCGATTAGCGATGCGACGGCTCAGGCGCAGAAGCTGGCGCAGGGCTTTAACAGCAAGCTTGGCCCGGTTTACAGCATCCGCTATCACGTCGCTAACTACCGTCCGGCACCGATGGTGCGGATGATGAAAGCAGCCGATGCAGCCCCTGTTTCTGCACAGGAAACCTACGACCAGCAGTCCATTCAGTTTGATGACCAGGTTGATGTGGTGTTTGAACTGCAACCGGGCGGGCAGAGTGCGGCTAAAGCAGCGCCTGCGCCGCAAGACGCACCGGCTCCTGTACCTGCACCGGCTCCTGCACCGGCTTCAGCACAGACCGACAGCGCCTCGCAGCAGTAAGCAAAAAGCCCCTTGCGGGGCTTTTCAGGTAACAAAACCGCCTTCAGGGGCGGTTTTTTCATATCAGTCCTGGCGCAGTACCTGCTGGCCGTAAGCCAGTAGCGCATCGGTAACGTTGCGCATCATGCGGCTTTCCGGGGCAAAGCGGTGCCAGAACAGCATCCGGCGCTGGAACAGGCCTGGCGTCAGGTCGATAAGCTCGCCGTTTGCCAGCTCTCGCTCAATCTGCAAATGCGGGATCATGCAGCAGGTTGTACCCTGGCGCGCCAGTTGCACAAAGGCTTCTGAGGAGTTGACGATGTGACACGGCACGCTGCCCGGCGACAGGTCGAAGTTTTGCTGTAAAAAGGCCTGGTGCATATCATCAAGGTGATCGAACGCCACCGCGGGGGCTTTAAGCAGTGCCGAACGGGTCACTCCGTTAGGGAAATAGCGCTCGGCAAACGCCTTAGAGCCAACAAAAAGGTAATCCAGCGCGCCAAGCTTATCAACCAGACAGCTTGGTAGTGGTTGAGGCTGGATACTGACGGCACCCACCACTTCGCCGCGGCGCAGTCGCTCCTGGGTGCGGGTTTCGTCTTCAACCTGCAAGTTGAGGCGAATAGGGGAGTCGGCCAGCACCGGCGCAAGCGCGGGCAGAAGCCAGGTCGCGAGGCTGTCTGCGTTGACCGCCAGCGACAGCAGCAGCGGCGTGGAGCCGGTCTGCTCATCACCCAGCCACTCGTCTTCCAGCAGTTCTACCTGGCGCAGCAGCGCCAGCAGCTTTTGTCCCTGCTCGGTAGGGCGAGGTGGCACAGTACGTACCAGTAACGGTTGCCCGAACATATTCTCCAGCTGCTTAATACGCTGCGAAACCGCGGATTGGGTGATACACAGCTTCTGTGCGGCACGTTCAAAGCCGCGCTCGCGGATGACCGCATCCAGCGCCTGTAATGTTCTGTAGTCCGGGCGTTTCATTCTGATGTTGCACTCCTTTTCATCGCTTGCGCGCCACTATGACACAATTTTGCCCGTGTGCCAGCAAATTGCGCCCTGTGACGCAGGCGAGATTACGGCAAACCGGGCCGCAATTTTTCGTCCCATGCTCTATAATGCGCGGCATATTTCATACCACAGGCAAAGAATCATGACGCAGGATGAACTGAAAAAAGCAGTTGGCTGGGCCGCGCTGGAGTACGTGCAGCCGGGTACTATTGTAGGCGTAGGCACCGGCTCGACGGCTGCGCACTTTATCGACGCACTCGGCACCATCAAAGACCAGATTGATGGCGCGGTGTCCAGTTCAGATGCCTCCACGGCTAAGCTTAAGGCGCTCGGTATCCCGGTTTTTGACCTGAACGAGGTTGATAGCCTGGGGATTTACGTTGACGGTGCCGATGAAATCAACGACAACATGCAGATGATCAAAGGCGGTGGCGCGGCGCTGACGCGTGAAAAAATCATTGCCTCGGTCGCTGAAAAATTTATCTGCATTGCCGATGCATCCAAGCAGGTCGCTATTCTTGGCAATTTCCCGTTGCCGGTGGAAGTGATTCCGATGGCGCGCAGCTGTGTGGCTCGCCAGCTTGTGAAACTGGGGGGGCGCCCGGAGTACCGCCAGGGCGTGACGACCGATAACGGCAACGTGATTCTGGACGTTCATGGCCTGGAAATCATTGACCCTGTTGCGCTGGAAGATGCCATTAACGCCATTCCTGGCGTGGTAACCGTCGGTTTGTTTGCTCGCCGTGGTGCCGACGTTGCGCTGATTGGTACGGCCGATGGCGTGAAAACCATTAAATAACCGTATGACCTGGGGCGCATCGGCGCCCCAAAGTGAATAAAATTTTACAGCGCAATATTTAGTGACATCTGTCACATATTTTTAACCCTCCCTCTTTTTGTTCTGCTCTGAAATCTCACACTGGCGTTTTGTGCTGCTTTCCCGGGTTGCATGAGCGTTCCTCACGACGGTGACGCAAACGTTCATATTGCCGCAGACGCAAATTTTGATATGTTGACAGAAGGCTGGCTTATCGCCGCAACGCCAAACACAACAGCACAATTCAGGCAGTTCAGATAAAACAGGGTCGGGTAATGGCAAAAGTATCACTGGAGAAAGACAAGATTAAATTTCTTCTGGTTGAAGGCGTACACCAGAAGGCCGTCGATAACCTGCGCGCGGCAGGTTACACCAATATCGAGTTCCATAAAGGCGCGCTCGATGACGATGAACTCAAGGCATCCATTCGTGATGCGCATTTTATTGGCATCCGTTCCCGCACCCATCTGACTGAAGAGATCTTCGCAGCGGCTGAAAAACTGGTTGCCGTTGGCTGTTTCTGCATCGGTACTAACCAGGTTGACCTGAACGCAGCGGCAAAACGTGGCGTTCCGGTGTTTAACGCGCCATTTTCAAACACGCGCTCTGTGGCGGAACTGGTTATTGGCGAGTTGCTGCTGCTGATGCGCGGCGTGCCGGAGGCCAATGCGAAAGCCCACCGTGGCGTGTGGAATAAGCAGGCCGTGGGCTGCTATGAAGCACGCGGCAAGAAGCTTGGCATTATTGGCTATGGCCACATCGGTACTCAGCTTGGCATCCTGGCCGAATCGCTGGGCATGCACGTTTATTTCTATGATATTGAGAATAAACTGCCGCTTGGTAACGCAACCCAGGTGCAGCATCTGTCCGATTTGCTCAACATGAGCGATGTAGTGACGCTGCACGTGCCGGAAAACGCCAGCACGAAGAATATGATTGGTCAGCAGGAACTGATGCTGATGAAGCCAGGCGCGCTGTTGATTAACGCCTCGCGCGGAACGGTGGTAGATATTCCTGCGCTGTGTGAGGCGCTTTCCAGCAAGCACCTGTCGGGCGCGGCCATTGACGTGTTCCCGACCGAGCCTGCGACTAACAGCGACCCGTTCAGCTCGCCGCTGTGCGAGTTTGATAACGTTATCCTGACCCCGCACATCGGTGGCTCCACCCAGGAAGCGCAGGAAAATATCGGTATTGAAGTAGCCGGTAAGCTCAGTAAATATTCCGATAACGGCTCCACGCTGTCTGCGGTGAACTTCCCTGAGGTTTCTTTGCCGCAGCACGGTGCCAGCAGCAGCCGTTTACTGCACATCCATGAAAACCGCCCAGGCATTCTGACCGCCATCAACCAAATCTTTGCCGAGCAGGGCGTCAACATTGCCGCTCAGTACCTGCAAACCTCTGCCCAGGTCGGTTACGTGGTGATTGATATTGACGCGCAAAAAGAGATTGCAGATAAGGCGCTGGACGCAATGAAAGCAATTCCTGGCACGATCCGCGCGCGCTTACTGTACTGATGCGTGTTCTATAAGCGCCACATCAAGCCTCCGCACGCGGGGGCTTTTTTACTGTTATCTGTCGGGGAGATTATGGCGAAGAGGCGCTGTTACCACTGCCAGAGCCGGGAAGGGGTAATCACCTGGGGCAGCGCGATATCCCAGGACTCAACCGGCAGGGATTCCACTTGCTGGCAGTCGTGGGCGTAACCTACCGGCGTAAAACCGTGCTGTTGCCAGTGCTGTAATGTGCGGTCATAAAAGCCGCCGCCCATGCCCAGACGTTGCCCGCTAGTGTCAAAAGCGACCAGCGGCACGATAAGCGTATCGAGCTGCTCAAGCGGCAGAACATTGCGCACATCAAGTTGCGGCTCAATAATTTTCAGCACATTGCGCGTCATTGGTGTCTGTGGTGTGTAGTGCAAAAACAGCAGATTGCCGCGGCTGAAAGGGTGCAGTACCGGCAGGTAAACCTGCTGGCCGTTGCGCCACAGTGCGTCTATGAGCGGTTGCGTGTCCAGCTCGCCGTCAAAAGAAAGGAACAGGGCAAGGCGCTGTGCCTGAGCGACAGCGGGAAACGCGAGCGCGCGTTCAGTGGCTTGTTGTGCGTAGTGCGATTGTTCTTCGCGGCTGAGTGCGCGGCGTCGTTGCCGGACCATCTGGCGAATTTGTTGGCGAGTCTGGGGGAAAAGTGCGTGTTGCGTCATGGTGGTAGTAAGAAGAGAGGAATCTCCGAGATGCCGCCGCAGGCTGTAACCCTTGAACCCGTGGTTCAAGGTGAATGCGTCGTCACAATCTTAAGGCTTCCCGGACAAGCCGGGCATGCGCACCGATCGTGGAGCGTCACATTCTTGTGGTATGAAATATCGGCTCAGGGGACTGGCCCGCTTGCAAACATCTCAGAGAAATTTTGTCCTTCACAGTTACTCTACCATAGCTGACCATGAAGTGTTATTCAAACTTTTGACCTGTTCGTTCAGGATTGCGACCCTGCTCAAGTAATGCCTGTTCCAGCGTTTGTTGAAGCATACGAATACGTTGCTCCATGCTGGCGGCATAGTCACCGGTTTTTTGCTTTTCGAGCTCAAGCTCATAGCAAATGTTGAGTGCCGCAATAAACACCAGTTGTTCGGTGTTGCTCACGCGCGTACGGACTTTAAGATCCTGCAAACGCCTATCGAGTTCTTCAGCTGCCTTGCTTAGCGCTTCCCGCTGTTCCGGCGGGCAATTAACCCGCAGCGAGCGCCCAAAAATTTGGATATCGACTGGTTGTGCAGACATGCCACCTTCCACGCTGTTAAATCGCCCGCTTTTACTACCGCCGGGGCAGCAAAGGGGCGTCACTATAAGCTACCCTGATATGAAGATACAAGCCCTTTTCTGGTATCGGCGGGCTCCATAATGGTAGCATAACACGAACTCTTCCTCCCAACGATGATGAATGCGCATGTCTATACAGAACAACAGTATGCCCGGCTACGACACCCTGGGCCAACAGCTTAGTCAACAGGGCGTAGGGTTAACGCCTGCGGAGATGCACGGCCTTATCAGCGGTATGCTGTGCGGCGGCAACAAAGACAGCAGCTGGCAGGCGCTGCTGCATGACCTGACCAACGAGGGGCTGGCATTTAGTAAAAACCTCTCTGACACGCTGGTTCAACTGCACTCTGTCACCAGTGATGCGCTGGAAGATGACGGTTTCCTGTTCCAGCTTTACCTGCCGGAAGGCGAAGATATTAGCGTGTTCGACCGTGCAGACGCGCTGGCAGGCTGGGTTAACCACTTCCTGCTGGGCCTTGGCGTCACGCAGCCAAAGCTTGATAAAGTCACCGGGGAAACCGGTGAGGCCATCGACGACCTTCGTAATATTGCCCAACTTGGCTATGACGAAGACGAGGATCAGGAAGAGCTGGAAATGTCGCTGGAAGAAGTGGTCGAATACGTGCGTGTTGCAGCACTGCTGTGTCATGACACGTTTACGCGCCCGGCACCAACCGCCCCCGAGGTACAAAAACCCACGCTGCATTAATCTTCAGGCTTGTCTCTGAGCGCAGGTTTACCCGCGCCTGCGCTCAGGTATAAAGGCATAAAACTCAGGAGGTGCCATGACACAACAAGAGTTTCTCCGCCGCCGCCAGACGCTGCTGGCAAAAATGGCGCCAGGCAGTGCCGCGCTGATTTTCGCCGCACCCGAAGCGCCGCGTAGCGCCGACAGTGAATATCCCTATCGTCAGAACAGTGATTTCTGGTATTTCACCGGTTTTAATGAACCGGAGGCCGTGCTGGTGCTTATTAAAAGTGCTGAGAGCCACAATCACAGCGTGCTGTTTAACCGCGTGCGCGACAAGAACGCAGAAATCTGGTTTGGCCGCCGGTTAGGGCAGGAAGCCGCACCAGAAAAACTGGCGGTTGACCGCGCGCTGGCGTTTAGCGAAATCGGCCAGCATCTCTGGCAGCTGCTCAACGGGCTGGACGTGGTGTATCACGCGCAGGGGCTTTACCCTTACGCGGATAAAATTATCTTCGCCGCACTCGAAAAACTGCGTGCGGGTACGCGCCAGAATCTGATGGCACCGGCAACGCTCACCGACTGGCGTCCGTGGGTGCATGAAATGCGCCTGTTTAAATCGCCAGAAGAAATCGCCGTGCTGCGTCGCGCCGGTGAAATCAGCGCGCTGGCCCACACCCGGGCGATGGAGCGCTGCCGCGCCGGGCTGTTTGAATATCATCTTGAAGGGGAAATTCAACACGAATTTACCCGCCACGGCGCGCGCTATCCCTCCTATAACACCATTGTTGGCGCTGGCGAAAACGGCTGCATTCTGCATTACACCGAAAACGAAAGCGAACTGTGTGACGGCTCTCTGGTGCTGATTGACGCGGGCTGCGAATACCTCGGCTACGCGGGCGACATCACCCGCACCTTCCCGGTGAGCGGTAAATTCAGCGCCCCGCAGCGTGAAATTTACGACATTGTGCTGGAGTCGCTGGAAACTGCGCTGACGCTCTATCGTCCGGGCACTTCCATTCAGGCCGTCACCGGCGAGGTGGTGCGCATCATGGTGCGTGGCCTGGTGCGTCTGGGGATTTTGCAGGGTGAGGTTGAGCAGCTGGTCGCTGATAACGCCCATCGCCCTTTCTTTATGCATGGCCTTAGCCACTGGCTGGGGCTGGATGTGCACGACGTGGGCAACTACGGCCAGGACCGCTCGCGCCTGCTTGAGCCAGGCATGGTACTGACGGTAGAGCCGGGACTGTATATCTCGCCGGAGGCCAACGTCCCGGCGCAGTACCGGGGTATTGGCATCCGCATTGAAGACGATATTGTGATTACTGAAACCGGAAACGAGAACCTCACCGCCAGCGTTGTGAAACGCGCTGACGACATTGAGGCGCTGATGGCAGCGGGGCGCTCATGAGCGTCATCATCGTCGGTGGTGGCATTAACGGCGCAACGCTGGCACTGGCGTTGTCGCACCTGAGCGGCGGCAAATTGCCCGTGCATCTGGTTGAGGCCACGCTGCCGTCCTCGCACAGCCATCCCGGTTTTGATGCCCGCGCTATTGCGCTGGCCCAGGGCACCTGCCAGCAGCTTACGCAGATTGGCGTCTGGCCAGCACTGGCTGATTGCGCCACGGCTATCAATACCGTGCACGTCAGCGACCGCGGCCATGCCGGTTTTGTCACGCTACAGGCGCAGGACTACCAGACATCGGCGTTAGGGCAGGTGGTTGAACTGCATGATGTAGGCCAGCGGCTATTTGGGCTACTGCGCCAGGCGCCGGGGGTGACGTTGCATTGCCCGCAGCGGGTGGCACGCTGTGAGCGCACCCAGGACGCGGCCAGCGTCACGCTCGAAAACGGCGACGTGATTCAAGGCAGTCTTCTGGTTGCCGCGGATGGCAGCCAGTCCCGGCTTGCCGCCCAGTGCGGCATTAGCTGGCGTAAAGAAGATTACGGGCAGGTGGCGGTGATTGCGAATGTCTCTACCGCCAGCCCACATCAGGGCCGGGCCTGGGAGCGTTTCACCGCCGACGGCCCGCTGGCCATGTTACCCATGTCCGGCGGGCGTTGCTCGCTGGTGTGGTGCCACGCCAGCGAGAATCGCGATGACGTCATGAGCTGGAGTGATGCGCGCTTTTGTGATGAGCTACAGCGTGCGTTTGGCTGGCGGCTTGGTCGCATTACCCACGCCGGCGCACGCAGCGCCTATCCGCTGGCGCTGACCCGCGCGTCACGCTGCATCACGCACCGCCTGGCGCTGGTCGGCAATGCCGCGCAAACCCTGCATCCCATTGCCGGACAGGGTTTTAACCTCGGTATGCGCGATGTGATGACGCTGGCTGAAACCCTCGCTCACTGCTGGCGTCAGGGCCAGGATATTGGTACCTGGCCGGTTCTGGCGGCGTATCACTCACGTCGCAGACCCGATCGCGCAGCAACCGTTGGCGTGACGGACGGCCTGGTACAGGTGTTTGCTAACCGCTGGGCGCCGCTGGTTGCGGGGCGCAACGTGGGGTTGATGGCGATGGAATATTTAACGCCAGCGCGCGATGCGCTGGCCAGGCGCACCCTGGGCTGGGTGGCGCGTTAACAGGAGAGTCATAAGTGCAAAGCGTTGATGTGGCAATTGTCGGTGGCGGCATGGTAGGGCTGGCGTTAGCCTGCGGGTTGCAGGGCAGCGGTTTGCGTATTGCCGTGCTTGAGCAGCAGGTGGCGGAAAAACTCGACAGCAACGCCCCTCCCGCGCTGCGTGTCTCGGCAATCAACGGCGCGAGCGAGAAGCTGCTTACCCGCCTTGGCGTCTGGAGTGCCATTGAAGCCCAACGCGCCAGCCGCTATCACGGTATGGAGGTCTGGGACCGCGACAGCTTCGGGCGTATCAGCTTTGAAGACAGCAGTTTTGGCTTCAGCCACCTCGGGCATATCGTTGAGAACGCGGTCATCCACCAGGCGCTGTGGGAAAAAGCACAACGCTGTGCCGATATCACGCTGTTGGCACCGGTTGAAATGCAGCAAATAGCCTGGGGCGAGAACGAGGCCTTTCTCACGCTCAAAGACGGCACGATGTTGACCGCCAGACTGGTGGTGGGTGCCGACGGCGCTCGCTCCTGGCTGCGCCAGCAGGCAGATATCCCGCTGGTATCCTGGGATTATCGCCATCATGCGCTGGTGGCGACAATACGCACTGCCGAGCCGCATGACGCTGTTGCACGCCAGGTTTTCCACGGCGATGGCGTGCTGGCTTTCCTGCCGCTAAGCGATCCTTACCTGTGTTCTATTGTCTGGTCGCTGTCGCCGGACGATGCCGGACGTATGCGTGAGTCCGAGGAGGAAATTTTCAATCAGGCGCTGACGGTGGCGTTTGATAACCGCCTGGGCTTGTGTCAGGTAGAGAGTGAACGCCTGGTATTCCCGCTGACCGGCCGTTATGCGCGCCAGTTTGCCGCCCACCGTCTGGCGCTGGTGGGCGATGCTGCCCATACCATTCACCCGCTGGCCGGGCAGGGCGTTAACCTTGGCTTTATGGATGCCGCAGAGTTGATTGCGCAAGTGCGCCGCCTGCATGAGCAGGGCAAGGATATTGGTCAGTATCTCTATCTGCGTCGTTATGAGCGCAGCCGCAAGCACAGCGCAGCGCTGATGCTGGCGAGTATGCAGGGATTCCGCGAGTTGTTTGCTGGCAGCAATCCGGCGAAAAAACTGCTGCGCGATCTCGGTCTGAAGCTTGCCGATACGCTGCCCGGGGTAAAACCCCAGCTGATTCGCCAGGCGATGGGGCTGAACGACCTGCCTGACTGGCTGCGTTAAAGCCACCTGCACGCTCCTTTCGTTCGCTGAAAGGGGCGTCTCCTCATTTGAAATATTCTAATCCCACTCCCTGTTTCGCATTAGTTTTACTAATTTAACGCACGGTCATTTGTAGCATTTTTGTTTTTGTTTTTATCAAAAATGTTATCTGATCCTAATTTCCTGGCGTGATATTGCGCGATTTTGTGCGCTGTTTCGCAAATGTCTGGATGAAAAAACTCTGCCGGTCAGCCCGATTTTTGGTCATAAGGTAATCCGATGGCCCGCCTGCGCTTGTGGTTTAGTGCCGGTTTCAGTGGTAAGTTCAGGTCAAAGGTAACGTTTGCGTTGGTGTCCTCCTGGACGCTGACGCCGGGTTTCGTCCCGTTCGTCGCGGGGCGAAAAGGAGACCCCCATCGTACTGAAAGAGGACAAGATGGCTCAGCAGACCCCTTTGTTTGAACAACATACGCTGTGCGGTGCGCGCATGGTGGACTTTCATGGTTGGATGATGCCGCTGCACTACGGCTCTCAGCTTGATGAACACCACGCAGTACGCACGGACGCCGGGATGTTTGATGTCTCCCATATGACCATTGTCGATTTACATGGCAGCCGCACGCAGGAGTTTTTGCGTTATCTGCTGGCAAACGACGTGGCGAAGCTCACTAAATCTGGCAAAGCGCTCTACACGCCTATGCTCAATGCCTCGGCGGGCGTGATTGACGACCTCATCGTGTACTACTTCTCTGAAGACAATTTCCGTCTGGTGGTGAACTCCGCAACGCGCGAAAAAGATCTTGCCTGGATAACCCGTCATGCTGAGCCTTATGGCGTGGCGATTACCGTGCGCGACGACCTGTCTATGATTGCCGTACAGGGACCGCAGGCGAAGGAAAAAGCGGCAACGCTGTTTACCCCTGAACAGCGCGACGCGGTAGCCGATATGAAGCCCTTTTTCGGCGTGCAGTCCGGTGACTTGTTTATTGCGACCACCGGTTATACCGGTGAAGCCGGTTACGAGATTGCCCTGCCGAATGAAAAGGCGGCCGCGTTCTGGCAGCAGTTGGTGAAAGCAGGTGTGAAACCCTGCGGCCTGGGAGCACGCGATACGCTGCGCCTGGAAGCGGGTATGAATCTGTACGGACAGGAGATGGACGAAGGCGTATCACCGCTCGCCGCCAACATGGGCTGGACCATCGCCTGGGAACCGGCCGATCGTGACTTTATCGGCCGTGATGTGCTCGAAGCCCAGCGCGAGCAGGGTACGGAACAACTGGTTGGTCTGGTAATGACGGAAAAAGGCGTGCTGCGCGGTGAGCTGCCGGTACGTTTTACCGACATACACGGCAATGCGCAGGAAGGCATTATCACCAGCGGCACCTTCTCACCGACGTTTGGCTACAGCATTGCGCTGGCGCGCGTACCGGCGGGCATTGGCGATACCGCCATCGTGCAGATCCGCAACCGTGAAATGCCGGTCAAAGTAACCAAACCTGTTTTTGTTCGCGCCGGTAAAGCCGTCGCATAGTCAGCACGTTTAATACCCATGCAAACGCGGGGATATTCAGGAGAGATACAATGAGCAATGTGCCGAACGATTTGAAATACAGTAAAGAGCACGAGTGGCTGCGCAAGGAAGCCGACGGAACTTATACCGTGGGTATTACCGAACATGCGCAGCAGTTGCTGGGCGACATGGTGTTTGTTGACCTGCCGGAAGTGGGTAAAACCGTCAGCGCCGGCGACGACTGCGCGGTTGCGGAATCAGTGAAAGCGGCCTCTGATATTTATGCACCGGTGAGCGGTGAAATTGTGGCGGTGAACGAGTCACTCGGTGACGAGCCTGAGCTTGTGAACGCCGAGCCTTACGGCGATGGCTGGATTTTCCGCATCAAGGCCAGTGACGAAAGTCAGGTCGCCGCGCTGCTCAGTGCAGACGCCTATGCAGCCCTGTTAGAAGACGAATAACGTGAAGGGGTCGGGTTAAGCCCCGACCCCTTTTGGTTTGCCCCACAGCACGTGACCCGGAAGCACAAGCCATGACTCAGACCTTAAGCCAGCTGGAACACAGCGAAGCCTTTATCGACAGGCACATTGGTCCTACCCAGGAGCAGCAAAAGCAGATGCTCGACGCGGTGGGCGCAACTTCTCTTGATGCGCTGATTGCGCAGATTGTCCCGGCTGATATTCAGCTGCCGCAGCCGCCACAGACCGGCGAGGCTGCCACCGAATTTGCCGCACTGGCTGAGTTGAAAGCCATTGCGGGTCGCAACAAGCGCTTTAAATCTTATATCGGCATGGGCTACGCGGGCGTGCAAACGCCGCCGGTTATCCTGCGCAACATGCTGGAAAACCCGGGCTGGTATACCGCGTATACACCGTATCAGCCGGAAGTCTCCCAGGGCCGCCTTGAGGCGCTGCTTAACTTCCAGCAGCTTACGCTGGATTTAACCGGCATGGATCTCGCCTCTGCCTCGCTGCTCGACGAAGCGACCGCTGCCGCAGAAGCGATGGCGATGGCAAAACGCATCAGCAAGCTCAAAGGCGCCAACCGTTTCTTTGTGGCGCAGGATATTCATCCGCAGACGCTGGACGTGGTGCGCACCCGCGCTGAAACCTTTGGCTTTGAGGTGATTGTAGATGAGGCGCACAAAGCGCTCGACCATCAGGACCTGTTCGGCGTGCTGCTTCAGCAGGTGGGCACCACCGGTGAGGTTCACGATTACAGCGCGCTTATCAGCGAACTGAAAGATCGCAAAGTCGTTGTAAGCGTAGCTGCCGATATGATGGCGCTGGTGCTGTTGACGGCACCGGGCAAGCAGGGTGCCGATATTGTCTTTGGCTCCGCGCAGCGTTTTGGCGTGCCGATGGGCTACGGCGGGCCGCACGCGGCGTTTTTCGCTGTCAGCGATGAGCACAAGCGCGCAATGCCGGGGCGCATTATTGGCGTTTCCCGCGATGCGGCCGGTAACACCGCGCTGCGCATGGCGATGCAGACGCGCGAGCAGCATATTCGCCGCGAAAAGGCTAACTCCAACATCTGTACTTCGCAGGTGCTGCTGGCGAATATTGCCGGGCTGTACGCGGTCTGGCACGGACCTGAAGGCCTCAAACGTATTGCTAACCGTATTCATCGCTTCACCGACATTCTGGCGGTGGGCTTGCAAAACAAAGGCCTGCACTTGCGCCATAGCAGCTGGTTTGACACGCTGTGTGTGGAAGTGGCTGACAAAGCCAGTGTGCTGGCACGTGCGCAGGCACGCGAAATTAACCTGCGCAGTGACCTGCCAGGCGCTGTCGGTATCACGCTTGATGAAACCACCACGCGCGAAGATGTGATTGCGCTGTTTGACGTGCTGCTGGGCGACGGTCATGGCCTGGATCCGCAGACGCTCGATAAAGACGTAGCGCATGACAGCCGCTCTATTCCTCAGGCGATGCTGCGTGACGATGCCATCCTGGCGCATCCGGTGTTTAACAGCTATCACAGCGAAACCGAGATGATGCGCTACATGCACAGTCTGGAGCGCAAGGACCTGGCGTTGAACCAGGCCATGATCCCGCTTGGCTCCTGTACCATGAAGCTTAACGCCGCAGCGGAAATGATCCCCATCACCTGGCCGGAATTTGCCGAGCTGCATCCGTTCTGCCCGGCGAACCAGGCTGAAGGCTATCACCAGATGATTGCCCAGCTCTCGGAATGGCTGGTCAAACTCACCGGCTATGACGCGCTGTGCATGCAGCCAAACTCCGGCGCGCAGGGCGAATACGCCGGCCTGCTGGCAATCCGTCGTTATCACGAGAGCCGCAACGAAGGCCATCGCGATATCTGTCTTATCCCAAGTTCAGCGCACGGCACCAACCCGGCTTCAGCACAAATGGCGGGCATGCAGGTGGTGGTGGTGGCCTGTGATAAAGACGGCAACATCGATCTCGCCGATTTGCGAGCTAAAGCTGAACAGGCGGGCAGCCAGCTTTCCTGCATCATGGTGACCTATCCATCCACCCATGGCGTGTACGAAGAAACCATTCGCGAAGCCTGCAACGTAGTGCATGAGTTTGGCGGCCAGGTTTACCTCGACGGTGCAAACATGAACGCCCAGGTCGGCATTACCACGCCGGGCTTTATCGGCGCGGATGTGTCGCACCTTAACCTGCATAAAACGTTCTGTATTCCGCACGGCGGCGGCGGTCCGGGCATGGGACCCATCGGCGTGAAAGCGCATCTGGCACCGTTTGTGCCAGGCCACAGCGTGGTGCAGATTGAAGATATGCTTACCACCCAGGGCGCGGTGTCTGCGGCTCCGTTTGGCAGCGCATCCATTCTGCCGATTAGCTGGATGTACATCCGCATGATGGGCGCGCAGGGGCTGAAAAAGGCAAGTCAGGTGGCAATCCTTAACGCCAACTACATTGCCAGTCGCCTCAAGGACGCCTGGCCGGTGCTGTACACCGGGCGCGATGGCCGCGTGGCGCACGAATGTATTCTTGACGTGCGCCCGCTCAAAGAGCAGACCGGCATCAGCGAGCTGGATGTGGCTAAGCGCCTGATTGACTACGGCTTCCATGCGCCGACCATGTCGTTCCCGGTTGCGGGTACGCTGATGGTGGAACCAACGGAGTCGGAAAGCAAAGTCGAGCTGGACCGCTTTATTGATGCAATGCTGGCTATCCGTGCAGAAATCGACCGCGTGGCGAAAGGGGAGTGGCCGCTTGCGGACAACCCGCTGGTTAATGCACCACACACCCAGCAGGAGCTGGTCGCCGACTGGAGCCATCCATACAGCCGTGAGCTGGCGGTATTCCCGGCGGGCAGCAGCAACAAATACTGGCCGACGGTGAAGCGCCTTGATGATGTCTGGGGCGATCGCAATCTGTTTTGTTCCTGCGTGCCGATGAGCGAATATCAGTAATACTGTTATGACTCAAAACATGTGAAAGGGCGCTGCGGCGCCCTTCTTTTTTACGGGAGAAAATATGGCAATTGCTCTGGTAACCGGTGCCAGTCGCGGCATTGGCCGTGCGACGGCGCTGCAACTGGCACAAGAAGGCTATCGCGTTGCGCTGAATTATCACACTCATGCGCAAGCCGCGCAGGAGGTGGTAGAGCAGATTCAGCGCTCAGGCGGTGACGCCTTCGCCGTACAGGCCGATATTGCTGACGAATCTCAGGTGATGCAGATGTTTGCCCGCATTGACAAAGAAGCGCAGCCGTTGGTCGCCCTGGTGAACAATGCCGGTATTTTGTTTACGCAGTGCCGGGTTGAAGCCCTGAGCGCGCAGCGTATTAATCAGGTGCTGACCACCAACGTTACTGGCACCTTCCTGTGCTGTCGCGAGGCGATTAAGCGGATGGTGCCTCATCAACGTGGCGCTATCGTCAATGTGTCCTCGGCTGCTGCCAGGCTGGGTTCGCCGGGGGAATATGTTGACTATGCGGCATCAAAAGGCGCGGTAGATACGCTCACAACCGGCTTAGCGCTGGAAGTGGCAGCACAAGGCATACGCGTTAACGGCGTGCGGCCTGGGTTTATCTATACCGAAATGCACGCCAGCGGCGGTGAGGCCGGACGCGTCGATCGCGTTAAATCGCAGCTGCCGATGCGGCGCGGCGGTCAGCCTGAGGAAGTGGCACAAGCGATAGCCTGGCTACTGAGCGATAAGGCCTCCTATGTGACCGGTAGTTTTATTGACCTTGCGGGTGGGAAGTAGCGGGCGATTGCATTACGCCAGCGCCGCAGGGAACTGAGCAGCGGTTTTAGTTGGCACGGGCGCGGCTTTTCAGGCAGGGCTGAAAACAGGTGGCGTTGCTTATGAGGCTGGCAGATTTGCCTGTGGGTATAAGCCTGCCGGGATGACGGATTTTCTGGTGATAAAAAAGCGGGCCTGCATGGCCCGCTTTTTGTGGTTACTGCACCGGATACGGTGTGTAGACCCCGTTCAGGGTGTGCAGGAAGGCGACAATATCATCGACATCCTGCTGCGCTAAGCTGGTGCCAACCTGATAGCGCAGCATCAGCTTCACGGCTTCATCCAGAGTCTGTACGTCGCCGCGGTGGAAATACGGTGCCGTCAGTGCCACGTTACGCAATGTTGGGACTTTCTGGCGCAGTCTGTCGCGCGCCTCTTTGGTCACGTTCATACGTCCAACGTCAACGTCGGTAACGGTACCAAAAGCGAAGTCTTTTTTCAGCCCCAGCGGCTCAAAGGAGCGCCCGCCCATAATGGTGCCGGTATGACAGGTTGCGCACTTGTTTTCTTTAAACAGCTGCCAGCCGTGTTTCTGCTGAGCTGTCAACGCGTTGTCGTCACCGCGCAGGTATTTATCAAACGGCGCGTTCGGGGTTATCAGCGTTTTTTCAAACTCGGCGATGGCATCGGTAATAGTCTCACCGGTAAAGCCCTCTGGATAAACCGCCGTGAAGTCCTGAGTGAGCACCGGATCCTGGCTCAGCTTACCAATGATTTGATCCCAGGATTCTGAGGCCATTTCAATCGGGTTAAGCGGTGGCCCACCGGCCTGAGCCTGCAACGTCGCGGCACGACCATCCCAGAACTGCTCAATGTTGAAGACGGCGTTAAACACGGTAGGTGCGTTGATGGGTCCTGACTGGTCGCCTACGCCAAGCGAGGTTTTTCTGCCGTCAACGCCGCCTGCCCCAAGCTGGTGGCAGCTGGCGCAGGAGATGGAGTTATCGCCTGACAAACGTGGGTCATGATACAGGCGCTGGCCGAGTGCGACTTTCTGTGCATTAACCGGCAGTGTCTGTGGGATAGGCTGGACTGGCTCATTACGGCGATTTTCCGCCATATCCGGCGTGGCGTAATACTTCAGGCGCTGATCTTTAATCCAGTTGAGCATGGTTTCACGCTCTTCTGGGCTGATTTTGCCTGACCAGTGCAGCGCTACGTAGCGCGTGGGGGGCATGGTTTCATTAGCCATGACCCACTCAATTTTGGTCAAATCATCCTGCGGCGCAGGGGCATCTTTTAGCAGACTCTGCTTGACCGGATCGAGGCTAAAGGATTTATAGCCCAGCGACATATCGTAATCCATCAACTGCTTAGCGATGGGGAACGACGCGTAAAACGGCAGGTCAGAAGAGACGGTGTGACAGTAGTCGCAACCTTTCTCCCGCATAATACTCAGTACGCGATTGTTGGTTTCGGAGGCGGATTTTTCCGGCGGAGCGGCTTGCGCGCGCTGTTTATCGTGATTCCAGACATAGCCCACTAATCCAAAATAGCATACGGCCGCGACGGCGAGTGCCGATGCGCCCAGCTTCATCATTTTGCTCATTGTAGTTATCCCTTCATAGGCGAAAGTGCTGACAAAATCAGCAATCGCATAATGCAGGGTTAAAAACAAGAACGCGTTGACGGTCGTCAAAGAACAAGAATGATTAGACCTATTAATGAGATAGGTTTCATCAATGTAAGGATTTCCTTATTTAACAGCGGGATAAAAAAAGCCGCGTTAAACGCGGCCCTGTAAAACTAAAGTGATTCGCCGTTAGAGGCAATGACCTGCTTGTACCAGTTGAAGCTCTTCTTACGTGAGCGTGACATATCGCCTGTGCCGTCATCATGCTTGTTCACATAAATAAAGCCGTAGCGTTTGCTGTACTGGCCGGTGGTGAAAGATACACAGTCGATACAGCCCCACGGTGTGTAGCCCATCAGATCAACGCCGTCCCAGGTGACTGCTTTCATCATTTCTTCAACGTGGGCGCGCAGGTAATCAATGCGGTAGTCATCATTGATGCTGCCATCAGCTTCAACCTTATCGATAGCGCCAAAACCGTTCTCGACGATAAACAGCGGTTTCTGGTAGCGTTCATACAGCTCACACATGGCGTATCGCAGGCCAACCGGGTCAATCTGCCAGCCCCAGTCGGAGGCCTTCACGTGCGGGTTCGGGACGCTGCCTTCAAAGCCGGAAATCGCATCACCGCTGCCGCCCTCGGCCTTCACCGCATTGGTCATGTAATAGCTAAAGCCGAGGTAATCGCAGGTGCCATCGCGCAGGATTTGCTCGTCGCCTGGCTCCATCACGATGTTAAAGCCACGACGCTCCCATTCGTTAAGCACGTAAGACGGGTAGTAACCGCGCAGTTGTACGTCGGTAAAGACATAGCGCTCGCGCATGGACTCCTGAGCGAACATCATATCTTCTGGCTTACAGGAGAACGGATACAGTGGCACCATCGCCAGCATGCAGCCGACCTGCATGTCTGGGTTAATGCGACGTGCCGCCTTCACCGCCATTGCGCTGGCAACAAACTGGTGGTGCAGGACCTGATACATGGTTTCTTCAGGGTTCTGGTGCTCGGTATACACCACCCCGGAGCAGCAGTAGCCAAACAGCGGTGCACGCCAGTTGCGCTGGTTGTTGATTTCGTTAAACGTCATCCAGTATTTAACTTTGTGCTTGTAGCGCTCAAACACCACTTCAGCAAAACGTACAAAGAAATCGACCACTTTACGGTTAGTCCAGGCACCGTATTGCTGGACCAGGTGCAGCGGCATTTCGAAGTGTGAGAGGGTAATCACCGGTTCGATGTTGTATTTGAGCAGTTCATCAAACATATCATCATAGAACTTCAGCCCTTCTTCGTTTGGCTCAAGCTCGTCGCCTTTTGGGAAAATACGCGTCCAGGCAATAGAGGTACGAAAACACTTAAAGCCCATCTCGGCAAAAAGTTTGATGTCTTCTTTATAGTGACTGTAAAAATCGCTGGCGAGGTGGTTGGGATAATATTTACCAGGAATGACTTCCTCTGTGATTTCACGCGGTACACCGTGAGCGCCGCCCGTCAGCACATCGCAAATGCTCGGGCCTTTACCGCCCTGATCCCAGCCGCCTTCAACCTGGTGTGCGGCAACGGCACCACCCCAGAGAAAGTCTTTTGGAAGGGTTAATTTTTTCATATTCGTCATTCTCATTCAGAGTCTGTAAATATTATTCAGCGCGTGACGCAATTACAGAGTGATTAATGGAGGATGCCGTGAGTTTACCAAAGGAATATCAAAAGTCACGATATAACAAATAACAGGGATCGTGATTTGTCACATATATAAAACAGCTTGTTACAGGAACAGCGTTGCAGCATCCATTGGGTATTTTAGTGTGTGGTGAAGATAGGCGTTGAAAAGCAAAGCTGTTAACTGACGGTGGTGCGAGCGCCTTTGTGAATGCTCACGTCAAATGGTTTTTATGGTCTTTAAGCAACACTGCTCTGGCTATCATTATGTCACTTATCATTTTTTGGTGTGTTATTTTTAATATTCTTTTTCATTGTAATGAGAAAGCATTTAATACATAGCTAAATGAATTTCCCTTGCTATTTTTTTTGTGATATTTTTTTGGTCGGTAATCTTTGGAATGATAATTATGATTGTGCCCTGCTGGTAAGGTTTAATTAGAAATAAGGTGGTTCTTATTGGTTATTATCAGGTCAATGCCACCTATTGCTGCGTATTATTCAGTCTGGCGTAGTTTGTTTGCCAGGCGTCGGCCAAGGGCCTCAAGGATATATACCACAGGAATTTGAGTGGTAATGTCGTATACACCCGCCACGCGGGTCTGTGGTAAATGCCAGGAGAGGTTAAAATCGGCAAGTTTTGCCAGTGCCGAGCCTTCATGTGCGGTAATGGAGAGCACTTTACAGTGATGCAGACTGAACTGGCTGGCGAAGCGCAATATTTCAGCGGTTTCGCCGGAGACAGACAGCACGATAGCCAGTGCATTCTTTGCCATATCGCTGGTTACCGGAAAATAGGGGTCGTCAATATGATTGCTGAACTTACCCACGTTTGAGAAAAAACGTGCGCCGTATTTTGCCAGCGCGCCTGAGGTGCCCGCCCCGACAAAAATAATACGCTCGGAGGAGACAATAATATCAATGGCATCATCCAGCAGCGCTTCAAATTCAGCGTTGTTCACGCTTTTAAAGAAGCTGATTATCTCTCCTGCACCGAAGTTATCCTGCTGCGTTTCGTTTTGCTCAAGATAAAGTTTAAAGCGCACGCGAAACTCAGAATAACCGTCGCAGTTGAGTTTGCGACAAAAACGCAACACGGTGGTGGTCGACACACCCGAGGCTTCAGCCAGCTCGCGTATGGTCATGTACATCACTTTGTCGCGGTTTTTAATGATGAAATTATAAACCGACATTTCCAGGTTGTTCAGGCTGGCGATAGCGGCATGGGTGAACATCGACACAGTGCAATCCTTTAGAAGGTAAAAACATGCTGACACGGGGTATGCTTCATCGGTACAACTAATGTTAGTGCAGCCAGCCTTTTTGTTGCGCCAGATGCAGTTCGCTTTCTACATGCTGCCACAGCTCAGGCAGGGTTTCGCCCACGTGGGCGTTGCGCGCCAGCACCTGCTCAAGTGAAATGCCATTTTCACGCCAGCTTTGTCCCTCGTTATGAAGGTTTTGCAGCACCGGCAGAAGTCTGTCTATTGCGCCGGCAAAGCGGGCATCGGCGGTTGTTGCGGCCTCATATTCGAGCCAGAGCTGCAAAAAAGACTCGGCCTGCGGCGCTGGCAGCATGCCAAACAGGCGGCGAGCGGCCTGCGCTTCTTTCAGGGCAACGGCCTCGCGTGCAGCCAGGTCGTAAACCAGCACATCGCCAACGTCGATTTCGACAATATCATGCAGCAGCGCCATTTGAATGACGCGGGTGATATCAACGCCCGCAGGAGCAAACGGCTGAAGGCTTAGTGCCGCCATGGCAAAGTGCCAGCTATGCTCAGCAGAGTTTTCGTGGCGACCATTACCAATAAGGCGCGTGCGGCGCTCAACGCGCTTGAGTTTATCCAGCTCCATTAAAAAAGCCACGATAGCGTGTAGCGAATCTTGTCTGGCGTTGCCTGTCTTTGCCGACATGGTTTACTCCTGTTGGTCTGCGGGCTTATCGGGTTGCCTCACGGCAGAGCCGGGGTAAGGCCGCAGGGTGTGTGCGTGGCGCTTAGCTTACGGGTGTACTGAATAAAGTCACTATCGTAAGGCGTTTACACCTGGATGCATAAATTTTTTAGCGAACAGGTGTTCACTGAAACCATTCTCAGTTAGGCTGGTAGCGATTGTATTTTTTATCATCATCACCCCGGAGTCTCACTATGGTTCGCAAACCGTTAATTGCACAGGGATATACGCTGGCAGAGGAAATCGCCAACAGCATCAGCCATGGTGTTGGGCTGGTGTTTGGTATTGTCGGGCTGGTGCTACTACTGGTACAGGCCGCAGCTACCAACGCGGGTGCAATGGCTATTACCAGCTACAGTCTTTATGGCGGCAGCATGATTCTGCTGTTTCTGGCCTCCACGCTGTACCACGCCATCCCTCATGAGCGTGCGAAACGCTGGTTAAAAAAGTTTGACCACTGCGCAATATATTTACTGATTGCCGGGACTTATACCCCATTTTTGCTGGTTGGGTTGCAGTCCCCGCTGGCCAAAGGGTTGATGATTGTTATCTGGAGCCTGGCGCTGCTGGGGATTCTGTTCAAGCTCACTGTGGCCCATCGCTTCAAAGTTCTGTCGCTGGTGACCTACCTTGTGATGGGCTGGCTCTCTCTTATCGTCGTTTATCAACTGGCAACCAAGCTGGATGTTGGCGGTGTCACGCTGCTTGCCGTTGGCGGTGTGGTTTACTCGCTGGGCGTGATTTTCTATGTTTGTAAGCGCATTCCTTACAACCACGCTATCTGGCACGGCTTTGTGCTGGGCGGCAGCGTGTGCCACTTCCTTGCGATTTACCTTTACGTCCGGTAAGTCCACTCCCGCCTGGGCGGGAGTGTATGGGTTATGCCTCTTCCAGTGAATAAGGCAGCGGCTTGATAGTAAGCGTGCTGGTGCTGTCGTCACGCACGCGGAACACGCAGCCTTCTTCCATATCGTTATTCATTACGTTTTGTACCAGCAGGCTGCCGTCATCAAGACGAACGGCGGCCAGTACCGTGCCGGTGCGCCGCCAGTTCTCACCCATCTGCATTTCAAGGTCTTCTCCAGCCTCAGGTACACGGCTGGCAGCGCCCGCCAGCAGCCACAGTGCACGCTTGTTAGCACCGCGGTATTTGGCACGCGCCACCATTTCCTGGCCGGTATAGCAGCCTTTTTTAAAGCTGATACCGCCCAGTGCCTGCATATTGGTAGCCTGAGGAATAAACTGCGCGCTGTTTGGCGCATCTACCACCGGTAAGCCGCCTTCAATATCCAGCGCCAGCCACTGGGTGCTGTTATTAAGCTGTGCTTCGCCGCGCAGTGTGTCGGTAAGCGCTGTAGCCTGGGCGGGCGGGGTGATAATCACAAAGCGTTCGGCGGGCAGGCCCAGCCACAGCAGCGTAGTGCCATTCTCATGGACCAGCGGGGTGTTTTCATCAGGCAGCGTGCTGAATACTTTCGCCAGCGCAGCCCGGGCCTGGAACCCGGCCAACCCCAGCAGCACGGTTTCGTCATCTGCGCTAATTGTCACTTTAGAAAACACCGCGTATTTTTTCAGTTCGGTTAGCTGCGCATCGCGCAGGCTGCGCCGTTCAATCCAGGCAAATCCTTCGGGGGTGCGAAACAGGCGCAAATTGCTCCACATTTTGCCCTTGGGATCGCAATGAGCCACCAGCAGATGCTGGCTACTGGTCAGCGCTGCCACGTCTGCGGTAACCTGGCCCTGGAGATATTTCTCACCATCGGCACCGACCGCGGTTGCCAGCGCCCAGTCTTCCAGTGAAATCAGTGTAAGCGGCAGGCGTGCACTGGCAGTTGCCTGACGAGGGGGAAACGGGTTGAAAGCCATAGCAAAGTCCTGGGTTAAGCAGGTGATGAATGCTTCTAATGGTAAAAGAGCGTGGGGCCATTGCAAGCGCTTTGATAATGCGATTTGTGCCGTTGTGTTATTGCTACGAGCCGCGTCGTAAAAAAATGAAAATGCTGGCGTGATAATGAATTTTTCATGGAGATTACTTCCGTCCTGCAACATTCAGTTAATGGAAATGATAAAAAACCAGTTACAATGGCAGCCGACCCCCAATCCTCTGGAATGCAGGAAAAGAGACGATGGATATCAATAACAAGGCTCGTATTCACTGGGCCTGCCGACGCGGTATGCGCGAACTCGATATTTCCATCATGCCGTTTTTTGAGCATGAATATGACACCCTGAACGATGACGATAAGCGTTTGTTTGTTCGCCTGCTGGAGTGCGACGACCCCGATTTATTCAACTGGCTTATGAATCACGGTACGCCAGCGGATGCCGGGTTTCAGCGCATGGTGCAGTTAATTCAGCAGCGGAATCGGGATCGTGGTCCTGTGGCAATGTGATATCCGGGTTTCCTGGCGCGCACAGTGGTTGTCGCTGTTATTGCATGGCGTAATCGCGACCGTGCTGTTGCTGCTACCGTGGCCGTTAAGCTACACGCCGGTGTGGCTGTTGTTGCTGTCGCTGGTGGTGTTTGACTGCGTGCGCAGCCAGCGGCGCATTCGCGCAAGACACGGCGCGTTGACGCTGATGGATGATTACCGCCTGCAATGGCAGGGCAGGGAGTGGCAACTCAGCGGGTCGCCGTGGTTGCTGCCAGGCGGAATGCTGCTGCGGCTTTCTGGTGATAACAAAAGCCAGCGCTTGTGGCTGGCGGTTGATAGCCTGGGGGCGCGAGAATGGCGTGATTTACGCCGCTTGCTGCTGGCTCGGAATTAGGTCTGGCTCAGCCAAAAAGCTCAGCCATCTCCGCTAAAATTTGCTCACACCAGGCCGCGATGCGCGCATCACTCAGGTCGTACTGGTTGGTTTCATCCAGGGCGAGGCCAACAAACAGTTCGCCGCCTGCTGTGACCGGCTTAGGGCTGGTGAACTCGTAGCCTTGCGTTGGCCAGTAACCCATAAACCTCACACCCAGCGGGGCCAGCGCATCGTGCAGCATGCCGAGTGCGTCAAGGAACCATTCGCCATAGCCTAACTGGTCACCCATACCGTAAAGCGCAACCGGTTTGCCTTTTAGCGATAATGCGCCAAGCTGCTCCCAGATGGCTTCCCAGTCTTCCTGTATTTCACCAAAATCCCAGGTCGGAATGCCGAGAATCAGTACATCGTACTGCTCCATCAGCGTTGGGCTGTCGTCTTTCAGGTTATGCAGCGTGACCAGGTCAGGGCCGATAATATCGCGGATTTTCTCCGCCGCCATTTCGGTGTAGCAGGTGCTGGAACCATAGAAAAGGCCGATTTTCATAGCGATGACTACTCTTTTTTAACAGACAGGCTTACGCGCCAGTGTACCACAGCCTGCGGGCTTCATCGCGCAGGAGCACTGGCAGAGCTTGCGCTTATTTCTCTGTCGCTGTGGCGCTAGTACGATGGAAGCCGCTGAAAAGCTGGTCGGCACGCAAGACTTTCAGGCCACATGCTGCCCTGCAAGGGCACGGATTTTGGGTATAATGCGCGAAGATGAAAAGAAAAGAGGCCGTTGTGGAACAGGATTTAGCCCGCGTAGAACAGTTTCTTGATGCCCTGTGGCTGGAGAAAAACCTGGCGGAAAACACGCTTAGCGCCTATCGCCGCGATCTTAAAACCGTGGTTGAGTGGTTGCACGCTAACGGGCAGTCACTGTTGAGCGCGGGTCCAGACGATCTGCAGGCGCTGTTGGCTGACCGTGTTGAAGGTGGTTACAAAGCGACCAGCTCCGCGCGCCTTCTGAGCGCGCTGCGCCGCCTGTTTCGTTACCTCTACCAGCAAAAAGAGCGCGCCGATGACCCCAGTGCACCACTCTCATCGCCTAAATTGCCCCAGCGGTTACCCAAAGACCTGAGCGAAGCGCAGGTGAGCCAGCTTTTGCAGACACCGCTGGTGGAAGAACCGCTGGAGCTTCGTGATAAAGCGATGCTGGAGGTGCTTTATGCTACGGGTTTGCGCGTCTCGGAGTTGGTTGGCCTGCAAATGAGCGATATTAGCCTGCGTCAGGGCGTGGTGCGTGTTATTGGTAAAGGCAATAAAGAGCGGCTGGTGCCGCTGGGCGAAGAAGCCGTTTATTGGGTTGAAAACTACCTGACTCATGGCCGTCCGTGGCTTTTGAACGAGCAGGCAAGCGATGTGCTGTTCCCAAGCCAGCGCGCGCGTCAGATGACGCGCCAGACTTTCTGGCATCGGATAAAACATTATGCCACGCTCGCAGGCATCGACAGTGCTAAGCTGTCGCCCCATGTTTTGCGCCATGCGTTTGCGACCCACTTACTCAATCATGGAGCCGATTTGCGCGTGGTGCAGATGTTGTTAGGGCATAGCGATCTCTCCACAACGCAAATTTATACACATGTAGCGACCGAACGTTTGCGTCAGCTGCATCAACAGCACCACCCGAGAGCGTGAGTGCCATCAATGATGAAGGAATCATTATGAAAAAAAGTTTTTTGCTGTTCTCCCTGCTGGCGGCCGCGTTTTCAGGCTTTGCTCACGCTGATGATGCAGCAATTAAGCAGACGTTGGGCAAACTGGGCCTGACGAATACCGAAATTCAGGATGCTCCGGTTGCCGGGATGAAAACCGTGATTTCCAACAGCGGCGTGCTCTATCTCTCTGAAGATGGCAAATATCTGGTGCAGGGGCCGGTTTATGATGTCAGCGGCAGCCAGCCGGTGAACATCACCAACAAGCTCCTGATGGGCAAGCTGAATGCGCTGGAAAAAGAGATGATCGTCTATAAAGCCGCGCAGGAAAAATATGTCATTACGGTGTTCACCGACATCACCTGCGGGTACTGCCATAAGCTGCACGAAGAGATGAGCGACTATAACGCGCTGGGTATTACCGTGCGCTACCTGGCGTTCCCGCGTCAGGGCGTCAACAGCCAGGCTGAAAAGGATATGAAATCCATCTGGTGTGCCAAAGACCGCAATAAGGCCTTTGATGCCGCGATCAAAGGCAGCCCGGTGGCGGCGGCAAGCTGCGATCTGGACATCAAAAAACATTACGCGCTGGGCGTGCAGTTTGGTATTCAGGGCACGCCAGCCGTGTTACTGACCGACGGTACCCTGATTCCGGGTTACCAGGGGCCAAAAGATATGAAAGCGTTTCTGGACGAGCACCAGCGCCAGACAAAAACCAACGGGCAGTAACGGGTGAGACAAGAAACACAACTTCGCCGCCGGGAATGGGATAGTTCTATTATTCTTCCGGCGGACGTGCCACCGCTGCTGGCGCGGCTTTATGCCAGCCGCGGCGTGAAACACATGCAGGAATTAGAGCGCGGCGTGAAAGGTATGTTGCCCTGGCAGCAACTCAACGGTATGGAGGCTGCGGTTAAATTGCTGCACTCAGCCTTTCGGGAAGGACTGCATATCGTTGTTGTTGGTGATTTTGATGCCGACGGCGCGACCAGCACGGCACTCAGCGTGCTGGGCCTGCGGGCGTTAGGCGGCAAGCGTGTTAGCTATCTGGTTCCCAACCGTTTTGAAGACGGTTACGGCCTAAGTCCTGAGGTGGTCGACCAGGCCCATGCCCGCGGCGCGCAGCTGATTATGACGGTCGATAACGGCATTTCTTCCCATAGCGGTGTGGAGCACGCACATGCGTTAGGCATTCCGGTGCTGGTGACCGATCACCACCTGCCGGGCGACCTGCTGCCTGCGGCCGAGGCTATCGTCAACCCAAACCTGGTTGACTGCGAGTTTCCGTCCAAATCGCTGGCGGGCGTAGGCGTGGCGTTTTATCTGTTGCTGGCGCTGCGTGCACACTTGCGTGAGCAGGGCTGGTTTGAAGAGCAGGGCATCGCGATGCCAAACCTTGCAGAGTACCTCGACCTGGTGGCGCTGGGTACCGTGGCAGACGTAGTGCCGCTTGATGCCAACAACCGCATTCTGACCTGGCAAGGGTTGAGCCGTATTCGTGCCGGGCGTTGTCGCCCTGGCATCCGTGCGCTGCTGGAAATCGCTAACCGTGACCCGCAGCGCCTGAGTGCCAGCGACCTCGGGTTTGCGCTCGGACCGCGTCTGAACGCGGCAGGCCGACTGGACGATATGTCTGTCGGTGTGGCGCTTTTGCTGTGTGATAACCTGGGGCAGGCGCGCGTGCTGGCTAATGAGCTGGATGCGCTCAACCAGACCCGCAAAGAAATCGAGCAGGGGATGCAGGCCGAAGCCATGGTGCTGTGTGATGAACTGGGGCGAAGCAGTGAGGCGATGCCCGCAGGGCTTGCGCTGTATCACCCGCAGTGGCACCAGGGCGTGGTTGGTATTCTTGCCTCACGCATCAAAGAGCGTTTTCACCGCCCGGTGATTGCGTTTGCGCCCGCAGGCGACGGCATCCTGAAAGGCTCTGGTCGTTCTGTGCAGGGGTTGCACATGCGCGACGCGCTGGAGCGCCTGGACACGCAAAACCCCGGCCTGATGTTGAAATTCGGCGGCCACGCCATGGCGGCCGGTTTGTCGCTTGAAGAAGCGCGCTTTGAGGAGTTTAACCAACGTTTTTGCGCGCTGGTTAACGACTGGCTTGACCCGGCAATGTTGCAGGGCGAAATCTGGAGCGACGGGCCGTTGGCCGCCCAGGAGATGACGCTTGAAACCGCAGAGCTTCTGCGCGACGCCGGTCCCTGGGGGCAGATGTTCCCGGAACCCTTATTTGATGGCAAATTCCGCCTGCTCCAGCAGCGTATCGTGGGTGAGCGCCACCTGAAGGTGATGGTGGAGCCCGTCGGCGGCGGGCCGCTGCTTGACGGCATTGCGTTTAACGTTGATACCAGCCGCTGGCCGGACAACGGCGTGCGCGAAGTGGAGCTGGCCTATAAGCTCGACGTCAACGAGTTTCGCGGCAACCGCAGCGTACAGCTTCTTATTGATGCCATCTGGCCGCTGTAGGCGGCCTTCCACATATGCCGGGGAGAAAGTCCCCGGCAGGTGAAGCAAAGCTATAAAAGGCCGCGTAAATCCGGTAAACTTTCGCCCCTACGACCAGAATCTGACCACTCCACTGACAAAAAGAATCTGCATACCATGTTTGAAATTAACCCGGTAAAAAACCGCATCCAGGATCTCACTGAACGCTCTGACGTTCTTAGGGGGTATCTTTGACTACGATGCCAAGAAAGAGCGTCTTGAAGAAGTAAACGCCGAGCTGGAACAGCCGGACGTCTGGAATGAACCCGAGCGTGCACAGGCGCTGGGCAAAGAGCGCTCCTCGCTTGAAGCAGTGGTTGAGACGCTGGATCAGATGTCCCAGGGGCTGGAGGATGTCTCCGGTCTGCTGGAGCTGGCCGTTGAGGCCGACGACGAAGAAACCTTCAACGAAGCAGTGGCAGAACTCGACCAGCTGGACGACAAACTGGCGCAGCTGGAGTTTCGCCGCATGTTCTCCGGCGAATATGATAACGCCGACTGCTATCTCGATATCCAGGCAGGCTCCGGTGGCACCGAAGCGCAGGACTGGGCCAGCATGCTGCTGCGCATGTATCTGCGTTGGGCAGAAGCCCGCGGCTTCAAGACCGAAATCATTGAAGAGTCCGAAGGTGAAGTGGCCGGTCTCAAATCCGCGACTATCAAAATCATTGGCGATTACGCTTACGGTTGGCTACGTACCGAAACCGGCGTGCACCGTCTGGTGCGTAAGAGCCCGTTTGACTCCGGCGGCCGTCGTCACACCTCGTTTAGCTCGGCGTTTGTTTACCCGGAAGTGGACGACGATATCGATATCGAAATCAACCCAGCGGATCTGCGCATTGACGTCTATCGCGCATCCGGCGCGGGTGGTCAGCACGTCAACCGTACCGAATCAGCGGTACGTATCACCCACGTCCCGACCGGGACGGTGACCCAGTGCCAGAACGACCGTTCCCAGCACAAGAACAAAGACCAGGCGATGAAGCAGATGAAGGCGAAGCTGTACGAGCTGGAAATGCAGAAGAAAAACGCCGAAAAACAGGTTATGGAAGACAACAAATCTGATATCGGCTGGGGCAGTCAGATTCGCTCTTATGTACTGGACGATGCGCGTATTAAAGACCTGCGCACCGGGGTAGAAACCCGTAACACCCAGGCGGTACTGGATGGCGATCTCGACAAATTTATTGAAGCAAGTTTGAAAGCAGGGTTATGAGGAACCAACATGTCTGAACAACAACCACAGGGCAGCGCAGCGGCGGTAGAGTTAAATAACGAACTGATGAACCGTCGTGAGAAGCTGGTTGCGCTGCGTGAGCAGGGCATCGCTTTCCCCAACGATTTTCGTCGTGACCATACCTCTGACCAACTGCACAGCGCCTTCGATGCCAAAGAAAATGAAGAGCTGGAAGACCTGAACGTCGAAGTGAGCGTGGCCGGGCGTATGATGACCCGCCGCATCATGGGTAAGGCGTCTTTTGTGACCTTACAGGACGTTGGTGGCCGTATTCAGCTGTACGTCGCGCGTGATGATCTGCCGGAAGGCATTTATAACGAGCAGTTTAAAAAGTGGGATCTTGGCGATATCCTCGGCGCCCGTGGTAAGTTGTTTAAGACCAAGACCGGCGAGCTGTCCATTCACTGCACCGAGCTGCGTCTTCTGACTAAAGCACTACGTCCGCTGCCGGACAAGTTCCACGGCCTGGCAGACCAGGAAACCCGCTATCGCCAGCGCTATCTGGATCTCATCGCCAACGACGAATCACGCCACACCTTTATGGTGCGCTCGCGCATTATGGCGGGCATCCGCCAGTTCATGGTTGGCCGCGGCTTCATGGAAGTCGAAACCCCGATGATGCAGGTTATCCCGGGCGGTGCCGCCGCGCGTCCGTTTGTGACACACCACAACGCGCTGGATTTGGACATGTACCTGCGTATTGCGCCGGAGCTGTACCTCAAGCGTCTGGTGGTCGGCGGTTTTGAGCGCGTGTTCGAAATCAACCGTAACTTCCGTAACGAGGGCATCTCTGTACGCCACAACCCTGAGTTCACCATGATGGAACTCTATATGGCGTATGCAGATTACAAAGACCTGATTGAACTGACTGAATCGCTGTTCCGCACGCTGGCGCAGGATGTGCTGGGCCAGACGCAGGTGCCTTACGGTGAAGAGACGTTTGACTTTGGTAAGCCGTTTGAAAAACTGACCATGCGTGAAGCTATCAAGAAATATCGCCCGGAAACCGATATGGCGAGTCTGGATAACTTTGACAGCGCGAAAGCGATTGCCGAAACCATTGGCATCAAAGTTGAGAAAAGCTGGGGACTTGGTCGCATTGTGACCGAGATCTTTGAAGAAGTGGCAGAGAGCCATCTGATTCAACCGACTTTTATCACCGAATATCCGGCAGAGGTTTCACCGCTGGCGCGCCGTAACGACGTGAATCCGGAAATTACCGACCGTTTTGAATTTTTCATCGGTGGGCGTGAAATCGGCAACGGCTTCTCCGAGCTTAACGATGCAGAAGACCAGGCGCAGCGCTTTGCTGACCAGGTAGCGGCGAAAGATGCTGGCGACGACGAAGCGATGTTCTTTGATGAAGACTACGTGACGGCGCTGGAGCATGGGCTGCCGCCGACGGCGGGTCTGGGCATTGGTATTGACCGTATGGTGATGCTGTTTACTAACAGCCACACTATCCGCGATGTGATTTTGTTCCCGGCCATGCGCCCGGTTAAATAAAATCCCTTGTAGTGCCTGGTAAACGCCCTCTTTATGAGGGCGTTTTTGTATCTGTAGCGGGGCGATGCTAAGATAAGTCGCTTTGTTAACTGGGCGGAGAAGACGAACGTGAGCAACGGACGCCGTGGCACATCCTGGGTTTTAAGCGCAGCCTGTCTGGCGCTGTGCCTGCTGCTGACAGCCTGTTCGTCCAGCAAAAAATCCGTACCGGAAAAAGGTAGCTACAGCGGCGCGACCTACACCGTTAAACGCGGTGATACGCTCTGGCGTATTGCCCGCATGAGCGGCAGCAGCGTCAATGAGCTGGCGCGCATCAACAACCTGCGCTCGCCTTACACGCTGGAGATTGGTCAAAAGCTGCGCGTGAAGTCTTCCGGCAGTGCAAAAACCACCGCTACGGCACGCAACACCACAGCCCGCAAAACGACCGCACGTAAAAATACTACCGCCACGCGCAACACCTCAAGCAGTACGCCTAAAGTAGCTGCACCGCCAGTGGGCTCCCGCTGCTGGCGTTGGCCAGCAAAAGGCAATGTCATTCTGCCATTCTCCACCGCAGAAGGCGGCAACAAAGGGCTGGATATTGGTGGTTCGCGTGGTGCGCCAATCTATGCCGCAGGAGCGGGCCGGGTGGTGTACGCAGGCAATCAGCTGCGCGGTTACGGCAACCTGATTCTGATTAAGCACGGCGAAGACTACATCACAGCTTACGGTCATAACGAAAAGCTGCTGGTTAGTGAAGGCCAGCAGGTCAGTGCCGGTCAGCAGATAGCAACCATGGGCAGCAGCGGCAGTACCTCGGTGGGCCTGCATTTCCAGATTCGCTACCGCGCGACGGCTATCGATCCGCAGCGCTATCTGCCGCCGTCATGCTGACGGCGCTTAAAATACCACCACTTAGCGACGCCGGGGCTTGCCAGTCCCGGCTGACCGTTTATAATGCGAGACGCACTGATGATGCGGGCGTAGTTCAATGGTAGAACGAGAGCTTCCCAAGCTCTATACGAGGGTTCGATTCCCTTCGCCCGCTCCAGACCCAATCCTTCCATAATTCAATTCTTCTTTATAACCCGTATCCTGGACTGGCTACAGCAACGCTGGCAGTTACTGCTGTTGTCATGTTCTCTCACTGGCAACCCCTGCATGTGTGGATAAGAAACCATTTCAGGATGGCCAGATGCAAACGCAATGAGCCTGTAATGCCTGCATATCTCATGTAATGACGTTGTGTAGTCAGTAGCGATGATTTAATTATTAACTAACGTGCACTTGTCGATGAACGGGATTATGTCATAGGGAATAGCGGTGTTTGTTGATAAGTTATACATTCTGGCATCAGTTTTTTCCCTGGCGAAGGAAAATGAATCTACGATGAACCCGAGGTTCTCAGGCAACGTTGTCGGTTGTTCTTGCTCTTCACTGTAGAACCTTTTGCAATCCCCGGTTAAATCCAGCCCGGAAAAAATTATTCTCTCGAAGCGTAGCGTTATTGCCAGCTGTAATGCGCTAAATGCAACAGTAGCGCTACCAAAATGACCGTAAGAAACATCTCTGGAAAATGCAATTGTTTTATTTTTTCTGCTGAATGCACACTTAATGAATACCGGTTTATTCATAACAGACTTAAAATAATATCGTATTTTTCTCCCGAAACCCCCTCTCGATTTGCAAAGGTCTTTTAACAGATAGCACGACTGAAGGAGGACCTTCCTCTCTTCTGCTGTAGCCATTTCGAGTACGTTTTCACTTATGAAGGTATGTTTCGCATAGGTTGAATATTTATGAAAAAGTTCTTTTTTGTTTTTATAGAATGAGCCGTCGCTAACAATGTAGGCAAATACCGGAATGGCATTATCTATCAGGTTTCCCGTGCTTCCATTCACGCTAATAATACATGATGAGGAGAGTAATTTCGTTGGTGTATATAATGAAGAAGGGCCTGAAAGATAAATGACACAATCCCCGTTAATGTTCTCTTTCATTAATGTTAATGTTTTTTTATCTATTTTCATGCTGATGGTTTTTATTTTTGAGCGGTTTTTGTGCAAATTATCATGGGTGAGTTTAATCTTACGTTCTGATTTTTTTGGTGTCGATTATTTATTTTTTCAATGCTTTAATTAATATTGATTTATCCTGATTGCTACTGGCTGATAACATTAAAATAAATTAATGCTATATTTGGATTGGTCTTATTTTTCTGTTTTTAATTGTTTGAAAAGACATTCTGTTATATTTTTGGAGATCGGGTTCTGGGGGGAGGTTGGAAAATGGTTATATTGAGCGCCATGGCTCTTTTTGCGGAATATACTTTCACTCAGGTGGCGGACTGGTTAATTTCATAACGCGCTGTAGTTTTTAGTCAGTGCTACACAAGGGGATTATGCCCTTCACCCGTTTCTGATGTCTTCTGATGCATTCATCTTTATTCCTTCATATACCTCACAACGCTATTCCTTAACCTCCAGAAAGAACGCATCTGACCTGTTTTGCAGCTGGTCGTTTAATGCTCAAACGCAATAAATTTGCTGTTCAGCGCGTTTCTCTCTGTCTGCGTGGCGTAAGAGTAGATACCTTAAACCGCCAATGCCATACCCGGCGATTGCTGTGGAAAGTACAGGCGTTAAGGCAAGCGCAGACGCGATGGTTGGGAGCCTTTGTGCAATATTGCCAGGCGAGGAGAACAACACCAGGTTCGGGTCCAGAACATGGTACAGCGGTAGTGAGTCTGCTATGCGCCACACCCAACAGAAGCTTCTGTGAACGGCTTGTAGTATTAAAGGGTGTATTACTGATAAAAACGGTAAATGACCGCGGTCACGATGATGACGTTCAGGACTGCACTCATGGCAAAATAGGTTTTAAATGGCTGCTTTTGTGTTTTATGGCGAAAAACCTGCTGGGCAAAAATAGCCCCAATCCATCCTCCTGCAAACCCAAACACCAGCAGCGTCAGTTCGGGGACTCTGCGCCAGGCTTTACGTGCCGCGAGTTTATCAGCACCATATATTGCCAGCGTAAGCAGATTGATGGCAATCAACCACACGCTAAGTGGCGCAGACGCCAGTGCACTCAGAGCAGCCGCAGCGGTAAGAAGCAGGTAACAAAAGCGATTCAGGTTCATAGGTTATGTTTATCGCATGAAATCATTTTCCTCATACCGAGGAGATCGGTAAAGGATATCATACTGGCTGAACTGACGGGATCACTTCATCATACGGGGCTTTTCCTCCTTCCAGTTTTATTCACCACAATAACCTGCTGCTCCACAAGCATCTCCAGCGCACGACTCAGGGGAGATAAGGCAGCGGAAAGGTATTTTCACACCGTGTCGCTGAGTTACTGGTAAAGGTAATCGCGGCGGTGAACTATTTTAAAACGTTCAGCGGCAGACATATCATGGTCAACATTTTGTTCGACAGGAGCGCGAACCTGTTTATTTGGCGAGGGAGAAGGGGATAATTTAAACGACTCGCGAGCCGGGAATAACGCTGTAGATATTTCATCAGGCCAAAGACGGTTTTAAGCCAGATTGATGTTTGTTGCGCATGATGGTATTTGTTATTTTCTGCGGTGTTGAAAATGCTTATTTTTATATTAATTTAATGTGCGTCACAGAATAATGATTAAAAAAGAGATATCAGGGCAATCAAGATGGTTGTGATAATTGATATGAAAATAACTCTCATTATTGCCTCGCAGGAAATGGTGTTAATTAATGTGGTTGGCGCAATACCATACTGTAATGCAAATCATATTTAATTTTTCGCTATTGCGCTGTAATAGCTTTTGCTTGTGATGATTATCACAAATTATGACGCGATTTTCTTTCGTGGTGGTTAACAGGTTTTATTTGTGATTTATTGTTACCGATAACAAATGGTGGCGGGATAGCCTCATTAATCCCGCTTTCTAACCTCTTTATCGGTAACAGGGACAACGATAACATGCTGAAAACAGCAATTATTGGGTGTGGGAAAGTCGGTCACTTTCATGCAAAAGCCTACCAGCAGTTAGATAATTCTTTATTTTGTGCTGTCTACGACCGGGATATCCACCGGGCTCAGGACTTTGCCAGTCAATACGGTGTGAACGCTTATGACAACATTCCTGAAATGAAAAAAAAAGAAGGGATTGAGGTCGTCAGTATCTGCACACCACATCCTGTTCATGCTGAGGTGGCGGTTGAAGCGGCCAGGGCAGGTTGCCATATTCTGGTTGAAAAACCGCTGGCGAGTAATTTGCGTGACTGTGACGCTATTCTGGCTGCTGCAACAACACGCGGTGTCAGAGTGGGTACGGTATGCCAGCGGCGTTTTTATCGCCCTTGCATGAGAATCAAACAGGCGATTGAGGACGGCAAACTAGGGAAGCCGGTGTTGGGCATGGTTACCATGCTGGGTTGGCGAGACAAAGCTTATTATGAGAGCGACCCCTGGCGCGGGACGTGGGAAGGTGAAGGCGGTGGAGTATTAGTAAACCAGGCTCCGCATCAGTTGGATTTGCTGCTCTGGTATATGGGTGATATAGAAGAAGTTTACGGTTTCTGGCGCAACCTGAATCATCCTTATATCGAAGTGGAAGATACCGCCGTTGCCGTTATTAAATTTAAAAATGGCGGGACAGGACAGGTGCTGGTCAGTAATGCTCAGAATCCGGCGCTTTATGGAAAAGTCCAGGTGCATGGCGACAACGGTGCGTCTGTTGGTGTCCAGACTGACGGGGGCGCGATGTTTATTGCTGGCGTGTCGACAATTACAGAACCACCTTATAACGATATATGGACTATTGCCGGTGAGGCGCAGAGGTTGCCCCAATGGCAGCAGGAAGACCGGGAATTTTTTAGCAGCCAGGACGCGATGTATTATTATCATCAGCGTCAGATTGAGGATTTCTTAACGTCAATTACGCTCAATCGTCCTTCCCTTATTGATGGTCTGGCAGGAAGAAAAACCGTAGAACTGATTGAGGCGATTTACCGTAGTAGCAAAAGTGGATTGCCGGTCCGCTTCCCTTTATAACACGATGCGCCAGGTAAAAATATGACATTACCTGTAGCAGGTAACTCCGCACGTCGGCAAGAGACGTTGGCAATGTGATTAGTGTGTGGGGTAAGCCAACCTTGTAATGTGTTGTTTTATTACGTGGCGTGAGTTAGCCCAGCGTTATTTTGCTATCACGGCCTGGGAAGGGAAATAAATATTCACTCATACCACAGAGATGTTAACGGACTACGTTTTAATTATTATTTTGGGTTGGGCGAAAAAATGGGGTATATGCCGGGTTTTACACTGATATAAACACTTCCCGGTAAGATATCTGGATGTTAACGGATAATCAGAGCTAATGGCGCAAGTCGCTATGTATTCTCATGTGGCAACGGAGCATGGCGCCTCGCCATTTTAAAATGGAAAATGATATGAAAGCGACAAGATCTCGTTTTTTTGTGTTGTTTTTATTATTTGTAGTAACGGCAATTAACTATATGGACCGTGCCAACCTGTCAGTAGCAGGCACGAGTATACAAAAGGAATTTGCGCTTTCACCGGCTAATCTCGGTTTATTGTTCTCAATGTTTACCTGGACTTATGTTCTTAGCCAAATCCCGGTAGGCTATATTCTCGATCGTATCGGCGTACGTAAGCTGTATGGTGGCGCGGTAATATTGTGGAGTATCTTTACTTGTCTGATGGGGCTGGCGTCACATCATTTATTTACCACCGCGGCGGCATCTTTTGCCTTCCTTTTACTTTGCCGTGCCTTGATTGGTATTGCTGAAGCCCCTTCATTTCCGGCAAATGCGAAAATCATTTCTACCTGGTTTCCCACTCAGGAACGCGCCAGCGCAACGGCTGTTTATGCTTGTGCGCAGTACATCGGGCTTGCGTTGCTCACGCCGGTTCTGGCCTATATCGTTGCAAACCACGGCTGGGAAATGTCCTTCTATGCCTCAGGCGGCGTAGGGATTGTGTTTGGCGTTTACTGGTTATTTAAATATCGAGATCCACAGGAAAGCAAAACCGCCAATACTCTGGAAATTGAGTATATTCGCCAGGGCGGCGGTTTAGGACAATCGTCGACAACCAAAGCCCAGGTGAAGGAAAAAGTAGAATGGTCCGAGGTTTCGCATGTCCTGAAGCAGAGGAATATCTGGGGGCTGTTCATTGCCCAGTTTGCCATGAACTCCACGCTGTATTTCTTCCTGACATGGTTTATCGTTTATCTGGAAAAGGGATTGAACCTGTCCATTTCTAAGGCCGGTATCGGGGCTGCATTCCCGTATATCATGGCGATGCTGGGGCTGCTGTGCAGCGGGTTTGTCAGCGATGCGCTAATGAAGCGCGGCATTTCTCGTACTAAAGCGCGTAAGCTGCCCGCTATCCTCGGGCTTGGGCTGGCGGGCACTCTGTGTTTTGTTAACTTTTTTGAAGATAAGCCGGTTATCGCGATAGCTATTCTGTCATTTGCCTTCTTTGCGAACGCGTTTTCTAATATTGGTTGGGTTATTCTGAGCGATATTGTTCCGGCAAAAGTGATTGGCACCATCGGGGGGTTTTTCAATGTCTCAGGCAACCTTGCGGGCATTGCAACACCGATTATTATGGGAATTATTTTGCAGACCACCAATAGCTTCGCATACGCGATGTATTACATTTCTTTTGTCTCTGTTCTGGGGGCGCTCTCCCATATCTTTGTGATTAAAAAGCTGGATACCATTATCTTACCGGGGACTAAATAATCGACTCACTCTCTTTCTGGTGACATTGATAATGCGGTGAATGAACATCTCAGATGGTGCTGACAAGTGCCGTCTGAGATTGTTAACCCCTCCGCCATGTTCCGCATTTCGACAACGTAATTTAATCAGGCTGCCGTTTACGCCTTACGCGCAGGGCATCTACCACCAGCGAAAAGGCCGGCGATGGCTGCTTGCGGCTGGGATAATAAAGGTAATAACCGGGAAAAGGCAGGCACCAGGGTTCAAGTATACGGATAAGGCGGCCTTCTTTGATATGTGAGCCAAACTCTTCCTCCGGTAAAAATGCAATGCCCAGTCCGGCCAGCGCAGCATCCACAATATGTTCTGAGGTATTAAACGTCAGCTGCCCGCGCACGCGCACATTCAGATCGCCCCCCTCCTGGTCAAAGTCCCAGATATATAATCCACCGGAACGGATCATACGTTGGTTAATACACTGATGTTGCGTCAGTTCATGTGGGGTTTGCGGGGCAGGGTAACGGGAAAAATAGTCCGGTGAGGCCACGGCCGCCATGCGAAGCTTCGGGCCAATAGGCACAGCAATCATGTCTTTATCAATGGTGTCGCCAAGGCGCACGCCGGCATCGAAGCGGTCTGCCACAATATCGCGAAACCCGTGATTGGCGTCGAACTCAATATGAATATCAGGGTATTCATGCAACAGCGGCGTGAGTTTTGGCAAGAGCGTGGTGCGCAGCACGTTTGGCCCGCAGGTAATGCGCACCGTCCCTGCGGGTTTGTCGCGCAATGCGGTGAGCATATCCAGCTCCGCTTCTATCTCATCAAGGCGAGTGCCAATGGACTGCATCAGGCGTTCACCGGCAACGGTTGGCGAGACGCTGCGGGTAGTGCGCGTCAGCAGTCGGATTTGCATGCGCGCTTCAAGGGCAGAAATGGCCTGGCTGAGTGCAGGCTGCGTGACGCCCAGTTGCGCTGCGGCGCGGGTAAAGCTGCCTTCACGGGCGACAGTCACAAAATAAAAAAGGTCGTTCAGATTGCGTTTCATCGTTCAGGCACATTTTGATTAATAAGCTGTAGTTATAAGCCTATTAAGCATTCATTAGCTAGTCAGTGCGTCTGCGGCGTGTAAAAATTTTCAACCTCAGCGCGCCAACGGCGATGTCCACCCATCGCAGCTGCGTATTTACCTGCTCGTTTTTGACGATATTCCCACGAATAGCGTCCGGCCCCGGCTTGCCCGGCATCCGCCACAGAGGAATTGACTATGTCCACACTGACGCGTGAGTTAGTGCCGCAGCGCCAGGCGTACTGGAGCAGTGTTTTTGCCATGACCCTGTGTGTATTTGCTCTCATTGCTTCAGAGTTTATGCCGGTCAGCCTGCTAACGCCCATTGCGCTGGATTTGGCTGTGACGCAAGGGCTGGCCGGGCAGGGGATAGCCGTCTCCGGCGCACTGGCGGTATTGAGCAGCCTGACAATATCGCCCCTTGCAGGCAAGTGCTGTCGCAAAGTACTGCTACTGGGGATGACGGCATTGATGGCGCTGTCCGGGCTTATTATTGCCTTTGCGGCAAACTACCTGGTGTACCTGCTGGGGCGGGGACTTATCGGCATTGCCATTGGTGGCTTCTGGTCGCTTTCTGCGGCAACGGCTATGCGCCTGGTGCCTGAGGCAAGCGTGCCGCGTGCGCTGGCTATCTTTAACGGCGGTAACGCGCTGGCAATGGTGATTGCCGCGCCGCTTGGGAGTTATCTGGGCGCGCACATTGGCTGGCGCGGGGCGTTCTTTTGCCTGGTTCCCATCGCGGTGGTGGCCTTTATATGGCAGTACATCAGCCTGCCCTCCATGCCTGCTCAGACTAAGGCGTCGTCTCATGGCCGCGTGTTTCACCTTTTTACTCTGCCGGTTGTAGCCGCCGGTCTGGCGGCTTGCGGCTTGTTCTTTATGGGGCAGTTTGCGCTTTTTACTTACGTGCGCCCGTTCCTTGAGACGGTTACGCGCCTTGATAACAACAGGCTGTCTCTTCTCTTATTAGCCATTGGTAGCGCGGGTTTTATTGGCACGCTGCTGATTGGCACCTTTTTAACCCGGGGTTTTTACCAGACGCTGATTGCCATTCCCCTGTTAATGGCCGCGATAGCCGGGACGTTAATGCTTGCAGGCCACAGTCTGTGGGGCGTTGCAGCACTGCTTATTGTCTGGGGAGGACTGGCGACGGCGGCCCCCGTTGGCTGGTGGGCGTGGGTTGCCCGCACGCTCCCGGACGACGCCGAAGCGGGCGGCGGCCTGATGGTCGCTGTCGTTCAGCTTGCCATTGCGTTGGGCTCAACGCTTGGCGGTATTGCCTTTGACAGTCGCGGCTGGCAGAGCACCTTTGCCCTGAGCGGGGGGCTGCTTGTCAGCGCTGCGGTACTGGCATTCATCACATCACGTAAAACACAGGAGTGAACGTAATGAACATAAAAGCGATAGGGGCCTTTTCCCCGACCCAACCGCTGGAGGCGATGGACATTTCTCGCCGCGAACCCGGCCCGCACGATGTACAGATTGAGATAGCCTACTGCGGCGTCTGCCATTCGGACATCCACCAGGTGCGTGCGCAGTGGGCTGGCACGCTATATCCGTGCGTTCCGGGCCATGAAATTGTTGGGCGTGTGGTCGCGATGGGCAATCACGTTAAGCAATACGCAACCGGTGACCTGGTTGGAGTTGGCTGTATTGTCGATAGCTGCAAGCACTGCGCAGATTGTGACGAGGGGCTTGAGAACTACTGTGATGACATGACGGGCACCTATAACTTCCCCACGCCAGACGCACCCGGACATACGCTGGGGGGATATTCACAGCAGATAGTGGTACATGAGCGCTATGTGTTGCGCATCAGCCACCCGCAGGAACAGCTTGCTGGCGTAGCGCCGCTGTTGTGTGCAGGCATTACCACCTACTCCCCGCTGCGTCACTGGCAGGTAGGGCCGGGTAAAAAAGTGGGCGTGGTGGGCATTGGTGGCCTGGGGCATATGGGCATCAAACTGGCACATGCGATGGGTGCACAGGTTGTTGCCTTTACCACCTCAGAAACTAAACGCGACGCGGCGAGGTTGCTGGGGGCAGATGAGGTGGTGGTCTCACGCCACGCAGACGAGATGGCGGCTCACAGTAAAAGCTTTGATTTCATTCTTAACACGGTAGCGGCACCTCATAACCTGGATGCGTTTATGTCATTACTTAAGCGCGACGGCACCATGACGCTGGTGGGGGCGCCTGCCACGCCCCATGACGGCCCGGAAGTCTTTAACCTGATTATGAAGCGCCGCTCGCTGGCAGGCTCAATGATTGGCGGCATCCCACAGACACAGGAGATGCTTGATTTCTGTGCAGCGCACGGGATTGTCGCTGATATCGAACTTATCCGTGCCGACCAGATAAACGAGGCCTACGAGCGAATGCTGCGTGGTGATGTGCATTACCGCTTTGTTATTGATAACGCAACGTTGAGCGCCTGAGGAAACATCATGAAAACACTTACACTGGCGCTGGGTCTGTTAATCAGTGCATTTACCGCCTGCGCTGCCGATATGTCCAAAGGGGCAGACAACTTCTATAAAAGTGACAAAGTGACCCGGCAAAAGGTCTCTTTTAAAAATCAGTACCAGATGAGCGTGGTGGGTAATTTGTTTGTACCAGAAGGTATGGATAGAAACACCAGGCATCCGGCCATTGTCGTCGGGCACCCGATGGGTGCTGTGAAGGAGCAAAGCGCAAACCTGTATGCGCAAAAACTGGCGGAGCAGGGGTTTGTGACGCTGGCGCTGGATCTCTCATTCTGGGGCGAAAGCGAGGGCAAGCCGCGGCATTTAATTTCACCGGAAATCTATACCGATGATTTCAGCGCCGCGGTGGATTATCTCAGCACCCAGCCTTTCGTGGACCCGGAGAAAATCGGTGTGTTGGGTATCTGTGGCAGCGGTAGTTTTGCTATCAATGCGGCGAAAATTGATCCTCGTATGAAGGCGATTGCGACCGTCAGCATGTACGACATGGGTGCGGCTTTCCGCCACGGCCTGAATCGTTCTCAAACGCTGGCACAGCGTAAAGCCTTTATACAGTCTGCCATTGAGCAGCGGTTTGCACAGTTTACCGGCGGCGAGACGGCGTATATTCCTGGAACGGTGAATAAGCTGGATGACAACTCTTCAGCGGTTGAGCGTGAGTTCTTCGACTTTTACCGTACCGGGCGCGGTGGCTATACACCAGCAGGTGAGAAAGAAGTGTTAACGACGAAACCGATGTTAAGCAGCATTGGTAACTTCATGAACTTTTACCCGTTTAACGACATCGACACCATTTCACCGCGCCCGATGCTGTTCATTACGGGTGATAAGGCGCATTCGAAAGAATTCAGTGAAGATGCGTATAAGCGTGCCGCACAGCCGAAGACGCTGTACGTCGTGCCCGGCGCGGGTCATGTCGATCTGTACGATCGAACTGAGGTTATTCCTTTTGCAAAGCTTACGTCATTCTTTAGCGAGAGCCTGAAATAACAGCCTTTCGTAAAGCGTGAAACCGCCAGCAACACGCCCGATGAGATTCACCGGGCGTGTTGTCTTTCAGGTGCAGGCAAAATAAAACGCACTCTTCATTATTCATTACCAGCAAAGAAAACCGTCGGCGTGCCGACGGTACAGGCAGGGAGGTACGCTTTATCAGGGCTGATTACTGTGACACCGTTTTGCCATAGTTGGGTGAGCGTGGGCCGTAGAGTAGCTTGCCGTCGGCACCTGCGCTCAGCAGACGCACGCTGGCGATAGCGGCATATTCACGTACTCTATCCGTGACGGTGTCAGATATCTGGCTGATCGCCGCCGTCAACAGCGTGGTGAGTATGCCAGCATTGTTGTAACCCTGGTTTTCCGCGCTGGAGGCGAACGTACTGCCTTTCCACAGTTCTTTACCGGTGCGCAAATCCACCAGGCGAGCCGTGGCGGCGACGCGCGTCTCGCTACTGATAACCTGATAAGAGGTGCCATAGTCGGTGATAGTGATATACAGCGCGGTGTCTGCACCAAAAATATCATGCAGTTTTTTGTGTGCAACCGTGCTTATCTCTTCCGGCGTTGTCAGGCCATTTTGCCGGAAAGTTTGTTCAACCAGGGCAACGGGGAAAACGTAATAGCCAGACTCCGCCAGCGGCAGCGTGACTTCACTGGCAAAACCGTGGCTGGCGTTAACATCCGGTGACTGGTTCTGCGGTGGCAGCACCAGAATACTGCGCGGCTTGCTTTCCCGGAAGGCGGAATAGTCGGTGGGCTCTTTTTTGGCGGAACATCCACTTAATACCAGCGCAGAGGCTAATGCCACCAGAGCGAATAATGATTTCATTTCACTGCCCCTTTATTTTTACTGGTGAGAAAGTCAATGTACTGCGCCGATTCAGGGTACTGGGTTTTCTCAGCGTTAAATTCAGCCATTGCCAGCTCCATTTGCCCGGTGTTGCTGTACAGCAGGCCAAGCTGAGCGTGTACACCCGGCGGCACTTGTTTACCGCTGGCGCGCGCTTTTTCAATCAGTTGATTTAGCGCAGAGATTTGCTCCTGCGGGCTGCTTTGCGTGGTGTAATACTCATAAAGGGCATTCTGGTAATTGTCCCAGGCATATATTTGCGGCTGTGGCTTCGCTGCGCAGCCGGCCAGTAATACGGCCAGCAACAGAGGCGGTATTGTTTTAATTGCAGTCATCATTTATTCCTTTAATTAATTTTTCCCGGGCGTCCATGCACCGCTTTCAATCCCTGCCACAAGATTATTTACCGCTTCGCGAATAGCGAGATCCAGCACTTTTCCATTCAGCGTTGAGTCGTAGCTGGACGTGCCGCCAAAGCCGATAATTTCACGGCTGGAAAGCGTATATTCGCCTGCGCCCTGAACGGAATAGACCACTTCTGAGGTGGTGACATTAACAATATTGAGCGCCACTTTGGCATAGGCAACCTGGGATTTACCGCGACCCAGAATACCGAACAGCGCCCGGTCGCCGGTTTCCTTGCGGCCAAACTCAGTCACGTCACCGGTGACGACGTAGCTTGCGCCTTTAAGTTGCTGGCTCTTGCCCGCAATGTCAGACTCGGCTTTCATTTCGGCCATATTCGCGCGGTCGAGCACGTTAAAACGGCCGGTCTGTTGCAGATGCGTAATCAGAATTGTTTTTGACTGGTTACCGAGGCGGTCCACGCCATCGGAAAAAATACCGTTCATATAATCTGAACGATTATCGAATTTACCAACGGAGATGGGACTGCGCACGCCTTGCCACTGTGTGTTATAAGAGGCGACTTTTGCCACCTCAACGGAACGAGAAGACTCTGTTGCACAACCGCTCAGAACTAACGTACTGAGGCACAGAGCGCTCAGAGTAATTTTTTTAATCATTAATAAGACTTCCTTGTAAATAACATCGATTAGATAACGCCTGGCGCAGGGGTGAATCGCATTAACGCCAAAATAACTCTAATGTATTACTCAGGTTCGCTGCTTTAAATAGGATACTCTTCTGCATTCTATAATTATGTTTTTTATATTCAAGATTTTTTTAAATAAAAATTTATCTTTTTGCTTTACGTGTTTTGTCACCTGGGGTGGGAATGAAAAAAGAGATAAAAAACGACCGGCTAACGACGCCAACTATTCACGGGGTTAATCGTTGAGGCGAATCATCCAGCTTTTTCGTTTAAAGGGCGGTGAATAATAAAAGCGAAATAGATTGATTTTTTATCGGCTAACGCGGGCTTTTTTTAGTGAAAAAATTTATTTTTGACGTTAATACGCGCGTGGCAGCGCGAAGAGATAATACGGATGCGTAAAATCGCTAACGTTTCAGACGCATTCCCGGACTCTGGAGGCGACTAAAACCTCTGCCGCGTTTTTGCCTCAAGCGCATGCGCGTTCCCGGTGGAGCACCGTGGCTGAAGCAATTTCCTACCCACGTCATGTTTTTTACTACTCAACATTTACTTGCAAATGCAAATAATGCTACGCATAGCACTCCCCCTCAACAGCAGGCACACACCGGAGTGAGCCATGACGCCGTCAATCCTTGCGCTTGATATTCAGGTTGTCCAGCAGGCTCTCGCCTGGGGGCGAGAGCAGCCCGTCTGGTTTTGTACTGTCTTAAAAACCTGGGGCTCTGCGCCCCGCAGCCCCGGCGCGTTGATGGCCGTCAATCAGGCTGGCGCATGGTGCGGGTCACTGTCCGGTGGCTGTGTGGAAGAGAGTTTTCTTAAGGAGCTGGCCGCAGGGCGCTGGCGTGAGCCGAGCCAGGTCGTGACCTACGGCGACAGCGGGCTGGCACCAGATACCGCTTTGCCGTGCGGCGGGCAACTGGCGGTGCTGGTGGAATATTTATCGGCCGGGCGGCATACCGTCGGCATACTGCAAACGCTGCTCGGCGCACTTGAGGGCGGCCATGCGGTGAAAAAGCAGCTTGCGTTACCTGGCGCCTGTTGTGCGCTTATCCCGGTAGATGACGCCAGCCATCCGCAGGTGGAGTACCAGCCGCCGTGGATCAACATCTGGTATAGCGCACCGCCGCGCCTGATTGTTGCTGGTTGGTCGGTTGTGGCTGAGTTTTGCGTATCGTTCGCCTGTGCCGTTGGCTTTGAGGTCATCGTCTGTGAGCCGCGCCCTGAGTTTCTGGCGCAGCTTGACGGTAAGCTGCCGGCGGGCGTCAGGCTTGTCAGGCGTATGCCCGCCGTTTATCTGGAAACCGAAGGCTGCCACGCGCGTACCGCCATTGTTGCGCTCACGCATGATGCGCGGATGGACGACTTAACCATTATGGAAGCGGTGAACACGCCTGCTTTTTATATTGGTGCGATGGGCTCGGCGCGTAACAGTGAAAAACGGCGCGAGCGCCTGGTGCGCAGCGGTGGGTTAGATGAGCAGGCGCTGTCGCGGCTACATGCGCCGGTTGGCGTGGCGATAGGCAGTAAAACGCCCGCAGAAATTGCGCTTTCAGTTATTGCGGATGTGGTGGCGCATAAAAATCGGCTGGCGGCAGGGCAGGCAGATCCCGGTCAACAACCACACCTGCATGGCCTGGCAGTAAAATAAGCGTGTGATCCAGTAGCGCGCGCGCACCCTTATCTTCATGCAGCTGGCACAGGGCGCCGCGCCAGCGTTCACCAAACCCCACCGGATGCCCCGGCTGCCCTTGCCAGTATGGTCGGGCCTGACTGTGAGTCTCAAGCGCCAGGGCGACCGCCTGGTAATCTGCGGCGGTAATCTGCGGCATGTCGGCAGGCTGAAGCAGCCAGCCGCGCCAGTGCGCCGTTGCCTGCACGCCAGCGGCAATACTTTCACCCATACCGCCGCTTTCGATGATGGTCAGCGCAATCCCACGTTCGCTCGCAAGCGCTTGCACGCCGTCATTAGCGGGGCGTGTGACCACGTGCACGGGCAGTCGGCTGGCGATGGCCTGCTCAAGCACCAGCGCAAACAGAGGGCGGTTAGCGTGCTCTGTTTGCGCTGCCATGAGTTTATCTGTGCGCCCGCCTGCCGCCCGATAGCGCCGTCCTTGCCCGGCAGCAAGCAACAGAATGCCGGGCATCAGCGGGTCAACGTTTGCGGGAACGGACAGCGTCGGTATGGGTTACCGGTTGCCAGCAGCAGCGCGTTGGCGAGCGCAGGCGCTACCACGGCGGTGGCTACTTCGCCGCAGCCCTGAGGTGGGCGAGTGCTGTCGAGGATCACAACGTCAACGTCCGGCATTTCATCAAGCCCGATGATGCCGTAGTCGTGAAAATTGCTTTCTACGACGCCGCCGTGTTCAAAGTGGAGCTCGCTGTGCAGCGCACCACTCAGGGCAAAGCCAATGCCGCCTTCTATATTAGCCCGCACCAGATTGGGGTTGATGACTTTGCCGCAGTCAATTCCGCACACCGCGCGGGTGACGCGCCATTCGCTGCCGGTGACCTCAATTTCTGCCACCAGCGCCACGTAGCTGGTAAAGGCATCATCGCGCCCGACCCAGATATTTACGGCCATGCCAAGATAGCGGTTTGCCGCGCGCGGCTGCTCCCAGCCTGCTTTTTCGGCTGTGGCGGCCAGTACGCGCTGCATCTGTGGCACGTTTTTTAATAGCCTCATGCGGTAAGTCAGCTCATCAATGCCCGCCTTATACGCCAGTTCGCCAATAAAGCTCTCCAGAAAGAAGATGCTGGCAACGCTGCCGACGCCGCGCAAGAAACTCAGCGAGATATTCTGCTCAACGGTGCCGGACTCGACCCGCAGCGCGGGCAAGTCATAGCGGGTGTTGTACACGCACTCGACAATGGTTTCATCCCAGCCGCCGCCTTCTTCAACCCGGTGGCGGTGTACCTGCCAGAACAGGCCTTGTCCAGCGTAACGCGCCCATAACGCCAGCGGGTAGCCGTCCTCACCGAGCAGCGCCTGGAAATGGCTGGTGTTACCCGGGCGGTAATAGCCGTGCTGGATGTCGATATCACGTGGGTAAATCACTTTGACCGGTTTGCCGGTCGCTTTTGAGGCGAGGCAGGCATGCATGGCCGGGTCGGGGATGTACTTGCGCCCGTAGCTGCCGCCCAGCAGAGTGTTGTGAAGCGTAACCTTGTCAACGGGCATTTGCGTCATCTTCGCCAGGATGCCACGTGTCAGATCCTGGCCCTGAAACGGTCCCCAGGCGGTCACTTTATCCGGCTCGACAAAACAGGTAGCGTTGCACGGCTCCATGGTTGCGTGGGTGATGTAACCAACCTGATAGTGCGCCGAATGAAAACGTGGGCTGTGGCGTGCCGCCTCAATGATGCCGCGCGCATCACCGGTATTGGTTGCGGTAATCAGCGGGCCGGACTCCAGCATTTCGCGGTTACTGTCATCAATAGTGGCGCTGGTGAAGTTGTCTTTTTCGCTGTAGATCCACTCAATATCCAGCAGATCGGCGGCTTTTTTTGCCTGCCAGTAGCTTGTGGCGACCACAATCACCGTATTGGGTGACATATCGTCGTCCAGTTTTGCAATATTGAACGTGGACCAGTGGCGGGTCGGCACCAGCCTGACCACACCCGGCAGCGCCAGTATGGCCTGCTCGTTGCGAACAGCGCCGATCTTGCCGTTGAGCGAGGGGCCCATCCACGGCACGCCAGTCAGCATCTGCGGCACCTGCACATCAATGCCAAACAGCGCGCTACCGTCCACCTTTTCACCGCAGTCCACGCGCAGTAGGTCGCGGCCTGTCAGCCCGTCTTTTTCTTCCGCGGGTGTTTTCAGCGGCGGGTTTTCTTCCAGTGGGATCGCCTGCGCCCAGTGCAGCAGGGCAGAGTAAGGCACCCTGCGCCCGCTGGCGTCATCAATGACGTAGCTCTTCTGCGTACGCAGGGTTTGCGCTGCAACGCCCAGCTCGCGCGCGCCTGCGGCGATAAAAAAGGCCCGCGCCTGTGCACCGGCATGGCGCGTGCGCTGGTAGAAGTTGGTCATGGAGGTGGACGCTGCCACAAACTGCGCTCGCGCCTCTCCGCCCGCCTCCTGGCGGTAGGCTTCCCGCCCGGTGACAAACCTGACTTTCACCTGCTCCCAGTCGGCATCCATTTCGGCGGCAATCACGCTGGCAAGACCGGTATAAATACCCTGGCCAACTTCACACTGAGATACGCCGATAATGATGCTGTTATCCGGGCCAATCCACAGCCAGTCGTTGACCTCATAATCCTCCGGGGGAAGCGCTGGTGCATCATACAGCAGTGCGGCGCGGGCGCCGGGAACCAGCGGTATCAGCAAAGACAGGGCTGCCGTGCTTTGTAAAAACTGCCGACGAGTGAGGGTCATGAGGCGTCTCCCTGAGTCTGATAAAGACGGTGGATGGCCCGGCGGATGCGGTAGTAGGTGGCACAGCGGCACAGGTTGGTTATCTCGCGGTAGACCTGGCTTTCTGGCGGTAGCGGTTTGCGCGCCATCACTGCCGATACCGCCATAATCATCCCCGACTGGCAGTAGCCGCACTGCGGCACTTCTTCTTGTATCCACGCCTGCTGTACCGGGTGGCTGCGTTCCTCACTCAGACCTTCGATGGTTGTCACCTGGCGGCCTTGCACCAGGGCCAGTGGGTAGCTGCATGAGCGCACGGCTTCGCCGTCGACGTGCACGGTACACGCGCCGCAGGCGCCAATGCCGCAGCCGAATTTGGTGCCGGTGAGGTGCAGGTGTTCGCGAATCACCCACAGCAGCGGCGTATCCGGTTCGCCATCAAAGGTGACCGATTTTCCATTGAGGATAAATTTCATTGTCATACTCCTTTGCGCCGACGCGCCAGCCGTACAAGCAGCCAAATAACCAGTGCGGCGGCAGGGACAGAAAGCCACGGCACCAGCCTGATAAGCCACGGTGTTGTGCCGCCATCGCGCTGGGTCGCTACATCGCTGGCGCTGACCTGAATGGCGGGGTTACCAAAGCGGTGAGCAACATAATTAGTGAGTTGGGCAATTTGCTCATCGTTGAGCGCGGCGCGAAAGCCGGGCATGGTGGCCGGGGCGAATTTACCGTCGCGCTCAACGCCGTCGAGAATGACCATGATGAGATTATCCGGTGTGTGGCTACCGGTGGTGCTGTTGGCGGTGAGCGACGGGAAAACCGCGTGATAAGCGCCTTCTCCCTGGCTTCGGTGACAGGCGGCGCAGGCGCTCTGGTATAACGCTTCACCCGCCTTATCCGCAGCGCGCACCTGAGGCTCTGGCGGGTGTGACCAGGCCTGCGTTGTCTCAGCGCTATCGCGCACGGCGGGTATCTGGCGCAGGTACGCCACCACCGCGCTCAGGTCATCGTCTGTGAGGTAGCGCAGGCTATTGTCTATTGCTTCTGCCATACCGCCTGCCGCCGTGGTTTTACCGGGCAGGTTGCCGGTTTTGAGATACTGCATCAGCTCCACATCTTTCCAGGCACCAATACCGCTTACCAGGTCAGAGGTGATGTTTGGCGCGCGCCAGCCGCCCAACGTAGCGCCAGAATAGCGCTGGCTCATGCTTTCTCCCATCATGGCGTTGCGCGGGCTATGGCAGGCAGAGCAGTGTCCCAATACCTCGGTCAGGTAATAGCCGCGCTGTAGCTGTGGCGTGTTCACGTTGTCAGGGACCGGCGGGAGCCTGGCATTAAGGGGGTTCCACAGGCGCAGGAGTGCGCGCACGGACCATGGAAAACCAAGGCGAGTCTGCTCAGGCTGGGCATCCGACGGCGCTACGCCGTGCATAAACCAGACGTAAAGCGCATGGATGTCGGCATCGTTTATTCCCTGGTAAGCGCTGTAAGGCATGGCGGGGTAAAGGCGCTCACCGTTCGGGCGAATGCCCTGGGTGACGGCGCGTTTGAAGTCGGCTTCAGTGTAGCTACCGATACCGGCGCGCGTTGACGGGGTAATGTTGGTGGCAATAATGTTGCCCATCGGCGTGGCAATGGCGATGCCGCCGCTGTAGTCAGGGCTGCCCGCTGTCGCACCGCGGTGGCAGGCGTTGCAGTCCGCTGCACGAGCGAGATAAGCCCCTTTAGCCAGCAGCGCCGGGTCGGGCGGTGGGTTACTGGCCTGAACCGGGCTTACGGCGAGGCCCGTGGCCAGCAGTAGTGCGCGCAGGTTTTTGGTGTAGTGTCTTTTCATTAGGCCCATCCGTATTGCTTTCACTGTGCAAAATGTCAGAGGCGTCAGGACCTGACAGCATGTGTGCCGCGCGTGCTTTAATGGCATCCAGCACCTGTTCAAACACGGCCAGCTGTTCTGGCGTCACGTCTTTTAGCATCTCTGCGCGTACGGCTTGTGCGGCTTCATCAAGCTGTTGCAGCATGTCGGCACCTTTTTCTGTGATGTGCAGCACTCTGGCGCGCTTGTCGTTGTGGTCTTCAACGCGGGTAATGAGATTGTTCTTTTCGAGCCAGACGATAGCCCTGGAGCAGGTGGAGATTTCCAGGTTCAGAAAGGTGTTGATTTGGGTCAGGTTGCAGCCATTGCCCAGTTCTTCAATGGTGCTGAGTACCAGCCAGTGCGGGCGGTTCATCCAGGTAAACTTGATGGAATCTTCCATCACGCTTTGCCACAAACGGTTAGTCACATCCAGGTGGATGCCCAATGGACGTGGACGATGTGGTTTCATACTCATTGACTGGCCTTATTACTTGCATTTGCAAATAAACTGGCACTCGCAGGCTGGCTCTGCAAGAAAATTGCGTCATGTTCGTCGATTGATTTGCAAAACCTGGAACCGCTGCACACATTTTCTGCAACACGTCAGGGTAATGAAATACACAGGTGAGTGGCTGGTGAACATTGCTACGCCGTTCGTCCTGGTGACTGGAATACGTTGAGTTCTTCAGCGGTTCAGCGGGGCGCATACCTTGTTTCGGTTTTTACGCGGCACATGCCATTTATATTGGGATTTTCTTAATAAAAATGAGGGCAATCAAAATGAATGACGCTATTGAAAATAAGGTTATAGGGCAAGGTGGGGGATAAAAGGGCTAACGTTAAAGCAGGGTTAATTCCACTGGCCATGAGAAAAGAGTGGGATGTCATTTTTATTTGCAAAGGGAGTGGTAGTCAGTGTGTAAAAAAGTGGATATAACGGATAGAAATGTAACGCTGTAGCAGGAAAAACATGACCTTTTCACACGAGTTAATTTTGCTCTACACCACTTACTTTGTTGCTACCGCCAGTCCGGGGCCAAGTAATATGGCTATTATGGGTGTGGCGATGAAAAAGGGGCGCGCAGCCGGGCTGGCGCTGGCAAGTGGCGTGATTAGCGGCTCGATGCTGTGGGCACTGCTGGCGGCCGGTGGCGTTCTCACCGTGCTGGCGACTTTTGCACATCTGTTGATTATATTGAAAATCGGCGGGGGGATATATTTATTATGGCTGGCCTTTAAAGCAGGTAAATCAGCGCTGTGCCGAGTGGATGCCGTTGAGTTTAAAAGTAGCCATGAAAGCGAGGCATTGGGTAAATTGTTCCGCCAGGGGATTCTGATGCATATTGGTAACCCCAAAGCCATTCTCACCTGGGTGGCGATTATGTCTATATCGCTCAAGCCAGACGCGGCTGTCTCTTCCTTACCAATTATTATAGGTGGTTGTGCTGTTATTTGCGTGCTGGTTTTCTGTGGCTATGCATTATTATTTTCTACCGCAGTCATGACCGCATTTTACCGTCGAATCCATCGCGGGCTTGATGCGCTGTTAGCATGCTGTTTTGCGATTGCCGGAATAAAACTGTTGCATAGCAGCAGTTAGCGATGACGCTTATCTCCTGCGGTATATCTGCATGCCCACTGTCGGCAATGAGAAGTGGGCATATTAACGCCACTGTATTTGAGCGCGCATTTCCAGGTATGCGCTCTCCTGCCCTGGCATAGCAGAAATACGGGATGAGCCGTTGTTTGCCTGATAATCCGCAGCGGTTAACGCGTGCCGCGTCATAGTAATTCGCCATCCAGCAACGTGGTGCCGTAAGAGTTGTCCACCGTGCAGCGCTATTTGCCATCGACCTCCAGGCGAAACACATAGGTCGCCCGTCGGGTGGTGTGTGTTTCTCCACCTGCGCCGTCTGGAAAGCACAGATGGGAAAAGCTGTTTATTTTGTTAATGTTTTTGCTGTTTTCCAGTTCTTTAATGGCGCTAAGTGCCAGACAGTGCGGATGGTTCATCCAGGTAAACTTGATGGAGTCTTCCATGACGCTTTGCCACAAACGGTTATCACATCCAGGTGGATGTCCAACTGACGTGAGCGATGTGGTTTCATAATCTCACTGGCCTTATTACTTGTATTTGCAAATAAATGGGCACTCGCGGGCTGGCTTTGTAAGAAAATTGCGCCAGGTTCGTTGATTGATTTGCAAAATCTGGAACAGCTGCGCACATCTTCTGCAAGGATGAGGGCTGTAAAAATGAGCAGGTTAGCACTGTTAATCCGTATTCAGGTATGCTTATTCAGGGCCTTTAGTGTGTCAGAGTAGTCAGCTGTGGTGGGTATGTCGCTGGAGTGATGGGGCGTTTATATATGAGGATGTTCTTTAGTGGAATAACCCTGTGCCGTAGATCACTCAGCCCTGTGTTTTGCGGATGGCAACGGAGTGGGGTTTCCAGAATGCCCAAATGCAAGCGTTTGGGCATCCTGGTTTATCTGAGATTATTCTGCAACAACAAAACCCGGCAAATTAGCATCAAAGTAGTCATTATAAACACCCATTGCCTCGGGGCTGCGGAAGCTATAGGTTTTTAACAGCCAGCGCTTTTCTGCCGAGTGCTGGTCATTTACCTGTATAATTTCGCGGTTGTGTAAAGAGTCTTGATTGGCAAAAGAAAATAAATCCCCTTTATTAATCGAGACCCGGCCTTTTTTCGCTTTTGTGATGGCGACCTTCAAATCAACCAGTGCTTTGATGGCTTCTGTTGGGGCATCAGGGGCATAAGTTGTGCGTGTGTCGTAATAGCGGAATGTATGCGTATTTTCAAGGATTGGGTGCAGTTCAGAGTCAATTTGTTTGACATTAGAGTTGCGGGAGTATTCGTCATAGGGCGTCACAAATAACGGTTTTCTTAACCATTCTTGAGATTCTGCTTGCAGATTTTCGAGAATCGCTTTGCCGTCCAGGTAGCCTGTATAAATTAGGTTTTCTTCGCTGCAGCGCATGCCTAATAAACTGAGGAAATCAGCCCGGACAGGGTGAGCTGTACGATCGTTATGAAAATAAAGCTCGCCGTCTGTTTTTTGCGTTTGGGTATTACTGTACTTTTTATCGGCATAAACATCGTGAAAGAAATCACCATTGTTACGTGTACGGTAGGCTAACAAGGGCGAATCCGTTAACTGTGCGAACATCTCAAGTAAAGCTTCGCCGACGAAGGTCATCTTTTTAGCATATTTATCATTCACCGAATCTGACTGGTCAAATTCAGGGATAACCGTGTCGAGAGGGACATTGCGTAGCAAGTGGGCATTGATGCCTTGATATTTACGCTCTTGCCTGACTTGCTCACAAGCCTGAACAAAAAAAGAAGGTACCTGGCCATTTTCAATAAGCTGTGTAATGGATTGTTTGAAGAGCCTGTAGTTTTTGTAAGGGCTGGTCGTAATGGTTCCGATAAGTTTTGATAGCTCTTCTTTTTGAATATCGCTAAACTGTAGTTGGGTGATCATAGTCTGATTGCCTTATGTACACTCAAAACAGGCGCTGCACCCTGAGAAAGTAAGGCGTCTTGTTTTGAGTTTTTAGGATGTAAGGAATTAAATTTTCCCTGTTTGTCTTCCATAAGCGAATAAGCCGCCTGCGGCGACAATATTCGCAAGTTCTCCTACCGGAGCGGTGTTCAGAACGCCATCGCGGGTTGTAATGCAATGAGCGTCCAGATCTATATCAATCACATCTCCCGTTTTCATGGTTCCAGTATCACTGTTGCTATTTAACGCAACGGGCATCAATTGGCCCGTAGAAACACAGTTTCTGAAAAAAATACGGGCAAAAGATTGAGCTATAACGGCTTTTACTCCTGATGCACCCAACGCGACGACGGCATGCTCACGTGAAGAGCCACAGCCAAAGTTTTTACCAGCCACGATAAAGTCGTAGCCTGCCAGTCGTGTTTTGGGATTGATAAAGGGTAGAGAACCCTCCGGCAGTCCGCACATCGCCAGTGAGGCGAGTTCTTCACGGCCTTCTTCAGATGCAGGGTTAATTTTGAGATATTCCGCCGTCAATATTTGATCAGTATCGATATTGTCGCCTAATACATACACTGTGCCGCGCATAATTTTATTAATAGTCATTGGTTAAGTACCGTTCTGGATTCGTAATAAAGCCGGAAACTGCTGTTGCTGCCACAACATAAGGGGAGGCCAGATAAATCATCGAGCCTTTATTACCCATGCGCCCAACGAAATTGCGGTTAGTGGTTGAGATAACGCTGATAGGATCATGAACCCGACCAAAGGTATCTACCGGGCCTCCACAACAGGCCGCGCACCCAGGTTCGGAAGATAATTTTACACCTGCACGCGTGAAAATTTCATAAACCGAAATACCATTAATATGGGTTGTAATCAAATTATGAAATACTTCCTTTGTCGCAGGCACGGCATAAGTGGGGATAGTTACTTTACGTTCAAACAGGATATGTGCTGCCGCGATAAAGTCGGCTGTTTTACCACCGGTGCAAGAGCCAATATAAGCCTGAGAAATAGCAATGTTCTCAAGTTGCGCAATGGGGACAACATTATCCGGTGAGTGTGGGCGTGCAATAACGCTAGTGATGTCTGTAACATCAATATCAATGATTCTACTGTATTGCGCATTATCATCAGGTGTAACGACGGTAAACGGTATTGATGTTCTTGTGCTCAAATAATCGAGAGTTGCCTGATTGGGGATCATAATACCATTTTTTGCACCGCACTCGACAACCATATTGCACATTGTCATCCGCTCTTCTACTGATAACTCATCAATGACTTCACCTGAGAATTCAATGGCATTGTACGTAGCGCCTTCAACTCCTAATTCTTTCATTAAAACCAGGATCAAATCTTTAGCCTGAACGCTTTTTGCTTTTTTACCGTGATAATTCACTTTAATGGTGGGTGGGATCATCAACGGAATTTCACCTGTTCCCAGTGCATATGCACCATCGGTAATACCGACACCAATTGCAAATGTACCGAAAGCGCCTGCCGTTACGGTGTGTGAATCTGTACCCAGCAACACTTCGCCGGGACGGGTATGCCCGCCTTCTGCCAGGCCGATATGGCACACACCTTTATAATCTGCTGTACCTACGTCATAAAAGTGGGTTATACCCTGCTCTTTGGCAAACTCTCGCATTACCCGGATGTTTTGGTTGGCCTGAGGATCAGCGGAATAAATAAAGTGATCCGGGATCATAATAAAACGGTCGGGGTCCCAGACTTTTGCTTCTTCGCCAAATTCTTTTTTGAAAACGCTGGCGACCCCGGGTGTGCAAGGGTCATGTGACATTAAGATATCGACATTCACGAAAATAACCTCACCTGGAGCAACTCTTTTTCTGTTACTTGCTCTGGCTAATATCTTTTCAGTTAATGTCATTCCGACACGGTTATTTGACGGTGTGGAATGATCTTTTTCGTGGATATTCATCGTAATCTCCTCATTATAATGAGTTTATTACAACGGAAAGTGCGTTTTTCTTCAATGCGATTTTAACATATATCGCTTTAGTTTCATTGTGTGCAACCATTGTTCCTCAGATGCAACGGTGTTCTTCACTGTGCAGCTTTCGCATATAAAAAACCGCCGATATGCATACCACAAGAATATATAAAAAAAAGAAAACGAGCATCAAGTTAGTAAAACCTTTGCTCACCAGCAGCCAGGCGCCAAGGGCTAACAAACATGCATTACACAACCCGAAGTCACGTTCCATACGTGCAAATAGTTGCATACGTTCGGCTGGCGAATTTGCAGAGAGATCGAGATTTGCCATTGTGACAGGACGAATAGTGCCTGAGCCAAAACCTAACAAAACCAGAGCAATTAATCCTGAGGTGAAATAATCTATACCCTGCGTTGCCAGCCATTCGCTACTGGCAAAAAAAACGAGTGCCGCCGCCATAAACAAACTTGTAGTAACCAAAAGTGCGATAACGCCATAACGTTTGATAAAACTCCCGGCGATTCGAATAGCTCCCCAGGACGAAAGCGTAAAACAGCTTAACACTGCCCCAAAAAGCAGTGGATCGACGTTTACCATAATAAAATAAAAAGGAATGAAACCAATAAAAGGTGCGAGCGTAAATGCTCGTGAAATGGCGTAAAATAGCATCCAAAAATACTGATCTGTCCGAATAGTGAATGTGGTCATTTCTGCAGGCGCCGCCAGAGAGGGATCTTCTTTAGGCGGATGAATAAGCATTACACTTCCTACTGAGAGGATGCTCACTAAAATAGCAGCAAGAAACGGCCATTGTGGGTTGTAATCAAACAGAATACTCCCCAATGACCCGGCGATAAGCGTGGCAATAAACATTCCGCTTTGCGACGTTGTTTGGATTTGCATAAAACGTTGCTGGCTTCCTTTTGTCAGTTGCCGCAACAAGGCTGCATCTGTCGTCAGGGCGGTTGTGAACCCAGCCCCGCCTATAATCTGCGATACCACGAGCAAAGGGAGATTCACATCGCTTTGCCGTGTGCTCCAGAGTAGCAGCCCAATACCCAGTGCTTTGGCGAGCTCACCAATAATTACGGCTTGTTTCGGCGAGGTATGGCGTAAGAGCCAGCCGGGAATGCCGCTGCTAAACGTACTTGTTAAACCGTATAACGCTAGCAGGAAAATAATCCGGTACATGCCGATGTCGATTGTCCAGAAATACAATAGCAGTACCGGTAAATGGAAATAACTGCGTGAAATAATACGATAAGCCAGAAATAGTCTCTGGCTTATGGATTCAGGCAGCGGCTGTCTGTTCGTCATTATGACAGCATCGCAGCGATATCAATGTCACCTTTGCGTAGCGTTTGAATCTTATCGCCAAGTAGTGAAACAATTGTGCTGGAGACGGTTGTCGAAGGGCGTTGTGATGCAGGCAGAATATAGCCAACGCTATTGCCAAACGTTACTTTTGCGGCGTCAATATCGATAAGAACGTCCGACTCAACACCGGAAAGATTGGCCGAACTCATTGCGAGAGGCCGACCATGGAGCCTAATCAGGTCGCGCAGTACGCTTTGCTGATTACAAACCAGCGATACCGAATCAGGCTTAAGGTAGGGATTTTCAGGGACATTTTTCGATGCAGGTACCACCAAATTTAGCGGGCCTGGCATTGCGGCAATCAATTTTTCCAGTATATCGCGATGGCGGACTTTTGCGACGTCAATATAATCCCATGCCTGCTCCGGCTCAGAAATAAAAAGCGTGAGAGGCTTCTGACTATCGCGCTTTTTAAGCGCGTAAATTTTCTTGCAGGCATCAATATTCCAGGGATCTGCCGCCAGAGCATAATTGGTATCAGTCGGAACTAAAACGACATCGCCACGTTTCAGTGCGGCAAGAGTATTATGGATATGTTGCATTATTTCTCCAGTATTAAATATTAACCGTTACGCTGCGTCCCGCCAGGCAGAAACTTGCTGATTCCGCTATATCTTCCCAGTCGATATCAATATGTGCAGTCAGCACTTTGACCGGTAATTGCCGCCTTGCGATTTCTGGCGGCGGCTGGACATTTCTTTCACCGACTTCAACGCGCCCGCTGCCCGCACGTATTGTTTTGATGGTGCCTTTCCATTTTGTTTTCGGGGAGGAAGTCAGGTGTACTGTTACCATCATGCCTGGGCGTAGGCTGTTGGCATCTGCTTCATCAAAAAAAGCTTCCACCCAACGAGTATTACAATCCAGAATCCGCACAATGGGAGTGCCGCTTTGCACGCTAGCCCCATTTTCCGCGCTGACATCCCAGACAACCCCGTCAAACGTACTGCTCAGTGCCGCTTGCTGGCGCGAGGCCAGCAGGGCGGCGATCTCCTGGATGCTCTGGACAGTCGCTCCCTGGCGAGCCAGTAATTGCCCTCGTTCCTGTTTCATGTTTTCGATCGTCAGTGAAATATCGCGCTGGTTTTGCTGTGGTGCGTCAAGCGTTCTTGGGCCTGAAAGTTGTAACCCTGATTTCGCCGCATTGACGTCAAGTAAACGTTGCTGTAACTCTGCCACTTTCGCTTGCTGGCTTGCCTGCAGAACTCGGTTATCGCTTTTGCGTTGTTCGTACTCAATACGGCTGATGAAGTGCTTTCGGTACAAATCTTCGTAACTCTGAAGCTGCTGTTTCGAAAAACCTGCCTGAGACGTAATTGCCTTTAACTCTTCCTTTAACTGAGCAAGGGTGGCCGCCGATTGTTTTTCACCCAGCTCTTTCTGGGTCTGGCTCTCTGCGAGATACTGCTTTTGCTGCTCTGTATACAACTGCAGGCGGCTGTCAATGCCTGAAATTTGCTTATCAATTTCGGCAAGCTGGATCTCCAGCAGAGTACGTTGGTTCACCAGTCCGGGCACCTGGTCGTTGGCCTGCGTCGTTGTCACATTGCCTAATAGCTGTTGTGCCAGCACAATCTGCCCCGGGGCAATCTGCTTTGTCAGGACGAGTTGTCCGGGCAGTGGGGAGAGGATCGTTGAAATACGGCCATTAATAAAAGCCTCCTTACTGGAGACTTTCATCCCGGAATAAAGGAGAAAAGTCATGGCAGCTAGCACGGCAGCAGCAATACAGATTTTGACTGCGGGATGCCCGACTAAAATCCATTTAATTGGGTTTTTCACGTATTCCTCATTAACGACGATAAAGCGTGACGACGCTTGCTTTCGAAATAGTATTCATATTAATGAGGAAGCGAATAACGGCATTCGTTTGGTCCGGCATGACGCCGAGGTCTTCGCAGCTTAGGGCATGTATGGTAAAGATATAACGGTGCGGAATGTCACCTTCTGGCGGACAGCACCCGCCGTAGCCAGGCGCACCAAAATCAGAGCTTGCCTGTTTCATTTCTGAATCGAAAGTTTTGCCCGCGCCAGCCGGGAGAGATTGGACACTGGAGGGAATATTGTAAGCTACCCAGTGCCAAAAGCCGCTGCCTGTTGGCGCATCGGGATCGTAGGCGGTAATAGCATAGCTTTTGGTTTGCTGCGGCGCATTTTCCCATGACAAGGCCGGAGACTCATTATCTCCATTAGCGCCAAACTCATTATATTCATTCTTTTTACTTAGAAAATTATAGTCGCTTAAACCATTAACATGTAATTTCATGATGTTTTCCTCTTCAGGGTGGTTGGCTGATTGCCGTTCTATTTATCTATAGGTAACCGATTGACCCTGAGATCGGTAATGAATTTGATAGATTCAACGTATTGCCCATGAATAATGCAATATTGTTCCAACACAGAAACAATAGTTTAAAAAAAATCATTCTGATTGCGCCAGCTATTATCACAGGACATCATTTTCTAAAATTTATGATAGTAGGAGTAAGTAATGAGTAAGAACGTTGTGTGGAATGGTGGTGTTCAGCCAGAGGCAATTGAAGTATTAAGTATGCAAGGTGGAATGATTGTCTGCCCAACAAAAGTTGGCTATATTATTATGACCTCTGATAAAGAGGGGCTGGAAAGAAAATTTGAAGCGAAGCAGCGTAATCGTAATAAGCCTGGTGTAGTCTTGTGCGGCAGTATGGAGCAATTAAAAGAACTGGCTGAGTTGAACCCTGAAATTGAAGCATTCTATCAGTCTCACTGGGACGCCGACGTATTGCTGGGCTGTATTTTGCCCTGGCGCCCAGAGGCTATAGAGAAATTGCCTGAAAATGGGCTGAAAGAACTGATGATGGATGGAAGAAAAACCAGTTGTTTTGTGATTAAATTCGGCAAGCCGGGGGAGATGATCGCAAAGGAATTGTGGGAAAAACACCATAAATACGCTTTTGCCAGCTCAGCAAACCCATCAGGAAAAGGTAATCGCGGGATGGTGGAGTTTATCGGTGAGCGGATAGAGTCACGTGCTGACTTAGTTATTTGTGCTAATGATTATGTGAAATCTATTCAGCCTGATGAAACTCAGGAAAGCCGTTATGAGCAGGGCGTAATGGTTTCTATGGTAGATAATCAAGGCAAACTGGTTCCTGAGCAGAAAGGGGAAAGAAAAGTTTTTCCTTGCCCGGTATTAATACGAAAAGGACTGGACATAGATAAAATTATTAACTTTATGTCAGCGCAATTTAATACCTGGGATTACCGTCATGGCGATTATTACTAACTAAAACCAACGTTATAGTGGATAACTATGTCATTTGCAGAAAAAGCAGTTACGGTTTTACAAAATGGTGGGGTCATTCTCGTGCCTACGGATACTCATTTTGCCTTAGCAGTAAGCCCATTTTGCCCGGAAGCTGTTGATAAAATGACGATGTTAAAAGCGTCACTCTCAGTTAAGGAGATGACGCTGTGCTTCTGCGAACTGGCTGAAATATGGGACTGGGTGGAAGTTAGCCAGTGGCAAAAGTGTAAAATTGAAACACTTAGCAAATCCTATTGGCCTGGTACGTTGAAAATCAGCCTACAAAAGAAGCGACTGAGTACGCTGATGCCTGACGAAGGCGATGTTGTCTCAGTTGTTTGTGTGAAAAACAGCCAAATAAGAAGCATTATTAGCCTGTTAAATAGCCCGTTAATTGTGATTCCTGCCGGCAGTCAGCAAGATACCAGCGACCTGGTAAGCTTTACCCTCGCCCGGGAAGATATGGGGGATATTGTAGACCTGGTCGTTCCTTCAAACAGCAAAAATTCCAACAGAACAGCGACGACGCATATTTCATTGCTAGATGATAAGATCAGTATCATTCGCAGTGGTGAGCTTGATATTAGCGAGGATTTTTAAATTCAGCACCAATAATCAGTTGTTGAAGTTCGTCACTGAATCTTTTAATACCCGATGTCATCGTACTTTTGGTTTTTGACAGTAGCCATACTTTGTATTCATCCATCTGCCAGCCGGGTAAAATACGCACTAGTTTACCTTCGGAAAAACTCTCCCGTGCGACATAGTTTGGCAAATATGCAATGCCCAGTCCGGACAGTGCCATATTAATCAGCGCAACACTGTTGTTGCTTCTGAATCGGCTGCGGATATCGACATTTATCTTCTGTTTTTCCTTGCGAAAAGGTAGGGAAACCGTTCGAGCTACCCCGCAGAACAAAATGTAGTTGTGGGCCGGGAGGTCTTTTGGCGTGAGTATCGGGCGCATTCTTGCGATACAATCAGGCGTGGCATAAAGCCCCCATTGGATGGTGCATAAATACTTTGTATGTTCATGCGTGGGGGTATTCTGTGAGACCATGATTGACAGGTCGTACTGGCTTTCTTTTATATCCACCTCTTTATCTGACAAATCAAGGTCTACGTTTGCCATCATATTTCTTTCTAAATAGGCATTTAATGCGGGCAGAACATAGCGTTTTCCGAGCGTCACAGGGGCGAGTATTTTTATGGTGCCAGTTGGCTCTTCGTAATAATCGCGAATAAACCGTTCGGCAGCACGTAGCTCATTGAGTATTTTGAAACAGTGCTGATAATAGCTTAATCCCAGCTCGGTTATCTCTATTTTTCGGGTGGTGCGCTTGAGTAGCATTGCACCGATTCGTTTTTCCAGTGTCGAGATATCCCGGCTGACAGAGGATTTCGACATTCCCAGAGACGACGCCGCTTCAGTAAAACTCAGCGTTTCAACAACGCGTGCAAACACCACCATTGGAATTAAATTTTCTACTTTTTCCATCCCACAACCCGTAACATCCTGGTAAAAATTATGCGATAATTAGTGACAAAACTTACCCTTATCGTCAAGTTGAAATTTCCCCCATAACAAGCATTGCTTGTCTGGTCGTCATAAATATCGGGCGCACCAGGGTTATCGCTATATATAGTCAGAAAAGAGGGTTTAGCGATATTTTTGTATCGTATTACCCCACTAACTAGCGGTTGGACGGAAGTAATGACATTCAGCCCACAATCTCAGGAAAGTAGGTGTGGCTGTATCGTCAACAGCGGCAAGTTCAGTGAAGAGTGCAGAGACGGGCTGAATAACTGTTGTGAGGAGATGCCAGGAACATATTATTCACCATGTGGCATGCGCTGGGCAGCAGGGAGTGGTGCATGAACGCTATCTGCTGCGCATCATCTACCCGCAGTTACCTACCCGCAGTTACCGCTACACGCCACCATACTCAAAGTGATTCGCCATCCAGCAACGTGGTGCCGTAAGAGTTGTCCACCGTGCAGCGCCATTTGCCATCGGCCTCCAGGCGAAACACATAGGTCGCCCGTCGGGTGGTGTGTGTTTCTCCACCTGCGCCGTCTGGAAAGCACAGATGGGTTTCCATTATCACCAGGGCGTTATCTGCACCTTCAATGACTTCCATCCGGCCCTGGTTGACCTTCAGCCGGTCGCCAAAATAATCAGAAATGGCGATAAACGCGCGGCGGATCTCTGCCTTACCGCGTGCAATCATGCCAGGTTTGACCACCAGTGCTGCATCATCGGCGTAATAGTCCATCAAGGTGTCGAAATCGCGTGCTGAAATCGCGCGGTCACAGGCTTCAATAATTAACTTCAGGGGATGCAAATTCATCGCTGACGGTTCCGTTGTCGCTGTGATGTGGATTTTCACTCTATCACTGTTTGTATGACGGGAGAAAAATCAGCGCGCCAGTAATTTATAGCGAGAGCGCTACCCGCTTCGTAACGCCGTTACTGGCAAGATTGTGTGGTGATGTGTTGCTTTAGCGAGAGTGTCCGAGTATGAGAAGGACCGCGTTTATCATTTCTTCTCATCACCGCCTGCGCAAAAAAAGCACGAATTGCCACATATCGAGCATCCCCTGGTGTTACCAGACCTGTGCACCGTAAAGGTGCGCATCCTTTCCTTTATTGCCGCTAATGAATTATCTGCCATTTGAATGAATTTTAATCGATCACTGAAAGGTTTTTAACAAATTCATTAGCGTTCCTGTATTCCTAATTTGCCTGTAAGCCGTGTTAAAAGTGGGCATTTTTAAAGATGCTTGTTTTCATTTTTGCGTAAAATTGCGGTTTTTTTCTTGGTTTTCTTGCATTTTATCGCCATTTTCTGCCTTTTTTAAAATGTGTATTTCATGTGCTGTTTTTTGTGGACAACCTGAGAAACTTCACTTAGCATCCTTATCGATTCATTTACATATCTAATGTATTTACGTAACAAACGCCGCTGAGGTACCCGAACATGCCAGACACAGAAGGTTGGGTGATCAGGTTCAATGCTGATATCAGCTATCGCTATCCTGTCACCACGCAAAGAGATCGGAATAACGCTCAACGTCTGCAGCAGTTCATGGATGACACCGCCGAACCTTTCGACCGGACGACGTTAGAAGGCCACGTGACCGCCACTGCTTTTATCGTCGACAGACAGCGGGAATATGCGCTTATGCTTCATCACAGAAAGCTCAATATGTGGCTACCGCCCGGCGGTCACTGTGATGGCAATGCCGATGTGATGAATACGGCAATAAGAGAAACGCAGGAAGAAACAGGAATTAAACAGCTCACCGTTATCGGTTCTGACATTTTTGATATTGATATTCACCTTATTCCCGAAAATAGCCGGGAGCCTGAACATTATCATTATGATGTGCGCTTTCTTTTGGAAGTCGACAGAAAGACCTTAATGGAAATGAATAACGACGAAGCGCTAAAGCTGGAGTGGATTAAAATTGACTGCCTTGATGATTATACGCAGCTCCCGTCTGTACTGGTGTTGAGAGATAAAGTGGAGATGCTATGAGAATCGCATTTATTGGTTTTGGGGCACAGGCCCGAGAAAATCTTATTCCGGCATGCAGTACGCTGTTTGGCGTTGATATTGCGGCTATCTGCGACAGCGATCCGGCAAAATGTCTGGAAGCGGCGGCGCTATTTAATTTTGACAAATCGCGCATCTTTAACGATCACCGGGAAATGATGGACCGCTGCCAGCCTGATGCCGTGATTGTGGCCTGCTACCCGACAGAACACTACCGCATTGCCTGCGATGCCATTGAGCGCGGTATTCCGGTGTTTGTGGAAAAACCGGTCGCTTCCACCTCGCAACAGGTTATCCACCTTGCCGAGCTGGCGGAGCGCAAGGGGGTGGTGACGGGTACCGGCATGAACTTCCGTTTTGCCGAGGTAACCGGGCGCATTAAGCAAATAGCAGGCGACAATGTGCAAATGATTAGCCTGCGCCAGATGGCGAATAAGCCGGTGGGCACGCTCTGGGATTACGACAGTGTGCTGCGCTCGTTTTTACACGCGCAAACCATTCATGGTCTGGACTTGCTGATCCACCTGTGCGGGCCGGTCAAGCGCCTGTCTGTTGCCAACAACAGCCACGGCGAGAAAATCATGTTCAGCGCCTTAATGGAGTTTGCCGGTGGTGCGCACGGCACGCTGATAACCAGCAATATGTCGCCGCATTTCACGTTTGATCTCGACGTGCTGGCGCAGGACAAATTGCATATTAAAAGTACCGGCTTAAATACCATTAGCGTGGCGGAGGTCGATAAAACTTATATTCAGGGTGAAAATAAGCGCTGGTGCGATATATGGGCGGCAAGTCCGCTGTCATCCGGTTATTCCCGTGCCGGATATACCGGCGAACTGCTCGATTTTATTAGCGCTATTCAGTCAGGCGACCGGGATTCACAAACTGCTATCTCAACCTTAATTGAAACCTATCGTTGTATGGATGCTATTGAAAAACAATGCAGCCAACTATTAGCCGTTAATTATTAATTCGCATCCTGAGTGAGGAATGTTTTATGGCTAATAAAGCCTATCAGAACCTGCACATTAATTTTGACCAGAGTGATTATAACGCCGTGCTCGCGTCATTTAATACCACCAGCTTTTCCGGCAAATCGCCCATTATTGGTGAGTATGAGTCCGTCATTGCCAATTATTTTGGCAGCTCAAAAGCGTTGGCCTGTTGTAATGGCACGGTAGCCATTGAACTTGCCCTGCGCGGCCTGGATATTAAGCCTGGCTCACGTGTGGCGCTACCGCCAACGGCTCCCATTATGACCATTCTGCCCATTATCACCGCAGGCTGCGTGCCGGTGTTTTGCGATGTGTCAGCGCTGTCGTTCTCGCCTGACCTGGCGCACCTGCACGCGCTCCACCGCGAGCAGCCGATTGCGGCACTCATCGTGGTGCCAATGTGGGGCTATCCGCTGGAAATGCGCGCGGTGGCAGAAACCTGTCGTGCGCTGAATATTCGCCTGATTGAAGACTGCGCCCACGCGTTTGGCACCGAATCAGACGGCCAGTACCTCGGCACGTTCGGCGACGTTTCCTGCTTTTCGACCCACGAGCGCAAAATGGTTAGCACCGGCGAAGGCGGCTTTTGCCTTACCAGCGATGAAAACGTCTACGAGCGCATGCTGAGCTGGCAGCAGCACGGTTTAAAACCGTCGAGCCGCGCCAGTCAGTACCTGTTGGGTGAGGACATCGGCACTAACTACAAGCTGCCGCCGCTGTGTGCCGCGCTGGGTATTAACCAGTTCGCCCGGCTCGACCAGAAGTTGGCCGAGCGGCGCGAGCGCGTGGCGAAACTGCGTAAGGCGCTGGCGGCCATCCCAACCATTCGCGAGTTCCCGCGCCACCAGAATGGTGAGGTGAACGGCTACGCCATGGTGTATTACCACCTCAACGGCGCAAGCGTGGCGCAGGGCGAGCGCATGTTGACGCAGGGCGTGATGTCCGACACCACGCGCTATCGCTACAAACCGCTGTACCGCGAACCGGCGTTCACCCAATACGCCCGCGCCTGTCCCAATGCGGAGCACATCATCGACACGATTTTCACCGTTCCGTGCCACGAAGGGCTGGACGACAGTGATATCGACTACATCGTGAGTGTCGTTAACGACAACTTTCAACGCTGAAAATAAACAGGTGTAAAGATGATCCTTGCCAACGAATTTAATTGCCCCGAGCGGGCGAGAAAACGTGAGCTGGATGCGGTGATGGCGGTGGCGGCCGGGGATATGGAGATGTCCCTGTCAACGGTGGCGCTGTTTGAAAAAGAGTTGGCTGAATGGGCGGGCTTCACGCAAAGCGTGAGCGCCTCGTCGGATACTGGCTGCGTCAGCGTGATGCTCGGCGCGCTGGGCTTTCGTTTTGGCGACGAAGTGATTGTCAGCCCGGACGTGCCGCCCTGGGTTATTGCACCGCTGCTGCATGCGGGCCTGACGCTTGCCGTGGTTGATTACGAGCCGGGTACGCTGCGTGTAAGCACGCCTGCGCTGGAGCGTCTGATTGGCAGCAAAACGCGGGCCATCCTGGTTTCCTCGCCGTTTGGTTGCCAGCAGGACTTTAGCGAGCTACTGGCGCTGGGGCGCAGAAAGCGCCTCGTCACCCTGATTGAAATGACCGAGGCGTTGGGGGTGACTTTTGAAAAACGGCGCATTTACGACGGTTTTGATATCGGACTGTTGTCGCTTAAAGAGGGACACTCCGATATCTCAACCGGCGAGGGCGGGGCGTTGCTGTTTCGCAGCCCCGAGTGGGCACGGCGCGCTAAAAGTTACGCTCAGTTTTCAGATCTCGACGGTGTAAACCCCGGCGTTAACCACAAGCTAAGCGGCATTCAGTGCGCGGTGGGGCGGTTGCGTATCAAGGCGCTGACCGCGCGGATTGTGGGCTATCGCGACAGCGCGTACCGCATTGCGGCGTACTGTCAGCAGCGCGGCATCAGCCAGTTGCCGCGCCTGGCCGGACGCATGGCCGGGCGGGCGGTGGTGGTCGACAAAATCGCGGCTGAGGCGGCGAACCTTCCCTGGCGGGAGTTGCCGCTGCTCACCCACTACCTGGCAGCGCTGGAAAACCTGGCGCCGGAGGCAGCGCGCATGGCGCAGGCCTGGTGCGGCGTGCATGTGGACGAGTGGGGAGAGTACTAATGATTTCCCCCATTACCGATAATTTCTGGCCGGTGGGCGAGGGCGAAGAAGCGTACCTGCTGGAGGCGCTGGCAAAGGGCATTGGCGGCGACAGCGATATTGTACGCCGCTATGAGCAGCGGCTAAAAACCCACTTTGGCGCGCGTCACGCGATTGCCGCCTCGTCGGGCTACGGGGCGCTGGTGGTGGCGCTGTCGGCCTGTGGCCTGCGCCCCGGTGACAAGGTACTGCTCACGCCTACCTGCCCGCTGTGCACGGTGTATGCCCTGACGTTTATGCGCCTGGAGCCGGTGTTCTGCGATATTCGCCCGGACGATTTCACCCTGGACCTGAAGATGGCCGAGCGGCTTATCGACAGCAAAATCCGCGCCATTATCGACATCCCGATGTGGGGCTACCCGGTGGCGGCGCAGGAGGTGGCAGAGTTTGCCCGCGATCGCGGCCTGTATTACCTGCTTGATATTGCGCTGGCGCACCGGGCAACGCTCAACGGCGCGCTGCTGTGGAGCTATGCAGACATCGCGACCTTCTCCACGCACCATAGCAAGAACCTGGTGACCGGCGAGGGGGGGGCGCTGCTGACCAATAACGCACGCCTGGCCGAGCGCGCGCGCGAATTTACGCGCTGCGAATACCGGGCCGATAAACCGCCGGTACTTAATTTTGCCCTCGGCGGGTTGCAGGCGGCCCTTGGGCTGGCGCGCCTGGGGCGGCTTGAGAATGACGTGCGCCATCGGCTTGCCACCATGCAGGCCATCAGCCAGCGTCTGACCAACCCTTATCTTGAGCCGCTGCCACTGGTGGCAGGCGGTGAACCTGCCGGCACCCGGCTATTGGTACGCTCCCGCACCGGCAGCAATGCCCAGCTGTTGGCGCACCAGGCGCGCGCCGGTATTGCGTCGGATATCGCGCTCTATAACTGCAAAGCGCTGTACCAGTACCCGGTAATGCGCGAGTGGGCAACGGCCTGTCCTAACGCCGAACGCATGCTCGGCTCTATCACAACGGTGCCGGTTCATCCGGGGATCCGTGATGACGAGGCGCAAACCATTGTCGATGTGCTCAACAACTTTCAGCCTGAAAACGCAGAGGAGTGTCAGCCATGACGACCTGTACCCGCGGCTTTTCAAGAGCCATTGTCATTGGCGCCAGCGTAGCGGGCTGCCTGACTGCCCGCGTGCTGGCACGCCACGTTGATGAGGTGCTGCTGTTAGACCAGGACACCTTCAGCACGGACCCCGCGCCACGTAAAACGGTGCCACAGGAGCACCACGTCCACCTGCTGCTCAACCGCGGCAGCGCCATTATTGAGGCGCTGTACCCTGGCTTTAAAAACGCGCTGCTCAACGCTGGCGCCCAGGAAATTGACCTGTCTCACGGAGTGAAGTGCTACGCGGGAAAGGCCTGGAAGCAGCGTTGGCCGACCGGTATCACCGCCCACTACTGCTCGCGCACATTGCTGGAGTTTGTGCTGCGCCAGCAGGCAACGGGTGTGGAGAACGTGAAAATCATTGACGGCGTGCGGGTTAAAGGCCTGCTGCATGATGCCGGGCGCGTCAGCGGTGTGCAGGTGAGCGTTGACGGCGATGTACGTGAGCTTGAGGCCACGCTGGTGGTGGATGCCTGCGGGCGTAGCTCGCGCACCTCGGCCTGGCTTAAGCAGTTTGGTTACGGTGACGTGCTGCGTGAAGAGGTGGCCAACCAGCTTGGCTACGTCTCGCGCATCTACCGGCGCAACCCGGCGCGCAACCCTGGCTGGCAGGTGCTACTGGTCACGCCGGATTTACCGCAGCGGCGCAACATGGGCGTCATTAGCCCGATTGAAGGTGACCGCTTTATGGTGACCGCAGGCGGCTGGTTTGGCGCCTCTCCGCTGCCCAACGAAGACGACTTTATGCGCTTTCTGGCCGAGCTACCGGTGCCAGATATTTATAACGAGGTCAGCCAGCTGGAGCCGGTTGGCGGCTTCCACCCGTTCAAAATGCCGTGCAGCCTGCGCAGGCGCTACGACCTGATGCCCAACTGGCCGCAGGGGCTACTGGTGGTGGGGGATGCATTATGCAGTATCAACCCGATTTACAGCCAGGGCATGAGCGTGTCGGCGTTGCAGGTGGAGGCGCTGGCACGCGTGCTGCCTGCTTTCCTGCGCGGTGATATCTGGGCGCAGCAGGTACTGAGCGCGCAAATCGACGCCACCGACACCTCCTGGCAGCAGGCAAAGGCTAACGACGAAAGTTTGCGCCCGCAGGCATCACGCGTGGGGCTTAAAGCGCGTCTGCACGCACGCTGGCTTGGCGTGGTGAACGCGGCGGCCTTCCACAACCGCGACGTGGCGATGGCCACGCTTAACATTGCCAACCTTGTCGCCGACAAGCGCTCCCTTTACAGCCTGCCAGTGGCGCGGGCGTCCCTCTTAAGCGCTATTGCCCGAGTTTTACGATGAGGCTGACCCATGAATAACCGACCGCGTATTAAACATGTGATTTTCGACTGGAACGGCACGCTGGTGGATGACCTGGCGCTGGCGGTGAAAGGACTGAACGCCGTGCGCCAGTTGCAAACCCTGCCGCCTGTCGATGCCCGGCAGTACCGCGAACACTTCGGCTTTCCTATTCGCGGCTTTTACCAGGCGCTGGGTATCGACTGCGAAACGGTGGACTTTGACGCGCTGATTGCCGCGTACCTGCATATTTTCAACCGTGAAATCGGCCAGTGTTCGTTGCACCCTGGTGCTCTGAACATTCTGCGCGACCTGCGCCGCGACGGTGTGACCATCTCGGTGCTCTCCGCAAGCCAGCACCAGACGCTGGAAAGCAACCTCAACAGCGCAGGCATTCGCCATCTGGTGGACCACGTATTTGGCCTGACTAACACCCAGGCCAAAGGCAAGCAGGAGGTGGCGCTACAGCTCAACACGCTGCTGGGCTTTCCTGGTGAACGTGCGCTGATGATTGGTGACACCGACCACGACATTGACGTGGCGCGCGCCTGCGGCTGGCAGATGGCGTCGGTGTCGCACGGCCATCAGACCCACGAGCGCTTACGCGCGCTGCATCCTCATGTGTTCCACGACTTGCAGGCGGTGTATCGCGCCTGGTTTTGCTGCTAACGAGGTGGTTATGCTGAACTCACACTGGATTTTGCCGCTGATGTTGGCGCTGATTGCGCTGAGCGTATGCATCCGTCTGCTGCTGCGCCTGTATTACCGCGACGGCGAGCGCATTCTGCCCAAGCTGCGCCTGGCCGCAGGTGACAAGCGCATCAGCTACTACAAACGTTTTGACACCGCCCTTGCGCCGCTGCCGTTTATTTATTGCTGGTGCGAGATTATCGCCGCCGTGCTGTTGTTTCGCTGGAGCGGTTACGGCGTGCTGTCGGGCCTGCTGCTGGCGGTGGTGGCCGCCGGGCGTATGCGTGCCTTGCAGGAGTTGGGTCACAACGCGCTGCACCTGGCGCTGTGCCGCTCGCGCGAGTGGCAGTGGTTTTTATCGAATGTCTTTTTTCAGTTCCCGACCCTGAAAAGGGACATGGACTCGCGCTTTAACACCCACGTGCGCGATCACCACCCTAACGCCGACGTTCCCGGCAAAGATCCCAATCTTAAGCGCGTGATCGCAGCCGGGATGACGCCCGGCATCAGCAATGCGCAGTTTGTCATGGCGCTGCTGTACCCGGTGAGTCCGAAGGGCATTTTCAACAACATCAAAGGCAATGTGCGCGACATGGTGCATGAAAACGCCTCATGGAAAATCGCGCTGCTGCGCGTGCTGGTCACGGCTGCTGTGGTTGCGCTGTTTGTCTGGACCGGTGGCGTTCCCGCGCTGGTGGTGGGCTGGCTGGTGCCGGTGCTGGCGCTCTACCCGCTGTTTGCGTGGTGGTCGCTGCTGACCAAGCACCGCTGGCATACGCCGTATACGCCGCTTAACCGCGACCGGCTGGCCCATGACTACGAGCACGGACGCGCGACCGATTTCTCTGGTCTGCTCGGCGCGCTACAGCGTTATCTGATTTTCCCAATGTCGGATGCGTATCACCTGGCACACCATGTCTATCCGTTTGTGCGCTACCACTATCTGCCTGCGGTCGACCGGGCGCTCAAAATCCATGAGCCGCGCTACACGCAGTACATTTCACAGGGCATGTTCCTCGGCGCTGCCGGGCAGCCCGCCGCGCTTTCAGAACTGCGTAACAGACTGGTGAGCACATCGCGCACCGCTGTCACCGAATAACCTAACAGGACTCACTCATGAACCAGACAGCTCGTATTGGCATTATCTGCGGCAGCGGCATGGACACGCTTTCTATTGTGGAAAACGCCCGGCGTATTGAGATAACCACCGCCTTCGGCACGCCTTCCGGCAGCGTGACGCTCGCTGACATTGCCGGGGTGCCGGTGGCTATCGTCAACCGCCACGGCGTGGGCCACCGCCTGCTGCCCTCTGAAATCAACGTGCGCGCTAACGTGGCGGCGCTCAAACAGCTTGGCGTGGAACAGGTGATTTCCTTTAGCGCCGTGGGCAGCTTACAGGAGCAGGCACCGCCAGGCACATTTGTGCTGGTGGATCAGTACATTGACCGCACGTACAAACGCGCTAACACTTTCTACGGCTCCGGCGTGGTGGCGCATGTGCCGTTTGGTGAGCCGGTGTGCACGGATAACCGCGCGGCGCTGGGCAAGGCCTTAGCGCATCTCGACATCCCTCACCTGGCAAGCGGCACTTACGTGGTGATGGAAGGGCCGCAGTTCTCCACCCGCGCCGAGTCGCTGTTCCACCGCCAGATTGGCGGCACGGTGATTGGCATGACCGCAATGCCGGAGCCGAAGCTGTGCCGCGAAGCGGAGCTTTGCTACACCATGGTGGCGATGGTGACGGACTTTGACTGCTGGCATTCCACGCATGAAGCCGTGAACGCGGCGATGGTGAGCGCGCGCATGGCCGATAACCTGAAAAAAGCGCAAGCGCTGCTGGCCCAGGTTGTACCGCAGCTTGCCGGGCGTGAAGCGGGCTGCCGTGACGGCTGCCAGCACGCGCTCGACGGCGCGATTATGACCCGCTTTGAACTCATCACCCCTGACGTTGCCGAGCGTGTGTCGCCGCTGCTCAACCGCGTGCTGGCGCGCGGCAACGGATAAACACCTTACCTTCTGACAACCTGGAGAAGTGATATGAAAGCAAAAGCAGGCCTCTTATTTGATCTCGACGGCACCTTGCTCGATACCGATCCGCTGCACATCGCCGCATTTAACGAACTGTTGGCCGAGTTTGGTAAATCGGTAACGCCGGAGTACTACAACGAGAAAATCATGGGCGCGCCCATGGAGCAGATAACGCGCGATCTGTTTCCCGAACTGCCCGCACAGGAGCGCCACGCGCTGGGTGAGCGCAAAGAGGCGTTGTTCCGTGACCAGTTGAGCGGGCCGCTCGAAGGCCGCCCCGGCGTGAGCGAACTGTTCGACTGGGCGCGCGCGCAGGGCGTTGGCATTTGCGTGGTGACCAACGCGCCGCGTGAGAGTGCGGTGATGATGCTGCTTGGCCTGAACCTGCTCAATCATGTCGATCACCTGTTGATCGGCGCGGAGCTGGATAAAAGCAAGCCCGATCCGTACCCGTACCAGGAGGCGATGCGCCGCCTCGGCATTACCCCTGAGCAGGCGCTGGCGTTTGAGGACTCCGGCCCTGGCGTGCAGTCTGCCGCCGCCGCAGGCGTGTTCACTTTTGGCATGCAGGGCGCGCTTGATGCCGACGGACTGCGCAAGCACGGCGCCTCGGCCACGATCCCGGATTTCACCCACGCCCACCTGACGGAAAAACTAAACCGCCTGGTGGCCTGAAAGGGGCGATGAATGAGTACGACATTGATTAACGCGCCTACCGGCGACGGCTCGCGCGCCAGGATCAAGGCTTACAGTTCGTTTGAGCCATATGAACTGGCTGATTATCTTGCCTGTCTTGCGCGCAGCATGCCGGATGTGGCCATTGAAATTGAGCGTATGCCAACGGTGGCGCTTACCGAACGCCTGGCGCGGGAAAAGGACCATCCACAGGTGGATCTGGTGCTGGGCTGGGCCGACACCGCCGCGCGCAGCCTGGATTTTACAGGCCAGGTGTTTGCGCCGGGAGCCGACGCCGACGGCTGGCTGCGGGTAACCGGGTTTTCTACCGCGTTTGTCACTGACCCGGCGCTGCTGGTGCAGACAGGTGTGCGCGTGGAAAGCTGGGCCGATCTCACCCAGAGCGCGCTTTATGGGCGCATTGCTTTTCCCAATCCGGCCATTTCCGGCGCGGGTTTTCTGGCGCTGGCGACGGTGCTGCAACGCTTTGGCGAAGACGACGGTTGGCAGATTATCGAGGGTATTTATCGCAACGCCCGCGTGACGCCGAACTCGGCGTGGGAACCCGCGCGACTGACCGGCGAAGGCGAGATTGCGGTCGGCGTGACGGTGAAGATTGCCGCCACCAACCGCCAGCGCGAGCTACCCCGGCTTGGCATCGTGCAGCCGAGCGACGTTATCGGTATTGAATCTGAAGTCTACGGCGGCTTTCGCCATACCCGACATAATCCGATTGTGCGCGAAGTGCTTGAATGGATTGCCTCTGATGAGGCGAAAACGGTCTACGCTGGTTACAACAAAATACTTCTCGGGCAGCCCGATAGCCGCCTGTTCACCATTGACGCCCAACAGGCGGTTGCCAGCAGGGAGCGCTGGCTGGCGCGGCTCGATTCCATCGCAAAGAGAAAAAACCAATGACAAAAAACTATTCACCTGCTCCCACCACCGCCACCATCAACAAAAGCCAGGTTCTGGCAAACGACTGGGGCAAGCTCATCAAATACGACATGACCTACACCCGCTCTGACGGCACGGCGCAGCACTTTACCCGCGAGGCCTACGACCGTGGTCACGGTGCTACCATCATGTTGTACAACAGCGATGCGCGCACCATCATCCTCACCAGCCAGTTTCGCCTGCCGGCGTTTCTCGGCGGCCACAATTTTGAGTTGATTGAAGCCTGCGCCGGGCTGCTTGACGAGCGCGATGCGGTGCAGGCCATTCGCAAAGAAGCCGAAGAAGAAACCGGCTACAAGCTCAGTGAAGTCACCAAAATTGGCGAACTGTTTATGAGCCCGGGTTCAGTGACCGAGCGTCTGCATTTCTTTATTGCGCCGTTTACCCATGAAATGCGGGTCAATGACGGCGGCGGCGTGCAGGAGGAGGGCGAAGATATCCGCGTGCTGGAAGTGCCAATTAGCGAGGCGCTGAAGATGATTGACGATGGGCGCATCATTGATGCCAAGACCATCATTCTTATCCAGCATCTGGTTATTAAGGGCATCTGTACGCCACACGCGTGAGGGTTGAACCATGGTTGAACAGAGCCTGGACAAGCCGCGCTTTCGTCGCGACTACTATACGCTCTATCTTTACCTGCTCTCGGTGGTGTGCGGCTTTCACCAGGCGGTGCTCGGCTCGGTGACGCCGTTTCTACGTGATGAACTGCACCTTACCCGCACCGCGATAGGCTGGCACTTCAGCCTGTACGCACTGGGGCTGTTTACCACCGGCTTTATTGTCACCTGGTGCGCCAGGCGCGTGGCACCGCGCACCATTCTGCTCACCACCACCGGGCTGGTGGCGCTGGTGGTCGCGCTGTTTGCGCTGCCGCTGACGCCTGCGCTAACGCTTGCGATGTCGCTGGTGCTTGGTCTGGTGGGCGGCGCGATGCAGATTGCCATTCAGGAGTCGCTGGCGCGCCACCACGGTGAGCACAGCGGTGTGGCCATTACTGAAGGCTGCGTGTTTGCCGCCGTTGGCGTATTCGCCGGCCCGCTGTTTGTGAGCATGGCGGTAGAAGCAGGCCTCGGTTGGCGCATGGCGATGGTGGTGCCGCTGATAGCACTGCTGCCGCTTTCGCTGATGGTGCCCAAAACCCTAGCGCGCACGCCGGTTGTAGCGTCTGCGGCCGACAGCGCGGGCAGCACCTGCGAGCGCCGCCTGCCGCTGGCGGCATTTTTGATGTTCGGGATGATTTTTCTCGGCATCTCGGCGGAGTGGGGCATTGGCTTCTGGGGCGCGCAGTTCCTGGAAGAGCGCCTGACAGTGCCTGCGGCAACCGGCGTGGCGCTGATGTCTGTGTATTTTGGCGGCACTATTGCCGGGCGCATTGCGGTAAGTCGCCTGCTGCTGCACGTTGAGATAAGCACCATTTTGCTCTGGGCGATTGTGCTCGGTGGTGTTGCGCTGGTGGCGCTATGGCTACTGCCGTGGCTTGCCGCTGCCGCCGTCGCGCTGGCGATTGCCGGTGCCTGTCTGGGTAATTTCTTCCCGCTGATTTTGTCGATTGCCACGCGCCAGCCGCCGGAGTTTCTGTCACGGATTTCGGCGGGTGCGACCCAGGCGGTGGGGCTTGCGCTGCTGCTGGCACCCTTGCTGCTTGGCAGCATTGGCGACAAAACCGGGCTGGTCAACGCCGTCGGCTTGCTGGCGATAGTACCGCCAATGATGCTGGCGGTGTTTCTGCTGTCAAAACGCATGCATTAGCGTGTTGGGGCGGCGTCTCAGGGATTTACAGGATGGATTTATCTGCTCCTCGTAGAGTGTGAATCAGCTGGATGGTTTTTTTACGCGGCTTCCCGGTGGGAAGCCGCTACAACGTGCGCGGGAGATGTTGCGACAGGAGGCGATAACGAGCAGGCACGCATTATGAAATAAAAAAACACAGGAAAAAAATTCAATACATATAGAGAGATACAGGCTTTGCATTGATGGCTCAGCCAACCAACCAACCAACCAACCAACCAACCAACCAACCAACCAACCAGTCAGTCTGTGTTATTTAGCATGGTGAAAGCGCTAAACCCCCGCTTAACTGACACCAGGGGGATAACGGTGGTTGTTCCGCTGTGCCAGCTCTTCCCCGTCAGGCTTTTTGATTAGATTGCCTACTGTTTTTGCCCATTTTGCGTCGGTATGCAGAGCGGGTTATACGCCTTATTGAGTAAATGTTTTTGTTATGAAGATGGATTCTTTTTGTTAAAGCTTGGTAAATAAATCGGGTATATTTGTCTGGTCAGGTAAAAACTTAACCTGACTGTTTTTAGGTTTTTGTATTGTATATGAAACAGATAGGGTCATTTTTGTGACTTTCATCATGAATTGATGATATATCCTCTGCAAGTTTCATTGTCAGAGGCTGTGTAATTTTAACCTCATGAAAAGATAGCAGAAATTAATTCTCACTATTTGTTACCGGTATGCGTCATTGTCTTGTTATTTCACATTGTTAAGCTAAATTTCTGAATATTGCGTGTCGCTGTTAAAAATGGCGATTTTTCTTTCTGCTCGCGGAGTGTTCCGTGGTGAGGTCATTATGAAAAAGAGTGTGTGGCTGAGTGGCTGTGGATTTGCGTTAGTGCTTCTCTCTTCGGCGGCACAGGCCGTTACCAGTAGCGGCACCATTGGAGCGACGTTAACGCTCACCAACGGCTGCCTGATTAATGGCTCACCAGCCCAGAGTGGGATCAACTTCGGGACACTGAACTTTGGGACCTATCCCGGCACGTTTTCAACTATCACCACACAGTTGACCGGGGCGAGCGGGGGTAACACCTTTACCGTGCAGTGCACCACCGGTGCGACCTTTACCGTACAGGTGACGGGCAGCACCAACGCGGCGCCGACCACGGTCGTGGGTACGCCCGGAACACCTGGCCGTTATCTGGTCAACACGGCCGATGCGACTCGGGGTGTGGCCTACAGCATTTTCAGCGACAGCGCCTTTAACAACCAGATTGCCAACAACACCACCATCCCGGCGGCATCCACCACCGGGGGCATCAGTAGTTATACTATCTATGGCCGGATTCAGGGCGGCGGCAACAGCGTCAGCGTGGTGCCGGGGACCTATACCGATACAATTAACGTCAGCGTAACTTACTGATTACGTGAACACGCTCAGGCAGCCTGAACGCTGCCGGGATAGTGCCGTGGGTAAAAAATATACTGCATGGTGGCTGGGGCTGTTGGTGTGTGCACCTGCGGCTCACGCTATTACCACGCAGTCTTTTCAGGTCAGTGCCAGCATTGTGGCGGGCTGCTTAGTCAGCAGCGGCAGCGGTGGTGTTTACGGCACCCTCAATTTTGGCTCGTACTCCGGCACCTCAAGCGCGGCTGCTCAGGCGGCTTTCACGCCTAATGGCGCGCTGTCGATTGCCTGCACGCCGGGAGTGGCGCTAAGTATGAGTATTGATGGCGGGCAAAACTATTCGTCACAGCGCCGTCTGGTACGCAACGGCAGCAGCGACGCAGTGCCTTATCGCCTTTACAGCAACAGCAATCTCAGCGCCGCGAGTGAAATCGGCGTGAACCAGAACGTTAGCGTCAGTTACAGCAACAGCAATAATATAACGCTGCCCATTTATGGCGTAGCGCAGCTGACCGGCTTCAGTCCGGCTGGCACCTATACCGATCAACTTTCCGTGACCTTGTCATGGTAATTAAGGGAGAAGGTGAATGTCCGGCGCAATCTGTTTGGCCCGTGCGTGTGCGCTCGCGGTGCTGCTGGTCTGTGCAACCGCGCAGGCGGCCAGTAATTTACTTATCTGGCCTATCGACCCCATCCTTGCTCATGACGATCAGGCCACCCAGCTGTGGATAGAAAATCAGGGTAATGAACCGGCGACCATGCAGGTGCGCGTGGTACGCTGGCGTCAGGAACAGGGCGTGGAGCGTTACAGCGCCCAGCAGGACGTGGTGGCAAGCCCACCGATTGTGCGCGTCAATCAGGGCAGTAAACAGCTGGTGCGCCTGATTCGCCAGGCTCCCACTCCGGCAGGCCAGGAGTGGGCCTACCGCGTGGTGGTCGATGAAATCCCCCAGCCGCAGGCCGACGGCAAGCAGCAAGTGGGCATCCGCCTGCAGATGCGTTACTCCATTCCACTTTTTACTTACGGCCAGGGTGTCGCGACGCGACGTAACGGGGAAAGCCATGTGGATACTGACCCGAACAAACTTGCCTGGCGCATTGTCAATGAGCAGGGCCGCCCGATGCTGCAAGTCAGCAATAGCGGCGATGTGCACGTCAGGCTCAGTAAGGTGCAGCTTGGTGGGCGCACCCTTGCCGATGGCCTGCTGGGCTATGTGCTGCCAGGCAGCGAGCGGCGCTGGGAGTTACCGGCAGCCGCTGCGACGGCATCCAGGCTTACCGCCTCAATTAACGCGCCAGCTGATATATGGCAATCTGCGCCATCCCGCTAAGTCGGAGTCGTGCGCTCGCGCTGGTTTTATTTGCCGCCTCGCGCTGCGTCAGCGCACAGTCTCAGGATGATGCGCTGCCGCCACCTCCCGATGTACGCCAGATCAACGCCAACGCGACTTACCATCTGGCGCTGCTGGTTAACCATGCCGATAACGGCGTAGTGGCGGCGGTCAGCCGCCGTGACGGCCGTTTTTACCTGGCCTCTGCGGATCTCCAGCGTGCCGGTGTTCCGGCAGATAAAATCCCCGCCGGTGAAGTCGATCCTGACGCGGTGCCGGGCATGAAAAGCGAATACGACAGCGCAGGGCAACGCCTGCTGGTGACGGTGCCGGATAGCTGGCTACCAAAGCGGGACGTGACGATGGGCAGCGGTACAAAGCGCTTTAAAGCCGTGAGCGGCAGCGGGGCGTTATTTAACTATGACCTGTATACCAGCCATGTGCAGCAAGGCAGCACCCAGCTTTCTGCGTGGCATGAAATGCGTTTTTTTAATCCTCTGGGGTCGTTTAACTCCACCGGTACGCTCGGAAAAAGTTACGGCGGTGAAGGTTTTAACAATGGCTACCGCCGCTACGATACCTGGTTCAACGGCCAGGTCGACGACAGCGCGCTAAGTTGGTCAGTCGGGGATATTATCAGCGATGCCCTGAGCTGGAGCAGCAGCGTGCGTATGGGGGGCGTGAGCATTGGGCGTGATTTTTCGCTGCGCCCGGATCTGGTGACCTATCCGCTGCCTGCGTTTTCCGGTGAAGCAGCGGTGCCGTCTACGGTGGACGTGTTCATCAACGGCTATCGCAACGGCTCCACTCAGCTACAGCCTGGTCCCTTCACGCTTACCAATCTGCCTTACGTGAATGGTGCGGGTGAGGCGGTGCTGGTTACGACCGACGCACTGGGGCGCCAGGTTTCTACCACGCTGCCATTTTATGTGGCAAGCGATCTGCTGCGTCCAGGCATGAGTGATTATTCGTTTTCGGCTGGGGCGCTGCGGCGCAATTACGGACTGAAAAATTTTGACTACGGCCAGGCGGCCACCAGCGGCAGCTGGCGCTACGGGGTGAATAATGCCTGGACGGTGGAAAGCCATGCCGAGGCGGCAGAATCACTGGCGCTGGGCGGCCTGGGGTCGCTGGTCAAACTGGGGCGCTGGGGGGTGGTTAACGGCGCCTGGAGCTACAGTCAGATGCGCGGCGACAGCGGCCAGCAGATTAACTGGGGCTATCAGTACAACGGTAACCTGTTCACCCTGGCCACACAGCAAACGCGCCGCCAGCGCGGCTTTGGCAACCTGGCGCTGTATGACACACCGACCCGCTACGACAGCAATAACCTACCCATTTCCACCCTCAGTCGCGACACCTCCCAGTACTCGGTATCACTCAATATGGGCAACTACGGCAGCATGGGCGCGGCGTGGATTGACGTGCAGGGTTTTGATGACTCCCGTACCCGGCTGTTGAACCTCTCCTGGAGCAAGTCGCTGTGGGGCAACGCCAGCCTGTACCTGGCGGCGGGCCGCGATATGGAAGCGGGCGGCTGGAGTACCGCCATGACGCTACAAGTGCCGCTTGGTCCACGTGATAATACCGCTCTTAGCGTTGAGAACTACCCTGACTCCGGCAGCATCCAGCGTGTGAACTACAGCCACGCGATGCCGAGCGACGGCGGCTTTGGCTGGGATATGGCCTGGGCGCGCCAGCAGCGCAATGATGATTATTTGCAGGGCACGTTAAGCTGGCGCAATAACCACGTCGAGCTACAGGGCGGGGCTTACGGGCAGTCCGGCGAATACACCCAGTGGGGGGATATGTCCGGCGCGCTGGTGTGGATGGACAACAAAGTGTTTGCCGCCAACCAGATTAACGATGCGTTTGTGGTGGTCAGCACCGAAGGTGAGCCGGATGTGACCGTTAACTACGAAAACCAGCCTATTGGCGAGACCGATGACGACGGTTACATGTTGGTCAGCAGCGTCACCTCGGCCTATGCTGGCTTGTACAGCATCGAGACACTGAACCTGCCTGCGGATGTTAGCATTCGCAATACCGAGCGGCGCGTCGCGCTACAGCGGCGCAGCGGCTATTTGCTGAAATTCCCCATTGAACACCAGAACGTGGCGAACGTGATTTTACACGACAGCCAGGGGAAGGCGGTGCCGGTTTCCAGCCGGGTCCAGGGGGCGTCAGGCGGTGACACCATTGTGGGCTATGACGGACTGGCCTACCTCGAAGGCTTACAGCGTGATAACACGCTCACTGTTACGGCGCCAGACGGCCGCCGCTGCCGGGTTGAGCTTCACGTTGAGCGTAAAAACAGCGGCAGGCTTGAGACTTACGGGCCGCTTATCTGCCGCTGGCAGGAGACACCATGAGACGTCTATTTTTATTGCTGCTGCTGTTGGGATTGAGCAGTGGGGCGAGAGCCGCCTGCACGGCAACGCTTGCGGGCAGCGCCACATTTGGCTCGGTGACATCGTTTGCCGTTAACAGCACGGCGCAGAACGTGAATACGCCGCTCACGCTCACCTGTGACACGGTGTTAAACCTGCTGACGGTGGGGGATTCGGTCACGCTGACGTACCTCGGTTCGGCCCCGGCTTCCGGCACCCGCGCCGGGATGCAGCGTAGCGGTAATACGGCGGATACGATACCGGTGATGTTGTGCACCGTTGACGGCTGCGGCAGTGAGATTTCGAACAACAGTGGAACCTATACCTGGAGCGGCAATACGCTGCTGACGCTCCTGACCAGCAGGACCTATACGCTACCGATTTATTTTCGCACCGTGCCAGGCCAGTCGGTGGCAGCCGGGACTTACCAGACGGCGCTGACGCTGCGTTTTAACTGGAATGTGTGCTCGGTAGGTGTGGCGGTGTGTCTGGTTTCACAGACCGGGAATGCGACATTTACCCTTAACGTGACGATTACCGTCACCAACGACTGCTCAACCATGAACACCCCGGCGGTGAGCTTCGGTAGCCAGCCGCTGGTGGGGAGTTTTCCTACTATCAGTCAGACTATAGCGTTGACCTGCACTAAGGGCAGTGTTTACACGGTAGGTATCAGCAACGGCGATTACGCCAACGGAAGCGTGCGCAATATGGCAAGCGGCAATAACCGCATGAGCTATGAAATTTATAAAGGCGCAACCGCTAACCGTTGGGGAGTCAGTGGCACCGAGCGCTGGGCCAGCACCGATTCCACATCTGTCAGCACCGATGGGTTGTTACGCTCGTTTAACTACACCGCCAAAGTGCTGACCGGGCAGACGACGCCGCCAGCGGGGGATTACTCGGATACGCTGGTCGTGGATGTCGCATTTTAATTTTTTGAAGTGGAAAAGGGCAGGATCAGGACAATATCGCGTCATGGACAGTCGCAAAGTGAGGGATTAGCATTCGATAACTTTATTTATACCTTCTGGCGAAACCATAATGAGTAATGATTTCAGAAAGCTGGATCTTAATCTGCTTAAGGCACTGGATGCCCTGATTGACGAGGGCAGCGTTACCCGCGCGGCCCGGCGCTTATCGCTCACACAGCCTGCGGTAAGCGGCATGCTCACAAGGCTGCGTGACTATTTTGACGATCCGCTGTTTGTCCGCGCCCAGCGCGGTGTGGTGCCGACATTGCGTGCGCAGCAGCTGGCGGCACCCATAAAGCAAATTCTTTGCGATGTCGCCACGCTGCTGCGCCCGGCCAGTTTTATCCCGCAGGAGGCGCAGCTCACCTTCAGCGTGGCCGCCACCGACTACGCGCTGCGCGCGGCGGTGGTGCCGCTGATGGCCGCACTCAGGCGCCAGGCGCCCGGTATTCGTGTGGCGGTGCTGGCGGTGGAGCAGCACCGTCTGGCGCGCCAGCTTGAGCGTGGCGACATTGATTTAGCGCTGGTGACGCCGCAGAGCACACCCGAAGAGTTGCATGGCCGTGCGCTCTACCAGGAGCAGTACGTTTGCGCCATGCGTGCTGGTCACCCGGCGGCGCAAAATATGGCTATATCGCTGGATACGTTTTGCGAGCTTGAGCATATCCTGGTGTCGGATAGCGCCAGCTTTATGGGCGTAACCGACGAGGCGCTGGCTGCCATTGGTCGCGAGCGCCGGGTGGGGCTCGCGGTAAACAGCTTTCTGGTATTGCCGGAGGTGCTGCTGGCAACCGATATGATTGCGGTTGTGCCGCATCGCCTGGTGGCGGGCAATACGCAGCTTGCGGTAATGGACACGCCGCTGCCGGTGCCGGGGTTTACCAAAAGCATGGCCTGGCATGAGCGTGCCCACCGCGACGCCGCCCAGCAGTGGATTCGCGCACTACTGCTGGATATCTGCCAGTCAGGAGAGGGGCGCGGGATGTCACAGGCGCAGCCTGCGTGAGTGGGCGATAACGACCGGATATGGCATGTCGTAAAAATAAACCCGCATGAGCGGGTTTATTTCTGCCAGCTCAGTCTGCTTAGCCGATAATGCGCCCGATGGTGTCAATAACGGTGGGAATAAGGGATAACAGCTGGACAATAATGATGGCGCTCACCACCCATAACACAAGGCGGGTTCGGCTATTACCGCTGTCTTTGTGCCTGACATTACCGGAATCTGTGGCCGCAAGCCTGGTTTCAATGACCAGGACGCCTTTTTTGCGTTCGTTTCCTTTTTGAGACATCTCCTCGCCCCCCGCTTGTGCGTTTCCAGACCAGCGACAGCGGCATAATCTGGAACTCATCCTTTGAGTTATCACAGACTAACCCTGACTGAATGTGTTGTCACGACGCAGCCATACCTATCATTCTGATAGGTAAAAACGTTCTCAGGCTGGGCTGAAAAGCAAGCTGACGTCATAGCGCGCTGCTGCACGGTTTATTACCCAGGCGTTGCATCCCTGTTGTGTTGATAGCGCTGATGCTGTAGCGGCTAACGGTAACCGTCGTGATATCACAATAAATAATAGCCTTTATTTGAAAGTGTGATTGGTCTTATATCTGGTGCGCAAACATACTGACTGCAACAAAACAACGGGCCGTACGCACTGTATGGCGGCGGTGAACAAGGTATGCAGGAGAACACGATGAACGCCATCAACTGGCCAAAAGACTACGAACCGGGCTTTACCGATAACTTTGTGTCCAACGAAGTGATTGTTGCCGGGCTGAGCGTGCAGGATGTGTGGCCGTTACTCAGCAAGCCAGCACAGTGGCCAACGTATTACAGCAACGCCTCAGACGTGCGTTTTCATGACGGCAAAGGCCCGCAGCTTGAAAACGGGGTGCGTTTTTTCTTTAAGACCTTTGGTTTCCCGGTGGAATCACAGGTGACGCAATACGTTGCGCCCGTCAACGGCCAGGCGGCGCGTCTGTCCTGGCACGGCTGGGATGGCGAAGGCGAGACGCGTCTTGATGTTATCCACGCCTGGCTGCTTGAAGACCTCAGCGGCGGGCGGGTGCGCATCCTCACCCAGGAAAGCCAGAAGGGTAGACCGGCGCAGGCGCTGGCGCGCACCAAACCCAACCCGATGATTAACGGTCATCAGGACTGGCTTGATGGGCTGGTTGCCGCCGCGCGCGCGGCCAAAGGGCAACAGTAACGGTGCAAACAGCGTGGGTCACGAAGGCAGGTGCGCTTTTGCGCCGGGAAGGGGGGCGAAACCGGGCATGGCACGCCGGGTAAAAGCAGGGCGCAAGCCAGTACAGCACCACAGCGCGACCTGCTGGCCGCGCTGTGCGTTACTGGCTGATGCTGAGAATGGTGCGGATATTGCGTGCTCTGGTGGCGATAATATCGATTGCGCCAGTGAGCAGCGCACCCATAATCGCCATGGCCCTGGTGTTCTCAGACGCAATGGCAATCACGCACGGGATCTGCTGACGCTCTTCAATATTCAGGCCAATCACGCGGTCGTTCATCACGGTATTAACGTGCTCGGCGCGCGCCATTGCCATATTAAGGATGTAGTAAAAAAGACGGTGAGTTTTTCTTCCCGGTGATAGGTGACGGGAATAATGAGTGGCACTGATGGGAAGACGGGGCAGTCCTGTGGGTGACAGGGCTGCCCTCGCTAAGTCTATTCTTTGCGATACGCGCTAATACAGGCGTTGAGCAGTCTGGAAAAAGGAATGCGTTAAGGCTGACGGTAGCGCGTGCCAGTCTGGTCGCGAGGCCACGGCAGTGGCGTTCTGACGGGCAAGGCAACAGGATGTCGCTGGCTTACGGTCGCGGTCATGGGAGGGGCTCACCGTGACGCCAGCGCATTCAGGAACGTTTTACGGCGCTGCATTTTTTCTATTCCTGTAGGCAGTGCCGGTCACTGCCATGTTTTTCCAGCGCTCGGGCTGCCGTTTCAAAAAGTAATACGCCGCGAATTTCCGGTGACAGGCTGGCGTCTGCCCGAATATTCAGCTCCTGGGCACGTGTTGCCAGTGCCCAGAGTACTTTATCTTCAAGACAGGGATGGCATTGCGCAGTCGCATTCTGCTGGCAGCGCTCCAGAATATAGCTAACTTTCTGCGGACAAACAGGGCGTCGGCGTGCTGCAGCGGGCAACTCATGGCATAAGTCGTTGAAATCTGGCTTACGTAGCGGAACATAGCGGTTAATTCTGACGCTGAGCCTGGAGATTTTTTCATTATCAGGAATGAAAATGGAGTTGCTGCGCACCTGCTGATCTTCGAACACGATAATGCCTTCTCCCGAAGCCAGCGCTTTAAGCTCCGATAGTTGGATATTATCGCGCTCGCGAAGCTCAACGGTGCCTGCATCCTCGTAGCCACCCATGCTGGTTCTGTTCATGCGCACCTGTTCTGCATAGTGGCCGGTGCCGCCGACGGCACGAATCATCTTCAGCGTATCCTCGGTATCTTCTGTTTTCATAAACAGCCGGGTGCCGAGATTGGCATTGACCGAATGAACTTCTTTGCCAAAACGCATCATGGCCTGGATATCTTGCCCCAGAATGACCAGCATGTAGCGCAGGCTACGCATCTGGGCGGCGAGCCTGGCAAGGCCTGGAGCAAAGTAGTAACCAATTTCGTCGCACAGCAACATAAAGGGAAATTTGTTGGCAAATTTCTTTACCGTTAATGTGTGGTCTGCCGTGCCTTCGATGTGATTACCTAAATCTTTGGCGATGTTCATCTGGATATCTGAAATGAACAGTTTACCTATAGCGGCCGCCTCGTTATCTGATAGTTCCAGTGCCGGGATGAGTACCACAAGGGTGCGGTCATTGTGCAAAATGTCCTGCATATCGATATCGCCGCCATTTTTGGGAAAGATGTGTCCGTAGGTGTCACTGAACATCCCTAGCTGACGGGCGAACTGTTGAATCAGAAAGCCGTGTTGTTCCAGCGCCCCCTGTGACCATTCCTGCGGGCGGTGTATGAGTGTCATATCGAAGCCCGGCAGGCTGGACAGGTAATTCTCCAGCGGTTTATAGCCCTCTTCATGCCAGCCCTGTTCCCGTGCCTCGCAGTACAAACCCACTAGTTTTCTCAATGGTAAAAAAGACTGGATGACATCCTGAGTGAGCGCAATGTTATCCCTGGCGCGCTTGTAGCATAGTGCGTAAATCAGGGCGTTGCGCATCGCCCTGGCCTTATCTTTCCAGCCCTCATCGCTACCGTTGCTGGTGGGCATCAGTGATTCCATTAACTGAGTGATAAAGGTCGGGCTGCCGTAGGCAAAAGGATTAGTGCTGTTGGTCTGCGGGCGGGATTTGTCACCCGCAAGCAGCTTTTTAAATTTATCGTCGTTGCCGGTAATAAAATTCAGCACGTGCCAGTCGTCCTCCTGACCAAACCGTCTGGCCATTGACCAGGTGGCAACAGCCAAATCAATCTGTGCTTTACCGTCCGAAATGCAGCACCCGCGCGCCCAGCACAGCGAGTTCAGATAAAGCGAATACAGTGTCTCGGTTTTTCCGCCTCCGGTGGTGGCCATGATTTGCATGTGGCGCAGCGCATCTGCACTTTCAAGCCATAGCTCTTTGCCGCGATCGCGACCTCGCCCGGTGCCAAGGCAGAGAATGCCCGCGGCGTTGCGGCGTACGAGTTTTGGCAAAGTAAGATTAAGAAAAGGGATGTTCCAGCTGAGTTCTCTTTGTGTTGACAGGTCCTTTCCACCCACATCCATGGGTATGCGAAGCGGGAGGCGATAAGGCCTGTCGTTAAACGCAATAAGCAGCCCGGAACAAAACGGCAAGGAGATCAAAAGCGTGGCAGGCCAGAAAATGCCGAGAACCACTGCCACTATCAATAAAAACTGAACGGTAAACGGTGACAGCATGATGCGCTCTGCCAGCTCGGCTTTTATCTGGCGGCTTATCAGATGATGTTTCACTGGCGTATGCCGACTGTTAGCACTCATCGGGTATTACTCCGTTTTCTGTTCAAGAAACCCAACCAGAGCGGCCTCGCTGGTCATTGCCTGTAGTGGGATCATCCGTCCGTCATCGCTGATGACCGTTGGCGTACCGGGAAGTGCATACATATCAAATGCCATATCGTTGCGTGCCAGTGCCTCGTAGCCCGCCTCGCAATGCCCGGCCTGTTGTGGATTTACCGGTTTGATATTCATAAGCCCCGCGCCGGGATCAAAGAGGTTGCGCCAGCGTTCTGCGCGCGTTTGTGGCGCGGAGCACAGTAGCGGTGCCACGCGCTGTGCAGTGCGTGCTTTGCCCACCAGCGTTACCGGGAAGATTTCGACGTTCCAGGTCGTAGCCAGTGCCTGGATTGTGGGTTCAAAAATCCGGCAGTTATTACATTCAGGGTCGGAAAAAAGATACAGCGTGCGGGCATGACCGGAGGACAACGTAACAGTGAAATCTTTTTTGTCGGCAGCCGTTTTCAGGCGCTCTGCAAGCTGCTGCTGTGCCTGGGCCATTTCCTGTTGCGTGAGTTTACCTGCAAGTATTGGCACAGTGTCCTGGGCAGTTGGCGGTGTTTGTCCCGCTGGTGCCGTGGGAAGAAGAGGTTGAGTGGACGTTGCAGCGGTTGGTATACGCGGTGTCGCCAGGCTATGGCCGATGAATAAGCCCGCGGTCAGCGCCAGTGAAATGATGGCACTTAAAGCAAACGTCATACAGGCAGTACGCGTGAGTGTGCTACGCGCAGAGGTGGTGCTCAGTGCCTGTGTTGTGCGGGTAAACACATCATAAAACAGCGCTTCATCGCATGACTGGTATAGCCGCACGTGAGTGTGTGCGTGCTGCAACCACAGAACATGCTGGTTTTGTTCTTTCTGTGCTGTCAGTACACAGGTGCTATCAGGCGAGACGGTAATGGAAAACAGCGAACGGTGATTCAGAAATAGCGTGAGGTGCTGTCCACGCGTAGTGAATGTGACGGTGTTATGCGGCATGGTTATCTCAATATTTAATGAAAACATAGTCCTGGCGACGAGCAGGGGCTGTCGTAAGCAATATGTGACACGGGGTGGTTCAGGATGTGGGTGTTTTTTCTGCAATGGCGCCAATGCTACGCAGATCGTTCTCAAGACCATCGACAGCAAGCCGCATTAGCGGCTTTCGCAGAGTAATGTGGTGCTGCGCTGCCAGGGTTTCCCAGTGGGCCTGGCTTACAACGCCTGCTGCCTCGACAAAAGGCCAGGGGCGTCCTGTAGACGCCAGGGCATAAAACAGCGTGCGGTCGAGCCCTTTCAGCCAGCGATAGCGGCGAATTGGCAGATGTAAATCGTTATCGTGCAGGGCCTGGATGGCGGTGCGGGCATAGCCGTAGCGCCTGACCCACGCCTGGGCTTCAGCTGTGGCAGTCACATTGCGAAAAGCGCCATACGCCAGTGACAGGTTGGGATAGCCCACTTTGTTACGGTAGCGGCGGTTGGCGTGTAGCGTTGAGCGGTTTAGCGTATCCAGTAGGGCTTCTGCTTGCTGGCGGTCGTTCAGGAAATGTTGCAGACCAAAAATAGCAAACATGGCGCGCTCAGTGTCGCTGAACTGCTGGAAGGCTATCTCACTATTAGCGCCGGGCTGACCGGGTAGCGGGGTGCCGAGTTGGGTGATAAAGCGTTGCCCCGCCAGGCTGCGGTGCAACTGCTGGTTGACGACCAGCTTGTGCTCAATAGCAAATTCTTCAGGGCTTTGTGCACTGCGATGCTCTTTGGGGTCGACATTCAACAACTGGGTTTTTTTATCGCCGTAGCTGAGCGAGGGTAAAATAGCCGGGGAGAAGGCCGACATTATGCGCGGTAACGTATGGATAGTGATATTTCTGTGGGTACGACTGGACTGATGGTGTCGCACCGCTGCGATGCCCAGGATGACTATGGGCAGCATAAACAGCAGCAGGATACTGGCTGTTTTGTTCATTACGTCAAAGAACTCGGCCCAGGTGATGTTCCCGACGTTATTATGCGTAGCCGCAAGCAGGTTTATACGCACAGCCGCGTAGGCATGGGTTTTGGGAAAATCGGCCAGTTGCCAGAGGTGGTATAGCAGCCAGGTGAGATATTCCACTACGGTTTCGCGAAAGAAGAAGGCCGTAATCAGCAAGATGACAAACAGGCCGGCCATAGCCAGCGTCCAGTCATTACCAGATTGCGTGGGGGGAGAGGAGGTGGTCATAGGTGTCTTCACTAAATAGCGGGCAAAAGAAAGGGCGCCAGTGAATGGCGCCCGATACCAGGGGAAAAAGCTAAGGGAGCTTGGGTTAACTGAATCGCGACATAATCAGATTGAGGTTTTTTTCTTCTGCGACTTGTTTGGCGATATTGTTGACGTAGTCTGGGATGTTGTGTGAGTAGTGGTAATCATAATCATTCATTGCTGCGATTTTATGGTAAAGCCCCACGGCTCTTTTATTTGTAAAAAACAAACGAGGAATGTCAGGTTTTCCTGTGTAAATGATGAGTTCACTACCGGAATTTGTAATTGATTCATAATCATTTATGCTAAACCCCATAACTATATAATCCCTGGGATTAAATAATGAAGTGAAGTTTGTCTTTACATGTGAAATGAAAATAAAAAAACCTTTATTAACATCAATGCCGAGGTAACGAGAACCAGAGAAAGTCATACATTCATCAGGTTCTGACGGATGGAAGAAATTATTTTTTTTAATATTGTCTTTGAATGCTTTGATTCGAGATCTCTGTATTGTTATTGTAATAATAATGCAGAGGGTCGTTATTGCAGTAATCGGAGCATAGATATAGAACCAATAAACTGAGTCAGGGTGGTCTTTTTTAAAGCCAATGTAAGTTATTAGTGTTAATGCTATCAGGCACGGGTATGCCATTACCAGGTATATGATAAGCGTGTTTTCAGTGTATCTAAAAAAAAGGCTGCGATGGTATGGATCGATATTTTTTATCTTCACAAATCTTTCCTTTTGTTATTGATTTGTTGGGTGGAGGTAATGAAATTATCTCATACCATTTCCAGAGGATGACTGTTTGTTGTTTTTTCTCTGGACCTTGTTAAGTGAAGGCATTAAGTTAATTCCGCTTCCAAAACTAGCAAACATATTTTTTGTTGAGTCTACGGCACCATTCATCATCTGTATACCCTCTTTTCCTCCTAACCAGGAAAGTACATAATCCGGCATATAAACCTGGAGGCTAAAAGCGGAAGACGCAAGCAAGGTACAGAGTCTGGCATAGACCATTAGTATGCCAATAAAACTTGCGAGTCCTGTAATCGAATCCGTTTGCACATTGGCCATTGCCGGTACGAAAATGATGTTGAGTAATGTTCCGATAGCAACAATAACCAAACTGGCAAAAAAGAAACCAAATACCATTAAGGCAGGACGGATAGCTGCATCAATGAGGAAAATATAGCCATAGGATGATCTTCCCCCTTTATCAGTCTCAGTGCCAATATGTGTCCACGCCCAGAGTGTCCCTGCGGTAGTACCGATCAAAACTGTTACAAGCCATGAGGCACATGCTGTGATCCAGTAAATAAAAGGTATAAAAGGTAAAAATATTGAAAGTGAAAAGCCAATACTTAAAAGAACGAATAGTATGAAATATACGATAGGAGATATTGCATCAACAATACCTATTGCTATATCACCACTTCCTGTAACCTTATTAAGAAATATGGCCGCAAGATTATCTCCACTTGCCACGCTTGCTGCTATTTTTAGCGCAGAAAATCCTACAAGTAAAGTTTGTGCACTCCCCAGTGTATAATCCCCAATGGCTTTCATTTTTAATAGCGGATTGATTTGGGAGTTTGAGTGGCTATTACTGTCATTCATTATTTTACTTATGATATACGCTGTGAACTCTGTCCCAAAAGGCATAATGGATAAAATGGCTGAATTAGCCGAAGATGTGTCACTGGCATTATCTGAAATTTTTTGATTAACCGAACCCAGTGGCAGCGTATAGGTTGAATTTTGCCGCTGCGTGGCAATATTCATAACCACTTCCTGATAGAGTCCCTTAAAGGCAACTTCCCCCACTGAGCTCATTCCCGATACCACTGGACTACGCTGTGCCACCTCATTAGTTTTATTATTGGCAGTGGCGAAAGATTGATACCATGCGCCGAGGACTATCCAGCCATTCTTTTTCAGATAGTCGTTCATTTCCTTGCGGATGTTGCTTTCGTCATTGATGCTCTGTGCTGCCAGCGTAATCTGGCGTTCATATTCCTGTGCTGCGCCGTATATCGCCTGTTCTGAGTCCGGTAGCTTTGTTTTCTCGCCGTTACGATAGCTGCTGTACGCGGCAACATAGTTTTTGGCGGCCGCCTCCAGTGTGGTGTTCATCTTAATAAAGGCCGCATGCTGGGCCTTCTCAATGGGGGCAGTATCGATTTTTTTGCTAAAGGAAAACCAGGACGTGTCGTTTTTTGCCGGAACGGGAATGCTGGCCGAGCCGCAGGTTGCGCTGCCATTGCTGACCACATATTCGTACTGGTTTTCGGCAATACGAGTCGTCATGCGCGGTGTGCTGCTGGCACCATGACGGTGGACGTGCTTCTGCTCGGTATTCAGCGCAGCCTGGCAAATGTACATGCCAAAGATCCCACGTGCGGCATCCACGGTTTGGCCTGCGGCGGGTTGTACGACTAGCGAATGTCCTTCCAGGATAGCATCGGCTGCCTTATCCACCAGCAGATTGGCACTGCCAACGCCCATTATAGAGGCGGTCCAGAGGACGACCAGATTGGAAATTGACCAGCCCGAGGGCGTAGGAATAAGCGCCATAAATCCTATCAGGGATGAGACGGGCGCCATTGCGGTATTGCCGTCGCCAAATACCCGCCCACGGTTGCCAGACAGCACCGTCGTGCGAAGCGTGATGACGACAAACCAGAAAAATGCCATGCCTGCAATAATGCCGTTAAATACGCCGTACAGTTGACCAATAAAACTGACAGAGCCAGGCATCAGCGGGTTATTGACCACCTCACCAAAGATCATAATGAGTAACTGGCGTGATAGATCGTCTTTACGTGTTGCCGCAGCGGTGATGGTATCCATACCGACATTAAATTCGGCCAGGGCTGACCAGGAAAGACTGGTTAGCGTAAAGAGGCAAACCAGCCTGAAGAGCATTTTCATGATTGTATACCGCAATTACGCCGGCGATGCCGGGAAGAAGGAGGGGAATGGCTTACCAGTGAAATATCGACCTGAACCAGGCTGTGTCTGCCCGCCAGGCCTGAAATGTGCCTAACTGGCGGGTTTGTAGCTGCCAGAGTCGATACTGGTTTTTAAGCGCACCGGTAAAAAGCAGCGTACTGAAGCCGCTGAGTGCAAAAAGCATGCTGAGCGTGCGCCACCATCCTGATTCTGTCAGGCTGATGGCATTGATAACCACAGAAGCGAATAACGCCAGAGTGATGAGCAGACAAAGCAGGCAAAGCGTCAGCCAGAGCCGTTTGCCAAAGCGATAACGCTGCATTAACGCTTCCCGGCTGCGCCCGCTGGCCGCTACCGCTTCTTCGAAGGAATATTCAACGCGGGCTTCATCCTTACGTGTGCGCCGAAGTTGCTTGACCTGATTCACTTTTTGGCTTCCCGCATACTTCAGCGCGCGTAACACGGTGCGAGTTTCATACAGTGGCAGCAACACATTGCCGCCCAGCCATGCAGATTTTTTTAACGTGTTTTGGTACTTATTTGCACCACTCATTCGCGTGCGGCTCCGGTAGTGAGATGTTGTAGGGTTGCGTTAAGGCGGGGTTGGTAATGCTCGGTCGCCGCAATGCTCAGCTGCTGACCGGCCAGAATGGCGTTTTCCTGCAACTGTTGTTTGATGCTAAGCAGCAGGGCATTTTGCAGGCTCTGGATACGTATGGATTCGCGTAGCAGGTTATCGCCTTCCATTTCCTGCAGGTCCTTCAGATAGTCGGTGTTGGCGTAACGACGCTGAACTTCAAACGCTTCAAATTCGCGCAAGGACATCATGCCGGTACGCTTTGCTTGCTCGGAACCGTTTTGGTCAAACCAGGCTTTACTTGATGCCGCGTTGAGTGTTTCAGCCAGTACTGCCTTTGTGGCCTCGTTCGGTTGGCTGGCGGCAATCATTGCCAGCTGCGGCTGCTCTGCCGCGCTGATGATGGCCTCAAATTGTGTTGTCTGGCCCAGATACTGCCTACCCGTATCGCTATTGACTTCCTCTTTGCGCAGCGGGCGGCCCGCCGTTTTTCGCGCGGAGTTTTTCATATACATCATGGCGGCGTCGGTCTGTGCCGGAGAAAACGTGAGTTCAGGGGCTTTTTCTTCCTCACCGGCGCCATAGAGCACTGAGCGCACCTGGCGGTCGCCGCCGGGTTGGTCAGATATGCCCTGACAGAGGGCGCCGTAGGCTTCAACATCCTCAGCCGTACAGAACTGACCGCGAATGGTGGCCGCAGCAAACTGGTCATCATCCGGGGCGGCCGGGGAAGCAATTTGTTCTTTCACCTGCTGATTGGTGATGCCGCCTCCACCAGACAGTTTTCCCTGTTTGGCGCTCGCTTGCCGGGAGATCTGTGAAGCCTGGCCAGAGGCAGATTCGCTGCATATTGACGACGGCACCGTATACGTGCGCCGTGCATCTTCGAGGTTGCGGGCCTGCTGAGCAAATGTAGCGTAGTGCTGCATGTTTTCGTTCGACTGCTGGATCATCGCCGCGATTTTGTCATTGCCGGCTGTGACCGCACTGCCAATTTGGGTTGCGGTGCTCAGAAGTGTACCCAGCGTACCGTGGGTAGCCCGCAGCTGCGGCATTATCTGGTTTGATACCGGCGCACTGCTGTTAACAATCACGGTCGTCGCAGCCTGCGCTGACCAGAGGGGCGTCAGCAGGCTGCTGACCAGGGCGGGCAGAAGAATTTTTCGCATAGTTAACTCGTCAGATAGTGAGGCCTCGCGAGGCAATCAGCTCGCGAGCAAGGCGGTTTATTACGTTGGTATGGTCAGATTCTTTTGCTTCTTTTCTGCGTAGAGCAATTAAGCGCGAGGCGCTGCCGGAAGGAAAGTTCTCAGCCAGCAGCGCGCGGGCAGTGCGGCCATCAAGCATGTCATAGAGCTGGTCACGCAGTGCGGTATCTTCTGGCGTGGAGTTCAGCGCCCACAGCTCTTTCGGGCCGAGCGTATTTTTCAGTATCTGTACCATGCGTCCGGTTTTCAGGCGAAAGCATGCCAGAAACGGCGTACCGCTGCCGTCTGGTGCAGCCCCTGTTCCCATACGGCGAAATGTTTCTACCGTATGCAGCGGAACGCCAAAGTGCTCGGTCAGCAAGGGCAAATCTTCATGTGAAACCTGCATCAGGTAGAGTGAGTTAGCCGACTTAAGAATGGCTGCCGGAAAATGGTTCAGATATTGAGAGCTCAGCACTGTACGGATAAAGAACTTACGGTTTTCCAGATCCTGTGTGACCAGTTTTTCCATCACAAAGGGAATGTCTTTTGCGTTGTGCAGTTCGTCATAAATTTTGGTTTTGACTTCCTGGCTTAGTTGCGTGAGGCGATCGTGATGAAATTCCCGGTAGTTTTCCGGCAGGAGTGACATCAGTTCATTGCGATACTGCGGCAGTTCAAAATGGCCCGCAGCCAGTTGCCCGGCGTAGAGATACATTAACCCGGTGCGGACCTGGCCGGCCCGGGTTTTGCCGCCAACGACATTGTTCAGATCGATAGCAATCACGCGGGTACGAGGACTGAGTTCGAATTCTGTTCGTCCGGCCAGCATTTTGTAAGAACCCAGTGCATCTGACAGACAGCGGCTGATATAAGACAGCAGTTTTTCATCGGAGCCTTTGCGCGTGATGCTGCCAAAATCGGTCCTGATATCGGGGTCGTTCAGGCAACCGAGCAAATCGCTAAGTTCTGGCATGGCCTGATAATGCGCACGAGTCGCAGCACGAATCTCCCCTTTGGCAAAGAGCAAGTCGCGTACTTCAAACCAGGTGGCGTTTTGCCACCAGTCGCTGTCGTATTCATAAGCAAGTCCGGTCTGTTCCAGCGCCTCGTCCACGGCGCGTTCCGTGGTGACGGCATAGCGAACGGGGGTGATATCGGCGTTGGTTTTATAGGCAAGATCGATGACTTTGCTGAGTATTTGCCGGCAATCCTGTGCGTTGGGCGGCACCGCCGTTTCCGGATCGACGCATAAGACTTCGCACAGGTTTATCAAATATTCCTTTTCTGGCGTGATGGGATACTGAGCACCAAGCTGGACGTCAAACGGGTTCTTACAAAATATGCGGCTGTTCTGTAACACCAGGCCCACGACTTCATCCTGGCGCTCTGCGGGCAGTGCATCCTGAATCAGGCGTATCAGCCCCTGTGCTGAATAACCTTTATCGACATAGGAGACGAAAGGTAGATTGTTGAGGCCGGAATATAAAATCGCCTCACTCAGTGCGCCCAGCATCACGGATTTACCGGTCCCCGGCTCCCCGGCGACAATTTCAGTAAACTTATTTTGTAAGCTGCTGGCGAGGCCGACCGGGATCGGTTTGCCGTCTGGCGTGCTAAAGACAATACTGGCGCCGTCTGCCCAGGGCGTGGCGGGACGCTGAAGAGGGACCAGCGCCAGTGCGGCTGAAAGCGGTGGAAACATCAAATTTGGGATACTGTGTGCGTTTGCGCCAGCCAGGGTTGAAACCCAGGCACGCAGCGGATCGCCGAAGGTAGTGGTGACTTCGCAGACGCCCCAGGACTCAAGGCCTTTTTTCAGTAATGTGCGGTTGCGTTTAACCTCTTCTGTGGTGCGGCCCCATGTGCAGGCGCTTATGGCCATTGCGCAAACCGGGTCGCTTTTGTCGGCCTGCTCCAGCCATTGTACCGCTTCATAGACAGGACGAAGAGGGGGGGCCAGCGCTGCCAGGCTCAGCACCATGCGTTTACCGCCGAGGATGTTCATGCCGCCTGGCATGATATCCATACGCACCCGCCAGGGCGTTTTCGGGCTGAGCTTATCAAACAGCTGGCTAAAGGTTTCAGGTTGTTGCGGACCCAGCGATAACGCCAGTGTGGCGTGCCAGTAGTTATCCAGTTGGATAAGATTGCCGTCGGTCAGCGGGTCGGCATTGAACAGTTGGTAGTTGAGATGAGGCGCCAGTAGCGTGGAATGGTCGTCAGGCTGCGGTACACCGTGTGGCCAATGCACATCACCGGGTAGAAACGGTTGCCAGCATTCAGATGTGCTTTCCCGTTCAACCTGTCGGCGCAGGTGGCCGCCAAATTCATGGGCGCACATCAGGCGAATGCGCGTGCTGTAATCGCCTTTATCAAGGTGACGCTCCAGGGTGGTGACAAAGGCGTCGTGGCGAATTTTAAGCCCTTCAAGCGCCTGAAAAGCGGGGTTTTGGCCAAAACGGGCATTTGGGGTCGTTTTTAGCAATGACTCACGTTTTTTTTCTTCATCGCGAATTTCGGCTGAGCTAAGTGCCTCACGAGCGGTATAAACCACCAGAAAGGCTCTTTCACGAGCAATAAACGGTGCGAGCTTGCTAATTTTCTCGTCAAGGATATCGCTCAAATCAAGCTGCATGCGTTTGAGATTACGGTACTGGTGTGCCAGAAGGCGCCGCAGTTCTTGCGTGGATTTTTCCGGGTCGCGCTCGAAAACAAAGCTAAGTTTATGACCCACGCTCTGAAACTCGCTATTAAGCAGCGTTTGCAGCTGATTCACATAACTGGAGAAAAGCGCAGGGTCACGCATCTCCTGCTCAGTAATCGCCTGCTGTTCATTGAACTGGCAATAGGTGCCTTCAATTTCAAACACGCTGGCGTAATGCCCTTGCTCGGTCACAAAAATGTAAGGCGTGTTCATATCCGGGCGTCGTTTACGATCGTCGTCAGTCAGGCCTATCGTGGTGCGTAAGTCGCAGTAACGGGTAAAGTCCTGACCCAATGCATAGCGCGACGCCCAGGCAAAAGCCGCCTCAACGCCTTCCAGCGCAGTAATTAAGGGATTCTTCATGGTGATGTTGTCTTGTCAGTCGTGACACAGGAAATGCTGTGAAAGTTGCGGCCAGGCGTCCAGCGGCGGGCCAGACTGGTTGCTATGGTTCAGAAGTAATTCGGGATTAACAATAAGCGCAACATGACGCAGGCGTTGTTGTAATGTCTCGCGCAGTTCAGGCGACGCGCTGAGTAGCGCCTGACCAAATTCTCCCGGGTGGCTGGTTCCCCAATACGCCTCTGTTTCTTCCCGGTGACTGATAAGCCAGTTGAGAATGCTGGCGGCATCTTTTTTCTGACGCTCGTTGCCTTCCCGACGTGCCAAAGCCAGGGTGCGCAGCAGATGGCTTACGTCTTCGGGGGCCATTGTAGGCAGGTAAACCATGACGCCATCATTGGCGCTCAGCCGGTTGAGCCGGGTACTGAATAAACAAACGGCACAGCAGACGCCCAGGTTATTGTCTGTGTCGTTTTCCGGGTTGCCATCGCGAAAACGCAGCGTATGTTCAGGGTGGCTATACCCGCAAAGATCGCAGCAGTCCCTGGTCAGTTCCCGGGCACGTTTACGCAGCGGTTCAGACACCGCATTGCTCTCATGGCCCCAGATCTGCTGTTCTGTTTCAAAGGTGTAATAGCGGTGTGCAACGTTAAGGCGTAACAGGGTGACGCTGTTTTTTTGCCAGTGCCTGACCTTCATCAGTAGCGTCCTGGTAGCGCTATTAATGACAGTCAGTGCATCAATATGACGCAGACAATCCGCTACAGGCAGCAGCCAGACATCGCTGTCATATTCCTCATTATGGCTTATCCCGCAGTGATATAAGCACTCAGACAGCGGTGCAATAAGAGCAATGATGGCGTTATTTTCGGGGGCTTCAAATACCATTTTCTCGCCGCTCTCGTGCTCTTCACAGGGCTCAATGACAAGAGGATAGCGTTGCCAGATGTGCTGTAAGAAAGTATTCATCATATTGTCTCCACAGGCTCCCGCCAGGGGATGGCGGGAGCCGGAAAATCAGATATCTACTGGGTTAAGATTGAGGGTGCTTTGACCCTTTTTAATGAACTGATCAATGGCAATCAGCACAAACCCTGCACCCAGCGCAGTCAGGATCCAGCCCCAGGTGATTTGCGGGTTTTTCTTTTTTGCCACCCATAGCACAATGCCAAGGATAACCATCCCTACGCCGCCAAAGCCGGCAAGCTGCAGTAGCCCTTTTTTGGACGCATCAGCGTCGCCTGCAACCTTATCGAGCATGCCGAAGATACCGTCGTTGGCGTAAGCGGGCAGAGCCGTGGTCGCAAGCAGGGTGGATAAACCCAGCATCAGGCGAGCGCGCAGCGCTGAAGTGATAAGCCAGGTACGAACGGAAAGGGACAAAATAAAATGACGCATGTTTTTTTACCTTCTGAATGAAAAAAGAGAGAAATTAATTCCAGGTCAGGCCTAGCGTTGTTTGCAGGGCATCAAGGAGTTGGGTGTTGCAGGCAAGCAATACACCGCAAATAAACATCACCGCGCCTTTACCGATATCTTCACGGGCCGAAAGACCGGTGTGGCCTTCAACCAGGGAGCGTCTGGCGCGCTGGAAACCGATGTAGCAAAAAAGAAAGCCGATAGCTTTTAACAGCGTCAAAACGGCGTCTATCGACAGTTTGGCGTAACCCAGTGAGTCCGGTGCGTAGGAGATGGCATCAAGGGAAACATCGTTAAAGTTAAGTGAATGGGCGGCCTTGTTCATGACTTGCTGTAGCGACATGAGCGCCCCACCCATGCAAACCGCCGCCACGGTCTTAATCCCATTGGCAGGACGCCCGGTGCGCCCGCGCTTAATCGCCGAGAGAAGTGCAACGATGCAGCTGCCTAACCCAAAGAAAAATGCCAGCGACAGAATCATATTGATGCCGCTGGTTTTCAGACCGTCTGCGAGGTTGACCAGTATCTGAACAACGTCCATCAACCCCCCCGGATGGTGCCGCGACTGGTGTTGACCTCACGCCGTTGTGCGTTGATGCTGTTTATCGTCATGCCATGCAGGCTGTCCCCAGGCTGGACGGCGTAAGTACGGTCCTGATACGTTATCCAGGCCATGCCAGGGTAGAGTGAATTAACGCTCCAGCCTTTAACACTGGCGCTGGGCTGGGATGTACCAGTGTTGCGAGCCGGGGATGGGCGTGCAGATGGATTTTTGCGAACGGGAGTGACAGCGGCTTTTGTGACCTCTGCGGGAGGCGGTCGCGTCTCCAGTACCTTCAGGCGTTCCTCCAGCGCAGCTATCCGGCGTTCACTGTCGGTTTGCTTGCTGTCGAGTGTGCTAATAGCCTGCAGCATCTCACCCGGTTCACTCGGCTCAACCGGCAAGGGAGGCGGTGGCGTGGTGAACACAGGCGGTACAATAGCTGGCTCCTCTGCCAACGGCTCATCCACCGACAGGGCGTCGGTGTGAATAACCGGGTCGTCAATAAAACCTGATTGCCGGGGGGCGGGCTCCGGCCAGAACAGATAAGCCAGTGCTGCAATAATGGCGAGGGCGCCTGTAAGTAGTGTCTGAAGATCATAGCCCCCAATCTGCCGTTTCTTTTTATCTTCAGCCGAAGGCTCTGCGTGGTTTTCATGGGGTGTACCTGTCTCTATGTCAGGTATCTCCGGCAACGTGAGTTCCTCCGCTTCCAGAGCGGGTTCAAAAAAATCCTTACTCATAGTGTCTCTTTGGTATCAGGGGATGGGAATGGCTGGTTGAATACGCTGAGAGCCAGCCCTGTCGGCAGATGCACGCGTGATACTGTCGCCTGATTTCACCGCGCTCATAAATAACAGCGCCACAGTTTGTCCGCGTTCGACCAGCACCTGTTTAACCGGCAAGCGCTGGGCGTCGCTGGCGATAACCTGTCCTGCCTGTTGTGCCGCGCCGCCGATAATGGTGCCTGCTACCGCCTTGCTGTCCGGCATGCCGACCCGACCTTCAATATTGTTGTACCCGTTACTCAGAATTTGCGTGTTAGCGCTGGCGTAGAGCTGTCCACCCAGCCCGACCCCGCCTGCCAGAGCGGGCAGCACAATGCGCGTCAGATAGCGGTTATTGACTGAGGTGGCGACGGAAGACTGCAATGTGTCAGGCATTGCCGCCCATACATCGACATTCCATACATCACCATTCCATTCCATGCGGTTAAAATTGATGGACACCCCGTCGCCGGCTATCTGCACGCCGTTGGCCAGCAATGTTGCGCCTGCGTAAGGGCCAGCCGGAATGCGCGCGAGTACCTGCGAACGTGGATTATCGGAATCAATAGCGGTTTCGATAACACCACCAGACCTGGAGCCTGCCGGAATCAGCACAACGTCATGATTGGTGACCGTAGGCGTTGTGACGGGAGTGGGAAGCGCAGGGTTGAAACTGTCAGTCCAGTTTGACCATGCGGTTGTCTGGCCGGAGGCGCTTCCTGCCCCCTGGACCACTGCGCCGCCAGCAATGCCTGCGCTTTTGCCTGTGGAAGGGGCGCGTTGGGCAATCAGTTCACTGAGGTAGCTTTCAACCGCTTTTTTCTGATCCGCAGCCAGTCCGGGGGCGGAAACATACTGAACCTGTTGGATGTGCTGAACAGGGGTGGGTTCAGGGACCGGGACGGTCGCAATCTCCAGCGGCTCTGGTTGCGGTGCCATGCTGACCGAGGCAATAAAACTGGCATTGGTTTCTAATGCCTGACGTGCACCTTCTTCATTACTCTCTTTGAGAAGCTGGCGGTACTGTAGGCTTTCCGGGGCTTCACTGCCGGTTCCCCCTGCGGCACGATTGACGCTAATACGGCTGGGGGAAGGTGGGGGCTTATTTAGCCAGGATATCGCCAGATAGCCGCCGACCAGCAGTGTTATTGCCAGTCCACCTATCACCATGACGGTTTTTTTTGCGTCACCGCTGACGTCTTTTTCTGCTGCCATGCTCACTCCAGAAAAACGCTTAGCCAGGTCGTTTTACCCGCAACGGAAAAGGCGAGTTCCGGTGCCAGCGGTAGCTTATAAAGGACGGTGCCATCGCCTGATGCCTGGGTTAGTTCAAACCGATCGCGCAGATCGCTACGCGTGCGTACGTAAAGCTCGTCACCAATTTGCCAGACCTGGGTATCTGGCACATTGCCCTGGATTTTAAGTCGGCGTGCGTTTTCAGGTGGGACACCATCGAGGAACGCCTGCAAAGTTGGGTTGTTCAGATCGATTTTTGCCTGACCAGCCGGGGTGTTTTTGGCCAGAGGACCGCGCCGGGGGATACGCAAATCCAGACGACCATCAATAGTCCTTGAACGGGCATCGTTGTCGGCTTCTCCGCTGGTTACGCTGATGATGACCGGTACTGGTAGTCCCTGCAGATAGGCGGTGACGTTACCCCGGTCATACTGACGTATCGCTTGCACCGTCAGTACGCTACTGTCGGGAATGAACTCAACGTTAAAGCCCTTGTCGTTGCTGTTATAAGGTGCAGCAGCCAGAGGCCAGGGGGCCCCGGAATTATCGGTGAACATAATGGTGCTGGCCTGGTTGACGGCGGTGCGCAACACCGGCAAGGATGCACCTGGCGAGAGGTTGACCGTCAGCGTGGAGATGCGGGGCACGACATCTGCCGCCTGCCACGCCCGCCCTCTGCTGGCATTGTCTATTGCCTGCGCAATGCGCTCGCCTTCCTGCTTATTAAACGGAGCGGCCTGGCTGATTGCCCAGGCCTCAGCTTCAGAAGGTGGGGCGGGGGGCGGTGACTGGCGCAGCGGCGCGGTTATGTCATTAAATGGCTGCTCGGCGGCCGGTTGCACCGGGGCACCTGGCAGGGCGGTAGTGGGTTTGTTACCGGTGCTGCGTGCTGGCTCCCAGCCCGCAGCCTGAACCAGCGTGGCAGGCACAAGCAGGCCCACCGCGATAAAAGTGTGTCTGAACATAGGATCCTGAGTCAGTGAGTTAGCGGGCGTTACGGGTAACGATGGAGGCGACTTCGATGCCCTGAGGTTTTTTGCTGACCTCGGTGCGCTGAATACGCACGGTGAAGATAAAGTCCTGGGGCGGCAGACTCCGGTTTTGCCCATCAAGACTGAGCGTAACGGGATACTGAATTTCCCATACGTAAGCGCCGTTACCACCGGGGTTACCACGCCGTTTAATCACCCCTTTACGCGTTATGCTGGGTGACATCAGCATTTTCTGCTCTTTCACTGCACGAAAAGGGTTAGAGGCCGTCAGTGCGTTGTAATAGCTGATAAAGCCTTCTTCTGAAAATTTCTGCTGCAAGCTGCTGATTTGGGCACCGTAATTCTTAAAGTCGAGGCGAAATGCGTCGCGAATAACTCTGTCACCAAACGCTTCCACATCATCATCAGAATAAGCGGGGACATGCGTAGGGTGTTGCTCGAGAATGCTGCCGTTATGGGTGGCAAAATATCTGACCGGAGGATTAGCCACTTTCCAGGCTAGCCAGCCGGTCAAAGGCATCTGTAGCAGACACACCGTGCTGGTCACTATTGCGGTTATCAGTGCTTTGCGCGCAAACCCTGCATTAAGCTGGTTATCAACCTGTAGTCTGGCGGCGGCAAGGAAAGGATGCGCCTGAGCCGGGATGGAGGGGGCATCTCCTCCGGCAGAAGCTTTCGCTTTAGTCATAAAATGAACCTGTTAATTCAGTGAAATAAATGAACGAGGAGCAGGACTTTCCGCAGGTGTGGTAACGGCTTGCGGTGCCGGGGCTGGCGTTGTTGTGGGCATGACAACCGGCTGCAGGGAATAACTGGACAATGATGCCGAAGGGAGCGCGCCCCAGGGGTCAATGTTGTCCGGCACCAGAGCGTTGATTTTGTCACGCGCTGCCTTGCAAATTTTCTGCTCTATCTGATTAAGCCAGTCGCTCAGATTTGGAAAAACCGGAGATGTGATGGTTGTTGATATATTGCCAAGGCAGTCGCCTAGCGAGAGCGTCACATTTTTCTGACGCAAGGCCCACGCATCTGCCGCCGCTTTAGCGCGGTTATAGCCAGCTTCACTACCTGCTTGTGCAGCATTTTCAGCCCGGCACGTTGTCGCCTGGGCTGTTGGCACAAACGCCAGAAGGAAAGAGAGGATGAGATAACGCATTGGGTCTCACTATGGGTGATGTTTCAGGGTGGGTTTCGTTTGTTCTCGCTGGGTGAGCGTAGCCTGTGGCTCCCTTTTTGCCGCACGGTCATGGGGTGAGACATCAGCGCGGGGAGGTATAGCCAGCGGCATTGTGCCTGGTGAAAGTGCTGGTGCCGAAAACGTGGCTGTTCTGTTATAAACCAGTAGCTTGTGGTCAACGCCAGAGGAGACCTGCCAGGCGTTTTTAGCTGTGGCATGAGTAACATCAACGGTTGTCTGCCAGGTCAGAGGCTCCATGGCTCCAGTGTTGGCCTCCTGGTATTGTAATTTCACCATATCGCCGGGCTTGTGCCCTGCATCCTGTAACGCCTGTTTTAGCTCGCTCCCCCAGTAAGTTTGCTCGCCTTGCCGTGTTTGTAATGTGACAAAGAAACTCTCCGGATGATTGGGGTTATGTAGGTAATGCGCTGAAGCCGCCGCTGTCAGTTTGCCTGTGATACCGACTCGCAGTGCTTCACGTTCAATGGCGCTGAGTTGCAACCTGTGTGGTGCTTTTTGCGCTCTTGTTTTTGCGGGGGCCGGACTGGAAACCGATGAGGTGTTCAAGGTGCTCACCGTTGCTGGCGTTGGGTGCTCTATTGATGCGGTGTTCTGTGCGTGTACTTTCTCAATTTCGTCAAACAGCCGCTGCTGGTCTGGGTTTTTGAGATGTACCTTAACGTTATGCCTCGCAATCAGCCCCAGTGTTTTTTCGATAAATTTGGGGGAGCCGGTCACCTCAATGGCTCCCTGATTATTTGTTCTGGCTGTCAATACAGCCGCCAGAATCATGCGGTCGTTCTGGCTTGCTTGCGCGCTGGCCATCAAAATCCGGTCGCCGTGGTCGTAAAACGCCTTTTCACCTTTTAGCGTATAAAGTCGGCTTTCTCCAGTCTGGTGGCTTGTTAATTCCTGTAACAGCGCTTTCTGCCAGGCGGCTAACGCAGTGGCGTCTTCTGTTGTTGCTTTACCGTATTGCGCCAGGGTAGGTGCTAAAGTGAGCCCGTTTTCGGTCTTTGGGGCAGCTATATTTTCCTTAGCGCTGGTGTCGGTGCAGAGTAATGTTCTGTTTTTTTGAGGTACGTCATCCTCATAATGATCGTGGTGGTAGGCGTTAACATCATCCTCTCCAGGAGGGACGCGATGACGGATATGTGGCATAGGTTTATATTCCTGAATAAAGCCGGGTAGCTGCCTGGATATCGTGTGAGAAATTGCCAGGAGCTGCTAAGGGAGGCGAGGCGACAACCCGGTTGTGCGCAGGCAGATTTGTTGCAAAAGGTTTCTTTATTCGAAGTATTTGCGATACCACCACGGGCGGCCGGTCAGTCGCTGACCACGCAGTCGGAAAATCAGGCGTTGCCAGAGTACCGTGACGGTAAAACCAAACAGAGAAATCACTTTAAAGAACACCACGAGGGCCGTGACGAGATAAAGCGTCTGGGTTTCTGGCCAGCGAAACCAGGCCAGATACAGAGTGAACATGGGCGCCGGGATGCCCATTATCTCAAGACGGCGTCCTGCATCGCGCCAGGGGCAAATGTTCATGATAGCTCCCTGCAATTGAATTCTCGTGCGCTAATAACCGTCAGCAATTCTTCACGATCGATACGACCATCCTGATAGAGCGCCCAGGCTTTATCGCTCATGAGCGCCTGTCGTTCACCGAGATAATTATCAATCCAGCCGCGCCAGTGTGAGTAATGTAACTCGCTCAGAGCCTGGCGGATGTCCTCGCTGAATACCAGGTATTCCCGTACGGCCAAACGTTTGCCATCGGTCGTTCGCAGCAGGCGCTGGGCGATAACGTATTGCAGGTTGTTGAGCAGATTGTGGGCCATAGCCTCTCGTTGGCCTTCCGGTATCATCAGCAGCGCGCGCGGTATGGTCTCTCCGGGTGAATTAGTGTGCATGGTTGACAGGCAGAGGTGACCGGACTGGCCGTTCATGATGGCACCGTTTAGCGTTTCCGGATCGCGAATTTCTCCAACGCCAATTACGCCAGGCGCGCGGCGCAGTGTCAGACGCAGGTGTTCGGCAAACGTGGGAATATCGCGCCCGATCTCAGACTGCTCCGGCATGAGCACAGCATCTGGAAAGTGCAGGACAAATTCTATCGGATCCTCAGCCGTCACGATTTTGCGATCTGGATCGTTGAGCGCACAGTATTGATACACCGCTGCCAGCAATGTGGATTTACCTGACCCCGTTTCTCCCACTACAAGGCCAATCCCTTTATGGGGGAGTAACGCCGGGAACAAATCTTCCTCCAGCCCCAGACTTTCCAGCCGGGGAATGGTGGTTGGGATTGTGCGCAGGGTGAGTGCCGGAACCGTATCATAGTGGCCAATGGTGGCCTGCACGAAGTTACAGCGAAACCGCAGACGTTCACCGCGTCCCAGACCATAACGTTGATTCATATCACCGGTTAACTGAAGCGTCCGGTCGATACCGCGACCTGCTTTCAGTTCACCTTTGATTTGCTCGGAAAATACTTCATCCATCAGGCGAGTGAGCACTGGTGGTTCAATCCGAAACGCACTGGCGCGTAGTTTGCGCCCGTAGCGGTCAACGACCAGCGGGCCGCCGCCCTGGATGAAAATGTCGGAAACACTGTTTCTGGCGCAGTGCACCAAAAAATGGCGCAGGCTGTCGCTATTGATGCCGCCGTGTGGATGAAAATCAAAATCGGGAAAGGTCATTTCTGCTCCTTACGAACAGAGGGTTTCCATGATTTTTTATCGAGAATGAAGCCGCCTGGTTTCTCAATACGTCGGGTTTTATCACCGAGCATCAGATCGTTAGCGCTGCCTGTGACGGTTTGCTGTGTTTCTGATATTTCTGGCGAGTGAATCATGCCTTGCTGTAACAACGTAGAGTAGCGCAGCATGCCAGCATAGTCCCGCGTCAGGCGGTTCATATTCGATTCCAGTGTGCGGTCAGCACTTTGCCGACCTTCTTCCCAGCCTCGCCGCACGGCCTGTTGCCAGACGGCCCTTTCTTTGCTGTTTTTAGGATGAACGCTGATATCTGGCGCATCGGCGCGTTGGTTATTCAGCCCCAGTAGCAGATATGCACGCCAGGTCGGTGGATTACTGACGAAGCGTGCAGGTAGCAAAATAGTGTAAGTACGGTGAGCGGTGCGAATTTGCTCAGGTTTTACGTGGGCGATATCTTTTGCAGTTACTATGACCGGGGGCAGATAACCTTGTTTGCTGATAAGTGGGCGAAAGTCATACAGCCGGTTCAGCAGTTCATCGCGGTTGAGCAGTCCGTTTCGAAGTTCATGGGCGCGCTGTGCTTTTCCTCCCTGAAAACCTACCGTATGGCCTGCGTCATTGAACATTTGCCACTCGGTTTCACTCAGGCCGCCAAAGTCGTTTTTTCCTGGGCTGAGATAGGAAGAGATATCCGGCGGTGGCATATCCGCTGTTGCGGGCAGCGTGCAGCACAGTAGCACGCCGGTTAAGGCTACACGCTTCATGCCTGCGCTCCTTTCGCTGGTGGCATAAAATGCAGACGCAGCTCGACCCCTTCCTGCAACAAACTGGCACGCCAGCCTGTCTGTAGCCGCACCAGTTCCAGCACCTGTGAGAAGGTGGTATCCGTGACGTAAATATTGACTGGTAGCGGCAGGCGAATGCCGGTATAGACGAACCGATAACCGCGCTGGCGTGCCAGCGTATGCAGCAATTCTACGGCATCGCCGTCCCAGCGCAGCGTCAGCCGTTCGCTGTGAGAACGGATGTTGCCGGGATTAAAAGAGTATACAGGCTGGTTTATTGCGCCAGCCTGATAAAGGCGCGTTATTCCCGCCTGTGTTTCCCGAGCGGTTAGCGTGAGGCTATCGGGCGTGGCTACGGGAGAGGGGGATGGGGTCTGGCACCCGCCCAGCAGTAATGGCAACAGCGTCGCGAGTACGTGTCGTTTCATGTATATTTTCTCTTGAAAGGATGCTTTATATGGTGACTATTTGTAATGAAAAACCGTTTAAATGAAGGTTATGTAACACCAATTGCTCGCCATTCAACATCTTGTTTGGCTGCGAATCCTTTGTTTTTTACGCAGATTCTAAACTGACGGGAATTTATTTTCGTCGCATAGGCGCTGGATATCTGACCGCCGCTGGTATTTGAATTATTTACAATGCTTACATTTATAGCGAAAACGGTCCGCATAGGTCGCGGATAGTTGACCGATACACATGAATCATCAGGAATCTGACGAACGGTTCCGAACTCTTCGACATGGGATCCATAATCGATAACCCCTTCACTAATATTTACTGAAGAACCGGACGATTTCCATACACCGGATTGACAGAAAAGTGCGCCCCCTGATGCATCGCGGGCTTGAAGACCATTTTGTGGGCACACAGTAGAAGCAACTTCTATTTTTTGATGCAGTGAATACTCACCGAATGTGACTCTTCCATCTGATGCTAACGTTCCTGCTCTTATTTGACCCGCGGTGTAAATATTTTTATCGTTAAGACTTCGTAACCAGTCGCTATCCGACATATACCATCCTCCACCATGAGTAGAATTCATCCAGCCCTTCGCATTTTGTGTGACAATCCATCCATTAGTGGTTCGAATATCACTTCCAGTTATGATGCCCTGAGTGATGCTTGCGGACTTGCCTGAAATTGCCTCGCTGAAGGTGCCATTCTTTGCCATTAGAGTTTCGGTAAATGTTCCGTTTTTGGCACTGAGATTTCCAGAGAATAAGCCCTGCACCGCGTTAATCGTCGCCGCGTTATTGATATTGTTGTTATTCATATCAATGGCTGTGTGCATGCGGTTAAGCTCAGGCCGACTGGTGATGGCGTAGCGATACAGCCGGTCGCTTTCCTGGTCATCAGTGCCCAGAACTTCAGATGAAAGATAAGCTGCCAGGCGTCCTGCCTGAGCGGTCAAGCCGTAACTGGCGAGGTTTATTTTCCAGCTGCCATAAGCACCCTCGGCGACATTAGTCGTCTGGATATATCCCCCGGCACCGTCGATGGCCTGAGCAATATAGCGTAGCCCTTTGTATTCGATAGGGTTGCCATTTTGAGTTAAGACAAATGCGACCAGTTTTGCTGTGGCTTTTGGGTTATGAGCAACGAAAACCGCAAAAGTCTGAGCTGAAGTGTTTGTCATGGTGAAGCCATCAGGCAAATACCCGGTAGCCTGCAGGTTTGTGCCCGTGATGGTCACCGGCGAGCCACCCGCCACCTGGTTTATCAGTGTATCTCGGTTGTCGCGGATGTAACTTTTGGCGGCGGCAGAGATAGCATCCATGCGCCTTGCTTCAACGGTCCATTCCATTTCGTTCATATGTTGTTTGTAGCGAGTGAGGCCCAGCACGGACGCCAGCATGACAATAACCAGCGTAATGGCCACTTCTATACTCAACAAGCCTCGGTGTATGTTGAATGGTTTCAATAAAAATCCTCCAGGGTTGTGGCTTAACAATCGAGAGGCGGGGGTATTACAGAGGGGAATACGTTTAATTCATCAGAGGGTGCAATTATTATTTGTAGCGAAAACAGGTTACTTCCAGCTCCCGGCCTGTATGTGATGTGACACGCCAATAGCCATTCACCACTTGAACATAAAAGTTGCCTTTGCGCGAATCACCATGTTTAAGCCAGCCGCTCGGATAACAAATATGCGTTGCTGCAGAAACAATATTTGCACCAACCCTGGGTATATACCTTCTAATTTCAAAGGTATTCAGAACCGCGCCAGACCATTTTCCCGATGAGCAGGAAAGCGCATTACCAGAGGCATCTCTGCCAACCAGACCGTTGGGAGAGCATGAGGAGCCCTGAACAATAATCTTATCCAGCTTAAGATGCTCACCGGTAGACAGGCGTCCTTCAGATGTCACTGTTCCAGCCTTAATCTGACCGCCAGTGTAAATACCTTTGTTATTCAGGCTGCGAATCCAGTTGCTGTCAGACATATAGAACCCGCCGCCGTGGGTCGAGTTCATCCATCCTTTGCTGTTTTGTGTCACGACCCATCCGTCGGTAGTGCGGATATCGCGCCCTGCTGTGATGTTGTCACTAATATCTGCATTTTTAGCCGTGATGGTTTCGCTAAACATCCCGTTTTTCGCTGTAACATTGCCAGCAAATGAACCCTGTTCAGCGTTAACCGTAGCGGCGTTATTGATATTATTGTTGTTCATATCAATGGCTGCATGCATGCGGTTAAGCTCAGGCCGACTGGTGATGGCGTAGCGATACAGTCGGTCGCTTTCCTGGTCATCAGTGCCCAGAACTTCAGATGAAAGATAAGTCGCCAGCCTTCCCGCCTGAGCGGTTAACCCGTATTGGGCGAGGTTGATTTTCCAGCTGCCATAAGCGCCTTCGGCGACATTGGGCGTTTGAATGTATCCCCCGGCACCGTCAATGGCCTGTGCAATATAGCGCAATCCTTTGTATTCAATAGGGACTCCCCCCTGTGTCAGCAGAAATGCGACCAGTTTTTCTGTGGCTTTTGGGTTACGCACCACTGCAACAACAAAAGTCTGTGCGGAGGTATTCGTCATAGTAAAGCCCTCCGGCAGATAACCGGCTGACTGCAGGTGTGCTCCCGTGATGTTTAACGGTGTGTCAGCGGGCACCTGGTTTATCAACGTATCGCGGTTGTCGCGGATATAACTTTTGGCGGCAGCAGAGACGGCATTCATACGCTTTGCCTCAACGGTCCACTCCATTTCGTGCATATGCTGTTTATAGCGAGTGAGGCCCAGTACAGATGCCAGCATGACAATAACCAACGTAATGGCCACTTCAGTGCTCAGTATGCCGCGGTGAACAGTATGTGATTTCACAAATAACGCTCCATGGAGATGAAGGCTGGCAGAACGGCGAACATACAGAGGAAAGGACCAAACGGCAGATACTGGCGTTTTGCGAACAGGCCAAAACAAACCGCACTTAGCAGTGCCAGCAGTGTCACCAGCAGAACGTCGAAAACAGGAAACCAGCTCACCAGTGCCGTCAGTAACCAGACATCGCCCAGACCAAAAACCTCGTTTTGTTTTAAGCGATTGACGAACATGCGCAATTGCCACAGTACCAAAAATGTGCCAATGACCTCTGCGGCCAGCCGGAGAGTTTCTCGCTCTTCGCTTAGCACAGAGAAAATCATGCCTGCCAATGTCATGGTGGCGGTAAACGACAACGGTAGCCAGTAGCGTGCGAGATCGAGCGAAGCCAGCACCAGGCACCAGGCTGCGACCAGCAATCCGCGAGTCACCGCCATAGTGGGCAGCCAGCCCTGAAACCCAGACAAAAACAGTGATGAGCTAATAAATAACCAGCTCAGCAGCAATACAGTTCGTTGTGGTAATGGCGGTGGGGCCGACAAGCCTTCAACATGGGCAATAAAGCCTGTTGCCAGTCGAAGTAGCAAGATGCCAGCAAGCCCAGTCAGGAGTATGCAACCGCCCATGGCCAGCGGGACGGTCATCATGAGCGTTTTCCCGCCAGTTCGAGACTGTAGCGGCGGTAGATTTCACGTGCGTAGCGCATACGCCGTTCTTCCTGGCGTTCAGTGCTGGCGAATCCGGCGTTATATGAGCCAAGACATGACCAGTTCACACCGCATTTTTGTAGATGGGTTGCCAGTATCCAGGCACCAATTTGTACGTTAAGGCACGGGTTGGTAATCAGATCCTCTTTGGTGCGTAACACACCCATCTTCACCAATCTGGGGACATGGGTATCATTTACCTGCATCACACCGTAGTCGCGGCTGATCACTTTGCCGTCTTTATTTTTATTCACCCCCACGGCTTTTGGGTTCATACCGCTTTCCTGACGGGCTATCGATTTCAGCAAACGAGGGTCAATCTGATAGCGAAGTCCGGCTTCCTTAAAGCAAAAGGCCTGCGCAGGCAGCGCTGCCAGGCCGGCAAGTAGTGCCAGTAAGCTCAGAAGTGTTTTCATGAAATATCCTCAGGCGGGCAGACGACAGTCTGCCCGGAACAGGGGGATCAGGTCAGGCTGGTGAATTTAAGCGTGTTGGTGCCGGTCGAGCCGTTATCTTTAGTGCACTGTGTGCTTGCGCTGGAGGCATTAATAAGTCCGACCGTTTTCGACGCGTTAACGGATGTTTCTCCAAAAGATTGCGATAGCTTGGATGACATAGTGGTGCAGGCTGTCATCGGCACTTTTTCATAGGTCACGGTGAACCCCGTTTTACCGCCAGTCGAGGCTGTTGGCTCGACGGTAACGGCACCACCCCAGGTGTTGATAACGGTTGCTCTTCCGCTGGAGGCATCACCAACGATAGTCATCGATTTAGGTACACCACCGAATTTAATCAAGACACCCGTCATGTCGGCCGCGCTGTTAAAATCGTAAATCCCCCCGTTTTTCAGCAATGAACGGGTGTTTATCGCTATCTCCTGCGAGTTAGCCATTTCGGTGGAGGTGTCATTTTTGCCAAACAGGCTGCCAGCATTGAGAAAAATAGTGATGGCGGCAATCGCCAGAACCGCGAGGATGATCACCATCTCAATACTGAGGACACCACGGTGGATCTTAACGGTTCGCTGGGGTGAATAAGTGCGCATAAACATGTTGAACGTTTTCCTTAAGAAATTGCTGGATTGCAGGGGCGATTGACCCATCAAAGGCTATCTGCGGTCAGATGGCTTGTGGGAATAAAACGGCGTTGGGGAAAATGATTATTGGCCGATTTGCTCAGCGAGATTGTTTAAATCCTGAATAACGAGGAGTAACAGCGCCATATACAGGCCGCAAAGGGCAAAACAGGCGATTGAAAGACGCTGTATGCGTCTTTTCATTGAGATAATGGTGTTCTTGAGCATGTAACGTGCGTATTTGTCGATAATGTCCTGGCTGTTGTCGCTGTTCTGGCCCGCGGTCAATAACACCAATTTGTTAATGGCCTCTCTGGAGGGAAAGTGATAGCCCGCATTGCGTAACGCCAGACCAAGGTGGTCTCCAGCATTGACCCTGCGCCGTATTGCATTAAGCCGCTCAAGCAGCCAGGGGGAAGCATGATGTGTGAGCTTATTCAGGGAGTTCAGTGTGGTGACGTTGGCTCCGAGCAGCGCTGCGATGTTAAGTAAAAACACCACGCCCTGAAAATCACGATACAGCGACCAGGGGACCAGATAATCCATGACTCGCCGTGGCTGTCCAGTAACGTTTGGCAGCGACCAGAACGTCCAGGCCGAAAGCAAGGCCAGCAAGGCGGCAAGATAGAGGCCCTCTTCTGCAACCAGGTCAGCACTCATGCCAAGCCACCACATACCGCCTTCCCAGCTTTCGCGGGGAAACATCCGCTCCAGCGGCGGCAGAAAATAGCTGTGGATCATCACCAGTAGCCCTGCGACCACACTCAGTAGCACTATTGGATAGGCCATCTGGCTGGTCACGCTGGATTTCATTTCCGCAATGCCGTTAACAACTGTACACGCACGTCCCAGCGCCTGTACCAGTTTGCCGTCCTGCACCCCGGCGCTGATAATGGCGCATTCCTGACGCGGCACCCAGTCTGCCAGAGCTAAATCCAGAGACAGCCCGTTGTTGAGCCCATCAAGGATATCCTCAAGCCATACCGCGGCTCGGGCAGCCTGCGCGCCGCCGCTGAGTGCCGTGGTCAGCATATTCTCGACGGCAGTATTCAGGCGCAAATTGTTACCGAGCAGAAAAGAGAGCTCCTCATAGAGTTTAAGGCGGTCGCTGGTAGAAAATGACTTGCGATATACCCAACGGTTAACCTGTTTTAGCACCGTTCTCGCGTCGTTTATCCACGCCGAGGCGCTATGTTTCATTGTCGGTTTCCTCCTCTGAGAGTAAACGCCTGTCTTCATCAAGTGGACATATCAGTTCGGCTGCATGAGGGTCTACCAGCCCCTGATTAATCAGCGTAACGACGTGTTTATTACGGGTGATGCCATTAAGGTGCTGCATCCAGTAGCGGCGTGCTGCACGCTTGCCTTCGAGCCGGTAACGCTGCATAAAGCCGGCATCGGTATGAATAATCTCTGCTACAACACGGCGTCCTGCGATGCCGCTTTCACAATGCGCGCAACCAGTGTGATTGCGAAAGCGTATGCTGTGGGTATCACATGTCTGGCTGAGCAGTTCGCGTAACTGCGGCTCCAGCTTTTGCTCCATCTTATTCCAGCTTATTTTGCAGTGCGGGCATAACACCTGCACCAACCGCTGGCTGATTAATCCAATGAAAAGTTGATGGTCACTCAATAACGCAGGACGAACATCCAGTGCCTGCAAACGTTCCAGAATATTGATGGCGTCGTTCGCATGCGTTGTGCTGAGCACCAGGTGGCCAGTCATGGCGTTGTTAATCGACGAATCGGCTGAGTCAGGGTCCCTTATTTCCCCCACCAGAATGGCATCCGGGTCAATTCGTAGTGTATTTGCCCGAAACCTGCGCCAGATATATTGCACTTCATCAGGATTGTTTTTATCGGCCACGATGGCGCATTGAACGGCACCGGTAATATGTCCTTCTGGTGGATCTTCATATGTCACCAGATTGCGCTGGTACTGATGCTGCTCCAGGTACATGGTCGCCAGCGTGCGTAGCGTTGAGCTTTTACCCGAGCCGGTTGGACCACTGAGAATAATCACCCCTTCCGGGATGTTCAGGATGTTGCGCAGCGTTTGCTGTTGTGCGGCCAGAAAGCCCAGATCCGAGAGCGTTGGGGGGCTGGCGCTGTCGTCTTTAATAAGCCGCATTACGGCAAAAATACCGTACACCGTGGGGGAGTGGGCGTAGCGTGCACCATATAGCCCCAGTTCCTGGACAAACTCCGATTTGATACGTCCATCCTGGGGACGGCTGCTAACAAACTGTGTTTCTGTCACATCACACATCGACAGAATGATGGTGGATGCCAGTTTTTCCCCTTCTTCTTTGCTGATCGAGTCGACTTTTTGCAGTTCTCCGTGAATGCGGAATTTCACCAGCGTAACGCCGTCTTCCCCAATGCAAAGGTGGATGTCCGAGGAGCCGCGTTTCACCGCCTGGCGAAAAAGCTCAACCACTTTACGCTGCGGCAGCGTTAAGTCCTGGTGCAACGGGGTGCGTAGCCCCTTATTCAATGCATGTACTTCATCCAGAGGAATGAAGCTGATTGCAGTTTCTGGCGCAAGGTCTGTGACCTGGCGAACCAGTGCCTGTATATGGGTATTACTGCGTTCATTTTCTGCAATATAGAGCGAGGGGGGCGTTTCACGTAAAAAATGTATCCGCGACGCAATAAGCTCAGAAATTACAATGTCCTCAAGCCCGACGGGCGTATCGGTGAATGTCGTCATGAATTACTCGCTAAAGGCTGGAGAGTGCACACTGCCATTATCTGATTTGAGCTGTAGTCCGTTGCCGGTTATCTGAAGGACGGTAAAAGAGGATCCCGGCAGGCGTTGTCCGCTACTGGCTTCCACCACGGTACCATCAGACATCAACAGACGGCTTTTTAGCTGCTTACCGCTGCCAGAAATTTCCAGAATGCGCGGGAGCTCTTCATTGAGCCCTGCCGCTGGGCGCGGGAGCTCGCTGGGATCTGCTGGTGTTACGCTCATCAACGGTAGCGGCGCATCCAGACCATTGCCGTTTTGTTGCCAGTTAGTGATGGCTTTGGCACGGGCGGCCCGGAACTCATACAGTACTGTTTCTTCCTGAATGCGTTCCAGTTCACTGATAGTCAATGAATTTTGGGTGCTGGCGGGTGTTGAGATGACCTGGCCTGCGTTTTCTTGTCCGTAGGCACTAAAAGTCAGCGTGGACAGAAACAGGGCGACAGAAAAAGAGTTAGCGGGTCGCATAGAGTGTTCCTTCAAGGCTGTAATGAAGTCGCGCGTCATTGAGTGTCATGGTGATGGCATTAAGGCGTATGCCGGAGCTGTTAAAATCAGCACCAAACAGGCGAGCGGGAGGAATATCGGTTTGTAACTGGAAATTGAAGGTTCTCCAGGGGAGCTCAACCATGTTCCCGTCCATCAGGACTTTGCCTGTGCCGTTTTCTGTCAACGTCAGTTTTGCTGCAATTTGTTGAGCGTAATTAGTCAGGCGTTGGGTAATTTCTTCGTTGTCACTCGGTGCTTCCTTCCCGCTGTTGAGCGCCGCTGGCGTCACCGAAATGCGTACGCCGCCAATATCGGCGGCTCCCGGAATGTTAAACACCGGCCTGCTGCCAGGGTAAACCTGCGCGAGTCTTGATTTAAAAGTGTCCAGGGTGCCGCCTGCCGGGCGGTGCCATGCCAGACGTAGCGCCATGCCAGAGTCATTTATTGCGCACTGGGCCTCGCGAAACAACCAGCCCGCCAGACTTAACGGTACGTCCCAGGCGTTGGTGCAGCCACGGATAAAATCTTCGGGAATGGGAACGGATTTCCAGGGTTGAGGCGGCGCTTTTTGAATAAGGGTACGTGCCGCCGCCAGGGCGTTGCGCCGGGCTTCAAGATCCCGCTCGTGCTGGTACTCCTGCCATTCGCTGATGCCATACCAGACGGCGGCGAGTGTGGAAAACGCCAGAAGCCACAGCATGACGGGGCGCTTTTTAGAACGAGAGTGTAAGCGGTGTGCTTTACCGGGCGTTGCTGTGGCCAGAAATTCGGTGAGGTTGCCTGCGGGTACATCCTCTGCGTCTGGCCAGAATCCCGCAGGGCAATACAACGCCCCGGTCCCTGTGGCTTCGGTGTAACTCAGGAAGCGGCAGAGAGCCTGGGTCACTTCCTCGCGACTGCCGGCGATATCGGAGAGCAACGAGAGTTGGCCGTTGGCTGTGGCAACAAAATAGTACTGATTACTGCCCAGCGAAAAAATGGCCCAGCGGTTGTCGCCCAGTAATGGAATAAGCTGGGGAGCCAGTGCATAGGCGTGGCGACGCTGGCGTGATGAAAGCTCGGTCATACTCAGGTTGGCAGTGCCGATGAGGACATCGCTTTCCTGTTTTAGCACCAGGTAGTGATCGGCTTGTGCGGCGCGAACCTGTCGCAACGCTTCACGGCGCTTGTCTTCTTCGCCAGCCATCCAGTGCAGTCCGGCTATCCAGTATTTTTTCCCGGCAGGGATAACAATTTGCTGCTGCATACTTTTATCCCAGAAGCGTCGGTGTAATTAGCATCACCAGTATGGTGTCGCCTTTTTCAGTGTTGCCGCCGCCACCCAGCCCGAAAAAACTTGCTGAGCCAACTCCTTGCTTGTTTGCCGTGTTATTTGCCTGCTGGTAGCCGCTGAGCAGTAGCGTTTGCCCGGTACGTAAGATGACGTTTTGAGCAAAGTTATGCATTTTGGTTTTGGGTAACTTCAGCGTGACATCGCCGATATTTTCCGGCTGCATGTCCGGGTCATCGCTCATTGAAATGGAGAATTGCAGCTCCATACGGTCAGATGACGGCATGATGTACGGTAACATCGTCATATTAAAACCGGTCGAAATGGTGGCCTTTTCCACAGAGGTGCTGGAGCCGACGTTTGCTGTATTTTCAGTGCTGATACTGCTGATGTAATCCTGCTGGGTAATGACCTGGACTCGCACCGGGCTCATGTTTGTTGTGGTGCTGGAGTTCTGTGTCACGACAGAGACATTTGCCTGCTGTGCCAGCGCATGAATAAAGGCGTTTGAATTGGCAAACTTTCCGTCGAGAATAGAGACGCCGCCAGTCATTGCGCTGTTGGCTGCACCTGCCATGCTGTTTCCCAGCGACAGGCCGACGCTACCGGAACGGAACACGGCATCCCAGTCGATGCCCATCTGGTCCTGGCGCTTTTTGGTCACAGAGTAGACTTTTACGTTTAGCAGCACCTGCCGGGTAAGTTCGACATTGCGCCCCTCGATATAGCTCTGTACTGCCTGAAGTACGCGAGGGGTATCGGTCACAGTAAGCATGCCGCTGGAGATGGACATACGCCCGGTTTCTGGCGTCAGCATGGCTTTTACCGTGGTTTCCAGCTCTTTATAGCGGTTGGTATTCATATCTGTAGTAGTGGTTTGTGACGTATTCCCGTCAGTTGATACACCGTCTCCTCCTGATGAGGAGGTGCCGAACACGGAGCGTGACTGGAAGCTGGTCTGGGAATCCTGAAATGTAATGGGAAACGAGCGGGTGTCGAGGTAAAAGATAGCCACCCGACCCTGCTCAAATCGCCAGGACAAACCGAGTCTTGCGGTGACGTGATCCAGCAGTCCGTCCAGCGACCCCTGCCAGTGAATACCTTTAAGAGTATTTGGAACATTGACTACGCGTGGTTGTGCGCTGCCTCCCATCTGGTTTAACGGTACCATCCCCGAGGCATCCGGTGAGGGGATGGGGAGTTGGCCCGTTATACGTTCGGTCGCACCCTGCATCTGGCCTGAAGCCTGCGCATCCGGGGTGACGACAACCGGTACGCGACATGTTTGGGTAATAAAGGCGCTAATATCAGCCAGGCTGATTTCGCCCGGGCGCGTCAGCGTCACTGCGCAGCCCGGCGTTTTTTCCTTCTGTTCGCTGCCTGCGCTGATAGGCACTGGGTTAATCCATTGGGATGAGATTTCCTGAACAGGCGATCCTTTTGTCATCTGCTGCATATGCGCATCAGCAAGGTCAAAGTCGGAGGCGGCTATACTCATGTTTTGGTTGATACGCTGCAGACTTGCACAGCCGGACAGCATCCCCAGAGCGACTGTGGCAACAGCTACCCTGGACAGGCGGTAATTTTTCATGGTTGTTCTCGTGGGCGATGCCCGTCGGGTCAGTGGAGGAAAACGAGGTAACCGTCTGGGATAACATCCGGAACGACGACCTGCATATCCGTACCGCGTAGGTCGACCAGGCGGCGGGATTTGACGGTACCAAGAAGGGCGGAACGTCGGGATTTATCGGCCATGGCACTGATAAGACCCTGCTGTACGGGTTGATAAACGTAGATTCTGCTGTTGTGAATACGATGCTGAACACCAGGGGGCGGTTCAGCCTCCAGCAAGCTGTTACTGAGTGTGCCGTTGTCCATGGGGTGGTTGTAAAGGTAATCCACCAGGGCATTCATGTAGCGCAACGTACCGAGTGCTTGTTGTAGTTGTGAACCGGCCTGGTGATGAAGAGAGGCTGTTGCATTGTCTCGTTGCATAACACCGGTGGAAAACAGCAGGTAGACTGAGAAAAAGGCCAGAAGAAGATAACCCACAGATTTTCCCTCATTTATTGCATGGGGCTGTCATCAACCTTCAGTACGCACTGCGCGGTATTTGTGCCGGCATAAAGTGGAACAGCCGCGCGCTGATAAAGCTGGAATATTTGATTCAGGGCTTCACGCCAGCCTCCCCTAAATTCCAGCGGAGCATCAATGCGATAATTGGTTTCTGTGACCCAGGCGATGGTCCATTTTTGACCCGGCTTACTGGCGCAATCGGCAGAAGCAGCCCAGGCAAACAGGGCATCTTTCAGTGTGCTGCCCGTGTCTGCACGCCATGTTTGTGCGGGCGGTGAAACTGGCGTGGGTGAAGATGCGCGGTCCTGTAACGGTGCGAGCTTCTCTGATCTGTCTGCCTGAGGAGTGGCATCACCAGGTAATACTGGGGATGCCCCGGCGGGCGAGCCGGCAAAAAGAGGTTTCCTGGCTGTTAGCGGGGTGTCTCCCTGTTCGGTTTTTTCGCCTGCCAGCTGCACGATTACCTGTGTTGATGCCCAGTACAACGTAATATCCAGGCCATGGACGCCAGCCAGTTTATTGAGCGTATGAGGCCATTGATCTCCCGCCTGCCAGCTAAGAGTTTCTTTGAAACTGCGCTGAATTTTCTCAGAGATAACGATGTTCCAGCCGGCAGGCACGATAGCGGCCAACGCGGTCTCAAGCGGCTGCTGTTGGCCGCCTTTTTTTACAAGACTGGGTTGTGCCTGCGGCCTGCCGGTATAACGGATATGGGAAAGACCGGGCGTGAGTTTGGGGCCGGGCGGCAGGGCAATGGTTTGTGGCTCTGGCGCTGATAGCGTCTCATTCGGTAAAGTGCTTTCAGACAGCAGAGTATTTGTTGGCGATATTTCTGGTTTTAGTGCAGAGAACGGAATGCCGCTTGCCAGGGCCAGGCTTTCCTGCTCCACATCAATCACAATCAGTTGCGCCGCAATCAGGCTATCAACAACCGCCTGAGCGTCGGGCAGAGAACCCGGTGTTCCCTGTTGGCAACCGCCAATAAGAAAAGGCAGTATTGCGGTGGCTTTTCTCATGGTCGTTTACCAAAATCTGTTTGCTGCAGATGCTGCGATAGCGCCATCCGGTCAATTTTATTGTCCCGCAGGCAATCAACCATGGCGTTAATGAGCATGGTGATACCCACTGGGACGGAGTTGTAATAACCAATCTCAGCCGCAACCTCCTGTAGAATCCTGGTTCGTTCAGGGTTGAACCGAACGGCATGATATTTTTCGGGCGTTTTTTTCATTACGGGAGCCTTACATAAAAGAGCCGCTCTGAGACGACCCTGAAAGAAAATAAAGGGAGCTAAAGGGTATGATTCGCAACCTGTTTGGGGGCATGGAGGGCTTGATAGCGAACAGGTCTGTGATGTTGAAACTTGCCTTAGCGGTTGGATAACACTGTAGATGTGGGATTAGGCGGTTTTAGACCAGCTTGCATAAGTGGGTATTTTTCTTCTTGCTGCAGTCGCTTGTACTTGCCTGTTTAGTTGCTTATGGGAGTCATCAATGCCCTTGGTGAGTGCCAGAAACATTGCGGTTCTCTGCGGCGCATCGCTCTCTGAGACAATGTTTTTTATGTTTTCTACAAAGCCTCGCTGAGCAGGGCTGGGATGTTTAACACAGCGGCGATTTTTTCGTGGAGGACGCTGTGGGCGTGCGGGTTTTGCCTGTGAGCGGTATTGTTCGGTTTCATCGGAACAGAAGGGTAAGTCCATTAATGTGTCTATGACATATCCAGGAAGTTCGCGTATTTCATCGCCACAACGTACAAATCTGCTTACCCCCGGGCACTCTTCCTCAATTCGTGAAGGATGGATAGTTTCAGGATCGAAGCAGACAAATAAATAGCCATTAAAGAGTGGCTCAATACTCATCCTGATTGTCCCGTCTTTTTTCTCTTTGAAAGTTTTCAGCATAGGGCAGAACACATTCACCCCCTTGCTGTCCAGGCTAAGTTGAGCCCGATAAAGGCTCCCTTTGCCGGGTTGATAGCAAAGTAAATACCACGCTTCCATGGAAATCTCGTGAAATGAAAGGTTAAGAGGAAATATTGGGTAAGCTCCGCACGAATTTAGCTGGGGAGGTTAGCTAAAAACGGATGTTCTTTATGAACCCGCTTTACTGAAATTTGCTCCCGACGTTTGGTGTGGACGAGGCACGCTCACTCAGTCCCGTGGGAAGCAAAGCTCAGTAAAGCCAGAGCAAACAAACGTGTTGTGTTTGCTCATTAATAGAGGGGAGGACGCTGAGTCATACCCATTAATCATGTTTTCAAGCCGGAGTGGCCTGTGTATATACCTGCTTTGCCTGATGTTATGCGGTGAAATGCGGCTGTAGCAAAGCTAAAGGTGATTAATAATTAAAATAACAAAATTGAAATCTGATAAATGCTAACTATTTGCAGTTATATCCTGTAAGTGAATCTCTGTAAACTTTAACCTCTTCTGTATAGCGCTAATTTGAAGGCTGACAGGAAAATGATCCTCGGTATAAATGATCATCGTCCAATCTTGGTTTAATTTAAAATTCTAATATTTTTTAAATTTCCAGTGTAAAAAACTAAATTGTTTGTTTTTTGCATGATTAAGATTCTGTTGTGGTGTTTTTTATTTTGTTTATCGTTCGTTTAGGTTTGTGGGGTGAGGGTATTCAGGTAAATTTTTAGTCGATTTTTTAATTGAGACGGATGATTTTGTTTTTATATTATTTGCAATACAATTGTTCTTTAATTGGGAGTTATCTAATGAAATGTTCTGTAAAGTGTGATTGAAGGGAATGCGGATGGCTTACCTTCATCGGTAATGGCCAGGAGAAAGTTTGATTTCATCACTGGAAGTGAGTCTTTTTTTGAGCGGCATCTCATTATTTACTTTACCCATCGCCCTGTTCACGCAGAACAAAATCCTTTTTGTGAAGGCGACTGGTCATGATGACAATAATCATGAAACAGGATGAAAAATTGTGGCCAGAAGTTAACGGTGGAATATCGAAGTACTTAGGTGGTTGTTGCCTGGTTAACGGGGTGTAACAATGTATTTTGATTTTTCCCACGTTAATATATGATGTGTTAATATTTTTTATCTGTATGAATCGACATGTTTACAGATAATTAAATAAGCGTGAAAGGTTGGACAAAATAAATTGAGGGCGTTGTCGTTTTTTCCGTTCAGGAAGGCTTTATCCGTTATTTCTTCATTGCCAGCCATTTTTCATGGTTGTTCCAGGCTTGCTTACATGGACGCGCAAGAGTCATTAGCATGATGTAAAGCCCACGTCAGTGAGTCAGTTGATTGCCTGAATCTTTCGCAACGACTGTTCCATTGCCACCTGCAAAAAACGGCGGCACTGTTTTTCATTGGTCATCTTCGGCGCGGGTACGTATCTCTATTGCGACGGTAATTTCTGCGGGTGTGCCGCTCCACGGTAGTGCGTGGGCGCAGTGGACAATCTCTGCTGCGTACTCGCGCAGTGATTCAAACAGATCTTCTTCATTAAGCGCGACATGGGCGCTGTCCCAGGCGATGTAGAGATTGGGACAGTCCGGGCGCAGCGCTAACTGTCCATCCGGCCCGCTTGAGCGCGCGAGCGCGCCTTACCCAACGCTGGTTGAGAACATGACGATGATGGCGAATGCGTTTAAAGATATCGGCATTCAACTGGTGGTGGAGCCGATTAACCATAACGACGTGCCAGGTGCTGTGATTTCTACCGTTGAACTGGCGCTTGCTGTGTTCGATAAGGTTGATAGCGACAATATTGCGATGCAGTTAGATTTGTACCACTTCATTCGCGCCGCGGAAGATTCGTTTGCGGTGCTGAGTGTGCATATGGACCGTATCGCGCACATTCAGATCTCGGATGTGCCAGGTCGTCACCAGCCGGGCAGCGGAGCGATGGATTTTGAGAAGCTGTTCACGCTGATTGATAATTCGGCTTACCAGGGATGGGGGAGCCTGGAATATCATCCACATGTCCCAACGGACGACAGCCTGGCAGCGCTCAGGCGTATGGGCGTGCTGGAATAAGCGGTGCGCCGTTGCCAGGCTCACGGCGACGGCGAGCTATTCGTCCAGCAGCGGCGCAAACCCGCCGTAAATCATACGCCTGCCGTCGAAGGGCATGTCGCCGCCGAGCGCCTGCATCCGTGGGTCTACCCGCATCTTTTCATTGGCGGCGTCGCGCACGGTTTTAGAGGGATATTCAATCCAGCTGAAAACTACCTCTTCGTCGTCCTTTGCCTGTACAGCCTGGCGAAAGTCGGTGTACTCACCGTCGGGCACATCATCGGCCCAGCATTCCACCACGCGTAGTGCGCCAAACTCTTTAAACAGCGGTACGATCTTTGCAGCCAGCTCCCGATAGGCTTCTTTATTGTTTACCGGCACGGCAACGACAAAACCTTCGATGTAGCGCATCACGCTGTCCTCCAGGTTTACGAAACGAGCTATAGAGCGTTGAGGTAAGTTTAGTTCACATCAGCATTCGGCATAGTCAGCCCGTGACGTAGCAGCGTCAGCGCATGTTGCACAATGGCATCGGCATCCACGCTGGCACCTTTCTCTTCAACGCTGCGCTGGCGTAGCACCACAAAGGGCACCAGAATCAGGCTCATCAGTGAGGTAAACAGCAGGGCAGGAGACAGCGCCGGGTTCAGCAGGCCGCGCTGTTGCCAGCCCTCTATTGTGGCGAGTGCCTGTTGGCTCTCGCGGTTGCCAAAGCGGTTATGCAGATGCTGGCGCAAAATGCCGCTCTCACCGGTTACCTCCTGCAACCACAGCGGGGCGAACCACGGGTTTTGCGTGGCGGCGCGGGCAAGCTCGTGAGTCATAAGCGTAATAGCAGTGTCAGGTGCATGCGGGTGAGCAGCAAAAATTGCGCTAATGGCTGTGCGCAACGGCAGGAAACGTTGCTCAACCATCGCATCCAGCAATTGTTCGCGCGAGTGGAAGTAGTAGTGCAACATAGCGGGCGTGACGCCAGCCTCCCGGGCAATGGCATTGAGCGAGGTTTCTGCAATACCGCGGCGGGCAAACAGGGCAAGCGCGGTATCGAGCAGCTGTTCGCGTTTGTCGGCGCGGGGAGTGCCGCGCGGTCGGCCCGGTTTTCGCGCCTGGGATTTCTCTGCAATTGCCGCTGTTTTGTCTTTCTGTGCCGCCATGTGTGGCTCCTTTGTTGACGCGTTACCCGACCTTCATCAATATTAATTATCTACTTAATTAATTTCAAACGGGCGTGCTATGGGAGTGAATATCATGGCTCAATCGCAGGAAAAGATGCTGAACGGGCAGCCTTCTCTGCGCCTGCTGTTCAGCGCATTGCTGCTGGTGATGTTGTTGTCGGCGCTTGACCAGACCATTGTCTCAACCGCGCTACCGACTATTGTGGGTGAGCTTGGCGGGCTGGATAAACTGTCCTGGGTAGTGACGGCTTATATTCTGGCCTCCACCATCGCGGTGCCACTGTATGGGAAATTTGGCGATCTGTTTGGCCGCAAGGTGGTGCTGCAAACCGCGATTGTGCTGTTCCTGCTGGGGTCTGTACTGTGTGGACTGGCACAAAATATGACGCAACTGGTGCTGATGCGCGCCCTGCAAGGTCTGGGGGGCGGTGGGTTGCTGGTGGTGAGCATGGCCGCCATTGCTGATGTGGTGCCACCTGCGGACCGCGGGCGCTACCAGGGGCTGTTTGGCGGCGTGTTCGGTCTGGCGACGGTGCTCGGGCCGTTGATGGGGGGGGTTATCGTCCAGCATGCGTCCTGGCGCTGGATTTTCTATATCAACCTGCCGCTGGGGCTGCTGGCGCTGGTGATTATTGGCGCGGTGTTCAGCGCCAGCGGTAAACGTACCCGTCACCAGATTGATTATCTCGGCGCGTTTTATTTAAGCCTGACGCTACTGTGCATTATTTTATTCACAAGCCAGGGAGGCACTGTCCTGGCATGGTCAGACCCGCAACTCTGGTGTCTGCTGGCCTTTTCGCTGGTGGGTGTCGCCGGATTTATCTATGAAGAGCGCATGGCCAGCGAGCCAATTATTCCGCTGATGCTTTTTCGCGATCGCAGCTTCCTGCTCTGTAGCCTGATTGGTTTTGTCATCGGCATGGCGCTGTTTGGCTCCGTCACTTTTTTGCCGCTGTATTTGCAGGTGGTAAAGGACGCCACACCGACCGAGGCAGGGTTGCAGCTACTGCCGCTGATGGGAGGGTTGCTGTTCACCTCGGCCCTGAGTGGGCGCATTATCAGCCGCACCGGGCGCTACCGTTTCTTTCCGATTGGCGGCACGCTGCTGGCGTTTTGCGGCATGGCGTTGCTGACAACCATTACCACCACATCGCCAACCTGGCATCTGTACCTCTTTACCTGTTTGCTGGGCTTTGGTCTTGGCATGGTTATGCAGGTGCTGGTGCTGGCGGTGCAAAATAGTGTGTCGCAGGGGTTAATCGGTGTGGCGACATCCGGCGTTACGCTGTTTCGCTCGGTGGGTGGCTCTATTGGCGTGGCGCTGTTTGGTGCGGTATTTACCCACGTTTTACAGTCAAATCTGCTGCGCTTGCTGCCTGAAGGCACAATGCTGCCGCGTGAGCTAAACCCGGTGGCGGTACATCACCTGCCGGACGCTCTGCGTGAGGATTATTTGCAGGCTTTTGGCATGGCTATCCACGCGGCGTTTCAGATGGCGGCAGGGGTGATGGTGCTGGCGTTTGTGCTCTCCTGGCTACTGCGCGAGGCGCCTTTACGCGCCAGCAATGCGCCGAACTGATGTAGCTTATAAGCGTAACGGCGTGAGTTATAAGAATTTCGCCTGTGATATCACTCATATTTTTCAACATTTACAGAAAAAGTTGATAACAAAGGGGCTAAGATAATTCCGTTTTGCCTGAGGAGAGCGGTAAGCGGATGAAAGATGTGGTGATTGTGGCGGCAGCACGTACGCCAATCGGCTGTTTTCAGGGCGCATTGTCTGGCCTGTCGGCCACCGAGCTTGGCAGCGTGGTGGTCAAAGCACTGATTGAGCGCAGCGGTGTAAATCCGCAGGATGTGGACGAGGTGATCCTCGGCCAGGTGTTGACGGCAGGTGCCGGGCAAAACCCGGCGCGCCAGACGGCGCTCAATAGCGGGCTTCCGTGGTCGGTATCGGCGATTACGATTAACGACGTGTGCGGTTCGGGCCTTAAGGCGTTGCACCTGGCGACCCAGGCCATTCAGTGCGGCGAGGCCGATGTGGTTATCGCCGGGGGCCAGGAAAACATGAGCCGTGCACCGCATGTAGTAAGCAATGGTCGAAATGGCCTGAACGTCGGCGACAGCCAGATTATCGACAGTCTGGTACACGACGGTATGTGGGATGCCTTTAACGACTACCATATGGGTGTGACGGCAGAAAATCTGGCGCGTGTTTACGATATCAGCCGCGAACAGCAAGATGCCTACGCGCTGGCCTCGCAGCAAAAGGCGCGCAACGCTATCGACAGCGGGCGTTTTCGCGACGAGATTGTGCCGGTGACAACGCCGGGCGCTGGTGGGCGCATTGTGGATACCGACGAGCAGCCGCGTATGGATTCCAGTGCTGAAGGTCTGGCGCAATTGCAACCCGTGTTTGACCAGTTGGGTAGCGTGACGGCGGGCAATGCTTCGGCAATTAACGACGGTGCTGCGGCAGTGATGATGATGAGCGCCGAGCGCGCGCAGCAGCTGGGGTTGTCTGTGTTGGGGCGCATTCGTGCGTTTGCCAGCGTTGGCGTTGACCCAGCGCTGATGGGGATTGCCCCCGTTCATGCCACGCGCCGCTGCCTTGAGCGCGCGGGCTGGACGCTCGATGAACTGGACCTGATTGAAGCTAACGAGGCGTTTGCGGCTCAGGTGCTTTCAGTAAACCGGTTACTGGAGTGGGACCCGCGTAAGGTTAACGTTAACGGCGGTGCCATTGCGCTGGGCCATCCTATCGGGGCCTCCGGTTGCCGCATTCTGGTGTCACTGGTGCATGAGATGCAAAAACGCCATGCCAAAAAAGGGCTGGCAACGCTGTGCGTTGGCGGCGGTCAGGGCGTGGCGCTGGCGATTGAGTGCGATTAAAACGTTCAGGCCGCCAGCGCGGTATGCTGCTGGTGATGGAGGACTACATTGCCTGCGGCCATAACTGGTTGGTTTATCGGATAATAAACGCCACAGAACGCTGTGGCTTTTTGTTGTGTGGGATACGGGATAGTTACGTTGCCACGCATTTCGAAATTAGTATGTATGTGCGTAATAAATATTTCACAAGAAAAAATGAAATTGAGATAAGCAATTATATTGCGAGGTGTAAACCGAAAAGGGTCCGTAGCTGACAGCTTACGAGGGGAAGGCTATCCAGGGGGCAGTGGTATAAACTCTGGTCTGGCGCGTTTTTTATAAAATCCCAGAAACAATTTGCGTTCTGCTTTTGCAATTACCTGGCTTCATCTGGCATGCTAATATCCGTTATGGTAATGAAGGGCTGCATAATTTCGCAGTCCTTCATTAGCTTTTAATGATGATTAATGTGTTCTCATTCCAGCCATAGACATCAAAAATTTAAGGGCGAATGAAAACAATCCAAGTGCAAGTACGCTGCCAGCATAAATCAGAATGAGCCATTTTATTCTGTTAAATGTCTTCATCATTGACCTCACTAAAACGATTTGCTGTGATTGTATTAATGATAACCTTCGTCTGGGTTCACTTTTCCACGAAATACATAGTAACTCCAGAAGGTATAAACTAAAATCACAGGTATAATAAGTAACGCGCCCACCAACATAAACGCTTGAGTTCCTGGTGGAGACGCGGCATCCCATATTGAAATATCAGGTGGAATTATGTTCGGCCAGATACTGATGCCCAATCCAGAGAACCCCAGGAAAATCAGACCCAATGTTAACAGGAAGGGCGAGTAATGCGCTTTGGCCCTGACGCCTTTATAAATACCCCATGCGCACGCTAATACCAGAACTGGCACCGGCGAGAAATAGAAAATATTTGGGGTCGAGAACCATCGATGCGCTATTGCTGGATAGGATAACGGTGTCCAGATACTGAGAATGGCCAGCATAGCGAGTAAAGCGGCAAGCAAGGGGAGCGTCAGGGTGGACATTTTACGGTGAAGTTCATCGCTGGTTTTCATAATCAACCATGTACTACCAAGTAGTGCATAGGCCACCATAAGACCAAAACCACAGAAAAGTGTGAAAGGAGAAAGCCAGTCGAGTGCTCCGCCAGTATACATACGGTCAGCTACAGGGAAACCTTTGATGACCGCTCCTACAATAATCCCCTGACTAAATGTCGCAACGATGGAACCACCGACAAAGGCTTTATCCCAGAATGGACGGTGTTTCTCTATTGCCTTGAAGCGAAACTCGAATGCAACACCACGGAAAATTAGCCCCATCAACATTATCGTTACAGGGATGGTTAGCGCATCAGTAATGACCGCATAAGCCAGTGGAAATGCGCCAAACAGCGCAGCGCCTCCCAGAACAAGCCAGGTTTCATTACCATCCCAAACAGGTGCAACACTGTTGACCATGACATCACGTTCATGTGCATTTTTGTTAAACAGGAACAGAATACCAATGCCCAGATCGAACCCGTCCATCACGATGTACATCAGCGTGCCAAAAACAATGATGGCAAACCAAATTATTGAAAAATCGACCATGTTATTTCTCCTGCAGATTTTCAAGCCCTTCAGAGGCTGCGGACAACGGTCTGGAAGATGTTTGCTGAGTGCCCGGTCCACCGTGAGACGCGTGATTTCCCTCGCCTTGTACGGGCCCTTTCTTAATTAAGCGCATCATGTAGATATAACCGACTCCAAACACGGAAGAATAGACAACGATGAACGCCAGCAGGCTTATGCTCATTTGCAGCGTTGAATGCGCAGACACCGCATCGATAGTCCGCTGGACGCCATACACTGCCCACGGTTGGCGTCCCATTTCTGTCGTTATCCATCCGGCAAGAATGGCGATGAGCCCGGAGGGCCCCATCAACAACGCAAACCATAAAAATGGGCGAGATGTGTACAGACGTTTTTTGCAACGCAACCAAAGGCTGGTGGCACCGAGTGCTATCATCAGAAGACCAAGACCGACCATGATGCGAAAGGACCAGAACACTGCGGGTGAGTAAGGGCGGTCTTCTTCAGGAAAATCCTTCAGAGCAGGAACTTGCTTGTCGAGACTGTGAGTAAGAATCAAACTTCCCAGATAAGGTATTTCCAGACTGTATTTTGTTCTTTCCTCATCCATATCTGGTAAGCCAAACAGAATCAGCGGCGTCGCTTCATCCCCTTTGTTTTCCCAGTGTCCCTCAATGGCGGCAAGTTTTGCTGGCTGATACTCCAGAGTATTAAGGCCGTGAGCATCTCCAACAAAAGCCTGGATCGGAGAAACAATCAAAGCCATCCACAAAGCCATGGAGAACATTTTACGGATAGCAGGCGTATTATTTCCCTTAAGCAAATGCCATGCTCCTGAAGCCCCAACAAAGAATGCACAGGCCAGGAAAGCTGCAATCGACATATGGAATAATCGGTAGGGGAAAGAGGGATTAAAAATGACGCTAAACCAGTCTTCTGGTACAACGATGCCATTCTGGATGGAGTAACCCTGAGGGGTTTGCATCCAGCTATTTGATGCGAGAATCCAGAATGTTGAAAAGATGGTGCCCAGTGCCACCATGCACGTAGAGAAGAAGTGAAGCCCCGGCCCAACACGGTTCCAGCCAAACAGCATGACGCCGAAGAAACCTGCCTCAAGGAAGAATGCAGTCAGTACTTCGTATGTCAGCAATGGGCCCGTGATTGTACCTGCAAACTGGGAAAAACCACTCCAGTTTGTCCCAAACTGGTATGCCATAACCAGACCTGAAACCACACCCATACCAAAGTTTACGGCAAAAACTTTTATCCAGTAATGGTATAAATCCCGATAAACCTGGTTCCTGGTTTTCAGCCACAACCCTTCAAGTACAGCAAGGTAGCTTGCGAGGCCGATTGTAATAGCCGGAAAAATAATATGAAAAGAAACAGTGAATGCAAACTGTATTCTTGCGAGATGAAAAGCATCTAAATCAAGCATTGTCTTGCTCCCAGTCAATATTTTTTATTCTGAGTTGTAGAGAATGGTAAATAATCTAAAGCTCTGTGGGCGGGAATTGATGGCTTAATAATTAAAGAATATATTGTCTTCTTCTTTTATTTGTTTTCAATGATCAGTTTAATGCTTAAAAGCAATAACAGTTTAATGTTAATGTGTTTTACATTCCGTTAACCAGGTGATAACCAGGGCCGGGTGTTCACTCCACTCTTAAACACTAAAACTACTTGAATTTCCTTGAGATGGTTTTTAAAGTAATGTATTTCCCGGCGTTATCTCTATTTGAGTCAATTTGTGGGTAAGTTGACTTATGCATATTTCCAGTGCCGGACGTACATGATGTAGTGTCAGAATATCGTGATTAATTGTCTTCATGGCTATTGGGATGCATGCGTTTTATATTAATTGAGATTTATTAAACTTACTGATGGTGCTTTTATTATTTAAATGGCATTGAGAAGTGAGGTCGTGAAAGTGAAATGTAATATTCAGGATTATGATATCTGTCTATGAATGGTACTGTAAAAGAACATTCGACAGCAATAACAGAGTAATTATATTACGTCTGAATTGCCCGATAATCAGGGAGAGCATTATTAATCAACAGACAGCAGGGACGCGGGCTAAACGTTATTACGGTATTTGTGAACATGTTGATAAAGTTGAACAACTTGCCAGAGCCGCTCCTTGTTATCCATTCTGTTTAGCGCTGCATCCGACTTTATTATTCTGTGAGTGGGTTTTGTATATCAAACGCGCTCCATCCCCTTGCTACTTCAGGACGTTGTTGTGCCAGGGCAGGCTACCTGATAGCGATTTGCTATGCGACAGATTCGTACCTCCACGGCTACTGGCTATTTCCTGTCGTACTTTTCCTGCTATAACAAGGCAAAACACGTTATGGAGAAACGCATGAAAACTATCGGTCTGCTCGGCGGTATGAGCTGGGAATCCACCATTCCTTACTATCGTTTGATTAACGAAGGCGTAAAAACGCGCCTCGGTGGGCTGCATTCGGGCAAGATCCTACTACACAGCGTGGACTTTCATGAGATTGAGGCCTGCCAGTCTGCTGGCGAATGGGATAAGGCCGGGCAAATGCTGACTGATGCAGCCTGTGGGCTACAGGCCGCGGGTGCGCAGGGCATTGTGCTGTGCACCAATACCATGCACAAGGTGGCCTCTGCGATAGAAACCGGCTGTTCGCTGCCGTTTATCCACATTGCTGATGCAACCGGGCAAGCTGTTGCCCGCCAGGGGCTTAAGCGCGTGGCGCTGCTCGGCACCCGTTACACGATGGAGCAGGATTTTTATCGCGCCAGGTTGCGCGAGCAGTTTGGCATTGAAATCCCGGTGCCAGATGAGGCGCAGCGCGCGGAGGTTAATCGCATTATCTTTGAGGAGCTATGTCTGGGGACCTTCAGCGCACAGGCAAAGCGCTATTACCAGCGCGTAATAGACACACTGGTGGAACAAGGGGCGCAGGGCGTGATTTTTGGCTGCACGGAAATTGGCATGTTGCTTGGGCAGCAGGACTGCCCGGTACCGGTATTTGATACCGCTGCGCTACATGCCGCAGCCGCGGTCGATTTTATGCTGGAGTAACGGCTGAGTCAGCGCAAGGCGTTGCTGGGGCAGGGTTTTTCCTTTCGGGGCGACCCGCACGGCCGGGATTGTGTTGGCAGGCTGGCGGTCAAGCTTGTGACTGAGCGCCCGGTGACTGGTGCGTGCTGTCAGGCGGTTTTCCGGGGGCGGGACCTTACCGCTGGCGGTGGATGCGTTTATTCTGCCTGGTTTGCCGTGAGCATCGCCAGTGCATCATGAAAGTGCGCCACACCTGCGCGCAGATGAGTGCAAAACGCATCCACCAGCGCGGAGGCCGGGCGGTGGAGTGGGCGAATCAGGCTCAGGGTATACGGCACGCTAATGCTAAAGCGCCGTACCACCACACCGCTTGTTGCATAGTCCAGCGCGGTAAACGGGTTCACAACTGAGATGCCCGCCCCGGCGCGCACCATTGCGCATACCGAGGCGGCGCTGTGGGTTTCAACCACCATGCGCCGTCGCACGCCGTGCTCCTGAAACAGCGAGTCCAGTAGCTGGCGATAGCTGTCGGTACGCGACAGGCTGATGTAGTTCTCACCGCTGAAATCTTCCGGCGTTAGCTCCGTTTTCTCGGCCAGCCGGTGCCCGGTGGGTAACACGCAGACTTCATTAAGCGTCAGTAGCGTAAGGCGCTCGGTGCCCGCGGGCGCTGAAGTTGTCTCGGTCAGCCCCAGGTCATGACGCTGGGCAGAGAGCCACTCTTCCAGCAGCGGTGATTCTTGCGGCACGATGTTAAGGCTAAGGTCGGGATAGCGCGCCAGAAACGGCTGCACCAGCGTGGGCAAAAACGACTGGGAGAACACGGGCAGACAAGCGATGGACAGCTCGCCCTGGCGAAATTCGCGCAGACTCTGTGCGGCGTCCAGAATGCGGTCCAGGCCGTACCATGAGCGTTGCACTTCCTCAAACAGCCGCAGCCCCTGCACCGTAGGGTGCAGACGCCCGCGGGTACGCTCAAAGAGCTTAAGGTCGATGACCTTTTCAAAGCGTGCCAGTTCGCGACTGACCGTCGGTTGTGAGGTGTGCAGCAGCACAGCGGCTTCTGTCAGGTTGCCGGTGGTCATCACCGCATGGAAAATCTCAATGTGGCGCAGGTTGATTGCGGGCATAGCTCTACTCCTTGATGCGGTATCTGCGCAGTTCAGACCACGCCGTGGTCCACGGCAACCTGTGCTTTATCGCTATGAAAACGGGCTAAAGGCCGCGTGGGTCTGGGCAGGCTGGCAATCTGGCGTGCCTGCATACTTTTGCCTGTTGTATTCGCCAGGGTTTGCCTGCGCGTCATCGACAATAAGCGTGCGCTTAACCTATATCATTTTTGCATAGACTGGCGAGAAAACGATATTTTTTATCTGCGCAGCGCTGTGGCTAAATGGCACTAACATGTTCAGGGAGATTGTTATGCCACGTTCACTCACCGCTACCGACACCGCGCTCAACGCCCAAAGGTTGATGACGCTGCCCGCCGAATTTGGCTGCCCGCTTTGGGTGTACGACGCGCAAGTCATTCGCCGCCAGATAGCGCGCCTGCGCCAGTTTGATGTGATTCGCTTTGCGCAAAAGGCCTGTTCCAACACCCATATCCTGCGCCTGATGCGCGAAGAGGGTGTGAAAGTGGACTCCGTGTCGCTGGGTGAAATTGAGCGTGCGCTGGTGGCGGGTTTTAGCGCCAGTGAAATTGTCTTTACCGCAGACCTGATTGATGAGCCGACGCTGGCCCGGGTGAGCGAGTTAGGCATTGCCGTTAACGCCGGTTCGGTTGATATGCTTGAGCAGCTGGGGGCGGCGTCTGCGGGTCATCCGGTGTGGCTGCGCATTAATCCGGGTTTTGGTCACGGTCACAGCCAGAAGACGAATACTGGTGGCGAGAACAGCAAGCACGGCATCTGGCACGGTGATTTACCCCTGGCGCTGGCAGCCATTGAGCGCCACGGCCTGAAGCTTGTCGGCCTGCACATGCATATTGGCTCTGGCGTGGATTACGGCCACCTGGAGCAGGTGTGCGGGGCGATGGTGAACCTGGTGGTGGAACTGGGCCAGGACCTACAGGCGATTTCCGCCGGTGGCGGCCTGTCCATCCCTTACCAGGAAGGCGGCGAGTCGGTCAATACCGACCATTATTACGGGCTGTGGAATGCCGCGCGTGAAAAAATTGCGCAGCACCTGGGCCACCACGTTGAGCTGGAAATTGAGCCAGGTCGCTTCCTGGTGGCAGAGTCTGGCGTGCTGCTTACCCAGGTACGCAGCGTCAAGGATATGGGCTCACGTCATTTTGTGCTGGTAGACGCCGGATTTAATGACCTGATGCGCCCGGCGATGTACGGCAGTTATCACCATATTTCGGCGCTGACCGCAGAAGGTCACGAGCCGTCTGGTGCACAGCGTGAATGCGTCATCGCCGGTCCGCTGTGCGAGTCCGGCGACGTGTTTACCCAGCTTGAAGGTGGCACGGTGGAAACCTGCATGCTGCCGGGCGTCAAGGCGGGTGACTACCTGGTGATTCACGACACCGGTGCCTACGGTGCCTCGATGTCTTCTAACTATAATAGCCGCCCGCTGCTGGCAGAAGTGCTGCTTGATGGCGAACAGACGCGCCTGATTCGCCGCCGCCAGACCATTGCAGAACTGCTGGCGCTGGAAAACCTGTAACTTAGCCGCCGCCAGGCGTGTCGTTTTCCGCAGGTGGAGCGGCGACGGAATGGCGGCGCACTAGCGTTGGGTTAAAAAGGTGCGTCACTACAGGTGGCGTGCTGTTTTCTGCCAGCGCTAACGCAAGCTCTGCCGCCTGAGTTGCCATTGTGACGACCGGATAGCGCACGGTGGTCAGGCGTGGGCGCACATAGCGTGATACCAGCACATCATCAAAACCTATCAGCGAAAGCTTCTTCGGCACGTCAACGCCGTTGTCGTTAAGTACGCCCATTGCGCCAGCGGCCATCGAGTCGTTATAACAGGCAACCGCCGTTACCGCTTTGCCGCGTCCCATCAATTCTGTCATTGCCTGCTCACCGCCGCTTTCGTCCGGCTCGCCAAACGTTACTAACCGTTCATCGCGCGGCAGATTGTGTTCTTCCAGCGCGTCGTAGTAGCCGCGTAGCCGGTCTTCGGCATCGGAAATAGGGTGGTTAGAGCAGATAAAACCAATGCGGGTATGGCCCATCTGAATCAAGTGACGGGTGGCAAGCCAGCCACCAAGTCGGTCATCCAGTGCCACGCAGCGCTGTTCAAAGCCCGGCAGACTACGGTTAATCAGCACCATCCCCGGAATTTGCTTCATCAGATCTTTCAGGTAGTCGTCAGGGATCATTTTGGCGTGTACCACCAGCGCTGAACAGCGATGGCGAATCATTTGCTCAATCGCCTGGCGCTCTTTCTCTTCGTTGTGATAGCCGTTGCCAATCAGCAGGAAGTTGCCGGTGCGCCAGGCCACCTGGTCCAGCGCTTTTGCCATGGCGCCAAAAAAGGGATCTGAAACATCGCCGACCACCAGCCCAATGGTTTCAGTGTTTTGCTGCGCCAGGGCGCGGGCGTTGGCGTTAGGGTGATAGCTAAGCTGCTCCATGGCACTTAAAACGGCCTGACGCGAGGCATCGCTGGCTTTAGGAGAGTGGTTTATTACGCGGGATACCGTTGCAACGGACACACCGGCAAGGCGTGCGACATCTTTGATGGTCGCCATGGTCTACCTCTGGCTGGGTAAGCGCTTACATGGCCCCAGTTTCACGGAAAAGCGCTGCGGGTTCAAGAAAATGGCGTACATATCCTGCCTGAGTTAACAGAAAAGCATCGCAGACAGTGAAAGTGTTACACACAAGCCGGTTTTTTAAACCGCCCGGTGCCGCCTATAAGCGCGTTCATGCCTGTGGGCATAAGGATTACGCCAGAGGGATAAACAACCGAAGCGTTTTCAACAGTTTCAGCGCAAACCTTTGGTTACAGTTTGCGAAGGGCTGTTTCCATTCAGGCGTGGCAGACAGGAACGAAGCACTGCTACATTTGAGTTCCCAGAGGTATTGATAGGTGATGTCGGCCATTGGTCGATAACAAGCATTACACCAACCTGCGCGGATGCGCAGGTTTTTTTTTGCTGCTTTTGGCTATCTGTTCGCGCCCCTTCCTTAACTCATGTAAGCTGCTGAGAACTCAATTTCATCGGGTTTCTGCCCGTCGCCGTTGGCCTGATAGCGTAATGCGTAAGCGGCAGATGTGCACCGTCGCGGTGGCCGGCAGAAACCGGACTTTGCCTTCTCAACAAAAGGAGTTGAAATGCTGTTCAGCTTTTTTCGCAGCCTCTGTCGTGTTTTATTTCGCGTCCAGCTAACGGGTGATACCGCCGCACTCAGGCAACAGCGAGTGCTTATTACCCCCAACCATGTTTCTTTTATTGACGGCGTGCTGCTGGCGCTGTTCCTGCCGGTGCGCCCGGTTTTTGCCGTGTACAGCTCAATCAGCACGCGCTGGTATATGCGCTGGCTTAAATCCATTATCGATTTTGTGCCGCTTGACCCAACCAAACCGATGGCCATTAAACACCTGGTGCGCCTGGTGGAGCAGGGGCGTCCGGTGGTGATTTTCCCGGAAGGGCGCATCTCGGTGAGCGGTTCGCTGATGAAAATCTACGACGGTGCGGGATTTGTTGCTGCAAAATCGCAGGCGACCCTGATACCGCTACGCATTGAAGGCGCAGAGCTGACATATTTCAGCCGCCTGAAAGGGCGCGTGCGCCAGCGCCTGTTCCCGCGTATTACGCTGCACCTGCTGCCGCCAACCGCTATCCCGATGCCGGTTGCCCCGCGTGCGCGCGACCGTCGTCGTCTGGCCGGTGAAACGCTGCACCAGAAAATGATGGAAGCGCAGATGGCCGTGCGCCCGCGTGAAACGCTGTTTGATGCGCTGCTGCGCGCCCAGTATCGCTATGGCGAGAGCAAAAAGTGTATTGAAGACATCAACTTTCAGCCGGACAGCTACCGTAAGCTTCTGACCAAAACGCTGTTCGTGGCCCGCATCCTTGAGAAGTACAGCAAGCAGGGTGAAACCATTGGCCTGATGTTGCCAAACGCGGCCATCAGCGCCGCTGTGATTTTTGGTGCCGTGTGCCGCGGGCGCATTCCAGCGATGATGAACTACACCGCCGGGGTTAAAGGGCTGACGGCGGCCATTACTGCCGCGCAAATAAACACGGTGTTTACCTCGCGTCAGTTTATGGACAAGGGCAAGCTGTGGCACCTGCCAGAGCAGTTAACCAGCGTGCGCTGGGTGTTCCTTGAGGACCTTAAAGGTGATGTAACGCTCACCGATAAGCTGTGGATATTCTCACGTGTGCTGTTGCCTGAACTCGCCCAGGTGAAGCAAAAACCGGAAGACGCCGCGATGGTGTTGTTTACCTCCGGCTCTGAGGGCAACCCGAAGGGCGTGGTGCACAGTCATAAAAGCCTGCTGGCAAACGTTGAGCAAATCCGCGCCGTGGCGGATTTCACTGCCGATGACCGGTTTATGTCGGCGCTGCCGCTATTCCACTCCTTTGGTTTGACGGTTGGTCTGTTTACGCCGCTGCTTACTGGTGCAGAGGTTTTCCTTTATCCCAGCCCGCTGCACTACCGTGTGGTGCCAGAGTTGACCTACGATCGTAACTGCACCGTGATTTTTGGCACCTCAACGTTCCTGGGCAATTACGCTCGCTTTGCCCATCCTTATGACTTCTACCGCGTGCGCTACGTGGTGGCGGGTGCGGAGAAATTGCAGGACAGCACGCGCCAGATTTGGCAGGACAAGTTTGGCCTGCGCATTCTTGAAGGTTACGGCGTGACCGAGTGCGCGCCGGTGGTATCTATTAACGTGCCGATGGCGGCAAAGCCTGGCACGGTCGGGCGCATTCTGCCTGCCATGGATGCGCGCCTGTTGGCCGTGCCGGGTATTGAAGACGGTGGGCGTTTGCAGTTGCGCGGACCGAACATCATGAAAGGCTACCTGCGGGTGGAAAACCCTGGCGTGCTGGAAGCACCAACGGCAGAAAACGCGCGCGGCGAGGTGGAAAATGGCTGGTACGACACGGGCGATATCGTGGCGTTTGATGAGCAGGGTTTTTGTGTGATTCAGGGCCGCGCTAAACGCTTTGCCAAAATTGCCGGTGAAATGGTGTCGCTTGAAATGGTGGAACAGGTTGCCCTGGCGGTATCGCCAGAGAAGCTGCACGCCACCGTGATTAAGACCGATGCCAGCAAAGGCGAAGCGCTGGTGCTGTACACAACAGACGGTGAGTTGACGCGCGAGCGCCTGCTGCAACAGGCGCGTAGCACAGGCGTGCCTGAACTGGCGGTGCCGCGTGATATCCGCGTGCTCAAGCAGCTGCCGCTGTTGGGGAGCGGTAAGCCGGATTTTGTGACGTTAAAAACCATGCTGGATGAAGCGGAGAACGCACATGGCTGATTCTTCCAGAACCACCGACGACCAGTCGTTGTATTCCCGAGGAATGATGGCGGTGATTGCCGCCCAGTTCTTCTCAGCCTTTGGTGATAACGCGCTGTTGTTTGCCACACTGGCGGTGCTCAAGGCCCAGTTTTACCCGGACTGGAGCCAGCCGGTTTTGCAGATGGTGTTTGTGGGCGCCTACATTTTATTTGCACCGTTTGTTGGCCAGGTGGCCGACAGCTTTGCGAAAGGGCGCGTGATGATGTTTGCCAATGGGCTGAAGCTGCTTGGCGCGGGCGTTATCTGCTTTGGCTTCAATCCGTTTGTGGGTTACACCCTGGTCGGTATTGGTGCGGCGGCCTACTCACCGGCTAAGTATGGCATCCTCGGTGAGCTGACTACTGGCGACCGGCTGGTGAAGGCCAACGGGCTGATGGAGTCGTCAACCATTGCCGCTATCTTAATTGGCTCAGTGGCAGGCGGCGTGCTGGCGGACTGGAGCCTGCTTGCCGCACTCGGCGTGTGCGTGGTGATGTATGCTGCGGCAGTCGCGGCAAACCTGCTTATCCCCAAACTCCCGGCGGCACGCCCTGGCCATTCGTGGCACCCGGCGGCGATGACGCGCGGTTTTTTCGTTGCCTGCAACACGCTCTGGCACAACGGTGAAACGCGCTTTTCCCTGCTGGGTACCAGCCTCTTCTGGGGGGCAGGCGTCACGCTGCGCTTCCTACTGGTGTTATGGGTGCCGGTGGCGCTCGGCATTACCGATAACGCGACGCCAACCTATCTGAACGCGATGGTCGCCATCGGTATTGTGGTGGGTGCAGGCGCTGCGGCCAAGCTGGTAACGCTAAAAACCGTAGCGCGCTGCATGCCCGCAGGCGTGCTGATTGGCGTGGCGGTAGCGTTTTTTGCGCTACAGCATGCGCTACTGCCGTCGTACCTGCTGCTGGTGCTGATTGGTATTCTTGGCGGCTTCTTCGTGGTGCCGCTTAACGCGCTGCTTCAGGACCGCGGTAAGGCATCGGTAGGTGCAGGCAACGCGATTGCCGTGCAGAACCTCGGCGAAAACACGGCTATGTTACTGATGCTGGGTCTGTATTCGCTGGCAGTGAAAACCGGGGCGCCGGTGGTAGGCATTGGCGTGGGCTTTGGTGCGCTGTTCGCGCTGGCTATTGCTGGGGTGTGGATATGGCAGCGTCGCCGCTAAGTCGCTAAAAAATGGGCGGGTCTTTGACCCGCCCATTATGTTTTACGGTGCCGGATAGGTGTAAATCCGGTGTACCGCCTCCAGTTCGGCCAGCACGTCCTCGCTTAAGGTCAGGTGCAGGCTCTCCAGATTGGTTTTCAGCTGAGCCAGGGTCGTTGCTCCCAGCAATGTGCTGGCGACAAATTTTTGCTGGCGTACAAATGCCAGCGCCATCTGTGCCGGATCCAGACCGTGGCGCTTTGCCACGTCCACATAGGCGGCCACCGCTTTTTGCGTTTGCTCGCCGCTGTAGCGTGTAAAACGGCTAAACAGAGTATTGCGCGCCCCGGCGGGCTTCGCGCCGTTGAGATACTTACCCGTCAGTACGCCAAAGGCGAGGCAGGAGTAGGCCAGCAGTTCCACGCCTTCGCGCTGGCTGACTTCCGCCAGGCCCACTTCATAGCTGCGGTTGAGCAGGCTGTACGGGTTCTGAATGGTGACAATGCGCGGCAGGTCATGCTTTTCCGCCAGCGCCAGGTAGCGCATCACGCCCCAGGCCGTTTCGTTGGAAACACCGATATAACGGATTTTGCCCGCGCGCTGGCATTCAGTGAGCGCTTCCAGGGTTTCGAGCAGCGTGACCGGCAGCGGGTCGTCGTTCCAGCTGTAACCGAGCTTGCCAAAGCAGTTGGTAGTGCGCTGCGGCCAGTGAACCTGGTAGAGGTCGAGATAGTCGGTTTGCAGGCGCTTAAGGCTGGCATCCAGCGCCTCGCGAATATTTTTTCGGTCCAGAATCTGGTTAGGGCGAATACCGCTGTCACCGTTACGCGTCGGGCCACAAACTTTGGATGCGATCACCAACTTTTCGCGGTTGCGGCTTTTATGTAGCCAGTTGCCGACGTAGGTTTCTGTCAGGCCTTGTGTTTCAGGGCGCGGAGGAACAGGGTACATCTCTGCCACATCAATCAGGTTAACACCCTGGCTGATGGCGTAATCAAGTTGCGCATGAGCATCGGCTTCACTGTTTTGCTCACCAAAGGTCATAGTGCCCAGGCCCAGTGTGCTGATTTCCAGCGAGCTGTGAGGGATACGGTGATAATGCATTGCCGGTTTCCTTTTTAATGCTTATGAAACGGCGACGGGTGCTGCCCGGCGCAAAGAGTCATTAACAATGGCAGAGGGAACAAAAAAGTGAAAGGGGAATTGAGTGGGAAAATAAAAAAGGCCAGCGGCAGGGCTGACCTTTATTATTCTTTAGCGTTCAATGATTTGTGAAACGTCATCACGGTTAATTTGCATCCTGTTGCCCTGAATGTCGCGGTAGCTGACAAGGCCTGTATCATCATCTATTTCTGGCTTGCCTTCTGTCAGGATCATCCTGCCGTCTTTGGTCGCCATGACGTAATCACTGCTACACCCTGAGACGGCGAACGCTATGCCTACCGCAGAAATTGCCACTGCCCACTTATTCATTGTTTTGCTCCTCGCACCGTTGTCCTTTGATAAGTCTAGTAATAACCTGGGATTACGGAGAAAAAAAGTATGAAAGTCTGAAAAAGTGTGAAGTTCAGTCACAAAAGCCCCCATCTGGGGGCTTTATGCTTACAGTGGATTCTTTTTATTGCGCACCAGGTTGAGCACTTCAACCATCATGGAGAAGAACATCGCGAAGTATATGTAGCCTTTGGGGATGCTGATGCCAAAGCTTTCCAGGATCAGCGTGAAGCCCACCAGAATCAAAAACGACAGCGCCAGCATTTTGACCGAGGGATGGCGGTCAACAAACTCACCAATGGGGCGCGCGGCGAACATCATCACGCCAACGGCAATCACCACGGCGGCCATCATGATTATCAGATGATCCGACAGGCCGACGGCGGTAATGACCGAATCGAGGCTGAAAACAATATCCAGCACCATTATTTGCAAAATTGCGCCCCAGAAGGAGTGAACGTTGGTTTGGGTTTCTTCGCCTCCGCCTTCAATGGTTTCATGCATCTCTTTACTGGCTTTCCAGATAAGAAACAGCCCGCCGACCAGCAAAATCAGGTCGCGTGCCGATATTTCCTCACCAAATAGCGTAAAAAGCGTCGTGGTGAGACGGCTTATCCACGCAATGGAGGCCAACAGCGCCAGACGCATCAGCATGGCAGCCGCCAGGCCCAGGCGCCGCGCTTTGTTTTGCTGGCGTTTTGGCAGCTTCGCCACCACCAGCGAGAGGAAAATAATATTATCGATCCCAAGCACAATCTCGAGCAGCGTCAGCGTACCGAGCGCCAGCCAGGCATTAGGATCCGTTATCCATGCAAGTAACATTTGCCATCCTGTAAAAAAGGAAAAAATACAAAAATCCGCCCGCAGGCGGTAAGGCTTAGTATACGCCACCGTCCGTGGCGAACAAATGTTGGCTTAAAGCAGAAAGTGCCGCGCCAGAAGGGCCGCGGTGAACGGTTTCTTCAGATAAAAACCTCGCGGCAACGTGAGAATCGGCTCGCCGTGCGCGCCTACGGCCTCGGTAAGTGCCCGGCTGTTTGCCGCCTTAGGGCGCAACTGCAACACTTCGCCGTGGCGGGCCGTGATGTGCTCAACCTGGCCGAGGACAATGAGATCCATGAGTTCTTCCCAGTCGCGCTTAAGCTGCTCTTCTTCTTCTTCTGACGGGCTCCACAGTAGCGGTGTGCCAATGCGGCGCTCGCCAAGGGGGATAGCGCGCTCGCCTTCTACCGGCACCCACAGTACGCGCCTGAGCTTGTGGCGCACATGGCTGGTTTCCCACACCACGCCGGTATTACCGGTAAGCGGTGCAACACAGACAAAGGTGGTTTCCAGCGGACGGCCGCTGCGGTCAATGGGGATGGTTTTAAGCTCAACGCCAATGGCGGCAAAATCCTGCTCCGGCTTGCTGCCTGCACTTGCACCGAGCCATCGCTCAAGCAAGATCCCAATCCAGCCCTTGTCGCGCCGTAAATCGGGAGGAACAGGCAGCCCCGCCAGCGCCGCCAGCTCACTGAGGCTGTAGCCTGCCAGCTGGTTTGCCTGGTACATCAGTTCTGCTTCACTTTGCGGAGGGTGGGCAAGAGGTCGTAAAGGTTCCATGCGCTGCTTTTGGGTTGGTTAAAAAATAGACGCGGTTTTACCCGCCTCGCTACAGAGTGTAGCGCGCTGTGGACGATATTTACAATGTGCTGATTTACCAGTGTTTTTACGAGGGTTTTGTCAGCCATTTTTCTTTGGTAAACGGGTTTTCCAATTCTGGTCACTGACAATGAACAGGATCTTACACCCGGTTATCCACAGAAAACTGGGATAACCGGGAAAACTCCCGACTACTGTTTCCATTTACAGCCTTGACGGCGCGGTTTTTTACCGTTCCCCGGCGAATTGTGACTAACTTATTGGCACAATCTGTGGATAAAAACGACGTTGTTCGATCTTTCATCAATGCGTCGATCCTGACTGTGACTAACATCACATTACACAACCTGGTAGAGCAAATAACTGCGCTATATGCCTAAAGAATAACGTATTAATTGGCGGGTTTGGTTTTGGTAAAAATCGCAGTAACGGAGTTTTCCCATACTCATACGTCACTTTTTCACAGCGATATCCACAGAAAAAGTGAATAAAACCGCCAGCAAAACCCCTCATCTGTTTATAACTGCGGTTACTTTTGTGAATTATTCAATTGTTATACCGTTCGCATCCCATAAAGAGAGTGGTTTACCGGCTTACGCGAGTGTGAAACAATCGCTCTTATTCAGTTTTTTTTGAGGTAGTCCCGTGATCGACGATGATGGCTACCGCCCAAATGTTGGTATTGTCATTTGTAACCGGCAGGGCCAGGTGATGTGGGCCAGGCGTTTTGGCCAACATTCCTGGCAGTTTCCTCAGGGGGGAATCAACCCGGGCGAATCGGCTGAACAGGCGATGTATCGGGAATTGTATGAAGAGGTGGGACTGCATCGCAAAGATGTGCGCCTGATTGCTTCAACCCGAAACTGGCTGCGTTACAAATTACCGAAGCGTTTGGTGCGTTGGGACACAAAGCCGGTTTGCATCGGCCAGAAACAAAAGTGGTTTCTGTTGCAACTGACGGGCAGCGACAACGATATCAATCTGCAAACCAGCGGCACGCCTGAATTTGACGGCTGGCGTTGGGTGAGCTTCTGGTATCCGGTTCGCCAGGTTGTTTCGTTCAAGCGCGATGTCTATCGCCGCGTGATGAAAGAGTTTGCCAGTACCGTTATGCCGCTACAGGAGCCCGCGCCTGTGCGAAATGCTTCCTCCGGTTGGCGCCGAAAACGAGGTTAGTCACGCGTAATATGCTCACCCTGCTGCGAGAAATTGTCGAAAAGGTTGCCAGTGCGCCGCGCCTGAATGAGGCGCTGCGTATTCTGGTTGATGACATCTGCCAGGCGATGGATACCGAGGTGTGCTCTGTTTATCTCGCCGATCATGAGCGCTGCTGCTACTACCTCATGGCGACTCGCGGCCTGAAAAAACCGCGCAACCGCACGGTCACGCTCGCCTTTGATGAAGGGCTGGTCGGCCTGGTTGGCCGACTGGCAGAACCCATCAACCTTGCCGACGCGCAAAAACACCCCAGCTTCAAATACATTCCCGCCGTAAAAGAAGATCATTTCCGCTCCTTCCTGGGCGTGCCGATAATTCAGCGCCGCCAGTTGCTGGGTGTGCTGGTGGTTCAGCAGCGCCAGTTGCGCCAGTTTGATGAAAGTGAAGAGTCTTTCCTGGTCACGCTGGCAACCCAGATGGCGGCCATCCTCTCTCAGTCGCAGTTAACGGCGCTCTTCGGTCAGTACCGGCAAACCCGCATCCGCGCGCTGGCCGCCGCGCCGGGTGTGGCGGTGGCTGAAGGCTGGCTGGACGCGACACTTCCTCTCATGGAGCAGGTGACAGAGGCCTCAACTCTGAACACGGCGCAGGAACGTGAGCGACTGGCGACGGCGCTGGAAGACGCCGCAGCAGAGTTCCGGCGTTTCAGTAAGCGTTTTGCCGCGGGGGCGCAAAAAGAGACAGCAGCGATTTTTGATCTCTATTCGCACCTGTTGATGGACGCACGCCTGCGTCGCGAACTGTATGCTGAAGTCGATAAAGGCTGTGTGGCGGAGTGGGCAGTCAAAAAAGTTATTGAGAAATTTGCCGCCCAGTTTGCCGCGCTCAGCGATGGCTACCTCAAAGAGCGAGCCGGCGATCTGCGTGCCCTGGGCCAGCGTCTGTTGTTCCACCTTGACGACACCATTCTGAGCCCTAACAGTTGGCCACATCGCTTTGTGCTGGTTGCCGACGAACTCTCGGCTGCAACCCTTGCTGAGCTACCGCCGGACAGACTGGCGGGCGTGGTGGTACGCGACGGCGCGGCCAACTCGCACGCGGCCATTATGGTGCGCGCAATGGGCATTCCCACCGTGATGGGAGCCGATATCCAGCCCATGATGTTGCAGGGGCGCATGCTGGTGGTGGACGGCTATCGCGGTGAAGTGCTGGTTGACCCTGAAGCGGTGCTGCTTGCCGAATACCAGCGGCTGATTAACGAAGAAGATGCGCTCAGTAAGCTTGCAGAAGGTGAGGCCGAGCAGCCTGCGCAGCTCAAAAGCGGTGAGCGCATACAGGTGCTGCTCAACGCCGGCCTTAGCCCGGAGCACGAGCAAAAGCTCGGGGCGTACATCGACGGCATCGGCCTGTATCGCACCGAAATCCCGTTTATGCTGCAAAGTGGTTTTCCGTCAGAAGAAGAGCAGGTGGCGCAGTACCAGGGCATGTTGCAGATGTTCCACGACAAGCCGGTGACGCTGCGCACGCTCGATGTGGGCGCAGACAAGCAACTGCCCTACATGCCAATTAGCGAAGAAAATCCCTGTCTCGGCTGGCGCGGCATTCGCATTACGCTCGATCAACCAGAGATCTTTCTGGTCCAGGTGCGTGCGATGCTGCGCGCCAACGCCGCGACCGGCAACCTCGGTATTCTGCTGCCGATGATTACCAGCCTTGATGAGGTGGACGAAGCGCGCCGCCTTATTGACCGCGCTCGCCAGGAAGTCGAGGAGGAGCTGGGTTACGCTATCCCGATGCCGCGTATTGGCGTGATGATCGAAGTGCCGTCGATGATCTTTATGCTCCCACAGCTAAAAGGGCGCGTGGATTTCATCTCGGTTGGCTCTAACGATCTGACTCAATATCTGCTGGCGGTTGACAGGAACAACACGCGTGTTGCCGGGCTGTACGACAGCCTGCATCCCGCCATGCTGCGTGCGCTATACGCGATTGCCCAGACGGCAACGGCGCTTGATATTGAGCTCGGGCTGTGCGGCGAAATGGCGGGCGATCCGATGTGTGTGGCGCTGCTAACCGGCATGGGGTATCGCCATCTCTCCATGAACGGGCGCTCAGTTGCACGCGTCAAATATCTGCTGCGCCATATTGATTATGCCGATGCCTGCGACCTGGCCCAGCGTTGTCTGGAATTACAGATGTCGGCAGAAGTGCGCCACCAGGTAGCGGCATTTATGGAGCGGCGCGGCATGGGTGGGCTGATTCGCGGCGGGCGTTAGGAACCAGAATTTTACACTTTACAATTACATTTCTTTTACGCCTTCGTAACGACATCACATTCGTGCTTTGTGCTATTATCCGCTGCTTTGGGAGCGCGCCCTCCGGCGTGCAGCGTAACGCCCGTCGGCTCTCACGGCGGGGTAACAAGGCTTTATGGTGACAGATGAACAGTGGCTATCTGCGTTTTCCCGAGTTTGATCCGGTTATTTTTTCAATAGGTCCGGTTTCGCTTCACTGGTACGGGCTGATGTACCTTGTGGGTTTTGTTTTTGCTATGTGGCTTGCTACGCGCCGCGCCAACCGCCCGGGCAGCGGCTGGACCAAAAACGAAGTAGAAAACCTGCTCTATGCAGGCTTCCTCGGTGTGTTTCTCGGTGGCCGCATCGGTTATGTGCTGTTTTATAACTTCCCGCTTTTCCTGGACGACCCGCTGTATTTGTTCCGGGTCTGGGACGGTGGCATGTCATTCCACGGTGGTCTGATTGGCGTTATCTGCGTCATGCTTATCTTTGCTCACCGCACTAAACGCACCTTCTTTCAGGTTTCTGACTTTATCGCTCCGCTTATTCCGTTTGGCCTCGGAGCCGGACGTTTGGGTAACTTCATTAACGGCGAACTGTGGGGGCGGGTTGACCCGGGCTTTCGCTTCACCATGCTATTCCCCAATTCGCGTACTGAAGATTTAACCCTGCTGCAAAGCCACCCGGAGTGGCAGCCGCTGTTTGACACCTATGGTTCACTCCCGCGTCACATGTCCCAACTCTATGAAATGGTGCTCGAAGGGATTGTGCTGTTCATTATCCTCAATCTTTTTATTCGCAAGCCTCGCCCGACTGGCGCGGTTTCGGGCCTGTTCCTGATTGGTTACGGCGCGTTTCGCATCATTGTTGAGTTTTTCCGCCAGCCGGACGCACAGTTTACCGGTACCTGGGTGCAGTACATCAGCATGGGGCAAATCCTCTCCGTGCCGATGATTGTGGCCGGTATCGCTATGATGGTTTGGGCATATCGCCGCCCTAAGCCGCAGATTTCGTGAGGAAGTAATGAAACAGTACCTTGATTTAATGGCTAAAGTGCTGGCCGAGGGGACGCCGAAAGACGACCGCACCGGTACCGGCACGCTATCCATCTTTGGTCACCAGATGCGCTTTGATTTGCGTGAAGGGTTTCCGCTGGTGACCACCAAACGCTGCCATCTGCGCTCTATCATTCATGAATTGCTGTGGTTCCTCAAAGGCGACACCAACATCGCTTACCTGCGTGAAAACAACGTCACTATCTGGGATGAGTGGGCCGATGAAAACGGCGACCTCGGGCCGGTCTATGGCAAACAGTGGCGTTCCTGGGGCGCGCCAGACGGTAAGCACATCGACCAGATTGCGAAGGTGCTGGAACAGCTAAAAAGTGACCCGGACTCGCGCCGTATTATTGTTTCAGCCTGGAATGTGGGTGAGCTGGATCAGATGGCGCTGGCTCCGTGCCATGCGTTTTTCCAGTTTTACGTGGCAGATGGCCGCTTATCTTGCCAGCTTTACCAGCGCTCCTGTGACATCTTCCTCGGCCTGCCGTTTAACATTGCCAGCTATGCGCTTCTGGTGCATATGATGGCGCAGCAGTGTGACCTGGAAGTGGGGGATTTTGTCTGGACCGGTGGCGATACGCACCTGTACAGCAACCACCTGGAGCAAACCCGCCTCCAGTTGACCCGCGAGCCGCGTCCGCTGCCGAAGCTGGTGATTAAGCGTAAACCGGCATCGTTATTTGACTACCGCTTCGAAGACTTCGAAATAGAAGGCTATGAGCCGCATCCGGCCATCAAAGCGCCGGTCGCCATTTAAGCTTTACGCTAACGGCACCTTCGGGTGCCGTTTTTCATTGCCGCTTCCGGCGTTTTTGCAACGGGCTGCAACGGCTGCGGGTTTCTTCCGTAGCGTCTCGTAAACGGCGCTTTTCCTGCTGGAATGCGCACGCCAGTGCGCCACACTGCTGCCATGAACAACAAACAGCGGGGCTACAGCCTCATGGAACTCATTGTGGTCATGGCCATTGTGCTGGCGCTCAGTAGCGCCGGGTTGCACGGTTGGCGGCAGTGGCAGCAACATCAACGCCTGGTACAAAGTTCGCGTCTGCTGCTGGCGTGGCTGCAAGTACAGCGTGATGAGGCCAATGCCTTTAACCGCGACAGCCTCATTATGGTGGTACGCGAGGGTACTCGTTGGTGCCTGAGCAGTGATGCAGCGCAGCCAGACGCCTGCCGCGCAGGTGGGCGGCGTGTGTGGCAGTCTCAATGGCCGGACATTACGCTGGCAGAAATCACAACCGGTCTGACGTTCTTTGGTTTGCGTAATACCGCGAGGCCTGGGCGCATTACGCTTGAGAACCCGAGCGGGCGCTGGCGGGCTGTTATCTCGGTCTGGGGGCGCGTTCGTCTGTGCCAGGTGGGGGAGCCAGGATGCCAGTAATGCATGGCTTTACCTTGCCTGAGGCGCTACTGGCGATGGCGATTGGCAGTATGGTGTTGCTGGCAGGTAGCCGCCTGCTGCCTGTGCTACAGCTGGCTACGCTGCGCGAGGCGCAGGTACAGAACCTTGAGGCCGAACTCTGGCGGCAGGTGTTTACGGTGGGTAAAACGCTACAGCGCGCAGGCTATTGCCGCAGTGAATGCACTCTGCAAGGGCTGAGGCTACGGGATAGCGGGCGCTGCGTCATCATCTCTCGTGAACTGGCCCCTGGCACAGGGACCGAGCAGGTGGGTTTTCGGCTACGCGGCGGAGCGCTGGAGACTTTCAGCGGTAGTGTGAACTGTGAAAGCGGTGGTTGGGAGAGAATGACGGATCCGAGTAGTCTGCGGGTCGAACTGTTTCAGGTGCAGCGCGAGAGCCGTGGAACATTTGCGCCGCGTCTGACCATCACGCTGCGTGCCCAGGCGTTGAATGCAGGTGCCAGGGGCGCGCAGGTGCAACACAGTGTTAGCGGTTTTAATCTGTGAAACACCAGCGTGGCGGGGCGACGCTGGCAGCGGTCATGGCGCTGCTGCTGCCAGGTATGCTGTTGCTGTACGGGCTGGGGCAGCTTTTTGAACTGCGGATGCCAGCGGTTGCAGGAGAAATTCGCCGCATCCGCGCCACCGCAGAGGCACACAGTGCGCTGACGTGGGGCTCGATGCAGCGCTGGCAACCCCAGGCTCACTGGCAGTGCCGAGTGGCAGGGGGCGGTGGGCAAGCCTGCCTGCGCCAGCTTGACGGAGGATTGCTGTTGCTCGGGCAGGATGAAGCAGGCCTGCTACGCTTCTGGCAGCGAGCCACATTGAGTGATGGAACGCTGCTCTTAAGCCCGCGCAGTTGGAGCGATTTCTGCCCGCTGGCGACCACGGCGGAGTGTGTGCCGTGAAGGGGGGCATGCGTGGTTTCAGTTTACCGGAAACACTATTGGCACTTTTGCTGTTGGCTATTGTGACCAGCGGGCTGGCAAACTGGCAGCGTGCGCTGGTGCACGGATTGCGCGTGCAAAGCCAGGCATTGCAGCTGTGGCGCATGCTTGAGCAGCAAAGCGATATCGCACCCGTGCAACAGGTGCCGCGGCAGATAACACGAAGCGAGACATCGCAGGGCGGATGTGTCAGCATCACGGTCACGCTGACCGGGCTGGAGGGTCTTAGAGGCCAACTTCACCGCTTACACTGCCCGCTGAAATAGCCGCCACTGCGCACAGCGCGACGCGCTCAGTGGGCGTGGCAGAAAGTGACTTTAACCGTTGCGCCGGTCAATTATCCGAAACGTCGCCAGACATCTCAGGTTTTAAGAGGACATGTTTATGTTGCGGGTGTATCACTCCAACCGGCTGGACGTGCTGGAAGAAATTATGGAGTTCATCGTGGAGCGCCAGCCGCTGGACGATCCCTTTGAACCTGAAAGAGTGCTGGTGCAAAGCGTGGGCATGTCACAGTGGCTGCAAATGACGCTGGCGCAGCGCTTTGGTATTGCTGCTAACGTTGAGTTTCCGCTGCCTTCAAGTTTTATCTGGGACATGTTCGTGCGTGTGCTGCCGGGCATTCCTGAAGAAAGCGCCTTCAGCAAAAGCAGCATGACCTGGAAACTGATGAGTCTGCTGCCGCAGTGCCTTGATAAGCCAGAGTTTGAAACGTTGCGTTTGTATCTGGCCGAAGACAGCGACGACCGTAAGCTGTTTCAGTTAGCAAGCCGGGTGGCTGACCTGTTTGACCAGTATCTGGTGTATCGCCCGCAGTGGCTTTTACGCTGGGAAGCGGGTGAGCAGGTGGATGACTTGAGCGACGTGCAGCGCTGGCAGGCGACGCTGTGGCGTGAGCTTAATGCACTCACTGACAGGCTGGGCCAACCGCGCTGGCACCGTGCCAACCTCTATAGCCGGTTTATTCGCACGCTGGAAGACGCCGATAGCTGCCCGCCAGGCCTGCCGCCGCGCATCTTCATTTGCGGGATCTCTGCGCTACCGCCGGTCTATCTGCACGCACTCCAGGCGCTGGGCCGCCATATTGACGTTCATCTGCTGTTCACCAATCCGTGTCGTTATTACTGGGGTGATATTAAAGACCCGGCTTTTCTGGCGCGTCTGATGAGCAAGCAGCGGCGTAAGCACAACGCGCAGCATACCCTGGCGTTGTTTAAAGAGAACGCAGATGTGCCGGGTTTATTTAACGAGGCGGGCGAGCAGGCGGTGGGCAACCCACTGCTGGCCTCCTGGGGCAAACTTGGGCGGGACTACAGCTTTTTGCTTTCTGAGCTGGAGCGCGTTGAAGACGTGGACGTGTTCGTGGATGTCCCTGCGGATAACCTGCTGCACCGCTTACAGGGTGACCTGCTGGAGTTACAGGACCGGGAGGTTGCCGGGCTGACTGAAGCCGAATTTGCGCGCAGCGACAATAAACGCCTGCTTGCACCTGACGATCGCAGCGTGACCGTGCACGTGTGCCACAGTCCGCAGCGTGAGGTTGAGGTGCTGCATGACCGGCTGTTGGCCATGCTTGAAGACGACCCAACGCTGACGCCACGCGATATTATCGTGATGGTGGCAGATATCGACAGCTACAGCCCGTTTATCCAGGCGGTGTTTGGTAGCGTGAGTGACGAACGGCGGCTGCCGTTTGCCATTTCCGACCGCCGGGCGCGTCAGGCGCACCCGGCGATTCAGGCCTTTATCACACTGCTGGGGCTACCGGACAGCCGGTTTATTTCAGAAGACGTGCTGGCGCTACTTGAAGTGCCTGCACTGGCGGCGCGCTTTGAGATTGATGAAGAAGGGTTGCGCTACCTGCGCCAGTGGGTGAGCGAATCCGGCGTGCGTTGGGGGCTTGATGACAACAACGTGCGCGATATGGACCTGCCGGTGACCGGCCAGCATACGTGGCGTTTTGGCCTGATGCGCATGTTGCTGGGCTACGCAATGCAAAGTGACGCCGGTGAGTGGCAGGATGTGCTGCCTTATGACGAATCCAGTGGTCTGATTGCCGCTCTGGTCGGGCACCTTGCCGATTTGCTGGCCGAGCTTAACCGCTGGCGTGCCGAGCTTGCACAGCCAAGAGCGCTGGACGAATGGCTGACGTTATGCCGGGAGATGCTGAACGCCTTTTTCCTGCCGGATGCCGACACCGAAGCCGCGCTTGCGCTGATTGAACAGCAGTGGCAGACCGTTATCAGCCAGGGGCTGGAGGCCGACTATCGTAGTGCCGTGCCGCTGCGGCTTTTGCGCGACGAACTGGCCTCTCGCCTGGACCAGGAGCGCATCAGCCAGCGCTTTCTGGCCGGGCCAGTTAACTTTTGTACCCTGATGCCGATGCGTTCTATTCCTTTTCGCGTGGTGTGTCTGCTGGGAATGAACGACGGCGTCTATCCGCGCGTGCTGCCACCACTAGGTTTTGATCTCATGAGTGAAAAACCGGTGCGTGGCGATCGCAGTCGCCGTGACGATGATCGTTACCTGTTTCTTGAAGCGCTGATCTCTGCCCAGCAGTGTCTGTGGATTAGCTACATTGGCCGCTCGGTGCAGGACAATAGTGAAAAGTTCCCGTCGGTGTTGGTTGAGGAGTTGGTGAACTACATTGCCCACAGCCATTATCTTGCGGGCGATGAGGCCTGCAACAGTGATGAAAGCGCACAGCGTGTACTACGCCACATTATCTGCGAACACCCGCGCACGCCGTTTGATGCCGCAAGATTCACGCCTGAAGCCGAATTTCAGAGCTACGCACGCGAATGGCTGCCCGCTGCCAGCGAGCAGGGGGAGGCGCAGTCTGATTTTATTCAGCCACTGAGCGAGCTGCCGCTAGAGGAAATTTCATTTGAGCAGTTGCAGCGTTTCTGGCGTCATCCAGTCAGAGCGTTTTTCCAGATGCGTTTGCGGGTTAACTTTGCCCAGGAAGACGCCGAATTGCCGGACACTGAACCCTTTACCCTGGACGCGCTCAATCGCTTTCGCATGAACCAGCAGTTGCTCAATACGCTGGTGCACCAGCAGGACCCGGAGGCACTCTACCGACGCTATCGCGCGGCCGGTGAACTGCCCTATGGCGCGTTTGGTGATATCTGGTGGGATGCCCAGTGTGATGAAATGCGTACACTGGCGCAGAAGGTGCTGGAGGAGCGCCAACTGGGTGAGAACCGGGAAATCAATCTCCTGCTGGACGGCGTGCGGCTGACGGGCTGGCTGACTGACGTACAGCCAGATGGGTTGCTGCGCTGGCGTCCTTCATTGCTGCGGGTGCCGCATGGCCTGCAATTGTGGCTTGAGCACCTGGTTTATTGTGCCAGTGGCGGTAGCGGCGACAGCCGTTTGCTGGGGAGGCGCGATGGCGAGTGGCATTTCCCGGCGCTGGCGCGTGAAGAGGCGCAGGCCTTACTTTCTGAGCTGGTGAAAGGTTACCGTCAGGGGCTACGTGAGCCGCTGATTTTGCTGCCCGATAGCGGTGGTGCCTGGCTTAAGGCCTGCTATGACCCGCAGTCTGACAGCATCCTCTGGGATGACGACACGCAGCGTAAAGCGCGGGCAAAACTGGTGCAGACCTGGGAAGGTAATCAGACGGTAGGTGGTGAAGGCCAGGATATCTGGCTACAACGGCTTTGGCGAACGCTTGATGAGGATTATTATGATGCTATCGTGCGTGAAGCACAGCGCTGGCTGTTACCGCTATTTAGTCACCAGCGATCTGTATAAAAATTGCACACTCCGGGGCGGTGATTTATGATGCGCCTCGTTCCCCGATAATAAGAAATACCGCAACGCGCAGTGCATATTGCGCGTGTGTCGCCAGACAGTGGCGCAAGTTAATGATGATGTCTGGCCGTTCTACTATGAGGTTCGTGAATGCCTAATTGCAGCACCTGGTTTAAAGCCTTTTTCTTAATTTTTGCCCTCTGGGCGCCCTTAACTCAGGCAGACATGGGCTGGCAGCCTGTAGAGAAAACCATTCGTAAAAGTCAGCAAGACCCGCGCGCTTATGAGGCCATCCGGCTGGATAACGGCATGGAAGTGCTGCTGGTTTCCGACCCGCAGGCGGTCAAATCACTGGCAGCCCTGGTGGTGCCGGTCGGTTCGTTACAGGACCCCGACAGCCAGCAGGGACTTGCACATTATCTTGAGCACATGGTCCTGATGGGATCGAAAAAATACCCGGACCCGGAGGGGCTGGCCGAGTTTTTGAAAAAGCACGGCGGCAGCCACAACGCCAGCACAGCGGCCTACCGCACGGCCTATTATCTTGAAGTAGAAAACGACGCGCTGGAGCCAGCGGTAGACCGGCTGGCAGATGCGATTGCCCAGCCGAACCTTGCACCGGAATACGCCGAGCGTGAACGCAACGCGGTGAACGCAGAGCTGACGCTGGCGCGTGCGCGTGACGGTATGCGCATGGCGCAGGTCAGCGCCGAAACCATCAACCCGGCGCATCCTGGTGCACGTTTTTCCGGCGGTAACCTGGAAACCCTGAGCGATAAGCCAGGCAGCAAGCTTCATGACGCACTGCTGGCGTTTCGCCAGCAGTGGTACTCTGCCAATATCATGAAAGCGGTTATCTATGGCAACAAACCGCTGCCGGAACTGGCGCGCATTGCCGCTGGCACCTGGGGGCGCGTGCCGAACCACAATATCAAGGCGCCGGAAATCACCGTGCCGGTTGTCACCGACGCCCAGAAAGGGCAGATCATTCATTATGTCCCGGTGCTGCCGCGCAAAGTTGTGCGCGTTGAATTTCGTATTGATAACAACAGCGATAAATTTCGCAGCAAAAGCGATGAGCTTATCGGCTACCTGATTGGCAACCGCAGTGCCGACACCCTCTCTGACTGGCTGCAAAAGCAGGGGCTGGCCGAAAGCGTTAACGCCAGTTCTGACCCCATGGTTGCGGGCAACGGCGGCGTCTTTGTCATCTCTGTTTCCCTCACCGATAAAGGCCTGGCCCAGCGCGACCGCGTGGTGGCAGCGATTTTTAGTTACCTGAAACTGCTGCGTGAACAGGGCGTGGATAAGCGCTATTTCGATGAGTTATCGCATGTGCTGGACCTGGATTTCCGCTACCCGACCATTACCCGCGATATGGATTATGTGGAGTGGCTGGCTGACACTATGCTGCGTGTGCCGGTCGAGCATACGCTGGACGCGGTAAACATCGCTGACAAATATGACGCGCAGGAAATCAACGATCGCCTGGCGATGATGACGCCGCAGAATGCTCGCATCTGGTATATCAGCCCCGATGAGCCGCATAACAAAACTGCCTATTTTGTGGATGCCCCTTATCAGGTGGAAAACATTACTGCGGCGATGCGCAATAAGTGGCACGGCGAGGCGCAGGGGATTCATTTACAGCTGCCTGCGCTTAATCCGTACATTCCGGATAGCTTCACGCTAATTAAGCCCGATAAGACCTATAAACACCCTGAACTGCTGGTGGATGAGCCTGGGTTGCGTGCACTTTATATGCCGAGCGCGCGTTTTGCCGGTGAACCGCGTGCCGATATCACCGCCATTCTGCGCAACACCAGGGCGATGGACAGCGCCAGAAACCAGGTGTTGTTCGCGCTTAACGACTATATGGCGGGCATTGCGCTCGATGAACTGAGTAACCAGGCCTCTGTAGGCGGTATTTCGTTTTCCACTAACGCCAACAACGGGCTGATGGTGAACGCCAGTGGCTATACTCAGCGCCTGCCGCAGCTTTTCAGCGAGTTGATTGACGGCTATTTCAACTACAAACCTGAGGCCGACTGGCTGGAGCAGGCTAAATCCTGGTACACGCGCATGCTGGATTCTGCCGGAAAAGGCAAAGCCTACGAGCAGGCGATAATGCCAGTACAAATGCTCTCACAGGTGCCTTACTTCCAGCGTGCCGATCGCCGCGCCCAGCTCTCTTCCATTACGCTTGATGAGGTGCTGCGCTATCGCGATATGCTGCGCCACAACGCAAAACCGGAGTTCCTGGTGCTGGGTAATATCACACCACAGCAGGTGAAAACGCTGGCGGCGCAAACCCGCGACAAGCTTGACGCGAAAGGCGATGAGTGGTGTCGCACCAAAGATGTGCTGGTCAATAAAAAGCAGGGCATTCTGGTTGAGAAGCCTGGCACCAGCACAGATTCGGCGCTGGCGGCGGCGTTTGTACCGATGGGTTATGATGAAACCACCAGCTCAGCACTAAGCTCGGTGCTGGCGCAGACCATTGCGCCCTGGTTTTATACGCAGTTGCGCACCCGCGAGCAGCTTGGCTATGCGGTGTTCTCTTTCCCGATGGCGGTAGGTCGCCAGTGGGGCATTGCCTTCCTGCTGCAAAGCAGCGATAAACAGCCTGCGGCACTGTGGGCACGTTATCAGGCCTTCTTCCCGACCATCGAAAAACAGCTGCGTGAGATGACGCCTGATGAATTCAGGCAGATAAAACAGGGTGTGATCGGTGAGATGATGCAGGCACCACAAACGCTCAGTGAAGAGGCTACGCGCTTTAGCAAAGATTTTGGTCGCGCAAATCTGAAGTTTGATTCTCGCGAAAAAGTGATTGCTGCTATCAAAACGCTTACACAGCAGCAGCTGGTGGATTTTTTCCACCAGGCTGTGATAGCGCAAAGCGGCATGTCTATCCTGTCGCAGGTTGCCGGTAGCCAGGGTGGAAAAATGCAGTACGCCAGACCTGAGGGATGGCGACTTGAAAATGATATCAGTGCGCTACAGCAATCCATGCCGTTGGTCAGTGAGAAACCATGAGTGAGGCCGACGCCCAGCCGCTTGACCCGCTCAGCCTGCCGCTTTCGGGCGAGCGGCTGATTGAGGCATCTGCGGGAACAGGAAAAACCTTCACCATTGCTGCGCTGTACCTGCGTCTGCTGCTGGGGCTGGGAGGAGAGAGCTCCTTCCCGCGCCCGCTCGGCGTAGAAGAACTGCTGGTGGTGACCTTCACCGAAGCCGCGACCGAAGAGCTGCGCGGGCGCATCCGGGCGCGAATCCATGAGCTGCGTATCGCCTGCATTCGCGGGCGTACCGACGACCCGCTGTTAAAACGCCTGCTCGACGATATCCCCGATTTGCGTCAGGCGGCACAGGTGCTGTTGCTGGCAGAGCGCCAGATGGACAACGCGGCCATATTTACCATTCATGGTTTTTGCCAGCGCATGCTTAGCCTGAACGCCTTTGAGTCCGGGATGCTGTTTGAGCAGCGGTTGCTCGAAGATGAAAGCCAGCTGCGCCAGCAGGCGTGTGCAGATTTCTGGCGTCGTCACTGTTACCCACTTACACGCCCGGTGGCACAGGCGGTGAGCGAAATGTGGTCCGGGCCAGAGGCGCTGCTGCGCGACATTTACGCCTGGTTGCAGGGCGAAGCGCCGCTGCTGCGTCAGCCACCGGATAAGGAAGAAACGCTCCAGCAGCGCCATGATGCGATTGTCGCACGCATTGACCATATCAAAGCTCAGTGGCGCGCGGCGGCCTCAGAACTGGAGGCGCTGATTGCGGCTTCCGGCGTTGATAAGCGCAGCTTCAGCAGCAAGAATCTGCCTGCCTGGCTTGAGAAAGTGGGCGAATGGGCCGCGCTTGAAACCACCACCTACCAGCTGCCCGATGCGCTGGCGAAGTTTGCGCAATCTTTTCTTAGTGAAAAAACCAAAAAGGGCGAGCCGCCGCGCCACCCGCTGTTTGACGCTATCGACGCGCTGCTGGCCGAGCCGCTCACGTTGCGTGATTTGGTGATTGCACGCGCGATTGTTGAGATTCGTGACAGCGTAGCGAAAGAGAAGCAGCGGCGCGGTGAGCTTGGCTTTGACGATATGTTAAGCCGCCTGGACATTGCGCTGCGCCAGCCTGGTGCCGAGCAGCTTGCCGCCGCCATTCGCCGACGTTTCCCGGTTGCCATGATTGACGAATTTCAGGATACCGACCCGCAGCAGTACCGCATTTTTCGCCGTATCTGGCTCAATCAGCCGGATACGGCGCTGTTGCTGATTGGGGATCCTAAGCAGGCGATTTACGCCTTTCGTGGTGCGGATATCTTCACCTATATGCGCGCACGCGCAGAGGTAAGCGCCCACTACACGCTGAATACCAACTGGCGCTCGGCACCCGGTGTGGTCGCGAGCGTTAACGCGCTGTTTGCTCACCAGAGCAACCCGTTTTTGTTTCGTCAGATCCCTTTTTTGCCGGTAAATCCTGCGCCGCATAATGCGCACATGCGTTTTACCGTAGACGGTATTGCACAGAAGCCCATGTCATTCTGGCTGGCAGCGGGCGAAGGAGCGAGCGTAAGTGATTACCAACAAATAATGGCGCACCGCTGTGCAAGGCAGATAAGAGACTGGCTGGAGGCCGGGCAGCGCGGTTCGGCGCTGCTGTGGCGCGGTGAGTCAGCACGCCCGGTACAGGCCAGTGATATCACCATTCTGGTGCGCAGCCGTGGTGAGGCTGCGGTGGTGCGTGAGGCGCTTGCGGCACTGAACATTCCCTCTGTGTATCTCTCCAATCGCGACAGCGTGTTTGCCACCCAGGAAGCGCGCGAGCTTTTATGGTTATTGCAGGCGGTGCTGGCTCCCGGCCAGGAAAGCGCGCTGCGCAGCGCTATGGCAACCAGCATTCTTGGTCTGGACGCGCAGGTATTAGATGCGCTTAACCAGGATGAAGTGGCCTGGGATGCGCTGGTTGAAGAGTTTGACGGTTACCGCCAGCGCTGGCTGCGCCGGGGAGTGATGCCCATGATCCGCAAGATGATGGCAACGCGCGGCGTGGCTGAAAGCTTGCTCGCCTCTCCAGGCGGTGAGCGTCGCCTGACGGATGTGCTGCACCTGAGCGAGTTGTTACAGGAGGCAGCGGCAACCCTCGACAGCGAACATGCGCTGGTGCGCTGGCTGGCGCAAAACATTGCCGAGCCGGACAGCAACGCCTCTTCCCAGCAGCTGCGCCTGGAAAGCGACAGGCACCTGGTGCAGGTGGTGACCATCCATAAATCGAAAGGGCTGGAGTACTCGCTGGTTTGCCTGCCCTTTATTGCCAGCTTTCGGGCTCAAAAACAGGCGCTTTATCACGACCGCAGCACCTTTGAAACACTGCTCGATCTCAGTAACGATGCCGAAAGCCTTGGGCTTGCCGAAGAAGAGCGCCTGGCAGAAGACCTGCGTTTGCTGTACGTGGCACTGACACGCGCTATCTGGCACGTAAGTGTTGGTATTGCGCCGCTGTTTCGCGGCAGTCGGACAAAGAAAGGCGACACGGATTTGCATCTGAGCGCGATTGGCTGGCTGCTCCAGCGCGGTGAGGCTATGGAGGCCGCTCAACTGCATGAGGCACTGGCGCGTTTTTGTGGTGACGACATGCTGCTGGAGGTTGTTGAGCCAGGCGAGGGCGACCAGCGCCCCTGGGCGCCAACACTTGCGCCCGCCCGCGCCCTGGCAGCACGCGTCATGGCGCAACCGCTGCGTGATGACTGGCGGGTGACCAGCTACTCTGGTTTGCAGCGCCACGGCGGCAGTACGGCGCAGGATTTGCTGCCGCGGCTGGATATTGACGCGGCGGGGGCGGGCGAAAGCTTAAGTGAACCCTCGCTTACGCCGCATACCTTCCCACGCGGCGCATCACCGGGAACGTTTTTGCATAGCTTATTTGAGCAACTGGAGTTTACGCAGCCGATTGACGCGTGCTGGATGACTGAGCAACTTCAGCGTGGCGGTTTTGATGAGGCCTGGCAGCCGACGCTGAGTGCCTGGTTAAACCAGATTCTGGCGGCACCGCTTAACGACAGCGGTGTATCGCTTGGCAAGCTCAGAGCCAAAGACCGTCAGGTGGAGATGGCGTTTTACCTGCCAATAGACGCCATGCTGTCACCGCAGGCCGTGGACGCGCTCACCCACCGCTACGACCCGCTGTCGGCACAGTGCCCGCCGCTGGATTTTCATCGTCTGCGCGGCATGCTTAAAGGCTTTATCGACCTGGTGTTCCGCTGGCAGGGGCGCTACTACCTGCTCGATTATAAATCCAACTGGCTGGGTGAAGGCAGCGAGGCCTACACGCCAGCGGCGATGGAAAAAGCCATGTGCCAGCATCGTTATGATCTGCAATACCAGCTTTACAGCCTGGCGCTGCACCGTTACCTGCGCCATCGCATTACGGATTACGACTACGAGCGCCATTTCGGCGGTGTCATCTACCTGTTTTTACGCGGCGTTGAAGGCAATGGCTCCGGGCAGGGGATCTTCAGCACGCGCCCCGACCCGGCGCTGATTGCCGGGCTGGATACGCTGTTTGCAGGCGAAGAGGAGCCGAGCGTATGACAATGACTGCATTACTGGAACAGGCGGTGGCGCACAAGCTGTTGCGCCCGCTCGACGTTCGCTTCGCTCTGACGCTGGTGAGTGAAGAGGTTCCTGCTGCTGTGCTTGCCGCTGCGCTACTGAGCCGTGATGCCGGGGAAGGCCACGTGTGCCTGCCGCTGGCACGCCTGGTGCCAGCGTGTTGTTTTCCGGCTCGCCATGAGGCGCTGGCGCATGCGCTGTTTACGGCGGCGGGGGCGCCTCAGTGCTGGCGCGACGTGCTGCTGAGTTCGTCGGCCATCAGCGAAGGCGAGGGGGCAACACCGATAAAACTGGTCGGTGAGCGCCTGTACCTCAACCGCATGTGGTGCAACGAGCAGGCGGTGGCGGCATTCTTTCGCGATGAGAACCGCGCCATTGAGCATGATGAAGCGCAACTGCGAGCTGTGCTCGACGGCTTGTTTGCGCCCGTTGAAGGCATTGACTGGCAAAAAGTGGCTGGCGCAGTGGCGCTCACGCGCCGTATCGCCGTGATTTCTGGTGGGCCGGGCACCGGCAAAACCACCACGGTGGCAAAGCTGCTGGCCGCCCTGGTGCAGCTCGAGGAAGAAAACCAGCCACGGATTCGGCTTGCTGCACCAACGGGGAAAGCAGCGGCGCGGCTTACAGAGTCGTTAGGAGGGGCGCTGGCGCGCCTGCCGCTGACGGACGGGCAAAAGGCGCTGCTGCCGGAAGAGGCCTGTACGCTGCACCGTCTGCTGGGGGTGCAACCGGGCAGCCAGCGCCTGCGTTATCATGCCGACAATCCGCTGCATCTCGATGTGTTGGTGGTTGATGAAGCATCCATGGTAGACCTGCCGATGATGGCACGCCTGGTGGCGGCATTACCGGCACGCGCGCGGATTATTTTTCTTGGTGACCGCGACCAGCTTGCCTCTGTGGAGGCGGGCGCAGTGCTGGGCGACATCTGTCAGTTTGTGAGCCAGGGCTACAGCCGTGAACGCGCAGCCGAGCTATCGCGCCTGACCGGTTGTGAGGTTGAGGCGGGGGAAGAGGGCGGCGCACAACAGCTTCGTGACGGTCTGTGCCTGCTGCGCAAAAGCTACCGCTTTGGCAGTGATTCCGGCATTGGGCAACTGGCGGCGGCGGTCAACCACAGCGATACACACCGGGCGCTGGCGCTATGCCGTGCGTCGTTTGCGGATATTGTCAGTCATCCAATGAACGACCAGGCCGATTATGTGGCAATGATTGAAGGCGCGCAGAAAGGCTATACGCGTTATCTTGAGCTTATACGCCAGCTTGACGCCGAGCCTGCCCAGATACTGAGCGCATTTGGTGACTACCAGCTGTTGTGCGCACTGCGCGAAGGGCCGTTTGGCGTGAGCGGACTTAATGAGCGTCTGGAGCAGTCGCTGATGCAGCGCCGCCTGATTGCGCGGCCAGACAACCTGTCGCGCTGGTATCACGGCCGTCCAGTCATGATTACGCGCAACGACAGCGCGTTGGGCCTGTTTAATGGCGATATCGGTATTGCGCTGCGCCAGCGCGATGAACTGCGGGTGTGGTTCCCGATGCCTGACGGGACGCTTAAGTCAGTGCAGCCAAGCCGCCTGCCGGAGCATGAAACGGCGTGGGCGATGACCGTGCATAAATCCCAGGGCTCCGAGTTCGATCACGCGGCGCTGGTATTGCCCGGTGAGTTTGTCCCGCTGATTACCCGCGAACTGGTGTATACCGCAATAACCCGTGCGCGTAAGCAGCTTTCGCTTTACGCGCAACCTCGCGTGCTGGAACTGGCGATTGCCACCGGTACTGAGCGGCGCAGCGGGTTATCAACGCAGTTTGCGGGCGTGATGGGCGCGGTTGGGCAGGACTAAACGCGACGGGCGCGCGCTGGGTTTATCGGTCATCATCGCGCCAGGAGGAAGGCTCCTGTCGGCGTGGTTGTAATGGCCAGAGGCTGAGAGGCGTAGTGAGGAGCGCTACAGGTAATATCACCTGGTATCAACCCACGGCCCGGTAAGCGGGCTGTACGTGCGAAAGAAAAGCCAGGGCACGGCGGCGTGCTGTCGCTATCGCGCCCTGAGCTACGGGCACTGGCTTAGCTCAAATCGGCCATCAGTACCTTCGAGCGGCGCTGGTAGTTGTACATCTGTTTTTTACTTTCTGGCAGTAGCTCAACATCTACCGGCATAAATCCACGCTCCTGGAACCAGTGAATGCTGCGTGTGGTGAGCACAAACAGGCGCGTCAGCCCCATCTGTTTTGCCTGAGAGGCGATACGGTTAAGCAGTTCTTCACCGCGCGACGAACTGCGGTAGTCCGGGTGCACCGCCACGCAGGCCATTTCGCCAATCTTCTCTTCGGCAAAAGGATACAGCGCGGCGCAGGCGATAGTCAGGTTATCGCGCTCGATAATGGTGAACTTATCGATTTCCATTTCCAGCTGCTCGCGTGAGCGACGCACCAGAATGCCCTGCTGCTCCAGCGGGCGAATCAGCTCCAGAATGCCGCCAATATCGTTAATGGTGGCGCGGCGAATCTGCTCGGCGCTTTCCATCACAATCTGGGTACCGATACCGTCGCGCGAGAACAGTTCCTGGAGCAGTGCGCCGTCTTCGCGGTAGCTGATAAGGTGACAGCGACGCACGCCGCTGCGACAGGCTTTCACTGCACCGCGTAAAAAGCGCACCGTACCTGAATGGTAATCACCCTCGGCTTCAAGTTCTTCTACGCGCTGCTGGGCAGCATTAGGGAACAACTCGGAGACGATATTGCCTTCGGCGTTGATAACGCCCTGTGAGGAGCAAAAGCCAATCATCTTTTCAGCCCGCAGCTTTGCGGCAAGCTGGGTGGCGATTTCTTCTGAGGTGAGGTTGAAACTTTCGCCGGTGACCGACACCGCGACCGGCCCCAGCAGCACAATAGCACCGCTGTCGAGCTGGCGGTTAATCGCCTCTTCGTCAATACGGCGAATGCGCCCGCTGTGGCAATAGTCCACGCCATCGTCCACGCCCAGAGGCTGGGAGATAATAAAGTTACCGCTTACCACGTTAATGTGTGCTCCCTGAAGTGGCGTGTTGCTAAGGCTCATCGACAGGCGAGCGGTAATTTCCAGCTGTAACATACCGGCGGCCTGCTTAACCAGTTCCAGTGCTCTGGCATCGGTCACGCGGGTGTGCTTGTGATAAACAGGCTCACAGTGGTGCTCAGCGAGGTTAGCGTCAATCTGCGGGCGTGCGCCATACACTACAACAAGGCGAATGCCCAGACTGTGTAAAAGCCCTATATCATTGACAATACTTGAGAAGTTTTCATCCTCAATGGCCTCGCCGCCTAACATAATGACAAACGTTTTGCCCCGGTGGGCGTTGATGTAGGGGACAGAGTGACGAAATCCTTCTACCAGCTCTGTTTTGCGCTCCTTAACCACGGCACTTCCTCGCTGCATTTTTATTCGTAATTAATGTATTTTTATTCTTTTCCGGCCGCGAGCGCAAGCGGCAATTTCAGCTGTTTTTCACACAATAAGCGTATTTGTTATTGAATGTTTACCCTTCTATAGATGACAGCAGATAGCGCTTTCGCTAAAGTTTTCGGCTAAGAATTTTTAAAATGCAGATATTGGTTCGCTTTTTGCTCGGGAGAAGCATGTCGGGAGACCGTTTATTCAGCCGCCGCCGCTTGCTGCAGGGGGCGGGAGCCATGTGGTTGTTGAGCGTAAGCCCGCTGGGGTTTGCCGCAACAAGTCAGGTGATTGCCGTGCGCGTGTGGCCAGCGTCGGCCTATACGCGCGTGACGCTGGAGTCCAGCCGCGAGCTTAAATATCGCCAGTTTGCGCTCAGTAACCCGGAGCGCGTGGTGGTGGATATTGAGGGCGTGCAGCTTAATTCGGTGCTCAAAGGGCTGGATAACCTGATACGTGCCGACGATCCGTACATCAAATCCGCGCGCGTTGGGCAGTTTGACCCGCAAACCGTGCGCCTGGTGTTTGAGCTGCGCCAGAATGTTTCCCCGCATATGTTTGCGCTGGCGCCAGTGGCGGAATTTAAAGACCGCCTGGTGATGGATCTCTATCCGGCTAACGCGGCCAACGAGCAGGACCCCTTGATGGCGCTGCTTGAGGATTACAATAAAGGCACGCTGGATAAGCAAAGCGTTCAGCAAAATCAGGGACCGCAGCCGGGCAGGGCCGGGCGCGACAGACCCGTCGTTATCATGCTTGACCCCGGCCACGGCGGTGAAGATCCCGGTGCTATTGGCAAATATAAAACCCATGAAAAAGACGTGGTGTTGCAGATTGCCCGCCGCCTGAAAGCGCTGATTGATAAAGAGTCCAACATGAAAGCGTATATGACGCGCAACGAGGATATCTTTATTCCGCTGGGCGTGCGCGTGGCGAAGGCGCGTAAACAGCGTGCGGATCTGTTTGTCTCGATTCACGCCGATGCCTTTACCGACCGCTCGGCGCACGGCTCCTCGGTGTTTGCGCTGTCAACCAAAGGGGCGACCAGTACTGCGGCGAAGTATCTGGCACAAACCCAGAACGCCGCTGACCTGATTGGCGGCGTGGGAAAAAGCGGCGACCGCTATCTCGATCACACCATGTTCGATATGGTGCAGTCGTTGACCATTAGCGACAGCCTGGCGTTTGGTAAAGCGGTGCTCACCCATATGGGTAACATCAACCGCTTGCATAAGCCGCGTGTGGAACAGGCGGGGTTTGCCGTACTTAAGGCACCGGATATCCCGTCAATTCTGGTTGAGACGGCGTTTATCAGCAATGTGGATGAAGAGCGCAAGCTGCGTACAGCGGCGTTTCAGCAGAAGGTGGCAGAATCAATTCTTAAAGGCATTCGCGCCTATTTTGCCAGTGATGCGATGCTGGCGCGGCGCGGCTAGTTGTAAAGTATCAATCAGCGCCCTGCGGGGCGTTTTTTTATGGGAGCTGGGATCAGGTAGGGATGATGGAAAGCCAGAAACAAAAAAACACCCGTCAGGGTGTTCATTTTGTATTGGTTGCGGGGGCCGGATTTGAACCGACGACCTTCGGGTTATGAGCCCGACGAGCTACCAGGCTGCTCCACCCCGCGTCCGTCTTTCTACTTCTTGGTAGAAACTTTTCACATTGTTGCGCCCTAAGGCGACTTAATTGGTTGCGGGGGCCGGATTTGAACCGACGACCTTCGGGTTATGAGCCCGACGAGCTACCAGGCTGCTCCACCCCGCGTCCGTGGATGCGCACTATACTCTCCAGGAGATTTCATGCAACCCCTTTTTTACAATAAGTCAGTATTTTTGAAAATGACCGGTTAATAATCCACCGATGGTGTGGTTTTTGTGCAGAATCAGCGCCGTGGGAAGGTCTGTGCATTTAAATAAGCCGAGGCGTTTGCTATCTTGCCGCATCAAGCCGCGTTAACGAAAAAGAAGAGAAGAGATGAAAGGACGTTGGGGCAAACGAGTTCTGACAGGCGCCATGCTGGTAATGCTGGCGGCCTGTTCATCTAAACCGACCGATCGGGGTCAGCAATACAGTGACGGGAAATTCAACCAGCCTTTCTCGCTGGTTAACCAGCCGCATGCAATGGGGTCACCCATCAACGCTGGTGACTACTCGCGCCAGGTTGGTGAAATTCGTAATGCCTCGCCGCGCTTGTACAACCGCCAGAGCAATGTCTACAGCGCCGTGCAGGAATGGCTGCGTGCCGGTGGTGATACCCGTACCCTGAGCCAGTTTGGGCTGGATGCCTGGCAGATGGAAGGCACAGACAACTATGGCAACGTACAGTTTACCGGCTACTACACGCCAGTGGTGCAGGCGCGTTATACCCGTCAGGGCGAATTTCAGTACCCGATTTACCGCATGCCGCCCAAAAGTGGCCGCCTGCCGTCGCGCGCCGATATTTATGCCGGTGCGCTGAGCGACAGCTACGTGCTGGCTTACAGCAACTCGCTTATCGATAACTTTATTATGGACGTGCAGGGCAGCGGTTATATCGACTTTGGCGATGGCCGTCCGCTCAACTTTTTCAGCTACGCCGGTAAAAACGGCCATGCCTACCGCAGCATCGGTAAGGTGCTTATCGATCGCGGTGAAGTGAAGCGTGAAGACATGTCGATGCAGGCGATCCGCAACTGGGCAGACACCCATAGTCCGGCTGAAGTGCGCGAACTGCTGGAGCAGAACCCGTCGTTTGTTTTCTTCCAGCCGAAGTCGTTTGCACCAGTAAAAGGGGCCAGCGCTGTACCGCTGATTGGCCGTGCGTCGGTTGCCTCTGACAGGAGCATCGTGCCTGCGGGTACCACCATTCTGGCAGAAGTGCCACTTCTGGATAACAACGGTAAGTTTCGCGGTCAGTATGAGCTGCGCGTGATGGTGGCGCTGGATGTGGGCGGGGCAATCAAAGGCCAGCACTTTGACATTTACCAGGGCATTGGGCCGGAAGCTGGCCACCGCGCAGGATGGTATAATCACTACGGACGCGTCTGGGTGCTGAAACCGGCTCCCGGTGCGGGAAGTTCGCTGTTTACCAGCCTGTAACCCTGATATCAGGTTTGATTTCGCGGGCTGACTTGTCGGCCCGCTTTAATTTCTGAGGTTTTGTTTCATGGTAGTCAATCTGAGTGACGCCTGGCTCCAGCGCTTTGGCGGTACTGCCCGCCTTTACGGGCGCGATGCGCTGCAACTGTTTGCCGGGGCGCACGTTTGCGTGGTGGGCATTGGAGGTGTGGGCAGTTGGGCGGCAGAGGCGCTGGCGCGGACCGGCATTGGCGCGATTACGCTTATTGATATGGATGACGTGTGCGTCACCAACACCAACCGCCAGATCCATGCGCTGCGTGATAGCGTCGGCCAGGCTAAAGGTGAGGTCATGGCCGAGCGTATTCGCCTGATAAACCCGGAATGCCGCGTTAATGTGGTGGATGATTTTGTCACTGTCGATAACGTGGCGCAGTTGCTGGACCAGAATTTCAGCTATGTGATTGATGCTATCGACAGCGTGCGCCCCAAGGCCGCGCTGATTGCGTTTTGTCGGCGTAATAAAATTCCGCTGGTGACCACCGGCGGCGCGGGCGGGCAAATTGACCCCACGCAGATTCAGGTCGCCGATCTGGCGAAAACCATTCAGGATCCGCTGGCGGCTAAGCTAAGAGAGCGGCTGAAAAGTGATTTTGGCGTGGTGAAAAACAGCAAAGGCAAGCTTGGCGTGGACTGCGTGTTCTCGACCGAAGCGCTGGTGTATCCGCAGGCGGACGGCTCGGTCTGTGCGGCGAAAAGCAGTGCCGAAGGGCCAAAGCGCATGGACTGTGCCTCTGGCTTTGGCGCGGCGACAATGGTCACCGCGTCATTTGGCTTTGTGGCGGTATCGCACGTGCTGAAAAAGATGATGGCGAAAGCGGCGCGCGAACGCGCCTGAGGCTTTACTGCGCGGCTATCTGGCGCACCTGCTTTGCCAGTGCTGCCAGGCCCTGGCTTCGTGAAGCGCTCAGTTCGCCACTTAAGCCCAGTTCATCAAACAGTGTGAGCGGATCGTGCTGGCGCAGCTCTTCTGGTGTTTTACCTTCAATTGCGGTGAGCAGCACTGCAAGCAGGCCGCGCACAATGCGCCCCTCGCTGTCGCCATAGAAGTGCAGTTGCCCGTCATTGTGCATGGTGTGACCCAGCCAGACCCGGTTCTCACAGCCGCGTACCTCAATCTCCTCACGCTTTAGCGCCTCCGGCAACGCAGGAAGCTGTTTACCGAGCAAAATCAGCTGACGATATTTATCTTCCCACTGCGTCAGCGGCGTGAAAATCGCGCGCAGGTCGTCGGCACTCACGGTGCTGCCAAACGGGTGTCCGGCCAGAAAAGCGCTTGTCATTATCAATCTCCCAGCAGTTCCAGCGCCCGGTCGACGGCCTGAATCAGGCACTCGACATCGCTCTGTGTGTTATAAGGCGCAAAGGAGGCGCGCAGCGTACCGCTAACGCCAAGCGCTGCCAGCAGCGGCTGCGCGCAGTGCTGGCCCGCGCGCAACGCCACGCCGGATTTTGCCAGTAGCGTGACCATATCGCCATGATGGACACCGGCAAAATCAAAGGCCAGCAGGCTGGAGTCCTGACAGCGGAAGCTGCGAAAACCGGGGCGTTTGGCCAGTTCATCTTCTGCAAGCGTTGCCAGTCCTCGGCTGTAATTTTCTGCCTGCACCATATCGTTACCGGCAAGCCACTCCAGCGCGGCACTCAGGCCAGTCACGCCTGCAATATTGGGCGTGCCTGCTTCAAAACGGTACGGCGGAGGCTGCATGCTGAAGCCGTCAAAAGAGACTTCAGTAATCATTTTGCCGCCACCGAGCCACGGTGCCATCTCTGCCAGCAGCGCCGCTTTGCCATAGAGCGCGCCAATGCCGGTCGGACCATAGAGCTTATGGCCGGAGAAGGTATAAAAATCGATATCGAGAGCCTGTACGTCAGGCGGGCAGTGCACCGCCCCCTGCGCGCCATCGACCACCACAATCACGTCATGTGCATGGGCGAGCGTTATCGCACGCACAAGGTCCGGGCAGCCGCCGGTAACATTCGACATTTGCCCCAGCGCCAGCACGCGAGTGCGGGCATTGAGTAATGCAGGGAGCAATGACAAGTCAGGCAGTCTGTTGGCGCCAATGGGCAACTTCACCACTTTTGCCCCCGTCTGCTGTGCGACCATCAGCCACGGCACCAGGTTAGCGTGGTGCTCGGCTTCGCTCACGATGATTTCATCGCCAGGCTTAAGGCGCGGGCGCGCCCAGCTTTGCGCCACGATGTTAATCGCTTCTGTTGCGCCACGGGTCCAGACGATTTCGTCGGCGCTGGCGGCGTTGAGCAGGCGGGCAACCGCCTCGCGTGCCGCTTCGTACTGTGCAGTCAGGCGCTGGGCAGCACCATACTGGCTGCGGTGCACGCTACCGGAGCTAACCGAATAAAATTGCTGGCTGGCCTCAATAACCGCCAGTGGCTTGAGGGCGGTGGCGGCGCTGTCGAGATAAACACCGGCATCCATCAGTGCCGGGAACTGCTCGCGAAAGCGGGCGGGATTAAAAGCTGTCATGATTTTCCTCGCGTAGTCCTGAGATCGTGGCGCATTTCCTGGCAAGGCACAAGCGTCCAGGAACAGTCTTTAATCCACGGTGGCTGGCTGGAAAATGTTTGAAAGTGAATTATGCTAAATAGTAACGGGTTAAACTATCGGCCTGTTACCAGGACTAATGTTATCAGCATTAAACGCTACAAGGAGAAAACAATGATGAAGACAGCTGCTTTGATTGGTGCGGGTATTATGGCCTTTACGCTGACTGCCTGCTCTGGCCCTAACTATGTGATGCATACCAACGATGGTCGTTCGATTGTCTCTGAAGGTAAACCTCAGACTGACAGCGATACCGGTATGATTAAGTACAAAGACGCTAACGGTAACAAACAGCAAATCAACCGCGCTGATGTGAAAGAAATGGTCGCCCTTGAGTGATTTGCAGGCAAAAAAAAGCACCGCATTCTTGCGGTGCTACATTAATCACTATGGACAGACAGGGTAAATGTACAGGAAGTGAAAAAGTGGCATTTAACTGCCGCGGTCTGAATCGCAGACCCAATGCAAACACAACAACACAACATCACAACCGTAAGCCAAAAGCCCTGACCACGTCAGGAAGCTTTTCGTTCCGGCTCAGGAAGTGGCGCCACTATAGGTATTTACTGGAGTATGCTCAACGGACAATTTATAATGTCTCAGATAAAAAAAACTAATAGGTAAAAATTGTTACCTATTTGTTGTTTTCCTTAACGTTTAGCATACAAATCCATGTCCAAGCGATTGCCTCCTTTAAATGCATTACGTGTCTTCGATGCGGCCGCTCGCCACCTCAGTTTTACTAAGGCGGCTGAGGAGCTATTTGTGACTCAGGCTGCGGTCAGCCACCAGATAAAGTCGCTTGAAGACTTCCTCGGGCTGAAGCTGTTCCGCCGCCGCAACCGCTCGCTGTTGCTCACCGAAGAAGGGCAGAGCTACTTCCTCGACATCAAAGAAATCTTCTCTCAGCTCACGGAAGCCACGCGCAAACTCCAGGCGCGCAGCGCCAAAGGGGCGCTGACGGTGAGCCTGCTACCCAGTTTTGCCATACAGTGGCTGGTGCCGCGCCTGACGAGTTTTAACGCCGAATGGCCGGGCATTGATGTGCGTATTCAGGCCGTCGACCGCGAAGAAGAGAAGCTCGCCGACGATGTGGATGTGGCAATATTCTATGGCCGCGGTAACTGGCCGGGGCTACGGGTGGAAAAGCTGTATGCCGAGTATTTGCTGCCCGTGTGCTCACCTTTACTCATGACCGGCGATAAGGCGCTGAAAACGCCTGAAGATTTGGCGCGCCATACGCTGTTACATGACGCGTCACGGCGAGACTGGCAGGCCTACACGCGCCAGCTTGGCCTCAACCATATTAATGTGCAGCAGGGACCCATTTTCAGCCATAGCGCGATGGTGTTACAGGCGGCCATTCACGGCCAGGGTGTGGCGCTGGCAAATAATGTGATGGCGCAATCGGAGATTGAAGCCGGTCGTCTGGTTTGTCCGTTTAATGATGTGCTGGTCAGCAAAAACGCTTTTTATCTGGTTTGCCATGACAGCCAGGCAGAACTGGGTAAAATAGCGGCTTTCCGGCAGTGGATCCTGGCGAAAGCGGCCAGTGAGCAAGAAAAGTTTCGCTTTCGCTATGAGCAATAATTACCCCACGCGTGCATCCGGCGCGCATTAATCATAGGTTGCATCATGACCAGCCGTTTTATGTTAATTTTTGCCGCTATCAGCGGCTTTATCTATGTGGCACTGGGCGCTTTTGGCGCACACGTGCTGAGCAAATCTCTGGGTGTCATGGAGATGGGCTGGATACAGACCGGGCTGCAGTACCAGGCGTTCCACACGCTGGCCATTCTTGGGCTGTCTGTGGCGATGCAGCGACGCATCAGTATCTGGTTCTACTGGAGCAGCGTTTTTCTGGCGTTGGGCACGGTGCTGTTTAGCGGCAGCCTGTATTGCCTGGCGCTTTCTCATTTGCGCCTGTGGGCGTATGTTACGCCGGTCGGCGGGGTGAGTTTCCTTGCCGGCTGGGTTTTAATGCTGATTGGCGCACTGCGCCTGAAACCAAAAGGTGTGGTGCATGAATAAGGTGATTCTTTACTGCCGCCAGGGATTTGAAAAAGAGTGTGCGGCGGAAATCACCGACAAAGCGGCGCAGTCTGGCGTGTTCGGTTTTGCCCGCGTGAAAGACAACAGCGGCTATGTGATTTTTGAGTGCTATCAGGCTGAGGATGCCGACAAGCTGGCGCGCGAACTGCCGTTCAGCTCGTTGATTTTTGCTCGTCAGATGTTTGTGGCCGGTGAGTTGTTAAAGGATTTGCCGCCGGAAGACCGCATCACGCCAGTTGTGGGTATGTTGCAGGGCGTGGTGGAGAAGGGCGGCGAGTTGCGGGTGGAAGTGGCAGACACCAACGAAAGCAAAGAACTGATGAAGTTCTGCCGCAAGTTCACGGTGCCGCTGCGCAGTGCACTGCGTGAAGCAAAGGTGCTGGCGAACGCCGAAACGACGAAGCGCCCTGTGGTGCACGTGTTTTTTGTCGCACCTGGCTGCTGCTACACCGGTTATTCCTACAGCCACAACAATTCGCCTTTCTATATGGGCATCCCTCGCCTGAAGTTCCCGTCTGATGCGCCAAGTCGCTCCACGCTTAAGCTTGAAGAGGCATTTCACATCTTTATTCCAGCCGATGAGTGGGATGAGCGCCTGGCAAACGGTATGTATGCAGTCGATCTTGGCGCCTGTCCCGGTGGCTGGACCTATCAACTGGTCAAACGCAACATGTGGGTGTATTCCGTTGATAACGGGCCGATGGCCCAGAGCCTGATGGATACCGGGCAGGTGACCTGGCTGCGTGAAGACGGTTTTCGCTATCGCCCCGACCGTAACAACATCTCCTGGATGGTGTGCGACATGGTGGAAAAACCAGCCAAGGTGGCAGCGCTGATGGCGCAGTGGCTGGTTAACGGCTGGTGTCGTGAAACCATCTTCAATCTGAAGCTACCGATGAAGAAGCGTTACGAAGAGGTGTCGCAAAATCTGGCGCAAATCCGTGAAAAGCTTGAGGCCCAGGGTATTAACGCCCAGATTCAGGCCCGCCAGTTGTACCATGACCGCGAAGAAGTGACGGTACACGTGCGTCGCATGTGGGCGGCCGTTGGCGGGCGTCGCGACGAGCGCTAACGCGTCAGGCGCAGCTGTTGCAGGTTGCCATTAAGCGTAAGTCCGGTATCCAGCCGCGAAATATCGCGGCTGATAAATGCCAACTCCCGGTGCTCTGTGAGTTTTTTACGCCATTTCTCAGCCACGCTGTCCAGGTTGGCATACAGCATCTCCAGCGTGGAATATTCCTGAAGCAGCACCGCTGCACTCTTCCCTCCAATGCCCGGTACGCCGGGAATTTTGCTGCTGCTTATGCCCGCAAGTCCCCAGAAGTCCGGCAGCTGGGAGGCCTGTACGCCAAATTCAGCGTGCACAAACGGCGCATCCAGCCAGCGTTTTTGAAAGTAATCGCGCAGGCGTATCTGCGGCGAAAGGAGCTGGCAGTAGCCTTTATCGGTGGAGACGATAGTGACAGACACACCGGCACCAGCAACCCGAACGGCCAGCGTCGCTGCCAGATCGTCTGCCTCTTCACCTTGCGCTGACCAGCACTGAATACCGCGCTGGATGAATATTTCGCGCAAGTGCGGAAGTTCCTGTATTAATGTCGCTGGTGGTGGGGTTCGCCCGGCTTTATATTCCGGTAGTCGCTGGTAGCGCCAGCCCTGGTGGCGATCCTCGTCGTCAAATACGGCAACGGCGTGGGTTGGATTACTGTGAATAATGAGCTGTTCCAGCGCACTCAGGCAACTTTGCGCGCAGGGGGAGCCTTGTACAGCGTGGATACGCCGGATCAGATTTAAAGCATCAACGATTAAAAGATGAGCCGCCATATATCCTCCTGCACAAAAACTCTTCATTATTCTGTCATTTTTACTCTCTCAAGGACAGCGCTTCCCGGTTTTTGTGCTGTGCTGTATTAAATTTGCCAGCAGCGTGTCTTTTATAATGTATACCTCCCCCGGGTTAATGTTTTTTTTGACAGATGAAATAACAATGCCGGATTATTGTGCAAAACTATTATTCCAGGAGTGTTAATTCATTAATTTTCATTAATGTTGAATGATTTTTTATGTGTTTTTTTTAATTAATCTTAAAATAGCAATTTAAAATCTGTTGTCCTGATTTTTTGTCTGTATTATTCCAATACATAAGAGGTCGTGTAGAATTTGCCAGGTTTACATTTTTTCCTGCACTAATGGCATTATTGGGTAAACCCTCAAGATAAGCAGGAACGGGAAGGCATCATCTTTTTTAAACAGATGACATGGACTGGTGGGATCACCAGCAATTGCCACTCTCTTCATGGAACGAAATTACTGAGGGCCAGCTATGAAATATATTATTTGCGATCGGATACTTTTTGTTCCCGATCTGAATACGCTTTCTTTAATCGATAATCATGAGGAAGCCGTAACAATATCGAACCCGGCCCGGCGGCTACTGGAGTTGTTAATCACCTGTCAGGGAAAAAATGTGCCCAGGGAGGAAATCTTCCAGAAGGTGTGGGACAACTTTGGCATGGTGTCGAGCAATAACAATTTAAATCATTGCATCAGCAAGTTGAGAAGGGTACTGCGAAGTTTTGGTATTGAGGATGAGGTTATCGTCACCATCCCTAAACTGGGCTTTACGCTACATAAAGACATTGCTGTGCAGGCAATGAGTGAGGAAAGCGAGGAGCCAGCAGCGCACGCCTCAACACCTGTGTCTTCAGTGGCGCACGCCGGACTGCCTGGCAAGCGCTTCGGCCCGATATGTTGGAAAATGTTCAGCCGTCAGGCCATTTTTTTGCTGGGCGGTACATTTGTGCTGCTATTAGCTTTGCTGATTGTCCGGTTGTATCTATACCCCCGCGTGCAGGCAGAAACCTATCTGGGAGCAATTGAAAGCTGCAAAGTGTATCTGCACGATAACGCTCAGGAAGACGACCAGCCGTTAACGATGCAAAGTATACGCTGGTATCTGAGTAAGCATCCGGTAGCCTGCGCGAGTGATGAGTATTTACTGGTGTACCGCCAGGCTCCTGGCGTGGACAAACACAGCGATACTGTGCGGCTACATATTACGCGCTGTGGCCTGCATCGCGCCAACCAGATAGCGCTCTGCTCTGAACTATAATAGTGGTGAAAATATATTCAGATACAAGCTGTACAGGTATGAGAAGTGGCGAAATACGGGGGCAGACAGCGAGCGGCCAGGTGGAATGCTATTTCTACCAGGCATGGTCTTGTCGTGTTTTTTGCTAAATAAATAATGATTGAAGCCAGTGGAATAGTAATTAATGGTGGATGATGTTTTCAGCGTTTTAATGAATAATAGCCCTGTGGATAAACGTGTGTTCGGGCTGTGAAGCAAATTAATTTGCGATAAGAAAATTCTCCGTGCGCTGAATAATTTCTTAATAACAGGTCGAGCCTTTTTATCGCTTTAAGAGAATATTCTCATCAGTTAAATATATTCTGCGCAGCGCAGGATGATTTTTTCCTTTTGAATCAGGAGGTGCCGTGTTGGCACCTCCCTTTTTTTTTAATCGCAGGTTACAATTTTCATTGCCAGACCGCCACGTGACGTTTCGCGGTATTTGGCGTTCATGTCTTTGCCCGTTTCATACATGGTTTCAATCACCTTATCCAGGCATACGCGTGGCTCACTGGTACGGCGCAGCGCCATACGTGCCGCGTTCACGGCTTTCACCGCAGCGATAGCGTTACGCTCAATGCACGGGACCTGAACCTGGCCTGCAACCGGATCGCAGGTCAACCCCAGGTTATGCTCCATGCCAATTTCAGCGGCGATGCACACCTGCATCGGGCTTGCGCCCAGAAGTTCTGCCAGCCCTGCCGCAGCCATGGAGCAGGCCACGCCCACTTCGCCCTGGCAGCCTACTTCAGCGCCTGAAATAGAGGCATTCATCTTATATAACGAACCGATGGCGCTTGCCGTCAGCATAAAACGCGCCAGTGAGTTGGCATTAACTTCGCGGATAAACTTGTCGTAGTAAGCCAGCACTGCCGGGACAATACCGCACGCGCCGTTAGTCGGTGCGGTGACCACACGGCCACCGGCTGCGTTTTCTTCGTTAACTGCCAGTGCAAACATGTTAATCCAGTCAACCACACTCATCGGGTCGAGGCTTACCTTGTCGCTGCTAACCAGCATGCGGCGCAGTGCGGCGGCGCGGCGCGGTACACGCAGTTTACCGGGCAATACGCCCTCGGTGGTGGTACCGCGCTCTATGCCTGCACGCATTACATCCCAGACGGCGGCGAAGTGCGCCTCCAGCTCCTGCTGGGAATGCAGTGCCAGCTCGTTTTTCAGCATCAGCCCGGACAGGGACAGGCCGGTTTCACGACAGTGGCGCTGCAAATCGGCGGCATTAGCATAAGGGTAAGGCACCTGCACCGCCGAGGTTTCTTCTACGCCAAAGTGCGCTTCATCAACAATAAAGCCGCCGCCAATGGAGTAATAGGTCTGGCTGTAGAGCACCTTCTCACCCGCAAGGGCGGTGATGCGCATACCATTTTCATGCAGTGACAGGTTGTCGGCATGGAAATTCATGCACTGATCAACCGGGAACTCGACCTCATGGCGGCCGTTGGCAAGCGACAGGCGGCCGTGGGTATTCACGTCCTGAATCACATGCGGGATGCTGTCGATATCCACCGTGTCCGGCAGGTTACCGGCCAGCCCCATAATAATGGCGATATCGGTGTGGTGCCCTTTGCCGGTCAGCGACAGTGAACCGTAGACATCAACGACCACGCGCGTGACGTCGTTCAACAGGCCTTTGGCGATAAGATCGTCGGTAAACTGTTTCCCGGCCTTCATCGGTCCTACCGTGTGCGAGCTGGAAGGACCAATCCCAATTTTGAAAATATCGAAAACGCTAATCATGATGTTTCCACCAGAAAATACAGAGAATACGGGAGGAAGCGCCGCACGGGGGCGGCGCTGAAAAGGTTAGCTGAACAGAGAGTAGAAAATCGCAGAGATGGCAATCAGGCCCATAATCACAACAAAGACGTTGCTGATGTGGCCGCTGTATTTGCGCATGGCCGGGACTTTCTGGATGGCGTACATCGGCATCAGGAACAGAATCATCGCGATAACCGGGCCGCCCAGGGTTTCAATCATGCCGAGAATGCTCGGGTTCAGCGTGGCCACAAGCCAGGTGGTCAGCAGCATGAAGATAGCGGTGATGCGGTTCATACGGTTGATTTCAATGTTCATCCCGCGGCTGCGCAGCTGTTTGATGACGATGCCGTTGAAACCTTCACGTGCGCCCAGGTAGTGGCCCAGGAATGATTTGGTGATAGCCACGATGGCGATAATCGGCGCCATCCAGGCAATCAGCGGGGCATTAAAGTGGTTTGCCAGATAAGACAAAATGGAGATGTTCTGTGCTTTTGCCGCAGCGAGGTCTGACGGAGACAGGCTCAGTACGCAGCTGAAGACAAAGAACATGACCGTCAGCACCATCATGATGTGGGCGTAAGCAAGGATTTTAGAGCACTTCTTCTCTGCACCTGCGCCGTATTCTTCACGTTTGGCAACGGCGAAAGACGAAATAATCGGTGAGTGGTTAAAGGAGAAAACCATAACCGGAATGGCCAGCCACAGCGTCATCCACAGGCCGTTGCCGGTGCTGCTGCTCAGGCTCAGGGTTTCCAGTGCTGCACCGTTCCACTGCGGAATCAGGTAGAGCGCGAGCAGCATCAGTGCTGCCACAAACGGGAAAACCAGCACGCTCATCGCTTTAACAATCATCTGCTCGCCAAAGCGCACAATAGCCATCATGCCGGCAATCAGGATAAGCGACAGAATGGCGCGCGGCGGTGCCTGCATACCGAGCTGGTGAGTCAGGAAACTCTCAACCGTGTTGGTAATCGCCACGCTGTAGACCAGCAGAATGGGGTAAATCGCAAAGAAGTAGAGCAGGGTGATGAGCTTACCGGCACCCACACCAAAGTGCTCTTCTACCACTTCGGTAATGTCTTCGCCCGGATTTTTACCTGACAGCACAAAGCGCGTCAGGCCACGGTGGGCAAAAAAGGTCATCGGGAATGCCAGCACGGCCATGATAAACAGCGGGATAAGACCGCCAACGCCTGCGTTAATTGGCAGGAACAGTACGCCTGCACCAATGGCGGTGCCGTAGAGGCCAAGCATCCAGATGGTGTCGGTTCTGCGCCACGAACTGCGCTTTTCTACAGAAGCAAGGGTGCTGGTTTGGGTGGTATCCATGAATCGATCTCCTGGGGAACGAAATATGCCAGATAATTAGTCAATCACATTGTTAAAGTGCTTGACCGTAATAGGAAATACTGTGCAGAGCGAGTTTTTTGTAATTTTTGCCCATGGCTTGGTTATGCGGCGCAAAGATACATTGGCGCCGTTTATGTATCAGTGATCGCGATCGCAATTACATTAATCCACTTTCTGAGATTAAATTGATGGAGTTTTGTACTGGCTAAAAACCGTTGAGTGGTGAATTTTCGCGGTCAAACTAGCATGACTGCACTTTGCTTTGAATCATGGTTTCAGCACTATCAGATTCAATGCTGAAAAAAGTAGAAAGATCGGGATTTAATTTTGATTAATCTGAGGATATTGCGAGGCGGCAGCATGAAATTTAAAGCAACCGTTTACGTGCAGACGTAAAAAAAGCAGCCCGCAGGCTGCTTGAACGTGATTCAGGTGATAATTTCGTAACACGGAATGTACGCGCTGCCCGGCAGTTTCATGCGGTGCTGCGCCACGAAGCCCTGAAGCAAATCATCCATCTGTTTCATCATCTTCGGGTCACCGTGAATTTTGTACGGGCCGCGTTCTTCAATAGCACGGATCCCCACTTCCTTAACGTTACCCGCGACAATACCGGAAAACGCGCGGCGCAGGTCTGCGGCCAGCTGTTCAGCCGGACGGTCAGGGTAAAGCCCCAGATTCGCCATGTTCTCGTGGGTCGGTTCAAACGGCACCTGCAAATCCGGCGCGATGCGAATTGACCAGTTGAACCCATAAGAATCGCCGGTTTCACGGCGGTTTTCCTTCACGCGCGGCATGGCTTTTTTCATGTGCTGTGCCACTTTTGCCGGGTCGTCGATGATGATTTCGTAATGACGACGCGCCTGCTCGCCCAGCGTGTTGACAATGAACTCATCCAGCACGCGGAAATAATCGGCGCTTTCACTCGGGCCGGTGAGGATAAGCGGCAGAACCTGGTCGTGGTTGTGCGGATTCATCAGAATGCCGAGCAGATAAAGCAGCTCTTCGGCGGTGCCGACGCCGCCTGGGAAAATAATAATACCGTGGGCGATACGCACAAACGCTTCAAGACGCTTTTCAATGTCTGGCATGATGATGAGTTCATTCACCAGCGGGTTAGGTGGCTCGGCGGCAATAATGGACGGCTCGGTCATGCCGATAAAGCGTCCTTCTTTATAGCGCTGCTGGGCGTGGCCAACCGCCGCGCCTTTCATTGGTGCTTCCATAGCACCAGGACCACAGCCAGTACATATATTCAGCTCACGCAGCCCCAGCTCATTACCGACGCGGCGTGCGTAGAGATATTCGTTTTCATTGATTGAGTGACCGCCCCAGCACACCACCATATTCGGGGCTTCGCCCACGTGCAGCGCGCGGGCGTTACGCAGAATGGAGAACACCAGGTTGGTAATGTGGATGGAGTTTTCCAGATTCAGGTGCTGAAAGCGCCCGGCCCAGGCAATCTGGCCGTTTACAAACAGGATATCGCGCAGCACCGCAAACAGGTTGGCCTGTAGCGAGCGGATAATCTGGCCGTCTACAAACGCCTTTTCCGGAGGATTGACCAGTTCGAGCTTCACGCCGCGCTCGCGGCGCAGCACGTTGATATCGAAATTTTCATAGCGCGACAGCAGCTCTTTGCTGTTGTCGGTCTGGCTGCCGGAATTGAGCACCGCAAGTGAACAGTTGCGAAACAGTTGGTAAAGATCGCTGCTGGCGGTGCGCTTAAGCATATCGACTTCCAGCTGCGACAGCATGTCCATGGAACCAAGAGGACTGATATGTGTAATCAAGTAAGCTCCTTATGGGCGATAAGTGCAGCGCCCCTGGTGTTTACAATAGCCCTGGCCGCCTCGCTTTAACAACCCTGCGGCACAAATTGCGCGGCTCTACTGGCGCGCCAGGCGACCGGTTGCCGGAGTAAATGTGCTGTTGCTGCGCCAGGGGTTAATGTCCAGGCCGCCGCGTCGCGTATAGCGCGCGTAGACGCTGAGGCTGTGTGGGTGGCACAGGCGCTGAATGTCATTAAAAATACGCTCAACACACTGTTCGTGAAACTCGTTATGGTGGCGAAACGACACCAGGTAGCGCAGCAGTTTTTCGCGATCGATGCGCGGGCCACGGTAGTGAATCTGCACCGAACCCCAGTCCGGCTGGTGGGTAATCAGGCAGTTGGATTTGAGTAGATGGCTGACGAGCGTTTCTTCGACTTCTTCGCTGCCTGCGGCGCCGGCAAGATAATCGGCGCTGAATGCGTAGCTGTCGATGGTTATCGGCTGCTCGTCAATACATTCACCCGCAAACGCCGCCACCGCTGTGCCTTCAAGTTCACTCAGGCGATGCAGTACGACGCTCACATCGCCCTGAGCGCAGGCGCGCAGGTCGCGCTCAAGCGTGGCGTGCACCTGCTGCCAGTCGGCAAAACGCGTCTGGTTGAAGCTGTTGAGATAGAGCTTAAAGCTTTTGGACTCCACCAGGTTCACGCTGCTGGCATCCAGTTCCACATGGCCGACGGCAACCTGCGGCAGTCCGTGGGCGTTGAGCCAGGACAGCTCATACAGTGTCCAGATATCTTTGCCGTGAAACGGCAGATTGTCGTCATTGAGCCCCAGCGGGGTGCGATTAAGACTGCGCGGCACCGGCTGTAATAACGATGCGTCGTAAGTATCGCGGTACTCGGTGGTTTTGCCGAGCGTCAGGCCACTGAGCGCCTGGTGGTTATCGTAACCGGACATGTGTTTCGCCTCTGTAAAGCAGGTACAATCAGCCGCGTAGTGTAGCTTACCGCGTAAGGAGAGAGAAATTGAACGACGTAAAGCAGGCCTTAACGGATTTCACCCGCCGCTATTGTGAGTCCTGGCAGCAGGCAAATGGCCGTGGGCCGCGCAGTGAAGAACTGTATGGTGTGCCGTCGCCCTGCATTACGGCAACCGGTGAAGACGGCGTGTTCTGGCAGCCACAGCCTTTTGCGCCGCAGGCGGATTTACGCGGTGTGGAAAAGGCGCTGGATATTGTCATCCGTCAGGATATTCATGACTTTTATACCACGCAGTTTGCGGGGTATATGACGGTGACGCTTGGCGAGCACCATTTTACGCTGCTACAAACCTGGAGTGCGGATGATTTTCGTCGCGTGCAGGAAAATCAAATTGGTCATTTATTAATTCAGCGACGTCTGAAATTATCGCCTACATTATTTATTGCGACGCTGGACAGCGAACTGGACGTTATCTCTGTCTCTAATGTGACGGGCGAAGTACGCCTTGAAACATTAGGCACTTCACGCTACACGCCTTTGGCTCCTGGGTTGGGAACGTTCCTTGCTCAGCTCACCCCGCAGATCCTGTGACAGACTTTTGACTACAAGCTTGTGAGAGATCTCTTACAACAGCTGTAGGACATCGCTGTTTGATATGCAGAATCAATCCCACATAGTTAATGATAATACTCTATTTATCATGGGATTAAGGTTTTACAGAATGGCTTACGAATGAAAGTTTGGCGATCTTTGCTACGGAGCATGGGTTGTAAGCCTGACGGTTTTAGGGGATTCTATATCCATCGACAGGGAGTCGAAATAAAGAAGGCGGTATCAGGATGATGCCTCTTCTGGAATCAGGAACACGCCGGGGATGGCGCTACAAGGAAGGCTTCAGGAAGAAGCAAGAGGATAACGCAGGATAGCGTAAAAGGACACCTCCAGGAAGGAGACCGAGAGCCGGACGGGACAGAAGGCGGGTCATGAAGACCAGGGTGAACGTCAGGATGGCGTCACACGCATCAGGATGATGGCACGGAGCAGTAACGAAGGAACGTAGGTCAGGATGGCCACGGGAAAAGTTGTCAAGGATGAGCAGGGAGCATTGAAGGTAGCTGGATTGCTGCAAAACGAACCAGGGGCACTGTGAAAGCAGTGCCCCTACTTTTTTATGGAGGCTTTTAGCCCACGCCCTTCCCCGTGATATTCTTGCGCCCTTCTGATATTCCTGACGAGGTTCCCATGGAACGCCACAATGCCGTGCGCGAGCGGCTCCTGCATATTGAACACGTTCTGCGCGATGGCCAGCACTGGCAGACGACATCTCCCGCAGACAGCGCTTTTGCAAGCAGCCAACCCTTTTGTATGGACACCCTGGCACCGCACGAATGGTTACAGTGGGTGCTGTTGCCGCGCATGCACGCGCTGCTTGACGGCGGGCATCCACTACCACAGGCCTTTGCCGTCGCGCCCTACTATGAGATGGCGCTTGAGGCGGGCTGGCCGCAGCGTGACGCGCTACTGGCCGCGCTGGTGGCGCTTGATGCACTTTTTGCCGGGGATGCCTGATGCTGGAAATCCTTTATCAGGATGAATGGTTGGTGGCGGTCAATAAACCGTCTGGCTGGCTGGTGCACCGAAGCTGGCTTGACCGCGATGAAAAAGTGGTGGTGATGCAGACCGTGCGCGACCAGATTGGTCAGCACGTTTTTACCGTGCACCGCCTCGACAGGCCAACCTCTGGCGTGCTGCTGATGGGCTTATCAAGCGAGGTAGGGCGGCTTTTATCTCAACAGTTTGAATCACACCAGATTCACAAGCATTATCACGCCATTGTGCGCGGCTGGCTGGAAGATGAGGCAACGCTGGATTATCCGCTGCGCGAGGAGCTGGATAAAATTGGCGATAAGTTCAGCCGTACTGATAAAGAACCGCAACCTGCGCTGACGCACTATCGCGGCATTGCGACCTGTGAAATGCCGGTCGCTATCGTGCGCTACAGCAGCGCACGCTACAGTCTGGTGGAAATGGCCCCGCAAACCGGGCGTAAGCACCAGCTTCGCCGCCACATGGCGCATTTACGCCACCCTATTATCGGTGACAGCAAACACGGCGATCTGCGCCAGAACCGGGCAGCAGCAGAGCATTTTGGCTGCAACCGTCTGATGCTGCACGCAAGCCGCCTTGAGTTGACTCACCCGGTGACTGGCGAACCGCTGCGTATTGAGGCTGGACTGGACTCGGTCTGGATGCGGGCGCTGACAGACTTTGGCTGGCGTGGGATTCTCCCCGAAATTGAAAGGGTTGCCTTTGGCCCTGACAGCGTCCAGGATGTTAACGATTCTACGTTTAAGGAGTGACAGGCTATGGCCGAAGTGGGCATTTTTGTCGGAACCATTTACGGAAACGCGCTGCTGGTAGCCGAAGAGGCGCAGGCTATTCTGGCAAGCCAGGGGCATGACGCAAAGGTATTTGAAGACCCTGAAGCCGCGGACTGGGAGCGCTATCGCAATGGCTACGCGCTGGTGGTGACCTCAACTACCGGCCAGGGTGACCTGCCCGACAGCATTGTGCCGCTGTTTGAAGCCATTAAGGTTATTGGCTGGCACCCGGAGCTGAAATACGGCCTTATTGCGCTTGGCGACAGCATGTATGACAACTACTGCGGCGGCGGTAAGCAGTTTGACGCGCTGTTGCAGGAGCAGGGCGCAGCCCGCCTGGGTGAGGTGCTGACCATTGACGCCAGTGAAACCACTGAGCCTGAAAGCGTCTCGAATCCCTGGGTTGAACACTGGAGCACGCTGGTTAAATAAGCCACAGCCCTTCGCGTTGGCGAAGGGCATCTTCCACCCGCGTTAAAAAGCGCGCACACCTCTCATTTCCCGCTATTTCGTGAAGCATCGCCCAGTCGTTTGTGCCGATGCCCTAAATCCCGTTTTAACTATCCATGAAAGTTGTATTCCTGCACGGTGAGGGCGCGCCGGGGCATTTTTATACTGTCTGCGTCAGTTCATAAAACCGCAGCTACTCTGCCAACACAACAACTCGCTGCGGATTGTCACGGCATATCATTCTGATTAACCCAGGGGTTGTGCTGTTCAGAATGGATGTAGCCACGGGCTATTATTCAGGAGTACAACATGAACACATTTAGCCAGGCGCAAAGCGTTGTTGAAAAACGCACAAACGCCCGCTACTGGATAGTGGTGATGCTGTTTATTGTCACCTCATTTAACTACGGCGACAGGGCAACGCTGTCGATTGCCGGTTCGGAAATGGCGCGCGACATTGGCCTGGATCCGGTTGGCATGGGTTACGTTTTCTCTGCTTTCTCATGGGCCTACGTGATTGGGCAAATTCCCGGCGGCTGGCTGCTCGACCGGTTTGGCTCCAAGCGCGTCTATTTCTGGTCCATTTTTATCTGGTCGCTGTTTACGCTGTTACAGGGCTTTGTCGATATCTTTAGCGGTTTTGGCATCATTATCGCGCTGTTCACACTGCGCTTTCTGGTCGGCCTTGCCGAAGCGCCCTCTTTTCCCGGCAACAGTCGCATTGTAGCCGCCTGGTTCCCGGCACAGGAGCGCGGCACGGCGGTCGCCATTTTTAACTCAGCCCAGTACTTCGCAACGGTAATTTTCGCGCCGATTATGGGCTGGCTTACCCACGCGGTGGGCTGGTCACACGTGTTCTTCTTTATGGGTGGACTTGGCATCATCATCAGTTTTTTATGGCTGAAAATGATTCACGATCCGGTCAGTCATCCGGGCGTAAACAAAGCCGAACTGGACTATATCGAGCAAGGCGGTGCGCTGGTCAACATGGACCAGACCAGTAGCAAAGAAAAAGTGCCGTTTTCGCAGAAATGGGGCCAGATTAAGCAGCTGCTTGGCTCACGAATGATGATTGGTATCTACATCGGGCAGTACTGCATTAATGCGCTGACCTATTTCTTTATTACCTGGTTCCCGGTTTATCTGGTGCAGGCGCGCGGCATGTCGATTCTCAAAGCCGGGTTTGTCGCCTCTGTGCCGGCGATATGCGGCTTTATTGGCGGTGTGCTCGGCGGCGTGATTTCCGACTGGTTGATGCGCCGCAGTGGTTCGCTGAACATTGCGCGCAAAACGCCAATTGTGGTCGGGATGCTGCTCTCTATCAGCATGGTGTTCTGCAACTATGTGCAGGCTGAATGGATGGTAGTGGGCTTTATGGCGCTGGCCTTCTTTGGCAAAGGCATTGGTGCGCTCGGCTGGGCCGTGATGGCAGATACCGCGCCTAAAGAAATTAGCGGTCTTAGCGGTGGCCTGTTCAATATGTTCGGCAATATCTCCGGCATTGTCACACCGATTGTCATTGGCTATATCGTTGGCGTGTCTGGCTCCTTCAACGGCGCGCTGGTTTACGTGGGCATCCATGCGTTCATCGCCATCCTCAGCTATCTGGTGCTGGTAGGTGATATCAAGCGTATTGAGCTTAAACCGGTACCGGGAGTGCGCTCATGAGTACGCAATCAGGCCCGGTCATTACCCACATGCGCGTGATCCCGGTGGCGGGCCACGACAGCATGTTACTTAACATCGGCGGCGCGCACGCGCCGTACTTCACCCGCAACATTGTGGTGCTGACCGATAACGCCGGTAATACCGGCCTGGGTGAAGCGCCCGGCGGTGAGGTGATTTACCAGACGCTGGTGGATGCTATCCCGCAGGTTGTGGGGCAGGAAGTGGCGCGCATGAATCAACTGGTGCAGCGCGTGCACATGGGCAACCAGTCGGCGGACTTTGACACCTTCGGTAAAGGCGCATGGACCTTTGAACTGCGCGTGAATGCCGTGGCCACACTGGAAGCTGCACTGCTGGACTTACTTGGCAAGGCGCTCAATGTACCGGTGTGTGAGCTGCTAGGGCCTGGTAAACAGCGCGACGAAGTTACCGTGCTGGGTTATCTGTTTTATATAGGCGATCGCAACAAAACGGATTTGCCGTATCTGGAGGGGCAGCAGGGCGCTCACGCCTGGTATCACCTGCGCCACCAGCAGGCCTTAAGCACCCAGGCGGTCGTTGACCTGGCGCAAGCCGCGCAGGACCGCTACGGCTTTAAAGATTTCAAACTCAAAGGCGGCGTGCTGCCTGGCGAGCAGGAGCTTGAGGCGGCCTGCGCGTTGAAAAAACGCTTCCCGGATGCGCGCATTACCGTTGACCCAAACGGTGCCTGGCTGCTTGATGAAGCCATTGCACTGTGCAAAGGCATGAATGAGGTGCTGACCTACGCCGAAGATCCGTGTGGCGCAGAGCAGGGCTACTCCGGGCGCGAAGTGATGGCAGAGTTTCGCCGTGCCACCGGCTTGCCGGTGGCAACCAACATGATTGCCACCAACTGGCGTGAAATGGGCCATGCCATCATGCTTAACGCGGTCGATATTCCACTTGCGGACCCGCACTTCTGGACGCTCAGCGGCGCAGTACGCGTGGCGCAACTGTGCAACGACTGGGGGCTGACCTGGGGTTGTCACTCCAATAACCATTTCGATATTTCGCTTGCCATGTTTACCCATGTGGGCGCGGCGGTACCCGGTACGCCAACAGCCATTGATACCCACTGGATCTGGCAGGAGGGCGACCAGCGCCTGACCCGCGAGCCGCTGGCGATTCGCGACGGCAAAATTGCGGTGCCGCAGGCGCCAGGGCTGGGTGTGGAGCCTGACTGGGAACGCATCGAGCAGGCGCACCAGCTTTATAAAACGCTGCCCTGCGGTGCGCGCAACGACGCCAGCGCCATGCGCTACCTGGTGCCAGGATGGACATTTGACCGCAAGCGCCCGGCTTTCGGTCGCGGATAATCAATGAGAAAGGATTTGGATATGAGTACACAAACGCCCGTTGTTACCGCCATGCAGGTTATTCCGGTTGCCGGTCATGACAGTATGTTAATGAACCTGAGCGGTGCGCATGCGCCGTTTTTCACCCGCAACATCGTGATCATTAAAGATAACGCCGGTCACACCGGCGTGGGTGAAATTCCAGGCGGTGAAAAGATTCGCCAGACGCTGGAAGAGGCTATCCCGCTGGTGGTGGGCAAGACGCTCGGCCAGTACAAAAATCTGCTTAACGATGTACGCAGCCGCTTTGCCGACCGTGATTGCGCGGGCCGTGGTCTGCAAACCTTTGATTTGCGCACCACGATTCACGTTGTAACCGGTATTGAAGCGGCCATGCTTGATTTGCTGGGCCAGCACCTCGGCGTCAATGTGGCGTCGCTTCTGGGTGACGGTCAGCAGCGTAGCGAAGTGGAAATGCTCGGTTATCTGTTTTACATCGGCGATCGCAAACGCACGCCGCTGCCTTACCAGAGCCAGCCGGATGAGCGCTGTGACTGGTATCGCCTGCGCCACGATGAGGCGATGACGCCGCAGAGCGTTGTGCGTCTGGCTGAAGCCGCGTATGAAAAATACGGCTTTAACGATTTCAAACTCAAAGGCGGCGTGCTGGCCGGTGAGGAAGAGGCCGAAGCGATTAGCGCACTGGCGGCCCGCTTCCCACAGGCGCGAGTGACGCTTGACCCGAACGGGGCCTGGTCGCTGGACGAGGCAATTCGCATTGGTAAACAGCTGCGCGGCGTGCTGGCGTATGCAGAAGATCCCTGTGGTGCCGAGCAGGGCTACTCCGGGCGTGAAGTGATGGCAGAGTTTCGCCGCGCCACGGGGTTGCCGACGGCAACCAATATGATTGCCACTGACTGGCGGCAGATGGGGCACACGCTGTCGCTCCAGTCGGTGGACATCCCGCTTGCGGATCCGCACTTCTGGACTATGCAAGGCTCGGTTCGTGTGGCACAGATGTGTCATGAATTTGGTTTGACCTGGGGATCGCACTCTAACAACCATTTCGACATATCGCTTGCGATGTTCACCCACGTGGCGGCAGCGGCACCGGGCACTATTACCGCGATTGATACCCACTGGATCTGGCAGGAGGGCAATCAGCGCCTGACTAAAGCGCCGTTTGTGATTGAAGGCGGTAAAGTGAAAGTGCCAGAGGCGCCGGGGCTGGGCGTGGAGCTGGATATGGACCGGGTGATGCAGGCGCACGCGCTGTACCAGAAGCACGGACTGGGTGCGCGTGACGATGCGCAGGGCATGCAGTATCTGATTCCTGACTGGCGCTTTGACAACAAACGGCCCTGCATGGTGCGTTGATGTACGGCTTTGTCCGGTTTCATAATACGGGCAATGATGGATCTCCCCACTTCATGAAGTGGGGAACTGTTGATAATAAGGATCGCCGATGAAAATAGTGATCGCACCGGATTCATACAAAGAAAGCCTGAGCGCGCTTGAGGTTGCTGACTGCATCGAACAGGGGTTTCGCGCCGTCTTTCCCGAGGCAGAATATGTGAAGGTGCCGATGGCCGACGGCGGCGAAGGCACCGTTGAGGCGATGATTGCGGCAACCGATGGACGACGCCTTGAGCTTGAGGTTACCGGTCCGCTGGGCCAGCCGGTGACGGCGTTTTACGGTCTTTCTGGCGACGGGCGCAGTGCGTTTATCGAAATGGCGGCGGCAAGCGGGCTGGAGCTACTGAGTAGCACGCAGCGCGATCCGCGCATTACCACCTCTTATGGCACTGGCGAGCTGATTTGTCATGCGCTGGATGCCGGTGTGGAGCACATCATTATCGGCATTGGCGGCAGTGCGACTAACGATGCGGGAGCAGGCATGCTCCAGGCTCTGGGTGTGCGCCTGACTGACAATGACGGTCGTGATTTAGCGCCCGGCGGCGCGGCACTTGCGAAGCTCGCGAAGATTGATGTTACCGGGCTGGATGCGCGTATTGCGCGCTGTCGTATCGACGTTGCGTGCGATGTCACGAACCCGCTCACCGGTGAACAGGGGGCATCGGCGATTTTCGGTCCGCAAAAAGGCGCGACGGCGCAGATGGTTACGCAACTGGACCAGGCGCTGGCGCACTTTGCGAAGACCATTGCCCGCGATGTGGGCAAAGCGGTGCTGGCGCTTGAAGGTGGCGGTGCGGCAGGTGGAATGGGGGCGGCGCTATACGCCTTCTGCGATGCAAAGCTGCGCCCGGGGATTGATATTGTGACCGGTGCGCTGAACCTTGAAGCACAACTGCGCGATGCCGATGTAGTGATTACCGGCGAAGGGCGTATCGACAGTCAGTCAATTCACGGCAAGGTGCCGGTCGGCGTGGCGCGCATTGCCAAACGGCACAACAAGCCGGTCATCGGCATTGCCGGAAGCCTGACGCCCGACGTGGGTGTGGTGCATGAACACGGCATTGATGCGGTTTTTAGCGTGATAGACAGCGTATGTACGCTGGAGCAGGCGTTGGACAATGCCGCGCAGAATGTGCGCCGTGCGGCGCGCAATGTGGCGAGCGTGTTGAAGATGGGGCCGCTGAGGTGACCGGCCATTGCGTTCTTCTGCCTGGAGAGCGTGTAAGACGCTAACCGTGCGCTGAGGGCTAACCAGGTATTGGGGCCGGATTTGGCCCCAATACCTGTGCGTTATTTAAGAAACTGGCACGCCTCGCGCGTCACGTTATCCATTTCATCCAGTAGCTCCAGCAGTTCTGGCTCCAGCTGTTCTGGCGGGATATCGCTGCGCATCTGTTGCTCCAGCAAATAACAGAGGTTTTTCAGGCGCGGTACGCCGCTGTAGCCACAGCTGCCGTGCAGTTTATGGATAACCGCCAGCAGCTCTTCAGGGGCTTCGCCGGAGAGTTGCTCTTCAACGATATTGCGCACCTGCGGCAGGAAATCCACCAGCATCAGTAGCATATCGCGCGCCAGATCGGGCTTATTGGCCGCCTGGTGAAGCGCAAGCTGCCAGTCGAACGTGGCGTTGGGGTTCACCTTCGGCGCGCTCGGTTCCGGTAACGCTCCTGGAATGGCCATCCCGCTGCCGGGGCCGTAGCGCAGCAGCAGCGCATGCAGCTTCTCCTCGGCAATAGGTTTGGCCAGATAGTCGTTCATGCCAGCGCTCAGTAGCTTCTCTTTTTGCCCGGCCATCGCATGCGCCGTCACGGCAACCACCGGCGTGTAATGGTGCTGCGGCAGCTGGCGGATAAGCTCACAGGCGCGGATACCGTCCATATCCGGCATCTGGATATCCATCAGCACCAGATCAAAGGCCATCTGGCGCGCGTTTTCAATCGCCTGAGTGCCACTTTCACACAGCACCACCTGCTGGACCTGGTCATCGAGCAGCGCACCAATCAGCTTCAGGTTAGCCGGATTATCATCCACCGCCATCACGGTCATGGGCAACCTGTCGTTGGCTTCTTCCTCGCCTGGCAGCACACAGCGCTCGCCACCGTGCTCAAGCAGCAGCGGCGTCAGGCGTGTTTGCGTCACGGGTTTGAGCAGGCAGGCTTTGGCCCCGTTGCGGATAAAGTGCTCCACATTCACCTGGGCGTGGCACGGCAGTGCCAGCAACAGGCACTCGGTCATGGCCGCTGCACGGTGCAGCGTTTCCTCCGCAATGGAGAAGGACTCCTGAAAAACAACCGGCACGCCGAGCAAAATAAAGTCATAGCGGTCATCCGGCAGGGCGTTGAGCGAGCCACTGTAGGTGACGCGCATCGGCATTCCCGCAAGCATATCCAGCGTGCCCTGCGCGGCGGCGGCATTTGGCTCAATGTAACCGATATGCTTGCCGGTGAGTGCATCCAGCGCGTGGATATCGAGTGCCGCGTTGGGATTCAGGTCGAGATTAATGTGGAACCAGAAAGTGGAGCCGTTGCCAGGCTGGCTGTGGAATGAGATATCGCCGCCCATTTCATTGACCAGCTTCTGGGTAATGACCAGCCCCAGCCCGGTGCCGCCGTGGCGTCGCGAAATACTGGCGTCTGCCTGGCGAAACGCCTGGAACAGCCGCGACTGATCTTTTTCCGGGATGCCAATACCGGTATCGCGGATCTGCACCTCAATTTGCAGCTTATTGTTGCTGACGGCACGTTTGTCGATGATGACATCAATGCTGCCTTGTTCGGTAAACTTAATCGCGTTACCAATAAGGTTGGTCAGAATTTGCTGCAAACGCAGCGGATCGCCAATCACGTTATCCGGCACATCATTTTTAATATTGAGCGTCAGCTCAAGACCCTTGTCGTGTGCGGAATGGGCCAGCAGCGTGATGGTTTCATCAAGCGTTGTGCGCAGCAGGAACGGAATGCTTTCGAGGATCAGCTTGCCCGCCTCCAGCTTAGAGAAGTCGAGCACGTCGTTGATGATAGTCAGCAGGTTGTTCGCCGAGCGCTCAATGGTATTAAGGTGATCGCGCTGCGTGTTGGTCAGGTCGCTTTTGAGCGTCAGGCGCGTAAAGCCAATCACGCCGTTAAGCGGGGTGCGTAGCTCATGCGACATGTTGGCAAGAAATTCTGATTTGATACGTGCCGCTTCCTGGGCGCGTTTTTTCGCCAGATCCAGTTCTACGTTCTGGATTTCCATTTGCTCCAGCGTTTCACGCAGGTCCGATGTGGCCTGGTCAACGTTATGCTGCATCTCCTCGTGGTAAGCCGTCAGCGACATCGCCATTGAGTTGATGCCGTTTTTCAGCATATCCAGCTCGCCGAGCATAAAGCCTTCGACGCGGCTGTCGAGCTGGCCGCGGCGGATGCGGTCAACGGTATTTACCATGTTGCGAATGGGGCTTGTGACATCGCGCATCAGCCGCCAGGCGAACACCAGCGCAATCCCTACGCAGAACAGCACCAGCAGCGTGGAGGTGAAAATCTCTTTATATTGCTGCAGCCGTACCGAGCGCAGATCCAACTCCAGCGCCACGTAGCCCATAGTGTTATTGGTCGGTTTAGCTTCCGTGACTTCGGATTCGTCTGGTGAATAACGCTCGGAAATAATCGGCGTACGCAACACCAGATAGTCACCGCGGTGGGAAACCGTCAGCGCCATCGGCAGGGGCGCGCCGTCCGGCAGGCGCAGCAGCGAATGATCGAGCTGAGAGTTTGACGTGACAAACAGCCGGTTGTTCTCGTCATACACGGAAATACCGCGCACGATTTCTGAATGGCGGCGGTGCAGTACGCTCACCAGCTGGCGGATAGATTCACGGTTATGAAAGCTCATTCCGTATTCGCTGGAAACCGCCAGAGGCTCAATAATGCTGGCTCCGGCATCTTCAAGCTGGCGTTGCAGGTCGTGATAACGGTGCACAACAAAAAAGATACTGAGCAACAGGCCAATAAGCACCGTTGGGGCGAGAATCAGTATCATCATGCGTGCCCGCAGGCTGTAGTTGGTCATGGGGTTCCGATATGGGACAATGAGTCAAACAGTAAACTGGTAATGCATAACTCCACAATGGCGCAATTCTACTCTGCAAAGCGGCGCGTGACGACGCGTAAGATCATAACACTCGACATTCGTGACCTGGATCCATTTGGGCAGGGCGTTGCTCGCCATGACGGTAAGGCATTGTTTGTTCCGGGCGCATTGCCCGGTGAGCAGGTTGAAGCCGTCCTTGAAAGCGAAAAACGCAGCCATGCGACGGCGCGGGTTAAGCGGCGCCTTACCGACAGCCCGCAGCGCGTGGTGCCGCGCTGCCCCTGGTTTGGTAGCTGTGGCGGCTGCCAGCAGCAGCACGCCAGTGTGGAACTCCAGCGTGCCAGCAAAGCCCAGGCGCTCGCGCGCATGATGAAGCACCCGGTTGAAGATGTTATTGCAGGCGAGCCGTGGGGCTACCGCCGTCGCGCACGCCTCAGCCTTGCTTTTCACCCCAAAACCCAGACATTACAGATGGGGTTTCGCAAGGCCAGCTCCAGCGATTTAGTGGATATTCGCCAGTGCCCCATTCTGGTGCCCCAACTTGAGGCACTGCTTGCGCCGTTGCACCAGTGCCTGTCATCGCTACAAAGCGTGCGCAAGCTCGGGCACGTTGAACTGGTGCTGGCAGACAACGGTCCGCTGATGGTGTTGCGCCATCTGGCAGCACTGAACGCCAGTGATAAAGAAAAGCTGGAACGCTTTTCGCATTCTGAAGGTGTGGCGCTGTACCTTGCTGGCGACAGCGATAAGCTGGAGCAGCTCACCGGAGAGATGCCCTGGTATCAGTCGGACGGTCTACGCTTAACGTTCAGCCCGCGCGATTTTATTCAGGTTAACGATGCCGTGAACCAACAAATGGTGGCACGGGCGCTGGAATGGCTGGAGATAGCCCCCGGCGACCGGGTGCTTGACCTGTTTTGCGGCATGGGCAATTTTACGCTGCCGCTGGCAAAACGGGCCATCAGCACGATTGGTGTGGAAGGCGTGGCTGCGCTGGTGGCAAAAGCCAAATATAATGCTGAATATAATGGGTTGAAAAACGTAACATTCTGGCATGAAGATCTTGAGCAGGATGTCACTCGCCAGCCGTGGGCGGCGCATGGAGTGGATAAGGTATTGCTTGACCCGGCACGCGCCGGTGCTGCGGGTGTGATGCGGCAAATCGGCAAACTGGCACCTTCGCGTGTGGTCTATGTTTCCTGTAACCCGAGCACGCTCGCGCGCGACAGCGCCGAGCTGGGTGCGGCGGGTTATGTGCTCACGCGCCTCACAATGCTGGATATGTTTCCCCATACCGGGCATCTGGAGTCAATGGCGTTATTTGAACGACGTTAACGGATAAAAGTGGTCGCGCAATGCCGCGGCCAGGCAGGGCCGAGAGGAGAGGATATGGTTGCGGTAAGAAGTGCACATCTCAATAGAGCTGGTGAGTTCGCCATCGACAAGTGGGTGGCGAGTCTGGGAATTAACCCGCAGTCGTGTGAGCGCTTAGCCGAAACCTGGCAGTATTGCGAACAACAGATAAAAGGGCATCCGCAGGCGGATCTGCTGCTGTGGCGCGGTGTGGAAATGGTCGAAATCCTTTCCATGCTGAGTATGGATATCGATACTCTGCGCGCGGCGCTGCTGTTCCCGCTCGCAGACGGCGGCGTTGTCACAGAAGAAGTGTTGCTCGAAACCGTGGGTAAGTCGGTTGTGCATCTGATTCACGGCGTGCGCGATATGGACGCCATTCGCCAGCTTAAAGCGACCCACACCGATGATGCCGTGTCCTCTGAGCAGGTGGACAATGTGCGCCGCATGCTGCTGGCGATTGTGGACGATTTCCGCTGCGTGGTGATTAAGCTTGCCGAACGCATCGCGCATCTGCGTGAAGTGAAAGACGCGCCAGAAGACGAGCGCGTACTGGCGGCCAAAGAGTGTACCAACATCTATGCGCCGCTCGCTAACCGCCTGGGTATCGGCCAGCTGAAATGGGAGCTGGAAGATTACTGCTTCCGCTATCTGCATCCCGCTGAATACAAACGCATTGCTAAGCTGCTGCACGAACGGCGTATTGACCGTGAGCGCTACATTGATGAGTTTGTCTCCAACCTGCGCCAGGCCATGAAAACCGAAGGCGTGAAGGCTGAAGTGTATGGCCGCCCGAAGCACATCTACAGCATCTGGCGCAAAATGCAGAAAAAGCATCTGGCATTTGACGAGCTGTTTGACGTGCGCGCCGTGCGTATCGTAGCGGAGCGTTTGCAGGACTGCTACGCCGCACTCGGTACGGTGCACACGCTCTATCGCCACCTGCCCGATGAGTTTGATGATTACGTGGCGAACCCAAAACCCAATGGTTACCAGTCTATCCACACGGTAGTGCTGGGGCCAGGGGGGAAAACGGTCGAAATCCAGATTCGTACTAAGCAGATGCATGAAGAGTCTGAACTGGGCGTTGCCGCGCACTGGAAGTACAAAGAAGGGGCGGCCGCCCAGGGGCGCTCGGGCCATGAAGACCGCATTGCCTGGCTGCGTAAGCTCATTGCGTGGCAGGAGGAGATGTCGGATTCTGGTGAAATGCTTGATGAGGTAAGAAGCCAGGTCTTTGACGACCGGGTTTACGTATTTACGCCTAAGGGCGATGTTGTGGACTTGCCCGCAGGCTCTACACCGCTTGATTTTGCCTATCATATTCACAGCGATGTAGGTCACCGCTGCATTGGTGCCAAAATTGGCGGGCGCATTGTGCCTTTTACCTACCAGTTACAGATGGGCGACCAGGTCGAGATAATCACCCAGAAGCAGCCTAACCCAAGCCGCGACTGGCTTAATCCGAACCTTGGCTACGTGACCACCAGCCGCGGACGTTCAAAAATTCACGCCTGGTTTCGCAAGCAGGACAGAGATAAAAACATTCTCGCCGGGCGGCAAATTCTTGATAACGAGCTGGAACATCTGGGTATCAGTCTGAAGGAAGCGGAAAAACAGCTGCTGCCGCGCTACAACTTCAACGAAATGGAAGAGCTACTGGCCGCGATTGGCGGCGGCGATATTCGTCTCAACCAGATGGTGAACTTCCTACAGGCGCAGTTCAATAAGCCAAGTGCTGCGGAGCAGGATGCCGAGGCGCTGCGCCAGTTGAAGCAGAAAAGCTATACGCCGCAGGGGCGCGCCAAAGACAACGGCCGTGTGGTAGTAGAAGGGGTAGGCAACCTGATGCACCACATTGCCCGCTGCTGCCAGCCGATTCCAGGCGATGAGATTGTTGGGTTTATCACCCAGGGGCGCGGGATCTCGATTCACCGCGCTGACTGCGATCAGCTCACTGAACTGCGCTCACACGCGCCGGAGCGCATTGTGGATGCCGTGTGGGGCGAAACCTATTCAGCGGGCTACTCGCTGGTGGTGCGCGTGATGGCTAACGACCGTAGCGGCCTGCTGCGTGATATCACCACGATTCTTGCCAATGAGAAGGTAAACGTGCTGGGGGTGACCAGCCGCAGCGATACCAAACAGCAGATGGCCACCATCGACATGAACATCGAAATCTACAACCTGCAGGTGCTTGGCCGGGTACTCGGCAAGCTCAACCAGGTACCGGATATTATTGACGCACGCCGTCTGCACGGCTAATGCCAGCGCTCCCCGACCGTGGGGAGCGCGCATTTCAGGGAATAACATGAAGCACATTGAACGCCTGCTTGGCATTATGCAGCGCCTGCGCGACCCGCAAACGGGCTGCCCGTGGGACAAGGCACAAACTTTTAGCACCATCGCCCCCTATACGCTTGAAGAAACCTACGAAGTGCTCGATGCCATTGCCCGCGATGACCTCGACGATCTGCGTGGTGAGTTGGGTGACCTGCTGTTCCAGGTGGTGTTTTACGCACAAATGGCGCAGGAGCAGGGCCGGTTTGACTTCAACGATATCTGCCAGGCTATCAGCGACAAGCTGGAGCGCCGCCACCCGCATATCTTTGGCGATGCCGCCACGCTGACCGACAGCGGTGCGGCACTGGCGCGCTGGGAGCACACCAAAAGCCAGGAGCGTGCGCAGAAGGCACAGTTTTCCGCGCTGGACGATATTCCACACGCGATGCCAGCGCTGATGCGCGCCCATAAAATTCAGAAGCGCGTAGCGGCGGTAGGTTTTGACTGGGAAACGTTGGGGCCGGTGGTGGATAAAGTTCATGAAGAGCTTGATGAAGTGATGCATGAAGCGCAACAGGCCACCGTGGATGAGGCAAAGCTCGAAGAGGAAATGGGGGATTTGCTGTTTGCGACGGTCAACCTGTCACGCCATCTGGGCGTGAAAGCCGAAATGGCGCTGGCAAAGGCAAATCTTAAATTTGAGCGCCGGTTTCGTGAAGTGGAGCGTTTGATTACCGCTCAGGGGTTGGCCATGGAGCAGGCAAGCCTTGAGCAGATGGAAGCGGCCTGGCAGCAGGTAAAACAGCAGGAAGCGCAGGGTTAAGCGGTGTTTTGCACAACAGCGGCAGGGGGGAGTGGGCAGCCTCTCGCTGTCGCCCAATAACAAGGTAATAATTTAAAAATGCAATTTACATTGCATTGTAATACAACGATAAATTTATTTTTTGTTTTTATAATGGTGGAAGGTGACGTTATTTCCCCTGAACCGCTATTTTTTCTCTTTCTTTGCGCAGGCGCTCCAGTTAATGGCCCAACGAACAGCGGCTGGGTTGATTTGTATCAAAAACATTTCTGCCATAACGGCTATTTTTCCCATCGTGGTAATGCGTGACGTCGCCGACGCATGGAGCAGGAAGGATTTGTGAGGCCCTGTCGATTCGGGTATACTACTTTCCCGTCCTGGTTATTCCATCGTCTTTAAACCTAACTTCTCAGGTTCAGCATGACAACGAACTATATTTTTGTGACCGGCGGGGTCGTATCCTCTCTGGGTAAAGGCATTGCCGCAGCCTCTCTCGCAGCCATTCTCGAAGCCCGCGGGCTCAACGTTTCCATGATGAAACTGGATCCGTACATCAACATCGATCCGGGCACAATGAGCCCTATCCAGCATGGCGAAGTGTTTGTGACCGAAGACGGTGCAGAAACCGATCTGGACCTGGGTCACTACGAGCGTTTTATCCGCACCCGCATGACGCGCCGCAACAACTTCACCACTGGCCGCATCTATTCAGACGTTCTGCGCAAAGAGCGCCGTGGTGACTACCTTGGCGCTACCGTACAGGTCATCCCGCACATTACTAACGCCATCAAAGAGCGCATCATCGAAGGCGGTGAAGGCCATGACGTGGTGTTGGTTGAAATCGGCGGCACCGTTGGCGATATCGAATCGCTACCGTTCCTGGAAGCTATTCGCCAGATGGCGGTTGAAGTGGGCCGCGAGCACACGCTGTATATGCACCTGACGCTGGTGCCGTACATGGCCGCTTCTGGTGAAGTGAAAACCAAACCGACCCAGCATTCCGTTAAAGAACTGCTCTCTATCGGTATCCAGCCGGATATGCTGATTTGCCGCTCTGACCGCGCTGTACCGGCTAATGAACGTGCGAAAATCGCGCTGTTCTGTAACGTACCGGAGAAGGCGGTTATCTCACTTAAGGACGTGGATTCCATATATAAAATCCCGGGCCTGTTGAAATCCCAGGGGCTTGACGATTATATTTGTAAACGATTCAGCTTGCAGTGCCCTGAGGCTGACTTGTCAGAATGGGAACAGGTGCTGTACGAAGAAGCCAATCCGGCCGGGGAAGTTACCATCGGTATGGTCGGCAAGTACATTGAGCTGCCGGACGCGTATAAGTCTGTGATTGAAGCGCTCAAGCACGGCGGGCTGAAGAACCGTCAGACGGTGAACATCCGCCTGATTGACTCTCAGGACGTTGAAACACGTGGCGTAGACGTGCTCAAAGGGCTTGATGCGATTCTGATTCCGGGCGGCTTTGGCTACCGCGGCGTGGAAGGCAAAATTGCCACCGCCCGCTATGCCCGTGAAAACAATATTCCTTTCCTGGGCATATGCCTGGGGATGCAGGTGGCACTGATTGAGTTTGCCCGCAATGTGGCGGGAATGGCAGACGCCAACTCAACTGAATTTGTGCCAGACTGTAAGTACCCGGTGGTCGCACTGATCACCGATTGGCGTGACGAAGAAGGCAATGTCGAAGTGCGTTCTGAGAAGAGCGATCTCGGCGGCACCATGCGCCTTGGCGCACAGCAGTGCCAGTTAACCGATAATAGCCTGGTGCGCCAGCTGTACGGTGAGTCGACCATTACTGAACGTCACCGCCATCGCTACGAAGTCAACAACCTGCTGTTGAAACAGATTGAAGCTGCGGGTCTGCGTGTAGCAGGCCGCTCCGGGGACGATCAGCTAGTTGAGATTGTTGAGGTGGTGAACCATCCGTGGTTTGTTGCCTGCCAGTTCCACCCGGAATTTACGTCGACGCCGCGTGACGGGCACCCGCTGTTTGCAGGCTTTGTGAAAGCCGCGAGCGAGTACCAGAAACGCCAGGAGAAGTAAGAAAAAAGTTAGCAACGGCAGTGCGGTAGTTTTTGCTACAGCGTCTTTGTATGCCGCTATTAGCCGGTGAAAATACCCTGAGCGCAGACGTTCACGGTGATAAACGGGTTAAGGCAGCACAGGGCGCAGGGGAATGTGAAGGGCTGCACTGTTGTCCAGAGTTTTAGTTTAACTAGTGACTTGAGGAAAACCTAAATGTCCAAAATCGTAAAAGTCATCGGTCGTGAAATCATCGATTCTCGTGGTAACCCGACTGTTGAAGCTGAAGTTCACCTGGAAGGCGGTTTCGTCGGTATGGCTGCTGCGCCGTCAGGTGCTTCCACCGGTTCCCGCGAAGCGCTGGAACTGCGCGATGGCGACAAATCTCGTTTCCTGGGCAAAGGCGTAACCAAAGCCGTTGGCGCAGTTAACGGCCCGATTGCTCAGGCTATCGTTGGCAAAGACGCCAAAGATCAGGCTGGCATCGACAAAATCATGATCGACCTGGATGGCACCGAGAACAAATCTAACTTCGGCGCAAACGCAATCCTGGCGGTTTCTCTGGCTGCTGCTAAAGCGGCTGCTGCCTCTAAAGGCATGCCGCTGTACGAGCACATCGCTGAACTGAACGGCACTCCGGGCAAATACTCTATGCCGGTTCCGATGATGAACATCATCAACGGCGGTGAGCACGCGGATAACAACGTTGATATCCAGGAGTTCATGATTCAGCCGGTTGGCGCACCGACCCTGAAAGAAGCGGTTCGCATGGGTTCTGAAGTGTTCCATCACCTGGCAAAAGTGCTCAAGAGCAAAGGCATGAACACCGCTGTTGGTGATGAAGGTGGCTATGCACCGAACCTGGGCTCTAACGCTGAAGCACTGGCTGTAATCGCTGAAGCGGTTAAAGCTGCGGGCTATGAGCTGGGCAAAGACATCACTCTGGCGATGGACTGCGCAGCATCTGAATTCTACAAAGACGGCAAATACGTGCTGGCTGGCGAAGGCAACAAAGCCTTTACCTCTGAAGAGTTCACCCACTTCCTGGAAGAGCTGACCAAACAGTACCCGATCGTGTCTATCGAAGACGGTCTGGACGAGTCTGACTGGGATGGTTTTGCTTACCAGACCAAAGTACTGGGCGACAAAATCCAGCTGGTAGGTGACGATCTGTTCGTTACCAACACCAAGATCCTGAAAGAAGGTATCGATAAAGGTATCGCTAACTCGATCCTTATCAAATTCAACCAGATCGGTTCTCTGACCGAAACGCTGGCGGCTATCAAGATGGCGAAAGATGCAGGCTACACCGCTGTTATCTCTCACCGCTCTGGCGAAACCGAAGATGCAACCATTGCCGATCTGGCAGTAGGTACCGCAGCCGGCCAGATCAAAACCGGCTCCATGAGCCGTTCTGACCGCGTTGCTAAGTACAACCAGCTGATTCGTATCGAAGAAGCGCTGGGCGCTCGCGCACCGTACAACGGTCGTAAAGAGATCAAAGGCCAGGCATAATCGTCTGACGTTTTGAACGCGTTAAAAAACCCGCCTCGGCGGGTTTTTTTATGGCTATTATCTGGCGTGATTGCGGGCAGTCGGGTGCTGATGCAAGCCTGTTTTCATCGGGGGTTTTAGTCGCCGTCATCGTGCCATATCCTTCCTGATTACCAGCGCCCCGAAGCACCGCCACCGCCGCTGCTGCCACCACCGCCGTTAAATCCACCTGACGAGCCGCCGCCGCCTTTACCGCCGGAAGAACCGCGGAAAATCAGTATGATTCTCGCGATAAAAACGACTATTTCATACGCGACCTTCAGACTACGAAAAGCAGGCCCGTCTGGCATATCCGCTGCGGCGAGGACAAACCAGACTGTCATTACAAGTCCTAAGATGATTAAGCCGGGTTCGACGAACTCTGACAGGGTTAAATGCCAGTAAATAACGATGAGAGCACCTACTGCAATACCGGCGATAATTCCCGTTATGGCTGAGAAATAGCGCCGGGCAAGCCAGGGCAGAGCAAAGCTTGCGGCAATCCAGCTCAGGAAAAACAGCAGATGCAGGCGGTTGGGGTTTTCAACCGGTGGGCGTTTTATTTTGGGCTGAGAAACACTGGCTTTCTCAGGAGAAGAGGCGATGAATCGTGAAACGCCAGATTCTTTTTCCTGAACACGTGGTGGTTCTGGCTGGTAAACAGGGGCGGTATTATTGTGTGCGGAGTCCGGCCGGGAAGCACCAGACTGGAGGGCAGGCGGCGCGTTAGTGAAGGGTTGTGTCGATTGAATGCCAACACCTGCTAAACGAATGCCAGTATTGATCCCCTCCATCAGACTATTATGATGAAACCCGTACTGGCTGCTACTGCGAGTAGAGCTTGAGAATTGTGCGCCAGACGTTGAGACATATCCTCGTTCTATATGAGCCCACTTTTCTGACCAGTTGAGTAGCAGCAGTATGTCATTATCTTTGTTTTCATGCGCCAGATTGAAGCTATTGAACGCATTGAGGGCATAGTTATCAATACTCTCTTCGCCCGTTGTATTAACCACCAGAACCACGAGTTTGCGTCCCTTATTCTTATTGAATAAAGAGAGGCTACTGATGATGTTTTCTCTTTCACTGGCTGTGAGCAGACCTGTGGTATCCATTAGCCATTGTTGCGGTTTTGAATCTATTACAAACTCAGCTTTGCCGCAGAGCGGCCAGAGAACAAGCCAACATAACAGCAGCCTTACAAAGGCACTGCGGTTAATTAAAGTCGATATCATAAACATACAGCGTCTCAGTCGGTGCTATTGCAATCTGGTTTAGTCTGGGGGAATAGTTCATCGCGCGGGCGAGGAACACGGTGGGGAATTGGCGCATATGCAAGTTGTAATTCTTAATAGCCTCAGCATGCCTGTCCCGCGCTACATTTATTCGATTAGTGCTGCTTTCAAGCTGGACCAGCAGGTTCAGGAACTGTTGGTCGGTGCTCAGGCCGCGATGCTGTGCCGACAGCGCCAGTGTCTCATTCAATGCCTGCGATAAATCAACCTGCGCTTCCTGCCAATGGATAATAAATGCGGGGCTGTCGGAAGGCGCGGTTAGTTGCTGCGCTGCCTGGCTGGCTTTGTCGTTCGCCTGCTCCAGCAAAGCCAGCGTTTGGGGATCGTCACAGGCGTAGTTTTTCACCACGCTGATAAGTTCGGGAATTAAATCAATGCGACGCTGGTACTGGTTAATCACCTCATACCAGGTAATAACGCTTTGCCTGTCATAGCGCTCAATTGAGGTGAAGCGACAGCCGCTGAGCGTAAAGGCAATAAATAAGGCAAAAAACAAGCGCAGCACAATCAGTCCTTATGTCGGCCAAAAGTTGTCTTAAAAAAGGAAATAAAAAGAGGCATGATACGTGATTTCTTCGGGAGTAAGTTAATCCTTATCAATAAGATAGCGCTGATAGTAAGCATTGAAATGTGATTGCGCAGGTAAGCGTTATTTGACGGGCATGATCCTGTTCGTCAGATCTGCGATAATACCTTTTTCACGGCAGACAGGTTTCTTATGCAGTACCCGATTAACGAGATGTTCCAGACGCTTCAGGGTGAAGGCTATTTCACCGGCGTGCCCGCTATTTTCATTCGTCTACAAGGCTGTCCGGTTGGCTGCTCATGGTGTGATACCAAACATACCTGGGATAAGCTTGCCGATCGCGAAGTCTCGTTATTCAGCGTGCTGGCAAAGACCCGCGAAAGCGACAAATGGGGCAGCGCCAGCCCCGAGGATCTGCTCGCTGTGATTGGCCGTCAGGGTTATACCGCGCGCCATGTGGTGATCACCGGCGGTGAGCCGTGTATACATGACCTGAGTGCGCTTACTGAATTGCTCGAAAAGAACGGCTTCAGCTGCCAGATTGAAACCAGCGGCACGCATGAGGTGCGCTGTAGCGCGTCTACCTGGGTGACGGTATCGCCTAAGGTGAATATGCGCGGCGGTTATGATGTGCTGGCTCAGGCACTGGTTCGTGCCGACGAAATTAAGCATCCGGTTGGTCGCGTGCGTGATATTGAAGCGCTGGATGCGTTGCTCGCTACGCTCAACGACGACAAAAAGCGCATTATTGCGCTACAGCCAATAAGCCAGAAAGATGACGCAACGCGCCTGTGTATCGAAACCTGCATTGCACGCAACTGGCGGCTTTCCATGCAAACTCACAAGTACCTCAATATTGCCTGATTTGCGATGCCAAATTCCCTGCCAGCGGTGATAGAATCCTCCCAAAATAAAGGGATGACTTTACACTGGCAGGGATTTCATGAAATACGTTTCATTACCGCATAATCAGAACACCGTCGGTTGGCCGCTGCCGCCGAAACCTCCATCGACCTCCTCTCCGCTTACGGGGCAAATTCGTGCCGACTGGGCCGTTATTGGCGCAGGCTACGCCGGGCTGGCGTTTGCCCGTACGCTGGCAATGCTCAAGCCAGACTTACACATCGTGGTGCTGGATGCCGCCAGCACGGCCTGGGATGGTTCCGCAGGACGCAACTCTGGTTTTGTTATTGGCCTGCCGCACAACATTGGCAGTTCAATGGCTGAGCTTAAAAAAGCGCAAACGTGGCGCAACCTGTTACAGGCGGGCATTGATAGCCTGTGGGAGCAGGTGGAAGCCAATGCGATTAGCTGCGACTGGGAAAGCGCCGGGAAATATCATTGCCAGGTGGCCGAAGGTAACGATGCGGTACTGAAAACCTATCGTGAAAGCCTGGAGCGCATCGAAGAGCCGTATGAGGAGCTGGAGTGCGAGGCGCTCACCGAGCGGCTGGGCAGCGGTTTCTGGCATAAAGGGATTTTCACGCCGGGTACTATTCTGGTGAACCCGGCGCGCCTGATTAGCGGGCTGGCTGGCGCACTACCAAAAAACGTCACGCTATATCATGACACGCCCGCGCTGGCGATGCGCACCGGTAAGGATACGCAGATTTTCACGCCGCAGGGAGAGGTGTTCGCAGACCAGGTCATGCTGGCGACCAACGCACTGTCGCCGGAGCTGATGCCGGGGCTGTTCCGCCGCCAGGCGTCGATGGCGACCTTTGCAAGCCTCACACAGCCGTTTACCGTACAGCAGATGGTCAGACTGCCGCGTGAGATGCGCAGCTGGGGGCTGACGCCGGTCAACGCGATTGCGGGGGCGACAGTGCGCTTTACCTCAGACAGACGTTTTTTAATTCGCCAGCACGTTATCCCGGCGCTGCGCGGCGGGGTCAGCAGCGAGCAAACGCGCCACGCGGCCCGTTTACATCGCAAATTGTTCAGCCGCATGTATCCACAGCTTGGCGGTGATGTAACGCTGGCAAAAACCTGGTCTGGCACCATTAGCGTAACGCGCAATGGCGCGCCGCTGTGGGGTAAAGTCGGGCGCAATATCTATACCGCCGCGGGCTGTAATGGCGCGGGCATTTCACGCCAGACCATTGCGGGTGAACTGTTGGCCCACTACGTGATGAAGCAGGATCATCCGCTGATTGGCGATATGCTGGCCGTAGGGCGCGCTAATGTGCTGCCGCCATCGCCGCTGCTCAATGCCGCCGTGTCGGTGTCATTGATGAAGGAACGCTGGGTAGGTCGCAAAGAAGCCTAGATCCCAGGCACCAAAACTGCCCGCAAGTGGCCGTAATGGCGCTGTGGGCAAGAGATATCCCTTTCAGTATTTTCACACGGGCAGAAGTGTTGCCCGTGTGAAATATCCTCAGCCGTCATTGATTGTTAAAACGAAGAGCAGCAGTGGGCGGTGCCAGCAGGATAGCGGCTACCCTGTTGTCTGGTGGTAGCGTTATTCGCCCCGGTAAATGCAGCCAGCGGTACAGGTTTCTTTGACCATCACCGCGCTAAGTTCAGGCAGCACCGGTTTCATCTGTTGCCAGATCCAGGCGGCGAGCACTTCGCTGGTTGGGTTTTCAAGGCCTGGGATGTCGTTAAGATAATGGTGATCCAGGCGCTCCCACGTTGGCTTAAACGCCGCTTTCAGTTCAGCAAAATCAATAACCCAGCCAGTATGGGCATCCACCTCACCGGTCACTTCCAGGCGCACCATAAAAGAGTGGCCGTGTAGCCGACCGCATTTATGGCCCTGTGGTACGTGAGGCAGGCGGTGAGCGGCTTCAAAAGTGAAATCTTTAAACAGAGTGGTAGACATGATGGGGTCTCAGTGTGACAAAAAACCGCCGCATAGTAACGGAAATGGCTTTTTTTGGCATTAACTAAAACCGTCTTTACCTTTAAGGCTGCCGGTGGCACGAGCCTGACGTAGTTTATATTTTAAATATCAGTGGGTTAATTAACCTGTTTTAGCGCTATCGGTTAGCATTAAAAACGGTTAGTCAATTTGGTTATTTAATATTTCCAACCCTTCTTTAATTGTTATGATTCACACCGTTAACCTTACTTTCACTTTTGTTATTTATCGCCTGGTGTCGGGTTCAGGCGCGTGACATGCACGCGTTTGTCGTTCGATCAGGGCGCTTTCTTGCTACTGGAACATAACGACGCATGACGACACCGGTCCCACCTACCTCGCTGCTCCCGCTTAACCCGGAGCAGTTAGCGCGCCTGCAGGCTGCGACACATGATTTTTCGCCCAACCAGCTGGCCTGGCTGTCTGGCTACTTCTGGGGAATGATTAACCAGCAGCCGGGTGCGGCTGCGCTTGCTGCGCCTGTTGAACAGGCGGTCGCGACGATTACGCTTTTATCTGCCTCCCAGACCGGTAACGCACGCCGCGTGGCCGAGCAGTTGCGTGACGATCTGCTGGCTGCACAGCTTAACGTGACGCTGGTTAACGCTGGCGACTATAAATTCAAACAGATTGCCCAGGAAAAACTGCTGATAGTGGTCGCGTCAACGCAGGGTGAAGGTGAGCCTGCGGAAGAAGCCGTTGCGCTGCACAAATTCCTGTTTTCGAAAAAAGCCCCCACGCTCGCTGACACTGCCTTTGCCGTTTTTGGTCTTGGTGACACCTCTTATGAACATTTCTGCCAGGCCGGCAAAGATTTTGACAGCAAACTGGCCGAACTGGGCGGTGAGCGTCTGCTGGACCGCGTGGATGCTGACGTGGAATACCAGAGCGCCGCACAAGCATGGCGCGAGCGCGTGGTTGAGGTGCTGAAAGCCCGGGCACCAAAAGCCACCAGCGTATCCAGTAGCGCCACGGGTGCGGTGAACGACATCTTCTCAAGCCCGTACACCAAAGAGGCGCCGCTGAGTGCCACGCTCTCTGTCAGTCAGAAAATCACCGGCCGCAACTCTGAAAAAGACGTGCGCCACATTGAAATCGATTTGGCTGACTCAGGCCTGCGCTACCAGCCGGGCGATGCGCTCGGCGTGTGGTATCAGAACGACCCGGCGCTGGTGCAGGAGCTGGTGGAGCTGCTGTGGCTTAAGGGCGATGAAACCGTAGAGGTCGGTGGCAAAACACTGACGCTGTCAGAAGCGCTACAGTGGCACGTTGAGTTGACCGTTAACACCGCCACTATCGTGGAAAACTACGCCACACTTACCCGTAACGATCAACTGCTGGAACTGGTGGGCGATAAGGCCAAATTGCAGCACTATGCGGCCACCACGCCGATTGTGGATATGGCGCGTTTTGCTCCTGCGCAGCTTGGCGCCCAGCAGTTAATAGACCTGCTGCGCCCGCTAACGCCGCGCCTGTACTCAATTGCCTCTTCCCAGCGCGAAGCAGAAAGTGAAGTGCATATTACCGTAGGCGTGGTGCGCTATGACATTGAAGGCCGTGCACGCAGCGGCGGCGCATCGGGCTTTCTGGCTGACCGGCTGGAAGAGGACGGCGAAGTGCGTGTGTTCATTGAGCACAACGACAATTTCCGCCTGCCTGCCAACCCTGAGACGCCAGTGATTATGATTGGCCCGGGCACCGGCATTGCACCGTTTCGCGCCTTTATGCAGGAGCGTGAAGCGCAGGGCGCCAGTGGTAAAAACTGGCTTTTCTTCGGCAACCCGCATTTCACTGAAGACTTCCTGTATCAGGTGGAATGGCAGCGCTATGTCAAAGACGGCCTGCTAACGCGCATTGACCTGGCCTGGTCCAGAGACCAAAAAGAAAAAGTGTACGTACAACATAAGCTGCGCGAACAGGGCGCAGAGCTGTGGCGCTGGATTAACGAGGGCGCACACATTTACGTTTGCGGCGACGCCAATCGCATGGCGAAAGACGTCGAGCAGGCGCTTGTGGAAGTGATTGCCGAATTTGGTGAAATGGATACCGAAACGGCGGATGAATTTTTAAGTGAGCTGCGCGTAGAGCGCCGTTATCAGCGAGACGTCTACTAATGAGCGAAAAACATCCTGGACCTCTGGTGGTTGAAGGCAAACTGGCCGATGCCGAGCGCATGAAAGGGCAGAGCCATTACCTGCGCGGCACCATTGCCGAAGATTTACACGACGGCCTGACCGGTGGCTTTAACGGCGACAACTTTCTGCTGATCCGCTTTCACGGCATGTATCAGCAGGACGACCGCGATATCCGCGCCGAGCGCGTCGAGCAGAAGCTGGAGCCGCGTCACGCCATGATGCTGCGCTGCCGTTTGCCTGGCGGCATCATGACCACAAAGCAGTGGCAGGCGATTGATAAGTTTGCCGCGGACAACACCATTTACGGCAGCATTCGTCTGACCAACCGCCAGACCTTTCAGTTTCACGGCATTCTCAAACATAACGTGAAACCGGCACACCAGATGCTGCATGAAGTGGGGCTGGACGCGCTGGCGACCGCCAACGACGTGAACCGCAACGTGCTGTGCACCTCGAACCCGATTGAATCGCAGCTGCATGCCGAGGCCTATGAGTGGGCGAAAAAGCTCTCTGAGCACCTGCTGCCGCGCACCCGCGCCTACGCCGAAATCTGGCTCGACAAAGAAAAGGTCGCCACCACCGACGAGGAGCCGATTCTCGGGCCGACCTATCTGCCGCGTAAGTTTAAAACCACGGTCGTGGTGCCGCCGCAAAACGACGTTGACCTGCATGCCAACGATATGAACTTCATCGCCATTGCCGAGAACGGCAAGCTGGTGGGCTTTAACCTGCTGGTAGGCGGCGGGCTGTCGGTTGAGCACGGCAACAAGAAAACCTATGCCCGCACCGCCAGCGAGTTTGGTTATATCCCGCTAGAGCACACGCTGGCGGTTGCCGAAGCGGTGGTCACCACGCAGCGCGACTGGGGTAACCGTACCGACCGTAAAAATGCCAAAACCAAATACACGCTTGAGCGCGTGGGCGTGGAAACCTTTAAAGAAGAGGTGGAGCGTCGCGCGGGCATTAAATTTGCCCCGGTGCGCCCTTACGAATTTACCGGTCGCGGCGACCGGATTGGCTGGGTAAAAGGCATTGATGATAAATGGCACCTGACGCTGTTTATCGAAAACGGCCGTATTCTTGACTATCCGGGTAAGCCGCTGAAAACCGGCCTGCTGGAAATTGCCAAAGTACACAAAGGTGATTTCCGACTGACCGCTAACCAGAACCTGATTGTGGCGGGCGTGCCAGAAAAAGAGAAAGCGAAGATTGAAAAGCTGGCACGCGAGCACGGGCTGATGGCCGCCACAACGCCTCAGCGCGAGAACTCAATGGCCTGCGTCTCTTTTCCGACCTGCCCGCTGGCCATGGCCGAGGCAGAACGCTTCCTGCCACAGTTTGTTGATAAGGTGGAAGCGTTAATGACCAGTCACGGCGTGGGTGATGAGCACATTGTGCTGCGCGTCACCGGCTGCCCGAACGGCTGTGGGCGCGCCATGCTCGCCGAAATTGGCCTGGTGGGTAAAGCGCCAGGGCGCTATAACCTGCATCTCGGTGGCAACCGCATTGGCACGCGCATTCCGCGTATGTATCGCGAAAACATCACCGAGCCTGAAATTCTTGGCGCGATTGATGAACTGGTCGGGCGCTGGGCAAAGGAGCGTGAGGCAGGCGAAGGCTTTGGTGACTTCACCGTGCGGGCCGGCATTATTCGTCCGGTTCTCGATCCGGCTCGTGATTTCTGGGACTAACCACCGGGAGCGACAATGAGTGAACTCAGTTTGCAGGCGCTGAATGCGCTGACTAAAGAAGAACGCCAGCAGGCGCTGGCGCAAACCAACACAAAGCTTGAAGGCATGACGGCGCAGGAGCGCGTTATCTGGGGGCTGGATAACCTGCCTGGCGAATTTGTGCTGTCCTCAAGCTTCGGGATCCAGGCGGCGGTGTGTCTGCACCTGGTGACGCGCGAACGCCCGGATATTCCGGTTATCCTCACCGATACTGGTTATCTGTTCCCGGAAACCTACCGCTTTATTGATGAGCTGACCGAAAAACTCGGCCTGAATCTGCGCGTGTACCGCGCAGCCGAAAGCCCGGCCTGGCAGGAGGCGCGCTACGGCAAGCTGTGGGAGCAGGGCGTAGAAGGCATTGAGCGCTACAACGACATCAACAAAGTCGAGCCAATGAACCGTGCGCTGGCAGACCTTAATGCGCAAACCTGGTTTGCCGGGCTGCGCCGCGACCAGTCCGATAGCCGGGCCAGCCTGCCGGTGCTCGGCGTGCAGCGCGGCGTGTTCAAGCTGTTGCCGATTATCGACTGGGACAACCGCACGGTGTATCAGTACCTGACGCAACACGGACTGAAATATCACCCGCTGTGGGATGAAGGCTATCTGTCGGTGGGGGATACTCACACCACGCGCAAATGGGAGCCGGGTATGGCAGAAGAAGAAACCCGCTTCTTTGGGCTTAAGCGTGAGTGCGGACTGCACGAAGGCTGATGACAAGGCGGGCGCGTAAGGCGCCCGCTTGCCGAATAACGTTTACTGGTCGGCTTTTGCCAGTTCTTTTACCAGCGGCAGCAGGATGCGCACGGCATCGCGGCTGCGCGTTTCTATCTGCTCCGGTAGCCATTTATCCAGATACTGCACATTGTCGCGCGGCACGCTGTGCCAGCTTGTTCCCTGCGGGAAGGCCGGGGATTTTGCGCGCTGCTGATAGCCGTCTTTGTTCCCCAGTGACCAGTTGGTGGCCTCCACGTTCAGTACCGGGATGCCTGCTTTATCGAACACCTGCGCATCGTTACAGCAGCCGGTGCCTTTGGGCAGGGCGGGGTTCAGGCCGGGGTTCATGCTGGCCGCAATGCCGTAGTGGCGCGCCAGCCCCAGCGCCCGGTCGCGGGTAAGCTTGCGCACGGCAACGGGCGTGGTTTGACCGCTGTTAAAATAGAGCCGCTCACCGGTATACAGGCTGTCGAGGTTAATCACTAGCAGCGTGTTTTTCTTCTCCTGCTCGCTCATGCGCTCAAGAATATCGCGTGCGCCGAGCATGCCAAGCTCTTCACCGCTGGTCGCGATAAAACGCAGGCTGTAGTGGGTACGCACCTCTTTAAGCCGCTCGGCCAGCTCCAGCATCACGCCTACGCCGGAGGCGTTGTCATCAATGCCCTGTAAGGCCAGCCCACCGAGGTTTTTATCGTTATCGCTGTCGCTGAGCGGCGACCAGGTATCCAGGTGTGACATTATAATAATCTGCTGGGCGCTGCGGCCTTCACGGGCGGCAATCACCATGCTGCCGGTCACGTTCTGCCAGGTTTTCTCGCCTTCGCGGCTGGTATAGGCATAGCGGCTGTGGAACTGGCGGGTGTCGCTTTGATAGCCCCACTTAAGAAACTGCTGGTGAATGTAATCTGCGGCGAGCATTTCTGTGGGCGTGCCGGTCATACGGCCGGGAAAAACGGTGGCGATATGTCGTGCCTGGAAACTGGCGGTGGTGCCTGGGGCTGAAGTTTGCGCCAGAGCAGGACAGACGCCGCACAATCCCAGGGCCAGACACAGGACAGGGCGACGCAGAGCGGGAAACATAGCGAGTTCATCCATAAAGCAAAAGAATTGGGCGGGGCTAGTATGAAACGAGGTGCTCGCGCCCGCAATTTCAATTGTTCCCAAACGCCAGAAAAAATGCGGCTTCAGCACTTTTTTTGCGAAGCTTTTTCAATCCTTTATTCCTTTGTGGAACTAATCATTCCAATCAGGAATTTCATAAGAGATGAGCGTGAGACGTATAGTCCGAGCATTCGCTTTATTTATTGGCCGATTATCAACGCCCGTTGAGAGGCAAATCGGTTTGAGGAAAGATTATGGACCAGAAACGACTCACTCACCTGCGACAGCTTGAGGCGGAAAGTATCCACATCATTCGCGAAGTAGCGGCAGAATTTTCTAACCCGGTCATGATGTACTCCATCGGCAAGGACTCCTCGGTCATGTTGCATCTGGCACGTAAGGCGTTTTTCCCGGGAACGCTGCCGTTCCCGCTGCTGCACGTTGATACCGGCTGGAAGTTTCGCGAGATGTACGAATTTCGCGATCGCACGGCGAAAGAGTATGGCTTTGAACTGCTGGTGCACCGCAACCCGGAAGGCGTGGCGATGGGCATCAACCCCTTTACCCACGGTAGCGCTAAACACACCGATATCATGAAAACCGAGGGCCTGAAGCAGGCGCTCAATAAATACGGTTTTGATGCCGCCTTTGGCGGGGCGCGCCGCGACGAAGAGAAATCCCGCGCCAAAGAGCGTATTTACTCGTTTCGCGACCGCTTCCATCGCTGGGACCCGAAAAACCAGCGCCCGGAACTGTGGCATAACTACAACGGCCAGATTAATAAAGGCGAAAGCATACGCGTGTTCCCGCTCAGCAACTGGACGGAACTGGATATCTGGCAGTACATCTACCTGGAAAACATCGATATTGTGCCGCTGTACCTGGCCGCCGAGCGCCCGGTGCTGGAGCGCGACGGTATGCTGATGATGATTGACGACGACCGCATCGATTTGCAGCCGGGTGAAGAGATTAAGCCACGCATGGTGCGCTTTCGTACCCTCGGCTGCTGGCCGCTCACCGGAGCGGTGGAATCTCACGCGCAGACGCTGCCGGAGATTATCGAAGAGATGCTGGTGTCTACCACCAGCGAACGACAGGGGCGCGTCATTGACCGCGACCAGTCCGGCTCGATGGAGCTGAAGAAACGCCAGGGTTATTTCTGAGGAGCCGCCGGATGAACACCACTATTGCACAACAGATTGCCGACCAGGGCGGCGTTGAAGCTTATTTGCACGCGCAACAGCACAAAAGCCTGCTGCGTTTTCTGACCTGCGGCAGCGTGGATGATGGCAAAAGCACGCTGATTGGCCGCCTGCTGCACGACACGCGCCAGATCTACGAAGATCAGCTTTCGTCTTTGCATAATGACAGTAAACGCCACGGCACCCAGGGTGAGAAGATCGATCTCGCGCTGCTGGTGGACGGCTTACAGGCCGAGCGCGAGCAGGGCATCACCATTGACGTGGCCTACCGCTACTTCTCCACTGAAAAGCGTAAATTCATTATTGCCGACACGCCGGGGCATGAGCAGTACACCCGCAACATGGCCACCGGTGCCTCAACCTGCGATCTGGCAATTTTGCTCATTGATGCGCGTAAAGGTGTGCTGGATCAGACGCGTCGCCACAGCTTTATCTCCACGCTGCTCGGCATTCGCCACCTGGTGGTGGCGGTCAACAAAATGGACCTGGTGGCGTTTTCACAGGAGCGTTTTGAAGAAATTAAGCAGGAATACCTGAGCTTTGCCGGGCAGTTACCGGGCACGCTCGATATCCGTTTTGTGCCGCTGTCGGCACTTGAAGGCGACAACGTAGCGACCCAGAGCGCCAGCATGCCGTGGTACAGCGGCCCGACGCTGCTTGAGATGCTGGAAACCGTTGAGATTGTGCGCGAGGTAGAAAACCAGCCGCTGCGCTTCCCGGTACAGTACGTGAACCGCCCGAACCTGGATTTTCGCGGCTATGCGGGTACGTTGGCCTCCGGCCTGGTGCGCGTGGGCGAGCGGGTAAAAGTACTGCCGTCGGGCGTGGAGTCAAGCGTTGCCCGTATTGTCACTTTTGATGGTGATTTGCCACAAGCCGGTGCGGGCGAAGCCGTGACGCTGGTACTTAAAGATGAAATCGACATCAGCCGCGGCGACCTGTTGGTCAGCGCTGAGGTTGACGTGCCCGCTGTGCAGAGCGCTGATGTGAACGTGGTATGGATGACCGAGCAGGCGCTACAGCCGGGGCAGAGTTACGACATTAAACTGGCCGGAAAGAAAACCCGCGCGCGCGTGGATGCCGTCGTTCACCAGGTTGATATCAATACCCTTGAAAAGCACAGCGCCGACAGCCTGCCGCTTAACGGCATTGGTCTTGTGACGTTGACGTTTGATGAACCGCTGGTGCTCGACCGTTACCAGGACAATCCGGTAACCGGCGGGCTTATCATTATTGACCGCCTGACAAACGTCACCGTGGGTGCTGGCATGGTGGAGACGCCTAAGGCAGAAAGCCTGAGCCAGGCCTCTGAGTTCAGTGCTTTTGAGCTGGAACTGAATGCGCTGGTGCGCCGCCACTTCCCGCACTGGAATGCACGCGACCTGCTGGGGAAAAACTGATGGCAGAGCACGACGAGAACGTCGTCTGGCATCCGCACCCGGTCACCCGCGAGGGCCGTGAACAGTTGCACGGCCATCGCGGCGTGGTGCTGTGGTTTACCGGGCTTTCTGGCTCCGGTAAATCCACGGTGGCCGGGGCGCTGGAAGAGGCGCTGCACGAGGTGGGCGTCAGTACCTATTTGCTTGACGGCGACAACGTGCGCCACGGCCTGTGCCGCGATTTAGGCTTTAGCGATGACGACCGGCGTGAGAACATCCGCCGCGTGGGTGAGGTGGCAAAGCTGATGGTCGATGCCGGGCTGGTGGTGCTGACGGCGTTTATCTCGCCGCATCGCGCCGAGCGCCAGATGGTGCGTGAGCTGGTGGGCGAAGGGCGCTTCATTGAGGTGTTTGTCGATACGCCACTTGCGGTGTGTGAAGCACGTGACCCGAAAGGGTTGTACAAGAAGGCCCGCGCCGGTGAGTTGCGTAATTTCACCGGTATTGACTCAGCCTATGAAAAACCAGAAAAGGCTGAAATTCATCTTGATGGCGAACAATTAGTAACAAATTTAACCCGCCAATTGTTAGATCTGTTGCGTCAGGACGATATCATCAAATCCTGAGAGCCGGGTCAGGCTACCCATTGGCCTGGCCTGTCAGTTTACAGGACTCGTTATGCGCAACAGCTCCCAGCCTTTGCTTACCCAGGCTGACACATTATCTGACACAGAATATCCCGCCTGGTCATTGCCAGGTGGCGTTATTGGCTTTGTCTCGTGGCTGCTGGCGCTTGGCTTTCCCTTTCTGATGTACGGTTCTAACACCCTGTTTTTCTTTCTCTATACCTGGCCTTTTTTTCTGGCGCTGATGCCGGTCGCTGTGGTGGTGGGCGTGGCGCTGCATTCGCTGCTGGCACGTCGCCTGCTACTGAGCTGCATGGCCACGTTACTTAGTGTGGGCGCAATGTTTGGCGTGCTTTTTTTGTGGCTAATGAGCTGACATACTTCAAAGCGTAACAGTCTATGCCCAATCATTGCCGCTGGCGCAGGGCGCGCATCCGGGCAGATTCTGTGGTAAATTCTGCCGCACTTCTTGAATATCTCAGAGCCTGATAGAGTCCGATGATGAGTGATGGAATAATGGCGCCGTTTAATCCGGGGGCAAAATGGGTAAACTAACGCTGCTATTACTGGCTTTATTGGCCTGGCTACAGTATTCACTGTGGTTTGGTAAAAATGGCGTCCATGATTACACGCGCGTGCGCGAAGATGTTCAGGCGCAACAAGCGACCAACGCCAAACTCAAATCGCGTAACGACCAGCTTTTTGCCGAAATCGACGACCTGAACGGCGGGATTGAGGCGATTGAAGAGCGTGCGCGCAATGAACTGAGTATGACCAAACCCGGGGAAACGTTCTATCGCCTGGTGCCGGATTCCTCAAAGCGGAACTGGCGGTCAGGGCAAAATAACCAATAACCAGACTCAGGTTCTCACAAATGTCACAAACCGTCAGGGATGTCATCGCTGTGGTGCCAGCCGCCGGGATTGGCAGCCGCATGCAGGCACAGTGCCCTAAACAATATCTCACCATCGGTGATAAAACGATTCTTGAGCACGCCATTGCGGCGCTGCTGCGCCATCCGCGTGTGCAAAAGGTGATTGTGGCCGTAAGCCCCGATGACTGCTGGTTTGATACGCTGGCGCTGGCGGCTCTCCCTCAGGTGCAAAAAGTGACCGGTGGCGCACAGCGCGCCGATTCGGTGCTGGCAGGCCTTAATGCCGCAGGCAATGCCGACTGGGTGCTGGTGCACGATGCCGCCAGGCCTTGTCTACATCCTGACGATCTCACCCGACTGCTGGCGGTGACTGAACGCAGTCGTGTAGGTGGGATCCTGGCAAGCCCGGTGCACGACACCATGAAGCGCGGTGAGCCTGCCGCCTCACGCATTGCCCACACCGTCGCGCGCGATGATTTATGGCACGCGCTCACGCCTCAATTTTTCCCGCTTGAACTGCTACGCGACTGCCTTATCCGCGCGCTGGACGACGGAGCGACCATCACCGATGAAGCCTCGGCGCTGGAATACTGCGGTTTTCACCCTGAGCTGGTGAGCGGGCGAGCAGACAACATTAAAGTCACGCGCCCGGAAGACCTGGCGCTGGCGGCCTTTTACCTTACCCGGTTACAAAAAACGGAGAATAACTGATGCGTATCGGACATGGTTTCGACGTTCATGCTTTTGGCGGCGAAGGCCCGATAGTTATCGGTGGCGTACGTGTGCCTTTTGAAAAAGGGCTGCTGGCCCATTCTGACGGCGACGTTGCGCTGCACGCGCTGACCGATGCCCTGTTGGGCGCTGCGGCGCTGGGGGATATTGGCAAGCTGTTCCCGGACACCGATCCGGCGTTTAAAGGGGCCGACAGCCGCGCCTTGCTGCGTGAGGCCTGGCGCCGTATTCAGGATAAAGGCTATCGACTCGGCAACGTGGACGTCACTATTATCGCTCAGGCACCAAAAATGGCGCCGCATATTGCGCAGATGCGTGTGTTCATTGCCGAGGATCTTGGCTGCCATATGGACGATGTGAACGTGAAAGCGACCACCACCGAGAAGCTCGGCTTTACCGGGCGCGGCGAAGGGATTGCCGCAGAAGCCGTGGCGCTGCTGTTTAAGGCCCAGGCGTGATGGACTGGCAGACGCTGACATGGCTGCACGGCCAACCGCAGGCGAGTGGCGTGCTGAAGGCCAACCCGGAAGATTTTGTGGTCACCGAAGATTTAGGCTTTGGCCCGGACGGCGACGGTGAGCACCTGCTGGTGCGTATCCTGAAAAAAGGCTGCAACACCCGCTTTGTGGCCGATGCGCTGGCAAAGTTTTTGAAAGTACACGCCCGCGAAGTTAGTTTTGCCGGGCAGAAAGACAAGCACGCCGTGGCTGAACAGTGGTTTTGCGTGCGTCTGCCGGGCAAAGAGATGCCGGATTTAAGCCGCTTTGAGCTTGAAGGCTGCCAGGTACAGGAATATGCGCGCCATCGGCGCAAACTGCGCCTTGGCGCACTGCGCGGCAACCACTTTACACTGGTGCTGCGCGAGGTAACAAAGCGGGAAGAAACAGAGGCGCGTCTTGGCACCATTTTGCGCCAGGGCGTGCCAAACTATTTTGGCCTCCAGCGCTTTGGTATTGGGGGCAGTAACCTGAGCCAGGCGCGGGCCTGGGCGCAGAGCGACAGACCGGTGCGCGAGCGTTCAAAGCGGAGCTTCTGGCTCTCTGCGGCGCGCAGCGCCTTGTTTAACCAGATTGTTAGCGAGCGACTGAAAAAAACGGAATTTAATCAGGTTGTTGACGGCGATGCGCTACAATTAGCTGGCCGGGGAAGCTGGTTTGTGGCTGAAAGTCATGAACTGACCACATTGCAGCAGCGCGTGGACAGCAATGAGCTGATGATTACCGCAGCGCTGCCAGGCAGTGGCGAGTGGGGAACCCAACGCGAGGCGCTGGCGTTTGAACAGCAGACGCTTGCCGATGAGCCTGATTTGCAGGCGTTGTTGGTGCGCGAGCGCGTGGAGGCAGCACGGCGCGCTATGCTGCTTTATCCTCAGTCGCTCACGTGGAACTGGTGGGACGATGTCACGCTGGAACTCAACTTCTGGCTGCCGGCAGGCAGCTTTGCTACCAGCGTGGTCCGGGAATTAATCAATACAGGTGACTATGCGAATATTGCTGAGTAACGACGATGGCGTTCATGCGCCAGGCATTCAGACGTTAGCCAAAGCGCTACGTGAGTTCGCCGAGGTGCAGGTAGTTGCTCCCGATCGTAACCGCAGTGGTGCGTCAAATTCGCTGACGCTGGAATCATCACTGCGCACGTTTGATTACCCTAACGGCGATATTGCCGTACAGATGGGCACGCCGACTGACTGCGTGTATCTGGGTGTCAACGCGCTGATGCGCCCACGCCCGGACGTGGTGGTTTCTGGCATCAATGCCGGGGCTAATCTGGGTGATGATGTGATTTATTCCGGCACCGTCGCGGCGGCAATGGAAGGGCGTCATCTGGGATTTCCGGCACTGGCGGTGTCGCTTGACGGGCATGAGCATTACGAAACGGCGGCGGCAGTGACCTGTTCGGTGCTGCGTGCATTGAGCCGTGAACCGCTGCGTACCGGACGCATTCTGAACATCAACGTGCCGGATCTCCCGCTCAGTGAAATTAAGGGCTGGCGCGTCACACGTTGTGGTAGTCGCCACCCAGCCGATCAGGTGATTGCGCAAAAAGATCCGCGTGGCAATACCATTTACTGGATTGGTCCGCCGGGTGAAAAACACGACGTTGGCCCGGATACGGATTTCGCCGCCGTTGAACAGGGTTATGTCTCGATTACGCCGCTGCAGGTGGATTTGACCGCCTACAGCGCCCAGGATGTGGTCAGCACCTGGCTTGAGAAGTCCGGGATGGCGCTTCAATGGTAAGCAGGCGCGTACAAACGCTGCTCGATAAACTGAAAGAGCAGGGCATTCATGATGAGCGGGTGCTTGAGGCGCTGGCCCATGTGCCGCGCGAAAAGTTTATCGATGAAGCATTTGAACATAAGGCCTGGGAGAACGTGGCGTTGCCGATAGGTTGCGGGCAAACCATTTCTCAGCCGTACATGGTCGCGCGGATGACCGAATTACTGGAGCTTAACCACGAATCACGGGTGCTGGAAATTGGCACCGGTTCTGGTTACCAGACGGCGATACTGGCGCACCTGGTGCGCCATGTGTGCTCTGTTGAGCGCATCAAAGGGTTACAGTGGCAGGCGCGCCGTCGCCTGAAACAGCTGGATTTACATAATGTTTCAACCCGTCACGGCGATGGCTGGCAGGGCTGGCAGGCTCGCGCCCCGTTTGACGCTATTATTGTGACGGCAGCACCGCCGGAAATCCCAGCTGCGTTACTGGCGCAGCTTGATGAGGGCGGCATTCTTATTTTGCCAGTCGGTGATGAGCACCAGTTTCTCAAGCGGGTGCGTCGTCGCGGCGGTGAATTTATTATCGACACTGTCGAAGCCGTGCGCTTTGTACCCCTTGTGCGAGGGGAGCTGGCCTGAGTCCCGGAAATATCCTGTTTTCTTCAGGACGCCCAGGCGCAATGATACCTGCGTTGGTGGCGATGCCCGTGAGCAGGCCAGAGTGTTAATGTTGGCAACGATACCGACGTGCTTTGTGTGGCAGGGACGGTAACGAGGGAATCTGTGGTCGGAATTGCCGATGAAGGATGCATCTGCGCAAGCAGAATCAGGCGGATATGACCGCCGCCCCGTAAGGGGAAGCCAGGGATGGACCAGGTTGCGCCGTTAGCGTGTCTGTGGCGAAAGCAGAAAGGTAAATCAGTATTCATTCCTGGGGGATCAATGAGCGCGGGAAGCCCGAATTTTACATTACGCCGTTTGGCGGCCTTATCGCTGGTAAGCCTGTGGCTTGCTGGTTGTTCCAGTAATAACGCGCAGGCGCCTATCAGTTCGGTTGGCAGCAGCGGTGCCAGTGCGGGCAGCGACGGCAGCGGTGGAATGCTGGTAAGCCAGCCGCCGCCCATTCAAAATCAGGCGCAGCAGGTTCCGGTGGCGCAGCCGCAGATTCAGCCTGTGCAGCCGGTGCAATCACAACCTGTTGCGATGCAGTCACAGCCGGTACAGACCGAAAATGGCCGCATAGTGTATAACCGCAGCTACGGTAATATCCCCAAAGGCAGCTACACCGGTGGTGATACCTACACCGTCAAGCGTGGCGACACGCTCTTCTATATTGCCTGGATTACTGGCAATGACTTTCGCGACCTTGCACAGCGTAACAATGTTTCTGAGCCTTACAGCCTGAATGTTGGGCAGACATTGCAGGTTGGCAATGCCTCTGGCGGCACAATTACGGGGGGCAACGCTATTACCCAGGCAGATGCCGCAGCCCAGGGCGTGAGCACTGCACAAAATTCAAACGCGGTTGTTGCGTCAAAACCGACAATTACGTATTCTGAAGATTCAGGTGAACAGAGTGCTAATAAAATGTTGCCGGGCAACCAGAGCAGCGGAACAATCGTAGCTCCAGTGACCGCACCGACAGCTAGCACAACCCAAACCACTGCCAGCAGTTCGTCAACCAGTTCGCCGATTTCCACCTGGCGCTGGCCAACGAGTGGCAATATTATCGAACCTTTTTCTGCTGCCGAAGGTGGCAATAAGGGGATCGATATCGCAGGATCGAAAGGCCAGGCTATCACCGCGACCGCCGATGGGCGCGTAGTGTATGCAGGCAACGCTCTGCGCGGTTACGGAAATCTGATTATCGTCAAACATAATGACGACTACCTGAGTGCCTACGCCCATAACGACACAATGCTGGTCCGGGAACAACAAGAAGTTAAGGCGGGGCAAAAAATCGCTACTATGGGTAGCACCGGAACCAGTTCAACACGTTTGCATTTTGAGATTCGTTACAAGGGGAAATCCGTAAACCCGCTGCGCTACTTGCCGCAGCGATAACATCGGCGGAGTACCCAATATAATCTTCCCCGTTCAGACCGCACCAGGAAGGCAGCGGAGTGAGTCCTGAGTCTGGCAAACCAGATTCAGGATAAACGACAGCAGCAGGGGTATGCTGTGGCCTGAAGGGTGTCGCTTATGTGGGGACTTTGCCCAGGGATCACGGGTAGGAGTCACCTTATGAGTCAGAATACGCTGAAAGTTCATGATTTAAATGAAGATGCGGAATTTGATGAGAACGGAGTGGAGGCTTTTGACGAAAAAGCCCTGGTTGAAGAAGAACCCAGTGATAACGATCTTGCAGAAGAAGAGCTGCTATCACAGGGGGCGACACAGCGAGTCCTTGATGCAACCCAGCTTTATCTTGGAGAGATTGGCTATTCTCCACTGCTGACGGCTGAAGAAGAAGTCCATTTTGCCCGTCGTGCGCTGCGCGGTGACATTTCGTCACGCAAACGCATGATTGAAAGTAACCTGCGCCTGGTGGTGAAAATCGCTCGTCGCTACAGCAATCGTGGTCTGGCGCTGCTGGACTTGATTGAAGAAGGCAATCTGGGGCTGATTCGTGCCGTTGAGAAGTTTGACCCTGAACGTGGGTTCCGCTTCTCTACCTATGCCACGTGGTGGATTCGTCAGACGATTGAACGTGCGATCATGAACCAGACTCGCACCATTCGCCTGCCAATTCACATCGTGAAAGAGCTGAACGTTTATCTGCGCACGGCGCGTGAGCTGTCTCACAAGCTGGATCATGAACCGAGTGCAGAGGAAATCGCTGAACAACTCGATAAGCCGGTAGATGATGTCAGCCGCATGCTGCGCCTTAATGAGCGCATCACGTCGGTGGACACGCCTCTCGGTGGTGATTCTGAAAAAGCGCTGCTGGATATTCTGGCCGATGAAAAAGACAATGGCCCGGAAGATACCACGCAGGACGATGATATGAAGCAGAGCATCGTCAAGTGGCTGTTCGAACTGAATGCCAAGCAGCGTGAAGTGCTGGCGCGTCGCTTTGGTCTGTTGGGCTATGAAGCGGCCACGCTTGAAGATGTGGGACGTGAAATTGGCCTTACCCGTGAAAGGGTGCGCCAGATTCAGGTTGAAGGGCTGCGCCGTTTGCGTGAAATCCTTCAGACTCAGGGACTCAATATTGAGGCTCTGTTCCGCGAATAATCGCCTGGTTACAGTGAAAATACCTCCCACAGGGAGGTATTTTTTTGCCCGTTATTTACCACGTAACGCCCTGGTTGCTCAGAGCGGCATAATTTGTCGCCTTTTCTGGCAGCCCGTTGTTGCATGAGGCAACAACGGGCGAGAAGGGTTTACACCAGGTTTTTCAGGCGGTAAATCCACTCCAGCGCCTGACGCGGTGACAACGTATCTGGATCGAGCGCTTCCAGCGCTTCAACCGCCGGTGAGGTTTCTTCCGGTACGCTGAGTAGCGACATCTGGCTACCGTCTACCTGGCTTGCTGCTGCTGAGCCGGAGAGACTTTCCAGCTCACGCAGCTTCTGGCGTGCGCGCTTAATCACCTCTTTTGGCACACCTGCCAGTGCGGCAACGGCCAGACCGTAGCTCTTACTCGCCGCACCTTCCTGCACGCTGTGCATAAAGGCGATGGTATCGCCGTGCTCAACGGCATCCAGATGTACGTTAACCACGCCTTCCATTTTCTCTGGCAACGTAGTCAGCTCGAAGTAATGTGTGGCAAAGAGCGTCAGTGCTTTGATGCGAGTGGCCAGGTTCTCAGCACAAGCCCAGGCGAGCGACAAACCGTCGTAGGTAGAGGTACCGCGACCGATTTCGTCCATCAGCACCAGGCTTTGCTCGGTAGCATTGTGCAGAATATTGGCCGTTTCGGTCATCTCAACCATAAACGTGGAACGCCCGGAGGCCAGATCGTCCGCTGCACCTACGCGGGTAAAGATCCTGTCGACAGGGCCCAGTTCGGCCTTATCCGCAGGTACAAAGCTGCCGATATAGGCCAGCAGCGCAATCAGTGCTGTCTGGCGCATATAGGTACTTTTACCGCCCATATTGGGACCGGTAATAATCAGCATACGCCGCTGGCTGGACAGGTTGAGCGGGTTGGCGATAAACGGAGCGTTCAGTACCTGCTCGACCACCGGATGGCGGCCACCGACAAGTTTAATACCGGGCTTGTCGGTAAAGGTCGGGCGGGCATAATTGAGCGTGTAAGCGCGCTCTGCCAGGTTTGCCAGAACGTCCAGCTCAGCCAGGGCGCTGGCGCTCTGCTGTAGCTCGGCCAGGTGCGGCAGCATCAGGTTGAACAGCTCATCATAAAGCTGTTTTTCCAGCGTCAGCGCTTTGCCTTTAGAGGTCAGAACCTTGTCTTCATACTCTTTCAGTTCGGGGATAATGTAGCGCTCGGCGTTTTTCAGGGTCTGGCGGCGCACGTAATTAATGGGCACCATATGGCTTTGCCCGCGGCTGACCTGAATATAATAGCCGTGCACGGCGTTGAACCCGACCTTCAGCGTATCAATCCCTAACCGCTCACGTTCGCGAACCTCAAGTCGGTCGAGATAATCCGTGGCACCATCGGCAAGTGCGCGCCATTCATCAAGCTCTGCGTTATAACCCGGAGCAATGACGCCGCCATCGCGCACCAGCACAGGTGGTGATTCGATGATAGCCCGCTCCAGCAGCTCGCGCAGTTCGCTAAATTCACCCATTTCCTTACGCAGCGTTTGCACATATTCAACGTCCAGGTCCGCAAGTTGGGCGCGAAGCTCCGGCAACTGCTGGAAAGCGTGGCGCATGCGCGCCAGATCGCGCGGGCGCGCAGTACGCAGGGCCAGACGTGCCAGAATGCGCTCCAGATCGCCAACCTGGCGCAATACTGGCTGAATGTCGCCAGTGTAGTCCTGCAAGGCGCTAATCGTTTCCTGACGGCGGGTGAGCGTGCGCAGGTCACGCACTGGCATATGCAGCCAGCGTTTGAGCATGCGGCTGCCCATGGGCGTCACGGTGCAGTCGAGCACTGAGGCCAGCGTATTTTCGGTGCCGCCAGCCAGGTTTTGCGTAATTTCCAGGTTGCGGCGGGTGGCCGCGTCCATCACGATGCTGTCCTGCTGGCGCTCCATCGTGATGGAACGAATATGGGGCAGGGAGGTGCGCTGAGTATCTTTCACATATTGCAGCAGGCAGCCTGCGGCGCACAGTCCGCGCACGGCTTTCTCTACGCCAAAACCGGTCAGGTCACGCGTACCAAATTGCAGGTTTAGCTGCTGGCGCGCGGTTTCGGGTTCAAACTCCCACAGCGGGCGGCGGCGCAGGCCACGGCGACCGTCAATCAGAGACATATCGGCAAAGTCTTCGGCATAGAGAAGTTCTGCGGGGTTGGTGCGCTGTAGCTCGGCTGCCATCGTCTCATGGTCGGCAGGTTCGCTCAGGCGAAAGCGGCCTGAACTGATGTCGAGTGTGGCGTAGCCGAAGCCTTTGCTATCCTGCCAGATGGCGGCGAGCAGGTTGTCCTGACGCTCCTGCAACAGCGCTTCGTCGCTGATGGTGCCGGGCGTGACGATGCGAACCACCTTGCGCTCAACCGGTCCTTTGCTGGTTGCCGGATCGCCAGTCTGCTCGCAGATAGCAACGGACTCACCCAGGTTGACCAGTTTTGCCAGATAGTTTTCAACCGCATGGTGCGGCACACCGGCCATTGGAATGGGTTCACCGGCGGAAGCGCCGCGTTTGGTCAGTGAAATATCCAGCAGTTGTGACGCGCGCTTTGCGTCGTCGTAAAACAACTCATAAAAATCACCCATACGATAGAACAGCAGGATATCGCGGTGTTCAGCTTTGAGGCGCAGATACTGCTGCATCATCGGCGTATGGGCGTCAAAATTTTCGGTTGTACTCATGGCGTTTCCAACGTGTTGATTTTGAATCGTGATATTTCTCGTTCTTGATTGGCATCACGAAGACTCCCTGTCATGTGTAACGCCACATTCCTGCAGGCGTAATGAGAGTGATGAAGATAGCCGGATACCGCTACAGGCTGGCTATAATAGCGAAGTCTGCAAACCAGGAAAACAGAAGGAAATTTAAAGTACGAGTGAACACGTAAATCAATGTGTAACGAAAGTACATTCTTCAGCGCGCGTTCGAGATACTCTCTGAATCAGCAAAATTCACGATAAAAAGCCGCGTATATTCTTTCTCAATTCTCCGCTAGCTATTACCATTAGCGCCTACTTTCGCGGTTATGTTCAGGGACACTTCATGTTCAGTCGACGTCATGCTTCACTCTTGCCCGTTTTGTTTCTTCTTTTTGCCTGCAGCAGCAAACCGCAAACGCAGGAACAGACTTCAGGGGCCTTTGCTCCCGTACCGCAGGGCGGTTTTTTACTGGAGCCGCAACACAACAACATGCAGCTTAGCGGCGACTTTGCGACGAATGCTGAAACCGAGAAATTCATCAATAAAATGGTCAGCACCCACGGCTTCGACAGGCAGCAGCTGCATGGGATTTTTTCACAAACAAAACGCCTTGATTACGTTTTGCGCCTGATGGACAGACAGGCACCGACCACGGCACCACCAAGTGGGCCAAACGGGGCGTGGCTGCGCTATCGTGGCAAATTTATTACCCCGGATAACGTGCAAAATGGCGTGGCGTTCTGGAACCAGTACCAGGATGCGCTCAATCGCGCCTGGCAGGTCTACGGCGTACCGCCAGAAATTATTGTGGGCATTATCGGCGTGGAAACGCGCTGGGGCCGCGTGATGGGTAAAACCCGCATTATTGATGCACTGGCAACGCTTGCTTTTGACTATCCGCGCCGCGCCAAATATTTCGCCGGTGAACTCGAAACCTTCCTGCTGATGGCGCGTACCGAAGGGAACGATCCGCTGTCTCTGCGTGGCTCGTTTGCAGGAGCGATGGGCTACGGGCAGTTCATGCCTTCTTCGTTTAAAGAGTATGCCGTTGACTTTAACGGTGATGGTCACGTTAACTTGTGGGATCCGGTTGATGCTATTGGCAGCGTGGCGAACTACTTCAAAGCGCACGGCTGGGTAAAAGGCGACCAGGTCGCTATACAGGCGAACGGCTCGGCACCGGGTCTGCAGACGGGTTACAACACCAAGTATTCCACCAGTCAGCTGGCGGCTGCGGGTCTGACACCGCAACAGCAGCCGGGATACAGCCAGGTTAGCCTGCTACGTCTTGATATCGGCACAAGCTACCAGTACTGGTACGGTTTACCTAATTTCTATGCCATCACTCGCTATAACCACAGTACGCACTACGCTATGGCGGTATGGCAGCTCGGCCAGGCCGTCGCGCTGGCGCGCTAAACCCAGAGCTGTGTGAAAACACAGCGCTGATTCGCGGCGGGCCTGACTTTGGCCTGCCGTAAGGCCTGGCACCTCTGGTTATTGGCTTTGCAGGTCAGGCTGCGAGTTTTCGCTTTCCACGTTCTGAGGTGATGCAATGAATGATGAAGCACTGTTGCAACTGAGTAAGCAGGTCGGGGAATGCCTCAAATTGCGCGGGCAAACGGTCACAGCTGCGGAATCCTGTACCGGCGGTTGGGTAGCGAAGACGCTCACTGACGTTGCGGGTAGCTCTGCCTGGTTTGAACGTGGCTTTGTGACTTACAGCAATGAAGCAAAAGAGCAGATGATTGGCGTTTCAGGGCAGACACTGGCTGAACACGGTGCGGTAAGCAAAGCGGTGGTTCAGGAGATGGCGCGTGGGGCGCAGCTGGCAGCGGCGGCGGATTATGCGGTCTCAATAAGCGGCATCGCCGGGCCTGACGGCGGGAGCGCAGAAAAGCCTGTAGGCACGGTCTGGTTCGGCTTTGCCGATGCGCACGGTGGGGTGATAACCCGCTGCGAATGTTTTACGGGAGACCGTGAAGCGGTGCGCCGACAGGCAACGGCTTATGCCCTGCAAACGCTGTGGCAACAATTTCTACAAAATACTTGATACTGTACAATCATACAGTATAATTAGCGCAACTGAACCACACCAAATTAAGTCACAGAGTAGCGCGGTTGCGCTGCATGACAGGAGTAAGAATGGCTATCGACGAAAACAAACAAAAGGCGTTAGCGGCAGCACTTGGCCAGATTGAAAAGCAGTTCGGCAAAGGCTCCATCATGCGCCTGGGTGAAGACCGTTCTATGGATGTAGAAACGATCTCTACCGGTTCTCTGTCACTGGATATCGCACTGGGTGCCGGTGGCCTGCCGATGGGCCGTATCGTGGAAATCTATGGGCCGGAATCTTCAGGTAAAACCACGCTGACTCTGCAGGTGATTGCCGCAGCACAGCGCGAAGGCAAAACCTGTGCGTTTATCGATGCTGAACACGCGCTTGACCCGGTGTATGCACGCAAATTGGGCGTTGATATTGATAACCTGCTGTGCTCTCAGCCGGACACCGGTGAGCAGGCGCTGGAAATCTGTGACGCGCTGGCGCGCTCCGGTGCCGTTGACGTTATCGTTGTTGACTCCGTCGCCGCACTGACGCCGAAAGCCGAAATCGAAGGCGAAATCGGTGACTCCCATATGGGTCTTGCTGCGCGTATGATGAGCCAGGCAATGCGTAAGCTTGCTGGTAACCTTAAGCAGTCCAACACGCTGCTTATCTTCATCAACCAGATTCGTATGAAGATTGGTGTGATGTTCGGTAACCCGGAAACCACCACCGGCGGTAACGCGCTGAAGTTCTACGCTTCTGTGCGCCTGGATATTCGCCGCATTGGTGCAGTGAAAGAGGGTGAGAACGTCGTCGGTAGTGAAACGCGCGTTAAGGTGGTTAAAAACAAGGTTGCAGCACCGTTTAAACAGGCTGAATTCCAGATTCTCTACGGCGAAGGCATTAACTTCTACGGCGAGCTGGTGGATCTTGGCGTGAAGCACAAGCTCATTGAAAAAGCGGGTGCCTGGTACAGCTACAACGGCGAAAAAATCGGTCAGGGTAAGGCAAACGCCTCTAACTTCCTGAAAGAAAACAAGCCAATGGCGACCGAGATTGAGAAAAAGCTGCGCGAAACGCTGCTGAACAACCCGGACGACAAACCGGACTTTGCCGTAGACGACCTGAGCGAAGGCGTTGCGCAAACCGACCAGGATTTCTGATGTTTTATGGGGCTGCGAATGCAGCCCCGTTTGTTTTATCCCCGCCTGATTGCCCTGATATAACGCTGTTACCGGAATTTATCCATGCCTGAATCTTCTCCTCGCCGCTCTGGTTATGCCCGACTGCTCGACCGCGCCATGCGGATACTGGCCATGCGCGACCACGGCGAGCAGGAACTACGGCGTAAACTTGTGGCAACGCTGGGCGATGGCACAGACGAGCATGATGCCACGCCGGACGACCTTGAACGGGTAATTGCGCAATGCCTGGAACATCACTGGATTGATGATGAACGCTTTGCCCAGCGCTATCTGGCCGGACGCAGTCGCAAGGGCTATGGTCCGCAGCGTATACGCCAGGAGCTACAGCAAAAGGGTGTTTCACGTGAATACATTGATGCTGCTTTAGCGATGAGCGAGACAGACTGGGAGGCGCAGGCCCGGGCAACGGCAGAAAAGAAATTTGGCTGTCCGTTGCCAGCACACTTCCCGGAGAAGGCGAAAGTGCAGCGTTTTTTACTGTATCGGGGCTTCTATATGGAAGATATCCAGTCTATTTACCGAAATTTTAACGTTTAGCACATCAGGGGTTTTACTTCGCCTGTCAGAAAACATATCTTATCCCCCACTTTTACGCACAAACCGGTCGGGTAGAGTGTAAGCGCTTACGCGGCCAGGTCCACAACGATTAGATAAGCTTTCTTTCAGGAAATTTATGAGCAAGAGCACCGCTGAGATCCGTCAGGCGTTTCTCGATTTTTTTCACAGTAAAGGACACCAGATCGTTGCCAGCAGCTCTCTGGTTCCCGGTAATGACCCGACTCTGCTGTTTACCAACGCAGGGATGAACCAGTTCAAGGATGTTTTCCTTGGGCTTGACAAGCGTAACTATTCTCGCGCAACCACCGCACAGCGCTGCGTGCGCGCGGGCGGTAAGCACAACGACCTCGAAAACGTGGGGTATACCGCTCGTCATCACACCTTCTTCGAAATGCTGGGCAACTTCAGCTTTGGCGACTACTTCAAGCACGATGCCATCAATTTCGCCTGGGAGCTGCTGACCGGTGAGCAGTGGTTCAACCTGCCTAAAGACCGTCTGTGGGTGACCGTTTACGAAACCGACGACGAAGCTTACGACATCTGGGAAAAAGAAGTGGGCGTGCCGCGCGAGCGTATTATTCGCATTGGCGATAATAAAGGCGCAGCTTACGCATCCGACAACTTCTGGCAGATGGGTGATACTGGTCCGTGCGGCCCTTGTACTGAAATTTTCTTCGACCATGGCGATCATATCTGGGGCGGCCCGCCTGGAAGCCCGGAAGAGGACGGTGACCGCTATATCGAAATCTGGAACATCGTGTTCATGCAGTTCAACCGTCAGTCTGACGGTACGATGGAGCCCCTGCCTAAGCCGTCGGTGGATACCGGTATGGGTCTTGAGCGTATCGCGGCGGTGTTGCAGCACGTGAACTCCAACTACGATATCGATTTGTTCCGCACGCTGATTGGCGCGGTGGCAAAAGTGACCGGTGCGACTGACCTGTCCAACAAATCGCTGCGCGTTATCGCTGACCATATCCGTTCCTGCGCCTTCCTGATTGCTGATGGTGTCACGCCGTCTAACGAAGGACGTGGCTATGTGCTGCGCCGTATCATTCGTCGCGCGGTGCGTCACGGCAATATGCTTGGTGCGAAAGACGCCTTCTTCTACAAGCTGGTCGCGCCGCTGATTGCCGTAATGGGCAGCGCGGGCGAAGATCTGGCGCGTCAACAGGGCCTGGTAGAACAGGTACTGAAAACGGAAGAAGAACAGTTTGCCCGCACGCTGGAGCGCGGCCTTGCGCTGCTCGATGAAGAGCTGGCACAGCTGAAAGGGGATACCCTGGACGGCGAAACCGTGTTCCGTCTGTATGATACCTATGGCTTCCCGGTTGACCTGACGGCTGACGTTTGCCGCGAGCGTGACCTGAAGATTGATGAAGCTGGCTTTGAAGCCGCAATGGAAGAGCAGCGCCGCCGCGCCCGAGAATCCAGCGGTTTTGGTGCAGACTATAACAGCATGATTCGCGTTGACGGCGCGTCAGAGTTCAAAGGCTACGACAGTCTGGCACTGACCAGCAACGTCACTGGTCTGTTTGTGGACGGCAAGGCCGTTGAGCAGGTTACTGCGGGCCAGGACGCCGTTGTGGTGCTTAATGCAACGCCTTTCTATGCAGAGTCCGGCGGCCAGGTTGGGGACAAAGGCGTCCTGACCGGAAAGGCCTTTAGCTTCCAGGTGCAGGATACGCAGAAATATGGCCAGGCCATTGGCCATATTGGCAAGCTGACCTCTGGCGTGCTGAAAATCAATGACGGTGTTCAGGCTGATGTTGACGAAGCGCGTCGTGCACGTATCCGTCTGAATCACTCAGCCACGCACCTTCTGCATGCCGCGCTGCGCCAGGTTCTGGGTACGCATGTGGCTCAGAAAGGTTCGCTGGTAAATGATAAAGGCCTGCGCTTTGACTTCTCGCATTTTGAAGCGATGAAGCCAGATGAGATTCGCGCCGTTGAAGATATTGTCAACGCACAGATCCGTCGCAACCTGCCGGTTGAAACCCATATTATGGATCTTGAGGCGGCGAAGGCGAAAGGCGCAATGGCGCTGTTTGGTGAGAAATATGATGAGCGCGTTCGCGTGCTGAGCATGGGTGATTTCTCAACGGAGCTGTGTGGCGGTACACACGCCAGCCGCACGGGTGACATTGGCCTGTTCCGTATTGTTGCAGAATCTGGTACGGCAGCGGGTGTGCGCCGTATTGAAGCGGTGACCGGTGAAGGCGCTATTGCGGCTTTGCACGCGCAAAGCGATCGCTTGCATGAAATTTCACAGTTGCTGAAAGGCGACAGCAACAGCCTGAGCGACAAAGTTCGTGCTGTGCTGGAACGTTCACGTCAGCTTGAAAAAGAGTTGCTGCAGCTTAAAGAGCAGCAGGCGGCTCAGGAGAGTGCGAGTCTCTCCAGCAAAGCCATTGATATTAAGGGCGTTAAAGTTCTTGTCAGTGAGCTGAGCGACGTTGAACCGAAGATGTTGCGCACGATGGTCGATGACCTCAAAAACCAGCTTGGTTCTACGGTCATCGTCCTGGCGACGGTGTCAGGTGATAAGGTTTCTCTGATTTCTGGGGTCTCCAAAGACCTGGTCGATCGCGTAAAAGCCGGCGATTTGATCGGGATGGTGGCACAGCAGGTCGGGGGTAAAGGTGGCGGTCGCCCGGATATGGCCCAGGCCGGTGGTACCGATGCGAAAGCGCTGCCGGGTGCTCTCTCCAGCGTTGAAAGCTGGGTTGCGTCCAGACTGTAGCAAAATATAAGCCTCGAAAGCGTCATAACCTCAACTTGGTTATGGCGCTTTTGCATCAAGTGATCAAAGTCAGGTTGAAGTTGTTCATATCGGCTAAACTTAGGTATAAATGAGTACAGTGTGATGAAGACAGGTGCCTTAAGGCATTTGTCATCACTTACCGTTTCAGGTTATATGATGGATAATGCCGGGATACAGAGACCCGACTCTTTCAATCTTTCAAGGAGCAAAGAATGCTGATTCTGACTCGTCGAGTTGGTGAAACCCTCATGATTGGGGATGAAGTCACCGTGACAGTTCTAGGGGTGAAGGGCAACCAGGTTCGTATTGGTGTGAACGCCCCGAAAGAAGTTTCTGTACACCGTGAAGAGATCTACCAGCGCATCCAGGCTGAGAAGTCTCAGCAGACCAGTTACTAAGGTTTGTGCGCCTCGCTAAACAGAGCGGGGCGCAGCCCTCTTTTGTCTTTTTTCTCCCGCTTCGCTTCCTGTCATTTTCCCTGATTCTTTTGCTTGCGGTCTCTCGCGTTGTCTGTGGCCCGTGCCGGGCATAAATTCTGCGTTAAAAAGTACATTTATGGCATTACGTGTATCTTTCTTAGCGGCTTTTTATCGTTGATAAAACAAGCGGTTTGTCGAGAAAGCAGGCCAATTGAGTGTGAAGTGTGCAATTGATTCATAGTTGGGAAAAATTGTTTGACTTATAAGTACCAGAAAGTAATATGTGCGCCATCGCAGCGACGATGAGCAAGTAGCTCTTCGAAGCACTCGTAAGAGGCGCGAGGTGAGGTGGCCGAGAGGCTGAAGGCGCTCCCCTGCTAAGGGAGTATGCGGTCAAAAGCTGCATCGGGGGTTCGAATCCCCCCCTCACCGCCATTTGCATCCATAGCTCAGCTGGATAGAGTACTCGGCTACGAACCGAGCGGTCGGAGGTTCGAATCCCCCTGGATGCACCATATTTCGCGATACTGTTTGTAATGACGGTGTCGAAGGAGAATGAAGGTTGTTCTCCTGCACGAAGGAGGATAACGTCGCGTTAGCGACGGCCCACAGGGTGAGGCGAAGCCGAATCATCCTCCTGGATGCACCATCTTCACAACGTGGCTTTAGCAGCGGCGTTGAAAAAAAGAGATTACGAAGGTAATCTCTTTTTTTAATCTCCAGTGTTGTCAGGTACGGCGGCACAATAAGCGGATAGCCGCTTGCAGCAGAACATTTTTGTTGCACCCCGTCTTCACACGTTATCAGGCTGATGGCGTTCAGACAGCAGTAATTCCGATGCATCCATAGCTCAGCTGGATAGAGTACTCGGCTACGAACCGAGCGGTCGGAGGTTCGAATCCTCCTGGATGCACCATCTTCTTCAATACTGGCTCTGCCGGTTTTGAAAAGCCCTCAGCGTCCATGACGTTCAGGCAGCAGTAAACCCGATGCATCCATAGCTCAGCTGGATAGAGTACTCGGCTACGAACCGAGCGGTCGGAGGTTCGAATCCTCCTGGATGCACCATCTTCTTCAACACTGGCCCTGCCGGTTTTGAAAAGCCCTCAGCGTCTATGACGTTCAGGCAGCAGCAAACCCGATGCATCCATAGCTCAGCTGGATAGAGTACTCGGCTACGAACCGAGCGGTCGGAGGTTCGAATCCTCCTGGATGCACCATATTTCGCGATACTGTTTGTAATGACGGTGTCAAAGGAGAATGAAGGTTGTTCTCCTGCATGAAGGAGGATAACGTCGCTTTAGCGACGGCCCGCAGGGTGAGGCAAAGCCGAATCATCCTCCTGGATGCACCATCTTCTTGATATTACCTGTCATGAATTATCCTGATGCTACTCTCCTGCATTTTAACTCTCATCCAATCAAATCACGTTTTCCCGGTACATTAACCTTAACTGAGCCTCTTCGTTCGCTCTCGTAGGGTTGCTGAACTCCCCCCAGCATCGCCTGAATATTCGTCACGTACGTGACAGTCTCACTTGCAATTAGCGACATTCCGCACAGTTTACGATAAAGTAACATCCTGATATTTTCCGGTGTGAGGGCAGTATGTACGATCGTTACGACGGGCTAATTTTTGATATGGACGGTACCATTCTTGATACCGAGCCTACACATCGTAAAGCCTGGCGTGAGGTGCTTGGGCGCTATGACTTGCGCTTTGACGAGCCTTCCGTCGTTGCCCTCAACGGCTCTCCCACCTGGCGTATCGCCCAGCACATCATTGAGCAAAATCAGGCCAGTTTCGATCCTTATGTGCTGGCGCAGGAGAAGACGGCGGCAGTCAAAACTATGTTGTTAGATAGCGTACAGCCTCTGCCGCTGATTGATGTGGTGAAACAATGGCACGGACGCAGGCCGATGTCGGTCGGCACGGGCAGTGAGAGCGCCATTGCGGAGGCTCTGCTGACCCACCTTGGGCTTCGGCACTACTTTGCGGCCGTGGTTGCCGCCGATCATATTCAACATCCCAAACCTGCACCCGACACCTTTTTGCGCTGTGCTGAACTGATGGGCGTAGCGCCGCAGAAATGCGTGGTGTTTGAAGACGCCGATTTCGGCCTTCAGGCAGCCCGCGATGCCGGTATGGACGCAGTGGATGTTCGCCTGCTGTGAGCGACACCTTATCGCTATTCTCCCTGTTCTCCAGTAGTTTTCTCAGCGCCACGCTATTGCCTGGCAGCTCGGAAGCGCTGCTGGTCGCCTTACTGGTGGCCGGGAAGAGCACGCCCTGGCTGCTGATTGTTGTGGCGACAGTGGGTAACACGCTGGGAGGACTGACCAATGTGGTCATCGGGCGGCTATTTCCGCTGCGCGAGGGTTCGCGCTGGCAGGAGAAGTCAGTGAATTTACTGCGGCGGTTTGGTCCGGCAGCGCTACTGCTCAGTTGGGCACCGCTGATAGGTGACCTTTTGTGCCTGCTGGCAGGTTGGTTGCGTTTGGCCTGGGGGCCGACGATATTTTTTCTGTGCCTGGGTAAGGCGCTGCGCTACATCGTGGTGACGGCACTGACGCTACAGGGCATGGCATGGTGGCAGTAATTGAAGTGATTGATGACCTTTAATCGGCAACCATTACAATTATGCTTAATAAAAATGTATTCGACAGGCGGAGGTCAATTTGATCCCGGACGTATCACAGGCGCTGGCCTGGCTGGAAGCACACCCTGACGCGGTGAAGGGGATTGGGCGTGGCCTTGAGCGTGAAACGCTACGTGTCACGCCACAAGGAGAGTTAGCACGCACCGGTCACCCGGAAGTGCTGGGTTCAGCGCTCGCTCATAAGTGGATCACTACCGATTTCGCAGAGGCGTTGCTGGAGTTCATTACGCCAGTAGATGGTGATATTGACCACATGCTGACGTTTTTACGGGATGTGCACCGTTACACGGCGCGTAACCTTGGCGATGAGCGCATGTGGCCGCTCAGCATGCCGTGCTTCATTGACGATGGCCAGTCCATTGAACTTGCGCAATACGGCACCTCAAACATTGGTCGCATGAAGACGCTGTACCGGGAAGGGTTGAGAAACCGCTACGGCGCGCTGATGCAGACCATTTCTGGCGTACATTACAATTTCTCTTTGCCATTAGCTTTCTGGCAGGCGCGGGAAGGCGTAACCGATGCCGCAAGCGGTAAAGCCGTTATTTCAGACGGTTATTTCCGCCTTATCCGTAACTACTACCGCTTTGGCTGGGTGATCCCGTACCTGTTTGGTGCCTCTCCGGCTATATGCTCTTCTTTCTTACAGGGTAAGCCGACCGCACTACCGTTTGAGAAAAGCGGGTGCGGAATGTACTACCTGCCATATGCGACCTCGCTACGCCTGAGTGACCTGGGTTACACCAATAAATCGCAAAGCAACCTGGGGATCACGTTTAATCACCTTGAGACTTATGTTGCGGGCCTGAAGCAGGCTATCAAAACGCCGTCGGAAGAGTTTGCCCGCATTGGTCTGAAAAAGGACGGCAAACTGCTCCAGCTCAATACCAATGTGTTGCAGATTGAAAACGAGCTTTACGCGCCAATTCGCCCGAAACGCGTTACGCACGCTGGCGAAACGCCGTCAGATGCGTTGCAGCGTGGTGGTATCGAATACATCGAAGTACGCTCGCTCGATATCAACCCGTTCTCACCAACGGGTGTGGACGAGCAGCAGGTGCGCTTCCTTGACTTGTTTATGATCTGGTGTGTGCTGGCCGATGCACCGGAGATGAGTAGCGCCGAGCTGCAATGCACGCGCATCAACTGGAATCGCGTTATTCTTGAAGGGCGCAAGCCGGGGCTGACTCTGGGGGTAGGTTGTGAAACCGCGCAGTTCCCGTTACAGGAAATTGGCAAGAACCTGTTCCATGATTTGAGCCGCGTTGCGCACACGCTGGATGCTATCTCCGGCGGCAGCGAGTACCGTGACGTTTGCGATGCGCTGGTTGCCACTTTTGATAATCCGGCGTTAACGTATTCCGCGCGTATACTGAGCATGATGCTGGAGCACGGTATTGGCGGTACAGGGCAGTTGCTGGCAGAAAAATACCGCAATATGCTGATGCAGGAGCCGCTGTCTATACTGAGCGAAGCGGATTTCCAGCAGGAGCATGATGCATCATGGGCGCGTCAACGTGCACAGGAAGCGGCAGATACGGAGCCGTTTGAAAGCTGGCTTGCAAAGCAGATGTGACAGAAAAGAAAAAGGCCACATCAATGTGGCCAAATTTTCATCTCTGATGACAGGGATGATGATAACAAATGCGCGTCTTTCATATATTCAGACTCGCCCCGGAACGAATAGTTCATTTAATTTTAAAAAAATCACTTGTCGGAGGTGACCAGATGCCACTGTTGGATAGCTTTACTGTTGACCATACGCGGATGGGGGCACCTGCGGTGCGCGTGGCAAAAACCATGCATACCCCACACAATGACACCATCACCGTGTTCGACCTGCGCTTTTGCGTACCGAACAAAGAAGTAATGCCGGAGAAAGGCATCCATACGCTGGAGCACCTGTTCGCAGGCTTTATGCGCGATCACCTTAACGGTAACGGTGTGGAAATCATCGATATCTCGCCAATGGGCTGTCGCACTGGCTTCTACATGAGCCTGATAGGTCAGCCGGATGAACAGCGCGTTGCCGACGCCTGGAAAGCGGCAATGGAAGACGTGCTGAAGGTTAAAGAGCAGAACCAGATCCCGGAGCTGAACGTTTACCAGTGCGGCACGTATCAAATGCACTCCCTGACTGAAGCGCAGGATATCGCTCGCCATATTATTGGGCACGGGATTAGCGTGAACAGTAATGATGAGCTGGCGCTGCCAAAAGAGAAGCTACAGGAACTGCATATCTAGCAGTGAGCAGCAATGAAAAAAGGGGCGAAAGCCCCTTTTTTGTTATCTGCACTTTACTCAGTGAGCGCCACCGCCGCCACCGCCGGCACCAAAAGGCGGTTTGGCAAACCACACAAGGCCGGTGAGCAACAGGAACACGCCGGCAGAAACCCAGAAGATTTCATTGGCAGAAATAATCAGTCCCTGGTTGGTTATCTGCTGCGCTATCCAGCCCGATGCCTGCTGCTGGCTCAATCCCATCCCCTGCAACTGGTCATAGACCGCCTGCGAGTTGGGATTATAGGGCGTCACAGACTCAGTCAGCTGTGCATGGTGCATCGCCTCGCGGTTGGTCCACATGGTAGTCGTAATCGACGTACCAATGGAGCCTGCCAGCGTACGGGTAAAGTTCGACAAGCTTGATGCTGCCGCCAGTCGCTCCGGCGGTAGCCCGGACAGGGTAATGGTGGTCAGCGGCATAAAGAAGCAGGCCACGGCAAAACCCTGTATGAACTGCGGCCATGCTGAGGCGGCAAAATCCATCCCTGGCTCAAAGGTCCAGGCACGCCAGTAGAAGCACACTGCGTACATAATAAAACTGAACGTGACCAGACGGCGCATATCCAGTTTATGGGCAAAACGACCAATAATCGGCGACAGGATGACCGGGATTATCCCGACCGGCGCCGAGGCCAGACCGGCCCAGGTTGCGGTATAGCCATACACCTCCTGCAACAGCTGCGGCAGCAGCACAATACTGCCGAAGTAGAGCATGTAAGCAAGGCTGATGCACAGGCAGCCGATGGTGAAATTGCGCGACTTAAACAGCGACAAATCCACTATCGGGTTTTTGTCGGTTAGCTCCCAGACCACAAGGAAGCTTATTGTCACCACGGCGACAATCGTCAGGATGATAATCTCGGTAGAGTTAAACCAGTCCAGCTCTTTGCCCTGGTCCAGCATCACCTGGAGACTACCAATACCCACAACCAGCAGGGCAAGACCGACGGCATCAATACGCCGCTTTTCGGTGCGTGTTTCGCGCCCGCGCAGCGTCTGCAACGCCAGCACCACAACGACAATGCCAATCGGCAGGTTGATAAAGAAAATCCAGCCCCAGTGGTAGTTGTCGCTTATCCAGCCGCCGAGTATCGGGCCAAAAATAGGTGCCACGATAACTGTCATCGACCACAGCGCCAGCGCGATGCTGCGTTTGGCGGGAGGGTAGTTACTCAGCAGCAGACTTTGGGAAAGGGGAATCAGCGGGCCGGCTACCACACCCTGAATCACGCGAAAGAAAATCAGCATGCCGAGGCTGTTAGAAACACCACAGGCCCAGGAGGCGGCAGCAAAGGCGACCGTGGACCACAGGAATAACCTGACTTCACCAAAGCGCTTTGCCAGCCAGCCGGTCAGCGGGATAGAAATGGCGTTTGCCACCCCAAACGAGGTGATAACCCACGTGCCCTGGCTCAGGGATGAGCCGAGGTTACCGGCGATAGTGGGAATCGCAACGTTGGCGATGGTTGAGTCCAGCACCTGCATAAAGGTCGCAAGAGAGAGTGCGATGGTCATAATGACCAGTTGCGCACCCTCAAGCGGTTTTTGTTGTTGCACGCAAGTCTCCCGACACGTCAGCCTTCGTTTGCCCGGATGATGTCATTAATAAGCTTATTCACCGGATCGAGCTTTATCTCACGCGCGTCGCTGGTATAGGCCGCATTCTGGCGCTGCTGGTTGGCGAGGACCTGGCCGTCACGGTTGCTGGTATCCACTTTCACCAGCGTTGACAGGCCAATACGCAGCGGATGCTGCTCAAGCTGTTGCTGGTCAAGCTCAATACGTACCGGCAGGCGTTGCACCACTTTTATCCAGTTACCTGTAGCGTTCTGCGCAGGCAGCAGGGAGAAGGCGCTGCCGGTGCCCATATCCAGACCAACCACCTTACCGGTGTACTTCACATCATCGCCGTAGATATCGCTGATAACGGTCGCGGTCTGGCCGATGCGCATATGCGCAATCTGGGTTTCTTTAAAGTTAGCATCGACCCACAGGTTGGTAGATGGCACGATAGCCATCAGTGAACTGGTGGTGCCAATCTGTGCGCCAACCTGAACGGCGCGGCGGGAGACGTAGCCTGTCATCGGGCTTACAATGCGTGTTCGCTGTAGCGCCAGCCAGGCGTTACGCACCTCGGTCGCGGCCTGCTGCACGGCGGGCTGTTCTTCAAGGCGAGTGCCGAGGATCATCGCCTGATTGGCGTTGTACTGCTGTACGGCAACATCAAGCTGTGCCTGGGCGCTGGCAACGGCGTCGCGGGAGTGTTGCAGTTCTTCGCGACCAATCAAATTGGCGTTACCCAGCGGAACGCGGCGGCGCAAATCGCTTTGTGCCTGCGACAGCGCGGTGCGCTTGACTTCGATATTAGCCTGATACTGTTTGTTGTTGATAATGAGCTGGCGCGTCTGGCGCACACTTGAGGCAAGCTGGGTCTTTGCCTTCTCAAACGCCTGCTGGGCATCGGTGGCATCGAGCGTTACCAGCACATCCCCTTGTTTTACAAAATCGGTATCGTCTACCCAGACTTTGGTGACGCTACCGGCGACCTGGGACATGATTTGTACCTGGTTGCCTGCTACGTAGGCATCATCGGTTTCCTGATAATGACGTAAAACCAGATACCACCACACACCATATGCCACTGCCAGAATGATAAAAATCAGCGTCAACGCAAGCAGAGCGCCTTTACGCTTGCTCTTTTTTGGCGGCTGAGGGTTTTGAGCTTGCGCATGTGCGCTCATGCTTTTCTCCACACTTTTATTATATTGGCCGCGTTTTACGGGCCGCTCAGTCAGACAGGCCAGCATGGTGAGATGCTGGCCTGCGCAGATTATAGTAGTTGGAATATGTCAGAACGAAAGCGTCAGCGCCGTTAGCGGATGGCTTCTGGTTCGAAATTGGCTTCGTCCATTTTGTCCAGGCGCGTGAGTAGTTTGCGCGTGATTTGCTCCAGCTGATCCTTTTCGCCACTGGAGAGCGATGACCAGAGCTGGTGCAGGCAGCTGTGCTGCGGTGGCAAAACTTCGCGCAGAAATTCATGACCTTTTTCGGTCAGGTGCAGATGCAGGCAACGTCTGTCGTTGTCGCTTTCACGGCGTTCAATCCAGCCGCGTTTTTCCAGCTCGTCAGCAATGCGGGTTGCGTTGGTACGTGAGGACCCCAGCGCACAGCTGAGTTCACTGGGCTGAATGCTGTGATTTTCCTGAGATTCCAGCGTGATTAACGCCATAAACAGCGTCTCGTTTATTCCCTGCGCCTTGAGCATTTTATTGCGATTTTCCAGCAACTTGCCCTGCATATGCATACACAGGCGCGTGAGCAGGATTTCCTGATACGGAAAATCTTCGTGGCGGCTGGCGCGAAATTTTAACATCTGTTCTATGGGAGAAAACGAACTATCCATTTTGGCATAACCTCATTAATTGCGGCCGATATAATAACCACGGTAACAAATAAAGTAAATGTATTATTGTTAAGTATCCAGGTGGCAAAAGGGCTGTGCAGCCCTGAACGAACAACGGCGTTTTCCCCGGGTGACTTGCAAGGCAGCGGCACTAAAAAAAAGGGAAACAGGCATCCGTTGATCGAAGCAAATTTGCGTGACGGGAGTAAGAAAATGCTTAATTTTCCTGCGGTGCAACCTGGATTGAGCGCACCACTGGACGCAGCGCCACGACGGCAACGAAAATTCCCCTTTAAAAAATAAGGAGAGCGGGAATGGTGTGCGTTGCTGATTATAAAAAATCACCCAGGTTAATGTTACATGAATCAATAAGCGAGCTTACCTTAACAAACTGCGGGCGTCCTTAACACCTCAATTCTCTAAATATTTGCCTTGTGCGGATGGTGCTCAGCGTAAGGCTCGTTGGCTGCGCCACCACACCAGCAGAGCCAGTAAAGAAACCAGCGCGCCAGCGGCACACACGCCGTACCAGCCTGCGTGCTGCCAGGCACTGGCAGAGATAAGCGAACCGCCCGCGCCACCGATAAAATAGCTGGTCATATAGCCTGCGGTCAGCCGGTTACGTGCTTCGGGATGGGAGTGATAAATCACGCTTTGATTAGTGATATGCACGCCTTGCACGGTCAAATCCAGCACCAGAATGCCGGCGATAAGCGCAAACACCGAGAAGGCGCCCAGCGCGATAGCGCCCCATGAAAGCAGTAGCAGCAGCAGGCCAACGGTGGTGGTCAGGTGAGCTTTGCCTTTATCGGCAAGCCCACCCGCCGGGCGTGCGCCCAGAGCGCCCGCCGCGCCCGCAAGGCCAAACAGGCCGATGGTAGCCTCTGAATAATTAAACGGTGCTGAAGCCAGTAAAAATGCCATTGAGGTCCAGAGCATGCTGAAGCTGGCAAAAATAAGGCAACCCAGTAGGGCGCGGGTGCGCAAGACGCTGTCGTGGGCGAACAGTGTGACAATCGAGCGCAGTAGCTGCAAATAATTGAGCGTGCTCTTTTCCTGTACCTTCGGCAGCCCTCGCCACAGCGCCAGCGCCATGACAACCATCAGCGCGCTGGCCACCCAGAACACCGTGCGCCAGCCGCCGAAACTGGTCAGCAGTCCGGCAACGGTGCGCGCCAGCAAAATACCAAGCAGCAGGCCGCTCATGACGGTACCTACAACCCGCCCGCGCCGTTCGGGTGTAGCAAGCGTTGCTGCCAGTGGTACCAACATTTGCGCCACAACAGAGAACAGGCCGGTGAGCGCGGTGCCGAGAATCATCATCCACAGGGTCTGGCTGGCGGCGGTAATCAGCAGGCCCACTGCGGCCAGCAGCGTCATTAGGACAATCAGTGTGCGCCGCTCAAACCTGTCACCCAGCGGCACCAGAAAAAGTAGTCCAGCGGCATAGCTTAACTGCGCTGTGGTGACAATCACCCCCGCCAGACCTGGCGACAGTGAAAAGGCGTGAGCAATGGTATCGAGCAGCGGCTGCGCATAGTAATTGCTGGCAACGGTAAGGCCGGTGGCGACAGACATCAGCGCGATTAACGCCGGACTGAGTTGCGCACGAGATTGAGTCATTTCATGAACCCTGGAAAAATGAAGCGTCAATAATAATGAAAACAGGGGAATCTGCCAGACTGCGTTGTATCAGCGCTGATGCAACGCGCTCAGGATTGCCGGGCGCTGTAGCTGTAAGCCCATCCACGGACTGAAAGCGGCGGGAATGGCACGCACGCCCGCAAGCGCGTTATCAACCGTTACCCAGCTGTAGTCCATCACTTCATCAGGGTTAGGTTGCGGCTGTGCGGCTGAGTGTGCAAAAAACACCGGGCAGAACTCATTTTCAACAATGCCGCTGGCGTCTGTGGCGCGGTAACAAAAATCGGGGTCAATTTCACGTACGTTAGTGACTGGCAGTCCCAGTTCCTGGCAACTGCGGCGCTGGACGGCGTCCTGCATCGATTCCCCCGGGAGCGGATGTCCGCACACCGAATTGGTCCATACGCCAGGCCAGGCCTGTTTACCCAGCGCCCGGCGTGTCAGCAGTAGCGCACCATCGTCGTTAAAAATGTAGCAGGAGAACGCAAGGTGCAGCGGCGTATGGCGGGTGTGTACCCGCGCTTTATCTTCTGTACCGCAAATGTGCAGACTGTCATCGAGCAGCAACACGCGCTCCGTTTCGTGGGTCATGGTTGTTCTCTTTCCTGAGCGATTAGGCCCATTATAGAACCCCCAGACTCATCCGCGGTGGGGAATAGTTGCCTTTATGTGCCTCTGAGATAAAACAAAGCCGCCGGGGGCGGCGGCTGTGGGGCTTAGCGGAAGGGGCGGTCGGTCAGCAGTTCTTCTTTATTCAATGACGCCTGCTCAATGGCTGGAGACGGGCTACCCTGGCCACTCAGTTCAGTGACAAGGTCATTTACGCCATCGCTCATGTTCACAAAGCGCGTCAGCGGCGAGCGGGTCACTACCACAAAGGCACCCACATTTTTCTCAGGCACCATTGCCATATAGGTGATAAAGCCGCCAGCACCGCCCGTTTTCTGGATGATTCCCGGGCGGCCATTTTTCGCTGACATGTACACCCAGCCAAGTCCCAGCGCATCGGCATGACCAGGCACATCCATACCAATAACGCGATTAAGACGACTACGCGGATAAATGATGGACTGCATTCTGTCTGCCTGACTGCTGCGGCTGTGGAAATCAGAAGCCAGGAACTGTTGCATCCAGCGCATCATGTCATCGGGTGTGGAGTAAATGCCGCCGCTTCCGATGGCCGCCAGCGTGTTATTACACGGACTTGCGCCTTTCTCTGGCACCATCAGGCGTGCGCACTGATCGGGAGAAGGGGTGAAGGTGGTGTCTTTCATGCCCAGCGGACGGGCAATGCGCTCGTCAAAAAGCTGCGGGTAAGGCTTCCCTGCGGCGCGCGACAGGGCATCGGCCAGCAGGTCGAAACCCAGGTTTGAATAGCCTGCGGTGGTGCCAGGTTCGCTTTTAAGGGTGGCATTTTGCAGCCAGTCCCAGCGCTGCTGGCGCGTTGGCCAGACGAATACCGGACGGTGCGCCGCACCGCCTGGCTGCTCGCGAGGCAGGGCGCTGGTGTGGGTTGCCAGGTTCACCAGACGAATCGGTGCGCCCTGGAAAGTGGGCACGGACGCACCGGGCGGGGCGTATTTGCTCAACGGATCGTCAAGGCGAACGACACCGTCATCAAGCAGTTTGACCAGCATTTCGCTCGTCATCAGTTTTGTGATGGAGGCGATACGAATCACGGAGTCCAGCTGAGGACGCACGTTATTCCCAGGTCGGGTTTCGCCAAAGCTTCGAAATACGCGCTGGTTACCGTCAATCACCACCAGCGCCATGCCGGTCGCGCCGCTGCTGTAGAAGATATGATTCGCGTAGCGTTCAACAACGTCAGAGGTAAAAATGGGATCAACCGACGCAGCGGTTGCCGTGTGGGTAAAAGGAAGCGCGGCCAGTACCAGGGCGCCAAGCGCCAGAAGACGATGTTTCAAAATGTGCTACCCATTAAATACATAAATGTCGTGAGATGAATCGTATTTACACCACCTGGCAGCGGAGCGCCAGTTATGCGGGGACATTTTGCACAAGAAAAAACGTAACCTTACATTTCGCAAGAAAACAGGTGGCTTGCTGTTAGCATTTAACGGCTTTTTTGTTAAGCAATGGTAATGAGTTGCGGCCGGGCTCGCCGGGTGAAAAACATGACATTCCCATTTCGCCGCACGTAAGCGGGGGCGAGAATGGCCTTTAGTGCATCATCAGGTTGCTGTGTGAGACAGTTAAGGCAGTCATCGAGGTTGCACAAGAAAGAATACGTTGATTTGGCTTTGTTTTTTGTAAGAGCATTACATAGTTTGATACAACATCCTGCAATTGGCTGCTCGCACTTGCGGGTATAACAGTGCAAGCAGCGTGTGACTATGTTATTGCAGGAGACTCATGGATGTTTAAGTCGTTTTTCCCCCGACCGACGGCGTTCTTTCTGTCGGCTTTTCTCTGGGCGGCGCTGGCCGTTATTTTCTGGCAGTTCATGGGCAAAACCTGGCTGACAGCGCTTGTGGGCGCCGGTGCAGATGTTCCTGTGAGCGCGGCGCGGTTCTGGTCGCCTGGCTATCTGGTGTTTTATGCCTACTATGCCGCCTGCGTCGGGCTGTTTGCCCTGTGCTGGTTTACGTTCAGTCCTCACCGCTGGCAGTACTGGTCAATTCTGGGATCGGCGCTAATTGTATTCGTGACCTGGTTTCTGGTGGAAGTGGGCGTGGCAGTAAATGCCTGGTATGCGCCCTTTTACGATTTGATTCAGCAATCTCTCAGCAAGCCAGGCAGCGTGTCCGTCACGCAGTTTTACAATGGCGTGCTGGTTTTTCTCGGTATTGCGCTGATTTCCGTCACCGTGGGCGTGCTCAATAACTTTTTTGTCAGCCACTATGTGTTCCGCTGGCGCACGGCGATGAACGAATACTATATGGCCCACTGGCAGCGTTTGCGCCACATTGAAGGTGCTGCCCAGCGTGTGCAGGAAGACACCATGCGCTTTGCCACCACGCTTGAAGGGATGGGCATCAGCTTTATTCAGGCGCTGATGACCCTGATTGCATTTTTGCCCGTGTTGGTCGCACTTTCGCCGCATGTTCCCGAACTGCCGTTTGTTGGACATGTACAGTATGGGTTGGTGATGGCGGCTATTGTCTGGGCGCTGATGGGCACCGGGCTGCTGGCGCTGGTGGGGATTAAACTGCCGGGGCTGGAGTTCAAAAATCAGCGTGTAGAGGCGGCATATCGTAAAGAGCTGGTCTACGGTGAGGATGACCCTGCACGCGCGGCACCGCCTACGGTGCGCGAGCTTTTTAGCGACGTGCGGCGCAACTACTTTCGTCTCTATTTTCACTATATGTACTTCAACATTGCCCGCATCCTCTACCTGCAGATCGATAACGTCTTCGGTCTGTTCTTGCTGTTCCCCTCAATTGTGGCAGGCACCATCACGCTTGGTCTCCTGACCCAGATAACCAACGTGTTTGAGAAGGTGCGCAGCGCTTTCCAGTACCTGATTAACTCGTGGGCGACGCTGGTGGAGTTGATGTCCATTTACAAGCGTCTGCGCAGCTTTGAGCAGCAGCTTGATGTGCCTTTGCATGAAGAAACACCGGCGCTGTAGCCTGGCGGCATTGACGCCGTATGACGAAAAATGGCAGGCTCCAGGCAACATAAGGGAGAACGCATGAAAAGCTATTTTCGTCCAGGCTTGCTGTTGGCCGCGCTGGTGCTGGCGGGCTGTGGTAGCCAGCAGACGCAGCAAAAACTGCCCGCCGGCGTTAAGCCGGTGGATGTTGCCGCAACGGTACGCCAGAAAATGCCGGCCAGCGTGAAGCAGAGAGATGCCTGGGCGCAGGACATTGCCACGGCATTTGCCAGCCAGAAGCTGGCAGCGAGTGAGGAGAACGTCTGCTCGGTGTTGGCCGTTGCCGCGCAGGAGTCCACCTACCAGAGCGATCCGCGCGTGCCGGGGCTGAGCAAGATTGCCTGGCAGGAAATCTATCGCCGGGCGGGCAAACTCTATGTGCCTGAGTTTGTGGTGCGCACGGCGCTGTCCATTACATCCCCAACCGGCAAAAGCTATGCCGAACGGCTGGATAACGTGAAAAGCGAAGGTGAACTGAGCGCTATTTTTGATGACTTTATCAATATGGTGCCGCTGGGACAGAAGCTCTTTGGCAGTCTCAACCCGGTGCGCACCGGCGGACCGATGCAGGTCAGCATTGCGTTTGCCGAGCAGCATACTTCAGGCTATCCGTGGAAAATCGACGGTACGGTGCGTCAGGAAGTGTTCACCCGGCGCGGCGGCATGTGGTTTGGGATTTACCATTTGCTGAACTACCCGGCGAACTACAGCAGCCCGCTGTACCGCTTTGCCGACTTCAACGCGGGCTGGTACGCCAGCCGCAACGCCGCGTTCCAGAACGCGGTCAGTAAGGCAACCGGCGTGAAGCTGGCGCTGGACGGCGATCTGGTTCGCTACGACACGGATGAGCCAGGCCAGACCGAGCTGGCGGTGCGTAAGCTGTCGTCATCGCTCAATATGAGTGACAGCGAAATCCACAATGCGCTGAAAAAAGGCGACAGCCTGGACTTTGAGAAAAGCCGCCTGTATGACGCGGTGTATCAGATTGCCGAAAAGCGTACCGGGAAGCGGCTGGCGCGTGAGATGCTGCCCGGTATTACGCTTGAAAGCCCTAAAATCACCCGCAACCTGACCACGGCGTGGTTTGCTAAACGGGTGGACGAGCGTCGGGCAAGCTGTATGCAGCGTTAACGCAACCTTGTCGTGTGGCGCACGCGTGCGGCGATGATAACGATGCCAAGCAGCAGTGCGCCCACGCTAAAGACGCTGAGGCCAAACAGGACGTTAACCCCAAAACCGATGTCAATGTGCGGGCGGTTGGCATTGTTACTTTGCATAAGGTGTTCAAACATGCCGGGGGAATTAATCAATAAGTTGACAGCCTGCGAACCTGCCCAGAAGCAAAACAGCACAAACACGGCCCAGGAAATATTGCCGAGTATTGTGGCCTCTTTTTTAGCTCTGATGAACACAGGTCTGGATAACGAAAAGTCTGCCATCGTCGGTCTCCCGCAGGATGTTATGGGCGCAGATGCTTAAATCTGCGTTAAGTCTGGCAGTGCTGTTGAAAAGGTGACATCAGATTGCTGGTAATTTCTGATACGGAATATTCCTGAATCCTCTTTTTATGCTCTCCTTCACATTTCGCCCACATCCCCCCTGGATGCCTGACCAAAATACCCGGCGGCAGTGGGCGTTTTGTCCACTCAATTCGTTTCTTCACCTGCCCCAGCCGCGGGTTCATCCGGCTTTCCCCCTGACAACCGCGTGAAGTGCATTGCAAAAAACGGCAACGAACTGGCGCTGTTGCAACCAGAGTGGAGGCTGGCTTGCTGCATGGTTTGTGCAGCATACGTCTGTCTGGACGCAGTCAACGCACTGTGTGAAGATGATTTTTTGACAATCTGGAAATCGACTATGACCCTGAAAATGCGCCGTGACTGGCACTATTATGCTTTCGCTATTGGTCTTATCTTTATTCTGAACGGCGTACTGGGTCTGATGGGATTTGAGCCGCAGGGCTGGCAGCGCTACGCGGCCGGGTTGGCAAGCTGGGTGGTGGGTTTCTGGCTGGCAGGGTTTATTATTCGCCGCCCGGCTGAGGCGGCGAATGAAAACAATTAAGCGCTTAGCGAACTTTCCAGCGCGTTTTCCTCGCGGTGGCGCGCTATTGCCAGTTCAATAAGGCGCGTAATCAGCGCGCTATAACCCAGGCCGCTTGCCTGCCACAGTTTGGGGTACATACTGATATTGGTAAAACCGGGCAGGGTGTTGATTTCATTTATCACCACCTCGTTTTCCGGCGTCAGGAACACGTCCACGCGCGCCATGCCGCAGCATTCGAGTGCCTGAAAGGCGCGTATCGCCGTGGCCCTGATTTCATCATTGAGCGTGTCCGGTAGCGCGGCGGGAACCACCACGCGCGCCTGGGCGTCACTGATGTATTTGGCGTCGTAGCTGTAAAAGGTAGCGTTAACCACGATTTCGCCGCAGGTGCTGGCCTCTGGGTTTTCATTACCCAGTACCGCACACTCGATTTCTCGTCCGGTAATGCCTTTTTCTACCAGCACTTTAGTGTCAAAACGAAATGCCAGCGCGAGCGCAGCGCGGTACTCAGCTTCGCTGTTGACGCGGCTTACGCCAACCGAAGAACCCTGGCTTGCGGGTTTGACAAAAAGTGGCAAGCCGAAGCGCTGCTCCAGCTCGGTAAAGCTCACGCTGTCGCGGTTTGCCGCTTTAAACGTGATGAATGGCGCAACGTTTAATCCGGCGTCACGCAGCAGGCGCTTGGCAACATCTTTATCCATGCTGACCGCAGAGCCGAGCACACCTGAGCCAACAAACGGCAGGTTTGCCATACGCAGCATACCCTGAAGTGAGCCGTCTTCACCGAGCGTGCCGTGCACAATCGGGAAAATTACATCCACCGGCAGTGCGTTGCCGGCGGTGGTGTCCAGAAGCGCGGGAGCGTCTTCGCCCGGTATCAGCGCAACGCGCTGTTCAGAAGGCTTAAGGGCGATATGCGCCGGGTCGTGGGCGTTAAGGAGCCAGTCCCGGGCATCGCTGTGCTGCCAGCGGCCATGTTTGTCCATCCCCAACAGCACAGGTTCAAACTTCTCTTTATCCAGCGCATCGACAATGTTTTTTGCCGACTGCAACGACACTTCATGCTCAGCAGATTTGCCACCAAACACGATGCCCACACGCAGTTTTGCCATCTCATAAACCTTCTGAAAATACGACGCAAGTCAGACAAAATAGCACGCTGAACGCCGTGCTTCATCTGACTTGTCGCGTATAGTACCAGCAAGCGCGGTGTATATACTGAAACTATCTAAAAGTGGCGCGGGGGCAGCATGGGAAAGGGGGCAGTTGGCGTAATGGTCTTGCTGGTGTTACTGGCTACAGGCTGGTGGGGAGTGCAGCAATTACCGCCTCAGTACAATCCGTTTGCGCCACTCACACTTGACGAACCGCCCACGGCGTTGACGCGCTATAAGCTGCGCCAGCTGGCAAATCAACCGCAGGAATGCGCGGCTTTGCTGGCCCAGGCGCAGGCGCGCGGCATGATTTCCTGGCACGCTCAGGCCGACAGTACCGGCGCGTGTCCGTTAAAAAATGTGGTGCGAGTTGCACGGTTTGGCACTGTCAGACTGAGCAGCAGCTTTCTGGCAAGCTGCCCTCTGGCCGTACGCAGCGCGATGTTTATTCATCGTGCGGCGCCGCAGGCAGAGCAGCGACAGGGCAGCGCGCTTACACAAATCGATCACGTGGGCAGCTATGCCTGTCGCAATATCTATCATCGCCCGCAAGGACGACTTAGCGAGCATGCGACGGCAGATGCGCTGGATATCAGCGGTTTTCGCTTTGCTAACGGTCAGCGCGTCACCGTAGAAAAAGGCTGGCGTGCTTCGGGCAAAACGTCCGGGGTACTAAAAGCGTTGTTTCAGCAAAGCTGTGCCTATTATGGCAATGCCCTCGGGCCGGAGTATAACGCCGCGCATGCAGGCCATTTCCACCTCGGCGTGCGCGGGTTTGGCCTGTGCCGATAGCATTTTTCTGCTTTCCTGCGCGTATGAACAGACCTGCTCGCCCTGTACGTTGTTTGTGTGCAGGCACAGAGTGCGCATTCGGGCGCGGTTGCCTTTGTTATGCTGTCTGCTTGTTACTGGCCGATTGACCGGGTAGATGATTACCGATGGAAAAGTGGAAAGTTAACCTCATTTCAGTCTGGTTTGGCTGCTTTTTTACCGGCCTTGCTATCAGCCAGATATTGCCCTTCCTGCCGCTGTATGTGGAACAGTTGGGCGTGAAGTCGCATGAGGCGCTGTCCATCTGGTCGGGGCTTACGTTCAGTATCACTTTTCTGGTGTCGGCTATTGTGTCGCCGATGTGGGGCAGCCTTGCGGACCGTAAAGGCCGCAAACTCATGCTGTTGCGCGCTTCCCTGGGCATGGCTATTGCCATTCTGTTACAGGCCTTTGTCACCAGCGTCTGGCAGCTTTTCCTGCTGCGCGGCCTGATGGGGCTAACCTCTGGTTATATTCCTAATGCGATGGCGCTGGTGGCCTCACAGGCACCGCGCGAGCGCAGTGGCTGGGCGCTCAGTACCCTTTCCACCGCACAAATTAGCGGCGTTATCGCAGGCCCGTTAATGGGCGGTTTTATGGCAGACGCTTTCGGGTTGCGCACCGTTTTTCTCATCACGGCGCTGCTTTTAATCGTGAGCTTTCTGGTCACGTTGCTGCTGATTAAAGAGGGCGCCAGGCCGATGGTCGCGAAAAGTGAGCGTCTGAGTGGTAAAGCGGTTTTTTCCTCATTGCCGTACCCGAAACTCATTGTGAGCCTGTTTATTACCACCATGGTGATTCAGCTTTGCAACGGTTCTGTGGGGCCGATTCTGGCGTTATTCATTAAAGAGATGTCGCCTGACAGCAATAATATTGCGTTTATGAGCGGGCTGATTGCTGCCGTCCCCGGCGTGTCGGCGCTGCTGTCGGCACCGCGGCTTGGCAAGCTTGGTGACCGTATCGGCACCGCGCGTGTACTGGTCGCAACACTTGCCTGCTCTGTGGTGCTATTTTTTGCCATGTCGTTTGTGACATCGCCGACGCAGCTTGCGCTACTGCGCTTCTTGCTCGGCTTTGCCGATGGCGCAATGCTGCCTGCGGTGCAAACGCTGCTGCTGAAAAATGCCAGCGAACAGGTAACCGGACGTATCTTTGGCTATAACCAGTCGTTTATGTACCTGGGGAATGTCGTGGGGCCGTTAATTGGGGCCGGAGTCTCAGCCATGGCGGGCTATCGTTGGGTATTTGGCGCGACAGCATTGGTGGTGCTAATTAATCTCTGGCAATTGAGTGCAATATTACGCCGCAGCCATGTTCAACGTTGACGGTAGTTATTACGGGGACGCGGCACCTTAATCGTTTTTTCGTTTACTTATCTATTATTTTTTCTAATAAATCATTTTTTGGATAACGGTAAAACGTTTCGCTGGCCTTTTTTTTGCACTTACGCACATTAATTCACGCAGGTGAAAAAATAATGATTCGCGATGCTGGGCATTACGCTTACAGAGTGTTAACGTAGCTTTAACGATCGTCCCCGGAAACTCGTCATGAAAAACTTAATTGCAGAACTGTTGGTTAAACTGGCGGAAAAGGATGAGGCCTGCGACGAACAAACCGCTCGTCTCTGTGCACTGGAGCTGGTGGTCACCTCTTTACTTTGCCGCATGAACTCAGCGGAACTTAATTCTTTGGCCAGCGGTGTCGAAGAAGATATCGCCCGCGCGACGCTGAAAACGGCTAATCCTGAGTTATTGCAACAACATGTTCAGCGTCTGCTTCAGGCAAAGTTGTAATCCTTTCCTCTTATAAGCGTTTGCTGTCATAAGTTTGTCATCTGATATTTTTATAGTCACACTGTCCTTATTCATACAGAGAGAAACAGTGTGAAACAGAGCGCAACGATTACTTTTTTATTACCGCTATTATTTACTGCCGGGGCGGTATTCGCGCAGGATAATAGCGACGCCTTCATGTCTCGTGCCGCCCATGGTGATATCACGGAGCCTGGCGGCGCCCGTCGACTGGAGAGTGACATTACCGCATCACTGCGCGCATCCCTCAGTGATAAGCCCGCTAAAAACGTCATTTTACTGATTGGTGACGGCATGGGGGACTCTGAAATTACCGCGGCGCGTAATTACGCACAAGGCGCAGGCGGCTTTTTTAAAGGGCTGGACGCGTTGCCGCTCACCGGTCAGTACACACACTATGCGCTCGATAAGAAAACCCACAAGCCGGATTATGTGACCGACTCCGCTGCCTCCGCCACCGCATGGAGCACTGGCGTTAAAACCTATAACGGCGCGCTCGGCGTGGATGTTAACGGTAAGCCTTACCCAACGCTGCTGGAGCTTGCGAAAGCCGCAGGGTACGCCACGGGCAATGTCTCAACGGCTGAAATCCAGGACGCCACGCCAGCGGCGCTGGTCGCTCACGTCACCTCACGCAAATGTTATGGCCCGCAGGCAACGCGTGAAAGCTGCCCGACGCTGGCGCTGGAAAATGGTGGCCCAGGCTCCATTACCGAGCAATTGCTGAATGCGCGCGCCGACGTGACGCTGGGCGGCGGGGCAAAAACCTTTGCCGAAGAGGCGGCGGCCGGTGAATGGCAGGGCAAAACGCTGCTTGAGCAGGCGCGGCTTCGGGGCTATCAACTGGTCAACGATGCCCGGACGCTGGAAGCCGTGACGGTAGCCGACCAACAGCAACCGCTGCTGGGGCTTTTTGCCAGCGGTAACATGCCGGTGCGCTGGCAGGGACCGAAGGCGAGCTATCGCGGTAGCATCGATAAACCGGCGGTGACGTGCCAGAACAATCCACAGCGCAATGACGCCATCCCCACCCTGGCGCAGATGACCGAGAAAGCCATTACGCTACTGAGTCGCAATGAAAAGGGCTTTTTCCTGCAAGTCGAGGGCGCGTCGATTGATAAGCAGGATCACGCCGCCAATCCGTGTGGGCAGATAGGCGAAACGGTTGATCTCGATGAAGCGGTGCAAAAGGCGCTGGCATTTGCCCGCAAAGACGGTAACACGCTGGTGGTGGTGACGGCCGATCACGCCCACGCGAGCCAGATTCTGGCACCAGACAGTAAAGCGCCGGGGTTGACGCAGGCGCTGAACACCAAAGATGGTGCTGTGATGGTCATGAGCTACGGCACATCTGAGGAAGAATCGCAGGGGCATACCGGCACTCAGTTGCGCATTGCCGCTTACGGCCCACAGGCAGGCAACGTGGTTGGGTTGACCGACCAGACGGATCTGTTCTATACGCTGCGCCGCGCGCTGGGGATAAGTGGCGAAAGCCCCTGAAAGTGAGTGGCATTTTTGTCATTTCAGGCCCACTATTAGCGCACACAACAAAAAAAGAAGGACGGTGTTATGAAGAAGGTGTTTATGGCAATGGCGCTGGTTGGTCTGATGGGGGCAGCAACAGGTGCTGTCGCTCAGGAGGCCGCAACGGCGCAGCAGCAGAAAATGACAGTCTGTAATCAGCAGGCAGGTAAGCAGTCACTTAAGGGTGACGAGCGCAAAACCTTCATGAGCAACTGCCTGAAGAAAAACAGCACCACCGCAGATGGCAAGGTGCTGACGGCACAGCAGCAGCGCATGAAAGACTGTAACGCACAGGCGAAAAGCAAATCGCTTGCTGGTGATGCACGTAAAACCTTTATGAGTAGCTGCCTTAAGAAGTAACCAGGCAAAAAAGCGGCCCGTCAGGGCCGCTTTTTTATCACTTGCTCATTTGTCGCGATTTTTCCATGCATTTTTCCATCGCTTCCATGACAGCAGAGCGCAAGCCTTTTTGTTCCAGCACACGCACGGCCTCAATAGTGGTGCCGCCTGGCGAACACACCATATCCTTGAGCGCGCCGGGATGTTGACCGGTTTCCAGCACCATCTTTGCTGACCCCATTACTGCCTGTGCGGCAAATTTGTAAGCTTTGTCGCGCGGCATACCACCGAGCACGGCCGCATCAGCCATCGCTTCGATAAACATAAACACATAGGCCGGTGCCGAACCGCTGACGCCCACCACCGGGTGAATCATGGCTTCACTGATCACTTCGGCATGACCAAAGCAGCGGAAAATTGCCACGATATCCGCGATATCTTCCGGCGTGACCAGCACGTTTGGCGTGATGGAGGTCATCCCGGCGTTCACCAGCGCAGGCGTGTTTGGCATGGCGCGAACCAGTTTGCGATCGTGGCCCAATACCGTAGCAAGCTGGTCAAGGGTGATGCCCGCAGCGATGGAAACCACCAGTGAGTCTTTATTCAGGCTGGAGGCGATATCTCCCATCACCTTGAGCATGTCGCCAGGCTTCACGGCACCAAAGACGATATCGGTAATCTGCGCGACGTCCTGTGCGCTCTGTGCTGCGTTAATACCGTATTGCTCACGCAGGGCTTCTACGCTATCGGCTGAAGGGGTGTAGACCCAGATATTGCTGGCGGGCACCTGGCCGCTGGCGATAAGGCCACCCAGAATTGCCTTTCCCATATTCCCACAGCCGATAAACCCGATTTTCTTTTCCACAGCGTCGCTTCCTCGTCCGTTCGTCAAGACAGCATTGTAACCTGAGAATAAATCAGAGGGCAGGCGAGCGGCAAGATGGCGCAGTGAGCAAGTGTGCAAAGTGTCTTCCTGGCGTGACGCCCGGCCAGATTGTTGCCGTGCGCGTTACGAAAAGCCGCTGTCATTGAGCTTACGTAGTCGGTGTGCAGGCCCGGCGAGCGTAGGCAACCAGGCGAGAGGTTGTTATTGATTGCGCTGTGCTCATTATCATTTTAACCGCTGAGTTCATCACGGCTGGCTCACTTACGATGTGCTGCCTGTGGGTGGCATTTCCTGCGCCCGCCTTGAAGAGGTCAGGACCCAAAACGCGTCTGCCGCGGCTCAGGGGAAATCGCTGGGTTGCATCAGTGCCGCGCTGCGGCGACAATCGCTTTATTATTTTTCGCCCGGGAGCGGTAATGCAGATTTGGGTGGACGCCGATGCGTGTCCGAACGTGATTAAAGAGATGTTGTTTCGTGCGGCAACGCGCACCGGCACGTCGGTAACACTGGTGGCAAACCAGCCGCTGAAAGTACCGCCTTCACCACTAATTCGCACGCTGCGGGTGCAGGCTGGGTTCGACGTGGCAGATAACGAAATCGTGCGCCGCTGTGAAGCCGGTGACCTGGTGATTACCGCCGACATTCCGCTGGCGGCAGAAGTGATTGAGAAGGGCGCTGCCGCACTGAATCCGCGCGGCGAGCGCTACAGCCCGGAAACCATCCGCGAGCGCCTGACGATGCGCGATTTTATGGATACACTGCGCGCCAGCGGTATCCAGACCGGTGGCCCGGCAGCGCTTGGCCCGCGCGATCGCCAGTTATTTGCCGCCGAGTTGGATAAATGGCTGCTGAGCGCGCGACGCGGTTAAATCCAGCTGTCGTCATCACTACCGATACTGTCTGTCATCACCATTCATGTCGCTATCTTGACTCAAATCAGCCTGGGTCAGGTCGTTATCCAGGCTGGTGAATGCCTCTGACTGTGCGGTGAGTCTGTCCTGCGGCGGTTCGTTGATAATGTTAACTATCTCTGTGGCTGCGTGTGCTGGAACAGCCCGGTTAATACATTGCCCGGCATCACCCCGCCTGCAACACCCGCTGCGGTTTGCAGCGCCCCGCCATAAATCCACCGCGACTCTGCTTACGTTGTGCCAGCTGTGCTTCAACGCGGGCATTAAGGTGTTTTATCGCTGCTCCTGAATCAGCAGGGTTTGCGCCATATAATAAGGCGCGGCGGGTTACTGGCGCAGGTGCTCGTTGATTTGTAATTCGGCTGTGGCATCACGCGGTGCGCTGTGGTTTTCAGCCTGGGCCAGGCGAGCAAAAAGGCCGTCTATCTAAACGCTGTTCTTCCGATTGCATCATCCGACCTCTTGTATCATCGAGTAAGCCATTACCGGTGCCTTTCACGGTGCTGTAAATGAGCACGGCGTACAGGATGATGTAAAGGTGCTTGCGGTTGTACAGGGTGTAAAGATATATGCAGCGGTGACACAGTCGTTTACCGCTGCGCTGGTCGAAAGTGGAGTCATTACTTTACATGGACAGATTTGCTAACACCCGGTATCTGTGCAGGTTAGCTGAATTATTATTTATCTGTAATTTTTATTTTACATGTTGAACTGTAACTGTCGGCTGTTATTATTGCCGTTCATTTGTTTGCCATACCCCGCAAGCCCCATTGCGGAGGTCGCAAAAGAGGATTTGCCATTCATGACTCAACCCCTGTTTTTAGTCGGCGCGCGCGGCTGCGGCAAGACAACGTCAGGTCAGGCGTTATCTCATGCTCTGGGTTTGCGCTTTATTGATACCGACAGGTGGCTGCAAGACGACGCGGGCATGAGTGTGGCACAAATCGTAGAGCTGGAAGGCTGGGCTGGGTTTCGCCGCCGGGAAAGCCAGGCTCTGCACGCGGTGACGGCACCCGATACCGTTATTGCAACCGGTGGTGGTATGGTGCTGGCCGCGGAAAATCGCCGCTTTATGCGTGAGCATGGCACCGTCATTTATCTGTGTGCACCTGCGCAAGAGTTGGCCCGGCGCCTGGAGGCGTTCCCGGAAGAAGGTTTGCGCCCAACGTTGACGGGCCGTGCCATCAGTGATGAGGTCGCCCAGGTGCTCGCCGAGCGCGATGCGCTTTACCGCGATGCCGCCCACATCATCGTTGATGCCTCACGCTCACCAGAGCAGGTTGTTGAGTATATTCAGCAGGCATTAACCTGTACCTCCTCCCCCTTACTGGCAGAGTGAATGACGGGCAGGCTCTGCGTAGTTTCCCATTTCTCTTTTAGTTGATGTCCCGGCGATTAAAAAATTGTCGTGCCAACCTCTTCATTTCCTACTGAAAAACACGCTCTGTTGATATTTTGTTAATATTTTAACAGAGCAAGTTTTGACCGATCTGCTACCTTTTTGCTTAATTTATAACCAGCCGACGCCAGCGCAGCGTCTGCATGTCGTGATGAAAAGCAAAAGGCGGAAACACGTATGAACACATCTCTGGCGATCCTGTCTGTTGGTGCCGTGCCTGTAGACGAGATAATGCCGTTACTGACAGAAGACATTCCCGAGCAACAGATAACTCACCTGAGCCTGCTTGGCAGACTTTCAGCTGACGAAGCCGCCGAAGATTACGGTGCCAGCGCCCAGGAAAAGACACTGCGAGTGCAGCTTGGCGATGGTTCGTTAATGACCCTTTCGCACCAGAAGATTGAGCTGGCGCTCCAGGCCGTCATTGAGGTGCTTGAGGCTCAGGGGTACGACGTAATTATGGTGTTGGGTGGTGGGCACTCCCCGGGACTTACCACCCGCAGCGCGATTCTGCTGGTGCCCGAGCGGCTGGTGCCGCCGCTGGTCGCCTCGATTGTTGATGGTTATCAGGTGGGAATATTGCTACCCGCGCCACAGGAGTTGACCGCGCAGCAGCAAAAGTGGCAGGGGCTGGAGATGCCGCCAATTTACGGCCCAGAGGCCTCGTTGAGTGACGATGCTGCGCTGGTGCACGCTGGCGGTGAGCTAAAAACCCGGGGAGCAGACGTGCTGGTGCTTGATTGTCTGGGCTTCCACCAGCGGCATCGCGATTTACTGCAAAAGTCGCTTGAGATCCCGGTGCTGCTTTCTCACATGCTGGTTGCGCGACTGGCGTCTGAGTTATTGCTCTGAGTGTCAAAGAATTTGCGTGACAGCGCGCGCGCGTGGCTACTATATTGGCGGTCTATCCTGTTGTTAACACAGAGGCCGCCATGCTTGAAAGCAATGACTATTTTTCAGGGAAAGTGAAATCAATTGGTTTTACCAGCAGCAGCACCGGACGCGCCAGCGTTGGGGTGATGGCTGAAGGAGAATATACCTTTGGTACCGGCCAGCCAGAAGAGATGACCGTGGTAAGCGGCGCGCTGAATGTGCTGCTGTCAGGCGAGACGCAATGGAAAACCTACGGCCCGGGTGAAGTGTTTAACGTGCCGGGGCACAGTGAATTTTATTTACAGGTGGCAGAGCCAAGCGCATATCTGTGCCGCTATCTGTAAATTCTGAGCTGTAAAAAAGGAGCGCTGGGCGCTCCTTTTTTATGCTGATAACCGCGTTTTACTTCTTTGCGCCAGCGCGTCTTTTACCCAACCGTCAAACTGTGCCTGGTAGACCTTAATCCAGCCGTCAACGTGGCGCTGGATATCTGCCTGCGATGCGCGACCTTCGTGCATCATCGCGTTCTGGTTACTCGCCGTGCAGTACCGTATTTTTTATCGAAATAAAGGTGATGCCTGGTATATTGAGGTGATATTTGTTCGGGGAAAGTGGCTAATATTGTGCGCAATGCAGAAAAGAGTGCCGGGATTGTTTTCCCGGCAGGCTGAATAATACAGGTTAACTATAAGGATTTATTTACGGCTATTAACGTCAGAAATTCCAGTCTTCGTCTTCGGTTTCGACAGCCTTACCCATGACGTAGGACGAGCCAGAGCCAGAGAAGAAATCGTGGTTCTCATCGGCATTGGGCGACAGGGCGGCCATAATTGCCGGATTCACCTGCGCCATCTCAGCCGGAAATAGCGCCTCGTAGCCCAGGTTCATCAGCGCCTTATTGGCGTTGTAACACAGGAAGGCTTTCACCTCTTCAACCCAGCCCACTTCACCGTAGAGTGCTTCGGTGTAAGCCACTTCGTTGTCATACAGCGCCATCAGCAGCTCAAGGGCAAAGTCACGCAGCGCATCGCGCGCCGGTGGCGAGACATTTTCCAGCCCTTTCTGGTACTTGTAACCAATGTAATAGCCGTGTACGGCTTCATCACGAATGATAAGGCGAATCAGGTCAGCGGTATTGGTGAGCTTGCCGCGACTCGACCAGTACATCGGTAGCCAGAAGCCGGAATAAAACAGGAAAGACTCCAGAAATACGCTGGCGATTTTCTTTTTCAGCGGGTCGTTGCTGGCGTAGTGCTCAAGAATAATGCGCGCCTTGTTTTGCAGCGCCGGGTTTTCTTCACTCCATGCGTAGGCGGCATCCACCTCCCGCGTCTGGCACAGCGTGGAGAAAATGGAGCTGTAGGAGCGGGCATGCACCGCCTCCATAAAACTGACATTAGACAGTACGGCTTCTTCATGCGGCGTGATGGCATCTTCCATCAACGCGGGCGCGCCAACGGTGTTCTGAATGGTGTCGAGCAGCGTCAGGCCGGTAAAGACGCGGATGGTAAGCAGCTGCTCTGGCGGACTTAGCGTTTGCCAGGCGCTGATGTCATTTGACAGCGGCACCTTCTCCGGCAGCCAGAAGTTGCTGGTCAGGCGGTTCCATACCTCAAGATCCTTCTCGTCCTGGATTTTGTTCCAGTTGACGGCCGATACCCGCGTTAAATGTTTCATGCTTTCTCCTCAGAGTGCGCAGGACACGCAGCCCTCAATTTCGGTGCCTTCGAGCGCCAACTGGCGCAGGCGAATGTAATAGAGGGTCTTAATCCCTTTTTTCCAGGCGTAAATCTGCGCTTTATTGATATCGCGCGTGGTGGCGGTGTCGGGAAAGAACAAGGTGAGCGACAGGCCCTGATCGACGTGGCGCGTTGCCTCGGCGTAGGTGTCGATGATTTTTTCCGGGCCGATGTCCCAGGCATTTTCATAGAGCGCCAGATTGTCATTGGTCATAAACGGCGCGGGGTAGTAGACGCGACCGGTTTTCCCCTCTTTGCGAATTTCAATGCGCGAGACAATCGGGTGAATACTCGACGTGGCGTGGTTGATGTAGGAAATCGAACCGGTTGGTGGAATTGCCTGCAAGTTCTGGTTGTACAGGCCCCACTGCATCACGTCGGCGCGCAGCGTTTGCCACATTTCGCGAGTCGGTATGGTAATGCCCGCTTCTGTAAACAGCGCCCGCACTTTCGCCGTTTTAGGCTGCCATTCCTGCTCCAGATACTGACTGAAATACGCGCCGCTGGCGTAGCGTGACTGTTCAAAGCCAACAAAACGAGCGCCGCGTTCACGTGCCAGCTGGCAGGAGGCGCGCAGGGCGTGCCAGGTGATGGTGTAAAAATAGATATTGGTGAAATCCAGCCCTTCTTCTGACCCATAGGCAATGCCCTCACGTGCCAGATAACCGTGCAGGTTCATTTGCCCAAGGCCGATGGCGTGTGAGGCGGCGTTACCGGCTTCAATGGATGGCACCGAGCAGATATGACTCATGTCAGAGACTGCGGTCAGCCCGCGAATGGCGGTTTCAACGGTGCGGGCAAAATCTGGCGAATCCATTGTCAGAGCGATGTTCAGCGAGCCCAGGTTACAGGAGATATCTTTGCCAGTGTGTTTATAGTCGAGATTGCCGTGGTACTCGCTTGGACTGTTGACCTGTAAGATCTCAGAGCACAGGTTGCTCATATTCACGCGCCCGGCGATGGGGTTGGCGCGGTTTACCGTGTCTTCATACATGATGTACGGATAGCCGGACTCAAACTGGATCTCCGCCAGCGTCTGAAAGAAGCTACGGGCGCTGATGGTTTTACGGCGCACGCGTGTGTCGGCCAGCAGCGTTTCATACATCTGCGACAGGCTGATGTCGCCGTACGGCTTGCCGTACAGGCGCTCCACATCGTAAGGCGAGAACAGTGCCATTTGCGCGTTATCTTTTGCAAGCTGGAAGGTCACATCCGGGATAACCACGCCCAGTGACAGCGTTTTAATACGGATTTTCTCGTCGGCGTTTTCACGTTTGGTATCGAGAAAGCGCAGGATGTCCGGGTGATGAGCGTTCAGCCAGACGGCCCCTGCGCCCTGGCGCGCGCCAAGCTGGTTGGCGTAAGAAAACGCGTCTTCGAGCATTTTCATCACCGGTATGATGCCTGAGGACTGGTTTTCGATGCGCTTAATCGGCGCGCCCGCTTCGCGCAGGTTGGAGAGCAGAAACGCCACGCCGCCGCCGCGTTTAGAAAGCTGTAGCGCGGAGTTTACTGCCCGGCCGATGGACTCCATGTTGTCTTCAATACGCAGCAGGAAGCAGGAGACGTATTCGCCGCGCTGCAGCTTGCCGCAGTTGAGAAAGGTCGGCGTGGCGGGCTGGAAGCGACCGCTCAGGATCTCTTCCATCAGTTCAGTCGCCAGTGACTCATTACCCTGGGCCAGCGTTAACGCCACCATGCAGGTGCGATCCGGGAAATGCTCAAGATAGCGTTTGTTATCAAAGGATTTCAGCGCGTAACTGTTGTAGAACTTCCACGCGCCGAGAAAGGTTTTGAACACAAAACCGTAGCGGTTGGCGCGGTTGAAAAGTTCACAGACGAAATCGTGGGAGTAACGGCGCAACACCGCCGGGTCATAAAAACCCTCTTTAACCAGATAATTCAGGCGTGAGGAGCTATCCGCGAAGTGCTCGGTATTAGGCTGCACGTGCTGGTTGATAAAGTGCTCCACGGCTAACCGGTCTTTATCAAACTGAATACGCCCCTGCGCATCGTACAGGTTGAGCATGGCATTGAGCGCATGATAGTCCGCGGGTGCGCCGTTTACGCGGATGTCTTCTGTTGTTGCCAAAATTTGCTTACTCCCTTACGCACGTTGTCAATATCTTGCGGGGTGCCCAGTAGCTCAAAACGGTAGAGCAGGGGCACGGCGCATTTCTGGGCAATGATGTTGCCCGCCAGACAGTACGCTTCACCGAAATTGGTGTTACCTGAGGCGATGACGCCGCGCAGCCACGTGCGATGACATTCATCGTTAAGAAAACGGATAACCTGGCGCGGCACGGCGCCCGTTGCGCTGCCACCGCCGTAGCTGGGCGTCAACAGGATATACGGCTCGTTGACAGCGAGCGCCTGCGTGTTGTCCAGCGGGATGCGCCGTGCCGGCAGCGCCAGGCGCTGAATAAAGCGGTGTGTGTTCTCCGACTGACTTGAGAAATACACCAGCAGGCTCATACGTGTGCCACGCTCTGACGCAACCGGTTAATCATGTCAGGACGAAAGCCACTCCAGCTTGCATCTTCAGTGACCACTACCGGCAGCTGGCGAAAACCCTGTGCGCGTAGCGTGTCGGCTGCATCTGGATGGTTGTCGATATTAATCAGTTCAAAGTCGAAACCGCGGCTTTCCATTGCGCGTTTGGTGGCGTGGCACTGCACGCAGTCATTACGAGTGTAAATAATAATGCGCATGATTCGTATTTCCATTTAAAATGACAATTCGGCGACGTCTGGTCACTGTGCCATCGTTTGTGGCTGATGCTGTAGATACTAGATGTAGTTTATATAACTTGCAACCACTCAATATATGGTGTTTTGCGGGTGAGGGCGTGACGATGAAAGTGCCCAGTGTATACGTGTGAAACGCAGTAAGAAGTTGTCTGTAAATGAGGGACTTGCCTGCGTAGCATACAAGCTCAGCGGCTAACGTGGGGCAGAGAGAAGACCTGCAACGCCAGAAAATAATCTGGTTGCGGGTGAGAAACGTTGATGTTGGGTTGTACAGGAAGGGAAGGAGAGCCAGCCACTCGTTAAGCAGGCAGCAAATGAAGCGACTAGCTGCTTATTTGCTGCCTGTGCGTGTTTTACCGGGCGCAGCAAACTGCCGTTTAGCGCCGTGAAACCAGCAGTGCACCAAGTACGATACCTGCCACAGCCACAATGCCTGCGCTGTATAGCGGGCGCTCCTGCATCCACGAGCAGGCGTAACTTGCCGCATCGCGCGCCCGCTGGCCTGTGAGGCTGTTACCATTCAGGCGGGCGCGTGAATCTTTCAGTAAAGATGCCGCCCGTTTTCTGATGTGTTTTGCCTCATCGCTGGCTTCATCGCCCCAGCTATTGAGCACATCTTCCAGCGTTTGCGCCAGTTCATTGATATCGGTGCCGATATCGCGGTCCTCAATGATACTGCTGTTTCGTCTGCTAAACATGCTTTCCTCCTGACAGGTTATCCTTACCTCAGTGTAGACCATACTTACAGCCAGCCGCGTAACGCAGCGGGACCGGGGCGGGTTTGGAGAATTTTCCGAAAGCCGTAGGTATATCCTTACTGTAAGGTTGCGGTGCAGTAAAAAGACGACGAGGAAAAACTATGTATTTACGACCCGATGAGGTAGCACGCGTTCTGGAAAAAGCTGGTTTTACGATGGATGCCGTCACTAATAAAGCGTATGGATACCGCCGTGCAGAAAATTACGTTTATGTTAATCGTGAAGCGCGGATGGGGCGTACGGCGTTAGTGATTCATCCCGGGCTTAAAGAGCGCAGTCTCACGCTGGCTGAGCCTGCGACAGATATCAAAACCTGCGACCACTATCGCGAGTTCCCGCTCTGGTTAGGGGGCAACACTCAGGAGCACTATGGTATCGCGCACGGTTTTAGCTCACGCGTCGCTCTTGAGCGTTACCTGTCGGGGCTGTTTGGCGATGTAGAGTAAGGTTTAGCCTGTCTTCAACTCTCTTTTCACATCAGGCGCGGGTTTCGGCGCGGGTATAGCCGGTGACGCGAAACAGACGCCGGCAATAATCCAGAAAATATCCGTAGGCAGCCCCCATCAGCATCGACACCACCATATTTGAGCTGACTGCGGCCATTATTTGCGTCATATCCGCGCCGACCGACCACAAAATAGCGGCATAGACCGGTGACTGAAACGTGATATAAGCAAACACATCGGCCAGTGTTTTTCCCCAACTGCGTGGCGTGATGCGGCGTGCCAGACGCATAAAGCCATCGCGATAAATACCATAAGGCCAGGCAATCAAAATATTTACCGGGATCGAGACCAGGCGTGAGGAAAGCGACTGTTCGAAGCTCATGCCGGAAATAAAGATCTCTATCAGCATCCCCACCACAAAGCAGTAGACGACCATAGCGAAAGTGTCTGCGGCTGCGTGGCGTAGCCGTGATGCGTATAACGACAAAAGAACCTCCAGCGTCTCGTGCAATGGGTATTAATTCGGCAAAAATGACAACTATCTGGTTTTACTGGCCGCACATTTATTGTTGTGTAGATTATGTGTCTATCACGGCGTTATCAAGTAGCTGAAAATTTTTAAATTAACCGTTTTTGTCGATAATATCTTTTGCATACAAACAAAAAATGCGCTTGTCATCATTTTCGGCGATATTAATTATTTTTATGTTTATTAACAATTGGTTATGATTTTTGTCTTTACGAGGAAGGCGTAAGCCAAAGCCAGAGATAATTAACACTACGTTATGAAGTGAAATTGCCTGCATGTGGCTGCCCGGATTATCCGTTTACCTTTCATCCCGCGCCTCGGCTTTTTTCAGAATGATTATTAAGAGGTATTTTCCTGACGATGAAAATTCACTATATGTTTTAATATATAGCGAGGCTGGAGACGGTCATGGAAAATCATTTTGGTAAGGGTGTGATGGCAGGTTTGAAGGCAACTCAGGCGGGAAATGCGCACAGTGTTTCACGATTTTGTCTGGATTATCGCCGCGGATTTGTTGTGGGTTATGCTCACCGCCTGTCGGAGCGCACAGGCGATGACCTGAGTGCGGCCTGGGAAGCCGGTGTTCTGACGCGGCGCTATAATCTTGATAGTGAGCTGCTGATTGATTTTTTCCGCGAGATGGAGAGAGCACCACGCAGCGTTGAACGCTGTTTTCTGGCGGGGTATCAGAACGGATATTGATGATTTTCTCTGCAAATTGCGTAGCGCGAATACGATATTTATAAATATCAGATATTTCTCGTTAATGGCCGCGGCTGTTTCGTTAAATCCTTTTGAAATAGTACAATGCGGCCTCTTGCTAATTAAAATGGCAGGCGAAAAAGATGTTAATTTCCTTATTATTGCTGTCTGCATTTTGTACAGGCGTTCATGTGTCGGGTGGTATTATAATTTTTAATATATTACCTTATGCCGCTCTGGGAATTGATTGTCGCAATAAATATTAGGTGTTTATGTCTGTAGAACTGCAAAGTCTTAATAATATTCGTGTACTGCGTGCGATGGCGCGCGATCTTTCTATTGACTTGATTGAGGAAATTCTTGAGAAGATCAGGATAGTCATTGATGAAAAGCGTGAGCAGGAAAACGACCGCGTACGTGAAAATACAGAGCGCGAAGAAAAATTAAAAACCTGGCTTGAGTTGATGCAGGCAGACGGTATCGATCCGAATGAGTTACTGAAAGCGCTGCCGCAGAGTATGCCACGCAAACGCGCTCCGCGTGCGGCAAAGTACCGCTATATCGATAGCGACGGCAGCGAAAAAACCTGGACCGGACAGGGCCGTACCCCGAAAGCGATTGCTGAGGCAATGGCCGAAGGGAAATCGATGGAAAGTTTCCTTATCGGATAAGCCATATTGCTGTACGGCGTTATTTATCGTTTCCGGGCCTGATGATATTTTTACCTTTCAGACGCAGATAATAAATAACGCCCAATAATCCGTGAATCAACAGACGCCAAAATCTCCTTCTTCTTTATAAGCTGTTACGTCCGCAGCCTTAAGCGTTATTCTCTCTCCCTTTTCGTCATCCGCTGAGGTGGCTACAATTTGGTCGCCATGGACTTCTATCACTTTTAACTTTGGCCCACCCAAACGCGGCTGAACAATATCACCAGGTTGATACATCATATTTCTCCTGAGTAGTGAGTGTCTTACAAATATAGTCCAGATGTTTCTTTTTGTCTGGTGCAGGACGCGCAGGCGGCTTGTGCTCAGGAGTGTGTGGCTGCGCGTTTATGGGGGAGATAAGGCTGTGGGGCAGGGTAAGAGCCTGGATGGGGCCGGTTTTTACACGGCAGTAAAGGTGGCAGAATAAAAATTCAGATCTTTCCTCACTCTTTTCTAAAGTTATCCACCGACTGCGCGATAACAGTAGTACACACCAGTTTTGGAAACGAAAAAGGAATACTGTTATGGCACAAGTTATCAACACCAACACCCTGTCTCTGACCGCTCAGAACAACATGAACCGTTCTCAGTCTGCACTGGGTACCGCGATTGAGCGTCTGTCTTCTGGCCTGCGTATCAACAGCGCCAAAGACGATGCAGCAGGTCAGGCAATCTCTAACCGCTTCACCGCAAACATCAACGGCCTGAGCCAGGCGTCACGTAACGCCAACGACGGTATCTCTCTGGCACAGACCACTGAAGGTGCGCTGAACGAAATCAACGACAACCTGCAGAACATCCGTCGTCTGACTGAACAGGCACAGAACGCCACCAACTCTGAGTCTGACCGTAAGTCCATCCAGGACGAAATCGACCAGCGTCTGGACGAAATCAACCGTATCGCTGAGCAGACCGAGTTCAACGGCGTGAAAGTACTGAGCAAAGACCAGACTCTGAGCATCCAGGTTGGCGCCAACGATGGTCAGACCATCGAAATCAATCTGCACGAAATGAGCGCAGAGACGCTGGGGCTGGACGGTTTCGGCGTGAAAGACATCGCGATTAAATATTCAGAAGGCAATAGCATTTCTAATGGCACGGAAACCGTTAAGCTGACCGATACCGAGATGGCGAAGCTGGCTGACGGTGAGCAGCTGATTAGCGTTGGCAACGACTTCTATGCTGCAAGCACTGATGCAAATGGCGATGCCGTTTACAAAGCCGTAACTCTGAATGATGATAACACTATCACTATTGGCGCAGCATTGACCCCTGCCGCTAACGAAGCTGAAATCGCTAAGTTAGACATGGCGATGAACCCGATGGGCACCATCGACAAAGCCATCGCTCAGGTTGACGAACTGCGCTCTGGTCTGGGTGCGGTACAGAACCGTTTCGATTCTGTTATCAACAACCTCGACAGCACCGTTAACAACCTGTCTGCTTCCCGCTCCCGTATCCTGGACGCGGACTACGCGACCGAAGTGTCCAACATGAGCCGCGCGCAGATCCTGCAGCAGGCTGGCACCACGGTTCTGGCGCAGGCTAACCAGGTTCCGCAGAACGTACTGTCTCTGCTGCGTTAATTTCTCAGCAGTCAATATGGCAAAAGGGCACCGTCAGGTGCCCTTTTTATTGTCCTGAAATCGCCTTTTCATCCTGATGTGCCCTCATTTGCCTGGGGCTTAGCCTCAATGCTCTACAGAAGTGCACGCTGTGAAGGGGCAATCTGGTATGAACGGCTCATTTGCATCGTGACCGTTGCGTAATCTGTTTCACATCTCCGCGTCACTCCTGGGCAACCTGACCTCGCTTACCCCTTTGCGCGATATATTTTTAAACCTGCTGCTGGCTTTCTATGGCCATAATTCATCTGTTGCCCGTAAGCGTTGAGGGGAGCCGGACGCGGAAGTCACGGCGGCAACAAAACTGAACGAGCCATGGTGATGAATGGGGCCGGGCTTTTCAACAGTAGCCCGCTTAGCTTGCTGCTCATGTGATGGATTAAGGCGTTGGTTAATAGCTTTTCGATGGAGGACGAACGCGGGATCACATTAGCAAATAGCACCTTAACGCGTTGAAACAGCAATGAGCCGGTTGTGCTGCATGTTCTCAGTACACTTTCCTGACAGGCTACAAACCCGTGTGAAAAAGTGAACGTTGGGCCGCGGTGTGCCGGTGGCCAGGTACGGTAATTTTACCTTACATCAGCGCTTGTTCTGGTGTGCTGGCGCTGGTTTATCTCCTCAACCGTTATGCTGTGGCGAATAACGGGCGCTCTTCGTCGCTGGAGGTCGCTCGCGGTTTGCGGGCTGGATGCGCAGTTGAGGGTTTGAGAAATGCGGGTAGAAAGCATAAAAAAAGCCCGCCATTATGGCGGGCTGATGTACATTCAGCGAGCACGTCAGAAGCTCAGGCGCAGTCCCAGGTGACCTGAGTAAGGCGTTTCAATATGCTGACCTTTCTCATAGCTGACTTCTCCCCAGGCTGACCAACGATCGTTGAGTTTCGCTGTCATACCCAAACCGTATTTGCCGCTGGTGCCGGACATATCATTGCTGAAACGTTCGGTCTGGTTAATGACCAGCGCGTTGTTCTTCATAAATTCATGACGAACAGCAAGGCGCATGTAAGGCTGGAGCTGGGCGCCGTTGAGCAGTGCGATGTTTTTCCCAAACGTCAGCCCCGCTTCACCTTTGAGTGATTGGGTGGCGTCTGCTTTGACCGTCATACCGCTGTCAAATTGGTATTGCGTTTTGTCACCAATAAACAAGGCACTTTGTACATAAGGCTCCACGAACCAGCGACCAAACTCCATATATCTGCCCGCTTCCAATGAGAAACCAGCGCCGACGGTGTTGTCTTTCGCGTTGGTACGCTTGGCGTTGAAACGCGGGCTGTTTTCTGTGCGAAAACGGTTCGCCTTGATAACGCCATCGACGTAGTAGCCAGTATTGTGCAACCAGGTGGCATAGAGACCCAGGCCATAGCTGTCCACCTTGCCGTTAGCACTCGACGAGTTAATATCTGAGCGCGTAAAGGAGGCCATTGTTCCGAGCAGCAAGGTGCTGTTGCTCAGTGCAATACGCTTATCTCCTCCCAGGATGACGCCATTGGTGTCCTGCCGGTATCCGACGTGCTCGGTAGACATCCGATAACGGCTACTGATGTACTTACCCCATGCAGCGCTTTCGCCCTCGCCATTTTTGCGAACGTCGCCCAGGCGGGTGCGTAACGTAGACAGTTCTGCATCCCAGATGGTGGGGGTGACATTTGCCATGATAATCGCCGCTTTAGCACTCTCCGACAGCTCCGGCTTAGGTTCTGGAGTCGGTTCAGGCTTAGGCTCTGGCGTTGGTTCGGGCTCAGGCTCTGGAGTCGGCTCAGGCTTGGGCTCTGGCGTTGGCTCGGGCTCAGGCTCTGGAGTCGGCCCAGGCTTGGGCTCTGGAGTCGGCTCGGGCTCAGGCTCTGGTGTTGGCTCGGGCTTAGGTTCTGGCGTCGGCTCGGGGTCCGGGCCAGGTTCCGTCGGTTTCGCCTGCGGTGAAAGATACCAGTTGTCTTTATCGGTATCTTCACCGTGCACCAGATAGTATTTATACGCCCCCAGATCGACGCTGCCGTTGCTCATCGCGAACGTATCCGCAGCGCTGCCGTTAGCGTAGATCAGGTGATAAGGCGATGCGCTGGTTGTACGCAGTTCCTGGCCTGAATCTCGCACGGTAACGTTAAAATTACCGGATACCGACTCGGAAACGTTCAGGAAGTCCCCTTCATTGCCAGAGAGGTTGGTGTTCATATAAAACGTACCACTTCCCTCCAGCGTTGCTAACTCCAGGCGGCTATAGCGGCCTGCGTCGCTGCCATCTGCGGCACCAAAACTGACGTTGCCATTGTTAGTGAGCGCTTTAATCGTCACGACTGACTCGGCGGTATCGCTGTTTTGTTTGATGAACAATGTGGAGGATGGACTCTGCAAATCGACTGCAGCCGCCCAGGCTCCTTTACCTAAATTGCCGGTCCAGTCGTGTTCATCGCCCGCTTTCATTGTCAGCGAACCGTCTTGTACATTCATAAAGCCGGATGAGTAGCCGCCAAAATCTATATAGCTGGCTCCACCGTTCTTGATGGTGGTATCGGTGATATGGCCGAGTGCATCAACCTGCTGAGTCCCGCCGTCAACGGTGGTATTCGTCGCTTCGCCATACCAGGCAAGCTGTTGCAGGCCACCGGCCAGTACGCTGGTATTGGTGGCGTTCGCACGAGTGCCGCCAGTATAACCTTCCTGGTCAACCCACTGTCCGCTAACCCAGCCACCTTTTTGGCCACTTACCAGTTGGGTGCCATAAATCTGTGCGCCGTCAGCATTTCCGGTCTGGATACGCTGTAAGCCACCGGCATAAACCGTTGCGCCTGTGGATTGCTGGCCGTTGACGCGTATTTTTGATGTGCTGTCCGACGTCCAGTCGCCATCGCTCCAGCTACCGTCAACACCGGTGATAACCTGGGTGCCATAGACCTGCGCATTTTCAGAAACACCATACGTCACGGTTTGTCTGGCACCGGCATATACCGTTGTGTCTGTATCAGCAACGTAACCTTCGCCTTTGCCAGCATAAACCTGCTGGAAGGCACCGTTGTACAAATAGGTATTCATTGCCAGCCCGCTGGCGAGCTGGTAGCTGTCGGCACCGATATGCGAGTTTTTGGCGGTGCCGCCGTAAATAATTTGCTGGCCCTTATTGTAGACAAGCGTGTCTTCAGCCACGGCGGTGCTGCTAACATTGATCTGCTGTGTGCCGCCATCAATCACGTTTGCCTGTGCATAGGATTTGGATCCAAGAGTCTGTATACCACCGGTTTTTACCAGCGTATCGTAGGCTTCACCGCTGCCGTTAAGCGTCAGCGCACCGTTTTCTTCCACGATGGTATGGTGTGCCGTACCGCCGGTATAAACCTGCAATACGCCGGTTTCAATATTGTTCTTACTGTTAAGATATTCACCTTTAACAACGGTATTCACCGCTTCAGAATTACCGGCATCATAGAGGCTATTGCCGATACTCAACTGCACTGAATTAAGCGTATTGTTGAGGCTGTATGAATTATCTAACAGTGTGACAACCTGCTTGGAAAATGCAGGGTTGAGTAAGGTTATCTCCAGGTTGGCGAGATATTTTTGCTTCTCAATAGTGAGGCTGGGATAACCTGCCAGCCATTTTTGCTCAACCCATTCCCAGTGATTGGTAAAATCAGCGCTACTGAGCAAATTCTCAGGAATATTTGAGGTTTTCAGTGGTGAGTAGGGCGCAGGCATAATTTCTGCAGCAGAGAGCGGATAGGCAGAAAGATACAGCGCAGGTAAGAGGGTACGATAAAAGGTAGGTTTCATGTCATGTTCCTTGACGTGGTGAAATCCCTTGCATTTCATATGCTTATAAGCATATCTTCTGAATGCGTGAGAAGGAATCGATCGGCCTGGATTTCTCCTAGGAATATTCTTATTTAAATAAAAAACGCTGTCAATGGATGTCGGAATATTCGCACTAAATGTTTTATTTTTGTTTTTTGATGTTGTTTATTAACGTTTTTTTATTTTAAGTGCGAGGCTGGTTTTTTTAAGGTGTTATTACTGCGTATGCCTGTATGGTATTGAATTTTATAGAGTGATAAGGCCTGAAGGCCAGTTTTTTCATCTTTATTCAGGTTTGTAAATGTTAATAAAAAAGTTCCAACCCAGAGCATCGTGACATTTTTCTGGAAGACCGTCATCACTGCCAGTGCCGAAATATTGACGGGAATGATTAGCCTGGTTTAATAAACCCGGGGCTACAGGTATGACACATTTGGCTTTCCTGCGCCTGTAATCTCACTATTAATATGTAGAGATGCCTGGCTGTGGTAACTTAAATGATTGGCTTTCAGCTATTGGTTTATTTTTCATATAAAAAATAAGTGATGCGAGGAGAGGGAACGTATTAAATAACATTCGTTGTGGTTATGGCGGGCAACCCCGTTTGGTTGATATTTACTGAATAGCATATGAGGCTGGTTAACCATTTTTAAGTATGGCTTTTTCTTGAGAGGTTAGCACTAACAGATGAGGTAGGGCTAATATATCCACGCGTTTACTTACTCTGTTGCTGATAGAAAATAAAAGTTGGTTATTATTTCCAGTCAGTCGGGAATATGATGTATAAAATAATGTTCCAGGTCCGACGATATCATTGTGCCAGCCTGGGCGCAGCTCACACGCAGCTGCAATCCAACTTAGCATTTGGACACCAGCTTATGACATGCTGCCTCATGATGCATCGAGAGTAATTTAGTTAACTGCGCCGGAAGTATCTGTAATAACAGATACTTCATCATCTTCTTCCTGTGCTAATATGTCGGACACGTGAGACAGACTTGCGTTATCACACCAGCAGTATTCAATTGTTTTATAAGCTGTTATGTTTGCGGCTTTAATAAGATTATCATTATTCCGTGTGTTGATTTCTCCAGATCGGGAAATATAGAATACGTTCGGAAAAGTTTATTTTATTTCAAAGTAAGAGGGCCGTCAGCTCTTTTGATGAAGTAAATGATTGGAATGGTGAGTGGGTATAAAATATTTTGCAGAGTGAGTGGGCGTCAAAGCAATATTTCTGAATTTGTCTGGGTGCTGGTGACGAATCAGAGAGGGATTCAGTTTGCTGAATGTCATTAAAATAACATATTTATCTTCATTCCTATGGCTTTATTTAAAATTTACGTCCATTGCTTCTATAGTTGAGCAATATTTCCTTAAGCTATGAAGGTTATTTTTGTGCAAGTAAAATATAGGCAGGAAACTATAAATGCAGGGGAGATTAAAAAGAGAGGGAATAAACCGTGCAGGCTGAGACATAAGTTTTTTTTCTGAGTGAGCGTGACTAAAGAGAATGCAATGGGCGGGAGCGAGGCTGATGGAGTCAGTTGAGTGCACAAAAAAGCCCGCATGGCTTACGCTGTGCGGGCTTTCAGGACTTCGTTACAGGCTCTGGTAACCAGTAACGAAGAATTTGGTGGAGCTGGCGGGAGTTGAACCCGCGTCCAAAATTCCTACGTCCTCGGTACTACATGCTTAGTCCAGTCTTTACATTCGCTTGCCAGCTGCGAACGGACACGCCACTAACAAACTAGCCTGATTAGATTTAACGCTTTAACCCCAGGCAGGGCATCCACGCGATCTCTTTTGGGTTTGACCTCTCTTGATCCCCGTCCTAAGAGCGGAGGCTAGGGAGAGAGGGCTCTAAGCAGGTTATTAAGCTGCTAAAGCGTAGTTTTCGTCGTTTGCGACTATTTTTTTGCGGCTTTTTACGAGGCCAACCGCCCCTCGGCATGCACCTTGGGTTTCGCGAATCCTGTCGAATCCAGAATCAGCCCCAAAGTAAGTCCGCAGTATATCACACTTTTGCATGATGAGAACGGGCTGCCGTTCTCATGGCGATAATTCGCGCAATGGCGTTATCAGCGATGAGGCGTTTGCTTTAAGGAAGGGATTAACGTGTGAAATTCAGCCGTTATAGAGTAAATACAGGCAGATTGTGCGTGTGATGTTGGGGCGTATTCAGTGAGGTAAAATGAAACACTGCCGCGGCGCGGCAGTGTTAAATGGCATTAGCGGCCAGCGTTTTTCATGATACGGGCTTTATCTACCTGCCATTCACGTTCTTTTACGTCGGTGCGCTTGTCGTGCTGTTTCTTGCCTTTGGCAACGCCAATTTTGACTTTACACCAGGCGTTCTTCCAGTACAGAGACAGCGCCACGATGGTGTAGCCTTCACGGTTAATACGGCCGTAAAGTGTATCCAGCTCACGCTGGTTCAGCAGGAGTTTACGCGTGCGTGTCGGGTCGCAAACAACGTGCGATGAGGCAACGCTCAGCGGCGTGAAGTTGGCTCCGAAGAGGAACGCTTCGCCGTCGCGCATGATGACATAGCTGTCGCCGATATTCGCTTTACCAGCGCGCAGGGATTTCACTTCCCAGCCCTGGAGAGCAAGGCCAGCTTCGTATTCGTCTTCAATGAAATATTCGTGGCGCGCACGTTTGTTGAGCGCAATGGTGGCAGAACCCGGTTTGTATGCTTTTTTCTTTGTCATAGTGCCGCTCAGTATACGTAATACGGTCATGAAACGCACCCCATCCGCGGGGGCAAGAGGGCAATATTAGCATGTATTGCGGCGTAATTTTTCTTTGCTGTTTTATAAATGTTATTATCGCGAGGTTGTACGACGGACAGGAAACGGTATGCCGCAGATTAGCCGTACGGCGCTTGTACCTTACAGCGCTGAGCAAATGTATCAGTTAGTGAATGACGTGAAATCGTATCCGGAATTTTTGCCAGGCTGCACAGGCAGCCGGATTCTTGAGTCATCGGCACAGCAGATGACAGCGGCGGTAGATGTCGCGAAAGCTGGGATCAGTAAAACGTTCACCACCCGCAATACGTTGACCCGTAACCAGAGCATACTGATGAATCTGGTCGATGGGCCGTTTAAGAAACTGATCGGTGGCTGGAAGTTTACGCCGCTAAGCCCTGATGCCTGCCGCATTGAGTTTCAGCTTGATTTCGAGTTCACGAATAAACTGATTGAACTGGCGTTTGGTCGCATCTTTAAAGAGCTTGCCTCAAATATGGTGCAGGCTTTCACCACTCGAGCGAAAGAGGTTTACCGTGTCGGCTGAAATCCGCGTTGAAGTGGTTTATGCACTGCCTGAAAAGCAGTACCTGCGTACGGTTAAGCTGCGGGAAGGGGCGACGGTGGAGGAGGCCATTCGCTCATCGGGGTTGCTGGAGCTGCGTTCTGATATCTCGCTTTCGCAAAATAAGGTGGGCATATACAGCCGCCCGGTAAAACTGCACGATACGGTCCATGACGGCGACCGGGTGGAAATCTACCGTCCGCTGATTGCGGATCCCAAAGAACTGCGCCGACAGCGCGCTGAACGTTCGTCAAAGAAATAAACCGCGCGTCTCAGTTAGACCAGTGGAATTTTTTGTACTCCAGAGCGATGCATCTTTTTGTTGGGTGCTGGTTTGCACTGCATTTCAGCACTAGGTTGTGTACAGCGTCGGATCAAAAAGGCCTGGTTGACGAGAGCAGCCTTCGCATAACGGTTGGGTGACGAACAATAAAAAAGGTGCCGCTGGCACCTTTTTTTATCTCTTCATTTAGCAAACTGGCTGTTACTTCAGCGTCGGTTTGTTATCAATATTGGTCAGAACACCGCTGCTGTCGAAAGTCAGCGTCAGCGTTTGCTGAGACACATTTTCATGCCCCGGCTGCTGGCGGAAAACGTAGAACCAGGTGTTGGTACCGAACGGATCGGTGACCATCGGTGTACCCAGTGCGTAAGCGACCTGCTGTTGAGTCATACCAACGCGGATTTTGGATACATCATTCGGTGCCAGATAGTTTCCCTGATTGATATCAGGACGGTAAACCACTTTCTCCAGAGTGGAACAGCCTGCGGTTAACATCAGGAGAACCGCTGCGGCAGCAGTCAGCATTTTACAGCGCATAGTAATTTGATTCCTTTTCGGGCCCGAACGGTTCGTGGCGCTTACTTGATATGCCGATGATAATAAACCTTCACTGAGTTTAAAACCTTAACACACCACAGTATGACCGCCGCGGATAAAAAAAGTTGATTAATCTGCGGCAAGTCATTCTGCAAACTGTATGCGGTGGCGTTTTTTTGCTCAGTATTCCGTTCAGGCGCAGTAGCGCGTTTGCTTCAGGCTGCCAGCAGTTCTTTGGCGTTTGCCAGCGCGTGGCGCGTGACTTCGCTACCGCCCAGCAGGCGTGCCAGCTCCTGCAACCGTGCACGTTTATCCAGCGGCTGCATACGGGTTTCAGTCATTTCGCCATCGGTTTCTTTGCTGACAAAGAAGTGCTGATGCCCACAACCGGCAACCTGCGGCAGGTGCGTGACACACATCACCTGGGTGGATTCTCCTAGCTGGCGCAGCATTTTGCCGACGACGGCTGCCGTTGGGCCGCTTATGCCCACATCCACTTCATCGAAAATCAGTGCCGGTGTTTCCATTTTCCGCGCTGTAATGACCTGAATTGCCAGTGCAATACGCGACAGTTCGCCGCCGGAAGCGACTTTTGCCAGTGGCTGTAATGGCTGGCCTGGGTTAGTGCATACGTAAAATTCGATGCGGTCACCGCCTTCAGCTGTGAGGTGGTTCTCGCTAAAGCTCACGTCAATATTCAGCTGTCCATGCGGCATGGAAAGTGAGTGCATACTTTCAGTAATCAGTTGCGCCAGTTCGTGTGCGCTGGCAACACGGCTTTCATGCAGTTGATGCGCGATTTCCAGCGCCTGCTGGTGATGGCGTGCTACCGCCTGCATAAGAGCTTCCTGGTCGTCAGCCTGAGAGTCAATCAGACCTTGTTCATCCAGCATCTGTTGGTGCAACGCAGGCAAGGCTTCTGGTGCGATGTGGTGCTTGCGCGCCAGTGAAATTTGCCGTGAAATTCGCTGCTCCAGCTCATACAGACGGTTTGGGTCGAGATCCATACGCTCGCAATAGTGGCGCAACTCATCGCTGGCCTCGCTTATCTGGATGGCCGCTTCTTCCAGCATGTTAAGGATGCCAGAGAGTTTGTCGTCCATGCCTACCAGTTCAGTGACCAGATGGCGCACGCTGTAAAGCTGGCTCTGGAGGTTGTTTTCTTCGCCGTCGGCGAGGATATCCAGTGCCTGCTGGCTGGTAGACAGCAATTGTCCGCTGTTTGCCAGGCGCTTGTACTCTTCATCGATTTGCTCAAACTCACCGGCGCGCGGGGCAAATTCGTTGAGTTCTTTTAGCTGATAATGCAGAAGCTCTGCGCGAGCGGCGCGCTCCTGGCTTTGCTGCTGATGACTGGCTAAATCGCGACAGCTCTGGTGCCATTGTTTATAGCGCTCTGCCATTGCTTCAAGGAGAACGTTTTCGCCTGCATAGCCGTCGAGCAGGTTTTTCTGGTGCTCCGGGCGCAGCAATTGCTGGTGTGCATGTTGTCCATGGATTTGAATCAGCAGTTGGCCAAGCTCACGTAACTGGGACAGGGGCACCGCAGTGCCGTTGATAAAGCCGCGTGAACGCCCGTCTGCGTTAATTGAACGGCGAAGCAGGCACTCACTTGCGTCTTCAAGCTCGTTTTCTTCCAGCCAGCGCCGAGCGGCGGGGGTATCTTTCAACGAGAAGCGGGCGCAGAGGTCGGCACGTGCGGCACCTGGGCGCACCATTTCGGCTTCTGCGCGACCACCCAGACACAGCCCCAGCGCATCAATCGCGATGGACTTACCTGCGCCAGTTTCGCCAGTGATAGCCGTCATGCCTTTCTGAAAATCGATTTCCAGCTCGCGAACGATAGCAAAGTTGCTGATTGTGAGTTGTGCCAGCATAGCCACTCTCCTGTATGAAATGTCAGGGCTGTGTTTTCATACAGTATATACTGGCATTTTATACAGTAAAGCTACAATGTGTGTTTTTAGAACAATTTTTTCGACCAGCCCAGCTTGGAGCTTAAGGTATTAAAATAACTGTAATCTTTGGGGTGAATCAGATTGAGATGGTAGTCGCAACGCTGGATCAAGACGTCTTCGCCTTCCTGGATTGGCAAAGCAATCTGGCTGTCGCAACTGATTTCAAGGTCGCTGCGCATGTGTGAGAAGCGCAGACGAATCGTGCTGCGGCTGTCGATGACCAGCGGGCGTGCGGATAACGTGTGGGGGAACATTGGCACCAGCGCGATGGCATCGAGCGAAGGTGTCAGAATGGGGCCACCTGCCGACAGGGAATAGGCGGTGGAGCCCGTCGGCGTGGAGATGATGAGGCCATCTGAGCGCTGAGAAAACGCGAAGCGCTCGTCAATGTAGACCTCAAACTCAATCATGTGCGCGACTTTGCCAGGGTGAAGCACAACTTCGTTAATAGCTGTGCTCATGCGCGTCTGGCTGTCGCGCCGGCACACCTGTGCCTCCAACAAAAAGCGTTGCTCGGTAATGTAGTGGCCTTCCAGCACATCGGCGAGCTGTTGTTGGGCATTGTCCGGGTCGAGGTCGGTCAGGAAGCCGAGATTACCGCGGTTGATGCCAATAACTTTGATGTCATAACGCGCCAGCACCCGTGCCGCACCCAGCATGTTACCATCACCACCGACAACCACCGCGAGGTCCGCCTGCTGGCCAATTTCTGCCAGCGTGCCGGTTTTAACCTGCTTAAGCTGTAGCTCCTGTGCGATTTGTTGCTCGACAATAACGTCATAGCCCGCATCACTCAGCCAGCGCCACAGCATTTCGTGCGTTGTTAATGCAGTAGGATGGCGTGGATGCCCGACAATACCGATACAGTTGAAATGTTTGTTCATTTTTCCTGGTGGTCCTTATAACTGGGCGCATGTTCCACAATATGCCAGGTTCCCTTGAATCCCGGAAACTGATCCCCATAATAAGCGAATCTGAGAGATGAAAGCTAAAGAAACGCGGAGATTTTCATGAGTAGTAAAGAACAGAAGCAGACGGAAGAGCAAGTCTCTGATGAGCGCACCACGGATCAGCACGAAGAAGTGGAAGTGGTTGATACCGCTGTTGAGGTCGACGCACGCGATGAACGTATCGCTAACCTTGAAGTGCAGTTAGCCGAAGTCCAGGAGCGCGAGCGCGATGCGCTGTTGCGCGCAAAAGCCGAAATGGATAACCTGCGCCGCCGTACTGAGCAGGACGTGGAAAAAGCGCACAAGTTCGCGCTGGAGAAGTTCGTTAATGAACTGCTGCCGGTGCTGGACAGCCTCGACAGGGCGCTGGAAGTCGCCGATAAAGACGGTGCGGGTATGGCTGCAATGATTGAAGGCATTGAGCTGACGCGCAAGTCAATGCTGGATGTGGTGCGTAAGTTTGGTGTTGACGTGGTCGGCGACATTAACGTGCCGTTTAACCCGGACGTGCATCAGGCTATTGCAATGGTAGAGTCAGATGAGGTGTCACCCAATCACGTGCTGATGGTGATGCAGAAGGGCTATACCCTCAATGGCCGTACCATTCGCGCGGCGATGGTGTCGGTTGCTAAAACTAAAGGCTAATGCCTTCTGGCCCCTCGGTCTGAGGGGCCTTCGCTTTATTTACCCACCCACGCTTTCGCGCAGCGGTTTAACCGGTAGGATTTGTACCTGCTTAATCATATTTTCCTGCACGTCCAGAATATCAATATCGTATTGCCTGATGCGCACACGCGTACCGGCAACCGGGATTTCTTCCAGTTCCTCAAGAATCATGCCGTTCACCGTGCGGGCTTCGTCTTCCGGCAGCGTCCAGTTAAAGGCCTTGTTGATTTCACGCACGCTGGCGCCGCCTTCGATGATGACGGAGCCGTCATTCTGTGGACGTACTTCCTCGGCAAGCGTAGGTGACATGGAGGTGGTGAAATCCCCGACAATCTCTTCAAGAATATCCTCAACCGTGACCAGCCCCTGAATATCGCCGTATTCGTCCACTACCAGCCCGACTTTCTTTTTATTACGCTGGAATTTCACCAGTTGGACGCTCAGCGGCGTGCCCTCCGGCACGTAATAAATTTCATCGGCGGCGCGTAGCACCACTTCTTTGGTGAACTCCTGCTTCTCTGACATCAGCCGCCATGCTTCGCGCACACGCAGCATGCCAATGGCATCGTCGAGCGATTCGCGATACAGCACAATGCGGCTGTGGGGCGAGCTACGAAGCTGGCGTTCGATGGATTTCCAGTCATCGTTAATATCAATGCCGACAATGTCGCTGCGTGGGATCATGATGTCGTCAACGCTGACTTTTTCCAGGTCCAGCACCGACAGCAGCATGTCCTGGTTGCGGCGCGAAATTTGCGAGCGCGATTCGTTGACCAGCGTGCGCAGTTCGTCTTTGCTGAGTGCACTGCTGATGGTGACGTCCGTTTTGATACCCATCAGGCGCATCAGAATGCGGGTGATAAAATTAAGCAGCCATACCAGCGGCATCATCAGTATCTGTAGCGGTGCCAGTAGCATGCTGCTGGGATAAGCCACTTTTTCCGGGTAAAGCGCAGCAATGGTTTTTGGCAGCACTTCAGCAAAGATCAGCACGACAAAGGTCAGCACACCGGTGGCGATGGCTACGCCAGCATCGCCATACAGACGTATCCCAACAATGGTGGCAAGCGCTGAGGCGAGGATGTTGACGAGGTTATTGCCAATGAGCACAAGGCTAATCAGGCGGTCAGGCTTACGCAGCAGTTTTTCCACCCGGCGGGCAGCGCGGTTGCCCTGACGCGAAAGATGGCGCAGGCGATAGCGGTTGAGCGTCATCATTCCGGTTTCTGAACCGGAGAAATAGGCAGAAATCACCACCATGACGATCAGCGTAACGATCAGCGTGGTGGTCGATATGTGTTCCAACGAGATATCCTTTGAGAGCGTGAATTAACTGAGAATTTGCTGAAGTACGCGGCTACCAAAATAGGCGAGTGTTAACAGCAGCGCGCCAGCGCAGTTAAACCAGACGACGCGACGACCGCGCCACCCTTCATGATAGTGGCCCCACAGCAGAATGACATACACAAACCAGGCCACAATGGAGAGAACCGCTTTATCCAGGTTCTCAAGGTTAAACAGGTTTTTCAGATAAAACAGGCCGGTGCAGAGCGTGAGCGTGAGCAACACCACACCCACCTGGGTGATGTGAAACATTTTACGCTCAATGCTCATAAGCGGCGGCATGTCGCCGCTGAAAGCAAGCCGTTTGTTCTTGAGCTGATAGTCAATCCACGCCAGTTGCAGCGCGTACAGCGCGGCAATAATCAGCGTGGCGTAAGCAAAGAGTGACAGCCCGATATGCACCATCATGCCCGGTGTTTCTTCAAGGTGCGTGATGTAGGCGTTGGGCATAAAAGTGGCGAGAGCGAGATTAATCAGCGCAAAGGCATACACCACCGGAAGCAGCACCCAACCGCGGTTGCGTGAGGCCACAATGGTCATTACCGCACAGATAAGCAGGCTTACCAGCGAGCCCACGTTAAGCAGGCTCAGGTTTTGCCCGCCGTCGGCGGTAAAGATACGTCCCCACAGCGCCACACCGTGGCTGATAAGCGCAATCAATGCACAAATCAGTGCAAAGCGCCGCCAGCCGCTGTTCTTTCGCAACAGGCCAGGTACGATCAGCGCCAGGCTGACGGAATATGCGACGAGCGCAATAAGTGCAAAAACAGGCATATGCAGGTGTCGTTAATGTGCGAAATAAAGAGGCAAGCAGTATAACGTTACGCGCTGTCTGGTCCAACCGTTGCTTGCATCACATAGTGACAGCATCATGATATACTCTGCGCTAATTTGAATTGCGTCGCTGCGGCGGCCTTAAGTCATCACCTCAGGCAAGAAACTATGTTTGATAATTTAACTGACCGACTATCGCGCACGCTACGCAATATCAGCGGCCGCGGACGCCTTACTGAAGACAACATCAAAGACACGCTGCGCGAAGTGCGTATGGCGTTGCTGGAGGCAGACGTTGCGCTGCCCGTCGTGCGTGATTTTATCAACCGCGTGAAAGAAAAAGCGGTAGGTCACGAGGTTAATAAGAGCCTGACGCCGGGTCAGGAGTTCGTGAAAATCGTGCGCGACGAGCTGGTCTCGGCGATGGGCGAAGAGAACAACGCGCTAAACCTGGCCGCGCAGCCTCCGGCTGTGGTGCTAATGGCAGGCTTGCAGGGTGCAGGTAAAACCACCAGCGTTGGTAAGCTTGGTAAGTTCCTGCGTGAAAAGCACAAGAAAAAAGTGCTGGTCGTTTCGGCGGACGTGTATCGTCCGGCGGCGATTAAACAGCTGGAAACGCTGGCCCAGCAGGTGGGCGTGGACTTTTTTCCGTCTGATGTGAGCCAGAGTCCGGTAGACATCGTTAATGCTGCGCTCAAGGAAGCGAAGCTTAAGTTTTACGATGTGCTGCTGGTGGATACCGCCGGTCGTCTGCACGTTGATGAAGCGATGATGGACGAAATCAAGCAGGTGCACGCCGCAATTGACCCGGTAGAAACCCTGTTTGTTGTTGATGCCATGACCGGCCAGGATGCGGCGAATACGGCAAAAGCATTTAACGAAGCGTTGCCGCTGACCGGTGTGGTGCTGACCAAAGTGGACGGCGACGCGCGCGGTGGTGCAGCGCTGTCTATTCGCCACATCACCGGCAAGCCGATTAAATTCCTCGGCGTGGGTGAGAAGACCGAGGCGCTGGAGCCGTTCCACCCGGACCGCGTGGCCTCACGTATTCTTGGCATGGGCGACATGCTGTCGCTTATCGAAGATATCGAAAGCAAAGTTGACCGCGAGCAGGCGGAGAAACTCGCGAAGAAGCTCAAGAAAGGTGACGGATTTGACCTTAATGACTTCCTCGACCAGCTCAAGCAGATGAAAAACATGGGCGGTATGGCGAGCCTGATGGGCAAGCTGCCGGGCATGGGCCAGATCCCGGACAACGTTAAATCACAGATGGATGATAAAGTGCTGGTGCGCATGGAGGCGATTATCAGCTCTATGACCCTTAAAGAGCGCGCCAGCCCGGACATCATCAAAGGTTCGCGCAAACGCCGTATCGCCGCAGGCTGCGGGCTGCAGGTGCAGGACGTTAACCGCTTGCTTAAGCAGTTTGACGACATGCAGCGCATGATGAAGAAGATGAAGAAAGGCGGCATGGCGAAGATGATGCGTGGGATGAAGGGGATGATGCCCCCAGGCTTCCCGGGGAGATAAACCTTCGGGCTGCCTTATTTGCCATTTTGAATCCGGGGTGTGCTCGCCCTCCTCACGTACGGCGTGTACGCTGCGGGGGCTGCGCGCACGCCGTATCCAAACTGGCTGCAACGGCGACGCCCTCGCATTGTGCGTGTAAAAATGACTTGTACTAAGGCTGGTTATTGCCAGCCTTTTTCTTTTATATGCGGTGGGCGGCTTTTAACGCCGGGCGTGCAGCGCAAACTCATGATGCCAGAAGCGCACAAGGCCGCAGCCGCAAAGCGTGGCGGGTAATATGAATTGCTTTTCGCGCAAAAATGAGTAAAATTTTCGGGCTTTTAATATGACACCGGGCTCCGTTCCTCGATGGGGCCCGGTTGTTCTATTCACACAAGAGGATGTTATGGTAACTATTCGTTTAGCTCGTCACGGCGCTAAAAAGCGTCCGTTCTACCAGGTCGTCGTAACCGACAGCCGTAATGCTCGCAACGGTCGCTTCATTGAGCGCGTTGGTTTCTTCAACCCGATCGCTAACGAGAAAGAAGAAGGCACCCGCCTGAACCTGGATCGTATCGCTCACTGGGTTGGCCAGGGCGCAACGATTTCCGATCGCGTTGCAGCGCTGATCAAAGCAGCAAAAAAAGCAGCTTAATCTGTCACGGTGGTCATGATGAGCAAGCAACACGCCGCAGCGGTACCGGTTGACCAGATTGTTCTGGGTAAACTGGGCTCCCCTTACGGTATCCGTGGTTGGCTCAGAGTGTTTTCCTCCACCGAAGAGTCCGAAGGCATTTTTGACTACGAACCCTGGTTTACCCAGCGTGGTGGTCAGTGGCAACAGCTGGAAATTGAAAGCTGGCGCCATCACAATCAGGACATCATCGTTAAGCTTAAGGGCGTTGACGATAGAGATGCGGCGAACCTCCTCACCAATTGCGAAATTGTGGTGGATGCGGCGCAACTGCCGTCCCTGGACGACGGTGACTACTACTGGAAAGACCTTATTGGTTGCCAGGTAGTGACCAGCGCAGGGTACGACCTTGGTAAAGTCACTGACATGATGGAAACCGGGTCGAATGACGTTCTCGTCATTAAGGCAAACCTGAAGGATGCGTTTGGAATCAAGGAGCGGCTGGTTCCGTTCCTCGATGGGCAGGTTATCAAGAAAGTCGATCTCACTACGCGTTCTATCGAAGTAGATTGGGATCCTGGTTTTTAAACCTCCGGATTAACGGTAATAAGACGGCACTATGTGGATTGGCATAATTAGCCTGTTTCCTGAAATGTTCCGCGCGATTACCGATTACGGGGTAACTGGCCGGGCAGTAAAAAATGGCCTGCTGAGCATTGAGTGCTGGAGTCCACGCGACTTTACGCACGACAGGCACCGCACCGTGGACGAACGTCCGTACGGCGGCGGACCGGGGATGCTCATGATGGTTCAACCGTTAAGGGACGCCATCAGTGCAGCCAGAGCCGCGGCAGGCGAGGGCGCAAAAGTTGTGTATCTGTCGCCTCAGGGACGCAAGCTCGATCAGAGCGGCGTTTGTGAGCTGGCAACCAACCAGAAGCTGATTCTGGTGTGTGGCCGCTACGAGGGGATAGATGAGCGCGTGATTCAGACCGAAATTGACGAAGAGTGGTCAATCGGCGATTACGTACTCAGTGGGGGAGAGCTTCCGGCAATGACGCTGATTGACTCGGTTTCCCGGTTCATTCCGGGGGTGCTGGGCCATGAAGCCTCGGCAACTGAAGATTCATTTGCCGATGGATTACTGGACTGTCCGCACTATACGCGACCCGAAGTGCTGGAAGGGATGGAAGTACCGCCGGTGTTACTGTCGGGAAACCATGCTGAAATCCGGCGCTGGCGTCTGAAGCAGTCGCTGGGCCGAACCTGGCTTAGAAGACCTGAACTTCTGGAAAACCTGGCTCTGACTGAAGAGCAAGCAAGGCTGCTGGCAGAGTTCCAAAAGGAACATGCGCAAACAGCAGCAGACATATGATGGGCACGGTGCATAGCAACCTGCCAGATATCAGTTTACCCAGGATAAGAGATTAAATTATGAGCAACATTATTAAGCAGATTGAACAAGAGCAGATGAAGCAGGACGTACCTTCCTTCCGTCCGGGCGACTCCGTGGAAGTGAAAGTATGGGTTGTTGAAGGTTCCAAAAAGCGTCTGCAGGCATTCGAGGGCGTGGTTATCGCTATCCGTAACCGCGGTCTGCATTCTGCATTCACTGTTCGCAAAATTTCCAATGGCGAAGGCGTAGAGCGTGTTTTCCAGACTCACTCTCCGGTAGTTGACTCTATCACCGTCAAGCGTCGTGGTGCTGTGCGTAAAGCTAAACTGTACTACCTGCGTGAGCGTACTGGTAAGTCTGCTCGTATCAAAGAGCGTCTGTCCAAGTAATTGCTCGCGAAAGCGACATCCTGAAAAGGGCCAGCCTATGCTGGCCCTTTTTACGTTTGCAGGCAGGCATGTTGCTGAGGGCTGTTAACCTCAGGACGATGTCAGTGTAGATAAAGGCGCAACAGTCCCGGCAGCTGCGACAGCGCCCACAACACCACGCCGATGCTGCCGCCTACCAGCGTGCCGTTGATGCGGATAAACTGCAGATCTTTGCCAATGTTCAGTTCAATTTGCTGCGACATATCGCGCGCATCCCAGCTTTTCACCGTATCGCTGATATGGCGCGTGAGAAACGTCGCAAAGTCCGGTGCCAGCCGGGTGGCGGCCTGTTCCATATGCTCGTTGAGCGAGGCGCGCAATGCGGCATCGGCGCTCAGCGTTTCACCGAGCCACTGCCCGGCATCTGCCACACGCTGGCGCACCACCGAATCTTCATTCAGCATATCGTTTTTCAGCCACTGGCGTAGATCGGTCCAGATCTCGCTCAGATAGCGGTTAAACGCCTCATCATTCTTCAGATAGTGGCGCACGTTATCAGCCCTGGCCGCCATCTCTGGTGAGCTTTTCAGATCCGCAATGAATTTTGCCGTCATGCGGTCAAACGCCAGGCGAATCTGGTGGGCATTGTCGTGGCTGATATCGTCAAGCAGGGTGTTTACGGCGTCGGAAACCAGTTGCGCACTATGCTCACCCAGCCATTCGGTAGGCAGGATCTTTGCCTTACGTGGGTGCTCGGTTTCCAGCCAGTGGACAACCTGCTGAGCGATAAACGCACGGGTGCTGTCGCGCTGAATGAGCGTAATCAGTTTTGCTATCAGCGAATCCAGTAGCTTCTGATGGCGATTATTTTTTGTCAGGCTCTCCAGAATGAGCGCACTGGTCTGGGTGAGATCGACTTTATCAATGGCTTTGTGTACGGCGCGGCGCAGCAGTCCCTGAATGCGAGTATCGTCAGTAAACTCAAGAAACCCGCTCATGACCTGCAGGATATGCTGACCGATGCGGCGGGCGTTTTCAGGCTGACGTAACCAGTTGCCGATAATCACCGCCGGATCGTGGCGCCGAATAAGGGCAATCAGCGACGGTGTATCAAGAAATTTTTCCTGGACGAACAGACCGAGATTATCGCCAATCCTGTCTTTATTGCGCGGGATAATTGCCGTATGGCGAGAGATAAACGGCACCGGCACGCGGCGAAACAGCGCAACCACGGCAAACCAGTCGGCCAGCGCGCCAATCATAGCCGCTTCAGACGCTGCCTTCAGTAAACCCACCCACCACAGTGCGGGCGGCAGGAATAGCGTTGTAATAAAGGTCGCAGCAGCGAGTAGCAACAGCGCCAGCGCCAGGCGTTTGGCGCGTTTGAGTTCAGAGATTTTTTCCATAGTGTTAAGCATATCTATCTGTCACCCAGGCGGGAAAGAATATTTGCTCATGGCCACCGTTCCCGGCATTTTCTTAAGCGTTTTGTCTGGCCTGCATTCAGTGTTTAACGTTCAGGCAATAAACCATTTACAATGGGCGTGTCTTCTGGCTCAACCGATGGATATTGCGTGCGCACACTCACCGGCAACATAACGCATCGCGCCACCTGGCTGGCGCTGCTTGCCATGATGCTTATTGTGGTTGCGCCGCAGATTTCTCTCTCCCTGCAACAGCTCCGGCAGGCACCGACGCACGCGATGCATCACGAGATGCCGATGATGGACATGGCGCAGCATGAAGCCGGGCATCCCGACGCCGCCCATGAAGAGCATGCGGCCTGCGGCTATTGCGTACTGTTGGCCCATACACCGGGCTTGCTGATGCCAGCACTTATGCTGCTGCTGGCACACGGCCTGTTGCGTCAACCACAGCCTTTCGCGACGCGCCTTGCACACCTGCCTGCCTGTTGCCGAGGTCGCCCTCCCTGCCGCGCCCCTCCGCTGGACTCACGTATTTCTGCAAATAATTAATTACGCCTTTTCCAGCAGAAAGGGCGTCTGTGTTATGCCAGAAAATCAGGGGCAGCCGCTTGTGCACTCTGATGTTTAAAAAGGAATCGACATGAATCCACACGCTTCGCGCGCGGCCTGGGTTGAGTTGCTGCGTCGTCTGCATTTTTACATTGGCCTGTTTATTGGTCCGTTTATCTTTATTGCCGCCTTTTCCGGCACGCTGTATGTGGCAACACCGCAGCTGGAGAATTTTATTTATCGTGATGCGCTGAGTCTTGATAGCAGTGGGCCGATGCGCAGCCTTGAAGAACAAGTCGCGCTCGCGCGCCAGGTTGCGGGACAGGACGCGCAACTACAGGCGGTGCGCCCGGCTGCACAAGGGGAAAACACGCGCGTGATGTTTGCCGATCCGCGCTTGAAGCCATCTGAAGCACGGGCGATTTTCATCGATCCGGTATCGCTTGCGGTGAAAGGTGATATGACGGTTTACGGCACCAGCGGTATTTTGCCCTTGCGCCAGTGGATAGATTATTTGCACCGTTCGCTGCTGTTGGGTGAGGCGGGGCGCAATTACAGTGAACTGGCGGCGTCCTGGATGTGGATTGCCGCACTCGGTGGTGTGGCGTTGTGGGGTTTTACTCGTGCACCGAAAAGCCACCAGCAGATGAAGCGCGGTGCTTTTGTGAGGCAGCGTCGCTGGCATCGGCAGTTGGGCTGGATCCTGTTTGCGGGCCTGCTGCTGTTTTCGGCAACTGGGCTAACCTGGTCACGCTGGGCGGGCGATAACATCAACCTGTTGCGTGAGCGTATGGGCTGGATGACGCCACAGGTGAAAACGGTACTGGAAGGCCACATTGTGATGCCCGCCGATCCGCATGCCGATCACCACGGTACGCACGACAATATGCCGACGATGCCGGTCGATAATGCCTTGTTCGATTCAGTGCTGGTTAGCGCACGCGCCGTCGGGCTTGAGGCTGCAAGAGTGGAGATCCGTCCGGCACAAGACAGCGGCAAAGCGTGGACAGTAACCGAAATCGACAGGCGTTGGCCGACGCAGGTGGATGCAGTTGCTATCGATACTCACAGTATGAGTGTTATTGACCGCACTGATTTCTCGCGCTTTCCGCTGATGGCAAAGCTCACTCGCTGGGGGATTGATTTCCATATGGGCGTGTTGTTCGGGTGGCCCAACCAGCTGCTGCTGGTGCTTTTTGGCATCGGGTTGTGCACGACTATTGTATTGGGTTACCGCATGTGGTGGCGACGCCGTCCGGCTCAGTCGCCCGATAATCCGCTACACACGCTGGTAACCGCCTGGCTGGGATTGCGCTTATCAGGCCGCCTCACGGTACTTGTGATAGCGCTTTGTCTGGGTGTTACGCTGCCGCTAATGGGACTTAGCTTATTGCTGTTTATTGCGCTGGATCTATTGCGCTGGCGTAGAGTCAGCCAGCGGCAATCAGTGATGTCGTAACGCCAGGTGTTATGATGGTGGAACGTTATGTTTACGATTTTATAGTTTTTCAGGCTATATTCACGGCAATTATTTTTGCAATGTAAAGTTATCGTTACGTAGTGTGGATTGATATCTTTACCATTTGCGGTTAAGGTAGCTCATCCCTGAGGGGAAACTATCGCAAACGAGTTTAATAAGGATCACCACCATGCAAAAAGACGCGCTGAATAACGTCCATATCGTCGAAGAACAGGTCATGCTGACACCGGAACAGCTGAAAGCTGAGTTCCCGCTGACCGCCGCGCAGGAAGCGCAAATTGCCGAGTCTCGCCAGACTATTGCTGACATCATTGCCGGGCGCGATCCGCGTCTGTTGATTGTTTGCGGGCCATGTTCGATTCACGATCCAGAAGCTGCCCTGGACTATGCGCGTCGTTTTAAAACCCTGTCGGAGGAGGTCCGCGATAGCCTCTATCTTGTCATGCGCGTCTATTTTGAAAAGCCGCGCACCACGGTGGGCTGGAAAGGACTGATTAACGATCCGCACATGGATGGCTCGTTTGATATTGAAACCGGCCTGAAGACTGCGCGCGGCCTGCTGGTGGACCTGGTCGCCATGGGATTACCGTTGGCGACCGAAGCACTGGATCCGAACAGCCCGCAGTACCTCGGTGACCTGTTCAGCTGGTCGGCCATTGGTGCGCGTACCACGGAATCGCAGACGCACCGCGAAATGGCGTCAGGTCTTTCTATGCCAGTGGGCTTTAAGAACGGCACCGACGGCAGCCTTGCTACCGCCATTAACGCTATGCGTGCTGCCTCAATGCCGCATCGCTTTGTTGGCATCAACCAGGCGGGTCAGGTTTGTCTGCTGAAAACTAAAGGCAACCCGGACGGCCACGTGATTCTGCGCGGCGGTAAAGCGCCTAATTACGGCCCGGAAGATGTGGCGAAGTGCGAAAAAGAGATGGAACAGGCGGGACTGCGCCCGTCGCTAATGATAGATTGCAGTCATGCTAACTCCAGCAAAGACTATCGTCGTCAGCCTGGCGTGGCAGAATCTGCCATTGCGCAGATTAAGGACGGGAATCAATCTATTACCGGTCTGATGATTGAGAGCAACATCCATGAAGGCAACCAGTCATCTGAACAGCCGCGTGCAGAGATGAAATACGGTGTGTCGGTAACGGATGCCTGCATCAGCTGGGAAACGACGCAAACGCTGCTGCGCGAGATCCATAACGATTTAAATGGACACATAGCAGCGCGTCTCGCTTAAGAGGTTTTCTATTTTATGGTTGCAGAATTGACCGCGCTGCGCGATCAAATTGACAATGTCGACAAGGCGCTGCTGGATTTGCTGGCGCGCCGTTTAGAACTGGTGGCCGAAGTTGGTGAAGTTAAAAGCCGCTACGGTTTACCGATTTATGTCCCGGAGCGCGAGTCAGCCATGCTGGCTTCGCGCCGCCAGGAGGCCCAGGCGCTCGGCGTGCCGCCAGATCTTATTGAAGACGTGCTGCGCCGCGTGATGCGTGAGTCTTATTCCAGTGAAAACGACAAGGGCTTTAAAACCCTGAACCCGACGCTACGCCCGGTGACTATCGTCGGCGGCGGCGGCCAGATGGGACAGTTGTTTGCAAAAATGCTTACGCTGTCTGGCTATCAGGTGCGTATTCTGGAAAAAGACGACTGGTCACGCGTACACGAACTGCTCGACGATGCGGGCATGGTGATTGTCAGCGTACCGATTCACCTGACAGAAGAAACTATTGCTCGTCTGCCGCCACTGGCGGATGACTGCATCCTGGTTGACCTGGCGTCGGTAAAAAATACGCCGTTGCAGGCGATGATGGCGGCACACAAAGGCCCAGTGCTGGGCCTACACCCGATGTTTGGCCCGGACAGCGGCAGCCTCGCTAAGCAGGTTGTGGTGTGGTGCGATGGCCGCCAGCCCGAGGCCTATCAGTGGTTTCTGGAGCAAATCCAGGTCTGGGGCGCACGCCTGCACCGCATCAGCGCGGTAGAGCACGACCAGAATATGGCGTTTATTCAGGCGCTGCGCCACTTTGCCACCTTTGCCTATGGGCTGCATCTTGCCGAGGAAAATGTGCAGCTTGAGCAACTGCTGGCGCTCTCGTCGCCGATTTACCGGCTGGAGCTGGCGATGGTTGGGCGTTTGTTTGCGCAGGACCCGCAACTCTACGCTGATATTATCATGGCGTCTGACGATAACATTGCGCTCATCAAGCGCTATTATCAGCGTTTTGGTGAAGCCATTTCGCTGCTGGAGCAGGGCGACAAACAGGCCTTCATCGACAGCTTTCGTCGGGTGGAACACTGGTTTGGTGACTATGCGCAACGCTTTCAAAATGAAAGCCGTACGCTGTTGCGCCAGGCGAACGATAGCCGCCAATAAGTTAAGCGCTGTATATACTGAAAGCCGGTGGGAGACCACCGGCTTTTTTATTGCAAAGGAGAAGGACATGGCAATACAGGTGCAGCCGCTGTTCGATTATATCGGCCAGTTGCCGGAGTGCCCGACCTGGAGTGTTCGCGAGCAGTCGCTGTGGTGGACCGACATCCTGGCGTGCGAAATTCATCGTTACCATCCTGCCAGCGGTGCGCATCGCGTGCTGCGTTTTCCTGAGGAAGTTGGCTGTTTTGCGCTGTGTGAAAACGGTGGGCTGATTGTCGCGCTCCGTAGCGCCATCTGGCTTGCTGATGAAGATGGGCGACTGGTGCGTAAAGTTTGTGATAACCCAAGTAACCCGGCACTGGCGCGCTTTAATGACGGTGGGACGGATGCAGATGGGCGTTTTTATGCCGGTACGTTCTGGAAGCCGGGAGATTACAACGGTGCGCTACTGATGCGTGTGGACAACAATCTGTCTGCCCAGGTGATTCAGTGCGATATTCAGGGCCATAACGGACTGGCGTTTAGCCCGGATGGCGACCTGATGTACACCTCGGATACACCGAACGCCGTTATCTGGCGCACGCCGCTTGATGAGTGCGCAGAGCCGGGCAAACGCGAAGTCTTTCGCCGCTTTGGGCCTGGAGAAGGGATGCCGGATGGTGCGGCAATGGACGTGGAAGGCTGCTACTGGAGCGCGCTATATGACGGATTTCGCATTGCCCGTTTTTCGCCCGCCGGTGAGCAGCTGGCTGAGTACAGGCTGCCGGTACGCTGCCCGACAATGGTGTGCTTTGGCGGGCCGCAGATGAAGACGCTTTACATCACGACAACGCGTGAAGATATGCAGGAAGATGAACTGGTCCAGCGCCCGTTATCCGGGGCGATTTTTACGCTTGAAGTTGCGGTAGCGGGAAAGGTTAAGCCGCGTTTTCGTTACACGGTTTAAATGCGGCAATTATCCGTGGCCTGAGTTTGCGAGGGGGCGCCTGCCGGGGCAGGCGCGATATACCCGTCAGTCTGGCTCGACCGGCACGACAGTCTCGCTGGGATAGCAGCCCAGTACTTTCATTGAACGAGTAATGTCGCTCAGTTCACGTAGCGCCTGGCGCATTTCTGGTGATTCCAGATTGGCCTGTACGTCCAGATAAAACATCTCTTCCCACGGATTTCCATGGATAGGGCGTGACTCCAGCTTGGTCATAATCAGATTGTGGTTGCGCATCACCAGTAACGCTTCTACCAGCGAGCCAGACTGCTGGCCCGTTGCCATCAGCAGCGTTGTTTTCGCCGGTACCTGGTCAGATACGCCGATGGCCTTACGCGCCAGCACCAGGAAGCGGGTGATGTTCTGGGTCTGGTTCGCCAGGTTGCGCTCCAGTACCTGCAAACCGTACAGCGCGCCACCGGCTTCGCTACCGAGTGCGGCAACGCCTGGTGAGCCAGATTGCGCCACTTTCTCCATCGCCGCTGAGGTGCTTTCACAGTATTCGATTTTCCACTGTGGCCAGCGGTTGATGAACTGACTGCACTGCTGGAACGGCTGGGGGTGGCTGTAGACGGTGTGGATGTCTTCAAGGGTGGTGGTTGAGGCAACCATGACACAGTGGTCAATAGGCAGCGTCAGCTCGCCGACGATAGACAGGCTGGTGTGTTGCAGCAGGTCGTAAACATCGTTAATTGAGCCGGAGCTGGTGTTCTCCACTGGTACTACCGCATAGTCAGACTGGCCGGTTTCGACCTGGCGAAAAATCTCATCAAACCTTGAACAACCGTTTTCAATGAAATGCTCAAAGTGGCGCGCGGCATAGCGGCGTGCGGCCAGGTGAGAATAAGAACCTTTGGGGCCAAGAAAGGCGATGCGGGCAGAGTCTGCGCTGGTTTTATTCAGATGTTTTTGCAGCAATGCCTGTTGTGTGAGTACCGAGTCCTCAATAATGAGCTGGAACAGTCGGGTTATGTAGTGGCCGTCCAGGTGATGCTTTTTGCCGGTGCGTACCAGGTGCTCCAGCAGATCGCGTTCGCGTTCAATGTCGCGTACGGGGCGGTGGGTGGCAAGTTTCGCTGTACCGACTTCGACAGCCAGCTGGCGGCGCTCGGCCAGTAACGCGAGGAGTTTTTCATCCAGCGCACTGATTTTATCGCGCAGGGCCAGCAGGGGATTATCGCTCATAGTGCAACCTTTGTAGTTATCATAAAAAAGGCCTCCCTGGTGGGAGGCCTGTCTGTTCGTCTTCGCATTCTTTCTTACACGACGAAACGCCTCCCGGTCAGGGGAAGGTAAAGAAGAATGCGAAGAAAAACGGAATACGCGTCATCATGAAGCCCGGATAAAGTGTAACAGTTAAAGTACCTGCTCTCTTTTCCTTATGTCAATAAAAAACGCGCCCGCAGGCGCGCTCCTTAAAGGTAAGAGGATTAAACCTGAGGGTCGGCCAGCGGAACCTCTTTCACAGAGCCTTCAGCGCGGCGCGCTTCACCCTTGTGCTGGACCTTATTAAGCTGGCGTTCAAGCTTGTTAATCAGCTCATTGATGGCCGCATACATATCTTCATGTTTCGCGCTTGCCACCAGATGGCCGTTAGGCGTGTTGATGGTTGCATCAGCTACAAAGCCTTTTGGCTCTTTGGACAGCACAATATGCGGGTTAATCAGATGAGTTTGCCACTTTTCAAGTTTGGCGAGACGGTCTGCGACATGCTGGCGGATGGCCGGGGTGATTTCCATTTGTTTGCTGGTAATATTCATTGTCATAAAGTTACCTCTTTGTCTTTCCCGTCTTGATAACTTCAGCATACCCCGCAAAATGTCAAAATGTGTGATTCAGGTCAGTTATTTTTGTCACCTTTTGTCAGTGAGCCTGCTTTTGTGAGACAGGGCAGGAAGTGGTGATATTTGCCTTGAGAATTTAGGGAATAGCGGCCATATTTGAAAGGATAACCTGCGCTTAAGCGAGTCAGTTAGCCCGATTCAGCGCATAAAAAAACGGCAGCCTGAGCTGCCGTTTTTCTTAAATCAAACCATCAGGTTGTGCTGCTGTTGGCGGCGATGATTTTCGCCACTTTTTCTGCCTGTGCATCAAGCTGCAATTTGCGATAGGCGTTTTCCATCAGCTTCAGGCCATCGCGAGTGGCTTGAGTGTCAGGAAAGTCGCGCAACATTCCTTCAACGCGGTTCACGACCGCAACCCAGGCACCGCGGCGGGTGTAATATTCCGCAACGGAGTATTCATATTTCGCCAGACGGTCTTTGAGGAACACCAGACGTTTAGTGGCATCGGTGGTGTACTGGCTGTTGGGATAGCCGCGTACCATTTTGGAGAAGTCGCTAAACGCATCACGCGCATGCTGAGGGTCGCGGTCAGAACGATCGACACCGAAGAAGCCCTGTAACGCGCTGTCGTCCATCGCCATGTTGGTCAGCCCGCGCATATAAAGTACATAATCAATGTTAGGATGCGTCGGGTTCAGGCGCATAAAGCGGTCAATAGCGGCCTGAGCCAGCGGCAGATCGGCGTTTTTGTAGTACGCGTAGATCAGATCCAGCTGTACCTGCTGCGAGTACGGTCCAAACGGATAGCGGTTATCCAGCGCTTCCAGTTGCGTTATCGCCGCTTTCCAGTTACCGTCCTGGAGCTTTTGCTGGGCGGTTGCGTAGATTTCAGACGGCGGACTGTCTGGAACTTGGTCTTTTGAGCCGGAGCAACCGGTCAGGGCCAGGCTCAACGTGGCGGCAGCCACCAGGTATTTCATGCGCGTCATGACGTTTTGACTTTCCTCAGAATGTGAATCAGGGAGAACTCTCCGTTAAGCTCCCGATTAAGACCAGCTACAATAGCACACTATATTAAACGGCAAAGCCGTAAAAACCCAACGTTAACGAAGAAGCAGTGTATGGCACAACCAGTAAAACTCACCGCAACGGTGTCCGAATCTCAACTCGGTCAACGGTTAGATCAGGCTTTGGCCGAATTGTTCCCGGATTATTCTCGTTCGCGCATAAAAGAGTGGATCCTCGACCAGCGCGTTACACTCAGCGGTAAAATCTGCGACAAGCCGAAAGAGAAGGTGTTGGGCGGAGAAAGTGTCGCCATCGATGCGGAAATTGAAGAAGAAGCGCGCTTTGAACCGCAAGATATTCCGCTCAATATTGTGTACGAAGATGACGACATCCTCGTTATCAATAAACCACGCGATTTTGTCGTTCACCCGGGGGCAGGCAACCCGGACGGCACCGTACTCAATGCGTTGTTACATTATTATCCACCGATTGCCGATGTGCCGCGTGCGGGCATTGTTCACCGTCTGGATAAGGACACCACAGGCTTGATGGTGGTGGCCAAGACCGTACCGGCGCAAACGCGACTGGTAGAGTCATTACAGTTGCGTGAAATTACGCGCGAGTATGAAGCGGTAGCGATTGGCCACATGACCGCAGGTGGCACAGTGGAAGAGCCTATCAGCCGCCATCCCACCAAACGCACGCACATGTCGGTGCACCCCATGGGTAAACCGGCGGTCACGCACTATCGCATTATGGAGCACTTTCGCGTACACACGCGTCTGCGCCTGCGCCTGGAAACCGGGCGCACACACCAGATTCGCGTACATATGGCGCACATTACGCATCCGCTGGTGGGTGACCAGCTCTATGGCGGCCGCCCGCGTCCACCAAAAGGGGCATCAGAAGCCTTTATTCAGGCACTGCGTAAGTTTGACCGCCAGGCGCTGCACGCAACGATGCTGCGTCTTTACCATCCCATCAGCGGCATTGAGATGGAATGGCATGCGCCTATCCCTCAGGATATGGTGGATCTCATTGATGCGCTGCGCGCGGATTATGAAGAACACAAGGACAGCATCGACTGGCTATGACAAAACTGATTGTGCCACAGTGGCCGCTGCCTGAGGGTGTTGCGGCCTGCAGCTCTACCCGCATTGGGGGCGTCAGCGAAGCACCCTGGGACTCCCTGAATCTGGGCGCCCACTGTGGTGATAATCTCGATAGCGTTGAGGAAAACCGCCGCCGCTTTTATCAGACGGCGGCGCTGCCATCCAACCCGGTCTGGCTTGAGCAAGTGCATGGCACCAACGTGCTGCGCCTTAACGGTGAGATGCCCGTCTCAAGACGTGCGGACGCTTCTTACACCGACAAACGCGGCGTGGTTTGTGCGGTGATGACGGCTGATTGCCTGCCGGTTTTGTTGTGCAATAGCGCAGGAACTGAAGTGGCCGCAGCGCATGCTGGCTGGCGCGGGTTGTGTGAGGGCGTTATTGAACACACGGTTGCTTGTTTTCGTGAAAGTCCTGAAAACATCATGGCGTGGCTCGGCCCGGCTATTGGGCCTGAGGCGTTTGAAGTGGGTCCTGAAGTGCGTGAAGCGTTTATCGCAAAAGATGCTCAGGCTGAGTGTGCATTCAGGCCCGTGGGCGAAAAATATTACGCCGATATTTATCAACTCGCGCGTCAGCGCCTGTCAAATCTGGGGATCCACCAGATTTATGGCGGAGAACGCTGTACTTTCAGCGAAAAACACGAATTTTTCTCTTATCGTCGCGACAGAACGACGGGCCGTATGGCAAGTTTTATTTGGCTGATATAACCTATTGAAACAAGACGATCCAGTATGGGTAGCTACCCTCTCATATAATTATGGTCATTAACCTTGAATAATTGAGGGATGACCTCATTTAATCTCCAGTAGCAATTTTGACCATATATGGGAGGAGTTATGCGTCTGGATCGTCTTACTAATAAATTCCAGCTTGCTCTCGCTGATGCCCAGTCTCTGGCTCTTGGGCACGACAACCAGTTTATTGAACCCCTTCATTTGATGAGTGCCCTGCTAAAGCAGGAAGGCGGCTCTGTTGCGCCGTTGCTGACTTCAGCAGGTGTTAATGCAGGACAGCTGCGTACATCGATTGAACAGGCGCTCAGCCGTTTGCCGCAGGTTGAAGGGACCGGCGGTGATGTTCAGCCTTCGCAGGACCTTGTACGCACGCTCAACCTGTGCGACAAGCTGGCGCAAAAGCGCAACGACAATTTTATTTCCTCAGAACTCTTTATCCTGGCGGCGCTGGATTCGCGTGGTACGTTGGCCGATTTGCTAAAGGCGGCGGGCGCAACAACGGCCAATGTTACCCAGGCTATTGAGCAGATGCGCGGGGGTGACAGCGTGAATGACCAGGGTGCCGAAGACAGTCGTCAGGCGTTGAAGAAATTTACTATCGATCTGACCGAGCGCGCCGAACAGGGCAAGCTTGACCCGGTGATTGGCCGTGATGAGGAAATCCGCCGTACTATTCAGGTTCTGCAGCGCCGTACCAAAAACAATCCGGTACTGATTGGTGAGCCTGGTGTCGGTAAAACCGCCATTGTTGAAGGGCTGGCGCAGCGCATTATTAACGGTGAAGTGCCGGAAGGCCTCAAAGGGCGCCGCGTGCTGGCGCTGGATATGGGGGCGCTGGTGGCCGGGGCGAAGTATCGCGGTGAGTTTGAAGAGCGTCTTAAAGGCGTGCTCAACGACCTGGCGAAGCAGGAAGGCAACGTCATCCTGTTTATTGATGAGCTGCACACGATGGTGGGTGCCGGTAAAGCCGACGGCGCAATGGATGCAGGTAACATGCTTAAACCGGCGCTGGCGCGCGGTGAGTTGCACTGCGTAGGGGCAACAACACTTGATGAATATCGTCAGTATATTGAGAAAGATGCAGCGCTGGAGCGCCGCTTCCAGAAAGTGTTTGTTGCCGAGCCGACGGTGGAAGACACCATCGCAATTCTGCGTGGCCTGAAAGAGCGCTATGAACTGCATCACCATGTACAGATAACTGACCCGGCAATTGTTGCCGCAGCCACGCTGTCACATCGCTATATTGCCGACAGACAGCTGCCGGATAAAGCTATCGACCTCATTGATGAGGCAGCATCGAGCATTCGTATGCAGATTGACTCTAAGCCAGAAGAGCTTGACCGCCTGGACCGGCGCATCATCCAGCTCAAACTTGAGCAGCAGGCACTGATGAAAGAGTCTGATGAGGCAAGTAAGAAACGCCTCGATATGCTCAACGACGAACTCTCCGATAAAGAGCGTGAGTATTCGGTGCTGGAAGAAGAGTGGAAGGCGGAGAAAGCCTCACTTTCTGGCACGCAGACCGTTAAGGCCGAGCTTGAGCAGGCGAAAATTGCGATGGAGCAAGCACGGCGCCTGGGTGACCTCGGGCGTATGTCTGAACTGCAATACGGCAAAATCCCGGAGCTGGAAAAACAGCTTGAAGTCGCCACGCAGTCAGAAGGCAAAACGATGCGTCTGCTGCGTAATAAAGTCACCGATGTAGAAATTGCTGACGTGTTGGCTCGCTGGACCGGTATTCCGGTAGCCAGAATGATGGAAAGCGAGCGTGAAAAACTGCTGCGTATGGAGCAGGATTTGCATCAGCGCGTGATTGGTCAGGATGAGGCCGTTGAAGCTGTATCGAACGCTATTCGCCGTAGCCGCGCCGGGTTGTCCGATCCCAACCGCCCAATTGGTTCATTCCTGTTCCTTGGGCCGACCGGCGTTGGTAAAACCGAGCTGTGTAAGGCGCTGGCGAATTTCATGTTTGATAGCGATGACGCCATGGTGCGCATTGATATGTCCGAGTTCATGGAGAAACATTCTGTGTCTCGCCTGGTTGGTGCGCCTCCGGGATATGTTGGTTATGAAGAGGGCGGTTACCTGACAGAAGCCGTGCGCCGTCGTCCGTACTCCGTCATTTTGCTTGATGAAGTAGAAAAAGCGCACCCGGATGTGTTCAACATTCTGCTGCAGGTTCTGGACGATGGGCGTCTGACCGACGGGCAGGGCAGAACGGTGGATTTTCGCAATACGGTGGTCATCATGACATCCAACCTGGGGTCTGATTTGATTCAGGAACAGTTTGGCAGTCTGGATTATGGTCATATGAAAGATCTGGTGCTGGGTGTAGTAAGCCAGAGCTTCAGGCCAGAATTCATTAACCGTATTGACGAAGTGGTGGTGTTCCATCCGCTGGGTGAGCGCCATATTGCTTCTATTGCGCAGATTCAGCTGCAGCGTTTGTATCAGCGTCTGGAAGAGCGCGGTTACGCGGTTCATATTTCTGATGAGGCACTGAAACTGCTGAGCGAGAATGGTTACGACCCGGTTTATGGGGCGCGCCCACTCAAACGTGCTATTCAGCAGCAGATAGAAAACCCGCTGGCGCAACAGATCCTTTCCGGCGAATTGCTGCCGGGTAAGACGGTTGAGCTACAGGTCAAAGACGGCCAGATTGTCGCAATACAGTAAACCTCAGTAAAGAAACGGGCCTTTGGGCCCGTTTTTGTTTATTTATTCGCCATTCGCTGTATGCTTTTAGGTGTTATGGGTGAAAAGTAAGCGGTCGGTAAGTTTTTTTTAAATATCTCTTGTCAGTCACAAAACAGTCCCTATAATGCGCCTCCACTGACACGG
>AMFN01000015.1 GCA_000302695.1 Enterobacteriaceae bacterium LSJC7
GAGTAGGGAACTGCCAGGCATCAAATTAAGCGTGCTGATATGGCTCAGTTGGTAGAGCGCACCCTTGGTAAGGGTGAGGTCCCCAGTTCGACTCTGGGTATCAGCACCACTTTTTCGGTTAAAGTTTGGCACTTAGTAAAGAATTTGCCTGGCGGCACTAGCGCGGTGGTCCCACCTGACCCCATGCCGAACTCAGAAGTGAAACGCCGTAGCGCCGATGGTAGTGTGGGGGCTCCCCATGCGAGAGTAGGGAACTGCCAGGCATCAAATCAGGCGAAGGCCCAGTCGAAAGACTGGGCCTTTTGCTTTATCTGTCGTCTGTCGGTGAGTGCTTTCCTGAGCAGGACAAATTCGCCGGGAGCAGATTTGAAGGTTGCGCAGCAACGGCCCGTAGGATAGCGGGCAGGATGCCAGACATCAAATTACGCGAAGGCCCTGCACGAAAGTGCAGGGCTTTTTGCTATTCGAAAAATAGCACCACACTCGTCCAGTAGCCAGCATCGTGCGCTGCTACCAGGTGTTTGGTTGTTACATCTGTTGCGAGACACCTCCCGCTGAATCTTTTAAATATCTCCTCTGTGCCCTCAGCCGTAAATAACCTATCCCCCATCTCGCTCTTTATAAGCTATGTTGTTTTCAACGAGATATAAATAAGAGGCTGTGTTTTGTGCTGTGCGTAGTTACCGTCATGGGCAATGAACATTGCCTGGCAGGGGGGCGCGAAATTCAGGTTGTGGGATGGTTACCCTTGGGAGGGATTAAATACAGAGAGTATTTATATTTACCAATACAAGAGGCTGGCATGTCGGGAGATACAGTTTTATAACGAGGTGAGTGATAATTAAATAAGAGCTTGGGACATGTTGAAAGGGTGAGTGTTAGCTATCCAGGTGGAATAAATAATACTGCCGAGTAATAGAATAAATACCCACCAGGCGAGCACGGTAATGCTCGCCTGAATAACTATTTAGTAAGCGCAACAATACCGAGCGTTAGTCCGGCCAGCGCAGCAGCGCCACCTGCAATCGCGCCCGCCGTTTCCCAGTTGTCCTGAGTTGTGCCTTTCATACATGTATTTGTGTGCACCAGGCGGCCCTGGTCGTCATAAACGGGAACGCAAGGTGAGTCATGCGCACATCCCGCCAGCAGCGTAGATAGCAGCGTCACGACGATGATCTGTTTCATAAATAATACCTCATAGATAAAGCACCCAGAGTACGGCTAACTAATACAGCCATGCATCTGTGGTGCACTTTATTAATATTACCACTTGCCCTTTATGCTGCTTAGCCGCCAATAATATCAATTCATGTCATTTGTAAAAAAAGTGAGGGAATGCCACGACCAGGAAGCAATTAAGAAGAGATAATGAATAAAACAATAAATACAGAGTAATCTGCAAGGCGCTCATGGCCAATAATAGGACTGGCGAATAGAAATAGCAGTAGATAAAGTACCCGTTAAAAAAGAAATAATGCACTGACTTTATGTAGAAAAGCTAGTCGCGTTACAGGAAGTAATAATGAGCGAGCCGTGTAGGGCGCAGGACTACTACAAAGTCGGTTTGTCAGTCGTACAGGAAAGTATCTGAGGATGTCTGTGCACCCGCAGCGGTGACTGACAACGCTAATGCCTGCTATCGGACTGATTATTGTGGCCACGCTTTTAGCGAGTTACAGGCTGATGAACATGTAGTACATCGCTTGCAACTAAAAAGTGTCTCATAACGGCATAAATACAGGTAATAAAAAAGGCGCTTCCCCATGCCGGTTAGCGCCTTTTTTGCGACAGTAAACTGGAATCAGTTCATGCCGTATTTTTTCAGTTTCTTACGCAGCGTACCGCGGTTGATGCCCATCATCAGGGCTGCGCGGGTTTGGTTGCCACGGGTGTATTGCATCACCATGTCCAACAGGGGCTGTTCTACTTCAGCCAGTACCAGCTCATACAGGTCATTAACATCCTGACCATTCAGTTGAGCAAAATAGTTCTTCAGTGCCTGTTTAACCGAATCACGCAGGGGCTTTTGAGTTACCTGGTCCTGAGAGTTAACGGTAGAAACGGTCAGTACGTCAGAATTTACGCGTTGTTCGAACATAGTTCTGTCAGCTCTTTATTTCTGTTTACGCAAAATTTTCGAAGTATGCCTCCAACGCCTCCAGCTGTTCGCTGGCATCCTCAATGGCGTTGAATGTGCGCCGAAACTGGTCACTGGGTGCGTGCTCCTGGAGATACCAGGAGACGTGTTTACGTGCGATTCGGTAACCTTTCACTTCACCATAAAAGGCATGAAGTTCCCGAACGTGCTCGCAAAGTAAGCGCTTAACCTCTGCCATCGGCAAAGGGGAAAGCAGCTCACCCGTGTCCAGATAATGCTGGATTTCCCGAAAGATCCAGGGTCTTCCCTGAGCCGCGCGTCCTATCATCAGAGCATCTGCCCCTGTATAGTCGAGCACGGCTCTGGCTTTTAGCGGGTCAGTAATGTCGCCATTCGCGATAACCGGAATGGACACCAACTGCTTAACTGCCCGAATACTGTCGTATTCCGCGTTGCCCCCGAACAAACAGGCTCGTGTACGACCATGAATGGTCAGAGCCTGAATGCCGCAGTTTTCGGCCAGTTGGGCAATCTCCGTGCAATTACGGTGCTCGGGATCCCAGCCAGTGCGAATCTTCAACGTAACCGGTACGTCCACAGCCCCGACAACAGCGGTGAGGATCCTTTTCACCTGTTCCGGGTACTGCAAAAGGGCAGAACCTGCCAGTTTACGATTCACTTTCTTAGCCGGGCAGCCCATATTGATATCAATAATCTGAGCGCCGTTTGCGACGTTTATGCGGGCGGCTTCGGCCATTTCTTCAGGTACGCTACCGGCAATTTGCACGGTTCGCACACCTGGCTCATCGACATGCACCATTCGTAAACGCGACTTATCGCTGGCCCAAACTTCCGGGTTCGACGACATCATCTCTGAAACGGTCAGACCGGCTCCCATCTCATAACACAGCGTCCTGAATGGCCGGTCGGTAATCCCTGCCATGGGCGCTGCAATCAGGCGATTTCTGAGCTGGTGTTGTCCAATGCGCATGAGTTAAGAAATGACCATATGTACCTGCAAGGCGGCGTATATTACGCATTTTTTGCGCGAGATGAAAGGCCAAACTTTGAACAATCAGCTGTCACAGATCAAGGAAACCGCTCCCTGGTACAGGGGGTTGGATAATAATGCTTATTAATCATATGATTAAAATCATGTGGTTATTTTGTGCTCTTTTAATTTTTTCATTATTTGATTATCAGGAAAGCTGTCACTTGCGATTTATGCGGGATTTTATGCTAATAAATGGGGTTGAACTTAGAGTATTTGTATTATGTATTGGTGATTTATGCTGTTTCTGGCAGAGGGAGGCAGGACCCGGTCCTGCCCCAAATCAGCTTACTCAAGGATCATACGGCCATGCAGTTTTTGCACAGGACGATTGTTGGCGTGATGCATTACTGAGGTGAATTTTTCCAGCTGCTGTGCCGAGACTGTCAGAGGATGCTTCAGCACAACCCAGCGTACGCCTTCGGTACATGGCGGCGTTGTCAGAGAGCCCGTAAAGCGCCAGTGCGTTTTATCACTCGGTAGCAGCTTATTGACGTCGATTTTAATAGGCAGCTGTGAGCTTTTGTCGGCGTGGTCGGGCATAACCTGCCACAATTTCTCCAGTTCTGCGTTTACTGCTCCTGTTTCAAACATGACAGCAACAACCGCGACTTCTCCATCATCGTCCTGATGAACCAGATGCATTTCCAGCGGGTAGTGCTTCCCGTTAACGGTGTTCTCGCTCGGCGCGTGGAAGTGGAACTGTCTCAACGTAAATTTTTCATCATCAAGCTTGATGTAGCTGGCTTTGTCCTCGTCGCTCCAGGTTGCCTGGATGGTATGACCGTTATTCAGTAATAAATCCGGGCTGCTGGTGTAGAAAGTTTTGAGTGGGCGTACATGGGCCTGGAAGGTCTGACGAATGTCTACGGGAGACTGGTTCTGGCCTTTCTGGCACTGTTCCCAGTCTTTATTGAGTTCAGCCCAGTGCTCTGGTGACTCAATGCCTTCATAACCCCAGTGAGAAGCGCTGGCGACTGCTGGCAGCAGCGCAAGCGCTAGCATAATGCCGTTAAGCTTATTGACCATTTTTATTCATCCCTTGAATATTGTTGTTTTTATAACCATGCTATTCAACAGGTTATATCGGAATGATTATAAAACTCATTGGCCAAAAAGAGTGACCTAAATCACACAAAAAAAGCGGCTAATTTAAGCCGCTTTTTTTTGGTATTTATTTTTTTATTCCGGTAATTCTGCACCATTCCTCTTTTTCTGCTACCGGATCGAGCGCAAAGCCTGTCTCATAAGCCTCGCAGACGCTTGCAGCCTGGCTTGCCAGTATGCCGGACAGCCCGAGTTGGCCGCCCTGTACCGGCAACACGCTGATGAGCGGTGCCAGCTCGCGCAGCGGGCCTGCAAGGATATTGGCAACCACGACGTCGGCGCTGAGCGTGTCGGGCTGATTGGCCGGCAGATATAGCTCCAGTTTGTCTTCAACGCCGTTACGTTGCGCGTTATCACGGCTCGCCTGAATGGCCTGAGGATCAATGTCGATCCCGATTGCACGAGCGGCACCCAGCTTCAGTGCGGCGATGGCAAGGATCCCGGAGCCGCAACCGAAGTCGATAACCGTTTTACCGGTGAGATCGAGTCCGTCGAGCCATTCAAGGCACAGCGAGGTGGTAGGGTGCGTGCCGGTACCGAACGCCAGGCCCGGATCCAGCATCACGTTCACGGCACTCGGGTCCGGCACGTCGCGCCAGCTTGGGCAAATCCACAGACGTTTGCCAAAACGCATTGGGTGGAAGTTTTCCATCCACTCGCGCTCCCAGTCTTTGTCTTCGAGCTGCTCAATTTTATGATGGAAGCCCGCGCCCAGCAGTGGGCTTTGCTCCAGCTCGGCAACTGCCGCTTTCATGTCCCATTCGGCATCAAACAGACCGATAACGTCAGTGTCGCCCCACAGCCGAGTTTCGCCCGGCAGCGGTTCGAATACCGGCGTGTCATGGGTATCCTGAAAGGTGACGGAAACGGCCCCGCTTTCCATCAGTGCATCGCCCAGGTCTTCGGCGTTTGCACCGGAGGTATTAATTTTCAGTTGAATCCATGGCATAGCAAAACTCTTTATTTATCTGTAGATGAAAGAAGTGGCGCCGGATTGGGCGCGCGTCCAAAGCGGTTACCGACAAGAAAACTCAGCAAACTCAGCAGCAGTGACGGCACAATAGGGTGGAAACCCAGAATCTGCACTTTTAGCGTAGCAAGCAGTGCATACAGTACGCCACCGACTACCATTGCGCTCAGTGCGCCTGCCGCGTTGGCGCGCTCCCAGTAAAGGCCGAGCACCAGCGGCCACAGAAATACGGCTTCCAGCCCGCCAAAGGCCAGCAGATTAAGCCAGATAATCATCTGTGGTGGTTTCCAGGCCGCGAGCAGCAGCAGCACGCTCAGCACAAGCGTAATCACAGCTGACATGCGCTTAAGGCGCTTCTCGTTGCGTTCGTCTTCCGGGTGCAGGTTTAACCATAAATCCTTCACGATTGTCGCGGAGGATTGCAGCAGCTGCGCATTGATGGTCGACATAATCGCCGCCATGGGAGCGGCGAGGAAAATGCCGGCCGCCACCGGCGGTAGCACGGTGACCATCAGCGTTGGGATAACCTGGTCCGGGATAGCCAGATTTGGTACCACTGCGCGCCCCAGCGCGCCCGCCAGGTGCATGCCCAGCATCAGCACGGCCACCACGATGGTGCCGATAATAATACCGCTGTGTACCGCCTTGCTGTCTTTATAGGAGATGCAGCGCACCGCTGTATGCGGCAGGCCAATCACGCCAAAGCAGACCAGCACCCAGAAAGAGGCGAGGAAAGCCGGTGACAGAATATCGTCCGCACCCTGTGGCGTGACAAGTTTAGGGTCGATTTGTTGCAGCGTGTTAACGGCGCTGCTTAGCCCGCCTGCGGCATGGACAATGCCCACCAGCAGCAAAATAGTGCCGATAAGCATCACCATGCCCTGCATGGCGTCATTCAGCACGCTGGCACGAAAGCCGCCAAACGCGGTATACAGCGCGATGCTGATACCAAAAATCAGCAGCCCGGCCTCATAAGGAATGCCCGCCGCCGTTTCCAGCAGGCGCGCGCCGCCAATAAACTGCACTGTCATGGCACCAATAAAGGCAACCAGCAGGCTCAGGCTTGCCAGCCATACCAGCAACCGGCTCTGGTAGCGGGCATAAAGCATGTCGTTGAGTGTGACCGCGTTATAGCGGCGGGCAAGGATGGCAAACTTCTTACCCAGCACACCAAGCGACAGCCAGACGGCGGGCAGCTGAATCATCGCCAGCAGCACCCAACCAAGACCGTATTTATAGGCAGCACCAGGCCCGCCAATAAACGAACTGGCGCTGATATAGGTCGCCGTCAGCGTCATCGCCAGCACAAAACCGCCCATTGAGCGGCCACCGAGGAAATATTCGTTGAGGAAATTGCCTTTCTCACGGCGTCGCATGGCCCAGACCGACAGGCCAAACACCACCAGTAAATAGGCAATCAGCGGCAGGATAACTTCAGTCTGCATGGCTATCCTCCAGCGGGATATCGCGGAACAACACGCGCACCATCAGCCAGCAAAGCAGAATAAAAATCAGCGGTACCAGCAGGCAGGCCATTTCAAACCAGTGCGGCAGGCCGGTTGGGCCGATACTGGCATCCGCAATCCAGGCCGCAGCAGTCCAGGCTGCGAGATAAAGTAGCGTCAGCCATACCGTCCAGCGCGCCTCTTTGTGGGCCTGAACAAAACGGTTATCCATTATTGTTTCCCGGGTTATCAGCTAAAGCGGCGATTGTAGGAGAAAAAAGAAAGGGCCGGAAGACCGGCCCTGGTAGAGAATGTTCAAAGCTTAGTCATGCAGGCCGAGCTTTTTCTCCAGATAGTGGATGTTGGTACCACCGTGCTGGAAATTCTCATCACTCATAATGCGCATTTGCAGGTCGACGTTAGTCTTGATGCCGTCGATGATAAGCTCCTGCAGCGCGTTGCGCATGCGGGCAATTGCCACTTCGCGGGTTTCACCGTAGCAAATAAGCTTGCCTATCATTGAATCGTAGTACGGCGGCACGGTATAGCCAGCGTAGATATGCGATTCCCAGCGCACGCCAAAACCACCAGGCGCGTGGAAGCGGGTGATTTTGCCCGGGCTTGGCAGGAAGGTGTTCGGGTCTTCGGCGTTGATACGGCATTCCACCGCGTGGCCGCGCACTTCCACTTCATCCTGTTTGATGGACAGAGGCTGACCTGCAGCGATACGCAGCTGTTCTTTAATCAGGTCCACGCCGGTAATCATTTCGGTTACCGGGTGTTCAACCTGAATACGGGTGTTCATTTCAATGAAGTAGAACTCACCGTTTTCGAACAGGAACTCAAACGTACCTGCACCGCGATAGCCAATGTCCACGCAGGCTTTCGCACAGCGTTCACCAATGTGGCGGCGCAGTTCCGGTGTGATCCCCGGTGCCGGTGCTTCTTCGACTACTTTCTGGTGACGGCGCTGCATGGAGCAGTCGCGTTCTGCCAGGTAGATGGCGTTGCCCTGGCCGTCTGCCAGCACCTGAATCTCGATGTGGCGCGGGTTTTCCAGGTACTTCTCCATATACACCATGTCGTTGTTAAACGCGGCTTTGGCTTCCGCACGAGTCATGGTAATGGACTGGGCCAGTTCGGCGTCGCTGCGCACAACGCGCATACCGCGACCGCCGCCGCCGCCGGAGGCTTTGATGATAACCGGGTAGCCGATGCGTTTAGCATGGGCGCGGTTAGCATCCATATCGTCACCGAGCGGGCCGTCGGAGCCAGGCACGGTCGGCACACCGGCTTTCTTCATGGCGGTGATGGCAGACACTTTGTCACCCATCAGGCGAATAGTGTCGGCTTTCGGGCCAATAAAGATAAAGCCTGAACGCTCAACCTGTTCAGCGAAGTTGGCGTTTTCGGACAGAAAACCGTAGCCCGGGTGGATAGCGACGGCGCCGGTGATTTCGGCTGCCGAAATAATCGCCGGGATATTCAGATAGCTTTTGACCGACGGAGCCGGGCCGATGCAGACGGTTTCATCTGCCAGCAGCACGTGTTTCAGATCTCTGTCTGCCGTGGAGTGTACCGCAACGGTCTTGATGCCCAGTTCTTTACAGGCACGCAGGATACGCAGAGCGATTTCACCACGGTTGGCGATAACAATTTTATCAAGCATGGTGCGCCTCGTTACTCGATGACGACCAGCGGCTCGTCAAATTCTACCGGTTGACCGCTTTCTACCAGGATGGCTTTCACCACGCCGGCTTTGTCGGCTTCGATCTGGTTCATCATTTTCATTGCTTCAACGATGCACAGCGTGTCGCCAACATTGACCTTCTGGCCAACTTCAACGAAGGCTTTTGCTTCCGGGCTTGGGGTGCGATAGAAGGTGCCAACCATTGGAGAACGAACGAGATGACCGCTCATTTCTGCCGCAGCGGCTGCCGGTGCTTCCATAACAGGCGTGGTGGCAGGGGCAACGGCGTTTGCCAGCTGCGGCTGCATCATCGGTGCGGCATAGGCCTGCTGCATCATCGGGATGCCCTGATTCGGGACCGCGCGACTGATACGTACTGACTCCTCACCTTCAGAAATTTCCAGCTCTGCAATGCCTGATTCTTCAACCAGTTCAATCAGCTTTTTAATTTTACGAATATCCATTTGGGGTTCCGTACTCTTTGTTTAGTTGGTATGTGACAGGCGTTTCACCGCCGTCTGGAGTGCCCAGGAATAGCCATCAGCGCCTAATCCACAGATGACGCCAGTGGCAATATCAGAGAGATATGAGTGATGACGGAAAGGCTCTCGTGCATGCACATTGCTCAGGTGAATCTCGATAAACGGGATCTCCACCGCCAGCAGGGCGTCACGCAGTGCGACACTGGTGTGCGTGAAAGCGGCCGGATTAATCAGGATATAGTCAACGTTGCCTTTAGCCTGATGAATGCGGTCAATCAGCACATGTTCCGCATTGGACTGCAGGTGGTCCAACGACACATTCAGCGCTTCTGCTTGTGCGCGTAAACCAGCAACGATATCGGACAAGGTCATTGTGCCGTACTTCTCTGGTTCGCGAGTGCCGAGCATATTAAGGTTCGGCCCGTTCAAAAGCAAAATTTGCAACTTATCCGCCATCGTGACGTTATCTCCTGCAATTCTCGTTGATACGACAAAATATACCTTCGATACCGCATTGTCACCCCCGGACGGGATGAAAATGTGAGGCACAAACCCGGAAGTGGCACATTATAATAACTTCAGCGCAAATAGCTGCTAAATACTGGTCTTATCAGGGAAGATGATCAACCGCGTAACATGATTATCAGTACAAAATAAGAGGACTACGGCTGTGGCGTCGTAGAGTCAATTAGCGCCACCAGCCGCGGAATTTGCGATAGCGCAGGGCCAAAAGCACCAGTGCTGCCAGCATATACAGGAGCGGCTGGGGGGATAATACTTTGACCGACCACAGATAGTGCACCGGGGCCAGTATCGCGACCAGATAGACGACGTTATGTAATCTTTGCCAGTTTCTGCCCAGTTTTCGCTGTGCTGCCTGCGTTGAGGTTAGCGCCAGTGCCAGTAGCAGCACCCAGCTGATAATCCCCAGCGTTAAATAAGGGCGACTCACCAGCTCGCGACCCAGCAGCGCCAGGTTGCTCAGGCCCAACTCCAGCAGGGCATAACTGGTCAAATGCAGCGTTGCCCAGGCAAAACACCACAGTCCCAGCAGACGACGCACACGGATTAACTGAGGCTGCTTCGCGTAACGTGCCAGTGGCGTTACAAGCAGCGAGGCCAGCAGCAGCTTTAACGCCATTCTGCCGGTAAAGTGTTGAATATCTTTGGCCGGGTCAGCGCTAAAAAGCCCCTGATTTGCGGCATAAAACAGCCACAGCATCGGCAAAAACGCGGCAAGATGAAGGATGACTTTAAGCCAGACAACCTGTTTTGCTGTAATGCGCACTCAGAAGTTCTCCTGCAAATTCAAACCGCGATACAGCGTGCTGACCTGGTCGGCATAGCCATTAAACAGCAGCGTGGGCTGGCGTTTCACGTCCAGAATACCGCCCGCGCCAATCACGCGCTCGGTTGCCTGCGACCAGCGTGGGTGATCGACGTGCGGGTTCACATTGGCATAAAAACCGTACTCATTGGGTGCCGACAGGTTCCAGGTGGTTGGTGGGCGCTCCTCCTGTAGCCGGATGCTGACAATGGACTTGATGCCTTTAAAGCCATATTTCCAGGGGACTATCAGGCGCACCGGCGCACCATTTTGCGGCGGCAATGCCTTGCCGTATACGCCAACGGCCATCAGGGTCAGCGGGTGCATGGCTTCGTCAATGCGCAGCCCCTCGACGTAGGGATAAGCCAGGCCGCCGCCAATAAAGCGGTCTTTCTGGCCTGGCATCTCTTCGGGGCGAAACAGCGTCTGAAAGGCAACGTATTTGGCTTTGCTGGTGGGGGCGACGTCTTTAAGCAGTTTGTGCAGTGCAAATCCCGTCCAGGGAATCACCATCGACCAGGCTTCAACACAACGCAGGCGATAAATGCGCTCTTCAAGTGGATAACGTGTGGTCAGCTCGTCATGGGAGAGCGTAAGCGGTTTTTCGACTTCGCCTTCTATGGTTAGCTGCCAGGGGCTGGTTTTCATCATCCCGGCATTGGCCGCCGGATCGGCTTTATCTAAGCCAAATTCATAGAAGTTGTTATATCCCGTGACTTTGTTTTCCGGCGTCAGCGGTAGTTCGGCCTGCCACATTGCTGGCGTAGTGTAGTTGAGCGCTTTACCTGCCGGTGCAGGCGGGCGGTCATTACCCTTAAACCAGGAAAGCAGGTCGGCCTGGGCAGCGGCGGGCAACATCATGGTGCCCGCGCTGATGCCGAGTGCCTGAAGCACCCGGCGGCGCTGCATCAGAAAAACCGCCTCAGCGGTAACATCCGCTTCGGTAAGCCTTTTTTTCTTCATAACCCATACTCGTCACAGGAATGTTTGATAAGTATTATGCATAAGTTAAAAAGAAAGAGATGAACACAAGTGCAGTTTAGCGCTTTATTTTCACCAGCGTGCGCCCCTGCGCGCGGTTTTCCATAATAGCGCCCGCGTATTCCACAGCGTGTTCAAGGCCGATTTCTGTTGTCGCGGTTTGATAGAAACTGTGCGGCAGGTCGCGGGCCAGGCGCGCCCAGGCAGCCAGGCGGCGCGGGGTTGGCGTCATGACAGAATCCACACCCTGCAACCGCACATTGCGCAGAATGAACGGCATTACCGTGGTTGGCAGTGCAAAACCGCCCGCCAGGCCGCAGGCCGCGACGCAGCCGCCGTATTGCGTTTGCGCCAGCACTTTTGCCAGCACGGTATCGCCAACGGTGTCGATGGCTCCCGCCCACAGCTGTTTTTCCAGCGGTTTGGCATCGCTAAATTCATCGCGACCGACAATGCGGCTGGCGCCGAGCTGGCGCAGATAATCGTGCGTGCTGGCGCGACCGGAAGCGGCAACGACCGTGTAACCGAGGGCGCTTAACAGCGCAACCGCGGTGCTGCCCACGCCGCCGCTGGCACCGGTTACGAGTACCTCGCCGCTTTGCGGCGTGATACCGGCGTCTTCGAGCGCCATCACGCACAGCATGGCGGTGAAACCGGCGGTGCCGATAATCATCGCCTGGCGGCTATTTAATCCTTCAGGCAGCGGCACCAGCCAGTCGCCTTTGACCCGAGCCAGCCCGGACAGGCCACCCCAGTGGTTTTCGCCCACACCCCAGCCAGTCAGCACCACGTTTTGTCCCACATGAAAGCGTGGGTCTTCGCTATGGCGCACCTGGCCTGCGAAATCAATGCCAGGCACCATCGGAAACTGGCGCACAATTTTGCCTTTACCGGTAATCGCCAGCGCGTCTTTAAAGTTGAGGCTTGAGTAGTCGACTTCGACCGTAACGTCGCCTTCTGGCAACCGGGTTTCGTCCACCAGCTGTAGCGTTGCCTGGGTTTTGCCGTCCTGCTGCTCAAGGATCAATGCCTGCATAGAAATTCTCCTGAAGGGGATAAATGCTTTCGGATGAACTGTTTTCACTACTATACTCGTATCAATTGGCGAAAATTCTCATTTGCGCAAGAAAGTACACAGTCGTTTACACTAAATTTGATACAGTACGCGCACTGCATATGAGTTAGTGCTTACTTTTTGACTAACGGATTTGTGCCGGGGCACAGTGAGGTGTTGCAGATCCACATTATCCTACGGAGTTAACACAAGGATGCGCTTAACGACGAGAATTACTGCCTTTGCGGCGTTGCTGACGGGGATAGCTATCTTTGTCACGCTGCTGGGGGCGTCATGGAGCTTCTACCAGTCTATTCACGAAAAGGTAGGGCAGCGTATTGATGCTGTCGTGACGCTGGTTGACATCGATTTGCTCACGCATTCTCCCCAGCAAATGGGGGAGTTACTTAACCCGGTGATGCTACCGCTTGATATCTCGCGCGTGACCATAACCTCAGGAAAAACGGTTGTCCTGAACCATGAGCTCAAGGCGAGCTATCTCCATGTTAAGCAGCAGTACATTACCCGCAAGCACACCACCCGTTTGATAAAACACCCCAGCTTTATCATCGAAATTGTCTACCGTGACCCTATCAATGACTATTTCCACTCGCTGGTGACTACCGCGCCCTTGTCTGTCGCCATTCTGTTGATGATTGCTATGGTGCTGTGCGCCTCGCACTGGCTGCGCCGGCAGTTTACCGGGCTGGAATTGCTGGATAATCGTGCCACACGCATTCTTAATGGCGAGCGCGGCAAAGAGGTCACGGGCTCGGTGCATGAATGGCCCGCCCGCACCAGCAGCGCGCTGGATATTTTGCTTAAAGAGCTTCAGCATGCCAGCGAGCAGCGTAGCCGCGTGGGGACGCTCATTCGCTCCTATGCCGCTCAGGATGCGCAAACCGGTCTTAATAACCGACTTTTTTTCGAAAACCAGCTTGCCACACTGCTTGAAGACCACGAACAGGTGGGCACACATGGCGTGGTAATGATGTTGCGCCTGCCAGATTTCGACATCCTGCGCGAAACCTGGGGGCGCGGCGCGGTTGAGGATTACCTTTACTCCCTCATTAACCTACTTTCTACCTTTATTATGCGTTATCCGGGCGCACTACTGGCACGCTACTACCAGAGCGACTTCGCCGTTTTGCTGCCGCACAGTACGCTCAAAGATGCCGATGGTATTGCCGGCCAGCTTCTCAATTCGCTGGATGCACTGCCGTCCACTCGCATGATTGACCGTCATGACATGCTGCATATCGGTATTTGTACCTGGAACAGCGGCCAGACGGTGGAGCAGGTGATGGAACACGCTGAGGAAGCGGCGCGTAATGCGGTGCTTCAGGGCAGCAACGGCTGGGCGGTATACAGCCGTGCGCAGCCGGATAAAGGCCGTGGAAATGTGAAATGGCGCACCATGCTCGAAGATATGATGCGACGCGGCGGTCCACGTTTGTATCAGAAACCGGCCGTCATGCGCGATGGCCTGGTGCATCACCGCGAGATTATGTGCCGCATCTTTGATGGTGAGCAGGAAGTGTTGCCAGCGGAGTATATGCCGCTGGTGCAGCAGTTTGGTCTGGCGGAGCAGTATGACCGACTGTTAATTTCACGCATCATTCCGCTGTTGCGCTTCTGGCCGGAAGAAACGCTGGCCATTCCGGTAACGGTTGAGTCGCTGCTGCGACGCCCGTTCCAGCGCTGGCTGCGTGACACGCTCATGCAAAATGAAAAAACGCTCAGAAGCCGAATTCTTTTTGAACTTGCAGAGGATGATGTTTGTCAACATATCAGCCGTTTACAGCCAGTCATTCGCCTGATAAAAGCGCTCGGTCCGCGAGTCGCCGTGACGCAGGCGGGATTAACGCTGGTCAGCACAGCGTATATCCAGGAGTTAGAGCCGGAGTTGATTAAGCTGCATCCGGCGCTGGTGCGCAATATTGACAGGCGCACCGAGAACCAGTTGCTGGTGGGTAGCTTGGTGGAGGCCTGCAGCGGTACGCGTGCCAGAGTGGTGGCAGCGGGAACCCGCACGCGGGGCGAATGGCTGATGCTGATTGAAAAGGGTGTTTCCGGTGCGCAGGGCGATTTTTTTGTGGGCTCCCGTCCGCTTGACAGTAACGTGAAAAAATATTCGCACAGATACCCTGTTTAATCTGTCGTTTGGCTGGTTTTCACGTAGAATGTTGCGCGCTGCATCATAAGGGGGCTTTGCGCCTGCCGGCGACATCGCAGTATTGATTAGAGACGCGGGTTTATGGCAACCCACGGTTACCAGGCACAGGACGTTGTACTACTCATCGCCTTTTTCTTCATTTCTCTGATGAAGAGTGTGTCTGAGTGTAACAGGTGACATAAACCGCACTATTTTTCACCGGAGCAGAACGTTTTTTGCGCCTTGTCGCTGCTTCGCGTGGTTGGTAAAGTAAGCGGATTTTGTTTTCCGCCCCAGCTTTCAGGATTATCCCTTAGTATGTTTAAAAAATTTCGTGGCATGTTTTCTAACGACCTGTCCATTGACCTGGGTACCGCGAATACCCTTATCTACGTTAAAGGACAAGGCATTGTACTGAATGAGCCCTCAGTGGTTGCCATTCGCCAGGACAGAGCAGGTTCCCCGAAAAGCGTAGCGGCCGTGGGCCACGACGCAAAGCAGATGCTTGGCCGTACGCCGGGTAACATTGCGGCCATTCGCCCGATGAAAGACGGCGTTATCGCTGACTTCTTCGTCACTGAAAAAATGCTGCAACACTTCATTAAACAGGTTCACAGCAACAGCTTCATGCGCCCAAGCCCGCGCGTGCTGGTGTGTGTGCCGGTGGGCGCGACTCAGGTTGAGCGCCGTGCTATCCGTGAATCTGCGCAAGGCGCAGGCGCACGTGAAGTTTTCCTGATTGAAGAACCGATGGCTGCGGCAATTGGCGCAGGCCTGCCGGTTTCTGAAGCGACTGGTTCAATGGTTGTGGATATCGGTGGTGGTACAACCGAAGTCGCGGTTATCTCTCTTAACGGCGTGGTCTATTCTTCTTCTGTACGCATCGGTGGTGACCGCTTTGATGAAGCCATCATCAACTACGTGCGCCGTAACTATGGCTCACTGATTGGTGAAGCGACTGCTGAGCGTATCAAACACGAAATCGGTTCTGCCTATCCGGGTGACGAAGTGCGCGAAATCGAAGTGCGCGGCCGTAACCTGGCTGAAGGGGTTCCGCGTGGCTTTACCCTGAACTCGAACGAAATTCTTGAAGCGTTGCAGGAGCCGTTGACCGGCATCGTGAGCGCGGTAATGGTAGCGCTGGAGCAGTGCCCGCCAGAACTGGCATCTGACATCTCCGAGCGCGGCATGGTGCTGACTGGTGGCGGTGCGCTGCTGCGTAACCTTGACCGTCTGCTGATGGAAGAAACCGGTATTCCGGTGGTTGTGGCAGAAGATCCACTGACCTGTGTAGCACGCGGCGGCGGTAAGGCGCTGGAAATGATTGATATGCACGGCGGCGACTTGTTCAGCGAAGAGTAATTTGTCGCTGCAGGAAGGGGGCTTCGGCCCCCTTTTCCGGATCCGGGAAACGCACAGCCTATGAAGCCAATTTTTAGCCGTGGCCCATCGCTACAGATTCGCCTTGTTCTGGCGGTAGTGGTGGCGCTCGGCGTGATTATTGCCGACAGCCGTCTGGGTACGTTCAGCCAAATCAGAACGTACATGGATACGGCCGTCAGCCCTTTCTATTTTATCTCTAACGGCCCACGCGAACTTCTCGACAGTGTGTCTCAGTCAGTCTCGACCCGCGATCGTCTGGAAAAGGAAAACCGGGCACTGCGCCAGGAACTGTTGCTGAAAAACAGCGAGCTGATGATGCTGGGCCAGTATCGCCAGGAGAACGCGCGCCTGCGTGAATTGCTGGGCTCACCGCTGCGTCAGGACGAGCAGAAAATGGTGACCCAGGTCATTTCCACCGTTAACGATCCCTATAGCGATCAGGTGGTGATTGATAAAGGCAGTGTGAATGGCGTTTATGAAGGCCAGCCGGTTATCAGTGATAAAGGCGTCGTCGGCCAGGTGGTCGCCGTAGCCAAGCTTACCAGCCGGGTGCTGCTGATTTGCGACGCCACGCATGCGCTGCCCATTCAGGTACTGCGTAACGACATTCGCGTTATCGCGGCCGGTAACGGCTGTACTGACGATCTCCAGTTAGAGCATCTGCCAGCGAATACCGACATCCGCGTGGGTGACGTGCTGGTCACCTCTGGTCTGGGTGGCCGTTTCCCTGAAGGTTATCCAGTGGGCGTCGTGTCATCCGTGCGTGTGGATAACCAGCGCGCTTACACGGTGATTCAGGCGCGTCCGACGGCAGGCTTGCAGCGTTTACGCTATCTGCTGTTGCTGTGGGGTGCTGACAGGCAGGGTCTGAACCCAATGACGCCAGAAGACGTGCATCGCGTGGCAAACGAACGCTTGATGCAGATGATGCCGCAGGTCCTGCCTGCACCAGATGCGATGGGACCGCCTGCGCCGTTGCCAGCGCCTGCGACCGGCATGGCGATGCCGCCGGACGGTGTGCCGTCCGTGTTGCCCGCGCCAGCAACGAATCCAGCGACGCTTGCGCCGCAGGGAGGCCGCTAGTGGCAAGCTATCGTAGCCAGGGGCGCTGGGTTATCTGGCTGTCTTTCCTGGTCGCTTTATTACTCCAGGTTATGCCCTGGCCGGAACAGATTATTGTTTTCCGGCCAAACTGGGTGCTGCTGATTCTGATCTACTGGATCCTGGCGTTGCCGCACAGGATAAACGTTGGCACGGGTTTTCTGCTGGGCGCGGTGCTTGATCTTATCAGCGGTTCGACGCTAGGCGTGCGTGCGCTGGCTATCAGCATCGTGGCATACCTGGTGGCGCTTAAGTTTCAGCTGATGCGCAATCTGGCACTCTGGCAGCAGGCGCTGCTGGTCATGGTGTTGTCGCTTGCCGCCGATGTCATCGTCTTCTGGGCCGAGTTCTTAGTCATTAACGTATCGTTTCGCCCGGAAGTGCTCTGGAGCAGTCTGGTCAATGGCGTACTCTGGCCGTGGCTTTTCCTGCTGATGCGTAAAATTCGCCAGCAGTTCTCCGTGCAATAAGGTCGCTTATGTTCACTCTCTGGCTTGCTTCAGGTTCACCGCGCCGCCAGGAGCTGCTCACACAGCTTGGCGTGACGTTTACGCGCATCGTTCCCGGTGTGGAAGAAGTGCGGCGTGCGGGTGAAAGCGCCCAGCAATATGTCCTGCGCCTGGCGCAGGACAAAGCCCAGGCGGGTGTGGCGTTAGCAGATAATGACTTGCCGGTCCTTGGCGCAGATACCATAGTTATCTTCAATGGCGAAGTGCTTGAAAAGCCACGCGATGAGGCGCACGCTGCCGACATGTTGCGTAAACTGTCGGGGCAAACGCATCAGGTGATGACCGCCGTCGCGGTTGCCGACCGGCAACAGTTGCTGGATTGTCTGGTGGTAACAGATGTGACGTTTCGCCTCCTGTCAGAGCAGGATATCGCCCGCTACGTGGCCAGCGGCGAGCCGCTGGATAAAGCGGGCGCATACGGTATCCAGGGGCTGGGTGGTTGCTTTGTCAGAAAAATAAACGGCAGTTATCATGCCGTTGTCGGTTTGCCGCTGGTGGAAACCTGGGAGTTGCTGAGCCATTTTCACGCATTGCGTGATGAACGAGGACAACATGACGGCTGAATTGTTAGTAAACATCACCCCTTCTGAAACGCGGGTGGCTTATATTGACGGCGGGATCCTCCAGGAAATTCACATCGAGCGCGAAGCGCGGCGAGGGATTGCAGGCAATATCTACAAAGGTCGTGTCAGCCGGGTTTTGCCGGGCATGCAGGCGGCATTTGTAGATATTGGTCTTGATAAGGCCGCCTTTTTACATGCTTCAGACATCATGCCCCACACCGAATGCGTGGCCGGGGATGAGCAGAAAAACTTCACCGTACGCGATATTTCCGAACTGGTGCGTCAGGGCCAGGACCTGATGGTGCAGGTGGTCAAAGACCCGCTCGGCACCAAGGGCGCACGCCTTACCACCGACATCACGCTGCCCTCGCGCTACCTCGTTTTTATGCCCGGTGCGTCGCACGTGGGCGTTTCCCAACGTATTGAAAGCGAAGAAGAGCGCGAGCGTCTCAAGCAGATAGTGGCTGAGTATTGCGACGATCAGGGCGGTTTTATCATTCGTACCGCCGCCGAGGGCGTCAGCGCGAAAGAGCTGAGTTCAGACGCCGCCTACCTCAAGCGGGTGTGGCACAAAGTCATGGAGCGCAAAAAGCGCAACCAGACGCGCTATAAGCTTTATGGCGAGCTGGCGTTAGCACAGCGTGTACTGCGTGATTTTGCCGATGCCTCGCTGGATCGCATCCGCGTGGACTCGCGCCTGACCTATGACATGCTATTGGAGTTTACCTCCGAGTACATCCCGGAGATGGCGAACAAAATTGAGCACTACAGCGGCCGTCAGCCTATCTTCGACTTGTATGATGTTGAAAACGAGATTCAGCGTGCGCTGGAGCGCAAGGTTGAATTGAAATCCGGCGGTTATCTCATCATCGATCAGACCGAGGCAATGACCACGGTGGATATCAATACCGGTGCGTTTGTCGGCCACCGTAACCTTGATGACACGATTTTTAACACAAATATCGAAGCAACCCAGGCGATTGCGCGCCAGCTGCGTCTGCGTAACCTGGGGGGCATCATCATCATCGATTTTATCGATATGAGCAGTGACGACCATCGCCGCCGGGTGCTGCATTCTCTGGAACAGGCGCTGAGTAAGGACCGCGTCAAGACCAGCATTAACGGCTTCTCACAGCTTGGCCTGGTGGAAATGACGCGCAAGCGCACGCGTGAGAGCGTGGAGCACGTACTGTGCCACGAATGCCCGACCTGCCACGGCCGCGGTACGGTCAAATCGGTTGAAACCGTGTGCTATGAAGTCATGCGGGAAATTGTCCGTGTGCATCATGCCTACGATACCGATCGTTTCCTGGTCTATGCTTCTCCCACCGTTGCCGAAGCGCTGAAAGGCGAAGAGTCCCACGCGCTGGCAGAAGTTGAAATCTTCGTAGGTAAGCAAGTCAAAGTTCAGATTGAACCGCTCTACAATCAGGAGCAGTTTGACGTCGTCATGATGTAGTGCGGCGCTGCCGCAGACAAGGAGTACAAGGGTGAGGCGACTGCCGGGCATACTGCTACTCACGGGCGCAACGTTGGTGGTTGTTGTTGCGTTGCTGGTGAGTGGCCTGCGTTTGCTGTTGCCGCATCTCAATACGTGGCGACCTGCGCTGGTGGAGAAAATTGAGCGTGCGGCGGGCGTGCCGGTTGCGGTTGGGCGTATTGATGCTGCCTGGCAGAATTTTGGCCCGACGCTGGATGTGCGCAATCTGCGTACCGGTCTTAAAGACGGCGGCAGCCTGGAAGTCCAGCGCGTCACGCTGGCGCTCGATATCTGGCAAAGCCTGCTGCACCTGCGCTGGCAGTTTCGCGATCTCACCTTTTACCAGCTACGCATGCACATCAACGAGCCGCTGGAGCAAAACAACGACGGCGAGATTGAACCCGGGCGCATTGCCGACCTGTTCCTCAACCAGTTTGACCATTTCGACCTGCGCGACAGCAATGTAAGCTTCGTGACGCCCTCCGGCCAGCGTGCCGACCTTGCCATTCCTCAGCTTACCTGGCTTAACAGCCGCAACCGCCACCGTGCCGAAGGGCAAATTAGCTTATCGAGCCTTACCGGCCAGCATGGCATTGTACGCATGCGTATGGACCTGCGTGACGAGCAGGGGCTACTGAGCAACGGTACGGTGTGGATGCAGGCAGACGATATCGACGTCACGCCGTGGCTCAGCCGCTGGCTGAATGAAAAAATTGAACTCAGCGATGCACGTTTTAGCCTGGAAGGCTGGATGCAGGTGGACGGCGGCGTACCGAGCGGCGGTGACCTGTGGCTTAAGCAGGGCGGAGCCAGCTGGCCGGGGAGCGACAGCGCGCACCGTCTTACTGTTGATAACCTGACCGCGCACGTCAGCAAAATGGACGGCGGCTGGCAGGTTGCCGTGCCGGATACGCGCATCGCCATCGACGGGCAAAAGTGGCCGCGAGGCTCGCTGACGCTGGGTTGGCTCCCGGCGCAGCAGGCCGGAGGCCCGAACGGCGAGCGCAGTGAGGAACTGCGCGTGCGCGCCAGCAATATGCAGCTGGAGAAACTGGGGCCATTGCTGCCCGTGGCAGAAAAATTTGCGCCACGGGCAAGCGAAATATGGAAGACCATGCAGCCGCAGGGGCAGGTGGCGGCGCTGGCGCTGGATATCCCCCTTAGTCAGCCGCAGAAAACTCGCCTGCAAGGGCAGTGGAAAGATGTTACCTGGCGGCAGTGGAAACTGTTGCCCGGCGTGGAGCACCTGGCGGGCAGCGTCAGCGGCAGCGTGGAAAACGGCCAGCTGGAAGTGGCGATGCAAAATGCGCGCATGCCTTACAGCGGTGTGTTTCCTGCACCGCTGGAAATCGCGTCCGGCAAGGCGACCGTTGACTGGCGCAACAGCGAGCGTGGCTTTAGCCTGGTCGGTAAAAACATCGACGTACAGGCCAACGCGGTGTGGGCCAGCGGTGATTTTCGCTATGTTCAGCCAAAAGACGATGTACCGTGGCTGGGCATTCTTGCCGGGATCCGCACCACCGATGCCGGTCAGGCCTGGCGCTATTTCCCGGAAAACCTGATGGGCAAAAAGCTGGTGGATTACCTCAGCGGTGCTGTACAGGGAGGCCAGGTGGATAACGCCACGCTGGTCTACGGCGGCAACCCTAAATTATTCCCCTACAAGCACAATGAAGGGCAATTTGAAGTGCTGGTGCCGCTGCGTAACGCCACGTTTGCCTTCCAGCCCGACTGGCCTGCGTTGCAAAACCTGGACATTGAGCTCGACTTTCTCAATGACGGGCTGTGGATGAAGGCACCGGCAGTGATGCTCGGCGGCGTGAAGGCCACGGACCTGGCCGCCGCCATTCCCGATTATGCCCGTGAAAAGCTACTGATTGATGCCAATATTAATGGTCCTGGCGGCGCGGTTGGGCCGTACTTTAAAGACACGCCGCTGGATGACTCACTTGCCGCCGCGCTTGATGAGCTACAAATTGGCGGTGATGTGAGCGCTCGCTTACATCTTGATATCCCGCTGGATGGCGAGCAGGTCACGGCTAAAGGTGATGTGCAGCTTCGCAACAACTCGCTGCTGATTAAACCCATCGACAGCACGCTCGAAAACCTCAGCGGCAGCTTCAGCTTTGAAAATGGCAACCTTGTCAGCAAACCGTTGACGGCACGCTGGTTTAATCAGCCGCTGAACCTGGATTTCACCACGCGTGAAGGACCGAAGGTCTATCAGGTGGGGGTTAACCTCAACGGCAACTGGCAACCGGCGGCAACCGGCGTCCTGCCGCCACCGGTCAATAAAGCACTCAAAGGCAGCGTGCCGTGGAAAGGCAACGTGGCCATCGACCTGCCTTATCACGCAAGCCCCAGCTATAACGTTGAGCTGAATGGCGACCTGAAGAATGTGAGCAGTCACTTACCTTCACCGTTGGCAAAAGCAGCGGGTGTCGTGCTGCCGGTCAATGTGGTTGCCAAAGGCGACCTGAAGCATTTTGACCTGACCGCTCGCGCAGGTGACAGCGGGCGCTTTAACAGTCGCTGGTTGCTGGGCGAAAAATTGCGCCTCGACCGCGCCATCTGGGTGACTGACAGCAAAACACAGCCAGCGCTGCCGCAAAATAGCGGCATTGAGCTGAACCTGCCGCCGCTTGACGGTGGTGAATGGCTGGCGCTGTTCCAGCAGGGCGCGGCGCAGGAAGTGAGTAACAGCGCTCAGTTGCCGCAGGCCGTCACGCTGCGCACACCGGCGCTGACGCTCGGTGGGCAGCGCTGGAACAACCTGAGCCTGGTGTCGCAGCCGGTAAGTGGCGGTACACGCGTGAGCGTGCAGGGGCGCGAGCTTAACGGCACGCTCGCCATGTACGACAGCACTACCTGGCAGGCGGATATCAAATACCTCTATTACAACCCAACTCAGGACAGCGCAGCCAACGGCGCCACGCCGTCAATCTTTGCGAGTAACTCACGCCTGGATTTTAGCCGTTGGCCGAATCTGGCGCTGCGCTGCGCGGAATGCTGGCTGTGGGGGCAGAAATACGGGCGCGTGGATGCCGATATTGCAATAAACGGCGACACGCTTAAGCTGAGCAACGGCGTGCTGGATACCGGCTTTGCGCGGCTTAATGCCGATGGCGAATGGGTGAACCGTCCTGACGGGCAGCGCACGTCGCTGAAGGGCAAACTTAAAGGCAAGCGCATCGATTCTGCCGTGAATTTCTTTGGTGCGAACAGCCCCATTCAGGGGGCGTCGTTCGATGTCGATTACGATTTGCACTGGCGCAACGCGCCCTGGAAGCCAGAAGAAGCTACGCTAAACGGCATTTTACGTGGCAGCCTCGGCAAAGGTGAAATTGCCGAGCTGGGAACCGGTCACGCAGGCCAGGTACTGCGCCTGCTGAGCTTTGATGCACTGATGCGCAAGCTGCGTTTTGACTTCAGCGACACCTTTGGCGATGGCTTCTATTTTGATGGTATCCGCAGCAACGCCTGGATAAAGGACGGTATCCTGCACACTGACGATACCCTGATAGACGGCCTGGAAGCGGATATCGCCATGAAAGGCACCGTCAATCTGGTCAGGCGCGAGTTGAACGTTGAAGCCGTCGTGGCCCCCGAAATTTCTGCAACCGTCGGCGTGGCAGCGGCCTTTGCGGTGAACCCGATAGTCGGCGCAGCCGTGTTTGCCGCCAGCAAGGTGCTGGGGCCGCTGTGGGGCAAAATCTCGGTGCTGCGCTATCGCATCACCGGGCCGATTGACCAGCCGCAGATTAATGAAGTGTTACGCCAGCCGCGCGCGAGTGGCGCAAAATAGCGTCGGTGTGGCTGTCTGATCCACGCTTTACAGGGGCGGCGGGCGGTTAACGCTCTGGCGCCCGTATACCTTGTGCCGCGCATCATGTAAAAAAGCGCGGCAAAATGCCTGGGCGCGCGTGCTTTAAGTTGACGTGAGCCGTGGATTATCCCAGGCTCACCAGATACCCCATCGCTGGGACAATAAAACGAATGAGTAATGAATAATGAGTCTGACGCTGGTTAGTGAACAACTGCTCGGGGCGCACGGCCTGAGCCATCAGGATCTGTTTTCCATTCTTGGGCAACTTTCCGAGCGCCGTCTTGACTACGGCGACCTCTATTTTCAGTCCAGCTACCATGAGTCCTGGGTATTAGAAGACCGCATTATCAAGGACGGCTCTTATAACATCGACCAGGGGGTCGGCGTGCGTGCGGTCAGCGGCGAGAAAACCGGTTTCGCCTATGCCGACCAGATTAACCTGCAGGCGCTGGAGCAAAGCGCGCAGGCAGCGCGCAGCATTGTGATGGAGCAGGGCGAAGGTCGCGCCCGGGCGCTGGGTGAAGTAACTCATAAATCCCTGTATACCGCCGTTGACCCGCTCACCAGCCTGACGCGTGAAGAGAAGCTGGATATCCTCAAGCGTGTTGATGCAGTGGCGCGTGCCGCCGACAGCCGCGTGCAGGAAGTCAACGCCAGCCTGACCGGGGTTTATGAACTGATTCTGGTCGCTGCTACCGACGGTACGCTGGCGGCAGATGTGCGCCCGCTGGTGCGCCTTTCTGTGAGTGTGCAGGTTGAGCAGGACGGCAAGCGCGAGCGCGGCTCCAGCGGTGGCGGCGGTCGCTTTGGCTATGAATGGTTCCTTGAGACTACAGAAGACGGCGACGTGCGCGCCGATGCCTGGGCGAAAGAAGCCGTACGTATGGCGCTGGTCAACCTCTCTGCCGTCGCGGCACCGGCTGGCACGCTGCCGGTGGTGCTGGGTGCTGGCTGGCCGGGCGTGTTGCTGCATGAAGCGGTCGGCCACGGTCTGGAAGGCGACTTCAACCGCCGTGGTACGTCGGTATTTAGCGGACAAGTGGGTGAGCTGGTGGCGTCTTCGCTGTGCACTGTGGTGGATGACGGCACCATGCAAAACCGCCGTGGCTCTATTTCCATTGATGATGAAGGTGTGCCGGGCCAGTACAACGTACTGATCGAAAACGGTGTGCTGAAAGGCTACATGCAGGACAAACTTAACGCGCGTCTGATGGGCGTGGCACCGACCGGCAACGGCCGCCGTGAGTCCTATGCGCATCTGCCGATGCCGCGCATGACCAACACCTACATGTTGGCCGGGAAATCCACGCCGCAGGAAATCATTGAATCCGTTGAGTACGGGATTTTTGCCCCGAACTTCGGCGGCGGCCAGGTGGATATTACTTCCGGCAAGTTTGTGTTCTCCACCTCTGAGGCTTACCTGATTGAGAAAGGGAAAGTCACAACGCCGGTGAAAGGGGCAACACTGATTGGCTCAGGCATTGAAGCCATGCAGCAAATCTCGATGGTGGGTAACGACCTGCGCCTGGATAACGGCGTGGGCGTGTGTGGCAAAGAAGGCCAAAGCCTGCCGGTCGGCGTTGGTCAGCCGACGCTGAAGGTTGATAACCTCACCGTGGGCGGCACTGCCTGATTCTCCATCCCCTCGCGCCCGCGAGGGGATTATTTTTTCACATATCCACCCCGTTGCGTATCGTCGTCCCTTCGCGTGCGCGAAATGATTATCCTTCCACCAGACTGCCGCTTTGTCCGCGCATGTCCTGGTAGAGCTTCGCCACATTCACAAAATACTCGGTCAGATAGTTGATGCACACCTGCACCTTCAGCGGCAGCTTGTCTTTTTCGGTGTACAGCGCATAGACCGGGCGCGGATCGGACTGGTAGCGCGGCAGCAGGATCTCCAGCTCACCGCGGTTAACCTGATCGATAACCCACATCAGCGGCACGTAGGCTATTCCGGCTCCGGCTGAGATCCAGCGCGTCAGCGTCATCGGATCGTTAGTGATAAAGCGGCCTTCCGGCGTCAGGCGTGTGGAGATCCCCTCCGGTGCGATAAGCTCAAACTCGTTGTCGGGACGTACGCTGTAGGTAAGCCAGGTATGGTTAGCCAGGTCGGCGGGCTTTTCTGGAGCGTCGTATTGCACCAGATAACTTTTTGCGGCACACACCACCATCGGCATTGCGCCGAGCTTGCGCGAAAACAGGCTCGAATCCTGAAGCGTACCGACGCGAATCACCAGGTCCAGCCCGTCGGCGATTAAATCCGGCGCCGGGATGCCGGTCACCAGGTTAACGGTCAGGCCTGGGTATTCTTTGAGCATATCGGCGGTCATGCCCGCCAGCACATTTTGTGCCATGGTTGAAGAACTGCCGATGCGTAGCGTGCCGGTGGGGGTATTGTTAAAGGCGTAAAGCTGCTCGTGTACATCCTGCACTTCGTGCAGCATTTTACGGCAACCCTGGTAGTAAATCTTGCCGGCTTCGGTAAGGCCAATGCTGCGCGTGCTGCGGTTAAGCAGCTTAACTTGTAACTCATCTTCCAGGCGCGACACGGTCTGGCTGATAGAGGAGACACTCATTTGCAGTTGTCTGGCGGCCGCCGTAAAAGAGCCGTGCTCGACCACTTTTGCGAACACCGACATGCGTTTTAATCGTTCCATTGTTCACTCTGGCTTAAAAGTGATTTAGATCACACATTATAGATAACAGGCTCACAGTTACGGTAATATATTATTATTAACAAAACCAACACCGCGCTCTCGCCCGGCCAACCCAGGCCATTATTAAGCTGTGGTGAGTGGTTAACAAGAAACTGTCACCTGCTTCTCTTCCAGGATTAACATGAGCTTATTTCCGGTTATCGTGGTGTTTGGCCTGTCCTTCCCACCGATATTCGTTGAGCTGCTGCTGTCGCTGGCGCTGTTCTGGCTGGTCAGGAGCTTGCTTACCCCTACAGGCGTCTACGACTTCGTCTGGCATCCGGCGTTGTTCAATACGGCGCTCTACTGCTGTCTTTTCTGGCTTGTCTCGCGTCTGTTTGTCTGAGGTTGATGTGAAAACACTAACAAGAAAAATCTCCCGCACCGCGATTACGCTGGTGCTGGTACTGATTGCCTTCATCGCTATTTTTCGTATATGGAGCTTTTACACCGAATCGCCCTGGACGCGCGACGCACGTTTTACCGCTGATGTTGTGGCTATCGCGCCGGATGTGGCCGGGCTTATCACCAGCGTCAACGTACATGACAATGAACTGGTGAAAAAAGGCGACGTGCTGTTCACCATTGACCAGCCGCGCTACGAGCAGGCGCTGGCTCAGGCCGACGCCGATGTGAGCTACTACCAGTCGCTGGTCAGTGAAAAACGCCGCGAAGCCGGACGTCGCAATCGCTTAGGTATACAGGCGATGTCGCGTGAAGAAATCGATCAGTCCAACAACGATTTGCAAACCACGCAGCACCAGTTGGCCAGAGCGCAGGCCACGCGTTCACTGGCAAAACTGGATCTTGAGCGTACCGTGATTCGCGCGCCAGCCGACGGCTGGATAACCAACCTCAATGTTTACGCTGGTGAGTTCATCACGCGCGGCGCCACGGCGGTGGCGCTGGTGAAAAAAGACACCTTCTACGTGCTGGCCTATATGGAAGAAACCAAACTTGACGGCGTGCGCCCCGGCCACCGCGTAGAAATTACGCCACTTGGCGGCAATGATGTGCTGACCGGTACCGTTGAGAGCGTGGCTGCGGGCGTGACCAATGCCAGCAGCACGCGCGACAGCAAAGGTATGGCAACCGTGGACTCCAACCTGGAATGGGTACGTCTGGCCCAGCGCGTGCCGGTACGTATCCGTCTGGATAAGCAAACCGGTAATCTCTATCCATCGGGAACCACGGCGACGGTGGTGGTCACCGGCAAAGACCGCGCCCGTGAAGATATGTCGCCGTTTATGAAACTCATGCATCGCCTGCGTGAATTTGGTTGATTGATATGGGTTCTTTCGCCATCTCCCGTCTGCATCTGCGCTTTGCGACCAAGCTTGCCTGCGCGGTGGTGCTGGCGCTGTTTGTCGGTTTCCACTTTCAGCTGCAAACTCCGCGCTGGGCGGTAATGACGGCTGCGCTGGTTGCCGCCGGTCCGGCGTTTGCCGCAGGCGGCGAGCCCTATTCCGGCGCCATTCGCTACCGTGGGATGCTGCGTATCATCGGCACCTTTATCGGCTGCATTGGTGCGCTTATCATTATCACCTCGCTCATCCGTGCGCCGGTGGTCATGCTGCTGGTGGCCTGTATCTGGGCGGGGTTTTGTACCTGGATTTCCTCACTGGTGCGCGTTGAGAACTCCTATGCGTGGGGGCTTTCCGGCTATACCGCACTCATTATCATCATCAGCATTGAGCACGCACCGCTGACCACGCCGCAGTTTGCCATTGAACGCTGTAGCGAAATCGTTATCGGGATCGTGTGCGCGATTGTGGCCGATCTACTGTTCTCACCGCGTTCAATTAAACAGGAGATCGACAAAGAGCTGGATGCGCTGCTGGTAGATCAATACCGGCTGATGCAGTTGTGCATTGCGCATGAAGACCGTGAGGAAGTGGACAAGGCCTGGAGCGGGCTGGTGCGCCGCACGGCAGCACTCGAAGGCATGCAGAGTAACCTGAATATGGAGTCATCGCGCTGGGTGCGTGCTAATCGTCGTTTGTCCGTCATTAACACGCTGTCGCTGACCATGATTACTCAGGCTTGTGAAACCTTCCTGATCCAGAACACTCGCCCAGAAGCGATTGCGGACGAGTTTCGCGAACTGTTTGCCGAGCCAGTCGAAACGGCAGCGGATGTCCACAAGCACCTTAAGCGTATCCGCCGGATCTTTTCCTGGACCGGCGAGCACGGCACGCCAGTGACGCTCTACAGTTGGGTAGGGGCAGCCACCCGCTATCTGCTGATTAAACGCGGCGTAGTCAGCAACACGCGCATCAGCGCGGTAGAAGAAGAGGTATTAAACGGCGAAGCCGTAGTCAGAGCAGAATCTGCCGAACGTCACCACGCCATGATTAACTTCTGGCGCACTACCGTCTCTTGTATTCTCGGCACGCTGTTCTGGCTGTGGACTGGCTGGACCTCCGGCAGCGCGGCTATGGTGATGATTGCGGTTGTGACCTCACTGGCGATGCGCCTGCCCAACCCTAAAATGGTGGCGCTGGACTTTGTCTACGGCATGCTGGCCGCACTACCGATTGGCGCATTCTATTTTCTGGTGGTCATGCCCAACACGCAGCAAAGCATGCTGCTCTTGTGCATCAGCCTGGCACTGCTGGCGTTCTTTATCGGTATTGAGGTGCAAAAGCGGCGTCTCGGCTCGCTTGGCGCGCTGGCGGGTACTATCAACATCCTGGTGCTGGATAACCCTATGACCTTTCAGTTCAGCACCTTCCTCGACAGCGCTCTGGGCCAGCTGGTGGGTGTGGTGCTGGCGATGATGGTTATCCTGCTGATTCGCGATAACTCGCGCGAGCGCACTGGTCGCACGCTTCTTAACCAGTTTGTGTCGGCGGCGGTATCGGCAATGACCACCAACACCGCACGGCGCAAAGAGAACCATCTGCCCGCGCTGTACCATCAGCTGTTTTTACTGCTCAACAAATTCCCCGGCGATATCGCCAAATTTCGCCTGGCGCTGACGCTGATCATTGCTCACCAGCGCCTGCGCGACGCCCCTATACCGGTCAACGATGACCTGTCAGCCTTCCACCGTAAGTTACGCCATACCGCTGACCGGGTGATAAGCGCCAGTAGCGATGAGAAGCGCGCCCTGCGCTTTCAGACGCTGCTTGATGAGCTGGTCATTTACCAACAGAAGCTGCACCACTGGGATGCACCGCTCCAGGTCACTGAGCCGGTTGAGCGTCTGACCAGTATCCTCAATAAATACAAACACGCCCTCACCGAAAGCTGATAACGCCGACGCTCTGCGTCGGCTTTCCTATACTTACAGCCAGACCACGGCGCTATCAGTCAGGAGGAGAATATGGCACAGGCAACATTGACGGAGCACGCGCTGCTGCGCACCGGCTATCTGGTTAACGGCGAATGGCACAGGCTTGAGGAGACGTTTGATGTTCTCAATCCCGCCACAGGCGAGGTGATTGCAAAAGTGGCGAAAGCCGGTAAGCAGGAGACGCAGGCGGCCATTGACGCTGCCGCCCGCGCCTTTCCCGGCTGGCGAGCAAAGACGGCGAAAGCGCGCAGCGAAATCCTTAACCGTTGGTATCAACTGATTATCGACAACAAAGACTGGCTGGCACAGTTGATGACCGCCGAGCAGGGCAAGCCGCTAAAAGAGGCGGCGGGCGAAGTGGAGTACGCGGCAAGCTTTATCCAGTGGTTTGCCGAGCAGGCGAAACGTGCCAACGGTGAAATCATCCCGCCAGCGCAATCCGGCACGTGCATTCTTGCTACCCGCGAACCCATCGGCGTGGTCGCGGCCATCACACCCTGGAACTTCCCCATGGCGATGCTGACCCGCAAACTGGGGCCAGCGCTGGCTGCGGGCTGTACCGGCGTTATCAAACCTGCGAACAACACACCACTGAGTGCGTTTGCGCTGCTGGAGCTGGCACAGCAGGCGGGCGTACCAGACGGCGTACTTAACGCTGTGGCCGGGCATACCTCGCAAATCAGCGAGGCGATTATGGCAAGCCATGCGGTGCGCAAAATTTCCTTTACCGGTTCTACCGAAGTGGGCAAAACGCTGATGCGCAACGCGGCAGACACGGTGAAAAAAGTGTCTCTGGAGCTTGGCGGTAATGCGCCCTATATCGTTTTTGACGATGCCGACCTTGATGCGGCGGTTGAAGGGGCGATTGCCAACAAGTTTCGCAATGCCGGGCAAGTGTGTGTGAGCGTTAACCGCTTTTTTATTCAGGACGGGATTTATGACCGTTTCGTGAACCAGCTTGCCGAAGCGGTAAACCAGCTTAAGGTCGGTGACGGTACGCAGGAGGGGGTCGTTGTTGGGCCGTTGATTGAGCCTGCGGCGGTGAAAAAAGTGCAGCAGCACGTGGACGATGCGCTCAGTAAAGGTGCACGCGCGCTGGTAGGCGGTAAACCGCACGCGCTGGGTGGCAACTTCTGGCAGCCAACCGTCCTGGCAGATGCTCGTGACGACATGCTGCTGGCCCAGGAAGAAACATTTGGCCCGGTGGCCGCCTGCCTGCGTTTTAAAACGGAAGAGGAAGCCATTGAGCGCGCCAATGCCACGCCCTACGGGCTGGCAGCCTATTTCTACACGCAGAATTTGCAACGGGTATTCCGTGTTGCTTCGCAGCTGGAAAGCGGCATGGTGGGCATCAACGCCTGCGCGGTTTCTACCGAACTGGCACCCTTTGGCGGCGTGAAAGAATCCGGCCTGGGGCGCGAAGGTTCGGTGCTGGGGCTCGATGAGTTCCTTGAGGTGAAAACGCTACATCTCGGTGGGCTTTAATATCCGGGGGCTACAGCCCCGTCACAGAGCGGCTGTTCATGAATATATCGACCTTCGACTTTCAGCATATTGCATCAAAAGAGGATTTTTACCGCGCCTTTTCCCGGGCGTTTGGGCTGGCACATCGCACTATCCGCGATCTGGATACGCTCTGGGATGTGGTGATGAGCGGGGGCATACCGCTGCCGCAGGAAATCGTTTTTACCCATCTCTCAGAGCCTGAGCGCAGACGTTTTGGCGCGCTGATTCTGCTGTTTGAAGAGGCAGAAGAAGAGCTGGAAGGGCAGTTGCGCTTTAACGTATCTGAGAAGCCATAAAAAAGCCCCCGCATCCGCGGGGGCAAGTCGTCAGTTAACGACGACGAGGGATTATTTGTACAGTTCTGCTGTAGCGTGCCAGCTGCCGCCGGTACGTGCTTCGATAACACGGTAAGCCGAGGCGCCTTCTTTCTGCGCTTTTTTACTCAGTTCCTGCTGCATATCCATTGGCGCACTGCCAACCTGAGCCACAGAAATACTGCCCATGGATTGCAGGTTCTGAGCCTGTGCTGCACTCACCTGTTGCGCTGCCGCGCTGGCACCAAAAGACATTACAGAAGCAAGACCGAACGCGGCGAGAGTTGCGATAGTTTTCATATGTTTATTCCTTTTTTAATGCCCGGTGGCGGTCAGGGCTAAAAAGCGTTTTTTGTTTATGAGGCCACCGGAACAACTAATGACTGCACCAGAGGGTATTTTTCTGCCGTAAGGCAATTATTTGTACAGCTCAGCCGTGGCGTGCCAGGCATCGCCAGTGCGTGCTTCAACAACGCGATAAGCAGAAGCGCCCGCTTTGTCGGCTTTTTTACTCAGTTCCTGCTGCATATCCATTGGTGCGCCGCCTACTTCGCTCACTGAGATGGAGCCCATCGCCTGGCGGCCCTGGGCCTGTTCAGCGTTAATGGAGGTTGCTGCAAAAGCACCAAACGACAGCACAGACATCAGACTTAAAGCGGTAACGGTAGTTTTAATGTTCATGGTATTCACCTCGTCGTATTCTTTTATGTTCGTTTGTTCGGGTCTTGTAGTGTGACCCTCATCACAAAATCAAGTATACACTAATAACGCAAGAAATTAATACCTCACAAATTATACCCAATGAAACTTTGTTCTTTGGGAAGGATTTTATTATTCCATCTGGTTATTAAAACGTAGTTTTTATTGCTTGATTTTTTATTTTTTCTATTAAAATCATATTGATAGAAAAATTGAACAAATTGTGCGTTTGGCTGAGAAGGAAAAAATAAGGCTAATCTCAACGCTGAGGGGCTGAGGGGCTGAGGGGCTGAGGGGTTTAAACGCGGAAGAAGGGATGTGCTGGCGCGACAGGGTCGTGACATTCATCATGGACATAAAGGCACCGCCCTTGCGGGCGGCGGGAGATCACAGTTCCTGTTCAAACAGTACCAGGATGGCTTCATAAAGCTGTTGAACCGTGAAGCTGCGCGAAGGCGTGGTAAATATGGTGTCATCACCGGCAATGGTGCCCAAAATACCTTCAGCCTTGCCAAGGGAGTCCAGCAGGCGGGCAATCAGCTGTGCAGCACCGGGACTGGTGTGAATGACGACGACGGCGGCGTTGTAATCAATATCCAGTACCAGGTTTTTAAGCGGGCTGGACGTTGTCGGAACGCCGAGTTCAACCGGCAGGCAGTACACCATTTCCATTTTCGCGTTACGCGTGCGTACAGCGCCAAATTTGGTCAGCATACGAGAGACTTTCGACTGGTTAATATTGTCAAAGCCCTGCTCCTGCAACGCCTGAACAATTTCACCCTGGGAGCTGAATTTTTCTTCTTTAAGCAGCGCCTTGAACGCTTTCACCAATTCTTCTTGCTTTGAGGAACTTCGCATAGGTAGTTACCTGTTAAACGGCATACGCCACATTATTATGCATTTGGATGCATTTTTATGCAAATCTGACCCGAAAAGCGGGGCGAATCCAGGAGAAAGCGCGGGATTTTAGCAAAAGTTGCCGTTAATAAACACGCTACGGTGACCTGGGAAGGTTCCTGAAATTGCCAGATAGGGTTTTATCCGTTAGTGAGTGTAGCTGTTTGCGGCCCTTGCAAGGAGAAATGTGGCTGCGATCAAAGTTAACAAAATGTTATAGAAATGAGGTTGTTTTGCCAGCCGCTGCGGGTGTAATGTAGCCACCATCACCCGCCTGTTTTTCAGGCAAGCAGTGTGGTGAGCGCTGATTTTCACGCCAGGATGAGAGCAGGATTGCAGCTAAGTTATTGCGTTGTTTCGCATTACAGGTTTGCAAGGATTGTAATTACCTGCTTCGTAGATTATGGTCGCCCGCCACAGCCAGAAATACCGGCAAGACTTAGCTAACCATAATAAGGAGTTTAGGATGAAAGTTGCAGTCCTCGGCGCAGCTGGCGGTATTGGCCAGGCGCTGGCCCTTCTCTTAAAGACCCAGCTGCCCTCAGGTTCAGAACTCTCCCTCTATGATATCGCTCCCGTAACGCCCGGTGTTGCAGTGGATCTGAGCCACATCCCGACCGATGTGAAAGTAAAAGGTTTTTCCGGCGAAGACGCAACACCTGCGCTGCACGGCGCAGACGTGGTGCTGATTTCAGCAGGCGTTGCCCGTAAGCCGGGTATGGATCGCTCTGACCTGTTTAACGTCAACGCGGGCATCGTTAAAAATCTGATTGAGCAGGTTGCCAAAACCTGCCCCAAAGCCTGCATTGGCGTGATTACGAACCCGGTGAACACCACGGTTGCGATTGCAGCAGAAGTGCTGAAAAAAGCCGGCGTGTATGACAAGAACAAACTGTTCGGCGTCACAACGCTGGATATTATCCGCTCTAACACCTTTGTTGCCGAGCTTAAAGGTAAGAAAGCGACCGAGCTGGAAGTGCCGGTTATCGGTGGTCACTCTGGCGTGACCATTCTGCCGCTGCTCTCGCAGGTCCCGGGCGTGAGCTTTAGCGGGCAGGAAGTGGCTGACTTGACCAAACGTATCCAGAACGCGGGTACAGAAGTGGTGGAAGCGAAGGCCGGTGGCGGCTCTGCAACCCTGTCCATGGGTCAGGCTGCGGCACGCTTTGGTCTTTCTCTGGTGCGTGCACTACAGGGCGAACAGGGCGTGGTGGAATGTGCTTATGTTGAAGGCGACGGTAAATACGCACGCTTCTTCTCACAGCCGCTGCTGCTGGGTAAAAACGGCGTGGCTGAGCGTCGCGACATCGGTAAGTTGAGCGCGTTTGAAGAAAAAGCGCTGACTGAGATGCTCGACACGCTGAAAAAAGATATCGCGCTGGGCGAAGAGTTTGTTGCCAGATAATTGCACGATGTCCTGAAGCAAAAAGCCGGAACCTGTGTTCCGGCTTTTTTGTTCCTGATGACGCGTCCTGCTACAGGTTGACAGTTTTCTGCCTGTAAAACGCCTGATGAACATCATCGGGCGTTGTGTATTTCAGGAGCAGAGCGGCCTTTCATGGTGATAAATTGCCACGGACTCTTTTACCTCCTTCCGGGCCGGTTTTCGAACCAGCGCGCATAAGAGTAGCAACTCATTTTTCAGGATACCGTTTATCCGCTCTGCCAGTGCATGCTGGCAACGGTCATAACCGCCCGTCATCGAACACGTTCTCCAGATTTAAGTCAGGACGAGTCTGTCATCTTGCCTTTTTCGACCTGTTCAACGACGGCTATTTTAAAAGATAGAGAATAATCACGGTGGGTACGTTTGAACTCAGTCATCATCACGTTCTCCGGATTTTAATCAGGAACGTGTCAACGCTAGTCAGGACGGGTCACAGGCAATAAAAAAGCCGCTTGCGCGGCTTTTTCAGGCAATTGACTCAGTTGCTGAACTCGTATTCCTGAATGGTTACCTGGAACGTCATCTTGCTGTCTTCACGCATCACTTCAACCGGGATAACCGAGCCGGGGCGAATTTCAGCAACCTGGTCCATCGTCTCAAGCACAGAAATCGCCGGTTTGTTATTAACTGAGACAATCACGTCGTTGGCCTGAATACCTGCGCGTGCCGCCGGACCATCCTGTGCGACTTCATTGACAATAATGCCCTGAATCTGGTCGATACTCGCGCCGGGGCCATGGATTGATGGGCTATCACGTCCGGTAATGCCGATATAACCGCGGATCACGCGGCCATCGCGAATCAGCTTGTCCATGATTTTAGTGGCAAGCTGCATCGGAATAGCAAAGCCCAGCCCTTCTGGCGTTTCGCCATCATTACTCTGGTCGAAGGAAAGTGTGTTAATCCCCATCAGTTCACCCAGCGAGTTCACCAGCGCACCACCAGAGTTGCCGCGGTTGATGGAGGCATCCGTTTGCAGGAAGTTCTGTCGCCCGGAAGGGTTGAGCCCCACGCGGCCTGTAGCACTGATAATGCCCTGGGTAATGGTCTGGCCGAGGTTATACGGGTTGCCGATAGCCAGTACCACGTCGCCGATGTGCGGCGTGCGTTTGGCATTAATGGGAATGACGGGCAGGTTTGTAGCGTTGATTTTCAGTACCGCCAGGTCGGTGAGGGCATCGGAGCCAACCAGCAGGGCTTCAAAAATACGGCCGTCCTGCAAGGCCACGATTATCTGATCTGCATCGTTGATGACGTGTTTGTTGGTAACGATGTACCCGCGGTCGTCCATGATTACGCCGGAACCAAGGGTGCGGATTTCCAGCTGATTGCGAGATGAGCTGTTTACGCCACGGTTATAGACGTTAACCACGGCAGGTGCCGCGCGGCGGACCGCCAGGTTATAGCTTACCGGCGTCTCATCGGCGCTGTAACTTTGCGGCACGGCAAACGGACTCTGCTGGCGCAGAGAAGGGACAAAGGCCAGCAGCAGCCCCGCAACAATCAATCCGACGATAAGCGGACGTAACAGTTTCAGAAGCATGGATACGAAATGACCAAATGGGAGAACGCTGGCAGAATAGCATGAGTTCAGCGGACATCACATGTGGATGTCCGCTGAATTTTACGTTAACGCAGCAGCAGATACAGGTTTTCCGAGCCACGGATCACATTCAGTGCAATAAGATCCGGTTTGGACTCCAGCTTTTTACGTAGATCAGCAATGCTGCGCACGCGCTCACGGTTAACGCCAACAATCAGGTCGCCTTTATGTAGCCCCGCCTGCGCCGCCGTACTGCCCTGCGCCACGGCGTCCGCTTTAATGCCCTGAGTGCCGTCTTTTAACTGCCCATCGCTCAGCGTTGCGCCCTTCAGTGCCGGAATAATAAGTTCTGCGCTGGAGGAGGATGAGGCGTTGTTATCCAGCGTCACCTCAACATCCATCGGTTTGCCGTTACGCAACAGCCCCAGCTTCACTTTGGTGCCAGGTTCAGTGGTGGCAATGCGCGAGCGCAATTCGGCAAAGCTACTGAGCGAGCGACCGTTAAGCGAGGTAATCACATCGCCTGCCTTAATACCTGCTTTGGCAGAGGCAGAGTTCGGCAGCACTTCGCTGACAAACGCGCCGCGCTGGGCGTCGAGATTAAACGCTTTAGCGATATCCGCGCTCATTTCGGTGCCGCGCACGCCGAGCAGGCCGCGTTTAACCTCGCCAAATTCAATCAACTGTTTAGCCAGCGTCTGCGCCATGTTGGACGGAATAGCAAAACCGATGCCCACGTTGCCACCGCTCGGGGCCAGAATAGCGGTATTAATACCGATAAGCTCGCCGTTGAGGTTGATGAGCGCGCCGCCAGAGTTGCCGCGGTTAATTGAGGCATCCGTCTGGATAAAGTTTTCCAGCCCTTCGAGATTGAGGCCGCTGCGACCCAGGGCGGAGATGATGCCAGAGGTGGCCGTCTGGCCCAGACCAAACGGGTTACCTACAGCCACAGCAAAATCGCCAACGCGCAGCGTGTCGGAGTCGGCGAATTTGACTTCGGTGAGTTTGGTGGCGTTTTGCAGTTGCAGCAGGGCAATGTCGCTTTGCTCATCGCTGCCGATGAGTTTGGCGCTAAATTCACGGCCATCGCCAAGCTGTACGGAGATTTTTTCGGCCTTGTTGATAACGTGATTGTTGGTCAGCACGTAGCCTTTTTCGGCGTTGATAATAACGCCGGAGCCCTGGCCTTCGAACTCACGCGGCTGTCCCTGGCCGAACTGCTCGCCAAAGAACTTTTTCAGCTCAGGTGGAATTTGCACATTTTGCGCCTGTGCAGCAGAGCCTTTCACTTTGACGCTGACGACCGCAGGCAGCACTTTTTCCAGCATGGGTGCCAGGCTTGGCATAGCTGGCTGGCCAGGCACCTCCTGTGGCAGTGCGGCGTGCACAGGTAAGGTTGCCGACAACGTCAATCCAATACTCAGCGCCAGCGCGCTGAAAAGCTGTGTGGGTTTATTCATCGGTAAAATATCCCGTAACCTGGATTTAAGAACCTGCCGACCTGCGGCAGAGAAAAAATCGGGGCGCATGGCACCCCGTTGCGGTGTATCAATCGCGGCGGCGGCTGTCTGAGCGCAGCAGGCCGGAGGCACCGTCTGAATAATCGCGCGGCATCTGCACCGGAGCCTGATCGTTACCGGCTTCGGATTCACTCAGGCGATGGCGAAAAGGGTTAGTCTCGGCTGACAGTTCCGGCAGCAGCGTACTGGAGCTTTTGGCCATGTGCTGATAAAGCTGGCGATAATCCTGGGCCATTTTGTCGAGCAGTTCAGCGCTCTGTGCAAAGTGACCGACCAGTTCTTCGCGCCAGGTTTCCAGTTCGGCCTTTTTCTGCTCCAGCTCATACTGCAAGGCCTGTTGCTGGCGTAGTTTACGGTTGCCAAAACGCATCGCAGCAGCGCCGATAATGATGCCGACGACTAAACCAACGACAGCGTATAACGCGTATTCCCAGGTCATGAACGACTCCCATTGTTTTGTTGTTCCGTAGGGTGCTTAGGACCGGACGTTTGCCCGAGCCTCTGCCTGTTAGCCACTATAACTGTTAATCCACCAGAAGTGGAATCCTGCGCACACATCGCTTAATGTAGAACGGACTTTTTTTCGCCAATTGCTAACGGCAGTAACTCACTTAAATAGAACGACAATAACACCATGCAAAGCCTTTCTCCGACATCGCGCTACCAACAGGCCCTCAGCGAGGGCAGCTACCAACCTGACGACGTCCAGCGGGAAGCTATCTCCCGCCTCAACCTTATCTGGCAGGAGTTAACCGCCAGAGATAACCCGACACCTGCCGCCAGCGGTGGGCTGATGGCGCGCTTTGGCAAGTTGCTTGGCAAGCGCGCCAGTGAGCGTGCCGAGCCGGTTCGCGGGCTATATATGTGGGGCGGCGTAGGGCGCGGCAAAACGTGGTTGATGGACATGTTTTTCCAGAGTATTCCGGGCGAGCGCAAGCTCAGGCTGCATTTCCACCGCTTTATGCTGCGGGTGCATGAGGAATTGACCGCACTGCAAGGCCACAGCGATCCGCTGGAAATTGTGGCCGACGGGTTTAAGGCGCAGACGGACGTTATCTGCTTTGATGAGTTTTTTGTCTCCGATATTACCGACGCCATGCTGCTGGGGAGTCTGATGCAGGCCATGTTTGCGCGTGGCATTACGCTTGTTGCCACATCGAACATCCCGCCGGACCAGCTATACCGTAACGGCTTGCAGCGAGCGCGTTTCTTACCTGCGATTGACGCGATTAAGCACAACTGTGACGTAATGAACGTAGACGCAGGCATTGATTATCGCCTGCGTACGCTGACTCAGGCGCATCTGTGGCTGGCACCGTTGAACGATGACATGCGAGCGCAGATGGCAACCTTATGGCAAGCGTTGGCGGGCACACCGGAACAACAGCCTGAAACGCTGGAGGTTAACCACCGACCGTTGCCGGTTGCTGCAAGCGCCAACCAGACGCTGGCGGTGACCTTTGCCACGCTCTGCGTGGATGCTCGCAGCCAGCATGACTATATTGCGCTTTCACGGCTGTTTCACACCGTGCTGCTTTACGATGTGCCGGTCATGACGCCGCTGATGGAAAGCGAGGCGCGGCGCTTTATTGCGCTGGTGGATGAGTTTTATGAGCGCCACGTGAAGCTGGTGGTGCTGGCGCAGGCGCCGCTGCTTGAGATTTACCAGGGGGAGCGGCTGAAGTTTGAGTTCCAGCGCTGCCTGTCGCGTTTGCAGGAGATGCAGAGCGAGGATTACCTGCAACTCCCCCACATGCCATGACCGACAGCATCAAACTATTTTACTTGCCAGTCTGGCCCCGGGCAGTGCTCGCAATCCTCACGTACTTCAGTACGCTGTGGTTGCTGCGCGCTGGCCGTAGCCAGGCTGGCTGCGACAATAACGTTTGATGATGCCGGTCGATACCCGTCATACTTCGCACCACAGGTGCGGTTGCTGCACTTACTCGCCCGGTCACTTACTTAAGTCCGCTCCCGGGTCTCGTGCGTTTGCCGCCTTCCTGTGGCACGAATTATTTAGGGTATCGCAGTAGCTGGCTTAAAATTATTTGCCGCGATGGGGCAGAAAAGCCCGGTGCGTACAGCCGCTCCCGCCTTAACAGTAAAAAGGAGTCGATCTTTATCTGCGACTTCTCTATAATCCTGCGACCCCACGTTACAACAAAGTTTTTTTCCCGAAACTTTAGAGTGCCGGTGGAAACTATCCGAGGGGGTAGGTTTACTGGACAATGTCGTGTGAACCTCAACTGATTTGAAACGTTTGGGTGTTCACCAACGTGTAACTTATATTTGGGTAAGCTTTTAATGAAAACTTTTACAGCTAAACCAGAAACCGTAAAACGCGACTGGTATGTTGTTGACGCGACCGGTAAAACTCTGGGCCGTCTGGCTACCGAACTGGCTCGTCGCCTGCGCGGTAAGCACAAAGCGGAATACACTCCGCACGTTGATACTGGCGATTACATCATCGTTCTGAACGCAGAAAAAGTTGCCGTAACCGGTAACAAGCGTACTGACAAAATGTACTATCACCACACTGGCCACATCGGTGGTATCAAAGAAGCGACCTTTGAAGAGATGATTGCCCGCCGTCCTGAGCGTGTGATTGAGATCGCGGTTAAAGGCATGCTGCCGAAAGGCCCGCTGGGCCGTGCTATGTACCGTAAACTGAAAGTTTACGCAGGTAACGAGCACAATCATGCGGCGCAGCAACCGCAAGTTCTGGACATTTAATCGGGATTACAGGCAATGGCTGAAAATCAATACTACGGCACTGGTCGCCGCAAAAGCTCCGCCGCTCGCGTGTTCATCAAACCGGGCAACGGTAAAATCATTATCAACCAGCGTTCTCTGGAACAGTACTTCGGTCGCGAAACTGCCCGCATGGTAGTTCGTCAGCCGCTGGAACTGGTAGAGATGGTTGAGAAACTGGATCTGTACATCACTGTTAAAGGTGGTGGTATCTCTGGTCAGGCAGGTGCGATCCGTCACGGCATCACCCGCGCTCTGATGGAGTACGATGAGTCTCTGCGTTCCGAACTGCGTAAAGCTGGCTTCGTCACTCGTGACGCGCGTCAGGTTGAACGTAAGAAAGTCGGTCTGCGTAAAGCACGTCGTCGTCCGCAGTTCTCCAAACGTTAATTGTCTCTGTACAATTTGCGGAAAAACCCGGCCTCAGCGCCGGGTTTTTTGTGGTGAGGAGTTTTGCTGATAGACGTGCTTTTCGTGCAAACCATCGCGCTTTTGCATCAAATCCGCAAATCCCTTCCCCACATGTTGCGTAAAATCTGGTAAACTATCATCCAATTTTCTGCCCAAATGCCGGTAACTGTTCACGTTTTGCCATACATGAGACGTGCTACAGGGTTACTGACAGGGAAGGGCGCTTAAATACGCCGGTGCTGGTTGCGACTGGCAGCTGTATTTTTCTGAATATACCTGGAGGTTGTCATGGCTGTCGCTGCCAACAAACGTTCGGTAATGACTCTGTTTTCTGGTCCTGTTGATATCTATAGCCATCAGGTACGTATTGTTTTGGCCGAAAAAGGCGTCAGCTTTGAGATTGAACACGTTGAGATGGATAACCTCCCTCAGGACCTGATCGATCTTAATCCGAGCCAGAGCGTACCCACCCTGGTTGACCGGGAGCTGACACTGTGGGAATCCCGCATCATCATGGAGTACCTTGATGAGCGTTTCCCGCACCCGCCGCTGATGCCGGTTTACCCGGTAGCGCGTGGTGAAAGTCGCCTTTATATGCACCGTATTGAAAAAGACTGGTATTCACTGATGAATGTCATTCGCAACGGGAGCAATCAGGAAGCGGAAGCGGCGCGTAAGCAGCTGCGTGAAGAGTTGCTGGCGATTGCGCCGGTCTTCACTCAGAAGCCGTATTTCCTGAGTGATGAATTTAGTCTGGTTGACTGCTACCTGGCACCGCTGCTGTGGCGTTTGCCGCAGCTGGGCATTGAGCTGAGCGGAGCAGGTTCAAAAGAGCTGAAAGGCTATATGACTCGCGTATTTGAGCGTGATTCATTCCTGGCGTCCCTGACGGAGCCTGAGCGTGAAATGCGTCTGCAGGGCCGGGGCTAAGGCTGATGGAGATTTCGCAGCTGACGCCGCGCCGTCCGTATTTGCTGCGCGCGTTTTATGACTGGCTGCTGGATAACCAGCTTACGCCGCACCTGGTGGTGGACGTGACGCTGCCGGGTGTCAATGTGCCGATGGAGTACGCTCGTGATGGGCAGATAGTGCTCAACATCGCGCCGCGCGCCGTGGGAAATCTGGATCTGGCAAACGACGAAGTGCGTTTTAACGCGCGCTTCGGCGGTGTACCGCGCCAGGTTAACGTGCCCATGTCTGCCGTGCTGGCAATTTATGCGCGTGAAAACGGCGCCGGGACCATGTTTGAACCGGAAACGGGCTATGACGAAGAGGTTCCAGAGTTGCTGGAATCCGGCGAAGAAGAGCCTGGTAACCTGATGTCGGTTATCGACGGCGATCGCCCGGATCAGGATGACGAAAACGATCCGGATGACGAGCCGCCACCGCCGCGCGGTGGGCGCCCGACGCTAAGAGTTGTAAAATAATCTAACGGAGCCAGCAGGCTCCGTTTTTTTTCCCTGTTTTTGAACTGAATGCCTGGAATGTGTTTTTCTGCGCCGCATTATCCTGCTTCGTGTATTAGTCTTTGATTCATAAAGCGCAAGCGAGGAGGAGATAACGTGACGAACCCAACGTTAAAAAACGCCGGATACACGCTGTTAGCCGCCTGCGGGCTGATGATTTCTGCACCGGCACTGGCGCTACCGGGCAGTTTCCCGGTTGGGACGACGTACTACAACCCTGAAAAAGCCTGGAACGGCTATGTGTTATTCCCCGGCGGCGACCGCCAGACCCACCTGATTGATATGAATGGCAACGAAGTGCATCGCTGGAAGTTCGAGAGCTTCCCGCCCTGGCCTGTTGTCGACAACGCTTCGCAGGGCCGTGTACTGGTGCAACTGGAACGGCGCCAGAGCCCTGACAAACTGGCAAATCCGGGCAACGGCATGCTTAATGCGTCCGTAGGTGAAGTGGACTGGGAGGGCAATGTTGTCTGGCGCTACGGCAGCCAGCTGGCACCGCTGCACCAGCATCACGATATGCGCAGGCTCCCCAATGGCAACACGCTGCTCATGACGGCAAAATTGCGCCGCATTCCAGGCTTTAGCTACCGGGTGATTGATAACGGCGTCGAGGAAATCACGCCAGATGGCCGTTCTATCTGGCGCTGGTCTGCGGCCGACAGCATCAACCAGCTTGGATTCAGCAAGCAGCAAATTGCGGCCATTAAAAAGACCCGCGATCCCGATTTCCTGCATTTCAATACCGCCGCACCGCTTGGCGAAAACCACTGGTATGACGAAGGTGACAGCCGCTTCGCGCCTGATAATATTCTGGTCAATTCACGCAACGGTAACGTCGCTGCCATTATTGATAAGCAAACTCGCCGCGTGGTCTGGCGCATCGGACCAGTCCTGCCGCCGCTGAAGATGGGCGCACCGTTGCCCAGGACGCTGGACCAAACCATTGGCGCGCACGATGTCCATATGATTGGCAAAGGTCTGCCAGGGGCGGGCAACATTCTGATATTTGATAACCAGGGGAACGCCGGTTTCCCGCCCTCGCAACAGGGTTTTTTCTCAGCCTCGCGCGTGATTGAAGTCAATCCGCAGACCCGGCAGATTGTCTGGGAATATACCGCAGAGCAGTCGGGTCTGCCGGTCTGGAGTTTCTACAGCGCCTTTATCAGTAACGCCCAGCGGCTGCCAAACGGCAATACGCTCATTAATGAAGGGCAGAGCGGTCGCCTGTTCCAGGTCACGCCCAAAGGTGAAATCGTGTGGGAGTACATAAGCCCGTTCTTTGGCCGCTCAATGGAGCAGGACAACTATGTCACCAATCAGGTTTACCGGGCGCTGATGGTAGATTACGGCTGGGCACCCGCCGGTACGCCGCGTAGCGAAACGCCGGTACAGGCTGATTGTGCTAAGTATCCGGCGGCACCAGGCTGTATTGATAAACTGCTCAAGGAAACAACATCGCGATAAGTCGTGCTCTGCACCAGTTATCGCGGCGCGGATAATGACTGGGGCAACAATGAGTAAGGGGAGCGATGGCTCCCCTTTTGTTTTTGTGGCTCAGGCTTAGACAGGAAAAGCGCTCGATAACAGCCGCCTGCTGGCGGCTGTTATCCGCAATCACACTTCCAGGTAATTCATAATCCCTTCAGCCGCCTTGCGGCCTTCTGCAATCGCCGTAACTACCAGGTCTGAGCCGCGCACGATATCGCCACCGGCGAAGATCTTCGGGTTACTGGTCTGAAACGCGTTTTCGCAGTCTTGCGGTGCGACGACGCGTCCCTGAGAGTCCAGCTCCACGCTGTGCTTCTCCAGCCAGTTCATGGCGTGTGGGCGAAAACCAAACGCCATAATGACGGCGTCAGCAGGCACCACATGCTCAGAGCCAGGCACAATTTCCGCACGGCGGCGGCCTTTGTCATCCGGCGCGCCCATTTCTGTGCGTGCCATCTTCACGCCGCTCACGCGCCCGTTGCCGTTAACCTCAATGCCCAGCGGCTGTACGTTGAACTGAAATTCCACACCTTCTTCACGCGCGTTTTTCACTTCGCGGCGTGAGCCGGGCATGTTCTCTTCATCGCGGCGATAGGCGCAGATAACGTGGCTGGCGCCCTGGCGTACCGAGGTACGCACACAGTCCATCGCGGTATCACCACCGCCGAGTACCACCACGCGCTTGCCTTCCATGCTGATGTACGGCTCGTCGGCATCGGCCTTAAAGCCCATCAACTGTTTGGTATTGGCAATCAGGAACGGCAGCGCGTCGAACACGCCCTGTGCATCTTCATTCTCCAGCCCGCCGCGCATGGACTGATAGGTGCCTACGCCGAGGAATACCGCGTCGTATTCGCCAAGCAGCGTATCCAGCGCCACGTCTTTGCCGACTTCGGTGTTGAGCTGAAACTCAATGCCCATGCCGGTGAAGATCTCACGACGGCGCGTCATCACCTCTTTTTCGAGCTTAAATGCCGGGATGCCAAAGGTCAGCAGGCCGCCGATTTCCGGGTGACGGTCATACACCACCGCTTTCACGCCGTTGCGCGTCAGCACGTCGGCGCAGGCAAGCCCCGCAGGGCCAGCGCCAATAATCGCCACGCGCTTGCCGGTTTGCTTCACGCCGGTCAAATCCGGGCGCCAGCCCATCTCAAACGCCTTATCGTTGATATAGCGCTCGATGTTGCCGATGGTGACTGCGCCAAACTCGTCGTTTAGCGTGCAGGAGCCTTCGCACAGGCGGTCCTGAGGGCACACGCGGCCACAGACTTCCGGCAGCGTGTTGGTCTGGTGAGACAGTTCAGCGGCCTCAATAATGCGTCCTTCATTGGCAAGCTTCAGCCAGTTGGGGATGTAGTTATGTACCGGGCATTTCCACTCGCAATACGGATTGCCGCAGGACAAGCAGCGGTCTGCCTGCGCGGTTGCCTGACTGTCGGAAAACGGTTCGTAAATTTCGACAAACTCGATTTTACGCAGTTTGAGCGGCTTCTTTGGCGGATCAACGCGCTGCAGGTCGATAAACTGATATACGTTCTGACTCATAACAACCTCTTACTGTGCCTGCACCCGCAGCTCGGCTGCGGAACGACTGCGGTGACCTAACAACGCTTTGACATCACTGGACTTTGGTTTTACCAGCGCAAATTTCGCGGCAAACGTCGGCCAGTTGGCGAGGATCTCTTCGCCGCGCTGCGAGCCGGTAAGCTGCACGTGCTCGGTGATAAGACCGCGCAGATGCTCTTCGTGAATGGGCAGCTCTTCAACGCCCAGCACTTCTACCAGCTCCGGGTTAACGCGCTTGCTGAACTCGCCGTCCTCGTCGAGCACGTAAGCAAAGCCACCGGTCATGCCTGCACCGAAGTTAACGCCCGTTTTGCCAAGCACGCAGACGATACCGCCGGTCATGTACTCGCAGCCGTTATCACCAATGCCTTCGACCACGGTGATAGCACCGGAGTTACGTACGGCAAAGCGCTCACCCGCGCGGCCTGAGGCATACAGACGCCCGCCCGTTGCACCATACAGACAGGTGTTGCCGATAATACTGGCATCGCAGCTGCGAAACGCCGAGCCAACCGGTGGGCGCACCGCAATAAGGCCACCCGCCATGCCTTTGCCAACGTAGTCGTTAGCGTCCCCGGTCAGGAACAACTCAACGCCACCGGCGTTCCACACGCCGAAGCTCTGCCCGGCCGTACCGCTAAAGTGAGCGCGAATCGGGTCAGCCGCCAGCCCCTGGTCACCGTGCTTGCCAGCGATGTAGCCAGACAGCGTGGCACCGACAGAGCGGTCGGTATTACGGATATCAAACCACAGCGTTTTGCTCTGGCGTTCGTCAACAAACGGCTGTGCCTGTTTGAGCAGTTGGCGGTTCAGCTCACCGTTATCAAATGACGGGTTGCTCTCGGTGCAGTGCACCGCCTTGCCCGCCAGCGGTTCAACCGTTTCCAGCAGTTTCGACAGTTCAAGTTTCTGCTGTTTAGCGGTGAAGCCTTCAAGCTCTTTGAGCAGGTCAGTGCGACCTATGAGATCCACCAGCCGCTTCACCCCCAACAGTGCCATTAACTCGCGGGTTTCGCGGGCGATAAATTCAAAGTAATTGGTCACTTTGAACGGCAAGCCGTGGTAGTGATTTTTACGCAGTTTGTCATCCTGGGTTGCTACACCGGTCGCGCAGTTGTTCAAATGGCAGATGCGCAGGTATTTACAGCCCAGCGCCACCATCGGCCCGGTACCAAAGCCGAAGCTCTCTGCGCCGAGGATGGCCGCTTTAATGATATCCAGACCGGTTTTCAGGCCACCGTCCACCTGCAGGCGAATTTTGTGGCGTAAGCCGTTTGCCACCAGCGCCTGCTGGGTTTCCACCAGCCCCAACTCCCACGGGCAACCGGCGTATTTCACCGAGGTCAGCGGGCTGGCGCCGGTGCCGCCGTCATAACCGGCGATGGTTATCAGGTCGGCGTAGGCTTTGGCAACGCCGGTGGCGATGGTGCCAACGCCAGGCTCAGACACCAGTTTCACGGAAATCATCGCCTGCGGATTCACCTGCTTGAGGTCGAAAATCAGCTGCGCGAGGTCTTCGATAGAGTAAATATCGTGGTGCGGCGGCGGTGAAATCAGCGTCACGCCAGGCACCGAATAGCGCAGTTTGGCAATGTATGGCGTGACCTTATCGCCTGGCAGCTGGCCACCTTCACCGGGTTTCGCACCCTGGGCGACTTTAATCTGGATAACATCCGCGTTAACCAGGTAAGCCGGGGTGACGCCGAAGCGGCCTGAGGCGACCTGCTTGATGCGCGAGACTTTGTTGGTGCCGTAGCGCGCCGGATCTTCACCGCCTTCGCCGGAGTTAGAGAATCCGCCGATGCTGTTCATGGCTTCGGCCAGCGACTCATGCGCCTCCGGGCTGAGTGCACCAATGGACATTGCTGCGGTATCAAAACGCTTGAACAGTTCGCTGGCAGGCTCGACGTGCTCCACGCTGATAGCTTCACCCTGCGGGTTCAGCGCCAGCAGGTCGCGCAGCGTGGCTGCCGGGCGTTCGTTAACCAGCGTTGCATATTGCTGATAGTCGCTGTACTCACCGCTCTGCACCGCTTTTTGCAGGGTTTGCACCACGTCCGGGTTATAGGCGTGATATTCACCACCGTGCACGTATTTGAGCAGGCCACCGGCATCCAGCGGCTTACGCACCAGCCAGGCGCGCTTCGACAGGTTCAGCAAATCCTGCTGGAAATCGCTGAAGCTGGCGCCACCGATACGGCTGACCACGCCCTGGAAGCACAGGTCCGATAGCTCACGGTGCAGGCCCACGGCTTCGAACAGGCGCGAGCAGCGGTAGGAGGCGATGGTTGAGATGCCCATTTTGGACATGATTTTATACAGACCTTTATTGATGCCGTTGCGATAGTTCAGCATCACCGCGCGGTAGTCTTTGGCTATCGTGCCGGCATCCACCATGCGCGCCAGCGTTTCGTAGGCCAGGTACGGGTAAATCGCCGTTGCGCCAAAGCCTAACAGCACGGCGAAGTGGTGCGGATCGCGTGCGCTGGCGGTTTCAACAATGATGTTGGCGTCACAGCGCAGGCTTTTCTCAACCAGGCGCGTCTGAATCGCGCCGACCGCCATCGGAGCCGGAACAGGCAGGCGGTTTTTGCCAATGTTGCGGTCTGACAGCACCAACAGCACGGTGCCTGCACGCACCATACGTTCGGCCTCGTCGCACAGCGCTTTAACGGTGCTTTCAAGGTCGGACTGGGTCACGTCAAAGGTAATATCCAGTACGTCGGCGCGGTAATACTCTTCTTTAAGCGTCGTGAGTTGGTTGAAGTCGGAGTACAGCAGAATGGGCGATTTGAAGCTCAGGCGGTGTGCCTGGCCTTCGGCCTCGCAGAACACGTTCATTTCACGCCCGATGCTGGTGGCAAGCGACATCACGTGCGCTTCACGCAGCGGATCGATGGGCGGGTTAGTGACCTGGGCAAACTGCTGGCGGAAATAGTCGTAAATGATGCGCGGCTGGCTGGAGAGCACGGCAAATGGCGTATCATCACCCATTGAGCCGGTCGCTTCCTGGCCGTTTTCACCCAGCACGCGGATAACGGTATCCAGCTCCTCGGCGCTGTAGTTGAACTGCTTCTGGTAGCTTGCCAGCAGGTCGTCATCCATTGCACGCATGCCGACGCGCTCGTCCGGCAAGTCTTCAAACGGCACCAGGCGGCGCACGTTCTTTTCCATCCACTCTTTATACGGATGGCGGCTCTTAAGGTCGTGGTCCGTTTCTGCCGAATGCAGGATGCGGCCGCTGCGGGTGTCAATCACCATTAACTCACCAGGACCGACGCGACCTTTTTCCACCACTTCGTCTGGTTGATAGTCCCAGATGCCCACTTCAGAGGCGCAGGTGATGAGCTTGTCTTTGGTGATAACGTAGCGCGCCGGGCGCAGGCCGTTACGGTCAAGGTTACAGGCTGCAAAATGGCCGTCAGACATTACGATGCCTGCCGGACCATCCCACGGCTCCATGTGCATGGAGTTAAAGTCAAAGAAGGCGCGCAGTTCCGGGTCCATCTGCGGGTTGTTCTGCCAGGCCGGTGGCACCAGCAGGCGCATGGCGCGCACGATATCCATGCCGCCTGCGAGCATCAGTTCCAGCATGTTATCGAGCGAGCTGGAGTCGGAGCCGGTTTCGTTGACAAACGGCGCAGCGTCCTGCAAATCAGGGATCAGCGGCGTTTTAAATTTATAGGTACGGGCGCGCGCCCACTGGCGGTTACCGGTGATGGTATTGATTTCGCCGTTGTGCGCCAGATAGCGGAACGGCTGTGCCAGCGGCCAGCGTGGCACGGTGTTGGTGGAAAAGCGCTGGTGGAACAGGCAAATCGCCGACTCCAGACGCAGATCCGCGAGATCCAGATAAAAGCGCGGCAGATCGGCGGCCATGCACAGGCCTTTATAAATGTTCACCAGATTCGACAGGCTGCACACATAGAAATCGCGCTCTTCAATGCGCTTTTCGATGCGGCGACGGGCGATGAACAGGCGGCGCTCCATATCGCGCGGACGCCAGCCCGCCGGGGCGTTGACAAAAATCTGCTCAATGCGGGGCAGGGAGGAAAGGGCAATTTCACCAAGGACTTCGGTATTAGTTGGCACTTCACGCCAGCCGACAATAGACAGCGTTTCACGCTGTAATTCTTCTTCGACAATTTTACGGCAGGCGCTTGCAGCGTCGTTATCTTTGCTCAGGAAGATCATGCCAACGGCGTAGTTTTTGGCAAGACGCCAGCCGCGCTCTTCGGCGACCAGGCGGAAGAAACGATCGGGTTTTTGCAGCAACAGGCCGCAGCCGTCGCCGGTTTTGCCATCGGCGAGGATGGCGCCACGGTGCTGCATACGGGCCAGTGCATGAATGGCCGTGCGCACAACTTTGTGGCTGGGTTCGCCTTCTATGTGGGCGATCAGGCCGAAACCACAGTTATCCCTCTCAAGGGATTTATCGTACAACATATCAGTGAACCTCCCCAGGCTCTGCGGGATTCCCGATACCGATTGCGCGCGGGCGCAGCGAGAGCAAGGCGACGGATTAAAAGCGCAGCTCACACGCATCCGTTTCACCCTCCCTGAGACCTTCGCAGCGGTTATACAAGTATTGAGGACTTGCTTAGGGGGAATCTTTAATTACTGCATAAGTATGATGGAGAGAGCCTCCATCGAGATAGCTTCCAGCGAAATTCCAACTTATCGGGAAAGCGCACACAGGTCAAATGGTCACCTTATTGGTCGCTGATGTTATCTTTTTATTGTTATCCTGTTGTTTATTATTGCTTTTATTGGATTTTGCTTCAAAAAGTACGCCCTTTTCCCGCTGCGTAGAATGTGATCTGTCTCACTGTCTAAAAGCGGGGATAATATGAGGTAATTCTGATGTCGGAATATTATGTGGTTTTTTATGCTGCTTTAAGGTTTAAGGTCGCAGTATGGTTCTGTTTTTCAGCGGCGCAGAAATTCTTTATTTAGCCTGGCGGAGTATAAGTAAAAGTAATTACGGATGGCGTGACTGAATTTGCGTTTATGGTGAATGAATATGCATATCAGATGCGGGGCGGGCGATTGATCCAGGTCATCGCCGCAAAAGCGCGGAAGTGGCAGGCTGGGTCCCTTTTTGCGGGCCGGTCCAACAGATTATGCAGTTACACAAATTAGTCAATATGTTTGGCGGCGATCTGAGTCGTCGCTATGGCGAAAAAGTCCATAAGCTGACGCTGCACGGCGGCTTTAGCTGTCCCAATCGCGACGGTACCATCGGGCGCGGTGGCTGCACCTTCTGCAATGTCGCGTCGTTTGCTGATGAGGCCGAGCAGCATCACTCCATTAGCGAGCAACTGGCGCGTCAGGCCGGGCGCATCAACCGCGCTAACCGCTATCTGGCCTATTTCCAGGCGTACACCAGCACCTTCGCAGAAGTGCAGGTGCTCAGGAAGATGTATCAAGAGGCGGTGAGCCAGGCCGACGTTGTGGGGCTGTGCATTGGCACGCGCCCGGACTGTGTACCAGAAAGTGTGCTTGATTTGCTTAGCGAGTACCGGGAGCAGGGCTATGAAGTCTGGCTGGAGCTGGGGCTGCAAAGCGCGCAGGATAAAACCCTGCACCGTATCAACCGTGGCCATGACTTTGCCTGCTACCAGCAAACAACGCGTCGGGCGCGAACGCGTGGCCTGAAAGTGTGCAGCCATCTCATTGTTGGCCTGCCCGGTGAAGATAAGGCTGCCTGCCTGGATACGCTCAATAAAGTCGTTGAAACCGGCGTTGAAGGCATCAAGCTGCATCCACTGCACATTGTCACCGGCAGCACGATGGCGAAATCCTGGCAGGCCGGTCGGCTTGCGGCGATTACGCTTGAAGATTACACCGCAATTGCCGGTGAGATGATTCGCCATACGCCTGCGCAGGTGGTTTATCACCGCATTTCTGCCAGCGCGCGCCGCCCGACGCTGCTGGCGCCAGCCTGGTGTGAAAACCGCTGGACCGGCATGGTTGAACTTGACCGCTGGTTGCAACAGCACGGTGCGCAGGGTTCAGCGCTGGGGCGCGCCTGGCAACGTCCTGAATAACGGCTCACTTCCCTGAATGCGGGCGCAGGCGTCTTTTTACGACACCCGTCGCAGCGTTTTCTTGCCTTATGCCGCACGTTCTTGCTCCGCTCCTGCAACTCATCTTATTTTGAGTATATGATTGAGGGCTAAGAGTCTGGTCGGCAACGCCATTCTCGCGATCATTCTGCATCAGGTTTATGCGCATCTTTGGCGCACCATAAGCACAGGCAACGGCTGTCTGCGTGCTGGTTTGCCCGTTCAGAAGGGTCGCTCTCTTCACCTGCGGTTCAGGTTTATTACGCTGCGAAGGAATCTCCATGAAGCAAATCAGGAAACTGGCTCAGTATTATGTCGACTTAATGATGAAGCTGGGCCTTGTCCGCTTCTCGCTGCTACTGGCGCTGGCGCTGGTGGTGCTGGCGATGGTGGTGCAGATGGCGGTGACCATGCTGCTCAGAGGCCAGGTCGACAGCATTGACGTTATCCGCTCCATCTTTTTTGGCCTGTTGATTACGCCCTGGGCCGTGTATTTCCTGTCGGTGGTGGTTGAGCAGCTTGAGGAGTCGCGCCAGCGGCTTTCACGGCTGGTGGAAAAGCTTGAAGAGATGCGCGAGCGTGATTTAACGCTTAACGTGCAGTTAAAAGACAATATCGCGCAACTTAATCAGGAAATTGCCGATCGCGAAAAAGCGGAAGCAGAGCGCCATGCCACGCTGGAACAGCTAAAAGTGGAGGTGAAGGAGCGTGAGGCAACTCAGGTTTTGCTTGAGCAGCAGTCTTCATTTCTGCGCTCTTTCCTTGATGCTTCACCGGACCTGGTATTTTACCGCAATGAAGATAAAGAATTTTCTGGCTGTAACCGCGCGATGGAGTTGCTTACCGGCAAGAGTGAGAAGCAGCTTATCGGCCTGAAGCCGCTTGATGTCTATGGGCCAGAAATTGCGCAGAAGGTGGTAGAAACGGATGAGAAGGTGTTTCGCCATAATGTGTCGCTGGCCTATGAGCAGTGGCTCGATTACCCGGATGGCCGCAAGGCCTGCTTTGAAATCCGCAAAGTGCCGTATTACGACCGCGTGGGCAAGCGCCACGGTCTGATGGGCTTTGGGCGCGATATCACCGAGCGCAAGCGCTACCAGGATGCACTGGAACGCGCCAGCCGCGACAAAACCACCTTTATCTCGACTATCAGCCACGAACTGCGTACGCCGCTCAACGGTATTGTTGGCCTGAGCCGTATTTTGCTCGATACCGAGCTTACGCAGGAGCAGGAAAAATACCTGAAAACCATCCATGTTTCGGCGGTCACGCTGGGTAATATCTTTAACGATATTATTGATATGGACAAAATTGAACGCCGCCGGGTACAGCTTGATAACCAGCCGCTGGATTTCACCAGCTTCCTTGCCGATCTCGAAAACCTCTCAGGCTTGCAGGCGCAGCAAAAAGGACTGCGCTTTATGCTGGAGCCTGCATTACCGCTGCCGCATAAAGTCATTACCGACGGAACGCGCCTGCGTCAGATCCTCTGGAACCTCATCAGTAACGCGGTGAAATTCACCCAAAGCGGCCAGGTGGTTGTGCGGGTACGCTATGAACACAACAGCATGCTGTGCTTTGACGTTGAAGATTCGGGGATTGGTATTCCTGGCGAAGAGCTGGATAAGATTTTTGCCATGTACTACCAGGTAACGGATAACCGCGGTGGTAAACCGGCGACCGGCACCGGTATTGGGCTTGCCGTCTCGCGTCGGCTGGCAAAAAACATGGGCGGGGATATCACGGTTATCAGCAAGCCCGGTAAAGGCTCGACCTTCTCGCTGACGGTGCACGCGCCGCGTGTGGCAGAGGAAGTGGAAGATACGCTCGAAGATGACGATTTACCGCTACCGGCGCTGCACGTGCTGCTGGTTGAAGATATCGAACTTAACGTGATTGTGGCGCGCTCGGTACTGGAAAAACTGGGTAACAGTGTGGAAGTGGCCATGACCGGCCAGCAGGCGCTGGAGATGTTCACGCCCGGTGAGTTCGACCTGGCGCTGCTGGATATCCAGTTGCCGGACATGACCGGGTTGGATATTGCCCGCGAACTGCATAATCGTTTCGACAAAGAGGCGCTACCGCCGCTGGTGGCGCTGACGGCTAACGTGCTTAAAGACAAAAAAGAGTATCTGGATGCCGGTATGGATGACGTGCTGAGCAAACCGCTGGCGGTGCCTGCGCTGACGGCGATGATTAAAAAGTTCTGGGGAGCCAGCGCGGGCGCACAAACAGGGGGCGCAGAGTCAGCGGTGCATCACCACGCAGGCAAGCATGAAGCGCTGCTCGATGTCGACATGCTGGAGCAGTACATGGAGCTGGTTGGGCCAAAGCTGATTGTCGATGGTCTGGCGATGTTCGAGAAAATGATGCCGGGTTATCTGAGCGTGCTGGAGTCCAACCTGACGGCGCGTGACAGTAAAGGCATTGTTGAGGAAGGGCACAAAATTAAAGGTGCTGCCGGCTCCGTTGGTTTACGGCATCTGCAACAGGTGGCACAGCAAATTCAGTCTCCAGAGCTTCCGGCCTGGTGGGACAACGTGGGGGACTGGATTGAAGAGCTCAAGCAAGAGTGGAAGCACGATGTGGATGTGCTGAAAGCGTGGGTGAACAGTGCGCCAAAAAAATGACCCCGGCTAAGCCGGGGTGCGCGAATTCTGCGCCAACACCAGGGAAATCGTTACACCACCCGTTCATGTTATAAGGAGAAATAAGCGGTAGTGCATAAGGAAGTGTTTTTGCTCAGGCAATAAGATAGCAAATCTTCCGCGCTTTGTTACCTGAATCAGTAAAATATGTGAAGCATAGCGTTCTTATTAATAAAATTACTTTTTTGGGGCTGATTCGCAAAAAGGAATGATAACGTGAAAAAAATTGGCGTAGTTCTAAGTGGATGCGGCGTTTTCGATGGATCGGAAATCCATGAGGCGGTCATTACGCTATTGGCGATTGCGCGAAATGGTGCCGAGGCAGTGTGTTTTGCGTCGGACAAAACTCAAGCAGATGTAATCAATCATTTGACCGGCGAGCCGATGGCAGAAAGCCGCAATGTGTTGATTGAGGCGGCGCGGCTGGTGCGCGGCACGATTCAGCCGCTCGCCAGCGCAAACGCGCAGGATTTGGATGCGCTGATTGTTCCCGGTGGTTTTGGTGCAGCAAAAAATTTGAGTAACTTTGCCTCACTGGGCAGCGCTTGTACGGTGGAGCCTGACCTGGTGAAGCTTGCACGTGATTGCCACGCGGCTGGTAAACCGCTTGGCTTTATCTGCATTGCGCCTGCTATGCTGCCCGTGATTTTGCAAACACCGCTGCGCCTGACCATCGGTACGGATGTCGATACCGCAGAAATAATTGAAGAAATGGGCGGTGAGCATGTTCCGTGCCCGGTGGACGACATCGTGGTTGATGATGAGCAGAAAGTGGTGACAACGCCGGCTTATATGCTGGCGCAGCGTATTGATGAAGCCGCTGACGGTATTGAGAAGCTGGTGGCGCGCGTGCTGGGGCTATGTGCGGATGGGTAAACGGCGTTCAGGGATGAAAGCATGGCTCAGGCGCTGGCTGCTGCGTGTTGCGCTGGTGCTGGTGGTTATCTGGGGCGGCGGCATTGTGCTGTTCAGCGTTCTGCCGGTGCCGTTTTCGGCGGTGATGGCCGAGCGCCAGGTCAGCGCGTGGCTGCGTGGTGACTTTAGCTATGTCGCGCACTCCGACTGGGTTGCCATGGACGAGATTTCGCCCTGGATGCCGCTGGCAGTCGTGGCCGCAGAAGATCAGACCTTCCCCAGCCACTGGGGATTTGATGTGGCATCAATCCAGAAGGTGCTGGAGAGCAGCGGCGAGGGGACGCGTATACGCGGCGCTTCCACGCTCTCACAGCAGACAGCCAAGAATTTGCTGCTGTGGGACGGGCGCAGTTGGTTACGTAAGGGGCTGGAAGCGGGCCTGACGGCCGGTATAGAGCTGGTCTGGAGCAAGCGGCGCATTCTTACGGTGTATCTGAACATTGCCGAATTTGGCGATGGGATCTTTGGTGTGGAAGCCGCCGCGCAGCACTATTTCCGTAAACCTGCCCGTCGCCTGAGTCAGTCAGAAGCCGCACTGCTGGCCGCTGTGTTGCCTAATCCGATTCGCTTTAAAGTGAATGCGCCTTCCGGCTATGTGTTATCGCGCCAGCAGTGGATTTTGCGCCAGATGCGCCAGCTTGGTGGTGAGCGCTTTCTCGCGCAACACCGCTTGTACTGATATCACCAGAGTGAAAGTAGCGGGTGCCAGCCGTTGTGCGCCTTGCATGGCGGCGGCTTTGCGTCAGCACGCATCGCGAGATATTGCGGGTTAGCGTGGGTCAGTTCTGGACGCGCGGGCCTGCAACGACTGGTAGGGTAACGACCGCTTAGTCTTCGTCAAACCCGGCGTTGAACAGTGCGACAACCGCGTCGAGCGCCTCTTGCTCCTGCGGGCCGCTCGCTTCCACTTCAATATGCCCGCCTTGTGCCGAGTCCAGCATCAGCAGCGCAATCACGCTGCTGGCTTCTGCTTCGGTGCCACCTTCGTTGCGTAGCAGCACTTCGGCATCAAAACTTTGCACCAGTTCGAATAGCTTCATGGCCGGGCGGGCGTGCATGCCCAGCCGGTTGGTGATTTCGACGGTTTGTCTGACGGTCATGTTTTGCGCTTTTCCAGCGTGCGGTGGCGGGACTGGACGTTCTTACCGCGTGAGCGGAAGTAATCGGCAAGTTGTTCAGCAATATAAACAGAACGGTGTTTACCGCCGGTACAACCAATTGCCACGGTCAGATAACTGCGGTTGTTGGTTTCCAGCATTGGCAGCCACAGTTCAAGATAGCTGCGGGTCTGGTAGATAAAGTTGTGGACTTCCGTATGCCGGTCAAGGAAGGCCGCCACCGGTTTATCAAGGCCGGTCATCGGGCGCAGCTTCGGGTCCCAGTGCGGGTTTGGCAGAAAGCGCACGTCAAACACGTAGTCGGCATCGATAGGGATGCCGTGCTTAAAGCCGAAGGATTCAAACACCATCGTCAGCTCGCGCTCGCGCTTGCCAAGCAGACGAGTGCGCAGCATTTCTGCCAGCTCATGCACCGACATTTCGGAGGTGTCGATAATCAGGTCGGCGCGTGAGCGCAGCGGCTCCAGCAGATCGCTCTCCTGGTCGATAGCGCTTTCCAGCGACAGGTTTTTGCTGGAAAGCGGATGCAGACGTCGCGTATCGCTGTAACGGCGAATCAGCGTATTGCGGTCAGCATCAAGAAACAGCAGCTGCGGTGAAAACGAATCCGGCAGATTGCCCATTGCCTGTTCAAAAATCTCAGGAGACTCCGGCATATTACGCACGTCGATACTGACCGCGGCAGAAATTTTACGCTCAGCCAGCGTCTGGGCCAGCTCCGGCAGCAGCACGACCGGCAGGTTATCCACACAGTAAAATCCCATGTCTTCCAGGGCCCGTAATGCTACAGACTTCCCTGAACCCGAGCGACCGCTGACAATCATCAGCACCATGTACAGTCTCTCCCCACTGATTAAGCCGCACCCAGAGCGCGGCCGGACTTATTCACTGTCGTTTGTATTTTCTGTGATGACTTGCCACAGCTCTTCATCGGTTTGGGCCGCCCGCAGGCGGCGGCAGATGTTCTTATCGGCCAGGCGCTTCGCCACCAGCGACAGCGTATGCAGATGCGTTTTAGTTTGATCTGCGGGTACCAGTAGCGCAAATAATAAATCGACGGGTTGGTTATCAATGGCGTCAAAGGCAATCGGGGTTTCAAGCTGAATAAACACCCCGACGGCTCTGAGCGTATCTTCTTCCAGTTTGCCATGTGGGATGGCAATGCCGTTACCGATGCCGGTACTGCCCATGCGTTCACGGGTCAGGACGGCTTCGAAAACAACCTGCGGGGCCAGCCCCAGCTGCTTTGCCGCCATTTCGCTAACAATTTCCAGCGCGCGCTTTTTGCTCTGGCAGTGGACGCCAGCTCGGGTACATTCCTGGTTAAGAACATTGCTCAATTGCAGAGCCGAATCATTATTCATCATAATTTCACCTGAGTTTTACGCGCCGGACTAGCGTCGCAGCGCGCAAACGTCCGGATTATCAGTGTTGTTTTAATTTGTCTTTATGTTTGTTTAGCTGACGGGCCAGCTTGTCGATCAGGCCGTCGATGGCGGCATACATATCCTGACCTTCTGCACTGGCATGCAGCTCTCCGCCGTTGACGTGCAGCGTGGCATCCGCGGCATGGGTCACCTTTTCCACTTTCAACACAATATAGACCTGATTGATTCGTTCAAAATATTGTTCCAGCTTGGCGAATTTTTTGTCGAGGAACTCGCGCAGGGCATCGGTAATTTCGACGTTCTGTCCAGTAACATTGAGCTGCATAAGTGTCTTCCTTATCAGGTTGGGTCATACCAGCTGCTTGCGCTGGTTTGACGGAGGAATCGATAAAGACTCTCGGTACTTCGCAACAGTGCGGCGCGCCACCATAATTCCCTGGCTGGAAAGTAGGGTGGTGAGCTTGCTGTCGCTTAGCGGCTTGGCGGGATTCTCCGCAGCTATCAGTTTCTTCACCAGCGCACGAATTGCCGTAGAGGAGGCTTCGCCACCGCCTTCGGTATTAACGTGGCTGGAAAAGAAATACTTCAGTTCAAAAATGCCTCTTGGGCTATGAAGATATTTTTGCGTGGTCACGCGTGAAATCGTGGATTCGTGCATTTCGACGGCCTGGGCGATGTCGGCCAGCACCATCGGTTTCATCTGTTCTTCGCCGTGCTCAAAAAAATCCTGCTGCTGCTCAACGATGCAGCGGCTCACCCGCAGTAGTGTATCGTTACGGCTCTCAAGGCTTTTTATCAGCCACTTCGCTTCCTGCAGGTTGCTGCGGATAAACTGGCTGTCGGCTTCATTGCGCGAACCCGCGCCCATGGCGGCATACTGCTGGTTGATTTTCAGGCGCGGAATACTGTCGTTATTAAGCTCAACGCTCCAGTGGCCCTGGTGCTTACGCACCAGCACGTCGGGAATAACATATTCCGGCTCACCGGTCTGAATCGACTGCCCTGGCCGCGGGTCGAGCGACTGAATCAGCGTGACGGCTTCTTTGAGTACATCTTCTTTCAGGCGCGTCAGGCGCATCAGCGTGCGAAAATCGTGGTTGGCCAGCAAATCGATATGATCGGCGATGATAAGGCGCGCCTGTGTCAGGTATGGCGTTTGCGGGCTGAACTGAGAGAGCTGAATAAGCAGGCATTCGCGCAGGTCGCGGGCGGCGACGCCGACCGGGTCAAAGCGCTGGATGCGCTTAAGCACCGCTTCGACTTCTTCCGGCGTGACGTCATCGTTGCCGATGCTTTCGAGAATATCGTCAACTGGCACCGTCAGGTAGCCGGTGTCGTCAACGGCATCGACAATGGAGGTGGCAATGGCCCTGTCGGTATCCGAGAAGGGCGTGAGCTGAACCTGCCACATCAGATAATCCTGGAGCGACTGGGTGGTTTCGCCCTGGTAAATGGGGAGCTCATCGTCGAGGTAATCGGTACTGCTGCCGGAAGGCGTTCCGGCGGTGTAGATTTCATCCCAGCTGGCGTCGAGCGGTAGCTCATCGGGCATTTCGCGCTGCTCCAGCGCTTCGCTGCTGTCGAGGGCTTCTCTGTCGGGCGTTTCCTGGGTGTCGATTTCATCGTGAGGGTCGGTCTGCTCAAGCAGCGGATTGCTTTCCAGCGCCTGCTGTAGCTCCTGCTGAAGCTCCAGCGTAGAGAGCTGCAACAGACGAATGGCCTGTTGCAGTTGCGGCGTCATGGCAAGCTGTTGGCTCAGCTTTAATTGCAAACCTTGCTTCATATTCAGAGCAAAATTCCTCAGAAGTCGTGCCAGTCAATCGCTTCCCTGTTGAATAATACTCCGTGAAGGGCCGCGTCGGAGTGTGGAGATTAACGTGCCACACAACGATACCCTATCAAAGTCTGAACTCTTCCCCAAGATACACGCGCTTAACTTGTTCGTCCGCGAGTATTTCGTCTGGCGATCCGTGCGCAATAAGGTGGCCCTGGCTCACGATATAGGCGCGTTCGCACACGGCGAGCGTTTCACGCACGTTATGGTCGGTTATCAGCACGCCCAGCCCGCTGTCGCGCAGGTGTTCGATAATACGCTTGATATCGATAACAGAAATGGGATCAACACCGGCAAACGGTTCGTCGAGCAGGATGAATTTAGGATTGGCGGCCAGCGCACGGGCAATTTCCACGCGGCGGCGTTCACCGCCCGACAGCGACTGGCCGAGACTGTTGCGCAGATGATCGATATGAAACTCTTCCATCAGCTCTTTCGCGCGGTCTTCGCGCTGCTCTTCGGTCAAATCGTCACGGATTTGCAGCACGGCCATCAGGTTGTCGTACACACTCAGGCGGCGAAAGATGGAGGCTTCCTGCGGCAGGTAGCCGATGCCGCGACGCGCGCGCGCATGCAGCGGCAGCAGACTGATGTCTTCTTCATCAATGATGATGTTGCCCGCATCACGCGGCACAATGCCCACGACCATGTAAAACGTGGTGGTTTTACCCGCGCCGTTTGGGCCAAGCAGGCCTACTATCTCGCCCGACTTCACCGTCAGGCTGACATCTTCAACCACCCTGCGGCCTTTGTAGGCCTTGGCGAGGTTTTTTGCTATGAGAGTTGCCATACCGGATTATTTCTTCTGGCCAGAGTTGTTTTTATCCTGGAGCTGAGACGGCACCAGAACCGTGGTGACGCGCTTGCCTTTCTCGCTGAAGGCCTGCATTTTCTGCTCTTTCACCAGGTAGGTGATTTTGTCGCCCTTGATGTTGCTGTCAAGCTGCTCCAGCCACGCGTTACCGGTCAGTTCCACGTAATCTTTTTGCAGCTCATAACGCATTTTACTGGCGCGACCTTTTACCGGCTTGCCGTTGTCCTGCATCTGGTAAAACGTGGCCGGATTGCCAAAGCCTTCAACCACTTCTTTACCCTGCTCGCCGCCCGGGCGGGTGACCACCACTTTATCGGCGTTGATTTTGATGGTGCCCTGCGTGACCACCACGTTGCCGGTAAAGGTGGCAACGTTGCTGTCCATATCCAGCGACTGCTGATCGGAGTCAATATGAATTGGCTTGTCCGTATCACCAGTGACGGCGAGGGCAGGCAGCGAGGCCGCGAAAAGCGTACCGGCCATGACGAAATTAAGGCTGTGTTTATTTATTCTGAATTTCATAGGAGGTTTTAACCTTTTCAATCAGCTCGGCCGTTTTTTTGCGTAAATTGCCACGCATTTTCAACCCTTGAGAATTAAATGTGGTTCCGTACAGCGTGACAAGATCTTCTGAGGTGACATCCTGTGTCACAAGATTTACCTGAGCGTTGTCCGTTGTAATTTTACGTAACTGTGCTTCGGCTGTCAGGGCGTTAACCTCGACGTTGCCATACAGATAAAGCATACGATCTTCGGTCAGTTTTGCGCGATCGGCGCTGACTGCCCAGGTTTCGATTTTATCTGCGTCGTACACGGTCATCACCGGTTTCGTGAACCAGGACGTTGCAGACTCAGAAAAGTATTCAACGTGCTCGGCGATAAGACGGTAGTTAAGTGAGCCAGACGGGTTATACACCACCGTGCTGGAGTCTTCGCTTTTGTACGTGGGCTCGCTGGTGTTCTGCGCTACCGGGGCTTTATCGTCGTTATTGACCAGGTTGATGCCGATAAGTACCAGTGCCACCAGTGACAGCAGGATGATGACCCAGCGCCTTGTTTTACTCATATGGATTGCCCTTTGGCCTCATCAAGCTTGCCCTGCGCCAGCAGCAGTAAATCACAGACTTCACGCACCGCCCCGCGCCCGCCGCCAATGCGGGTGACGTAGTCTGCACGCCCCAGCAACAGCGGATGCGCATCAGCAACGGCCACGCTCAAGCCGATTTGCGCCATAACCGGCCAGTCAATCAGGTCATCACCCACATACGCGACCTGATGCGGCTCAAGGGCGAGCGTGGCGAGCAGCTCGCGGTAAGCGATGAGCTTGTCGGACTGACCCTGATACAGGTGCGTAATTTTGAGCGTCGCACAGCGGTCTTCCAGCAGTTTTGCTTTACGGCCGGTGATAATCGCGACCTCGATATCGCTTGTCAGCACGCAGCGGATGCCGTAACCGTCACGTACGTTAAACGCTTTCAGTTCTTCTCCGCTGTTGCCCATGTAGATAAGGCCGTCAGACATCACGCCGTCGACATCGAGGATAAGCAGGCGAATATCCCGCGCCTTCGCCATAACATGCGTGCTCACCGGGCCATAACAGGTTGGAAGCATCGCTTGCGGGTTGCTCATTAACAATAATCCTTAAAATCAGACCACGCCTGCGCGCAGTAAATCATGCATATGTATCACACCGTGCAGCTGGTCGCCATCGGCGACGAGAACGGCCGTAATATGGCGTGACTGCATCAGGTTCAGGGCATCTACCGCGAGTGTGCCGGGACGAATACGGATACCGCCTGCGGTCATCACGTCAGTGATGCGTAAGTGGTTCAGGTCAACGCCCATATCGAACACCCGGCGCAGGTCACCGTCGGTAAAGATACCGGCAATTTTCATGTCATCGTCGCAGATAACCGTCATGCCAAGATTTTTACGGGTGATCTCCAGCAGCGCATCGCGAAGCGTCGCGTCTTTGCCCACACGCGGAATTTCGTCACCGGTGTGCATAATATCGTTAACCCGCAGCAGCAGCTTGCGACCCAGTGCGCCACCAGGATGCGACAGCGCAAAATCTTCTGCGGTAAAACCACGCGCCTTGAGCAGCGCCACTGCCAGCGCATCACCCATGACCAGCGTCGCCGTGGTGCTGGTGGTGGGCGCCAGGCCCAGCGGGCAGGCTTCCTGCGGGACTTTCACACACAGGTGAATATCCGCCGCGCGGCCCATGGTGCTTTCCGGGCGGCTGGAGATGCAAATGAGCGGCACCTGCAGGCGCTTAAGCACCGGGATCAACGCAAGTATTTCATTGGATTCGCCAGAGTTGGAAATGGCAATCACGATATCCTTCGCCGTGACCATCCCCAGGTCGCCGTGGCTGGCTTCTCCAGGGTGAACAAAGAACGCCGACGTGCCGGTGCTGGCAAATGTGGCGGCCATTTTGCGCCCGATGTGGCCGGATTTCCCCATGCCCATCACCACGACTTTGCCCTGGCAATGAAACATCATCTCACAGGCACGTGAGAAATCCTCGTTAATATATTGATCGAGCTGGGCTAAGCCTTCACGCTCAATATTCAACACGTCTTTTCCTGCCAGTTGGAAGTCAAAACCTGGCGGCAATGCAATGTGCGACATAATCTTTCCCAGTTTACCCTATGGAGTGCGCAGCGGTGATAAACACCACCAGAAGCCACGCGATAAAACCACAGATTAACAGCGCCCCGGCGCGTCGGCCGATACCCTGCGGGCGTCGCCAGCAGAGCAGGGCGAAAATCGCGCTGGCTGCCAGCATCACGCCGTAGTCCCTTGTTACCGCCTGCGGGTCAAAGGTACCAGGAGAAAGCAGCGCCGGAAGTCCGAGCACAATCGCGATATTAAAAATGTTGGAGCCGATAAGATTGCCGACAGCGATATCATTCTCGCCTTTACGTACGCCAGCAATCGCCGTTGCCAGTTCCGGTAGGCTGGTGCCGATGGCGACAATCGTCAGCCCTGGGATCAGTTCACTGACCGCAAAGGTGTTCGCCAGCACGGTGGCATTATCAATAATCATCCTTGTTGCGACCGGCATTATCACCAGTGCCACAGCCAGCCAGAGAAACGCTACCGGCTGGCTGCCTTCGCCCGGTAGCTCGGCAAGCTGCTCACGCGTGAGTGAGTCACTGCCCTGGCGTTCGGCAAGCCGCGCAATCTTAACGGTAATCAGCAAATAAATCACGGCAGTGAGTAGCAGCAGTAGGCCATCCATGCGGCCCAGACTGCCGTCCCACAGCAGGACGCCACACAGCAGGCTCATGATTAACATTAACGGCAATTCGCGGCGTAAGACATCGGAATGAATGACAAAAGGGCTCAGTAAGGCGGCAAGGCCGAGAATCAGTAAAATATTGGTGATATTGGAACCAATGGCGGTTCCCACGGCCAAATCAAGCTGACCGTTCAGGCCAGCGGCGGTAGCCACGATAATTTCCGGCAGCGATGTGCCGATGCTGACGATGGTCATACCGATAATCAGCGGTGGGATGCCAAAACCACGGCACAGGATGGCGGCGGCGAACACGAGCCTGTCTGCGCCGTAAGCCACCATGACTAAACCGATTATTAACAGCGCTGTTGCTAAAAGCATGCCAGATCCTTTCGTCAGGTATAATCGCCGCTCCACTGGCTTGAAAGCACCGGGCACGCCTGGATTCTGATTCATTACGAGGAATGCTTAATTTTGACTTTAAGCGGGGCAAAAGTAAAACAAATGCCAGCTTTCGCTAACGCGGTGGGGAGTTATTCTGTAAAAATGGCGTGTTTATGGTCAGGCTTATGGGCCTGGCGCGTATTCTCATTGAATGGAAGACAAGACTGATGAGCCAGACGCAGACGAATCTGGTCGAAGTGCGGGGAGTGACCTTCTCCAGGGGAGAGCGACGTATCTTTGATGATATCTCGCTTTCAGTACCGCGCGGCAAGATTACCGCGATAATGGGCCCGTCGGGCATTGGTAAAACGACGCTGCTGCGCCTGATTGGCGGGCAAATTCAGCCAGACCGTGGCGAAATCTTGTTCGACGGTGAAAACGTACCGGCAATGTCGCGCTCGCGTCTGTTCCAGGTGCGCAAGCGTATGAGCATGTTATTTCAGTCTGGTGCGCTGTTTACCGATTTGACGGTATTTGAAAATGTCGCCTGGCCACTGCGTGAGCATACGCGCCTGCCAGAACCGCTACTGCACAGCACGGTGATGATGAAGCTTGAAGCCGTGGGGCTGCGGGGCGCGGCACAGTTGATGCCCTCTGAACTTTCCGGCGGCATGGCGCGCCGCGCCGCACTGGCGCGCGCGATTGCGCTGGAGCCGGACCTCATTATGTTTGATGAGCCTTTTGTCGGTCAGGATCCGATTACGATGGGCGTGCTGGTGAAGCTGATTTCTGAGCTGAACAGTTCACTCGGCGTGACCTGCGTTGTGGTATCGCACGATGTACCGGAAGTCCTGAGCATTGCCGATTACGCCTACATCGTTGCTGACCAGCACATTGTGGCGCAGGGCAGCCCGCATGACCTTGAGAACAACGGCGACGCGCGAGTGCGCCAGTTCCTTGACGGCATTGCAGACGGCCCGGTGCCATTTCGTTATCCGGCCGGGGACTATCAACACGATCTCACTGGAACAGGGAGTTAAGCCACTCATGCTTTTCAACGCACTGGCGTCACTGGGGCACCGCGGGTTACGAACCTGTGCATCCTTTGGCCGCGCCGGTTTCATGCTGTTTAATGCCATTATCGGGCGGCCTGAGTTTCGCAAGCACTCGCCGCTGTTAGTCAAACAGCTCTACAACGTCGGCGTTCTGTCGCTGCTTATCATCATCGTTTCTGGCCTGTTTATCGGCATGGTGCTGGGGCTACAGGGTTATCTGGTGCTCACGACCTACAGCGCAGAAACCAGCCTCGGTATGCTGGTGGCGCTGTCGCTGCTGCGTGAACTGGGACCGGTGGTGTCCGCATTACTCTTTGCCGGGCGGGCGGGTTCAGCGCTGACGGCAGAAATTGGCCTGATGAAGGCGACGGAGCAGCTCTCCAGCATGGAGATGATGGCGGTTGACCCGCTGCGCCGCGTGATTTCACCGCGCTTCTGGGCAGGCGTGATTTCACTGCCGCTACTGTCTCTTATTTTTGTCGCCGTAGGTGTCTGGGGCGGCGCGCTGGTTGGCGTGAGCTGGAAAGGTATTGACAGCGGTTTCTTCTGGTCTGCGATGCAAAGCGCCGTCGACTGGAAAATGGACCTGGTGAACTGTGTGATTAAAAGCGTGGTCTTCGCCATCACGGTCACCTGGATTGCGCTGTTCAATGGTTATGACGCGGTACCGACTTCCGCGGGAATCAGCCGGGCCACCACGCGTACTGTGGTACATGCATCGCTGGCGGTGCTGGGACTGGATTTTGTACTGACTGCACTGATGTTCGGGAATTGAATTCATGCATACGAAGAAATTTGAGATTTGGGTCGGGGCGTTCATGCTGGTTGCGCTGGCCGCGGTAGTTTTCCTTTGTCTGAAAGTGGCGAACGTAAGCGCCATCAGCAATGAACCGACGTATCGTTTATATGCCACATTTGACAACATCGGTGGGCTGAAGGCGCGCTCCCCGGTGCGCGTGGGCGGCGTGACTATTGGCCGCGTCAGCGATATCGCGTTGGACCCGAAAACCTACCTGCCGCGTGTGACGCTGGAGATTGAGCAACAATACAATCACATCCCGGACACCAGTTCGCTGGCTATCCGCACCTCCGGCCTTTTGGGTGAACAGTATCTGGCGCTAAATATTGGGTTTGAAGACCCGGAACTGGGCACCGCTATTCTTAAAGATGGGGATACCCTTCAGGACACCAAATCGGCGATGGTGCTGGAAGACCTGATCGGTCAGTTCCTCTATAAGAGCAACACCGATGACCAGAATAAGAATTCAGACGATGCCAACGCGCATCCGGCAGAGAATAATGGGGCGCAGGTACAGCCCGACGCAACGCATTGATTACTGGAGAAGAGAGCTATGTTTAAACGTTTATTAATGGTCGCCATGCTGGTGGTCGCTCCGCTGGCAATGGCTGCCGATCAGTCTAATCCTTATGCCATGATGAACGAAGCTGCGCAGAAGACCTTCAGTCGCCTGAAGAGCGAGCAGCCGCAGATTCGCCAGAACCCGAACTCGCTGCGCGACATTGTTGACCAGGAACTGCTGCCTTACGTACAGGTGAAATACGCCGGTGCGCTGGTGCTGGGGCGTTATTATAAAGATGCCACGCCTGCGCAGCGTGAAGCCTACTTTGCGGCATTTCGCGAATACCTGAAGCAGGCTTATGGTCAGGCGCTGGCGATGTACCACGGCCAGACTTACCAGATTGCCCCTGAGCAGCCGCTGGGTGATAAAAACATCGTCGCCATCCGCGTGACAATTATTGACGCCAACGGTCGCCCGCCGGTACGCCTGGATTTCCAGTGGCGTAAAAATACCCAGACCGGTAACTGGCAGGCGTTTGACATGATTGCCGAAGGTGTCAGCATGATCACCACCAAGCAGAACGAATGGAGCGACCTGCTGCGTACTAAAGGTATTGATGGCCTGACCGAGCAGCTGAAAGTCATTTCCCGTCAGCCGATCACGCTGGAACAGAGCAAGTAATGGCTGATGAACTGCGCTGGACGCGCGACGGTGATGTGCTGCATTTGCAAGGAATACTTGAGCATGAAACGCTGACCCCGCTCTGGGAGCAGCGTGCCGTGCTGATGTCAGGGCTTGCGCGGATTGATCTGAGTGGTCTGATGCGCATGGACACCGCCGGGCTTGCGCTGCTGGTCCAACTGGTGGCGCTCGGCGTGAACGTGCGCATCAGCGGCGCCAGTTCAAGCGTACGCACGCTGGCGAGCCTCTACAATCTGCCCGACGCCACGCTCCCGCTGGTTTCCTGAATTTTCAGCATGTTATCTGTACGGCCCGGGTGAATTATCGCCTGGGCCGTTTTGCTTGTTTAAGCGCGCGCCACTTTCCTCTAAGATGTGATGCTGATTCCACAATCCCGATGAATATATTCCATGGAAAATCATGAAATTCAGACAGTGCTGATGAACGCGCTGCCCCTCGAAGAAGTCTATGTCTCTGGCGATGGCAGTCATTTTCAGGTCATCGCGGTGGGCGATATGTTTGCCGAGATGAGCCGTGTGAAGAAACAACAGGCGGTGTATGCACCGCTGATGGAGTTCATCGCCGACAACCGTATTCATGCCGTTTCCATCAAAACCTATACGCCTTCTGAATGGGAGCGCGATCGGAAACTGAACGGCTTTTAAGCTACGGGCGCATTGCCGGTAGCGTTTGACACAATTTAGAGAGCAGTTGAATGGACAAATTTCGCGTACAGGGGCCGACCCGGCTGAGTGGTGAAGTGACTATCTCCGGGGCGAAGAACGCCGCCCTGCCTATCCTCTTTGCCGCGTTGCTGGCAGAAGAGCCTGTAGAGATTCAGAACGTTCCCAAGCTTAAAGATATCGACACCACCATGAAACTGCTCAGTCAACTGGGCACGAAAGTGGAGCGCAATGGTTCGGTGCACATCGATGCAAGCCAGGTGAATGTGTTTTGCGCGCCCTACGATTTGGTGAAAACCATGCGTGCGTCTATCTGGGCGCTGGGACCGTTGGTGGCGCGCTTTGGCGAAGGCCAGGTATCACTGCCAGGCGGCTGTGCTATTGGCGCACGCCCGGTGGATCTGCACATCAGCGGCCTGGAGCAGCTGGGTGCCGATATCAAACTGGAAGAAGGCTACGTTAAGGCATCGGTGAAAGGTCGTCTGAAAGGCGCACACATCGTCATGGATAAGGTGAGCGTGGGCGCGACCGTGACCATCATGAGTGCGGCAACGCTTGCAGAAGGCACCACCATTATTGAAAACGCCGCGCGCGAGCCGGAAATTGTCGATACCGCAGGCTTCCTCAACACGCTTGGCGCGAAGATAACCGGTATGGGTAGCGACCGCATCACCATTGAAGGCGTTGAACGTCTGGGTGGCGGAACATGGCGTGTTATCCCGGACCGTATCGAAACCGGGACCTTCCTGGTGGCGGCAGCCGTCTCGCGCGGTAAAGTACTGTGCCGTCATGCGCGCCCGGACACGCTGGATGCGGTGCTTGCCAAACTGCGCGAGGCCGGTGCCGATATCGAAGTAGGTGAAGACTGGATTAGCCTTGATATGCACGGCCAGCGCCCGAAAGCGGTTAATATACGTACGGCGCCGCATCCGGGGTTCCCGACCGATATGCAGGCGCAGCTGTCGCTTTTGAACATGGTGGCAGAAGGCACCGGCGTGATTACCGAAACCATTTTCGAAAACCGCTTCATGCACGTGCCGGAGCTGATCCGTATGGGGGCTCGCGCTGAAATTGAGAGCAACACCCTGATTTGTCACGGCGTGGAAGAGCTTTCCGGTGCGCAGGTCATGGCAACCGATCTCCGCGCGTCTGCAAGCCTGGTGTTGGCAGGCTGTATTGCGCAGGGCACCACGCTTGTCGACAGGATTTATCATATCGACAGGGGTTACGATCGCATTGAAGACAAACTTCGGGCGATGGGTGCTAACATTGAGCGTATTTCCGGCGAATAAGCGGGAATGAGACAAAAAAACCGGGGCATGCCCCGGTTTTTTTATGAGCGCTGGCGTATCGCCTGACGCCTGTCGATAAACTCGTGCGTGACGGGATCGTAATAGCGTGTCGGCCAGATAACCCAGGGATCGACACCGATCGCCTCGGCAATCAGCTGCTCGCCTTTAGGCCAGGGGCGCGTGAGCGCATTGGCAAGTGTGGAAGAGCTAAGACCAGCGCTGCGGGATACCGCAGCCAGCGATGTCCCGCGCTTGCGCAGTGCGGCGATGATATCAGCGTGATGCCAGTCGACAAATTGACGTTCCATTTTTTCTCCCTGTCATATCAGCGTCAGAATTCCTGTTCGGGAACCTTTATAACACAATTGTATCTTAATGGTTCTTATTGTTTCCAGTAAATGGCGGGATTGTGTGTTATTACACAAAGGTTGTGAAAACAGGATGAAATGACAGGATAAGCCCGCACGCTAATCGCGTGCGGGTAATCAAAGCATTATGTGAATTAATGACTGCGCTGAACGGCGATGTGGGCGAGGCCAATCAAGGCTTCTTTATGAGGTGAGTCCGGTAACACTGCCAGGGCGGCGATGGCTTTATCGGCTTCATCTTCTGCGCGCTGGCGGGTCCATTCCAGTGAACCGCAGGCGGCCATCGTTTCAAGAACCGGTTCCAGTAAATGGCGGCCGTTGCCCTGCTCGATAGCTTCACGAATCATCTTTTGCTGCTCAGGTGTGCCGTTATGCATGGCGTGCAGCAGCGGCAGTGTCGGTTTGCCTTCGTTGAGATCGTCACCCACGTTTTTGCCAAGCGTTTCACCGTCGGCGCTGTAGTCCAGCAGATCGTCAATCAGCTGAAAAGCGGTGCCAAGATAGCGGCCATAGTCCTGTAGTGCTTTCTCTTGCTCTGGCGTTGCGCCCGCCAGAATACCGGAACACTGCGAAGCCGCTTCAAACAGGCGCGCGGTTTTGCTGTAAATCACGCGCATGTAGTTTTCTTCTGTGATGTTCGGATCGTTAATGTTCATCAACTGCAGAACTTCGCCTTCCGCGATGACGTTGACCGCTTCTGACATCACTTCCAGCACCTTGAGTGAACCCAGGCGGGTCATCATCTGAAACGCACGCGTGTAAATGAAATCCCCCACCAGTACGCTGGCGGCGTTGCCGAAAGCGGCATTGGCTGTGGCTTTGCCCCGGCGCATGTCGGACTCATCAACGACATCATCGTGCAGTAGCGTTGCGGTGTGGATAAATTCAATCAGCGCCGCAACGCCGACGTGGGCTGTGCCCTCATAGCCAAGCGCGCGTGCCGCCAGCACCGCAATCATTGGACGGATGCGTTTGCCACCGCCGCTGACGATGTAGTACCCCAACTGATTGATGAGCTGAACGTCGGAATTAAGCTGCTCAAGAATCGCCGCATTAACACCCGCCATGTCTTGCGCGGTTAACTGATTAATATTTTCTAAATTCATCGCAAAAGTCTGGCTATCGTGCTGTTGACCACAAGTCCGTATGGGTAATGAAAGGGTTACGGATGGTAAATGTAGCTCAGATTGTACCGAAAAAACGCGCCAGATAAACGTTGTGTTTTTTTTCTGCGAGGACCCACAATCGGACTTGTCAAAGCCTCACGATTTGCGTAATATTCGCGCCCTATTGTGAATATTTATAGCGCTGCCTGAATCACACAACAGGGCATGCGCGGAATGCGGAGTTTTATATGTACGCGGTTTTCCAAAGTGGTGGTAAACAACACCGAGTAAGCGAAGGTCAGACCGTTCGCCTGGAAAAGCTGGACATCGCAACTGGTGAGTCCGTTGAATTCACCGAAGTTCTGATGGTTGCTAATGGTGAAGAAGTCAAAATCGGCGTTCCTTTCGTTGATGGCGGCGTAATCAAAGCTGAAATCGTTGCTCACGGTCGTGGCGAGAAAATTAAAATCGTTAAGTTTCGTCGTCGTAAACACCATCGTAAGCAGCAGGGCCATCGTCAGTGGTTCACTGATGTGAAAATCACTGGCATCAGCGCGTAAGGGGAGCAGACTAACATGGCACACAAAAAGGCTGGCGGCTCAACTCGTAACGGTCGCGATTCAGAAGCAAAACGCCTGGGCGTAAAACGTTTTGGCGGCGAAGCAGTTCTGGCGGGTAGCATCATCGTTCGTCAGCGTGGCACCAAATTCCACGCTGGTAGCAACGTAGGCCTCGGCAGGGACCACACTCTGTTCGCTTTGGCTGACGGTAAAGTCAAGTTTGAAGTGAAAGGCCCGAAAAACCGTAAATTTGTCAGCATCGTTGCTGAATAAGTTTTTCGAGTCCCGGTAACGGACAAGGAGCCCCGCACCAGTGCGGGGCTTTTTATATTCTGAAGCCGGAGAATTTAGAGCGGGAGCAGACGTGTGAAACAGCAGGCGAGTATTGGCATTGTTCTGGCGCTCATTACAGCCATGTGCTGGGGCGCGTTACCTATTGCCATGAAGCAGGTGCTGACGGTCATGGAGCCGCCCACGGTGGTGTTTTATCGCTTCCTGATGGCGGGTATCGGGCTTGGGTTAATCCTCGCCGTTAAGCGCCGCCTGCCGCCCATGGGCATGTTTCGCAAGCCGCGCTGGTTGATTCTGCTGCTTATCGCCACTGGCGGGCTGTTTGGCAACTTCCTGCTGTTCAGTTCATCCTTACAATATTTAAGCCCGACAGCCTCGCAGGTGATTGGCCAACTGTCGCCGGTGGGGATGATGATTGCCAGTGTGTTAATCCTCAAAGAGCGCATGCGTGGTACCCAGGTTGTGGGTGCGGCGATGTTGCTGTGCGGGCTGGTGATGTTCTTCAACGCAAGCCTGGTGGAGATATTCACCCGGCTTACGGATTACACCTGGGGCGTTATTTTTGGCGTGGGCGCAGCCTGCGTCTGGGTCAGCTACGGGGTGGCGCAGAAGATTTTACTGCGCCGACTTGCCTCGCCGCAGATCCTCTTTTTGCTGTACACTTTATGTACTATTGCGCTGCTGCCGCTGGCGAAGCCTGCGGTCATCATGCAGCTTGACGGTTGGCAGCTGGCCTGCCTGATTTTTTGCGGCCTCAATACGTTGGTGGGCTACGGCGCACTGGCAGAAGCAATGGCACGCTGGCAGGCGGCACAGGTGAGCGCACTGATTACGCTCACGCCGCTGTTTACGCTGCTGTTTTCTGATTTGCTGTCGCTTGCCTGGCCCGACATTTTTGCCAGACCGATGCTGAATCTGCTGGCGCTTTTGGGCGCATTAGTGGTGGTGTCGGGCGCGATGTATTCCGCTATCGGCCACCGCCTGTGGGGACGCTGGCGCAAAGATAAAACGGTCGTGGCCGTGCCCCATTCGGGCGAATGATTTACGGAGAGTAAGATGAAGTTTGTTGATGAAGCGTCGATTCTGGTGGTAGCAGGGGACGGCGGCAATGGTTGCGTGAGCTTTCGCCGGGAAAAATACATTCCGAAGGGCGGCCCTGACGGCGGCGACGGCGGCGATGGCGGCGACGTGTGGCTTGAGGCCGATGAAAACCTCAATACGCTGATTGACTACCGTTTTGAGAAGTCTTTTCGCGCTGAGCGCGGGCAGAACGGCCAGAGCCGCGACTGTACCGGCAAGCGTGGCAAGGACGTCACCATTAAAGTGCCCCAGGGAACGCGCGTAATCGACCAGGGCACGGGTGAAACGATGGGCGACCTGACGCGCCACGGCCAGCGTCTGATGGTGGCGAAGGGCGGCTGGCACGGCCTGGGCAACACCCGTTTTAAATCTTCTGTAAACCGCACGCCGCGTCAGAAAACGATGGGCACGCCGGGTGACAAGCGCGACCTGCTGCTGGAGCTGATGCTGCTGGCGGATGTGGGGATGCTGGGGCTGCCGAATGCCGGTAAATCAACGTTTATCCGCGCGGTGTCGGCTGCCAAGCCAAAAGTAGCCGATTATCCGTTTACCACGCTGGTGCCGAGCCTTGGTGTGGTGCGTATGGATAACGAGAAGAGCTTTGTGGTTGCCGATATCCCGGGCCTTATCGAAGGGGCTGCTGACGGTGCTGGACTTGGGATCCGCTTCCTGAAGCATCTTGAGCGTTGCCGCGTGCTGCTGCATCTTATCGATCTGGCACCTATCGATGAATCGGATCCGGTGGAAAACGCCCGGATCATTATCGGTGAGCTGGAAAAATACAGTAGCACGCTGGCTGAAAAGCCACGCTGGCTGGTGTTTAACAAAATCGATCTGATAGACCGCGAAGAGGCCGAGGCGAAAGCGAAAGAAATCGCTGACGCGCTGGGCTGGGAAGGCAAGCACTATCTGATTTCTGCGGCCAGCCGCGATGGCGTGAATGCGCTGTGCTGGGACGTGATGAATTTCATCATCGAAAACCCGCTACAGAAAGACGAAGAGACGAAGCAGCCTGAGAAAGTCGAATTCATGTGGGATGACTACCATCGCCAGCAACTGGAAGAAGCACAGGTTGCCGCTGAAGAAGATGAAGACTGGGACGACGACTGGGATGAAGACGACGAAGAAGGTGTCGAATTTATCTACAAGCGCTAAGCCAGTCACTTCAAACCCCCGCCGCGAGCGGGGGTTTTTGTTTGTGGCTCTCAGGCTACGAAGGTAATGACGCCCGCAGCCCAGCGCTAAACGCTCATGCCTGAAGCGATGTACAAAAGCCGCGTAGCACCGCTTTTCTGGCGAGTGTGGCAGTACGGGCTTTACTGCGTCATGGTTTTTGGCAACCAGCAGCCAGCATCAAGGCCGCTTTCGCCGCTGCGGTTTTCCAGACTCAGTTCGCCGTGATGCAACTGGACGATACGCTGCACAATGCTCAGCCCCAGCCCGACACCGCCATAGCGTTGGTCCATGCGCCGGAAAGGATCTAACAGACTCAGGCGTTGGTTTTCATCAATGCCAGGGCCAGTGTCGAGCACGCTCAGGCGTACACCGTCATTCTCTTTACCAAGGCGAACCTCAATCGTGCTGTTTTCCGGGCTGTAGCGAGATGCGTTTTCCAGCAGGTTACGCAGCATCAGTCGTAACAGGACGGCATCACCCTGCACGCTGAGCGCAGCTTCATCTGGCCAGACTATCCGCTGTCCGCGCTGGCTCACCATTTCCTCCAGTTCCATTTTCAGCGGCGCGATAATCGCCTGTGTCCAGCTGACGGTCATGTAGTGACCACTTGCCAGCGCGTGTCCGGCGCGTGACAGCATAAGTAGCTGTTCAACGGTATGCATCAGCCGGTCGATGCGCTCAATCAGTTGTCCGGCCTGCGGCGTGCCACTTTGCTCCATCAACTCAAGGTGCAAACGAATACCGGCAAGCGGCGTGCGCAACTCGTGGGCCGCGTCAGCGGTAAACAGGCGCTCCTGCTGAATGGTGTGATCAAGTCGGGACAACAGCTGGTTAATGCTGAGCGTGACCGCAGCCACTTCTTCCATAGGCGAATACATCGGCAATGGTGACAGGTTATCGGCCGAGCGGCTGGCAAGACTTGTGCGCAGGCGGTTAAGCGGGCGCGTAATCCATGTGACGGCCCAGAAAGAAAAGAACAGCGTAAAGCCCACCATCACCAGAGAAGGGACCAACAATGAGGCGATGGCCTCACGGATCTCTTTCTCGACATGTTCATTGCGTGCCTTGGCAGAGAGCGTTTCGTTGACCAGAAAACCAATCTGCTCCCGGCTTTCGTGCCACAACCAGATAACGCTGACGAGTTGAAAAAACAGCAGGATAGCCGCCAGCATTAGCATCAGGCGCTTGCGCATGCTGTTCACTGCATTTTCTCCAACCGGTAGCCGACGCCGCGCACGGTTTTAATCCTGTCTTTACCCAGTTTACGGCGCAGGTTGTGAATATGGACTTCAAGCGTATTAGAGCCGGGATCGTCCTGCCAGCTGTACAAGTCCTGTTGCAGCGTTTCGCGATGGACGTTCTGACCTGCGCGCATAATAAGACGACTCAATAGAGCAAACTCTTTCGGGGTGACTTCAACCGGCTGGCCCTGCTGCCATACCTGGTGGGTTTCCAGGTTAAGATCGATATCATCCAGTTGTAGCAGGTTATCACTGTGACCCTGACCGCGGCGGATAAGCGCACGCACGCGCGCCTGCAATTCAACCAGCGCAAACGGTTTGACCAGATAGTCGTCTGCACCCGCATCCAGCCCTGCCACGCGGTCTTCCAGCGCATCGCGCGCAGTCAGGATCAAGACCGGCTGTTTGAGACCGCGGCGACGCCACTGGGCAAGCAGTGTCGCGCCATCACGATCCGGTAACCCGAGATCGAGTATCGTCAGGCCATATTCGCCGCTTTGAATCAGCGCATCGGCCTCGGCGGCGGTTGAAGCACAGTCATGGGCGTAGCCTTCATTACTGAGTGCTTTTGCCAGCCCTTCACGCAGCAGTAGATCATCTTCGACAATGAGTAGTTTCATAGGGTCAGTTATTGTTATAAAGATCCTTGTAAAGGCGGCTCTCGAAACGCGCCAGTGGCACGCGCCGGTTGCGTTGATCCGCCGGTTCCACAGCGTAGCCTGACAAATACTGCACGAATGCCACCCGCTGACCGCTGGCTGTTGTTAAAAAGCCAGCCAAATTATAGACGCCCTGTAGCGACCCTGTCTTCGCCGATACCTTCCCATTGACGCCCGCCTGATCCAGACCAGCACGGTATTGCAGGGAACCGTCGTGCCCGGCCAGTGGCAACATAGAGATAAAGTTAAGCTGGCTGTCGTTGGCGGCAATGTACTGTAATACCTGCATCATCGTTGCCGGGGAAATCAGGTTATGGCGTGAGAGACCTGAGCCATCTGCCACGATAGCATTGCCAAGGTCAACGCCTGCCTTCTGGCGCAGCAGCTGGCGCACGGCGTCTGAGCCAGCGCGCCAGGTGCCCGGTACACCGTAAAACTGGCGACCGATGGTACGAAAAACGGTATCAGCAATCATGTTGTCTGATTTTTTGAGCATGATGCGCAGCAGGTCGTGCAGCGGTGCCGACTGGGCGCTGGCGATAATCGTACCTGGCTCAGTGACCTGCGTCTGGCGAAGCGTTGTGCCGCTATAGCTGATGTTAGCCTGTTTAAGCTCGTCCCGGATAATGGCACCTGCATAACCGGCGCCGTCCTGGATGGCGAAGGCAAGCGGTAGCGGGTCGCTGCGCTGGCTCAGACAGCCGGTGAGGGTATAGCGATTAAGGTCACCGACCACCACATCCAGTTCGCAGTAACGACCTTCGCCAGAGCCGCGCGGTAAAGTGCGCACCTGGCTGAACACCGTGACGGGGTAATAAGACGCAATACGCACGAAGGCCGGTTCGTTGTCCTGCTGCGCGCTGTAGAGCGAAACCGAGAAACAGTTACGGTCGATAATGGCAGCAGAGGGCGGGGCGCTGAAGCACTGGGTCATGTCATTCCATGGCCAGCCGGGCGCTTTATCGTGACTGGCAAAAGCTGAGGTATCTATCAGGATATTACCCTTGATTTGCTGCACCCCGGACTTTTTAAGCTCAGTTATCATGTTGCGTATATTTTGCCGCTTAAGCGTCGGATCGCCGGTGAACCGGGCAATTAAATCGCCCTCCAGCACGCCGTCTTTAACGTTTCCCTTACGTTCCAGCGTGGTGGTGAAGCGATAATCCGGCCCCAGCTGCAGCAGAGCGGCAAGCGCGGTAATGACTTTTTGAGTACTGGCCGGCAATGCCATTTGCTGACCGTGATAATCGACTATCGGGCTTTGTGCGCCCACTTTTTGTACCAGCAGCGCCAGGTTAGCGCCTGCCGGGAGTTGTGTAATGTATTCGTCCACGCTGGCGGCCTGGGCGCTCAGGGTGAAAATGCTGGTCAATCCGATGATAAAACGGGAAAATCGCATAAAACTCGCAGTTACGTCCGGGAAACGAGCGGTCATACTAAGGCGCTTTGCACCGCAAAGTAAACGATGACCCCCATGGAACTTCGGGGTAAAATGCGTATCAAATTGAAAAATTATCACTGACCTGGGGCTTTGCTCCCGGGTCAGTTTTCTTTTGTTTCTTGTCCGGCAATTAATGTTTTTACCGGACCGGCGTTGATGCCAGCTGCGGATTGCAGTTCTCAACAGGACAGTTTAAGAGGTATAACTTATGCAACCTATTCCGATGACCTTACGTGGTGCTGAAAAACTTCGCGAAGAGCTGGAGCACCTGAAATCCGTCCGTCGTCCTGAGATCATCGCGGCCATTGCCGAAGCGCGTGAACATGGTGATTTGAAAGAAAACGCCGAATATCACGCCGCGCGCGAACAGCAAGGCTTTTGTGAGGGGCGTATCAAGGATATTGAAGGTAAACTTTCCAACGCGCAGGTCATTGATGTGACCAAACTGCCGAACAATGGCCGCGTTATCTTTGGCGCGACGGTTAAGATTTTGAATCTTGATAGTGAAGAAGAACAAACCTATCGCATCGTCGGCGATGATGAAGCGGATATTAAGCAAAATCTGCTTTCTGTAAATTCGCCTATCGCACGTGGTCTGGTGGGTAAAGAAGTGGACGATGTGGTCGTGATTAAAACGCCTGGCGGCGAAGTGGAATACGAAATTGTGAGCGTCGAGTATCTCTGATTTGCGTTTTTTTGCTGCCAGAAACGTTTTGTAAAGATAAGAAAAAGGCCGCATAGCGGCCTTTTAACAGCCCGGAGCGCATGGCATGTTGCATGCTCCGTGGCAAGAATACGCTGTCGCAGGCGGCCAGAAGCCCGCCTGAAAGGGTTTTCTTAGCGAGGAAGCGAGATTTTACGCTCTTCACCAGGACGGTAGAGTACGAGCGTTTTACCGATGACCTGGACGTTACAGGCACCGGTTTCCCGCACGATGGCATCCACGATCAGGGCTTTAGTTTCGCGGTCTTCCGCGGCGATTTTCACCTTGATTAACTCATGGTGCACAAGCGCTTGTTCAATCTCGGCTAGTACCCCTTCGGTCAAACCATTTCCGCCAAGCATGACGACCGGCTTAAGCGGATGTGCCAGACCTTTGAGGTGCTGTTTTTGTTTAGTACTCAGATTCATCGTATATTTTTGCTTACGTTGGGATTGAAAACGGTTCATTCTACCGCCATCTCCCTGGTATAGCCAAGGCAGCATGCTTTCTTTACGCTGTGGTCTGCGATGAACCCGGATGGAATGTGAAATGACAGGTAAAAAGCGTTCTGCCAGCTCCAGTCGCTGGCTTCAGGAACACTTTAGCGATAAATATGTTCAGCAGGCACAGAAAAAAGGGCTCCGCTCTCGTGCCTGGTTTAAACTTGATGAAATACAGCAAAGTGACAAGCTTTTTAAGCCTGGAATGACCGTTGTTGATCTTGGTGCTGCACCCGGTGGATGGTCGCAGTATGTGGTAAGTCAGATTGGCGGGAACGGCCGTATTATCGCGTGCGATCTTTTGCCTATGGATCCCATCGTCGGTGTGGATTTCCTTCAGGGCGATTTTCGTGATGAATTAGTCATGAAAGCGCTGCTGGAACGCGTCGGTGAAAGCAAGGTGCAAGTTGTCATGTCAGATATGGCCCCGAATATGAGCGGGCAGCCCGCGGTAGATATCCCGCGAGCCATGTATCTGGTCGAACTGGCGCTCGAAATGAGTCGTGATGTACTGGCGCCGGGTGGCAGTTTTTTAGTGAAGGTGTTTCAGGGCGAAGGTTTCGATGAATACCTGCGGGAAATTCGCTCCCTGTTTACGAAGGTCAAAGTTCGTAAACCGGACTCTTCACGTGCGCGTTCACGTGAAGTGTATATTGTAGCGACCGGGCGTAAACTATAACCAATGGACATCATGCTGCCTGTTCTGGCCGCTTGAAAGAAGATGGGGATATAGTATCCTGACGCTGTTTTTAACACAGTTGTAATATGAGGTTAATCCCTTGAGTGACATGGCGAAAAACCTAATACTCTGGCTGGTCATCGCGGTAGTGCTGATGACAGTGTTCCAGAGCTTTGGGCCCAGCGAGTCAAATGGCCGTAGGGTGGATTACTCTACCTTCCTGCAAGAAGTCAATCAGGACCAGGTTCGCGAAGCGCGTATCAACGGACGTGAAATCAACGTTACCAAGAAAGATAGTAACCGATACACGACTTACATCCCGGTAAACGATCCCAAGCTGCTTGATAACCTTTTGACCAAAAACGTCAAAGTGGTGGGAGAGCCGCCGGAAGAGCCGAGCCTGTTGGCCTCTATCTTCATTTCCTGGTTCCCGATGCTGCTATTGATTGGGGTCTGGATTTTCTTTATGCGCCAGATGCAGGGCGGCGGTGGCAAAGGTGCCATGTCGTTCGGTAAAAGTAAGGCGCGCATGCTGACCGAAGACCAGATTAAGACCACTTTTGCTGATGTTGCAGGCTGTGACGAAGCGAAAGAAGAAGTGGCAGAACTGGTTGAATACCTGCGTGAGCCGAGCCGCTTCCAGAAGCTGGGCGGTAAAATTCCTAAAGGCGTGCTGATGGTCGGTCCTCCGGGTACCGGTAAAACGCTGCTGGCAAAAGCCATTGCGGGCGAAGCCAAAGTACCGTTCTTTACCATCTCCGGTTCTGACTTCGTTGAAATGTTCGTGGGTGTGGGTGCGTCCCGTGTGCGCGACATGTTTGAACAGGCCAAGAAGGCTGCGCCGTGCATCATCTTCATTGATGAAATCGACGCCGTGGGTCGCCAGCGTGGTGCGGGCCTTGGCGGTGGTCACGATGAACGTGAACAGACGCTGAACCAGATGCTGGTTGAGATGGATGGTTTTGAAGGCAATGAAGGTATTATCGTTATTGCCGCGACCAACCGCCCTGACGTACTTGACCCGGCGTTGCTGCGTCCTGGTCGTTTCGACCGCCAGGTTGTGGTAGGTCTGCCGGATGTACGCGGTCGTGAACAGATTCTTAAAGTCCACATGCGCCGTGTGCCGCTGGCGCCGGATATCGACGCTGCAATCATCGCGCGCGGTACGCCGGGCTTCTCGGGGGCCGATCTCGCGAACCTGGTGAACGAAGCGGCTTTGTTTGCCGCACGTGGTAACAAGCGCGTGGTATCCATGGTTGAGTTCGAGAAAGCGAAAGACAAAATCATGATGGGTGCGGAACGCCGCTCTATGGTGATGACGGAAGCGCAGAAAGAATCGACCGCTTACCATGAAGCGGGCCATGCGATTATTGGGCGTATCGTACCGGAGCACGATCCGGTGCACAAAGTGACGATTATCCCGCGCGGTCGTGCGCTGGGTGTGACCTTCTTCCTGCCTGAAGGCGACGCGATTAGCGCCAGCCGTCAGAAGCTGGAAAGCCAGATCTCGACGCTGTACGGCGGCCGTCTGGCAGAAGAGATCATCTATGGCGTTGAGCATGTTTCTACCGGTGCATCTAACGACATCAAAGTAGCGACCAATCTTGCGCGTAACATGGTGACCCAATGGGGCTTCTCTGAGAAGCTGGGGCCGCTTTTGTACGCGGAAGAAGAAGGCGAGGTGTTCCTTGGTCGTAGCGTGGCGAAAGCCAAGCATATGTCTGATGAAACGGCACGCATCATCGATCAGGAAGTGAAGCTGTTGATTGAGCGCAACTACGATCGCGCTCGTCAGATCCTGAACGACAACATGGACATTCTGCACTCCATGAAAGATGCGCTGATGAAGTATGAAACCATCGATGCCCCACAGATTGATGACCTGATGGCCCGCCGCGAAGTACGTCCGCCGGCAGGCTGGGAAGATCCGGCAGCCTCAAACAATTCAGACGACAACGGTAAGCCGCAGGCGCCGCGCCCGGTTGATGAACCGCGCACGCCAAATCCGGGCAACACCATGTCCGAACAGTTGGGCGATAAATAAGTCATCTGATGACAGCGTTAATAACCAAACCCCGGGCTATCCCGGGGTTTTTGTTTTTAGCGCAACCCGGCATACTTTATCAGGCAGGCCGCAGCGCACCCGGCCTGATGTTCATCTTAGCGAATCATTACAAGGAATCTTGATGAAACTCTCTGCCCAGGGCTCCATTCTGGACCTGTCCCATCCGCATGTGATGGGCATTCTCAACGTCACGCCGGACTCGTTTTCCGATGGCGGCAGGCATAATCAACTGCTTGATGCCGTGCGCCACGCGAATGAGATGATCAACGCTGGGGCAACCATCATTGACGTGGGGGGAGAGTCAACGCGCCCGGGCGCGTCTGAAGTGAGCACCCAGGAAGAACTGGATCGTGTTATTCCCGTCGTGGAAGCACTTGCCCAGCGCTTTGAGGTATGGATTTCTGTAGATACCTCCAAAGCCGAGGTGATTCGGGAAAGTGCACGTGTCGGGGCGCACATCATCAACGATATCCGTTCGCTCAGCGAGCCAGGCGCGCTGGAGGCGGCCGCCATCACCGGGCTACCGGTGTGCCTGATGCATATGCAGGGCGAGCCACGTACCATGCAGCAGGCACCGCATTACGAGGATGTAGTTGCCGAGGTGGAACGCTACTTTATTGAGCAGATCGAGCGCTGCGCGGCCGCTGGCATCGCAAAAGAGAAATTGTTGCTCGACCCCGGATTCGGTTTCGGTAAGAATCTGGCTCATAATTATGAGCTTCTTGCCCGACTTTCAGCGTTCCACCGTTTTGGCTTGCCTTTGCTGGTGGGAATGTCGCGTAAATCTATGGTAGGCCAGTTGTTGAACGTCGGGCCAAACCAGCGTTTGAGCGGCAGCCTAGCTTGTGCGGTCATTGCGGCAATGCAGGGTGCGCAAATTATCCGCGTACACGATGTCAAAGAAACGGTAGAAGCGATACGCGTGGTAGAGGCCACACTTTCTGCGAAGGAAAATAAACGCTATGAGTAACCATAAATATTTCGGCACAGACGGTATTCGCGGGCGCGTTGGTGACTCCCCGATCACTCCCGACTTTGTTCTGAAGCTGGGCTGGGCCGCAGGGAAGGTGCTGGCTCGTCACGGTTCACGCAAGGTGATTATCGGTAAAGATACCCGCATTTCTGGCTATATGCTGGAATCTGCGCTGGAAGCAGGGCTTGCGGCGGCCGGTCTGTCCGCGTCGTTTACCGGCCCCATGCCAACGCCTGCGGTCGCCTACCTGACGCGCGCGTTTCGTGCCGAAGCGGGCATTGTGATTTCAGCTTCACATAACCCGTTCTACGATAATGGCATTAAATTTTTCTCAATCGACGGCACTAAGCTGCCGGATTCGGTAGAAGATGCCATTGAAGCGGAGCTTGAAAAAGACATTAGCTGCGTGGACTCCTCTCAGCTGGGTAAAGCCAGCCGCATTGTGGATGCCGCGGGCCGCTACATTGAATTTTGTAAAGGTACGTTCCCGAACGAGTTGAGCCTCAACAAACTGAAAATTGTTGTCGACTGCGCTAACGGTGCCACTTATCACATCGCGCCGAATGTCCTGCGTGAGCTGGGTGCAGAGGTGATAGCCATTGGCTGTGAGCCAAACGGCGTCAACATCAACGACAAATGTGGTGCAACCGACGTTGGGTTACTTCAGGAACGTGTGCTGGCAGAGAAGGCTGACCTCGGTATTGCGTTTGATGGCGACGGCGACCGCGTGATGATGGTTGACCACGAAGGGAATAAAGTCGATGGCGACCAGATTCTCTACATCATTGCCCGCGAAGGCTTGCGCCAGGGCCAGCTGCGCGGTGGTGCGGTGGGTACGCTGATGAGCAATATGGGCCTTGAATTGGCGCTTAAGCAGCTTGGCATTCCGTTTGAACGGGCGAAAGTAGGCGACCGCTACGTGCTGGAAAAAATGCAGGAGAAAGGCTGGCGCATTGGGGCTGAAAATTCCGGGCATGTGATTCTGCTTGATAAAACCACCACCGGTGACGGCATTGTGGCCGGGCTACAGGTTCTGAGCGCGATGGCGCGTAATGATATGAGCCTCCAGGACTTGTGCAGCGGTATGACGTTATTCCCGCAGGTGCTTGTTAACGTGCGCTTTACCGCAGGCAGTGAAGACCCACTGCAATCTGACGCGGTGAAGCAGGCGACCGCCGCGGTAGAAGCGGAGCTTGGCAAGCGTGGTCGTGTACTGCTGCGTAAATCTGGCACCGAGCCGCTGATTCGCGTCATGGTGGAAGGTGAAGACGAAGCTCAGGTTATTGCCTTTGCTAACCGAATTGCTGATGCAGTAAAAGCGGTCTGATAATTTTCCGACGCAAATGGTGAAAAAGGCGGCATTGCCGCCTTTTCTTTCATCAACTTCCGCTGGAAATGGCGTTTTTTTCCGCAATCGATACGATGCGAATAAATTGCCCTTGCACAGGGCAACACCTTTGGATAGTATTCAGACCCGCTTCAGTGGGGAACGGAAACACTCTTCACTATTGCTTGGTGGAAGCACAGGTCGCGGTAATGCCGCAAGGAACAGGTCGATTATGTACGAAGCTCTTTTAGTTATTTTCCTTATTGTAGCGGTGGCGCTTGTAGCCCTGATCATGCTGCAACAAGGTAAAGGCGCTGATATGGGAGCATCCTTCGGCGCAGGCGCCTCTGCCACGCTGTTTGGTTCCAGCGGTTCCGGGAATTTTATGACCCGCACTACTGCGATTCTGGCGACTCTGTTCTTTATCATCAGCCTTGTGCTGGGTAACCTGAACAGCAATAAAACCAGCAAAGGAAGCGAGTGGGAGAATCTGACTCAGCCTAAAACTGAACAGACTCAGCAGACGGCGCCGACTCAGCCGACCAGCGATATCCCGCAGTAAGACGTAAGACGTAAGAGTCAACTTCAGTTCGGCACAGGCTTGTCGGACGTCGTAAAAAGTGCCGAGGTGGTGGAATTGGTAGACACGCTACCTTGAGGTGGTAGTGCCCAATAGGGCTTACGGGTTCAAGTCCCGTCCTCGGTACCAAATCCCGGTAAAATTTGCATTTTTACCAACGTAGGTGTACGATACGCCACGTTTCTGACGCGGGGTGGAGCAGCCTGGTAGCTCGTCGGGCTCATAACCCGAAGGTCGTCGGTTCAAATCCGGCCCCCGCAACCACTTTCCCTGAGAGTTCATTTTCAAATATACTGTGAAGACCGGTATTCTGGCGTCACATGGGAATTTGAAAAAAATTCTCCTGGAAGGTATACAGGGTTCAGTTATATAACGCCCCGATTTATCGGGGTTTTTTGTTATCTGACGTGAGAATAACTGGGCTTTTGGCCCTTTTTTTATGTCCTGGGGGTGGATTTGTCCACATTAGAGCAGAAATTAACAGAGCTGATGACCGCGCCCGTTGAAGCGCTGGGCTACGAACTGGTTGGTATCGAATTCGTTCGGGGTCGCACATCGACGCTGCGCATCTATATTGATAGTGAAGATGGCATCAACGTTGACGATTGTGCTGACGTTAGCCACCAGGTTAGCGCAGTCCTGGATGTCGAAGATCCTATCTCTGTCGCTTATAACCTGGAAGTTTCCTCACCTGGCCTCGAACGTCCGCTGTTCAGTGCCGCGCACTACACCCGCTTCATCGGCGAAGAGGTAAGCCTCGTACTGCGAATGGCGGTTCAGAACCGTCGTAAATGGCAGGGCGTGATTAAAGCCGTTGATGGTGAAATGATAACCGTGGCGGTTGAAGGCAAAGATGAAGTGTTCGCGCTGAGCAATATTCAGAAGGCGAATCTGGTACCCCACTTTTAACAGTCTGGATTGAGGCCAAGCCCCCGATGAACAAAGAAATTTTGGCTGTTGTTGAAGCAGTTTCTAACGAAAAAGCGGTGCCGCGCGAAAAGATTTTTGAAGCGCTGGAAAGTGCTCTGGCGACGGCAACCAAGAAAAAATATGAGCAGGAAATCGACGTTCGCGTCAGCATTGACCGCAAAAGCGGTGACTTTGACACCTTCCGTCGTTGGTTGATTGTTGAAGAAGTGACCCTGCCGACCCGTGAAATCACCCTTGAAGCCGCGCAGTTTGAAGACCCGAACCTGGGTCTTGGCGATTTTGTTGAAGATCAGATTGAGTCGGTCACCTTTGACCGCATCACCACCCAAACGGCAAAACAGGTTATCGTGCAGAAAGTGCGTGAAGCCGAGCGTGCAATGGTGGTCGATCAGTTCCGCGATCGCGAAGGCGAAATCATTACCGGTGTGGTGAAGAAAGTTAACCGCGATAACATCACGCTGGATCTAGGCAGCAATGCTGAAGCGGTTATCCTGCGTGAAGACATGCTGCCGCGTGAAAACTTCCGTCCAGGCGACCGTATTCGCGGTGTGCTGTATGCTGTACGCCCTGAAGCACGTGGTGCACAGCTGTTTGTTACCCGTTCCAAACCTGAGATGCTGGTTGAACTTTTCCGCATCGAAGTGCCGGAAATCGGGGAAGAGGTTATCGAGATCAAAGCTGCTGCCCGCGATCCGGGTTCACGCGCCAAGATTGCTGTGAAAACCAACGACAAGCGTATCGACCCGGTCGGCGCCTGCGTGGGTATGCGCGGTGCACGCGTCCAGGCCGTTTCGACGGAGCTGGGCGGTGAGCGTATCGACATCGTTCTGTGGGACGACAACCCGGCCCAGTTTGTCATCAACGCGATGGCTCCGGCAGACGTGGCGTCTATCGTGGTTGACGAAGACAAACACACGATGGATATCGCGGTCGAAGCGGGCAATCTGGCTCAGGCTATCGGGCGTAACGGCCAGAACGTACGCCTGGCATCTCAGCTGAGCGGCTGGGAGCTTAACGTGATGACCGTTGACGATCTGCAGGAAAAACACCAGGCAGAGACGCACGCGGCGATTGATACCTTTACTAAGTATCTCGATATTGACGAAGACTTCGCCACGGTTCTGGTAGAAGAAGGTTTCTCCACGCTCGAAGAACTGGCCTATGTGCCGATGAAAGAGTTGCTGGAAATTGACGGCCTTGATGAACCGACTGTGGAAGCATTACGCGATCGCGCCAAGAACGCGCTGACTACGTTGGCACTGGCCCAGGAAGAGAGCCTTGGCGATAACAAGCCACAGGATGACCTGCTTAACCTGGAAGGGATGGATCGTGCCCTGGCCTTTAAACTGGCCGCACAGGGCGTCTGTTCGCTGGAAGATTTGGCTGAGCAGGGCGTTGATGACCTGTCTGATATTGAAGGTCTGACCGACGCGCAGGCAGGCGAACTTATTATGGCTGCCCGCAACATTTGCTGGTTCGGCGACGACGCGTAATCAACTGTAGCAGGAAGGAACAGCATGACTGATGTAACCGTAAAAGCGCTGGCCGCCGAGATTCAGACTTCCGTGGATCGCCTGGTACAGCAATTCGCTGATGCAGGCATCCCGAAAGGGGCTGATGACTCTGTCACAGCGCAAGAGAAACAAACACTGCTTACGCACCTGAACCGTGAACACGGCTCCGGTCCTGATAAGCTGACATTGCAGCGCAAAACGCGCAGCACCTTAAACATTCCTGGTACCGGCGGCAAAAGCAAGTCGGTGCAGATTGAAGTCCGCAAAAAACGCACCTTTGTGAAACGTGATCCGCTTGAGGCTGAGCGTCTCGCCGCGGAAGAACAGGCGAAGCGTGACGCGGAAGAGAAGGCCCAACGCGAAGCAGAAGAAGCTGCTAAACGCGAGGCTGCAGAGAAAGCCCAGCGTCAAGCTGAAGAACAAGCCAAGCGTGAAGCCGCTGATAAAGCCAAGCGCGAGGCTGCGGAAAAAGACAAAGTGAGCAATCAACAAACTGATGTAGAAAATAAAGCGGTGCAGGCTGATAAGGCTCGCCGTGAAGCAGATGCGGCTGAACTGAAGCGTAAAGCGGAAGAAGAAGCCCGTCGTAAGCTCGAAGAAGAAGCGCGTCGTGTGGCTGAAGAAGCACGTCGTATGGCAGAAGCAGGTGGCCCTGAATGGGTGAAACCGGCCGAAGAAGAAGACAACAGCGACTACCACGTAACGACTTCTCAGCATGCTCGTCAGGCAGAAGATGAGAACGATCGCGAAGTGGAAGGTGGCCGTGGTCGTGGCCGTACCGCGAAAGCGCCGCGCCCGAAAAAAGGCAACAAGCATTCCGAAACCAAAGCTGACCGTGAAGAAGCCCGTGCGGCCGTACGCGGCGGCAAAGGTGGCAAAAACCGTCGCGGCAGCACCCTGCAGCAGGGCTTCCAGAAGCCGGCTCAGGCGGTTAACCGTGACGTTATGATTGGCGAAACCATCACCGTTGCCGAACTGGCAAACAAAATGGCGGTGAAAGGCTCCCAGGTCATCAAAGCGATGATGAAAATGGGCGCCATGGCCACCATCAACCAGGTGATTGACCAGGAAACTGCGCAGCTGGTTGCTGAGGAAATGGGGCACAAGGTTATCCTGCGTCGTGAGAACGAGCTGGAAGAGGCGCTGATGAGCGACCGTGATACCGGTGTTCAGGCCGAGCCGCGTGCGCCAGTTGTAACCATAATGGGTCACGTTGACCACGGTAAAACCTCTCTGCTTGACTACATCCGTTCCACCAAAATCGCCTCTGGCGAAGCGGGCGGCATTACTCAGCACATTGGTGCTTACCACGTACAGACCGACAACGGCAGCATCACCTTCCTGGATACCCCAGGCCACGCCGCGTTTACCGCGATGCGTGCGCGTGGTGCGCAGGCAACGGACATCGTTGTGCTGGTTGTTGCGGCAGACGACGGCGTGATGCCGCAGACCATCGAAGCTATCCAGCATGCGAAAGCGGCGAAAGTGCCGGTGGTGGTTGCCGTTAACAAGATTGATAAGCCGGAAGCCGATCCGGATCGCGTTAAGAATGAGCTGGCACAGTACGGCATCATTCCTGAAGAGTGGGGCGGTGAAAGCCAGTTCGTACACGTATCTGCGAAAGCCGGTACCGGTATTGATGAACTGCTCGACGCAATTCTGCTGCAGTCTGAAGTCCTGGAACTGAAAGCCGTGCGTAACGGTATGGCAAGCGGTGTCGTTATCGAATCCTTCCTGGATAAAGGCCGTGGCCCGGTAGCCAGCGTACTGGTGCGTGAAGGCACCCTGCACAAAGGCGATATCGTGCTGTGTGGCTTCGAATATGGCCGTGTTCGTGCAATGCGTAACGAACTGGGTCAGGAAGTCACTGAAGCCGGTCCTTCTATTCCGGTAGAAATTCTTGGCCTGTCCGGTGTGCCGGTTGCGGGTGATGAAGCGACCGTGGTTCGTGACGAGAAGAAAGCCCGTGAAGTGGCGCTCTATCGTCAGGGCAAGTTCCGCGAAGTGAAACTGGCTCGCCAGCAGAAAGCAAAACTGGAAAACATGTTCGCCAACATGACCGAAGGCGAAGTGTCCGAAGTGAACATCGTGCTCAAAGCCGACGTTCAGGGTTCTGTGGAAGCTATCACCGACTCGCTGCTGAAACTCTCCACCGACGAAGTGAAGGTGAAGATTATCGGTTCTGGCGTGGGTGGTATCACCGAAACCGACGCCACGCTTGCTGCGGCGTCCAACGCCATCCTGGTGGGCTTTAACGTCCGTGCCGACGCCTCTGCGCGCCGCGTGATTGAAGCTGAAAGCCTGGATCTGCGCTACTACTCCGTCATCTATAACCTGATTGACGAAGTGAAAGCGGCAATGAGCGGCATGCTGGCACCGGAATACAAGCAGCAGATCATTGGCCTGGCAGAAGTGCGCGACGTGTTCAAGTCTCCGAAGTTTGGCGCTATCGCCGGCTGTATGGTGACCGAGGGCGTGGTCAAGCGTCACAACCCGATCCGCGTACTGCGCGACAACGTGGTTATCTACGAAGGCGAACTGGAATCCCTGCGTCGCTTCAAAGATGACGTCAACGAAGTGCGTAACGGTATGGAATGTGGTATCGGCGTTAAGAACTACAACGACGTGCGCAGTGGCGATATGATCGAAGTCTTCGAAATTATCGAAATTCAGCGCTCTATCGACTAACCGTCGGCAGAACAGTGTGATTATGGGGGGCTTCGGCCCCCCTGTTTGTCTGGAGAATTTATTATGGCTAAAGAATTTGGCCGCCCGCAGCGCGTTGGGCAGGAGATGCAAAAAGAGATTGCGCTTATCCTTCAGCGTGAAATCAAAGACCCGCGCCTGGGGCTGATGACTACCGTGTCTGGCGTGGAAATGTCCCGCGACCTGGCTTACGCCAAAGTGTATGTCACCTTCCTGAACGACGGCGATGAAAAAGCCATCAGCGAAGGCCTGAAGGCGCTGCGTGACGCCTCTGGCTACATCCGCACGCTGTTGGGCAAAGCAATGCGCCTGCGCATCGTGCCTGAACTGACGTTCTTCTACGACAACTCGCTGGTAGAAGGGATGCGCATGTCCAACCTCGTTTCCAGCGTGGTGAAAAAAGACGAAGAACGTCGCGTTGACTCCGAAGATGGCGACAAGGAGGACTAATGAGCCGTCCTCGTCGTCGCGGTCGCGACGTTCACGGAGTGCTGTTGCTGGACAAGCCGCAAGGCCTGTCTTCAAACGACGCGCTGCAAAAGGTCAAACGCCTGTATAACGCCAACCGCGCCGGGCACACCGGCGCGCTGGATCCGCTGGCTACCGGTATGCTGCCGATTTGCCTGGGTGAGGCGACCAAGTTTTCTCAGTATCTGCTGGATTCGGACAAGCGCTATCGCGTGATTGCTCGTCTTGGCCAACGTACCGATACCTCCGATGCCGACGGGCAGGTAGTTGAGGAGCGTACCGTTAATTTCACCGCGCAGGAGTTGGCCGCCGCGCTTGATACGTTTCGTGGTGAAACCCAGCAGGTGCCGTCGATGTACTCGGCGCTCAAATACCAGGGCAAGCCGCTGTACGAGTACGCGCGCCAGGGTATTGAGGTGCCGCGCGAGGCTCGCCCGATTGTGGTGTACGAACTGCTGTTCATTCGCCATGAAGGTGATGAGCTGGAACTGGAAATTCACTGCTCGAAAGGCACCTATATCCGCACTATTATCGACGATCTGGGTGAAAAGCTCGGTTGTGGCGCGCACGTGATTTTCCTGCGTCGCCTGGCGGTCAGCCGTTATCCGGTAGAGCGCATGGTGACGCTTGAGCAACTGGCCGCGCTGGTTGAACAGGCCGAACAGCAGGGAATTACGTCAGCCGAGCTACTCGACCCGTTACTGATGCCCATGGACAGCCCGGCGGCAGATTTCCCTGTCGTGAACCTGCTACCGGAAGTCGCCGTTTATTTCAAAAACGGTAATCCGGTGCGCGCTAACGGCGTAACGACCGACGGGCTGGTGCGCGTGACGGAAGGCGAGGAGCGCAAGTTTATTGGTATGGCGCAAATCGACGATGAGGGTCGTGTTGCGCCGCGTCGTCTGGTGGTGGAATATCCACCTGGAGTCTAACGCTAACGGCGAAGAGCGTTCTGCTCTTCGCTGAAATTTTCCTTATCTTTATTTTCTGCACAGCGCTACCTGTTGCCATTTTAAAGCCAGCGTTGCCCGGTGCGGGGAGTGCGTCGGTGTCGTCTGACGCGTCGCGCAATAACGTCAGCGCGTGCGTGTAAATTAAATCGCCAGCCCGAGCGCCACCTTGCGATAAATAATGGCGACAGGTAGAATATCCCGGCTTTATCCTGGGGTTGCTGAATTAGAGATCGGCACCCTGTCTTTTTATTTGTAAATCTGGAGTTCAAAAAATGTCTCTAAGCGTTGAAGCTAAAGCTAAAATCGTTGCTGAGTTCGGCCGTGGTACTAACGACAGTGGTTCCACCGAAGTTCAGGTTGCTCTGCTGACTGCACAGATCAACCACCTGCAGGGCCACTTTGCAGAGCATAAAAAAGATCACCACAGCCGTCGTGGTCTGCTGCGCATGGTTTCTCAGCGTCGTAAGCTGCTCGACTACCTGAAGCGTAAAGATGTAGCACGTTACACCAGCCTGATCGAGCGTCTGGGCCTGCGTCGCTAATATTCGCAAGTTTCAGAAAAGGGGCCTCTTCAGGCCCCTTTTTTCAGTCAGACGGCAGCAATTACCTGCAAACTCATGTATTGTTGCTGTATATGATCCTGGCTTGCACGGATTCGCGCGGCTAATGAGAAACCTTGGTTATTCCATCAAGGATTGTCATTAGTCGCGAGGATGCAACAGGATCGGAGTTTGACCACAGCGCGCCTTCATGGCGCGTTGTTCAACTGATAAGTAAGGATAAAATTTTGCTTAATCCGATCGTTCAGAAATTTCAGTATGGTCAACATACTGTCACCCTTGAAACTGGCATGATGGCCCGTCAGGCCACTGCGGCTGTGATGGCCAGCATGGACGACACTGCGGTATTCGTAACCGTAGTTGGCGCTAAAAAAGCGAAGCCAGGCCAGGACTTCTTCCCGCTGACCGTGAACTACCAGGAGCGTACTTACGCTGCCGGTCGTATCCCGGGTAGCTTCTTTCGTCGTGAAGGCCGTCCGAGCGAAGGCGAAACCCTGACCGCGCGTCTGATTGACCGCCCGATTCGCCCGCTGTTCCCGGAAGGCTTCGTGAACGAAGTGCAGGTTATCGCGACCGTTGTTTCCGTTAACCCGCAGGTTAACCCGGACGTCGTGGCCATGATTGGTGCTTCAGCTGCACTGTCTCTGTCCGGCATTCCGTTCAACGGCCCGATCGGCTGTGCGCGCGTAGGCTATATCAACGATCAGTATGTGCTCAACCCGACCCAGGATGAGCTGAAATCCAGCAAACTGGATCTGGTGGTTGCCGGTACCGAAGGCGCGGTGCTGATGGTTGAATCTGAAGCAGAACTACTGAGCGAAGATCAGATGCTGGGTGCTGTGGTGTTCGGCCACGATCAGCAGCAGGTTGTGATTCAGAACATTAACGAGCTGGTAAAACAGGCGGGTAAACCGCGCTGGGACTGGCAGCCGGAAGCGGCAAACGACGCGCTCAACGCACGCGTTGCAGCCCTGGCTGAAGCACGCCTGAGCGACGCTTACCGCATCACTGACAAGCAGGAACGTTACGCGAAGATTGATGCTATCAAATCTGAAGTCATCGCTTCACTGCAGGCAGAGCAGCCGGAAGGCGAGGCTCTGGATGACAACGAGCTGGGCGACATCCTGCACGCGATTGAGAAGAACGTTGTACGTTCTCGCGTACTGGCAGGCGAACCGCGTATCGATGGCCGTGAAAAAGACATGATTCGTGGCCTGGACGTGCGCACTGGCGTACTGCCGCGCACCCACGGTTCTGCGCTGTTCACCCGTGGTGAAACTCAGGCGCTGGTGACGGCAACTCTCGGTACCGAGCGCGACGCGCAGAATATCGACGAGCTGATGGGCGATCGTACTGACCGCTTCCTGTTCCACTACAACTTCCCTCCGTACTCTGTTGGCGAAACCGGCATGGTTGGCTCACCGAAGCGTCGTGAAATCGGCCACGGTCGCCTGGCGAAGCGCGGCGTGCTGGCAGTGATGCCGGCTGCAGACCGTTTCCCGTACACCGTACGTGTCGTGTCTGAAATCACCGAGTCCAACGGTTCTTCTTCTATGGCTTCCGTCTGCGGCGCTTCTCTGGCGCTGATGGATGCGGGTGTGCCTATCAAAGCCGCCGTTGCGGGTATTGCAATGGGCCTGGTGAAAGAAGGTGAGAACTTTGTCGTGCTGTCCGATATCCTGGGTGACGAAGACCACCTCGGCGATATGGACTTTAAAGTCGCGGGTTCGCGTGACGGTATCACTGCACTGCAGATGGATATCAAAATTGAAGGCATCACCCGCGAAATCATGCAGGTGGCGCTGAACCAGGCTAAAGGTGCACGTCTGCACATCCTGGGCGTGATGGAGCAGGCAATTAATGCGCCGCGCGGCGATATCTCTGAGTTCGCACCGCGTATCCACACTATCAAAATCAACCCGGACAAGATCAAAGACGTTATCGGTAAAGGCGGTTCTGTTATTCGCGCCCTGACCGAAGAAACCGGCACCACTATCGAAATCGAAGATGATGGTACCGTGAAGATTGCAGCGACCGACGGCGATAAAGCGAAGTTTGCAATCCGTCGTATCGAAGAAATCACGGCGGAAATCGAAGTAGGTCGTATCTACAACGGTAAAGTAACCCGCATTGTGGACTTTGGTGCATTCGTTGCTATCGGCGGCGGCAAAGAAGGTCTGGTACACATTTCCCAGATTGCTGACAAGCGCGTCGAAAAAGTCACCGATTATCTGCAGATGGGCCAGGAAGTGCCGGTGAAGGTTCTGGAAGTCGATCGCCAGGGCCGTGTTCGCCTGAGCATTAAGGAAGCGGTTGAGCAGTCTCCTGCTGCACAGCCGGCTGCGCCTGAAGCAGAGTAAGGTTTGCTACCCGGGCTCTCTGCGGTTTTCGCAGGGAGCCTGCATGTGGAACAGGATGTTCTACGTAGTTGCCGGGGGACAGGACGTTCATCCAATCGTTGTCTTCGGGAGTGGGAAATGAAGCCTTTGTTGCGCTGGTGTTTTGTTGCGACTGTTCTGGTTGTAGCAGGATGCGGCAATAATTCTGCCTGGCGTAAAAACGAAGTACTGGCCGTGCCGCTGCAGCCGACGCTGCAACAGGAAGTTATTCTTGCGCGCATGGAACAGATCCTTGCCAGTCGGGCTTTAACCGATGACGAACGCGCACAGCTTTTATATGAGCGCGGAGTATTGTATGATAGTCTCGGTCTGCGAGCGCTGGCGCGAAACGATTTTTCGCAAGCACTGGCGATTCGCCCGGACATGCCTGAGGTTTTCAATTACTTAGGCATATATTTAACGCAGGCAGGCAATTTTGATGCTGCCTATGAAGCGTTTGATTCTGTACTAGAGCTTGATCCAACTTACAATTACGCGCGTCTGAACCGCGGTATCGCCCTCTATTACGGCGGACGTTACCGGTTAGCGCAAGATGATCTGCTGGCGTTTTATCAAGACGATCCCAATGATCCTTTCCGTAGTCTGTGGCTCTGGCTTGTTGAAAGCAAGCTGGATGAGAAACAGGCAAAGGCGATGCTCAAACAGCGCCTTGACCGAGCGGACAGAGAGCAATGGGGATGGAACATCGTCGAATTCTACCTTGGCGATATCAGCGAAAGCACGCTGATGGAGCGCCTGAAGGCAGACGCAACGGATAACACCTCGCTCGCTGAACATCTCAGTGAAACCAACTTCTATTTAGGTAAGTACTACCTAAGTCTGGGGGATAAGAGCAGCGCCACGGCACTGTTCAAGTTAGCGGTCGCTAACAACGTACACAACTTCGTTGAGCACCGTTATGCATTGTTGGAATTAGCGCTCTTGGGCCAGGAGCAAGACGACCTGGCAGAATCGGACCAGCAATAGCTGACGGACACTATCAGCCCATAACCTTTTGTAAGTCATCATCTTTACAGGTGAGGGCGTTTTTGTTCGTCAATCCATCTAATTTGAGCCGGTTCACACTTTTCGATGAAAAATGCAGATCATTTTCATGTTGAGTTATGTAGACTGGCCGCCATTGATACTGAGGCACTAGCACTACATGGCTGATATCGAAACCACTTTTACCGAACTGGGCCTGAAGGCTCCCATCCTTGAAGCACTTAACGATCTCGGGTACGAAAAACCGTCTCCGATCCAGGCTGCCTGTATCCCGCATCTGCTGGAAGGCCGCGACGTGCTGGGTATGGCGCAAACCGGTAGTGGTAAAACAGCAGCATTCTCTCTGCCGCTTCTGAACAACATCGACCCGGACCTGCGCGCCCCGCAGATCCTGGTGCTGGCTCCGACCCGTGAGCTGGCTGTACAGGTTGCAGAAGCCTGCAACGATTTCTCTAAACATATGCGCGGCGTTAACGTGCTGGCCCTGTACGGCGGCCAGCGTTACGACGTGCAGCTGCGTGCTCTGCGTCAGGGGCCGCAGATTGTAGTCGGTACTCCGGGCCGTCTGCTTGATCACCTCAAGCGCGGTACGCTTGATCTCTCTAACCTGAAAGGTCTGGTACTGGACGAAGCAGACGAAATGCTGCGCATGGGCTTTATCGAAGACGTGGAAACCATCATGGCGCAGATCCCGGAAGGGCATCAGACTGCGCTGTTCTCCGCGACCATGCCGGAAGCGATTCGTCGCATTACTCGTCGCTTCATGAAAGATCCGCAGGAAGTGCGTATCCAGACCAGCATCAACACCCGCCCGGACATCAGCCAGAGCTACTGGTCCGTGTGGAACATGCGTAAGAACGAAGCGCTGGTGCGTTTCCTCGAAGCAGAAGATTTTGATGCCGCGATTATCTTCGTGCGTACCAAAAACGCGACCCTGGAAGTGGCCGAAGCGCTGGAGCGCAGCGGTTACAACAGCGCAGCACTGAACGGTGACATGAACCAGGCGCTGCGTGAGCAGACCCTGGAGCGCCTGAAAGACGGCCGCCTGGATATCCTGATTGCAACCGACGTTGCCGCTCGCGGTCTGGACGTTGAGCGCATCAGCCTGGTGGTTAACTACGACATCCCGATGGACGCCGAATCTTACGTGCACCGCATTGGCCGTACCGGTCGTGCAGGTCGCGCTGGTCGCGCGCTGCTGTTTGTTGAAAACCGCGAGCGTCGTCTGCTGCGCAACATCGAGCGCACCATGAAGCTGACCATCCCGGAAGTTGAGCTGCCGAACGCAGAACTGCTGGGTCAGCGTCGCCTGGCAAAATTTGCCGGTCGCGTACAGCAGCAGCTGGAAAGTAGCGATCTGGAACAGTACCGTGCGCTGCTGGCGAAAATCCATCCGGCTTCTGAAGAAGAGCTGGATATTGAAACGCTGGCCGCTGCGCTGCTGAAAATGGCACAGGGCGAGCGCCCGCTGATCCTGCCGCCGGATCAGGTTGCTGAACGTCGTCCGAAGCGTGAATTTCGCGATCGTGATGACCGCCACGAGCGTGGTGATCGCGGTGAGCGTAGCGATCGTCCGCGTCGCGAGCGTCGTGACGTTGGTGATATGGAGCTGTATCGCATTGAAGTGGGCCGTGATGACGGTGTTGAAGTGCGCCATATCGTGGGCGCTATCGCCAACGAAGGCGACATCAGCAGCCGCTACATTGGCAACATCAAGCTGTTCGCTTCTCACTCTACTATCGAGCTGCCGAAAGGCATGCCGGGCGAAGTGCTGCAGCACTTTACCCGCACGCGCATCCTGAACAAGCCGATGAATATGCAGCTGATGGGTGATGCACAGCCGCGCGGTGAGCGCCGTGGCGCTGGTAACGGCAATGGTCGCAGCTTCGGCAATGGCGAGCGCAACGAGCGTCGCGGTGGTGGTGAAGGCCGTCGCTTCAGCGGTGAGCGTCGCGAAGGCGGAAATGGCAATGCTCGCTTCTCCGGCGAGCGCCGTGAAGGTGGTCGTGGTCCGCGTCGTGATGACAACGGCAACCGTCGCCGCTTTGGTGATTCATAATTGCGTGAAAATTCGGCGTTACGCGCCGTAAACTAAAATAAACAGTCCCGGTCCTGGCGATCGGGACTTTTTTTATCCTTTTTGTACTCATGTACTGGTACAATGTGCCATCAGCGCTACTGGAGCGTTGTGCATTGAAATCAGGGACATTGTAATGACAGCACTTTTAGCGACCCGCCCCACGCCGTCTATACTCGGCGGCGTGATGATCATCGGCGGCACCATCATTGGCGCAGGCATGTTTTCTTTACCGGTAGTGATGTCCGGTGCCTGGTTCTTCTGGTCGCTGGCGGCGTTGGTCTTTACCTGGTTTTGCATGCTGCATTCAGGGCTGATGATCCTCGAAGCCAACCTTAACTATGCACCAGGTGCGAGCTTTGACACCATTACCCGCGATTTACTGGGCAAGGGCTGGAACGCCATTAACGGCGTGTCGATAGCGTTTGTGCTCTACATCCTCACTTACGCCTACATTTCTGCCAGCGGCTCCATCATTCATCACACACTGGGTGAAATGAACATAGGCTTCTCGCCACGTCTGGCGGGCTTTCTGTTTGCGCTGGTGGTGGCCTTTATTGTCTGGCTTAGCACCAGGGCGGTCAGCCGCATGACGGCCATTGTGCTGGGTGCGAAGGTCATCACCTTCTTTCTGACGTTTGGCAGTCTGCTGGGCCACGTGGAGCCAGCGACGCTGATGAACGTAGCCGAACAAAGTCCGAGCTACGCGCCGTATTTGCTGATGACGCTACCGTTCTGCCTGGCCTCCTTTGGCTATCACGGTAACGTACCAAGCCTGATGAAATACTACGGTCGCGAGCCAAAAATTATTATCCGCTGCCTGCTCTGGGGCACACTGATTGCGCTTGGCCTGTACGTTATCTGGTTGCTGGGGACGATGGGCAACATCCCGCGTCAGGATTTTATCGCCATTGCAGAGAAGGGCGGCAACATTGATGTGCTGGTTCAGGCGTTGAGCGGTGTACTGAATAGTCCGTCACTAAAGTTGCTGCTGGTGATTTTCTCCAACTTTGCGGTTGCCAGCTCATTCCTGGGTGTCACGCTGGGCTTGTTTGACTATCTGGCCGACTTGTTTGGGTTTGACGACTCACCGCTGGGGCGTCTGAAAACCGCGCTCATCACATTCCTGCCACCAATGGTGGGCGGCCTTATCTGGCCGAACGGTTTTCTGTACGCCATTGGCTATGCCGGGCTTGCGGCAACTATCTGGGCGGCAATTGTTCCGGCACTGCTGGCGCGTGCGTCGCGCCAGCGTTTTGGCAGCCCGCGCTTTCGTGTCTGGGGTGGCAAAGGCATGATTGCGCTGATTCTGCTGTTTGGGGCTGGTAATGCACTGGTGCATGTACTGTCGAGTTTCGACCTGCTACCAGTATACAAATAGCTAATCGCAGAAAAACGAAGAGGGCCGAAAGGCCCTCTTTTTTATGAAATTAACGTCTGGCACTAGCGTAAATGGTGAATCACCTGGTTGCTGCTGCCGCGCCAGATAAGCGCCGGGTCTTTTAAGTCCTGCACAAACTTGCCGTCTACCAGCACGTTAATCAGCTCAACCACTTCGCGCTGTACATCGTTGAGTTCGTCCATCTTATAACCGCTCCAGACCCAGATATCTTTTCCCGGACATTCGGTACGCACGTGCTGCACCAGTCGCAGGATATCCGGCACATTTTGCGGATGCAGCGGGTCGCCGCCTGAGAGTGACAGTCCCTGGCGCTTAACGCGTGTGTCGTTAAGATCGGCAATAATGCGCTCTTGCATCTCTGGCGTGAAGGCCAGCCCGGAATTGAGCCGCCAGGTGCTTTTGTTATAGCAGCCAGGGCATTCATGCACGCAGCCTGAGACAAACAGCGTACAGCGCGTACCTGGCCCGTTGACCACGTCGATGGGGTAGTATTGGTGATAATTCATTTTGCCTTCACGTCTGTCACCGTGGCTGTGTTGGCGGCGTTTGCTCACCCCGGTCACTGACTTATGTAAGCTCCCGGGGACTCACAGACTTGCCGCCTTGCCACAGCACCAGACGTTTTGGCAAAAGCCAATGACCAGTGGTGGCTCTGATACGTTGTCACATCATGGATGATTGGGTCAGCCCAACTGACCATTACCAAGGTGTTTCACGCGGCGCTTCACTTCTTCCTGCTTACCGGCATTGAACGGGCGTGCGTCGGGGCTGCCGAGGTAGCCGCACACGCGGCGCGTTACAGAAACGCGGGTTGCGTCGTGGTTGCCGCATTTCGGACAGGTGAAGCCCTTACTGGTGCACTCGAACTCACCGGTGAAGCCGCACTCGTAGCACTCGTCGATTGGCGTATTGGTGCCGTAGTACGGTACGTGCTGGTAGCTGTAGTCCCACACGTCTTCCAGCGCCTTCAGGTTGTGCTGTAGGTTAGGGTATTCGCCGTAGCAGATAAACCCGCCGCTGGCGATCGCCGGATACGGTGCTTCGAAATCAATCTTGTCGTACGGATTTACCTTCTTCTCCACATCAAGGTGGAAGCTGTTGGTGTAGTAGCCTTTGTCGGTCACGCCCTGCACCACACCAAATTCTGCAGTGTCCAGGCGGCAGAAACGGTCGCACAGGTTTTCGCTCGGCGTGCTGTACAGGCTAAAGCCGTAGCCCGTTTCTTCTTTCCACTTATCGACTGCGCTGCGCAGGCGTTCGACAATCGCCACACCTTTGGCACGCAATTGCTCGCTGTCATACACATGTTCGCCACCAGACAGTGCGTTGATGGTTTCGTGAATGCCGATATAGCCAAGGGAAATAGAGGCGCGGCCATTTTTGAAAATGTCTGCCACATTGTCGTCTGGCTTGAGACGCACGCCACAGGCCCCTTCCATATACAGAATCGGCGCGACGCGCGCTTTCACGCCTTCCAGACGGGCAATGCGCGTCATCAAGGCTTTCTTAGCCAGTTCCAGGCGGCTGTCGAGCAGAGCCCAGAAGCGAGCTTCGTCACCTTTTGCTTCCAGCGCAATGCGCGGCAGGTTGAGGCTGATAACGCCGATATTGTTACGCCCGTCGTGGATCTGCTCACCGTTTTCTTCGTACACGCCGAGGAAGCTGCGACAGCCCATCGGGGTTTTAAACGAGCCGGTGACTTCCACCACTTTGTCGTAGTTAAGAATATCCGGGTACATGCGTTTGCTTGCGCACTCCAGCGCCAGCTGCTTTATGTCGTAGTTGGCATCGCCAAACTTGTGGTTCAGGCCGTCGCGAATGGTAAAAACCAGCTTCGGGAATACCGCAGTTTTACGGTTTTTACCCAGGCCCGCAATGCGGTTACGCAGAATTGAGGTTTGAATCAGGCGCGATTCCCAGCTGGTGCCCAGACCAAAGCCAAAGGTAACAAACGGCGTCTGGCCGTTGGCGGTGTGCAGCGTATTGACTTCATATTCCAGCGACTGGAAGGCGTCATAGCACTCTTTTTCAGTGCGTGAGCGGGCATAACCTTCGGCGTCCGGGATGTGCCACTCGTTGGCAATACGGTGGTGTTTTTCAAAGCTTGCGCTCACAAACGGGGCCAGTACTTCATCAATGCGGTTGATGGTCGTGCCGCCGTAAATGTGGCTCGCGACCTGGGCAATTATCTGTGCCGTTACTGCCGTTGCGGTAGAAATGGATTTTGGCGGCTCAATTTCCGCGTTACCCATTTTAAAACCGTGGGTCAGCATGCCTTTAAGGTCGATAAGCATGCAGTTAAACATCGGAAAGAATGGTGAATAGTCGAGATCGTGATAGTGCAGTTCGCCACGCTCGTGCGCCAGCACCACATCGCGCGGCAGCAGGTGCTGCCTGGCATAGTGCTTGGCGACAATGCCTGCCAGCAGGTCACGCTGGGTGGGAATCACCTTGCTGTCTTTATTGGCGTTTTCGTTCAGCAGTGCGGCGTTGGTTTGCTCCACCAGCCCACGGATTTCGCGGTTGAGTTCACCGCGCTTCTCGCGTGCGATATCCCGGTCATGGCGATATTCAATGTAAGCTCGGGCCAGGTGTTTGTGAGGCCCTGCCATCAGCTGGTTTTCCACGGCGGTCTGGATATCGTTGATATCCACCTGCGTGAGCCCCTGCATTTGCGCGCTAACGATATCTGCGACGGTGGCGCAGTAATCTGCGTCATCGACTCCCGCTGCTTTAGCTGCACGAAGAATGGCTTCTTTAATGCGCGCCGGAACAAAAGGCGTTTTGCACCCGTCCCGTTTCATCACATGCGGTGTCATGATCTCTCCCTTAAAAACAAACAGGTTATACACAGCGGCTGACAATCTATTGCCAGCCGCTGGTGTCAATGATTCAGTGGCTTACCCGATATCGACAAAATTTATCCACAGCCGCTGGCGTAAACGATGTGTTGCGAAGCGGCTGTTAGTAAGCGTAATACAATATATTGGGTTGAGTGAGATTTTATGACCTATATGTAGTGCTTTTCATCAAACATGTTTACGTTTTTTTTGATACAGGACAAAGTAAATCTGGGGTGCCTGTCAGGGCAAGGCCGAGGGCGAAATGTTAAAAAAACCGCAAATGACTGACTGGTCAAATTTTGAGATTATCGTGGGAAAAAGAAGCAGCGGGGCAATGCCCCGCTGTTTTAGTTAGTTCACCAGCCAGTAGACGGCTTCGAACGGTCGCAGCGTCAGGTTGCCTGCCAGCGCCGGTGCCTGTGGGTAGTTGCTCATTAAAATGAGGGCATCGCTGGCTGCCATGTTGCTTTGCCAGTGTTGCGTCTCGCGACTCAGGTTCGCGGCCACCACCAGCGTTTGCCCCTGGTACTGTCGGCGGTAGCACCACAGCCACGGATGCGCAGGCAGCAGGTCCTGATAGTCGCCCCAGGTAAAGACCGGGTGATGTTTACGCAGGCGAATCAGGTTCTGGTAGGCGTAAAACACCGAATCCGGGTCTGCCAGCGCGGCTTCGGCATTCACGCTATCGAAGTTGTCACCCAGACCAATCCACGGCGTACCGGTGGTGAAACCGGCATGCTCGCTGTTGTTCCACTGCATAGGCGAGCGCCCATTGTCGCGGGATTTGCTGGCAAGAATTTCCAGTAGCTCGTTGGCGTCTCGCCCGGCAGCGTTCAGCTCGGCAAACATATTGTGGCTTTCCACATCGCGGTAATCGGCAAGATTGCCGTAGTGCGGGTTGGTCATACCCAGCTCTTCGCCCTGGTAGATATAGGGAGTGCCTTGCATCCCATGCAGCACCATGCCCAGCATCTTCGCGGCCGGTACTCGCAGCGCGCCCTCGTCGCCAAAGCGTGAAACAATGCGCGGTTGATCGTGGTTACACCAGAACAGCGCATTCCACGCCACATTGTGCATGCCCTGCTGCCAGTGGCTGAACAGCGCCTTCAGCGCCACAAAATCCGGCGCAGCCTTTGTCCATTTTTCGCCGTTCGGATAGTCCACCTTCAGGTGATGAAAGTTAAACGTCATTGACAGCTCGCCGCCATCCAGCGCCCCGTAGCGCTGGCAGTTTTCCAGCGACGTTGATGACATTTCGCCCACCGTCATCAGGCCGCGTGGGGTAAAGACATCGCGGCTGAACTCCTGTAAAAACTCGTGGATGCGCGGCCCGTCGGTGTAAAAACGGCGGCCATCGGCGCCGGGTGCATCCTCAGGAAAGCGCTGATCTTTTGACACCAGGTTAATCACGTCCAGCCGCAGCCCGTCCACGCCGCGATCGGCCCAGAACTCACACACCTTTTTTAACTCGTTGCGTACCTGCGGGTTCTCCCAGTTGAGATCCGCCTGCTCGGGTGCGAACAGGTGCAGATAATACTGACCGCTTTCGGCGTGCCAGCGCCAGGCTCCACCACCGAATTTTGAACGCCAGTGGTTAGGTGCCTGCTCTGGTGTTCCGTCGCGCCAGATATAAAACGCGCGATACGGGCTGTCTTTGTTCAGCGCTTCGCGAAACCACGCGTGTTGGGTTGACGTATGGTTGAGCACCATATCCAGAATAATGCGCATGCCGCGCTGGTGGGCGCCGTCAACCAGTCTGTCGAAGTCCTCCAGCGTGCCGTAGGTTGGGTCAATGGCGGTATAGTTGGCGACGTCATAGCCGTTATCCACCTGCGGCGACACATAAAATGGCGTCAGCCAGAGGGCATCCACGCCGAGGTTTTGCAGGTAGTCGAGGCGTTCAATCACGCCCTGCAGGTCGCCAGTTCCGCTGCCGGTGGTGTCCTGGAAGCTCTTCGGGTAGATCTGGTAGATAGTGCCGTTCTGCCACCAGTGAGGAATTGTCTGCATAAATCACGGTCCTGATGAGGTGAAAAAGGGCGTCATCGACGCCCTGAAAAATGGAATTACACCGCCTGTAGCGCGTCCTGGCGCACCTTGCGTTTGTAGACGATGCTGGTCAGCAGCATCGGTACTACGATGGCAATGACCATCGCCATCGAGTAAACCTGCCAGTAGGTCGGCTGGATAGAGAGAATGCCAGGCAGGCCGCCAACGCCAATGCCGTTTGCCATCACGCCGCTTAGCCCGCACAGCAGGGCCGCGAGGCCAGAGCCAATCATGGCGCACAGCATCGGGAAGCGGTATTTCAGGTTGATGCCGTACATCGCTGGTTCAGTCACACCGAGCCAGGCTGAAATCGCCGCCGGTACAGAAACCTCACGCTCTTTGTCTTTGCGACTGGAAATGATGATGCCCACTACCGCAGCGCCCTGCGCAATGTTTGACAACGCAATCAGCGGCCACACCGGGGTACCGCCCATGTTCTGAATCATCTGCATATCAATGGCGAGCGTAGTCTGATGCACACCGGTAATCACCAGCGGTGCATAGAGGAAGCCAAACAGCGCGGCACCAATCGGGGCAAAACTGCCGGTCATCAGATGGCGCACTACCCAGGCAACCCCGTCGCCAATGGCGCGACCAATCGGGCCGATAATGGCATGGGCGAGGAACACGGCAATAATCAGCGAGCACACCGGCACAATCACCAGATAGAGATAGTCCGGTACGATGCGCTTGAGGCGAGTCTCGATAAAACCAAGCGCCATTCCTGCCATCAGCGCCGGAATGACCTGGGCCTGATAGCCCACTTTCTCAATGGTGAACCAGCCAAAGTTCCAGATTTCCGGCGCCTGGCTGCCCAGCAGATAGGCGTTCATAAGCTGTGGTGACACCAGCGTCACACCAAGCACAATGCCGAGAATGGGCGTGCCGCCCATTTTGCGCACCACCGACCAGCAAATTCCTACCGGCAGGTAGAAGAAAATCGCCTCACCAATCAACCACAGGAAGTCGTAAGCGGTTTGCAGCGCCGGGTACATCTGTGCCAGCGTCTGGCCGTTGCTCATCGGCACATCGCCGATAACGTTACGAAAACCGAGGATCAGGCCACCGCTGATAAGCGCGGGCAGCAGCGGAAAGAAAATTTCCGCAAAGTGGGAAATCCAGCGCTCGTGCCACTTCATGTTCTGGCGTGCGGCCTGTTTTGCCTGCTCTTTGTCTGCACTGCTGTGGCCGCTGGTAGTCAGCAGCGCCTTGTAGTAATCACCTACGTTGGTGCCAATCACCACCTGGAACTGACCGGCGTTGGTAAAGCAGCCTTTCACCATTGGCAGGTTTTCAATCTCTGTCGGGTTAGCCTGTGCCGGGTTGTTCAGCACAAAGCGCAGACGGGTGATGCAGTGAGAGACAGTCGCGATGTTGTCGCGCCCGCCAACCAGCTCAATCAGCCTGTCGATATCGTGTTGGTTTATTTTGCTCATTATCAATTCCCATTCTGAGGGGAAGGAGGGTCCACGGTATTGTTCTGGGCGAGACGTTATCCTGTAATGCATGCTCGTGAAATGGGAACGTTCCCGAAACGGGAAGGCGCTCACAAATACGGTGCATTGGCCTCGCCTGGCAAGGCGTTAGACGAGCCGTGAGGGAATGACGATACGTTCTGGGATTGTGTTGCTATTGATGTGGGCAATCAGCTGAGAGGCGGCCTGGCGGCCCGCTTCCGGGTAGCCGGGGTCAACGGTGATAGTTTCCGGGTAGAGAAACTTCAGTAGCGGAGTATTACCCACACTCGCCAGTTGTATGCCGTTGCGCTGCTGCTGTTGCAGATACTTGCTGGCACCAATGGCAAGTGTGTCGGTGGCGCACACCAGTGCCGTGGTCTGCGGCGTCAGCACTTCTGAAGCATGTTCAAACCCCAGTTTCATGGTCAGGCCGGGCAGGGCGAAATACGGCGTTAAATCGTGGCGTGCGCAGAAATCCATATACGATTTGTGGCGCAGCAGGCCGGTTGTGGAATCCCTGTGCGGTACGCCAAGGAAGCTAATGTGGCGATGGCCCTGGCGGTAAAGGCTCTCCATCAGCAGGGTGATAGCGCCCAGGTCGTCGTAACAAACGCAGCTAAACCCTTCGACTTCGCGTGCCAGCATCACCAGGCTTTTTTGCCACGGGCGAAGCAGTGCTTCCGGGATATCGCTGAAGCCAAACAGAATAACGCCGTCAACGTTACGCTGGCGCAGCATACGCAGGTGCTCTTCAACCAGCGCCAGAGAAAACTGGCTTTCCATCATAATCGGGTCGTAACCGGCAGCGTAAAACGCAGGCAACATGGTTTGCACGGCGAGGTTTTCAGACAGGGAGTCCAGGCGCGTGACAATAACGCCCACCACTTTGTCGCTCTGACTGCGCATGGCTCTGGCTGAGCGCGACGGGGAGAATCCCTTTTGGTTGACTATCGCCAGCACCTTTTCGCGCGTGGTCTCGCTGACGCCGTTTTCGTTATTCAGGACGCGTGAAACGGTGGACTTGCCCACCCCGCTCAGGCGGGCGATATCTTTGATAGTCAGACGATTACTCATGCGCTCAGTTCTTCTGGGTATTGGGGGCACGTTAAGGGACCGCTACAGGCTAATGGAATGTCGATAAACCGCAATGAGAAAGCGTCAGTTATTTGCTTTAGATGCGGATGATGCGGTGATTTATGTCCTCCTTCGCAATCACTGGCGCATTACTGTACCGACGCAGTGGTAGCGGGACGCGGTATATGGATTATGACCTGCACGAATGGTGTACAGGCACTGACCTGAAAAGGAAACCGCCATCGCGATTATGGTCTGCGGCAGGACTAAATGTTACAGGATGTGATCCTGGTCTTGCTGCATCGTTTGCGCAACCTGTCCTGGCGTGTTACCAGAGTGACCTGAATTTTCTTATCACCAGGAAGGTACATTTTATGTTCAAAACAGTGCGTTATGCCGTGCTGCTGTGTGGGGCGGCAATGAGTTTTTCTGGACAGGCGACGCCTGCCGGAGATCTCCCCTTAATGCCCTGGCCAACACAGGTCGAGCGCCCGTCTGAGGAAGGGCATCTGGTGTTAGATAATGGAATATCAATCGTGGTCAAGGGCGACCAGCTGGATGAGGAGGTCGCCCGCTGGCGGCATCGCATCGCGTTACAGGTGGGGTGGACGCTAAAGCCGCAGTCTGAGGCAACAAAGCATTGCACTATTTCCATTGAGATTGCGCAGAAGGTTCCTTTGCAGCCCCAGGAGAACAGCGATGAGAGTTATCGCCTGAGTATCACCAGGGCGGGGATAACGCTCACCGCACAGACCCGCTTTGGGGCGATGCGTGGCATGGAAACGCTGCTGCAACTTATTCGCCCGGGGGCGGAGGATGTCAGTGTTCCGTATCTCACCATTGAAGACAGCCCGCGCTTTCCCTGGCGCGGCGTGCTGCTGGATTCGTCGCGCCACTTCCTGCCCGTCAGCACCATTTTGCGCCAGCTTGACGGCATGGCTGCGGCCAAGCTCAACGTGCTGCACTGGCACCTGACCGACGACCAGGGCTGGCGCTTCACGTCAGCCCTGTATCCAAAGTTGCAGCATGTGGCCAGCGATGGCCAGTTCTACACCCAGGCACAAATGCGTGAAGTGGTACGTTATGCCACTCGCCTGGGCATTCGCGTTGTGCCGGAAATCGACCTGCCGGGCCATGCTTCGGCCATTGCTGTGGCGTACCCGGAGCTGATGAGTGCGCCAGGCCCATATGAAATGGAGCGCGAGTGGGGGGTACTTAAGCCGGTGCTGGACCCCTCAAATGAGGCGGTCTACCAGTTTGTCGACGGTATAGTGGGCGAAGTCGCTGCCATTTTCCCTGACAGTTACCTGCATATCGGCGGCGATGAAGTGGACGATACGCACTGGAAGGCAAATCCAAAAATTCAGGCCTTTATGCGTGAGAATAATCTCGCCGACAGCCACGCACTGCATGCTTACTTTAACCAGCGGCTGGAAACCATCCTGGAAAAACATAACCGTCGCATGGTCGGTTGGGATGAGATTTTTCACCCGGACCTGCCAAAGAGCATTCTGGTCCAGTCCTGGCAGGGACAGGACGCGCTGGGCAGCATCGCTAAAGCGGGCTATCGCGGTATTCTCTCCACCGGCTTTTATCTCGACCAACCGCAGTCCGCTGCATACCATTATCGCAACGAGCCGTTGCCAAAGGGGCTAAACGGCGTTGATAAACTGTCAGCGCAGGACAGCGCCCAGAGTTGGGCGTTTACTATGCCGCGTCTTAAGGGCAGTGCAGTAGAAGGCAGCTTCACGCTGGTGAAGGGGGCCGCACCGCAGGCGTGGCGCGGATTTATTGATTTCAAGAGCAAATCGCGGCGTGCGGTGCGCGACATTCGCTGGCTTAACGACCAGCAGGTGACGTTCAGCGTGGATACCTGGATGGGCGATGTGCGCCCGGTGGTGACGCTCAACAAAGAGGAGCTGAGCGGTTATTTTCTGGTAGGAAATGTGCGCTACCCGGTGAGTGGTAACAAGCTGTCGGCGGTGCCTGTGGGCATACCACCCAGCGTTCCGGCGGTCTCGCAGATGACGAACATCATCGGCGGTGAGGCGGCATTATGGGCTGAAAACATTGTCGGTTCTATTCTTGATATCAAGCTGTGGCCGCGTGCGTTTGTGGTGGCAGAGCGCCTGTGGTCGGAGCCGGATGTGAACGATGTGGATAACATGTATCAGCGTTTGCAGAGCGTGGATGGCTGGTCAACGATTTCCGCAGGGCTGCAACAATACAGCCAGATGCAGGCGCATATGACACGCCTTGCCGGGACGGGGGACGTACTGGCGCTACAGGTTCTCGCCCAGGCGCTGGAGCCTGCGCAGTATTACACGCGCCATCACCTGAAATACCTGGCAGGAAATTATCATCAGTTTGAACCGCTCAACCGGCTGGCAGATGGCTTGCCTGCTGAAAGCATGACCGTGCGCCAGATTGATGGCTGGGTAGATAGCCTGCTGGCCGGGCGTGAAGATAAGGCCAGTGCGCAGGGGCTGCGTAATGTGTTTACCCGCTGGCGCGACAACACCGCTGATGTCATGCCAATGATTGACGGCAACTACGTGCTTAAACCGCTTAAACCGGTCGTCGAAGATGTTAATCGCCTCGCTGAAATGGGGTTGCGTCTGACGGAGCTGGTTGAGCGCGGCGAAAGCATCAGCGAGCACCAGCGTAAGGCGTGGCAGAGCCAGTTGGATGAGGCTGCTCAGGTACGTGATGAAGTGGTGATTGCGGTGGTTTATCCGCTGGAGAAGCTGCTGCGTGCAGTAGGACGCAGCAGCGGCACATAAAAAAACCGCGTAGCGCGGCGTAGTGCATTTCATAAGAAAAACGAACGCATCAGCGTTCGTTTTTTTATGAATCGATTAGCGACGCACAGCGATCGCTTCGATTTCGATTTTCACGTCTTTAGGCAGACGCGCCACTTCGACGCAGGAGCGTGCCGGGAACGGAGCGTTATGCTCGGTGAAAAACGCCTCGTAGGCGGCATTCACGGTAGCGAAATCGTTGAGGTCTTTTACAAACACCGTGGTTTTCACGATATCGGCCACGCTCAGGCCAGCGGCCTCAACCACGGCCTTCACGTTTGCCAGTGACTGGCGCGCCTGCGCGGTGACATCGTCCGGCACATCGCCGGTTTTCGGGCAGACCGGGATCTGGCCGGAAGTGATAATCATACTGCCCAGATCGACGCCCTGGACATACGGGCCGATGGCTGCCGGGGCGTTTTTGGTGCTGATTTCGCGTGACATATTCTCTCCAGAAAAGTGTAAAAGCTGTGCTCAATTATAAGGAGCCTGTCGGCTATTACCAGTCGCTCAACCGGCCAGGACCACCTGGTGTGAAAACTCTTTCTCGCAATATTTGCACTTAAGCGTAATTGCCTCGTTGCGCTGCCTGACGGCAAAACTGGAGGCGACGGGTTCACTGCGGCTGATGCAGTTGCTGTTTGGGCAGACCAGTACCTTCTCAATGCGCTCCGGCAGCGTCGGATTGCTTTTGCCCACCACTTCGTAATCGTCGATGCGGTTAACCGTGGCGTTCGGTGCGTACAGCGCCAGTTGGTTAACCTGCTCATCGGTAAGAAAGGTATTTTCGATTTTAATCAGGTCCTTGCGTCCCTGTTCGCGGGAAGGCAGGTTCAGGCCAATGGTGATGCGCTGGTCGGTTTCCGTCAGGCGGAACAGCGTCAAAAGCGTAAAGCCCACGTGTGCCGGAATGTGGTCGATGACCGTGCCGCACTTAATTGCTTCGACCTGTAACTTGTTATCGTGTGTCATCGTCTTTCCCCTTACAGAACCAAATCCTGAGTCAACACCAGCGCCAGCAGCGCCTGGCGCGCGTAGATGCCGTTACCGGCCTGCTGGAAATACCAGGCGTGCGGTGTTTTATCGACATCGGTAGTGATTTCATCAATGCGCGGCAGCGGGTGCAGCACTTTCATATTGGCGCGTGCGTCGGCGAGGCTTGCCGCGCGCAGGACAAACTGCGCTTTGACGTTGGCATATTCAGACGGGTCGAGGCGCTCTTTTTGCACGCGCGTCATATACAGAATATCGACCTGCGGCACCACTTCTTCAATGCTCTCATGCAGGCTCCAGATAATGCCTTTTTCGTCCAGCATATCGAGAATGTACTGCGGCATTGCCAGCGCGTTGGGGGCGATAAAGAAAAAGCGGTTGCCGTCGAATTTTGCCAGCGCCTGGGCCAGCGAATGCACGGTGCGCCCGTATTTCAGGTCGCCCACCATCGCAATATTGAGGTTGTCGAGGCGCTGTTGGGTTTCGCGGATGGTGAACAGGTCAAGCAGCGTCTGGGTGGGGTGCTGGTTTGCGCCATCCCCGGCATTGAGCACCGGAATTGTGCCAGAGAACTCTGTTGCAAGACGCGCTGCACCTTCCTGAGGGTGGCGCATCACAATGGCATCCACATAGGTGCTGATAACCGAAACGGTATCTGCCAGCGTCTCGCCTTTTTTGCCAAGCGAGGTATTGCTGCTGTCGGAAAAACCGACCACCGAGGCGCCCAGGCGGTGAATGGCGGTTTCAAACGACAGGCGGGTGCGGGTGGAGGCTTCAAAAAAACAGCTGGCAACCACTTTGTGGCGCAACAGTTCCGGTTGCGGATTTGCTTTTAGCTTTGCGGCGGTTGCCAGCACCAGTTCAAGCTCGTCGCGGTTGAGATCGTTTATTGAAATCACGTGTTTCTGGTAAAGCGGATTAGCCATTGTGTGCTCCTGTTCGCGTGCCAGCCGGTCGGTTGCGGACAAAAAAAAGCCCCTCAATGAGGGGCTTTTTTGAAATGAAAAGGGGCGGGAGAGCGAAAAACGCCACCGCAGCGCCTGTATTCAGGCGGTGAGGTGTGACGTGTTGTCCAGCTTGCAGAACCATGCTTCCTCCCGGCAAATTGTCGGGAATTATACGCATGCCGCTCATCACATCAAGCAAAAAAGCGCTGTTTTTTTCAGCCAGCAACCGATTGCCTTTTGAGTACAGATGTATCTGGAAAAGGCGGTTTACGCACAATTTTGTTCAGTTTTATTAATGGGTGCTGATAAGGTATTTCGCGTTGGGCTTAATATTTATTGATAAAAAATAAATATAACAGGGAGATGAAATGATCGTTGGCAATATTAATGCGCCTCTGCACTGGCTTCCCGTTTATTTGCGTGAAGCCATAGAGGAATGCAAACCTTACCTCACGGATGACAATTTCACCGGTCGCCACAGCATTGATGGCGACCGTTTGTATGTGCAGATATCTGAGGATATGACCGAGCCCAGGGAAGCGAGGCTGGCGGAATATCACGTGCACTATCTCGATATTCACCTTGTGCTGCGCGGCTGTGAAGGCATGGTGTTCAGTTGTTATCCCGGCGGGCGAGCAGACAACGACTGGCTGGTGGAAAATGATATTGCTTTTCAGGCCGAAGGACGCCAGGAAAAAATGCTGGTGCTCGATGAGGGCGATTTTGTCATCTTCTGGCCAGGTCAGGTACATAAGCCGCTGTGCGCCGTGGGTGAACCGGCGCGGCTGCGCAAAGCCATCATCAAACTGTGGGTGAAATAATTCAGGTAACCTCTCCCGGGCGGGAGAGGAGCCTGCTCAGACCTGGGGAGCGAGGGTGGCAACCATCACCGCTTTAATGGTGTGCATGCGGTTTTCTGCCTGGTCAAACACAATGCTGTGAGCGGATTCAAACACCTCATCCGTCACTTCTATCCCGTTGTCTAACCCATATTCCTGCGCCATTTGTTTGCCAACGGTGGTCTGGTTGTCGTGAAACGCGGGCAGGCAGTGCAGGAATTTAACCTGTGGATTGCCGGTCAGCGTCAGCATGGCGCTGTTGACCTGGTAAGGGCGCAGCAGCGCGATGCGCTCGGCCCATTTGTCTTTGGCTTCACCCATTGACACCCAGACGTCGGTATAAATAAAGTCCGCACCCTTAACGCCTTCGGCAATATCTTCGCTAAGCGTAATGCGCCCGCCGGTCTTTTCAGCCAGTGCGCGGCATTCAGCCACCAGCGCGTCGTCGGGCCAGCAGGCCTGCGGTGCCACCAGCCGTAAATCAAGCCCGGTGAGCGCGGCGGCTTCCAGCATGGAGTTACCCATGTTATTGCGCGCATCGCCAACATAGGCGAGCGTCATCTGGCTGAGGCTTTTGCCCGGCAGGTGTTCTTGCATGGTTAGCAGGTCCGCCAGCAGCTGGGTAGGGTGATATTCGTTGGTCAGGCCGTTCCAGACCGGCACGCCAGCAAATTGCGCCAGCGTTTCCACAATCTCCTGACCGTGGCCGCGGTACTGAATACCGTCATACATGCGGCCCAGCACGCGTGCCGTGTCCTTAATGGACTCTTTATGCCCAATCTGGCTACCGCTGGGGCCGAGGTAGGTAACGCGAGCGCCCTGGTCAAATGCGGCAACTTCGAAAGAGCATCGTGTGCGTGTTGAGTCTTTTTCGAAGATGAGCGCGATATTTTTGCCGGTGAGGTGCTGCACTTCGTTGCCCTGTTTTTTCTCTTTTTTCAGGCGGGAGGCGAGGGTAAGTAACCCGGCGATCTGAGCGGGGGTAAAATCCAGTAATTTCAGGAAATGGTGCTGGAACATCGACATTCTGGCCTCTCATAGCACATGCTAATTGTTGAATTAAAATTCAATCTATCTGTATGAATATTCATTTTCAACCCCGCGATAAATCTTTTTCTTCGGAAGGTGGTGACAATCACGGGCGTGTGTGAAAATAACGGTATCTGCCACTCACTGAGGACCACGCTATGGCAAACCCGGAATTACTGGAAGAACAGCGCGAAGAAACGCGGCTGATTATTGAAGAACTTCTCGATGATGGCAGCGATCCCGATGCGCTGTATACCATTGAGCACCATTTCTCGGCAGATGACTTTGAAACGCTGGAAAAACTGGCCGTAGAAGTCTTTAAACTGGGTTATGAAGTGACCGACGCCGAAGAGCTGGAAGTGGAAGAGGGCGACACCGTTATCTGCTGTGATGCACTGAGCGAATGTGCGCTTAAGGCTGAGCTGATTGATGTTCAGGTTGAGCAACTGATGAATGTGGCGGAAAAATACGGCGTAGAGTACGACGGCTGGGGCACCTACTTTGAAGATGGCGAAGACGGTGAGGATGATGACGACTACGTTGACGAAGATGACGACGGCGTGCGCCATTAAGTCGTAATGTGTTGATATGCGGCGACGCCCGTCGCCGCATTTAAGGAAAGAGCGATGACCCATCAGGAGATTCTAGCCCCCGTTCTCAGTTTTTTGCCCTGTGCTACGCCGGCTGCCTGGATTGAACAGGCCAGACGCCCGGAAAACCTGCCACTGTTGCTGACCGACCACATGATTTGCGAACTGAAGGCGGCCCAGACCGCCATGCTGTTGATTCGTAAATACGTAGCCGACAAAGCGGGCGCACAGACGTTGCTGGAGTGGCTTGAGCCTTACGAAGCATTCACCTTTCGCGGCGGGCCGGAGCCGGACATTGCCGCGCTCAATAAACGCATTGGCAAAAACGCCATGCCGCAGACCGACGATCCCTGGGGCCAGGCGTTGATTGACAGCATGGTGCTGCTTATCAAAGAAGAACTGCATCACTTTTTACAGGTGCGCGAGGTGATGATTGCCCGCGATATCCCTTATGTAAAAATCACCGCCAGCCGCTACGCCCGCGGGTTATTGCGCGAAGTGCGCACCTTTGAGCCTGCTGCGCTGGTCGATAAACTTATCTGTGGCGCCTACATCGAAGCCCGCTCCTGCGAGCGTTTTGCGGCGCTGGCGCCGTATCTTGATGAGCCGCTGGAGAAGTTCTACATCTCGCTACTGCGCTCTGAAGCGCGTCATTATCAGGATTATCTGGCGCTTGCTCAGCAGATTTCCCCTGAGGATATTGCGCCACGCGTGTGCGCTATTGGTAAAGCAGAGGCCGAGCTTATCCTGGCTCCTGATGATGAATTTCGTTTTCACAGCGGCACGCCCGCGTAAATACCCTAAAATTAGCGCAGCGCGAGGTGTTCTCCCGCTGTTGCCCTGAGGGAGTGGCATGAACTGGCTGTACGTTATCCTTGCTGTTTATATCGTGGCGGCGCTGCTTATTGCGCTGGCGTTGCTGCGTAAAAAACGCTGGCCCTGGGTGGTGGTGGTACTGGCCGCGGCATTTGTGCTCTGGAAGTCACTGGACCTGCCGCGTTTTTTGCCGCCGGGCAGCGGTGGCGATGTGCAAAGCGAGCAGGCGGCGTTTGATGTGGAAGTGGCGCATCACCCGGTATTGCAGGTTATCCGTGAACAGGAACCCGCGTTATTTGAGCAACTGCGCAAGCGGGCGCTGGTGCTGGAGCAGGAAGGGCGCAGCGGCGAGCAGATAGTGGCGGCACTCCAGCCGCAGATTGCGGCCTTACAGGTTAAGCGCCTGCAAAGTGCGCCAGATGCCAGCGTCATCCGCTATATGCAGGCTAACATGCAGCAAACGGTGCTCATGCAAAAAGAGAGTGACGACGCCTGTTTCCGCTTCCTGTTTCCGGCGGTGCGCGGCAGCGTGAATGCGGCAGAACTCCTGCCTGAGGAGGTCAGTGCACACCGCATGCAGGTGGATGCCGAGATGATGCGCGCGGCAGTCGGACCTGAGAGCCATACCATGACGGATGAAGAGCGCACGCAGGCGCAAAAGGATTTCCTGCCAGTGCTACAGGCGCTGGTCAATGAGTATGGCCGCGACGTGGAGCTGATTTCTAAGCCGCAGCAGGCGCAAAACCTGCAACAGGAAGGTAAGGTGTGCAACATTGTGCAGACCCTGTGGCGGCGGGTGCTGGCGCTGCCAGCCCCGAAAGCGGCGTCAATTATTCGTCTGTCGGTCGCGCTGGAAGAGATGAATACGCCGCGTCGCCAGGTTGCGCCTTAAGAGCTTGCGACGGCCTGAGGTAACTCCAGGTCACAGGAATGTGCGGATGAGTTCAGGATGAAAGCCGAAGGTCTCCCGTCACGTCTCGCCACCGCTATGCGGGCGGCCTTTGGCGTACTCAACGCGCCACATAAAGCGCCTTTTCACATCTTCCGTCCCGCCAGGTGTAACGATTCACAGCGCCACTGCGCCTAACGCCGGCGTCCTCACAGCGCCTTCAGCATCCGCACTTCACAGTCAACGTGTCCGGTGTTACCCAGCGGTTCGCTGATATGCTCAAAACCCAGGCGCTCATAGAGCGCGATAGCCTGCTTAAGAGTGGCCGTCGTCTCCAGGTAGCAGCGGCGAAAACCCTGCTCGCGGGCAAACGCCATGGCGGTGAGCGCCAGCTTTTTAGCCTGGCCCTGGCCGCGTGCCTGGGCCAAAAAATACATTTTTTGCAGTTCACAAATATCTGGCTCGCTGCCTGAGAGCGGCGCAATGCCACCGCCGCCCACTACCTCACCTGCCTGCTCCAGCACCCAGTAGGCATGACCCGGCTGGCTGTAGGTATCAAAAAGCGTATCAAGATTTGGGTCGGCCACGGTGTAGCCTTTATCTGCGGTCAGGCCAAATTCGGCGGAGACCTGGCGAATAATTCGGGCAATGACAGGGTTGTCGGTTTTTTTTATTCGACGCAAATGAAGAGGGGGAAAGTCACTGTTGCTCATATAAATAACTCTGATGATACCAATGCCTCTTTAATATCACTGAGAATAGACAGAAGGCAAGCACATCCTGAACACCTGTATTACGCAATGTATTGTTATTACTGATTGTGATTAAATGAGGCGTCAAGATGAGTTTGACGTTTTAAACAAGGGATATGTTATGGATGCTTCACACAGCACAAAGCCACACCATTCTAAGAATAATGCCTTCACTTTCCACGGTAAAGCGGGAGAGTATTTTTCAATATGGTTGGTTAATTTATTATTAACGATAATCACGCTGGGAGTTTATTCGGCCTGGGCAACGGTCCGTAATAAACGCTATTTTTATGGTAATCTGGAACTTGATGGTGACCGGTTTGATTACCATGCCAGACCAATGCAAATTTTACTGGGCCGCCTTTTAGCCCTGGCAATCATTATAATTGCTTATGTCACCATAGTTGTTTTTCCCCTCTACGGGGCAGCGATACTGCTTATTTTAGTCTTATTTCTCCCCTGGGTAATCATTCGTAGCTGGCGTTATGACGCTATTATGAGCAGCTATCGCGGCGTGCGTTTTAACTATGAATGTCGCACTGGCCGGGCTTATTGGGTGTTGTTGGGTTTCCCGGTGTTAGCTTTGTTTGCTCTGGTGGTGTTATATCAACTGTCAGGGATGGCGATGCTCACCGTGGCGGGGGGCAACATGGCCGTAATTGCCTTGCTGGGGGTGATTGTCACGTTCACATTCTTTGCTGGGATCATCGCCCTCAGTGGTATAGGGGCGGCAATGCGTTTTGATCTGTATGTCAATAATATGTTTTTTGGCAATCAGAAATTCACGGCCATCCTGAGTAAAAAGAAATTCATTAAGATGGCATTTTGGGCAACAGCGATTTTTGTGCCCTTTATCCTGCTAATTATTGCACTTGTCGCCTTGTCGTTTGGATCATTGCTGGCAGCACCAGAGGATCTTGCTACGCTGGCGTCGGTTAATGTATTTCTGATTTTTATCATTTATCTGCTGGTGCTGGTCGCAATGTTGTTTGCTACCAGCTATCTGGCCGTTGCGCAGCGCAATTATGTATTCTCTCAGACGACGTTGTGTAATGGGCAATTAGCCCTGCATTCTTCTATGGATGTTGCGTCTTTTCTGGGGCTGGTCATCACCAATTCTTTACTGATCATCTTCACGCTCGGCCTTGGCTCTGCGGCGGCACATGTTCGTTATGCTCGCTATATGGCCGCGCACACGCATATTGAAGGGGATATGACGCTGGCGTCTGTTAATGCTCATACGGATAACGCGGGTGTGGCGGTTGCTGAAGAGATGGTACAGGCTCTGGATCTCAACCTGGGAATGTGACGTCATGATCGTCTGCGAGGGATATTATCAACCTGCGGGGCGGGCGCAGCGCCGCCCGGCGTCGTTGCAGCTTGGTACCATGCTGACACTGCAAAGCAGTGAGGGATGTCGGCTCGTTGACCAGAAGGATGTAACGGTGTCTGAGGCGCTGGGCACCATTCCGCTTTTTATTACCTTTCCTGATGGCGGGCGCTTTGTGCCGGCCCAGGATGCGCTTTTCCGTGAATGGTATTTTAGCCAGCATAAGCCGGGTCTTGTGCATCGCCTGGAGCGCCACAAACTTGGTATTGTTGTCGCTTTACTGCTTTGTGTGCTTTCGGGTGCGTTCTGGCATTACGGTGCGCTGCCCTGGTTAAGTCAGGTAATAACACGCAATGTGCCTGTTACCGTGGAGCAGCGGCTGGGTGAATACGTACTACAGGCACTGGAAAAGAGCGGTGATTTTCAGGCATCCGCACTGCCGGCCAGGCGCCAGCAAGCGCTGGAGGCGCTGTTCCGGCAGGCATTGCCTGCACAGATGCACCATAATGGTAGTGCCGTGAAACTAAAGCTCATGCGCAGCTCATCTGGCGCAAATGCGTTTATGCTGCCGGACGGGACGTTGATACTGACTGATGAACTGGTCTTGCTGGCAAAAAACGACGATGCGATCGCGGCTGTGATGTTGCATGAAATGGGGCACCATTATCATCGGCATGGTATGCAAATGCTGGTGCGCTCCTCGGTGAGCACACTGCTGCTGATGTGGATGATGGGCGATGTCAGCGGCATTGGTGATACCTTACTACAATCTGCGGTGTTCCTCGATCAGATGCGGTTCTCACGCAATATGGAGCGGGAAGCCGATGCGTTTGCGATGGCGGGGATGCGTCAACAACAGCGCCCACTGGACGCGATGATCCAGATTTTCCAGGCACTGAAAGAGAGCGCGAAACCGGATGTGCCAGGTAGTGCGGCGTGGCTGAGTACGCATCCGTCCATGGAGGAGCGTCTGGAGACGCTGCAGGCTGAAACTGGGCATTGACGTCAGTGAGACCACCGATAAAAACAGCATCGGTGACACACTATAAAAAAGGCCGGTTACCCGGCCTTTGCTTATTGCGTTCACTTACAGCGCGGCGATGGTCGCCTGCTGCTCAATCAGTTTTGCTTTAGCGTCGTGGAAGCCCTGCAGGCGTTCACGCTCTTTGGCCACCACCTCTTGCGGGGCGCGCGCCACAAAACCTTCATTGCTGAGTTTGCTTTCAATCTTACCGATCTCAATCTCAACTTTGCCGATTTCTTTGGTCAGGCGCTCCAGTTCGGCAGCTTTGTCGACCAGGCCCGCCATCGGGATCAGCAGCTCGGCACCGTCAACAATCTTGGCGACGGAAACCGGGCCTTTGTCGTCGGCAGGCAGCACGGTGATGCTTTCCAGGCGCGCCAGCGTTTGCAGGAAGCTCTGGTTAGCGCTCACGCGGCGCTGCACGTCGGCGCTGGCACCACGCAGCAGCAACGCCAGTGGTTTACCCGGAGAGATGTTCATCTCCGCGCGGATGTTACGCACGGCGACAATCGCCTGCTTGAGCCACTCGGTATCCACCGTTGCGCTATCGTCTTCACGAGCCGTGTCGTAAGCCGGGAACGGCTGCAACATAATGGTGTCAGCGCTGATGCCTTTGATGGTCTTCACGCGCTGCCAGATGGTCTCGGTAATAAACGGAATAATCGGGTGCGCCAGGCGCAGCAGCGCTTCCAGCACCGTCACCAGCGTGTTGCGCGTACCGCGCAGTTCGGCTTCGCTACCGCCGTTCATCACCGGCTTGGTCAGCTCCAGATACCAGTCACAGAACTGGTTCCAGGTGAACTCATAGAGAATACCGGCGGCGATATCAAAGCGGTAGGTATCCAGCGCGTCGCGGTACGCCTTCACGGTGCGGTTAAATTCCGCCAGGATCCAGCGGTCGGCCAGCGACAGCGTCATCTCGCCGCCGTTGAAGCCGCAGTCCTGGTCTTCGGTATTCATCAGCACAAAGCGGCTGGCGTTCCACAGCTTGTTACAGAAGTTGCGGTAGCCTTCAAGACGCTTCATGTCCCAGTTGATGTCGCGACCGGTAGAGGCCAGCGCCGCCAGCGTAAAGCGCAGGGCATCGGTGCCGTGCGGCTCAATGCCGTTGGGGAACTGCTTCTCGGTGCGCTTGCGGATTTTCTCTGCCAGCTGCGGCTGCATCATGTTGCCGGTACGTTTTTCCAGCAGGTCGGTAAGCGAAATCCCGTCCACCATGTCCAGCGGGTCGATAACGTTGCCTTTGGACTTGGACATCTTCTGGCCTTCGTCATCGCGAATCAGGCCGGTCATGTAAACGGTCTTAAACGGCACCTGCGGCTTACCGTCTTCGTCTTTGATGAAGTGCATGGTCATCATGATCATGCGCGCAATCCAGAAGAAGATAATGTCAAAGCCACTTACCAGCACGCTGGTGGGGTGGAAGGTCTTCAGCGCATCGGTATTTTCCGGCCAGCCGAGGGTAGAGAAGGTCCACAGCGCCGAAGAGAACCAGGTGTCTAGTACGTCTTCGTCCTGGCGCAGCGCCACGTCGGCGGCAATGTTGTTCTCTTTACGCACTTCTTCTTCGCTGCGGCCAACGAACACGTTGCCTTCTGCGTCATACCACGCCGGAATGCGGTGGCCCCACCACAGCTGGCGGGAGATACACCAGTCCTGAATGTCGCGCATCCAGGAAAAGTACATGTTCTCGTACTGCTTGGGTACAAACTGGATATCGCCGTTTTCTACCGCTTCAATCGCCGGTTTCGCCAGCGGCGCGACGCGCACGTACCACTGGTCGGTAAGCATCGGCTCAATCACCACGCCGCCGCGGTCGCCATACGGCACGGTCAGGTCATGCGGTTTGATTTCTTCCAGCACGCCCAGTTCATCAACGGCGGCCACAACGGCTTTACGCGCGGCAAAGCGCTCCATGCCGCGAAACTGTGCCGGGATCTCATCGCTGTAAACGTCGGATTCCACGCCGTTAGTGTCGAACACCTGCGCGCTTTCACGAATATCGCCGTCAAAGGTCAGAATGTTGATCATCGGGAGCGCATGGCGCTTGCCGACTTCATAGTCGTTAAAGTCGTGCGCCGGGGTGATTTTCACGCAGCCGGTGCCTTTTTCCATGTCGGCGTGCTCGTCGCCCACAATCGGAATGCGGCGGTTAATCAGCGGCAGCACCACACATTTACCAATCAGGTCTTTATAGCGCGGATCTTCCGGGTTTACCGCAACGCCGGTATCGCCCAGCAGGGTTTCCGGGCGCGTGGTGGCAACCACCAGGTAATCTTTGCCGTCGGCGGTTTTCGCACCGTCAGCCAGCGGGTAGCGGATATGCCACATCGAGCCTTTTGACTCGCGGTTTTCCACTTCGAGGTCAGAAATCGCCGTGCGCAGTTTCGGGTCCCAGTTAACGAGACGCTTGCCGCGGTAAATCAGGTCTTCTTTGTGCAGGCGAACAAACACTTCTTTCACCGCGTTAGACAGGCCTTCGTCCATGGTGAAGCGCTCGCGCTCCCAGTCCACGGAGTTGCCAAGACGGCGCATCTGGCGGGTAATGGTGCCGCCGGATTCGGCCTTCCACTGCCAGATTTTGTCGATGAAGGCATCGCGACCGTAGTCGTGACGGTTTTTGCCTTCTTCAGCGGCAATTTTGCGCTCCACCACCATTTGCGTGGCAATACCCGCGTGGTCAGTACCCGCCTGCCACAGCGTGTTTTTGCCCTGCATGCGCTGATAGCGAATCATGGTGTCCATGATGGTCTGCTGGAACGCATGACCCATATGCAGGCTGCCGGTAACGTTCGGCGGCGGGATCATGATGCAGAAGCTTTCCTGGGTGGTGTCGCCGTTGGGTTTGAAGTAGCCCTGCTGTTCCCAGTGCTCATAGAGCGGCTGCTCAATATCTTGTGGGTTATATGTCTTTTCCATTTCTGCTTCTGCTATTCGTTACGGGGCCGCCCAGGTGGCCGTGGTCAGATGAAAACCGGCCACGCGATAGGCTTTATAGCGCTCGCGTGCCAGCGGTTTCAGGGAGTCGTCATGAGGGACAAAGTCTATCACTTCATGGAAAGCGGTGGCAAAATCCGCAAACTGTGGAAGCAGGCAAATCAGCAGGTCGCGCGGGCTACTGCCGCGTTTGCCAGGCCAGGCCAGCTCCACCGGCGCACCGGCGCGTGGTCCTTCGCCTGCCAGGTTGTGCGGCACAAAGCTGTGCGGGTCCCGCGCCCACAATGCCTCATCAAGCCGGATGGCCTGCTGCTCGTCCTCACAGGCAATAAGAATGCGTTTGCCGTTACGCCAACGTTCTGCGGCAAGCTCGCACGTCAGCAACTCAACGGCGTTGAGGCCATTGGCGGCGGTGTCGTTGTCCAGCAGGTAGAACGTTGCGTTTTTCATGGCTCGGGTTCGTTAAATGCGACTGCGGCGCAGGCCGCACGGGAAACGCAAACCTTAACATAAAACGGCGACGCTTTCGCGTCGCCGTTTTAGACGGATGACAAACCTCATCCTGTCATAGACAGGGTGGATGACACCCAACAAAAAAATTCAGGAAAATCAATTCATTGATTTTCGTCGGCTAACCGCAAAGAAGGAAAAACCACGCTTTTCCTTCTTTGTCCGCCATCTGAAACGGCGACGCTTTCGCGCCGCCGTTTAGTGCCGGTTACTCTTCGCCGTTCATGCCCGCACGGTTGAGCAGGAACTGCGACAGCATAGCCACCGGGCGACCGGTGGCACCTTTAGCCTTGCCGGAGCGCCATGCGGTGCCCGCAATGTCCAGGTGCGCCCACACGTATTTACGGGTAAAGCGCGACAGGAAGCAGCCTGCGGTAATTGCCCCGCCAGGGCGACCGCCAATGTTCGCCATATCGGCAAAATTGGACTCAAGCTGTTCCTGGAACTCATCGCCAAGCGGCAGACGCCAGGCGCGATCGCCGGACTGTTCTGACGCGCCGATAAGCTCATGCGCCAGCGGATTGTGGTTTGCCATCAGTCCGGTGATGTGATGACCCAACGCAATCACGCAGGCACCGGTCAGAGTAGCGACGTCGATGACTACTTCCGGGTCGAAGCGCTCAACGTAGGTCAGCACGTCGCACAGTACCAGTCGGCCTTCGGCGTCGGTGTTAAGCACTTCCACGGTCTGGCCGGACATGGTGGTCAGCACGTCGCCGGGACGATAGGCACGCCCGCCGGGCATGTTTTCACAGCCCGCCAGCACGCCCACCACGTTTAGCGGCAGCTGTAGCTCGGCGACCATGCGCATCACGCCGTACACCGCCGCCGCACCACACATGTCGTACTTCATTTCATCCATCTCAGCCGCAGGCTTAATGGAGATGCCGCCAGAGTCGAAGGTCAGTCCTTTGCCTACCAGCACAATAGGGCGCGCGTCCGGGTCGCTGCTGCCGCGGTATTCAATCACCGACATCAGCGATTCGTTCTGGGAGCCGTGACCGACGGCCAGGTAGGCGTTCATGCCAAGCTCTTTCATTTGCTGCTCGCCAATCACGCGCGTGACGGTGTTCTGGCTGTAAGCGTCAGCAAGTTGACGCGCCTGGGAGGCGAGATAGGCGGCGTTACAGATGTTCGGTGGCATGTTGCCAAGGTCTTTGGCTGCGCGGATGCCGGCGGCAATGGCAAGGCCGTGCTGAATAGCGCGTTCGCCGCTGGTCAGTTCGCGGCGCGTTGGCACGTTAAACACCATTTTACGCAGCGGGCGGCGCGGCTCAGCGCGATTGGTTTTGAGCTGATCGAAGCTGTAAAGCGTCTCTTTTGCCGTTTCCACCGCCTGGCGTACTTTCCAGTACGTGTTGCGTCCTTTCACGTGCAGTTCCGTCAGAAAGCAGACGGCTTCCATTGAGCCGGTGTCGTTAAGGGTGTTGATGGTTTTCTGAATCACCTGCTTATACTGGCGTTCGTCAAGCTCACGCTCTTTACCGCAGCCAATGAGCAGAATACGCTCAGAGAGCACGTTCGGGACGTGGTGCAGCAGCAAGGTCTGGCCTGCTTTGCCTTCCAGCTCACCGCGACGCAGCAGCGCGCTGATATAGCCGTCGCTGATTTTATCGAGTTGTTCGGCAATCGGGGACAGGCGACGCGGCTCAAATACCCCTACAACGATGCAGGCGCTACGCTGTTTTTCCGGGCTTCCGCTCTTTACACTGAACTCCATGAACTACGCTCCTGAATCTTAAAGACAACAAAGACGGCTGCGATTAGAATTGGCAGCTTAATTAAACTCTTGTCCGCTGATGCACTGACTTCGTGTTAATCTTACGCATACTGTTACCGGGTTTCGGCCCATCGGCTTGTTTAACCGAAGCGCGGAATCGCTGAGTATAGTAATCTTAGCGGCGTTTTCGACGATTCAAGAGAATAAATGACGTTTAAGCGTTGAAACAAGCGATTTTCCTGCAAAAAGACTCGTTTTCACAGGCGTATTTAATGTGATAATCATAAGATATCTCGTCCGGGAGACGCTCAAAAGCCAACTGGCGATCCTGTTCATCCTGCTGCTCATCTTCTTTTGCCAGAAGTTGGTCAGGATACTGGGCGCAGCGGTTGACGGAGAGATACCCACCAATCTGGTTTTGTCTTTACTGGGCCTCGGTGTGCCAGAAATGGCGCAGCTGATTTTGCCGCTCAGCCTGTTTCTTGGCCTGCTGATGACCTTCGGCAAGTTATATACCGAAAGCGAAATTACCGTCATGCACGCCTGCGGCCTGAGCCGTGCGGTGCTGATTAAGGCGGCGATGATCCTCGCGCTCTTCACCGGCGTGCTGGCGCTGGTTAACGTGATGTGGGCAAGCCCGTGGTCGTCGCGCCACCAGGATGAAGTGCTGGCAGAAGCCAAAGCCAACCCCGGTCTGGCGGCACTGGCGCAGGGGCAGTTCCAGCAATCCACAGACGGCAACTCGGTGCTGTTTATTGAAAGCGTGGAAGGCAGCCGCTTTAACGATGTGTTCCTCGCACAGCTGCGCCCGAAAGGCAGCGCCCGCCCTTCTGTGGTGGTGGCTGATTCCGGTCAGATCTCAGTGCGTAAAGACGGCTCTCAGGTCGTGACGCTCAATAAAGGTACCCGTTTTGAAGGCACTGCGCTGCTGCGCGATTTCCGCATTACCGATTTCCAGGATTATCAGGCGGTTGTCGGCCACCAGACCGTGGCGCTTGACCCTAATAACACCGATCAGATGGAGTTGAACGCGCTGTGGTCAACCACGGACGCCAGCGACCTGGCAAGGGCCGAGCTACACTGGCGCATTACGCTGGTGTTTGCCGTGGTTGTGATGGCGCTGATGGTGGTGCCGCTTAGCGTCGTGAACCCGCGCCAGGGGCGCGTGCTCTCCATGCTGCCGGCTATGCTGCTCTATCTCATCTTCTTCCTGCTGCAAACGTCCATTAAGTCAAACGGCGGCAAGGGCAAGCTGGACCCGGTGCTGTGGATATGGGTGGTTAACCTGTCTTACCTGGCGCTGGCGGTGCTGCTTAACGTCTGGGATACGGTGCCGATGCGTAAACTTCGCGCCCGCTTTGGGCAAAGAGGAGCCGTCTAATGTTCGGTTTTGGCGTACTCGATCGCTATATCGGGAAGACCATTTTTAACACCATCATGATGACGCTGTTCATGCTGGTGTCGCTTTCGGCCATTATCAAATTTGTCGATGAGCTTAAACGTGCGGGCAAGGGTGCCTACACCGCACTGGGCGCAGGAACCTACACCCTGCTCAGTATCCCGAAGGATATCCAGATTTTCTTCCCGATGGCGGCGCTGCTTGGCGCACTGCTGGGACTGGGGATGCTGGCCCAGCGCAGCGAACTGGTGGTAATGCAGGCCTCAGGCTTTACCCGCATGCAGGTGGCCGGGTCCGTCATGAAAACGGCCATTCCGTTGGTGCTGCTGACAATGGCGATTGGCGAATGGGTGGCACCTGCGGGCGAGCAGATGGCGCGTAACTACCGCGCACAGATGATTTACGGCGGCTCGCTGCTGTCAACCCAGCAAGGACTGTGGGCGAAAGACGGCCATAACTTTGTTTATATTGAACGCGTGAAGGCCAACAACGAGCTGGCTGGCATCAGTATTTACAGCTTTACGCCCGAGCGTCGCCTTGAAACCGTGCGTTACGCGGCGTCGGCAAAGTTTGATACCAAAGACAAAGAGTGGAAGCTCTCCCAGGTGGATGAGTCAGACCTGCGCGACAGTAAGCAAATTACCGGCAAGCAGACCGTGACCGGCACCTGGAAGACCAACCTGACGCCGGATAAACTCGGTGTGGTGGCGCTCGACCCGGACGCGCTGTCTATCAGCGGTCTGCATAACTATGTGAAATACCTGAAGTCGAGCGGGCAGGACTCCGGGCGCTACCAGCTTAATATGTGGAGCAAAGTGTTTCAGCCGGTGTCGGTGGCGGTAATGATGCTGATGGCGCTGTCCTTTATCTTTGGGCCGCTGCGCAGCGTGCCGATGGGCGTGCGCGTGGTGACCGGGATAAGCTTTGGCTTCCTGTTCTACGTGCTGGACCAGATTTTTGGCCCATTGAGTCTGGTATACAACATCCCGCCGTTACTTGGCGCGCTGTTACCCAGCGCCAGTTTCCTGCTTATCAGTCTGTGGTTACTGACCCGTCGCGCATAATGCACGCATTAAAAAACCGGCCACAGGGCCGGTTTTTTTACGTCTTCACCGCGTCAGCGACGCACATTGCGCAGCGCCTTACGTAACACTCGCCACGTACTCCACAGACCGACACCGCGTTTGCCCCAGCGCAGTAAAAAGCGCGGGTGGCGTACGCTCCAGAGCGCGACCAGGCTACTGCCCGCAATTGCCCAGGTGCGCATGTTGAGAAGCGTGTTCCAGCCGCGGTCCAGCCGCGATGTGGCATCACGCCAGTCACGGCAGCCCGCGTTCAGGTCGAGCCGCTGTTGCTGGATTTCACTCAGCAGGTCAGCCGTGCGGTGCGCCCGTTCCTGACGGCTACTCACTTTTATCCTCCAGCAGCTCCCTGTCGTTTTTTAGCTCGCGGCGCGTGTGGCGTAAAAGTGTGGTGCGCTTCGCTTTGCGCAGTGTCCACAGGCCGAGTATCAGCGCCAGAATCAGCAGCGTTGCCGTGGTTCCCAGCATCACCATCAGGCGGTACTGAGGATCGACGGCCCAGATAATCAGCACCATCAGACTCATCAGTCCGAATGCGGTGAAAATCATCGTCAGCCCAAGCATCAGCATTATCTGGAGGAGGTTGGCTTTCTCCTCCTCCAGCTCAACCACCGCCAGTCGCAGGCGGGTTTCCACCATCTGAATCAGAATAGTGAGGATTCGCTGCCCGATGCCCAGGACGCTTTTGCCGGGACCTTCGTGTTGGCGGTTAGCAGCCATAACTTAACGGCGCGCCAGCAGAACGCCCAGTACTACGCCGACGGCAGCACCAATGCCAATGCCGGTCCACGGGTTATCGTGAACATACTCATCGGCCCGTGCTGCGGCTTCGCGCGTCTGGCGAGCAATCGCATCGCTGGTTTCACCCAGGCGCTGGCGGCTGTCCTTGAGCGCACGCTGCGCTTTGGTACGCAGTTTATCCAGTTCTTCTTTGGATTTATCGCCGGAGTTACTGAGCACTTCTTCCAGTGTGTCCGCGAGAGATTTCAGTTCATCGCGTAAAGCATCGGTATCTTTTGCCATTGTTATTTTCTCCTGCTGGGTTAAGGCCCTGCGTTAGTAGCGTTGGGCTTCTAGCGCTTTTAACTGAGCTTCTTCTATTGCAAGCTTGCGCTCGCGTTTAGCAATCTTGCTCGCATCGCCTTTGGCCTGCGCTTCGGCCAAATCCTGGCGGCGTTCAGCGACTTCGTCGCGTTTTTCCGCAATTTTTTTCTGGTGTTCGGCCAGAAGGTCAGCATCGTTACAGTTACTGCGGACTTCCTGAAGCGCTTTCTCCAGTCCGGCAACCTCATTGCTGTTGCTGTGCTTCTGAGCGAAAAAGAGTCGGGTTTCAATGCCCTTCGCTTTCTGCTCACAAAGAGACGTTGCCGCCTGCGCCGCAGCGGACAGCGAAAAGAAGGCGATTGCCAGAGCGATACGATTTTTCATGCGAGAACTTCCTTTTGTGTTTACGGCGCAAGCGGCCGTATTTTCCAGTGAATATCCGGCTTCGTCAGACGCCAGATACCGTTAAGCATAGCCGATTCGGATAAAAACCCAAAAGAGACTGAAACAATTCAGAAAAAGAGAGGGCTATCCCAGGTGGTCGCGCTCATTGCGCAAGCGAGAGATAAGAGACAGGGCTGCACTATTGTCTTCTTGCTGGGCAATGATGTAGCCCTGCGGCAGGGTGCGGTTGAGGACTTCGCGTGCAGCGTTGCTCTGGGCGCTGGAGTCGAACTTAATCACCAGTCCGTTGCCCTGAGGCGTAATACTTTTGAAAGGGATGCCGTTGGCATCAAGATGGTGCCAGACATAGAAACCGTCCGGGGAGCTGACTCCCGCCCGCGTGGCGCGGATTTCCAGCGTCGATTCCGGGCGTTGCAGGGCCGTCCAGGCCAGCAGCGCAGTCAGCGCCAGAAGCGCTGTCAGAATGATATTACGCAGGATGTGCGGAAAGCGCATGATGCTCATTATCCCCGGTTAGCGTGTTTCTTTTTCCATAAAACCACCAGCGAACCGACCAGGCCAAAGACCAGCAGGCACACTGGCAGCAGCATCAGTCCGGCCATCAGTTCATCTTCGTATTTCAGGAAGACCGGCGTTTTCCCCAGCACGTAGCCAAGGGTGGTCAGAATCAAAATCCACAGCAGGCCGCTCATCCAGTTAAAGAACTGAAAGCGCGTGTTACTCAGGCCCGAAATCCCGGCGATAGTTGGCAGCAGCGTGCGCACAAACGCGATAAAACGGGCAATCAGGAGTGCGGATAAGCCATGTTTGTGGAACAGGTGGTGTGCACGCTGGTGGTAATGGGCCGGAAGGTGAGACAGCCATTTTTGCACCGTTCGCGTGTTACCCAGCCAGCGCCCCTGAATGTAACTTAACCAGCAGCCCAGGCTTGCGGCAATCGTCAGCAAAATCACGGTTTGCGGGAAGCCCAGCGCGCCTTTGGAAATCAGCACGCCAACCAGCACCAGCAGGCTGTCGCCTGGCAGGAAAGCCGCGGGCAGCAGACCATTTTCAAGAAACAGGATCATGAACAGCACAAAATACAGCATCCCAATCATGGCGGGATTGGCGAGCGTTTCAAAATCCTGGCTCCAAAGAGCGCTAAGCAGTTGCGTCAAAAGTTCCATTCATTTTTCCTGGGCACATCGGGTAAACCAACCGCAGGGCGCGGTGAAACAGGGGATAAATGCGGCTACCGGTATTTCGCTTTGTTGATGCACTGGAAGCCGTCTTGCTGGGTACGCCAACCAGGTCTGGTAATGAACCAGATGCCCGGTTCAGGGAGATCTACCAGTAATGCATCTAATTGTAACAAAGCTCTACGGCATGCGTCACAATAAATGTGATTTGTTGCGGGATGATTTTGCTTGTGCGCCGGGCTATAGGCGAGGCTATTTACATACACTGACACTATACATGGTTTACTGACCTGCTCAGGCTGCGTTATTTGTGGGAACTGGTTTGAGGATCGAGGTGCACGACCGGATTTTCGGCAAACAAATAGCGGTCAGCGTTAAATTCAAAATCGTCGCTGGTTTCGTTAAACAACATTTGTTTGGTGTTTTCCAGGTGCTGCCACATCGCAAGCTTGGCGGCGTGCGGGTCTTTGCGCACCAGGGCTTTGAGTATTTTATCGTGATCGTCACACCAGTTATCCACGGTGCGCAGATCGATATGTTCGTGCAGTTTTTGCCAGTACGGGTTGTGCGCCCGCTGGGTCCACATTTTTTCCACAATAGCGGCCAGCGCGCTGTTTTGCGTGGCCAGCGCCACCTGCACGTGAAACTGCAAATCCCACTGCGAGTCGCGAAAGCATTTCTCGTTGCGCGCCTGCTCCTGAATCTCCATCAGCTTCACAATGTCCTGCTTGGTCACCTGGGTGGCGGCAAACTCGGCGACATTGCTCTCGATAAGCTGGCGCGCCTGCAATAGCTCAAACGGGCCGAAACTGGCAAATTCCAGGCGCTCGTCGGGGAGCGTGTGGTACTTCGCCTGATTTGACATCACATGGATCCCGGAGCCTTTACGCACTTCCACGTAGCCTTCCACCTCCAGCATGATAATCGCCTCACGCACCACGGTGCGGCTGACGTTTTTCTCCTCGGCAATGACGCGCTCGGCGGGCAGTTTTTCGCCAACGGCATAAGCGCCGTTTTCAATGCGTTGCTTAAGCTCGTTTGCGAGCTGCTGATAAAGACGGCGGGGTTCCGGGAGTTCCATACCTGGCTCCAGTAGTGGCAAAAATTCTCTGATTTGTTATACCACTTTTTCTCTGCCTGCTCCATCCGGGGTGTAAAAAAGCCGCCTGAAGGCGCAGGCGGCGTGCAGGTTTAGTATTGTGCCACGGCGCTAACCGCCGTCTCTTTTTCCACCTCGCTTGCGGGTTTGTTTTGCAGGATAGTCCAGATAGCCACCGCGCCGAGCAGGTCGAGCACCGCCAGCACGGCAAACAGCGGGCTAAAGCCAATGCTGTCGGCAAGCGCGCCAACCACCAGCGCAAATAGCGTACTGGCCGTCCACGCGGCCATGCCGGTCAGACCGTTGGCCGTGGCCACTTCGTTACGACCAAACACGTCTGAGGAGAGAGTGATAAGCGCACCTGACAGCGCCTGATGGGCAAAACCACCAATACACAACAGGGCGATGGCGGTATAAGGGCTGGTGAACAAGCCAATGGTGCCTGGGCCAATCATCAGCACCGCGCCCATTGTCACCACCAGTTTGCGCGACACAATCAGGTTAACGCCAAACCAGCGCTGGAACAGCGGCGGCAGATAGCCGCCAATAATGCAGCCAAGGTCGGCAAACAGCATGGGCATCCAGGCAAACATGGCAATCTCTTTAAGATTGAAGCCATATACCTTGAACATAAACAGCGGGATCCAGGCGTTAAACGTGCCCCACGCGGGTTCGGCAAGAAAGCGTGGCAGCGCAATGCCCCAGAACTGACGGTTGCGGATAATCTGCCGGGCCGACATTTTTTGCGTGTTGTGGGTCTGATGCTGGGCTTCCTGGCCGCCAATAATGTAGGTGCGCTCATCGTCGGTCAGGTGTTTTTGGTTTTTCGGGTGCTTATACAGCCACAGCCAGACCATCGCCCAGATAAAGCTCAACACGCCGGTAATAATGAAGGCCATTTGCCAGCTGTGCCAGACAATGGCCCAGACCACCAGCGGCGGGGCGATCATCGCACCGATTGACGATCCGACGTTAAAGTAACCCACGGCAATGGATCGCTCCTTTGCCGGGAACCATTCGGAGCTGGCTTTAAGGCCTGCCGGGATCATCGCGGCTTCGGCAGCACCTACAGCGCCGCGAGCCAGCGCCAGGCCGCCCCAGCTGCCCGCCATGGCCGTTGCGCCACAAAAAACGGCCCACAGAACGGCAAATACCGCGTAGCCAATTTTGGTGCCGAGCACGTCCAGCAGATAGCCCGCTACCGGCTGCATCACGGTGTAGCAGGCAGAATAGGCGGCGATGATATAGGAGTACTGTTGAGTGGTTATCCCCAGTTGCTCCTGGAGCGCAGGGGCGGCAACGGCGACTGTGTTGCGGGTCAGGTAACCCAGCACGGTGCCCAGCGTCACCAGCGCTATCATGTACCATCGTAACCCTTTAATTTTACGCATTCTGACCTCTGTCCAGTAAACCGGCGGGCCAGCAACCGCAGCCTGCCGCGTGCATAATTTGCGCTGAAACAGCGCCCGGTGGCGCCGTCTCTCCTTACCTGAATCGGGCAAAAAAGCGGAATCCGTTCCGCAATACGACGCTCTGCACCGCATGTTCATCCCTGGGCAGACGTACATTTCAACGCCGACAACCTTAACTTGTCATACAACTTTAAAAGTTGAATACCATCACAAAAACTTACAGCCAGCCAGGGGGAGGAAAAATGCCGCTTAAGCCCCCATGCGGTGCGCTGTGCAGCCGTATCAGGGTTGACCGATGGCCTCAATAACAGCCCTGAACTGTGAAGGCGGGCACAAAAATTCGCGATGATAAGCTTAATTGGTGTGATAACTTTAGTGGCGTTACTCAATGTTATATACCGGGCTGTGCCGTCAGAGGAGGGGAGAATGACCCGTTTTATGACCGAAGATTTTCTGCTGGATACGGAATTTTCACGTCGGCTGTTCCATGAATACGCCAGAGATCAGCCCATTTTTGACTATCACTGTCATCTTCCACCGCAGCAAATTGCCGAAAATACCCGTTTTGACAACCTGTATGATATCTGGCTCAAAGGCGATCACTATAAGTGGCGGGCGATGCGCACCAACGGTGTGGCCGAGCGGCTGTGCACGGGCGATGCCAGCGACCGGGAGAAGTTCGACGCCTGGGCAGCCACCGTGCCGCATACCATCGGCAATCCGCTCTATCACTGGACGCACCTTGAGCTAAAGCGTCCGTTTGGCATCTGCGACACGTTGCTGTCGCCCGCAACGGCGGACGATATCTGGGCGCGCTGCAATGCGCTGCTGGCGCAGGAGGCGTTTACGGCACGCGGCATCATGCAGCAGATGAAGGTAAAAATGGTGGGCACCACTGACTGTCCGGTTGACAGTCTGGAGCATCACGCCGCCATCGCCGCCGACACCCGCTTTAACATCAAAGTGCTGCCAAGCTGGCGGCCGGACAAGGCGTTCAACATTGAGCAGCCGGGCTTTGTGGATTACCTGACAACCCTTGCCGCCGTGTCCGATACCGAGATTCGCCGCTTTAGCGACCTGCAACAGGCCCTCAGCAAGCGGTTGGATCACTTTGCAGCCCACGGCTGCAAGGTGGCCGATCATGCGCTCGACGTGGTGGTTTACGCCGATGCTGATGAGGCGGCGCTGGACGCCATCCTCGCGCGTCGGCTGTCTGGCGTTATGCCAGATGCACAGCAAACCGCACAGTTTAAAACCGCCGTGCTGGTGTGGCTGGGCGCGCAATACGCGCAGCGCGGCTGGGTGCAGCAGTATCACATTGGTGCACTGCGCAACACTAACCAGCGCCAGTTCCGGCTGCTTGGGCCGGATGTGGGATTTGATTCGATTAACGATAGCCCGCTTGCTGAAGCGCTGGCGAAACTGCTTAACCGCCAGAACGAAGAAAACCGGCTGCCAAAAACCATTCTTTACTGCCTCAACCCGCGTGATAACGAAGTCATCGCCACGATGGCGGGCAACTTTCAGGGTGAAGGCGTGACCGGCAAAATGCAGTTTGGCTCCGGCTGGTGGTTTAACGACCAGAAAGACGGCATGGAGCGGCAGATGACACAACTGGCGCAGCTTGGGCTGTTAAGCCGCTTTGTCGGCATGCTGACCGACAGCCGCAGCTTCTTGTCCTACACGCGCCACGAATATTTTCGCCGTATTTTGTGCCGCATGGTGGGCCGTTGGGTTGAGAGCGGTGAAGCGCCGGCCGATCTGCGCTTGCTGGGTGACATGGTGCAGAACATCTGTTTTAACAACGCACGCGACTACTTCGCCATTGAGCTGAACTAAAGCGTACCGGGGAAGCTATGCAATACATCAGGATCAACGCACAGGATAACGTTGCCGTGGCGCTGCAAGACCTGCCACAGGGAATGCAGATAGTGGAAGATGGCGTAAGCCTGGTATTGTGTCAGCCGGTAGCGCGCGGTCATAAATTTGCGCTGCATGCGCTGGCCCAGGGCGAGCGTATTGTGAAATATGGCTGGCCAATTGGTCACGCGCTGGCGGCCATTGCGCCCGGTGAGCATATTCATGCGCACAACGCGCGCACCAACCTGAGCGAACGGGATGAGTATTGCTACCAGCCTGCGCTCACGGCTGTCGCCGCCAGCGGGGCCAATCGCGACGTGCAGGTGTACAGGCGTGAGCATGGTGAGGTTGGTATTCGCAACGAACTGTGGATATTGCCCACCGTAGGCTGCGTTAATGGCATTGCGCGCCAGATTCAGCAGCGTTTTTTAAAACACAGCGAAGGCGCGCGGGATATTGACGGGGTGCACCTGTTCAGCCATCCGTTTGGTTGTTCGCAGTTGGGTGACGATCACCTGAATACGCGCACCATGCTGCAAAACATGGTGCGCCACCCCAATGCGGGCGCGGTACTGGTGATTGGCCTGGGCTGCGAAAACAACCAGGTCGATGTTTTTCGCGAGACGCTCGGTGAGTTCAACCCTGCGCGTGTGCGCTTTCTCATTTGCCAGCAGCAGGATGATGAGGTCGAGGCCGGGCTGGCGCAGTTGCTGGAATTGTATGACGCCATGCGCCATGACAGGCGCGAGCCGGGCCGGTTAAGCGAGCTGCGGGTGGGGCTGGAGTGCGGCGGCTCCGACGGTCTGTCGGGCATCACCGCGAATCCGCTGCTCGGCCATTTCTCAGATTATCTGGTGGCACATGGTGGCACGACGGTGCTCACCGAGGTGCCGGAGATGTTTGGTGCCGAGCGTATTCTGATGAGCCACTGTCGCGATGAAGCAACGTTTGAAAAAGCGGTCGTGATGATAAACGACTTTAAGCAGTACTTTATTGCCCACAACCAGCCGATTTATGAAAACCCGTCGCCGGGTAATAAGGCCGGCGGCATCACCACGCTTGAAGAGAAATCGCTTGGCTGCACCCAGAAAGCCGGGCAAAGCCCGGTGGTGGACGTGCTGCGCTACGGCGAGCGTCTGAAAACGCCGGGGCTGAACCTGTTGAGTGCGCCAGGCAATGACGCCGTCGCCACCAGCGCGCTGGCGGGCGCGGGCTGCCATATGGTGCTGTTCAGTACCGGGCGCGGCACCCCGTACGGTGGGTTCGTGCCTACGGTCAAGATTGCCACCAACAGCGAACTGGCGCAGAAAAAACCGCACTGGATTGATTTTGATGCAGGCAGGCTGCTGCACGGCGTGGCAATGGCGCAACTGTTGGCACAGTTTATTGATGAGATTGCTGCAATTGCCAGCGGTAGCTTGACCTGTAACGAGCGCAATGACTTTCGTGAGCTGGCTATTTTTAAAAGCGGCGTCACGCTGTAGCGCCATTTTCGGCCTTCAGCGCGGTGATGAGACGCGTAGCGCTGAAAGTGTTATCCATAAAAAACGCCCCAGCTAACAGCCGGGGCGAGAGGTCAACGTCCTGAAGGCCTGCACTGCGAGGCCTGCGATTAGCTGTTAACGGTAGCCTTTGCCAGGCGTTCTTCTTCGGCCTGACATACGGCGGCGGTGAACAGCACGTCGGTGGAGGAGTTAAGCGCCGTTTCGCAGGAGTCCTGCAACACGCCGATAATAAAGCCTACCGCAACGACCTGCATGGCGATTTCATTCGGGATACCAAACATGCTGCAGGCCAGCGGGATCAGCAGCAGTGAGCCGCCTGCCACGCCAGAAGCACCGCAGGCGCACAGAGCCGCTACCACACTGAGCAGCAGAGCCGTCGGCAGATCGACCGGCACGCCCAGCGTGTGCACCGCAGCCAGCGTCAGCACGGTGATGGTAATGGCGGCACCCGCCATGTTGATGGTCGCGCCCAGCGGGATGGAGACCGAATAGGTATCCGGGTCCAGCTTCATCTTCTCGCACATATTCATGTTAACCGGAATATTAGCGGCTGAGCTGCGGGTAAAGAAGGCGGTGACGCCGCTTTCACGCAGGCACATCAGCACCAGCGGATACGGGTTGCGGCGAATCTGCCACCAGACCAGCAGCGGGTTGATCACCAGGGCTACCACCAGCATACAGCCGATAAGCACCACCAGCAGCTGCGCGTAGCCCAGCAGCGTACCAAAGCCGGTTTCGGCAAGCGTTGAGGCCACCAGGCCGAAGATACCGACTGGCGCAAAACGAATCACCGCTTTGACGAGGAACGTCACCGCATGGGAGAAGTCATTCACCACGTTTTTGGTGGATTCATTGGCGTGGCGCAGGGCAAAGCCAAGACCAACCGCCCAGACCAGGATGCCAATGTAGTTAGCATTAATCAGCGCATGGAACGGGTTTGCTACCGTGCTCATGAGCAGCCCTTTCATGACCTCAACAATGCCGGAAGGCGGCGTGATGTCGGTCGCGCCGGTCACCAGACTTAGCGTGGAAGGGAACGCAAAGCTGAACACCACGGCGGTCAGTGCTGCCGAGAAGGTGCCAAACAGATAAAGCACCAGAATGGGGCGGATATTGGTTTTTTGTCCCTGGCGATGATTAGCGATAGACGCCATCACCAGCATCAGCACCAGCACCGGTGCGACGGCTTTGAGCGCGCCAACAAACAGTGTGCCGAGCAGGCCAACGGCGATTGCCGCCTCTTTAGATACCAGCGCAAGCAGTATGCCCAGCACCAGACCAATGAGGATTTGTTTGACCAGGCTGCCGCGCGCAAGGCGCGCCAGTAGTCGGTTTGAAGGGCGTAGCTGTGTAGTCATTCCTGGCTCCTGTCATTCCTGTTATTGGCAGATGCGACATTCCTTGCCGCATTCGTTTTAGCTTATGTGTATAGGTGTAAGAAAACGTGTTTGCCTTTTGAGTATATGGAAATGTGCGCCAGCGAAAAGATCAGACCGCGTTATTTGTTCCAAAAAGTGTTTTATTTAACCTGTTATTTACCAAAGATACACAACTGAGCGCGATTTGTACGCTAATCGGGCAAAAGAAAGGGGCGTTTGTCGCCCCTTAATCATTATTGCTGGCGGTTTTTAGCGTCGTTACGCTTATTCACCCAGGCGTTAATGAGGAGCGTCAGCGCCAGAATACCGCCAACCACACCCAGCGAAACGCCGATAGGGATGTGATAAAACTTCACAATCAGCATCTTGATACCGATAAACACCAGAATCACCGACAGGCCGTATTTGAGCATACTGAAGCGCTCTGCCACGCCCGCCAGCAGAAAGTACATGGCGCGCAGTCCGAGAATGGCGAACAGGTTAGAAGTCAGCACAATAAACGGATCGGTGGTCACCGCGAAGATGGCCGGAATGCTGTCAACGGCGAAGATAATGTCGCTAATCTCCACCAGAATCAGCACCAGCAGCAGCGGCGTGGCGTACAGCAGGCCGTTTTTACGGGTAAAGAAATGCTCGTTTTCGATGCGGTCGGTCATACGCAGGTGATTGCGAAGCCAGCGCACCATCGGTTTGTCGCCAATGCCTTCGCCGTCATCGTCGCCCGCAAACGCCATCTTGACGCCCGTAAACAGCAAAAATGCGCCGAATACGTACAGCAGCCACTCAAATTGCGAAATCAGCCAGCTACCGGCAAAAATCATAATCGTGCGCAGCACAATCGCGCCCAGCACGCCGTACACCAGCACCCGGCGCTGCAATGCAGCAGGCACGGCGAAATAGCTGAACAGCATCAGCCAGACAAAGACGTTATCGACCGCAAGGGCCTTTTCAATGAGATAACCGGTGAGGAACGCCAGCGCCTGCGGATCGGCAACGGCGCGGCCTTGCGTGGTCGCCAGATACCACCAGAAGGCGGCGTTAAACAAGAGTGAAAGTGTGACCCAGACCAGCGACCAGATCGCTGCCTGTTTCATCGACATGGCGTGGCTGCCGCGTCGTCCCTGAAGAAAAAGATCGATGGCCAGCATAATGACCACGACGACGGCAAAACCACCCCACAGCAGAGGAGTTCCGACAGTATTCATAAACAGCTTCCTGTGAAAACAAAAACGGCTAACGCGGAAGGCGCCAGCCGTTTTGCTGTGCTGCAAGCAAACCTCGCCTTCCGGCAAGGTCTCACTTACAACACGGATTCAGATTCTGTCCGCATTGCCCGGTGACCGGAAGCGTGAGCTTCGTAATGACGATCGGCCGGCAGATGAAGTTACTCCCCTTTGCCGTAACAAAATATGTCAGGCGGCGCGAACGGTCAAGACCGGGCACTACTCATTTTTTGCTTATTTACACCGTCTGGCTGGCATACACATCGTCTGCCGGAAAGGTCACCCCCGTCTGGCGGCGGATTTCCGTGAGCAGTTTTGCTGTGCTGCGGCTCACCGAAAGGCCAGGATGGTTCACTTCGCCTGCCTCCACCAGCCGGGCAAACACCTCGGCTTCATAGAGCATAGTATTAATATGCTGCGGCTGGCTGAGATCCTGCATTTTGCCGCCGCGTGGCACAAAGGCAATGCGCTGGCACTCGGAGATTTTTTCAATCACCAGTGCGCCTTCCTCGCCCTGAATTTCGCTCGCAATCGCGCTGTCGCTAACTTTGGAGTGCATCAGCGTGACGTCGAAATCGCCATAATGGAGCGTCACCACGCCGTGTGCGTCCACGCCGCTTGCCAGCAGGCTGGCGCTGGCCTGCACCGAATGGGGTTCACCCCACAGCGCGACCGCTGAAGCAAGGCAGTAAAAGCCGATATCCATAATTGAGCCGTTGGAGAACGCGGGATTAAAGGTATTCGGGTTTTCACCATTAAGATAGCGCGGGTAGCGCGAGGAGTACTGGCAGTAGTTAAGCAGCACTTTACGCAGCTTGCCCACTTTGGGTAGTGCCTGTTGCAGGGCCAGGAAATTAGGCAGGCTCGCGGTTTTGAAGGCTTCAAACAGCACTACCTGGTGCTCCCTTGCCAGCGCAATCGCGCGCTCGACTTCCTCAAGGTTTGAGGCCAGCGGTTTTTCGCAAATCACGTGTTTTTGGTGGCGCAGAAACAGGCTGGTTTGGGCAAAGTGCAGCGAGTTTGGGCTGGCGATGTAAACCGCGTCAACGTCATCGCATTCGGCAAGCGCCGTCAGCGACGTGAACTGGTGTTCAACCGGATAGTCGCTGGAAAAAGCCTGCGCCTGCTCGGCGGTGCGGGAGTAAACGGCGGTGAGACGGTATTTGCCGGTCTCATGGGCGGCATCAACGAACTGGCGCGTTATCCAGTTCGTGCCAACAACAGCGAAACGTATCATAAGCGAGTGCGTTCTCCATGCTGGGTATCTACGACAGCGTAGCAGGTCAGCCGCGCAACACCAATGTGCGCGGCTGACCTTCGCTCAGGCTACGCGGTTGTGGATGCTGCCTGCAAACCAGCCCGCCAGGTTAGCGTTCAGGCCCGCTATCAGGTTTTTAAGACTCTGCTGGCTGGCCCAGCCGACGTGGGGCGTGATAATCAGGCCTGGCACATCACCGGCCAGCAGCGGCGTTGGCGCGCGCGGTGGCTCTTCGGTCAGCACGTCCAGCGCAGCACCGCCAAGCTGTCCGCTTTTTAGCGCATCGGCAAGTGCGGCATCATCAATCAGGCCACCGCGTGCGGTGTTAATCAATAGCGCACCGGGCTTCATGCGGGCAAACAGCTCGGCGTTGAACAACTGCTGGGTTTGCGCTGAGAGTGGGCAGTGCAGCGTGAGAATGTCGCTTTGCGCCAGCACCTCGTCAAACGGCAGGTAGCCGTCACGCACCTGGGTTGCGTCTTTACGCTCGGCAAACAGCACGTTCATACCCAGTGCGCTTGCCTTGCGCGCTACTGCGCTGCCGATATCACCTTTGCCGATAATTCCAAGCGTAGCGCCTTCAATATCTTCAATCAGGCTGCCGTGAATACAAAAGTGCGGCGCACTGCGCCAGTCGGCCATTGCCCGCTGGTGGTATTCCACCAGATGGCGGCGTAAGGCAAAAATGTAGCCGATAACCGCTTCGGCTACGCTGACCGTGGAGTAGCCTGGCACGTTGCTGACCGCAATACCGTGCTCGCGGCAGTAGTTTACGTCTACGCAGTCAAAACCAGTGGCCGCCACGCAGATATAGCGCAGCTGCGGCAGGGCTTTTAGCACCTCGGCACGCAGTTTAACTTTATTGGTGATGGCGATATCTGCGCCTTGTAGCGCGTCAATCACGTCGTCCGGGCGGGTGTCGCCGCGCCAAATCCATTCATTGCACCAGTCAGGCTGGGTAAGGGGGACAGGTAAGGTGTCGCCGTCGAGTGTTACTATTTTCATTATGCTTCTCAGGGTTACAGGAAAGTCACCCCTACTAAAACACAAAACATCCGGCGGGGAAAAGGCGCTTACGCACTACTGCCTGCACTGAGGGCGCGGTGCTGGAGCCACAAACGCGTGTCGAACTCCAGCTGGTGGTAGTCCGGCTCCATGTGACAGCACAGTTGGTAAAACGCTTTGTTGTGATCTTTTTCTTTGAGGTGCGCCAGTTCGTGAACCACTATCATTCGTAAAAACGCTTCTGGCGCGTTGCGAAACACCGTGGCAACGCGGATTTCGGCCTTTGCCTTGAGCTTACCGCCCTGCACGCGGGAAATGGCGGTGTGCAGGCCCAGGGCGTGCTTCATCACTTTAATTTTATTGTCGTAGGCGACTTTGTTAACCGGTGGGGCGCTGCGCATATAGCGGTTTTTTAGCGCCTGGGTGTAGTCCCACAGCGCGCTGTCGCTGGTAATGGTGTGGCTTTGCGGGTAGCGTTTGGCCAGCACGGTGCCAAGCTTTTGTTGCTCAATCAGCGCTCTGACCTGCACCAGCAGTGTCTCCGGGTAACCCTGTAAATAAGTAAGTGTTGTCATCGCCGCCTGAAAAAAAGGTTTACTGTTGTGCGTAATTAAGGGATAAAACGCGCGAATTTTAGCACCCCGGAGGGCCAATGAGCCAGTTTGAAACAGGCGGACGCACGCTGGAGTTACAGCGTTTCCCCGTGACCAATGATGAGTCGCCGTTACAGGCGTGGGACGCGGCGGATGAATACCTGCTGTCGCAGGTGGGCGAGACGCAGGGGCTGACGCTCATTTTTAACGATGCCTTTGGCGCATTGGCCTGCGCGCTGGCTGAACGCCAGCCGGTGAGCATTGGCGACTCTTTCATGGCCCAGCAGGCGACACTCCACAACCTGCAATTTAACGGTTATGAAGACAACCAGGTCACGTTGCTCGACAGCCTGACGCCGCTGCCTGCGGCACCGGCGCTGGTGCTGATTAAAATCCCGAAACAGCTGGCACTGCTGGAGCAGCAACTGCGCGATTTGCGCAAGGTAGTGACCCCGCAAACGCGCATTATTGCAGGCGCTAAAGCGCGCGATATCCACAATTCAACCATGGCGCTGTTTGAGCGTATTCTTGGGCCGACCACCACCACGCTTGCCTGGAAAAAGGCGCGTCTTATCAACTGCACGTTTAGCAACCCGCCGTTAGACGACGCACCAGAAACGGAAAGCTGGCCGCTTGATGGCACTCCCTGGACCATTCACAACCACGCTAATGTGTTTTCCCGCAGCGGGCTGGACATTGGCGCGCGCTTTTTTATGCAGCATCTGCCGCAAAACCTTGACGGGGAACTGGTGGATCTTGGCTGCGGTAACGGCGTTATCGGTATGACGCTACTGGCGCAAAACCCGCAGGCGCAGGTGGCGTTTGTGGATGAGTCACCGATGGCGGTGGCGTCGAGCCAGATGAACGTGGAACTGAACCTGCCGCAGGACGTGGCGCGCTGTCGTTTTGAGGTCAACAACGCGCTCAGTGGCGATGAGTACGACCGCTACGATGCGGTGCTGTGCAATCCGCCGTTTCACCAGCAGCATGCTATCACCGATAACGTGGCCTGGCAGATGTTCCACGACGCCAAACGTAGCCTGAAATATGGCGGTGAGTTGCGCATTGTTGGCAACCGCCATCTCGATTATTACCGCAAGCTGCGCAAGATTTTCGGCAATTGCGAGACGCTGGCGACCAACAATAAATTTGTGGTGCTAAAAGCGGTGAAAACACGCAAGCAACGCTAAAAAAAGGGGCCTTTGGCCCCTTTGTTGTGCCAGGTCTCCTTAAATCCCCAGCGCCAGCTTTGTGCCTTGTGCAATGGCGCGTCGTGCATCCAGTTCCAGCGCCACGTCGCAGCCGCCGATAAGGTGCACCGGTCGCGCGTTCCCCAGCAGCTGTGCCAGTTCGCGCTTAGGCTCCTGCCCGGCACAAATCACCACGTTATCCACGGCCAGCCGTTGCGCCTCACCGTTGATGCGTACATGCAGACCCGCATCATCAATCTTCAGGTACTCCACGCTGCCGGTCATTTTCACACCGCGTGCGAGCAGCGTGGTGCGGTGGATCCAGCCCGTGGTTTTACCGAGGTTTTCGCCTGGTTTGCCGTCTTTGCGCTGCAACATAATTATCTCACGCGGGCTACGCTCGGGCTGCCCGCCACCGGGCAGCAGGCCACCGGGGTGGGCAAGCTCGGTATCAATGCCCCATTCGGCACAAAACGCCGCAATGTTCTGGCTGGTGGCCGTAGCGGGTTGGCTCAGGTACATCGCAGTATCAAAACCGATACCGCCGCAGCCAATAATCGCCACGCGCTGGCCGACAGGCTTTTTATCGCGCAGCACGTCCAGATAGCTCAGGACGCTACGGTGCGTAATGCCCTCAATTGCGGGCATGCGCGGTTCTATTCCGCAGGCGAGAATCACCTCATCAAAACCGGCCACGTCCTCAGGCGTGACCGTATGGCCCAGGCGCTGCGTCGCTCCCCATTTTTCCAGCATAGTGCGGTAATAGCGCAGCGTTTCGTTGAACTCTTCTTTACCGGGGATTTGACGGGCAATGTTGAACTGGCCGCCAATGACGGGGTTGGCGTCAAACAGCGTTACGCTGTGGCCGCGTTGCAGCGCCGTGACGCTAAATGCCAGTCCGGCCGGACCAGCGCCCACCACCGCCAGATTTTTGCGCTCAGTTGCAGGCGTGAGCGGCATTTTGGTTTCATGGCAGGCGAACGGGTTGACCAGACAGGAGGTGACCTTGCCTGCGAATATCTGGTCAAGGCAGGCCTGGTTACAGCCGATGCAGGTGTTAATTTCCTCTTCACGTCCGCTGGCGGCTTTGCTCATCAGCTCTGCATCTGCCAGAAACGGCCGCGCCATTGACACCATATCGGCATCACCGGCAGCCAGCAGCGCCTCGGCAACGGCCGGGTCGTTGATGCGGTTGGTGGTGATAAGCGGCAGGTCGATAAGCCCTTTTAGTTTACGCGTCACCCAGCTAAAGGCGGCGCGTGGCACCGGTGTGGCGATAGTCGGAATGCGCGCTTCATGCCAGCCAATGCCGGTATTGATGAGCGTTGCGCCTGCGCCCTCGATAGCTTTTGCCAGCGCCAGCGTCTCTTCAAAGCTGGAGCCGCCTTCCACCAGATCCAGCAGCGACAGGCGGTAAATAATAATAAAGTCGTGGCCCACGCGTTTGCGCACCGCACGCACTACATGCACGGCAAAGCGCATGCGGTTTTCCGCACTGCCGCCCCAGCGGTCGTCACGCTGGTTGGTGCGCGCTGCGAGGAACTGGTTAATCAGGTAGCCTTCCGAGCCCATGATTTCCACGCCATCGTAGCCCGCTTCCCGGGCCAGCGCCGCGCACTGGGCGAAATCATCGATTAGCGTCAGGATCTCGCCTTCGCTCAGGGCATGCGGTGTAAAACGGTTAATCGGTGCGCGCAGGGCAGAAGGCGCAACCAACCCCGGCTGATAGCTGTAGCGCCCGGTGTGCAGAATTTGTAGCGCGATTTTACCGCCCGCCTGGTGTACGGCTTCAGTCACCGGGCGGTGGTGTGCTATTTGTTCAGACCGGTTGAGTACAGCACCGCCGGAAATGGCCACGCCGGAGGGCGAGGGCGCAATACCGCCCGTGACAATCAGCGCCACGCCGTGGCGTGCGCGTTCGGCGTAAAAGGCGGCAAGGCGCGTCACGCCGTCGGGGTGCTCTTCCAGCCCGGTGTGCATGGAGCCCATCAGGACACGGTTTTTCAGGCGAGTGAACCCCAGATCGAGCGGGGCGAATAGCGACGGGTAGCTCATAGTGTCTTCCGAATGATTGTTATGATGAGTGGTCGGATGAGTTCACTGTAGCCGTAAGCGCGCAAGCTGGCACGGCCTGAAACAAAGAATGTGATGGGTTTCACGTGACAACGCCCCGGCGAGCCGGGGCGTTGCAGAGGCGGTGTTGTGACGGGAGTGAAAACTCAGTCCAGCTGTGCCAGCTCCAGCGCGGCTCTGTCGATAACGGCGACGATCTTTTTGATCTGCGCATCGTCGATACCTCCCTGGTTCACCTTGAGATCAAGCACTGCTTTGAAGTTATCCAGTGCGCGCTTCATCTGTGGGTTTTTGCGCAGTTCCAGACCTACGGTGCGGGCTTTCATGCGCTGGCGAATGTGCTCCAGGTGCTGCTGGCTTTCCTCCAGCCAGCGCCTGCCTTCCTCGGTAATCGCCAGTTGTTTGCGTGCGCCTTCGCCTTCTTCGCTGATGGTTATCATTCCGTGCTCCTGAAGCATATCCAGCGTCGGATAAATCACGCCGGGGCTGGGGGCGTAGTGGCCGCCGGTTTGCTCCTCAATGGCTTTAATCAGTTCATAGCCGTGGCTGTCGCCTTGCGCCAGAATATCCAGCACCACAAGACGAAGCTCGCCGTGGCCAAAGAAGCGCGGGCGTCTGCCATGACGACCACCGTGGCCGCGTTCATCTTCGCCCGCAAAACTGTGGCCTGCGCCGCGCGGGCCGCGCATGGCCTCATCACGACCCCGAAAAAATCCGCCGCCGAAACGATGATGTCTATCGTGCATTGTCTTACTCTCGTTAAATTTAGATATATCTATTTATATCTTAATGCCGATATTTAGCAAGAGTCATCGTAAGCATAACGACCATTCTGCTGATAACTCAGCGGTTATTCTGGCTTTTACTTTCTGTGCTGGTGAGGTTATCCCCAGCCAAAAAAGAAGTTGCATCATTGCTGATTAGCAATCATTATCATTTTCATACTGTGTTTAGATATATCTGTTTATTGCCGGGGGCGCAAAAATACCTGTACGGACCAGCGCTGGCAAAACGGCCTGGCAGTGATGGCTGACCACAGATTTTTGGTAAAGCAGGGCGGTCCCCTGGGGCGCTCATGCGTGTTGTCAGTAAGCGTGCGCAGGCTGCGGTCCTGGTGCAGACTGGGAGAACAGCCGTGAGCGACCTTTGGAGAAACGGTTACGTCAGAGCAGGCCAGGACTGGCGCGCCTGGCTCAAGCTCTCTTTTTGAATAGAAACGATTTTGTCACTGGCCAGCGCCTGGCAGGTGGCGGTATAAGACTGACTTAACAGAGATAATCACGATGGCTGAACATAAAGATAACTATCCGCGCCGCGTGCGCAATGAACTGCGCTTTCGCGAATTGCAGGTACTTAAAAGCGAGCTTATCGCACCGGGGTTTCAGCGTGTTACCGTCGGCGGCCCGGCGCTTGAAGGCTTTAGCTCGCCAGGCTTTGACGATCATATCAAGCTGTTCTTTCCTGACGATCCGGCAGCCTTCCAGCCACCGCAGGCAACCGATGACGGCATTGTCTGGCACAGCGATGTGCGCCCGCCGTCGCGTGACTATACGCCGCTGTATGACGCTGAACGCCAGGTACTGGACATCGATTTTTTTATTCATGATGGCGGCGTTGCCAGCAACTGGGCGCAACAGGTACGTCCCGGCGATAAGCTTTTTACCGGTGGGCCGCGCGGTTCGCTGGTTGTACCGCAAGGCTACGGCTGGCAGCTTTATGTGTGTGATGAAACCGGGATGCCTGCGCTGCGCCGCAGGCTTGAAGCGCTAAAGGCGGCTGGTTTTGCCGGGCAGCTTACGGCGATTGTCAGCATCAGCGATGCCGCCAGTAAAGCGTATCTGGCACATCTGGCGGCGTTTAATATTGAGTGGGTAGTGGGTGGCGATGAAGAGGTGATTGCTCACCGTCTGGCAACGTTGGCCGTACCGGCGCAGGATTATTTCCTGTGGATTACCGGCGAAGGCAAAGCGGTGAAACGTCTGAGCGCGCGTTTTGAAACGCCAGCGATTGAGCCGCAGCTTTTACGTGCTGTGGCTTACTGGCATGAGAAGGACGTCTAAAGGCACACTGAAGTTTCTTTCTTTGCCGGGAATATGAATAAAGGAATACTGGCGCGGCGAGTGAAACAGGGCTGAGCCAGTATTTTTTGTTTAAGCGTTAACGCAGCAGCGACAGCACGTTTTGCTGGGCCTGATTGGACTGTGCCAGCATGGCGGTACCCGCCTGTTGCAGGATCTGCGCCTGAGTCATGTTGGAGACTTCTACCGCGTAGTCTGCATCCAGAATCCGTGAGCGGGACGCCGACAGGTTTATCACCGTACCATCGTTATTGTTAATCACAGAGTCAAAACGGTTTTGTACCGCCCCCAGACTGGCGCGCACGGTATCGACCTGAGCGATAGCGTTATCAATGGTTTTTAGCAGTGCGTTCTCATCCGGGGCTGGGCCCGGATCGGTCGTATTCGGGAAAAACGTGTCCATCAGGTCCTGATGATATTTAGGATAGTTTGCAGATGTTATCTCGACAGGCACCAGCTCGCCGTTGCTCTCACTGAGCTCATAAAAGCTCCCATCGCTCTTAACACCGATTGCGGTAAGACCAAGGCCGTCAGGTGAAGGAGCAAGGTATATCCCTTTGTTATAAATGGCGAAATCGTCTTCATTTAATATATGCTTGCCGATATTCTGTCCTAAGGGCAGTTCCGTTACAGGCAGTATTTCGCGGTTGTTCTTCCCAACTTCACCGCTAAGCTGGGTAATATTAAAACCCGCCATACCCAGTGTGTCAGAGCTCATCTGGCTCAGGTTTATGTCGATAGTCTGCCCGTCGTGTGCTCCCACCTGGATACCCAGCGTCTGGTCTTTACTCAGCACTTTTACGCCGTTGAACTCGGTCTGCTCAGCGATACGGTCGATTTCCGCCAGGCGCTGATCGATTTCGTTTTGAATCGACTGGAGGTCTGACGCCGAATTGGTCCCGTTTTTTGCCTGTACCGTCAGCCGGCGAATATTTTGCAGGTTGTCGTTAATTTCATTCAGCGCGCCTTCTGTGGTTTGCGCCAGTGAAATACCGTCGTTAGCGTTACGCGAACCCTGTGCCAGGCCATTAATGTTGGCCGTGAAACGGTTTGAAATAGCCAGCCCTGCTGCATCATCTTTTGCGCCATTGATGCGCAGCCCCGAGGAGAGACGTTCAACAGAGGAGTCTAATGTAGACAATGAACGGTTCATATTTCTCTGAGCCCTTAACGCCAGAGAGTTTGTATTGATTACTTGAGCCAAAGCTCTTCTCCAAAAAGTAATAAAAATACGCATAGAACAGCATGTAAATACAAAAAGCACTTATATGCTGACTGTTTCTTTTGTAATGACTATTGTTAATGCTGATGGTGACCTTTATAGGGATTTATTCAGAATAAAAATTTAAGGCATAGATACCATTAATATTCCTGTTCCACTAAAGTCTCCTGCTGTTCTGGGTGTTCCACTTAACGTCATTCTAACTTTATTTATATTATTCCCCTGATTATTACTCTGTGAAATAGTACTTAATTCTGCCGTCATACCGTTTGATAACGTTATTTTATCTTTTAATGTCATGCTGTAATTAACACCGGAGTATGAGCAGTAAACCTGCACATCTTGTTCCAGATAACTTCCCGATGCATCCTCTGTTTTTAGCGTCCCGAAGTTAAAGGAAAGCGATGGTGTAGCCATGGCACACCAGTCGCGTTGAATAATATTTGCTTGCTTCTTACAGTCAGCTAAAGAAGTGGTGAGAGGAGTTTTGGAACCGAGTCCAAAACTCCCATAAAGATCGGTGATTACCGAAGCACCAGCGCCAACAACAAAGCAAATATCAGAAAGATCTCTCCCTATGCTGGTACCCGAGTTGCGAAAAGAAAATACTTTTGTTCCTGAAGAACCATAATGTTTAACCAGCATATCGTGGACTTCAGCCCAGGTAGCCCCTTGTTTGAGCGCTAAAGGCTCTTCAAGCCAAAGAAAATAAGCATGAGGCCCACCATACTGGATTGCTAATCCGGCTTTCCACTCCGAGTGAGTGGCAGCAACCTCCTGGGGTGGACTGTAATTATTAAGTTCGGAATACGTAAAATATCCACTGAACTGGCCATTTTCCAGATTCAACTCTTTCATCGTGGTTACTAACCATGCAAAACTTTGCTCAGTATAGAAAAACAAACTGAGTAGTAATAAAAAATGTTTCTGCATATTTTGACCTTAAATTGCACTAAGAATTAAAGCGTTATTTAACTGAGCACCTTAAAATCAGCACCCAGAAGAGCGCGGTTTGAATATTTACAAAACGGCAAATTCCAGGATTATTACTGATATGTCGCACGTATCGTTGCCCGCGCCGAAAAGGAGCCTTCCTCCAGTATTGTGTCGGCTCGCTGAACCAGCAACGCCTCAATTCCTTTCAGGGCTTCACGGTTTACTTTCACCGGCTTATTCAGCTCCAGCGGCTGTCCGTCAAGCAGCAGCTTTACCGCAAGGTCCACCTGCGGTGACACGGCTAACGTTGCGTTGTCGGTGTCAAAATCTGTGGGATTTCCGGTGACTGAGAGCATCAATTGCCAGGCCAGACTACTTTCTTCACATACCAGAGATAGCTCAACAGGTTGTCGATAAATACCGGTGGCTATTTTTCGCACTCCCACTTTATTGCCAAAGTCCACGGTCAGCGTGCTGTTGTTGTTAATGCTGCACGGCGGCGGCTCAACCAGCACGCCCTTAAATTCCAGATTGTTTGCCGCGTTTGAACGGGGCGCTGCGCTGGCCTCGTTGCCTGCCAGCACCACGAAACCAGACAGGATAAGGGTGGCGGCCGTTGCCCGGGCAAGGCGGCGTGCTTGCCGTTCACCGCAGTTGCCAGTGGCACTGTGGGTATTCATCTTCATGACGCTATTCCCTTTTACTGATAATCAACAACCAGCGAGGCCAGCACACTGAAGGCCCCGCCGCTGAGCGTGCTGCCGTCCTGCTTGACCGGGGCGGCATAGAGCACTGGCAGGTCTGCTCCGTTAAAGGCCAGCCAGTCTCCCGGCGTGTAGCGGGTGTCATTGTGGTAGAGGGCGATACCAAAACCCGCATGATTGCCGCTGAGGACCGTTGGGTCGAAACCGGCGGCGCTACCCTCAATGCGCATCTTTTGCAGCGAGGAGAACTCCACACTACAGTCCACGGTGAACTCAATACGTTGTTTATAGCGACTACCGTCAATACGCGTGGTCATGACCTCATCGCCAAAATCAACCACCACCTGCCTACCGTCATTAACCACGCATGGCGGCACTTCAATCAGCGTGCCGTGAAAAGCCATGTCTGCGGACTCCGCTCGCTGGCGGTTTCCCGTCCTGTCAGCGGCCAGCGCGGGCGGGATAAGGAGTACAATCAGAAATAACAGAGGGGATTTCACTGTGATGCCTTCTCTTATTGATATCTCAGGACCAGTGACGCCGTCCCGGAAAAAGCGCCTGCGGTGAGTGTGGTGTTGTCCTGGGCCACCGGTGTGGCCCATAACGCCGGGACATCTGGGTAGGTAAAATTTACCATCGCGTTGTTGCTGAGCTTATCGCCCTCTTGCCAGAGCTGGATGGCTAGCCCTGGTTTGTTGGTACTGATAAGCCCGCTGCCAAAACCCGCACCGTTGCCCCTGATAGCCAGCTGCAACCCGTTGCCGGGAAGATTAACGCAGCTTAGCGTGAACGCGACCGGCACGCGGAAATTCAGGCCATCGACCTGGCGGGTGATGATATTGTCACCAAAATCAACGTCGATGGTACGGTTGTTATTGATGGTACAGTCAGGCACATCAATCAAACCGCCCACAAACGTAATATTGCCGTCGGCCACACTTTGTGCACTGAAAAATGCGCCAACCAGAAGCAGGATGGCCATGACCTCAGGCTTCACGCTGCGGCGTTTTTTTTTCACTCTGGCGGGGATATTTCGGTTCATGCTCTCTTCCCTTACTGGTAGGAAATCACCAGTGTGGCGGTGCCTGTAAAATATCCAGCCTGTAAGCTGGTTGAATTATTGTCTATCAGTCCAGCAGTTAGCCCGGGTTGTTCACCGTACGTAAACTTAATCTCACTGTTGGGTGATATATCATCACCTTTATTGGTAAATATTAAGATGCCAAGCGAGGGGTTACTGGTGCTGAACAGGAGGCTATTGAACGCTGCGGAGGTTCCCTTAATGGTCATTTTCAGCCCCGGTTGTGACAGGTTATTGCAGGTCAGCTCATAAGGGATGTCCTGAATATACTTCCCCGTATTTACCAGGTGGGTAATAACCTCGTCGCCAAAATCAACGCGTACGTCATTACTGGCAAAAGTACACTCAGGTGCATCGATAAGCGTGCCGCTAACGTTGACGGAAGTCGTATCTCCCTGCCCTACAGCCGCTGCGCTCCAGGAGACACTCATCAGCCACACGGCCAGAAGCCGGGACAATCGTTCACGACGTTCACGCATTATCTGCTTTGCGTACATTGTTCACCGCCCTGTCGTTCACTGGCTCCTGAGGTTGCGTTCCTCCTTTCTGCGTGAGTGCCTGCACAACCTCCACCTTACCGGCCTTACAGGTAGCGCCTGCACAGTTGAACGGCAGCAGGCGCTGGCTTCCGTAGTCATTGACAAACATCAGCACCGGGCGGCTACCCAGTCTGTCTGCGCTGACCTCAAGCACCGCGTTCCCTTTCGGTGCCACCATCACTGGCTCAAAATTCTCCAGCCCTTTGCCCGACAGGTTTTGACGCGCTTCCACAAATGAAAAGTGATAGGGCGTCGGGTTATTCACCACGTAGTGCTGGCCTTTTTTTGTCAGGGTGAGGGTGTCGGTACCGGGTACAATATCGGCCATCGGGTCAACCTTTAGCCCCTGTGGGCGGTAAAACACCTTCAGTCGCGTCTGCATAGCCAGCGTCAGCGTGTTTGGCTTGTCAGACTTCGGCGGGATTTCCCGCAGATTGAAGTAGAAGACCGACTCCCGGTCTTTGGGCAACTGGCTGATATCGGCCAGCGGCTGGATACGCACCCGGGTTTTTGCACCGGCCTCCACGCGCTGTAGTGGCGGCAGTACCATCAACGGACCGCTGATTTTTTCTTCCTGCTCATTCTCCAGCCATCCCTGGGCCAGATAGGGCGCGCGCTCATTGCGGTTTGTGACGCTGAGGCTCACGGACGGCTCACCTTCGTTATAAATCAGGCGCGAGCGGTCGACGGTCAGTGCGCCCTGAGCCGGTAGGGTAAGAAGTGCCAGCAGCAGGGCAAGGCCGCTAAGACGTGTGTTCATCTATATTCCGCTCCTGTCAGGTTGTGTCTGAGTGTTATTCGGGTCCAGGCGCTAAGTTGTTCCTGTATGTTTTCCCCTTTTTTTATTCGCCCCCGCAGCAGACAGGTATCGTTGTGCAGCAGGAACATCAGGCGAAAGCGGATCAGTAATCCGATATCAGAGTCTGTCCCCAGTTTTTGCATCACCTGCTTTTTCAAACGGCTGTTGCGTTTACGGTCCCCGACGAGGCGCCGCCCAGAAATCCAGCCCCACATAAACGCCATCTGTTCCATGTTCAGCCAGATATCGTCCACCGGTTGGCTGTGCTGTTGCAGATGATGCCGCTCCATGGCGGCTAACGTGCGGCTCAGCGAACTGGCCGGCTGGCGTGTATCCACCAGACCGACGTGGCCGGGGCTGAATACGCCGCTCAGTTCGGCCAGGAGCCTCGTCTGCCCGGCGATGAGGATCATTCCGGCAGGCAGGGTGGGCTTCAGGCTCCAGCCCAGGAAATGACGGCAGTCCGGGAAATGCAGGACGCTGACCTGATGTCTTTTCACCACGTCATTCGCGCGCGGGTCTGCTTTGAGCACACTGGCTGCCCCCCGGGCAAAAAAGCGGTCAACGCTGAAGACCGAGATCCCTTTCCCCTGTGGGACATGTTCCACACAATGCCGGGCATTCCGACTGCTCATGGCAGCACCTTCCACAGCAGCGGGTTATGGCGCCCGCGCCCTTTCTGGGTACTGATAACCCGCCCGCCGTTACGCAGTGCAATCAAATCGGCCCTGGCACAGTAGATGCTTTTATCCATGGCATCTGCTATCTGGCGCGTCGTGACCCAGCCATTACCGTCTTTCTGTTGCATCAGCTCGTGTAACATGTTCAATACAGAAGATTTTTGGTTATCTGTCATTGTCTCTACTCATCACAAATCTATCGTGCTGCTATGCTTATCCTGGCGCTGAGCGCCGAAAAGTACTGCGTCCTCTGCGCCTCAGAGAGCCAGTCACTGTCCTGCAGGGCATAAATCAGGCCCTGTATAAACGGTGCCGGCTTCATCGGCATACCGAGTGTCTGATATTCCTTCATCAGGGCCTGTACCATCTGCTGGTAGAGTGTGGCCTCCTCACTGGCGTCAGCGTCCTGCGCAGTCCAGGACAGATGGTCAACAAAGCTCTGGCGGTTCACGCCCAGCGTTCTGGCTTCCAGTTCATCCAGTACCACGCGAAGGGTTGTCCCGGCGGTAATACCGGCATAAAAAATCGCTTTATCGGCCACCCGGCATGGTGAAAAAAATGGGACCACCTGCCCGCTCATGCCGCATTCCCCGCAGCAGGGAGGGGGATCTTCAGCTCCGGCCATAAAAATCCCTGGCCTGCACTGGCGCCACTGGCTCTGGCATGCTGTAAGTCCGCTTCACTTTCGATGCCTTCAACCAGCACTTTGTTGCCGAGATATTTCGCCTGTTGCACCAGGCGATATAGCGCCTGCGGCTCCCTATGGCGGCGGCGCATTTCATGCCAGTCTGTTTTCACACCATCAAACATGATGCCCAGCGAACCCACATCGGCGACCAGCGACGGCGTCAGGTCGTCCATCCATATTTCCCACCCCGTCTCCCGTAGCCGCATCAGCGCGCTCACCAGTCGGTGCCGGGCTTTGCCTGACAGACCGGAAAGCGAAACCGGATCCTGGATTTCAATGGCGACGACCTGACGGAAGCGTTCTCCTTGTAGCAGCAGGATCTCGACCAGAGCCGGGTCCAGAAACACCCTGACGGGGAGGTTAACCAACAGGTGTTCGCCAGGATTGTGGGTGGCTATCATCTCGGCCTGCATCAGGAACAGCTCCACACACTCACGCGCCGACAGGGTGCTGAAAAAGGACTCCGTGAACACGGGCACGGGCAGTTGTGTCAGCACCTCCCAGCCCACGCGAGTGTTAAGGTGTAAATCTATCAGCGGCTGCAACCGTAGCCCCTGAATCAGGGCGGGCAGTCTGCCCGGTACGCGTTCTACCAGAAAGGGCGGCATTGCTATCATCGTCATCTCGTCTGTCTATTCATAAGCCAGTGAAAAGGTCACCGTGGCGAAAAACTCGCCTTCAGTCACCTCGCTAAACGTGGTGGCCGTCACCTGGGCCTGCCAGGTCAGTACCGTCTCGTCTGCCTGTAGCTCGGTCATCGGCTGGGGGGTATTCGGCCGAACAGTATTGCCGCTGAGGTCGCTTAAGCGGATGGCAATCCCTTTTGCCTCACCGGTGGTGGCGAAGGCGCCAGGCTGTGTGGTGTCCTCGCTACCAAGAAAGGTGACGCTTATCTGACTGCCCAGGGACAGGTCGCACTCCATCAGATGCAGGGCGAAGGTTTTCGCTGCCGTACTGTTGTTGTTCAGGAAGGTGCGGGCCACAATGTTGCCTAACTTCACCTCCTGCTCTTCGCCATCCATGCCGACCTGGCACGGATCGGCCACCAGAGTACCAATGAACTCAATATCGGTACTGGCGTGCACCGGTGAAACCAGCGCGCCGCACAACAGTGCCGCCTGGGTCATTCCCGCCCCGCGCCGTGAGCGTCTTCGTCTGCCTGTCACGTCGGCCCCCTGTTTATTGTGCTGGCCCGATCATCCAGCCTGTTCGTCGCTATCTGCCCGGCAAGTATCGCCATTACAGCGAAAAGAAAGTCCCGGTCGGCCGCCAAAATCGTTGATAGTGGTGATCCAGGGAGTGGCATATGGGCCACCGGCTACGGTTTCACTGGATTTCGGCGCGATCATCACGCTGGTAAAATCCTTAGCGACCGGCTGTTTTTTGCCGCCGCTGACGCCAATCACCGTGATGTAATACGGCGTGGGGTTTTCGATACGGTAACCGCCCGGGATTTTATGCAGCACCAGCTTGTCGTCCTTGCGGCTGTAGCGCTCGGCCACTATCGACGCCGGGCGGTAGAACAGCTTGATGCGAGTCTGCAACGCCAGTTGCAGTACATTCGGTTGCCCGCTCCTGGGCGGCACTTCCCGCACGCCGAAATAAAACAGGCTTTCCCGGTCCTGAGGCAAAGAGGCAACCTCCGGTAGGGCATTCACGCGAATAATGCTTTTCTGCCCCGGTTCCACGCGCTGTAGCGCCGGGGTCACTATCAGTGGCGAGGTCACTTTGTTTCCCTGTGCGTCCTCCAGCCATGCCTGGGCCAGATAGGGTTTTTTACTGCTGGCGTTGGAAATACTCAGGGCGAGGCTTGTCTCCGACCCCGGAAAAATGGCCCGCGTCCGGTCCAGCGAGATGGCTGCCTGTACCGGCGCAGGCAGTGCCACGGCCAGACCTGCGGACAGCAGGAGTGCGGACAGGATGTGTTTACGTGTTGGCTTCATGGTTATCACTCAGTCGTATTACGGTTCAGATCGTTATCGGTGGGCAGGCACGGCAACAGCAGCTGCTGTTGTGCCGGGATAGCAGGAGGCAGGCTGACGGTACACTGCTCGTGCGCGCCCCAGGATACGGTCAGTTGCTCGTTTGGGTTAATGCCAGAGATCCAGGCCAGACCGCCGTCACTGACCATGCCGACATCGCGGGATTTGGCATTGCGGATACTGGCGCCAAACGGTGGGTGGCTACCGTCGGCCCGGGACAGGACAGCGACCACCTTGGCCCCTTGCAGAACCTCAAAGCGACGAAAGCCAATGGCGCCCTCTGTCAGCGCGGCTTCCACCACTGGCGAACCGGCGGTCTCCACGTCGTCTGGCAGGCGCGTGACGTCAATTTCTGTCGTTGTGCGGTAATAGCTCGCCACCGAAGGGTCGACGGCGATACCAAAACGGTTGGTTTTACCGTTGCGTCCCACCGGCACGCCGGGTACGCCATCGGTACTGACCAGCATCCGGGTGACGCCGCCGCCGCCGCTGCCGTGCAGGGCCGCGCCTTCGGTAGTCACCGTCAGGCCACCGTTGAGCGACAAGCTGGCGCTGGTATAGCTGTTCTGCTGCCAGTTCAGGCTGGCGTTCATATCCGTCATGTCACCGCTGTGGGTGTAATAGCCGCTGACCTGGGCGGCCAGCGCCTCGCCGTTACCGTTGCGGGTGCCCGCATTCAGGCGGTAACTGTCATGGTTATCCAGCCGCTGATACCAGCCAGCGGTCTGGCTGAAGCGGTCGTCGTTCCAGTTACCGTTATAGCTGAGCGTGCCGTTGCCCAGCGGCACGCTCATGCTCAGCCACAGCGCATCATCCTGACGGCCGTCATAGTCACTGCGGCTTGCCGACAGCGTGGCTGACAGGTTGCGCCAGCTGCCCATATCAAAGTAGCGGCTGGCGGACAGGTTATAGTGGTTGGTCTGCGGGCGGTCCCAGTAGGTTTGATGTGACCAGCTCAGGTGTGTGGAAAAACGTGCGTCAGTAAAGTTTTTGCTCGCGGTGATGGTATACAGCTCTTTACTGCTTGCGCGACGCGTGCCGCTCATGCGGGCTGAAAGATATTCCGACATGGACAGAAACTCGCGCTCAGAGAAGCGGTAGCCGGCAAAGGTCAGGTCGCTGTTGATGGCATCAAAACGTTTTGAGTAGCTCACCCGGTACGAGCGCCCCTGCGGGCGGTCGCCCTGCGGCAGCTGGGCCACGGACTGGGTGATATCTGCCGACAGCGCGCCAAAATGAAACAAATCCCGCCCCAGCCCCAGCGCCAGGCTCTGGTAGTCCGGCGAGAAAATGCCACCGCCGTACAGTGACCAGCTATTACTCACACCCCATGACGCCTCCGCTGAGCCGAAGAGGGGGCCGTCAGCATGGTGGTTGTAGTCAGACGGGCGACCGGCGGCCAGTTTGTAACGCATCTGTCCGGGGCGGGTGAGATAGGGGACTGTCGCGGTCGTCACTTCAAAGGTCTGTACGCTGCCGTCCTGCTCCTCCACCCGCACGTCCAGCTGGCCGTTAACCGCGCTGTTGAGCTCCTGGATGCGAAAAGGTCCGGCCGCCACGCTACTTTCATACAACACGCGCCCGTGCTGGCTGATAACGACTTTTGCGTTAGTGCGCGCAATACCGGTCACTTCCGGGGCGTAGCCCCTCAGCCGTGGCGGTAACTGCGCTTCATCACTGAGCAGTGCGGCTCCGCTAAAACGCCAGGAATCGAATAAATCAGACGATAAATACGTCTCGCCGAGCAGCAGTTTAGCCATTAATTTTGGCAGCGCGCGGTAAGCGTACAGCCGGGTCCAGCTAAAGCGCTGTTGGGTGCTTCCCGTTCGGCCTGACGAGTGGTTGTACTGTCCCTGCCAGTCGCCGCGCAGACGCCAGGCATCCAGGTTGGCTCCCAGCGTGCCGTTGCCACTGGCACTGCGACTCTGGTTGCCGTGGTCAGATTTTGTCGCGCCGGTGTTGAGGCTGTAGTCGAGCATGATGCCGGGAATGCCATTTTCCCAGCGGGAGGGCGGCAGCCAGGTGCTGTCCTGGTATTCAAGCCAGGACTGGGGGACGGAAATGAACAGTGCGGAGTCGGCCAGACTCCCGCGCAGGGTGATGCCCTCCAGCGCGGAAAAATCGGCGCAGCTACCAGACTCATCAAATAATACCTGCGCCATAGCCCCGGGTTTAAGTCCCAGTAGCGCCACCTGTTTGCGGGTCAGGCAGGGACGCACCTCAGTGGGGCCGCCCGCAACTGTGGGAAATTCTTTAAATGCGATGCTCTGTTCAACAAGGGTCTGTTCATTTATCCGCAGGGCAAAAAAATAGGTGCCCGGCATAATATACCCGGCCTGTTCAAAATGGCTTAAATCAATATTGTCACGGTCTTCAGCTGCCAGGATGTCAGTGTTAAATTCCACTGAATATACAGGGAATGATATTCCTGTTAATGCGGCGCAAATAAAAATTCCGAGTTTGTTTTGCCGGAATAATATTGATTTAATCATTCTCGATGACAACATATTTAGGACGGCTGGATAGACCCGCCATACAGCCCGGAAATCGTCGGGCTGTATGGCGGGAGAAAATTATTCGTAGCTCAGGGAGAAATCGACAATGGACTCGAACTCACCGACGCTTACGTCTTTTCCCATACCCAGCACGTAAGCAGAAAAGCCCAGTGCATTGTTTCCTGCCAGCAGTTCGCGTGCGTCGCTTTCGCCGCCTACTTTGATAGGTTTACCTGATTTATCCGTGATGACCACACCGATGCCGCTGGCGTCACCACGGGTGGCGAAGGCAGTGTCATCATCACCGTCAGCCGGTACACCCTCGAATTTCACTTTTACGCTCGGCGCCACCAGTGCGCGACCTTCCGGTACTTCAGCGCCATCATCGATGTAGGCGCAGTTTTCCAGATTGATTTTAAAATCCCGAGGCTTAGATGAGCCGCCGTCTGACAGCTGGTGAAGGGCTACCTGCCCGAGATACACATCCTGCTCGGACGCATCAGGGTTGACGGAGCATGGCGCATCAATAACGGCACCGCTGAACGTGATAGTACCTGACCCCTGCTCAGCGGCATTAACGGTCATGGTTGCCAGTCCTAAAGACATAAAAAGTGCAGACGCAATTAAATTAAATTTCATTACAGTAAAACCTTAATTTGTATATTAATAAAAGGAATGCTACTTGCATTTTGAGTAATCGAACGAGACACAGGAGAAGGGGGTGAATATGCAGGGAGACACGCTAAACCATTTTTTTTGAACTGGTTTGTGGCGTGTTTTTTATATTTACCGTTGCCCTTAATTCCTGTGCGGTGATTATTTACCAGCGTCAAAAAAATAAAAACCACTAAACCGGGTGTGGATCAAAAACGATCTAATACACTGTGGAATTATTTATTTTCGATAAAAAAGACTAAGACAAAGATTAAGAAAAGGTCGCTGTAGAGTTTTATTCTGATGTTGTCTTTTTTGACGATATAATAGAATGGTTAATTGCTAAACGTAATTTAAACAGACAGGAGTAATGTGGAAAATTCTTATTGATGAAACATTTTAAAAACAAACTGGCAGCAATACAGATACGTGGAAATATTTTAAATTAGGATTTGTCGCGCAGTCCGATCAGGAGGAGAGGGTCAGGGATTTGTGAGCGTGCGTGGCGATATCAGCCAGCGCGGTAAAGAGAGGAGGTGGCAGAGCCTGAGCGGCGTGGTGTTAACTGTACTGACAGACGCTATCCGGCGCGCAGATAACGCACCGGCAGCCTGCGTTTCTCCTGTCTGCATAGCCTTCGCATGTGGTGCACCATCAGGTTATTTGCCCTCGTGAACGCGTTTAGCGCTTTACCGACTGTGCCGTTACTTTTTCGGCGCAACTTCACCTGAATGGGTGCCTGCTAACGCTTAATCGCCCGCTATTAACTCACCACCAGCGCATACCATAACCACGAAAACGGCATCACCAGGAACAAGCCGGGTAGCATATTCGCCACCGGGAACAGCTTGATATTGCAGATGCGCAGGCCTGTGGCAATCATGAGAAGCCCGCCTGCGCAGGAGAAGTCCGCCATCATATCGGACGTGGTCAGCGGCAGGATATAGCCTGCCAGCATCGCCAGTGCCACCTGAATAATCACCAGCGCAATACCCACCGTCGCCACCGAATAGCCGAGCATGGTGGCGAAAATCGCGGCGGTGAACAGATCCAGCACCGTTTTAATATAAAGAATAGACGGGTCACCGGTCATGCCTTCTTGCATGGCGCCAAAAATACCGGTGCCGCTGGCGCAAAACAGCACCAGAATGGCGACGAATTTCTCGGTAAAGGCTTCATGGCTGATGCCTTCGACCGCAGGCAAATAGCGGTTTACCAGCCCGCGGGTGGAGCCTGCGGCTTTACCAATGCCTTTTTCCAGATAACACAGCTCGCCAATGACGGCACCGATTATCATTGCCAGCACCACGGCAGGCATGAATTTCACTTTAATGACCAGGTTAATCCCCAGCCCGACCGAGCAAAGCCCGAAGGTCATAGGTAGCGCGGTTTTCACCCGTTCTGGCAGTTTGCCGCCAACCATGGCACCGACAATGCCGCCAAGGATAACCGCCGCCCCATTTACATATGGACCGATTAGCATGTTTTTTTCCTGTTACTTTCCCTGATTGTGGGGGAAGCCCCCAAAAGTCCGTCACCGCAAAAGTGTACCATTAGGTTCGCGGCAACATTGGTGCATTTTTCGTGCTTCTGTGTCAGTTTGCCTTCGCCCCAGCGTGGGATAAGTTCTGCATCAAATCCGAACAGATCGAGCGCTCGTGCCACGCTGTGGGTGACAATCTCATCGGCGCTTTGCGGGCGCTGGTACAGCGCCGGAACCGGGGGGAAAATAATCTCGCCCATTTGTGTCACCCGCTGCATATTGCGCAAATGGCCCAAATTGAGCGGCGTCTCGCGCGCCAGCCACCACCGCTCTTTGAGTACCACGGTCTGCCGCCCACGTTGGCAGATTATCCGTCAGGCAGTGCGCCAGCGCGCCGAGTGTACACATGGAGCAGGGGGCGACAATCATCCCCGGGGTTTTTGAAGGAGCCGCTGGAAATGGCCGCACCGGGGTTGGTGATGCTGTGGACCATATCGGCCATCGCCATCACGTCTTTGAGGGTGTAGTCAGTCTCCAGCTGGCAGGTTCTGTGCCTTTTGAAATGACCGGATGCGTGTCCAGATTCGCCAGACTGCGCACCAGTGAAAGGGTTTTCATCCAGTACTGGAACCCGGATGCGCCGCTCCTGTCGTCCTCAGAGGTGGAGGCAACAAAACGCCATCACTGCCACGTACTGGAGGTGTTTTCGTCACCGCAGCTATTTTTCTCTGCGATGGTGAAAACGCCGGGTATGCCTTACATCCAGGAGTTAATGGATATTCTTGAAGAAGGGTATCCGTTTTCGGCGTAAGGGACGCAGTGAGGTCAGCTTTCGTAGGTCAGGCGATAAGGCGAGGTTTCGCTGAACTGGCGGGCGAAAAACTCCAGCAGCAGGCGCATTTTCTCTGGCATAAAGCGGCGCTGCGGATAGACGGCAAACACGTTATGTAGCGGCAAATGGTAATCCGCCAGCAGCGGCACCAGCCTGCCGTCTGCCAGCGCTGGACCCACAATAAATTTTGGCATCTGACACACGCCCATCCCTGCCAGTAGCGCTTCATAGAGCACTTCGCTGTTGTTAACCTGGTAGTTACCACGCGGAATAAAGCGCTCGGGTCCGTTTGGCCCGGTAAAACTCCACGCCGCGCCGCCGCGAAAATACGAATAGAACAGGCAGTTATGCTGCTGTAAATCTTCCAGCGTTTGCGGTTCGCCGTGCTGGCGCACATAGTCTGGCGAGGCACACAGTACGCTGGTGCAGGGCGAGAGCGGGCGGGCAATCAGGGAGGAATCACTGAGCTGGCCGATGCGAATACCCATATCAAAACCTTCTCCTACCAGGTCGACCATGCGGTCATCCATCGACATATGCACTTCTATCTGCGGATTTTCCTGTAGAAACTGGGGCATCAGCGGTGCGATGTGCAGGCGTCCAAACACCATCGGCACGGTGATGCGCAGTAACCCCTGTGCCTGGTCCTGCATACGTGAAATGGCATCTTCGCCCTCTTTAGCCAGCTGGCTTGCGGCGCGCACATACTCGTAATACTTCACGCCCGCTTCAGTAAGGCTGAGTTTGCGCGTAGTGCGGTTGAGCAGACGGATACCGAGATCGTCTTCAAACTGACTAATGCGTTTACTGACCGCTGATTTGGTAATGGACAGTTTTTTGGCAGCGGCAGAAAAGCTGCCCGTTTCAACGACCGCGATGAAGAACGGGATAGTTGCGAAATTATCCATTATTTTGTCAACGCCTCGTAAACAATGTGTTTCTTACAACCCTGGTTATACCCCATTTGCTTTTTTTTTAGAATAGAAACCCTTATGTAAAGGAGCCAGAGTTTATGCGTACCCAGAGCAGTATTTTGCTGATGGCGGTAGGAGCCGGTGTGTTGTTGACGGCCATGATAACCACCAACAGCTATCTCGCCACGTGGAACTCTCCGCTGATTGCCTCGTGGTTTGCCCACGGCTCCGGTGCGATTGTTGCCTGGGTGCTGCTAATGGCAAAACTGCGCCCGGCACAGGCAGCGGCTAACGCTGCACCTGAGGGCAAACCGCCGCTGTGGAGCTACCTTGGCGGTATTCCCGGCGCACTCACTGTGCTGCTGGCGGCTATTGCGGTTAACAGTCCGCTGGCGCTGGCGGGAACGCTGGGGCTGATGCTGACAGGCCAAATCCTGTTTGGGCTGGTTTCCGATCTGCGCGGCTGGTTTGGCGTTATTAAGTGCCGCTTTACCACGCTCGATTTGCTCTCCGTTGCCCTGATCCTGTGCGGCAGCGCCATTCTCATTATTTACAGATAATCCCATGCTTATTTATATCGCCATCGCACTCTTTAACGGCATATGCATCAGCCTGAGCCGCTCGGTTAACGGGCGTCTTAGCATGGAGCGTAACGCTTTTTATGCCTCCCTGTGGAATCACATTATCGGTTTTCTTTTTTTAACGCTGGTGATTCTGGCAATGAGCGGGGGATTTTCTGCATTTCAGTTTAATGCGCCCTGGTTTGCCTATATCGGCGGCGCTATCGGCGCGTTGTTTGTTGCCATCAACAGCTACATTCTGCCGCGCACCGGCTCAACACAGGCGGCGATGCTTATCATCAGCGGTCAGATGATTTCCGGTGTTGTTATCGACCAGATTCTTCATCCAGGCCACACCCTGTGGGCCAAGCTCGCGGGTGTGCTGGTGATCATTGCGGGCATCTGGGTTTCTAAAGTTTCGGCCATGAGAAAAGCCGGTGTGGATGTGGCGCTTTGGCCCACGCTGCCCGGTAAGAAAACAAGGCTTAAGCACTAACACGTCATTGTGCCGATTCGCGTGCGGTGCTGCTGGTAACAATGTCATTACGCAATGCAGGCAGGTCAATATGAACAAAGTAGCAAAATTAAGGGCCATCTTTAAAAGCCTGAAAATGGAGTTTCTGCCGGGTGTTCACGACGGGCAATCAGCGCAAGTGGCCGAGCAGGATGGATTCAGGGGCGTCTGGGTTTCGGTCGCAGAGCAGATGAACAGCGCCATAAACGTGACGGACTGGCTCGATATTATCGAGCATGCGGGCAGTCTGAGCAGTAGCATCGGCATTCCCTGCCTGCTGGATATTGGTAAAGGTTTTGGCGACCTGAAAAATACGGTGGCGCATCTGCACCGCCTGGGTATTGCTGGCGTATGTATTGAAGATGGTGTTGAGCCAGGCGAGCCGTGGAGTCTGTCGGCGGTGAATGAAAGCTGTGAGCAGGTGCGCGCGGCTAAGGGCGCAGCCGGCAACGATATCTTCCTGGTCGCGCGCTGTGGCGCACTGGCGAGCGGCAGAGGCATGCAGGAAACGCTCGATCGCTGCTATGCCCTGCAAAAGGCAGGCGCTGACGCAGTACTGTTGCATTCAGAAAAGGCCCACGGCCTGGAGATTGCCGAGTTTATGTACCGCTGGCGTGGCACGGTGCCGGTGGCCATCATCTCAAGCCAGTACACCAGTGTGCCAACACAGGTATTTGATAATGCGGGCGTCGCGGTGGCCATTCGCGCGAGCCGTGGCCTGGTGACTGCGCAGACGGACCCGGATACGTCGGGTTGGCTGCACGTGGACGCCCGTCGTGACGGCAGCGTCGAGCAGGATATTCCCCCGCTGGATACCGTACTGCTACACCGGGTGCGTGAAGAGGCGCAGAGCCGTTACCAGCCAGGCTAAAACCGTTTTCAGAGTACACAGGATTTGCGCAATAGCATGTCCGTAGCAGGGAGTTTGCTATTGCGGCATACCAGGGAACAGTTTCCTTACGCAGGGGAGAGGTTATGTCAGTTATCTATTCTGGCATTTCGGGTGAAGAGCTTGCGCAGCAGAGTATTATTGTACGCAATCCGTGGAATGACGAGGTTATCACTGAGATTTCGATCGACAGCCGCGAGCGGGTACAGCAAAAATTGAGTGCAGCCTGGGGCTTCCGGCCCAGGCTCAGCCTCGAGGCGCGCAGGGAGGTACTTTCTCGCGCCAGAACGCTGTTAGGCCAGCGCAAAATGGCGCTGGCAAGGCTTGCCAGCACGGAGTCCGGGCTGAGTTTGCAGGACACGCTCGGGGAAGTGGATAGCCTGTGCACACAGCTCGATATTGCGGGCGACGCCGCGCTGTTTAGCCCTGCCACCACAGTCGCTTACGGTGACAGCCTGAGCGACGGACCGCAGGTGCTGAGTTTACGCCGTGCGTTAAACGGCGTTATTGCCGCCATCACCCCTTTTAACCATCCTTTAAGCCAGGTGCTGGATAAAGTGGCGCTGGCTATCGCGACCAATAACCGTATTGTTTTAAAGCCGTCTTCTAAAACACCGCTGTGTGCCAGAGCCCTGCACGCGCTGTTGGTGGAGGCCGGTATGCCGGAGCAAATGTTTACGCTGGTTAATTGCTCTGACTCGTTATTTGCCGACATTGCCGCGCATCACCACGGCGTGGATCTGGTTTCGTTTAGCGGCAGCCGTGCAGCGGCACGTGAGATAGCTTTTCGCGTGCCCACACAGCGGCTGGTCATGGACATCAGCAGCAGCGATGCGCTGATTATCTGTGCCGATACCGATTTAAAAGCTGCGGCCGGAGTGGTGGCCAGGGGCGCGTTTTCCCATTCCGGGCAGGGACCCGGTGCTGTGAAATGGGTTTTAGTCGACCGACGCTGTCATGATGAGTTTGTGCGTTATCTGGTCAACGAGGCCCGCCAGTGGCACAGCGGCGATCCGCTCGATCCGCAGGTCAGTATTGGCACCCTGATTGATGCGGCCAGTGCGGCTGAAATCGAACAGCGTATTGCGATTTCGCTGGCGCTGGGGGCAACCTGTGTTGTGGGTAACCAGCGTCAGGGCGCGTCGCTGTCAGCCACGGTATTAACCCGCGTGACGCCGGATATGCCGGTAGTAACCCGCGAAACCGTTGGCCCGGTCGCGCCGGTGATGGCGTTTACTCACATCGCCGATGCCATTGAGCTTGCCCGTAATGCCCGCCCCGGGCTGAACGCTTCACTGTTAACGCAGGATGAGGCGTTACTGGCGCGCTACCCCAGCGCACTGGCATACGCCAGCCGCCAGACCTCTGCATTCCACTCCCCTGTAGCGTTTTAGTCGCCCCCGGGCGACTGAAATATGTCTGCGTTTTATATTATATATCTCCGGTAGTATTCATTTTCTGCATAAATATCATTTTTGCTGACTGTTTTTTCATTATTTTTATGATGCTGATTCAGACTTAAAGAGAGTGTATTTTTCTTTTTTTTGTTTTTTCTTAATTAATTATCGCATGTTTTTTGTTTATATTTTATTCATAGTTAACATTAATTGCCATTATAAATGGATAACCCTGTTTTATTACAGTGAGTTATCCAATATTGTTTACAAAATGGAAACTATTTTTTTCCTTTAGGTAGGCTGGTAAAAGTAATTCAATCATTTAACATTCACCGCGAAATTAATTAATGGTCTGCTGTAACCCAAGGAAATACTGTGCCGCATATTAATGTTAAGCACTTCCCGTCATTAACTGACGGGCAGCGCGATCGTCTTTCTTATTTATTTGTTGAAGCAATAAGGGATGTTATTCAATGCCCGCGAGGTGCTATTTCTGTGGCGTTTGAGCCGGTGGCGCCAGAAATATGGATGACGGAAGTTTATCAGAATGAAATTCTGGCAAGAAAAGACATTACACATACCTTTCCTGATTATAACGCGACTGATGAGGCAATATGAAAATGGTAAAATACGCAAACAGTGATTTATTACAGTACAGCGAGGAGGTGCTTGAGGCACTTAATTCCGGCAAGCCGGTTGTAGCGCTGGAATCTACCGTTATTTCTCACGGTCTTCCTTACCCGGAAAATGCTGCCACGGCCATGAAAATAGAACAGGCTGTGCGTAATGAGGGCGCGGTGCCTGCCACTATTGGTATTGAGAACGGCAAATTCGTGATTGGCATGACCGAGCAGGACATTGACAGATTTGCCAGCGTTAAAGGTATTCCTAAAACCACCAGCCGCGATATTCCAGTTATTCTGGCGCGCCGCGGCATGGGCGCGACCACGGTGGCATCGTCAATTGTGGCGGCCGATCTGGCGGGCATTGCCTTTTTTGCCTCTGCGGGGATTGGCGGCGTGCACCGCGGTGGCGAAAAAAGCATGGATATTTCTGCCGACCTGATTCAGTTCACCCGCTCAAAAGTGGCGGTGGTCTGTGCCGGTGCCAAAAGCATTCTCGATCTCGGCCTGACGCTGGAATACCTCGAAACCCAGTGCGTGCCGCTGGTGTCCTGGCAATCCGACGACTTCCCGGCGTTTTACTGCGAAAGCAGCGGCTACCGCAGCCCGCACCGCATTGACGACGCCATGGAGGTGGCGAGCGTGATTGAGCACCACTGGCGTCTGGGCAACCGCAGCTCGGTGCTGATTACCGCACCTATCGACAAAGAAAACGCCATTGATAAAGACGAAGTGGAGGTGATTATCCAGGCCGCCGCTGAACAGGCCGAGCGCGAAGGTGTTCGCGGACCGGGCGCTACGCCTTATCTGATGCGCGCGGTGGCAAAAGCCACCGAAGGGCGCACCGTGAAGGCCAACATGTCCGTGCTTATCAGCAATGCGGCCGTTGGCGCGCGTCTGGCGGTTGCCCACGCCGACTTCCTGAAAAAAGGGGGCTGAGATGAGCAAGGTTCTGGCTATCTTCGATCTCGACGGCACGCTGGTGGACACGCCGTCCGGCATTGTGCGCGCCTTCAGTAGCGTGCTGCGGGCAAACGGGCTGGCGGCAGTGGATGAACTGGCGATTCGCAACACCATTGGGCTACCGCTGGAAGTGGCCTTCACCGAGCTTATGGGCATGGAAAAAGACGACCCGCGCATTCCCGGGCTGGTGCTGGCGTATCAGCAGGCGTTTCGTGAGCAGGTCTTGCCCATTGCCCCTGAACTGGTGTTTCCCGGCGTGATTGACGGCCTGACCCGGCTGCGCGAGCAGGGCGTGGTGCTGGCTATTGCCACCAGTAAAGTGTCGAAAAGCGCGCTGGCGTTGCTTGACGCCGCGGGTTTACTGCCTTTTTTTGCCAGAGTGCTCGGCGCAGACGATGTGAAGAACCCTAAGCCGCACCCGGAAATGGCGCTGACGCTGATGGCGGCGTTCCATACCCCGGCGGCCCTGACCTGCATGGTGGGTGACACCACCCACGACCTGCTCATGGCGCGCCAGGCCGCTATCCATGGCCTGGGAGTGAGCTGGGGCGTTCATAGCCGCGAGCAGCTTGCACAAATGGAACCCGTGCAAATCGCCAGCCACTTTGCGCAAACCGTTGACGCCATTCTGGCGCTGCGTCCCCAACAGGCGCTGACCGCCTGATTGTTTATGACTGGCGAGCGCGGCTGGTGCTCGCCTTCTCATCGGAGTGAATACCATGAATACAGTTATCTCTGCCTCAGAGAGGACGGCTGACGTCTGTCAAAACCGCCGTGCGCGCATTGACGCGCTGCTGGCAGATGCCTCGCACCACATCGAATTTAACGGCCATTTGTCCAACCACAATAAGCACGCGGTGGTGGCGCTGGCAGGGCTGAACGCCAGCGCCGGGCGCATTGAGGAGTACTACCGCCAGTATGTGCAGGAAACCACCTATGGCTATGGCCTGGAGCCAAAACGCCCGTCGCGCGTGGCGGTTACTCATGAAAACTGCCTGTCGCTGCTGGGCCAGCGCACCAGCTTCTCCAGCCTGTGTGAGTTTTTTGATGGCGAAATTGCCCGCCACGGGCTGAACGCCGTGCTGGCAGAGTGGATGCCCGCGCTGATGCCTGGCTGGGTTGGCGCGTTTACGCACGCCACTATTCACCTGGGCTGGGGGCTGGATTATGGCCATCCGCGCATGATAACCGAAGGGCTGGCCTACATGGTGTTCTCGTGGGTCTCCTGCCATCCTCAGCGCCAGCGCGTGAGCGAGCTGGTGAGCGGCAATAACGCCATTGAATCGCTGATTGCGGTGGCAGACATGCTGGAGCAGGACCCGGTGGCGTTTCAGGCCTGGGCTGCGCGGGTACAAAACGGCGAGATTGCGCCGAAGAAGGCACAGTGCCATCCGGAGCTTAAGCGCTCAGGGCTGCAATACCGCATTGCCATGGCGCTGGCAGAAGGCCACCCGCTAATGGATGCCGTACCGGGCTGGCTTGTGAGCGAGCCGCTGGAAGCCATCTGGCAGCAACTGCACTACTGCGTCGCCATTATCTATCTCGCGCGTCCCGGCGATTTTGTGAATCTGCATCTCATCACCTCGCTGCATGCCATGGAAGAGATTGCCGCTCGCCTGCCGCAGACGCACAGGCGCAGCGTGGTGCGCTGCTTCTGGCAGGGCATGATGGGCGTGCTGTTCTCCGGCGGCGATGTCCCCGCCAGTGCCACCTTTGCTGAGCTGCACGCGCGCTGGCAGGGCGTGACGGATAACGCCAACGCGCCAGACATTCGCGCCAACTGGCAGACGGTGATTGATGCCGCCATTGCTGAGGCGGAGGAGCACAACCCAAAACTGGTCTATGTCGCGCAGAAGTTGTGGCAGCGCACCGGCTATCAGTCCGTTTACCGCGCGGCGGCCAACTGCTTTACCACCACGCCGGAACTGCCGCCAAGCTTTGACGAACTGGAAGCTGACCGGGGCATGTAACCCGTCGGCAACCCTTACTTTTTACTCTTTTTGCGCTACCAACAGGCAGGAACCTGGCAATGATCATGACTCCATCTCATAACGATTATCAGCGAGTGATTTACGGTTTTAATCAGACGGACGTTCCGTTTGCACAGCACAGCTCACTTACCTCTCTTTTAGCTGCACAAACCGACGCCATGCCTGAGGCAACCGCGGTTATTTTTGGCGAGCAGACCCTGAGCCGCCAGCAGTTATGGACGCAGGCGCAGGCTGTTGCCGCCTGTATCAACACGTTTTCACAGCAACAGGACGGCTGCGTTGGGCTGTTTGTTGAGCCGTCGCTGGCGCTGATGTACGGCGCGTGGGGCATTCTGCTGTCTGGCAACGGTTATTTGCCGCTGTCGCCGGAATACCCCGAAGACCGGTTGCGCTATATGCTCGAAGACAGCGCCACGCAGGTGGTGTTTACCCAGGAGCATTTGCGCGAGCGCCTGGAACAGCTGGCACCGCCGACGGTCCGCATTATCTGCGAGCGCGACGTGGCCGCGTTCATCGGGCAACGCGTAGTGTCGCGGGCGAAAGCCGACAATCTGGCTTACGTCATTTACACCTCCGGCAGCACTGGCAAGCCTAAAGGTGTTCTCATTGAGCAGCGTAGTGTGGTTAACCAGATGCAGTGGCTGGCCGCCGAATACGGGCTTGGCGAGCGCACCCGCATCCTGCAAAAGACGCCAATGAGCTTTGATGCCGCACAGTGGGAGATTCTGGCGCCGTGCTGCGGTGCGACGGTGGTAATGGGGGAGCCGGGTATTTATAAAGATCCGCCGCGCCTGATTGCCGCGCTTCGCCGCCACCAGGTGACAACGCTCCAGTGCGTACCAACGCTGCTACAGGCCATTCTCGATGATGACGATGTACTGCACTGCGCGAGCCTGACACAAATTTTCAGCGGCGGTGAGGCGTTGCATAAGCGTCTGGCGAGCCTGTGTCTTGAGACGCTACCGGGTTGCCAGCTGGTGAATCTCTACGGCCCGACCGAGTGCACCATCAACAGTTCGGCCTGGACGGTGACGGCCGAATCGCTTGCCCTGGAGCCGGACGTGGTTTCCATTGGCCGCCCGGTTTACAACACGCGTTATTACATTCTTGATGACGCCCTGCAACCTGTCGCACCCGGTGAGACGGGTGAGCTGTACATCGGCGGCGCTGGGCTGGCACGTGGTTATCTGCACCGCCCGGAACTGACCGCAGAGCGTTTCCTGGCGTGTCCGTTTAGCGCTGGCGATCCGCACGCTGCATCTGTGGCCGGTAACACGCTGGCACGCATTTATAAAACCGGCGACCTGGCGCGCTGGGGCGAGCAGGGGCAGGTTTTTTATGCCGGACGTGCCGACAACCAGGTGAAGCTGCGCGGCTATCGTATTGAGCTTGATGAGATACGCTCTGCTATCGAAACCCATCCGTGGGTACGCCACGCGGCGGCGGTGGTGAAAAACGACCCGCACACCGGTTACCAGAACCTGATTGCCTTTGTGGAGTTAAATGACAAAGAGGCCGCGCTGATGGACCAGGGGCGCGCCGACAGCCATCATCAGTCGAAAGCCAACAAAGCCCAGGTGTACATGCAGTTGTCGAACCCTGGCTGTCGCGATGAACGCGCTGGCGAGCACATCATTGAACTGCCAGGCGAGCAGGGCAGTGCACAGCAGCGGGCGCTGGCCTTTGGCCGTAAAACCTATCGCCATTACGAAGGCGGGGCGGTGCTGGCGCAGGATATTCTGGCGCTACTGGCAGAGCCGGCGCAGCATGCCAGGCCACGCGCGCTGGCGTCACTGACGCTGGCCGAGTTTGGCGAGTTGCTGCGCTATTTTGGCCGTTTTACCAGCGATGAGCGCATTTTGCCGAAATATACCTGGGCCTCGCCGGGCGCGCTGTATGCCACACAGTTGTATCTGGAGCTGGTGGGCATTGCCGGTATTGCACCAGGCATTTATTACTATCATCCGCTTAAACACCAGCTGGTGCGCTGCGCAGATGCACAGGCAGATAGCGGGCCGTATTTTGGCTGTCATTTTATTGGCAAAAAAGCAGCCATTGAGCCTATCTATAAAAACAACATCGAGGAAGTGCTCAACTTTGAGGCCGGGCATATGCAGGGCGTACTGGACGAGGTGTTACCGGGTTTTGGCCTTGGCATTGCCGCCCAGGAGCCGCGGCCTGAGGTGAAGGCGCTGCTTGATGTGAGCCACGACGATTATTACCTCACCAGTTGTCGCATTGACAGCTTCAGCAAGCGTGAGCCGCTGGCGGTGGATGTACTGGTGCAGGCGATGCCAAAGAAAATCGCCGATTTGCCTGGCGGTATGTACCGCTACCGCGACGGCGCACTTGAGCCGTTGTGCGATACCATTATCGAGAAGAAACACGTTATCGCCATCAACCAGGCGGTGTATGACGGCGCTTCTTTTGGTATTGCGCTGGTGAGCCAGGGGCGGCGCGGCTGGCCGGAGTATGTGACGCTGGGTCGCCAGTTACAGCGCCTGCAAAGCAACGATTTGCTGATGGGGCTGATGTCCTCCGGCTACAGCTCTGAAACCGGCAACGACCTGCCCACCGCGCGCGTGCTCTACAAGCTGCTCGGCGAGCAGTGCGGGGCGTCTTACTTCTGTGTTGGCGGGCGTATTACGCAGGCCCAGAAAGTCAGTGAAGGCATGAAGGAAGACAGCGTGCACATGCGCGGGCCGACGGAAATCCTGCGTGATGACCTCGAAACCTTCCTGCCGGTGTACATGTTGCCTAATAAAATTCTGGTGCTGGACAAGCTACCGCAGACGGCCAACGGCAAAATCGACCTTAAGCAGCTGGCAGCACGCGATATTGAACTGGTGCGCAAAGCCATTATCGAACCGCGTAACGAGACGGAAAGCCGCATTGCCCGCATCTGGGAGGAAAAACTCAAGCGCCCGCAGTTTTCGGTGGACGATAATTTCTTTGAAGTGGGGGGAAATTCGCTGATTGCGGTCGCGATGATTGCGGCTATCAATAAACAACTGGGCTGCCGGTTGCCGGTACAGGCGATTTTCTCAGCGCCAACCATTGAGAAACTGGCGATGCAGACCCGCACGCAGGTGCAAAGCGCCTCTCGCCTGATTCCATTGCAGCCGCGCGGGCGTCGGTCACCGGTATTCTGCTGGCCGGGGCTTGGTGGCTACTGCATGAACCTGCGCACACTCGCGCTGGCGTGTGAGACACAGCGGCCCTTTTTCGGTATCCAGGCAAGCGGCATTAACCCCGGCGAGCAGATTGACGGCACCATTAAAGCGATGGCAGCACGGGATATCGGGCTGATTAAACAGCAGCAGCCGCATGGACCGTATACGCTCTGGAGCTACTCGTTTGGCGCGCGCGTGGCATTTGAAGCCGCCTGGCAGATTGAGCAAGCCGGAGAAACGGTTGAAGCGCTTATTCTGATTGCGCCCGGCTCACCAAAGGTGCGCCAGCAGCAGGCGGCGCTGCATTCCCGCGAGGCGCGCTACGATAATCCGGCGTATCTGACCATTCTGTTCTCGGTGTTTATGGGCAGCATCACGCATCCGTTGCTGGAAGATTGCCTGAACGAGGCGCAGGACCGCGAGTTGTTTATCGACTTTATCGCCCGCCATCATCAGGCGCTGGTGCGCGAGCAGATTGCGCGCATTACCGATATCGTCAGCCAGACGTTTGAATTTACCTACAGCTTCCACGAGCTGAACCAGCGGCAGATTCAGGCTCCGGTGACGGTGATTAAGGCCGAGGGCGACGATTATTCGTTTATCGAAGGCAGCGAGCGCTTTTCCGTGCAGCCGCCGAGAGTGGTGACGCTCAAGGCCGATCACTATCAGTTGCTCAAAGAAAGCCATATTGATGAACTGCTTAAGGCGCTGGAAGATGACGCGGTTGCCGAAGAGGAAACAGAAGCAACGCCGTAATCGCCCGGCACGGAGCCGATAGCGAATGCCGTCGGTGTTAGCGACAGGCAAGGCCCAAACCGCGTGTCTGGGCCTTGTTATTGATGGATGATATCGACGAGGCGGTTTACACGATGTTTCCGGCCCGCCATATTCTCCTGGTGCTTACCTCACTTCGCGCCACAGCGTGGCTGAATCGCTCGCCCCCGGCGCCCAGCTTTCGACATAGGCTGTGTGGGTTTGCAGGCAGACCCAGTTTTTCCCGTTATGAGAGACAATATTGCCTGCCAGGTAGGTGGCGCGCAGCGTCCACTGTGGGTATTCGCCCGGCTCATTACCTGATTGTGTGGTCACTGACAGGGTATTGCTCGGCTCAGAAAGCTTGCCCGTAATATCCTCAGCGATGACGACATAGCGGTAAGTGGTCGCTGCCAACAGGCCGGAGTCGGTATAACTAAGCTGAGAAGGCACGACCTCACTGATGTAACTGCCATCGCGATAAACCCGGTATCCCTTGAGTGCATTCGTTGAGGTTGAGGCTGTCCACATCACCGTGGCTGACGTTGCCGTCACGTCAACGTCGCGCAGGTTGCCTGGTGCACTAACAAATGAATTTTCTTCGCCTGAATCGGCAAGCGTGCGCACGATAATCGCGGCGCTGCGTGCAGACTCATTGTTTGCGGCATCTACGGCGCTGACGGCATATTCAAATGCGCTGTCAGACGGCAGGTTAGTGTCGGTGAATTGCGTGGCAGTGGTGCTGTTCACCAGCTGGCCGTCGCGATAAATCATAAAACGCACCGCCGGGACAGGCGTTGAGGAATGCGCCCATTGTAAAGCGATGCTGTCCTGGGTCTGAGCCGACGAGGTCAGGTTGGTGGGTGCCGCGGGCTGTTGCGGGGGTGTGCCACCTTCTACCAGGCTTCCGTAGCGGTTGATAAATTCCCAGTTGTAAGCGCGGCCATCGCGGTCAAAGCCTGCATCCCAGTTGACGGACCAGGTCATCAGGCCTTTAATCGGCAGGCCAGCGGCGCTCAGTCGGTCAAGCGCGGTAAACACGTCTTGTGGGTTGATGACATAACCGGTGGCTGCCGCGTCGTTATTGGTCGGCAGGCCAATAACAAATTTATCGTGAGGGATTTTGGTAAAGCCGCGTGTACCGGTGGTCAGGCTTTCGGTGAGGTAGTAAAGGAAATCAGCTTTTTGCGCATCATTGTTCTGTGCCAGCCAGCCAATGTTTTCCACGGAAACACCATCGCCGCCCTGGTTATAGAACTGTGGCGCAATAAAATCATAATAACCTTCGAGGGCAGTAATATACGGAATATAAATACCGGTTTTATTCAGATACGGAAATTCCGGCGCCATGCTGATAATAAAGTTTTTACCCTGCTGGCGATAGTGCTCTTTAACACGGATGAGTGCAGCAGGAATGACCTGTTGGTTTTGCGCTGCGGTAATTGCCGACTGCTCAAGGTCAATATCCAGACCATCAAACGCATAACGGTCGGTAAGTTCAATAATGCGCTCAACGAACGCATTTTCCTGATGAGACTGTAATTCAACATGGGCGTCCGCGCCTCCGAGTGAAATAAGAACCTTACGGCCCTGAGTATGCAGAACGTCAATCTGGCGACGGAACTCTGCATCGCTGTATTTATACGGCTTAAAATCAGGAATAGGATCGCTGCTGCCACCGTCTACTTTCATAAACGCGACCGCGACAACATTGTACTGCACCGGGATATCAGTAAGCGGCATCTCAGTAAACCGGCCGCCTTTGTAGCCCTGGCCTGAGGTGGCAACCCAGTTATGCCAGAAGCCCATGACGATTTTACTATTATCGGCCTGCGCATAAGTGGCAGTATTTGTGGCCTGATTGACGCTGCTTTTTTCAATAGACATATATTCTCCAGTGGTCATGTTTAATATCAATAGTGAATCTGAGTAGCAACAGGTACGGCAATATATCGGGTGATGGAAATATTGCTGTGCCGTTTGTACAGGTGAATGATGGTTTTTATTTTATGGGGCGGCAATGTTAAGTTTTATCAGGAGAGGAATATAAAGTGATGTGGGGTCGAGCGTTGTGATATACCGGTTTTTCTGGGAGGCGGGGCGGCATGGTTTTTTGCGCAGAGATTAAATAATAGTATTGTGAAGGACGCGACGCCTCTGCGGATCAAAACTATCCTCTCGTGTATTATCCAGAATGATGCGCTGGTCTATGCGAACCGAGTTCATTCTTACCTGATGGCGGCATTTAACTATGGTCTGAAAGCTGATAACGATCCGATGAATACCAGCGTGGGTATTACATTCGGTCTTGAAGTTAACCCGGTATTGGCCATTCCGAAATAGTCTTCGGTGGAAAAAGTGGGTGATACATGGCTAGCGTTGGAAGAGCGCTGTTTTGTCATGGAATATTTCTCCGAGGCGACAGAGACTGGTCCCTTGATGCAACACTTAATTCGTTTCTGTACTTACGTTGGCGGGCAGCGTCCGTTTGAAATGATTGCCAGCCAGTGGAGTGTGATTAACTGGCCGCAAAAGACGCTTCTGGTCATTGCTGATGTGTCGAAAAACAAACGTGAACATCTGATCCGCTATCAACAAACGGTGAGCGCCCCAGGCGTACCGGTAGCCTGGCGTGTTACATCATGTATTTCCGGGCCTTTAATCCTGAGTTTAACGTTTTCACGGCGCGAGATTTACGTCGTACCTGTAAAACGCTGATGGGGGAGGAGGGGATCAGTAAAGAGATCCGGGACCGTATCCAGAGCCACGCTTTGAACGACGTTAGCTCAAAAGACTATGATCGTAATGATTACCTGACTGAAAAGCGCAGAGCGCTTGAGATCTGGGAGGATCGGGTTAACAACTATCAGCGGCAGCAGGAAAACAACGTTGTGAACTTGTCTGGACGGAGGTAAGAGCTTGTCAAAATATAAGCTTAATTCAGCAGAAGAGTGTTATCAGCCGGGCTCTGGAGATTTAGTGTTGGCTAATAAGCTGGGGATCATTGATGCACAGGAAATGGAGGCGCTGGAATCTGGCTTGCTGCTGATGCTGTATGAGCAGCTATTTATTGAGGACCAGTCGCCTGAAGCGCTGGCTTTTGAGCACATAAGTAGGTGGCATCGCCAATGGCTGGGGAATGTGTACGACTGGGCAGGGAGGTTACGCAATGCCAACCTGACTAAAGACGGCTTTCAGTTTGCCGCTGCCGACAGGATTCCATTTCTTCTCGATGGTTTCGAGAAACAGTTTCTCTCCAGATCTGGTGAACTGAAATCCCTGGCTCGTTCGGAGCTGGTTAGTTACCTGGCTGAATCCCACGTGGAGTTTATTTTGATCCACCCCTTCAGAGAAGGTAACGGGCGTTTGTCGAGACTACTTTGCGATGTATTGTCGGTTCTGGCGGGAAAAAGTTTACTGGATTACAGCTTATGGGATGAACACAAGGCGTTTTACTTTAAGGCAATACAGGCAGGCGTATCAGGGAACTACAGCCCCATGATGAAATTGGTGAGTGATATCTTGCCGGATTAACGGGCGAGGCCCACGGCTTTCGCCTGTGCTTGATTTTGCTTGAGTTGCTGCTCAATTTTTTGCACAGAAACACCAGTTTCGATTGCAGTTGAGCTGGCAACGGAACGGTAGATTTGAGTTTTAGTGATCTGGGTGTGTACTGTTTTTTTTGTCATGGTGAAAGCCTCGTTGTTTCAGTGCTGATTCTAGTTGGGATAGAGACGGCTAGCAATGCTGTTATCTGTTGGCTGTGACTAAGGGGAACTTGGATTTCTCAGGAGAAGGTCGAGTACTGGCGACAGGAATATAACCAGCAGCGGCCCCATTCATCATTAAATAACCAGACGCCGGAGGAATTTATCCGGAATCTGCAAAAAGAGCCGGATCTCTGATTTAACCTGGCATCAATACTGGGAAGGGATCAAGTCATTTTTGAGTCATTAGCCATTTTCACAAAAAAAGCCACTCCCGGGAGTGGCTTAATTATTTGATTTTAAAACTAAAATATGGTGGCCCCTGCTGGGTTTGAACCAGCGACCAATCGATTATGAGTCGACTGCTCTAACCGCTGAGCTAAGGGGCCAATGGAGGAGGATTATAAAGTAACTCGCCGCCCCAATCCAGCACTGAGGTTTGCGGATGCTGTTTTTCTAACCAACGGATTGCAAAGGCTTTATACTGTCTGTTGCGTTGTTCAGGAGACAAAGCATGATAGAGGACATTCTTGAACCGGGTCTGCGGGTGGTTTTTTGCGGGATTAATCCCGGAAAATCGTCTGCACACACCGGCTTTCACTTCGCCCATCCCGGTAACCGTTTCTGGAAGGTCATTCATCTGGCAGGGTTTACCGAGCGTCAGTTAAAACCTGAAGAGGAGCGCGAACTGCTGGAGACGCGCTGCGGCATCACCATGCTGGTGGAGCGGCCCACGGTACAGGCAAACGAGGTAAAGCGCGACGAACTGCGCAGCGGCGGCCGGGAGCTTATTGTGAAGATGGAGGCTTACCAGCCCGTTGCGCTGGCTATTCTGGGCAAGCAGGCTTACGAGCAGGCGCTTGGCGTGCGCGGTGTGAAATGGGGTCGGCAGCCGCAGGGCATTGGCGACACGCAGATTTGGGTGCTGCCAAACCCCAGCGGGTTAAACCGTGCTTCTCTGGACGAGTTGGTCGCGGCCTACCGTGAACTGGATGATGCGCTGGGGGCCGTGGGGCGCTGATGTAGCATCAGGCTGGTGACGCCATGATGTTATGGATTTTAAGCCAGCAGCCTGTCAACGCTATTCAGGACGGGTCAGCACCATAAAAAAAGCCTCTCATAGTGAGAGGCTTTTTTGCAGGCCGTGGATTAATCGTCCAGGAAGCTGCGTAGTACTTCAGAACGGCTTGGGTGGCGCAGTTTACGCAGTGCCTTCGCCTCAATCTGACGGATACGTTCGCGGGTAACGTCGAACTGTTTACCCACTTCTTCCAGCGTGTGGTCAGTATTCATATCAATACCAAAACGCATACGCAGCACTTTCGCTTCACGTGCGGTAAGCCCTGCCAGTACATCGTGAGTGGCCGCACGCAGGCTCTCAGTGGTTGCAGAGTCCAGCGGCAGTTCGAGGGTGGTATCCTCGATGAAATCCCCCAGATGCGAATCTTCATCGTCCCCGATGGGGGTTTCCATGGAGATAGGCTCTTTGGCGATTTTCAGCACCTTACGAATCTTGTCTTCTGGCATCAGCATGCGTTCGGCCAGCTCTTCCGGCGTTGGCTCGCGGCCCATTTCCTGTAGCATCTGGCGCGAAATACGGTTGAGCTTGTTGATAGTCTCAATCATATGCACCGGAATACGGATGGTACGCGCCTGGTCGGCAATAGAACGCGTAATAGCCTGGCGAATCCACCATGTGGCATAAGTTGAGAACTTATAGCCGCGGCGGTATTCGAATTTATCTACCGCTTTCATCAGGCCGATGTTGCCTTCCTGAATCAAATCCAGGAATTGCAGGCCGCGGTTGGTGTATTTCTTGGCGATAGAAATAACCAGACGCAGGTTCGCTTCCACCATCTCTTTCTTGGCGCGGCGCGCTTTGGCTTCACCGATGGACATGCGGCGGTTAATGTCTTTTACCTGCTCAATCGTCAGGCCGGTTTCTTCTTCAATCTGCTGCAATTTTTGCAGGCCGCGGTGCACGTCTTCAGCCACGTCGTTGAGCTTCTCAGACCACGGTTTGTTCATCGCAACGGCTGCGGTGAACCATGTGTCTGCCGTTTCATTGCCGGTGAACAGCGTGATGAAGTTCTTCTTCGGCATTTTGCACTGCTCAACGCACAGCTTCATGATGATGCGTTCCTGGGTACGCACGCGGTCCATCATGGTACGCATGTTATTGACCAGGTAATCAAACTGCTTCGGTACCAGGCGGAACTGTTTGAAGACTTCAGAAAGCTGCTGGATTTCGGCCTGAGCAGCGGCATGGCTGCGGCCTTTGCTCTTGATAACGTCGCGTGTCGTTTCGTACTGGGTACGCAGTTCGCCGAATTTCTCGCGCGCCAGCTCCGGGTCGATGCTGTTGTCATCGTCGCTGCTGTCGTCATCGCTTTCTTCTTCGTCGTCGCTGTCGTCGTCCATCTCTTCCTGAGAAAGTTCGGAGCCGACGTGAGTAGCGGTCGGTGCCATGTCTTCTTCAGCGTTAGGGTCGACAAACCCGGTAATCAAGTCAGACAGGCGCGCTTCGCCCGCTTCAACGCGATCGTACTGCTCAAGCAGATAGGTGATAGCTTCCGGGTATTCGGCCACGGAGCACTGAACCTGGTTGATGCCGTCTTCGATGCGCTTGGCAATATCAATCTCGCCTTCACGAGTAAGCAGCTCAACGGTACCCATTTCACGCATATACATGCGTACCGGGTCGGTCGTGCGCCCGATTTCGGATTCCACGCTGGACAGCACCTGAGCGGCGGCTTCTTCAGCATCTTCGTCAGTGTTGTTCGAGGTTTCAGCCAGCAACAGATCGTCGGCGTCCGGCGCTTCTTCCATCACCTGGATGCCCATGTCGTTGATCATCTGGATGATGTCTTCGATCTGATCAGAGTCGACGATATCTTCCGGCAGATGGTCATTGACCTCGGCATAGGTCAGATAGCCTTGCTCCTTACCACGGGTGACAAGAAGTTTCAGCTGTGACTGCGGGTTTTGCTCCATAAGACGGTATCCACACTGTAATTAGGGTTGGTGTCGGTCGGCGAAACCGCCAACAATAACGTACGCGGGCGATTTTGTTTTCTTGCCGCTGCCCGGCTGTGCGGCCTTCGGGTTCATCCCGAGGAAATATCGGCAATTAAGCCGCTCAAATTATTTTCTGGCGCGTGCCTGAGTAATGACACGCACTTCTTCGCGCTCTGCGGGCGTTAAACCTTCTGTCCGCGAACGGGCGATCAATTCTGTCAGTCGCAACTCCAGCACGGAATCAAACATATGATCCAGTGCGTCGGTGAACGTTTTTTCTGCAATATCCTTATCTGCTATATCGTCCCAGGTGGCGAGTTTTTCAAGGGTTGCGGCTTCTTTTGTGCCGCGATAATGCTCCAGCAACTGCCCGGTGGTCAGACCCGGCTGTGCGAGGCATGTACTTACCAACTCGCTAAACAAACTCAGACCCGGAATTTTACTGCTGTCCAGCGCACTGAGCGTGGGGACCAGCGGTGCCAGTTCAGGGTTTTGCAGCAATAATCCAATTAGTATACGCATGGTTGTGCGTTTTAGCTGTGCTACTGGCTGTCGGCCCGTGTTTTCCGCAACTTTTTGCACCAGGCGGTCCAGCGCGGCATCATCAAAAATCCCGAGCTTGTTACCCAATTCCTGGCGCAGATAAATACGCAGCGTTTCGCCCGACACCTGGTTGATTAACGGCAGTGCCAGCGTGGCAAGCCGGGTGCGCCCGTCGGGCGAACTCAGATCAACCTGTGGCAACAGGGTGTTAAACAAAAAGGCAGAGAGCGGCAGGGCTGTTTCCATGCGCGCTTCAAACGCGGCTTTGCCTTCTTTACGCACCAGCGTATCCGGATCTTCACCGTCCGGCAGGAACATAAATCGCAGCTGGCGGCCGTCTGACATATACGGCAGCGCGGTTTCCAGCGCTCGCCATGCTGCGTCTCGCCCGGCGCGGTCTCCGTCGTAGCAGCAAATTACCGTGTTCGTCACGCGAAACAGCAGTTGAATATGGTCGGCGGTTGTTGAGGTGCCCAGCGACGCAACGGCATAATTAATGTCGTATTGCGCCAGTGCCACCACATCCATGTAACCTTCGACCACCAACAGGCGAGACGGTTCATCTGCAACCTGTTGGGCTTCATAAAGGCCGTAAAGCTGGCGACCTTTATGGAAAATATCGGTTTCCGGGGAGTTTAAATACTTCGGCGTATCGTTACCTAACACACGTCCGCCAAAGCCAATCACTCGCCCGCGTTTATCGCGAATCGGAAACATAATCCGGTTGCGAAAACGGTCGTACGTTCTTCCCTGGTCATTGTTGACCAGCATGCCAGCGTCAAGCAGCAATTGCCGGTTTTCGCTGTTGCCGCCAAACTGATTAAGCGCGTTATCCCAGCCGGGCGGCGCATAGCCAATGGCAAAGCGCGCCACCACATCATTGCTCAGGCCGCGGGTGTCGAGATAACGGCGTGCCGCGTCCGCTTTCGGGTTGAGCAGTGCTTTCTGGTAGAACGTATTCAGGCCGTCCATCAGCTCATACAGATTCTGGCGCTGATGGCGCTCAATCTGGGTCAGACCCGTTCCCGTTTCGTAGGGAATCTCCAGATTGTGCATGGACGCCAGTTCTTCGACGCTTTCGACAAACTCAAGCTTGTCGTACTTCATCAAAAAATCAATGGCGTTGCCGTTTTCACCGCAGCCAAAACAGTAGAAAAACTGCTTTTCACCGCTGACGGTAAAAGAGGGGGTTTTCTCGTTATGGAAAGGACAACACGCGTGAAAATTTTTGCCCTGCTTTTTGAGCTTTACCCGCGCGTCGATGAGATCGACGATGTCGGTACGCGCCAGCAGGTCATTGATAAAAACACGTGGTATTCGTCCAGCCATAAGCCCCGGTTTATCAGTTCATAAACGAGAACAAGCCGCGCATTCCTTTCGGAAGCACGGCCTTTACAACTACAACTCAGTCTGATGAGCGGGGAGGATGTCCCCTTCAGAGATTAGTACAGACGAGTGCGGCGTGCGTTTTCGCGAGCCAGTTTCTTCGCGTGACGTTTCACAGCAGAAGCTTTAGCGCGCTTACGTTCGGTAGTCGGTTTTTCATAGAACTCACGACGACGAACTTCTGCCAGGATGCCCGCTTTTTCGCAGGAACGCTTGAAGCGACGCAGTGCTACGTCGAACGGCTCGTTTTCACGTACTTTAATTACCGGCATGTGCCTCTCACCTTTATTAATTCGGTTTGCCGCTGGCATGGGTGCCAGCCTTGTTTCAAAATGGTGCGGAATTTTACTTCAACAGCTGCTGCTTTGTAAAGCACCGCCGGAACCTGAACCCTGCTTTTTGCCAGGCTCCGATAAGGACGCGATAGTATACACCAGCTTCGGCGGCGAAGTGAGCAAAGTTTTACTTCGCCGCTGTGCGGGCATACACTGCGCGGTATCAACAGAGGCAGAAAGTAAAACCATGCGTGTACTGGGAATAGAAACATCCTGCGACGAAACCGGCGTCGCCATCTACGACGACCAACAGGGGCTATTAGCCAACCAATTGTACAGTCAGGTAAAACTGCACGCCGATTACGGCGGTGTGGTGCCTGAACTGGCCTCCCGCGACCACGTGCGCAAGACGGTGCCGCTGATTCAGGCGGCACTGAAAGAGGCACATCTTAGCTCTTCAGATATTAATGCCGTGGCGTATACCGCAGGCCCAGGACTGGTGGGCGCGTTGCTGGTTGGTGCCACCGTTGGGCGCGCGCTGGCGTTTGCCTGGGATGTCCCGGCGGTTGCGGTGCACCATATGGAGGGTCACCTGCTGGCCCCCATGCTGGAAGATAATCCACCTGAGTTCCCGTTTGTAGCGTTGCTGGTGTCCGGGGGACATACTCAGCTTATCAGTGTTACCGGTATTGGTGAGTATGAACTGCTGGGCGAGTCCATTGACGATGCCGCAGGCGAAGCGTTTGATAAAACGGCCAAACTGCTGGGGCTGGATTATCCCGGCGGCCCAATGCTCTCTAAAATGGCCGCACAGGGCATGCCCGGGCGCTATGTGTTCCCACGCCCGATGACCGACCGGCCAGGGCTTGATTTCAGCTTCTCCGGCCTGAAAACCTTTGCCGCGAACACTATTCGCAGCGGCGACAGCGACGATCAAACGCGTGCCGATATCGCCCGCGCGTTTGAAGACGCGGTTGTCGATACGCTGATGATCAAATGCAAACGTGCGCTGGACCAGACCGGTTTTAAACGCCTGGTTATTGCGGGCGGCGTGAGTGCTAACCGTACGCTGCGGGCAAAGCTTGCTGAAATGATGGCCAAACGCCGTGGTGAAGTGTTTTACGCGCGTCCAGAGTTTTGCACCGATAACGGCGCGATGATTGCGTATGCGGGAATGGTGCGCCTGAAGGCAGGCTGTGTGACGGATTTAAGTGTGAGCGTGCGTCCGCGCTGGCCGCTGTCTGAACTGCCGGCGGCAGTGTAACTCCCCGGAGAGGCAAAGTGGCTACTTTGTCTCTTCGTTTTCTTCATCGGTCGCTTTCTTGCGACGCAACTTCTTCCAGATTTTCGTTTCCTGCCCACGCCACAGGCGCTGAATGTTATCGTGATGACGCCAGAGAATCAGGCATGACAGCATCGCAACCGGAAAGGTGAACTGCGGTTTAAACCACCAGACATAAAACGGGGCGATAAGCGCGCTGACGATAGCGCCAAGCGAAGAGTAGCCGCCGAGCAGCACCGTGAGCAGCCAGGTGCCCGCCATCACACCGGTAAGGTCCCAGCCAATGGGGGCGATAGCGCCAAAGGCCGTTGCCACACCTTTACCGCCGCGAAAGCCAAAAAACACCGGCCAGATGTGGCCCAGACAGGCGGCAATGGCAATCAGTCCAAGCCACAGCGGTGTAACGCCCAGCGCCCACGCGGCCCAGACCGGCAGCATGCCTTTTAGCACGTCGAAAATCAGCACCGCTACGGCTGCGCCTTTGCCGCCGATGCGTAAGACATTGGTGGCGCCGGGGTTGCGTGAGCCGCTCTCCCGGGGGTCTGGCAAACCGGCGATGCGGCAAACCAGAATGGCGCTGGAAACAGAGCCGCAAAGGTACGCGAGGATGATCATCACAGGCGCGATTGCACTCATAACGCTGTTCCGTTGTGAAAATGTCGTGTAATTTTCTGCATCAAAGGATAATACGCATATTTACTGGCAAGTGGTATCCCCAGACTGGCGAGTGAAAAGCGGTGTTGAACTGCCGTTTATGTGTTTATACGAGCAAAATAGCGCCTTCGCCAGTGTAGTCAATGCGGTTCCAGAATAAACCAGGTACACATCAAAACGGGCAAATTGTGATGGATATTGTATTTATAGAGCAGCTTTCGGTAATCACCACTATTGGTGTTTACGACTGGGAGCAGACGATTGAGCAGAAACTGGTGTTCGATATCGAAATGGGCTGGAACAATCACGCAGCCGCCGTGAGCGATAACGTTAACGACTGCCTGAGCTACGCCGACGTGTGTGACGCTATTGTCGCGCACGTTGAAGGCGGGCGTTTTGCGCTGGTTGAGCGCGTGGCCGAAGAAGTGGCGGCGCTGTTGCAAAACCGCTTTTGCTCGCCGTGGGTGCGCATCAAAGTCAGCAAACCTGGCGCCGTGGCGCGGGCGGTAAGCGTAGGCGTTATCATTGAGCGTGGCAATTTTCCGAAAGAACAAAAATAACCGTGCGTGGGTTAAACCAAACGCGGGATGCCGGGTCATACTGCGTGAACATTTCCGGCCTGCACGCCGTTTTTCCTTTAAGGATTTCAGAGGGTTTTTTTGATGGGTGATGTGCATTCACTGGTGATAGCCGCCATTCTTGGGGTTGTCGAGGGGCTCACCGAGTTCCTGCCCGTATCCAGCACTGGACATATGATTATCGTCGGTCATCTGCTGGGGTTTGAAGGCGATACGGCAAAAACATTCGAAGTGGTGATTCAGCTTGGCTCCATTCTCGCTGTGGTGGTGATGTTCTGGCGTCGTCTGTTTGGCCTGATAGGTATTCATTTTGGCCCGAAGCCGCACGAAGGCGAGGGCAGCGCACGGCTGTCGCTGATTCATATTCTGCTTGGCATGATCCCGGCGGTGGTGCTGGGGCTGGTGTTCCATGACGCCATCAAATCGCTGTTTAACCCGGTGAACGTCATGTACGCGCTGGTGGTGGGCGGTCTGCTGCTGATTGCCGCTGAATGCTTCAAGCCAAAAGAGCCACGCGCGGTCGGCGTTGACGATATGACGTACCGTCAGGCGTTTATGATTGGCTGCTTTCAGTGTCTGGCGCTATGGCCGGGGTTTTCACGCTCAGGTGCCACCATTTCCGGCGGTATGTTGGTGGGCGTAAGCCGCTATGCGGCCTCAGAGTTCTCTTTTTTGCTGGCGGTGCCGATGATGATGGGCGCAACGGCGCTGGATCTCTATAAAAGCTGGGGATTCCTGACGCTGGCCGACCTGCCGATGTTTGCCGTGGGCTTTGTCACGGCGTTTATCGTGGCGTTAATTGCTATCAAGACCTTCCTGCAGCTGATTAAGCGTATTTCTTTTATCCCGTTTGCCATCTACCGCTTTATTGTGGCGGCAGCGGTGTACGTGGTGTTCTTCTAAGACGCACGGCCCTCAGCCTTTGGGCTGGGGGCAGGCCTGCAATTTCCATTGTGCCACCGCCGTCACGCGCCTGCGCGTCAACTCTTCGCGGATTTCCATGCCTTGAAAACCCTGTGCGACCACCTCTTTGGTCGATACGCTCTGCGCGACCTGCCAGGCGTCGCGCAGCAGTCGGCCCTGCGGATAGTCGCTGGCTTCAAAGCCGGTACGCCCGCGGGCGTCGGCCTCGCTGGTTAACGCGAGCTGCTCCACGCGCTGCGGTTTGCGCCAGGCATCAAGAGAATCAAACAGTCTGACCAGCGTTTCAGGGCGCAGAATGGGCAGGGTGTGAATCAGGTCATGGTACTCCGCCACCAGCTTTGCCAAATCGCGAATATCATTCGGCACCCGCAGGCGCTGGCACAACTGCTCAACCAGCTTAACGCCCGCCGGGCCGTGGCCGTGGTGACGCGGCCACAGGTGCTTTGGCGTCAGCCCTTTACCAAGATCGTGAGTGAGTGCCGAAAAACGCACATCCACATCGGGACTCAGCTGTGCCGCCATGGAGAGCGTCAACAGCGTATGTACCCCGGTGTCGATTTCCGGGTGCCACTTTTCGGGGGCGGGCACGCCAAACAGCGCGTCAATTTCCGGGAACAGCACCGCCAGCGCGCCACAGTCACGCAGTACCTGAAAATAGACCTGCGGATTACGTGAGGTCAGGGCGTTTTCCGTTTCCTTCCACACGCGCTCGGGCGTCAGGTGCGCCAACTCGCCGCGGGCGGCCATTTCGCGCATTAGCGTCATGGTGTCGTCGGCAATGCGGAAATTGAGGTGCGCGTAGCGGGCGGCAAAGCGCGCCACGCGCAACACGCGCAGCGGATCTTCACTAAACGCAGGAGAGACGTGGCGCAGAATACGGCGTGCCAGATCCGTGCGTCCTCCCCAGGGATCGACATACTCGCCGCGTTCGTCGAGTGCAATGGCGTTAATGGTCAGGTCACGGCGTTGTAAATCCTGCTCCAGTGTGACGTCCGGCTCGGCGTGGCACACAAAACCGGTGTAACCGTGGCCGGACTTACGTTCAGTACGCGCCAGTGCGTACTCTTCGCGACTGTCGGGGTGGAGGAACACAGGGAAATCACGGCCAACCTGCTGGTAGCCTGCGTCGAGCATGTGCTGCGGCGTGGCGCCGACCACCACCCAGTCTTTATCTTTAACCGGCAGACCTAATAACCCGTCTCTGACTGCACCGCCGACCAGATAAATCTTCACCCTGCGTTTCTCCTTGAACTGTCGATAAGCGGGGAATAATACGTAAGTGTAGAGGAGAAGGCTAAGGAAAGGTGCGGGCGGCGTGCTGCCGCCCGGTTGCTGCGGTTAGTTCATCCAGCGGTCTTTGCGCTTGCGGCTTGGCAGCATATAAGGCAGCAACAGACCGAGCAGCAGGCCAACGCCCGCGACACCGCCGCCGTACATAAACCACTGCATGATGATGTTGCGCTGCTTATCGTCAAGCTGGATATTGGCGGCGTTCACTTTCTTCTGCGCGACCACCAGCTGGTTTTTCAGCTGTTGATTTTCCTGCTTAAGACCGTTGATAACACTGTCGCTCTCGGCCACCTTTTTCTGCATTTCAGCGGTACGCTGGTTCCAGGTGGTATCGATGTTGTTAAGCTTGTCAGTCAGCGTTTTGACCTGGTTTTCGAGATCCGGCACGCGGGTGCGCAGACTCGGGGTGTTTTTCAGGTCGCTGAGCTGGATCCAGGCGACACGGCCGTTGCTGTCGCGCACCTGGCCATATTTGCCGTTGGTTTGCATCAGCTCTACGGCTTCACCGGCGTTGACCGTGCCGAGCAGACGATAGTTATCGCCCGGACCGCTGCGAACCCAGGTGGTTAATTCGTCAGAAACATAACGTTTTTCTTCCGCGTGAGCCACTGCGGTAACGCTAAGAGAAAGTAAAGCAAAGCTAATCAGGCGTAATTTCTGCATCAGGTCGTCGTTATTGTCATCATTAAGCGTGGAACAGTAATAGTGGGACCAGTCTGACGAGCCGACTTATAAACCTGAATGAGAATTATCCAGGTGTAGTCTTATCCCTGCTGGTGCCACTGCTTGCGGTTTTGAGCCCGTCAAATTGCTCATGACATGGCAATTTGGCGCAAAATATTATCTACTGACACACATTCGTTTCGTAAGTTCGCGGAATTTGTCACAGCCCGCTATATAACGGTAAATAAACAGAATATGTCTCAAGAAATCGAACTAAAATTTCTCGTTCATCCGAGCGCGCCAGAGGCGCTACGCACGGTACTCAATGCGCTACCCGGCGATCATACCATCCCACGCAAGCTGCTCAACATCTATTATGAAACGTCTGATATGCAGCTGCGTCGCCATGACATGGGTTTACGCATTCGCGGTGTTGATGGCCGCTACGAAATGACGATGAAAACGGCAGGCCAGACGGTGGGCGGTTTACATCAGCGCCCTGAATATAATGTGGAACTTTCTGAGCCAGAACTGGCGCTGTCGCGTTTTCCGCAGGAGATGTGGCCTGAAGGGCTGGATGTTGACGCACTGGCATCAACGCTGGCACCGCTGTTCAGCACCGACTTTGAGCGTGAGAAGTGGGTGGTTACTTACGGCGAAAGCCGCATTGAAATTGCGCTGGATTTGGGCGAAATACGCAGCGGCGAGTTCAGTGAACCACTGAGTGAGCTGGAGCTTGAGCTGCTGGAAGGGCGTGTGGAAGACGTGCTGGTGCTGGCGCGTGAGCACCTGCTGCGCGATGGCCTGCGTCAGGGCAGCCTGAGCAAAGCCGCGCGCGGCTATCACCTGACGCGCGGCAACGCAGCGCGTGAGCTTAAGCCACTCGGCGTGCTGGAAACTGCGCCAAAAGCCACGCTGGAGCAGGGACTGAGCGGGGCGCTGGAACTGGCTCTGGCGCACTGGCAGTACCATGAGGAACTGTGGGTGCGCGGGGTGACGGGCGCACAGGAGCAGGTGGCTGATGCGGTGGCGCTGGTGCGCCATACGCTGGCACTGTTCGGTGGCGTGGTGCCAAGAAAGGCGAGCACTCACTTACGTGAGCAGTTAAGCCAGCTCGCCGCTGCCCTGCCAGGTGCTACCGATGCGCTGGCGTGGAGTGCGCTCAGTGGCAGCGCCAAACTCACCCTTACCGACTGGATGGTCACGCGCGGCTGGCTGGCGTTTCTTGACGACGCTGCGCGTAGCAAACTGGACGGTTCATTAAAACGTTTTGCCGACACCCACCTTTCGCGCGCCTCGGCCGAGCTGAAAGAAGCCTTTCGCCAGCCGCTGACCGGGCGTTACGCCGAGCAATTACCGCGCCTTGAGCGCGTTATCCACACCGCATATGTGTTGTCTGGATTTTACCCGCGTGGCGAACGCCAGGCGTGGATTGACGGCTGGCAGGCGCTCAGACACGCGATTTGCGCAAACCTTATCTATGAGATTGAGCCTTTGCGTAAGCAGGCGCTCGGCGCTGCGCCGTTCTGGCGTCACAGCGGGCAACACTAAGCCTTATAAGGATGAGCCAATGATGCCACTCTCTTTCGTTTTACAGCAGCAATGGCAGGCGGTGGCCGCGCGCTTGCCTGCGTCGGTTAGTGCCGATGCGATTGGCGATGAGGCCAGAGCAGCGCTGACCTTCAGCGACTTTATCTGTGAAGGCATTCTGGCCGAGCCGGACTGGCTGGTGGAGTTGCAAAACGCGCCGCCGCAGGCGCAAGAGTGGCAGCAGTATGGCGAGTGGCTTACACAGGCGCTGGCCAGCGTAACGGACGAAGCCGGGCTGATGGCGGCGCTGCGCCGCTTTCGTCGGCGCATCATGGTGCGTATTGCCTGGAGCCAGGCGCTGAACCTTGTCGACACGCAGGAGACGCTGCAACAGCTGAGCACGCTTGCTGAAACGCTGATTGTTGCCGCCCGCGACTGGCTGTGGACGGCCTGCTGTCGCGAGTGGGGCACGCCGACAAACGCACAGGGTGACGCGCAGCCGCTGCTGATTCTTGGCATGGGTAAGCTTGGTGGCGGCGAGCTTAACTTCTCTTCCGATATCGATTTGATTTTTGCCTGGCCGGAAAACGGTGTCACCCAGGGCGGGCGGCGCGAACTGGATAACGCGCAGTTTTTTACCCGCCTGGGCCAGCGGCTGATTAAAGTGCTGGATCAGATAACGCCGGAGGGTTTTGTCTACCGCGTGGATATGCGTCTGCGTCCGTTTGGCGACAGCGGCCCGCTGGTGCTGAGTTATGCCGCGCTGGAGGATTATTACCAGGAGCAGGGGCGCGACTGGGAGCGCTATGCGATGGTTAAGGCGCGCATCATGGGTGACAGCGATGATGTCTGGGCGCAGGAGTTGCGGGCCATGCTGCGCCCTTTTGTATTCCGTCGCTACATCGACTTCAGCGTGATCCAGTCGCTGCGCAACATGAAGGGCATGATCGCGCGCGAGGTCAGACGCCGTGGCCTGACCGACAACATCAAGCTGGGGGCGGGCGGTATTCGCGAAATCGAATTTATCGTCCAGGTGTTTCAGTTAATTCGCGGCGGTCGTGAGCCACAGCTACAGGGCCGCGCGCTGCTGCCTACGCTTGCGGCTATCGACAAGCTGCACCTGCTGCCACAAGGTGATGCGCCGCGCCTGCGCGAAGCCTATCTCTACCTGCGGCGGCTGGAAAACCTGTTGCAGAGCATTAACGATGAGCAAACCCAGACGCTGCCTGGCGATGAGCTTAACCGCGCCAGGCTTGCCTGGGGCATGGGCGTGGCGGACTGGCAAACGTTGAATGCACAGTTGCAACATCACATGGCGCAGGTACGCCAGATTTTTAACGACCTTATCGGCGACGATGACGAGCAGAGCGAGGAAAGCGCCACGCCGGAAGTCTGGCGCGAACTGTGGCTGGATGCGCCGGACGTGGATGACGCGTTGCCGCAATTGAGCCATCTGGCCGACGAAGACCGGCAGAAAGTGATTGCCCAGATAACCGACTTTAAGCGCGATATCGACCGGCGCACGATTGGTCCGCGCGGGCGTCAGGTGCTCGATCTACTCATGCCTGCACTGCTCAAAGAAGCCTGTGCGCGTGCAGATGCGCCGCTGCCGCTGGCGCGCATTATGCCGCTGCTGATGGGGATTGTGACCCGCACCACGTACCTTGAGTTGCTGGTGGAATACCCCGGCGCGTTACAGCACCTGATTCGCCTGTGTGCCGCTTCACCGATGGTGGCAAGCCAGCTGGCGCACTATCCGCTGCTGCTTGACGAGTTGCTTGACCCTAACACGCTGTACCAGCCGCCTGCGCCGGGCGCCTGGCACGACGAGTTGCGCCAGTACCTGCTGCGCGTGCCAGAAGACGACGAAGAGCAACAGCTTGAGGCGCTGCGCCAGTTCAAACAGGTACAGCAGTTGCGCGTGGCGGCGGCAGATATCGCCGGTACGCTGCCGGTGATGAAAGTGAGCGATAACCTCACCTGGCTTGCCGAGGCGATGATTGATGCCGTGGTGCAGCAGGCCTGGCGACAAATGGCGGCGCGCTACGGCCAGCCAACGCACCTGCGCGAGCGCGGCGGGCGCGGCTTTGCCGTGGTGGGCTACGGCAAACTTGGCGGCTGGGAGCTGGGCTATAGCTCAGACCTGGATTTGGTGTTCCTGCACGATTGCCCGACCGATGTGGTGACCGACGGTGAGCGTGAAATCGACGGGCGTCAGTTCTACCTGCGCCTGGCGCAGCGCATCATGCACCTTTTCAGCACCCGTACTTCGTCCGGCATTCTCTATGAGGTAGACGCTCGTCTGCGCCCGTCCGGGGCCGCCGGGATGCTGGTGACCACCGCCGATGCCTTTGCCGATTATCAGCAAAACGAGGCCTGGACCTGGGAGCACCAGGCACTGGTGCGCGCGCGCGTGGTGTATGGCGATCCGGGGCTATGCGCCCGCTTTGACGCCGTGCGTAAACACATCCTCTCGACAGCGCGCGACGGTGAGACGCTGCGCGTGGAAGTCAGAGAGATGCGCGAGAAAATGCGCGAGCATCTGGGCAATAAACAGCGCGAACGCTTTGATATCAAAGCTGATGAGGGCGGCATTACCGATATTGAGTTCATCACCCAGTACCTGGTGTTGCGCTATGCGCACCAGGCGCCGGGGCTGACGCGCTGGTCGGATAACGTGCGCATTCTCGAACTTCTGGCACAAAACGGCATTATGGATGAAGACGAGGCGCGGGCGCTGACCCATGCTTACGTCACGCTGCGTGACGCGCTACATCACCTTGCGCTACAGGAGCAGCCGGGCAATGTTGCGCTGACGGCGTTTGTCGCTGAGCGCGAGCAGGTGCAGCGAAGCTGGCAAAAATGGCTGGGGGCGGCGCAGGCGCGCGCGTAATTATGCTATTATCGCGCGCAAATTTTAGTTTCTCGCTGGAGAGTCAGGAATGAAAGTAACGCTGCCCGAATTTAACCGCGCTGGCGTCATGGTGGTTGGCGATGTGATGCTGGACCGCTACTGGTACGGCCCAACCAGCCGTATTTCCCCGGAAGCTCCGGTGCCGGTAGTGAAAGTGGATACTATCGAGGAGCGCCCCGGCGGTGCGGCCAACGTGGCAATGAACATTGCGTCTCTGGGGGCGTCTTCGCGCCTGGTGGGCCTGACCGGGATTGACGATGCGGCGCGGGCGCTGAGCCAGGCGCTGGCTAACGTGAATGTGCGCTGTGACTTCGTTTCGGTGGCGACCCATCCAACGATTACCAAGCTGCGCGTGCTGTCGCGCAACCAGCAGCTGATTCGCCTGGATTTTGAAGAAGGCTTTGAGGGCGTAGATCCGCAGCCTCTGCATGAGCGCATCACCCAGGCACTGCCGCAGATTGGCGCGCTGGTGCTGTCTGACTACGCCAAAGGCGCATTAAACAGCGTACAGCAGATGATTCAGCTGGCACGTGCGGCGAAAGTGCCGGTGCTTATCGACCCGAAAGGGACTGATTTTGAGCGCTATCGCGGGGCGACGCTGCTGACGCCGAACCTGTCAGAATTTGAAGCTGTGACGGGCAAATGCCGCAGCGAAGACGAGTTGGTTGAGCGCGGCATGAAGGTGATTGCAGACTACGATCTGGCGGCGCTACTGATTACGCGCTCGGAGCAGGGCATGACGCTGCTGCAACCAGGCAAAGCGCCGCTGCATCTGCCAACCCAGGCGCAGGAAGTTTACGACGTGACCGGCGCCGGAGATACCGTGATTGGCGTGCTGGCGGCAACGCTTGCCTCTGGCAAGACGCTGGAAGAAGCCTGCTATTTTGCTAACGCGGCGGCGGGCGTGGTGGTGGGCAAACTCGGTACGTCTACCGTTTCACCCATCGAGCTTGAAAACGCCGTGCGCGGGCGTGCCGAAACCGGTTTTGGCGTGATGAACGAACAGGAACTCAAGCAAGCGGTTGCGGATGCCCGCAAGCGCGGTGAGAAAGTGGTGATGACCAACGGCGTGTTTGACATTCTGCACGCGGGCCACGTTTCCTATCTTGCTAACGCACGCAAACTGGGCGACCGCCTGATTGTGGCGGTTAACAGCGATGCCTCAACCCGCAGGCTTAAGGGCGAAACCCGCCCGGTGAACCCGCAGGAACAGCGCATGATTGTGCTGGGTGCGCTGGAGTCGGTGGACTGGGTGGTGCCGTTTGAAGAAGACACGCCGCAGCGCCTGATTGCCGAAGTCCTGCCGGATCTGCTGGTGAAAGGCGGTGATTACAAGCCGGAAGACATCGCGGGCAGCAAAGAAGTGTGGGCCAACGGCGGCGATGTGATGGTGCTGAACTTTGAAGACGGTTGCTCAACCACCAACATCATCAAAAAGATCCAGAAAGATAAGTAAGTGATTGCTTATCAGCCGAGATAAAAAACGCCCCGACTGGGGCGTTTTTGTTATCAGGACTGCACGTCGTCGTTTTTAGCCGTTGGCGGGATCTCAACGGCGGGCGTTGGCACCGGTGCCGGTGCTACGGGCGCGCTGCGGCTTTCAAGCTCTGCCAGGCGCTGTTCCAGCACGCTCAGTTTCTCACGCGTGCGCAGTAGCACCTGAGTCTGGATATCAAATTCTTCACGGCTCACCAGATCGAGGCGGCCCAACTGTGCCTGCAATGTCTGGCGAATCTTTTTCTCTACATCTTCCCCGAATTCGCGGATCCCTTTCGGCATCGATTCATGGATCTGACGGGCGATCTGTTCAATTTTCTTCGGGTCAATCATGGTAGTTCCCTGTGATGGACGGTGTTTGTTTAAGTGTAATCGCTGATGTGCGCAGGATAAACCTAAATTGCCGTTAAGCGTGTGCGGGGTGCCAGGCAAATTGCAGCAGGCGCATATGCTTAGATAATAAACGGCGTTGCCGGAGAAAGTAATTAGCGTTATAGTGACTTTGCTTATTCTCAGGGCGGGGTGTAATTCCCCACCGGCGGTAAATCAGCGTACGCTGAAAGCCCGCGAGCGCTCCGGCTCACCAGTCGGAGGTCAGCAGACTCGGTGAGATTCCGGGGCCGACGGTTATAGTCCGGATGGGAGAGGATAACGATTCACGTTGGGCGCTTGCGCCTAGGTACGTATTTGTTATAGCCGTTTACGGCATCCCCCAAAGACCGCCCTGGTTCTGGTAATCCATAATATTAACGAGGTTAATTTACCATGAATCAGACGCTGCTTTCTGCATTTGGCACTTCTTCTGAACGCGTTGAACACGCTCTGGCCGCGCTGCGCGCAGGCCGAGGTGTGATGGTGCTTGATGACGAAGACCGTGAAAACGAAGGCGATATGATTTTCGCCGCTGAAAACATGACCGTTGAGCAAATGGCGCTGACCATTCGCCACGGCAGCGGCATTGTTTGCCTGTGCCTGACCGAAGAGCGCCGCAAACAGCTCGACCTGCCGATGATGGTTGAAAACAACACCAGCGCCTACGGCACCGGTTTTACCGTGACCATTGAAGCGGCAAAAGGCGTGACCACCGGCGTTTCTGCCGCCGACAGGCTGACCACTGTGCGCGCTGCTATTGCTGATGGCGCCGTACCGGCTGACCTGAACCGCCCGGGCCATGTGTTCCCGCTGCGCGCACGTGAAGGCGGCGTGTTAACCCGCGGCGGCCACACCGAAGCGACTATCGATCTTGTCACGCTCGCGGGCTTTAAGCCAGCGGGTGTACTGTGTGAACTGACCAACGATGACGGCACCATGGCGCGTGCGCCAGAGTGCATCGCGTTTGCCCGCGAGCACAACATGGCGGTTGTCACGATTGAAGATCTGGTGGCGTACCGCCAGGCGCATGAACGCAAAGCAAGCTAAGCCTGCCTTGTACAGACAGCAAAAAACCCGGCACCGCCGGGTTTTTTTATACGCTCGCCTTTTCAGCCGATGCCGGCGCTTTGCAATAGCGTCAGGCTAAAGCCCATCACCGCCATGCCGCACAGCACGCCGTAGCTTGGGTTGTTGTCCGGGTCGATTTCTTTGGCAAGCGGCATCAGTTCATCGACCGATAGCGCGACCATAATGCCCGCCACAGCCGCCATGACAGCCGCCATCACCACGGGCGACACCATGCTGCCGAGAATCAACCACGCCAGCAGCCCGCCGAGGATCTCGGCAAAGCCGGAGATACCGGCCCAGAAAATAGCTTTGCGTTTGGAGTTGGTTGCGGCATACACCGGACCGGCCACCGCCAGCCCTTCAGGAATGTTGTGCAGTGCGACGGCAAGCGCAATCCCTATCCCGAGATCCAGATCGCTGCTGGCGGTCACAAACGTGGCAACCCCTTCCGGGAAGTTATGCAGACTGATACCAAGGGTCAGCAGCATCGCGGTGCGCCCGATGTTGCGCTTTTTGAGCGTGCCGTCGGTGAGATCCTGCGCGTGTGCGTGCGGCAGTGCGCGATCGAGGGCGAAATAGCCCAGCAAACCGAGCATAAACATGCCGTAGCCCAGCACCGGGGACATGCCTTCAGTATGAAGTGCGGCAGGCAGCATCTCCATGAGTGAGATAAGCAGCATAATCCCGGCGGCAAAACCCAGCGAAAACGCCAGCAGGCGATTAGAGGGCTTCTGGCCCAGCACGCCAAGAAAAGCGCCAATAAAGGTGGCGCCGCCCGCCAGCAGGGTCAGGAGCAAAGGCACTGACATGAGTAACTCCATATTGATAATAATTCTCATTAATAATAATGAGCGATGCTACAAAAAGCGACATCTCGCTGAGAGCTTTACTCAACGCTGACATTCAAATTTTCTGACAGTCTCTGTCATGGTTATCCGCCTGTGTCACACGACAAAAGGCGCTAAGGTAGTGTCATCACTTTTTAAACCAGGACAACATGATGAGCACTCGCCGCATCCCCGCACTGTTCCTCGGCCACGGTAGTCCGATGAACGTACTGGAAGATAACCAATATACCCGCACGTGGCAGCATTTGGGAGAGACGTTGCCACGCCCGAAAGCAATTGTTGCTGTGTCTGCTCACTGGTTTACCCGCGGCACTGGCGTGACCGCAATGACCCAGCCGCCGACCATCCATGACTTTGGCGGCTTCCCGCAGGCGCTGTACGACACGCAATACCCGGCACCGGGTTCGCCGGAGCTAGCGCAGCGCGTGGTGGAACTGCTTTCGCCAACGCCGGTTACGCTTGATACCCAGGCCTGGGGTTTTGACCACGGCTCCTGGGGCGTGCTGATTAAAATGTATCCGCAGGCAGATATTCCGATGATTCAGCTGAGTATCGATAGCAATCAACCTGCGCACTGGCATCTGGAAGCCGGACGCCGACTGGCAAGCCTGCGTGACGAAGGTGTGTTGCTGGTTGCCAGCGGTAACGTGGTGCATAACCTGCGCGCGGCGCGCTGGGAAGGCGGCAACGCGCCTTATCCGTGGGCAAGCTCGTTTAATGATTTTGTTAAAGATAACCTGATGTGGCGCGGTGATGCGGCCCAGCATCCGCTGGTGAACTATGCCGCACGTGAAGATGCCTTGCTGGCCAACCCAACGCCGGAGCACTTCCTGCCGCTGCTGTATACGCTTGGTGCCTGGGATGGCAGCGAGCCGGTGAGCATGCCAACAGACGGCATTGAAATGGGTTCACTCAGCATGCTGTCGGTACAGGTAGGTTAAGTAAAAAAGCCGTCTTCTACAGAAGACGGCTTTCAGGTATATCGGTTAAGGCAACCTCAGCGTCGCGTGCGCTAAGAATGGGATCTTCTACGCTGTGTTATTCCACAAAAATATGCGGATAGAAACGCGACAGATCCTGGGTGATCAACTCTTTATCTTCACGTAAACCAATGCCCGCAGGCTGGTCGTTGATAAGCCAGCTGCCAATTAACGTGTAGCTGTCACCAAACTTCGGTAGCGGATGGAACTGCTGAATAATGGAGCCTTCTTCACCGTATGGGCCGTCAACGCGCGCGATTTCCTGGCCATTTTCCACAATCTGGATATTGGCCCCTTCGCGGGAGAACAGCGGCTTGACCACATATTTATCCAGCGGCGGATGGTCTTCGTCGGCGAAGTAGGCCGGCAACAGGTTGGGGTGATTCGGGAACATTTCCCACAGCATCGGTAGCAGCGCTTTGTTTGAAATGATGCTCTTCCAGGCCGGTTCCAGCCAGCGTACGCCAGCGTCTTCAAGCTTGGTGGAGAACATTTCACGCAGCATAAACTCCCACGGATAGAGCTTAAACAGGTTACTGATGACCTGATCCTGCATATCGGTAAACTGGCCTTTTTCACCCAGGCCAATGTCTTCCATATACAGAAACTCTGTGGCAACGCCGGCTTCTGCGGCGCAGTCCTGCAAGTACTGAACGGTCCCCCTGTCTTCTACCGTATCCCGGCAGCAGGCCAGGTGTAGCAGGCCAAAGCCGTGCTTTTCACGCAGTTCGCCAAAGCGCTCAATAATCTTTTCCTGGATGCTGTTGAACTGGTCGCTACCCGCAGGCAGGTTGCCCGCGTTCAGCTGATCTTCAAGCCAGATCCACTGGAAAAATGCGGCTTCGTATAAAGAGGTCGGCGTATCGGCGTTGTTCTCAAGCAGTTTGGGGTCGCCCAGGCCGTCCCAGGCCAGGTCCAGACGCGAATAGAGCGACGGCTGGTGGGTCTTCCACGACTGGCGCACGAACTCGCGGGTATGCTTAGGGATACGGAAACGGTCCATCAGCGCGTCGCTGTCGACCACTTTTTCCACCACTTGTAAGCACATCTGGTGCAGTTCGGCGGTCACTTCCTCAAGCTTTTCGACCTGCTCGCCACTCAGCTTGTAGTAAGCGTCCTCACACCAGTACGGTTCACCGTACATGGTGTGAAAATTAAAACCGTATTCGGCGGCTTTTTCGCGCCAGTCAGGACGCTCGGTAATGCTAACCCTTTCCATGAATCAGCCACCCATCGAGTTGCGGGTGCTGTTACCGGTCGCGCTACGCTGCATGGTGGTCTGCTTCGCCACCGATTCACCAAAGCCACCGCGGGTGATGGTTGAGGTGGTTGCAGGCTTCGGTGCCATTGCGGTTTTCGGTACCGTCATGGTGCGGCCCGGCTGCGCGGCGCCATAGCTTTTGCCTGCGGCATCAGAGTACTTGCCGTAGGCCGGGCTTGCCGGGTTTTTCGAGCTGAACAGCGGCTGTTGCGCGAAGCCGCCGCTCATCATGCGGCCCATCATGTAGCCTGCCATCAGCGGCATCCAGAAGCTGCCGCTGGACTGGGCCTGTGCCTGGTTTTCACCTCCGGCCAGGCTTGCCTGAGCCGGTGCCTGCTGGCACTGGCCTTCACCAAATTCAGCCACGCAGTCTTCGCGGGTGGCGTACTTCGGTGCGGTGCGTTCGGCTTCTTTCTGGGCATTATTCCAGGCCGTGGTGCATTCGGCCGATTTGCCCGGGTTTGCCTGAGAACAGTCATCGGCGTTCTGATACAGAGAGACGGTTTCGTCGCTCTGTTCACAACCTGCCAGCATAAATACGGCAGTGACGGCCAGCGCGACGGGTGTTAAGTGGCGTGCGCCCCAGTTCTTGCGGAACGACGCGTGATTGATTGTTTTTGTCCGTTTCATCGTTGTCTTCCTGAATTCCAGAGGTAATACAAAATAATGCTGCTAAGGATAGGGGATGAATGGTTGAATTTAAAGCACAACGGCAGAGGATTGCGGGGTTATTTACGTTGCCTTACGCAGGAGGTGCTCAGGTTCAGAGCACCTCCTGTATAGATTAACCGCTAAACGGGTTACGGCCTGTGCTGGTGGTCGGCTGTACCTGCGGTTTTGCGTCAACCGGCGTCACCGGCTGCGGCGGGATATCGGCGTTCGCTGTATCGTAGCCGTTAGCCGCTGCGTTCTGCTGCGTGTCTTCTGGTGCAACGGCTAAGGCCGAAGTCTGCACCGGTCTACCCAGCGAGGTATTCAACTGCGCCAGGTCCTGCTCGTTGAGCGTACCCACAGCGTATTTGATGTTGAGTTGGTTAATCAGGTAGTTGTAGCGCGCGTTGGAGAGCTGCTGACGAGCGTTATACAGGGAAGATGTCGCACCCAGTACGTCAACAATGGTACGCGTACCCACTGAATAACCGGCTTCCATGGCATCCAGAGAACTCTGGTAAGAGACGACAGATTGCTCATAAGCCTGAATATTGCTCAGCGAGGCATTCACGTTGTTCCAGGAGGAACGCACGGTTTGCACCATGCTGCGCTGCGCGCTTTCCAGCTGCTCGCTGGCGCCCACATAAGCATACTGCGCCTGCTTAACCTGAGACGTCACCGCGCCGCCGCTGTAAATCGGCAGCGACAGGCTCAGGCCGATAGTGTTCTGGCCTGAATGGGTGTTGCTCGTCCCACCGGTCAACGCCTGCGTACTATTGTTGTAGGCACGGTCAGAAATACCGGTTGAGGCGTTCAGGCCCAGCGTTGGCATGTGACCGCTTTGCGCATAGCGAATCTGCTCACGCGCCAGGTCCTGGCTCAGGCGCGCCTGCAACAGCGTCAGGTTACGTTTTTCGCCTTCTTTGAGCAGGCTGTTGATCTGCTCTGGTTTGCCAGGTTTGAAGTTATTGATGTTCAGGGATGCCAGCTGTGGGTAAAACATGCCGCTAATCTGGCGCAGCTGTTCGAGTGCGTTATCCAGGTCATTGCGTGCGGTAACTTCGTTTGCCAGCACACTGTCATAGGAAGCACGGGCGTTCTGTACGTCAGTAATGGCAACCAGACCTACGTTAAAGCGCTGGGTTGTCTGATCCAGCTGACGATAAATCGCCTGCTTCTGAGCTTCAATATAGGAAAGAATGTCAATCGAGCTCAACACTTTGAAGTAGGCAGTCGCGGTGTTCAACATCAGCGTTTGCTGAGAGGCCTGGTAAGACACGTCCTGTACGCCTGCGGTTTTTTCCTGCAGGGTCAGCGCATGCCATTTTGACATATCAAAAAGGGTCTGCGTCAGAGCGAGGGAAGCGCTGGTGCTGTTGTAGTCGATGCCATTAGCGTCACGATAACCGCTGTTATAGCTGTAATCAGCCGCCAGACCCAGCTGTGGCAGCAGAGGGCTGCGTGCTTGATTAATTTTTTCAAACGCAGCATCGCGGTCGGCAGCGGACTTACGTAAGTCCGGGTTGCTCTGGCGCGCCTGCTGGTAAACCTGCAACAGGTTCTCCGCCTGGCTCATGGCACTGAAGCCAGTAAGACTCAGGCCGATTAAAACTGGGAGCAGTTTCTTCATTTGCTTTCCTTGTGGTGAAGCCTAATTTTGTTTAGCGCTGACACGTAATTGAAAATGATCGCCAATTTTAGCAGAGCAGGCCCAGCGTCTGGCTTGGCGTAATGTGCCATTGGTGTGCAATAGACATTAATCTACCATATGGCTAATGAAACGGTAGTCAAATGACTTAGAATCAGCCATTCCAGTCGAACCGGGAGCGGATAGCAATGGATAAAATCACCGAACAGGCTGTTACATTCTCAAAAAATGATGTTGAAATTATTGCACGGGAACCGCTTTATCGCGGTTTTTTTTCACTGGAGCGTTATCGCTTTCGCCACCGTTTATTTAATGGCGCAATGAGTGAGGAGGTGCAGCGCGATATTTTTGAGCGCGGCCACGCGGTAGTGCTGCTACCCTATGACCCAATACGCGACGACGTCGTGCTTATCGAACAAATCCGCATTGCTGCCTGGGACACCAGCGCCAGCCCCTGGCTGATGGAGCTGGTGGCGGGCATGATTGAGCCTGGCGAAACACATGAAGACGTGGCGCGGCGTGAAGCGCAGGAAGAAGCAGGGCTTGAGGTTAAGCGTATGCGCCCCATTATAAGTTATCTGGCAAGTCCGGGCGGGACCAGCGAGCGCCTGTTTATTCACGTCGGTGAGGTGGATGCGCGCAGCGCGCACGGCATTCACGGGCTGGCAGAGGAGCACGAAGATATTCGTGTGCACGTGGTGAGCAGGGAGCAGGCTTACCGCTGGGTTGAAGAAGGGAAGATAGATAACGCGGCTTCTGTCATCGCCCTGCAATGGCTGCAGCTTCATTATGAAACGTTACGTAAAGAGTGGAATGCCTGATGTCAAAGCGCTATACACCTGATTTTCCTGAAATGATGCGTCTGTGTGAAACCAATTTTGCCCAGTTGCGTCGCCTGCTGCCGCGCGATGACGAGCCGGGAGCCACTATCAGCTATCAGGTAAATGGCGCAAGGTATCGCTTAACGGTGCTTGAATCCACGCGCTACACCACGCTTGTCGAAATTGATCAGACCTGGCCTACTGTCAGCTACTGGAGCCTGCCGTCAATGACGGTGCGGCTTTACCACGACGCTATGGTGGCGGAAGTGTGTTCAAGCCAGCAGATCTTCCGCTTTAAAGCGCGTTATGATTATCCAAATAAAAAGTTGCATCAACGCGACGAAAAGCATCAAATTAACCAGTTTCTTGCTGATTGGTTGCGCTACTGTTTAGCGCATGGAGCGATGGCGGTTCCGGTTTGTTAGCGTCGTTGAAACCTAAGGACACCATTTGGAAAGCCTGTTAAATCTTACCGTGAACAGTGGGGCCACGGTAAGAGTCTTGCAAATTACCGATACCCACCTGTTCGCAGAAAAAAACAGTACGCTGCTGGGCATTAACACCTGGGAAAGCTACCAGGCGGTGATGGCAGCGATTCGCGCACAGCAGCGCGACTGCGATCTGATAGTTGCAACCGGCGATCTCGCTCAGGATCAAAGCGCTGTGGCCTATCAACATTTCGTTGAAGGGATTGCGGATTTTCCCGCGCCCTGTGTCTGGCTGCCCGGCAACCATGATTTTCAACCCGCCATGTACAGCACGTTGCTGGACTCTGGGATTTCGCCGTCAAAACTGATTTATGCCGGTGACGCTTGGCAAATTGTGCTGCTCGACAGCCAGGTCTTTGGCGTCCCCCACGGCGAACTGAGCGAATACCAGCTTGAGTGGCTGGAGAAAGCGCTGTCGCTGGCCCCTGAGCGCCACACCCTGCTGCTTTTGCATCATCATCCTTTACCCGCGGGCTGTAGCTGGCTCGATCAGCACAGTTTGCGTAATGCGGGCGAGCTGGACGAGGTGCTTAAGCGCTGGCCGCAGGTCAAAACGCTGCTGTGTGGCCATATTCACCAGGAGATGGACGCGGACTGGAACGGCCGCCGCCTGCTGGCGACGCCATCGACCTGCGTTCAGTTTAAACCCCACTGCACCAATTTTACGCTCGACACCATAGCACCGGGATGGCGCTGGCTGGAGCTGGGTGCGGATGGCTCATTGACCACCGAGGTTTGTCGTCTTGCTGACGCGGCCTTTCGCCCGGATACGGCCTCAGAAGGGTACTGATGTCTACGCTGCTTTATCTTCACGGTTTCAACAGTTCGCCGCGTTCGGCCAAAGCCACCCACCTTCAGCGCTGGATGGCCGAACATCATCCGTACACCGAAATGCTGGTGCCGCAGCTGCCGCCGTACCCTGACGAGGCGGCAGAACTGCTGGAAACGCTGGTGCTGGAGCACGGCGGTGAGCAGCTTGGCATTGTCGGCTCGTCGCTCGGGGGCTACTACGCGACCTGGCTTTCCCAGTGCTTTATGTTGCCCGCGGTGGTGATTAACCCGGCGGTGCGGCCGTTTGAACTACTGACGCAATTTTTAGGCCATAATCAGAATCCGTGGACGGGTCAGGAATATGTGCTAGAGTCACGCCATATTTACGATCTCAAAGTTATGCAGATTGAACCGCTGGAAGCGCCGGATCTTATCTGGTTGCTGCAACAGACCGGCGACGAGATTCTGGACTATCGTCAGGCGGTGGCTTATTACGCGTCCTGCCGCCAGACCGTCGAAACCGGCGGTAACCACGCATTTGCAGGCTTTGAAAACTATTTCACACAGACTGTCGATTTCCTGGGCTTACGTTAAGCCTGCGAGTGATACGGTTTCGCTATCTGAATAAAAAACATGACGCAATCCTATAACGCAGATTCCATTGAGGTATTAACCGGGCTGGAACCGGTTCGCCGCCGTCCGGGAATGTATACCGACACGACGCGCCCGAACCATCTTGGCCAGGAAGTTATTGATAACAGCGTGGATGAAGCGCTGGCGGGCCATGCAAAACGCGTGGACGTTATCCTGCATGCTGACCAGTCATTAGAAGTCATCGACGACGGGCGCGGGATGCCGGTGGACATTCACCCGGAAGAGGGCGTTCCGGCGGTCGAGCTCATCATGTGCCGCCTGCATGCGGGCGGTAAATTCTCCAATAAAAACTACCAGTTCTCCGGCGGTCTGCACGGCGTGGGGATTTCTGTGGTTAACGCCCTGTCTAAGCGCGTTGAGGTCACGGTTAAGCGTGACGCGCAGGTCTGGCGCATCGCCTTTGAAAACGGCGAGAAGGTGCAGAACCTGGAAGTGATTGGCACCTGCGGCAAGCGCAACACCGGCACCAGCGTGCACTTCTGGCCAGACGAATCCTTCTTCGACAGCCCGCGTTTTTCCGTCTCGCGCCTCTCGCATCTGCTCAAAGCCAAAGCGGTGCTGTGTCCTGGCGTGGAAATCACCTTTAAAGACGAGGTCAACAACACCGAGCAGCGCTGGTGCTACCAGGACGGTCTTAACGACTACCTGAGCGAGGCGGTTAACGGCCTGCCTACGCTGCCGCCGCAGCCGTTTATCGGCAACTTCTCCGGTGAGACCGAGGCGGTGGACTGGGCGCTGCTGTGGCTGCCGGAAGGCGGCGAATTACTGACTGAAAGCTATGTAAACCTTATCCCGACCATGCAGGGCGGTACTCACGTCAACGGGTTGCGCCAGGGGCTGCTGGATGCCATGCGCGAGTTCTGCGAGTTTCGAAACATCCTGCCGCGCGGCGTGAAGCTCACCGCAGACGACATCTGGGAGCGCTGCGCCTACGTGCTGTCGGTCAAAATGCAGGACCCGCAGTTCGCCGGGCAGACCAAAGAACGTCTGTCTTCGCGCCAGTGCGCGGCGTTTGTTTCAGCGGTGGTGAAAGATGCCTTTACGCTGTGGCTTAACCAGAACGTGCAGGCGGCAGAATTGCTGGCTGAAATGGCCATTTCCAGCGCCCAGCGTCGCATGCGTGCAGCAAAAAAAGTGGTGCGTAAGAAGCTCACCAGCGGTCCGGCGTTGCCGGGTAAGCTTGCGGACTGCACGGCGCAGGATCTGAATCGTACCGAACTGTTCCTGGTGGAAGGGGACTCCGCGGGCGGGTCGGCCAAACAGGCGCGCGATCGTGAATATCAGGCGATCATGCCGCTGAAAGGTAAGATCCTCAACACCTGGGAAGTGTCGTCTGACGAAGTGCTGGCCTCGCAGGAGGTGCACGATATCTCGGTTGCGATCGGTATCGATCCTGATAGTGACGATCTCAGCCAGTTGCGTTACGGCAAAATCTGTATTCTTGCGGATGCGGACTCCGACGGCCTGCACATTGCCACGCTGCTGTGTGCGCTGTTTGTGCGTCACTTCCGTGCGCTGGTGAAAGGCGGGCATGTCTATGTGGCAATGCCACCGCTTTACCGCATCGATTTGGGCAAAGAAGTCTATTACGCGCTGGATGAGGAAGAAAAAGCGGGCGTGCTGGAACAGCTTAAGCGCAAGCGCGGCAAGCCGAACGTACAGCGCTTTAAAGGGCTGGGCGAGATGAACCCGCTCCAGCTGCGTGAAACCACGCTTGACCCGAACACGCGCCGCCTGGTGCAGCTCACCATCAGCGATGAAGATGACGAGCGCACGCGGGCGATGATGGATATGCTGCTGGCGAAAAAGCGCTCTGAAGACAGACGCAACTGGCTACAGGAAAAAGGCGACATGGCCGATATCGAGGCCTGATATTGTCGCGATGAAAAAACGGTGCCCCAGGGCACCGTTTTTTTACAGGTAATAAAAAAGCGATGCACGCTGGCATCGCTGTTTTGCACCACCAAACGCTCTCAGAGGCCGTCTTCGAGAATGCGAATGCGGGTATCGAGCACGTGGTCTTTCACTTCCTGCGACCAGGCTTTCATGTGCGAGGTTTGCAGGTGCGCCTCAAGGTGTGCCACGCTGTCCCATTTTTCGACCATGGTAATGGCGTCCGGGGCGAAAGTCTGGAAATCGACCTGCGCGTTGTGGTCCACCAGCGGCGCATAGCCGTGGCAGCCCGCTTCCTGAAGCACGGTCGGTACAATCTTAGCGAACGCGTCAAGCACCGCCTGGCGATGATGTTGGCCCGGACGAGTGCGAATATCGGCAATCACTGTCAGCATCTTTGATTAACTCCTGTTGTCATAATCCGTATGGACACAGGTTGCCAGCGCAACCACGCACATGCAACCAGCCTGAGTCCTGGAATGGAAACCGGAATACAGTTAAGCAAAAATTTCGCCCAGGTGTTTGCGGTATTCTGCGATATAGCTCGGAACGTCCGGCATTTTAATCACGTCATTGACGATAAAGGTTGGCAGGCTTTCCATACCGAGGAACTGGTTCGCCTTGTGGAACGGCAGATAAACACCGTCAACGCCCACGCCGTGGAAGAACTGGTCTTCGTCGGTGAAGGCATCCATCGGCGCGTTCCAGGTCAGTGACAGCATATATTTCGTGCCCTGCATCAGGCCGCCTGAGCCATATTTTTTAGACGCGTCTTTACGGCTGCGGCCGTCGCTGGCGTACAGGGTGCCATGGCCTTCGGTGAACACGTCGTCGATATATTTTTTAACGGTCCACGGGGCACCCATCCACCAGCCCGGCATCTGCCAGATAATGGTGTCGGCCCACTGGAATTTCGCCACTTCCGCCTGGATATCGTACTCCTGGTCAGCGCGGGTGACCTGCACCTCGTGGCCGAGATCACGCAGGAAGCTTACCGCGACATCGGTCAGCGTATCGTTAAGCTGGCCGTTAGAGTGGGCGAATTTTTTAGCACCGTTAATAATCAGAATGTTGCTCATGTTGTTGCCTCTACCAGAAATCATTTGTCGACGATTATAATGTGAACAATATCACACTCAAGTCGGTAAAGTGTGCAAAGACTTTTGCCTGTGAAGCAATAATTGCCCTTCCTTGTGCGTCAGTGGGCCAGATACTGTATTATCTGAGGCAATATTGCCGTTTTGCCTGACGGCGACCGCCTTTCTGAGGATCTACAATTAATGAGCGAAGTGACTCATGACGGTACAGAGCGTCTCGCGCTGCACCAGTTCACGGAAAACGCCTATCTCAACTATTCCATGTACGTCATCATGGACCGCGCGTTGCCGTTTATTGGTGATGGCCTTAAGCCGGTACAGCGCCGTATTGTCTATTCGATGTCGGAACTGGGGCTGAACGCCAGCGCCAAATTTAAAAAATCTGCCCGCACCGTTGGTGACGTGCTGGGTAAATACCATCCTCACGGCGACAGCGCCTGTTATGAAGCGATGGTGCTGATGGCACAGCCGTTCTCCTACCGTTACCCGCTGGTGGACGGGCAGGGCAACTGGGGTGCGCCGGACGATCCGAAATCCTTCGCGGCAATGCGTTATACCGAATCCCGCCTGTCAAAATATGCCGAGCTGCTACTAAGTGAGCTGGGCCAGGGGACCGTGGATTTTGTGCCCAACTTTGACGGCACGCTCAACGAGCCGAAAATGCTGCCCGCGCGCCTGCCGAATATCTTGCTCAACGGCACCACCGGCATTGCGGTGGGAATGGCGACCGATATTCCGCCACACAACCTTAAAGAGGTGGCGCAGGCGGCCATCACGCTGATTGAACAGCCCAATACCACGCTGGATGCGCTGCTTGATATCGTCCACGGCCCGGACTATCCGACCGAGGCAGAAATCATCACCCCTCGCGATGAAATTCGCAAAATCTACCAGAACGGCCGCGGCTCCGTGCGCATGCGTGCGGTGTGGTCGAAAGAAGACGGCGCGGTAGTGATTACCGCGCTGCCGCACCAGGTCTCCGGGGCGCGCGTGCTGGAGCAAATTGCCAGCCAGATGCGTGCCAAAAAACTGCCAATGGTGGACGACCTGCGCGATGAGTCCGACCACGAAAACCCGACTCGTCTGGTGATTGTGCCGCGCTCTAACCGCGTGGACATGGAGCAGGTGATGAACCACCTGTTTGCCACCACCGACCTGGAAAAAAGCTACCGTATTAACCTCAACATGATTGGCCTCGACGGGCGTCCGGCGGTGAAAAACCTGCATGAGATCCTGACCGAGTGGCTGGTCTATCGCCGCGACACGGTGCGCCGTCGCCTGAACTACCGCCTGGACAAAGTGCTCAAGCGCCTGCATATCCTTGAGGGTTTGCTGACGGCGTTCCTCAACATTGACGAAGTGATTCACATCATTCGCAGTGAAGATGAGCCAAAGCCGGTGTTAATGACGCGCTTTGCGCTGAGCGAAACCCAGGCCGAAGCCATCCTTGAGCTGAAATTGCGCCACCTGGCGAAGCTCGAAGAGATGAAAATTCGCGGTGAGCAGAGCGACCTTGAAAAAGAGCGTGACCAGTTACAGGCAACGCTTGGCTCAGAACGCCGCATGAACACGCTGTTGAAAAAAGAACTCCAGGCCGATGCTGAAGCATTTGGTGACGACAGACGCTCACCGCTGCGCGAGCGCGCCGAAGCGAAGGCGATGAACGAGCACGACATGATGCCGTCTGAAGCGGTCACCATTGTGCTCTCACAAATGGGCTGGGTGCGTAGCGCCAAAGGCCACGACATTGATGCCGCAAGTCTGAATTACAAAGCGGGCGACAGCTATCTGGCGGCGGCTAAGGGCAAGAGCAACCAGCCGGTGGTATTTATTGACTCCACCGGGCGCAGCTACGCGCTGGATCCGATAACGCTGCCGTCGGCGCGCGGCCAGGGTGAACCGCTGACGGCGAAGCTGACGCTGCCGCCGGGTGCGACGGTGGAGCAGGTTATGATGGCGCCGGATGAGTGTAAGCTCCTGATGGCCTCTGACGCCGGTTACGGCTTTATCTGTACCTTTAACGACCTGGTGGCGCGCAACCGCGCCGGTAAAGCGCTTATCAGCCTGCCGGACAACGCCCGCGTGCTGCCGCCGCTGGAAATTCACAACGACGACGACATGCTGCTGGCGATCACGGCCGCAGGCCGCATGCTGATGTTCCCGGTCGGTGAGTTGCCGCAGCTTTCCAAAGGCAAAGGCAACAAAATCATCTCGATTCCGTCTGCCGAGGCCGCCGCGGGGACTGACCGCCTGGCGTATCTCAACATCCTGCCGCCGCAAAGTGGCGTTACCATCCACGTTGGCAAACGCAAGCTGAAGCTGCGCCCGGAAGAGTTGCAGAAAGTGCGCACTGAACGCGGGCGTCGCGGTACGCTCATGCGCGGGCTACAGCGCATTGACAGCGTGGAAGTTGACGCACCGCGCCGCGCGGCGCGCGATGACAGCGAAGAGTAACGCAACGTTGCAGCACCGGGTAACGCAACCTCGTCCCGGTGCTGCGCGTGTTTTTCCTGCCAGACCCATTGTTAATTCTCATTTTGAGCATAAGAATAACCGTCTGGATCTCGCACCTTAATGGCTCACATGGACATGCTGACAGGCCGCTGCGTTTTACAAGAAAGCCAGTATACTGTTCAGCGGCTGCTGCTTCTGAGGTTGTTATGTTATTGATTGTTCGTTTTATTATTGTCGTACTGTACAGTCTTTTAGTCTGCATTTTTGGCTCAATCTGGTGTCTGTTTCGTCCGCGTGACCCGCGCCATGTCGCGACCTTTGGCCATATGTTTGGCCGCCTGGCGGTGGTGTTTGGCCTGAAGGTGGAAATCCGCAAGCCGCAGGGCGCAGAAAACTATGGCAACGCTATCTACATTGCTAACCACCAGAATAATTACGATATGGTGACTGCGTCGCGCATTGTTCAGCCACCGACAGTAACTGTGGGTAAAAAAAGCCTGCTGTGGATCCCGTTCTTCGGCCAGCTTTACTGGCTCACCGGTAACCTGCTGATTGACCGCAACAACCGCGCTAAAGCGCATGGCACCATCGCACAAGTGGTCAGGCAGTTTCGTGAGCGCAACATTTCCATCTGGATGTTCCCGGAAGGAACCCGCAGCCGCGGGCGTGGCCTGCTGCCATTTAAAACCGGCGCATTCCATGCGGCCATTGCCGCTGGCGTGCCGATTATTCCGGTGTGCGTTTCCAACACCAGCAATAAAATTAAGCTTAATCGCTGGAATAACGGGCTGGCGATTGTTGAAATGCTGCCGCCGGTGGACGTTAGCGCATACAATAAAGATCAGGTGCGTGAACTCGCTGCCCATTGCCGCCAACTAATGCTCGATAAAATCGACGCACTGGATAAAGAAGTGGCAGAGCGCGAAGCGGCGTACAAATCCCATAACAAGTAGATTCACTCATTATTAGTAGCCGGACATCTTCACTGCCCGGCTTTTTCATGGAGCAAGGTTTAATTATGTCACTCAGTCGGCGTCAGTTTATCCAGGCATCGGGAATTGCGCTGTGCGCAGGTGCAGTGCCGCTGAGGGCAAATGCCGCCAGCCAGCAGCCACCGCTGCCGCTGCCTCCGTTGCTGGAGTCCCGCCGCGGCCAGCCTCTGTTTTTAACCATGCAGCGCAGCCACTGGTCATTTACCGGGGAGGGCAGTAAAGCCTCGGTCTGGGGCTTTAACGGCAGCTACATGGGGCCGACCATTCGCGTATGGAGCGGCGACGACGTCAAAATGATTTACAGCAACCGGCTACAGGAGAACGTAGCGATGGCCGTTAACGGCCTGCAGGTGCCGGGTGCGCTTATCGGTGGCGCGGCGCGCATGATGTCGCCGGGCGCTGAATGGGCGCCGGTTCTGCCGATTCGCCAGCAGGCTGCCACGCTCTGGTATCGCGCCAACACCCCGAACCGCGCGGCGCGCCAGGTCTACGGCGGGCTGGCGGGGATGTGGCTGGTGGAAGATGAGGTTAGCAAATCGCTGCCCATCCCTAAAAACTACGGCGTGGACGATTTCCCGGTCATCATTCAGGACAAGCGGCTGGATAACTTCGGAGCACCGGAATACAGCGAGCCAGGCAGCGGTGGTTTTGTCGGTGACCGTCTGGTGGTCAACGGTGTACAAAACCCGTTTGTGGAAGTCTCGCGCGGCTGGGTGCGCCTGCGTCTGCTCAATGCCTCCAACGCCCGCCATTACCAGCTTCAGTTCAGCGATGGTCGTGCGCTGCATGTTATTGCCAGCGATCAGGGCTTTTTACCGGCTCCTGTGTCGGTCAAACAGCTGTCGCTGGCCCCTGGCGAGCGACGTGAGATTCTGGTTGATATGAGCGATGGCACCGAAGTCTCGCTGACCTGTGGCGAGGCGGCGACGCTGGTCGAGCGCATTCGCGGCTTCTTTGAACCCTCATCTATTCTGGTGTCCACGCTGGTGCTGACGCTGCGCCCCGGTGGGCTGCTGCCGCTGGTGACCGACAGCCTGCCCATGCGCCTGTTGCCGGACGAAATCATTAACGGCTCGGCGGTGCGCTCACGCGATATCACGCTTGGCAGCGATCCGGGCATCAACGGCCAGCTGTGGGACATGAAGCGCATTGATATCACCACGCTTCAGGGCAACTGGGAGCGCTGGACGGTGCGCGCCGACACGCCGCAGCCATTTTATATCGAAGGCGCTCGTTTTCTGGTGCAGGACGTCAACGGCGCACTGCCGTTTGGCGAAGACCGCGGCTGGAAAGACACGGTGTGGGTGGACGGCCAGGTACAGCTGCTGGTCTATTTCAGCCAGCCTTCCTGGGAGCACTTCCCGTTCCTGTTTGGCAGCCAGACGCTGGAAATGGCCGATCGCGGCTCGCTGGGCCAGATTGTGGTCAACCCAGCCCCTTGATTTTTCTGGCCCGGCTCCGGGCCAGACACAAAACCCTTCATTTCGCCTGACGACAAAGCGTATAATCCACGCCCTTTGATGGTTTTTAACGCAATTCCCGGAACATTATGAGCGCAATTTCCCTGATTCAGCCCGATCGCGACCTTTTCTCATGGCCTAAATACTGGGCTGCCTGCTTCGGCCCGGCGCCGTTTCTGCCCATGTCGCGCGAGGAGATGGATCAACTGGGCTGGGACAGCTGCGACATCATCATTGTTACCGGCGATGCGTATGTCGATCATCCAAGTTTTGGCATGGCCATCTGTGGCCGCATGCTGGAAGCGCAGGGCTTTCGCGTGGGGATAATCTCGCAGCCGGACTGGAACAGCAAAGACGACTTCATGCGTCTTGGTAAGCCAAACCTGTTTTTTGGCGTGACCGCAGGCAACATGGACTCGATGATCAACCGCTACACCGCCGATCGCAAGCTGCGCCACGACGATGCCTACACCGCGGACAACGTGGGCGGCAAACGCCCGGACCGGGCGACCGTGGTCTACACCCAGCGTTGCAAAGAGGCCTGGCGCGACGTGCCGGTGATTCTGGGCGGCATTGAGGCGAGTCTGCGGCGTACCGCGCACTACGATTACTGGTCGGATACCGTGCGCCGCTCGGTGCTGTTTGACGCTAAGGCCGACATGCTGATGTTTGGCAACGGTGAGCGCCCATTGGTGGAAGTGGCGCACCGTCTGGCGCAGGGCGAAGCGATCAGCGACATCGTTGACGTGCGCAATACCGCCATCATCCGTAAAGAGGCGCTACCGGGCTGGGCGGGCGTGGATTCCACGCGCCTCGACACGCCAGGGCGCATTGACCCCATCCCACATCCTTACGGCGAAGATCTGCCGTGCGCCGACGGTAAAACAGTCGAGCCTGCCGAAGCAAAGCCGGTGACGGTGCAGATGCCGCGCCCGAAGCCGTGGGAAAAAACCTACGTGCTGCTGCCGTCGTTTGAGAAAGTAAAAAACGACAAAGTGATGTACGCCCACGCCTCGCGCATTCTGCACCATGAAACCAACCCAGGCTGCGCCCGCGCGCTGATGCAAAAGCACGGTGAACGTTACATCTGGATAAACCCACCGGCTATTCCTCTTTCTACCGAGGAGATGGATCACGTCTTTGCGCTGCCGTATCAGCGTATCCCGCATCCGTCTTACGGTAAGAGCCGCATTCCGGCATATGAAATGATTCGCTTCTCGGTCAACATCATGCGCGGCTGTTTTGGTGGCTGCTCGTTCTGCTCCATTACCGAGCACGAAGGGCGCATCATTCAGAGCCGCTCTGAAGAGTCAATCATCAACGAGATCGAAGCCATTCGCGACACCGTCCCCGGTTTTACCGGCATTATTTCCGATCTGGGTGGCCCGACGGCTAACATGTATATGCTGCGCTGCAAATCGCCGCGCGCCGAGCAGACCTGCCGCCGCTTGTCCTGTGTCTACCCGGATATCTGCCCGCACATGGACACCAACCATGAGCCGACCATCAACCTGTACCGCCGCGCTCGCGATCTGAAGGGCGTCAAAAAGATCCTTATCGCCTCCGGCGTGCGTTATGACATCGCAGTGGAAGATCCGCGTTACATCAAAGAGCTGGCTTCGCACCACGTCGGCGGCTACCTGAAGATTGCGCCGGAGCATACCGAAGAAGGTCCGCTGTCGAAGATGATGAAACCGGGCATGGGCAGCTATGATCGCTTTAAGCAGCTGTTTGATATGTATTCGAAGCAGGCGGGCAAAGAGCAGTATCTGATCCCGTACTTTATCTCGGCGCATCCGGGCACGACTGACGAAGACATGGTGAACCTGGCGCTGTGGCTTAAGCGCCACCGTTTCCGCCTCGACCAGGTGCAAAACTTCTATCCGTCACCGCTCGCCAACTCGACGACCATGTATTACACCGGCAAGAACCCGCTGGGTAAAATTGGCTATAAGAGCGAGGATGTGGTGATTCCGAAAGGTGACAAGCAGCGTCGCCTGCATAAAGCGCTGCTGCGCTATCACGATCCGGCCAACTGGGTGCTGATTCGCCAGGCGCTGGAAGCAATGGGCAAAAAACACCTGATTGGTGGCCGCCGCGACTGCCTGGTGCCTGCGCCGACGCTGGAAGAAATGCGCGAAGCGCGTCGCCAGAACCGCCATACTCGCCCGGCGCTGACCAAGCACACGCCGGTGGCGCACCAGCGCCAGACGCCAAAAACGCCAGCGAAAAAGCGCGCAAAGCCCGCCCAGCGCTAACCAGCGGAAGTGGGCGGCCTGGATATGTGCCGCCCCTAATCCTTGTATTCTCTTATGGCTTGCCGCGTATCACGGCGTTGGTATTTTCGCCAGCGGCAAAAGCGGGCGGCGGTCGTGTTCACCACAGGCACAGGAGGGACGACGTTGAAAACACTGACGCTACACGGCGCCCATATTCACGACATTCCCTCCTTTTACGTTGAAGTGAACGCGGTCTTTATGGCTAATGAGTCCTGGCAGCTGGGGCAGAGCCTTGATGCCTTCAACGACCTGCTATATGGCGGCTTTGGCGCACTGGCGGGCAATGAGCCGGTGACGCTGGTGTGGTTGGATGCAGAACATAGCCGTAAGGCGCTGGGCCTTGAAGCCACGCGCCGCTATTATCAGGACAAACTTACCCAGCCTGAGCGCTTTAACAGCGCTCACTTCCAGCGCCAGCTTGACGCGCTGGAAAACGGCAGCGGCCAGACTTACTTCGAGATTGTGCTGGAGATCATCGCTGACCATCCGAATATCACGCTGGTGAAGCGGTAAGGCTGCTCTTTCAGGCCAGGGGGAAAACCCGTCGTTTCACCACCGTTTTCCTGTAAAAAAGCCCCGTCACATGCGGGGCTTTTTCGGTTTATTAAATCAGAGCGATTTCTTAGCCGCTAAACGTATCCGGGTCCGGCCCGAGCCGTTTCCCTTCATCCAGCTTCGCGATATCGGCAATTTCATCCTTATCCAGCCGGAAATCCCACACGTCAAAGTTCTCGACAATGCGTGATGGCGTAACCGACTTCGGGATCACCACCAGCCCGCTGTCGAGGTGCCAGCGAATCACAATCTGGGCTGGAGTTTTACCGTATTTCTCCGCCAGCGTGCGAATCAGCTTCTGATCAAACACGCCTTCGCCGCCCTGTGCCAGTGGGCTCCAGGATTCAGTCTGAATCTTGTGGGTGGCATTCCATGAATGAAGCTGGCGCTGCTGAAACAGCGGGTGTAGCTCGATCTGGTTGATGACCGGTGTCACACCGGTTTCATCAATAATGCGTTGCAGATGCTCGACATTAAAATTGCATACGCCAATGCTTTTAATCAGCCCCTCTTTTTGCAGTTCAATCATACCTTTCCAGGCGTCGACGTAATTATCCTGAACCGGCACCGGCCAGTGGATCAGATAAAGATCAATATAATCCAGTCGGAGCTTTTTCAGGCTCGCTTGTAGCGCACTGCGTGGATCGTGTTGGTCGGCATTCCACAGTTTAGTGGTAATAAACAGCTCATCACGCGCCACGCCTGCATTTGCCAGGGCTTCGCCAACGCCGTCTTCGTTTTTGTAGATGCTGGCAGTATCGACAGAGCGATAGCCCGCCTCCAGCGCCTTTTGCACCGCCGGTACAACTTCGTCATGGCTTGCCTGCCATACGCCAAGCCCTAACTGCGGCATCAGATTACCGTCGGAGAGTTTAATCTGGGTGGGATTTGCCATTATTTCCTCCTAACAGGCGTCACAACCGGGGCGGTGCCCCGGTTTGCTAATGACTAAGTCTGGTCGAAATAACCGAAAACGAAAGGTCGGGGGGGAAAATCTTAACGCGCGGCGTCGTAAATACGGCGGCTGACGTCAAGGGTGATATCGCCGCGTTCGCCGAGTGCCGTCATGCCGTGTTCGTCGAGTTTTGCCAGCAACGCCGGGATGGAACTGCCGTCAAGACCGTAGTCAGACAGATGTGTTTTCACGCCCATACATTCGAAGAAATCGCGGGTGGCGGCGATGGTCGCATCGATGCGCTGCGCCTCGCTGCCTTCGGTGATATTCCACACGCGCTCGCCGTATTGCAGCAGTTTCTCGCGTTTGGTATCGCGCTTCTCGTTCATCAGTGATGGCAGCACAATGGCCAGCGTCTGGGCATGGTCAAGGCCGTGCATTGCGGTTAGCTCGTGGCCCAGCATATGGGTTGCCCAGTCCTGCGGCACACCTGCTCCAATCAGGCCGTTGAGCGCCATGGTCGCCGCCCACATCACGTTGGCGCGCACGTCATAATTTTCCGGCTCGGCCAGCGCGCGCGGACCTTCTTCAATCAGCGTGAGCAGAATGCCTTCGGCAAAGCGGTCCTGAATGCGCCCATCAACCGGATAGGTCAGATACTGCTCAATGGTGTGCACAAAGGCGTCAACCACGCCGTTTGCCACCTGGCGCGGCGGCAGGGTGTAGGTGTAAACCGGATCGAGGATGGCAAACAGCGGCTGCACGTGTGGGTTCATGAACGCCTGTTTGTCGCCGGTTGAACGACGGGAAATCACCGCGCCGCTGTTGGACTCGGAGCCGGTGGCAGGCAGGGTCAGCACCGAGCCCATCGGCACGGCGCGGGTAATGTCGACACCGCCGGTTTCTACAATGCGCCACGGGTCGATGTCCTGCGCATACGGTGCTGCTGCGGCAATAAACTTGGTGCCATCAAGCACTGAACCGCCGCCGACGGCGAGCAGGAAAGTCACGTTCTGCTCACGCACCAGCGCCACGGCTTTCATCAGCGTTTCATACGACGGGTTTGGCTCAATGCCGCCAAATTCCAGCACGTCCAGCCCGCTCAGTGCACTCAACACCTGGTCAAGCACGCCGGTTTTTTTCACGCTACCGCCGCCGTAGGTAATCAGCACGCGGGCGTCTGCCGGGATCTGCGCGCGTAGTTCAGCGATGGCGTTTTTACCAAACAGAATGCGGGTCGGTGTGTGTAGGTTGAAGTTGTTCATGTCAGGTCATCCCTCGGCTGGGTTAGCAATCAGGGCAACGGATAGTTGCCGGATGACGCTATTCTGAGCGCTAAGGCGCTTCCCGCTCAATGCTCATTCCTGCCTTTATCTTGCCTGTTTCTCCACAGGGCTGGAGAAAATGCCATTTTCTGTGCACACTTTACGCATCATAACCAGGCAAGCGGAGTGGGAGAGATGGACAGGCAGGCAATATGTCAGGCACTGACGCAGAAGGTTAACTTTCTGAAACAAAACGGCAATGATGAAGCGGCCCGGCGCCTGAACCTCGATTTGCTATGGGGCACTCAGCCTTATCCGCGCACGCCGGTCATGTACCAGCCAGGTATCATTTTTCTCTTTTCCGGGCATAAAACAGGTTATCTCAACGACCGGGTGTTTCGCTATGACGCCAGCGAATATCTGCTGTTGACGGTGCCGCTGCCGTTTGAATGTGAAACCTTCGCCACCGAGCAAATACCGCTTGCCGGCATGCGCCTGAATATTGATGTCACCCAGCTTCAGGATTTGTTGCTGGATATTGGTGAGGACGACCGCTTTGCGCCGCAGCACTCGGCCAGCGGCATCAATTCCAGCGTGCTGAGCGAGGAGATTCTGTGTGCCGCCGAGCGGCTGTTAGACGTGCTGGAGCGCCCGCTTGATGCCCGCGTGCTGGGCAAACAAATCATTCGCGAAATTCTTTATCACGTGCTCACTGGGCCGTGCGGCGGGGCGCTGCTGGCGCTGGTAAGCCGCCAGACGCATTTTAGCCAGATAAGCCGCGCGCTGCGCCGTATTGAAAGCCAGTACACCGAGAACCTGAGCGTGGACCGGCTGGCGTCTGAGGCCAACATGAGCCTGTCGGCGTTTCATCACAACTTCAAGGCCGTGACCAGCACCTCGCCGCTGCAATACATCAAGTCTTTCCGGCTGCACAAAGCGCGGCTGATGATGGTGCGCGATGGCATGAAAGCGAGTGCTGCGGCCGTGCGCGTGGGCTATGAAAGCGCCTCGCAGTTTAGTCGCGAGTTCAAGCGCTACTTTGGCGTTACCCCAGGCGAGGAAGTGGCGCGAATGCGCAGCGTAGCGATGCCGGAACTCAGGCCATAGCGCGCATTCCCGCGTAAAAAATCCCGCTTCACGGTATACCGCAAGCGGGATTTTTATTGCTGCGGTCAGTGCCGGTGACTGCTTGCGGGCATAAAAACGGTTTTCAGAGCCGCTTACTGTATGAATGGTTTTTGTTTTTCCGTTGCCGATAAAACACCGGCGAATGACTGGAAAATGTGCGGGAGCGGGATTTATCCGGCGTCATCACGATGAGTATGACAAACGCAGCGCGTTTGTTCGGCAGAATAAGGGCAGTGAGGGGAGAACATTGCGCGGCCCAGGTGCCTCCCCGCAGCGGGAGAGGGCAGTGAACAGGTTCAGGAGCGAGACGCGCGTTTTTTTAAAATCACCAGCAGAGCACCGACCAGGCCCGCAACCAGCAGCACAATCGGCAACACCATCAGAAACGTCATCACCTGATCTTCGTGGCGTTTCACAAACGGGATCATACTCAGCGCGTAGCCGAAGCTGGTCACCACGCCCACCCACAGCAGCCCGCTCAGCCAGTTGAAGAACTGAAAGCGGCGGTTAGAGAGCCCGGAAATGCCCGCCATCGTTGGCAGCAGCGTGCGCACAAAGGCCAGAAAACGCCCGGCGAGCAGCGCCATCAGACCGTGTTTATCAAACATAAACGCGGCGCGCTGGTGGTACTGCGTGGGTAGTTGCTGTAGCCAGCCTTTCACAATGCGGGTATTACCGAGCCAGCGTCCCTGTAGATAGCTAAACCAGCAGCCGAGGCTAGCCGCCGTCGTCAGGAGCAGAATGGTTGGCACAAACTCCATCACGCCGCGGGCAATCAGGGCACCGGCCAGAATCAGCAGGCTGTCGCCAGGTAAAAACGACGCGGGTAACAGGCCATTTTCCAGCAGCAGGGTTAAAAACATGATGGTGTAGACGATGCCAACAACGCGCGGGTCCGCCAGCGCGGCAAAATCGTGTTGCCAGAGTGCGGTGGCGATGTTCTGTATGACGGCCATGAATTACCTTGCGAAACGTACAAACTGCGAGTAGTGGGACTATTGTAACCGCAAACGACTCAGATGCCTTGTTTCCGGGCGTCTCAAAATGTTGGGATTTTGCACCCGGGTGTCTTCCCGGGTGTCCATGACTGTCAACTTTACGCGATACGCGCCAGTCCTGCGGCTAAATCTGCGAGTAAATCATCAACATTTTCTAAACCGACGTGCAGTCTTACCAGCGTGCCGCTGAAGTCAAGTTGGCCCTGCGGACGAATAGCCGCCAGTTCTTCGGGCTGATTGGCCAGAATCAGTGATTCAAAACCGCCCCACGAATAGGCCATGGTAAACAGCGTGAAGTTATCGAGGAAGTGCGCCAGTTCGTCATCGTTAAGGCGTTTTTTCAGCACAAAGGAGAACAGACCGCTACTGCCGGTAAAATCGCGTTTCCAGTATTCATGGCCAGGGTTTTGCGCCAGTGCCGGGTGGTTAACGCGCTCCACCTGCGGCTGTTGTGCAAGCCACTGCGCAATAGCGATGCTGCTTTCTTCATGCTGGCGCAGGCGCACTGCCAGCGTGCGCAACCCACGGCTGGTGACGTAGGCGGTATCGGCATCCACCATTTGGCCCATCAGATAGGCATTTTCACGCAGTTGCTCCCAGCAGCGGGCGTTGGCAACCGCGGTGCCAATCATGGCATCGGAATGGCCCACCAGATATTTCGTCCCGGCCTGGATGGAGATATCCACGCCGTGATCCAGCGCCTTATACAGCACGCCCGCCGACCAGGTGTTGTCGATAATGATGATGGCCTCCGGCGCTTTGCTGCGCACGGCGCGCACAATGGCGGGCACATCGTGCACTTCCATCGTAATAGAGCCTGGGGATTCCAGAAACACCACGCGGGTATCGGGCGTGACGAGTGCGGCAATCTCTTCACCCACCAGCGGATCGAACCAGTCAGTGTGGACACCCATCTTCGCTAATATTTTGGTACAGAAATCCTGACTGGGTTCGTAGGCGGTGTTAGTCATCAGCACCCGGTCGCCCTGCTGTACAAAGGCGAGAATGGTGTTCGCCACGGCTGCGGCGCCGCAGGGGAACAGGGCGCAACCCGCGCCGCCTTCCAGCTCGCACATTGCTTCCTGGAGCGAAAAATGGGTCAGCGTACCGCGCCGCCCGTAGAACAGCTCGCCATTGGCGCGGTTGGCGGTGGCGTGTTTTTTGGCCGCCACGCTCTCGAACACCAGTGAGGAGGCGCGCTGAATCACGCTGTTCACCGACCCTTGTGTATAGCGCGTATCACGCCCGGCATTCACCAGCGTGGTCTCAATATGTTTCTTCGTCATGACTTTTCCCGTCTGTACGGCTGGATGTCCAAAATAGGATGCCAGACGCCTGTACGCAATACCTGAAGAGGCTTTATCACGGACCTGAGCGAGAATGAGATTTTTGCGCTGTAAATGTAAGGAAAGTGAGGACAAAATCAGGTGGTCTGTAAATACTAATGAGAACCACTATCAATTCGACGCTGTTTTGATATCATTACGAACAGTTTTCTCTAAATTTCGTCCTGGAGAGTGAGTGTGACCGAGAATTTGATGATGCCGACGGACCTGTCCGTCTGGGGCATGTACAACCATGCCGACATCGTGGTGAAAGCGGTAATGATTGGCCTGATTCTGGCCTCCATTGTTACCTGGGCGATTTTCTTTAGCAAAGGTGCCAGTCTGCTGGGTCGCCAGCGCAGCCTTAAGCGAGAGCAGGAAATGTTAGCAGGCGTTCGCTCCCTGGACGAAGCGAGCGAAAAGGCGCAGGCCTTTGGCACTAACAGCCTGTCCCTGATGTTGATTAAAGAAGCGCAAAACGAACTTGAACTCTCCGCAGGCAGTGAAGACAACGAAGGTATTAAAGACCGCACCAGCTTTCGCCTTGAGCGCCGCGTGGCCGCGGTAGGCCGCCAGCTTGGTCGCGGCAACGGCTATCTTGCCACCATCGGCGCTATCTCGCCATTTGTGGGCCTGTTTGGCACCGTCTGGGGCATCATGAACAGCTTCATCGGTATTGCCCAGACCCAGACCACCAACCTTGCTGTTGTGGCACCCGGCATTGCCGAGGCGCTGCTGGCAACGGCTATCGGCCTGGTGGCGGCGATCCCGGCGGTGGTGATTTACAACATTTTTGCCCGTACCATCGGCGGCTTTAAAGCCTCGCTTAGCGACTCAGCCGCCCAGGTGCTTTTGCTGCAAAGCCGCGACCTCGATCTGGAGGCCAGCGCGCCGTCTCATCCGGTTCCCTCCGCTCAGAAACTGCGTTTAGGTTAATTATTCATGGCGATGCATCTCAACGAAAATCGCGACGACGATGGCGAAATGCACGACATCAACGTCACGCCGTTTATCGACGTGATGCTGGTGCTGCTGATTATCTTCATGGTTGCCGCGCCGCTTGCGACCGTGGACGTGAAGGTCAACCTGCCCGCCACCAGCAGCCAGCCGGAGCCGCGCCCGGAAAAGCCGGTCTATCTGTCGGTGAAGGCCGATAAAACCATGTTTATCGGCAATGAGCCGGTGACGGCTGAAACGCTGGTGAATACGCTGGCAACCGTCACAGAAGGTAAAAAGGACACCACGGTTTTCTTTCGCGCGGACAAGAGCGTGGATTACGAAACGATGATGAACGTGATGGACCAGCTGCGTCAGGCCGGTTATCTCAAGATTGGCCTGGTGGGTCAGGAAGTGAATAAACCGAAGTAGCATTCATGTTCAACATTTGTCTGTCAAAGGGGCCAACTGGCCCCTTTGTTGTGTCTGCAAGGCGGCGTTGCTGATGAGCCGCGGAGCAAATGCGCCTTCATAATAGCGCTTAGGACAAACGGGGCGGCATGGGCGGGTTGAGAGTGGGCTGGCGTGAGCAGATGCCGTTGCGCATCAGTCAGGCACCGTGAATGGCAAATGCCTGTAATAACGCTGCTTTCTTGCGCTATAATTATCACACTTATTGCACATCATCAGGATATTCATGGAACGTTTTTTTGAGAATGCAATGTATGCCACGCGCTGGCTACTGGCACCCGTTTATTTCGGTCTGTCACTGGCGCTGCTTGCGCTGACGGTGAAATTCTTTCAGGAGATTTTCCATCTCCTGCCTAACATCCTCACGACGGCGGAATCCGACCTCATTCTGGTGCTGCTGTCGCTGGTGGATGTCACCCTGGTCGGCGGCCTGCTGGTGATGGTGATGTTTTCTGGCTACGAGAACTTTGTCTCGCGCCTCGACATCAACGCCGATAAAGAAAAACTCAGCTGGCTGGGTAAGATGGACGCCTCGTCGCTAAAAAGCAAAGTCGCGGCCTCGATTGTGGCTATCTCGTCTATCCACTTGCTGCGCATCTTTATGGACGCCCGCAACGTGCCGGACAATAAGCTGATGTGGTATGTCATTATCCACCTCACCTTTGTGGTGTCGGCGTTGATGATGGGCTATCTGGATAAAATCTCGCGCGATAAGCACTAACACCGCCTGCGGCCCGGCTAAACCGGGCCGCGCTGTGTTATTTGTCTGATGAGGCCTGCCACAGGTTAATCTGCCCGTCCTCGACGTGTCTGTCGATTTCCTCAAGCTCGCTGGCGCTAAAACTCAGGTTTGCCAGCGCCTGCACGTTCTCTTCAAGCTGCTCAGGGCGGCTTGCCCCAATCAGTACCGACGTGACGCGCGCATCTTTTAACAGCCAGCTCAGCGCCATCTGCGCCATGCTCTGGCCGCGACGCTGCGCCATCTGGTTAAGGCGCCTCAGGCTTTGCAGGTTGGCGGGCGTCAGCATGTTCTCATTGAGGCCGCGCACTTTGTTACCTTCGCGCGCCATGCGCGAACCCTGTGGAATGCCCTGCAAATATTTGCCGGTCAGCAGCCCCTGCGCCAGCGGGGTAAAGGCAATACAGCCAGTGCCGTGTTCTTCCAGCGTAGCGAGCAGGCCGCTGGTATCAACCCAGCGATTAATCAGGTTGTACGACGGTTGGTGAATTAGCAGCGGCACGCCCTGCGCGTTGAGCAACGCCGCCATCTCGCGGGTGCGCGCCGGGGAGTAAGACGAAATCCCAACGTACAGCGCTTTGCCGCTGTGCACCGCATGGGCCAGCGCCCCGGCGGTTTCTTCCATTGGCGTGTCTTCATCCACGCGGTGCGAGTAGAAAATGTCTACGTAGTCCAACCCCAGGCGTTGCAGGCTCTGGTCGAGGCTTGCCAGCAGGTATTTGCGCGAGCCGCCGCTGCCGTAAGGACCAGGCCACATGTCGTAGCCTGCCTTGGTGGAGATAATCAGCTCGTCGCGATACGCGGCAAAGTCCTCGCGCAGCAGGCGGCCAAAGTTCGTCTCCGCACTGCCCGGCGGCGGGCCATAGTTGTTGGCTAAATCGAAGTGGGTAATACCGAGGTCGAAGGCCTTGTGCAGCAGCGCACGCTGAGCGTCGAGCGTGCTGGCGTGGCCGAAATTGTGCCACAGCCCGAGCGACAGCGCGGGCAGGCGCAGGCCACTGCGCCCGCAGCGGCGATAGAGCATGGTTTCGTAGCGGTGTGGACTGGCAGCGTAAGGCATAGTCATTCCCTTTGCAGGATTATTGTCATGCGGTTTCCTATCATAGGGCGTATTTCACGCGTCTGCCAGCCAGCAATCTTCTCGTCAAAATAAGAACTTACGAAAACTGCGCGGCTTTATAAGCATTATTTATATTAACTAGATCTACATTAAATTTTAAAATTTAATAAAAAATTTTAACAATAATAAAAAAGTGATATGTTGATCACGCTTTGACGCGTCTCCACGGTGCTTCTCCCGCGCCGCTCATCGCCAGTCAGAGAACCACTTTCTGAATGTCGGGTTTTATTTGTACATCTGCACCCGAAGCATAAAAAATAAGAGGCAGAGAGATGAAAAAGTTGGCACCTGCTATGTCGCAAGACATGAAGCAGCAGGCAAACGCGGCACAGGCATCGTCCGTCGATGTGCTGCTTATTGGTGGCGGCATCATGAGCGCTACGCTCGGCACCTTTTTGCAGGCGCTGGAGCCGGACTGGTCTATCGAAATGGTGGAACGGCTCGACGGCGTGGCAAAGGAGAGTTCCAACGGCTGGAACAACGCGGGGACGGGGCACTCCGCACTGATGGAACTGAACTACACGCCAGAGCAGGCAGACGGCAGCATTGATATTGACAAGGCCGTGAGCATCAACGAATCCTTTCAGATTACCCGCCAGTTTCTGGCATCTCTGGTGTGCAACGGCACCCTGCAAAATCCCTCATCCTTTATTAACAGCGTGCCAGGCATGAGCTTTGTCTGGGGCGATGAAAATGTGAATTTCCTGCGTAAACGCTTTACTGCTTTGCAGCAAAGTACGTTGTTTCACGGCATGGCCTATTCGGAAGATGCAGATGAAATCGCGCGTTGGTCGCCGCTGGTGATGGAAGGGCGCGATCCGCAGCAGAACATTGCCGCCACGCGCATAGGCACAGGCACCGACATGAACTTTGGCGAAGTGACGCGCCAGCTGGTGGCCTCGCTTGCCAAAAAAGCGCACTTCACACTGAGCCTTAACAGCGACGTGTATAGCCTCAAACGCTGTACCGGCGGCTGGCAGGTAGTGATAAAAGATCTGAAAACCGGCGCACGGCGCACGGTACAGGCCGGATTTGTGTTTATTGGTGCCGGTGGTGCCTCGCTGACGCTGCTGCAAAAATCCGGCATCCCTGAGGCGCGCGATTATGCCGGGTTCCCGGTTGGCGGCGAGTTTCTGGTGGCTGAAAACCCGGAAGTGGTCAACCGCCACCTGGCGAAGGTGTATGGCAAAGCCTCGGTTGGCGCACCGCCGATGTCGGTGCCGCATCTCGACACTCGCGTGCTGGACGGCAAACGGGTGCTACTGTTTGGGCCGTTTGCCACTTTCTCGACCAAATTCCTGAAAAGCGGGTCGCTGTGGGACCTGTTTGGCACCATCAACACCGCTAATCTGCTGCCCATGCTGCATGTCGGTAAAGATAACCTGAGCCTGGTGAAATACCTGGTAGGCCAGGTCTTGCAGAGCGATGAGGACCGCTTTGACGCCTTGCGCCAGTATTTCCCGCAGGCTAATCCACAGGACTGGCGGCTGTGGAAGGCGGGACAGCGGGTGCAGATAATCAAGCGCGACCCGAAAAAAGGCGGTGTGCTGCGTCTTGGTACTGAAATCGTACGTGACAAAGCAGGCAGTATTGCGGCACTGCTGGGGGCTTCACCTGGGGCTTCCACGGCGGCTCCCATTATGCTGCGTCTGCTGGAAAGCGTATTTCCACACAAGGTCGCCAGCGCGGCCTGGCAGATGACGCTGCGGGAGATTATCCCGTCTTACGGCAGTGCGCTTAACGGCAACGTTGCGGCAACGCAAGAGGCGCTTAGTTACACCAGCCGCGTGCTGGGGCTGGACAATCCGCCGCCGCCGTCGCGCCCGGTGTTGGCTCCTGCGCCCGACAGCACGGTCGCGCAGCCACAACCTAACACGGTGGCCGATATCGCGCTGTAAACCAGACCGGGGCCGTGGCCCCGGTTTTTGTAGTGCGGCGTTGAATAGCAGCGCGCCGTCCGGCTTTCTTCTACACTAGCAGGGACCTTCACCGACGCGGCTTAGAGGAAACCTGCTATGACCCGACTGACGGCTAAAGACTTCCCCCAGGAACTGCTCGACTACTACGACTACTACGCCCACGGCAAAATCACCAAACGCGAATTTCTTAACAAGGCTGCAAAGTACGCGGTAGGCGGCATCAGCGCGCTGGCGCTGTTCAATTCGCTCAAGCCCAACTACGCGCTGGCCGAGCAGGTGGAATTTACCGACCCGGATATTGTGGCGCAGTACATTCGCTATCCGTCACCCAACGGCCACGGCGAGGTGCGCGCCTACCAGGTCGCCCCGGCAAAGGCGACAGGCAAAGTGGCGGGTGTGGTGGTGGTGCATGAGAACCGTGGGCTGAACCCGTATATAGAGGACGTGGCGCGCCGGGTGGCGAAGGCAGGCTATATTGCACTGGCGCCGGACGGGTTGAGTTCCGTGGGCGGTTATCCGGGTAATGACGATAAAGGGCGCGAACTGCAACAGCAGGTTGACCCAACGAAGCTGATGAACGACTTCTTTGCTGCCGTGGAGTTTTTGATGAAGCATGAGGCTACGACTGGCAAAGTGGGCATCACCGGTTTTTGCTACGGTGGTGGCGTAGCCAATGCCGCTGCGGTGGCTTACCCGGAGCTTGCGTGTGCGGTGCCGTTTTATGGCCGCCAGCCGCCGGTGGCCGATGTCCCCAAAATCAACGCACCGCTGCTGCTTCATTACGCCGAGCGCGATGAGCGCATTAACGAAGGCTGGCCTGTGTATGAGGCCGCGCTGAAGGCCAACAACAAGGTCTATCAGGGCTGGATTTATCCCGGTACTAACCACGGTTTTCACAACGACTCAACGCCGCGCTACGACAAAGCGGCGGCAGAACTGGCGTGGGAGCGCACGCTCGCCTGGTTTAAGCAGTATCTGGTCTGAGAGCGCGCAAAACCGTGCCGGGGGCAGACCCGCTCCTGGTAACGACACAGGCGACAGTACGCTAAGCGGCTGTCGTCTGGCCTGGTGTAGACAGCGTGCTTTCACGTTAAATAAAACAAAACCCAGCCTGTATAACAATTCAATACTTGCGGCTGATTAAAAGATTTACTCTTATTTTCCAGGTTTATTAAGGTTATTTCTCTTTATTTCAGTGGTAGGCAAAATATCTGTGCGTGGCAATAAGCTTGTCTGCTCGCACGCTTATTTAAGTCGTTGGCAGAATGGATTTAATTCGATTTTGTCAGGCCGTATTGCAGTGCTAACCTGGTGTTTTCCTTTTTATATTGCCGTGCTGCAGTGACGTTGCGGCGGGCGGAATTAATCATCACAAGGAGAATAACAGTGAGGAAATATCTGGCGAGAATGAAAGGGGCCTGGTTTGGGGCGCTGATTCTTTTACTTTGCGCCTGCGACCATCCGGCAGAAACCCGGGCAACGCCGCAAAATCCAGCGGGTGAAACCTCTCCCTTAGTGCGAGAAACGCACTCTGGCAGTGTGCAGGGCAAAGCGCAAGGCAATGTACTGGTCTGGCTTGGCATCCCTTACGGCGGCGATACATCAGGCGCAGCGCGCTGGACAGCGCCGGTTGATCCGCAGCCCTGGAGTGAGGTGCTGGATGCCACTACCTCCGGTGCGGTTGCGCTGCAAAGTGGTTCAGGGGGTGTGAGTGGTTCTGAAAATGCGCTTAACCTGGATATTTATCGCCCGAATAATGACGCAAAAAACCTGCCGGTGATGGTGTATGTCCACGGTGGCAATAACCAGACCGGTTTATCAGAAGAAATTTCCGGCGTGTCTTTTGTTGAGCGGCATAACGCCATTGTTGTCTCGGTAAATTATCGCCTTGGGCCGCTCGGATTTAATCCGCTACCCGCGTTAAAAACAGGAAATGACGCAGCAGAAGATTCCGGTAATTATGCGCTGCTTGATATCAATAAAGCGCTGGAATGGGTGAAAGCCAATATTGAACAGTTTGGCGGTGATGCCGGGAATATTACTGTTGCCGGTTTTTCAGCGGGCGGTCGCGACGTCATGGCAATGCTGATTTCACCGCTGTTTAACGGCAAATTTGAAAAAGCGATTTCCTTTAGCGGTGGCATGACCGTTGCCGATGAAGCCAAAAGCCAGCAGGTGTTTGCCCAGGCGCTGGCGCCGCTGGTGGTGGAAGATGGCGTGAAAGCGAACCTTGAGCAGGCCCGGGCGTGGCTGTTAACGCCGGGCAGCGACGTGCGCGATTATCTCTATGCTCTGGCGGGAGAGCGCCTGGTGGCGCTGATGGGCAATGCCAGCATCAGAATGAGCGTGTTCCCGCATCTCTATAACGACGGCTACGTTATTCCGAAAGAGGGCTTTGATAGCGCAAACTACAACTCGGTGCCGCTGCTGATGCTCTCCGGCGAGCAGGAGTTTTCACTGTTCAGCCGCTTCGACCGGTATTTTTCCAGCGCCATTGCCGATGGCTCAATCAATAGCGATGAGAACGTCTCAAAGCAGTACGACTTTGTGAACCACTACGGTGGCCAGCTTTACAGCCTGTTTAACCTGCAAGACTCGGCGCAAAAGATGGCGGCAAACTACCACGCGCCAATTTACGGTATGGAAATCCTGTTTGGCGAAGATAGTGCCGTTGTCGGTGAAAAAATGGCGGTATTTGGCTCTTTTCACGGCGTGTTTGTGCCGCTGCTGGATACCGACAGCCAGAACTACACCGGGCTGGTAGGCGATGCCTACGCCTCTGACGGGGCCAAAAAACTGAGCGCGCTGTTCCAGGATTATATTTATGCGTTTATCGCCAGCGGTGACCCGAACGGAGAAGGACTGACTGCCTGGGCCGCGTGGCAGCCGCAGGCAGAAGAGAACATTTTATTCCTCGATGCCGACACAACGACGGCCCGCGCGTTTATGGGCAAAAAAGCCTTTAGCTATGAGAGCGTGCTGGAGAGTATTGAGGCTGACGACTCGATAAGCGCAGAGCAAAAAACGGCGCTGTTGGCGCAGGTAATGAGCGGGCGTTGGTTCAGCAAGGCGCTGGATGAGAAATACGGCAACCTGAGCGAGTTCGATCGCTAGTTGTGAGTTGTGATAGCGTGGTTTAGACCAGCGTGCGGCAGACAGTAAAGCCCGCGTTTCAGGCAAAGAAAACGGGAACCTGAGGGTTCCCGTTTATGACTTGCGCAAAGTACCCGGTAATTATTTCTGCTTCTTATCTTCTGTCTGCGTATCAAAATCCGACGCATCGTGACGTTCGTGTAGCTGCTCGTTGAGCGGACCGAAGGTACGGTTAACGATGCGACCGCGCTTGACCGCCGGGCGCTCGCCGATTTCTTTTGCCCAGCGCAGCACGTTGGTGTAGTTCCCGGCATCCAGGAACTCGGCGGCGTTGTAGACACCGCCGGTCACCAGGTTGCCATACCACGGCCAGGTGGCGATGTCGGCAATGGTGTATTGCTCGCCTGCCATGTAGCGGTGGTGCGCAAGCTGGCGGTCCAGCACGTCGAGCAGGCGTTTGGCTTCCATGGTGAAGCGGTCAATGGCGTACTCAATTTTAAATGGCGCGTAATTGTAGAAGTGACCGAAGCCGCCGCCAATATACGGGGCAGAGCCTTGCAGCCAGAACAGCCAGTTAAGGGTTTCCGTGCGCCCGGCAAGGTCGGCTGGCAGGAAATGGCCGAACTTCTCAGCCAGATACAGCAAAATAGCGCCTGACTCAAACACGCGTACCGGCGGGTTCACGGAGTGGTCCATCAGTGCCGGGATTTTTGAGTTTGGGTTCACTTCCACAAACCCGCTGGAAAACTGGTCGCCCTCGCCAATGCGAATCAGGTGTGCGTCGTACTCCGCACCGTTCACGCCTGCGGCCAGTAGCTCCTCCAGCATAATCGTCACTTTTTGGCCGTTAGGTGTGGCAAGGGAGTACAGCTGGAGCGGGTGTTTGCCCACCGGCAGCGTTTTGTCATGAGTCGGGCCAGCGATAGGGCGGTTGATGCTCGACCAGGTGCCGCCATCCTGTTGATTCCATTTCCAGACTTTGGGCGGCTGATACTGTTGTTCAGACATAATGTTATTCGCCTTTTGTTCGTTGTGTGTGCTGGAAGTGTAGCAGCAGCGGCGGGGGCGCTATTAACCCCCGGAGCTATCACCAGGCTTTAATGGCATCGCCTTTATAGACTTCCTTCGCTTTGTCTTCGACTTCTTTTGACTGGAAGGCCTGCACCAGTTTTTTCAGCTTCGGATCGTCTTTATTGTCTTCACGCGCGACCAGTAAGTTCACATACGGCGAGGCGGCGCTTTCCATAAACAGGCCATCGCGCGAGGCCGACAGATTCACCTGCGAGGCGAAGTTGTTGTTAATCACTGACAGATAAACATTCGGGTCGTCCAGCGTGCGGGTAAGCTGCGGCGTATCTACTTCCACAATTTTCAGCTGTTTCGGGTTATCGATAATATCCAACGTGGTAGGCAGGAAGCCCACGCCGTCTTTCAGTTTGAGTAAGCCCTGGCTTTGCAGCAACAGCAGGCTGCGGCCAAGGGTGGTGGACTCGTTAGAAATGGTCACCGTGGCGTTATCCGGCACTTCGGCCAGGCTTTTCACCTTCTTCGAATACGCGGCAATCGGGAACACAAAGGTATTGGTCAGCGTGACAAACTTATAGCCGCGCTCTTTAGACTGTGCTTCGAGGTAAGGCACGCTCTGGAACGCATTGGCGTCCACGTCTTTATTACGCAGCGCTTCGTTAGGCAGCACGTAGTCGTTAAAGCTAATCACCTCGACATCAAGGTTGTATTTGTCTTTCGCGACTTTCTGCACTTCGTCCCAGATAGCCTGGTCCGGCCCGGTGTTAATCGCGACTTTGACTTTATTGTCGTCAGACGGCGAGCAGGCGCTGAGCACGAACGTGGCGGCAGTGATGAGTGGAATAAGATACTTTTTCATGGAAAAGTCCTTTTGAATAAAGGGGATAAGCGCAGGGTGAGTTGATAGCCATTTGAGCATGGTTTGCGGGAGGGGTTAAATAACTTAAAGATATAAAGTTATGTTGTAAGGAGGTGTGAGCTTTGGGGGTAAATTTAGCTATGATTAAACCTGAAAGTCGGTTTGAGTGAAAAGTTGAAAGTAGCCCCACAGTGGTAAGTATCCCGCATAATCGAACCATTCATATGTAGAGATCCTCCGGGGTCTTACACTTCTTGCCTATTATACAGGCGAGGGCGCGAAAATAGCTCTCTTAACATCGACCTGGCGCACCTGGAACTTTGATTGTAGCTGCTTCGAAAAAGAGATGTGTGAACTCGTCAACGCAAATTCAGGCAAGAGCGCAGAACAATTCGAGGTGGATCACTTCGCCAAAGCACTCTTTGTGTTATTTCGACGCAACGGGCTGTGTGGATCTACCGATTTTGTTACCGTAATTTTGGCGCTGATCGTTTTGGGGGATCTTTATGCCGTTATCGCTATCGCTTGATTTTCAAACTGAGGCTCGCCGCTTTTTGTTAGAAGTTGGGTTGTATTTAATTGGCTATTGGGAGCGATTTTAATTTTGTGTCACGCCTCCTGATTGACTGTATTGGAGAACGATATGGTGCCGTAGCGGTTGGTGGCAATGTAATATCCCGCAATGAGTGCATTGCATTGTAGCCTGGAAACAGCACATCGGTTCCTTCATTGAAAAGTACATATTTTACTGATTGGCGCATTGCCCAAAAAGTATATGGAAAATAAAGTATTACGTTAAAATTAATGACGTTAGCTAGCGCCTTCTATAACGTATTGATTAATCATATACTCGTGTCTGTCTATTTTTTTTAGGTGATAATAATTTATTGATGGGAGTTTACGGATGAACAAGAAGTCTATTATTGCTGTATTAAGTGCTTTTGTAGCATTTTCTGTTCAGGCGAACGGTGTATCAGGGTTTTATATCCAGAGTAGGTTAGGGAGCAGTCTCCAGTATCAGTCTAATTGGCATGTTTCTACTCATAATGTTGATTATTATAATAAGGAGCCTAGCTTTTCACTCAGGCAGTATTTAGGTACTAAAACAAAAGCAGTGTTCGCAGGTGGTGTCGCTACAGGGTTTGATTTCAATCCACAATTTAATGTACCGCTTCGTCTGGAAGTAGAGTTTATTGATCGCGCTAAAGGTAGTTCGGACAGTGGTTCACGTTCAGACTCATCTCGGCAACGTGTTGATTTTGTGGATGGTACATTTGTGGATGGTACATTTACTCTATCTAACGGTAAAGCTAGTGTTAGTACCCGGACCTGGATGATAAACAGTTACTATGATATTGATACTGATACTTCATGGCGTCCTTACCTTTCATTAGGCGTGGGTTTGGCACATAACCGTCTTCAATCAAGTGGTCTCTTTACTGCGAATGATCATATTATTGGGGTTGAGGATTGGCTACCTCTTTCGATTTCGAAGAGTACAGCGCGCGTCGCCTGGTCAATCGGTGCTGGTATGGCCTATGATGTTTGTGAAAATTGGTCTGTAGATTTAGCGTATCGTTTCTTGAATGCAGGTAGTGTGTCTGAAACAATAACCTTGTACGAGCCTGATTATAAGGACGCTATGCATATAACAGGCAGTGCTAAAGTTCGTTACCACGATATTCTGGCGGGTCTTCGCTACACTTTCTAAGATTATTGTGATGGGGGCGGTAAGTGTTAAGGGAGTTGTCGCCCCTGGTTAATTTATGCAGCCTGTTTTCCCACTTAAAACCTGAAGAAAGCCACTGTGGTACATATTTTAATGTGCGGAACAACGATTCCACATGCGCATGAGGTATACTGGCAATAGTGTGTAAGTGACCTTTTCCCAAAATCAATGCAGCGCTACATCAGAGATTGTCGTCTTTCTGCCAACTCCGAATAAATTCAGCCGGAGTCATGTCATTTAATGATGAATGTGTTCTCTCATGGCTATATTCCCTGCGCCAGTTATCGAGTTTATCCTGCGCATCTTCCAGTGACAAAAACCAGTGAATGTTCAGGTATTCGTCCCGCAGACTGCCGTTAAATGACCCAATAAGCAGGTTATCTGTGGATTTTCCGGGCGGGACAAGTCCATCGTAACACTGTGCCAAAAAATAACGATAACAAAAAACCCGCACGCGGCGGGTTTGTTTATTATCAGTAGTATTTATCTGCTCAGACTGTTGTCTTCATCGCTATTGTAAGTGCCACCGATAATGAGCGCATATTACAGCGCTACAACGTTACCAGCCGCAGGGCCTTTAGCGCCGTTTTCGATGGTGAAGGAAACCTGCTGGCCTTCATCAAGCGTTTTATAGTTGTCGCTCTGGATAGCAGAGAAATGCACAAATACATCTTTGCTGCCATCGTTCGGGGTGATAAAGCCAAAACCTTTATCAGAGTTAAACCATTTTACTAAACCAGTCATTTTATTAGACATAGATACTTCCTTTATTAATGAGCCACTATAGTGCGGCGATGATGGCCTGAATTTTTAGAGTTACTTATGGGGCACAATAGGAGAAGGCTCATGAAGAAGGTATCTGTTGATAACACCTGAACTGAGGACTGCTTTACTAAAACTGCTTACATAAGGTCTGTGTTCCAAACCGATGGCGCTATTAAGACACAGGGGAATTAAAGAAGCAATGTTTATATTTTTTATTTTAACCGCTTAAACGCCCGGATGGCTGAATGGCTGATAAACGCCAACCACCAAAATAGGTCCGGTTATCAGGTATTAGCGCGTATTAAAAACTAACAAGGTCAGGCTCTGACGCAACGGTATCAATTAGCTCTGTGTCAGTGCTGTAACAATTGACTGGTCAGTTAAGTTTAGCGCATCAAAAGAGGACACTCGGGTGTCCTCTTTGCTGTTGTTCGCTGATGAAAGAATCACGGTTACTGGCGAACTAAAAGTACGGGAAATGTCATTTTTACCGCGCTAAAAACACACTCCCCTAAAACCTACCGCTCCCGCAGCGCCTCTTTTGCCCGGTTAAACGGTTTAACCAGGTAATCCAGCACCGTCTTCTCGCCGGTCTTAATATCCACGTTCGCAATCATCCCAGGCGAGATATAAAACCGCTTGCCCGATTTATTTTCCAGGTAGTCGTGATCGGTGCGGATAAACACCCGGTAGTAATAGACCTCCGGTTTGGCCTCGTCCTGAATGGTGTCCGGCGAAATGCTTTCCACCTGTCCTTCCAGTCCGCCGTAAATGGAGTAATCGTAAGCGGTGATTTTCACCGTCGCTTTCTGGTTCGGGTGAATAAAGGCGATATCGCGCGGCGACAGGCGCGCTTCAATCAAAAGGCGGTCGTCCATGGGCACAATTTCCATGAGTTCGCCGTTGGGCGGGATAACCCCGCCAATGGTATTCACCTTGATGTTTTTCACAATCCCGCGCACTGGTGAGTACACTGTCATGCGCTTGACCGAGTCGGCGCGACCTTTAATGACCTCGGTGAGCGTATTTACTTCGGCGTTGGCTTTAGACAATTCTTCGCGCGCCTGTACCGAATATTGCTGATGTAAATCCAGTAGCTTCAACTCCAGGTCCGCTTTCTGGCGTTTCAGGCGCAGCACGTCCACATTACTGGCGGCACCGGAAGTGACCAGACGCTGGGTAATGCCCAGTTCACTGATAACCGATGATAAAGAGGCCTTAATCTGCGCCGCCGAGTCGTTGTACTGTGTGCGGCGTGCCTGGTACAGCCGGGTTTCCGCCGCTATCAGCTCAGGCGAGGTATCCAGCTCATGCGGGAAGGTCAGCGGCTCGTCGTTGACCTCGGCAGACAGGCGCGCGCTGGCGGCCAGTGCCGCACGGTAGCGCGCCTCGCTTTCACCCACGTTGGACTCCGAGCGGGTCGGGTCCAGGCGTGCCACAATCTGCCCGGCTTCCACCTTCTGGCCTTCTTTCACACCGAGTGCCACCAGCACACCGCCGTCGAGAGACTGCAACACCTGCTCGCGCGAACTGGGGATCACCTTGCCGGTGCCGGTGGAGACCTCATCAAGCATGCCAAACCAGGCCCAGACCAGTGCAATAGTGAGCAGCAGCACTATCCACATCACCACACGCCCGGAGCGAGCGAGCTTGCCGTCGTCAATATCGCCGTCGGCATCCTGTAACACCAGAACCGGCATCACGACCTCAGGCGCGTTGCTTTTCATTTTCACCTCCGCTTGCCGCCAGGGCAGCGCTTCGACTGAGCGCCTGTTCTTTAGGCATATCCATCACCAGTTGGCCTTCTTTGAGTACCAGCACGCGGTCAATAATCGACATCACCGCCGTGCGGTGAGTCGCGACAATCAGCGTGCGCCCGGCGAGCCAGTTGCCCAGACGTTGCAGGAACTCACGCTCGGTGTGGTCATCCAGCGAGGCTGTCGGTTCATCGAGCAGCACAATATTCGGGTCGCGCAGCAGCAGGCGTGCCAGCAGCACCGCCTGGCGCTGGCCGCCGGAAAGCCCGGAACCACCCTCCATAATCAGATGATCCAGCCCCATTGGCAGCTTGCGGATAAAGTCCGCGCCTCCAGTCACGTGCAGGGCGGCAAAAATATCGTCGTCGCGGGCGTGCGGCGCACCCATCGTCAGGTTATCGCGCAAAGTGCCGTGAAACAGACGGGCGTTTTGCGTCAGCAGGCCAATGTTGCGCCGGATGTCGGCCATATCGATATGGCGCAGACTGAGGTTATCCAGCGTCAGTTCTCCTTCGGCTAGCTCCATGCCGCCTGCCATTGCCTGGAGCAGTGTGGATTTACCCGCGCCGTTGCGCCCCAGGATCGCAATGCGCTCTCCGGCGCTAATGTCGAGCTTCGCTATGCGCAGCGGCACCTGCGGGGAATCTTCACGGTAGCGAAAGGCGGCGTTTACAAACTGGTAGTTGCCCTGAAGCACAGTGCAGGCCACGCGCTGCTCGTCCGGGTCGTTATCCGTCGGCAGTTTCATAATGCTGTCCAGCCCTTCCTTCGCCGCTTTGGCCTGCTGCCAGCGTGCCAGCACGCCGCACAGCGCAGTCATGGGCGAAATCATGCGTGAAGAAAGCTGCGAGGCGGCAACAATGGCACCGGTGGTCACATCGCCGTTGATAATGAGCGGCGCACCGACCATCACTACGGCGGCATACACCAGCCCCTGAATCGCTATACCCCAGGAAATCAGCCCCTGGGTGATTTTGCGTGTCTCCACGCCGGACTGGGCCGTGACCTGAATGTAGTGGTTCCACTGTTGCAGAAAGCGGTTTTCAGCCTGCATCAGCTTAATGTCTTCCAGCCCGTGCACGCTTTCCACCAGCACAGCGTTGCGCAGCGTCGATTCATGCACGCTTTTGCGCGCCAGCGACGCGAGCTTTTTCTGCAGCAGCAGCCCCGGCGCCAGCATGATGAGGGTGGCGACCGGCGCAATCCACGCCAGTTGCGGCGAGATGATGCACAGCACCAGCAAAAACAAAAAGAAGAACGGCAGATCCACCAGCGCCGAGACGGTGGTGGAGGTCACCATTTCGCGAATCTGCTCCAGTTCGCGAATTTGCGAGATAAAGCTGCCGGTTGAGCGAGGGATGGCGCTGGCGCGCAGGCGCAGCGCGTGGCCGAACACCCGGTCAGAGACGCGGATATCCGCCTGCTTGCCGAGGATATCGGTGATATTGCCGCGAATAACGCGCAGCACAAAGCCGAAGATAACCGAAATCAACACGCCAATAGAGAGCACGTACAGCGTTGGGTACGACTGCGCCGGGATCACCCGGTCGTATACCTGCATGGAGTAAAGAATGCCCGCCATTGCCAGGATATTCACAAACAGCGACGCCAGGATAACGTGCCAGTACGGGCGCATTTTCTGAATGGCGAGCTTCATCAGCCAGTCGGGACGAAATGGCGTGACGTAGCTTGTGGTACGCGGATCGCTGCCTGCCATTGTCGGGCGCAGTGCCACCACGCGCGTTATCTGCGGCAGTAGCTCTGACAGGGCGTAGTGATTTTCCAGTTCGTCGTCATCGACAAGGCTTACCGCCACGCTGTCGTTGCCGTCGTGGCTTTTCACAATACCAATCTGGCCGTCGGCGAGTTGAATCACCAGCGGCAGACGCCAGCGCGAGATATCTTCCACGCCCTGGTTGAGAATGCGTGCGTTAAGCCCCGCCTGGCGAGCGAGGTTTTTCAGCACCACCGCCAGCGGTTTATTAAGCTGCCAGTTGGCCGCCGCTTCGAGGCTGCCCGCGGAGTAGCCAACCCGGTAGTGGCGGGCAATATGGGTGACGGCGCGCAGCCAGTCGCCCACTTCGTCGCGCGTCAGGCCGGATGGCGCTTTTTCTGTCACAACCTCACTCATGGTTGAATCTCCACGCCCTGAATAGTCTGGCCCACCAGGGTAAATGCTTTACGAATGTTGCCGGAGCTATAGAGACAGTCCAGTTGCAGGCTCTTAAGCTGGCTTTGGGTCTGCTGCTCTGAGAACCGCGCCTGGTACACCTCCTGCTCGGCGTTCAGCACGTCCAGTAGCGGGCGGGTGCCCAGTTCCAGGTACTGTTGCTGATAAAGCTCGCGGGTACGCTCACTCAATTGCTGCGCGCGCGCCTGAATCAGCAGCGCCTGCTCCAGGCTGGTGGCCTGGCTGCTGGCTTCGGTCAGTTGCTGGCGAACCTGCAACCTGGCCGAGCGCACGGCGGCGGTGGCGGCATCCAGGCCGTGCTGGGCCGCCTCTTTGCTGGCAGTGAGCGCACCGCCCTGGTAGAGCGGCATCTGGACTTTCAGCCACGCGGTGTACTGGGTTTTATCCAGCTGCTCGCTGTTGGCGTAGCGGTCGTTTAGGTAATGGGTGATTTGCGGCTCCAGTGAAACCGTTGGCAGCATCTGGGCGTTAGCGCCTGCCAGTTGGGCAGCGGCCTGGTTAAGCTGGGCGTGCGCCACCAGCACGGATGGCACCATCTGGTCGTCAATGTTACCGGTATGACAGGCACCGTCGAGCACGCGTGGGTACTCACCGCTTACGGTGTTGACCTCATCCCAGCCGAGATAGGTTGAGAGCGTGGCACGCCAGCGCTCAAGACTTGCCTCATACTGGACCAGCGTGTTGCGTGCGCTTTCGATACGGGCATCGGTCTGCACCACGTCTGACTGCGAGCTGGCACCTTCGTCGCTGCGATCGCGCGCGAGTCGGCTGACGTTGTTAAGGGCAATCAACTGTTCCTGGGCAATTTTGACCAGTTCCTGGTAGCCCTGCATTTGCACCAGGGCAGCGGCGGTGTCGTGGGCAATTTTATCAATGGTAAGTAGCACGTTGGCCTGTTGCGCGGCCACGGCAGCATTAGCCGCTCTTACCGAACTGTCGACTTTGCCAAAGTCATAAAGCATTTGAGAAATAGAGAGAACTAATGAGGGGCTATAGCCGTGATTCACATAGGTATTGGAAATACCGTTATTCATGCCGCCGCTAATTTGCGGATAATATTTCGCGCGCTCTATTTCCACTTTAGATGTCTGGGTAAAGAGTTTGCTAATTTCCGCACTAATATCGGGGTACCACTGCACTGAACGTTGAACAGCAGCGTTCATGTCGAGCGTGCCGGGTGGTGGTGTATAGCGGGCTGTACTGATTCTGCCGGAAAGCTCAGGTAATGACTGTTCAGACTGGAGTTGCTGCGGGCTTAGTACTCGAGCCTCCCCGGCAACATCACTACCAAAAAGTTGCCCAGCCGCGGCAAAAGAATGTGTTGGAAAACTACTGGCAAAAAGCCATGCCAGCCCTGCGTAATACGAGCGGTGTATTCCCATAATACTTCCCAAAATAATGTGTCTTCTTCGATATGTTTGCGAAAGCTGTTATTTTATTCGCGTTATTATCATTAGTTTGTTACTTATGAAATAATTCCGTTTAGATATAAAAACAATGCGAAAATAATAAATAAAATCGTGCAATATGACTGTTATCTATAAATCAGGTTTTATCCCGGCTTCCTCCACTTTTCTTATTAAATTGTTATTAGCGTCACATTATTAGTTAACGCTTACATTCAGGAAACGGCACATCCTTGTGCCGTGATATCCCGTTATCAGACGTTGTGCTGCAACAGTTCATCCAGCGTCACGTTGGCGGCATTATCCAGCGTGACCAACTGGGTTGACTGGAAGGCGGAACCGCTGCCGTCCCGGTCAATCGACACAATCGTGTCGGTACCCGTATGGGTGACGTTCAGGTACTGGCCCAGCGTGGCGCTGCTGCCGTTCCAGCCGATAAGCAGGTCATCAAGATTGATGTGGTCCTGCTGCGCGGCCGAGAAGTCCGTCCATACGTTGTTGGTGCCGTTACCGCCGGTGGCATCGGTGTTATCCAGCAAGTGGAAGATAACCGTGTCGCCACTGGCACCCAGGGTATAGGTGTCGTTGTAGGCGGTACTGGTCGCCGTATCGGCCTGTGCGCCGCCCGTGATGGTCGGGTGCAGGTCGATAGTCAGACTGGCGCTGGAACTGGTGCCATTGGTCCCGGTCAGGGTGTAATCGAACGTCTCCTTCTGGGTGATGGTGTTGGTGTTGAGGTTGCCGTTAAGCGCATAGCTGTAGCTGCCATCCGGGTTGATGGTGAGCGTGCCGTAGTGACCAGCCACCGTTGTGCCTGCCGCATCGTACTGGTGCAGCGTGACGCTGGACGACGCGCCGGTCACGGTGAGCGTGGTGTTCACCGAGCCAACGTTGTCACGCTCGCCGCCCGCACCGCTGCCATCATAGATGTTGCCTGTGATGGTGGAGGTGGTGTTCGGCGTGTGGAACTCAGCAAGTGCGGTTTCTGTACCGGCTACAGACGCATTGACCGTCACGGTCGGGCGCCCTGTCAGTGCAGAGGTTGACGCAGAGATGCTGGTCACGTGCAGCGTATAGTCACCGGCAGTCAGCGCCAGACCACCCAGGCTAATGGCACCTGGCGTCGAGTCACTGGTGGTGCTCAGTGCGCTGCTGCTCTGTGCCACAGTTACTCCAGAAGAGTTGGTGATGTAATAGCTCAGCGTCAGGTTTGCCGTGTTGAGCAGGTTGTTATCACTTACCGCATAGGTCAGCGAGATATTACTCAGCACGGTCCCGGCATCCACATGGATGTTCCCGGTGGCGTTCTGCGTCACGTTACCGCCAGTGGTGAGCCAGGTGGACGAGGTGACGTTGCTGTACGCTACTGCGGTTGCTGGTTCCGTCGCCGTAATGTTGATGGTGCCAGAGACATCATCCACCGCCGTGATGGCCTGCTGTTGCAGGTTCACCGTGAGCGTTGCCGACGAGCTTGCGCCCTGCGGACCACGCACCGTATAGGTGAACTGCTCGGCGGCTCCCAGCGTGGTCGGTGACAGCCCCGCGTTCAGGGTGTAGGTATAAGCCCCTTGCGCGTTGATAGTCAGCGTGCCGTACTGGCCCACGATGGTGGTGTTGCCGGTTGCGGCCACCGCGTTACCATCCACGCTGCTGATGGTGCTGCCGGTTGGCACGGTATCGGCACCAGTGCCCTCGGTAATTACGTTGCCGGTGGTGCTGGCGGTAGCCGTGACCACGTTGTGTGAGACGTCGTTCGAGTACGCCAGATTGTAGAGCGTGGCAACCGAGACCCCGGTGGTCGGGCTTAACAGGAAGACATAGTTACCTTCCGTGAACGACAGCGGCAAATCACCTGATACGCCGAGCAGCGTAGCGGTAAACCAGCTCGGAGTACGTTGACTCAGTTCATACTGCCCGGATGTCTCGTTGTACTTATAGACATACAGGTCGTAAACCGTGCCGAGGTTAATGCCGAGCAGCGTTGCCTTCAGCGTCAGGCTGCGAACCTCATTCGCCCCAACAGACAGCGTGGCCTGGTCGCTCAGGTTCAGCAGACCCACGTTCAACGTGCTACCCAACTGCACGCCGAGCGTTACGCCACCGTGACTGGAGTTGGCATGTGTCACCGTTGACAGCGCGGTATCAATATCCAGCGTTGCGGTGTCGTTAAACGCGGCCACCACTTCCGTGTTGCTGCCCGGTATACCGAGGTCGATATGCAGGTTGGCACTGGAGGTAGTGGTGCCATCGCTAAGGGTGTAGGTGAAGTCTTCACTGTGGCCGTTAGCAATGCCTGACGGTGCTGTGAGCGTATAGGTGTAGCTGCCGTCCTGGGCGATGGTCAGCGTGCCGTAAAGCCCGTTGACGGTGACACCCGTGGCACCGACGGTATGGGCGACGCCCGCGCTGTCGGTTATCTGGCTTACCAGCGTACCGGCTGTGATGCTGTCAGCGCCGTGCAGCACGTCGGTGTCGGTCACCACGTTGCCGTTAAGCGAGCCGTGCAGCGCCGCAGGCCCGGTGTCCGTCACGTTGACAGATACCGTGGTGGTTGACGCCAGCCCCAGCAGGGAGTTGCCACTGTAGCCAATCACGCGATACTGACCGGCGTCCAGATCGTCCAGGTGGACGGTGACGCGGCTGCCGCTGATGATGTTAATCAGTGCCGGGTTCGATGAGGTATCGGCCACGGTCACCCAGCTACTGGTTGTCGTGTCATAACGCTGCACCAACAGGTCAACATCGCTCAGTAAATTGAGGATGGAACCGCCGGTGACGCTGACGTCAATCGCCGCTGTGTGATCGGTAGCGACCGAGAAGCTGGCAACTGCGTTCGAGGTGCCCACCAGCGACAGGATATTACTCAGTGCGCCAATCAGCAGGAAGCCGCTGTCGGAGTAGGTGGCGGTTGTGACCACCGGCGTTTCCAGCATCTCAATATCGTTGTCGTGCGCCACCAGCGTGGTGCCTTCGTTGCCCCCCGTCGCCGTGCCGATCGTAATGTTCAGGTCCGCTGACGATGTCGTTGTGCCGTTGCTCAGGGTGTAAGTGAAGCTGTCTACCTGGCCCTGGGCCGCGCTGGAGACGTTGGTCACCGTATAGGTGTACGAACCGTCGGCAAGGACGGTCAGCGTGCCGTAATCCCCCTGAACCGTCACGCCAGTAGTGCCCGTTGGTACGTTATATACGTTGCCGTTGCCATCCGTGACCTGGCTTACCACCGTGCCGGTTGTAACAACGTCTGCACCGCTGTTGGTATCACCTTCACCGGTAATCACGTTACCGTTGGTGGTGCCGCTGATGGCAGGACCGGTGTCAGCAATATCCACGCTCACTGTGGTGGTGCTCAATAGGCCCGCGAGGGCATTGTTGCTGTAGGCCGCCACGCGGTACTGCCCAGGCGTGAGGTCATCCAGGCTGATGGACAGCGAGGTAGTGCTGATGAGGTTAATCAACGTCGGGTTGCTGGTGGTATCCGCCACGGTTACCCAGCTGTTGGTTGCTGCATCCCAGCGCTGCACCGCGACATCGATGTCGTTAATCAGACCGAGCAGCGAGTTGCCCGTGACGGTCACGTCGATGTTGGCGCTGTGGCCGATGCCGACGTTAAAGCCCGCTACGGCGTTACCCGTGCCCAGGTTCAGCAGATCCCCGAGCAAACCGACCAGCACGATGCCGGTATCAGACGAGTTGCTGTTAACCGTTGCAGGCGCAGACGTCACATCCAGCTGGATATCGTCGTTGTTTGCCTGCAAATCGGTGGCGGTGACCGCCTGAATAGTGAAGCTCAGGCTCGGCGAGCGGCCGCTTTCGTTACCCAAATCGTCTTTCAACGTCGTGGTGAACGTATGTGGACCGTTGTCGAGTGCCGTTGCTGGCGTGAAGCTCCATGCTCCCAGCGCGCCCACGGTGGTGCTACCGATAGCCGTGTTACCGTCATAGATGGTGATGACGTCGCCGATGTTGCCCGCGAGTATGCCGTTAAAGGTTGGCCTGTTGTCGTCGGTGGTCGTCCCTTCGAGAATCGGTCCGATAATCAGGCCCACATCGTCGGTGGCAAGCGGCGCCAGCAGCGGCGCGTCCGGTGCGGTGGCATCAATGGTGAAATCGAGCGCCGGAGAGCGTCCGCTTTCGTTGCCAGCGGCATCGGTGATGGTGGTGGTAAAGCTGTAATCACCGTCATCCAGCGCGCCCGGCGTAAAGCTCCATGCGCCGCCAATGCCGACGGTAGCGGAGCCAATCACCTCATCACCGTTGTAGATGGTGACGATGTCGCCGATGTTACCCGCGAGAATACCGCTGAAGGTTGGCGTATTGTCGTCGGTGGTTGAGCCTTCAAGAATTGGCCCAACGACCAGCCCCACGTCGTCGGTGGCGAGCGGCGCCAGCAGCGGCGCGTCCGGTACCACGGTGTCGATGGTGAAATTAAGCGCCGGGGAGCGTCCGCTCTCATTGCCTGCCGCATCGGTAACGGTGGTGGTGAAGCTGTAATCACCGTCGTCCAGTGCGCCCGGCGTGAAGGTCCACGCGCCCAGTGCGCCTACCGTGGTGCTGCCGATGACTTCGTCACCGTTGTAGATAGTGACAATGTCGCCAATGTTGCCCGCCAGCACGCCGCTGAAGGTTGGCGTGTTGTCATCGGTGGTGGCACCTGGCAGGATCGGCCCGACAATCAGACCGACATCGTCGGTGGCAATCGGTGCCAGCAGCGGGGCGTCCGGTGCGGTGGCATCAATGGTGAAGTTGAGCGCCGGAGAGCGCCCGCTCTCGTTGCCTGCGGCGTCCGTGATGGTGGTGGTGAAGCTGTAATCACCGTCATCCAGTGCACCTGGCGTAAAGATCCATGTACCGCCGAGACCAACCGTCGTTGAACCGATCACCTCATCACCGTTGTAGATAGTGATGAT
>AMFN01000016.1 GCA_000302695.1 Enterobacteriaceae bacterium LSJC7
ATCCGGCGTGAAGCTCCACGCACCCAGCGCGCCTACGGTGGTAGAGCCGATCACTTCATCACCGTTATAAATGGTGACGATGTCGCCAATGTTCCCGGCCAGCACACCGCTGAAGGTTGGCGTGTTGTCGTCGGTAGTCGCTCCCGGCAGGATCGGCCCGACAACCAGGCCGACATCGTCGGTGGCAATTGGTGCCAGCAGTGGCGCGTCCGGTGCCACGGTGTCGATGGTGAAATCGAGCGCCGGGGAGCGTCCGCTCTCATTGCCTGCCGCATCGGTAACGGTGGTGGTGAAGCTGTAGTCACCGTCATCCCGGCGTGAAGGTCCACGCACCCAGGGCGCCTACGGAGGTAGAGCCAATCACCTCATCACCGTTATAGATAGTGATGATGTCGCCAATGTTCCCGGCCAGCACACCGCTGAAGGTTGGCGTGTTGTCGTCGGTGGTGGCACCCGGCAGGATCGGCCCGACAATCAGACCGACGTCGTCGGTGGCAATCGGCGCCAGCAGCGGTGCATCCGGTGCGGTGGCATCAATGGTGAAGTTGAGCGCCGGAGAGCGCCCGCTCTCGTTGCCTGCGGCGTCCGTGATGGTGGTGGTGAAGCTGTAGTCACCGTCGTCCAGCGCACCCGGCGTGAAGGTCCACGCACCCAGGGCGCCTACGGTGGTAGAGCCAATCACCTCATCACCGTTATAGATAGTGATGATGTCGCCAATGTTCCCGGCCAGCACACCGCTGAAGGTTGGTGTGCTGTCATCGGTAGTCGCACCCGGCAGGATCGGCCCAACAATCAGACCCACGTCGTCGGTGGCGATCGGTGCCAGCAGCGGGGCGTCCGGTGCGGTGGCATCGATGGTGAAGTCGAGCGCCGGAGAGCGTCCGCTCTCGTTGCCCGCGGCGTCCGTGATGGTGGTGGTGAAGCTGTAGTCACCGTCGTCCAGCGCGCCCGGTGTAAAGCTCCAGATCCCCGCCAGGCCGACAGTCGTCGAGCCGATAACTTCATCACCGTTGTAGATGGTGATGATGTCGCCGATATTGCCCGCGAGAATACCGCTGAAGGTTGGCGTGTTGTCGTCGGTGGTTGTGCCTTCGAGGATAGGCCCAACAACCAGGCCGACGTTGTCGGTGGCAATTGGTGCCAGCAACGGGGCATCCGGTGCGGTGGCATCAATGGTGAAGTTGAGTGCCGGAGAGCGCCCGCTTTCATTGCCTGCGGCATCGGTGATGGTGGTGGTGAAGCTGTAATCACCGTCGTCCAGTGCATCCGGCGTGAAGCTCCACGCACCCAGCGCGCCTACGGTGGTAGAGCCGATCACTTCATCACCGTTATAAATGGTGACGATGTCGCCAATGTTCCCGGCCAGCACGCCGCTGAAGGTTGGCGTGCTGTCGTCGGTGGTAGCCCCCGGCAGGATCGGCCCGACAATCAGACCGACGTCGTCGGTGGCAATCGGTGCCAGCAGCGGGGCGTCTGGTGCGGTGGCATCGATGGTGAAGTTGAGCGCCGGAGAGCGCCCGCTTTCATTGCCTGCAGCATCGGTGATGGTGGTGGTGAAGCTGTAGTCACCGTCATCCAGTGCGCCCGGCGTGAAGGTCCAGGCGCCCAGCGCACCGACCGTGGTGCTGCCAATGACTTCATCACCGTTGTAGATAGTAATGATGTCACCGATGTTCCCGGCCAGCACACCGCTGAAGGTTGGCGTCTTGTCGTCGGTGGTTGTGCCTTCGAGGATAGGCCCAACAACCAGGCCGACGTTGTCGGTGGCAATTGGTGCCAGCAACGGGGCATCCGGTGCGGTGGCATCGATGGTGAAGTCGAGCGCCGGAGAGCGTCCGCTCTCGTTGCCCGCGGCGTCCGTGATGGTGGTGGTGAAGCTGTAGTCACCGTCGTCCAGCGCGCCGGGTGTAAAGCTCCAGATCCCCGCCAGGCCGACAGTCGTCGAGCCGATAACTTCATCACCGTTGTAGATAGTAATGATGTCACCGATGTTCCCGGCCAGCACGCCGCTGAAGGTTGGCGGTCATCCAGCGCGCCCGGCGTAAAGCTCCATGCGCCCAGCGCGCCCACGGTGGTAGAGCCAATCACCTCATCACCGTTATAGGTCCAGTGCATCCGGCGTGAAGCTCCACGCGCCCAGGGCGCCTACGGTGGTAGCACCGACCGTGGTGCTGCCAATGACTTCATCCCCGGTGTAGATAGTAATGATGTCACCGATGTTCCCGGCCAGCACGCCGCTGAAGGTTGGCGGTCATCCAGCGCGCCCGGCGTAAAGCTCCATGCGCCCAGCGCGCCCACGGTGGTAGAGCCAATCACCTCATCACCGTTATAGGTCCAGTGCATCCGGCGTGAAGCTCCACGCGCCCAGGGCGCCTACGGTGGTAGCACCGACCGTGGTGCTGCCAATGACTTCATCCCCGGTGTAGATAGTAATGATGTCACCGATGTTCCCGGCCAGCACGCCGCTGAAGGTTGGCGGTCATCCAGCGCGCCCGGCGTAAAGCTCCATGCGCCCAGCGCGCCCACGGTGGTAGAGCCAATCACCTCATCACCGTTATAGGTCCAGTGCATCCGGCGTGAAGCTCCACGCGCCCAGGGCGCCTACGGTGGTAGAGCCAATCACTAATGGTGGTGGTGAAGCTGTAGTCACCGTCATCCAGCGCGCCCGGCGTAAAGCTCCATGCGCCCAGCGCCCCCACGGTGGTAGAGCCAATCACCTCATCGCCGTTGTAAATAGTGATGATGTCGCCAATGTTCCCGGCCAGCTCATTGCCTGCGGCATCGGTGATGGTGGTGGTGAAGCTGTAGTCACCGTCATCCGCCAGCACGCCGCTGAAGGTTGGTGTGCTGTCATCCGTGGTGGCACCCGGCAGGATCGGCCTGCCTGCGGCGTCCGTGATGGTGGTGGTGAAGCTGTAGTCACCGTCATCCGCCAGCACGCCGCTGAAGGTTGGTGTGCTGTCATCCGTGGTGGCACCCGGCAGGATCGGCCTGCCTGCGGCGTCCGTGATGGTGGTGGTGAAGCTGTAGTCACCGTCATCCGCCAGCACGCCGCTGAAGGTTGGCGTGCTGTCATCGGTAGTCGTACCCGGTAGGATAGGCCCGACAATCAGCCCCACGTCATCAGTAGCAATCGGGGCCAGCAGTGGCGCGTCCGGTGCTACGGTGTCGATGGTGAAGTCTAGCGCCGGAGAGCGTCCGCTCTCGTTGCCTGCGGCGTCCGTGATAGTGGCGGTGAAGCTGTAGTCACCGTCATCCAGCGCACCCGGTGTAAAGCTCCAGATCCCACCTATACCAACGGTGGTGCTGCCAATCACCTCATCTCCGTTGTAGATAGTGATGATGTCGCCAATATTGCCCGCGAGAATACCGCTGAAGGTTGGCGTATTGTCGTCGGTGGTGGCTCCTTCAAGGATAGGTCCGACAATCAGACCCGCGTTGTCGGTGGCAAACGGTGCCAGCAGCGGCGCGTCCGGTGCCACGGTGTCGATGGTGAAATCAAGCGCCGGAGAACGGCCACTTTCGTTACCTGAAGTATCGGTGATGGTGGTAGTGAAGCTGTAGTCACCGTCATCCAGCGCACCCGGCGTGAAGGTCCAGACACCCAGCGCCCCCACGGTGGTAGAGCCAATCACTTCATCACCGTTATAGATAGTGATGATGTCACCAATGTTACCCGCGAGAATACCGCTGAAGGTTGGCGTGTTGTCGTCAGTGGTGGTGCCTTCAAGAATTGGCCCAACAATCAGACCCACGTCGTCGGTGGCAATCGGTGCCAGAGGCGGCGCATCGGGCAAGTCTGTATCAACCGTAAAGTTGAGCGCCGGAGAGCGCCCGCTCTCGTTACCGGCAGCATCGGTGAGGGTCGTCGTAATGCTGTAGTCACCATTATTCAGACCATTTGGTGTGAAGCTCCATGCGCCACCAAGCCCAACTGTCGTTGAACCAATCACCTCATCGCCGTTGTAGATGGTGATGATGTCGCCAATATTGCCCGTCAGCACGCCGCTAAAGGTCGGCGTGTTGTCGTCGGTAGTGGCACCGTTGAGGATCGGGCCAACGACCGGCCCAACATCGTCGGTGGCAATCGGCGCCAGCAACGGTGCGTCCGGTGCCACGGTGTCGATGGTGAAGTCGAGCGCCGGAGAACGGCCGCTTTCGTTGCCCGCGGCATCGGTGATGGTGGTGGTGAAGCTGTAGTCACCGTCGTCCAGCGCACCTGGTGTGAAGGTCCAGATCCCACCAGCACCTACGGTGGTGCTACCGATCGCTTCGTTACCGTTGTAGATGGTGATGATGTCGCCAATGTTGCCGGTCAGCACGCCGCTGAAGGTTGGCGTGTTGTCGTCGGTGGTAGCACCCGGCAGGATAGGTCCGACAATCAGACCCACGTCATCGATAGCAATCGGTGCGATCAACGGCGCATCCGGGGCTACGGTATCAATGGTGAAGTCGAGCGCCGGTGAACGGCCGCTTTCGTTGCCCGCGGCATCCGTTAACGTGGTGGTGAAGCTGTAGTCACCGTCATCCAGCGCACCCGGGGTAAAGCTCCAGGCACCGCCGAGGCCAACTGTTGTTGAGCCAATCACCTCATCACCGTTGTAGATGGTAATGATGTCGCCGATGTTCCCGGCCAGCACGCCGCTGAAGGTTGGCGTGCTGTCGTCGGTGGTGGCACCCGGCAGGATCGGCCCAACAATCAGACCGACGTCGTCGGTGGCAATCGGCGCCAGCAGCGGCGCGTCCGGTGCCACGGTATCAATGGTGAAGTCGAGCGCCGGAGAACGGCCGCTTTCGTTGCCCGCGGCATCCGTTACTGTGGTGGTAAAGCTGTAGTCACCATCATCCAGTGCACCTGGCGTAAAGCTCCATGCTCCGCCCACACCGACGGTAGTGGAGCCAATTACCTCGTTACCGTTGTAGATAGTGATGATATCGCCAATGTTACCGGCCAGCACGCCGCTGAAGGTTGGCGTGCTGTCATCGGTCGTGGTGCCTTCGAGGATAGGCCCGACAATCAGCCCGACGTCGTCGGTGGCAATCGGCGCCAGCAGCGGCGCGTCCGGTGCCACGGTGTCGATGGTGAAATCAAGCGCCGGTGAACGGCCACTTTAGTTGCCAGCGGCATCCGTGATGGTGGTGGTGAAGCTGTAGTCACCGTCGTCCAGTGCACCCGGGGTAAAGCTCCAGGCACCGCCGAGGCCAACTGTTGTTGAGCCAATCACCTCGGTGAAGTCTAGCGCCGGAGAGCGTCCGCTCTCGTTGCCAGCGGCATCCGTGATGGTGGTGGTGAAGCTGTAGTCACCGTCGTCCAGTGCACCCGGGGTAAAGCTCCAGGCGCCGCCGAGGCCAACCGTTGTGCTACCGATAGCCACATCACCGTTGTAGATAGTAATGATGTCGCCAATATTGCCCGCGAGAATACCGCTGAAGGTTGGCGTGTTGTCGTCGGTGGTGGCACCCGGCAGGATCGGCCCGACAATCAGACCGACGTCGTCGGTGGCAATCGGTGCCAGCAGCGGCGCATCCGGTGCCACGGTATCAATGGTGAAATCAAGCGCCGGAGAACGGCCACTTTCGTTGCCTGCGGCATCGGTGAGGGTGGTGGTGAAGCTGTAGTCACCGTCGTCCAGCGCGTCTGGCGTAAAGCTCCAGGCGCCGCCCACACCAACTGTGGTCGAACCAATCACCTCATCACCGTTATAGATAGTGATGATATCGCCGATGTTACCGGCCAGCACGCCGCTGAAGGTTGGCGTGTTGTCGTCAGTTGTTGTGCCTTCAAGGATCGGCCCAACAATCAGACCGGCATCGTCGGTAGCAATTGGCGCCAGCAGCGGTGCATCCGGTGCCACGGTGTCGATGGTAAAATCAAGCGCCGGAGAACGGCCACTTTCGTTGCCCGCGGCATCGGTGAGGGTGGTGGTAAAGCTGTAGTCACCGTCGTCCAGCGCGTCTGGCGTAAAGCTCCAGATCCCACCAGCACCTACGGTGGTCGAACCAATCACCTCATCACCGTTATAGATAGTAATGATGTCGCCAATGTTACCGGCCAGCACGCCGCTGAAGGTTGGCGTGTTGTCATCGGTCGTTGTGCCTTCAAGGATTGGCCCGACAATCAGACCCGCATCGTCGGTGGCAATCGGTGCCAGCAGCGGTGCGTCAGGTGCCACGGTGTCGATGGTGAAATCTAGCGCCGGAGAACGGCCGCTTTCGTTGCCCGCGGCATCCGTTACTGTGGTGGTGACGCTGTAGTCACCGTCGTCCAGCGTATCCGGCGTAAAGCTCCAGGCACCGCCCACACCGACCGTCGTGCTACCGATCACCTCATCACCGTTATAGATAGTGATGATGTCACCGACATTCCCCGCCAGCACGCCGCTGAAGGTTGGCGTGTTGTCATCAGTTGTTGTGCCTTAAAGGATCGGCCCAACAATCAGACCGGCATCGTCGGTGGCGAGCGGCGCCAGCAGCGGTGCATCCGGGGCTACGGTGTCCACGGTGAAGCTCAGCGACGGTGAGTGTTCGCTCTCGTTACCGGCCGCGTCAGTCACGGTGGTTGAAATGCTGTGGCTGCCTTCGCCCAGTACGTCGGTTGGCGTAAAGGTCCACGTGCCGTCACCGCCGACGGTAACAGACCCAATGGCAGTATCACCGTCATAAATAGTGATGAGGTCGCCCGCAGTGCCGGTGCCGTTGAAGGTTGGCGTGTTGTCGTTGGTGGAATCACCGTTGGCAATCAGGCCAGTGACCGGGTCAACGTCGTCAGTAGCGGTTGGTGCGGTAGCCGGGGCATCTGGCGCCACGGTGTCAACGGTGAAGCTCAGTGACGGTGAGTGTTCGCTCTCGTTACCGGCTGCGTCAGTCACGGTGGTTGAAATGCTGTGGCTGCCTTCGCCCAGTGCATCGGTTGGCGTAAAGGTCCAGGTGCCGTCACCACCCACGGTGACAGACCCAATGGCAGTATCACCGTCATAAATAGTGATGAGGTCGCCCGCAGTGCCGGTGCCGTTGAAGGTTGGCGTGTTGTCGTTGGTGGCATCACCGTCGGCAATCAGGCCAGTGACCGGGTCAACGTCATCTGTGGCGGTTGGTGCAGTAGCCGGGGCATCTGGCGCCACGGTGTCAACGGTAAAGCTCAGCGACGGTGAGTGTTCGCTCTCGTTACCGGCCGCGTCAGTCACGGTGGTTGAAATGCTGTGGCTGCCTTCGCCCAGCGGGGTGCCTGGCGTAAAGGTCCAGGTGCCGTCGCCACCCACGGTGACAGAACCAATAGCGGTGTCACCGTCATAAATGGTGATAAGGTCGCCGGTTGTGCCGGTACCGCTGAAGGTCGGAGTGCTGTCGTTGGTGTTGTCACCATCGGTGATGATCCCCGTGATCGGGGCAACATCGTCAGTGGCAGTCGGTGCGGCTGCTGGTGCGTCAGGTGCCACGGTGTCAACGGTGAAGTTCAGAGACGGTGATTTGTCGCTGGTATTACCCGCTTTGTCGGTGAGCGTAGTGCTGAGGCTGTGGTCGCCTTCGCCCAGAGGCGTGGTTGGTGTGAAGGTCCAGGTGCCATCGTTACCTACTGTTGTCGAACCAATCACCTCCTCACCGTCATAGATAATAACGAGGTCACCGGCTTCACCGCTGCCGCCAAGCGTTGGGGTCGTGTCGTTGGTTGAACCGCCATCGGCAATGGCTCCGGTGACCGGGTTAACGTCATCCGTGGCTGTTGGGGCGACGTTGTTCGTTGGCGCAACCGTATCAACCGTAATGGTCAGCCCTGGAGAGTGGCCGCTTTCATTACCTGCTTTATCGGTTACCGTCGTGGTGATGGTGTGGCTACCTTCACCCAGCGGAGTGCCTGGCGTGAACGTCCACGTGCCGCCTTCAACGGTCGTCGAACCAATTACCGTCGCACCATCATAAATAATGATGATATCGCCATCAGTACCGGTGCCGCTCAGGGTTGGCGTGTTGTCATTGGTGCTGTCGCCGTCGTTAATAACACCTGTTACTGGCGCTACATCGTCGGTTGCGGTTGGTGCCGTGGTCGGTGCATCCGGGGCCACGGTATCAACAGTAAAACTCAGGCCCGGAGAATGGCCGCTGACGTTGCCCGCTTTATCGGTCAGCGTTGTGGTGATGGTGTGAGAACCTTCGCCCAGCGCCGTACCCGGTGTGAAGCTCCAGCTGCCATTGCTGCCAACGGTCGTAGAACCAATCACCGTCTCGCCGTCGTAAATAATAACGATAGCACCAGCCTCACCGCTGCCGTTGAAGGTCGGTGTTTTGTCGTTGGTGCTGTCGCCGTCATTGATGGTGCCCGTAACCGGCGCCTGGTCGTCGGTGGCGCCCGGAGCCACGGTGTTGGTCGGAGCTGTGGTGTCTACCGTCAGGGTAAATACCGGTGAACGTCCGCTGCTCTGGCCTGCGGCGTTGGTCACTTCGGTCGTGAAGCTGTGCGCACCCTGTGGCAGTGTCGGTGGCGTAAAGCTCCACTGGCCGTTGCTGCCAACGCTCACAGAGCCCAGCACGGTGTTGCCATCGCGAATGATAACCGTGGTGCCGGCAACGGCAGTACCGCTGAAGGTTGGTGTGGTGTCGTTGGTGCTGGCACCGCTGGTGAGCGTGCCAGTAACCGGAGCAACATCATCCGTCACGGTGAAATTGCCGACGTTGCTGACGGCGTTAGGGTCAATGGTGATGGTGAATGCCTGAGAATGGGCGCTGACGTTGCCCGCTGCATCGGTAGCCGTGACGCTAAAGCTGTGGGAGCCAGTGCCGAGTGCAGACGAGGTGAAGCTCCACTTGCCGTCGCTGCCTGCGGTGACGGTACCCAGCACGGTGCTGCCGTCGTAAATAGTGATTTTAGCGCCCGCTTCGGCAGTGCCGCTCAGGGTTGGCGTGGTGTCGTCAGTGGTGGCACCGCGACTCAGGTTGCCGGTTTCCATCCCCACGTTATCAGAAATGGTTTGCAGGGTGGGGACTGCCGGGGCGCTGGTATCCACGGTGATGGTCAGCGCGGGTGAATGTGCGCTGACGTTGCCTGCGGCATCGGTGACGGTAGAGGTCAGGCTGTGCGAGCCCTGGCCCAGCGGCGAGGATGGAGTAAAACTCCACTTGCCGTCGCTGCCCGCCACCACGCTACCCAGCACGGTGCTGCCGTCGTAAATAGTGATTTTTGCGCCCGCTTCGGCGCTGCCGCTCAGGGTTGGCGTGGTGTCGTTGGTTGAGGCACCATTCGCAATCGGGCCGGTCTGCGGTGCGGTGTTGTCGGTTGCCGTCAGTGCTGAGCTGGCTGGTGCGGAGGTATCGACTTTGAACGCGAAGAATGCGGAACGATCGCTGACGTTGCCCGCGGCGTCAGTCACCGTGGTGCTGAGGCTATGGCTACCTTCGCTGAGCGCTGTGGACGGCGTAAAGCTCCACTTACCGTCGCTGCCAACGGTGACGCTACCAAGCACCGTGTTGGCGTCATAAATCGTGATAACACTGCCTGCTTCAGCCGTGCCGCTGAACGTTGGCGTAGTGTCATTAGTCGAAGACCCGCTAGTGAGCGGGCCGGTTTGCGGTGCGGTGTTATCGGTTGCGGATATGTTCGATATATCCGGCGCGACGGTATCGACCGTGAGCGTGAAGGCCGGGGAACGTTCGCTTGCGTTGCCGCTGGCGTCGGTGACGATGGTGGTAAGGCTGTGTTGGCCTTCGCCCAGTGGCGTGGACGGCGTGAAGCTCCACTTGCCATCACTGCCAACAACGACGCTACCGAGGCGAGTGCTGCCGTCAAAGATGGTGACCAGGGTGCCTGCTTCAGCGTTACCGCTTAAGGTTGGGGTGGTGTCGTTGGTGACGCCGTTATTGGTGATGTTGCCAATAATCGGCGCTTTATCATCAGTGACGAGCAGATTAGTGACTGGCCCGGGCGCGGTGGTGTCGTTGCCGCTGTTGTTATCATCGGAATGGGTGCTGCTACCACCGCCACTGGCAACCAGGGCTGCTACCCCGGCAATGCCTGCTGCACCGAGTAGCCAGGGGAAAATTGCTCCGCCAGAGGACGAGTTACCATCCTCGTCGCCCAGGGCGCTAATGTCGCCTACAGGCTGGATAGTGCTCATGCCAACTTCCGGGTTTTGTACCCACCACAGCGCGCCCTGCGCATCCTGGAGAACCAGTTTGCTGACGTTGCCTTCAGCGTCAGCAGTAAAGAAGTTCTTCAGTGTGACTTTTTCGCCATTGCTCATGGTCAGCTGAAGGTCATTCCCGGCACGGCCCATATCCGCAACGTCTTTTGGATTAATTTGCAGCTTAACGGTTTGAGGAGAGGTTAAATTGATTTCACTGCCATTGACGCTGCTAAGTACACTACCATTATTATTAATAATTGCGATGTTAGCCATTTTTGAGCCTCGCACCTTTATGTAAGGCGGTTGAACTTGATCGACACGCGCTGTGTTAACCGATGTTGTTTCTTACTGGCAGCTTCGGGTTCCTGAAAAAAAGCCGATCAAAGGCGCGGCTTACATCAATCATGATGTGACCGAAGCGGCAGGAAGATGTGATGAGTACCCGTAATAAAATATGAACAGTTTTTACCAAGTATTTCGATTTTAGATTGTAGTTGCCGAAATGCAATGTGAATTAAAAAAACTTGCGTCCCGGTTGTTAACAGAAATGATATATTCTTATAGGTGCATGAAAAGATGCGTTATTTATTTTCTTTTTTTACACAGAAAGAGACTGAGAAGACGCTAAACAGCGCGTTTTTTTGCAAGTGTGTTGCATGGGGATTTAATCCATGATGTTAGTAAGACCTTTCTGAGAACCTTTAGCGTTGGTAAAGTGATGTGGTGAGTTTAATGTGGTGCGGAATTTCTCACGGTAAAAAATTAAAAGCGAAGTGTTTTATGCGGGTTTTATAACGGTGGTTTGAATTATTAAACCAGGGGAATAATAGGCGTATTTAATTCGTAATACAGTAAAGGTATCGGTTTTAATGACGCTGCATATATAAAATGCTACTGGTCGAATAAATGTTAGTAGAGTTGTCGAATAAAAATGGTGTTTAAAAAAGACCCTTCTGTAGATGGGATGGGTAGCCTGCTGAGTTTGCCTGCTGTCACTGCAGGTAAACCAGGCGCGCGGAGCGCGTGAAGCACTGCCAGAGACAACTATTACCTGAATAAGGAGTGCCGGAGGTAAACAGAGATCGCGCTCTGGAGCAGGTGAAGGAAAGGGGGAGGGACGTATGGTACACAATCTCAGGCAAGGACACGTGCCGTTGACGCTGCGAACCCTCACACATAGCAACCTTCTTTTACTCTGTGCATTCGTGCTTTTCCAGGGAACAGCCTTAGCTGAGGCGCGATTTTTACCGGATTTTCCCAGTCATGGAGGTAGTAAAAACCGCCGCCTGCGATGAGAGGCGGTCGGTGTATCTGTGGTTTCTGAGCAACACACTGTAAAGTTGGTTACCACTCACCTCCTGCAACCCTCAGTGCTACGGCGCTAAAATCTGCACCATCACTTCTCCCGCTCTCTGTACGAAAGAAGCTTTAGCGTAACAGCGTGCAGCCCTGCCACAGGCGCGATGTACTCAGGTGCGTCGCCGGCCGAGTCATTGTCTGTTTCGTTTAACGCAATCCAGCCGCGACAGCCACCGAAGTACAGCGAGATGGACGTTATGCCTGCCATTGCGCCCGTATGGGGATGTCACATTGCGGGGTAATGACGTGACTCAGCGCCTGAAAGCCGACCGGATTAAACATAGCGAGGTGGGCATGACGCAATAAAGCGGAAGCGTGAGAAGTAAAAGACTTGAGCCGATTTCACGTGCGTGTGCTGAGGGGCTGACGGCTTCGTTTAGAACAGGGCGGGAAAAAACGGTAGCGCAGCTCAGTGGGACCAGCACTGCGCTGGAGGTGGAAATTCGAGAACCGTTGCACGCCAGAGGTGGAAACTCAAGTTGCGGGTTATCGAAAATAAAGAAAGTCTGTGGGCTTTGTTTATTTGCCAGAGATTATGCCCTGAATTTTCACCAGGGCTTCCTGAGGGCGAAAAACGTTATGCTTACTGCACCGTTGACAAGCGCCATTTCTTTTTTAGTTAATGCTCTCATTGTAAATTCCTTATCTGCTAACGTTAAATGCGGAATTGCGTTTTTAAGATAAGTGTTTTCGAGGTTAATAATGCGACGAAGCGCGCATAAATAAGAAAATTGACTGCGGATTTTCACTAGCTCCATTAGCGTGAAAATAGCCCTTCGCCTCTGAAGCGAAGGGCTGGCAATTACGCTGTGTCGCTCCTTGCTACACGTGTCCCGGTGTCGCGTTTTTAACGCACTATGGCAGCCACAGAATTATGGGCAGTTGCCTGCACCGACAGTCCTGGCCCCGGCAGCAAGGCAAATTCTTCAACCGACTGTATCAAACATAGTAGGTGGATGGTAAAAAAGGCCGCAGCACAGCCTTTCTGAAAGCAAATTTAAATAGGCTGTAAGTTCTTAACATCATTACATGAGGTATAAGTGCTACTCGCTGTGCTGGAATATACCATCATGGCAGGGATTTCATTACTGGAGTTAATACCCATTAGAATAATGCTAATATTATAATCTTCTCCTGGGTAAGCGCCATTGTTATCACCAAAAAAATGACCTCGGTTAAGATTTACTGAATAGGATGTTGTGTTATAAATGACGGTCAAAATTAAGTCATCAAAATCAGAACTGGTAGTCTCATTATAGGATGAAAAAAGGGTGCTCCCAAAGCTCACGCTTTGAAGGGAGTGAATTACATTGTTATTGTTTATATTTATTTTTTGCACTGTAACTTCTTTGCTAACCATGTTGGTTACATTTAAAGAACCCATTTTATTTCTCCTCTGCAGTTTTACTGGACTTGGTTAAAATGTACGATATATCAATAGGGTGTCATTATGATGATATTTAAAACGTAGTTGAAGTGGCGAGAATAGCAAATTGTTGACAATGTTTAAAAAAAGATAAAATATATTATATCTCGGTCCTTTTTGAATAATTATAACTTTGTGGAATGGAATGAGTAAAAAATTGGAGTACATGTTGCTGGCGCTTGAATACTCGCGCCTGGCATTACCTGGATGCAGACCCAATCCCCCTGTAGGATGTGTGATTGTTCATAAAGGTGATGTGGTTTCCTGGGGATTTACACAATCTCCAGGCTATCATCACGCTGAGATAGACGCTATTTCAAAACTAACGTTTCCAGTTAGTGAATGTGAAATCTTTGTCACGCTTGAACCCTGTTCCTTTCAAGGTAGAACCCCCTCCTGTGCATTAACTCTTGCTAATCTAAAGCCAAAGCATATCTATGTGGCCGTAGAAGATCCGCATCCACGAAACAGAGGTGAAGGGCTCAAAATTTTAAAATCTGCCAATGTCAGTTATACGTTAGGTATCGGCAAGCGAGAAGTAGAAGATTTTCTGTCACCTTATTTGTTGAGGTCATCTTAGCTGCCTCAGAATTTCGAAGCTGTCTTTATCAGAAGGTTAGCGTCTGTTAATCGCGCCAGGCCGGATGTCAGATTTTGTTGTGTTCTGACCATGAAAACCGTCAGTTCAGGTCTGAGCAAATACACATCGGTCGTTACAGAACAGGTCCGGGATTACACTCTCAGCCCATCCACACTTTCAAAGGTCCGAATAAGGTAGTAATGATCCTGACCCAAATCCAGCTCCATTCAGCAAAAGAATTGTGGAATGTTCTGACCCTGGCCCAAAATCAGTGAAGTGCTAAATCAGAGATCAGGAGGAGATCAATCAAGGGAGGAGATCAGCCAATATACATAAAAATTTACACCAGGTAGCGGACCCGGGAATACTCGGTTTCACTCTGAACCGCCTTGCAGGCTTAACGCTATTGGCTGATAACGGCTAAAACCTGAAAACTGACCCATTTTTTTATTTGTACCTACAGCGCCTGTGCGTGGGGCGGTCCGTTTATCCTCCTGCCAAAGCGTTTCACCGCTGCAATCATCGAATTGCTAAACGCCCGGGTATGCCCGCCGGTCTTTTCTCCCGTGGGTTTTCTCTTTCCTGTCAGCTTGTGGTAATCGTTAACCCGCACAACCTGTTCTGCAAGGGTAAATGGTACGCGTAGCGCGCCCTTGCTGAACAGAACGATGCCGGCGTGCCGAACCGTCAGGCGACACGAAGACGAAAACCCACTCAACTGACGGAGAAAAGACACAGACTGTTCACCTGTATACCCGGACGAGCACTTCTGATACCGCAGCGGCGACCGGCGTATCGTCGCCGGACCACTCAGGCTCCTCAAAAACGAAATTTTCCACACCCCAGACAGACCTTTACCAGACCGTAACGAACAACATCATCCAGGCACTGGAAGCCGGTGTTAAACCCTGGTCATGCCCCTGGAAACGTAACGGCCTGGTGTCAGGTATCCCCTCAAACTTCACCACCCATGAAGCCTACAGCGGTATTAACATCATGCTGCTGTGGTGCAGTGCGGCGAAACAGGGTTTTCAGCATGCCGAATGGCTGACCTACCACCAGGCACAGGCTATCGGCGCTCAGGTTCGTAAAGGCGAACACGGGATGATGGTTATCTTTTATAAAACACTGGAGAAAGAAAACCAGGACGGCGGTATTGATCGGTATTCACCAGCGCCATTTCTTCCGGTTCACCATAAATGCAGGGGCTTTTGAGGGACTGCCCCAGTTCGCTATCAAACGGTGTCCGCAATGTCGTGCCGGATATATAGGCCCTGGGCGTCGATTAGCCCGGAGGATTTAATTAGGGGTGTTGAAGAGGGAATGTTATTACCAGTAAGCCATTGAGGCCTTTGCTGTTGCCGAGCCAAACGATTGTAATCTGGCTACAGACTTTCAGAATGCACAGGGGAAATCAAAACGCATCAAGGCATTGGCGCAAATACGCATTCCCAGAAACGAAAAAGCCCCGCTTTTCAGCGAGGCCTTGTAATTCGTGGTGCCCGGACCCGGAATCGAATAGGTTTTTACGGTACTGTTTTTATGGTAGATATTTTCACATCATCCTGTCAAGACCCGCAAACTGACCCGTTTTTTTATTTGTACCTACAGCGCCTGTGCGCGGGACAGTCGTTTGCCTTCCTGCCAAAGCATTTCACCGCTGCAATCATCGAAGTGCTAAACGCCCGGGTATGCCCGCCGGTCTTTTCTCCCGTGGGTTTTCTCTTTCCTGTCAGCTTCCGGTAATCGTTAACCAGCACAACCTGTTCCGCAAGGGTAAATGGCACGCGTACCGCGCCCCTGCTGAACAGAACGATGCCGGTGTACCGAACCGTCAGGCGACACGAAGACGAAAACCCACTCAACTGACGGAGAAAATACCATGTCAATTAACCTGCATACCCGGACAAGCACTTCTGATACCGCAGCGGCGACCAGCGTATCGTCGCCGGACCACTCAGGCTCCTCAAAAACGAAATTTTCCACACCCCAGACAGACCTTTACCAGACCGTAACGAACAACATCATCCAGGCACTGGAAGCCGGTGTTAAACCCTGGTCATGCCCCTGGAAACGTAACGGCCTTGTATCAGGTATCCCCTCAAACTTCACCACCCATGACGCCTACAGCGGTATTAACATCATGCTGCTGTGGTGCAGTGCGGCGAAACAGGGTTTTCAGCATGCCGAATGGCTGACCTACCAGCAGGCACAGGCTATCGGTGCTCAGGTTCGTAAAGGCGAACGCGGGACGATGGTTATCTTTTATAAAACACTGGAGAAAGAAAACCAGGACGGCGGTATAGACCACATTCCGATGCTGAAACACTTTACCCTTTTCAATGTTGAGCAGATTGACGGTTTACCTGTAACGCCAGACAGCACCGCAACCCCCGGTCTGACAGAAGTCACCTTTGAATCCCTGGCACACGTTGAAGCCCTTTATCAGCGCAGCGGTGCACGTATCACTGAACGCGGTCAACAGGCTTTTTTCACCCCCGCCACGGATGAAATTTACCTTCCGGAACGTCGTTTATTCAGCAAAGCCGAAGACTTCTACGCAACAGGCCTTCATGAACTGGTTCACTGGAGCGGCCACAAAACCCGCCTTAACCGTGAGATGAAAGGCCGTTTCGGCTCAGAAGATTACGCCTTCGAGGAGCTTATCGCAGAGCTGGGAAGCGCGTTTCTGATGGCGGACTTAGGCATCAGTGGTGATGTCCAGCATGACAGCTACATTGCTTCATGGCTGAAAACATTACGTGATGACAAACGTTACATCTTCCGCGCCGCCAGTGCCGCTTCAAAAGCTCATCGTTATCTGATGGGACTTTGAACATTCAAACCCTGCGAAAATCGCAGGGTTTTTTCTTGCCTGAAAAAGAGACTGGCAGAGAGGGGGATTTTACGAGCAATGTTTACCGAATTATTTTACTGGAAAGTACGATACCGGTATCTCCTGACACGCTAAAAAGGAGCCAGGAAAACAGCGTGAAAGTGGCAGGTATTCGCCAGCAGCTGGTCCCTGTTGACAGTAACGACAACAGGCGTTCTGGAGGACGGCCACAGCGTGGCGGTTCAACAAAACATACCCTGTCCCGTAGTTTAGTAGTAAAAACAGGCACAGACACGGCAACGGAATGGTAGGCGAGAGGTAAAAAAACCGGTGCAGTTCAAGGTGGCTGGGATTCATGTCATGCATTTTTATTTAAAATATTATGCACTATTGGTATGACGTCGTTTCTTAGTTGATCATTATCATCTTATGATGGATTGTCTGCACAGGACAGCATATCCTGACCATGTTCCAAAACACGATGTATCTGACCTTCGTCTGTACCTTGTTAACCGTTGTCTGTCGGCTCTGTGCAACACGGCTGACATTTGCCATACTGCCAGCAGTCAGACCACCTGCCAGGAAAATGAAGAGGAATGAAAACCCTTTACCATTACGATGATGTGATGCCGGAAATGGTTATTTCCGGGCCTGAACTTGCCGTGAACGGATTTACATCCGGTACATCGGTCTGTATTCAGCTAAGGGATAACGCACTGTGGATAACGCCGGTTCATGATGAGGCATTCTTTATCGAACTGCTGAACAGCCCGGATGCAGATATATACGCTGATGAGATTCGGGAAGATGGCTCGTTATATCTGGCAGGTGACTGGTTTATTTCTCTGGGCATGAACCGTGATTCACAACCTGCTTCCTTCATCAGTAAGCATGTTATTTTCCTGAGTCTTTCGACATTTAACGCCTGACAACGAACATAATGATTCGCTGACCTGCCTGATGCTGACACGCCGGGGGGTTTTATTTTACAGGGGTTGTGTGAGCGCAGGTGATTACTGCGTGACAGGCAATTCACAGCGAAGTCAGTTCACAATTCATGCCCCTTCGAGGCCACCGCCAATAACATCTACAGTCTGCTTACAGGTGACAGGTGTACATTCACCAAATGTGTTATTGGTGGCGGCCACAGCGTGGCAGTTCAACAAATCATACCCTGTCCCGCTGTTGAGTGGTAAAACGTGGCACCAATTTAGCAACAGAGCGGCAGATTAAGGGCAAAAAGATCCCGGATCGGTTGAGCTGCACGCCAAATGTTGGACACCAACAGAGTAGGGGCGGGCTTCTTTTTAAGTATTCATTTTGTCTAAAATACGACCTATAACATCAAGTAACGCATAGGCCTCTTCTCTAGAAGCCCCTATTCTTGTCTCAAACTCAGGAACAGAGATACCATTACAAATTTCATTTAAAGCTGAACTCAGTATTAATAGCTCATTTTCACTGATGGTTAATTGAGCTTTTTTTTCTGCAACAGATCTTACGTCCATTTATCACCTCAAATTATCAAAGTATGCTCTACCGTTTACTGGTCTAAAGGCTGTTCCGCCATCAGCAGCTTTCGGATTACGGATTACGACGGTGCCTGTAGACTGATCCCAATAAGCCGAACGACCATTACTTAACTCTTTAGTGGATGTGGGATTCTTAACAACATTTTCAATGTGTTGTGCAAATTGAGTCCTTGTTCTTATACCTAATCCAGTAAATTCTCCTTGTTGAAGGACGTGTTTCTCAAAAGCATGTCCTCCTGCAATTTCTTTACCCACTAATTCAGCATTTAAATTTTTCCCATTTGTTGCACTGTGGGCTTCGTTGTTCCGCGCATTTTCTTCATCCTGCGGCTCCCAGCCTCCCGGTGTTCCCGAACCAGCCCCACCGATTTCTGTCTTCCCGGCATCTGTCAGATTCCCGGCCACATTCGGCTGTGACTCGGCATTGTCCGCATCCTTATCACCACCGAATATCTCAGAAATGATTGTAGCCAGGCCGATACCAGCCCCGCCACCGACCATGCCCCCACCGAGGCCACTGCCGCCGCTGCCTCCAATAACATCCACACCCTGCTTACAGGTTACAGGTGTACATTCACCAAACGTATTATTGGTAACCGCGTTCTGCCCTGCCTGCGCCCCCGTCGTCGCTGATGCGGTGCTGTCACCGGCCAGCCCGCCCGCCACGCCGCCTGCCAGCGTCGCCAGCAGGCTGATTTCCTGCTTCTGCTGCTCACTCAGCTTGCTGGCGTCACCACCGTAATAATTATTCAGGATGTATTTGCCTGCAAGCTCTGCACTGAATGCACCGGCAGCGCCCGCTGCCGCATTGCCACCAGATACCTGTGCCGCCACCGCGCCCCAGATAGCGTGCGCCATCAGATTAGCTTCATCGTTACCTTCCGTTCCGGCCTTAATCGCCTGCGCCATTAACGGATTCAGTCCACCTGCCAGCGCCTGGCCCAGGCTGTCGGCGTTCAGGCCACCCAGCACACCGGCGATGGCCTGCACGGCCATCTGTGCGGTGCTGCCGATACCATACGTTTTCATCGCATCCTGATAGGCCTGCGACTGGCGTAACTCGGTGGCAGTTGCGCCGGGATGGCTTTTCTTCGCGGCTTCCAGCGCCTGAATATCGCCATACGTACTGACGATATCGTTCATCTGGCGGGTGATATCACTCACCAGTTGCGCACCCTGGAGGCGTTTCTGTTCTTTCTCCTTGTCGAAAATCGGTGCAATGCTGCCGTTGGCGTTTTCCGCATCACGGTTCAGCGTGGCGATGTCCTGCTGCTGGTTTTCTTTATCGCGAATGGTGATGCTGCCGTCGCTCACCGCCGCCTGGGTGGTGCCTGACGCGCTGCCGCTGCCGTTCAGGTTGCCCAGCACCGTGCCGGTCATGTTCGACAGCGCGTTACCGGCCATCTGTGACCCCAGCGTGCCGCCGTCTGAACTCATGCCAAAGCTGCCACCGCTGTGGCTGACGTCATACTCCGCGTTGTTTTCAATATTGCTCCAGCCCAGCGTGCCGGTATCGAGGCTGTTTTTATCGGCTGTTGCCGTAGAGGCAATCACGCCGCCGTTAAGCTGGGTGTGGTTGCCGACAGTCACATCAAATCCACCGTCACCTGCGTAGATACCGCTTTGCTCAATCACGCTGTCATAGGTGCTGTGCATCTTGTCCTGGCTGGTGCTGGCATAGCCGCTGCCCCCGGTGCTGCCGATACTGCCACCGGCACCGAAGCTGCTCTGCTTCGAGTCGTAACGGTCACTGTCCTGGAGGCTGCTGATGGTCAGGTCACGCCCGACGTCAGCCACCACTTTATTACCGCTGACCTGTGCGCCCGACAGGGTGGTGTCGCGCCCGCTGGTCAGGGACACCGTGCCGCCACCGTCGAGGGTGGTTTCGGTCCAGGTGGTGCCGTTGCCTTTTTCGTTGCCTTTGCCGCCGTTAACGCTGGCAAAGACGCTCAGGCCCGCACCACCTTTGCCTGCGCCGTAGCTCACCCCCACGCCGCCACCGCTGCTGCTGTTACTGCCGGTGGTCTGCTGTGTGTTTGCCGCCCCGGCCAGCACGATATCGTTCGCGGCGTTCAGCGACATATCGCCACCGGCTTTCAGCTGGCTGCCGCCGATGGCGATATCACCGCTGTGTGCACTGTTACCCTTGCCTGTGGCGGTAACCGACAGGTTATTCCCGGCGTTCAGGGTGGAGCCGGAAACCATTGAGGATTCCTGATGCTGCTGTGATTTCGATTTCTGCGAACTCAACGACAGGCTGACACCCACTGCGTTATTCGCATCGCCTTCTGCGCTGGCCTGCTGTACGCCCAATCCGGCCTGCACGCCTGACAGGGCTGATTTAGTGGCCTGGAGTACCGTCAGTCGGCCATCGCTTTCCTGTTTTGCACTTTTTGCAGCAGATATCGCATTGTTCACCTGGTCGCCCGCCACGCCGGACAGCGCCACGGTCAGGCCGCTGGTCTTCTGCTCGTAGCGTTCATCGCGGGTGCGCTGGTCGCGGCCCGGCTCAATCACCACGCTGTCGCCGGTGATGGACAGGTCTTTGTTTGCCACCAGGTCCGCGCCGCCAATGTGCGCCTGACCGCCAGCGGTGATACTGACGTTACCGCCAGTGCTGCCCACCGTGCTGAAGCTCTGGCTCTGGGTGGTGCCGTCCTCGTTCATTTCGCTGCGCGATTTCGCCGTACCGATAGTCACACCGATACCACCGGTCCCCATCAGGCCGCTCTTTTTCGTTTCTTTCAGGCGGTAGGTGGAGTCGGTGTTGGTGGCCGCCACGATATCCACCTGGTTACCTGCGCTGAGTGACACATCGCCGTCGCCCACTACTGCCGAGCCTTTGACCAGCAGGTTATTGCCCGCTGACAGCGTGACGTTATCGCCACTCAGCAGCGTCCCCTGTTCGCGGGTGGCGCTGTCTTCCTCGATAACGTGGGTGGTTTTCTTGCTCAGGAACCCTTTTTTGCTCTTCGTTTCTTCGAAATAGCGATAGTCGCTCTCTGTGGCTGTTTCGAGGTTGATATCACGGGCTGCGGCCACGCCGATATCGCCCTGTGCGGTGACCTGTGCGGCCTGCGAGTTCACATCGCGTCCGGCGATAATCACGGTGTCGCCACCGCTGGCAATCTCCGTTCCCTGCTGGCGCACGGATTCGTTAATTTCCACCTTCTGACTGGCGTAGGTGCTGTCGCCTTCAGTGGTGGCTTCGGACATTAAGTTAACGTCACGCCCGGCCTGTAAACCCACGCTGCCTTCGGCGGCAAGGCCTGCCGCCTGTGAGTTCAGGTCGCGCCCGGCGACCAGCACCAGGTCATTGCCTGCGGTGACCGTGGCGCGGTCAACGCCGGTTGCGTGGGATTCGCTGCCACCGTAACGGTTGTTCTTCGTGGTGGCTGCGCTGTTAAGACTGAGGTCATTGCCTGCGGTCAGTTGCGCCGTGCCGCCTGCGTTGACACTGCTGGCACTGACCGTCAGGTCGTTGCCCGCCTGCATCAGCAGGTTGTTGCCTGCGGTGATGCTACTGCCCTGGTTGCTGATGTCGTTGCCGTATGACTCGCCCCGGAAGTCGCTACTAGTGTAGCCGTCACTCAGCTGGTTTTCGGTCACACGGATATTGCCATCGGCCACCATCGCCAGACTGCCGCCTGCACTGACGTTTGCGCCGGTGACGGTAATGTCCTGTCCGGCTTTCATCAGCAGGCCGCCAGTCGCGCTGATGGATGCCGTGTTGCCGGTCACCGTGGTGGTCAGGTTAACTGTATCGCCGCGCTGACTGGCCGCATACAGCCCCAGGCGCTGCGTCAGCGTGGTGTTGTTGATGCTGCCACCGATGCTTTCCAGCGAAACAGTTTTGCCGCTGATGGTGGAACTGACATTGTTGATATCACCCAGCGCACTTAGCGTCAGCCCGTTTGCGGCGCTGATAAGCCCGGCATTAAGGTTGCTGAGGCTGTTCTCGCTGCTGGCGGTCAGGGTGTTCTGTGCCGTCAGCGTGCCGCCACTGTTGGTGATGTTGCCTGCGGTCAGCATCACGTCGCTGCCGCTGATAACGCTGCCGTTATGGACGGTCACGTCTTTTGGTGACAGGTACACCTTCGGCACCATCACCGTCTGGCCGTTCACCACGGCGGCTTCCCACCATATGATGCTGCTGTCGAGCGCGGCAATCTGTGTGGCCGTCAGGGCCACGCCAAATTCCAGCCCCAGCGCCTGTGAGGCCACGGCGGCGTTATCAACCAGTTTACGCATCTGCTCCAGGTCCGAGCCGACGCCGTTGATATAGCGGCTGCCGGTCTGGTTGAGGATGTAATTGCTGGCATAGCGGGTATCGAACGCGGCATCACCCAGGAAACGGTAATCGTACTCCGGGTTCAGATTGAGCCGGTCAAGGAAGTACGCCGAGCCGATAAACTGGCTCTGGTCGGTATAAGCGCCGTTGGTTTCACGCGGCACCTGTCCCGGCTGAATGCCGAGCAGGGCGTACAGGTCACCGAACAGGCTTTCATCGAGCTGGCCGAGGCTGTCCAGTTTCGGGTTGACGGTGATGAGATACGGGCTGTCCGGGTCAGTTGAGGTGACAAAGTAGCCGTTATTACCGGACGGCAGCGGGTACGCGCTGGTGTCCACCTTACCCGGCGTACTGCCGTCCGGGATGTTGCCCGGGGCGCTGCCGCCGCTGATTTGCTGTAGCGCCCCGTTAAGCTGGTCCTGCCACTGCGGAGAACCAATTGCCACGCTGTCTGCGCCTGTCAGGCTTTCTGCCTGCACGCCGCTATCGATGGTCTGGTTACTGAGGGTGTTCAGCGTCGGCGCGGTCAGGGTGGCGGTGACGCCGCCTGCATTCGCGGTGGTCGTGGTGTTGCTGATATCGCGGGTAAAGCGGGCATCCACGCTGCCGCCCGCGCTGATAACCGCACGGTAAATTTTCCCGTCCAGGTCGGTAGTGGTCTGGCTGGACAGCCGGTATCCCCGGCATTCATATCCGCCGCAGACATAGCGGCGGCTGCTGTCCCATACCCAGAGACTTTCGGTGACCGACGTACCTTCCTGCCAGCCCTGGTTACTCAGCGTGTCGCCGCTCAGGCGCATATTGCCCCCGGCAAGCAGGAAAGACGCTTCGTTTTCCAGACTGGCCGCAGCAATGGTCATATCGCCACCGCTGGCAATGCGCCCGGCGCTGCCGGTGGCTGTCACCGTGACCACTTCCTTATCACCCATCTGCACCCGGTATTCCGGGGCGGGTGTTGCGGTCCAGTACACCAGCAGATACGGTCCGTTTTCGTCGGTTTTGATTTGCCACCAGTTACTGGGCGGCAACGGCGACAGCGTGCCAGTGTCGTCACCGGGTATAATTTCATGCGTGGCCGTCAGGGAATCCCAGCTGTTCAGCAGGTGTGCAGTGTTAATGGTGATATCACCGTTAACGGTTTCGATGGTGCCGGAGCGGTTAATCACTTCGGCGTTAGCTGTCCCTGCTGAGTCTTTCTGCATCCACAGGCTGTTACCCGCCAGCATATCGCCACGCAGGTTCTGGATGCTGTCTGCCAGCAGCATCAGGTTCTTACCCGCATACAGCAGCGCAGTGTTGATGATGGAAGCCGTGGCGTTCAGCGTCAGGCTGCCCGCTGCACCGGTAAAGCCGTCCAGCAGGATATCGCTGCGGCTGGTGAGCGTGACGTCACCGCCTGCCTGCAACGTGCCGCCTGCGGTCAGGGCAATGTGTGAGCCGCTTAAGCTACTGGCCGCGCTGCCGGTGGTGATTTGCCCCTGGTTAATCAGTTTGCCGCCAGCGGTCAGCGTCACGCCGTTACCCTGTAGGGTGCTGGCGTTAGTGATATTCCCGCCACTTTCAATGGTCAGTTGTTTGCCCGCTGCAATCACGTTCTGCGCGGTAAACGCATCTGTCAGCTTCAGCGTCAGGTTACCGAGTGCCACCAGTTGCCCGAATGACGTCAGCCCGGTGCTGTTCAGCAGCAGGTCGCCCCCGCTGAACAGGTTGCCGCTCGCAGGCTGTCCGACAGTGTCAGCCGTTACGTTCAGGCTGCTGTTGCCGAGCAGGGTTCCGGCGTTACTCAGCGTCTGGTGATTGACCGTCAGCGCGGTTGCCTGTGCCGTGCCGAGGTTGGTGAACTGTGTGCCGGTAAGTGTGGCGCTCTGCTGCGCCAGCAGGGTGCCGCTGTTGTCCAGGCGGGTGGCGTTCAGCACCAGGTCTGTTGCCTGTAGCCAGTTCTTATTTGTGAAGGCCGCTGTCTCCAGCGTCAGCGTGCCGCCGGAGAGGATTTTGCCGTCGTTCTGCGCCCGCTGCGTTGCCGTCAGACGGGTGGTGCCAGCCCCCTGAATCACGCCCTCGTTAAGCAGTTCTGGGGTGGTCAGCGTCAGTGCGCCCTGACTCAGCAGGGTGCCGTTACTGGTGAGCCTGCCGCTCAGGGTTAACGCCAGGGCGCTGTCGCCCTGAATGCGGCCCTCGTTTGTCAGGCTGACAGTCGTAATGCCGGTATCGCCGCCCTGAATGCGTCCGCTGTGGGTGATATTCCCGGCATCGAGTGTCAGCCTGCCTGCACTGAGCATATCGCCGGTCTGTTTAAGGTCGCCGGTGAGCGCCACGGTAAGCCCGTTCACGCCGGTGATCTCGCCGCTGTTATTCAGCGTGGCACCTTTTACCGTCAGGTTGTTGGCAATCCACTGGCCCTGATTAGTGAAAGCCAGCGCATTCAGCGCCGCCGTGCCATTCGCGCTGATTTTGCTGTCTGCACTGGCGGTCAGGCTGTTGCTCAGGGTGAAGGTGAGGGCATCGGCGCTCTGAATGGTGCCGTCATGCGTCAGGCGCTGTGCATCCAGCAGGATGTGCTGGCCCTGCCAGGTGCCGGTGTTACGGATTTCGCCGCCGGTAATGGCGAGCGTCCCCTGGGTCAGCAGGGAACCGCCGTTCACCAGCGTCAGCAGCGGCTGTGCCATATCCAGCCGTGACGCCAGCGTCAGCGCCTGTAAACCAATGGCGGTGCCGGTGTTGTCGATACGGTCCTGACTGAGCGTCAGGCGGTTGCCCTGGAGTGCGCCGCTGTTGGTTAACTGGTTGCCGGTCAGGTGCATATCGCCTTCACTCAGCAGGCTGCCCCGGTTGTCGAGCGTGCTGGCGCTGATATCCACCGCGCCCTGGCTCAGCAGGTCGCCCCGGTTAACCAGCGTGCCGTTCACGCTGGCGGTAAGGCGGTCTTTACCCAGCAGTGAGCCGCCGTGCTGCCAGTTGTCGGCCTGGACCTGGACAGACTGGCCCTGGAGTGTGCCGTCAGTAGTGAGGGTGGTGGCTGTCAGGTCCAGCACGCCGCCGCTGAGTGTGCGGCCTGTGGTGCTCTGGAGGTAGGACGCTGCACTGAGCGTCAGACCGCTGCCGCCCTGTAGCAGGCCGCTGTTGGTGAGTGTGGTGCCGGTTAATGTCAGTAGCCCGTCGCTGGCAAGGGTTCCCGCGTTGTGCAGTTCCGGCAGGTTCAGCGCCAGGTCTGCGGCGCTGTACACCACGCCGCCCGCCTGATTGCTCAGGTTGTTAATAAGCAGATTCAGCGCCTGGCTGGCCTGAATCTGTCCGCTGTTGATGAGCGTTTTACTGTCGATGGCGAGCAACGGGGCCGAGACTGCCCCGGCGTTATTCAGTACCGGTGCTTTCAGCATCAGGCGCGTGTCGCTGTACAGCACACCGTCGGCCTGGTTATCCAGCTGTGCGGCTTCAACCGTCAGTGCCTTACTGCCCTGGAGCAGGCCGCTGTTGGTGAGGGTAGTGCTGGTAAACGTCAGTTGTCCGTCACTGGCTATCGTACCCGCGTTGCGGAAGTCCGGCAGGCTCAGCGCGACATCGCCTGCGCTGTAGACCACGCCAGCGACCTGGTTGTCGAGTGAGGCTGCCAGCAGGCGCAGCGTCTGGCGGCCCTGTATCAGTCCGCTGTTGGTCACCGTCCGGCTGTCGATAGCGAGTGACGGCGCGGAAATCGTCCCGGCGTTAGAGAGTACAGGTGTGGTCAGCGCCAGTCTGGCATCGCTGTACAGCACGCCCTGCGCCTGGTTTGTCAGCTGGTCAGCAAAAAGTGTGAAAGTCTGTTTGCCATACAGCGTGCCGCTGTTGGTGAGGGTTTTTGCATTAACCGTCAGGGTCGGGGTTTCGACAATGCCGCTGTGGGTCAGTGCGCCAGCGTTGAGGTTCACCGTGCTACCGGTGCTGTTACCGCCGTGGGTGAGGCTGTCTGTGGCGCTGACGGTCAGCGCGCCTTTGGCTGCCTGGGTGCCGTTAAGCGTGGCTTTCGCCGCGTCCAGTGTCATGCCCGCGCCGCTTTGCAGCTGTGCGTCTGCCTGCGTGGTCAGTTGCTGGCCTTTGACAGCAAGGGTGGTTCCGGCGCGGGTTTCGCCGTTCAGGGTGGCCGTCTGCGCGTTCAGCGTCACGCCAGCGTCACTGTGGGTGACCGACTGTGCGCCGCTGGTCAGCGTAGTCGCCGTCACGGTCAGGCCTGTTGCGCCGGACAGCGTGCCGTCCTGGGTAAGTGTGGTGGCGTTCACCGTCAGTGCCTCATCGCTTACCGTGCTACCGCTGTGGGTGAGTTTCTGCGTGGCGGTGAGCGTGGTTTTGCCTTTCGCGCCCACGCTGCCCTGCTGGGTCAGGTTCTGTGCGGTGATATCGAGCGTGCTGCGGCTTGCCAGGCTACCGGTATTCGTAACTGACGTGCTGTTAACGGCAACGGTGCCGCCCTGGAGCGTACCGCTGTTGGTCAGGCTGGAGGACTTCACCGTCGCTGCGCCGCCTGCCGCCAGTTGCCCGCTGTTGTTCAGCGTGCCGCTGGTCAGTGCCAGCTGCTGCGCCGCCGTCATGTTGCCTGCCAGCGTGGCGCTGTCGCGGGCGTTAAGGGCGATATGGCGTGCCGCGTCGGCCTGCGCGGCAGCATTCTGCGTCAGGGTTTGCGCAGTCAGCGCCATGTCCTGCCCGGCGGTGAGCTTACCGCCGCTCTGTGTCAGTTTGCCGTCAGCGGTCAGTTGCAGATTTGTGCCTGCGGTCAGCGCGGCGCTGTTCAGCGCGATATCTGCGCCGTTCACGTTGAACGTGTTGCCTGCACGGTGCGTACCGGACAGCGCCACGTCCTTAGCCTTCAGCGTACTGTTGCCCGCTGCCAGGCTGTTACTGAGGGTGAGCGTGCCGCCCGCGTTCAGCGTTACGTCTTTATCGCTGTTGAGCGTCCCCTTGCCCTGAGTAATATCCGTGCTGCTGGTAACGGCGAGGTTTCCACCTGCCTTATGGTCGCCATTCAGCACCACGCTCTGCGCGTTAACGGTGGTGTTGCCGCTGGCGAGGCTGTTGTTCAGCGTGATTTTGCCGCTGGCATCAAGCCGGATATCGCCCTGGCGCGCATTCAGGTTACCGAGGTTAATCCCGACACCTTTTTCGCCGGACACCAGCCGGATGCGGTTGGCATACATGCCGCCGAGCGCGCCGGTATCCACCGCCACAGACGGGGCCGTACCTTCACCGGCAATTGCCTGCGTACTGCCGTCCGTATTCACGCGGTTGGCACCCACGGTCACGCTCAGGTCTTTTGCGTGGATCGCCGCGTTCACCTCAGTCGCGCGGGCGATAATGGCGAGCGCATCACTGCCGCTGGCATCCAGCCCCTGGCCTTCAACGGTAATCGAACCTTTACTGACATCCAGTGCCAGCAGGTTACCCGCCGCGTCAAACTGCGGTTTACCGGTAGTCAGCGTGGCGTTCGGGGTGTTGATAAAGCCGCAGCCGTTGCAGGTGATCCCATACGGGTTCGCCACCATCACGTTCGCGGCCTTGCCTGCCACTTCGGTGTAGCCCTGCAACTGCGAGCGGTTCGCGCCGGTCACTTCGTTGATAATGCCTTTGGCTTCCTGGCCTGCCTTGAGGTTCGGGTTACTCTGGATAATGCCGCCAAGCTGGGTCTGGTTGAGTTTGCCGGTGGCGTTGTTGAGGATGAGGCCTTCTTTACCGACGTTGTAGTCTTTAAACTGGTTATGGGAGAGTCCCGCGCCGTTCGGTGTGGCGATATTCACCACCGGCACGCCGTTAGCCGCCTGGTCCAGCTTCGCGCTGCCAGTCGGTGTGATGGCCGCCGCGAGCGCCGGGGCCACCGGCTGGCCTGCCAGCAGGGCGCTGATGAGGTAACTCAGCAGGCGCTGAGAGAAACGAACGGTATTTTTTGTGGAATTATTATTGTCCATAACCTGCCTCATCCCTTAAAACGCAAACGCGATACGGTAGTAAATACTGACGTGGTCCGGCTTCAGCCAGTGCGGGTAAGCCACCGGCACACCCACGGTAAACTGGCTGGAATACCAGCGGTTGGCGCTGGTTAAGCCAGTGGCACTGCCCCACAGCGTGCCGCTGGCGTACATGTCCTGGTCGTCCTGCTTCAGCCAGCCGCCGTCGAGGGCCACAAACCCGCTCACCTGGCCGATAACCGGTAGCGTCAACAGCGGGTAACTCAGTTCGTTACGCCAGTAGCCGCCGTTATCCCCGGACAGGTACTGCTCCTTAAAGCCGCGCACCGAGCTTTCGCCGCCCAGGGTGAGGCGCTCGCTGCCGTACAGCCGGTCCGGCGACCACTGGCCGTAGAGGCTACTGAGCCACCATAAGTTACCGATTAGCGGGCGCTGGAAGCTGGCGCTGAGGCTCCACTTCCTGAACCCGGCCTTCGGGACATCACCCACTTTATGGTTGTCGTTCTCGGCACCCAGCCACGGCACGCCCTGGCTGTACGTCGGGTTAAAGGTCGCCACGCCCCCGGCGATTTTTTGCGTGTGGGTAATGCCTGCCTGCACACTGGTGAGCTTGCGGCTGCTGCTGGTAAGTTTTACGCCGTCGAGGTAGTTGCGGCTGAGGCGGTGATTCAGGCCCAGCGACACGCCGGTTTTGATATCGCTGTTACGGAACAGTACCCAGGCGCCGTTCAGACGGTGCGCTTCGGTGTCGCCGGTGGACGCCCACGGCCAGCCGTTGTTATCAAGGGTGCTCAGGTAGTTGCTCCAGCTGTAGCTGTAGTCGAGCAGGCCGTAGCCCCAGGGCACGCTCACGCCTGCGGCAAAATTCTGTGCGTCATGTGAGGTGGAAAAATCGCTGCTGCGCCCGCCGCTCACAAACCACTTGTCGGCAATGCCGAGCAGGTTGTTGCCGGTGAGTGCGCCGCCGAGTTGCCCGGTGCCGGTGCTTTTCTGGCCGCTGTTGTCAACGCTCACTGAGCCGGTGAACGGGAACTCCGGGGTGGCGGTGAGGTTAACGATGGAGTACCCGGCGCGGTCGCCCGGCAGGATTTCAATCTGCACCGGCGTGCTTCGCAGGCGGTTAATCTGCTCCATGCCCTGCTCGATATCGCGCAGGTTAAGGATGCGCCCTTCGAGTCCGGGGAAGGCCATTTTAAGCTGACGCGCGGACTTACCGTCCAGGCGCACCGCCTGTAAGCGGCCTTCCAGCACCGCGATGTGCAGCGTGCCGGACGATAAATCCTGTTCAGTGAGAAACGCCCGGCTGGTGATGTAGCCCCGGCTGATGTACCAGTCGGACACGGTATTGGTGAGCTGGGTGATGTGCGCCATGTCCAGGCACTGGCCGCGCCACTCAGCCAGCAGTCTGTCCTGTTGGCGAGCAGAAATCAGCGTGGCGTTATCCAGCGTAATGGTGTGGATAGTGAAGCAGGGACCGGAGGGCGGGACGTCTGGCGCAGGCTGCGGCGGGCGCACCAGCGGTGTGGCGCGCTCCAGCTCGTCGCGCTGCTGCTGGCTCTGCTCCAGAAGCTGCTGCTGTTGCTGGCGAACAGTGTCGCGGTCGGCAGGTGACAGCGGCGCGGCGCTGGCAACGCATGTGAACGTGCCAGCCAGCACGAAGGCAGCGGTACGGCAAATTTTCATCCCTGAAATCCCTGATTCTTTTCGCTTGTGTGTGTCTTGCTGAACGCCGGATGCTTAAGCAGCCTGTTATATTTTGTAATAAACCATTTTTTTACAAAAAATTAAAGTGGCGTATTTGCAGGGATGGTGCGCGAAAAATGCCTGAAATCACGATAAGACGCATAAGAAAACCTTAATGAAGCACAGGTAGCCAAAATATCGGTTGTGAACGGGAAGATACGCGGAACAAAACGATGTTTTGCTCTGGTCAGAAAAAGATCAGCGGGGGGTTAAGGCGCGGGTAACATGCGGTTAAGCTGCACAAGAAAACAGTAAAAGTTTTGGGACTGGACGTCACAACGAGTAAATGGGGGCGTTCACCATGTCTGGCGATGAGGGCCAGGCCATCATGCGGTGGCGGGGTTTCGGGCTACTCTTTGCCCGGACCCGGACTCTACAGCTCCACTCCTGGCATTCTGCTTCAGCACTGCACATGCAGGTAATGCCCCAAAAAATGATGCAGCACGGTCTACGTTAAAACGACGTTATTCAGTCACTGAGCGCAGTGGGCCACTCCAGCTCATCAAGGGTGCGGAATAAAAACATGTCCCGGTTATGGCCTGTAAATGGCACGGGTATGTTTTTCCGCATCACCGTGTTGATGTCGTCAAACAGTTTTAACAGTGACTGCCGGAACGCGTCGTCAGGCGTAACGTACATGGCATAATGCCAGCGACCGGCATCACAGGCCGCCAGATGGCTGCTGATGATGTTGATGTACCGTGCGCGGGTTTTCAGGGTTCGTTCGGCTTCCACGGCCACCACCGCGCCGTTCTCCAGGGTAATCACACCGTCAGGTCGGTGTCTGATACCCGAAAAACGCCTCATAAACGTTTTCCTGTCACCGTGGCACCAGTTACGGCCCCCCCGCGCTTCAAGTGCCAGTCGTATTCGCTGGATAAACAGGTGATGTTCAAGTGTGTAGTAACTGAGTTTTCCGGGTTCGAAGTAGCCAGGAAAGACCTGATCATCCGGTTGCACGACCTGTGACAGCCCCTGCATCGTGATCCCCCATAATACAAGGCCAGGCCGCACGTTGTTATTCACGTATTTTGTGATAAATCCGGCCCGGATAGCGCGGTTCAGCACGTTGTAGGCCGGGTGATGAGTTTTCTGGCTGAAGCCCATCACTTTTCGCAGTGTACTGAAATCTGACCAGGTCTCTTCTTTCAGAAAATGAAGGAGTGCAGCCATTCTCTCATCAGCAATCCTTTTTCTTTCGGATGGATTATGAATAAGCATAGGGATACTCACTCTCAAAACGTTCACAGGTTAATGGAGGGTCTGGATGAGGACGGATGGTCGTCTGGCCGCGTTGCGCTGAAGTCCATGAGCGGGATGTGCTGCTTGCGTACCCGTATGTGGTCGAGTCTGGTGGCTCGCGCCAGGTCAGTTTGGGTGAAGACAAAGCCCACGAACGGCGGGAGGTTCAGCAGCATGTTGCTGTCAACGTAGTAGCGTTCTGCCTGGCGTATGGTCCTGTCTGTCTCCACTTTCTCGGTTAACGAGATGTCAGTGGTGACCCTGCGCATTTCATCATCAACCAGGATAGAGCCGCTCATCCGCGCCACCCAGTCAGCGGTGTCCGGATCGCGCAGGCGGTATACCAGCATGAATTTACAGTTTTCAATAACGGAACCGGCCACGGCGTCCCCGTCCAGATCTGCCGGGCAGTCGTAGAAATCCCGGATGGACTGGTGAGCCATGAAGATATGTACCCGCTTGTCCCTGGCCGCGCCCAGCCCTTCAAGCGCCGGGCGGGAAAGGTGGTATTTGAGTTCATCGAGAAATATCGCCACCGGTCGCGGTATGCTGCCGATGCGGTCCCGGGTTTCAGCCAGCTGGATAAGGCGAATCAAAATCATGCGCTGGGCGGAAATGATTTTCTGGTTACGCATCGAACCGACAATGTAACAGCAACCACCACTCTCAAAGAGTTGTCGCAGTGATACGCCATCCCTGGCGTTGATGGCATTCACCAGTGCCATCTCTTCCAGCTCCCCGTAAAATGCAGGGGTGCTCTCTCTGAGTGACTGCACAAACTCGCTGTCAAACAGCGCCCGCAATGTCATGCCGGGCAGGTAGGTGGCGGCGGTGTTTCTCGCTGCCCGGCGATCGGCAATGCGGTAAAAGTCGGCACCTTCTCCTTTTTTGGACAGGCTGAATCCGGCGCTGAACAGTTCTTCAAGCTGTTCCGGTGTGATATCAGCCAGCAGGTTGAACTGCACATTCCGGCTGTTGAGATCGACAAGATAAAACGGTTTGCCTGCCTGTTCGCAGGCCTGTTTCAGGACGTGCGGTGCCCATTCATCATTCTTCGGATCTTCGACAAACACGGCTTCATTTAACAGAATGGCCTGGTAAAGCAGTACCGTGGCACTGATGCCTTTGCCTGAGCCGGTGGTGCCGATGATGTCGGCATGCTGAGACTGAAATTCGCTCACCGGGATATACCGGGGCAGGCCACTGTGATCCAGCCCGATAAATACCCCCCGTTGCAGGTCGATATACTCCAGCGGATCATATTCCACGCTGTCGGGAAGCATCTCCTTCACTTTCCTCACATCCGTGCGGGTATTTCGCTCCAGCTGGCTCTTTTTTATCAGCCGGTGTTTTAACGTATCAATTTCCCCTGACAGCTGGCGGCGAAAGAGAATATGGAAGCACAGCCCCGCAGCGGTAAACAGCAGATTCAGTATCCAGAGCCAGGGCTGAAAGAAAAGCGTGTTGTCCAGCACGCTAAAAAAATAACTCAGCCCCTGAAGCGTGAGCGGGGACAGGGTGCCAAAAATAAAGACGAACAGTGACAGGGCAGCGGTTACTTTCAGCCAGAAAGGGGCATTTTTTCTTTCCTCCTGTGGCAGGTGAAAGATAAAAGGAAGCGTCAGTCCGGCGAGCAGCGAGAGAATGACGGGGTTATTTTGCAGCCACAGGAGTAACAACGAAAAGCGGTCAGCCAGGCTGTTCATAGTCAGCATGAGTTCGGGATTCATGACAGGGTTTTCCTGTATGGAAGGGAATAAACGCAGACGGCGGGCCGTCAGGACAGGATTTACCGGCAATAAAAAAGCAGATCGCGGTAAGACCGGATCTGCCTTTGAATATTTAACGTGAGCGCGCGGGGCTTTATGCCCGGCGCGATAATTTCAGTGGCCTGCGATATCAGTCGGTTTTCTGAATATCGTCAGCCTCAGTGACAGGAAAACCGTGCTTAAGCAGCAGGTCCATAATGGCTTCATCGAGCAGACGGCTTTTCGGGATGCGGGTTACCCGTGACAGTTCATTGAAGAGTGGCACCAGAGGATTATCCAGCGATGAGGTGAAGCGGGTGCGATTCTTCAGATAGGGTTCAGCCATAAACCTGCCGCAATGTGTGTATCAGGAAGCAGATAGTGTAGACGGCTGCAAAGCAGAATAAAGTGGTTGCATATAGTCACTATATAGTGCATATATGAAGTGTTCCATTTCCTTTGCCAGAGCAACACCAGGGAAAACCGGGCCAGTAACCACATGACAACAAGGCCCGGTAACACGACTAAGCCGCCATGCACACATAAGAGCGGCTTTTTTGTGTTTACTCTTCCCGATGGCGGCATGCGATGGCGGCAGAGGATGGCGGCAGAGGGTTGCCGCCATCTCACGCCGCCATCCTCTGCCGCCATAAATCGTAAAAATGACCTGAGCGGCGTGGCCGCTCATTCCCGCGCTTCGGACTTTCCCGGGGTGACCCGCCAGCGGCGGGTATCCTCGTGAAACGCCCGTCAGACGGGCAACGGCGTGTTTCCTTCAGTCCTGGCTGGACGCCCTGACGTCAGGAAGCAAGGGGGCAATAGCTCCGCTGAACGCGCCACTAAAGCCCCCAGTGTCAACGGCGGCACACCGTCGCGCGCTACGCGCGACCAGCCCCTTTAAGACGCCCGTTTTCACCGGTATTTTCTCGCGCACTCGAAAATCCCGGAAACTGGGCTTTAAAGCGGCTGGTCGCGCCACGTTGGTATCCCAACTTAGCCGCGACGGTGTGCGGGGCTGCGCCCCCCACCAAAACCGGTGCGTGGGCGCACCTTTTTGCCGCTGGGGCGGCAAAATTTTGGCGGCTCCCCCCGGCCTGCTCTGCTCGCTCAGGGCGAGCGTTCGCAGATGGGTGCGGAGCCTGAAAATCACAGTTTCGGTGAAACTGGATTTTCTGCCCGCACGCCACTTCCTGCCTGCCTGGCTTAACAGTTTCTTCGAAACTGAAGCCGTCATTCAGGAAGCCTGAACGGCGTCAACTGTATGCACCGTGGCCTTCTTTTATCCGGGTTGTTCCTGCCCGTTTATTCCATGGGGCGTGAAGCATGCTGCGTTATTCTCAAAGCCCATGCCGGTGACTCACCTTTATTCACAGGGGGCAGCCCATCACAGAAACGCTGCGTATTGTTGCGCGTGGTTATTTTCTCGGGGAGGCGGTTTGAATACCGCCGGAATGCCAGGGAAAATACAGAGGAAGCCGGTGTGACCTGTTTTATTCCTCTGGCCGTTTTTAGGCCTCATCCTTTTATTTTCCCGTAGCGGGATAATATCTGGCTGACGGCACCGGGATCGGCTTCAGGACATTCACCGAGAAACTGTTTTCGTCGGTCCAGTGTTTTACCAGGGCTGAAGCGGCTCTCTTCGTCAAAGACGTTCAGGCTAAAAAAGGTTTGTACGGCGCTGCGACATTCTTCTGGCGAATTACCGGTGACCTGCCCCCACATACAGACGGTGACGCTGCACGGATCGCCCGTGGTTGTATTTTCCACGGCACGGGTTGGGGCAGAAATCAATAACGACAGGCCGAGGCAGGCGATGGCACACAGATATTCAGGCATGTTGCTTTCCTCACAGAAAAGTCATCTGGCAGGGTGAAGGGGATACACGTTAACGTGAAAGATAAATACGGGTGTCTGCACAGGTCAGGCATTGCTGCGCAGGTTGCCAGCCAATAACGTCCCGCGCCCCGTGCTGGCGCAACCAGTATTTTGTCCTGAACCAGGTCGCTGTCTGCGGCGCGGTGACCGTAATACGGGAAGAATGCGCCACCGCGTAATACAGGGCAGGTGAGCGGGGTGGGTCATCCGGGTTGAATGCCCGGATGACGACAGACCAGCTGCCGGTGACAGACGCAGACGGAACCGGCGTATAAAGGGCCGACCATTGTGGCAACGTGGTATTCATGGCGCTGCCCGGCGTGGACCACGGGACTGGCTGCGGCGGCGGCGGGGAAACACAGGCTGACAACAACAGCGCGATGGCCGGGAGTGGGAGATGTGTTTTCATGCGCGCATATCCTCCAGATAACGATGGCGGTGCAGGGGACGAAAATAAATGTCGTTCATGCGGCGCAGGCTTCCGTTGAGATCGATACTGACGATCACATCCAGACTGTCCAGAACTTTACGCAGCATGAACAGGTAGGGCAGGCGGGCACACTGCGGGTTTTCGTAACAGCGGGTGATAAAACCATCAACCGCTTCGCGTGCAGATCCGGCGTGTATGGAGGTCATGCTGCCCTCATGACCTGAGCCGGTGATTTTGAGAAAATCCCAGGCCTCCGCCCCCCGGACTTCCGTCAGCAGAATACGATCGGGGTTCATCCGGTAGTTCCAGCGCAGCAGGCTGGCCGGGGTGACAATGGCGTTCGTTTCCCCGGCAGCTTCTGACGGGTAAAACAGATGTACGTAGTTTCTGTGGTCAAAAAACCGGATTTCCGGGTTATCTTCGATAGTGGTAAGCCGCAGATGGGCGGGAATATAGCCCGCCAGCATCTTCATGTAGGTGGTTTTACCGCTTCCGGTTTCCCCGGCAACCGCAATGGTTTTGCCATATTCCACGCACTTTTCGAAAAAACGGGAAAACTGGCCGCTGTTGAACAGCCCGGTCAGCTCGGTATCACCGGTTCGGGTTGTCTCCAGCCCGGCGACACGGTTATAAAATCCATCACGGATGTACGCCTGATGAGGAATTTGCACCGAGGCCGGTTTTCGCAGCGTGATGGAAACCGTCCCACGCTCGCAGGCCGGGGGAACGATTATCTGGCAGCGCTCGCCGGACTCCAGGGTGGCCGACAGGCCTGGCTTGATGTCCTCAATGTTATCGCCGTGATGTTTTGCAAGGCAGCGGGCGAAGTCGTAGCAGTCGTCGTAGTCCAGACTGACGGCATGCTGTGCCCAGACGTGATCAATCTTCGTGAACAGCTCTCCGGGGCGATTCACGGCAATTTCTGTCAGCCCGGGAAGGGGTAAAAAATCACCAAAAAGCCGCTCGCGGTAGCGGTCAAGGGAGATGTTTTTCATGGTATCCTCGCTTTACAAAGGAATGGTGTGGAGGTGTTGATGCAAAAGACAAAAGTCCTGTTTGCTTACTGCCATGAACTGGACCGGTGCATGTCAATCGATGGCGCGAGAAAGGCTTTTTTTGCCGTGGAGCAGGCGCAGAGGAGGCGGTTCAGATTCTCCTGTAGCGAACGTGACTGCGGTGTCCTCATCAGCGGCGTGAATTACACGGTGAAAGCCGAGGACGGGCATAAATTCAGGGCCGCCCATTTCCGCTCCCCTCATCCCCATAAACCCGGGTGCGTCTGGGCGCAGTTCACTGAGGAGATGGAGCAGGAAAAGCGTGCTGATGAATCGGACGAGGATTTTGCGGAAAGAAAGGCGCGGCGCAAGCTGACGGACTTCATCAACTACTTTGACCCCACTCCTGAAGACGCACAGACAACGGGAGCGGCCCTTTCTGATGGTGACAACCTCCCCACCCCTGCCGCCAGCGGCGGACGTGGTGAAGGAGGCACAGGCAATCGTCGCTGGAGCCAGTACACCCGAACGAGCCAGCTCCAGCGCCTCACAGACTCCTGGCAGGAGGCAAAAAATACACTTTCAGCAAAAGAGTTCAGCGCGCTGAGGCTGACGCTGCCTCACCACGGGCGGGTCGCGTACCACCGCTATATCACGCATATCAACCGTGGATTGCACAATGACTATGCGGGTGTGATATATGGTGGCGGGCGGCTTCAAAAGCGTTACGGAAAGGGGTTTCTGTTTCGTTTCTATGACAGGGTGGACGAAAAACCCGTCATGCTTTATGTCAGCAAAGACATGATGGCGCAGAGGGGCGGAGCCTATATCGATGAAATACTGAATACGCCCGGGGAGGGATACTTTCGGGTCTTTTTACTGAATCCAGCGGTTTCAGAAAAAGAGAACAGTCGCGGGCAGCCTGTCATTAATCTTGAAATTTCCGCCTTGCGCCAGATTGCGCTCTATCATGAAGTGAACTCCAGAACGGATGCCGTTGCCGCATCAGTGGACAGGGACGCAGACAGCCCGGCATGACGGGCGAGTCGGGTGACCAGAATGAGAATGTCTGCAATATCGGGCAGCGAGATTTCCTTGTGCTCCAGACGAATGTCTTCTGCTGACAGCTGGGTCATATTCAGCGTGCCTTCCCGGATGGTCAGGCAGAAGCATTTTTTATTGCCATAAAAAATGGCAAGCTCTGCCACCGCCCCGCCTGCCCGGTAACAGGTCAGGATCATTTTCCTGATCTGAAACAGGCAGGCGAGGATGTTATTGATAAAAATCGCGCTGCTTTCACCGGTGATGATTTTATCGGTCAGGGTGATGTCATAGTAAAACCGCGTTGTGGTCATCGCTTCATCCTCAGTGTGTAGACTCCCGAAAAATCAATATCCTGACCTGTTATCAGAGTGATGAGGTCACCCTGATTTTTATACAGCGTCGGGGGGATATTGATGCTGTTCTCCAGCGTGGTGCGGGCCATTTCTGCCATTGCCTCACGGCTGTTCTCGGTATAGTCGGTGTTCCTGTCAGTCTGTCCTGACGTGTTGGAGGCCCAGGCTGCAATATCGGGGATCATGCCCACCATCATGGCTCCGCCGAACCGTTGCCAGAAATGGGTATCGATCCAGCCTTCTACACCTGCTTCGCCCAGTGCTCCGGCAGCGCGGGTGTCAACAAGCGGGATATCGAGATAAGGCCGCTGGCGGGTACGCAGTTTCGTCATGATGATGAAGACGCGGCTCTGCCCCTGTTTCATGCCACTTTCTGCACCTGACTGGTAGACTCCCGTTGCGGTGGTTCCTTTTTCAATCAGCTTCGTGTTACCGCTGGCACTCCAGATATCGGTTGTTACCGTACAGCGGATCTTCCCGGCCCTGTCGGAGACAAAACGATAGTCCAGCGAGCAGGGAATGGCGGTGTTTTCCGGAATATAGAGATCCGGATTGTAAGGTATACGCCGTACTGACGGCGTGGCATCTCCGGGCTTGCTTTTCGCGCCCGGCCCTGCGGTGCCGGATGCGGATTTCAGTATCATTTCCTCCTGGCGGGTTCTGGCTGCGGCCTGCGTCGTGGTGGACGTTTTTTTGCGTACCAGAAAGCGGGCTTTATCCAGCCTGGCTGGCGCGGGTACTGCCGGGGCTGCTGCCCCCGTGTCGCGGCTGTCGGGCAGGGAAGGCGGGACGGGGGCAGGTACGCGCTCCTGGCCCAGGTCAGAACGCTCGCGGGGGTCTTTTCTGGTCTGCGGCCCGTTGCCAGCCTGCTGGCCGGAGAGTTCAGGCTGGCGGAACAGCGAGCGGTACACCCAGTTACTGCCCCAGGCCAGGGCGAGCAGCGTTATCGAGAGCAGAGTGAAAACAACAGTGGCCCTGCCGCGACTGCGTTTTTTCAGGCGGGTGATGGCAGGCTGAAGGCGCTCCTGGTGGGTGTCTTCGTCCTGCCTGTTGCGCAGTTCGGCCTCGCGTCTGGCCCGGGCTTCGCGCTCAAGTGCAGCGACGTTATCCTCCGCCGGAACGGGTGTATCCGACCCGGTCTTTTGCGTGCTGTCATTCATTTCGCGCCTCCTGGCGGCGGGGGATTGGCTTTTCCGCGCGCTCAACCTGTGGGGAAATCGTGGTTCCGTCAGCCGGGCGGACGGTGTCCGCACTGCGATTTTCCACGCCGACCACGGCCTGGCCGGAGCGTAACACCAGGCGCGGTGCGACTTCATAAATCACCATCACCGTAAAACTGCCTTGTTTCTGAATACCGCTGTTCACGGTCTGTTCCTGCCCGTTGAGCCAGCGGGTGACAGACGGGATACGTTTTGCGGGTGAAAACCCCAGGAAGGTGAACCGGCCATCGTCAAAGGCGAAGTCCGGTGTGATGTGGGTGCTGTCCGGGCCGGGATACTTCCGGAAGTTCCAGTTACGCGGTTGCTGTGCGGCTGACAGGGTGTTCTGGATCGCCGTGCGTTCCTGCTGGCGTCGCTGTGCACTGAGACGTGCCGCCGTTTCTTTCCCGGCCTTGTTTCTCGCTTCGCCCGGATACTGAAATGTCACCTGAAAGGCCGGGGACGCAGGAGAGGTATCATTTGTCACATTCAGCTCAAGGTTGTAAAAGCGCTTCGTGGTGACCACGAACAGATTGGTGCGCCAGTCACGCCCGTTGGGAGAGATAATGACCTGCGCCGCGTTGCCATCTCCACCCGGTGTCCCCTGAATCAGCGCGACCGGGCGGACAGATACCCGGTTAGCGTCGGTTGTGGCCTCCCAGGCCTCTTCAAAGCCGGGACGGGCGCTGAGGACGGCTTCATCACTGTCAAACACCAGCGTGGTCATATAGCCTGCGCGCGTATTCACGACGGTGACATTCTGGGGGTTATAGACGACCTGTTGCACACGGGCATCATAGCGGCTTGCCTGCGGAATGGCGGCTGCCCGGGCCAGATCACACGCCAGCAGTGTTATCAGAAAAAAACGGATAATATTCAGCATCACATTTCTCCCCGGATCTCACGATCCGCCTGCCAGCTGGTGACGGTAAACCCGAAATAGTTAACTTCACGCGCTGCATCGCTCATCGCCCTGGTGGGATCGGCGTTGAATGTCAGCCGTGCATTCCAGAATTCAGTTCGGGTGAAGTTATCGACAAGACGGCGGATAATTTTTTTATAACGCAGGGTGGCGACCTTATCGGGCGCGGTCCCTCCGGTTATCATGCTGGAGAGAATTTCAACCCTGACGCTGTATGCGCTGCCCTGATAGACTTTGTCCGGTGCATTGGGTCCGGCATACAAAGCCAGATAGTCACTGTTGACCTGCGGGCTGTTATAGATTTGCACGGTTTCATAATCATCCTGCAACCCCGGATAGATATAGCGCTCACGCAGCTTCACGTAATTTGCGGCCATTGCTTTCTGGTAGGCCATGTCCGCTGTCAGTGACGTGCGGGAGGTGCGGGTGACACGCTCCACTCGCCCGGTCTGGTTGTCCACGGTGTAGAGTTCCACCTGGGTTTGTTTCAGTGGCATCATCAGGATAATGGCCGTCAGCGCCAGAATGGCCGCCAGCAGCCCCACGCCGCCGATAAAAAAACCGGCCTGCATGGCACGTTTATCCCGGTCGCTGATGTACTGTTCAAAACTTCGGGCATCGTCAAGTAAGGTTTGTTCAGTCATGACGGGTTAACTCCGCAATTATCTGTGAACTGTTAATGGGTTCCCCCTGGCCCGTAAATGCCGGAGAGGGGGAGGAAGGAGAGCGTGCGCAGCCGGATAACGCGCACAGGAAAACCAGCGCAATGAAGCGTTTCACGGGAAACTCCTTAACGAAAAGTGATGTCAGGTGAGGGATGAAAGCCGTCGGTGGCTTTTGCTACGGGCTGTCATCGGGGAGAGGAGGTTTAATCAGGGGAACGGAACGTCTGAGCCGCGAATGCACTTTCCTGTGTCCGTCTTCGTGCTTCATTGCGCGCGATTATCTGCTCAATCGCGTATTTGCGCGCTCTGGCCGCGTTATAGCCCACACCGCCGCCTGGCGGACTGGCCTTACCGGCATCCGCTGCTTTCCATCCCTGAATGTTGTTTTGCAAGGCTTGTCGGGTATCTTTAGCGGCACCAGAAGCCAGTGCGGCGGAGCCGGAAAATGCGGCCCCCAGACCAATGGCGGCCAGTCCCTGCATAGAGGCCGTTGCCCCCGCTCCTGCCAGTGCTGAGGCCAGCTTTGCAGAAAAATAGACCAGTACCGCTGCGCATATGCCAGCCAGAAGGACTTGTGCGCCCAGTTCAACGATTGTTGATTGAGAGGCAAGAGAGAGTGCTTTTTTTAATACGGCGTTTAAGTAATTGATGACAATATTCAGAGACAGAGATGAAAAAAGCACAGTTAATATGGCTGAAAAAATATTTTGCAGCCAGTGATTAAACATAGGTCTTAAAAACCCATAAAGAAGGCAAAAAATAAAAACAGGGGCTGTAATACCCAGTAATAAAATCATGATTTCAGCTATTATTGAAACAAAAGCACATGTTATCATTAATACTGAAATGCCTCCCCATACAAATAATTGTGCTGTTATACCTTCATCCTTTACAACAGTTGAGTCATCCAGATCATGCAGGGTCTTTCCAAGTGTTTTTGTCTGACTCCATAAGCTATCAAGTAGTTGCCATATATTCTCACCTCCAGAAAAACCCTCCTGTAAGCCGTTTATAGCATTAATGATACTGTCAAGATAACCATTCATATTTGCCACGAAGGAAATGATAATTGCTATCCTCATCAAGTCCCACAGGATATCTTCTATTGGTGCGGATAGTTTACCAGCCAGGGTCTGATATCCCCGCCAAATGATGAAGAGACTGGCAGACGTTGCTGCCAGCCCCATCATCATTGATGAGTATTTTAACATCAACCCTGTGGTAGCATCCGTGACTCCTCCGAGCAAATATTTCTCAACGCCGACAAAAATACCGCCGCTCATTGCTATTCCTCCAGGTTATTTAAATCAGGAGTTGGTGCACTTAATTTCTTAAGCTGGCTCTGCGCCTCACTGGCATTTTTACAGTTTTCAGATATATCACCCGATCTCTGGCATTCATCATAAACTGTTTTCAATTCATTGGGATTATCCCTGTACCATTTTGTGGTTTTTGCTTCTTCATCACATCCTGCGACTAATGCACATAAAAATAAGGATGCGAGAAGTATTATTTTATGTGAAATCATTATGAACCTCATAAATTGTTAAGGTCGGATGTTTGAGCATTAAGTTGCTGCTGATTCCAGCGCTTAATGCGTTCGTTCTTAAGGGCGGTGTCGCGACTTTCGGCGGTTTTGATACTCATCTCCCACTGTGTGGTGAGAGTATTAAGCATAACGGATTTTAGCTGGATGGCATTTGCCAGATCCTGAGATTCTTTTGTATCCGCAGATAAGGCCACTCTGTCGGACAGGGTGCTAATTTCTCCCAGGGTCTGACTGACTTTATTCTGTATTTCATTTGTTTGTTCAAATTGCACTGCCTGATTAATCACCTGCTGTTTGCAGATATCGGACCAGGAGGACGACTGCGCCGTGTTGCAGGTGTCGAATATCCGGTATTTTGCATAAAGCGCATCAAACTGGCCGGATGATCCCCCTGACAACAGCAGGTCATTCAGAGCCTGGCCTGGCTGGCGCAGGGCGTTAAGGTCGGACGTCAGGCTTCGGGCCTGGTTAACAAAACTGCTGATGTCACGCACGCCAGTGGCTGTTGCAAGCTGTGCCTGGTAGGCCTGTATCTGGTTTTGGTAGTGCTGTGCGGTTTGTGTCCATTGTTTCAGTCTTTCGGTCCAGTACGCCATTTCCCGGGAGTTGGCGACACTGTCCACCACCGGGATACCCGCAGCGTGGACAACAGGGCTGACCAGGGCACAGCAGAGCAGGAGAGGGGTAAGAAGGGACTGATTCATAATATAGCCTCATGGAGTAGGACAGGGGATCAGAGCGCTTTTGCCAGGTAAGCCTCCAGCCAGGCGTCGGGAGGCATGCCCTCCTGATAAAGCGTGTCGAAGATTTCAAGGTTGTCTGTGCTGCCGCTCATCACTCTGGTGTATTTCCCGATGCCGGACAGGTCGAGCGTGACGCGGGCTGCAAAGCGGCGGGTATCACCGCGACGGAACTGGTTTTTCACCACCACGTACTGGCGGGCCTGCGGATCGAGATGTCTGACCATCTCAAAGACCTCCGGCTCAAATTTCATTCCTTCGACGTAGTGCGCGCGGTCTGCACCGGGGTTGGCGGCGAGTATTTGCGTTCCACACTGTTCAATGACCGCAGGGGCAATATCATCCCTGATAATTTCCGCAGGTGACTGGGTGCCGACGACGAGCATTCCGTTGAGCTTACGAATGGTTTTCAGGCGGTTATAGGCGAAGTCTTTAAAGACCGGGTCGCGCAGCCACTTCCAGAACTCATCCATGAAGATAACGAGGCGGCGGCCGTCCAGCAGGCTGGTGATACGATAGAGCAGATAAAAGGATATCGGTGCGCATACACTGGGATCGTCAAGAAACTCCGTCCCGTCAATACCAAAGTTATCGCAGTGGCTGATATCAAAGCTATCGGTGGCATTATCAAATACCCAGCCGAACTCACCACCCTGTGCCCACTGCGCCAGGCGAATGCTCAGGCCATTTTCCTGCGCCTCCCGGGTGGCAGGCTCCGGCAGATTTTCCAGCAGGCGGGTGATACCGAAAATGCGATAACGAGGCTCGTTACGCATCACTGCACCAATGGCCGTATTCAGACGCCGTTCATCCCTCGGTGTCAGGGTTGTGCCATTACGGGTACAGAGGATTTTCATCAGCTGGCGAATGAAGCTGAGATTGCGTTTAGTGGGAGCCAGCGAAAACGGGTTCCAGCCCGTCGGCTCTCCGCTGATCACCCGGTAATAGCGCCCGCCCAGCGCCCGGATGTGCATTTCTGCCCCCCGGTCTTTATCCAGGTAAACGGTCGTCAGGCGCTTCGTTCTGGCATCAGGGGAAAAACTGTCTTCACGGCCATATTTCTGCTGCATGATTTCCAGAAACGTCATCAGCATCGTCTTACCGGACCCATTGGTGCCGAGGATACAGGTACTGGCCGGGTTCTTTTCGTTGAACTCGTCAAGCCCTGCCAGGGTGTTATGCAGATTCAGGTAATAGCCATCGCCGGAAGGCGTGCGCAGCAGGGCCATTGCGTCTCCCCACGGCGCATGATTGCGTTTACCGGGGTAAAAATTGTGCAGTGCCGCCAGTTCAACAAAATTCAGGCTACTCAGCTCTCCCAGTCGTGGACGCAGGCGATGATTACCCGGTAGCTGTGCCATGTACGCTGCTGATAATGAAATTTCAGCCGGGACCGGGGTCAGCCCGGTGTTATTGAGCGTGTTGCTGATTTCACTGACATCCGCAGCCAGCCGCTCCAGCGAGTGCGAGAACACCATCAGGGAAAAATGATGGCGTCCGAGGGCGATTTTCCCTGACATCAGCAGGTCGAGCGCCACATCCAGATCAAGGCGCTGCGAAACGGCTTCATCGTCGGCGCTGATGAGCAAACGACGGGTGCGGCGAATGGCCTTGCGGGCCTCCTCACGGGACATGCAGCTGTATGTTTGTGTGATGACATAATCACAGGGGGCATACAGGAGTGAATCCATCATCCCGGTCGCACTTTCCTGTGAAAACTCCTTAATTTCCAGTCCCTGAAAATACCGAACGCCACTGGCGTGGTTGATTTGTCCGCCGCCTGCGGTGAAATACAAAGCCGCCGCCCCCAGAACCTGATAAACCGGTGTGCGGGTGATACGGATTTTTCGCCACTGGTGTGTCAGCAGGTATTCATAGAAGGCAAGCTGGGAAGAGTAGACGCCTCCGTCCTCGCTGAACGTGCCGAGTGCGCGGGCATCATAATGTGACAGGGCCGCGTCGAGCGTTGATTTCAGCTCAAGGATGTCATTCAGGGCACTGTCCAGCTCCCGCAACTTCTGCCCGTCGTTCATGCGCCGTTTTCCGGCTTTCTCCATCCGGGAGAAGGGGGACCAGCAGACAGTCAGAAACAGGCGGTTACGGCGAAACGGCAGCCTTTCGAGTGAGGCGTAATACAGCCGACTGACCTCATCGGCATAGGGATTACCCGTCTCCTTATGCAGTGAATCCGTGAACGGTTCACGGACATTGTGAATGCTGAAGGTTACCGGCATGCCTTCAAATGCACGGATCAGACCGTGAAGCTGTGCGGTTCCTGTTTCAAGCGTTTGTTCGGACTCACAGTCAAACGGGGTTCCCGTCAGTTCCCAGGTGCAGAACAGCTCGCCGTTGCGTGAGCGCACGACATGGCGGTGGATATGGGAAGAGTAGGGAATGTATTTTTTTAGCGTTGCACACTGGTTCAGTTTCATGGCGGCAAGCAGCTCCGAGATATCAACAGGCTCATGTTCGGCAGGCATAAACACGGTCGCACCGGCTATCCGGTTTGCCACCGGATGCCCCCGGGCTTTCAGCCAGACGGCAATCAGGCTGAATCGCATGGGGTCCGTGCGGGTCAGCGACTTCATGACCAGGAACTCCACCGGTAACAGGGCCAGCAGCGCAACGGTCGTCCAGACCGCGAGAATGATGGTGACGCCCGTCACGCCGAGCAGCGGGACCATCGGTACGCCCCAGAGCGAGGCCGGGCGTTTCATGGCTTTCAGCAGTTTTGCCATAATCGTTGCTCCTCAGCTCATCAGCAGTGAGCCAATTTCGCTGCCACCGCCAATCAGAATGCCGCCGATGATGATGTAAGCGCACTGCGTCAGGCTTTCCCCTTTCCAGAGGGTTTTGTAGCCCACCCAGATCACCGCGACCGTAATCGTGATAGCAGCCAGACCGCTCAGGCCCGTTGAGACGTTTTCCATCACGGTATTCGCGCGCTGAAAGCCGGTCGCGACTGCCGGAGTGGGCGAAAACACCATCAGCTGTAGCCAGGCCAGAAGGGCGGTATTGCGAAGACAGAGAGTTACTGCGCGCAGCCTGTTCATTTCTGCTCCTCCGGTCGGGGGGTTACCTGGCGGTCAGATACTGTCGGGCCGGTGGTCGTGCCCGGGGGTGGAGTCCGGCGAAGTGACCGGGGAAGGCCGCGTACCACGCTGCCCGGCCAGACGGTCCGGGGCTGAATGGGGGGGAGGGCCGTGTCGGAGGAAGACGGTGCGGCGGGTGCCAGTGAGTCCTGACGCGTGCCGGGAACGACGTAACCCATCCGCTGGATGTAGCTTGTCTGTGAAAACGCGGCTTCGGGTTTTTGTCCCGACTCAAAATTGCCGGTGTAATAGCAACTGAGTGCGCGTTTCAGGTTTCCGCCTCGCCGGTAACAGTCAGACATAATGCGTTCAAAAACAGACAGGTTTGTGCAGGGCTGGAACAGTGCCGCAGCGCTGACGCCATAGCGACGGAAATTGGTGCTGGTTATCTGCATCAGACCAACGGAATAACGGCGGCCTGTGGCCGCAATCTGGCTGACGAGACGAAGGGCACTGGCCTGGCTTGTCGGATAGTGGGGAATGACATACCGACGGCCAGGTTTACGCTCACGCTCAGGGATTATCTCGGCAATGGCATAGGGATTCAGGCCGGATTCCACCCGGGCCACATCCAGAGAGGTGGACGGATGGACGGTCGCGGCGCACTGTATCGCCACGGCCAGAAAGGTTTCAGTGGACAGCATAAAACCTCCTGATTAATGACAGGAAGATGCCGTGCCGGGCACGGCTCTGTGAAAGGGGGTTGAAGGGATCAGCTGGCGGGGGCGTCGCTTTCGTCTTTGGGTTCAAGCAAAACCAGTTTGCCGGAAACGGCGAGGCCGGGAGTCAGAATAATATTCAGACCCGGCTTGCTGTTGTGGGCAAAGGCGACACCAACTTTTGTCCAGTATGTGTTTGTTTCACCCTGCGCATCGGGCGACGATGCATGCGTGAGATAAGCAATATAGGTAGGTTTTGGCACGATAATGCCTCCGCTAAATAAACAGAACGGTAAGAAACAGTCATCACATCCCGATCCTGCATTCCGGTTTTAACGGGTCAGCGAGGACATTCAGCGGCACCCTGAATTAAGGTTCTGTGACAGCCCGGTCCGGGTTTTTAAAGAGCAGATCTTCAACAGGAAATAACGCGCCGTTGGGATCGCCTTAGAAAAGGCGTGTTCAGCGTGCGTTATGCGACCAGGCGGAGAAACAGGAAAATAAAAATGAAAAATAAAAGAAAAAGACCGGAGGGACGCTCAGGAACAGATAAGGGCATGCGGGAGCACGCAGGCGGTAAAGATGTTTTCCGGCATCACATTCCATGAATACGCAGAAAGGCAGGATAACGGCCCTGCCTTTCTGATCCGGGGTGCCCTGTTATTGATTTGCGCGACGCTCCAGTATCAGCTGACACCGAGCACAGGTGGTGACGCCAGGCAGGGCGTGTCGGCGTTCATCCGGAATAGCGAGGTAGCAGAACTGGCAAAAGTACAGTGAGGGCGCAGAGGCCGGGCGTAACCGGCTCCGGGTAATCATGGCGTCCAGACATTGCTCATTGAACACCTGTGCGCGATCAATTTCATCCGGCACGGGACATCCTCCTGTTTTGCCTTTCCTGCTCACAGTGTGCGATCCGGTTCCAGACGGTGGTCAGGGAAACCGGCAGCGTGTTTTCGCGGGAAAGTTCTTCGGTGATTTGCATCATGACATCCAGCGCATTCAGTGAATGAATGCTGCCGGGCGAATATTGCTGCCAGAGATGCCAGAGCCGGGTATCCGTGGTTTCGTCCGGCAGGGGCGCGCGGCCATGCGGCACGGTAACGCCGGTTAAACGTCGGCGCTGGCAGGTTTCATTGGATGTCAGGCCGAAATAGGTGTTCAGCAGGGCGATAGAGCCGCCGAGCCTGATTGCCCTGTCAATTTGTTGCTGCCGCTGGCTTTCCTGGCAGGACTGCTTCAGCGACTGATCAAGACGGTCATGATGGATGGTCACCGTCAGCAACGCGGCAGAGGTATTGCTGATAAAAAACAATGCATCCAGTGACAGGCTACTGAGGCTTTTTATTTCCTCATACGTGAAGCCGAGGGATTCACAGTAATGCATGTTGCCGTTATGCAGGGCATGTAATGCATGGGTAAAGACAACATAATTCAGCGAGGGGATCATCATATTCTCTCCTGATGTACGGTCTTCATGTCGTGGCTTATCCGAAAGCAATAAGCACAGAGGAGGGGAAGATAAAGGGATTCAGCCAGGGCTATTCGCCGGGGTCGTGTCTGCGGTGATGGAGTTTCAGGTTGATCCACTCATCGACCTCCGCTTCAAGCCAGGCGACGCTGGCCGGGCCAATTTTGACGGAATGCGGGAAATCGCCCGTTTTCATATACAGGTAAATCTGGGTGCGTTTCAGTCCCGTTTTTTCCTGTACCTGCTTAAGGCGTAACAATTGGTGTGGCATGTTGCTCTCCTGTGGTAACAGAGGGTACCCGGAGACAACACAGAAACATGCGGGGATAATAAGTGAAAGGCGGTAAGCCCGTATTAAGGGGAGCAGCACTCTTAATACGGGTTTTCAACCCGTCGGGCTAATCATGGGGATTTTTAACCGGGGCAGGGGAGCCGCGTTGTAGTGCTGTTTTCAGCGTGTCTCCGTTCAGTTTGTCTGTTAAACCTTCATCCGATGCCCACTGTTCAAAAATCGCCAGTAACTTATAGGGCTGGTTGATGAGTGGCCTGATAGCATCATTGTTTTTGCATGACAGCCAGAAAAGACGTGTCAGAGGGGTGGACATACGCGAGGAGGCCGGAGTGTCCTTGCAGGTGACAGCATCACACAGTCTTTCCAGCTCGGTGTGACGCAGGACAAAGCATGCATCGTAAGGGAGCTGGTGAAGGGGGAAGTACCCTCGTCGGTGACGATCGTGCATTTTCAGACAATAACTTCGCCCTTCGGCGGCCAGGTGATGGCAGATGGGGATTTTCGCGATCTGTTTTTTTGTTTGGTCATACCAGGCCACATTTTCAAACAGCTGAAAGGTTTCCCCGCAGTGTGTGACAGTGACGCCGTAATTGAGAATGTGAGGGGTATACCTGGGACGGGGAAGACGGAGCGCACGGGCCAGCAGGTGCTGGAGCTGCACGTATTCATAGCCAAGTAATGCCGTGTCAAAGATCTGCTTTGCGGAGCAGTAAAAACTTCCCTCGGTACTGATGATCAGATTTCTGCCTGTCAGGAAGCAGCCGGTATCGAGTATGCAAAGACGGTTCAGAAAGCCGTCCGTGGTGGTTAACTTGATTTTACCCTCCAGCATCCTGATTTTTCGCAAGAAAACCGGAGACTGAAAATAGACAGACAGGGTAATCCGGCCAGCCAGGGCATATCGGTAGATATCGTAATCCCTTATTTGCAAATCCGTTAATCTGTTAATCACCGCAACGGCTTCAGTAACAGTGAACCATTCATGTTTACTCCAGACAGAGACGGTATCAGAGTGAATACGCATAAGTAGACTCCTTAATCCAGACGGGAGAGCTTAAAAAAAGCATCGGCAGTGATGCGAAACCAGAAAAAGGGTTTAAACGTTTCCGGGAAATAAACGACAGAATACAGTCCGGAAGAAATGTACCGTAAATGAGACATTACCAATATTAGCCTGGCATCGGGCGCTGGCCGTGTTTCAGTTATATCAGATGAGCGAGTCTGGTGAGTATTTGTGGTGACGGGGAGGGGGAAGTTAAGACATCCGGCACAGTATTAGCCATTGAATTGTGAAAGGGATTTTAAGTAATGACCTTTGCTGTTTTTATTTTTTTATCCCGGAGACGGCGTTTGTTTTTAGGCTTATTCCTAATTGTGTGAGGAAATATGACAGAACAGGCAAGGGGGGTTAACTAAAGCCTTCTCCTTATTAGTGCGTTTTTTATTAATAACGGACTAATAATCAGTCAGTCAATGATAGCTGGTGTTGATTATTCGGGTGTTGAGGCGGGCCGCAGCTGGCCTGTGGGCCGTCGAAACACCTGCGGGTGCGGGCTGGCGAGGCCCGCAGGATGAGTTGTCAGATAAAATGCTGTCTTATTGTTATAGCATAATGTTTTGGCTTTTCTTTGTTCTCTCTGCGTGCCCGCAGAAAACAGTTTTTCCGGGCATATTACGTATAAGGCAGAATATATTACGCCACATCAGTAATCACTTAAGCTCAGGCCAAACATCCAGGCTAATACACTGCCAATTAGGTGTTATGGATGTTTTATGTTGCCCCGGTATGCCTGAGCTGTACCGGGGCATTCAGTGTGAAATTTCTTACAGGTTCATATTTATCTACTGACGGACATAAAGATAAGGGGCAATAAACCCTTCGCGGTTTACATCGAGATAGTCAGACCACCACTGCATCATTTCCATTCGCTCATCGAGATGCTCCGCTTTATGAATGTAGGCGGCACGGACATTATTGCGTTCCCGGTGGCTCATCTGTCGTTCAATGGCATCCTTTGACCAACGCCCGGACTCATTCAGGGCGCTACAGGCCATCGTTCTGAACCCGTGTCCGCAGATCTCTTCTTTCGTGTCGTAGCCGATAACGCGCAGTGCCTTATTGATGGTGTTCTCACTCATGGGTTTTTCCAGCGAATGAGCGCCGGAAAAAACAAACAGCGAATCGCCGGTCAGTAGCTTAATTTGCTGTAACAGCGCAACCGCCTGGAGTGAAAGCGGCACAAGGTGTTCATCTTTCATTTTTGCCCCGCGCTCAGAAAATTTGACGCCTTCTACTGCACTACGTTGTGCTGGCAGCGTCCATAAGCGCGCTTTCAGATTAAATTCATCCCACCGGGCCAGCCGTAGTTCGCTGGAGCGCAGAAAAACATGCAGACTCAGCGCCAGAGCCAGACGTGTGAGCGCTCTCCCCCGGTAGTGGTCAATCTTCTCCAGAAGTTCCGGCAGGCGTTTAAGGGGAAGCGCCGGATGATGGCGGCTAACCGGCTGGGGCACGATACCATCAAGATCCAGTGCCGGGTTATATTTTATCAGCCCCTGCTGTACCGCGTGGCGCATGATTTTTGTCAGATATTGCCGCACCCGCCCGGCCACATCGTGAACGCCTTTATTGTTAACTGACCTGAGCAGTTCTGCGAGGTGGTGAGTTTGAATGCGCCCGATATCCAGTGCCCCCACTGAGGGAAAAACATAACGTTCAAGGCAGGTAAAGATTTTACGGGCATGGTTTGTAGACCAGAGTTTCTGACTGGCGGTATGCCATGAGGTGGCGGCTTGTCTGAAAGTCCGTGATTTATCAACGGCGCTCCCAGGACGTTTTATTAGCTGCGAGGGGCTGATGCCTGAGGACAGGAGCTTGCGTGCGGCATCACGCCGCTCACGGGCTTCTGACAGGCTGATTGTGGGGTAAGGGCCGAAAGCTAACCGGCTTTCTTTGCCTTCTAAACGATAACGGAAATACCAGAGTCGTGAACCGCCTGATGAGACAAGCAGGTACAAACCTTGAGTATCGGTTAACTTGTAGGATTTGCTGAGGGGTTTTGATGAACGAATTTTACTGTCAGTGAGCATTTGGGGTCTCTCCGGTTGTCGAACTGAACGACCCGAAGTCTGACCCCAAATTTTCAGGATACGTAGGGACAAATCAAAACGTATCGGAAAGACTTTTTACGCCAACTAACTGTAATACTTATTGATAAGTACACATAAGGAAGCATAAAAAACAAATTTTGGTGCCCGGACCCGGAATCGAACCAGGGACACGCGGATTTTCAATCCGCTGCTCTACCGACTGAGCTATCCGGGCAACGGGGCGCATTAAACCGTAAAGTGCTGCGAGCGTCAATGACTTTATCTGTAAGGCTACGCGATTGCCGCAATTATGCACAATGATGGGGCGCTGCGCCTTGCGCCCGGTGGGGAAAACTGCCAGAATCGCCCAAATTTTGAGTTATTCCTTATCACGGACAGTGCGCTATGGCCCGACAGGTTTCCCAGATGAAGATGTTCTCCCGTCGACTCGGCCAATTTTGCGCGTGCTCACAAACCTCCTCTCTTTTGCTCACCATGCGGTGAGGCAACTCAGGCTCGCTGCAGGACAGCAGTAAAATCAGACGCGTTCTGTTTTTACTGATGTCTGGCGGTCGCAGCTGGTTACCAGTCGGCCTTTCCTGACCTGCACCTGGCGCCCAGGCGCCTGTACTTGTGCCAGTGGCACTCCTTTATCCTTGTTTGTCGGGGGATTTGGATTAGTGAAATCGTTAAACATTGCCGCGAGCCATGCGCTGCATGCTGTACTTACCACTCATCGGCGCGTTGTTGCGCTTGATGAAACTGACTTTACCGATGTTGCTGCGGTAGTGGTGTCGCAGGCCGACAGCCGCAGCGGTATTCTTACTCTGTTGCAGCGCACGGGCTTTGCGCTGCCGGTTTTCCTTTATAGCGAGCAGCCACAGGCGCTGCCCACGGGCATCAAAGCGGTTATAACCGGCGCTGAGCAGGACTTCCTGGCGCTTGAAACGGCCGCCTGTGAATACGAGTCGGCGCTGCTGCCGCCGTTTTTTGACACGCTTTACCAGTACGTTGCGATGCGTAACGACACCTTTGCTTGCCCAGGTCACCAGCACGGCGAGTTTTTCAAAAAACATCCTGCCGGGCGCTGGTTTTATGATTTCTTTGGCGAGAACATTTTTCGCGCCGATATGTGTAATGCTGACGTGAAGTTGGGCGATTTGCTTATCCACGAAGGTTCGGCCAAAGACGCGCAGAAATTTGCCGCGAAGGTGTTCAACGCCGATAAAACCTGGTTTGTGCTCAACGGTACCTCGGCGGCCAATAAAGTGGTGACCAATGCGCTGCTGACGCGCGGTGACCTGGTGCTGTTTGACCGTAACAACCATAAATCCAACCATCACGGCGCGCTGTTGCAGGCAGGCGCCACGCCGGTATATCTGGAAACGGCGCGTAACCCGTTTGGTTTTATCGGCGGCATTGACAGCCACTGCTTTAATGAGAGCTGGATTCGCGAGCGCATCCGCGAGGTTGCCCCGGAGCGTGCCGATGCGCCACGCCCATTTCGCCTGGCTATTATCCAGCTTGGCACCTACGACGGCACCGTGTACAACGCGCGCCGGGTGGTGGATGCTATCGGCCCGCTGTGCGACTACATTTTGTTTGATTCCGCGTGGGTGGGCTACGAGCAGTTTATTCCGCTGATGGCCGACTGCTCGCCGCTGCTACTGGATCTTAATGAAAATGATCCGGGCATTTTTGTTACCCAGTCGGTGCACAAGCAGCAGGCGGGCTTCTCGCAGGCCTCGCAAATCCATAAAAAGGACGATCATATTCGCGGCCAGGCGCGGTTTTGCCCCTACAAGCGCCTCAATAACGCCTTTATGCTGCACGCTTCCACCAGCCCGTTTTACCCGCTGTTTGCATCGCTGGATGTGAACGCCAAAATTCATGAAGGGCAAAGCGGTCGCCGCCTGTGGGCCGAGTGCGTGGAGCTTGGCATTGAGGCGCGCAAGGCAATTCTCGCTAATTGTCGCATGATTAAACCGTTTATTCCCGCCGAGGTTGCAGGACGCCCGTGGCAGGATAGTCCGACCGAAATGATTGCCGTGGAGCGCCGCTTCTTTAACTTTGAGCCAGATGCCAAATGGCACGGCTTTAGCGGTTACGGGCACGATGAGTACATGGTCGATCCGTGCAAGCTGCTGCTGACTACGCCGGGGATTGATGCCGAAACCGGTGAGTACGCAGAGTTTGGCGTGCCTGCGGCGATCCTTGCTCACTATCTGCGTGAAAACGGCATCGTGCCGGAAAAATCAGATCTCAACTCTATCCTGTTTTTACTTACACCCGCTGAAACGCCGCAGAAGATGGCCCACCTGGTGGCGATGCTCGCGCAGTTTGAGCAGCATATTGAAGACAACACGCCGCTTAGCGACGTGCTGCCGAGCGTGTGGCAGAAGTATCCGCTGCGTTATAAAAACTACACGCTGCGTGAATTGTGCCAGGAGATGCACGACCTGTATGTCGGCTTTAAGGTGAAGGATTTGCAAAAGGCGATGTTCCGCCAGGAGAGCCTGCCGCCGGTCGCGATGAACCCGCAGGATGCCCACAGCGAGTTTATTCGTGGCAACGTTGAGCTTGTGCCTATTTCACAGGCCCAGGGGCGCATTGCAGCCGAGGGCGCACTGCCTTATCCACCGGGCGTGTTGTGCGTAGTGCCAGGTGAACGCTGGGGTGGTGCGGTGCAGCGTTATTTTCTGGCGCTGGAAGAGGGCGTTAACCTGCTGCCGGGTTTCTCGCCGGAGCTACAGGGCGTATATATCCAGACCGATGCGGACGGCATCAAGCGTCTGTATGGCAATGTGATAACCGAGCGCTAAAGCGAACCTGCGCCGCACACGGCGGCGCAGGTTTACCGTCACTTTGCCCGGCGATAGCCACGCTGGGCGTTATTCACTTTTTGCAGGTAGCGGCGCGACTCTGCGGAAGGATGGCGCGTGGTCAGCGTCTGATACAAATCTCCCGGCTCCATTGTGTTGATGATGGAGAACGCGCGGTTTTTATCGCTGTTAAACACCCGCAGCACGCTGCCCGCACCGCCGTTATAGGCGGTAATGACCGCGTAGCGGCGCGAGGTCGGGTTGCTGATGCCTGACAGATACACATTGCCGAGCATGGCCAGGTAGGCGGTGCCGGTATCAATGTTGTTGGCCGGGTCAAACAGGTAGCTGCGACTCGGTTTGCCGCTTTTGCCCTGCGAACGGAACACGTCCACGCCCGCAGTATGCTGCACCACCTGCATCAGCCCCAGCGCGTCGGCGCTGCTCACCGCATAGGGGTTAAAGCTCGATTCCGTTTCCATAATCGCCAGAATCAGCGACTCGTCCACGCCGTATTTATTCGATGCCTGGCGCACCATTGGCAGGAATTTATGCGCGCGTTTGTTGAGGTGGTTCGGCACCAGGTTGAGCGTGATGCTGTAAATCACATGCAGCCCGCTGGTGCGCTTTTTGAGGCGGTTTTGCAGCAGCCAGTCGGCAAAGCGCCCGGCGCGCCACTCCCAGCGAATGGCTTCACCGGTGTTGTCTACGACCTGACCGTACAGGAACGGCTCTTTAGAGATGTGGATGTCGTCGGCGTCAGAATACAAATCGATGCTGCCCGGATCGTCGCCCATCAGCAGCGTCAGGATAATCGCCTGGCGCAGACGCGCCTGCGGATCGGTGCCGGCGATGGTTTCAACAGTGATGGTCCCGGCCTCGAAGTTAATATGGCTGCGGGTTTGGTAGCCGTCAGTGTATTTTACGTAGTCCTTGGGGCCGGCGATAAGCACTTCATTAAAACCCCAGATATTTTCAATGTTGTGGGCGAACTGCCCCATCAGAATGTCAAAACCGTTGGTGTCCTTTACCCACGCTTCGTTGTAGTTATCCTTTTTTTTACCGGAGCAGGAGATAAGCAACGGTACTACCAGCGCCAGCGCGAAAAGTTTTTTCATGTTTTAGGAAATGCGAGTCAATTTAGTCACAGGGGCGCAGGTGCCATTCATACGCCGCCCTGTTTGCGCGAGATCACGGCTTGTGGGCGGCGTTAGCATCTGGCATTTACTTTTCTGGCGGCGTATAGCCTTCGATATGAACGTCTTTTTTCTCGAACAGGAAATCCACCATGGCCTGTTCCAGCAGTTTGCGGTGCTCCGGGTTCATCATGCTGAGTTTTTTCTCGTTGATGAGCATGGTCTGGCGGGTCTGCCACAGTGCCCAGGCTTCTTTGGAGATCTCGTTGAAAATGCGCTTACCCAGTTCGCCTGGATACAGCTGAAAATCCTGGCCTTCGGCGTCGCGCTCCAGGTAAGTACAAAAAATGGTTCGGCTCATTATCAATCCTCGTTAAATGGCGAAGCCGGGGGGCTTACCGGTTCGCTGCGTAACTGTTGCAACAGGCGCTCGACGGGAGCGGCCAGACCCACTGACGGCGGCCGGGCTAAGTTATACCAGAGACCCGCGCCCTCATCCATGCAGGCGCCTGTGCTGGACACAGAAAGCCACATTGGCACGATGTCCAGGTGGAAATGGCTGAACGTGTGGCGAAACGCGTTAAGTTGCGTGAGCGCAGGTTTAATGCCGCGCGCTGTTAACCACTCGCGCAGCGCGTCTTCGCTTTCAAACTGCGGGAAGCAAAACAGGCCGCCCCACAGCCCGACAGGTGGACGCTGGGCCAGAAACACCTCGTCACCGTGCTGCATTAAAAGAAAATAACCCGTGCGCTCCGGCAGTGTCTGCTTTGGCTTCTTGCCCGGATAATTGGCCCAACTACTCTGGGCGTAGGCTTCGCAGCCGCTGTTCAGCGGGCAAAGCTCGCATTTAGGACGTGAGCGGGTGCAAACCATAGCCCCCAAATCCATCATCGCCTGGTTAAAGCGCTCAACGCCTTTCGCGGGCGTGACGTCCTCACTGATTTGCCACAGGCGCTTTTCCACCTCTTTTTTGCCCGGCCAGCCGGATACGGCATACGTGCGTGCCAGCACGCGTTTGACGTTGCCATCAAGGATAGGATAATGCTGGCCAAGCGCCAGAGAGAGGATAGCCCCCGCCGTTGAGCGGCCCACGCCTGGCAGTGCCGCTACATCGTCAAAGGTTTGCGGGAACACACCGTTGTGAAGTGTCGCCACCTGCTGTGCGGCTTTATGCAGGTTACGTGCACGTGCGTAGTAGCCAAGACCGGTCCACAGGTGCAGCACTTCGTCGAGCGGCGCCCTGGCAAGGTCGGTCACGCTCGGGAAGCGCGCCATGAAGCGTTCGAAATAGGGGATGACGGTCGTGACCTGCGTTTGTTGCAGCATCACCTCAGACAGCCATACTTTATAAGGCGTTTTTTCCAGCTGCCAGGGCAGGGTCTTACGGCCATATTTGTCGTACCAGTTCAGTACCTGGTGTGAAAACTGCTGCGCTTGCATCATCAACGCGTGGCATCCTGCTTAAAATCGTCAGGGACGAGATTCCAGCACAGACGCTATACGCTGTAAACCGGAACTTTCCTTGCTTGCATCCCGGGACTAACTTTGGATAATGCCCGTTTTCCTCATCTATTGACTCAGGCAGATTATTGACATGAACAACGACGTCGTCTCACCGGAATTTGATGAAAACGGCCGCGTGCTGCGCCGTATTCGCAGTTTCGTTCGCCGCCAGGGGCGACTGACCAAAGGTCAGCAGCATGCGCTGGACAACTTCTGGCCGGTGATGGGCGTTGAGTTTGCGCCTGAGCCACTTGATTTAGCTGCACTGTTTGGCCGCGAAGCGCCAGTGACGCTGGAAATTGGCTTTGGTATGGGCGCATCGCTGGTGACCATGGCGCAGGCCAACGCGCACCAGAACTTCCTCGGTATTGAAGTCCACTCTCCGGGCGTGGGAGCCTGCCTGCTTGCTGCCCACGAAGCGGGCGTAGAGAACCTGCGCGTGATGTGTCACGACGCTGTTGAAGTGCTCGACTCAATGATTCCTGACAATTCTCTGAACATGGTGCAGCTGTTTTTTCCTGACCCGTGGCATAAAGCGCGCCATAATAAGCGCCGTATCGTTCAGGTGCCGTTTGCGGAACTGGTAAAACGCAAGCTCAAGCAGGGCGGTGTGTTTCATATGGCGACCGACTGGGAACCTTATGCCGAACATATGCTCGAAGTGTTGCGCTCCATTGAAGGCTACAGCAATCTGTCGCCGGGTGGCGATTACGTACCGCGCCCACAATCGCGCCCGGTAACCAAGTTTGAGCAGCGTGGCCATCGTCTTGGTCACGGTGTATGGGATTTAATGTTCGAGAGGGTGAGATAATGGCGAAGAATCGCAGCCAGCGTTTGCGTAAAAAGATGCACATTGACGAGTTCCAGGAGATTGGTTTTTCGGTGGCCTGGCGTTTCCCGCAGGGCACATCTGAAGAGCAAATCGACAAAACGGTGGATGACCTGATTAACGAGGTCATCGAACCAAACGGTCTGGCTTTTGACGGCAGCGGCTATCTCGAATGGGAAGGCCTGGTATGCACGCAGGAAATCGGTAAATGTACCGAAGAGCACCAGGCGCTGGTGCGCAAATGGCTGGAAGATCGTAAGTTCGAAGACGTTCGTCTGAGTGATTTGTTCGACGTCTGGTGGGACTGATTTTCCTGCATGCAGGTTAATGGACGAACGGGAGTGGCTATGATGCGTAAGATACTGCTGGGCGCGCTGTTGGTGACAGCGGCGCAGGCTCAGGCGGACTATCAGTGCAGCGTGACCCCGCGGGATGATGTGGTTATCAACCCGCAAACGGTGCAGGTGGTTGGCGAAAACGGCAATCTGGTGATGATGCCGGACGGCAGCGTGCAGTTTAACGGCCAGGCAAAGAACCTGACGCCAGCGCAGCGCGAGCAGGCGCAGGACTACCAGCAGGCACTGCGCGATGCGCTGCCGTGGATTGACGACGGTGCACGTTCACGCGTGGAAAAGGGCCGTATTGCCCTGGACAAGATTGTCACCGAGCAGGTGGGAGAGAGCAGCAATCTGCGAAAGCGCCTGACCCAGCTTGATACGCAGCTCAAAACCCAGATGAACCGCATTATCGAGCGTCGCCAGGATGGTTTGACGTTTCACTATAAAGCCATCGACGAGGTGCGTGCCGACGGCCAGAAGCTGGTAAACCAGGCGATGGGCGGCATTTTGCAGGACAGCATTAACGAGATGGGTGCAAAAGCCATAACCTCTGGCGGCAGTAATCCGCTCCAGGGCGTGCTTGGCAACCTCGGCGGGCTGCAAACGGCCATTCAGAAAGAGTGGAAGAGTCAGGAAAAAGACTTCCAGCAGTTTGGTAAAGACGTGTGCAGCCGTGTGGTGTCGCTTGAAGACCAGCGCAAGGCGCTGGTGACTACACTGAAATAAGCGTGTTTGCACTATGGCAAAAGCCGGTCACTGACCGGCTTTTTTTGTGGGTGGAAATTGCTGATGATGACACACGTATACCTCGTTGATTCCTCTGCTGGCGTTGCGAATAAGCGCAGAATGTCACGGAGCAGGTTTTTTTGTCACAAGGGCCGGAAAAAAAGGGAGGCCGCCTCGAAGAAACGGCTTTAAAGGCGGCTTATTCGGAGAGGAACAGCTCCAGCAGCGAGTTCAGAAACAGTTTTCCGTGCTCCGTAATCTGCCAGTGGGTAGCGGTCTCAGTGAGGTAGCCTTTGGCGATAGCGTCATCAATCTGTGGGCGAATCACGGCTTCATCAAGCCCGGTAAAGCGTGTGAACTCGTCGCGAGGTGCGGCTTCAAGCAGGCGCAGGCGGTTCATAAAGAACTCAAAGGGCTTGTCGGCTGCCTCAACGTCGTGCTGTCGCTCCAGATAATTACCCTGCATAAAGCCACGCGGATGGCGGGTTTTAGCCGTGCGCAGAATGCGCCCGTCAGGGAAGGTGATTTTACCGTGAGCACCACAGCCGATGCCGAGATAATCACCAAATCGCCAGTAGTTGAGGTTGTGCTGGCACTGAAACCCAGGTTTTGCGTAGGCCGAGGTTTCATATTGTTGATAGCCCGCCTGCGTCAGCAGCTTATGGCCGCGCTCGAAAATATCCCACAGCGCGTCGTCGTCAGGCAGTGTCGGCGGGCGCGAGCCAAACAGCGTGTTCGGCTCAATGGTCAGCTGATACCACGACAGATGCGGCGGGTTGAGCGCAATGGCCTGGCGCAGGTCGTCCAGCGCTTCATCCGGCGTCTGGTCCGGCAGGCCGTGCATTAAATCAAGGTTAAAACTACGCAGGTTAAGCCCGGTTGCCAGCCGTGCTGCACGCTTTGCTTCTTGCGGGCCGTGAATACGCCCAAGGCGTTGCAGTTTTTCTTCGCTGAAGCTCTGCACGCCGATAGAAATGCGGTTCACACCGGCGCGCTGGTAGTCGCTAAAACGGTCTGCCTCAACGGTGCCGGGGTTGGCTTCCATGGTGATTTCTGCGTCGGGGGCAAGCGTAAGGCGGGCGCGCACACCGTCGAGCAGTGCCTGCATTGCCGGGCCAGACAGCAGGCTTGGCGTGCCGCCGCCAATAAAAATAGTTTTTATCTCCCGGTCCTGGGCGTAAGCCACATCCTTTTCCAGGTCGCAAAGCAGGTGCTGCACGTAATCGTCATGCGGCACCTCGCCTTTGAGCGCGTGCGAGTTAAAGTCGCAGTAGGGACACTTCTGCACACACCAGGGAATGTGGATATAAAGGCTCAGGGGTGGGAGCTTAACCATTGCGCATGGCTTCCATCAGCAGTTTGAGAGCCTGACCGCGATGAGACTGGCCGCGTTTTTCATCACGGGTCATTTCTGCGGCGGTTTTACCTTCAGACGGCACAAAGAATATTGGGTCATAACCAAAGCCGCCTTCGCCCGCCGCCGTGCGGGTGATTTCGCCTGCCCAGCTGCCGTGGCATACCAGCGGCGTAGGGTCGTCTGCGTGGCGCAGGTAGACCAGCACGCAGTGAAATTGCGCCCTGCGCTCGCCGTCTGGCACGTTCTCCAGCGCCGTAAGCAGTTTTTCCAGGTTCTGTTGGTCGCTGGCGTCAGCGCCTGCGTAGCGGGCAGAGTAAATCCCCGGTGCGCCGCCGAGGGCATCAACGGCAAGGCCTGAATCGTCGGCAATGGCGGGCAGGCCGGTGACCTGGGCCGCGTGGCGCGCTTTCAGAATGGCGTTTTCAATAAACGTAAGACCGGTTTCTTCGGCAGAATCGACACCGAGTTCGGTCTGGGCAACCACGTTGAGACCAAAGCCTTCCAGCAGGTCGGCGAGTTCACGCACTTTACCGGCGTTGCCGGTAGCAAGAACAACTTTTTGCATAACAAAATCCTGTTGGGTGAGACCAGTTCAGCGCCGCGGGCTGGGCGGCAGTTGTCAGGAGGCAATCAGTTCCGCGACGGGCGTCGGGATTTGCTGCGGATTGATGATTTTTACCTGTTTATGGCGGCCAAGTTCACCTTTTTCTATCATGACCTGGCCTTTGGCAACGCGAAACTGTTTTGCCAGGAACTTCACCAGATGGGCGTTGGCCTGACCGTCTACCGGCGGCGCGGTAATGGCGACTTTGAGTTCGTCGCCATGAACCCCAACCAGTGCATCGCGGCTGGCTTTGGGCTGGATATAAAGCCGGAGCACCAGCCCGTCTGCCGTTTCACTCACTGCACTCACAGCAGATACCACAGCCCCGGAAACAGATCCATGCCGAGGTAGTTGAGCAGATACAGCACCAGAATCACGCCCATGCCGGAGAAATCGATACCGCCCATCGCTGGCAGGACGCGGCGAATCGGCGCCATTAGCGGCTCGGTCATCTGCATCAGTACATAATCAAACGGACTACGGCCCTGGCTTACCCAGCTCATAATGGCGCGGATAATCACCATCCAGAAGATAAGCGTGCCGGCGGCTTTGAGCAGCGAGAGCAGGCCTACCAGCAGGTTCATTGGGTCAAGCGACAGGCTGCCGGTCTGAATCAGCAGCAAAATAGGGTATTTGAGCGTAGTGAGCACAAATGCCAGCAGCAGCGAGGCGCTGTCAATCGGCCCTATTGACGGGATTATCCGGCGCAGTGGCCCGATAATCGGCTGGGTGATTTTCACAATAAACTGTGAGAACGGATTGTAAAAGTCACAGCGCGACCACTGCATCCAGATGCGCAGCAGCAACACCATGACGTACAGGTCGATAAGCGTTTTGACCAGAAAAGTCAGGGTCAGCATGATGTTCCTCGGTTCTTATTGTTACAGGCGCGGCGGTGTGTTCCGCGCCCCGAAAATGGCGGTTCCAATGCGCACCATGGTGCTGCCTGCGGCAATCGCGGCGTCCATGTCATCAGTCATGCCCAGAGATAACGTATCCACCCCGGGATAACGGGATTTCAGCCGTGTAAATGCTACAGCCATTTGGCTTGCGACGGCAAACTGGCGTTGCCAGTCGCTTTCTGGTGCCGGAATGGCCATCAGGCCGCGCAGACGTAAGCCTGGAAGTTCAACAACCTGGGCTGCCAGCGCATCCAGCTCTTCAGGCGCAATGCCCGACTTGCTGTGCTCATCGCTGATGTTTATCTGGATAAGCACGTTAAGCGGTGCCATCTCTGCCGGGCGCTGCTCGCTGAGCCGGGCCGCGATACGCAGGCGGTCGATGGTATGGCACCAGTCAAAGTGCTCGGCCACAAGGCGGCTTTTATTGGACTGCAACGGGCCGATAAAGTGCCACGCTAGCCCACTGACACCGGCCTTCGCGAAGTGTTGAATCTTCTCCACGCCTTCCTGAACATAGTTTTCACCAAAGGCCCGCTGGCCTGCGGCAATAGCTTCTTCGAGCGCGCTCGCAGGTTTGGTTTTGCTCACTGCAAGCAGAGTAACTTCTTCTGGAAGACGGCCGCAGCGCTGGGCTGCCGCTGAGATTTGACGCTGTATCTGCGCTATGTTGTGGGCAATGTCGCTCATTGATGCCGGAATGCCGTAAATGGAAGAAATCGTGGCCCTTAGTGTAAAGCATTATGTCTCGGATCTACACCTGTGTACGGGGGAACCCGCACGTTGGCGCAGGCAAGGGAGCATTGAGGTGATTCCCGGTGAGGCGCCTGAGCCAGAACTGCTACTCCACGCCTGGCTGAGCCGGGCGCAGCGCACACAGTTTGATGCCAGCGGCCAGCTTGATTTTGCCGTGGTGCTCAGTGACGGGCAGCGCCTGCGCGCTAATGCGTTTCGCCAGCGGCAGGGGGTGTCTCTGGCGCTTCGGCTGTTGCCCGCCAGTCCACCGCAACTGAGCCAGCTTGATGTACCGGCGCGGGTGCCAGCGTTGCTTGAAAGCGGCGGCGGCCTGCTGTTAGTGACTGGCGCTACCGGCAGTGGGAAGTCCACCACGCTTGCGGCGATGGTGGACTTTATCAACCGGCATCACGCGCGCCATATTTTAACGCTTGAGGATCCCATTGAGTTTGTGCACACCTCGCGCCGTTCACTGGTACAGCAGCGTGAGGTCGGGCAACACTGTGAGAGTTTTAGCGCAGGGCTGCGTGCTGCACTGCGTGAAGACCCTGATGTGATATTGCTGGGAGAGTTGCGCGATGAAAAGACCATGCGGCTCGCGCTTACTGCGGCAGAAACCGGGCACCTGGTGCTGGCGACATTGCACACTCGCGGTGCGCCACAGGCGGTAGAGCGTTTGCTGGACAGCTTCCCGGCTGCGGAGCAAAACCGGGTGCGTTCACAGCTTGCGAGTAGCCTGCGTGCGGTGCTGGCACAAAAGCTGGTGGCAGCGCGCGACGGTGGGCGCGTGGCGCTGTACGAAATCATGGTCAATACCCCAGCGGCAGCGAACCTGATTCGCGAGGGCAAGCTGCACCAGTTAGCGGGCGTGTTGCAGACCGGGCAGCACTGCGGAATGCAGACATTTGCACAAAGCCTTGAGCAGCGCAGACAGCAGGGCTGGGCAGGCGAAGAGTGTGGGGTAATCTAAGTGAGTTTTCTGCGCGTTTGTCATGGGTTTAATGACAAACGATAACTGGCATAATTCGCCTCAACGCTGGCTTAAACGAGATAGTAAACCCGATGTATCACATTTGTAGCGCAACCGAGCGCGATTACGACGAGCTGACAGAAATCTGGGAAGATTCGGTCAGGGCGACGCACCACTTTCTTTCTGAAGACGATATTGCCGCGCTGCGCCCCCTGTTGCGCCAGTGCTATATGCCTGCTCTGGCGGTTTCAGTATGCCGCAACGCGCAGGGCGCAGCGCTTGGATTTATGGGTACTGGCGAAGGGCGGCTGGAAATGCTGTTTGTCGCCCCCGCGCACTTTGGCTGCGGTGTTGGCCGGGCGTTGGTCATGCAGGCGATTGCACATGCTGGCGTGCGTGAACTGGATGTGAACGAGCAAAATCCGGGGGCAAGTGCGTTTTACCAGCGCCTTGGTTTTGAGGTGGTGGGGCGCTCACCGCTTGATGGCGAAGGTCGCCCGTTCCCACTACTGCATATGCGGTTAAAGCAGCGTTAGGGTTTATGCATGATGTGCTGTATTGCGGCGACGTTAATCTGATATTTACCTCATCTGTCTTTACAACGCGATGGTGAAATGGCTGTTTTAGACAGTGAGGCAAAACGGCAGGCGAGCAGGAGGGGGCGTTCGCTGTAAAGGTCGCCGCAAGGCGGCTCACCTTTACACTCAGGGATGGGTCTCAAACCAGCTTTCAAGAATGACCACCGCGGAGGCCGAGTCCACGCTGCCTTTATCCAGCGCGCGAAAACCACCACGGCTGAACAGGTCGGCGCGCGCTTCCACGGTGCTCAGTCGCTCGTCGTGCAGCAATACCTGCACGCCAAAGCGACCGTGCAGGCGGTTAGCAAATTTGCGTGCACGTGCGGTCAGCGGCTGCTCGCTGCCGTCCATGTTGAGCGGCAGGCCAACAATGACCTCATCGGGCTGCCATTCTGCCAGCAGTCGCTCTATTTTTGCCCAGTCTGGCGTGCCGTCCTGCGCTTTCAGGGCTGCCAGCGGGCGCGCAGTACCGGTGATGCGCTGCCCAATAGCAACGCCAATGCTTTTTGTACCGAAATCAAACGCCAGCAGCGTGTCTGTTGCCATTACGCGTGCCCCGCTTCGCCCGTCATCGCGAAAATATCGATGCCGATAAGTTTCGCCGCTTCCCGCCAGCGTTCAGAGATGGGGGTATGGAAGAGAATTTTCAGGGAGGCAGGAGCTGTAAGCCAGGCATTATCCAGCAGTTCCTGCTCAAGCTGGCCCTCTTCCCAGGAGGAATAGCCGAGAGCGACCAGCACATTGGCGGGCTGCTTCTGGGTCCCTAAGGTTTCGAGTACGTCTCGTGAAGTGGTAATCACGGTGTCATCACAGATGCAGATGCTGGAGTCGAAGGTATTGGGCGGGCTGTGCAGGATAAAACCGCGGTCTTCTGCCAGCGGGCCGCCAACAAATACCGGTTTGTCGAGCCGGATTGTCTCGTCGCGGTTTTCTGGCGTGATTTTGAGTTTTTCCAGAACACCTTCAATAGTGAGGCTGTCCAGCGGTTTATTGATAATCAGGCCCATGGCGCCGTCGCTGTTGTGCTCACAAATGTACACAACCGAGCGTCGGAATAAAGGGTCCTGTAGTGAGGGCATCGCAATCAAAAAGTGATGTTGTAAATTCATTATCAGAAGTCAGTGTCCTGGTTAAAAAAGCCAGCAGCCAGGTGGCATGCCGTTATCTGGACAAATACGCCGCGCCAACGTGTTGTTGTCGCGGCGCTGCGTGTGGCGCCATTATCGATGAGACTCATTCTGGCTGGCGCTCAGTGTGTTATTTTGCCAGTCGTTTTTCGATGGCGTCCATCAGCATGCCCGTGATGGAAACCGGGAAAGCGGCTTCAATTTCGCGCACGCAGGTCGGGCTGGTGACGTTCACTTCTGTCAGTCTGTCGCCGATGATATCCAGGCCAACGAAGATGAGGCCTTTGGCTTTAAGCATCGGGGCGACGCGACGCGCAATGGCCCAGTCGCTTTCGCTGAGCGGGCGCGCTTCACCGCGACCGCCGGCTGCGAGGTTACCGCGGGTTTCGCCGCCTTGTGGAATGCGTGCCAGGCAATAAGGCACCGGCTCGCCGTCCACAACCAGCACGCGCTTGTCACCGTCTTTAATGGCAGGCAGGTAGTTCTGCGCCATGCAGTAGCGGGTACCGTGCAGCGTGAGCGTTTCGGCAATCACCGGCAGGTTGGGGTCACCTTCTTTTACGCGAAAGATGGAAGCACCACCCATGCCGTCCAGCGGTTTAAGGATAATGTCGCCGTGTTTTTCCCAAAACGCTTTCAGTTGAGCTTTGTTGCGGGTAACCAGCGTGTCTGGCGTCAGGTCGGCAAACCAGGCGGTATAGAGTTTCTCGTTACAATCGCGCAGGCTCTGCGGCTTGTTGACGATAAGCGTGCCTTTTTCTTCAGCGCGCTCAAGAATATAGGTGGCGTAAATATATTCCGTGTCAAACGGCGGGTCTTTACGCATCAGGATAACGTTCAGGTCGGCCAGCGCCAGATCCTGTTCATCATTGAAAGTGTACCAGTTGTCGTAGTTTTGCTCCACGCTCAATTTACGGGTGCGGGCGCGGGCTTCACCGTTGTCCAGATACAGATCCGCCATTTCCATATAGTGCAACTCATAGCCGCGGCGCTGTGCTTCGAGCAGCATGGCAAAGCTGGTGTCTTTTTTGATATTGATGGATGAGATGGGATCCATCACGATGCCGAGCTTGATCATTCTTTTCTCCTTCAGCCCAGATCGCCAAACCGCACCTGAAGCGCGGTAATAGCGGTGAGCGCGGTGGTTTCAGTGCGCAAAACGCGCGGTCCCAGCAAAATATCGGTAAAGCCGTGGTTTGCCGTGCGGGCGATTTCATCTGCCGACAGCCCGCCTTCCGGACCAATGAGTAAACTGACCTGCTTTACTGGCACAGGGAGCGTGTTAATGCTCTGGCTGGCACGTGGATGCAGGTTGAGCTTCAGCCCGTCAGTTGGCTCACCGCACCAGTCTTCGAGCGCCATTACCGGGCGAATTTCAGGGATGCGGTTACGCCCACACTGTTCGCAGGCAGCAATGGCGATTTTACGCCACTGCTGTAGTTTTTTATCAAGGCGCTCGCCGTCAAGTTTAACGCCACAGCGCTCAGAAAGCAGAGGCGTGATGGTGTTTACACCCAGCTCAATCGATTTCTGAATCGTAAACTCCATCTTTTCGCCGCGTGACATTACCTGCCCCAGGTGGATATCCAGCGGTGATTCCCGGTCTGCCAGCGTGCTGTCTGCAACCTGAACCTGCACACGCTTTTTGTCGGCGACGATAATCTCAGCGTTAAAAATATAATTGCTGCCGTCGAAAAGCTGTAGCGTCTGGCCGGTGCTCATGCGCAGCACACGTCCAACGTGATTTGCAGCATCGTCGCTGAGCGCTACCTGGTCACCCACATTGAGCGGTTGCGGGTGATAAATGCGGGGAATACGCATAACAGTTCCAGTCTGATGTGATATGACGCCGTCGCGACTTTATGGCGTAAAAAGCCGCGGCGACGGTAATGTTAGCTCCGGCCTGATGACGCGACATCGCAAGATTCAGCGCAACATTCAGGGCGGCTTAGTTCTGAGTATGTTAGCCGTTTTGCTCTTGCGGGTCATCCTGCAAGGGGCAGTGCGATCGCTAAGATTCGTGCTATTTGGGTTTTGGCCTGCGGGAGGTTGCCAGGGCATTGCTGTGTAATAAAAGCCGCTGACGGTAAGCTGGTAGAGGTAAGAGGCGACGGTAAAACGCCAGGAGCGCGTGTTTACGCGCATCCCGCGCTCGCTAAGACAATGCGGTGGCGCAACAAACAGAAAGCGCATTGCCTGGCCCAGAGCACCTGCCTTGATGCAAACGCGTCAATCAGAGCCACAGGTCTGCATGTGTTTGAGCAGTGGCTTGAGGAGCGTGGCGGCAAGATTCGCCGCTAACTCTGGCAGGCCTGTTGCACATACGGATTATGATTGCCCTGAATACGCGCAATACGCATATCGCGTTCACATTCCCACTGGCTGACCGGGTGAAGTCGATTCCAGGCCTCAAAAAGCTGGGTTTGCTGGCGTGAAAGCCTTAATTGCCAGGTGTCGCGCATATAGAACCAGGTGCGGGCGATAGCACCGCGTGCGGGAGCAGGAGGTTGCGCTCGTTTGCCTTTAAAATCAACCTTCATGGGGCAGCGGCCATACTGACCCTCGCCGCCTTGCCACTGGGTGAACATAAAATTATTACGATCGCCGTTGATCTCACCAATAGCAGGCTGGATATTGTGGAGATCGGCCTCTATCTTGCGAAAGCGAACATCTTTATTGCACGCCTTTCTGCCGCCATTTTGCCAGCACTGTAACTGGTGACCAAACGTCCAGGCGGGAACCACGTGCTCCCACTCAATGCGTGTGGCGCGGTTTTCGTTTTTTCTGACCTTATAACCGCAAGAGGTAAGGTCGGGTACGCCTTTTTTACCCTGCCAGTTTATCTTACAGCCACAGTAAAAACTGCCTGGCGCATCGGCATGGATGCGGATACTGGCCGTCTTCGCCTGGGCAAAACTCGTCAATGGTGAAGTACTGGCGACACTGGATTTACCCATTAACAGGGCCGAGACAAAAAGTGCTAAAAAAACGTGACGATACATTACGATGCTTTATTTCCTGAGCAAATGCGCCGCGGATACTGAAGTATTTACTGGCGTCTTTCAACTAATAGCGCTTGGTATTGCCTGAAAGTTCCTATTTTGCATGAGTGTCTGGCTTTAGCTGTGTGCCGCAGTGGACGCAGCGATATTCAGCCTCACCGCGCACTACACGATTGTGGCGACGCACCGTTAATTGATGACGCTGGCAGGAACACGTGTAGGGGAATGTTTTACGCGCCAAAGAGTCCATGGCAAAGCGGTGAGTCCGACGCGCAGGAACGTTCAGAATAGTTTCCATCATCCATTTCCATTCCTTTCCGTGTGGTGCGACGCGACCAAAGTGATGCCATACCAGCAGGTGGGCAAGTTCGTGCGGTACGACTTCATCAATGAAAGCCTGTTGGTTTTCCAGTAGCAGGACCGGATTGAGGCGAATTTCGTTACTTTCGGGCCAGGCGGTGCCCGCTGCCGTACCTCGCTGGTTCCAGAGAATTTTTGGCTCGGGATAGTCACGTTCCAGACGCTGGCAGGCGAGCGCCAGGTTATTGCGCAGGCAGCGCATGACGGCTTGCTGAATGGAGAAGGGGATACGGGGTGTTTTCATAGCGCAGAGCATAGTGAGGTTCCCGCTGTCACACAAGTCTACCTTACCCGATGAGGCTTAAGTACAGGCAGATGACAAAAAGTGCGATTTGCTGACATTGCTTCAAAAAAAAATGAAAAAAATTGCGTTAAATTCGGATTTGAATTAACGCAAAAATGTTCCGTTCCCGGTGAGGTAAATTCCCTTTGGCAACAATCAGATTGGAATTTTCTTATTATGTTCCGTGTGCCTTAATTTTGTGAAATTAATTTTTCCGGCGCTTTTTGGTAACAACTTTGTAACATGCCGATATGGTGGATAATTGAAAAATCTGATAGCTTTGTAATCAGAAAAAAGAGCGTGTTAAGCAAGTAAAAAATGCCTCTTTTATTATTTTTCTTATTTTATTTTTCCTGATTTTTTCTACGTCGCGTGGCCAGTTTTACTGATATTGGCTATAAGAATGTGGGCGTTATTTTTAAGTGGTTTTGGTGTTTTCTTAAGAAAAGCAATTTGTCCAGGCGAGGACCGATTGTCGTAATGGATAATGGCCCTGCCAGGGCGTTGTAAAGGGATGTAGAAAAAGGGAAGCTGTTGATGACAAAATCACTTATACCTGCTGTTACTGTCTTACTTTGTTTTGCTCTCTCGGCGCCGGCTTTTTCTGCCCCTGCATCTGCGGGAAAAGGAACGCCGGGTGTTGCCCGTATTGATGCCGTCACGCTTAAAGAAAGTATTCTCTTCGCGCTCGATCGCGACCCTTCTGTTAGCCAGCAGGCGGCGCAGCTTGGCATTGGCCAGGCGCAAATTGATGAGGCCCGCAGCGGCTGGTTCCCACAAATCTCCCTGAACGGTAGCACCGGCCACAGCCAGACGACGGACTCCAGCGGTTCGTTAAAAAACTCTGCCGCATGGGGGCTGACGGTTACGCAGCTGGTTTATGACTTTGGTAAAACGCAAAGCAGCATCAACCAGCAAAAAAGCCAGGAACAAAATTACCGCTATCAGCTGATGGCAACGCTTACCGATGTCGCTGAAAAAACGGCGCTGGCGTATGTGGATGTTAAGCGTTATGACGCACTTAACGCGGCGGCACAGGAGCATATCGCAGCCCTGGAAGGGGTTCAGCGCATGGTGAGCCTGCGTGCAGATGCCGGGCTTAATTCCCGTTCTGACGTACTGTTAGCACAAACGCGTATTACGGGTATGAAGGCAACGCTTGAGCAGTACCGCGCGTCGCTCCAGAGTGCCCGCGCCCGCCTGGGCGTGCTGACTGGCGTACAGGCTACCAAGTATGCCGAGCCGCCGCAGACGCTGGTTAACGACCCGGTAGCGCTCGACCAGATTGACTACACCTGGATCCCCGCCGTGCTGGCTGCACGCGCTCAGGAAAGTGCATCAGGTTTTGCTGTAGACCGGGCAAAATCCCAGCACTGGCCAACGCTCAGTTTACAGGGTGGGCGCACGCGTTATGAGTCAGACAACCGTAGCTACTGGGATGATCAGGTTCAGCTCAAGGTGGACGCGCCGCTGTACCAGGGCGGGGCCGTTTCTGCACGCGTGCGCCAGGCCGAAGGCGCACGCCAGATGGCTTCCACGCAGGTCGATCAGGCACGTTTCGATATCCTGCAAAAAGCGGCAGTGGCTCAGGCTGACTGGCAGGGTGCCACTGGTCGCGAGCAGGCCGGACAGCAGCAGCTGGATAACGCACGCCGCACGCGCGACGTGTACAAAAATGAATATACGCTCAGCAAGCGCAGCTTAAGTGATTTACTGAGTGTGGAGCAGGACATCTGGCAAGCGGCGCTGTCTCGTATTACCGCTGAATATGATAATTGGGTGGCAGCGGTTAACTATGCAGCCGCACTCGATACGCTGTTACCTCTGACCGGGATAGAAAAAAACACCGCCAATACACTACCAGACCTGAATTGATTCATGGTGGCCATAAAACGGCCGCCACTTTTTCGTACTTAAAATGTGACGACGACAGCCTGTCGGCTGGGCGTTTCAAAGAATGGAGAGCGTATCCCCACGGGGATATATGCAAGGAGATAAAACAATGAGTAAAATCGTTGACGTCATTATTCGCAAAACTTCCGAAAAAGCGACAGTCAGAGGGGATGGTAGTCTTTCTCTCTCTGTTTCTGCGCCCAGTGTTATTCAGATTCACGCTTCGGCTCAGGATGTCGTTAAGTATGAACGCATTGGAAAAGATCTTTTAATCTACATGAAAGATGGCAGCGTTATTCGCTGCAGTAATTATTTCCAGGAAGCATTGAACGAGGATGAACGCGAGCACTCCGAGCTGGTTTTCCTTGACGGACAAGAACTTACTCATATCTCCTTCGCCAGTATTGGCGATCTCAATTCTGCGGTTGCGATGGAGCTGTCGCCGGTTGCGACACCTATTAACAGCATTGAACCGTTTCTCGGTACTGACAGCCCGGACTGGATGCCGGTACTGGGCGCTATTCTCGCTGGTGGCGCTCTGGGCGCGCTGCTTGCCAGCAGCAGCCACAGCTCAAAAACTAAAACTGAGGTGATTGATAACACCAAAGAAGTGGAGAGCACCAAACCCACCTTTATCGTCAGTGATACGCAGGGCGACAAGCAGGGTGTGCTGGTAGACAAAGCCGTCACTGATGACACCACGCCGACGTTTAGCGGCACCGGTCAGGCGGGCGCGACTATCCAGATTAAAGATGCCAGCGGCAATACCATTGCCAGTACGATGGTAGGCAGCGACGGTAAATGGAGCGTTAAGCTCCCGGCACAGACTGACGGCACGCATAAGTGGTCAGTCGTACAGATTGATGGCAGCAAGACGGTTTCTGCTGGCGACATTACGCTGACAGTGAATACCAAAGAAGCGGATATCACCGTTGAAACTACCGCAGGCGATGACGTGATTAACGCCGCCGAGCAGGCAGCGGGCTTTACGCTGTCGGGTACGACAACAAATCTGGCAAGTGGCACGGAACTGAGCGTTAAGCTCAACGGTAAAACCTATAGCGCGACAGTAGGCGCTGATGGTAAGTGGAGCGTAAATGTCCCGGCGGCAGATGCGAAAGCGCTGGCTGATGGCAACTGGACGGTAACGGTTACCGCAACGGACGCCACAGGGAATACGGTGACCACCACCCAGGGGCTGGGCGTGGATACCAAAGCGCCCACGCTGTCTGTGGACTCACTGACTGCCGATAACGTGGTGAATGCCGCAGAGCACGGCGGGTCGCTGACGCTTACGGGGAAATCTGACGCCGAAGCGGGCCAGACTGTCACTGTTGTGCTCAATGGTAAAACCTACACCGGCAAAGTCGGCGCTGACGGTACCTGGAGCGTGACGCTGGATGCGCAAGGTGTGGCGGCACTTCAGGAAGGCCATCATGACGCAAAAGTGAGCGTCAGTGACCAGGCGGGTAACGCCACCAGTGTTACCGCGGGCTTCACGGTCGACACCGCTGCGCCGGTTGTGACCGTGGACATTATTGCGGGCGATAACATTCTCAACGCCGCTGAGCAGAACGAAGTTCAGATTATCTCTGGTCGCGCGGTGGGTGCGGCAGAAGATGACATTGTCGTGGTAAAAATCGGTGATTACACCGTGAGCGGCCTGGTGAAGGCCGACGGTACCTGGAGCGTTGGCGTTCCACCGTCTGAATTTGCCAAACTGCCAACCGGCGCCGACGTTGCCGTTACTGTAACCGTTACCGATAAAGCCGGTAACGTAGGTCATGGCGGCAGCACGATTCAGTTAATCGGTGAAGCACCGAAATTTACCGTGGATACTATCAGCGGTGATAACGTACTGAACGCGACCGAAGCAACCCAGCCGCTGACGCTCAGCGGTACCACCAACCTGCCGGACGGCAGCAAAGCGGTCGTCACCCTCAACGGCAAGGAATACAGCGCGACCATCGCTAACGGCAAATGGACGGCCCAGGTGCCGACAACCGATGTCGTCAACCTGGCGAACACCACTTACATCGTTAAAATCAGCGGTTCGGACGTCACGGGTAACCCGGGCTCTGCCAGCGGCAACGTGCTGGTGGACACCGCTCTGCCGACGGTCATCATCAACACCTTTGCAGGCGATAACAAAGTAAACCTCAGTGAACTGGGCCAGGAGCTGCTGCTCAGTGGCCGCGTGAGCGGTGCTGCAGCGGGCGATACGGTGAGTATCACTATCGGCAATAAATCGTTTTCTGCCAAAGTAGGCAGCGATCTGAGCTGGAAAGTCACCGTAGCGGCTAACGGCCTGACCGACCTGGGTGACGGTAGCCTGACAATTACCGCTTCTGTCACTAACGCACATGGCAATACCGGCGAAGGCCAGCGTGATATCAGCATCAACGCACAGCTGCCGGGCCTGCGCATCAATATCGTTTCTGGTGATGATGTGGTTAACGCCATTGAGCAGAACCAGGACCTGACCATCACAGGTGGCAGTGAACATCTGGCCGTTAACACGCCAATTACCATCACCATTAACGGTGTTGAATACCCGTCTATCGTTGGTGAAGGCGGTAAGTGGCAAATCGGCGTTTCGGCCGCAGACCTGAAAAACTGGCCGGAAGGCGACGTTGAGATCAAAGCATCCGCGAAGGACGATCACGGTAACCCGGTTGAGATCGGCCACTCCGTTGAACTCGATCTGAATGAAGTTGCGATCACTATCGATAAAGTCAGCGGCGATGACATCATCAACGCGGCTGAAAAAGGCGAGTCCCTGCTGATTAGCGGGATGACCCAGGGTGTTGAAGCAGGTCAGACGGTGGTGGTGAAGTTTGCAGGGCTGGTTAAAACTGCCGAAGTCCAGGCCGACGGCAGCTGGAGTCTGACTATTCAGCCGTCTGAGATGGATTCCCTGATAGATGGCCGCGCGGATATTTCCGTGAGCGTCACTAACATCAACGGCAACAGCGCCGACGGTGCGCGTGCCATTATTGTCGATACGCTTGCGCCGACGCTTGCCATCGACAGCATTACTGACGATAACATCATTAACGCCACGGAGGCGGGCCAGGCGCTGGCTATCACAGGCTCCAGCGACGCGCAAGCGGGTCAGCAGGTGCAGGTTACCGTCAATGGTAAAACCTACAGCGGCACCGTTAAGGCCGACGGTACCTGGAGCGTTGACGTTCCGGCGGCTGATATGTCGGCTCTGAAAAACGGCAACCTGACCGTGAAGGCAAGCGTGAGCGATGTTGCGGGTAACAGCACCGACAGCACGCGTGTTGCACTGGTCGATGCCTCTGTTCCGGTCATTACCATCAATACGTTTGCCGCCGATGACATTATCAATGCGACCGAGCACGGCCAGGCGCAGATCTTAAGCGGTACCAGCACCGGCGGGGCCGCGGGCGACCTGGTGACCATTACCGTAGGCGACAAGTCCTGGACTACCGTGCTGGATGCTAACGGTAACTGGAGCCTTGGCCTGAGCGCGGATGAAATCAACGCGTTTGCACAAGATAATTACACTTTCACTGTGTCTGTCACCGACAGCGCGGGCAACACCGGCGAAGCGAAGCATGACTTCAGCGTCAACCTGACTGTGCCGCAAATCGCTATCGATACCCTCGCTACTGACAACGTGGTGAACGCGCTGGAGAAAGGCGCGGACCTGGACATCACCGGCACCAGCAATCAGCCTTCCGGCACAGAAATTACCGTCACGCTTAACGGCGTCAATTATGTGGCTACAACGGGTGCAGATGGCAGCTGGAGCGTGACTGTCCCGGCAGCGAATGTGTCTGTACTGGGCGAAGCGGGCTACACCGTGACCGCCAGCGTCACCGACACCACCGGCAACAGCAGCAGCGCGGAGCACACCTTTGTGGTGGACAGCGCGCTGCCGGGCGTGACCATCAACCAGCTGGCCGGTGATGACATCATCAATAAGGCTGAGGTGGACGCGGGCCAGACCCTGACCGGTAGCGTGACCAACGCCGCCGCAGGCGACACCGTCACCGTCGTGATTGGCGGTAAGACTTACACGGCTGAAGTCCAGGCTGACCTGAGCTGGAGCCTGCCGCTGTCTACAGAGGTGCTGACGGCACTCGGCAACGGTAAGCTGGCCCTTACCGCCAGCGTGACTAACGGCGTCGGTAACACCGGCACCGGCAGCCGCGAGGTGGAGATTGATGCCAGCCTGCCGGGGATCCGCGTTGATACCGTGGCCGGCGATGACATCATCAACAGCATTGAGCATAACCAGAACCTGATTATCACCGGTAGCAGCGATGGGCTGGCGGCGGGCAGTGCGGTGACCGTGACCATCAACGGCGTGGCGCACCCGGCAACCGTGCTGGCAGACGGCACCTGGCAGGCGTCGGTGACGGCGGCTGAAGTGTCCGGCTGGCCGGCCGGCACGCTGGATATTGCCGTCAGCGGCCAGAGCAGCGCCGGTAATCCGGTGGACATCGCCCACCAGGTGAAGATTGACCTGGCGGATGTCTCCGTCAGCATCAACACCATTACCGATGACAACGTACTGAGCGCGGCCGAGAAGGGCCAGGCGCTGGAGCTGTCCGGCCAGACCAGCAATGTGGAAGCGGGCCAGACCGTGACCATCACTTTTGCCGGTAAGACCTACACGGCAACGGTGGACGCCGACGGCAACTGGAGCCACACGGTGCCGGCGACCGACCTGGCCGGCCTGAAAGACGGCGATGCCAGCGTGCAGGTGAGCGTCACCAACGTGAACGGCAACAGCGCATCGGCCTCACACGGCTACAGCGTGGATGCCACGAAACCGACCCTGACCATCGACACCGTGGCGGGCGACAACATTCTGAACGCCACGGAGGCGGGCCAGACGCTGGCCATCACCGGTACCAGCAACGCAGAAGCGGGCCAGACGGTGACCCTGACGCTGGACGGCAACACCTACAGCGGCACCGTGCAGGCAGACGGCAGCTGGAGCGTGGAGGTAACCTCCGACGCGCTGCAGGCGCTGGCTGACGGTACGACGGCTATCACCGCGACCGTGAGCGACAAAGCGGGCAACAGCAGCGATGCCGCGACCAGCATTCTGGTTGACCAGACCATGCCGGTTATCAGCGTTGATCCGATCACCGCCGATAACATCCTTAACGCCAGCGAGCACGGCCAGGCGCTGATCGTCAGCGGCTCGGTGACCGGGGCTGAAGCCGGTGACAAGATTGTTATCACGCTGAACGGCAAAACCTACAACGGCGTGGTGGATGCAAACGGCAACTGGAGCGTGCCGGTGAAAGCCGCGGACGTGTCCGCGCTGGCCGAGCAGGGTTACACCCTGGAAGCGACCCTGACCGATAAAGCCGGCAACACCGGGGAAGCGACCCACGACTTCACCGTGCACCTGACGGAGCCGGAAATTGCCATTAACGCCATTGCCACTGACGACGTGGTGAATGCGCTGGAGAAGGCCGCCGATCTGGTTATCTCCGGTACCAGCAACCAGCCAGCAGATACTGACGTGACGGTAGTGCTGAACGGTAAAACCTACACCGCGCAGACAAAGGCCGACGGTAGCTGGAGTCTCACTGTGTCCGCTACCGACGTGGCGGCGCTGGGCGAAGCGGGTTACACCGTGACCGCCAGCGTCACCGATGTGACCAGCAACAGCGGTAGCGCGGAGCACACCTTTGTGGTGGACAGCGCGCTGCCGGGCGTGACCATCAACCAGCTGGCCGGTGATGACATCATCAATAAGGCTGAGGTGGACGCGGGCCAGACCCTGACCGGTAGCGTGACCAACGC
>AMFN01000017.1 GCA_000302695.1 Enterobacteriaceae bacterium LSJC7
ACCGATGACAACGTGCTGAACGCGGCCGAGAAGGGCCAGGCGCTGGAGTTGTCCGGCCAGACCAGCAACGTGGAAGCGGGCCAGACCGTGACCATCACCTTTGCCGGTAAGACCTACACGGCAACGGTGGACGCCGACGGCAACTGGAGCCACACGGTGCCGGCGACCGACCTGGCCGGCCTGAAAGACGGCGATGCCAGTGTGCAGGTGAGCGTCACCAACGTGAACGGCAACAGCGCGTCGGCTTCACACGGCTACAGCGTGGATGCCACGAAACCCACCCTGACCATCGACACCGTGGCAGGCGATGACGTGCTGAACGCGGCAGAAGCGGGCCAGGCGCTGACCATCACCGGCACCAGCAACGCAGAAGCGGGCCAGACGGTGCCCCTGACGCTGGACGGCAACACCTACAGCGGCACCGTGCAGGCTGACGGCAGCTGGAGCGTGGAGGTAACCTCCGACGCTCTGCAGGCGCTGGCTGACGGTACGGCGGCTATCTCCGCGACCGTGAGCGATAAGGCCGGTAACAGCAATGATGCCAGCCACACCATACTGGTCGACACCACCGTACCGGTGGTCACCATCGACACCATCGCGGGCGATGACATCATTAACCTCGCCGAGCACGGCCAGGCGCAGATCGTCAGCGGCTCGGTAACGGGCGCGGCGGTGGGCGACGAAGTGTCGGTCACCCTCGGCACCTACACCACCAGAGTGGTGGTGGGGGCAGATGGTAACTGGAGCGCGGGTATTCCGGCGAGCGTGATCCGCGCGCTGGCAGACGGTGACGTGGACGTGAAAGTGACCGTCACCGACCGTGCCGGTAACAGCGGCAAGGCAGAGCACACCGTGACGGTGGACACCGGTCTGCCGTCCCTGAGCTTCGGCGCTATCTCTGACGACAACGTGCTGAACGCGGTGGAGAAAGGCGAAGTGCTGACCCTGAGCGGGAGCAGCGCCAACCTGTCGGCAGGCACGGTTGTCACCGTGACGCTGAACAACAAAACCTACACCGCCACCGTGGATACAGACGGCAACTGGAGCACCACGGTGCAGCCGGCGGACCTGGCAGCACTGGGCGAGGCGAACTACACCCTGACGGCGCAGGCGACTAACGATGCGGGCAACCCGGTGTCGGCCAGCGACACGCTGCTGGTGAACACCGCCCTGCCAGTGGTGACCATCAACCCGTTTGCCGGTGACGATAT
>AMFN01000018.1 GCA_000302695.1 Enterobacteriaceae bacterium LSJC7
TGGCGATGACGTGGTGAATGCGCTGGAGAAAGGCGCGGACCTGGACATCACCGGCACCAGCAATCAGCCTTCCGGCACAGAAATTACCGTTACGCTTAACGGCAACACGTACACAGCAACGACTTTCGCTGACGGTAGCTGGCGGCTTGTTGTACCGGCCGCTGATGTGTCGGCGCTGGGCGAGGCGGGTTACACCGTGACCGCCAGCGTCACCGATGTGACCAGCAACAGCGGTAGCGCGGAGCACACCTTTGTGGTGGACAGCGCGCTGCCGGGCGTGACCATCAACCAGCTGGCCGGTGATGACATCATCAATAAGGCTGAGGTGGACGCGGGCCAGACCCTGACCGGTAGCGTGACCAACGC
>AMFN01000019.1 GCA_000302695.1 Enterobacteriaceae bacterium LSJC7
CTACAGCGTGGATGCCACGAAACCCACCCTGACCATCGACACCGTGGCAGGCGATGACGTGCTGAACGCGGCAGAAGCGGGCCAGGCGCTGACCATCACCGGCACCAGCAACGCAGAAGCGGGCCAGACGGTGACCCTGACGCTGGACGGCAACACCTACAGCGGCACCGTGCAGGCTGATGGCAGCTGGAGTGTGGAGGTAACCTCCGACGCGCTGCAGGCGCTGGCTGACGGCACGGCAACGATGAGCGCGACCGTGAGCGATAAGGCCGGTAACAGCAATGATGCCAGCCACACCATACTGGTCGACACCACCGTACCGGTGGTCACCATCGACACCATCGCGGGCGATGACATCATTAACCTCGCCGAGCACGGCCAGGCGCAGATCGTCAGCGGCTCGGTAACGGGCGCGGCGGTGGGCGACGAAGTGTCGGTCACCCTCGGCACCTACACCACCAGAGTGGTGGTGGGGGCAGACGGTAACTGGAGCGCGGGTATTCCGGCGAGCGTGATCCGCGCGCTGGCAGACGGTGACGTGGACGTGAAAGTGACCGTCACCGACCGTGCCGGTAACAGCGGCAAGGCAGAGCACACCGTGACGGTGGACACCGGTCTGCCGTCCCTGAGCTTCGGCGCTATCTCTGACGACAACGTGCTGAACGCGGTGGAGAAAGGCGAAGTGCTGACCCTGAGCGGGAGCAGCGCCAACCTGTCGGCAGGCACGGTTGTCACCGTGACGCTGAACAACAAAACCTACACCGCCACCGTGGATACAGACGGCAACTGGAGCACCACGGTGCAGCCGGCGGACCTGGCAGCACTGGGCGAGGCGAACTACACCCTGACGGC
>AMFN01000020.1 GCA_000302695.1 Enterobacteriaceae bacterium LSJC7
TCCCAGCTGAGCTATAGCCCCATAAAGTAGTCAGAACCTCTTAACCAGTAATTTTTATTCAGACAAGGCGCGGTGACGCGAAGCATACTGAAGTATGCGAGCGGTGCCGTAACGCAGTATGAATGAAAATTTGGTAGGCCTGAGTGGACTTGAACCACCGACCTCACCCTTATCAGGGGTGCGCTCTAACCACCTGAGCTACAAGCCTGTAGAGGTTTTCACTGCTGCTTCATTTCTATCAGACAATCTGTGTGGACACTGCGAAGACTGTATCTTTAAGGTAAGGAGGTGATCCAACCGCAGGTTCCCCTACGGTTACCTTGTTACGACTTCACCCCAGTCATGAATCACAAAGTGGTAAGCGCCCTCCCGAAGGTTAAGCTACCTACTTCTTTTGCAACCCCCTCCCATGGTGTGACGGGCGGTGTGTACAAGGCCCGGGAACGTATTCACCGTGACATTCTGATTCACGATTACTAGCGATTCCGACTTCATGGAGTCGAGTTGCAGACTCCAATCCGGACTACGACGCACTTTATGAGGTCCGCTTGCTCTCGCGAGGTCGCTTCTCTTTGTATGCGCCATTGTAGCACGTGTGTAGCCCTGGTCGTAAGGGCCATGATGACTTGACGTCATCCCCACCTTCCTCCGGTTTATCACCGGCAGTCTCCTTTGAGTTCCCGACCGAATCGCTGGCAACAAAGGATAAGGGTTGCGCTCGTTGCGGGACTTAACCCAACATTTCACAACACGAGCTGACGACAGCCATGCAGCACCTGTCTCATAG
>AMFN01000021.1 GCA_000302695.1 Enterobacteriaceae bacterium LSJC7
CGCTGAAAGTACTTTACAACCCGAAGGCCTTCTTCATACACGCGGCATGGCTGCATCAGGCTTGCGCCCATTGTGCAATATTCCCCACTGCTGCCTCCCGTAGGAGTCTGGACCGTGTCTCAGTTCCAGTGTGGCTGGTCATCCTCTCAGACCAGCTAGGGATCGTCGCCTAGGTGAGCCATTACCTCACCTACTAGCTAATCCCATCTGGGCACATCCGATGGCAAGAGGCCCGAAGGTCCCCCTCTTTGGTCTTGCGACGTTATGCGGTATTAGCTACCGTTTCCAGTAGTTATCCCCCTCCATCAGGCAGTTTCCCAGACATTACTCACCCGTCCGCCGCTCGCCGGCAAAGAAGCAAGCTTCTTCCCGCTGCCGCTCGACTTGCATGTGTTAGGCCTGCCGCCAGCGTTCAATCTGAGCCATGATCAAACTCTTCAATTAAAGTTTGATGCTCAAAGAATTTCACTGTTAGTTCGTAATGAATTAACTGTTGTTCACTCTTGAGACTTGATATTCATTTTTCGTCTTTCGACGTTGAGATATCAGTGCTTTCGAGTGCCCACACAGATTGTCTGATAAATTGTTAAAGAGCAGTGCGACATGGCGCTGAGCCTGCTGTCGCGAGGTGGCGTATATTACCGCCTTCCTCTTCAGAGTCAAGCGATTATTTTCGCTTTCGTCTGCCTGACGGGCCGGTTTGTAAGCCGTTGTGCCGTGTCAGTGGAGGCGCATTATAGGGACTGAAATTTAACTGGCAAGAGGTTATTTAAAAAATAATTTTAAGCGCGTGTTTTTTCAGCGCAACGCGGTAAAAATGGCGCTATCGGCCCCTGTCTGACGTTTTTTTCACCTACAACATACGTCGCAGTGGCATACTAGCCAGAAATTTGTTCGCTCGAGGTTGTTCTATGTCTCTATCTGCCCAGCGGCTGGCCGCGCAAAAGAACCTTTCCTGGGTGCTTGCAGGTAAACTGGCGCAGCGCATCCTTCAGGGTGACTACGCCCCGGGGGGCATCCTGCCTGGCGAAATTGAACTGGGTGAAGAGTTTGGCGTCAGCCGTACCGCGGTCAGGGAGGCAGTAAAAACGCTCGCAGCAAAAGGCATGCTACTACCTCGCCCACGTATTGGCACGCGCGTACTCCCTCAAAGCAGCTGGAACTTCCTTGATAAAGACTTGCTTACCTGGTGGATGGAAGTTGAAAACTTCCCGCGAGTGGTGGACGCCTTCCTGGTCATGCGTCACTCGCTAGAGCCACAGGCTTGTATGTTGGCGGCAACCCTCGGCGACGGCACTCAAAAAAGCAAGCTTATCGCCATCATGGCGCAAATGCGTGAACTGAAGCTCAACTTCAACAGGCAACAATGGGTCGATGTGGATATGGCGTTTCACGAACAGATCTATGAGATGAGCAACAACCCGTTTCTGTCTTCGTTCGCCAGTCTTTTCCGCCCGGTCTATTACAATTACTTTATGTCCATCACGGATAAGTATGTGGTGAAACTCGATTTACACCAGACAATTGTGGATGCCATTGTCAACGCCGATGCCAGGGCCGCGCATGACGCCTGCCTTGAACTGTTAAACACCCCCGCTTGAGAAAAAACGGTATTTATGACGAAGAAAGCGCGCAGTATGGCGGGCCTGCCGTGGATAGCGGCGATGGCTTTTTTTATGCAGGCGCTCGATGCCACCATCCTTAACACCGCGCTTCCCGCCATCGCCCAAAGCCTCGGTCGCTCGCCGCTGGCCATGCAGTCTGCCATCATCAGTTATACGTTAACGGTCGCGATGTTGATTCCGGTCAGCGGCTGGCTGGCCGACCGCTTCGGTACGCGGCGCGTGTTTATGCTGGCGGTAACACTCTTTACGCTAGGCTCACTCGCCTGTGCGCTGTCGAACTCACTCACAGAGTTGGTTATCTTTCGCATCATTCAGGGCGTCGGCGGGGCAATGATGATGCCGGTCGCGCGCCTGGCCCTGCTGCGTGCCTATCCGAGAAGCGAACTGCTGCCGGTGCTCAACTTCGTCACCATGCCAGGACTGGTTGGCCCCATTCTCGGTCCAATGCTCGGCGGCGTGCTGGTCACGTGGGCCAGCTGGCACTGGATTTTCCTGATTAATATTCCCATTGGCGTGCTGGGTCTGATTTACGCACGCAAATATATGCCCAATTTCACCGCCCCACGCCGTGGTTTTGATATGGCGGGTTTTTTCTTGTTCGGCTTGAGCCTGGTGATGATATCAAGCGGGATGGAGTTGTTCGGTGAGCGCATTGTCGCAAGCTGGATGGCACTGACGGTGATTATGGGCGGTTTTCTGCTGATGCTCGGCTATATTCTGCACGCTCGCCGGGCAGCGTCGCCGCTTATCGCGCTGCCGATGTTTAAAACCCGCACCTTCTCGGTCGGCCTTGCCGGGAACATAGCCTCACGCCTTGGTACCGGCTGCGTGCCGTTTTTGATGCCATTGATGCTACAGGTCGGCTTTGGCTACAGCGCGCTCATTGCGGGCTGCATGATGGCCCCTACCGCTATTGGCTCTATTCTCGCTAAATCGATGGTTACCCAAGTGCTTAAGCGCCTCGGCTATCGCCGCACGCTGGTTGGTATCACTATTTTTATTGGTCTGATGATTGCCCAGTTCTCGCTGCAAAGCGCGATGATGCCGGTGTGGATGCTGCTTCTGCCGCTGTTTGTGCTGGGGATGGCAATGTCCACCCAGTTCACGGCAATGAACACCATCACACTTGCGGATTTAACCGATGAGAACGCCAGCAGCGGCAACAGTATGCTGGCGGTTACTCAGCAATTGTCGATAAGTCTGGGTGTTGCGGTCAGCGCCGCCGTGCTGCGCTTTTATGAGAGTCAGGGCAACAGCAGCACGGTCGAGCAGTTTCACGCCACGTTTATTACGATGGGCGCTGTCACCGTGGTATCGGCACTGGTGTTTATGCTGCTACGAACGAAAGACGGTCGTAACCTGATTAGCGAGCGCCACAAACGCTAGCAGGAGCCGCGAATCACCAGCTCTGGCGTTGCCTGAAGCCGTTGCTGTTGCATATCTGGCTGCGCCATACGCTGAATGAGCACCTTAACCGCAAGCTCACCCAGTTCATCTTTTGGCTGATGAACCGTGGTCAGCGGCGGCGTCATGTAGCGCGCAAGCTCAATGTCGTCATAACCCACCAACGCCATATCACCAGGCACAGACAGGCCGGCCTGCCAGAGCGCCTGATACGCGCCGAGTGCCATCGCATCGTTGCTGCAAAATACCGCCTGTGGCGGGACATCCAAGGCCAGCAAGTTCTGCATGGCTTCAAAACCGCCTGAGAACTCAAAGTTGGCGACATATTCATAGCCTGACGGCACCGTTAGTCCGGCGCGCGCCATCGCCGTGCGATAACCTTCAAGCCTGAGTCGGGCAGGTGTTTTATCCAGCGGGCCGGCAATACAGGCAATACGCTCAAAGCCTTTATCAATTAAATGCTGAGTCGCGATATCGCCACCAAGCAGAGAGTTATCTTCAATCAGGTCGCTGCCGCCGTCGAACGGCGACCAGTCCATCATGACGGTAGGAATGGTGGGATAGCGCTGCATGATTTCTGGCGACGGCAGGTGCGTTTCGGTGCACAGCAACAGTAAACCATCCACACGCTTTTGCAGCAGCGTCTCAAGATTGCGGTTCATGCGCTGCTCATCGCCTTCGGTGTTACACAACACCAGGCTGTAGCCACGTTCAAAACAGCTACGCTCCACCCCGCGCACCACTTCAGAGTAAAACGGGTTGGAGCTTGCAGTGATTAGCATGCCGATAGTGTGGGTCTGGCGCATTTTAAGGCTACGCGCCAGCGCAGAAGGCGCGTAGTTGAGCGTTTTGATTGCAGCCTCAACCCGCGCCCGAATCGCTTCGCTCACAAAGCGATCGTTATTAATGACATGAGAAACGGTCGACGTCGAAACGCACGCGAGACGTGCGACATCTTTCATTGTCGCCAAAGGATTACTCCTGTTTAGCTAAAAACGCGTCTATTTCTTCTCGCCACGGCACAGAGGGCTGTGCCCCTTCGCGCGTCACCGCAATAGCCGCTGCCGCGTGAGCAAAGCGGATAGCGTGCACCAGCGCTTTGCCTTCAAGAATAGCCGTTACCAGCGCTCCGTTGAAGGTGTCGCCTGCGGCAATGGTATCAACCGCCTTCACGGTAAAGCCCGGAATACGCTGGCCGTTGCCGTTGTCACTGAGCCACACGCCGCGTTTGCCAAGCGTAATCAAAACCGTCTTGATGCCTTTATCGTGCAGCACCTGAGCGGCCTGTGCTGCGCTGGCATCGTCTTTCACCGCAACACCGGTTAACCCTTCGGCTTCGGTTTCATTCGGTGTAATGATGTCGATAAGCGCCAGTAGCTCATCTGACAGCGCTCTGGCCGGAGCCGGATTAAGTACGGTCAGCGTGTCGCTTTCACGTGCAATTTGTGCCGCTGCCAGCACACTTTCCAGCGGAGACTCCAGCTGCATCAACAGTGCGCGTGCGCCACGGATACGCTCACGCTCGGCCTGCACCATCTCCGGCGACAGGCTGCTGTTAGCGCCAGCGTGAATACCAATTACGTTTTCACCGTCGCCATTAACAAAAATCAGCGCCACACCGGTCGCGTCACCTTTCACTACGCTAACGGGCGTAATATCAACACGGTCCTTTTGAAGCTGCTGGCGCACGCGCTCGCCGGTATCGTCATCGCCTACGCAGGCAATAAACGCGATATCAGCACCACTGCGCCCGGCCGCTACTGCCTGATTCGCCCCTTTGCCACCAAACGCCACCTGATAGCGATGGCCAGTCAGCGTTTCGCCCGGTGCGGGAAAGCGTTCAAGATTAAGGATATGGTCGGCATTGATACTGCCCAAAACGACGAGTTGGCCTGCGGTTTTCATGTTGGTGTGTCCGTAAAATGCGCCGCCCGAAGGCGGCGCTTGCCCTGCTTTTCTTCGATGTATTATTTGGTGACCAGTTTCAGATCAACCGGGATTTTTGCATCCACTTTCTCGCCTTTCAGCACTTTATCCGCGGTTTCCACGCCGATAACGCCGATTTGCTCAGGCTGCTGCGCAACAGTTGCGCCCAGCTTGCCGCCTTCAACCGCTTTGATGCCATCGTCGGTGCCGTCAAAGCCCACCACCAGCACATCGCTCTTACCGGCGGTTTGCAGCGCACGCAGCGCACCGAGCGCCATTTCGTCGTTCTGTGCAAACACCGCCTGCACTGCCGGATGCGCGGTCAGCAGGTTCTGCATCACATTCAGGCCTTTGGTGCGGTCAAAGTCAGCGGGCTGGCTGCCGAGGATGCTGAATTTATGCGCCGCCACGGACTGTTTGAAACCTTCGCCGCGCTCACGCGCCGCAGACGTTCCGGCAATGCCCTGTAGTTCAATCACTTTCGCGCCTTCACCCAGCTTCTGTGCGATGAAGTCACCGGCCATTTTGCCGCCCGCCACGTTGTCAGATGCGATATGGCTTACCACGTCGCCTTTTGATGCCTGGCGATCGAGCGTGATAACCGGGATTTTCGCCTGGTTAGCCATCTTCACCGCGTTACCCACGGCGTCGGAGTCCGTCGGGTTAATCAGCAGCAGTTTGGCACCGCGCACCGTTAAATCCTGCACGTTTGCCAGCTCTTTTGCCGGGTTGTTCTGGGAATCCAGCACCACCAGGTTATAGCCCAGTTTGTCCGCTTCTTTCTGCGCACCGTCTTTCAGTGAAACAAAGAACGGGTTGTTCAGCGTAGAGATAACCAGCGCGATAGTGTCTTTTGCCATTGCGTTAGCACTGACGGTGGCGCTCAGTGCCACAGCAGAAACCAGGGTAGCGAGTTTTTTCATGTTCATAATCGAAGATGTCCTTTATTACTGCTTTTTATTGTCCACCAGCACCGCCAGCAGAATAACTACCGCTTTAACGATCATCTGGTAATAGGAAGAAACGCCCAACAGATTCAAACCATTATTCAGGAAACCGAGAATCAGCGCGCCGATCAATGTCCCAACAATGCGACCTTTACCGCCGGCCAGGCTGGTGCCGCCCAGCACCACCGCCGCAATCGCATCCAGCTCATAGCCCGTACCGGCTGTCGGCTGGGCTGAGGACAAACGCGCAACTTCAATCACGCCCGCCAGTGCCGCCAGCATGCCGCACAGAGAATAGACGATGATTTTAATTTTGTTGACGCTGATACCGGATAAACGCGTTGCCGCCTCATTGCCGCCCAGCGCATAAATGTAACGCCCAAGGCGCGTGTGATGCAGCATGTACCAGGCGGCCAGGAAGACAATCGCCATAATCCACACCGGCGTCGGAATACCCAGCGGACGACCAATACCAAACCAGCCGAACAGGTCCGCGTTGTCGCTAAAGCCGGTATTCACCGGACTGCCGTTGGTGTACACCATCGTCACACCGCGCAACAGCAGCATCATGACCAGCGTGGCGATAAACGCCTGCACCTTACCTTTGGCAACGATAACGCCGGTCACGCCGCCCACGGCGGCGCCAAGCGCCAGTGCCGCAGCAACTGCCACCAGCGCGTTCACCTCAAAGCCAACAATGGAGGCAGCCACCGCGCCAGTCAGCGCCAGTAACGAACCGACCGACAGGTCAATACCGGACGTCAGAATCACCAGCGTCATTCCCACCGCCATAATGGCGTTGACCGAGGTCTGCTGGAGGATGTTGAACAGGTTATTGACGGTAAAAAAGTTCGGGCTCAGGGTGGAGACAATCGCAATCAGCACCAGCAGGGCTATCAGGGATTTCTGCTCCATCAGCCACGCTTTGCTGAACCAGCGACGGCTCGGGATAGACTGGGTTGAACTACTCATGCTTGCTGCTCCTGATTCACGCGATGGAGTTTGCCGACGGCTGCCGCCATCAGGACTTCCTGAGTGGCCTGCTCGCGTGTGAACTCACCGCCGTTGTGGCCTTCGTGCATCACCATGATGCGATCGCTCATTCCGAGAACTTCCGGCATTTCGCTGGACACCAGAATGATGCTCAGCCCTTCTGCCTTAAACTGGTTAATAAGCTGATAAATTTCTTTTTTTGCACCCACGTCCACACCGCGCGTGGGTTCATCAAGGATGAGCACCTTCGGGCGCGTCATCAGCCCGCGGGCAATCGCCACCTTCTGCTGGTTGCCACCGGACAGCAGGCCAATGGTTTGCTCCATCGACGGTGTTTTGACGTTAAACAGGCGAATAAAATCCGCCACCGCCTGGGCTTCATCTTTATGTCTCAGGCTGCCGCCCGCACGACTGAAATAGCGCAGCGCGGTAAGCGACATGTTTTCTTTCACCGACATGCCCAGCACCAGGCCGTCGCGCTTGCGGTCTTCAGAAATATACACAATGCCGTTTGCCAGCCCATCCTGCGGCGTGCGCGTCACCACTTCACGCCCGTTCAGCGCCACATAGCCAGCGCTGCGTGGCAGTGCGCCGTACAGCACTTTCATCAGCTCTGTGCGCCCGGCCCCCATCAGGCCGGAAATACCAAGAATTTCGCCGCTACGCAGCGTAAAGCTCACGCCATGCACACCTGGCCCGGACAGGTTATCCACCCGCAGGCGCACCTCGCCCGGCGCTTTATCCAGGTGCGGATACTGGTCTTCAAGCTTGCGCCCAACCATCATTTCTATCAGCGAATCTTCGGTCAGTGAGCTGACTTCACGCTCGGCGATAAACTGACCGTCACGAAAGACGGTGACGTCATCGCAAATCTCAAAGATTTCTTTCATGCGGTGCGAGATGTACACAATGCCGCAGCCCTGCGCTTTTAGCTCGCGAATGGTGCGAAACAGAGATTCGGTTTCGGTGTCGGTCAGCGCATCCGTCGGCTCATCCATGATGATGACCTTCGACTCAAAGCTCAGCACTTTGGCGATTTCCACCATCTGCTGGTCACCGATAGAAAGCTCACCCACCAGCCGGTGGCTGGTAAAACGCAGATTAAGTTTTTTCAGCAGCGTGTCGGCTTCGGCATACATTTTTTTCCAGTCGATGCGCCCAAAGCGGCCCACAAACTCACGGCCAAGGAAAATATTCTCAGCAATCGTCAGTTCGGGGATCAGGTTCAGTTCCTGGTGGATAATGCCGATGCCGGCTTCCTGGGAGGATTTTGGCCCGTTAAACGCGGTTTCTTTACCCAGCCACAGCAGTGAACCGGCGTCTTTGGTATAGATGCCGGTCAGCACTTTCATCATGGTGGATTTGCCCGCGCCGTTTTCGCCTACCAGCGCCATCACGCGGCCAGCATAGACGTTTAGCGCAGCGCCCGAGAGCGCCTTCACGCCGGGGAAGGATTTATCAATCCCTTTAAGCTCTAAGAGTGCCTGCATACCGACCTCAGAACGTTACGCCAGCACAAAGAATGATGTTCGCATACGGGGAACACTCCCCGCTGCGAATCACCGCACGGCTGTTTGCCGTGTCTTGCTTAAACTGCTCGTGCGTCACGTAGCGCAGAGCTATGGTATTACCCTGGTGTTGTTGCAGCTGCCTGATTAGCTCAAGCAACGTTTCGTGGAGCGCCGGGTTGAACTGCTTAATCTCCGCGGCCAGCACTGCTTCCTCAACCTGCATTTCTGCCGTCACCGTCTCCAGCACCTGCATAAAGGAAGGAACTCCCTTCGTCAGCGCGACATCAATACGCTGCGGCCCGTGTGGAATGGGCAGTCCGGCATCTGCGATGGTCAGCATATCCGTATGGCCCAGGCGGGAAATCACTGAAGAAATATCAGCGTTAAGTACAGTGCCTTTTTTCATTTTTCTACTCCATTAGCGAAACGTTTCGCTGATGTGAGTGTAGTGAGCGCATCGTTGATAAAACAATCGTAACCTGACAGAAATGTGATCGTTATCGAAACGTTTCGTAGGTGTTTGCAAGCCTTATCGATTCAGCAATACATCAAAAAAGCCTCTCATCGTGAGAGGCTTCGCTTATCTTAAATTTCTACCTGGGTGCCCAGCTCAATCACCCGGTTGGGCGGTATTTCAAACTGGTCCGGCGCACGCAGCGCGTTGCGCTGAAGCAGCAGAAACAACTTACCGCGCAGGCGCAGATACCACGGCCTGTCGCCAATAATCAGCGACTCATGGGACATAAAGAATGATGTCTCCATCATGCGCCCGCTCAGCCCTTCCAGGCCGCAGCGGTGGAACACCTCTTCCACATTCGGCGTTTCGCGCCAGCCGTAGCTTGCCACCACGCGCCAGAAGGTTGGCGACAGCTGCTCAATGGAAACGCGCTTCACGTTATGCACATACGGCGCATCTTCCGTGCGCAGCGTCAGCAAAATCACGCGTTCATGCAGCACTTTGTTGTGCTTGAGGTTATGCAGCAGCGCAAACGGAATCACGTTCAGCGCACGCGACATAAACACCGCCGTCCCCGGCACACGCACCGGCGGCGATTTTTCCAGTGAAGCGATCAGGGCTTCAAGCGAATTGCCGTGCTCGTGCATACGCCTGAGCAGGCGAAAGCGCTCGCTCTTCCAGGTGGTCATGATAATGAACATCACCAGCCCCAGGCACAGCGGCAACCAGCCGCCGGAGAAGATTTTCTGCACGTTGGCGCTAAAAAGCGGCACGTCCACGCACAAAAACACAATGCCAATCAGCACCACCAGCAGCTTGTTCCAGTGCCAGTTTTTAATTGCCACAGTGCAGGAGAGAATGGAGGTCAGCACCATCGTGCCCGTCACCGCAATGCCGTAAGCCGCCGCCAGATTGCTGGAATGCTCAAAGCTGACAATCACCAGCACCACGGCGAAATACAGCACCCAGTTGATGACCGGAATATAAATCTGCCCGGATTCCATCTCAGAGGTGTGGATGATGCGCATCGGCGACAGATAGCCCAGGCGCACAGCCTGGCGAGTGAGTGAAAACACCCCGGAAATCACCGCCTGCGAGGCAATAACCGTGGCAAGCGTTGCCAGAATCAGCAGCGGGATCAGCGCCCAGTCTGGCGCCAGCAGGAAAAACGGGTTTTTGATGGCCTCCGGCGATTTCAGCAGCAGCGCCCCCTGGCCGAAGTAGTTGAGCACCAGCGACGGCAGCACCACCGTAAACCAGGCAATGCGAATCGGCAGCTTGCCGAAATGCCCCATGTCGGCATACAGCGCTTCCACGCCAGTGATGGCCAGCACCACCGCCCCCAGCGCCACAAACGACACCGCTTTATATTCAAAGAAAAAGTGCACCGCCCATGCCGGGTTTAATGCCAGCAGCACTTCCGGGTTGCCGATAATGCTGCGCAGACCCAGCAGCGCCAGCACCAGGAACCACGCAAGCATGATTGGCGCAAACAGCTTACCCACAAGGCCAGTACCGTGCTTCTGGATAACAAACAGCAGCGTCAACACCGCAATAGAGAGCGGCACAATGTAAGCGTCCAGCGATGGGGCGGCAATTTCCAGCCCCTCAATGGCCGACATCACCGAGATGGCGGGCGTTATCACCACTTCGCCATAAAAAAAGCTGCCGCCAATCAGTCCCAGGATAACCAGTACCGAGGTCATGCGCGCCGAGGTATTGCGCCCGGCAAGCGACATCAGCGTCAGAATCCCGCCTTCACCGGCGTTATCCGCCCGCATAACAAAGGTCAGGTATTTGATGGACACCACCACAATCAACAACCAAAAAATCAGTGAGAGAAAGCCAAAAATCGCGTCACGTTCCACGCCAAAACCAAACTGCCCTGACAGACATTCGCGCAGGGTATAGAGAGGGCTGGTCCCAATATCGCCATAAACCACACCAATCGCCGCAAGTGTAATCGCGGGTAGAGGCTCTTTTTTATCAGTGTTCATAGACTAATCTTTATTCAGATACTGATGATTTAGCGTCCCGACAGGCCCGCAAAAGGCGCACAGTATGCACGATTAAGGAGAAAATCGAACCCCAGAGTCTGGCGAAAACGACCAGAGAAACATCAGGTTACTCTTTGATTCAGTCAGTTATCTATTCATAGATGGAAAAGCTTATAATTGCCCTCTTTTGCTGGTCACCGGGTAAGGATGCAGACACAATTATGGCGCACTCACATTTATTAGCAGAAAGAATTACGCGCCTCAGTCAGGCGCTGGAAACTGGCCTGTTTGAGCGCAGCCATGCGGTGCGTCTGTGTCTGCTGGCGGCGCTGAGTGGTGAAAGCGTTTTTTTGCTCGGCCCGCCCGGTATAGCTAAAAGCCTGATAGCCCGACGCCTGAAGTATGCGTTCTGCAACGCGCGCGCCTTTGAATACCTGATGACGCGCTTCTCCACGCCCGAAGAAGTGTTCGGCCCGCTGTCTATCCAGGCACTGAAAGACGAAGGCCGCTATGAGCGCCTGACCGCAGGCTACCTGCCAGAAGCAGAAATCGTCTTTCTTGATGAAATATGGAAGGCAGGCCCGGCTATCCTCAACACGCTGCTGACCGCCATTAACGAGCGGCGTTTTCGTAACGGCGCGCAGGAAGAGAAAATCCCAATGCGCCTGCTGGTGGCAGCCTCCAACGAACTGCCTGAAGACGACAGCAGCCTGGAGGCACTCTATGACCGCATGTTGATCCGCCTGCTGCTTGACCGCGTGCAGGAAAAAGGCAATTTCCAGGCCATGCTCACCAGCCAGCATTCAGAAAATGAAAATCCGGTGCCGCCCGCGCTACAGGTCACCGACGACGAGTATCACCGCTGGCAGGACGACATTGGCAAAGTGGCGCTGCCGGGCGAGGTTTTTGAGCTTATCTTCCAGCTGCGCCAGCAGCTCGAAACACTCTCACAGGCGCCCTACGTCTCAGACCGCCGCTGGAAGAAGGCGCTGCGCCTGCTTCAGGCCAGCGCCTTTTTCAGTGGGCGCAGCGAGGTGGCGGCCATTGACCTGATTCTGCTCAAAGACTGCCTGTGGCACGACATTAACGCCATGAACCTGATGAGCCAGCAGGTCGAGTTATTGATGACCGACCACGCCTGGCAACAGCAGGAGATGCTGACCCGCCTTGGCGCTATCCATCAGCGTCGCCTCCAGCTGCAACAACAGCACACCGACAGCAGCGCGCTTAAAGTGGAACGCCTCGGCGGTATGTTCAGCCGCAAGCCACACTACACACTGGCGCAAACGCTTCAGGGCGACAACGTTACTCTGCTACTGTCGCAGCCGCTGCGCCTGCACGATATGGAAGTGATTCACGTTGAGATCGTGCGTGCCTCTCTGGAGCAGTGGCTACAAAAAGGCGGCGAAATTCGCGGCAAACTCAACGGTATTGGCTTTGCCCAGCCGCTGACGCTGGAAGTGGACGCCGAGCAGCACCTGGTGATTCGCGATGTCAGCCTCAAAGGTACGCCGCTGGCGCTACCGGGCACGCAGCAAAGCGGCATTCCACAAGAAATCATCATGCAGCTGGATGAGCTGGAAGCGCGCTATCACCGCCAGCACCAGCGCTTCAGCGACCAGCAAAAATGCCTGTTTATCCCGGCCGACTGGCTCGGGCGCATTGAGGCCAGCTTACAGGCGGTCGCTACGCAGATTAAGCAGGCACGCCAGTGCTGAGCCTGGCGGCACTTGATGCCATCCTCGGCATCAGTGAAGGACAGTTAATAGAAGACATCATTATTGCTCTGCTGGCTGCCCCGCAGCTGGCGGTGTTTTTTGAAAAATTCCCACGCCTGAAAAACGCGCTCACGCGCGACGTACCGCGCTGGCGCGATATGCTGAAAACCCGCCTCCAGCAAACCCATGCACCGCCGCACCTGATTAAAGAAGTGCAGGAATATCAGGCCTGCCAGAAGCTGCCTGAAACAGCCTTCAGCGCCCGCCTGCCGACCACGCTTGCGCTATTGCAGGACGTGGAGTCACCGTTTACCGTCCAGGCACAGCAGCTGGTGGCCGCTAACCCGCACGTTACCCCCGCCCTGCAAACGCTGTTTTTACAGCGCTGGCGGTTAAGTCTGATTGTGCAGGTTTCAACCCTTAACCAGCAGTTGCTGGAAAACGAGCGTGAACAGCTGCTGGCAGAAGTGCAACAGCGGCTGGCGATGAGCGGCCAGCTGGAGCCAGTGCTGGTAGAAAACGACAACGCCGCCGGACGGCTGTGGGATCTCAGCGCAGGCCAGTTAAGCCGTGGCGACTATCAACTCATTGTGAAATACGGCGAATTTCTCCAGCACCAGCCGGAGCTGCAAAAGCTGGCCGAACAGCTGGGGCGCTCGCGTGAAGCCAAAGCCGTACCAAAAAAAGACGCACCAACGGAAACCTGGCGTCAACTGGTACGCGAGCCAGCCACCACGCCGGAACAGGTGGACGGCTTGCAGCACAGCGACGATATCCTGCGCCTGCTGCCACCGGAACTGGCAACACTCGGCATCAGCGAGCTGGAGTTTGAGTTTTACCGCAGACTGGCAGAAAAACAGCTGCTGACCTACCGGCTACACGGCGATGCCTGGCGTGAAAAGGTAACCGAACGCCCGGTGGTGCATCAGGATTTTGACGAGCAACCGCGCGGGCCGTTTATTGTCTGCGTGGATACCTCTGGCTCGATGGGCGGCTTTAACGAACAATGTGCCAAAGCCTTTTGCCTGGCGCTGCTACGTATTGCGCTGGCAGACAACCGCCGCTGCTACATCATGCTGTTTTCCAGCGAAGTGGTGCGCTATGAGCTAAGCGGGCGCGACGGCATTGAACAGGCCATTCGCTTTCTCAGCCAGCGCTTTCGCGGCGGCACCGACATCGCCAGCTGCCTGCGCGCAGTGGCAGAAAAGATGCAAAGCGAAGCGTGGCGTGACGCTGACGCGGTGGTGATTTCTGACTTCATTGCCCAACGCCTGCCGGAAGAGGTGATCGGACAGACAAAAACACTGCAACGCCAGCACGACCACCGCTTCCACGCCGTCGCGATGTCGGCCCACGGCAAACCCGGCATTCTGCGCATCTTCGATCATATCTGGCGCTTTGACACCGGGATGCGCAGCCGCCTGTTGCGCCGCTGGAAGCGTTAACGTCCTTCTTTTATATAGCACCAATAAAAAACCATCCCGCAGGATGGTTTTTTTATCTTTTTGGAGTGCGGGTTACAGCAAATCTTCCACGCTGGTGGCGATATCCGCAGGCCACACGCCACACTGCACCTGGCCGATATGCGAGAGCTGTAACAGCAGCATGGTAAGACGCGACTGACCAATGCCGCCGCCGATGGTCTGCGGCATTTCGCCTTTAAGCAGGCTCTGGTGCCATTCAAGCCCGGTGCGCTCTTCGTCGCCGGTGATAGCCAGCTGGCGCTTGAGGGTTTGCGGATCAACGCGGATACCCATTGAAGAGATCTCAAACGCGTCATCCAGCACCGGGTTCCACACCAGGATATCGCCGTTAAGCCCGGCAAAGCCGCCTTCCGTCGGGCTGCTCCAGTCATCATAGTCCGGCGCACGCACATCATGACGTTTACCGTCAGCAAGCTTACCGCCAATACCAATCAGGAACACGGCGCCGAGCTCCTTAGCAATGGCGCGCTCACGGCCCTTGCCATCTAACTGCGGGTAACGGCTTTGCAGCGTTTCGCTATGCACAAAGTGAATCTGCTCTGGCAGGAACGGTGCCAGACCAAATTCGCGGCTCACCTGTGCTTCGGTTGCCTTAATTGCCTGCCACAGCGTTTCAACAGTGCTTTTGAGCGTGCCAAGGTGACGTTCGCCGTCGCCCATCACGCGCTCCCAGTCCCACTGATCGACATACACCGAGTGAATTGGCGACAGACGATCTTCGTCCGGGCGCAGCGCTTTCATATGGGTATACAGCCCTTCACCGGCGCTGAAGTCATGCTGGCCCAGCGTTTTACGCTTCCATTTCGCCAGCGAGTGCACCACTTCAAACTGTGCGCCCGGAATGGCTTTGACTTTTACCTGTACCGCTTTCTCGCTGCCGGACAGGTTGTCCTGCGTCCCGTCGCCCAGTCGGCTAAGAATCGGTGCCTGTACTTCAATCAGCCCCAGGCGTTGTTCCAGCTCGCGGGAAAACCAGGATTTCACGGAACTAATCTGTCGTTGTCTTGCGATGTAAGCGGTCTTCATTGTTATTTACTCCTGTCGTCCAATGACACTGATTAAGCAACAGATTGCGGTCAGTATTCAATATTCAACAATAAAAAAGGTGTATCACATTTTATTTCGTTAAAATTAAGGCACTGAAAATGTGTATTCATCACTAAACATAAGGAAAAACGATGGAAAATTATCAGATCGATAATCTCGATCGCGGCATTCTGGAAGCGCTGATGGCCAATGCGCGCACGCCCTACGCTGAACTGGCCAAACAATTCGCCGTTAGCCCCGGCACCATTCATGTGCGGGTGGAGAAAATGAAACAGGCAGGCATCATTACCGGCGCGCGCATTGATATCAGCCCCAAGCGGCTGGGCTACGACGTGTGCTGCTTTATTGGCATAATCCTCAAGAGCGCCAAAGACTATCCCTCCGCGCTGGCAAAGCTTGAAAGCCTGGAAGAAGTCACCGAGGCCTATTACACCACCGGCCACTACAGCATCTTTATAAAGGTCATGTGCCGCTCTATCGACGCGCTGCAACAGGTACTTATCAACAAGATCCAAACTATTGACGAAATTCAGTCCACGGAAACGCTGATCTCACTGCAAAACCCCATCATGCGGACCATCACGCCCTGAGCGCCTTTTTTTATACCCGTATTGTCCACAGGTAGATCCCAACAGATTCACAGCGTACAATACCCGGCGTTTTACTTACGGCGGGAAGATTCATGGCAGATATCACTCTTATCAGCGGCAGTACGCTCGGCAGCGCCGAATACGTGGCGGAACATCTGGCACAAAAGCTGGAAGAGGCAGGTTTCTCAACGCAAACGCTGCACGGCCCAACGCTTGCTGAGCTTCCGGCCAGCGGCATCTGGCTTGTGGTGAGTTCAACCCACGGTGCAGGCGATCTGCCAGATAACCTGCAACCGCTGTTTGATGAATTAGCACAGCAGCGTCCGGATCTGAGCGACGTTCGCTACGGTGCCATCGGCATTGGCAGCCGCGAGTACGACACGTTTTGTGGTGCCATCGATAAACTCGACACGCTATTAAGTGAATTAGGTGCCGCTCACCTGGGCGAAACACTCAAAATAAATGTGCTCGACCATGAAATTCCGGAGGATCCGGCGGAAATCTGGCTGGGATCCTGGCAAAAATTGCTCAACTGAATGTAAAGATCGACTCTTTTTTTGTGGATAACTCTGGTTAAAAGCTTGGATCAACCGGTAGTTATCCAATGTACAAGCGTCGTTCAGTTTTTGTCCTGTGTATAACATGCCATTCTGATCCCAGCTTATACGGACCAGGATCACCGGCAGTGCACAGCTAATGATCCAGCCTAATAACCTGATCCTTAACGGATAAAAACGCTTATCCACAGCAACCTGCGATCGTAATAAGAGATCACAATAGAACAGATCTCATAGATAAAGATCTTCTTTTTAATACTCGTCGATCCCCGGACTTTCTCGGCAGTCAAAAGTTGAGTAGAATCTCGGCCCCGGGTGCTTCAACCCAAATTCGCACAACCGCGAGGCAGTTAACCATGTTTTATCCGGACTCTTTTGACGTCATCATCATTGGCGGGGGTCATGCAGGTACCGAGGCTGCGATGGCCGCGGCACGCGCGGGTCAGCAGACCCTCCTGTTAACCCATAACATCGATACGCTGGGGCAAATGTCGTGTAACCCGGCGATCGGCGGTATCGGAAAAGGACATCTGGTTAAAGAAGTGGACGCCCTCGGCGGGCTGATGGCGCAGGCGATCGACAAAGCCGGTATCCAGTTCAGGATACTAAACGCCAGCAAAGGCCCGGCAGTCCGTGCCACTCGCGCTCAGGCCGATCGTGTGCTTTACCGCCAGGCCGTGCGTACTGCACTTGAGAACCAGCCAAACCTGATGATTTTCCAGCAGGCGGTTGACGATCTTATCGTTGAAAACGATAACGTCGTGGGTGCTGTCACCCAGATGGGACTCAAATTCCGGGCAAAAGCGGTTGTGCTTACTGTCGGGACCTTCCTTGACGGCAAAATTCATATTGGACTGGATAACTACAGCGGTGGCCGTGCAGGCGATCCGCCGTCAATCCCGCTGGCTCGCCGTTTGCGTGAGCTACCGCTGCGGGTAAGCCGCCTGAAAACTGGCACACCGCCGCGCATTGACGCACGCACCATTGATTTCAGCGTACTGGCACCACAGCATGGCGATACGCCATTGCCGGTGTTCTCGTTTACTGGCGATGTCAGCCAGCATCCGCAGCAGGTACCGTGCTACATCACCCATACCAATGAAAAAACTCATGAGGTTATTCGCAGCAATCTCGACCGCAGCCCCATGTATGCCGGCGTGATTGAGGGGATTGGCCCACGCTATTGCCCGTCGATTGAAGACAAAGTGATGCGCTTTGCCGATCGCAACGCACACCAGATTTTCCTAGAGCCAGAAGGGCTGACCAGCAACGAGATTTACCCTAACGGCATCTCCACCAGCCTGCCGTTTGACGTGCAGATGCAGATTGTGCGCTCCATGCAGGGCATGGAGAACGCGAAGATCGTGCGTCCGGGCTATGCCATTGAGTATGACTTCTTCGATCCGCGCGATCTCAAGCTGACGCTGGAAAGCAAGTACATCAACGGTCTGTTCTTTGCCGGTCAGATAAACGGCACTACCGGCTATGAAGAAGCTGCCGCGCAGGGGCTGCTGGCAGGCCTCAATGCCGCACGCTATTCAGCCGACAAAGAAGGCTGGGCGCCGCGCCGTGACCAGGCCTACCTGGGCGTGCTGGTGGACGATCTGTGCACCCTTGGCACCAAAGAGCCGTACCGCATGTTTACCTCACGCGCTGAATACCGCCTGATGCTGCGCGAAGACAACGCCGACCTGCGCCTGACGGAAACCGGTCGTGAACTGGGTCTGGTGGATGACGCTCGCTGGGCAAGCTTTAGCGAGAAAGTGGAGCGCATTGAACGTGAGCGCCAGCGCCTGAAAGACACCTGGGTGCACCCTACGAATGAGAACGCAGGCGAGATTAACACGCTGCTCAGTTCGCCGCTGTCGCGTGAAGCCAGCGGCGAAGATTTGTTGCGTCGCCCGGAGATGACCTACGAGAAGCTGACCGCGCTTGCGCCGTTTGCGCCTGCGCTGGCCGACGAACGTGCCGCCGAGCAGGTGGAAATTCAGGTCAAATACGAAGGCTACATTGCGCGCCAGCAGGACGAAATTGAAAAGCAGTTGCGCAACGAAAATACGCTGTTGCCAGAAACGCTGGACTATCGCCAGGTGTCCGGGCTTTCCAATGAGGCGATTGCCAAGCTTAACGATCACAAACCGGCGTCTATTGGCCAGGCATCGCGCATTTCCGGCATCACGCCGGCGGCGATTTCCATCCTGCTGGTGTGGCTGAAAAAACAGGGGCTGCTGCGCCGCAGCGCCTGAGAACAGAGTGGATAACGGGCCAGGTTCTCCTGGCCCATTTTTTATGGGAAAACAAACGTGCTGAACAAACTTGAGCGCCTGCTGGAAAAAGCGGGCATTTCGTTGCCCAGTCTCCAGAAACAACAGCTGGTGGACTACGTTGGGCTGCTGGACAAGTGGAACAAGGCTTACAACCTGACGTCGGTGCGCAATCCCGATGAAATGCTGGTGCGTCACATTCTCGACAGCATTGTGGTAGAGCCGCATCTGCAAGGCTCGCGTTTTATCGACGTTGGCACCGGTCCGGGGTTGCCGGGCATTCCTCTGGCGATTGTGCGCCCGCAGGCTCATTTCACGCTGCTGGACAGCCTTGGCAAGCGCGTGCGCTTCCTGCGCCAGGTGCAGCATGAGCTGAAGCTCGATAACGTGACGCCGGTACAGAGCCGCGTTGAGGATTTCCCCGCCGAGCCGCCGTTTGATGGTGTTATCAGCCGCGCGTTTGCCTCACTGACCGACATGATTAACTGGTGTCATCATCTGCCAGGAGAAAGCGGGCGCTTTTACGCGCTAAAAGGCCAGCGCCCGGACGATGAGCTACAGTCGTTGCCTGCGGGTGTTGAAGTGGATGAGATTGTGCGCCTGAAGGTGCCTCAGTTAGAGGGTGAGCGCCATCTGGTGATTATTCGCCCAAATAAAAATTAATATTTATCAAAAAAAGTAGCATTAATACGCAGAACAAACAGGGTAAATACGCGGCGCGAATAAAGGACATGCCTGGTTACATTTAACCATAAAATAACGGTGGTCTCTAATTTTCATAACGTCGATTTTTTGCTTGCCGGTATTTATAGTCAACGTTGAAAATATCAGGTTGCTAAAAGTTTGCTTTGTACTGCTTTAATGAAACGTTAAAGTATCGTGACAAATGTCAATGCCCCGTTTTTTCCCTGTTCGTGTGATTTTAAGAAATATCTACCCAGATTTGTGTTTTTAATCAATGAGATGTTTTTTTGTTCTGCCGACAGTTTGTTCGAAAAGTTTACATCGAAATGTGCGTTATGTGATCCATTGCACGCTTTGTAGCCAGATTATTTCTGTTTTTTGCAGTTTTTACTGAACCTGGTCGGTTTAATCAAAAATGTGGAAATGAGACGGCTGAAAAATATTTAAATATTTATTCACCTTTTGGCTACTTTAGGTTTGAAATCACGCCTCTGGCCCGTATAATTTGACCGCTTTTTGAGGCTTGACTCTCAGCGTCAAAGGCAGTTTTATACGACACGCGGCATACCTCGTAATGAGCAGAAGTGGAGAATGTTATGTCAGTGTCGCTTTTGAGTGGCAACGTCGCACGAAAGCTTCTGTTCATTCAGCTACTGGCAATCATTGTAACCGGATTGCTTTTTTGCCTGAAAGACCCCTTCTGGGGCTTCTCCGCCGTTTGCGGAGGTCTGGCAGTCTGGTTGCCAAACGTCGCGTTTATGATTTTTGCCTGGCGTCACCAGGCGCATTCACCCGCTCAGGGCCGCATGGCCTGGTCATTCGCCTTCGGTGAGGTGGCTAAGGTGCTGGTGACCTTTGCGCTACTGGTAGTGGCGCTGGCGTATGTTAAGGCGGTTTTTTTACCGCTGATTGTGACCTGGATATCGGCGTTGGTGGTTCAGATACTGGCGCCAGCTGCAATTAACAACAAAGGGTAAGAGGCATCATGTCTTCAGGAGAAGTTTTAACTCCGCAGGACTACATCGGTCACCATCTGAATAACCTTCAGATTGACCTGCGTACGTTCTCGCTGGTAGATCCGCACAACCCCCCGGCCACGTTCTGGACACTCAACATCGACTCCATGTTCTTCTCTGTGGTGCTGGGTCTGCTGTTCCTCGTTCTGTTTCGCAAGGTTGCTAAACATGCTACCAGCGGCGTTCCGGGTAAATTCCAGACGGCGGTAGAGCTGGTCATTGGTTTTGTGCACGGTAACGTTAAAGACATGTATCACGGCAAGAGCAAGGTGATTGCGCCGCTGGCGCTGACCATCTTCGTCTGGGTGTTCCTGATGAACCTGATGGACCTGCTGCCTATCGACCTGCTGCCGTACATTGGTGAGCACGTGTTCGGCCTGCCGGCGCTGCGCGTGGTACCGTCTGCTGACGTGAACATCACGCTCTCTATGGCGCTTGGCGTCTTTATCCTGATTCTTTTCTACAGCATCAAAATGAAAGGCGTTGGCGGCTTTACCAAAGAGCTGACGCTGCAGCCGTTCAACCACTGGATTTTCATTCCGGTGAACCTGATTCTCGAAGGTGTCAGCCTGCTGTCCAAACCGGTTTCTCTCGGTCTGCGACTGTTCGGCAACATGTACGCCGGCGAGCTGATTTTCATTCTGATTGCAGGGCTGTTGCCGTGGTGGTCACAGTGGCTTCTTAATGTGCCGTGGGCCATTTTCCACATCCTGATCATTACGCTACAGGCCTTCATCTTCATGGTTCTGACGATTGTCTATCTGTCGATGGCATCCGAAGAGCATTAATTTCTCAACACTACTGCGTTTTAACTGAAACAAACTGGAGACTGTCATGGAAAACCTGAATATGGATCTGCTGTACATGGCTGCCGCTGTGATGATGGGTCTGGCGGCAATCGGTGCTGCGATCGGTATCGGCATCCTGGGGGGTAAATTCCTGGAAGGCGCTGCACGCCAGCCTGATCTGATTCCTCTGCTGCGTACTCAGTTCTTTATCGTAATGGGTCTGGTGGATGCTATCCCGATGATTGCGGTGGGTCTGGGTCTGTACGTGATGTTCGCGGTCGCGTAAGTAGAGCGTTGCTGTCATTTGATTACAACGATAAGCAACATCAGAACGTTAACTAATAAAGAGGCATTGTGCTGTGAATCTTAACGCAACAATCCTCGGCCAGGCCATCGCGTTTGTCCTGTTTGTTCTGTTCTGCATGAAGTACGTATGGCCGCCGATTATGGCTGCCATCGAAAAGCGTCAAAAAGAGATTGCTGACGGCCTTGCTTCTGCAGAACGCGCCAAAAAGGACCTGGACCTTGCACAGGCCAACGCGACCGACCAGCTGAAAACAGCGAAAGCGGAAGCTCAGGTGATCATCGAGCAGGCGAACAAACGCCGTGCGCAGATCATGGACGAAGCGAAAGCTGAAGCAGAGCAGGAACGTAATAAAATCGTGGCGCAGGCACAGGCAGAAATTGATGCCGAACGTAAGCGCGCTCGCGAAGAGCTGCGTAAGCAGGTGGCCGTACTGGCCGTTGCTGGCGCTGAGAAGATCATCGAACGTTCCGTGGATGAAGCTGCTAACAGCGACATCGTGGATAAACTGGTCGCTGAACTGTAAGGAGGGAGGGGCTGATGTCTGAATTTGTTACGGTAGCTCGCCCCTACGCCAAAGCAGCTTTTGACTTTGCCGTCGAACACCAGAGCGTTGACCGCTGGCAGAACATGCTGGCTTTCGCCGCTGAGGTAACCAAAAACGAACAAATGACGGAGCTTCTTTCCGGCGCACTGGCGCCGGAAACGCTCTCTACGTCGTTTATCACTATCTGTGGTGACCAGCTTGACGCTCAAGGCCAGAACCTGATTAAGGTTATGGCTGAGAACGGGCGTCTGAAGGTGCTGCCGGATGTTCTTGAGCAGTTTATTGCGCTTCGCGCGGCACAGGAGGCAACCGTTGAGGTTGACGTTATCTCTGCCAGCGTACTGAGTGAAGCGCAGCTTGAGAAAATCGGCGCCGCGATGGAAAAACGTCTGTCACGCAAAGTGAAGCTGAATTGCAAAATTGATAAGTCTGTAATGGCAGGTGTCATCATCCGCGCGGGTGATCTGGTGATTGACGGCAGCGTACGCGGTCGTCTTGAGCGCCTGGCAGACGTCTTGCAGTCTTAAGGGGACTGGAGCATGCAACTGAATTCCACCGAAATCAGCGAACTGATCAAACAGCGAATTGAGCAGTTCAATGTGGTGAGCGAAGCTCACAACGAAGGTACTATCGTATCCGTCAGTGACGGTATCATCCGCGTACACGGCCTGGCCGATGTGATGCAGGGTGAAATGATTTCTCTGCCGGGCAACCGCTACGCTATCGCACTGAACCTGGAGCGCGACTCCGTGGGTGCGGTGGTAATGGGTCCGTATGCAGACCTCGCCGAAGGCATGAAAGTCAAATGCACCGGCCGTATCCTGGAAGTACCGGTAGGCCGTGGCCTGCTGGGCCGCGTGGTGAACACCCTGGGTGCGCCAATCGACGGTAAAGGTGCGGTTGAGCACGACGGCTTCTCCGCTGTAGAAGCTATCGCGCCGGGCGTTATCGACCGTCAGTCGGTCGACCAGCCGGTACAGACCGGCTATAAGTCTGTCGATGCGATGATTCCAATCGGTCGTGGTCAGCGTGAGCTGATTATCGGCGACCGTCAGACCGGTAAAACCGCACTGGCCGTTGATGCCATCATCAACCAGCGCGATTCCGGCATCAAATGTATCTATGTTGCTATCGGCCAGAAGGCGTCCACCATTTCTAACGTGGTGCGCAAACTGGAAGAACACGGCGCGCTGGCTAACACCATCGTTGTTGTGGCAACCGCGTCTGAATCAGCGGCCCTGCAGTACCTTGCGCCATACGCCGGTTGTGCGATGGGTGAGTACTTCCGTGACCGCGGTGAAGATGCGCTTATCATCTATGATGACCTGTCCAAACAGGCCGTTGCTTACCGTCAGATTTCCCTGCTGCTGCGCCGCCCGCCGGGTCGTGAAGCATTCCCTGGCGACGTTTTCTACCTCCACTCCCGTCTGCTGGAGCGTGCAGCTCGCGTAAGCGCGAACTACGTAGAAAACTTCACCAAGGGCGAAGTGAAAGGCCAGACCGGTTCTCTGACCGCGCTGCCCATCATCGAAACCCAGGCAGGTGACGTTTCTGCATTCGTACCGACCAACGTAATCTCCATTACCGATGGTCAGATCTTCCTGGAATCCAGCCTGTTCAACGCCGGTATCCGCCCTGCGGTTAACCCGGGGATCTCCGTATCCCGCGTAGGTGGTGCAGCGCAGACCAAGATCATGAAGAAACTGTCCGGCGGTATCCGTACTGCACTGGCACAGTACCGTGAACTGGCAGCGTTCTCCCAGTTCGCGTCTGACCTTGATGATGCTACGCGTAAGCAGCTGAACCACGGCCAGAAAGTGACCGAACTGCTCAAACAGAAACAGTATGCGCCGCAGTCCGTTGCGCAGCAGTCTCTGGTGCTGTTCGCCGCTGAACGTGGCTACCTGGAAGACGTAGAAATTGCCAAAGTCGGCAGCTTCGAAGACGCGCTGCTGTCTTACGTCGAGCGCGAGCACTCAGCCCTGATGCAGGAAATCAACAAGACTGGCGGTTACAACGATGAAATCGAAGGCAAGCTGAAAGGCATCCTCGATTCCTTCAAAGCAACTCAGTCCTGGTAATGGTCTGGCGGCTCGCGTAATGCGGGCCGTCGGGCGTTGAGGAGAAGCTCATGGCCGGCGCAAAAGAGATACGTAGTAAGATCGGAAGCGTCCAGAACACGCAGAAGATCACTAAAGCGATGGAAATGGTCGCCGCTTCGAAAATGCGTAAATCGCAGGAGCGCATGGCGTCCAGCCGTCCCTATGCAGAGACCATGCGCAAGGTGATTGGTCACCTTGCCACCGGGAATCTGGAATATAAGCATCCCTACCTGGAAGAGCGCGACGTTAAGCGCGTCGGTTTCCTGGTAGTGTCCACCGACCGCGGTCTGTGTGGCGGCCTGAACATTAACCTGTTCAAAAAGCTGCTGGCAGACATGAAAGCCTGGTCCGATAAAGGCGTGCAGAGCGATCTGGCCCTGATTGGTTCCAAAGGCGTGTCATTCTTCAGTTCGGTCGGCGGCAACGTGGTTTCTCAGGTTACGGGCATGGGCGATAACCCGTCTCTGTCTGAACTGATTGGCCCGGTAAAAGTGATGCTGCAGGCCTACGATGAAGGCCGTCTGGACAAGCTTTATATTGTCAGCAACAAATTTATCAACACCATGTCTCAGGTTCCGACCATCACTCAGCTGCTGCCGCTGCCGGCAGCGGAAGACGAGGAGCTCAAGCGTAAGACCTGGGATTATCTGTATGAGCCGGACCCGAAAGCGCTGCTGGATACGCTCCTGCGCCGCTATGTCGAGTCGCAGGTTTATCAGGGTGTGGTGGAAAACCTGGCCAGCGAGCAGGCCGCACGTATGGTGGCGATGAAAGCCGCAACTGATAACGGCGGGAACCTGATTAAAGAGCTGCAGTTGGTATACAACAAGGCTCGTCAGGCCAGCATTACTCAGGAACTCACCGAGATTGTCTCGGGGGCCGCCGCGGTTTAACCAGGGTTTACGTAGAGGATTCAAGATGGCAACTGGAAAGATTATCCAGGTAATCGGCGCCGTGGTGGACGTCGAGTTTCCTCAGGATGCCGTACCGAAAGTGTACGACGCCCTTGAGGTGATGAATGGTAACGAGCGCCTGGTGCTGGAAGTGCAGCAGCAGCTGGGCGGTGGCGTAGTGCGTACTATCGCCATGGGTTCTTCTGACGGCCTGCGTCGCGGTCTGGATGTAAAAGACCTCGCGCACCCGATCGAAGTACCGGTTGGTAAAGCGACCCTGGGCCGTATCATGAACGTGCTGGGCGAGCCTATCGACATGAAAGGCGACATCGGTGAAGAAGAGCGTTGGGCTATCCACCGCGAAGCACCGAGCTACGAAGAGCTGTCCAACTCCCAGGAACTGCTGGAAACCGGCATCAAAGTAATGGACCTGATTTGCCCGTTCGCGAAGGGCGGTAAAGTGGGTCTGTTCGGTGGTGCGGGTGTGGGTAAGACCGTAAACATGATGGAGCTGATTCGTAACATCGCAATCGAGCACTCCGGCTACTCCGTGTTTGCAGGCGTGGGTGAACGTACCCGTGAAGGTAACGACTTCTACCACGAAATGACCGACTCCAACGTACTGGACAAAGTATCCCTGGTTTACGGCCAGATGAACGAGCCGCCGGGTAACCGTCTGCGCGTTGCACTGACCGGCCTGACTATGGCTGAGAAGTTCCGTGACGAAGGTCGTGACGTTCTGCTGTTCGTTGACAACATCTACCGTTATACCCTCGCCGGTACTGAAGTATCCGCACTGCTGGGCCGTATGCCTTCAGCGGTAGGTTACCAGCCGACGCTGGCTGAAGAGATGGGCGTGTTGCAGGAGCGTATTACCTCCACCAAAACCGGCTCCATCACTTCCGTTCAGGCGGTATACGTTCCTGCGGATGACCTGACTGACCCGTCTCCGGCAACTACCTTTGCGCACCTTGACGCAACCGTGGTACTGAGCCGTCAGATTGCTTCTCTGGGTATCTATCCGGCCGTTGACCCGCTGGATTCCACCAGCCGTCAGCTGGACCCGCTGGTGGTTGGCCAGGAGCACTACGACGTCGCACGTGGCGTACAGTCCATCCTGCAGCGTTATCAGGAACTGAAAGACATTATCGCCATCCTCGGTATGGACGAACTGTCTGAAGAAGACAAACTGGTGGTAGCACGCGCGCGTAAAATTCAGCGCTTCCTGTCCCAGCCGTTCTTCGTGGCAGAAGTCTTCACCGGTTCTCCGGGTAAATTCGTATCGCTCAAAGACACCATCCGTGGCTTTAAAGGCATCATGGACGGCGAATACGACCACCTGCCGGAGCAGGCGTTCTACATGGTTGGCACCATTGAAGAAGCAGTGGAAAAAGCCAAAAAACTGTAACGCCTTGAAAGGAGGGTGACATGGCAATGACTTACCACCTGGATGTCGTCAGCGCAGAAGAGCAAATGTTCTCCGGCCTGGTCGAGAAAATCCAGGTTACGGGTAGCGAAGGTGAACTGGGTATTTACCCGGGCCACGCGCCGCTGCTCACCGCCATTAAGCCTGGTATGATCCGCATCGTGAAGCAGCATGGTCAGGAAGAGTTTATCTACCTGTCCGGCGGCATTCTGGAAGTGCAGACCGGCTCCGTTACGGTGCTGGCTGACACCGCGATCCGTGGTCAGGATCTCGATGAAGCGCGGGCGCAGGAGTCGAAGCGTAAAGCAGAAGAGCATATCCGTAACTCTCACGGCGACGTGGATTACGCGCAGGCCTCTGCCGAACTGACGAAAGCCATCGCCAAGCTGCGCGTTATTGAGCTGACCCGAAAAGCGATGTAACACAGGCTTGAAAAGTCAAAATGCCAGCCAGGGCGACCCGGCTGGCATTTTTTTTGCCTTCATTTCCTGAAAATGCTTTATTCAGGATTAAAAAAAAGCGCGAACTGCCCGAAAACAGGGCTTTTCAGGCTGGCAACGATACTTTTTTTGTACCGATAGTCCTAAAATTGAGACTTAACGGTAAGGATAATCGCATGCGTAACGTGATAATGCTGTTTTTTTAAGCGTCACGTTTTCGCGAGCAAAATATGTAGAAGTTTCCATGGGAAACCGTTTTACTTTCCACACTCTTAAAAGTCAGGACACGTATGTCAAACAGCGCTATGAGCGTGGTGATCCTTGCAGCAGGCAAAGGCACCCGCATGTATTCCGACCTTCCGAAGGTGTTGCACACTCTGGCAGGTAAGCCGATGGTGCAGCACGTTATTGACGCTGCGGGCGAGCTTGGCGCGCGTCAGGTTCATCTGGTCTACGGCCACGGCGGCGAGCTGCTTAAACAGGCTCTTAGCAATAACACGCTGAACTGGGTATTGCAGGCAGAGCAGCTGGGTACTGGTCACGCTATGCAACAGGCGGCACCGTTCTTTGCCGACGATGAAGACATCATGATGCTCTACGGCGACGTGCCGCTGATTTCTGTTGAGACACTCTCGCGTCTGCGTACGGCCAAACCGCAGGGCGGTATTGCGCTGTTGACCGTGAAACTTGATGACCCGACGGGCTATGGCCGTATCACCCGTGAAAACGGCAAAGTGACCGGCATAGTCGAGCACAAAGACGCCAGCGACGAACAGCGCCAGATTAATGAAATCAACACCGGCATCCTGATGGCTAACGGTGCGGACCTCAAGCGCTGGCTGGCAAAACTGAACAACAACAACGCCCAGGGCGAATTTTACATTACCGACATCATCGCGATGGCGTATCAGGACGGGCGTGAAATTGCCGCCGTGCACCCTGAGCGTTTAAGCGAAGTAGAAGGCGTTAACAACCGCCTGCAACTGGCGAGCCTTGAGCGTGTTTACCAGACCGAGCAGGCGGAGCGTTTACTGCTGGCAGGTGTGATGCTGCGTGACCCGGCGCGCTTTGACCTGCGTGGCACGCTGGTTCATGGCCGTGATGTGGACATCGACCCGAACGTGATTATTGAAGGCCTGGTCACGCTTGGCAACCGCGTGAAAATTGGCGCCGGCTGCGTAATAAAAAACAGCGTGATTGGTGATGATTGCGAAATTAGCCCATACAGCGTGGTGGAAGACGCCCGTCTCGACGCTGCCTGCACCATCGGGCCATTTGCCCGTCTGCGTCCAGGTGCGGAGCTTGAAGAAGGCGCGCACGTGGGTAACTTCGTTGAAATGAAAAAAGCGCGTCTTGGCAAAGGTTCTAAAGCCGGGCACCTTAGCTACCTGGGCGATGCCGAGATTGGTGACAACGTGAATATCGGCGCAGGCACAATTACCTGCAACTATGATGGCGCAAACAAACATAAAACCATTATCGGTGACGACGTGTTTGTTGGCTCCGATACCCAGCTGGTGGCACCGGTCACCGTCGCGCGCGGCGTGACGATTGGCGCAGGTACTACGGTCACCCGCGACATTGAAGAAAATGCGCTGGTTATCAGCCGTGTTAACCAGACCCATATTCAGGGCTGGCAGCGCCCGGTGAAGAAGAAGTAACGCACGGGGCGAATGCCCCGTATGTTTTTGCCCTGACTGTGAAAAACGGCAGGGTTGGGTTGAGAGGTAAAATAATAATCGCCTCCTTCCCACGCCGCGCAAAATTGCGCAGGCAATAACAATAACCCCACTCTCTACAAGGCTCGGGGCACCGGCACAGCCGGGAATACAGGTCAGCGACAACGCGGGCAAAAATGCCCTGTTCAGGAACTAACATTATGTGTGGAATTGTTGGCGCAGTGGCGCAACGTGATATTGCTGAGATCCTTCTCGAAGGTCTCCGTCGTCTGGAATATCGTGGCTATGACTCTGCTGGTCTGGCGGTAGTAGATGCTCAGGGGAATATGACCCGTTTGCGCCGCGTGGGTAAAGTGCAGGCGCTGTCTCAGGCAGCACAAGAACATCCGCTGCCCGGCGGTACCGGTATTGCCCACACCCGCTGGGCGACCCACGGCGAGCCTTCCGAAGCGAACGCACACCCGCACGTCTCCGGCCATATCGCGGTGGTGCATAACGGCATCATCGAGAACTTTGAACCGCTGCGTGAAGCGCTGAAAGCGCGCGGGTATGAGTTTGTCTCACAGACCGATACCGAAGTGATTGCTCACCTGGTCCATTACGAAATGGAGCAGGGCGGCAGCCTGCGCGATGCGGTGATGCGCGCCATTCCGCAGCTGCGCGGCGCTTACGGTACGGTGATTATGGATACCCGTAATCCAGACGTGCTGCTGGCCGCGCGCTCTGGTAGCCCGCTGGTTATCGGCCTGGGTATGGGCGAGAACTTTATTGCCTCCGATCAGCTGGCGCTGCTGCCGGTGACCCGCCGCTTTATCTTCCTGGAAGAAGGCGATATCGCTGAAGTGACGCGTCGCAGCGTGACTATTTTCGACCAGGCCGGTGAGCAGGTCACACGCCCGGACATCGAATCTAATCTGCAATATGACGCGGGCGACAAAGGCGTTTACCGCCACTACATGCAAAAAGAAATCTACGAACAGCCGAACGCCATCAAAAACACGCTGATGGGGCGCATCAATCACGGTGCTATCGATCTCAGCGAGCTGGGTCCGAATGCCGATGCGCTCCTCTCTCAGGTTGAGCATATCCAGATTGTCGCCTGCGGCACCTCTTACAACTCTGGCATGGTGTCGCGCTACTGGTTTGAGTCCCTGGCAGGCGTGCCGTGCGATGTGGAAATCGCCTCTGAGTTCCGCTATCGCAAATCGGCGGTGCGCCGCAACAGCCTGATTATCACGCTCTCCCAGTCCGGTGAAACTGCGGATACGCTGGCGGCGCTGCGTCTGGCTAAAGAGCTGGGCTATCTCGGCTCACTGGCGATTTGTAACGTGCCTGGCTCGTCGCTGGTGCGTGAATCCGATCTGTCGCTAATGACCAAAGCGGGCACCGAAATCGGCGTGGCGTCTACCAAGGCGTTTACCACTCAGTTGACCGTGCTGCTGATGTTGGTGGCGAAGATTGGCCGCCTGAAAGGTGTGTCTGGCGACGTGGAGCACGAGATTGTGCATGCGTTGCAGGCGCTGCCGAGCCGCATTGAGCAGATGCTGTCGCAGGACAAGCGCATTGAAGCGTTGGCAGAAGACTTCTCTGACAAGCACCACGCGCTGTTCCTTGGCCGTGGCGATCAGTACCCGATTGCGCTGGAAGGCGCGCTGAAGCTCAAAGAGATCTCTTACATTCACGCCGAAGCGTATGCTGCGGGTGAGCTTAAGCATGGTCCGCTGGCGCTGATCGATGCCGATATGCCGGTTATCGTGGTAGCACCAAACAACGAATTGCTGGAGAAGCTGAAATCGAACATCGAAGAGGTGCGCGCCCGTGGCGGTCATCTGTACGTGTTTGCCGATGAAGATGCAGGCTTCACCAACAGTGAAACCATGCACATCATCTCCATGCCGCACGTTGAAGAGGTGATTGCACCCATTTTCTACACCGTGCCGCTACAGCTGCTGTCTTATCACGTGGCGCTGATTAAAGGCACCGACGTGGACCAGCCGCGTAACCTGGCGAAATCCGTGACGGTGGAATAACGCTGGCAGCACGCATCCCTATGATAAGCCCCGCTCAGGCGGGGCTTTTTTGTAAATGAGTGAAGGCGTCAGGCTATTTTATTTTGCTGCTCAGGCTTCTGATATCACTTTCAAGCGCGCTGATTTTTTGCTGGTTATTCTCGACTTTTCTCTGGAGATCGCTGTTCTTACTTTCCAGATCGCGACTCTTCCTCTCGGCGTCGTCGTATTTCCTTTCCAGCGCCTCTGTTTTTCTGTTGAGTTCATCAATCTTTTTTATCGCATCCTGAAGTGCACCCAGCGTGATGTTTGAACTACCGAGCTGATACGCATTCATTCCGTTTTGTAACGTCGCGATGGGATGAGAAGGCGAACTGTAATCGTAAGTAAATTCTTTTGCCGTCAGGCTTAACGCCAGAGGGGCGCAGAGCACAAGCGTCGCAAGGCGAATGACGGTTTTTTTCATGATGTTTTTCCTTATCAAAGGGCGCGGATTACCTGATAATCACGGTTTGTGACGGTAGCGGCGCGCTGTTGTCATTACAAAGCGGGATGGTAGCCAGCGTGATAAATAAAAATGCCCCTGAAAATATTTCAGAGGCATTGATGAATCGTACTATGCTGGGTCAGTTCTGAATAATGTCGTTGCGTTTGATTTACAAACCTCCTGTACTCAGGCGGATTGGTTTTACTCAAGTATTACCATTATTCTCTGGTACTGCTGCCACTGGGTCTGTTGTGGCAAATTGAGCAGTCTGGCTATTGCGGTTACCTCCTTTTACCCGGTCGTCCCTGATAAAGATAATGGAGAGTAGTGTCTTTCTGGTCAATGGGTTAGCCTGTAAACAAACAGCAGTATTTGTATGTTTGTCCGCCGGTTTTTCACCAGAGGTAAAGGTTTTACTGACAATTGCGTTTCGCTTCAATTGAACCGGAGCAGCTGCTTAAATCATTAAATTGGCCTTATCCGTGCCGGGTATTCCTCAGCGCTTCACCCCTTTCTGTTCTCTTCAAATATCGATATCGCATAATCTAAATGTGCGGCGTTTTATCATCTCTTTCCTGCGCAGGAACCCTTCACGCCTGACTGTCATAAAACTGTCATATTTCGTACATGCAGCTGTCACCAAACTGTCCTATTTTTGCTAATGCACACACTAAACAACTCATTACGTTCACTCCAGCAGGAGACATTATGAAAGCTATGCGTACCACCGTCGCTACCGTTGTCGCCGCGACCCTTTCTCTGAGCGCTTTCTCCGCCTTTGCGGCAGCAAGCCTGACAGGTGCAGGTGCAACGTTCCCTGCGCCGGTGTATGCCAAATGGGCGGATACCTACCAGAAATCCACCGGTAACAAGGTGAACTATCAGGGTATCGGCTCTTCTGGCGGCGTTAAGCAGATAATCGCCAATACCGTCGATTTTGGTGCCTCCGATGCGCCGCTGTCTGACGAAAAGCTGGCCGAAGATGGCTTGTTCCAGTTCCCGACCGTGATTGGCGGCGTGGTGCTGGCGGTGAACCTGCCGGGTGTGAAGTCTGGCGAGCTGGTGCTGGATGGCGCGACGCTGGGTGATATCTACCTGGGCAAAATCAAAAAGTGGGACGATCCGGCCATTGCTAAGCTGAACCCGGAGCTGAAACTGCCGTCGCAGAACATCGCCGTGGTACGCCGCGCTGATGGCTCCGGCACCTCTTTCGTTTTCACCAGCTACCTGGCGAAAGTGAACGAAGAGTGGAAATCCAAAGTGGGCGCGGGCAGCACCGTGAAGTGGCCGACCGGTCTTGGCGGCAAAGGTAACGACGGCATCGCCGCATTCGTTCAACGTCTGCCAGGCTCCATTGGCTACGTTGAGTATGCTTATGCCAAGCAGAACAGTCTTGCGTATACGCGCCTGATTTCTGCCGACGGCAAGTCAGTCAGCCCGACCGAAGATAGCTTCTCCAACGCAGCTAAAGGCGCAGACTGGAGCAAATCTTTTGCTCAGGACCTGACTAACCAGAAAGGCGACGATGTGTGGCCAATCACCTCCACTACCTTCATTCTGGTCCACAAAGAGACGAAGAAGCCCGAGCAGGCAGCTGAAGTGTTAAAATTCTTCGACTGGGCCTATAAAGAAGGTGCCAGCCAGGCTAACGAACTGGATTACGCTTCTCTGCCGGACTCTGTGATTGAGCAGGTTCGCGCAGCATGGAAGACCAACATCAAAGACAGCTCCGGTAAGGCGCTGTACTGATTGAATCACAGGCCGGCGCTGGCGTCGGCCTGACTCAGATAAAAAGAGTGAACTATGGCGGCGACTAAGCCTGCATTCACCCCTCCGGGGAAAAAGGGTGACATTCTGTTCAGCGTGCTGGTGAAACTGGCAGCGCTGATAGTGCTATTTCTGCTGGGCGGCATTATTGTCTCCCTGATAATCTCTTCCTGGCCGAGCATTGAGAAATTCGGCTTTGCCTTTCTGTGGACCAAAGACTGGGACGCACCTAACGATATCTACGGGGCGCTGGTGCCAATTTACGGCACGCTGGTCACCTCGTTTATCGCACTGCTGATTGCCGTGCCGGTAAGCTTTGGTATCGCGCTGTTTCTGACTGAACTGGCACCGGCCTGGCTAAAGCGCCCGCTGGGTATCGCCATTGAGCTGCTGGCGGCTATCCCAAGTATCGTTTACGGCATGTGGGGCTTGTTTATCTTCGCGCCGCTGTTTGCCACCTATTTTCAGGAGCCTGTTGGCAACGTGCTGTCAGCCGTGCCGATTGTTGGCGCACTGTTCTCCGGTCCGGCATTTGGTATTGGCATCCTCGCCGCGGGCGTGGTGCTGGCTATCATGATAATCCCTTACATTGCCTCCGTAATGCGCGACGTGTTTGAGCAGACACCGGTGATGATGAAAGAGTCCGCCTACGGCATTGGCTGCACCACCTGGGAAGTTATCTGGCGCATCGTGCTGCCGTTCACCAAAAACGGTGTTATCGGTGGCGTAATGCTCGGTCTTGGCCGTGCGCTCGGTGAAACGATGGCGGTGACCTTTATCATCGGCAACACCTACCAGCTCGACAGCGCCTCGCTTTACATGCCGGGCAACAGCATTACCTCGGCGCTGGCTAACGAATTTGCCGAAGCTGAATCCGGGCTGCACACTGCGGCGCTGATGGAGTTGGGCCTGATTCTGTTCGTCATTACCTTTATCGTGTTGGCGATTTCCAAACTGATGATTGCGCGTCTGGCTAAGAAGGAAGGAGCACGCTAATGGCTACGATGGAACTGCAAAGCGACGAAAAGCTCGCGCAGTCGCGCCGCAAAATGCAGGCGCGCCGCCGGGTTAAAAACCGCATCGCGCTGACGCTCTCAATGGCAACCATGGCCTTTGGCCTGTTCTGGCTTATCTGGATTTTGTTTGCCACCTTCTCGCGCGGTATCGATGGGATGTCGATGGCGCTGTTCACCGAAATGACGCCGCCGCCGAACACGGCGGGTGGCGGGCTGGCTAACGCGCTGGCGGGCAGCGGCCTGCTGATTCTGTGGGCGACGGCGTTTGGTACACCGCTTGGCATTCTCGCCGGGGTATATCTCGCCGAATACGGCCGCAAATCCTGGCTTGCCGAGGTTATCCGCTTTATTAACGACATCCTGCTGTCTGCGCCGTCCATCGTGGTGGGTCTGTTTGTGTATACCGTTGTGGTAGCGCAGATGCAGCACTTCTCCGGTTGGGCCGGGGTGATTGCGCTGGCGTTGTTGCAGGTGCCGATTGTGATTCGTACCACTGAGAACATGCTCAAACTGGTGCCGGACAGCCTGCGCGAAGCGGCTTACGCGCTGGGTACACCCAAGTGGAAGATGATTTCAGCGATTACGCTTAAGGCGTCTGTCTCCGGGATTATCACCGGCGTGCTGCTGGCCATTGCGCGCATTGCCGGTGAAACGGCACCGCTGCTGTTCACCTCGCTCTCCAACCAGTTCTGGAGCACCGACATGATGCAGCCGCTGGCAAACCTGCCGGTGACGATTTTCAAATTCGCCATGAGCCCGTTTGCCGAATGGCAGCAACTGGCGTGGGCCGGAGTGCTGATTATCACCCTGTGCGTGCTGTTACTGAACATTCTGGCGCGCGTGCTGTTCGCTAAACGTAAACACGGTTAATTTTTTACGGCGTGGCTCAGGCGGCGCCGGATAAGGAAACACAAGCAATGAGTATGGCACAAACCTCCCCTGGCAAAATTCAGGTCCGTGATCTCAACTTTTATTACGGGAAATATCACGCCCTGAAAAACATCAGTCTGGATATTGCCAAAAACCAGGTTACGGCGTTTATCGGTCCGTCGGGCTGCGGTAAATCCACCCTGCTGCGCACCTTTAACAAAATGTTCGCCCTGTACCCGGATCAGCGCGCCGAAGGCGAGATCCTGCTCGATGGCGAAAACATCCTCACCCATAGCCAGGACATTGCGCTACTGCGTGCCAAAGTGGGCATGGTGTTCCAGAAACCGACGCCGTTCCCGATGTCGATCTATGACAACATCGCCTTTGGCGTGCGCCTGTTTGAGAAGCTCTCCCGCGCCGATATGGACGAGCGCGTACAGTGGGCGCTCACTAAGGCGGCGCTGTGGAACGAAACCAAAGACAAACTGCACCAGAGTGGTTACTCACTTTCCGGCGGTCAGCAGCAGCGCCTGTGCATTGCGCGCGGTATCGCCATCCGCCCGGACGTGCTGCTGCTCGACGAACCCTGCTCGGCGCTGGACCCGATTTCAACCGGGCGCATCGAAGAGTTGATTACTGAACTTAAGCAGGACTATACCGTGGTGATCGTCACGCATAACATGCAGCAGGCGGCACGCTGCTCGGATCACACGGCGTTTATGTATCTGGGTGAGCTGGTGGAATTCAGCGAGACGGACGAGCTGTTTACCCGGCCGAAGAAAAAGCAGACCGAAGATTACATCACCGGCCGCTACGGCTGACGCACCCGACGACTATCGGATTTGTGGAGTGTTAAATGGATAACCTGAATCTCAATAAGCATATCTCCGGGCAGTTTAACGCGGAGCTGGAGCATATCCGCACCCAGGTGATGATCATGGGTGGGCTGGTGGAGCAGCAGCTTTCTGATGCCATTACCGCCATGCACAACCAGGACAGCGACCTGGCAAAGCAGGTGATTGACGGCGACCAGAAGGTGAACATGATGGAGGTGGAAATTGACGAGGCATGCGTGCGCATTATCGCCAAGCGTCAGCCCACCGCGAGCGACCTGCGCCTGGTGATGGCCATCATCAAAACCATTTCTGAGCTGGAGCGCATTGGTGATGTGGCGGATAAAATCTGCCGCACGGCGCTGGAGAAGTTCTCGCACCAGCACCAGCCGCTGCTGGTGAGCCTGGAGTCGCTGGGCCGCCACACGGTGCAGATGCTGCACGACGTGCTGGATGCCTTTGCGCGTATGGATCTCGACGAAGCGGTGCGAATTTACCGTGAAGATAAGAAAGTGGACCAGGAATATGAGGGCATCGTGCGCCAGCTGATGACCTATATGATGGAAGACACGCGCACCATTCCCAGCGTGCTGACCGCACTGTTCTGCGCCCGCTCCATTGAGCGCATCGGTGACCGCTGCCAGAACATCTGTGAGTTTATTTTCTACTTCGTGAAAGGTCAGGACTTCCGCCATGTAGGCGGCGATGAGCTGGACAAGTTGCTGGCCGGAAGCGATCCGAAAGAGTAACGGGTTTGCTCATGTCTTCAGACGGTCTGCTTGCAGGCCGTTTGTCGTTTATACGTTATCAAAACGCGGTGGAAAAGCCTGGCAACGCGCCAGGCTTTTTGCTGTTAACGGGTAATCGTCCAGCCTTTTTCACGCCACAGCGCAGGTAGCTCAGAAAGCTCGCTAAACATGGTGACATTAGGGTGATGAATCGGTTTGTTATGCGGGTCAGCGCACAGGTAATACACCTGCATTCCGGCATCAATACCGGACTGGGCGCCGGCTGCGGAGTCGTCCACCAGGATGCAGTTTTGCACATTGACCTTCATGGCGTCGGCTGCGTGGAACATCAGCGCCGGATCGGGCTTCCAGCGCTGAATGTCGTAGCCGCTGTAGAGCTTGTCGGGGAAGTGGTGCAGCATGCCGGTGTTACCCAGCGAGTGCTGCATTTTGCTGACCGGGCCGTTGGATACCACACACATCGGTACCGTAATTTGCTCAAGCAGCGCGGCGGCACCGTCAATGGGTTTCAGTTCGCTTTCAAACAGCCGCGCCACTTCCGCGCGATAGAGTGGCTCCAGCGTAGCGCGGTCGACAGTCATACCGTGTTCGGCGATGTTCGCATCGATAATGTCGTACAGTTTCACGCCTTTAAAGCGCCGGAAAACCTCTTCGAGTTCGAGATGAACGCCATGTTGCGCAAACATGTGTACATAAGCGCGTGAGCAAAGGACTTCGCTGTCGACCAGCGTACCGTCGCAGTCAAAAAATACCGCTTCTATCCGGGACATGCCGTTTCCTGTTGATGAAAGTTGAGTCGTTACTTTAAACACGCAATCGTTGCCGTAAAATGATTTTGGTGAAAAAATCGCGTAATCGCCGTTATCCTGCGGCCATTTTGGTATAGGATGAGCGGCGAATTTTCCTTCTTATCCGGGTCAAATGATGATGAGCCAACAACAAACGCCTCTGGCGGAAAAACAGGGGCTGCTTGAGCGCGTGTTTAAACTGCGTGAACACGGAACCAATGCCCGCACAGAGGTTATTGCCGGTTTCACCACCTTCCTGACGATGGTGTACATCGTTTTTGTGAACCCGCAGATTCTGGGTGCGGCCGGAATGGATACGCAGGCTGTATTCGTGACCACCTGCCTTATCGCGGCAGTGGGCAGCATCCTGATGGGCCTGTTTGCTAACCTGCCGGTGGCGCTGGCGCCAGCAATGGGGCTCAACGCATTCTTTGCCTTTGTGGTCGTTGGCGCAATGGGTCTGTCGTGGCAGGTCGGTATGGGCGCTATCTTCTGGGGTGCGGTGGGCCTGCTTATCCTTACGCTTTTACGCGTGCGCTACTGGATGATTGCGAACATCCCACTCAGCCTGCGCGTGGGCATTACCAGCGGTATCGGCCTGTTTATTGGCATGATGGGGCTGAAAAACGCCGGTATTATCGTGGCAAACCCTGAGACGCTGGTGAAGATTGGCGATTTGACCTCACACAGCGTGCTGCTCGGCGCGCTCGGCTTTTTCATTATTGCCATTCTTGCCTCGCGCAACATTCACGCCGCCGTGCTGGTGTCTATTGTGGTCACCACGGCGCTGGGCCTGCTGATGGGCGATGTACAGTACAACGGCATCGTTTCTGCGCCGCCGAGCGTGTCGTCCGTTGTCGGGCAGGTCGATCTGGCGGGTTCGCTCAATGTTGGTCTGGCGGGCGTAATCTTCTCTTTCATGCTGGTCAACCTGTTTGACTCTTCCGGGACGCTGATTGGCGTGACCGACAAAGCGGGTCTGAGCGATGAGAAAGGCAAGTTTCCGCGCATGAAGCAGGCGCTGTTGGTTGACAGCGTGTCGTCCGTGGGCGGCTCGTTTATTGGCACCTCTTCGGTGACGGCCTATATCGAATCCTCCGCAGGTGTGTCGGTGGGCGGGCGCACCGGCATGACGGCCGTGGTGGTGGGTTTGCTGTTCCTGCTGGTGATTTTCCTCTCGCCGCTGGCGGGCATGGTGCCGACGTATGCGGCGGCCGGTGCGCTGATTTATGTGGGCGTACTGATGACCTCAAGCCTCGCGCGCGTGAAGTGGGATGACCTCACCGAAGCCGTTCCGGCGTTCATCACTGCGGTGATGATGCCGTTTAGCTTCTCAATAACCGAAGGCATTGCGCTGGGCTTTATTTCTTACTGCATCATGAAGCTGTTCACCGGGCGCTGGCGTGACATCAGCCTGTGCGTGGTGGTGGTGGCGCTGCTGTTTGTACTGAAAATCGTTTTTGTAGACTGAGTCTGCTTCAGTCAAAAACGCCAGCTCTCGGGCTGGCGTTTTGCTTTCTGCGCTTTAGAAACACCGCTACATTTTGACGCGTTCAATAAACTCGGCAAAAGCGGTCAGCTGGCCTTTGAGGTGATCGAGCGTGCTCTTGTCAACCACTTCCCCGGTCTGGGCATCGACCTTATTCTGAATCACGCCGCCCATAAACTCCGGTTTGTTCATCACCAGTGCATCCAGGAACACCAGAATCTGGCGCAGATGATACTGGCACCGCGCGCCGCCGATAACGCCCATTGAACTGGTCTGAATAAGCACCGGCTTACCGGCAAGCGGCTGTTCAGGCAGGCGCGACAGCCAGTCGATGGCGTTTTTCAGACCGCCGGGCACCGAGTAGTTATATTCCGGGGTAACAATAATCAGGCCGTCGGCGGTGCGAATGTGTTCCGCTATCGCTTCCACGGTCTGTGGGAAGCCCTCTTCCTGCTGGACATCGGCGTCATACAGCGGAATGGTGCCAATGGAAGGCAGCGCGTGAATGCTCATCTGCGCGGGGGCAATGCCCGGCAGACTGCGCGCCACCATGGCGTTAAAGGAGCCTTTGCGCAGGCTACCGAGTAGTGTCACCACGTTTAATGAATCAGACATAACGGCTCCTCGTCGCGCTCGGTGTCAGGATTAATTGAGTATCAGGCTACGTTCAACAGGGTGCGTGGCAAAGCGCATCATGCGGTTGCCGGGGGTGGGCAGCGCCTGCCAGCCGCTACGGCAGTCAAACTCCCACAGGCATAGCGTATCAACGTCCGGTGAGGCACACAGCGACCAGACCAGCACATCTTCCGCGTCGCACAGCGCTTCAACCCGGCGGTTGCTGTTAACCCGTAATCTGCCAGCGCTGGGGGAGATCTGGATATCACCGCAATAATTTTCTGAAAGTTTACGGATGCTCTGGTGCAGTGTAGAGAGCTGCAGGCGAGCTTCCCACGGATCCTGCTGGTTGTTAATCCAGATAGTTTCGCTGCGGGTGAAGTTGCCTTCGTTGCGGGTCGCGTAGTGGGAGTTAAAACAGCCTGATGAGTTATTCAGGGTCATATCCAGCCCACACAAGCCTTCGGTATTGAGCACAACGCCGGTCATATTACCGGCCCAGGCCTGGGAAAAGGCGGGCAGTGTTTTGTCAGAGAAGGCAGGTTTTCCGTCACGGATAATAATAGATGGCAACTGGGGAATGCCGTAAAGCATGAACATCAACTCTGCCAGCAGCGCGTGAGAGGCCAGGTAGCGTTCACGATGATGTTCAGGCAACTCGCGTGCCCATGCGTGGCATTCGGGCGAAAGCCGGATTGACGTCAGGTTTTGAGGGCGAATAATCCCTCTTGCAAAGTGGGTTGCCATTTCTCGCTCCGTGATAATGGTCAGGGCGTAGGTATCGCCGCTGAAAACGCCCCGGAGGAGGCTACATAGCCAGACGGTGATAGATACTTTTTAGTTCCTGTTGCCTGTTTTGCAAGCCAGAAACAGTCCCTTTACAAATAATTGAATCCATTCAATGCCAGAATCCTTGCTGGCAGAGCTAGTTTGTCATTACATGACAAGGAAATCTATAAACCAAAATTCGCCGGCGTCCGAATAATCCCGAATAAGTATTTTTTGGGATGGTGCGTGTCGCAGCCGCAGTGAGTTAGGGGAAAATATAATGATGAGTGGGGCGAAAACAGTTAAAAAAACGGCCTCAGAGTGAGGCCGTTGGCTGGCATATCAGCATAAGAAACCCTGCTGCCTGTGGGCATGGTTCCTCTTTGTTATTACGTGCTTATGACGAGCGCTGAAGAAACGCTTTCCCGGTCTGGTCAGCGACCAGCAGGGCGGCGAAAACCTGTTCCGGGGTGGCACCGCCGGGCATGTTGTGTATGGTTTCGCCTTCCGCACAGGCGGCTTCGGCTACCGTGCGCATTTTCTGCGGGATATCTTCTGTAATATCCAGTTGAGCCAGCGTGATGGGAAGCCCCACGCGTTGACACAGCGTCATGACCGCTGTCAGCTCATCCTGCGGGGCATTTTCTAACACCAGTTGCGTCAGTGTGCCAAAGGCAACCTTTTCACCATGATAATAGTGGTGTGCGTCGGCAAGGGTGGTCAGGCCGTTGTGAATGGCATGTGCCGCCGCCAGCCCGCCGCTTTCAAAGCCTACACCGCTTAGAAACGTATTGGCTTCTGTCACCTTCTCAAGAGCGGTGGTCACCACGTTTGCCTGTGCGGCCATCATCGCTTTTTCACCTTCGTTAAGCAGGGTGTGATAGCACAGTTCAGCCAGCGCCAGTGCGGCCTGGGTGCTGACACCGCCCGCCATGGTTCGTGCGCCACTGCGGGCGCAGGCACGCGCTTCAAACCATGTTGCAAGCGCATCACCTATCCCGGCAGCCAGCAGCCTGGCTGGTGCGCCAGCAATAACGCGGGTATCGACAATCACCATGTCCGGGTTTTTGGGTAAAAGCAGGTAGCGCTCAAATTCGCCTGCGTCGGTGTAAATCACGGAAAGTGCGCTGCACGGCGCATCGGTGGATGCAATAGTAGGAACCACCACCACGGGCACTGACAGGGCGTGAGCCAGCGCTTTTGCCGTATCCAGCGTCTTGCCGCCGCCAATGCCGACAACCGCCGCGCAGTCCGTCTGCCGGGCAATTGCCTGTAGGCGGTTTATTTCGTTTTGCGAACACTCGCCACCAAATGTGGCTATTTCGAGGCTGATACCGGCTTTTTTGCCGCTTTCTTTTAGCATCTCCTCAGCAAAGCCGAGGACGAATTTATCTCCAACCACCAGATGGCGTGCTGCCAGCGGTTGCAGATACTCCCCCAGCCGTGCAAGGACGCCGGCACCCTGAATATATTTTCCCGGAGACTGAATAATCTGGTCCATATCTTTCCCTCTTTTGGCTACAGAGCCAGCGAGCCAAAGGCCGCCGACCAGTCGTGTTCAAATTTTTCTACCGCGGCATCTACAGCGGGCGAGGCCAGAAATTGTTGCGCAACATCGAGCGGTAATGTAATGGCTTTACACCCGGTCAGCAGGCAATCCAGCGCCTGGCTTGGTGTTTTAAAGCTCGCTGCCAGCACGAAGCTGTGCGGGGCATGTAACTCCAGCAGACGTTGCAAATCCCCAACGGTGCGGATACCGTCGCCGCCCTGGGCGCTGATCCTGTTGACATAAGGGGCAACGTATTTTGCACCTGCCAGGGCCGCCAGTAGCCCTTGCGCCGCGCTGTAAACGGCGGTGCCAAGTGTGGTGACACCTTCCTGCGTCAACGCCTTAATAGCGACAAGCCCTTCTGCGGTCACCGGAATTTTAACCACGATCCTAGGAATGCATGCCCGCAGCGCCTGCGCCTCTTCTATCATGGTCGCGGCATCGCGCCCCATCACTTGCGCAAAAAGCGTACCGCCGGGTCCGATGACCTGCTTTAAGCGCATAAGCACATCCCGAAGTGGCTCGCCCGCGGCGGCAACAATACTGGGGTTGGTTGTCACCCCCGCAAGCGGGAAGATTCGTGCCAGCCGCTCAACTTCTGCCACATTGGCACTATCCAGATAAATTTCCATCGTCACGTCCTCGTAATGTCTTATAGATCAAGTTCCTGATGTAACAGCTCCGCGATTTGCTCACTGCTGGTGGCGTTGACCAGTTCGCTGCGAAAGGTGTCATGCATGATGCGCCGGGCAAGGCGTGAGAAAATGCGCATATGTCCGTCGCCCGCTGCGTGTTTATTCAGCGTCAACATAATGATGAACTGCGCATTTTCATCGCCCCATGAGACTGGCTGCGCCAGTCGTGCGACGCTGATTGTGGATTGCTCAATGTGCTCAGATTTGCTGTGAGGAATGGCAAAACTAAACCCGAGGCCGGTGGTAAAAACGTCTTCTCTGGCCCAGAGGTCGGCTTCCAGCTTGCGTGGGTAGCGGCAGCGCCCTGCCAGCAGCAGGTTGTCCGTCATGCCCTTTATCACTTCTTCTTTACTGCGCCAGTCGCTGTCGAGAGTAATGCACTCAGGTGTGATAAGCGGTGCCTCCTGATGCCCCATACGAAATTGTGCCAGCAGGTGCTCAACTTCAAGCGAGGTGCGACACTGCATCGCCTGGTTTAGCAACTGGCGACACGCCCGGCTGTCCAGTGTTGCCAGCCGGGACTTCGTTGCCGCAATGGAAGGGGCGCTCATGCTAATTTCATCCAGCCCCATCCCGACCAGTAGCGGTAGAACTGACCCTTTTGCACCCAGTTCGCCACATAAACCAATCCATTTCCCCTGGCGATGTACCGCCTGTACGGCGTAGTCGAGGGCGCGTAAAAAGGCGGGGTTGAGGCTGTTGTAATGGCGCGTCACTCTGGCGTTATCGCGGTCAACCGCCAGCAGATATTGGGTCAGGTCGTTGCTGCCAATGCTGAAGAAATCAATCTCCTCGCAGCACTGGTCGATAATGAACATCACGGAGGGGACTTCCAGCATAATGCCGAGCGGGATTTTTTCATCAAACGGGATGTGCTCTGCGCGCAGCGACTGTTTTGCGTCTGCCAGTTGTTCTTTCACCCAGAGGATTTCTTCCATGGAGGAGATCATCGGGATCATGATTTTCAACGCGCCGTGTGCCGAGGCGCGCAAAATAGCGCGCAGCTGGGTGTGAAACAGCGGCTGAAACTCTTCGTAAATACGCACCGCACGGTAGCCGAGGAACGGGTTGTTTTCCTGGGGAATATTCAGGTATTCCACAGGCTTGTCACCGCCAATATCCATGGTGCGTACAATAATGCTGCGCCCTTTTGCAGGCTCCAGCGCCTGACATAGCAGGTTATACAGCTCATCTTCTGATGGTGCGCAGGGGCGGTCCATATACAGCATTTCTGTACGAAACAGGCCAATGGCCTCTGCACCCTGGTTGAAGGCGGTACTGGCTTCCACCGGGTGGGCAATATTGGCGGCCATTTCCAGGCGCATACCGTCTTGTGTACGCCCTTCTTTATCTCGCCATTCCTGCTGGCGTAACGCCAGTTGCTGCTGCACCCACGCTTCCTGGCGGTAGTAGCGCTGTACGGCGGTATCGGGAGCCACCACCACCAGACCAGCGTTACCATCAATGTGTATTTCTGTGTTTACCCAGGGGCTGAGTGCATCGCAATCGACGCCGACAAGCGTCGGTATTGAAAACGAGCGCGCCAGAATGACCGTGTGGGAGGTTGTGCCGCCGCTGCGCAAAAGCAAGCCCCGCAGTAGCGATTTATCCAGTTCAAGAAACTGGCTGGGGGTCAGTTCGTCGGCCATGCAGATTGCCGGCTCGCTGAGTTTTCCCACTGCCGGAAAGCGCTGCTCGCCGTATATATGTTGTAAAAGCTGAAGGCTTACATCGCGAACATCCAGTACGCGCTCCTGCAAATAGGGATTACCAGACTGGGTAAACTGCGCGCAAAAGTGGTGCGCCGTGTCGATAATCGCCCCGGCGCAGCCTTTACCGCTTTGCACGCCATCAGACAAATGCTGACGCAGGGCAGTATCTGTCGCCAGCGAGCGGTGAGCCTCAAGAATAACGTTGGCCGTACCGTCATTATCCAGCCTGCGCAGCTCAATGTGCCGCACCAGTTGGCTTAACCCATCGGTTAAGGCGTGCTGCTCTTCTTCCAGGCTGCGGGGAGCGGGTAAGTTGGTGAGAGATTCCAGAGGCTGAGAATGCAAGTGGAGAAGCTTGCCGCTGGCGCTACCGGCGCACACCGGTGTGGCGTGAATAAGCGTGGGTTTTAGCCGCGCCAGCGACTGCGCGATGGGTTCAATATCCTTTTCAACAACGCTCGGCAGCGGTGTATCACAATGGGGAAACTCGTCGCGCATAAAAGTGCTAAGGCGGTCAAATGCCTGTTGTTCATCAGGCCCGTCAATGATGAGGTGGCATTCATCGCCTTTCAGGGTATGGGTACCAATCAGCGCCAGCGCGCTTTTCGCATTCCCACGGCGGGTGGTGCGCACGTTAAACCACTCAACGGAAGACGTAAATGTATTGCAGAGCGCCTCCAGCAGGCTGGCAGGGCGCGCATGGACCCCGTTGGGTAACTCGCAGATATAGTTAATTAATAAAGCCATTACCTTCCTCCTGAATAAGCATTACGCCCAAAAATAAAGAAAGTCCGCGTGGCCCACTACGCGACAAAACGGCCAAATACTGGATAAATGTAAGCACTGTTGTTTTTTGTGGAAGCAGTCACACAGAAAGGATGCTGGCGCATAGCCAGAAAAAAGGAAGCATTTGAGATGGATCGCATTTTTATATGAGTGTTACAAATATCCAGTAAATGCGCGTTTTATCTTCTGTTTTCCCCCCTGGCCTTTACTTATTGTTTGAAGCATCGATGACCTTTGAGCGCCTTGTCGCGCCCGGGAGTAAAAACAATGAAAGAACTGGTGCAGATACTCCAGAACACCCGCCAGCATCTGATGACTGGCGTCTCCCATATGATCCCGTTTGTGGTATCGGGCGGTATTTTGCTGGCGGTCTCCGTCATGATGTATGGCAAAGGTGCTGTGCCTGATGCCGCCACCGATCCGAACCTGAAAAAGCTGTTTGATATTGGCGTAGCTGGCCTGACGCTGATGGTGCCTTTTCTTGCTGCCTACATTGGTTACTCCATTTCTGAGCGTGCAGCGCTGGCACCCTGTGCCATTGGCGCATGGGTTGGCAACAGCTACGGCGCCGGTTTTTTTGGTGCCTTGATTGCCGGCATGATTGGCGGGCTGGTGGTGTATTACCTGAAAAAAATCCCCGTTCATAAAGTGCTGCGCTCCGTCATGCCGATTTTTGTCATTCCCATCGTGGGCACGTTTATTACCGCCGGCATCATGATGTGGGGGCTGGGTGAGCCAGTTGGCCTTTTGACCGCCAGACTCACTGCATGGCTACAGAGCATGCAGGATGGCAGCATCATCATTCTTGCCATCATCATGGGCATGATGCTGGCATTTGACCTGGGTGGCCCGGTTAACAAAGTGGCCTATGCCTTTATGCTGATTTGTGTGGCTGAAGGCGTGTACAGCGTGGTGGCGATTGCCGCCGTTGGGATTGCGGTGCCGCCTTTGGGGATGGGGCTGGCGACACTGATTGGTCGCAAGTTTTTCTCCCCGGAGGAGCGTGAAGCGGGTAAAGCCTCGCTCATCATGGGCTGCGTGGGGGTGAGTGAAGGGGCTATCCCGTTTGCCGCCGCTGATCCGCTGAAGGTCATTCCCAGCGCCATGCTTGGCGCCGTGTGCGGCTGTGTGAGTGCCACTCTGCTGGGTGCGCAGTGTTACGCAGGCTGGGGCGGGTTAATTGTATTGCCGGTTGTACAGGGAAAGCTGGGCTTCATTGCCGCATTGGGCATTGGTGCCGTGGTTTGCGCGCTGAGCCTGCTCATTCTTAAGGCGTTGGCAGGCAAAAAAACACCGGAGCAGAGCGCGCACGACGATCTGGATCTTGAGTTTGAAATTAACTAATCAGTGAGAAGGAATAGCGTATGGCAAATATTATTGCAGTTACCGCCTGTCCGTCAGGGGTCGCTCACACCTATATGGCAGCAGAATCTCTGGAAAGCGCGGCAAAGTCCAGGGGCTGGCAGATTAAAGTCGAAACACAGGGTTCAATTGGTATTGAAAATACCCTGACGGATGCAGACGTAGCGGCGGCAGATATGATTATTCTGACAAAAGACATCGGTATTCAGTTTGAAGAGCGCTTTGCCGGTAAAACGATTGTGCGTGTCAATATCAGCGATGCCGTTAAGCGGGCTGATGCCATCATGAATAAAATCGACAGCCATCTCTCACAGCATGCATAAATAAAATAGGGTGCTTTGCACCCTGTTGTTATTAAACAGGGAGTTCATCATGACGAATCGTATTCAACGTTTGAAAGCCGCGCTTTTTGCAAAGCCACGTGAAATATCACTGGAACGGGCCTTGCTCTACACCGAAAGCCACCGCAGGACCGAAGGAGAACCTGTTATTCTGCGCCGGGCAAAGGCCACCGCCTGGATACTGGATAACGTGCAAATTTCGATTCGTGACGATGAACTGATTGCCGGGAACCGCACCATTAAACCCAGGGCCGGGATTATGTCGCCGGAAATGGATCCTTACTGGCTGCTCAACGAGCTGGATGCCTTTCCCACCCGCCCTCAGGATCGCTTCACCATCAGTGAAGAAGATAAGCGGATTTATCGCCAAACGCTGTTTCCTTACTGGGAAACACGCTCCATGAAAGATTTCATTAATGCGCAGATGACGCAGGAAGTTAAAGAGGCTGTCGGTACGCAGATATTTAGCGTTAACCAGACCGATAAAGGCCAGGGGCATATCATCATAGATTATCCCCGCTTACTGAATAACGGCCTGGCGGCGCTGATTGATGATATTAACCACAAGTTAAGTGAAAGCCCGGAGAATACGTTTTTCCAGGCGGTGCTTATTCTGCTGCAAGCCTCGCAGCGCCATATTCTGCGCTATGCGGAGCTGGCAGGAGACATGGCCGCACACTGCCCGGATGAAACGCGCCGCAAAGAGCTTGAGATGATTGCCACCATTTCTCGCCACAACGCCACACAACGGCCGCAGGATTTTTGGCAGGCCTGCCAGTTGTTCTGGTACATGAACATCATTCTCCAGTATGAGTCCAACGCCAGTTCGCTTTCTCTTGGCCGCTTTGACCAGTATATGCTGGCGTTTTATCAGGCGTCGCTCAATCAGGGGCAGGATCCTGCTTTCCTGCGTGAGTTGCTGGAATCTTTATGGGTGAAGTGCAATGACATTGTGCTGCTGCGTTCTACCAGTAGCGCCCGCTATTTTGCCGGCTTCCCGACGGGGTACACGGCCCTTCTGGGTGGGCTTAGCGAAACCGGACGTAGTGCGGTAAACGTACTCTCATTTCTGGCGCTGGATGCTTACCAGACAGTGCAGTTGCCACAACCCAATCTTGGGGTGCGCATTAATGACCTGATAGACCGCCCGTTCCTGCGTAAAACCGCAGAAACTATTCGCCTTGGAACCGGTATTCCCCAGATATTCAACGATGAAGTGGTGGTGCCTGCCTTCCTTAATCGCGGCGTTTCGCTTGAAGATGCGCGCGACTACGCGGTGGTTGGCTGCGTGGAGTTGTCTATCCCTGGCCGGACCTATGGGCTGCACGATATTGCGATGTTTAACCTGCTTAAAGTGATGGAAATTGTCCTGCATGAAAATGAAGGCAATAGCACGCTAAGTTGGGAGGGGCTGCTTGATCAAATCCGCAGCACAATCCGTTACTACATTCGCCTGATGGTGGAAGGAAGCAATATCTGCGATATCGGCCATCGCGACTGGGCGCCGGTGCCGCTGCTCTCATCTTTCGTTGACGACTGTATCCTGCAGGGTAAGGACATTACCGCCGGAGGAGCCCGCTATAACTTTTCTGGCGTGCAGGGAATTGGGATTGCAAATTTAAGCGATTCTCTCCATGCGCTGCGGGGAATGGTTTTTGAGCAAAAACGCATGAGCTTTGATGAGCTGCTCGCGGTACTTAAAGCCAATTTCGCCACGCCTGAGGGTAGAGAAGTCCGTGCGCGCCTGATAAATCGCTTTGAGAAATACGGCAACGACATTGATGAGGTGGATGATATCAGCGCTGGGCTTCTGCGGTTTTACTGCAAAGAGGTGGAGGCGTACAGCAACCCGCGCGGTGGCCAGTTTACCCCAGGCTCTTATACCGTATCGGCCCATGTGCCGCTTGGCTCGGTGGTGGGTGCCACACCGGATGGGCGTTTTGCCGGAGAGCAGCTTGCCGACGGCGGGCTGTCGCCCATGCTTGGGCAGGATGAACAGGGACCGACTGCGGTGCTTAAGTCCGTCAGCAAGCTCGACAATCACCTGCTATCTAACGGCACGCTGTTGAATGTGAAATTTACGCCAGCCACGCTTGAAGGCGAGAATGGCCTGAACAAGCTGGTGGATTTTCTACACGCTTTCACTCGCCTGAAGCTTCAGCATATTCAGTTCAACGTGGTGAATGCTGAAACCTTACGTGAAGCACAGTCACGTCCTCAGGATTTTGCCGGTCTTGTGGTACGCGTTGCCGGTTACAGCGCCTTCTTTGTTGAGTTGTCAAAGGAGATCCAGGATGACATCATCCGGCGCACCGCACATCAGTTGTGAGGTGATTGACTCGCGCGCCACGACGGCGCGCATTTTCAACATCCAGCGTTATTCCCTGAACGACGGGCAGGGAATACGTACCGTCGTTTTTTTCAAAGGCTGCCCGCACACCTGCCCCTGGTGCGCTAACCCGGAGTCGGTTTCTCCTAAAATTGAAACCGTGCGCCGGGAAAGCAAATGCCTGCACTGTGACACCTGCCGGATGGACGTGACCGAGTGTCCATCCGGTGCGTGGGAGCATATTGGCCGCGATGTTACGCTCACAGACCTGGTGCAGGAGGTTTTAAAGGATGATGTTTTCTTTCGCGTATCGGGCGGTGGCGTGACGCTTTCGGGCGGTGAAGTGCTCATGCAGGCCGAATTTGCCGCCCGTTTTTTGCGTAGTCTGCGCCAGTATGGTGTGACAACGGCGATAGAAACGGCGGGCGATGCCTCCTGGACACGGCTGATGCCGCTTGCCAGCGAGTGTGATGAGGTGTTGTTTGATTTAAAAATTATGGATACGCAGCGTGCGCAACATATTCTGAGAATAAATCAGCCACGGGTGCTGGATAATTTCAGGCGCCTGGTGGCACATAAAATAGCCGTCACTCCCCGCGTGCCGCTTATCCCTGGCTACACGATGGACCCGGAGAATTTCACTGCTATTCTCACGTTTCTCTCCTCACTGCCTGTTCGGCATATTCACCTGCTGCCTTACCACGAATACGGTGCGCCAAAATATGCCCTTACGAAGCGTAGCTGGAAGATGGGTAACGTGAGGTCGCTGGAGGCGGCTGATATTGAACCCTTTCGCGCTCTGGCGTGTGACGCCGGGTTTCAGGTGACGATCGGCGGATAACGTTCTGGAGGCCATCATGATTCATTTAGTTGCGGTAACCGCCTGCGTGAGCGGTGTTGCACATACTTATATGGCAGCGGAGCGTCTTGAGAAGCTCTGTCATCATGAAAAATGGAGTGTGAAAATAGAAACGCAGGGAGCACTCGGGGCAGAAAACGTGCTGTCGCAAGCTGACATTGCCGGTGCTGATGTGGCGTTGCTGATAACTGACATTGAAATTAACGGCGTTGAGCGTTTTTCTGAGATTCGTACCGTCAAGAGCAGCATCCGCCTGTTTCTGCTTGAGCCACAAAAAGTGCTCGATGAAGTGCGCTACATAATGGAAAAGCCGGTGGTACATATCTCCATGCGCTAACTTAGCCTTCGTTTATCCGCTGGCTATGGTACTGGCGGCGGTACTCAGAAGGTGTTCTGGCCGTGGCTTTGCGAAAAACACGGCAAAAATAGTTGCTGTCCAGAAAACCACATTGCACAGAAATTTCTTTTATCTTCAGGTTGTATCTCTTGAGCAGCTCTTTGGCATGTTCCAGCCGCACGTAGATCAGGTATTCGTTAAACCCCACTTTTCCGGTTTTCTGAAACAAGTGGGAAAGATAGTTCGGGGAGATATAAAAGGCAGAGGCAACAGACTCTCGTGTCAGGGCGTGGTGGTGGTTTTTTTCGATAAAGTCACGGATAGCGTCGAACAGCGCTTTGCTCCGGGAGCCAGTGTGCATACGCGTCTGAAGCAGGTCAATGCAATGGCTCAGTAGCGCACTGACAATATATTGTGCCGTTTTCTGCTTGTCGGACTGTTCGGCAATCTCGTTGAGCGCTTGCAACAGATACGATCCCACTCGCGGTCCCCGGCGTGGGACGGCAAACCTGGCATTTGAAATCAGCACCTTACCGTCCCAGGTTTGAGTGCTAAAGCCAATCTGTTGCTTGCCAAACAAAATACTGAGCGTTTTGGCCGGCTTCCCCCATTCGGGCATATTCCAGCCGTCAGCAGCCACAAACAGCACGTCGAACTTTTTCAGCACATCGCCAGGTGATGCCAGACTGTGTTCCTGTACTTCTCCTTCCAGCACCAGCTCCAGGCGCGGAAACCCCACCTGAAACGCAAGTGCAGGCGCGTCGGCCGTCAGTGACGGAAAATGCACCTGTCCGATATGTTCAGTAACGCCGGTGATATCCTCACGCAAAGCACTTGCTTCATCAGCTGCCAGCATCCCATTCTCCTTGTGAGTAGATGACAGGGACAGGTGCTGAGTCCCTTATTTCCCGATACAAAAACTTGAGAAGATACGCCCCAGCAGGTCGTCAGAGGTAAATTCACCGGTGATTTCACTTAAGTGCTGTTGCGCAAGGCGTAACTCTTCGGCCAGCAGCTCACCGGCGCGCGCGCCGAGCAGCTGCTCTTTACCCTGCTGAAGATGGGTTGCTGCCTGCTCCAGCGCCTGCAGGTGGCGGCGGCGGGCGAGAAAACCGCCTTCCATGCTGGTGTCAAAGCCCATGCAGCTTTTGAGATGCTCGCGCAGTGCATCAATGCCATCACCATTGCGTGCCGACAGGCGAATCAGTGAGTGGTTATTTACTTCGCTCAATCCCGGCGTTTCACCGGTGATGTCTGCCTTGTTGCGCACTACTGTTACCGGCAGGCGGGCCGGTAAGCGGGCCATAAAATCAGGCCATATCTGCGCCGGGTCGGTAGCGTCGGTGGTGGTGCCGTCAACCATAAACAATACGCGATCGGCCTGCTCAATTTCCTGCCAGGCGCGCTCAATCCCGATGCGCTCCACTTCGTCGCTGGCTGTACGCAGCCCCGCGGTATCAATAATGTGCAGCGGCATACCGTCAATATGCACCTGCTCGCGCAGCACGTCGCGCGTGGTGCCTGCAATATCGGTCACAATCGCCGCCTCACGTCCTGCCAGCGCGTTCAACAGGCTGGATTTACCGGCGTTGGGCCGCCCGGCAATCACCACCTTCATGCCTTCACGCAGCAGGCTGCCCTGGTGCGCCTCGGCACGCACGGCATCGAGGCTGGTAATGACGCTATTCAGCTGGGCTTCAATTTTGCCGTCAGACAGGAAGTCGATTTCCTCATCCGGGAAGTCGATTGCCGCTTCAACAAAGATGCGCAGGTGAGTGAGCGCTTCCACAAGCGTGTTCACGCGGGTGGAAAACGCGCCCTGAAGCGAGTTCATGGCCGAACGCGCCGCCTGCTCTGAACTGGCGTCAATCAAATCGGCAATGGCTTCTGCCTGCGCCAGGTCCAGTTTGTCGTTAAGAAAAGCACGCTCAGAGAACTCACCGGGGCGAGCAATGCGCACGCCTGGCAGAGTCAGAATGCTTCTGAGCAGCATATCGAGGATCACCGGCCCGCCGTGGCCCTGCAATTCCAGCACGTCTTCGCCGGTAAAGGAGTGTGGGCCAGGAAACCAGAGCGCAATACCCTGGTCCAGCACGCTGGCGCTGGCATCATAAAACGCCAGATAGTCGGCGTGGCGTGGTTTTGGCAGTTTACCCAGCACCGCCTGCGCAACGTCACGCGCCCGGCTGCCGGAGATGCGCAGGATACCCACGCCGCCGCGTCCGGGAGGCGTGGCCTGGGCGATGATGGTGTCGCTATGGCTCATAAACGTTCTCGATTGTGATACTCAAAAAGTGGCCTGTACTGCTACAGCATACAGCGCGGCAATAAAAAAGGCGGTCATGCGACCGCCTTTGTTTAACTCTGGTCCTGCTTACGCTATCAGGATTTCTTCTCGCGGCTATGCAGGCCGCGTTTTTCCAGACCGCGGTAGATAAGCTGCTGTTGCAGGATGGTCACCAGGTTACTGACGATATAGTACAGCACCAGACCTGACGGGAACCACAGGAAGAAGACCGTAAAGATGACCGGCATCCAGGTCATTATCTTCTGCTGCATCGGGTCGGTTACTGTGGTCGGTGACATCTTCTGAATGAAGAACATCGTCACGCCCATCAGAATTGGCAGGATATAGTACGGGTCCTGCGCAGACAGGTCATGGATCCACAGGGCGAACGGCGCGTGGCGCAGTTCAACGGAACCCATCAGCATGTAATACAGCGCCAGGAAGATAGGCATCTGAATCAGCAGCGGGAAGCAGCCACCCAGCGGGTTAACCTTTTCTGACTTGTACAGCGCCATCATTTCCTGGCTGATACGCTGCTTGTCGTCACCCAGACGCTCGCGCATAGCCTGAATCTTTGGCTGCAACATACGCATCTTCGCCATGGAGGTGTACTGCGCTTTGGTCAGCGGGTACATGATGCCACGTACGATAAAGGTGATGATGATAATCGCAAAGCCCCAGTTGCCAACAAAACCGTGGATCCACTTCAGCAGCTTAAACAGCGGCTGAGAGATAAACCACAGCCAGCCGTAGTCAACGGTCAGGTCGAGATGCGGCGCAACGGCTGCCATCTTGTCCTGAATCTCCGGGCCGACCCACAGGGTGCTGTTAAGCTGACCGGTCTGGCCAGGCTGTACTAACGTTGGTGCAGATTTATAGCCTGCTGCCGCAACGCCGTTACCCAGGTTGGTGGTATAGAAGTTATTCGTGCCGTCGTTACGCGGTACCCAGGCGGTGGCGAAGTACTGTTGCAGCATGGCTACCCAGCCGTTCTGCGAGTTCGCATTCAGGTTGTCGTTATCGGCAATGTTGTCGAACTTAACCTTGCTGTACTTCTCGCTGGACGTGGAATACGCCGCGCCGCGGAAAGTGTGCAGCGCAAAGTTACTGCTACCGGTATCGCGCGCTTTCGGCAGGTTGATGGTCTGCTTTAACTGGCCAAAGGTGCTCAGTTCCAGCGGTTTTTCACCTGCGTTTTTCACGTTGTAACCCACATTCACCGCGTATTCACCGCGTTTGAAGGTGAAGGACTTGGTGAAAGCGTTGCCTGCCGAGTCGGTGTACGTCATCGGGATAACCAGCTCATTCTGACCGTCGGCCAGGGTGAAGCTGTCTTTATCCACGTTATACAGCGGACGCGGACCGTTAGCCGGGTTATCCGGGCCGTCGCGACCGGTCAGGCCGCTCTGTGCCTGGTAGAGGAAGTCTGGAGTGGTTTCCAGCAGCTGGAAAGGCTCGTTGCTGCCAAGCTCCTTCGGATAGGTCAGAAGCAGCGCCTGCTCAACGTCACCACCACGGGTGTTAATCGTCAGCTCCAGAACGTCTGTCTTAACCTTAATCAGTTTTCCCTGGCCACTGGCCGGCACGCCCTGGTCTGCGGCGCTACCCGCTGCGGTCGGTGTCTGTGTGGTCTGCTGGGCCTGCGGTTGCGGGGCTTTATCCTGCTCCCAGGCTTGCCAGATCATAAAAGACACGAACAACAAAGCGATGATGAGGAGATTGCGTTGCGAATCCATCGTTAGTGTTCTCTGGTATCAAAGGGTCCAGGCGGGACGGGATCGTCACCACCAGGGTTCAAAGGGTGGCATTTTAATACGCGTTTTATCGTCAACCAACTGCCTTTTATCATCCCAAACCTGCGCAATGCCTCAACGGAGTACTGCGAGCAGGTAGGGTGAAAACGGCAATGCGGCCCGAGAAGCGGACTAATCAGGCGCTGATAAACCCGAATGAGGGCTATCAGGATTCGCGAGCCAGGCGACAATGGCGGCGCCATAATTTTTCCAGTACTTCCGACAGTGCCCGGTTATCGAGTTCGGCAACACCTTTTTTCGCCACAATGACAAAATCCATCGACGGCAGCTCATGCTGACGCAGACGAAAGCTTTCACGCGCCAGACGTTTAATCCGGTTGCGTTCATGTGCACGTTTGACATTTTTCTTGGCGACGGTGAGACCGATGCGGGGATGCCCCAGCGAATTCAGGCGGCCGAGAATGGTGATTTGCGGCGAGCCAGCCCGTTGTGGCTGCTGGAAGACGAAGGTGAAGTGACCGGGAGTTAGCAAACGTAACTCCCTGGGAAAAGCGAGCTTAACCACGAGGGTTAGCTATTACTTAGAAACGGTCAGACGAGCGCGGCCTTTAGCACGACGACGTGCCAGAACCTGGCGACCATTTTTAGTAGCCATACGAGCACGGAAGCCGTGAGAACGGTTGCGCTTCAGTACGGACGGTTGAAAAGTGCGTTTCATGGCGATTTCTACCTAAACTATTAAATTACACAGACTTTTGCGTATGCCCGGCTGGTTAGTGAGCAACCCACGCGGAAGTCGTGGCTGATAAAAGAGGCCGGATTGTAATAATTGTACACTCCGGAGTCAATTCACTTTCCTTATATCCCCGCGCTTTTTGACACCCACCTGCTCATGATATGAACAGATGAAGACAAGGCAACACGCACCGGGTGAAGGATTATACGGGGAAGCGCATAAAGCGCAAGGATCGCCCAGGATCTTATTGAGATCCTGTGACGGCTACCGGGCAGCACTATTGTATTTTCTAATACAGGAGGAAATCCTGCCGCGCTCATGCCAGGATCGATTACACTTAAGCCGCCAGGTCGTGCCCTGTGGATAAATTGGCAAGAATCTGTGAGAAACAGAAGATCTCCGGCGCGCTTTCGGCTATGATCTGCGGCCCCGATCGCGATCCTCCTCAGTTGGCAGGATGTGGGGAAACCGCAAATAGCGGTTCGCACGCTACCCGAACCGGGTTTATGTCGGCGTGTGTCAACAATCATGAACTAAACGTACCCGTTTTCATTATTTGATCGACTTTGTTCGAGTGGAGTCCGCCCGTGTCACTTTCGCTATGGCAACAGTGTCTTGCCCGATTGCAGGATGAGTTACCCGCCACTGAGTTCAGCATGTGGATACGCCCTCTGCAGGCGGAACTGAGCGATAACACGCTGGCTCTGTATGCACCCAACCGGTTTGTTCTGGATTGGGTCAGAGATAAATACCTCAACAATATCAACGGTCTACTTAACGATTTTTGCGGCTCTGACGCGCCATTGCTGCGCTTTGAAGTCGGCAGCCGCCCGGCAAGCCAGCCGGTCAGGCAGCCTGAAATGATGGCCGCTGCGCCGGTTCAGGCTAGCGCTCGTTCTGCTGCCGCCATTCCGGCGCGCCCAAGCTGGGATAACGTGCCGTCCCCGGCCCCGGCAGAACCGGCCTACCGCTCTAACGTCAATCTTAAGCACACCTTTGATAACTTCGTCGAAGGTAAATCCAACCAGCTGGCGCGCGCAGCCGCACGCCAGGTCGCAGATAACCCAGGCGGCGCGTATAACCCGCTGTTCCTGTATGGCGGCACCGGTCTGGGTAAAACGCACCTGTTGCACGCGGTGGGTAACGGCATCATCGCGCGCAAACCCAACGCGAAAGTGGTGTACATGCACTCTGAGCGTTTTGTGCAGGACATGGTTAAAGCGCTGCAAAACAACGCCATTGAAGAGTTCAAGCGCTACTACCGCTCGGTTGATGCTCTGCTTATCGATGACATTCAGTTTTTTGCCAATAAAGAGCGCTCGCAGGAAGAGTTTTTTCATACCTTCAACGCGCTGCTTGAGGGCAACCAGCAAATCATCCTTACCTCTGACCGCTATCCCAAAGAGATAAACGGCGTAGAAGACCGGCTTAAGTCGCGCTTTGGCTGGGGTCTGACGGTGGCGATTGAACCGCCAGAGCTGGAAACCCGCGTCGCGATTCTGATGAAAAAGGCCGATGAAAACGACATCCGTCTGCCAGGCGAAGTGGCATTTTTTATCGCTAAACGTCTGCGCTCTAACGTGCGTGAGCTGGAAGGCGCACTGAACCGCGTTATCGCTAACGCCAATTTTACCGGCCGTGCCATTACCATTGATTTCGTGCGTGAAGCGCTGCGCGATCTGCTGGCGCTGCAGGAAAAGCTGGTCACCATCGACAATATTCAGAAGACGGTGGCCGAGTACTACAAGATCAAAGTTGCCGATCTGCTGTCCAAGCGGCGCTCCCGCTCGGTAGCCCGCCCGCGCCAGATGGCGATGGCGCTGGCGAAAGAGCTCACCAACCACAGTCTGCCGGAAATTGGCGATGCGTTTGGTGGCCGCGACCATACTACGGTGCTGCACGCCTGTCGTAAGATTGAACAGCTGCGTGAAGAAAGCCACGATATTAAAGAAGATTTTTCCAATTTAATCAGAACATTATCTTCGTGACGCTATGAAATTTACCGTTGAACGTGAACATTTATTAAAGCCGCTACAACAGGTAAGCGGCCCGCTCGGTGGACGCCCGACGCTGCCGATCCTTGGCAATCTGCTGTTGCAGGTAAGTGAAGGCGCATTGTCGCTGACCGGCACCGATCTTGAAATGGAGATGGTGGCCCGCGTTGCGCTGACTCAGCCGCACGAGCCGGGAGCAACCACCGTACCGGCGCGCAAGTTTTTTGATATCTGCCGCGGTCTGCCGGAAGGTGCCGAGATTGCGCTGCAACTGGAAGGCGACCGCATGCTGGTGCGCTCCGGGCGCAGCCGCTTCTCGCTCTCCACGCTGCCCGCGGCGGACTTCCCGAACCTGGACGACTGGCAGAGCGAAGTGGAATTTACGCTGCCGCAGGCCACCATGAAGCGCCTTATCGAGGCAACCCAGTTCTCGATGGCGCATCAGGACGTGCGTTACTACCTCAACGGCATGCTGTTTGAAACCGCCGGTGAGGAGTTGCGTACGGTTGCGACCGACGGTCACCGCCTGGCGGTATGCGCCATGCCGGTGGGCCAGTCGTTGCCGGACCATTCGGTGATCGTACCGCGTAAAGGTGTGATTGAGCTGATGCGTATGCTCGACGGCGGCGATACGCCGCTGCGCGTGCAGATTGGCAGCAACAACATCCGCGCCCACGTTGGCGACTTCATCTTCACCTCCAAACTGGTGGATGGCCGCTTCCCGGACTACCGCCGCGTGCTGCCGAAAAACCCGGACAAAACGCTGGAAGCCGGCTGTGATTTGCTCAAGCAGGCGTTTGCCCGCGCAGCCATTCTCTCTAACGAGAAGTTTCGCGGCGTGCGCCTGTACGTGAGCCAGAACCAAATCAAAATCACCGCCAATAACCCGGAACAGGAAGAGGCGGAAGAGATTCTGGATGTGACTTACGGCGGGACCGACCTTGAGATTGGTTTTAACGTGAGCTATGTGCTGGACGTGCTGAACGCGCTTAAGTGCGAGAACGTGCGGATTTTGCTGACGGATTCGGTGTCGAGCGTGCAGATAGAAGATGCGGCCAGTCAAGCCGCTGCCTATGTCGTCATGCCGATGAGGTTGTAGGTTAAGCGGCCTGGCTTACTTGTTATTCTGGCCCCGGGCTGTGCTCGCTATCCTCACGTACTTCAGTACGCTCCGGTAGCTGCGCGCAGGCCGTGACCAGACTAACTGCGCCGCCGACGGCCTCGTTGGGTTGATTGAAGGGCGGTTGGCTGGTTTGCCATTTAGCTGTTGCGCCAATGCGTCTTTTACCTCAAACAAGGACTGTGCTTGCTGTATTGGTTTGTTATGCGTAGGCTGGCCGCGCTAATCATGCCCCGGCCCGAGAAATCACCATGTCTCTGACGCGTCTCATCATCAAAGACTTCCGCAATATCGAAAACGCGGATCTCACGCTTTCCCCCGGTTTTAACTTCCTGGTCGGTGCCAACGGCAGCGGCAAAACCAGCGTACTTGAAGCTATCTACACGCTTGGGCACGGGCGGGCGTTTCGCAGCATCCAGATTGGCCGCGTGATTCGCCACGAACAGAACGAGTTTGTGCTGCACGGCAGGCTCAAAGGCGAGGAGCGTGAGACGGCAGTTGGGTTGAGTAAAGACCGCAACGGCGACAGCAAAGTGCGTATTGACGGTAGCGACGGCCACAAAATTGCCGAACTGGCGCTGCTGATGCCCATGCAGCTCATCACGCCCGAAGGCTTCACCTTACTGAACGGCGGCCCGAAGTTCCGCCGCGCGTTTATCGACTGGGGCTGTTTTCACAACGAACCCGGCTTTTTTGTCGCCTGGAGCAACCTCAAGCGCCTGATTAAACAGCGTAACGCGGCGCTGCGCCAGGTGTCGCGCTACTCGCAACTGCTGGCCTGGGACCGGGAACTGGTGCCGCTGGCCGAGCAAATCAGCCGCTGGCGCGCTGAGTACAGCGAGGCTATCGCCGCTGACATGGCCGACACCTGCGCCCAGTTTTTACCGGAGTTTGCGCTGTCGTTCTCTTTCCAGCGCGGCTGGGAGAAAGAAACCGACTACGCGCAGGTGCTGGAGCGCGGCTTTGAGCGCGACCGCATGTTGACCTACACCGCGCACGGCCCGCACAAGGCCGATTTTCGCATTCGCGCCGACGGCGCGCCTGTGGAAGATACGCTGTCGCGCGGGCAGCTAAAACTACTGATGTGCGCACTGCGCCTGGCGCAGGGGGAATTCCTCACTCGCCAGAGCGGGCGGCGCTGTCTGTACCTTATCGATGATTTTGCCTCGGAACTCGACGATGCCCGTCGTGGCCTTCTGGCCAGCCGGTTAAAAGCCACGCAGTCACAGGTTTTTGTCAGCGCAATTAGCGCAGAACATGTGATGGATATGACGGACAAAAATTCGAAGATGTTCGCCGTGGAAAAGGGTAAAATAGCAGATTAATTTTGACTAAATGAGCGAGAAACGTTGATGTCGAATTCTTATGACTCCTCCAGTATCAAAGTCCTTAAAGGACTGGATGCGGTGCGTAAGCGCCCGGGCATGTATATCGGCGACACGGATGACGGGACCGGTCTGCACCACATGGTATTCGAGGTTGTGGATAACGCTATCGACGAAGCGCTCGCTGGCCACTGTAAAGACATCGTGGTGACGATCCACGCCGATAATTCCGTCTCCGTACAGGACGATGGCCGTGGCATCCCGACCGGCATTCACCCGGAAGAAGGCGTGTCTGCCGCTGAAGTTATCATGACCGTACTGCACGCAGGCGGTAAATTCGATGATAACTCTTATAAAGTTTCCGGCGGTCTGCATGGCGTGGGCGTCTCCGTCGTTAACGCCCTGTCACAAAAACTGGAGCTGGTGATTCGCCGTGAAGGCAAAGTGCATCAGCAGGAATACCAGCACGGCGTGCCGCAGGCACCGCTGAGTGTGACCGGCGACACCGATCTGACCGGCACGCTGGTGCGTTTCTGGCCGAGCCATGAAACCTTCACCAATGTGGTTGAATTTGAATACGACATCCTGGCCAAGCGTCTGCGTGAACTATCGTTCCTCAACTCCGGCGTGTCTATTCGCCTTATCGACAAGCGCGACGGCAAGCAGGATCACTTCCATTACGAAGGCGGTATCAAGGCGTTTGTTGAGTACCTCAACAAAAACAAAACCCCCATTCACCCGAGCGTGTTCTACTTCTCCACCGAAAAAGACGGCATTGGCGTAGAAGTGGCGCTGCAGTGGAACGACGGTTTCCAGGAAAACATCTACTGCTTTACCAACAACATTCCGCAGCGCGACGGCGGCACGCACCTGGCGGGTTTCCGTGCGGCGATGACCCGTACGCTGAACACCTATATGGATGCGGAAGGCTACAGCAAAAAAGCCAAAATCAGCGCCACCGGTGACGATGCTCGTGAAGGCCTGATTGCGGTGGTATCGGTGAAAGTGCCGGACCCGAAATTCTCCTCCCAGACCAAAGACAAGCTGGTGTCTTCTGAGGTGAAATCGGCAGTGGAATCGCAGATGAACGAACGTCTGGCCGAGTACCTGCTGGAAAACCCGGGCGATGCGAAAATCGTTGTCAGCAAAATTATTGATGCCGCACGCGCCCGTGAAGCCGCGCGCCGCGCCCGCGAAATGACGCGCCGTAAAGGTGCGCTGGATCTCGCAGGCCTGCCGGGCAAGCTGGCAGACTGCCAGGAGCGCGACCCGGCCCATTCTGAACTGTACCTTGTGGAAGGGGACTCCGCGGGCGGCTCTGCAAAGCAGGGGCGCAACCGCAAGAACCAGGCGATTCTGCCGCTCAAAGGTAAAATCCTTAACGTTGAGAAGGCGCGCTTTGACAAGATGCTGTCTTCTCAGGAAGTGGCGACGCTGATTACCGCGCTCGGCTGCGGCATTGGCCGCGATGAGTACAACCCGGACAAACTGCGCTATCACAGCATCATTATCATGACCGATGCGGACGTCGACGGCTCGCACATCCGTACTCTGTTGCTGACCTTCTTCTACCGCCAGATGCCCGAGATTGTTGAGCGTGGCCACGTGTATATCGCCCAGCCGCCGCTGTACAAGGTCAAAAAAGGCAAGCAGGAACAGTACATTAAAGACGACGAGGCGATGGATCAGTACCAGATTGCCATCGCCCTTGACGGGGCCACGCTGCACACCAACGCCAGCGCCCCGGCGCTGGCCGGTGAGTCGCTGGAGAAACTGGTGTCTGAGCACAACGCCGTGCGCAAGATGATTGGCCGCATGGAGCGTCGCTTCCCGCGTGCGCTGCTCGGCGAGCTGATTTATCACCCGACGCTGGTAGAGGCCGATCTCTCGGATGAAGCAAAAGTCACGCGCTGGATTTCCACGCTGGTGACCACGCTCAACGAAAACGAGCAGCACGGTAGCCTGTGGAAGTACGACATTCGTCTCAACACTGAGAACAACACCCACGAGCCGGTGGTGCGCGTGCGGACTCACGGCGTGGATACCGACTACCCGCTGGACCACGAGTTTGTGACCGGTGGCGAATACCGTCGTCTTTGCACGCTCGGCGAGAAGCTGCGCGGCCTGATTGAAGACGACGCGTTCATTGAACGCGGCGAGCGTCGCCAGCCGGTGACGAGCTTCGAGCAGGCGCTTGAGTGGCTGGTGAAAGAGTCGCGCCGCGGTCTGTCTATCCAGCGCTATAAAGGGCTGGGTGAGATGAACCCGGAGCAGCTGTGGGAAACCACCATGGACCCGGACAGCCGCCGTATGCTGCGCGTTACCGTTAAAGACGCGATTGCCGCCGACCAGCTGTTTACCACGCTGATGGGCGATGCGGTGGAGCCGCGCCGTGCGTTTATTGAAGAAAACGCCCTTAAAGCCGCGAATATCGACATTTAATTCAGATAAAACGAAGCGCCATACTCCGTTGTATGGCGTTTATCTGTACGCCTGAAACGTGCTCAAACCCGGCGACTGGCGTAAACTAATGGAACGATGTAATTATTAACGGAGGAAAGTATGGGTTTATTAGATCAGGTAACCGGTATGCTGGGCGGTGGACAGAACAGCGACCTGGGTAAGTTTCAGGCTATCCTGGGCTGGGTTAACCAGCAGGGCGGCATCCAGGCGATTCTGACCAAATTCCAGCAGGGTGGCCTGGGCGAAATCGTGGCCTCCTGGATTAGCAGCACGATGACAAACCAGAGCATCAGTCCGTCACAGATTACTAACGCACTGGGCAACCCGGCAATTAGCGACCTGGCGAGCAAGCTGGGCCTCGACGCCGGTACCGCAAGCTCTATGCTGGCACAGTACCTGCCGACTATTGTCGATAAACTGTCTCCGAACGGTGAAGTGAAAGCCGACGGCGGTAGCGACCTGGTGAGCATGGCGACCGGTCTGCTCAAAGGCAAACTGTTCTCCTGATAGCCTGTAAACCACCGGCATTGCGCCGGTGGTTTTGTCTTTTTAGTCTCGCCTTATTCACAACCCTTCCTGCAATACCCTGACCTGCATCGCTGTTTTTGTGACCACAATCACGCTAAGATGGTGAGCATCTCTGACCTCCACTCACTCTCTCAAAGACAGAAAATCCTATGACAATAAAGCTGATAGCACTCGATATGGACGGTACGCTGCTGCTGCCGGATCACACCATTTCGCCGGCGGTAAAAGCCGCGATTGCCGAAGCCCGCGCCCGCGGCATCAAAGTAGTGCTGACCACTGGTCGCCCTTACGCCGGTGTGCATCGTTATCTTCAGACGCTGGAGATGGACCAGGAGGGTGATTTCTGCATTACCTACAACGGCGCGCTGGTGCAGAAAGCCGGGGATGGCAGCACTGTTGCGCAAACCACCCTGAGCTATGACGATTACCGCTACCTGGAGCAGATGTCTCGCGAGGTCGGTTCTCATTTTCACGCACTCGACAGGCACACGCTGTACACCGCGAACCGCGACATCAGCTACTACACCGTACATGAATCCTACGTTGCCACCATTCCACTGGTGTTCTGCGAAGCAGAAAAGATGCCTGAAGACATCGCATTACTAAAAGTAATGTTGATTGATGAGCCTGCGGTGCTGGATGCGGCCATTGCCCGCATTCCGCAGGAGGTCAAAGCGCGTTACACCCTGCTCAAGAGCGCGCCGTACTTCCTTGAGATCCTCGACAAACGCGTGGATAAAGGCACCGGCGTGCGCTCGCTGGCTGAGTCACTTGGTATTCGCCGCGAAGAGGTGATGGCGGTGGGCGACCAGGAAAACGACACGGCGATGATCCAGTACGCAGGCATCGGTGTGGCAATGGGTAACGCCATTGATTCGGTCAAAGAAGTGGCTGATTACATCACTCGCACAAATCTTGAAGATGGCGTTGCGCACGCCATTGAGCGTTTTGCGCTACAGTAATATCCGCTAAAAATCCCACCGGTCAGGCCCCTGGCCGGTGCGCCTCCTGGCCTCACATCTCGCCTGTGCTTAATCGAATCGGTCACCAAAAATAAAAGAATTTACTTGCATCCAATGCATAAATCGATTTAATGCGAAATGACCGTAAGACGCGCAAATGCGTGCTGTTATTCATGTTAAACCCCGCCATTCACCCTCTGTCAGGGAGACAAAAATGAAAACAGATATTGAGATAGCCAGAGAATGCCAAATGCAACCCATTGCAGAGGTTGCGCGGGCGCTGGATATCCCGGAGGACGATTTAGAGCTTTACGGCAAATACAAAGCCAAACTGAGCGATGCGCTGTGGGACAAGCTGGAAAACGCGCCGCTGGGTAAGCTGGTGCTGGTGACGGCCATTAACCCCACGCCCGCGGGAGAAGGCAAAACCACGGTGACGGTGGGCCTGGGCCAGGCACTGAGCCGGCTCGGCAAAAAAGCCACGGTAGCGCTGCGCGAGCCGTCGCTGGGTCCGTGCTTTGGCATTAAAGGTGGGGCCAGCGGCGGTGGTTATGCGCAGGTGGTGCCGATGGAAGACCTGAACCTGCACTTTACCGGCGATTTTCACGCCATTACCGCCGCCAACAACCTGTTGGTGGCGCTGCTGGATAACCATCTTCACCAGGGCAATGCGCTGGGCATCGACAGCAAACAGATTGTTATCAAGCGCTGCATGGACATGAACGACCGGGCGTTGCGCAATATCGTGGTCGGGCTTGGCGGCAAGGCAGACGGCGTGGTGCGCGAAGACCACTTCGTTATCTCGGTTGCCTCTGAAATCATGGCGATTCTGTGCCTGGCCGCTGACCTTAGCGACCTCAAGAGGATGCTGGGCAACATGATAGTCGCCTGGCGCTACGATGGGCGCCCGGTTACCACCGCAGATTTAGGCGCTACCGGCGCGCTGGCGGTGTTGCTTAAAGATGCGATTAAACCAAACCTGGTACAGACGCTGGAGAACAGTCCGGCCATTGTGCACGGCGGTCCGTTTGCCAACATTGCCCACGGCTGCAACAGCGTGCGCGCAACAAGGCTGGCGTTAAAGCTTGCCGACATTGTGGTGACCGAAGCTGGCTTTGGTGCGGATCTCGGCGCGGAAAAATTCTTTGATATCAAATGCCGCAAAAGTGGCCTGAAGCCCGATGCCGTGGTGCTGGTGGCGACCGTGCGCGCCCTGAAATACAACGGCGGCGTGGTAAAAAGCGAGCTGGCGGCAGAAAACCTGGCGGCACTTGAGCGCGGCATCGTCAACCTCGGCAAGCATATTGAGAACCTGCAAAAGTTTGGCGTGCCGGTGGTGGTGACGCTGAACGCGTTTATCACCGATACCGCCGCCGAACACGCCTTTATCGGCGACTACTGCCGTGCCCGTGGTTGCAACTTCGTACTGACCGAAGTGTGGGAAAAAGGCGGTGAAGGCGGTATTGCGCTGGCGCAAAGCGTGCTGAACACGCTGGAAAGTCGCCCGTCTGACTTTCGCCCGCTGTACCCGGACTCTATGGCGCTTGAAGAGAAAATTGCCACCATTGCGCGGGAAATTTACGGCGCAGACGGCGTGACGTTTGGTCCGGCGGCACAAAAGGCACTCAAGAAAATCAGCGAGGTTGGCATGTCGTCCTTCCCGGTGTGTATGGCTAAAACCCAGTATTCGCTGTCTGATGACCCAACCAGGCTGGGGCGACCGGAAGGTTTTACCATCCACATTCGCGATGCGTACGTTGCAGCGGGTGCGGGCTTTGTGGTTGCGCTGGCAGGCGACATCATGACCATGCCAGGCTTGCCGAAAACCCCTGCCGCGCTGGGGATTGATATCGACAACAACGGCATTATCAGCGGGCTGTTTTAATCCACACAGGGACGTGTAATGACAAAAATTATCGACGGTAAAGCACTCAGTGCCAGCATCATGAAGAAGCTGAAAGCCACCGTAGCGCAGCAAAAGCGGCTAATCACGCTTGCTGTGGTGCAGGTTGGCGACGATCCGGCTTCCACCGTGTATATCCGTAATAAGCACAAAGCCTGCGAAACCGTGGGCATCCGCTCGCTGCATATCCATCTCGATGGTGAAACCACCGGCGCCAGCCTGCTGGACACCATTCACACGCTCAACAGCCGCAAGGACGTGGACGGCATTCTGGTGCAGTTGCCGCTGCCGTATGGCATCGACGAAGGTGAAGTGATTCGTGCTATCTCACCGGCCAAAGACGTGGACGGTTTCCATCCGGTTAACGTGGGCCGCATGATGCTGGGCGATGACTGTCTGCTGCCCTGCACGCCTGCGGGCATTGTTGAACTGTTGAAAAGTAACGCCATTGAGATCAACGGTAAAGAGTGTGTGGTGGTAGGGCGCAGCAATATTGTCGGCAAGCCGGTGGCGCAGCTGCTGTTGCAGGAGCACGGCACTGTCACGCAGTGCCACTCCCGCACCCGTAACCTGGCTGACGTGTGCCGCCGGGCGGATATTCTGGTGGTGGCCGTGGGGATCCCGCGCCTGATTAACGCCGACTTTGTGAAACCGGGCGCGGTGGTGATTGATGTCGGTATTCACCGCACGCCAGACAATAAACTGTGCGGTGATGTCGATTTTGACAGCGTTAAAGACGTGGCGAGCGCGATTACGCCCGTACCGGGCGGCGTGGGGCCAATGACCATCGCCATGTTGATGCAAAACTGCGTCAAAGCGGGCCATCGCGGTCTTTAGCGTTGCGCAATGTGCGCCATTTTGCTCTTCATAATGGCGCTACGCAGCCACGGCGAGGTGAGCAGGCGGGATTTAACGATTTTCCCCATCAGCTTCACGCGCAGCGGCTGCGTTTTTTTATCATAAACGCGGTTCGGGTTGGCCAGCCCCTGGTTTAGTATCTGGCTCAGTACGTCCGCGCTGTCGAGCGCGTAGCTGATGCCCTCAAGCGAGCTGGCGCTGATAAACCCGGCGGCTTCGCCAATTAAAAATGCGTTATCCCGGCCGCAGACAAAATCCCGCCATTTCTGCGGAAACAGCACCAGGCACTTCTCGCTTTTCACTGGTTCACCAAACACAAACTGATGCGTCGCCATTTTTTCCTTCAGCGCCTGATAGCGCTCGCGCCCGGTTTTCATGGGAAACGCACCGCCAAAAATGAAGTAACCGTCCTTGCTGATGCTCCATGAGTAGCAGTCCGTTACGTCGTTATCGAACAGGCAGGAGTAAAACGGCACCGGATGCTGCTCGTGAAACCACTGCTGAATCGCCTGGTAGGTGCGGATTTTATGCCCTGGATACAGCGTGCGCCGCACCAATGAATTAGCGCCTTCGGCGCCGACCAGGTAGCGCGCGCTAATGCTGTGATCCTCGCCGTTTTCGCTAAAGTGCACGCGCCAGCCGCCGTTGTGCGGCTCCACTTTGCGACACAGCGTGTCGTGGCGCACGTCAACATGGGCGGGAATCAGGGTTTTCAGCCACAGGTCAAAGGCGTGACGGTTGATGTTGATATAGCTGCGCTGGTAGTTGCGCACGGTGCGAGTAGGCAGGTCGTAGGTCTTAACGCTGAAAATCTGTGGATTGGCGATAACGCTGACCGGCAGATTCAGCCCAAAGCGGATGAACGCGCGCTGCGCGTCCGGGGCCAGCAGGCCGCCGCAGGGTTTCTGAAACCCGTCACTGCCGCAGGACTGTTTTTTATCCAGCGCAATCACCTTCAGGTGCGGAGCAATCAGGCGTGCCAGCGTAGCTCCGGCCGGGCCAAGCCCGATAATGGCAAGATCGTAATGTTGCATGGGGAATTGTCCTTAATTTACCCGCAGATAGCCTGCTCTTTCAGCGCACGATAGCACGTCTGTTTGAGGAGGTAATAGTGCCTCCGGGCTGAATTTTCCTGCTTCGTGGTCTGTAAATTGTGCGGTTTGCGATCCGGGATCAGACGTATTGCAAGCGTCTGCGAGAAATGGCGTGCGGTGCGATAAGTTGGTTCCAGCACAGAGCAAAGGCACAAGATTTTTTAGCGCCAATCTTTTACTCTGTTGGCACTTATCGCCTCAGGACCGAACCCCGTGAAACAGCTCACTTTTGCGCCGCGCAATCATCAGCTTACCAACATCAATGCCTGGACGCCCGACAGCCGCTGGCTGGCATTTGACGTGCGCCCGTCCGGTGCGTCGTTTACTGGCGAGACTATCGAGCGCGTCAACGTGGAAACCGGCGAGGTGCAGGTGATTTACCGCGCGCAGCACGGGGCGCACGTGGGGGTGGTGACCGTGAATCCAAAGCTTCCCGAACGCTATGTATTTATTCACGGCCCGGAAAACCCGGATGCGGACTGGCAATATGACTTTCATCACCGCCGCGGCGTAGTGGTTCAGGGCGGACAGGCAAGCAATCTGGATGCAATGGACATTAGCGCGCCGTTCACGCCCGGCGCGCTGCGCGGCGGCAGCCATGTGCACGTCTGGAGTCAGGACGGCAGTCGCCTGAGCTTTACCTATAACGACAGCGTACTGCATACGCTGTCTGCGGCACTGGATTTGCGCAACGTTGGCGTGGCGCTGCCATATGGCCCGGTGCACCCACGCGGCAACCATCCGCGTGAATATGCGGGCAGCCACTGGTGCGTGCTGGTGAGCCGTACCACGCCGCAGCCGCAGCCCGGCAGCGACGACATTAACCGGGCTTATGAAGAGGGCTGGATTGGCGCTGACGGTTACCTGAAGCCCGACGGCACGCGCCAGCGCTGGGCGCTGGCGTTTATTGGCGACACGCTGTCGGCACAGGGCGAGAAAGTGCCGGAGCTGTTTATTGTCGATTTACCGCAAGACGAAGCCGCCTGGAAACAGGCGGGAGAGGCACCGCTTGAAGGAACGCCAGATACCCTGCCCGCGCCGCCCGCAGGGGTGATGCAGCGCCGTCTGACCTTTACGCACGCGCAGCGCTATCCAGGGGTTGCGACCTCGCCGCGCCACTGGGTGCGCAGCAGTCCTGACGGGCAACACCTGGCGTTTTTGATGCGTGATGATAACGGTGTGGCGCAGCTGTGGCTGCTCTCTCCCAACGGCGGTAATCCGCGCCAGTTAACTTACGGTGCAGGCGTGGATTCGGCGTTTAACTGGCATCCGTCCGGTGGTTTTATTGGCTTTGTGCAGGGCAGGCGTATTGTGATGTGCAACGCGCAGACTGGCGACATTGCTGCGCTCACGCCCGAACTGCCGCTTGCGCCTTCGCCGGACGCGGTGCTGTTTTCTCCGGACGGGAAAAAGATAGCCTGGATGCAGGACGTGGACGGTTTCCGTCAGCTGATGATGACGGAAACCACAAGTTAATCAGGGTTCTACCGGGGGAATGACGGCGTTGGTCGCCAGCGTGGCCTCTTCGCTGTCTTTTACGCGGGATTTGACCGATTTATCGGTGCGAAAAGCGTCCCAGGGCAGCAGAACGGTATCCAGAATGGCAGAGAACGGCATGTCCAGCGCCACCAGCGGCTTCATGCCCCAGCTGGTTTTATCGTCTTTGAGCATGGTGTAGCTGGAGCGCGTGCCTGGGTAATAGCCCGGTTCGCCGCCCGTATGGGTCATGATGCTCGAACAGCCGCACAGGACGGTGACCGTGCTGGCGAGCAAGAGACTACGAAAATAACCTTTCATCATCTACTCTCTTCCGTTAGGTATAGGGCACTGTGCGATGCCTGTTTAAGGGTTATAAACACCCCGGTCCATATTGAATAGCCCAATGAATCCGCTCTGTGGCCGCGGTCGCAGAATCCTCTGCGGATTTACGCTATCAGAGCCAATCCTTCTGGCTTCTCCCGCTTTGTAGTCTAAGCAAAGAAGACCGCCACCACAAAAAAATATCGAGTCGGGCCTTGAAAATCGGACATCCGGTAGCATTTTATGATGGTGGACATAAAGCGACTTGCCGAATGGGAGCGCAAACCACACAGCCTGTCCGAATGGAGGGCGTTAACATTCTCGCTGATTTCAGGAGCTATGACTTATGCGTAACTTTGACTTATCCCCGCTATACCGTACCGCTATCGGTTTTGACCGTCTTTTCAACCTGCTTGAGAGCAACCAGAACCAGGGCAACGGCGGTTATCCTCCGTACAACGTTGAACTGGTCGATGAAAACCACTACCGCATTGCTATTGCCGTCGCCGGTTTTGCTGAAAGCGACCTCGATATTACCGCCCAGGACAACCTGCTGGTGGTAAAAGGCGCCCGCCCGGCCGAGCAGAAAGAGCGTACTTATCTCTACCAGGGCATTGCCGAGCGCAATTTTGAGCGCAAATTCCAGCTAGCAGAAAATATCCAGGTACGTGGTGCTAACCTGGTCAATGGCCTGTTGTTCATCGAACTGGAGCGCGTCATTCCAGAAACGATGAAACCGCGTCGCATCGACATTAACTGATTCTTGCGCGTCGCCGCTGTGCGGCGCCGTAACACACGACTGCTTGCCGCTTACGGGAGCAGACGTCGGCCTGTGTGCTGACGGTATTCACTCGCTTCAAAGAAGGAGTATCACTATGCGTAACTTTGACTTATCCCCGCTGCTGCGCCAGTGGATTGGTTTTGACAAACTGGCCAACGCACTGCAAAGCGCCAATGAAACCCAGGGCTTCCCTCCCTATAACATCGAAAAAAGCGACGATAACCACTACCGCATCACCCTTGCGCTGGCCGGTTTCCGTCAGGAAGATCTGGATATTGAGCTTGAAGGCACTCGCCTGAGTGTGAAAGGCAATCCGCCGCAGCCGGAAACGGAACCAAAATGGCTGCACCAGGGGCTGGTTATTCAGCCGTTCAGCCTGAGCTTTACGCTGGCTGAAAATATGGAGGTCGCCGGTGCGAGCTTCGCCAACGGTTTGCTGCACATCGATCTTGTGCGCAACGTCCCGGAAGTGATTGAGCCGCAGCGTATCGCCATCAGCGAGCAGCCCGCGCTCAACAACTAACTATCGACTTTTGATGACAAAGGCCCTGCGGGGCCTTTTTTTGTGCGCGAAGGCCCAACTCGCCGCGCCTGGCTCTGGCAAAATCCCTGTAATCATTAAGGATTATGGGGTGCCGACATGAGCGAGATTGCGTTAACCATTAGCGTGCTGGCGCTGGTGGCGGTCGTAGGGTTGTGGATAGGGAATCTGCGCGTGCGCGGCATTGGGCTTGGCATTGGCGGCGTGCTGTTTGGTGGCATTATTGTCGGCCACTTTGTTGAGCAGGCAGGGCTTGAGCTTAACGGTGACATGCTGCACGTGTTGCAGGAGTTTGGGCTGATTCTGTTTGTCTACACTATCGGCATCCAGGTCGGGCCTGGCTTTTTCTCCTCGCTGCGGGTTTCCGGCCTGCGGCTTAATCTCTTTGCTGTGCTGATTGTTGTGCTCGGTGCGCTGGTCACCGCCTTGCTGCATAAAATCTTCGCTATCCCGTTGCCGGTGGTGCTCGGCATTTTTTCCGGCGCGGTGACCAACACGCCTGCACTTGGGGCAGGCCAGCAAATTCTCACCGATCTCGGCACGCCGCTTGCGCAGGTGGACCAGATGGGCATGAGCTACGCCATGGCGTATCCGTTTGGTATCTGCGGCATATTGCTCACGATGTGGCTGGTGCGCCTGCTGTTTCGCGTTAACGTGGAGCAAGAGGCGCAGCAGTACGACAGCCACAGCGGGGGGGACACCGCCCGGCTGCACACCATGAACATCCGCGTGGAAAACCCCAACCTCGACCAGATTGCGCTACAGGAAGTGCCGGTACTCAATGGCGACAGCATTGTCTGTTCGCGACTTAAGCGCGATGAGGTGCTGATGGTGCCAGCGCCTGGCACCCAACTGCGTCTTGGCGATTTGCTGCACCTGGTGGGCAAAGAAAGCGATCTGCACAGCGCGCAATTGGTGATTGGCACCGCGGTGGATACGTCGCTGTCCACCAGCGGCACAGAGCTTAAAGTCGCACGCGTTGTGGTGACGAATGAGCAGGTATTAGGTAAGAAAATCCGCGAACTGCACCTGAAAAAACGCTTTGATGTGGTTGTCTCACGCCTCAATCGCGCTGGTGTGGAACTGGTGCCAGGCAGCAGCGCCAGCCTGCAATTTGGCGATATCCTTAACCTGGTCGGGCGCCCGGAGGCGATAGACGCCGTGGCCGCCGAACTGGGCAACGCCCATCAGAAGTTGCAGCAAGTGCAGATGCTGCCGGTGTTTATTGGCATTGGCCTTGGCGTGCTGCTTGGCTCTATTCCGCTGTTTATTCCGGGCTTTCCGGCGGCGCTGCGCCTGGGGCTGGCCGGTGGGCCGCTTATTGTCGCCATCGTGCTGGGACGCATTGGCAGCATTGGCAGGCTTTACTGGTTTATGCCGCCGGGCGCAAACCTTGCGCTACGCGAGCTGGGGATTGTGCTGTTTCTGGCGGTGGTCGGGCTTAAATCCGGCGGCGAGTTCTTTACCACGCTCGTTGAAGGCAGCGGGCTGAGCTGGATTGGTTACGGCATTCTCATCACCGCAATCCCACTTTTGAGCGCTGCGTTGCTTGCCCGGCTGCTGGTGCGCATGAACTATCTGACTCTGTGCGGCATGCTGGCTGGTTCCATGACCGATCCACCCGCGCTTGCTTTTGCAAACGGCTTGCATGCCACCAGCGGCGCGGCGGCGCTGTCTTACGCCACCGTTTATCCGCTGGTGATGTTTTTGCGCATCATCACCCCGCAGTTGCTGGCCGTGTTGTTCTGGGGCATCGGATGATTTTTCTCCATAGTCAAAGACGTGGTTACCCGCTACAGTGGGTTATTCGTGGCGCGAGAGGAGAGAAGGATGCTTTATATCTTTGATTTGGGGAACGTCATTGTCGATATCGATTTTGGCCGCGTGCTGGGCGTGTGGAGCGATTACACGCGTGTGCCGTTAGCCAGTTTGCAGCAAAACTTTGTGATGGGAGAGTCCTTTGAACGCCATGAGCGCGGGGAAATCAGTGACGAAGATTTTGCCGCTGCCATTTGCCATGAACTGGCGTTGCCTCTGAGCTATGAGCAGTTTGCGGCAGGCTGGCAGGCAATATTTGTCGGGCTGCGCCCGGAAGTGATTGAAATCATGCACAAGCTGCGCGCACAGGGGCACCGCGTGGTGGTGTTGTCTAACACCAACCGTCTGCACACCACGCTCTGGCCGAGCGAATACCCACAAATCCACGCTGCCGCCGATCGCGTCTGGCTGTCGCAGGAAATGGGGATGCGTAAGCCGGAAGCGCGCATCTATCACAAAGTGCTTGAAGAAGAAGGGTTCAGCCCGGGTGAGGCACTGTTCTTTGACGATAATGCCGACAACATTCAGGCCGCAGAGGCCTGCGGTATCACCAGCGTGCGGGTGATAGATAAAAACACCATTCCTGAGTATTTCGCCACACGCCCGTAGCGTGCAACGCGTCATCTTTGAAACCCACTTCGGTGGGTTTTTTACGTAGTAGTACAACACCCGTCTTTGTTTTGCCAGCGGGCCAGTACTGGCGGCTTTAAGGCGTTGCCCGCTTAATACGCTACAGCACATCCCTGAAGGCGTTGGGGGCGGGGATATCATCAGAAATGATTCACAGCCTGCCGCCGCTGTTGATGAGCACACTGAGCGCACATCCTGGATTTTGCCTCATTACGCTTATCGATGTGCGTAAAGCCGCGCTATAAATGCATGGTTACGTATCTTCGGGGTAGCGCCTGCGGCGGCACACGGTGTTTAAAAACGCAGCGCGAAGGCTTGCCTGACAAACAGATAGCTGTCACTCTCGCAGGCGGTCAGTAAGTAAAAAATCAGGATTACGGAACCGTCATGATTGCATTAATTCAGCGCGTCACGCGCGCCAGCGTCAGCGTGGAAAATGCGCTAACGGGGGAGATTGGCCCCGGACTTTTAGTGTTATTAGGTGTCGAAAAAGACGACGACGAACAAAAAGCAAACCGTCTGTGCGAGCGCGTGCTGGGATATCGCATCTTCAGCGACGCCGACGGAAAAATGAATCTGAACGTACAGCAGGCAGGCGGTAGCGTGCTGGTGGTATCGCAGTTTACGCTGGCGGCCGATACCGGGCGCGGAATGCGCCCGGGGTTCTCGCGCGGCGCAGAGCCGTCACGCGCCGAGGCGCTGTATGAGTATTTTGTTGAACGCTGTCGTGCGCAGGATATCGAAACCGCCACCGGTCGCTTTGCCGCCGATATGCAGGTTTCTCTGGTCAACGATGGCCCGGTGACCTTCTGGCTTCAGGTCTGATGTGTCGCTCGCGGCGCAGGTAACGGGAGAGAGTACGACGATGTATCACCTACGTGTACCGCAAACGGAAGAAGAACTTGAGCGCTATTACCAGTTCCGTTGGGAGATGTTGCGCAAACCGCTGCATCAGCCCAAAGGTTCGGAGCGCGACGCCTGGGATGCGATGGCGCACCACCAGATGGTGGTGGATGAAGACGGCAACATTGTTGCCATTGGCAGGCTGTATATCAATGCTGAAAACGAGGCCTCGGTGCGCTTTCTGGCGGTCGGTGCGTCGGTGCAGCACAAAGGGCTGGGTACGCTGGTGGCGATGACGCTGGAGTCAGTGGCGCGCCAGGAAGGGGTTAAGCGCGTGACCTGTAGCGCACGTGAAGACGCCGTGGCGTTTTTCAGCAAGCTTGGGTTTATCGACCAGGGCGAAATCACCACGCCGCAGACCACGCCAGTGCGCCATTTTTTGATGGTAAAACCGATACAGACGCTGGATGATATTTTGCACCGTGGCGACTGGTGCGGGCAGCTGCAACAGGCCTGGTATCAACATATCCCGCTCAGTGAAAAAATGGGCGTGCGTATTCTGCAATACACCGGGCAGAAATTTGTCACCACCATGCCGGAAAGCGGTAACCAGAATCCAAACAACACGCTGTTTGCCGGTAGCCTGTTTTCTATTGCAACGCTAACCGGTTGGGGGCTTATCTGGCTGATGCTGCGTGAGCGCCATCTGGGCGGCACCATTATTCTTGCCGATGCGCATATCCGTTACAGCAAACCCATCAGCGGGCGGCCCGGAGCCGTGGCCGACCTCGGGTCGCTCAGTGGCGATCTGGACCGACTGGCGCGCGGGCGTAAGGCGCGAGTGCAGCTGGAAGTGGAGCTGTACGGAGACGATGAAGTGGGTGCCGTGTTTGAAGGGATTTATATCGTGTTGCCCGCCCGCCCCTTTGGGCCACTGGAGGAAGGCGGCAACGAAGAGGAATGATCAGATAAGTTCTGCTGCGTCGGACGGTTGCTCCGGCGACGGTGGTTCGCTGTTGTCCTGATCCTCAGGCACTTGCTGGACAGGTGCGGCGTCACCTTCCTCAACCGGCGGCGGCTGTGTCGCCGCGCTGTTGTCAGCGGCATTATCTTCCTGAATCGGCTGCTGTTGCGCCGCCGCGCTGCTGTCAGCAGCGTTACCCTCCTGAACCGGCGGCTGTTGCGCCGCCGCACTGCTGTCAGCGGCGTTATCTTGCTGAACCGGCTGCTGCTGTGTCGCCGCGCTGTTGTCTGCGGCGTTACCTTCCTGAACCGGCTGCTGTGTCGCCGCGCTGTTGTCTGCGGCATTACCTTGCTGAACCGGCTGCTGCGTTACCGCCTGAGCGCCTGCTGCGTTGGCTTGCGGGTCGATTGCCGCAGCGCCATTCACGCTGCCGTCCACCATAGTCTGATTAAGCGCATGGCCCTGGCTGTCTGTAGCATGCAACTGCCCGCTAACCGTTGGTTTAAGCGGCTGGTGGGCGGCCAGGTTACCTGTCAGATTAAGTTGCATAGCGCCGTTGCCCTGAAGCGTGAGCGGCGGCCAGCCCCAGTTATTGAGCGTATCGAGCGGCACATTGCGCCCGGTAATATCCAGCGTAAACGGGCGCTGTGGCTGCTGGCTTATTTCACCTTTGGCTTCCAGCATGCCTTCACCGGCAAACAGGCTCATATCATTAATACGGATGTTCTCGGGTGAGGCATCGAGCTTGAGCGACGGGCGGCGCACGTCGGTACGGTTAAAGGTGGCTGCCGCGGCGGTGAGGTTAAGAGTACCGCTCCACAGCCCCCACTGGCCGTCTCGCGCCAGCTGTAGCTGTTGGCCGCTGGCATCCAGTGAGGTGAGCTGGAACGGGAAGGCCGGGTCGATATCAATCAGCAGGTTACGGCTGGCGGTCATATTTTGCACCGTCAGGTTACTTATCCAGCCCGGGGTCGGTGCCAGCCACAGTGCTTTCCAGTCCTGCGCCAGCGTATATTCCAGTCCAACCAGCGCCAGATCGCTAAGCGCCAGTGTACGCGTGCCGCGCTGCCATTCACCGGATGCGCGCACCATGCCTCTCTCCCAGCGCGTACTGAGCTTACGCAGTGCGATGCTTTGCGCTTTAAGGTCAGCGTCAAGAATCGGGTCGTTAAGCTGCACGTTGCCCCAGATAATTTCGCTGGCATTGAGCGACAGCGTGCCGTCATCACTGCGCCACTCGCCTTTGTCCAGCGCCAGGTTGCGCAGGCTCAGGTCAAGGTCGTTAAATGCCCAACCTGGCCCTTCCAGACGTGCATCCACAATATCCAGGCGTGCTAACGTCAGCGCGGGCAGCGTTGCCACAGGGGCCAGGAAGTCAGCAAGTGGCTTATCGCTTTGCAGGCGCACTTCATTCAGACGCAGGTTTTGAATCCACCAGTGGCCCTGGCTGTCGCGGCGGGCGCGGGCGGTCAGCGTGCCGCGTGCCAGATCGGCACCAATCGTTGAAAGGTCTATCTCGCCGTTGTTGATGCTGCCCTGCAACAGCGCGTTGCGAGCGGTCACGCCGTTGAGCGTCAGTTCACCCGCGCTGAACTGAATCTGAGCTGTGCGCCCCAGAACATATCCCGCTTCAGGCAGCCATGGGCTGACGCCTCCGCTGACCTGGCGTGCGTTCAGTGCTGGCTGATTGATAGCCATGTTTTTCAGGCGCAGCGTGTCGGCGCGTAGCAACGGCGGCGTGGCATTAAGGTTGAGCGTGCCATCTTCGAGCAGCAGGCTGTCGACATAGCGAGGAGTGGTAAGCTGACGGCTACTCAGGCCAACGTCAACGCGCTTTGCGCTAAGCATGGCCGGCTGGTCTTTATAGCCAACGCTGAGGTTCTGGAAAACCAGGTGGGAAGGGACCGCCCAGCGGTGCTCCAGTTTGTCAAAGGTGAGTTGCCAGCGGCTATTTTCAGTGATGAGGTTGCTGGTGAAGCCTGCGCCCCAGCGCGTCTGTAGCAAAAAATACAGCGCAATGAGCACAACCAGGATGGCGACGAGCACCGTCACAATAAACTTCTTTATAAATCGCATAAGCCTCTTCCATTAGCACGCTGATACATCACAGAGGCTTTTATGCCCGATTTAGCGCCGTAGCTCAAGGGAAGAGGCTATCAAAGCCGTGCGGTAAGCGTACTTACCGCACAAGAGGGTCAACTTTTTTCCGGCGGGAAGACCAGGTTCAGCACAATAGCGGTAATGCCGCCAGCGGCGATGCCAGAAGAAAGCAGGTTTTTAATCCAGTCCGGTGCAAATTGCAGGATGAGCGGCTGCTGGGAAATGCCCAGTCCGGCGGCCAGCGACAGCGCGATAATCATAATCGAACGGCGGTTAATCGGCTCGCGCGACACAATGCGCACGCCCGAGGCGGCAATGGTGCCAAACATCACGATAGTTGCACCACCCAGCACTGGCTCAGGAATGTGTTGCACAAATCCGCTTACCGCCGGGAACAGGCCCAGCACAATCAGCATCACGGCCACGAAAAAACCCACGTAGCGGCTGGCAACGCCGGTCAGCTGAATCACGCCGTTGTTCTGGCCAAAGCAGGAGTTGGGAAAGGTGTTAAAGACCGCAGAAACAAAAGAGTTCAGGCCGTTTGCCAGCACGCCCCCTTTCAGGCGCTTCATGTACAGCGGGCCGGATACCGGCTGCTCGGAAACGTCAGAGGTGGCGGTAATGTCGCCTATGGTTTCCAGCGAGGTAATCATAAACACCAGCATCAGCGGCAGCAGCAGGTTCCAGTCGATACCCAGGCCATAATAAAGCGGCGTTGGCACCATAATCAGCGAGGCGTTGCTGGGCGTGGTGTCCGGCGGCAGCATGTTCAGCCACCAGGCCAGCAGATAACCCACGGCCATCGCAATCACCAGCGAGGCGATGCGCAGATACGGATTGCGCTGGCGGTTGAGCAGAATAATGGTCGCCAGTACAGCCCCTGCCAGCAGCAGATTCTTTGGCGAACCGAAGGTGTTGTCACTCATGGCTGCATAGCCACCACCAATGGAGGTCAGCCCGACCTGGATAAGCGACAGCCCGATAATCATCACCACCACGCCAGAAACCAGCGGCGTGATAATACGCCGGGCCAGGTGCAGTACACGTGAGACAATCATTTCGGTGCAGCTTGCCAGCATCAGCGTGCCAAACAGCGCGGCCATCATGGTGGGCACGTCAGCCCCGCCGTTTTTCAGCGCCAGCCCGCCCATAATCAGCGGCGACACAAAGTTAAAGCTGGTGCCCTGAATCGAGAGCAGCCCGGAGCCAACCGGTCCCCACGCTTTAATTTGAATCACCGATGCCACGCCGGAGGCAAAAAGCGACATACTGATAATGTGCTGGGTGTCTTGTGCTGGCAGCCCGAGTGCCTGGCAAATCAGTAGTGCAGGCGTGATAACGGCAACAAACATCGCCAGCAGGTGCTGAAGGGCGGCGAAAAAGGTTTGTGGCAGCGGCGGGCGGTCCTCAAGGCGGAAAATAAGTTCGCTGGAGGTGGGAGGCGTGGTTGGCTGCGCGTCCTGCGAGCCTGCGGTGTTAGCGGACATCGAAAACTATCCCGTGATGGAAAAACGCTGAGTTTATCGGAGTGCGGGGCGTGAAAGCAAACGTTTGCATTTGCTGGTTTTCGACGTATAACTAAGCGATGTCAAAAATACTCGCGATTTTTTTCTGGTTTTTGAAGACGTTTCAGGTTTTGATACTGCGGAATAAGAATATAAGGCTGGATATATCAGGCGCAGGATGAAAATTGCGCACGTAAGGAGTTTTAATCATGTTTCATCTCGACACACTCTCAACCCTTGTTGCCGCGACGCTGGTGCTGCTTTTAGGGCGCAAAATGGTCCAGGGTATCCCGGTGTTAAAAAAATACACCATTCCCGAACCGGTCGCGGGCGGCCTGCTGGTGGCGCTTGCGCTACTGGTGCTTAACCGTAGCCTGGGGTGGTCTGTCGAATTTGACATGTCTTTGCGTGACCCGCTGATGCTGGCCTTTTTTGCCACCATTGGGTTAAACGCAAACCTGGCGAGCCTGCGCGCTGGCGGTAAGGTGCTGGGTGTTTTTCTGATTGTCGTTGTCGGGTTTCTGGTATTACAGAATGCGATTGGTATCGGCATGGCAACGCTGTTGGGTATGGATCCGCTGATGGGGCTGCTGGCAGGCTCAATCACCCTCTCCGGCGGCCACGGAACCGGGGCGGCGTGGGGCAAAGTGTTCAGTGAACGCTACGGATTTGAGAGTGCAACGGAAGTGGCAATGGCCTGTGCGACCTTCGGGCTGGTGCTCGGTGGCTTGATTGGCGGGCCGGTTGCACGCTACCTGGTGAAACGCTCTGCGGGGCCGCAGGGTGCACCAGAAGACAGCCTGGCGCCGAGTGCGTTCGAAAAGCCGAACGTAGAGCGCAACATTACGTCACTGGTGATGGTGGAAACCATCGCGCTTATCGCCATTTGCCTGACCGCCGGGCGTGTCGTGGCGCAGTTGTTACAGGGCACGGCATTTGAACTACCGACCTTTGTTTGCGTGCTGTTTATTGGCGTTCTGCTCAGTAATCTGCTGGCCTTCATTGGTTTTTATCGCGTATTTGAGCGCGCGGTGTCGGTGCTTGGAAACGTGTGCCTGTCGCTGTTTCTGGCGATGGCGCTGATGAGCCTGCGTTTGTGGGAGCTGGCATCGTTGGCACTGCCAATGCTGGCGATTCTGGTAGTCCAGGCGGTGTTTATGGCGCTGTACGCGATTTTTGTCACCTGGCGCGTAATGGGTAAAAATTATGACGCCGCGGTGCTGGCCGCGGGCCACTGTGGTTTTGGGCTGGGCGCGACGCCAACGGCCATCGCCAACATGCAGGCGATTACCGACAGATTTGGGCCGTCACATATGGCGTTTCTGGTGGTGCCGATGGTGGGAGCGTTCTTCCTGGACATCACCAATGCGCTGGTGATTAAGATGTGGCTGCTGCTGCCGATTTTTAGCTAAAGGCATCAGGCGTTGGAGTAGCGCTCGGTCTCGGGCATCCAGCGCTCAATCAACGCCGCCGCCTGCTGTGGCCAGCGTTCGTGAATATGGCGCGCCACGCGCTGTACTTCAGGGATCATCGCCTGGTCGCGCAGCAGGTCGGCGACTTTAAATTCCGCATTACCGGTCTGGCGGGTGCCGAGCAGCTCGCCAGGACCGCGGATCTCCAGATCTTTTTGCGCAATCACAAAGCCATCGTTACTGTCGCGCAGCACCTGTAGACGTTTTTGTGCGGTGGCAGAAAGTGGTGATTTGTACAGCAGCACGCAGTGCGAGGCGACCGCGCCACGCCCGACGCGCCCGCGCAGCTGGTGCAGCTGTGCAAGCCCCAGTCGCTCCGGGTTTTCGATTATCATCAGGCTGGCGTTTGGCACATCCACACCCACCTCAATGACGGTGGTGGCGATAAGCAAATGCAGTTCGCCCTGTTTGAACGCCTGCATCACGGCCTGCTTGTCCTGCGGTTTCATGCGCCCGTGCACCAGGCCTACGTTTAGCTCTGGCAGCGCCAGCTTCAGCTCTTCCCATGTGGCCTCTGCCGCCTGGGCTTCCAGCAGGTCCGACTCTTCTATCAACGTACACACCCAGTAGGCCTGGCGGCCTTCCTGCGTACAGGCATGGCGCACGCGGTCGACAATATCGCTGCGCCGGGTATCCGGTATGGCGACAGTCGTGACCGGCGTACGCCCCGGCGGTAGTTCGTCAATCACCGAGGTATCTAAGTCTGCGTAGGCGGTCATCGCCAGGGTGCGTGGAATAGGCGTGGCGGTCATGATGAGCTGATGCGGGTGAAATCCCTGCTGCTGACCCTTTTCCCATAATGCCAGGCGCTGATGAACGCCAAAGCGGTGTTGCTCATCAATAATCACCAGAGCCAGCGCGTGAAACTGCACCTGCTCCTGGAAAATAGCGTGTGTGCCGACCACCATTGAAATCTGGCCGCTGGCGATAGCGTCTTGCTGCGCCTGGCGGGCTTTGCCTTTTTGCTTACCGGCAAGCCAGCCGACCTCAACGCCAAGCGGCTCAAACCAGGCACGGAAGTTATTGGCGTGCTGCTCGGCCAGTAGCTCCGTCGGGGCCATCAGCGCCACCTGCTGACCGTTGGCGATGGCGCGCAGTGCCGCCAGTGCTGCAACCAGCGTTTTGCCGGAGCCAACGTCGCCCTGCACCAGCCGCATCATCGGCACGTCGAGCGCAAGGTCGCGCTCAATATCGGCGACAACACGCTTTTGCGCGCCAGTGGGAGTAAAGGGCAGTGATTTCAGCAGGCCGTCTTTGAGGTTATCCAGTGCGGCAAGCGGACGGGCGTGGTAGCGCTGGGCACCGGCGCGCAGCGCCAGCATGCTGAGGTTGTGTGCCAACAGTTCTTCCATAATCAGACGGCGCTGCGCCGGGTGCTGACCACTTTCCAGGTCGCTGAGTTTCATCGACGGTGGCGGGCGGTGCAGCGTGCGCAGTGCTTCTGGCAGGCTCATCAGCCCCTGAGCCAGCTCAGGTGGCAACAGTTCAGCAATGGCGCAGCTGTCGAGCAAGTCCAGCGCCTGGTCGGTAAGCTTGCGCAGCGTTGCCTGGCGCACGCCTTCCGTTGTTGGATAAACCGGCGTCAGCGTTTCCTGGAGCGCAGGCGCGTCATGGTCGCCCTGCAAACGGTACTCTGGATGAATCATCTCAGCGCCATGTTGCCCGCGCTTTGCTTCGCCATAGGCCAGCACGCGCCGCCCTGTGGCGAGGCTGTTTTTCATCGCCGCGTTGAAATTGAAAAAACGCATCGTGAGAATGCCGCTGCCGTCGCTTATCTGGCAGACCAGCATGCGGCGGCGGCCAAAGGTGATGTTGCAGTTGAGGACTTCGCCTTCAACGGTGGCGTAAATTCCGGGCAGCAACTCACCAATGGGGTAAAGTTGGGTGCGATCTTCGTAGCGTAAGGGAAGGTGTAGCAGCAGATCCTGCACGGTGTGCAGGCCAATTTTGGCGAGCTTCTCGCTCTGGCTTGCACCAACGCCCGTCAGCGCGTTTAGCGGGACAGCATCCAGCAGCCGGCCTTTCATCTCTTTTACCCCGCCGCCTGCATGGTGGCCCACCAGTCGGCATCGGCTTCTATCTCACCGCAGCCGTTAACGTGGGGATAGGCCAGGCCTTTACGCCTTGCCACTTTCGCCAGCACCGGATAGCCGCCTTCAAACAGCAGGCGCTGCTGTTCTTTCTGCTCCAGCGTACAGTTTTTGCGGGTGTACATACCGACGTTCTGCCGCTGGCGCTGCGCTTCATATAAAATCAGCGCCGAGGCCACGGACACGTTCAGGGACTGCACCATGCCCGTCATCGGAATAATGATGTGCTGGTCTGCCAGTGTGAGCGCTTCCTGACTGATACCGGTTTTTTCCTGTCCCAGCAGAATGCAGGTCGGGCGGGTGTAGTCTATCTCGCGAAAATCAACGGCGGTGTCGGACAGATGCGTGGCAAGGATTTGCATGCCCTGCGATTTGAAATGGGCGGCGGCATTGCGGATGTCGGGATGTGTTTTCACCTTCACCCAGCTGTTGCTGCCCGCAGCGGCGGAATACATCGTGCGCACCCAGCCAGCGGGCCATACGGCGTGGACCTCATGCACCCCCACGGCATCTGCCGTGCGGATGATGGCCGAAATGTTATGAGGTTTATGAACCTGCTCCATGCACACTGTTAAATCAGGCTGGCGCAGGGCCAGCATTTCACAGATACGTGCATAGCGCGCCGGGTTCATCATCAGTTTCGGTTGCGGGTAACTTTAATCACATCCGGCATCACGCGGATTTTGCGCATGATGTTAGCCAGATGGACGCGGTCACGCGCCGTCAGGCGAATAAAGGCGGTGTATACGCGCCCGTCCTTCTCTTCTGTGTTCAGGCTCTGAATATTGGAGCCTGCGGTGTTGATGGAAGCCGTCAGGTTTGCCAGCGCACCCTGGTGGTTAAACATGTCCACCTTGATTTCGGTGATGAACTCCTGCTCGGTTTCTTTATCCCACTCCACCGCCATGAACTTCTCAGGCTCTTTCTGGTAACCACGGATGTTGCGACAGGACTCGTGGTGAATCACCAGCCCTTTGCCGGGGCTGACGTGCGCCACAATCGGGTCGCCGGGGATCGGGCGGCAGCATTTGGCAAAGGTTATCAGCACGCCGTCCGCGCCTTTAATGGGCAGATGGCTGTGTCCGGTGGGCGCAGGTACGTTTTGCTGCGCCGCCGCTTCGCCCTGGAGCAGGTTTTTTGCCACCACCACGCTCATGGCGTTGCCAAGCCCGATTTCGGCCAGCAGGTCGTCAAGCGAGGCCAGCTTCATCCGCTCCAGTTCGCGCTGAATGTTTTCTTCCGGGATTTCGGCCAGTTTACGGCTACCGCCAAGCGCATGGTTGAGCAGGCGGCGACCCAGGCTCACGGAGTCTTCGCGGCGCAGGTTTTTGAGCATCTGGCGGATACGCGCACGTGCTTTTGAACTGACCACAAAGTTGAGCCAGGCAGCGTTGGGCCTGGCGCCAGGTGCTGTGATGATTTCCACTGTCTGGCCGCTGGTGAGCGACTGCGAGAGCGGATAGGGCTGGCGGTCAACGCGCGCGCCTACGCAGGCATGGCCGATATCAGTATGTACAGCGTAGGCAAAATCCACCGGCGTGGCGCCAGCGGGCAGTTCGACAATGCGCCCTTCGGGAGTGAAAACGTAGATTTCGTCCGGGAACAGGTCCGATTTAACGCTTTCGATAAATTCAAATGAGCTACCTGCGCTCTGCTGTAGCTCAAGCAGGCTTTGCATCCAGCGCTGGGCGCGGATTTGCGCCGTGGTAGTACTCTCGCCCTGCTCTTTATAGGCCCAGTGCGCAGCAACCCCCATTTCCGCCATCATGTCCATGTCTTCGGTACGAATCTGTACTTCAACCGGCACGCCGTGCGGGCCAATCATGGAGGTATGCAGGGACTGGTAACCGTTGGCTTTGGGGATGGCGATATGATCTTTAACGCGACCAGGGCGCGGCTTGTACAGATTGTGCATCTGACCCAGCACGCGATAGCAGGTATCGACGTCTTTCACGATGACGCGAAACGCGTAGATATCCATAATGGAGTGAAAGCGCTGCTCTTTAAGCACCATCTTGCAGTAAATGGAGTAAAGGTGCTTTTCACGACCGCTCACTCGACAGGGAATGCCCGCTTCCTGCAACCGCCCGTCGATTTCAGAGAGGATTTTTTGAATCATCTCTTTACGGTTACCGCGCGCGGCTTTCACCACTTCTTTGATTACGCGGTAGCGGTTGGGGTACAGCGCTTCAAAACCCAGCTCTTCAAGCTCGGTTTTGAGATTATGAATGCCGAGGCGGTGCGCCAGCGGGCTGTAAATTTCCAGCGTTTCGCGGGCGATGCGGCGACGCTTGTCGGGGCGCAATGACCCGAGCGTGCGCATGTTATGCGTGCGGTCAGCAAGTTTGATGAGAATGACGCGGATATCCTGCACCATCGCCATAATCATCTTGCGAAAGTTTTCGGCCTGGGCCTCTTTCTTGTCGCGGAACTTCAGTTTATCCAGCTTGGAGACGCCCTCCACCAGCTCGGCAACGCTTTTGCCGAACAACTGCTCCATGTCCTGGTACGTGGCGGGGGTGTCTTCAATCACATCATGCAGAAGGGCGGCCATCAGCGTTTCATGGTCGAGCTTCATCTCGGCCAGAATGCAGGCTACCGCAACGGGATGGGTGATATAGGGCTCACCGCTTGAACGAGTCTGGCCCTCGTGTGCGTCACGAGCGACCAGATAAGCCTGCTGCAGACGCTTAATCTGGTCTGCGGGCAGGTAGTTTTGAATCAGCTGATTCAGGCTTTCAAACAGATACAAGGGTTACCCGCTGCTGGTTAAATTAACGACGTCCTTCAGCAATCGCGGTGACAGCCTGCAGTTCGGCGGCTTCCTGCTCCTGCTGCTCCTGGCGCTCACGCACATCGAGGATCTGATTGGTTATCAGGCCTTCTTCGATTTCGCGCAGCGCAATAACGGTGGTCTTATCGTTTTCTTCCGGTACCAGCGGATCCTTGCCACCAACCTGCATCTGACGAGCGCGACGCGCGGCGACCAGTACCAGGTCAAAACGGTTACCAATTTTCTCTACAGCGTCCTGAACAGTTACGCGTGCCATAATTACAATGCCCCACAGGTGAAGAAATGACTGGGTATGATACCCGAAAGCGGTCTTAGTCCGCCATTAATTTGCTGATCAAACCGCCGTGGCGCTGCTTCTGGCGACCCATTCGCAGACGTTCAGCGCGAATGATGGTCTTCAGGTCGCTCAGTGCGGTGTCAAAATCATCGTTAACAATCAGGTAATCATATTCAGCATAGTGGCTCATTTCTGCAACAGCCTGCGCCATACGCTTTGCGATAACCTCTTCGCTGTCCTGACCACGCCCGCGCAGGCGACGGTCCAGTTCCACTTTTGACGGCGGCAGAATAAAAATACTGCGCGCCTGCGGCATGCGCTGGCGAATCTGCTGTGCGCCCTGCCAGTCAATATCAAGAAAGATATCAACGCCGGTCGCCAGAATCTGCTCAATGGTTTCGCGTGAGGTGCCGTAATAATTGCCAAACACTTCTGCATGCTCAAGAAACGCATCTCTGGCAATCATATTGTGAAACTCGGCTTTATCGATGAAGTAATAGTGTTCACCGTGAACCTCGCCCGGGCGCGCGGCGCGCGTGGTATGAGAAACCGAAACCTGCATGTCATACAGCGGTTGTGTCTTCAGTAACGCCTGAATAAGGCTGGATTTACCGGCTCCGCTTGGTGCGGAAACAATATAGAGCGTGCCCTGAACCATGAATATGTTTACTTACGGTATGAGTCATTAAAAAGTTGCCATGTTCTGCGCCGACGGGTTGGCCGTTTCCTGATACGGGAAAGCGCCGCTCGCGTTACGGTACAGAAATGACAGACGGGTAAGTGCTTATTATACACAGCGCCGGGCGGCTGGCACCTGCCTGCGCATTCCTCTGTGCGTTTTTACGAGACATTTCCCACAGCATGAGCAACGTTGCTGCAACGACTCAATATGCTGTGAATGCACCTCGACACTCGCTAAATCACCGCTCGCATCGCCAGGCGCAGCTGGGCTATACCGCTATTTCAGTAAATTACAGGGGCGGCATCATGTGGAGAAAAGGCGTATTGCTGGCGCTACTGGGACTGTGTACGAGCGCGCAGGCGGTTTGCCTGGACAAGCCTGAGGGCGAATTACGCCAGGAGATAACCCGGCTGGAGGCACAGCTTACTGACTGGGATCGCGCCTACTTCCAGCAGGGAGAAAGCCAGGTGAATGATGACGTGTACGATGGGCTGCGCGAGCGGCTTGTGCGCTGGCAGCGTTGCTTGGGCGAATATCAAAACGAGCCACTCGTGCGTTTGCCAGGCCGCGGTGGGTTGGCTCACCCGGTTGCGCATACGGGCGTAAAGAAGCTGCGTGATAGCGCGGCGGTTGGCGCATGGATGCAGGGACGAAGCGGGCTGTGGGTGCAGCCTAAGGTCGATGGGGTGGCGGTGACGCTGGTGTATCGCCATGGCAGGCTGGTGCAGGCAATCAGTCGCGGAGACGGCATTCAGGGCGAAGACTGGACGGCGCAGGTGGCGCGTTTACCTCTGGTGCCCCAGCAGGTGGCAGGCCCGTTGGCTAACAGCGTCTTGCAGGGAGAGTTGTTCTGGTTACGTGAGGCTCATATTCAGCGGGAGGCCGGTGGCATCAACGCTCGCTCAAAGGTGGCGGGCGCTATGATGCGGCGTGAGGCAAGCGGCATTGAAAACCAGATTGCGCTGTTTATCTGGGCTTGGCCGGAAGGACCGCAGGAGATGCAGGCCCGGTTACAGGCGCTTGATGCCGCCGGATTCGGGTTTGTGCGCGACTGGTCGGTTGCCGTAAGCCATGTGGATGAGGTTGCTGCATTGCGCGAACGCTGGCTGACCTCACCATTACCCTTTGTGACGGATGGCATCATTATCCAGCAGGCACAGCAGCCTCCAGCCCGTGTGTGGCGTCCGGGCCAGGGTGAGTGGCGAGCCGCCTGGAAGTATCCACCTGTCGAACAGGTGGCCGAGGTGAGGGATGTGCGCTTTAACCGTGGCCGTACCGGTAACATATCGGTCGTGTTGCTGCTTGAGTCGGTACAGCTGGATGACAAGCGCGTGAGCCGCGTGAATGTTGGCTCACTGCGGCGCTGGCGTGAGCTGGATATTGCGCCTGGCGACCAGGTGAGCATTAGCCTGGCCGGACAGGGTATCCCACGTCTCAATCACGTGGTCTGGCGCGTAGCACAACGTGAAAAGCCGCGGCCCCCTGAGCGGCAAACTTCGGGCTGCCTGTGGTATGCGCAAAGCTGTAGGGATGCCTTTACGGCGCATCTGAACTGGCTGGGGTCTTCGCCAGTGCTGGATATTCGCGGACTGGGTGCTGCGGGTTGGCGTGCGTTGCACGACACACACCGTTTTGAGCATGTGTTTTCCTGGCTGGCGCTGTCCCCACAAGCGCTGCGCGAGACACCGGGGTTCTCACCCGCACGAGCGCGCGAGCTGTGGCACCAGTTTGATCATACGCGCCGTATGCCGTTTCAGCGCTGGTTACAGGCGCTGGGAGCACCGTTATCTCAACAGACGCTGGCTGTATTGCCGGATAGCCACTGGCGGCAGATTGTGGCGCGCGATGAGCGCCAGTGGATGCGCCTGCCGGGAACCGGACCAGGACGAGCAAAGGCAATGATGGCGTTTATTGAGCGCCGTGACGTGACGGAGCTTGTAAAGTGGCTTGGCCGATATGGTGTGGCCGGGTTTGCGCCAGAGTCATCCATTAATGCGACGAGTGATTATAGTGGAACACCGGCAGCCCCAGACGAAAGCGCAGCGCCAGCAGGCGTGCGGTAAAGCCAAACAACAGCGTAGAAATGACAACAACGTCATGGTTGTTTACTACCTGCTGGAGCGCGATATACAGCACCGCAGCGGCAAACGATACGCCCGCGTACAGTTCCTTCTGGAAAACCAGCGGAATGCGCTTGCAGAACATGTCGCGCAGCACGCCGCCAAAAACACCGGTTGTCACGGCTGCAATGCAGGCGATGACCGGGCCGTGCCCCATATCCAGCGCAATTTGCGCACCGATGATAGAAAACACGATGAGGCCGAGCGCATCAAGAATCAGAAACAGGCGGCGCAGATGCGGCATAACGGGGGCAGCAACGGTCGTGAGCACGGCGGCACAGGCGACAATAATCACGTACTCAGGGTGCTTTACCCAACCCAGCGGATAGTGCCCCAGCAGTATGTCACGCACAGAGCCGCCGCCCAGCGCGGTAGCGGTGGCGATAATAATGACGCCAAAGGTATCCATACGGCGACGACCCGCAGCCAGTGCGCCGGTCATTGCCTCAGCGGTAATGCCAATCAGATAAAGGGTATGTAACAGCATGATAGCCCCTGAAATGTGAGGCGGCAGGGTAGCGATTTGTTCAGGAAGGCTCGATTGAGTTTTTTTAAGGTGAAGGGCAGTGATTAGCTGCATTAATCTGAATTGGCATTTAATGTGTTGATATTAAATGTTTTTAAGTTATTTCACTCTTTTGATAAACATAAGTTATTTGAGGATTTCCTTATATAAAGATGCGCCGCTTTGTCAGAGCGGCGCGTCTTTGTCAGCGATTGACGCTGTAGCAGTTCACGCTTTGGCTGTAACTCAACCAGTCAATCACGCACTGTTGGTTACCTTTATTAAGATATTCCATACTCACGTTGAACTGGTTGGTAGCGAGGATTGACTCCTCAGTCGGTACCCAGGTGCCGTATTCTCCCGCCACCGCGCGCTGGGTGCCTACTACCCAGCCCTGGCTAAACCAGTTGTCCGTTACAGTAATCGGTCCGCGTTCTGGTTGCCCGCGCACGCCGATTGATGAGCGATTACTGGTGCCGTAGCGGCCAAAATCAAACCAGTTTTGAGTTATATCCATAAACGCACCGGCAATGTTTTGAGCGGCAAACATATGCATATCAAACTGGTGGTAAGCGCCGCGCTCGCCGTTATTTAAAACCAGGTTATGGTGTGCTGCATAGCCTTCACCAGACTGACCGCTACCCGCAATGGCGTGGCGGTTACTGTCAAACACATTACAGGCTATCTCAGCCGTGGCGTTGCCATTTTGCGTTACCACGCCATAGCCCAGACCTGATTTGATATTGCTATGGATAAAACTGTGATGAACTCGCACGTTAGCAGTGTTTTTAACGCTGACGGCGGCCCAGGGCCAGCCCCACATCTCCATGTTATCCACTTCAATATTGCTGCTGCCAGATACCGTCTGAATACCGATAGTGGTGTTCTCGGTTGTGGTGCCCTGATAGGGGCCTTCATAGCGAATACCGGACATCCGGGTATTGCTGTCCATCACGATAACCGGGAACTTATAGGCCTGCTCGTCAATGTAAGAAACGTTCAGGCGTGCGCCTTCGCTGCCGTTGATGCCTCGATCGCTGAAAATGGTGGTGCCGCTTTTAACAAACAGCGCGCTTTGTACCATTGGAATTTCAATTTCGGCATCGCCGGGAATATAAATGTAGCGCGCACCGCTATCGGTAAGCGCTTTAAGCGTGGCGTAATCCCGCGCTTCCTGATAGTCCACGCTTGCCTTGTCAATTTGCCCCTCATAGCCGCTGCCACCGCCGACGACAGAACACTGCCCGCTGGTATTAAGCAGCCGGGTGGTCACGACAACATTGAGTTCAAGTGGCGCGGAGACCATCCCTTTTTTATCCACGGCGCGCACGGTTACGGGATAACGGTTTTCACCCCCAATCTCATAACCTGGCAGCGTTAGGTGGAAAACGCCGTCCTTCTGTTCAACTGTGCCACCCGCGCTTTTAAACGCAGGCGCATCAATCTCATAGCGAGCGATACCGTACAGGCTCTCCACGGTTGGCGTGACCACGGACGTACTTCCTTCAACGCCTGTGACAGCGCTATCTGCGCTCAGCGTAAGTGGGGCCTGGCTAACCGTGACTTCTACAGTAACGGGTTCGCTAACGTTGCCTTGCGCATCCTTGCCGGTCACCAAAATGGCATAGCCGTTACTGCCGTCAGCTCTCCAGGCTGGCAGAACGACATGATAATGTGGTGCGGAACCGGTAATTTTGCCGCCGGCTGCAAAGAACGCTTCAGCGTTAAAGTTTAATTCGCTAACGATAGTGTTCTCTGATGCAACACTCATCGTGGCCTCAAGCGTTGCCAGTTCAGTGCCTTCAAGCGTTTGAGGTGCCGTTACCGTAATAACAGCCGGGCGCACTTCAACCGTCATGCTCAGAGTGGCGGAGGAGCGTCCCTGGGTATCCCATGCGGTAGCTCGCAGGATGTATCGGTTATCGCCATCTTTTTTCCATAAAGGTAATGAGAGGCTATACCCATTTTGCCTGTTTGAGGTCACTTTGCCACCGTCGCTGAAAAAGGCGTCTGCCTGCCACTCAATTCTGTCGATACCCGCCTGTGCGTTGGCCTGCGGAGATAGCGTTATCTCCTCGCCCGATACGCCTGCAACGTGCTCTTCAAGCGTAAAACTGATGCTGGCGGAAGACACCGAAACCTGCGTGGTAAATGGCGCTGAGCGGTGATTCTGGTCGTCGGTGGCAGTAAACGTAATTGCGTATTCGTTTACGCTGTTTTGTGACCAGGCCGGTAAAGTCAGCCATACCGTGTCATTTTCCACGCTGATACCGCCACCCTGGGCAATGAACTCAGCTGCTTCCCAGTCAAGTGAGGTGATTGCCGTTTTTGCATCGACCTTGAGTGGCAGCTTAAGACGTTCGCCTTCATTGCCGGAGATAGTCGGCGGCAGCGTCAGCACCACCGAGCGTGGCTCAACGACGATTTTCGCCTCGGCGGTATTAGAGACGTTGCCTTCACTGTCGGTAACCTTGACCCGTAGCGCATATTCATTTTTTCCGTCTGCCTGATAAGGTGGCAGCACGGCGTTGTAGTTAAGGCTGTAACCATCGCTTTGGGCAGTGCGGGTCTGCACAAATTTGCCGCCAGCCGCCAGGAATTCGGGTGCATCCCATTGGACTTTGCCAATGGTTTTTTCGGTTCGGGCGTTTAACCCTAAGGGTAATGATTGTCCCTCTTCGCCTTTCAGGTCGCCTGCCAGGGAAATCTTGATATCCATTGGCAGTACGTCAATTTCGATATGGAAGGAAGGCGACAAATTGCCTTTAGCGTCAATGGCCCGGCCTTCAAGCTGGTAACGGTTGGTGCCGGTTTCGTTCCATTCCGGTAATACCAGCACATAGCCGTTATTTTCGAATACCACGTCGCCGCCTGCGGCAAAGTAGTCGCTACCCTGCCAACTGATGCCGGTAATGGTATAGCGTGAAGTGATATTAAGGTTTAGCGCAAGGCGGGTGTTTTCCGTTGCGGCAATGCGTTGTTTAGCGGGGACGGAGAAGAGGCGGTCTTTTTTATATTCCAGCACGATAACGTTGTTGCGATCCACCAGATCGTAACGCGAGCCGGCAAGGGTGCGGTTAAAGCGGACCCGCTCGGGATCGAGCTGTGTCTTCAGCGGTAGCCCCATCTGCCACGAGATATTGAGCGCCACAGAGAACTCATCATGGCCGCCACGGGTATTGATGGTTTTTTGCAGCGAAACGCCCGCCAGAGGGACTGGCGTATAATCCACGCCCACGGTCAGTAGCTGTGGGTCTTTTTGCAGATCATCAGGCCCAAAAATGCCGACCTGCTCTCCGTAAAACCGTGTCCAGGCGAGCTTGCCGCCAAGCTGTGGTAATGCAGGGAGCCAGGCTTCGGTGCGGATATCGAAACCGTTCGCTACACGTTCATGGTAATCGGCAAAATCTGGAGAGGTTTTCCAGTCACTCAGACGGAAATAGCCGTTGGTGGATAAGCGGAAAAAGTCCCTTGCGTATTCCAGCCCGGCACCAAGGCGTTTGTGTTTGCGGCTGATATCGTAATCATAAAACAGGTTGGAACCCAACATCATGCTATCTGTAGGCCAGATGCGATACCCAAGGCCTATATTCGCCATGGTTCGGTCATCAATGCGCCGGGTACCTGTCTGGGTAAAAAAGAGATTATTGTGGTTTTCGCTTAGCGGCAGCAGGAAATCAAATTCGCTTCCATCGAGCTGTGCGCTACTTAAATTGAGCCTCACCCGCGCGGTACCAAAGGAAGAGAGGCTTTGCTGTAGGGCAGAGCTAAAGAAACCGGAAGCCAGATTACCGCCTACCGTACCCATTCGTTCAGTGCTGGCATCCTGACCCAGCACTTGCGCAAGTTTTGCGCCTGTACTGGCGCGTTTGTGTATGGCGGCTTCCTCCTCCCGCTGCTGCGAAGACCAGAGCGCCTGTGAAACACTTTCTCTGACAGTTAACGCGTCCGGTGGTGCTGTCGAGGGGCCTTCAGCGGTGGCCCTGGTACTGGCCAGGAGGATGAAGATCAGCCCGTATTTTTTGTTAAGTAAAATCGTATTATTAATCATGGCGATTAATGACCATCCCTGAATAAAATAAATACAGTCCTGTATTTGAAAAAAATTGTAGGCTTTAACGACGATTTTTATGGCTGTGAGGACGCAAGATGCCTCTTAAACAACACTATCGTGAAATCAATAGGGCAATTTTTGCTGAATTTTCAGATGGTTTAGACGTAGGTAAATTCGCTGCTTTATCAAAACGACCTCTCTTCCATGAGAATAATGTAGGGTTAACCGTTGGTTCATTACTGTTGGTGCAAAAGGTGAATCTGGCCTGCACTGGATGTTTTTTATAGTTTGATACTCTTGTGTTATTAACTACCCATTCAGAGTTATTTATCACGAGAGCGATTTTTCAGTAATGGCTGTGCAGTGTGTATGAAGAATAAACGCTTCTTATGTTTTTAATTAAACGATGTGCTATTAACAATAAAGGGTCTTCGTTTGTTGTTTTGGCCTTTTGAGAGATGTTATTGCAATCAAAAATATCAGTCAATAATTCAGGATAAAATTAAGTAAATGCTTATTTAAATTATCTATTTAATGTTCAAGAGTAGGTTTTTGCAGAGGGTTAGCCTGTTGCTCCATGGCCATTCAGACACAGGCAATAGTGACGCTAAACAGAAAATAAACACCCTACAGCGCATTTCCAGAGACAGGATGATGAGAGCTTTTAAGCGATAGCGCTACTCCAGGGTTTAAGCTACTGGGGCAGTTATACCTTATGAACGTCTCAATAATAAAAAGCCCGCAACGTCGCGGGCTTATTGATGGCGGTTAAGTCGTGTTGACGCCTTACTTGAATCTGAATGTTGAGTGATGGCCTATTTATATTGATTTTATTGAATTTTTATTAATCTATCTTTGGGGTGAGTACACACTTAAGTACACGGAATGGAAGGGTGCTCAAGGAGTTGAGCTACGATTGTCCACAAGCTCCCGTAAATATTTCGTGATAGATTTATGCCTAATTGAGAATGAACTCACCACCATCAGCAGCTTGCTGCTGAACAAAGTCCCATTTAGCAACAAAAGGCTCTATATCAATTTGCTCTAGTGCAGAAAATAATTTCTGATACCAGAATGCCCATTCTTTTCGTTTTAAAGTATTAGCATTTTTAGGTTGGGCCTCGTCATTTATTCTGCTTACAAGATGAGATGAATCTCTTGGATTAATTTCATCTTCGATAATTGCTTCCAGAGAGCGAAATTTACCTTCAACTCGACTACGAATTTCGTAGACTTCATCCCATGTATTTAACTTGTCCAGTAACGTAGCGTCTTGTGTGTTCCATTTAACCTTAATAGTTGGTTCTGGATCACGCAGGTGGTGGATTTCAATGTTAATAAAACCGTTGGCTTCTTCGTTGTATGGATAAAATGCCAAGCGATTCGTTCCATCGGAATGTTGAAACAGATCCTTTGCCTTTTTCGCATCCTGATTACAAACATCACATAGCGGGATTAGATTATCTGGATGTACGGCAAAAATAGGGTATTTTGATTTACATAACTGATGATCATAGTCTGCACGCCACTGGTCACCATCTGTCACTTCAGCTCTGAAAGCTGCAAGCTCTTTCATTCCGCAAGCTTTACAAATATTCCCGTTTACTTCCTGCGCTCGGAATGCATTAAAGTGTGCCGTGATATCAGTACCGTGGGATGCTCCTACAACTGGGGCAAGGTCTTTTGTTGCGCAGTAAAGATGGGTTGCTACTTGCTTTAGGTTATTTAGGCACAGTTCTGGCAAAAACGTCAGGAGCTCTCGGATTGGGTTGTTGAAAAAAACTCGCATATCTTGCTGATGATACATTGCTTCGTACAATTGCCGTTTAGTTGCTTCACCTGAATCATTTAAGGCGGTGAATAATTTTTCAAACTTATCTCTGGTTAAGTCGTTCTTAGCTCTGGCATCGTTCTCTCTGGCGTTGTCCCAGCATGCTTGCCCAACGGCACCGTTAGTAAATAACGCTCGGTTAAACGTATTTGCATTTACAGCATGTTCTAGAAAATGTAAAAGCTCTGCATTCAGCAATCTAAATATCTCAAATCGAGGTGTATTATCCGTCAGTCGAAACAACATTACTTGCTTAGCTTCCTTATCAGATAGGCTTTTTCAGCCGATAACCCAAGGTTTTGTTCGATCCAATCCTTGGCATGTTCATCCCCTTGCTGTAACTGCTTACGAATTTCGTCTATGACGCTTTGTGATATCAGCGAGCGCAGTTCAAATAAGCCCTTAATCAACACATCAAATGACGCACCATAAGTCTCATTTTGTGCCATTCTCATATCGATTAACCCGTTATCATTTCGACGGAATTGATAAACATTATTTCTTTTTAGAGAAGAGACCATAAAGGGCGAATGGGTTGAAATAAATAATTGTGCTTTTTGATTGTCCACGCCTATTATGCTTTCAACAAACGCGTGAAAGTAAGTTCGCCAGGATGGGTTTAGGTGTGTTTCTGGTTCATCCAGTAAAAACAAAGCCCTGCTGTCTTTGTAAATAGAAGCCATTGATAAAATTTGAATGAGCTGAGCTTCACCGTCGGATAAATCATCAAATTCAATACATTGCAGGCCATCCGTTAACTTGAGAGACAAAACATGAATGGGAGACTTCCATTTTTGTGGTCTTTTGGCTGAACGGTCAAAATTATCTTGCCTAAGCTGCCGTTTTGTCTCACCCTGCCAAAAGTCGGAGCCAAGCAGTTGCAAGCGGTAGAGTTTCTCGAATAAAATTTGCGGAGTGAAAAAACTACTCTCAAGAATGTCCTGCACATCATGGGCACTAAAATTTATGGTGATTTCACCCGCCAAATAGTCAAGTTCAAACTGGTTAAAAAACTCTTCTGAGGTTTTGCTTACTCTTGGTAGCGGTTGAAAACTATGCGGCTGTACGTCATGTAAGCACTCGACCAATCTGGCAATATCCAGCAATGCGCCAGCATCGTGAGTGAACTTGCGTAAGTCATAACGAAGCGTCACTGAATGAATTTTATTAAAGCGCTGTTTTTCTTGCCATATAGCCTTCTGCTGTAGATCCGGCATCATTCCCATACTTGCCAGCATTAATGCTGTCGTGTCCTGATCAAAATACTTAAGGCGTGGCAGCGCCGTTGGTCTCAAACCAATATTCGCGTTATCGGATAGTGAGGATCCTTCAGGTAAAGCTGGAAACAAAGCTGGGTGTCGAGTCTGGTAATAGTGATAGGCTTCCCTGACTTTGCGGTCATACAATTCAATACCGGCTTCGGTTAGGTGCTTACCTTCTTTACTTTTGACTTCATTAATAGATGTTAACCGTTGTTCCCATGCGCGTTTGACATTCATCACATCCAAATATTGAACCGCATTCTTCATGAAGGCGCGCTGTAGGTTTTCGTTTAAACCAGATGAATAGCCAATTATTTGACTGGGTAGAATTTCATCTTCAACAGCTGAATTTTCACGAGCGTCGATATTGATTAATACGTCATCGCGATAGATGGTCACAACACCATTTTGTTCGATATTAATTGAGTAAATACTGGCTTGGATTTCTGAATCGTAAGCTTGATTGCTGTAGCAAAGCTCAATCGCCAATGTAGGGAACCAGTTGCGACACTTAAAATCACGACGCAGATACCGCTCCAAATAGCTAAAGGTTTCGGCAATCAGTTCCAGTAGCTGAGATTTACCTGAGCCATTCAGGCCGATAAAGGCAATAATGTTGCCCTGAGCAGAATCAAAATTAAACGTTTGATCTTTTAAACCCTTGTATTGTCCATTCAGTCTCAGTGATAACAAACGCATTAGGCTTCCTTTCTTGCTCGTGTTTTCCTAACAGCTGGTTTTTTATTAGAGCGCGCCTCTCGCTCGGCTTTAATTCTTTCCAGCAAGGCTTCGGCGCTGTTTTCACCAGTGATTAGCTCTGGGTTGGCAGCACGCCAGTTAGCGGTGAGCTCACCCCGGAAGGCTTTGGCTAAAATGGATTGGGTCAGGTTGTTGACACGCTCCAGTGCTGCGTTGGCTTTTTGCTCGACACTGTCAGCAAAAGCGAACAGCTCTTCGACGCGACGGATGATCTCGGTTTGTTCTTTGGCCGGTGGTTTTGTCAAATCAATATCAAGGAGAGCTTTTTGCCCAATGTTTCTCATGGACATTTGGTTGCCAGTAGAACGAGATTCAATTTCCACCCTTCCTCGCTTAGATCTCAGAAAAATGCTAACCCAAGGCTTGTCTTCCTCTTTCATTACTAACCGAAGAACTTTATCGCTGAGCATTAGATTTTTAGTGACTTCGTGGACAATAACCGGATTACCTAATAGCTCAATCGTGTTAGCCCTTGATATTAAAAAATCACCTACAGCTATTCGACGTGATTCAATAAAATTGGTACTGTTAGGTAAAGTTTTACTCTGGTTCTCGTCATAACGTCCCCAAGTAACTGCGCTGATCTTAATGATGCCAAATTCATTGTTTTGCGGTGGAATCTCAATACATTTGAGATTTTTTCCTGCCTCGATTTTTTCTACTATTTGATCTAATTTTACACTTTCCCAACTGATTAAATCAGGATTGCCCCGCCACTCTTCCGTTAACTTCCCACTCACAGCCGCGGCAAGGACGGATTGCAGAAAGGTTTTTAGGATTTTGGGAATGCGCTCGAGGCGGGCTTTGGTAGTTTCCACTTGTGTCAGCAGGGTGTCGAGTTTGTCGGCGATGGCTTTTTGTTCGGCCAAAGGAGGGATAGAAAGTACTATTTCTTCAATGTCACCTTTTCTTACCGACGGAACAGTAGTTGAACGAGAAATATCGCTTAGATCAACAGTCCGCATAAAGCTATATATAAATCTGTTTGATTCTTTTATATCTGGTAAAGCCGCCATGACATTATTATCAGCTAATCCGGGCTTAAGAACAAAAGCTCTTCGGTTTAATTTGACTGCTTCACCAATTTTTGCGAACAGCGTAGTTCCTATAGGGAAAACTTCACCTTTAAGTTCGACAGCCTCTTCTCTATCAACATAGTGGCCAGCGGTATCGAGGTATCCGGTATTTGTCGTAACCGCCTTAGAGACGTCGCTAACTTTATAAACTGGATAATCTCCTGTAGATTTTCCTTGAAATTTTTTTGGAAATCCAACACCGCTGGATACTCTAATGAGCTCACCGAGTTTTCCTTCTATCCAGCCTTCTGGTAGGTCTTTGATATTCATCAATTCGCCCCTTCCAATGCCGCCAGTAGCTCGTTAATTTCACTTAACGCAGCGGTTAACTCGTCTTTCGCTTCGTGCGCCAATACTTCCGGATCTGGCAAGTCGGCGGCATCGATGCTGTCTTTGTCTTTGAGCCAGCTAATATCCAATGAGTCGCCTTTAGTATTGGCAATCCATTCACGGCTAAAGCAGCGCCAGCGGGAGTGCGCCAGGCGTTCATCGACACCCTGATTTTCTTCCACCGCGTCTTCATCGACTTCGATCTCTTGCGCGCCAAAGCTGTATTCCCCTTCGGTACGCTTGCTGGTGCCGTCAGAGGTATCGCCAAACACTTTCTCGAATGCGCCGAGGTGCGGATCTGTGCCAAAGTCTTCGGCGGCAAAACCAATACCTGAATCACCAAAGGGGGTACGTTTCCCAAAGCTGGGCATATTAGTACGCAGGTCGTACACCCAAACGTTTTCAGTACAGTTCTCTTGCTGGTGTTTGTCTTTGACAGTTCCTTTGGTGAAAAACAGCACGTTGGTTTTAACGCCTTGCGCGTAAAAAATACCGGTAGGCAGGCGCAAAATGGTGTGCAGGTTGCACTTGTTCATAAGGTCGCGGCGTACGTCAGTACCCACGCCGGCTTCAAATAAAACGTTATCCGGCAAGACCACGGCGGCACGGCCACCGGGTTTGAGATTGCGATAGATGTGTTGTAAAAATGCCAGTTGTTTGTTGCTGGTTTTATAGGTAAGGTCATCACGGGTGTTAGACGCTTCGCCGCCTTTGCTGGTCCCAAACGGCGGATTGGCCAGAATAATGTCGGCCTGTTTTAACGCTTTACCCGCTTCGCCCAGTGCATTGCCCAAATGCACGACGCCTTCGTCATCACCTTCCATGCCATGCAATAAGCAGTTCATTAAGGCTAAGCGGCGTGTATTGGGCACCAGTTCGATGCCGACAAACGCTTTATTCTTCTGGAAGGCCGCATCCTTGGCTGACAGTTCCAGATAATCGTCGGTTTGTTCGCGCATATATTGGTCGGCTGCGACTAAAAAGCCAGCAGTACCAGCGGCGGGGTCTTGTATTACTTCACCAATTTGTGGCTTGATGCAGCGCACCATACTGTTAATTAACGCGCGCGGGGTGAAGTATTGTCCCGCACCAGATTTAGTCTCAGAGGCATTCTTTTCCAACAAACCTTCGTATAAATCTCCAAGGCCATCTTTCTGCGCACTAAACCAGTCGATTTGATCGAGGGTTTTGATCATTTGTTCTAAATGACGCGGTTCACGCAGTCGAGTTTGCGCATCGGCATAAATGGCGCTAATCAGTGGATCTTCGTGAACCTGAACTTCAATGGTTTTACCGGGTTCGTTCGGATCGGCTTCGGTGCGCTTACCCGTAGATAAGGCTAATAAGATGGCTTTGTAATCATTGAGTAAGTTAATGCCGGATTTGGCGTTAATGTCCGTCCAGCGGCAGCCTTCCGGCAGCGGGTGTGTTTTTAAGGTGCCAGCTTCGGTATTTTCGTGCACCATTTTAATAAACAACAATAGCACTAACTCGGTGACGTAATCGCTGTAGTTAATGCCGTCATCACGCAGTACGTCACACAGGTTCCAGAGTTTTTGTACGATATCGTTATTGGTCATGGTTGTCTCTTTACTAAATTTTTATGTATGTAATGATCTCAAGCTCGTTTTGGCGGCCAAATGGCATCGCTGAGCTCATCTAATATGGTATCCAGTTGATTACCAAGTATTTTGTTCAGTTGTTTGGCACCACCCTGTTCGCCAAAGCGACTGTTTACGAAATCACGGTCGATAATGACTTCGTGTATCAGTTGTTTTGCCAGCCGTTCCAGCCATTTGCGTTGGGCGGGCAGCCAGTTGTGGCTTTGATAAATGCGCTGCATGGCCTGTGCGACCCGTTGCTCAAAAGGAATCAGTGGTTCACCTAGGGCGGCCCGGCGGATATGGCCGATGATGCTGGCGGCAATATCCTGATTGGTTTGATTGCGCACTGCGGTTTGCAATTTAGCTTCAGAGTAGCCGGCACCATCCAGCAGAAGTTTGATCTCTTTTAACTGCTCGCGGGTCAGATCGCGGGGTTTGTTGACCACCACTGACAGCGCGGCGCTTTGGTTGATTTGTTCTTTTATGAACTGGTTGAAGCTGTCCAGGTAATCTTCTGGTTTTTGATGTACGCCATAGCTTTGCGTCCGTTCACATAGCCTATCAACGTGCTCAGAAATCACCGGTTGGCGTTCACTGCCCAGGAGATGATTCACTTCTGCTAATTGGTTAACCAAGCCACTGTGTTGCACTATAAAGGCTGCGGCTTGTTTGGGCCCGAGCTCATGCAGATGTCTGTGCAGGCTTTTAGGCTCTACTCCCCATAAGCTTTGTAACTCATTAAGTTTTTGCTTCAGCACCGGTTTGTTTTCGGCTTTTTTCTCGGCTTTACGCAGCACGCGCATAACTTTTTGACTGAGCTGGCTGAGGACAACGTCTGCATGGCTTTGTCCCGGTATATCACCGGGGGCATTGAGTGCTCGTTCCAGTTGCTCTGGGGTGGTCATTTCTGCAACCAACTGCGCCAGCGTGATGTTTGGGTCTTTCACCAGCGGCTTCATGGTATTGATGTCAGCCAGTGCGGCATAAATATCCACGGGGTCGTAGATGCGGAACACGGTTTTACCGATTTCATCACAACGGCGTGTGGCGCGACCAATCATTTGCTCATACAAAATCCGCGATTTTACCCGGCGCATAAAGACCAGATTGCATATTTTAGGTACGTCGATACCGGTGGTGAGCAGATCGACAGTAATGGCAATGTTTGGGTAGCGTTCGTTTTTATACTGGCGGATAAGCTGTGCCACTTTGTCGCTTTGACCAGTAATCTTAGCTACGGCGGCCTGATTGTATTCACCGTTATAAAGCGCTTTGAAGGCGTTATCCAATAAGCGTTTAACCATGTCGGCATGCAAATCGGTAGCGCAGAAAATGAGGGTTTTCTCATCGCTAAAGGGGTCGAGTTCCTGAACCAGTTGTTCGCAGATCACGCGGTTGAAGTTTTCGTTAATCACCCTGCGGTTGAAGGCCTCCACCTCAAAATTCAGTTCATCATCCAGTTCCGCACTTTGCACTTCGCCGGTTTGCGTATTGATCGTGCTGACTTTTTCGCCTTTGGCAAAGGTAATACCGTTCTGAGTGAGCAGGGTTTCATAGCGAATGGGCGGCTCGTGGTCGATTAACCAGTCGTCAGCGACGGCCTCCCGATACGAATAGGTGTAAATCGGTTTGCCGAAAATCTCGCTGGTGTGCTTTGCCGGCGTGGCGGTTAGGCCAATTTTTACGGCGTCAAAATACTCCAGTACTCGGCGATAACTGGAGAGATATTGGCTGGTATCACGGATGGCCAGTTCGCCTTCGGTCATTTCCTGATCCAGAGTATAGCCCCGGTGAGCTTCGTCGATAATGATGCAATCGAATTGGTCTACAGGCGGTGGGTTATCGCTCATAAAGATGCGCTTCACCATGGCTTGTACTGTTGCTACCTGAACACGGGTTTCTGCCTCGGCAGCCATATCGCCAAGTTCTGCCACATTGTAGATTTTAGATAAGGTGTGGTTTTGTTCCAGCGGCGTTTCGCCAAAAGCATCAATCGCTTGCTGGCCCAGTGCGGTTCTGTCAACCAGAAACAAAATGCGCTTAAATCGCTCGGCTTTAAGGAATCGGTACATTAGGCCAATAATGGTGCGGGTTTTACCTGTGCCGGTGGCCATAGCCAGAAGCGCACTGCGTATTTCTCTGGCTAATGTGTTTTCCACGGCAATGATGGCTTTCTGCTGGTAATCACGCAACTTCAGATAGCCGAATGGCTCGGCTCTGAGTTTTTGTTGGGCATCTTCTTTACTGCGTTTGAGCAGATCGAGTAAACCGTCAGGTGTATGGAAACCAGGTAAAGCGCGCTTGGTATTGGCTGGGTCGCGCACATCACGAAACCACGTGCCGGATTGTTCAGCCAGTTGCGGTACATAAGGGCGACCGTTACAGGAGTAAACGAAGGGCACTTTATAGTGACTGTCGTTGTCATCCGGCCAGGCGATGGCCATCCCGGCCAGTTCCCAGCCATTTTGCATTGGAGGTGTTACGTCAAAGCCTTTACTGTAGCGTTCTGCCTGCGGGATTTTGCCTGCGACGTTGGTGTTTTCTCTCTTTGCTTCAACGACAGCGATAGGTGTGAGACCCGCAAATAAGACGTAATCCGCTCTGCCTTTTTCACCTTTATGTTCTGTCGGCCATTCGGCAATCGCGATGTTTTTTCCTTTTTCCGGTCTTGTCCCCTTTTTGAAGGTAAGGGTTTCACTATCGGTTTGCCAACCCGCTTCTGTTAATTGCTGATCAATCAGGATGCGGGTCAGGGTTTCATCTAACACAATGTGCTGTGTTGCTTTCTGAGTATTGTGGTTTAACTGTTGACGCTGTGAAGCCTGTACTTTTTCATCCTGATTAGCCAACTGAGCCTGAAGGGCCTTGATTTTAGCTTCGTAATCTTGCTGTTGTTGATTCAGAGCCTGTTCGTGTGCGGCAGCTTGCAGGGCCAACGTACGAGACTCTTCATCCATAGCGTGAGCTAATGCCTCATATTCATCCTTTTCTTTGGCAATGAGTTCATTGAGCCGCTGACTTGACCCGAGATCGAGATTGGCTTGCTGTAATTCATTTTTAAGCTGGGTAATTTCAGCTTGCAGTTTGCGTAGTTGTTCACTTGGGTCTGTAGGTGGAATGAAGGGACCAGGGTTGAAATGAGTGCCAGCTCTACCTAAAGACTGATGGAACCAAATTGCTAGCTTACGTGCGACGATTAGGCCGTTAATGGCTTCTTTATGCTGAGTTTTAAATTGGTGTGTAGCCTTATTACCCTCTACTCGCAATGTATGAAAGAGTTCTCTTACCACTGGTTCCAGTTTTAATTCGCGATTTATCTTGTAGAGCAGGTCGGCTTGTGTCGTTTGTTCGTCGAAAGGAATTCCCGTCAGAGCTGCCAGATGCTGGGCCAGTGCTTCGCCTAGCTGGCGAACCTTAATCAGCGTTGTATTTGGATCGCTGGCAAATGCCCGTTCAGCAGACAATGCGAGTTCAACGAATAGCGGATCATGTTCTGCAAGGAACTCAAAGTTACTGGTCTGGTTAGAGTATGTCATGATTCAGAAACTCCATTTCGCTTATCGAATGGCGCTGCCTGGCGTACTGCCTGGAACTCGCTCCAAAAGGTCACCCAACTGGCAATTGAACAGCTCACATAACTTATCGAGTGCTTCCAGATCCACCTTCTGTGCTGTCTCTTTGTAGAGCAAAGTCACCGTGGCGCGGCTGAGCCCAGTTTCTCTGGCAACATCAGCAATACGCATCTTGTGTTCACCCATCATGCGGGCGAGATGGCAGCGAATCATGGCTATGCCTCTAGCGTTTGATTTTAGAATTATTACAGTAGAATACCATGAATTTGGCATTTGAGTGGCATTTTGTAAGTTTAAGTTGAATTTTATAGATCAAAATGATGTTTTTGGGGCCTTGTGCTGGCATAGAGACATACTTTTGATAGGGCATCTAACATACTTTGACTTAAACCGCCGAAAGCTATCCAAAGTTTTCTACTTTGCTGATTCAAATGGCTAGGAGTTCGCAATATCAGGTAGTAGTCTCAGTCTTGGTACCTTATAAGTTGTAACAGAAAAGACCCGAAGTCATCGGGTCAGTTCGATGTAGCGCTCCAATATCATCAATGTAATTGCCGTTTGAAGAAACTTTCTTAATCCTTCAACTCCAACCGAATAAATTCATGCTCCGGCTGAATAATTTTACAAATCGCAGCAAATCCATCATGGTCTAGCATGCAAATTTTATTTAGATTCAATATGATAACCTCACGTATGTAAGCTTGTTCAACGCCCGTAACCATGTGTGTTAGTAACCCTTTATTTTGTGCGAATTTACTGTAAGTTATGCTTCCATCGTTGTCTTTTCGCTCATACTTTTCTTGCTTCAAATTCAGCACCAATCCAATATCATTGGGGTACAGATGATACTGGCGTGGTGATGCACACTTTTGATGGTGCTGTCGTTTAATGCGGCGAACCAGCCTACCTAACGCCATACGTAGAGGTTTTGCTTTCTGTTTCCACCAAGCAAGCAACTCCTTGGCTTTCGCTTCATCGTTTCCGAGCCAATGATAGACATCTTCCCCTATACCGTTTGTATACCAATAGTTACCTTTCCAATCCTATAGATTGTCGCAAGAACAAGCTTTTTGCACTGTTTACGTTCAAGCCCTGATTTTTCCATGATGGTTTGATACAGTACACTATCAACTCGATAGGTTATGTCATAGCGCTTAAAGAGCGTATTTAGACAAGCCAGACAGCATCCTGCGATATCGTAGTTCAACAATCCATTGCGAAAGCTAGCTTTCAAGTCGCCAGGTAAGTTTTGATACGCCTTATCGTAATATCTGCCGCCAAATGTCAGCTTATAGGTATGATCGTAGGTAACATAATCACCCTCAACTTTGGCGTTATACAGATGGTTAAGACTGCGGATCCCCATCTTGTAGTAAGATATCGGAAGCTGTTCTTTCAGTTGTTCGATAAAGCTCAGATGCATCCTGCCCCTTGGGACACCTTTTAACCACTGCTTTTCCCGCTTTTTTAGCTCATATTGGCTTTTAGGGATGAGATCAAAGTTATGCTGTGGAGCTTTTCCTATTTTCCTTAGTTGTTTCCATACGTCGAAGGTTTCACCAGTATCCACATCTACCAGCAAAAGCTGCCCAATATCGCTGCTTGGCCGTTTGGGATCAAATTGCCAGCGATCAGATTTACGTTTATTACCGTCTTTAGCTGCTTTTCCTGCATGAAACTCCAGCTCAGGTATCAGCTTAGGAAATATTTCTAAAGGAAGTACGTGCATTCTTCTTCCTTTAACTAATATATGCCAATGTCTGTCTAACGCATTAAAATCGGTGCGAATAGTGCGTTTTGTAACTATTGTCCAACCATCTTCATCGCTTTCCAGCCAAATATGAACAAGGAAGCGTCTTAAACATTGCCTGCGATTAACCCTCATTTGACCATCATCTACAACTATGTTGCAGATTTCCTGAATCCGATCATAGACCCATTTCGGGATTTTCCTGTTATTCATACGTATTTCCTGCGTTATTTCACAGAGCAGCCTCGTTCCCGCATGGTCTGGGTTTGCGCTTGGAGGCGCACCCACCAGCGGCACCTGCTGCTCTTTAAAACGATTTCATCTTCATTGAGTTATCCCCCTAATTCATTAAATTAATAAATGTTTTAATGGGATGGGAGGATAGAGTGGTTAAATGGGCGGAGGCCTTGCTCCCCCCATTATGTGTAGTAAATCCTCTATATTGCTGAGCAATGACCTTGTCTGATACAGGAAACCCTTTAGCAGAGCGCTTGTCATCGGTGCTAGCACGGTTTTTACTACCTCACCACATTCAATGGGTTAGTGTTTTTTTTCCATTTTTAATAATGGAAAATGTCATAGACGCTAGATACAGGCCTACTATTTACGGCTGCTAATCCACGTATTGATCTCCGACTCAAGCCAGCCAACGGCACGGCCTTCCTCTCCCGTTAACTTTCTTGACAACGGGAACCTCCCCTTAGCAATGAGACGGTAAAGTGTTGCTTTTGAGATTCCAGTAAGATGGAGGACTTCTTTGTTACGTAAAATACGATCGTTGTTCATACCTTTGCTCCTTTGAGCTGCTTCTAGAGCAACGGCATTTAAAACAATCGATTTTTAGTCATTTTCTGCATTTAATGACTGTCATTCAGAAAAATTGGATAGCAATGACAGTCATTGAATGTCCTACTTTATGATGACGGTCATAGGAAACTAACTATGACCGTCATATACTAGAATCCTTAATCAGGAGATGACCGTCATAGGCAGCCTAATTATAAAATGACTGTTATAGGAGTATGCATGAAGCAAGATAAAGATGGTTCAGAACAGCGCACCGTGAAAGAAAATAGCCGTGAATCCCTTATTGAAAAATTTGGGCCAGTAGCAAACTTAAATTTGCATCACGATAGCAGGCAGAGGTTGGTTGAAATAGCTCAGTGGTTTGACCGTTTTCACTATGAAGAACTAAAACAAACTAAAGGGCATGTATTCCATAAAGCTATTAGTAATCTGATAAGCATGGTTTATATCGATAATATTTATGAACCCAAAACTAAAGCGGCTAAAACGCTCAAAAAACTTTATGAGAGATATTTTGAGCTAAATAGAGATTCCAACATCACTTTAATAAAATTAAAAAACACCTTATCTGAAGAATATGCAAAACCTAAGGACATTAAAAAAGGGAAGATATCTACTGAAGGAAAGAAGTGGTCGAATGATGATCTTAAGCCACTTCAAGATTACCATTGGGTCATTCAGACCATGGAAAAACTAGATGGTATTTCGCGGGAGGAAACTAAAAGCGGAGTCAAGAAGAAATGAGTAAGAAGAACATCACCGACGTATATTAAAAAAAAGTCAAGATTACAACAGGCCCCGCTCAGCCATTGATACCGAGCTATCACCCGATACAACAAAGTGATCCAGTACTCGGATATCTACCAATTCAAGCGCATATTTCAGCTTTAACGTGATATGTTTGTCGGCCTGACTAGGTTCAGGATCGCCGCTTGGGTGGTTGTGAACAAAAATGACAGCAGCGGCATTCAACGATAACGCTTGCTTGACGACTTCTCTGGGGTAGATAGCAGTTTCGTTAATCGTCCCTCGAAACAGCTCCTCAAACGCTAACACTTGGTTCTGGTTATTAAGAAACATGCCGCAAAATACCTCATACTCATAGGATGCCAGCTTTAATTTAAAATATTCACGGGTTTGATTGGGTGAGGTTAACTTGGTACGCCGTTTGAATCGTCTGGCTAGCAGCGTATTGGCTATATCTAAAATATCTTGTTCAGTAACGGGCTGGTTAATTATGTAATAGCCCTTTTCTTTCGTTGATTGAAATAACATGGCTAGCCTCATCTAAAACGGTCGTTCAATAAAATAGATGGAAGTGGAGAATAGCGTGTGGCGTGTTTTTTGAGGAATTAGTGAGAAGGAGTTGTGTTGCGCTTTTATATTACCTCTACTATCGAAGAAGTAGAAATATTTATTGTCCGCACCAATAATAATTGACCAGTGCTCTTGCGTTCCAATTAATACTACTCGTTGGTAGCAATTATCCGGGCAGTTAATAAAAGCGGAGATATCATTAATAATCTTTTTAGTGCGGAGGTGTGTTTGCTTCTGATAGGGCTTGGTGATAATAACAGGATGGTGTTTGTAGTAATATCCCTGCTGAAGGACAGACTGGATAAGATAATCCATCTCATCATCATCCATTCCGCCCATTAGCAGGTCGTAAATATCATAGTGATATTTATACTCCCGTAACAATGCATTAATTAGCGGTTTCCTTTTTACCCGACCATCGTATAAATAAGTCAGTACGTTAACCAAACTATATATGCCACATAAACAGTCTAAGTGGCCTTGTTGGGACGCACGTAACCCTCTATTAATTCCCAATAGATAATCCCTTTTTTTGATTTTGAATATACTTTTGATTGATGGAAATAAATAAAATACATTATTGCCACTTTTGGCATTATATCAAAACCAATACTCAAATACAAATAATTCTTATTATCAATTGGTTAGCTTATTGAGAAGCACAATAAAAGCTTTTTGCTGTTCAGGGGTAAGTTTTTCCCATAAGAGATCTAACTGTGCCTTTAACTCTTCGTCTTTTAGACTCTGGTGTACCCCTTCAGACTCCAGCTCGCTATTTTCACCTTGGCTAAGAAAAAACCAGCTAATCGGCGTTTCCAGATAGGCGGCAATGTCAATCAGGTGAGTCACGTTAATCTTATTGGTTCCCCGTTCATAACGTGAGAGCTGCTGCTGAGAAACCCCAATTTTATAAGATAGTTGATCTGCCGTTAGCTTCTTTTCCTTTCGTCGCTGCTGAATGCGCTTCCCGATAAGCTTATCAGCCTCTGTTACCGCGAGTTTTGACATGGTGCCACCTACCTTAGCATTGTGCTTTACCTGGTAAGTGAAATTCTCGGCTACGTTTACACTTGTATAAACATCATCATTAGTGTAAAAATAATAAAGATACTCGTTTACGGACGTTTTATTCAAAAGGATGGCTTTAAAAGGAGGGGCGCCTTTGGCTAAGTGTAAATATTGCGGTTCAACGGCAAATGCTGGTCAGCCCTGTAGGAAAAGCCCAACGGCTTGTCATGTCGTTGATAACGGGAAACGAAAGTGCATCTACTGTGGTGCCGTAGCGTCAGTAGGCCAACCCTGTAAGAAAAGCCCGACAAAATACCATGTCAACGGTAGTTAATACTCTGCTTTTCTGTACGATTAAACGGATTTAATACAATATGGCGACCACGATAAAAGCCGTTGTTGAAAGCTTTGAATACCTGTTCAGTTCCCTCTACCGGCAGGAGTTTGTTAAAACACTGCGCCTGAATGAGTGTAACGAACGGGAACTCTTACCACTGGTAAGGTGCTACCTCTTAGGCTGGTTTGGTGACAACCTGACACCAGAGGTACAGGCACAACTCCCCGGCGCACTTACGGGCAACGGTTACATTGATTTTGTCATTGATGATGTTGCCGTAGAGTTTGCCGTCAGGCGGCCTGATGCCCCTAAAGCGACGCTCTCCGCGTATGTAAACTCGACTGAAATGAAAAAGCTGATGAAGTATGACGGTAAGGCCTTACTGGTGCTGTTTGACTTCTCGGCTACGCCATTTACAGAACAACAGATTGAAGCTTTTCGGGACTGGCCTTCATTGGGGCAGGGAAACCATAAAAAATCTGCTTTCAACGTTGCTTACTTTTACGTAGAGAAACGGCGACCGCTGACGCCGGGTAAAATCATCAAGAACATTCGGATCAATTAGATATTTTCATAAAAAAGGAAGGAGACTATGAGTCTGTTAACCGGTGTAATCATTGGTACTCTTGCTGTATGTACATGGCAGGTAATTCAGCTTACTCGCCGGGTTGAGAAGCTAGAGGATACGCAAAACAAGCCCTCAACATCACCGGAGAACCAAACACAACCACCTTCATCATCGAATGATAATTCATCTGGGTAAGTCAATTAAATTGCGCAATAAAAACATTATCGAGAGAACTTTTCTCAATTACTCCGAAAAGGCTTTTAACCATGAAAAAGATTCCTACTTTATCTTTTCTAATATTATTGATTTTAACAGGCTGTGATACTAACACTCCCAAATGTAGTAGTGACGATGCTCGTGATTTAGTCATCAATATTGCTCGAGAAAATTATGGGAAGAAAGCATTGTATAATGCTTTGGTGAGGCTTGGCTTACCTCTTGGCACTAAATTTAACGATGTTGAATTTTCAGTTATAAATATAAGAACAACAGGCCGTGAATCACAATTAAATATTTATCAATGCGCAGCGGATTTAGAGCTTTCACATAGTGCAGCCCGAGAGACAAGAAGCATTCCAATCACATACCAGATACAGAAGACTGATGATAGTGATCAGTTTTATATTAACGTTTATGGTTTGTGATCTCATCGCTTACCTATAAAAAGGACTAATCAAGGTAATTAGAGGGAAATTATGCATAAAGTCGAACGAGTGATGAATAAGCATGAGCAACAGGAACCGCTGATAACCTCCGTCAGGGAATGGGTAATTCAAAAGCAGCTAACGAAAGTCACCCTGTCCGATTTATCCATTTCAAAGATACAGCGGCAATTTCGTATTGGTTATAACCGTGCAGCGGGGATTCTCGAAATGCTGGAAGCTGAAATTAACGAAAAGATCGCCGCTATAGAGGAACGTCATGAATAAAATAACCACTTACGCACTATTAGCCTTAACAACGCTAAGCCTCCCTGTACACGGTGCGGCTAAAAAGGGTGACGCTTTGGTATATGAGAAATCTGATGCTGAAATTGCTATCTCTCAGGTACAAAATCATCCCGATCAGGCCAAGTTTGAGATCGTTACCAACGTCGATATGCACGCCTGCAACGTTGAAGGTATCGCAGATACTATATCTGACAGTAAGGCATTTACCCAACTCCAATGGCAAGATGCTAATCAATGCAAGATCACCCTCAAATAGGGTAATAAGCAGATGCAGGTGGGGGCTACGGATGAGTGTAATAGCTATTGTGGGTTGAATGCCAGTAGATCACTAAGTGGGGTTTATAATTGAATTATTGCTTAAATACTAACTCTTAAAAAAAAACATAGTGTTAATTATGTCTAAGTGATTTTTCAGAATGGACAATCATCATCTGAAGATGGCGTTTGGTGTTTTAGAATTTCATCGGGGAGAAGTAAATTACTAACGGTATATAAGTTAATGATATCATCCCGATCCATAAATAGTATTTGGCTGCGTTTTGTGGCATCTAATTTTCCACCTAGCCAATTCCGTGCTTGTTTTGTGATTTCTCCTCCGGCGACGATGAAAGCATGGTCAACAAGCACCTTTCTGTTTATCTCTGGATCAAAAATCTCATGTCCTAACATCATAAGAACCTGATTATATATTTCAGCAATATTATTATTGGTTCCTCGGCCCATTCCAGCAGCATCTAATTTTCCTTTTTTAGCTTGTATACCAAAGTACAAAACATGTTGTGTAGGTAGAATAAAACGCATCCAGATATCTTTTCCATATTCTAAAGCTTTATCTTTATGACCCGCAGCGGTGATACGGTGATAACCTAATTGGCGGAATAATGGGATTAATATTTCTTCTATTAAATCATCTTCTGAGCAACGAGTTAGATAGTCACTTAGTAATTCTCGACGTTTAATTTCTTGGGGGGTGAAGGGGCGGTGTGGATTATTAATAACTGAGAGCGTTTTGGTCCCAGAATGACGTATATACAATAACCTGTCTTCACCATAAAATGCTTCATAACCCTCTCTATTCAGAGGTACGTTTAAGGCTTCTAAAGCTAGCTTCCTTTCTGGGTCATAATCTTCAGCATCGGCTTTATCCATTAACACACGCAATACATTAACAAATCTCTCTGGTAATGTATTAGCCGCTAATTGGGGTTCTTCGAGTAATTCAGCGATTCGTTCAGCAGTCCATGACCATCTTGTTGAGCCATCGTGAATAAAATCAAGGTCACATTCTTCAAAAAACTGTGTTATATAGCTGCTTGAACGATAGGGGAAGTGCTCAGCATCGCCAATGATCATTTCTGCAATCGCGCGTAAATTTCTTGGCTTAAATTTCATGAGATTCCCTCTCCTTGATTATCGCGTAGTCTAAATGATTTTTCTGTTATTTTTCATTGGCATCACATTATAATCCTCACCCCGTTCTAAGGCTACCAATAGCGACGCCCATTTTTCCAAAGCAGCCTTACGTTCTTTGAAGTACTCATAGCGGTTATAGATGCCTTCAACACCTTTGATTCGGTGATTCAAACAGCGCTCTGCGACGACAGGATCAACGCCTAATGCTGCCAGATGTGAGCGTCCAGTACGGCGAAAATCGTGAATGGTGAAGTCTGGTACATCAGGGAGATTACTGCGTACTTTTGCTAGTGCTACGGGTAGGGTGCTTTCCTGAATGTGAGGAATCATTTTGTGCTGCATCTTACGTGCAGGCAAGACCCACTGGCTATTGAGGGACATTTGGCGTAGTTCTAAAAGCCATTCTACGGTCACCGTTGGTAAAGGGATATCAATAGCATCGCCATTTTTTACCCGCTCAGCAGGCAGATGCCAGATAGCATTCTCTAAATCAAACTCACCCCACCGGGCACCGCACAGCTCCATCTTTCTACAGCAAAGAGCGAGTATTAGCTTCATTGTCAGCTCATTTTGACGGGAAAATCCTTTGGTAATCTGCATTGCCTGAAAGAACTTAGTTAGTTCTTCTTGGGTTAGCCAGCGCTCACGGGATTTTTCTTTACCGCCTGCATCAGCAATTTCAAAGGCAGTTGTTGGATTCGTCTCAATCATCTGGAGTTTGATACCGTAGTTAAAAATACGCCGCGTCCAGCGAAGAACATCATTAGCTACAGTAGGGGCGTTACGAGCATTAATTTTTTGCAGCATATCGATAATATGGCGAGGGCGTACGTCTTCAATTTTAAGATGACCAATGTTGGGATTAATATCTTTTTCGATACGGCGGCGTAGGATATCAGGATGCTTCCAGTTAGGAAGTATTTGTTTTTCAAAATACTCTGCGGCCAATTCTGATACATGCAGTGCATTTTTCTCTTCTTCTATCTTTTTGATCGCTTCGGCCTTGCGTTCCTGTTTTTCACCGGCCACGTCATAGCCTAAGGCAACACGAGCATGAAGCTCCTTAGTCATTTCCCTCGCTTTTGCTAATGATATACTTGAGTAATAACCAATGAGCATAACCCTGGCTTTACCCGATAACTTGTAACGAAACCGCCAGAATGGAGCGCTGTAGTTTTGCGGAAAACAGAGATATAGCCCATTACCGTCTGAACGTCCTGCAAAGCGTTCTCCATTTCTTATCCATGTTCTTATTTGTATGTCTGTAAGTTTTCCCATATATCACCCATTTCATTGAGGGGTGTACTTAAATTAGTGTACTTAAAACCGACTGAGTACACTTTTAAGTACACCAATAATGTGCGCTTCAGTGGTATTATATGAGACTTTGTGGAATTAAAAAAGCCAGCATTTACACTGGCTTATAGATGTTTATGGGGCATCGTGAGACTTAGTGAGTTTTAGTGAAACCCTACTCGATGTTTTGAATCTGCTCGCGCATCTGCTCAATCAGCACCTTCAACTCAATAGCGGAGTTGGTGATATCGGCATTGATAGACTTGGAAGCCAGCGTGTTCGACTCGCGGTTAAACTCCTGCATCATGAAGTCCAGTCGGCGGCCAACCGCTTCTTTTTTCTTCAGAATGTTGTAGGTTTCTTTCACGTGAGCATCCAGGCGGTCCAGCTCTTCGGCTACGTCCAGACGCTGCGCCATCAGTACCAGTTCCTGCTCCAGACGGTTATTTTCAAGCTGAACCTGCGCATCTTCGAGTTTTGTGACCAGGCGTTCACGCTGCCACTTAATCACGTCCGGCAGCTGGGCGCGCACTTTAGCGACTTCACTACTCACCGCTTCAAGACGCTGCTCAATCAGTGATTTCAGCGCCTGACCTTCGGTTTCACGCGCGACGACAAAGTCGTCAAGCGTGCCATCCAGGGCTGCGAGAATCTCTGCGGCAATGGCATCCAGATCCTGCTCTTCAGCCGCCATCACGCCAGGCCAGCGCAGGATATCTACCGGGTTAATTTCACCCTCATCGCTCTGAAGTTTCACCCAGTTGGCTGCCTGCACCAGCTGTTTAGCCAGCTCTTCGTTGAGCAACAGCGAGGTGCGGGCGCGCGGGTCCGGCTCAAAACGCAGGTTGCACTCCACTTTACCGCGCGTCAGACGGTTACGAATCCGCTCGCGAACCACGGGCTCCAGGCTGCGGAACTGCTCCGGCATACGGAAATAGGTTTCGAGATAGCGTTGGTTTACCGAACGTAGCTCCCAGGAGGCGCTGCCCCATTCACCCTTGATTTCTCGCCGGGCGTAGGCTGTCATGCTGCGGATCATAGTAATACCCATTTTTTGGATGCGGATGAGGGATTATAGCTAGCGTGGGCCTGGCAGGATAGGCATATGGTCCTGAAGTCCGTATAATGCGCAGCCACACTCGATTTAAGCAGGAGCTTTCCCTATGCGTCCATCAGGCCGTAGCGCCGAACAGGTGCGTCCTCTCACCCTGACACGTCACTATACAAAACACGCTGAAGGCTCTGTGCTGGTCGAGTTTGGTGAAACCAAAGTACTGTGCACGGCAAGCGTGGAGGAAAGCGTACCGCGCTTTCTTAAAGGCCAGGGCCAGGGCTGGATAACCGCCGAATACGGCATGTTGCCGCGTTCTACCCACACCCGTAACGCCCGCGAAGCGGCAAAGGGCAAACAGGGTGGCCGCACCATGGAAATCCAGCGCCTTATTGCACGTGCGCTACGCGCTGCCGTTGACCTGAAAGCGTTGGGTGAGTTCACCATCACGCTTGACTGCGACGTCATTCAGGCCGATGGCGGTACCCGCACGGCATCAATCACCGGTGCCTGCGTGGCGCTGGCCGATGCGCTCAACGGTCTGGTGGCCAGCGGTAAGCTGAAAACCAGCCCAATGAAAGGCATGGTGGCCGCCGTGTCCGTAGGCATCGTCGGCGGCGAAGCGGTGTGCGATCTGGAATATATCGAAGATTCCGCGGCTGAAACGGATATGAACGTGGTGATGACCGAAGACGGTCGCATTATTGAAGTGCAGGGCACGGCAGAAGGCGAGCCGTTTACCCATGAAGAGCTCCTCACGCTGCTGGATTTGGCCCGTGGAGGCATAGATTCCATTGTCTCGTCGCAAAAAGCGGCGCTGGCAGAATAGTTTTTCAGGCGGCCCTGGGGTCGCCTTTTTTTTGCCTGAAATTCGCCAGTCTGGCTTCAGGAATGAACAACAGTCCCAGTAAAACAAGCACAGGAGTAAGTCCATGAAAGCGTATCAGCGCCAGTTTATTGAATTTGCGCTCAACAAACAGGTCCTGAAGTTCGGCGAGTTTACGCTGAAGTCCGGGCGCACCAGCCCGTATTTTTTCAACGCCGGTTTGTTTAACACCGGGCGTGACCTGGCGCTGCTGGGACGTTTTTACGCCGAAGCGCTGGTGGATTCTGGTATCGACTTCGACCTGCTGTTTGGCCCGGCATACAAAGGCATTCCTATTGCCACCACTACGGCGGTGGCGCTGGCAGAGCATCATGACCGCGATCTGCCGTACTGCTTTAACCGCAAAGAAGCGAAAGACCACGGTGAAGGCGGCACGCTGGTGGGCAGCGCCCTTACCGGACGCGTGATGCTGGTGGACGATGTGATTACCGCAGGCACCGCGATTCGGGAATCAATGGAAATTATCCAGGCCAATGGCGCAACGCTTGCCGGCGTGCTGATTTCACTGGACCGCCAGGAGCGCGGTCGCGGTGATATTTCTGCTATTCAGGAGGTTGAGCGTGATTATGGCTGTAAGGTGATTTCTATCATCACGCTGAAAGACCTTATTGCGTATCTGGAAGAAAAACCGGAAATGGCGCAGCACCTGGCTGCGGTGCGCGCCTATCGTGAGCAGTACGGCGTGTAATGACTTCAGCCGGGCGCATTGCCCGGCTCAGATTGCAGACAAAGAAGGAAAAACGTGGTTTTCCTTCTTTGCGGCTGGCATGCGAAAATCAATACATTGATTTTCTTTGTTTTTTATTGGGTGTCATCCATTGCGTCTACGACGGGCTGAGGTTTGTCATTCGTCTCAACCGGGCGCCTAAACCAGCACCGCGCCCTGGGTATTCACGTACAGCGAATAAACAGACGTGCTGGCCGCCATAAACAGGCGGTTGTGCTGTTCACCGCCAAAACACAGATTGGCACAGCGCTCCGGCAGATGAATCATGCCAATTGCTTTACCCTGCGGGTTAAATACCCGAACCCCGTCCAGCTCTGCACTGCCCTGGCCCCATCCGCACCACAAATTCCCCGCGCTGTCGCAGGCGATGCCGTCGGCGGTACCGTTGCCACAATCGATATGTACCCGCTTGTTTTTAAGCTGATTATCGACAATGTCATAAGCCAGAATCAGGCGGTTAGGTTGTGCCCGGCTTTCCACTACATAAAGTACCTTTTCATCCGGTGAAAAGCACAGCCCGTTTGGGCCGTTAATGTCGCCTGCGGCAACCACCAGTTCGCGGCTTTGCGGATCCAGCCGGTATAGATTTTGCGCCAGTTCTGGTTCGGCTTTGTGGCCTTCATAAAAACCGGCGATGCCGAACGGTGGGTCGGTAAACCAGATGCTGGCGTCGCTTTTTACCGCAATGTCGTTTGGTGAATTTAGGCGTTTTCCCTGGAAGCGGTCGGCAAGCACGGTGAGCGTGCCGTCATATTCCGTGCGCGTAACCCGGCGCGTATCGTGCTCGCAGCTTAACAGGCGCCCCTGGCGGTCGCGGGCGTGGCCGTTGCTGTTGTTTGATGGTTTTCGAAATACCGAGGTCTGTCCGGTGGTCTCATCCCAGCGCATCAGCGCATTGTTGGGGATATCGCTCCACAGCAGCATGCGGGCATCACCAAACCAGACCGGGCCTTCCGCCCAGCGGCAGCCTGTGGCGATGCGCTCCACTTTGGCGCTGGTGAGAAAAAGCGCATTGAAGCTGGGATCGAGTGCAACAATTGCCGGGTCGGGATAGCGCTGGGCAGGCTCCCAGGCGGCAAATGCGTGGCGGTGAATCAGGGAGGTGGCGGCAACAACGCTGCCAATCTTCAGCAAACTGCGGCGAGAGGTGGGCATGTGTTTTCTTTCTCTTTCCGGGCGTTCGGTGCTGTTAAGAGTAGGGAAAGCACAGTATGAGAGCATCTGGCATTTGCCCGAAGAGCATCGGGCAAATCACCAGAAATGCGCTGCCAGCAGAACGGAAATTACTGTAGCTGTGCGGCAACCAGCGGCCAGCGCGCGTCAAACTCATCAGTGGGGCGATAGCGGAACTCGCTGCGGACAAAACGCGACAACATGCCCTCACAGAACGCCAGTAGCTGGCTTGCCAGCAGCGTTTCGTCGGTGGTGTAGCCTTCGCCTTCGCGCATTTTTCGCTCGCGCAGTACCTGGCGAATCTGCGCCTCAATGCGCTCGAACAGCTGGTTGATGCGACCCTGTAGCCGGTCTTGTTCAAACATCAGCGCGTGGCCGGTCATGATACGCGTCAGCCCGGGGTTGCGTTCACCGAACCCAAGAATCAGCAGCACAATCAGGCGAAGCCTCGCGGCGGTGTCTTTTTCATCTTTCAGAATCAGATTGATGCGCGTAATCAGGCTGTCTTCAATAAACTCAATGAGGCTATCGAACATTTTGGTTTTGCTTGGAAAGTGACGGTATAGCGCGGCCTCAGAAACGCCCACTGAGGCAGCAAGCTTCGCTGTGGTAATGCGCTGGCTACCGTCGCTGGATTCAAGCATTTGCGCCAGAGACTGAAGTATTTCTTCGCGTCGATTCCTTTTCGCGGTCTGTTTTTCTGCCATGTTTTAGAATACCCCTGGAATACACACAATCAGGTTACTGCTCACGCAGCCGTTGCAGGCGCGGGGCCTGCAATAAAATACTGTCGAATGAAGGCGCTGCGTGCGTCTGATTACAGAATTACTGGCGGCCAGAGTGGCCAAATCCGCCTGCGCCGCGATCGGTGGCGGTAAAATCATCGACCAGATTAAACTCGGCTTGCACCACCGGGACAAATACCATTTGTGCGATACGCTCGCCTGGCTCAATGGTGAAGCTATCCTGGCCGCGATTCCAGACCGAAACCATGAGCTGTCCCTGATAATCAGAATCGATAAGCCCCACCAGGTTGCCCAGCACAACGCCGTGTTTATGCCCGAGGCCTGAGCGCGGAAGAATGACCGCGGCAAGCGATGGGTCAGCTATATGAATCGCAAGTCCCGTTGGCAGCAGCGTTGTGGCACCTGGTGCGAGCGCGACGGCTTCGTCCAGGCAGGCACGCAGGTCAAGGCCCGCAGAGCCAGCGGTAGCATAGGTCGGTAGCGGAAATTCCTGGCCAACGCGCGGGTCCAGAATCTTAACGTCGATTTTTTTCTTCATAACGGGTAACAATCTCGTCGAGTAAAAGTTGGCCAAGGAGCGATTTGTGTTCAAGCGGTAAGGCTTTGTCTCCTTCCTGCCAGAAAAGATGCAGTGCGTTGTTATCACTGTTAAAACCCTGATCTGCTTGAGAAACATCGTTTGCACAAATCAGATCGAGGTTTTTCCTCACGCGTTTTTGCTGCGCGTATTCTTCCACATTATTCGTTTCGGCAGCAAACCCTACTACATAAGGGCGATGGCTTTTCAGTGCCGCAACGCCAGCGACAATATCCGGGTTTTTAACCATTTTTATCGTTAATTCATCGCCTTGCTTTTTGATTTTTTCATCTGCGATAGCGGCCGCGCGGTAGTCTGCGACGGCAGCACAGCCAATAAAAATGTGTTGTTGCTGCACGCGCTGCTGTACTGCGGCGTCCATTTCCAGCGCGGTGGTCACATCAAGGCGGGTGACCCCTGCGGGCGTGGTGAGCGCAACCGGCCCAGAAACCAGCGTCACGTTTGCCCCCCTGCGCGCGGCGGCGGCGGCAATGGCATAACCCATCTTGCCTGAGCTGTGGTTGGTGATGTAGCGCACGGGATCCAGTGACTCACGCGTTGGGCCGGCGGTAATCATAATGTTCAAATGTTGCAGATCGTTGGCAGGTGCAAAATGCTGCTCTGCAAGCTCCACAATGGCCAGCGGGTCTAACATGCGGCCTGGCCCAACGTCGCCGCAGGCCTGGCTGCCGCTGTCCGGGCCCCACAGGGCTATATCACGTGATGCCAGCACGCCGAGATTGTGTTGTGTGGCGCGGGCACGGTACATCTGCTGATTCATGGCAGGCACAACCGCAATGGGGGCAGGCGTTGCAAGACAAATGGTGGTGACGAGGTCGTTAGCCATTCCGCCGGCAAGGCGGGCAATAAGGTCGGCGGTTGCCGGGGCGAGAATGACCAGGTCAGCCCATTTTCCAAGCTCAATATGGCCCATCGCGGCTTCTGCGGCGGGGTCGAGCAGGCTGTCAGAGACGGGATAGCCGGAAACGGCCTGTAGGCTCATGGGCGTAATAAACGCCTTAGCGGCGTCGGTCATGGCTACACGCACGTCTGCGCCACGCTCACGCAGGCGGCGCACCAGTTCAGGCGTTTTATAGGCCGCTATGCCGCCACTTACGCCCAGCACGATTTTCTTGCCGGAAAGCCCCATCATGTTGTGTTCCTGTATTCAGTCGGCGTTGATACCGCATTTTACCATAGACCGGCGACAGGCATGCGAGGTGTGATTTGCGAGGCGCGCCGCAGTCCGGTGATTTTTTGTTCGTATCAGCGGTGTCCATTATGGCACGATGACTGTAAAAATATACAGGTGGTAAAAGACAATGGATGACACATTGCCACTCAGGCCAAGGGAGAAACTGCTGCGTCTTGGTGCGAAAGCCCTTACGGACGACGAGCTGTTGGCCATTTTTTTACGCACAGGTAAGCCTGGCGTGAATGTGATGACGCTGGCTAACCGGTTGTTGCTGCATTTTGGTTCATTGCATGCGCTGTTGACGGCTGATTTGCCTGCATTTCGCGAGGTTGGCGGTATTGGGCTTGCAAAATATACCCAGCTTAACGCGATTGCCGAGCTGAGCCGCCGCTATCACCGCTCACGTGCGATGGAAAAGCAGGCGCTGCTTAGCCCGGATATGACGCGGGAGTTCCTGCAAAGCCAGCTTGCTGAAGAACAGCGTGAAATCTTCATGGTGATTTTTCTTGATAACCAGAACCGGGTTATTCACCACAGCCGGATGTTTGCCGGAACGCTTGCCCATGTTGAGGTGCACCCGCGTGAAATCGTGCGTGAGGCCATGAGGCTCAACGCCGCAGCGCTGATAGTGGCGCATAACCACCCTTCTGGCAGAGCGGAGCCCAGCAAGTCGGACCGCTTTTTAACCGAACGTATTGTAAAATGCTGCCAGTTGATGGACATACGTGTGCTCGATCACCTGGTTATTGGCCACGGTGAGACGGTTTCTTTTGCCGAACGTGGGTGGATTTAGAGCAGGTAGCGCGATCGTTGGGGATCTTTATCTGTTCGGGACTTGAGCGCATCCCTGACACAGCGTATACTACGCCACCTTTGAGAATCTCGGGTTTGGCGTGGGCCTGGCATCACGAGTTCAATTTGAACCGCAGGACCAGGCCAGCAGGCCTGACGAGGCTGCCAATACCCTATACGAAGCTCGAGCTAATTTGATTTTTGGAGAATAGACATGTCACGAGTCTGCCAAGTTACTGGCAAGCGTCCGGTGACCGGTAACAACCGTTCCCACGCACTGAACGCGACTAAACGCCGTTTCCTGCCGAATCTGCACTCTCACCGTTTTTGGGTAGAGAGCGAGAAGCGTTTCGTCACCCTGCGTGTATCTGCTAAAGGTATGCGTGTTATTGATAAAAAAGGCATTGATACCGTTCTGGCGGAAATCCGTGCCCGCGGCGAGAAGTACTAAGAGGAACTGAATCATGGCTAAAGGTATTCGCGAGAAGATCAAGCTGGTTTCTTCTGCCGGTACAGGTCACTTCTACACGACCACTAAGAACAAACGTACTAAGCCGGAAAAACTGGAACTGAAAAAGTTCGACCCAGTTGTTCGTCAGCACGTTCTGTACAAAGAAGCTAAAATCAAATAATTTTAGTGGATTATACGAAAACCCGGCTTCGGCCGGGTTTTTTGTTTTTGGCGCTCAGGAGGATGCGATGCCGGAATTACCCGAGGTAGAAACCAGTCGTCGCGGTATTGAACCGCACCTGGTCGGAGCCACGATTCTGCATGCCGTGGTGCGTAACGCACGACTGCGCTGGCCGGTTTCAAATGAAATACATACCCTCAGCGACCAGCCAGTCTTGAGCGTACAGCGGCGGGCGAAATACCTGCTGCTGGAGTTGCCGACGGGCTGGATTATCATCCATCTTGGGATGTCGGGCAGTCTACGCATCCTGGCGGAGGAGTTACCCGCGCAGAAACACGACCACGTTGATTTGGTCATGAGCAACGGCAAAGTGCTGCGCTATACCGACCCCAGACGCTTTGGTGCCTGGCTGTGGACAAAGGAACTTGAGGGCCACAACGTACTGGCTCATCTTGGGCCTGAGCCACTCAGCGATGATTTCAGCGCGGCCTGGCTGCATGAAAAGAGCAAGCGCAAGAAAACCGCGATTAAGCCGTGGCTGATGGATAACAAACTGGTGGTGGGGGTTGGTAATATCTACGCCAGCGAGTCGCTGTTTGCGGCCGGGATCCATCCGGACAGGCTTGCCAGTTCGCTCTCTACTGAAGAATGCGTACGCCTCGTCGCGTCAATTAAGGCGGTGCTGCAGTGCTCGATTGAGCAGGGTGGCACGACGCTGCGTGATTTTCTGCAAAGTGACGGCAAGCCGGGGTATTTTGCACAGGAGCTGCAGGTATATGGGCGGGAAGGTGAGCCGTGTCGCGCCTGTGGAACGCCGATTTCGGCAGGCAAACACGGGCAGCGCAGCACTTACTGGTGCCGACGCTGCCAGCGATAGTTAGCTGAGCTTCTCCAGCAGGGCCTTACGCACGTGTTCCGGTAAAAAATGGGACACGTCGCCGTGATGGCGCGCCACCTCTTTGACCAGTGATGATGAGATAAACGACCACTCTTTGGTGGGCATCAAAAACACACTTTCCAGTTCTGGCATCAGGTGGCGGTTCATGTGCGCCAGCTGTATCTCATACTCAAAATCAGCCACCGCACGCAGCCCACGCACCAGCACGTTGGCCTGCTGCTTGCGGGCAAAATTTGCCATCAGGTCGCTAAAGCCGGTGACCTCAACGTTGCTAAGGTGTGCGGTTGCCTCACGGGCAAGCGCCACGCGCTCGTCGAGAGTAAACAGCGTGTTTTTGTGCGGGCTGGCGGCAATCGCGATAATTACGCTGTCGAACAGGTCTGCTGCACGACTGACGATATCAAGGTGACCGTTGGTGATGGGATCAAACGTCCCCGGGTAAATGGCGCGTCGTTGCATGACGAGTCCTCAATGCTGTCTGGGTGGCAGATAAGGCTCCAGCAGGTCCAGTAAACGCTGTAGCGCTCCCTGATTCTGGTATAACACCTCGACGGCGTGGCGGCCATAATAGCTGCGGTAGTCTTCATCAGAAAGCAGCGAGCCGACCTCTTTAACCAGTGAGGCTTCATCGGTCACGGTAATCAGGCCATCTGCCTGCTCAAGACGGGCGCAGATATCTTTAAAGTTAAAGATATGCGGTCCCATGAGTACCGCAATAGCGTGCGCTGCAGGCTCCAGCGGGTTGTGTCCACCGCGCTCAACCAGCGAGCCACCAACAAACGCGAGATCAGACATGCCATAAAGTAGCATTAGCTCGCCCATGGTATCGCCGACGACTACCTGCGTGCTGCCTGACGGCACCTCGCCGGAAGAGCGTGTGATGTAGCTCAGACCTGCGTCGCGCACCAGCGTCACGGCATCAGGGAAGCGTTCAGGGTGGCGTGGCACCAGAATCAACAGCAGGTTAGGAAACTGCTGTAACAGCGCCTTGTGTGCGGCAAGGATAACGCTCTCTTCACCTTCGTGAGTGCTGGCTGCGGTCCAGACCGGGCGATGAGGCGCCCACTGGCGACGCAGCGTCACCGATTTCGCCGCCATCTGCGGCGTCACGGAGATATCAAATTTCAGGCTGCCGGTGACAGAAAGCTGTGCTCGCCTGGCACCGAGCGCAATAAAACGCTCACCATCTTCTTCATTTTGTGCGGCAATCAGCGTAATGCGGCGCAGCAGCGTGCGCACAAACTTACCGAGCCTGGCATAGCCTTTAGCAGAGCGGGCAGAAAGTCGGGCGTTGGCGATAACCAGTGGGATCTCTCGGCGATGCAGAGCGGCAATCAGGTTTGGCCACAGTTCGGTTTCCATCACGAGAACCAGCCTGGGCTCAACGGCATTAAGGAAGCGATTGATGGCATCCGGCAAATCATAAGGCAGGTAGACGTGCTGCACGTCACGACCAAAAGCCGATAGCACGCGCTCAGAGCCGGTCGGTGTCATAGTGGTGACGGTGATGGGCAGCGACGGATAGCGGTGGCGCAGCGCACGGACCAACGGAATGGCGGCCAGCGTTTCACCAACGGAAACGGAGTGCAGCATAATGCCGCCCTTCTGCAGCGGCTGGCGGTAAAAACCGTAGCGCTCGCCCCAGCGTTTGCGGTAGGCCGGCGCCTTACGGCCGCGCACCCAGAGCCGAATCCAGATTAGGGGTTGGATAAGGTAAAACAGCGCGGTGTAAAGCAACTGGAGCATGGTACATACTTATGCCGGGAACATCCGGGGATTCTATGTATTTAGCCGTGGCATTGCTATTACTTTCGCGGTTTAGTCGCAGGATATCATTGCGCAAAATGCATAACCTACTGCCAATAGCGCGTGGTTATGGGGTTTGAGCGTGCAGGCAGTGGGTTATGGTATGAAAGGCTTGTGCGCGGCTGGCGATGACATATTGCCGGATTGAGGGGCAAAAACGGTTTCGTATAAAAAGCATTCTGTCGGTTGTGGGCCAGGAAGTGGTACACTTGCCGCCAATTTTACATTCTGTGTCCGGTGAATCGATGATTGCAGCGCCAGTGCGTGGTATTTGTTCAGGGACACATACCTAACCATTTCAGGAGCGGGGAAAGTTTCCCTGCGGTGGGATCCGGGGACGCGCTCATGAACATCGCTTTTTGTTTATACAAATATTTTCCTTACGGTGGATTACAACGCGACTTCATCCGCGTTGCACAAACCGTTGCCGCACGCGGGCATCATGTACAGATATTCACCCAGCAATGGCAGGGCGAACGCCCCGACAATCTGGATATTCACATCGTCGCAGTTACCGCGCGCACTAATCACGGCAGGAATGCACAATATTGCTCCTGGGTGAGAAACTATCTTGCGCAGCACCCCGTCGATAAGATTGTTGGCTTTAACAAGATGCCGGGGCTGGATGTCTATTATGCCGCCGACGTTTGCTATGCCGAAAAAGTTGAACGGGAAAAAGGCTTTTTTTACAAACTGACGTCACGCTATAAGCATTATGCTGCGTTTGAGAAAGCGGTGTTTCAACAAGGTGAGAAGACCGACATATTATTGCTGACAGAAGGCCAGCGGCACGATTTTCAAAAGCATTATCAGACGGAAGACGCCCGCATCCACCTTTTACCGCCGGGTATTTATCCGGACCGGAAATACAGCAACCAAATTCCCGACAGCCGCAGGATTTACCGCGAAAAGAACAACGTGGGTGACGACAGTCTTCTGCTATTGCAGGTCGGGTCTGACTTTCGACGTAAGGGCGTTGAGCGCTCCCTGCGTGCACTGGCGGTACTGCCACAGGCGATACGTCAGCGCACGGTGTTTATGATTGTTGGGCAGGATAACTCGGCAAAATATCAGGATATTGCCAGTAACCTGGGCATTGCTGATAACGTACGTTTTTTTGTTGGGCGCGATGATATCTCTGAGCTTATGGCGGCGGCAGATGTGCTGATTCATCCTGCGGTGCAGGAAGCTGCCGGTATTGTGCTACTGGAGGCCATCGTCGCGGGCCTTCCTGTTATCACGACTGAGGTTTGTGGCTATGCACATCATATTGAGAAGGCGCAGTGTGGCGTTGTGATTGCTGAACCTTTCAGTCAGGTGGTGCTAAACGATGAACTCAGGCGCGCGCTGGAAGACGAGCCGCTGCGTGAACGCTGGGTGCGTCATGCCCGCCACTATGCAGATACTGCCGACTTATACAGTCTGCCAGACAAAGCCGCCGATATTATTGTAGGTTGTGAACATGCTTGAGCTTAAAGAGCCCTTCGCATCGCTGTGGCGGGGAAAAGATGCTTTTAACGAGGTCACAAAGCTGGATGGCGATGTGTTCAGAGCGCTTGAGAGCCGCCGTACGCTGCGTTTTGAGCTACAGGGAAAAAGCTATTTTCTGAAATACCATCATGGCACAACGCTTAAAGAGGTGCTGAAGAACCTCATTTCTCTACGTCTGCCGGTGCTGGGTGCCGATCGCGAGTGGTTTGCCATTCACCGCCTTAAGGCGCTTGGCGTAGACACCATGACGGGAAAAGCCTTTGGGCAAAAGGGCATCAATCCATTACGGCGCACATCGTTTATCATCACTGAAGATTTAACGCCTGCCGTCAGCCTGGAAGATTACTGTGCTGACTGGAAAGTTACCCCACCGGCGGTGCGTCATAAACGGGCTATTATCCAGCGCGTTGCTGACATGGTCGGTAAAATGCACCGCGGTGGCGTGAATCACCGTGATTGCTATCTATGCCACTTCCTGCTGGATTTACCCTGTGCGTCCGACAGTGAACAGTTGAAAATTTCGGTGATTGACCTGCATCGTGCGCAGATCCGAAAGCGGGTTCCGCGCCGCTGGCGTGATAAGGATCTGACGGGGCTGTACTTTTCATCAATGGATATTGGACTAACCACGCGTGATATTTATCGGTTTTTGCAGGCGTACTTTTCAGACTCTCTGCGCAACATTTTGCGCGAGGAGGATGCGCTTTTTTCTCAGGCTGTTGAAAAAGCAAAAAAAATACAAGAAAGAACAATTAAAAAAGCATTGTAGCGCTTGAGTAGCGATGAAGTTTGAGGTTTCAGCGAATGAATATTGATTTTAATAATGTTATTTTAAAAAAATACGTTGTCGACAAATCGGAGCATACCTCAGCAAAGAAGCTGAATATTGCCTACGGCGTTGACCGTAATTTTCTCTTTGGCGCCGGTATCTCGATAACGTCTGTGTTGGTGAATAACCCGGATATGGATATTCACTTTTACATTGTGACAGACTTTGTGGACGATGATTACCTTGCTCGTATTGAGCAACTGGCGCAAATGTACCGGACGACGATTTCGGTACTGGTGTTTAATAATGAAGCTTTTCGTCAGCTGCCGAGCACCAAGTTCTGGACGTATGCGATGTACTACCGCTACGTTGCTTTTGAATACCTGAGTACCGAACTACACTCAGTACTTTATCTTGATGCCGATGTGGTTTGTAAGGGCTCTCTGGACGAGCTGACGCAGATTCATTTTAATGGCGAATATGCTGCGGTGGTTAATGATATTGATGATGTCAGACTTAAATCAGGCAGTCGCCTGGGTATTCCTGAGTTATCAACAACCTATTTTAATTCTGGTGTTGTCTTTGCCAATCTTGTTGTCTGGAAAGAACAAAATCTGATTACCAAAGCTTTTGATATTTTGCTCGATAAGAGCAAGGAATTACTCTATTTCGACCAGGATGTGTTAAATATTCTGTTCTACAGTAAGGTTATTCTTCTGCGTCGTGATTTCAACTGTATCTATGGCGTAGACTGGACATTGGCATATGATGAGTATCAGCAGTATATTTCTGATGAGAACTATCTTTCTGATAAAACACGGCTCATCCATTATGTGGGCGTCACGAAGCCGTGGCATCGTTGGGCAAACTACCCTGTGTCAAAATACTTTATAAATGCCTATAAAAAGTCGGCGTGGTCAGACATACCGTTGTTAAATGCAAATACCGCTAAGTTATTTAAGCGTAAATCCCGACATGAGCGGTTTCAGAAAAAGTATATCCGGTCTTTCTTTAGCCATATTATGTATATTAAAACAAAGCTGGGTAGCAAAAGTGCTTAATAATGTTCGCTGGAGTTGGTATGGAATTTAATATTGCTGATGCAGTTAAAACGGTTTATCGTTATGGCAGTGATGAGAAGAAAAATAAAAGTGAACTGCACATTGCCTACGGTATAGATAAAAATTTCCAGTTTGGCGCAGGCATCTCTCTGACATCGGTTATTATCAATAATAGAGATGTCGACCTTGTCTTTCATTTATTTACTGACAATGAAGACCCTGTTTTTTTTAGCGCCTTAGAGCAGCTTGCTGAAAAAGAAGCCATTGCCGTAAATATCTATCTTATCGATAAATCTTTCTTCACCCTATTACCCAATACGCTTGCCTGGTCTGTTGCAATCTACTATCGCTTTATTGCTTTTGAGTATTTAGCGCAGTCATTAACACAAGTGTTGTATCTTGACGCTGATGTTATGTGTAAAGGCTCGCTACAGGCGTTAAGCGAGATGACCCTGTCAGAGGGGATCTATGCGGCGGTGGTTAGAGATGTCGCTGAGACAAGAGAAGGCGCCGGTGAAAGACTGGGAGAGGCTCAGCTTAAAGACGACTATTTTAATTCTGGCGTGATGTTTGTCTCTCTTGCTGCATGGCGAGATAATGATATTTTTAAACGGTTGCTGGAATTATTATTAACCAGCAATCTTAAGCTTCACTTTTTCGATCAGGATGTGTTAAACCTCTTGTTTGTCAGGCATACACTCTTTTTGAGCGAAGATTATAATTGTATCTACGGCATCAAAAAAGAACTAAAGTTTCGTGATGCAAATAAATATAAAACGATAATAAAAGATTCTACAATACTTATACATTATATCGGCGTCACAAAACCCTGGAACTCCTGGGCGAATTATCCGTCAGCACAATTTTTCAAAGATGCGTATTTGCAATCGCCCTGGTCAACACAGGCACTGATTGGTCCAAGAACACCGAAGCAGTATAAAAAGAAGTCCAGACATGAACGGTTGCAGGGCCGTTATGGTGCTTCAATCGTAAGCTATCTTGGCTACCTATGGGCCAAGTTAAAACAGAAATCGTGAACTTTCACCAACAAAAAAGCTCCTTAATGGAGCTTTTTTGTTATTTGAATCGAGAGGAAAGGTATTTCCCGTACCACGTTATTGCCGTGAATATGTTGCCTTTGCGCCAGTTTTGGCGGGCATAGACGCGGTAATCTGTGGGACGCATTTTATCTTTATAAGAGCGCAGAGGGCTGTTTTTCCAGGGCGTAAAGTGATGGTAGAAAAGAAATAATTGTTGTGCCAGGCCAGTGTGCTCAGCAAACCACGGTTTCCTGCCGCCGGTAAAGTGGATGATGCGCGGTAGCGTTTCTTTATTATAAAAGAAAGTATCCTTTTGCTTTTCGCTATACCAGTTGTAGATAAAGTTCCAGCCGTTATCAACGAACAAAACGTGGCCGTCCATCACAATGTTCAGCGCGTCCTGATCGGGGTAAGGCAGTGAGTCTCCTTTCTCGAAAAGGATGGTATTAGCCATGTTTTCGATATCATACTTTATCCAGTTTTTAATGTTAATGTATAAAAAACCGGAGTTAAAATAATGACTACCACGCATTTTCAGACGCTGGGCATGCTTGCTTTCCTGAGCCGCTAAATCATCGTGACTGGCAGCACAGATAACCTCATCGATATTAATGTTGTTGATTTCATCAAGACGGGTAAAACATAGTGTATCTGCATCAAGATAGATGAATTTTTCTATCTTTCCTGCCAGCAGTCTTGGTACGGCAAGGCGCATATAAATGGAACGGTTCAGATGCTTGATTTTAAAATCACCTTGATATTTTTCAATCTCGGCATTTTCAATTTTTGTGACGTGAATTAATTCGCTGGTTGCTTTTAATTTATTAATCTCATCTTCACTAACATCATAAACAAATACATGAAACGCCAGGCTACTGCCAGCATTATTCATTATGACGGAGCATATTGATGTAGCGACATATTCCAGATAATTAGCATCCGTGCAGTATGCAATATTTATGGTCTTGTCATTCATTGGGATTGCCACCTTTGGTCCTGACGTCCTTATCCAGCACAGCGGCTACCGCGTCGATAACGGTATTGACGGGTATCCACGAGAGGTATTTTTTTGAACGATCCAGCACGTCCCTGTTGGGCATCTCATGGTAGTCCCCCGCCCAGATAAGCGTTGCTTCATCTGACCACGGACGCCACTGCTGATGATTAGTCGCGCCAAACAAGCAAACCTGTGGTGTTTTCAGTGCCGCAGCCATGTGCATGGGGGCTGAATCGACGCCGATGTATAATGCGGCACCATCAATAAGGGCGGCGAGTTGCAGAAAGGATGTTTTACCTGCGAATTGCACATCAGGTTTATGTTTGCACAGTGATGCGATGCAATTGACCTGATCCAGCTCACTTTGCAAAGGACCACAGGTCAGTATGACGTGTAATCCGCGCTGCATCAGATAATCAATGACGGATGCGAATTTATCATCATCCCAGCATTTAAAAGCCTGTCGGGCTGTCGGTTGGATAACGACGTAGCGCTTATCATTGAGCGCGGGTTCTGTCTGAAGTAAGGCGTGTTTGTCGTTTTCGGTATAGAAGAGGGAGAGCGCTTTTACCCACTCTTTCTCTGCTACACCAATTCCCGCCAATATAGATAAATTTTGCTCGACGATATGCGTGCCCACCGGAGGAACAACTTTCGAAAACAGGCGGTTCCAGGACGACTTGCCGCGCTCAAAAGCAACAGAATAGCGGTGTAATGAAGCAACCAACAACCCGATTGGCCACTGCTCAGTTAAATTAATGATGAGATCATAGCTATTGTTTTTTAGTTGCTTTCTAACAGTAAGAAAATTACCTATTGTTTTTAGCAACCCCACTTTTTTCTCAATAAGATAAAATGTATTGATGCGAGGGTCTGCGGCCAGAATGGCTTTCGTATCTTTATAAAGCAGCACATCAATTTTTGCATGCGGATAGAGGCGGTTGAGCGTTGCTATAACCGGCGTGGTTAGCAGCACGTCGCCGTAGAATTTAAGTTTGCAAATTAAAATGCGATTAATGTTCTCTGGCATATTATATTCCTCTGCCCGGCAACAATGTTTTGCATGCTTTCTGTAAACGGTAACGGACAGATGAAACAAACGTATCAATAGAAGTGTATTTCATTTTAAAAATGACTTTTTTATCAATAACGCTGGTATCACAGATGCGTAATGCACTCTGGATATCATCAATCATGTCTTTTTCGTAGCAGTAATAGCCTTTCTTCTTGCGCAGTATTTTCCTGCCTTCAAGAAAACAGTTCACTATCATTAAGGTTCCAATGGTCTTTTTTTCACTATTATCAGAAATGTAATAACACATTTTATTCATAGCAAAGAAAATATGTCTGGCATCGCTTTCTTTTATATTCTCGGTAATGCCCGATTTATTGACGCGATAATAATAAAGAAAAGCATCAATCTTAAGAATATTTTTACATTTAAAATACTGGAACGGGCAAAACATCATGTCTTCGTAGCGGCGATGTTCTTCAAAGCGGTCCTGGCCGATAATTCTACGGTGGAATATTTTGGTCACCAGATGCCATTGTGATGCTCTGAAGGTCGGCATGAGTGATGAGAGCTTTTCATCAACCAGCGCGATCTCATACTCGCTGACAGAGTGACTTTGCTCCTGATAGCCCCGATGAAGTTTATCTATACAGCGCGTTAAATTGAATTCAACAATATCATACTTTTCTTCCCTGAGCCGGGGAAGGAGAAGAGGGAAGTAATCAGGGCTAATAATGTCATCACTATCAACGAATGCGATATATCTGCCGCTGGCATTTTCCAGTCCCACGTTACGCGCTATGGCAACCCCCAGATTGGGCTGGCATAAATATTTTACATGCGGATTGGGGTTGCGTTGATAAAACTCGACAATCTGTTGTTCGGTTTCATCAGTAGAGCCGTCGTTGACGATGATGATTTCAACTTCATCGGTGATTTTTTGCTGCAATGAGTCCAGCGTGCTGACGATAAATTCAGCATTATTAAACGCTGGTATGATGATGCTGAGCAAATAACCTGAGGGATTATTCATGACATTGCTCTCTCATCATTTTCGGTGTGATCATAAATGCAAGGCATAATGATAACATGCAATTTAGCGTACCACTCTTATCATACAATAGTGTGTCACTCAGACCATAAATAATCATAGTTAACGCGATAGAGAATACGATTATGCTACGTACAGAAATACTGGTGTATACCATTGCAGCATAAATCCCAATCAGTAAAATAATTCCGATTATGCCTTTTAATGAGAACGTATCTAACACTTCATTGTGAAAATGAGTATTTTTAAATGGTAGTACACTCTTAAATGACGGTGTTGTTTTAATAAGTTCATTTAAGCCATTACTTCTTGCTTCAAGAGACTGTCCCAGTGGACTGAGCATTCCTGTGAATATTCCTGCCTGTTGCATAGCAAAACGAGCACCAACAGAGGTGTTGCTATTTTTTTTGCTGTATGAAGTAAGATCATTTTGCAACTCGGAGTAACGTTTCTCCAGAATGGGCTTCATCAGTATAAGCGCGGCGCAGCCGAAAACGACAAAACAGAGGAAAGAGCGTGTCAGTAATTTTTTATTATTCCTAAAGTGCATGAAAAATAAAAGCATGCTAAGGAGTGGGTAGACAAGTATTGCTGCTCGGGTCTGAGTGCTAATAATAGCTGCCAGTGAGATAACAAAATGAAGTAAATAGAATACAATAGTCCATTTGAAACGTAGATTAATGATGGCTTGTGATACCGTTAATGCTATAAATGTTAATGCATACGCAGTGGTTGTTGCAAACTGATAACCAAGCGTTACTCGAAAAGACGTGAGTTTCATTTCGCCAGCATCATATACCTGCCAGGCTGCGTAACCATAAAGCCCCATGCCGATTAAAATAATGAGATAATTGATAGCATTGTTCCCCCTTAGCCGGCGAGCTGAGGGGCAGCTAAGTGCTGTGACAATAAAGGCGGCAAAAATGATAATTTTGCCACCATTCTGATACGCGCGGTATGCGCCTGTGTAAGCACTTCCTGGCTCTTTAAACAGGGCGACCCAGATAACCTGCATAAGACCAAAGGCTAGCAGTGTACCTGGCAGGATAAGTTGTTTTTTATTGGCCTTCAGAGAAGGCAGGCTTTTGTAGATGACAACCAGAGAAATGATGGCGCTGAAAATAAAGGCCTTGAGTGCTTCATCAGGCACGATCGGCATCATCGTAAAAGTGAGCAGGCATCCCAGATAGAGCATGACGCTGGCGGCTCTGGCCGAGTCGTTTTTTGAGCTATCAACAATACGCGAAAAAATCTGGCTACAAAGCATAATAAGACTCTGGAATAGTTATATGTTATTCAAACGTAAGAGTAAATTTTTCACTGAGTCTGCATGCGTTGAAGACATTTTCTGGTCTTCGCTGGTTAATGCATGCTGGTGCTGCCCGTATCCACCAATCAGGCCGGGATCCGTCGGACCATATAGTGTTACATTGGGGCGATCTAGTGCTGCCGCAAGATGACTAAGCCCGGTGTCAACCGACACGATAAATTTAGCACCTGCTAACTGTTGTGCTATCTCTTCCAGACTCATCCGGGGCAATACCTCAACGTAGTCAAATCCCTCTGCCAGTCGTCTGGCGCGTGCTTCTTCATGCGGCGCCCCCCAGGGTAGCTTAATACGCAAACCCGTTGATGCCATAAGCGTAATCAGCTCACGCCAGTGTGCCTCTGGCCAGTGCTTATCATCGCGCGTGGTAGCATGAAGAAAAACCGCGTATTGCCCTGCATCGCGCTGCGCTGCGTGAAGGAAATGGTTTGCTATCGCATAGTCGCCCTGAGACTGCGGTTTAGCGTAGCTGAGGCTTTTGGCAAATAACTCACGCGTGCGTTCCACGGCGTGTTGCGGTTTTGCAATATGATGGCGGCGGTCATAAAACAGGCTTGCCAGCGGTTCACGTGCACTTTGCCAGTCCATACCGTGTTTAATACCGTTGGCAAGACGCGTTACCAGGGCGGCGCTTTTTACCAGACCCTGGGCATCAATAATGGTGTCATATTGCACGGCCTGTAGCGTTTGCCTGAAGGCATGGCGCTCGGCTTTTATCTCTGCCGAGAACCACGCCTTGCGCCAGCGGCGTAGCGCAACCGGAATTACACGCTCTACTGCATTATGCCACGATGGAATTTGCACAAAGCCTTCTTCAACTACCCAGTCAAAACGCACGCCTGCAATAGCCTGAGCGGCGTCGGTCAGCGCGGGTAACGTATGCAGGACATCTCCCATTGAAGACGTTTTGACGACAAGCACTCGCATCGCTACGCGTCTCCAGTCTGTAGCAGTTCATTAAGCTCGTTTAGCACCCTTTGCGGCGTGATATCAATCAGACTCTGGTGATAACCACCGTCGCCATCGCCTTTGCGGACCTTATGGTAGCCGTCTATCAGACGAATAACGCGCGCTTTGTGGGAAAGGGGAGGCGTGAAATCCGGGCTGCTGGGGCCGTAGAGTGCAACCAGCGGGCGGCCCAGCGCTGCCGCAACGTGCATCAGCCCGGAGTCATTGGTGACCACGGCCTCACAGGCGGCAATGAGTACAACGGCTTGTTCAAGCTGCGTTTCTCCCGCCAGATTACGGCACCAGTGCTGCATATCTGCCGGTAGTGAGGCAATAATCTGCTCGCCAGCGTCGTGATCTTTGGCAGAGCCAAACAAAGCAATCTGTTTGCCTTCGCCAATCAGTGACTGTGCCAGCGTGGCATAGTGGTAGTGGGGCCAGCGTTTGGCTGGACCAAACTCCGCGCCGGGACAAAAACCGATAATTGGGCGTTCGTCGCGCAGTGAGAAACTGTCTCGCGCCTGACTTTTTTCACCATCATTGACCTGCAACTGCGGCCACAGCAGCGGCTGGGGAAGATCTTTTGCCGAGGCCATGGTGCCTTTGTCATAGGCCAGCGCCACATAGCGCTCAACCATGAGCGGCCACGCTTGCTTATCAAGCACGCGCGCGTCGTTAAGCAGGCCGTAGCGCATCTCGCCGCGCCAGCCGGTACGTAGCGGTATACGGGCAAAGAAAGGGACCAGCGCCGATTTGAACGAGTTGGGCAGCACATACGCACGATCATAACGGCGTGCTCGCAGGCGCATACCCAGCCGACGACGTTCACCCAGCGCCAGCGCGCCGTGCCCGAGTGGCATTTCAATCGCTTCGCTGACTTCAGGCATGCGTGACAACAGCGGACGGCACCATGCTGGTGCCATCACGTCAATAGTTGCCTGCGGATAGCGAGCCCTGAGCGTGCGATACAAACTTTGCGACATCATCATGTCGCCCACCCATGACGGGCCGACTACCAGTATTCTCATAAACCAGACCGTCCGTTATGCGTCTCGGTTAAGCCATGCCATGTATTCCGTCACACCTTCGGCAACGGTTTTGAACGGTTTGTCGTAGCCCGCCGCGCGCAGCTTGGTTAAATCTGCCTGAGTAAAGGCCTGATAGCGTCCTTTGAGCTTATCCGGGAAGGGAATGTATTCGAGGCTGCCTTTTTTGTGGTAAGCCAGCGCAGCATCGGCCACGGCCTGGAAGGATTCAGCGCGGCCGGTGCCGCAGTTAAAGATGCCAGAGACGCCGTTTTGCCAGAACCACAGATTGACGGCCGCAACGTCACCTACGTAGATAAAATCACGTTTAAAACCGTCACTGCCTTCAAACAGTTTCGGGCTTTCGCCGTTGTTAAGCTGTGTGTTCAGGTGGAAAGCAACGCTTGCCATGCTGCCTTTGTGGCCTTCACGCGGTCCGTAGACGTTGAAATAGCGAAAGCCGACAACCTGGGAGTCGGCTTCAGGCAGGATCTCGCGCACGTACTGGTCGAAAAGAAACTTGGAGTAACCGTACACGTTGAGCGGCTGCTCGTATTCGCGTGACTCGATAAAATCGCTGGAGCGTCCGCCGTAGGTGGCGGCTGATGAGGCATACAGGAACGGAATTTCGCGCTCAAGGCAGAAATGCAGTAGTTCTTTGGAGTACTGATAGTTGTTGTCCATCATGTACTTGCCGTCCCACTCGGTCGTGGACGAGCAGGCACCTTCATGGAACACCGCCTCAATGTCGCCGAAGTCGTCACCCGCCATTACCTGCATGATAAAGTCTTCTTTATCCATGTAGTCGGCAATGTCGAGGTCGACCAGATTAACGAATTTGGTGCCATCCTTGAGATTGTCGACAACCAGAATGTCTTTGCGGCCGAGTTCATTCAGCGCCTTCACAATGTTGCTACCGATAAAGCCGGCGCCGCCGGTGACGATGATCATAAGCGTTAACCTTGTAAACATGGGGCCCGGAGGGTTTTCCGGGCACTAATGACTAATATCATACCATCACATCACCGTTACCGGCATCCGCCTGCCGACGTAATGACGCTAGCTTTGTCTGAATGTTCGTGATTTGTGCTGCAAAAAATAAATTCCCTGAAGCGTCATCTCGTTAGTGAATTTACCTTTAGGTAAAGTATCTGAAATTTGCTATGCCTGGAGGCATGAAATGCGGGACGATTTTTATCAGCAGTTAACAGCCAGTCTGGATACGGCGCGGGCAGAGGGGCTGTTTAAGGAAGAACGCATCATCACCTCTGCGCAGCAGGCAGATATCACGGTCGCTGACGGCAGCCACGTGATTAACTTTTGTGCTAATAACTATCTCGGTCTGGCAAACCATCCGGCACTGATTGAGGCCGCGAAGCAGGGCATGGACAGCCACGGTTTTGGGATGGCATCCGTGCGTTTTATTTGCGGCACTCAGGACAGCCATAAAGCGCTGGAGCAACAGCTGGCGGCATTTCTCGGGATGGAAGATGCCATTTTGTACTCCTCCTGCTTTGACGCCAACGGCGGCCTGTTTGAGACACTGCTGGGCGCTGAGGATGCCATCATCTCTGATGCGCTCAACCATGCCTCGATTATCGACGGTGTGCGCCTTTGCAAGGCAAAACGTTATCGCTACGCCAATAACGACATGAATGAGCTGGAGGCCTGCCTGAAAGCGGCGCGTGCAGCAGACGCGCGTCATGTCATGATTGCCACCGACGGCGTGTTTTCGATGGATGGCGTTATCGCCAATCTGCAAGGCGTGTGTGACCTTGCAGATAAGTACAATGCGCTGGTGATGGTCGATGACTCCCACGCGGTGGGATTTGTTGGCGCTAACGGGCGTGGGACGCACGAATACTGCAATGTCATGGGACACGTGGATATCATTACCGGCACGCTGGGTAAGGCGCTGGGCGGGGCATCCGGTGGTTATACGGCGGCGCGTAAAGAGGTGGTGGAATGGCTGCGTCAGCGCTCGCGCCCGTATCTGTTCTCCAACTCGCTGGCCCCGGCGATTGTGTCAGCCTCCATCAAGGTGCTGGATATGCTGGCGTCTGGCGATGAACTGCGCGACAACCTGTGGCGCAACGCGCGGTTGTTTCGCGAGAAAATGACCGCCGCAGGCTTTACGCTCGCAGGTGCCGATCACGCCATTATTCCGGTGATGCTGGGTGACGCTGTTGTGGCGCAATCCTTCGCACGCGAGCTGCAAAAAGAGGGGATCTACGTCACCGGATTCTTCTATCCGGTAGTGCCTAAGGGCCAGGCGCGTATTCGCACACAAATGTCAGCAGCCCATACGCCAGAGCAGATTGAACGCGCGGTCGCGGCCTTTATTCGTATTGGTAAGCAGTCAGGCGTGATTTCCTGAGGATAAGCGATGAAAGCATTAGCAAAACTGAAAGCGGAAGAAGGCATCTGGATGACCGATGTTCCGGTGCCGGAAGTGGGCCACAATGATTTGCTGATTAAGATTCGTAAAACGGCTATCTGCGGCACCGATGTGCATATCTACAACTGGGACGACTGGTCGCAGAAGACCATTCCAGTGCCGATGGTGGTTGGTCATGAATACGTCGGTGAAGTGGTGGGCATTGGCCAGGAAGTGCGCGGCTTTAACATTGGCGACAGGGTTTCTGGCGAAGGTCACATTACCTGCGGGCACTGTCGCAACTGCCGCGCCGGACGTACGCACTTGTGTCGCAACACCGTGGGGGTGGGCGTTAACCGTCCGGGCTGCTTCGCCGAGTACCTGGTATTGCCTGCATTCAACGCGTTTAAAATCCCGGACAATATTTCAGACGATCTGGCCGCTATTTTCGATCCCTTTGGTAATGCGGTACACACTGCGCTGTCGTTCTCTCTCGTGGGTGAGGATGTGCTGGTGTCCGGTGCCGGGCCGATTGGTATTATGGCTGCGGCGGTGGCAAAACACGTGGGCGCACGTCATGTGGTGATTACCGACATGAACGAACACCGTCTGGCGCTGGCGCGTGACATGGGCGTAACGCGGGCGGTCAACGTTAGCCAGCAGAGCTTAACCGACGTGATGGCCGAATTAGGGATGACCGAAGGCTTTGATGTTGGCCTGGAGATGTCCGGTGCGCCTGCGGCGTTTCGCACCATGCTGGCTACGATGAATCACGGTGGCCGTATTGCGATGCTTGGGATCCCGCCAGGTGAGATGGCTATCGACTGGAATAACGTTATCTTTAAAGGATTATTCATTAAGGGAATTTATGGCCGGGAGATGTTTGAAACCTGGTATAAAATGGCGGCATTGATTCAGTCCGGTCTCGATCTTTCGCCAATTATTACCCACCGTTTCTCTGTCGATGAATTCCAGAAAGGCTTTGACGCGATGCGTTCAGGGCAATCAGGGAAAGTGATTCTTTCCTGGGATTAATGTATTGGCAGGTCGCTGAGTCGGCCTGCTTATTTTTCTGTTGTTATTGCCTTATTATTAATTTGTAAAATATATCGTTGTATAAATAAGACAAATTACCCGTTGCTGTCCGCGCTTTTTATCGGTTAGGTTATCTCGCTTATTATGAACGTTAATTGATGCGTTAAATAAGATCTGCTTATCAATTTATTAAGCGTATTTTAATTTTTCCTTAATACTCATTTAAGAAAACATGTTTATAACGATAATAATAAACATGGATGGCCGGAAATAAAAAGAATGACGGATAGCGTAAAGCTGAGTGTTATTGTTCCGCTTTATAATGCGGGCGATGCATTTACTGCCTGTATGGATTCTCTGATTGCACAAACCTGTTCTAATCTGGAAATTATCATTATTAATGATGGCTCTTCGGATAATTCACCTGATATAGCCCGCTATTACGCCAATAATTACCCGCATATCACGCTGATTCACCAGCCAAACCAGGGCTGCTCTGCGGCGCGCAATCGTGCACTGAGAATTGCTCGTGGTGAATACGTTGCGTTTGTTGATGCTGACGATATCGTTTATCCCGAGATGTATGATGTGCTGATTAAAATGGCCACCGACGATAATCTCGATGTGGCACAGTGCAACGCCGACTGGTTTAATGTGCGCACCGGCAGTTGCAGCTGTGGCATTCCTGCCGGGCGTCTGGCATCCACGGAGGTATTAAGTGGCCCGCAATGGCTGCGTAAAGGTCTGGCCTCATATCGCTGGACTCACGTGGTGTGGATGGGTATCTATCGGCGTGCGTTGCTTGAAAGCCTGAATCTGCAATTTATTCCCGGCCTGTATCATGAAGATATTCCATGGACCACGGAAGTGCTGTTTAACGCGCGTCGCGTGCGCTACACCCAACGGTCGCTTTATCGCTATTCCATTCATGACCAGTCCATCAGTCACACGCCTCGCAGCGGAGAGAAACATCTTATCTACCAGCGCCATTACATCCGTATTACCCGGCTACTGGAAAAACTCAATCAGGACTACGCACACAAAATAACCATTTACCCGGAATTTCGCAGTCAGATTACCCGTGAGGCGCTGCGCGTTTGTCGTTCGGTGCGTAAGGAACCCTGTGAGCAAACAAAGCAGCAGATTATTTCAGAAATTATTGCCAGTGGCACCCATACGCGAATGCTGTGTAATGCGCGCAGTGTGAAGCTCTGGTATCAGGCGCTGCTGTGGGTTGTGCGCCTGTATGCCTGGCGTGCCAGAAAAGCACACGAGCGCGGAGTGGCCCGCGCCCGTAGATTGCTGTCTTTTAAATAACGGGTTTTTACCTGCGTGGGTTGTCCCATCCCTGCCATTGCAGCTGGTAGTATTTCACCAGCGTACTTTCGTTGATGCTGTCACGCAAAACGGTGAAGAAACGGGTTACGTTAACCGGTTGCGGCGGGTGTTTGGCCCGGCACTCCTTCACGCCACGAAATGGGTTATGCGGGGCCGATGGCTCCTGAGGGCGCGGCGAAACCGGACGCGTGTCTGGCGTGGAGTTGTCTACCTGCGGTTCGTTTAGCAGCGAACCCGGGCGTACCAGAGTGATATCGGCTGGGAGTGTTGGGATCATCTGTTGCAGCACGCGCACGGTGGAAGGATGTGGGTGCCCAATGGCAATGGCAGAGCCATGACGGCGCGCCAGCTCTACTGCGCGGGTAAACTGCTGGCGAATGGCGGCCTCGTTCTGGTTGTCGTCAAGAAAGACCTTACGCTTTATCACCTTCACGCCAGTGCCAGAGGCTGCGCGCATGGCCTGGCTGTTGCCAATCGTCATGCTATCGAGAAAATAAAGGTTATAACTTTCCAGTGCCTGCATCACTTTTTGCATCCCGAACAGGCTGGAGGTCATCGCACTGCCCATATGGTTATTCAGACCCACCGCATACGGCACTTTATTGACGGCATCGCGGATGATGCGCTCAATTTCGGCGCTGCTCATGTCCGGGCGCAACGTGTCTTTCTCAAGCGGTTGTTTACTTAGTGGTGCCATGGGTAAGTGGATAAGGACTTCATGACCGGCATTGTGGGCCTTTGTTGCCATCTCTTTGGCATGAGGTGCATTAGGCAGAACGGCAACGGATACCGGCGCAGGAAGAGCAATGACCTGGTTTTCCTGCTGCGGACGGTAGCCAAAATCATCAATCACCAGTGCCAGTTTACCAGCATGAGCGGGGGCAACCGCCAGCCCCAGCGCGGCGGCCAGAGCAACAAAAACGCGTTGAAATTGCAACAAAACTCATCTTCCTAACCACGGCAGTGGATTTACAGCCTGACCCTGGCGTCGGATTTCAAAATAAAGTGACGGTCTGCCCTGACCGCCACTGCTGCCCACCAGTGCGATGGGCTGACCTGCGCGTACCTGCGCGCCTACGTTAACCAGCGCGCTCTGATTATAGCCGTACAGGCTCATATCGCCTTTACCGTGCTCCACCACCACCACCAGGCCATAGCCCTGTAGCCAGTCGGCAAGGATCACGCGCCCATCAGCAATCGCCCGCACTTCAGTGCCTTCAGACGCACCGATAACGATGCCCTTCCAGCGTAGCTCACCTTGCAGCTGTTCGCCGTAGCGGTGCAGCAGTGAACCCCTGACCGGCCACCGGGCCTGACCGCGTGGTGCGCCGAGGCCGCCGGTACGCGCTATCAGTGATTGCTCGCTTTGCGTTGGTTTATAGGTGGTTCCTTTACGGGTCGCTTCCTGCTGGCGGTCGCGCACCTGCTGCGCTTCTTTTGCCTCGCGCTCGGCACGCGCTTTGGCTGCGGCTTCGGCACGGGAGATGCTGTCGCGCAGGCGGGATTCGTTACGGCGCAACTCGCTGAGCTGTTGCTGGCCTTTCTGGATGGAGGACTCAAGGCTGCTCAGGGTTTTTTTACGCTCGTTGCGGGCTTCTTCAAGTTTTGCCTGCTGGGCGCGCTGGCTGTAGAGCAGCGTTTGCTGCTGTGATTGTTTTTCTTCCAGCGCGGCGCGTTGTTCGGTGACTTCTGCGCGCGTTTGCTGTAGCTGAGCAATGGTTTCCTGGCGTGCCTGGTTCAGGTAGCCGAAATAGGCCTGTAATCGCTGGCCGCGCTGGCTCTGCTCATTACTAAGCAGTAGCTCAATGCCTGAATGCGGTCCCTGGCGAAACGCGGCATCAAGCTGGGCTGCCAGGTTACGCTCCTGCGCTGCGCGCTGTTTTTCAAGGCGAGCAACGGAGGCGTTCATTTCGCTAATCTGGCGATTAAGCTGTTCCAGTGTGTTTTGTGTTTCCCGCAGCTTACGCGCGGCAGTGGCAATGGCTTTTTCCTGGGCTTGTAGCTGCTCAAGAAGTGAAGCGCGCTGCTGCTGCTGCTGGCGCACGGCGCGTTCTTTAGCGGCAATGTCCTGCTGGAGGTTTTTAAGCTGAGTGCGGTCATCCGCGTGGGTAACTGACGGGCATAGCAAAACGCCAGCGCTGAGTGCGCTGGCGTAGATCATGGGTCGGAGAGTTCTTTCCCATGTTAATAAAGCGATCGCCTTTCCCCTCATGGGGAAGGATTATTCCACGATGAACAGCGGCTTACCAGTCATCTCTTTCGGGATTTCCATGCCCATCAGGCTCAGCATCGTCGGCGCGATGTCCGACAGCTTGCCGCCGTCGACGGCTTTGACGGTTTTTTCGCCAACATAGATAAGCGGCACCGGCAGGTTGGTATGAGCCGTGTGCGCCTGGCCGGTTGAAGGGTCGCGCATCTGCTCGGCGTTACCGTGGTCGGCGGTGATAAGCAACTGGCCGCCAGCGGCTTCGACTGCGTGAGTAACCTGGTCAATGCAGCGGTCCAGCGCCTCAACGGCCTGCACGGCGGCGTCGAATACGCCGGTGTGACCGACCATGTCGCCATTCGGGTAGTTACAGATGATGGCGTCATAGTTGCCGCTACCAATGGCTGCAACCAGTTTGCTGGTCAGCTCTTCTGAGCTCATTTCCGGCTGCAAGTCGTAGGTGGCTACCTGTGGCGACTGAATCAGAATGCGATCTTCGCCGGCAAACGGCTCTTCCACGCCACCGTTAAAGAAAAACGTAACGTGAGCGTATTTTTCGGTTTCAGAAATACGCAGCTGACTTTTACCCTGTTTTGCCATCCACTCGCCAAAGGTGTTCAGTAGCGCGCTCGGCGGGTAAGCACAGGCGGTTTTGATATCCGCGGCATATTCGGTCAGCATGACGAAATCGCAGAATTTCACCACTTTTTTGCGGCTGAAGCCGTCAAAGTCGCTGTTGATAAACGCACGAGTGATCTGGCGGGCGCGGTCGGCACGGAAGTTCATGAAAATCAGCGCGTCGCCATCTTCCATTGCAGCACTTTCGTCACCTGCGCCACGAATCACGGTCGGTTTCACGAACTCGTCATTTTCATCGCGCGCATAGGCAGCCTGTAGGCCTGCAACGGCGCTGTCAGCCTGGAACTCGCCTGCGGCCTGCGTCATCAGGTCATAAGCCAGTTCTACGCGGTCCCAGCGGTTGTCGCGGTCCATCGCAAAATAGCGGCCGATGATTGACGCGACACGGCCCTTGCCGAGGCTTGCGAATTTATCTTCAAAACGCTTGAGCGTGGCTTCGGCGCTACGTGGCGGCGTGTCACGACCATCAAGGAACGCGTGCAGGTAGATTTTTTCTGCACCGCGTTTGGCGGCCATTTCGACCATGGCAAGGATATGATCTTCATGGCTGTGTACGCCACCTGGCGACATCAGACCCATAATGTGCACCGCTTTACCGGCGGCGGTGGCATGGTCTACGGCTGCGGTCAGGGCAGCATTCTCAAAGAAGGTGCCTTCTTTGATTTCCACATCCAGGCGCGTCAGGTCCTGATAGACGATGCGTCCTGCGCCCAGGTTTACGTGACCAACTTCAGAGTTACCCATCTGGCGGTCCGGCAGACCTACCTCCAGCCCGGAAGCGTCAACCAGCGTGTGTGGGCGTTTGCCCCACAGCGCGTCCATTACCGGGGTGCGTGCGCTGGAAATAGCGTTGTCCTGCTGGTCTTCGCGATAGCCGTAGCCATCCAGAATCACCAGTACCATGGGTTTTTTAGAAACCGACATTGCAAATGACCTCATGCATAAAAGATAAAAATTTTGCGTAATTTTACTACACTCAGTTTTGATGGATAGCCTCAGGAGATCAAAGAAGCACCTGGAATCCAGGGATTGCAGCCGTGATTTCAATATTTTTTCGTAACAGTACGCAGAAAATGCATTCCCTGTTGTTCACTGGCTGTAATTGACACAGCGCGCAGGTATACTCTCCACTGGTTTTCATCTTTATATTTGTCGGGAGTTGTTACCCCCCATGCAAGAGATTATGCAATTCGTTGGCCGCCATCCGATACTGAGTATCGCGTGGGCTGCACTTCTGGTGGCCGTTATCTACACCACGTTTAAAGGCATTGCCTCCAAAGTGAAGGTTATCAGCCGCGGTGAAGCCACGCGCCTTATCAATAAAGAAGACGCTATTGTGGTGGATTTGCGCCAGCGCGATGAGTTCCGTAAAGGACACATTTCGGGCGCACAGAACGTGCTGCCTGCTGATATCAAAAACAGCAATTTGGGGGAGTTGGAAAAGCACAAAAACAAACCCATTATTGTGGTTGATGCAAATGGGATGTCGGCGCAGGAGTCGGGCAATCATCTGCATAAAGCCGGTTTTGAGCAGGTCTTCGTGATGAAAGAAGGCGTGGCTGGCTGGAGCGGCGAAAACCTGCCGCTGGTACGCGGAAAATAAACGCAGTGGAGCGACCTATGGCCAATATCGAAATTTATACCAAAGTCACTTGTCCTTACTGCCACCGTGCAAAGGCGTTGCTTGAGAGCAAAGGCGTGACGTTTGAAGAACTGCCGATTGATGGCGATGCGTCAAAGCGCGAAGAGATGATAAAGCGCAGCGGTCGCACGACGGTGCCGCAGATTTTTATCGATGCACAGCATATTGGTGGCTGTGACGATTTATATGCACTGGATGCAAAGGGTGGGTTAGACCCCCTGCTGGCCTGATGCGAACTTGCCCGCTGTTTTGTGGGCAAACGCACGACAGAGGGCAGTCAATGAATAACCGGGAGTGCGGGGGCAGATAACACCGCCTGACCCGTTGTTGAATGGAATGTAAAACATCATTTTTTGAGGGTTTCTTTAATGTCTGAACAAAACAACACCGAAATGGCTTTCCAGATCCAGCGCGTTTATACCAAAGACGTTTCTTTTGAAGCGCCAAACGCACCGCAGGTTTTCCAGAAAGAATGGCAGCCGGAAGTGAAACTGGACCTGGATACGGCGTCAAGCCAGCTGGCAGACGGTGTTTACGAAGTGGTGCTGCGCGTAACCGTAACGGCGAGCCTGAATGACGAAACTGCATTCCTGTGCGAAGCGCAACAGGCGGGCATCTTCAGCATCGGTGGTATTGAAGGTCCGCAGCTGGCACATTGCCTGGGTGCCTACTGCCCGAACATTCTGTTCCCATACGCTCGCGAATGCATTACAAGCCTGGTATCACGCGGTACTTTCCCGCAGCTGAACCTGGCGCCGGTAAACTTTGATGCGCTGTTCATGAACTATTTACAGCAGCAGCAGGCGGGCGCTGAAGGTGAGCAGCCGCATCAGGATGCCTGATGAGCACCCTTAATGCGTCAATGACAGTGATCGGTGCCGGTTCTTACGGCACCGCTCTTGCCATCACTCTGGCGAGAAACGGTCACGAGGTGGTGCTTTGGGGGCATGACCCGAAGCACATTGCTTTGTTACAGCACGACAGATGTAACGCCGCTTTCCTTCCCGATGTTCCCTTTCCTGACACGCTGCACCTTGAAAGCTCGCTTGCCAACGCGCTGAGTGTGAGCCGCGATATTCTGGTTGTAGTGCCAAGCCATGTATTTGGTGAAGTGCTGAGCCAGATTAAGCCGCTGATGCGCCCGGATGCACGCCTTGTCTGGGCGACAAAAGGTCTTGAGGCCGAAACGGGGCGTCTTTTGCAAGATGTGGCGCGTGAAGTGCTGGGTGAAAGCATCCCACTGGCAGTGATTTCCGGGCCGACGTTTGCTAAAGAGCTGGCGGCAGGTATGCCGACCGCCATTGCTGTTGCAGCCACTGACGATGCCTTTGCGCAGGATTTGCAGCAGTTATTGCACTGTGGCAAAAGCTTCCGTGTGTATCGTAACCACGACTTCACTGGCGTGCAGCTTGGTGGTGCCGTGAAAAACGTTATCGCTATTGGTGCGGGCATGTCGGATGGCATTGGCTTTGGCGCCAACGCACGTACAGCGCTGATAACCCGCGGTCTTGCAGAGATGACGCGGCTTGGCAGTGCGCTGGGGGCCGATCCTGCCACCTTCATGGGCATGGCGGGGCTGGGTGATCTGGTGCTGACCTGTACCGACAACCAGTCGCGTAACCGTCGCTTTGGCATGATGTTAGGGCAAGGGCTGGATGTCATCAGCGCCCAGGAAAAGATTGGCCAGGTGGTTGAGGGCTATCGCAATACCAAAGAGGTGCGTGAACTTGCCGCACGTTTTTGTGTAGAAATGCCAATAACTGAGGAAATTTATCAGGTATTGTATTGCGGAAAAAATGCGCGCGAGGCAGCATTAACTTTGTTAGGACGTACGCGCAAAGACGAAAGCCACTGACGGAATAAACAATTATCACCGCAGCGGCCCGGCAATTTGCTTACAGATTGCCGGGCTCGTTATTTTCTGGGAGAGAACAATGTTGTGTGAAGAAGTCGAACTGGTCTGGAATAACATTAAAGCCGAAGCCCGGGCGCTGGCAGATTGCGAACCCATGCTAGCCAGTTTTTATCACGCAACGCTCCTTAAGCATGAGAGCCTTGGCAGCGCGCTGAGCTACATGCTCGCCAACAAGCTTGCTTCACCCATTATGCCCGCCATTGCCATCCGTGAGATGGTGGAGGAGGCGTATGCGGCCGATCCGCAGATGATTGCGTCTGCGGCCTACGATATCCAGGCGGTGCGCACGCGCGATCCGGCGGTAGACAAATACTCCACGCCGCTGCTTTATCTCAAAGGTTTTCATGCGTTGCAGTCTTATCGTATTGGCCACTGGTTGTGGAACCAGGGGCGGCGTGCGCTGGCGATTTTCCTGCAAAACCAGGTGTCAGTGTCCTTCCAGGTTGATATTCACCCGGCGGCGAAAATTGGCCGTGGCATTATGCTCGACCACGCAACCGGTATTGTGGTGGGTGAGACGGCGGTGATTGAAGACGACGTGTCTATTCTCCAGTCTGTCACGCTCGGTGGTACCGGTAAAACCAGCGGCGACCGTCATCCTAAGATTCGTGAAGGCGTCATGATTGGTGCCGGTGCTAAAATCCTCGGCAACATTGAAGTGGGGCGCGGTGCCAAAATTGGCGCAGGCTCTGTGGTGCTGCAACCGGTGCCGCCGCACACCACCGCGGCCGGTGTGCCCGCGCGCATTGTTGGCAGACCGGAAAGCGATAAACCGGCAATGGATATGGACCAGCACTTTAACGGCATGCAGGGCTTTGAATACGGTGATGGCATTTAATAAGGCCGCAGGCCTGATGCCGTAGGCGTTGCGCTAACGCGTTTGCCTTCCAGTCTCATGCTTCACACTTGCAGGGCGGTGGTTTGACACCATCGCCCTGTTTGTTTATGCGCGGAGTCTGCGTGTGGGTTAACGCACCGGTTGAGTTCAGCGCTCCAGCGCGCCAGCATAGCCCAGCTGGCGCCAGGCCTCATACACCACAACCGATACGGCATTAGACAGATTCATGCTGCGGCTGTCTGGCACCATCGGTATGCGGATTTTCTGCTGTGCCGGCATGGCGTCGAGGATGCTGGCGGGCAGGCCGCGGGTTTCCGGGCCAAAAAGTAAATAATCACCCTCACGATAGCTTACCGCGCTGTGCGCAGGTGTGCCTTTAGTGGTGAGCGCAAACAGCCGTTCGGGCTGCTGTGTGGCGACAAAGGCTGCAAAATCGTGATGACGGGCAACGCGGGTAAATTCGTGATAATCCAGCCCGGCGCGGCGCAGGCGCTTATCGTCCCAGGTAAAGCCCATCGGCTCGATGATGTGCAGGCGAAAACCGGTATTGGCGCACAGGCGTATGATATTGCCGGTATTAGGTGGGATTTCTGGTTCGAACAGCACGATATTGAGCATTGGCTTCCCCTTCTGGACGGGGCGCAGAATAGCAGATTTGCTCAGGGTGGGCATCCCTTCTCCCCGGTGCCGGGGAGAAGGGCAAAGCGTTATGGACGGTGGTAGAGCGGCAGCCAGAGCGTCAGGCGCAGGCCGCCCAGCGGGCTGTCGTCGGCCTTCACCCAACCACGATGCTGTTGAACGGCCGTGTCGACAATGGCGAGGCCAAGACCGGTACCGCCTGACTCACGATCGCGTGCTTCATCGGTGCGAAAGAACGGACGGAAGATTTGTTCGCGGTCTTCCGCGCTGACGCCAGGGCCATCATCATCGACCGTAACGGTAATTCCCTGGTTATCCACGGAAAAATTAACGGCGATTTTGGTGTGTGAGTAGCGAAGCGCATTACGGACAATGTTTTCCAGTGCACTTTCCAGCGCGTTAGGGTTGCCGTACAGCAGCCACGGACCTGGCGGATAGGTAATCTCCAGCGATTTGCCCTTCTGCTCGGCCTCAAAGGCGGCGTTGTCCAGCATTTCTCCCCAAAGCTGATTTGCCTTGAGCGTTTCGCTGACCAGCGCGTTTTTCTGCTGCGTGCGTGACATGACCAGCAGGTCGTTAATCATGCTATCCAGGCGCAGCGCTTCGGTTTCAATCCGCTCCAGCTCTTTGCTTTCACCGCTACGACGGCGCAGCAGCGCGGTGCCGAGCTGTAGTCGCGTTAACGGCGTGCGCAATTCGTGAGAGATGTCCGACAGCAGGCGCTGTTGGCCGGTCATCATGCGCTCAAGTGCAGAAACCATCTGGTTAAAGCTGGAGCCTGCGGCATGGAACTCCTGTGGGCCGGATTCCAGTTCCGGGTGCTGGCGCAGGTTGCCCTGGGCCACTTCATCAGCGGCATTTTTCAGCTTACGCGCCGGTTTTGCCAGGCTCCATGCCAGCCACAGCAGCAGCGGTGAGCTGACCAGCATTGTTACAATGAGCAGCAAAAGCGGGCGGTCAAACAACAAGTTGATGAAGTCGGACTGCGAATTGCTGGCCGGTCGAATCAGGTAAAGTTGGTAGTTATCTTCGCCATCATGCACGGAAAAAGGGCCAACCAGTTCCTGGCGGCCATACTTTTTCTTCTGGGGATGGTCGGCGTTATCGGACTGGCCGATAAAGTTGCGGATTATCTGCATTTCGTTGCGTTGGGCGCCAATAACACGCCCCTCGCTGGTCACCAGCAGCAGGCGCTGCCCGGGCGGTGCCCATTTGTCGATAGCGCGAAACAGTCTGCGCCACCACATCAGGTCGTTAGGCGGATCGTTGGCAAGCTCCGCCTCAACGTGTTGCTCAAGCATGGTGCCTTGACGCTGCTCGCTCTCCAGAAGTTCCGTCATCTGGCGAGAGTCGAGCTTGGGCAGCATCAAAACCAGCATTAATACCAGTGCCAGCGTCAGCCAGAAAATGGCAAAAATGCGAGCGGTCAGGCTTCCTATCATGAAGCAGATACCATCAGATAGCCGCGCCCTCTGAGGGTTTTAAACCAGGGATGCCCGTCCTTGCGCTCAGGGAGTTTGCGACGCAGGTTGGAAATATGCATATCAATGGCGCGGTCAAACGGCGTGAGGCGTTTACCCAGCACTTCCTGGCTGAGATGTTCACGTGAGACTACCTGGCCAAGATGCTGTGCCAGCAGGTAGAGCAGCGTGAACTCGGTGCCGGTCAACTCCAGCGTTTTACCGTCAAAGCTGGCTTCCTGACGGCCTGGGTTGAGGCTCAGTGCATCGACTTCCAGCGTTGGAGAGCCGTTATCGCTGGTCTGCTGCTGTTCGCTCCAGTGAGAGCGGCGCAGAATGGCGCGGATACGGGCAACCAGTTCCCGGTCGTTAAACGGCTTGGGCAGATAGTCATCAGCACCCAGCTCAAGGCCCAGCACGCGGTCAAGTTCGCTGCCACGCGCGGTCAGCATAATGACAGGGGTTTGATGCGTCTGGCGCAGCTCTTTTAACGTATCAATGCCGTTTTTCTTCGGCATCATCACGTCAAGCAAAAGTAAGTCGACGGTGTCATCCAGGAGGTCTAGCGCCTGCTCGCCATCATGGGCGACAAGAACATTGAACCCTTCCATGTCGAGCAACTCCTTTAACAGGGAAGTGAGCTCTCGGTCATCATCGACTAACAGGATTTTATTCATTTTTTAATACCTCCGAGGCAGAAATTACGTCATCCAGGACGGCTAATCCATGACTTTACGTTGTTTTACACCCCCTGACGCTTGTTTGCAGCGGGAATCGTACACTGCTCCTCGTTGAATCGCAGCACAAGATTTCTGGGAGTGAGTGATGCGCAATGTTTCCGCTGCCGTCATGGCCTCAACCCTGATGCTGATTGCGTTACCAGGCCAGGCTGCTGAAGCCCTCGCGGGTGACAAATGGTATCAGCCTGAAGGGGCAACGCAGCGCAACAGTGTTCAGCAACATATGTTTGACGGCATTAGCCTGACTGAGCAACAGCGCCAGCAAATGCGCGACCTGATGCAATTAGCCAGACACAATCAGTCACCTGTTAATGTTAGCGAATTAGAGACCATGCACCGGCTTGTAACGTCAGAAAAATTTGACGAAAAAGCTGTGCGTGCTCAGGCAGAAAAAATGGCACAGGAACAGGTTGCCCGCCAGGTTGAAATGGCGAAAGTGCGCAACCAGATGTTCCGGCTATTAACACCCGAGCAGCGAGCGGTTTTAAATGATAAACACCGCTTGCGTATGAATCAGCTTCGTGAAATCGCTGATTTGCAAAAAAACTCAGTATTACAGATTAGTAGCAGTAATCGTAGTAATCAGTAACCGCAGTAACCAGTAGCAACCCTGTTTTTCCTTGCCATAGACACCATCCCTGTCTTCCCCGCTAACCGGCGGGGTTTTTTTTGTCCGTAATTTGTCGCAAAGCGGCGCAGAATAGCCTGAAGACTCAGCGCTTTCTTTGATTCAACCCCCGGTCAACAGTCGTTAATTCTACGTTCTGCTGCCAGGTGCTCTGGACTATACTAGCCGCAGCACAAGGGGAGTGTTTATGGAACAACAATACGGGCGTCTGGTCAGTCGGGCGGCGGTTGCGGCAACGGTAATGGCCTCGTCGCTGCTGCTGATTAAAATTTTTGCCTGGTGGCATACCGGTTCGGTCACTATTCTGGCCTCGCTGGTTGATTCGCTGGTGGATATTGGTGCGTCGTTAACCAATTTACTGGTGGTACGTTATTCGCTACAGCCTGCGGATGAAGAACACACTTTCGGTCACGGCAAAGCGGAGTCGCTGTCGGCACTGGCGCAGAGCATGTTTATTTCGGGGTCGGCGCTGTTTTTGCTGCTGACTGGTATTCAGCATCTGGTGCGCCCGGAGCCGCTCAATCAACCGGGCGTGGGGATTATTGTGACGGTGGTGGCGCTTGCCAGCACGCTGGCGCTGGTGACATTCCAGCGTTGGGTAGTGCGTAAAACCCGCAGCCAGGCCGTGCGTGCCGATATGCTGCATTATCAGTCCGATGTTATGATGAACGGCGCCATCCTCGTTGCGCTGGTACTGGCCAGTTTTGGCTGGCAGCGGGCAGATTCTCTGTTTGCTCTTGGGATTGGCATCTATATTTTGTATAGCGCCCTGCGCATGGGCTATGACGCTGTACAGTCTTTACTTGACCGCGCGCTGCCGGATGACGAACAAAAAGCGATTGTGGATATCGCGACATCCTGGCCAGGCGTGCGCGGCGCACACGACTTCAGAACGCGCCAGTCAGGGCCGACTCGTTTTATTCAGCTTCACCTGGAAATGGACGACCAGCTGCCGCTTGTGCAGGCGCATGCGATTGCCGATGCGGTAGAGCAGGCAATACGGCAACGGTTTCCGGGTTCGGATGTGATTATTCATCAGGATCCCTGTTCGGTTGTGCCATCTCATCGTGCAGAAAAATTGCTGCATGACGGGCACTAAAAAGGTGAGCGCGGCGGTTTTTTTTAGTATAAATTACCACCACTTGGCCTGACCTGAATCAATTCAGCTGGAAGCGATTGCGATACTATTCATAGCAACGGTAGTTATTCATTTTTTTGCAGTGATCCGTGGCGATTTCCGGCATCGGGATTAAATTTGCATTCTAAGTTCAGAGGTAGTCATGATTAAGAAAATCGGTGTGTTGACGAGTGGCGGTGATGCGCCGGGCATGAACGCGGCAATTCGCGGCGTGGTACGTGCGGCGCTGACCGAGGGGCTGGAAGTTTTTGGTATCTATGATGGTTACCTGGGCCTCTACGAAGACCGCATGATCAACCTGGACCGCTACAGCGTCTCCGACATGATCAACCGTGGGGGTACCTTCCTGGGTTCTGCTCGTTTCCCCGAATTCCGCGAAGATCACGTGCGTGCCGTGGCTATTGAGAACATGAAAAAACGCGGTCTCGATGCGCTGGTGGTTATTGGTGGTGACGGCTCCTACATGGGTGCGAAGCGCCTGACTGAAATGGGCTTCCCGTGCATCGGTCTGCCGGGCACGATTGATAACGACGTTGCCGGTACTGACTACACTATCGGTTTCTTTACTGCGCTGGACACAGTGGTTGAAGCCATTGACCGCCTGCGCGATACCTCTACCTCTCACCAGCGTATTTCTATCGTTGAAGTGATGGGCCGCTACTGCGGCGACCTGACGATGGCGGCTGCTATCGCAGGCGGCTGTGAATTTATCGTGCTGCCGGAAGTGGAATTTAAGCGCGATGAACTGGTTAACGAAATCAAAGCAGGCATCGCGAAAGGTAAAAAACACGCCATTGTGGCTATTACCGAGCACATCTGTGATGTGGAAGAGCTGGCGCGCTATATCGAGAACGAAACTAAGCGTGAAACGCGTGCGACGGTTCTGGGACACATTCAGCGCGGTGGTTCGCCGGTGCCTTACGACCGTATCCTGGCATCCCGCATGGGCGCTTACTCCATTGAACTGCTGCTTCAGGGTTACGGTGGTCGCTGTGTCGGTATTCAGAACGAAAAACTGGTGCACCACGACATCATCGATGCCATTGAGAACATGAAGCGTCCGTTTAAGGGCGACTGGCTGGAATGCGCTAAAAAGCTGTACTAAGCGCTGTTTCGCAGCAAAAAGGAGCCGCCAGGCTCCTTTTTTTATTCCCTAAAGTTATAGCCAATCTTTTTTTATTCTTTAATTCTTCGCATGCTTTCTGACAGGCTGTCGTAATCAAAAATCAACGACTAAGAGAGTGCGCGATGAACAAATGGGGACTGGGGTTAACGTTGTTACTGGCATCTGCCGGGACGCTGGCAAAAGATATTCAGCTGCTGAACGTGTCTTACGATCCAACCCGCGAGCTATACGAAGCCTATAACAAGGCCTTCAGCGCGCACTGGAAACAGCAAACCGGCGATAACGTGGTGATTCGCCAGTCTCACGGCGGCTCTGGCAAGCAGGCGACCTCGGTCATTAACGGCATTGAGGCTGATGTGGTGACGCTGGCGCTGGCCTGGGACGTTGACGCTATCGCTCAGCGCGGACGCATTGATAAAGACTGGATCAAGCGCCTGCCAGATAACTCCGCGCCTTATACCTCGACCATCGTCTTCCTGGTGCGTAAAGGCAATCCGAAGCAGATTAAAGACTGGAGCGACCTGGTGAAGCCGGGCGTGTCCATTATCACGCCGAACCCGAAAAGCTCCGGCGGGGCGCGCTGGAACTATCTGGCGGCCTGGGGCTACGCGTTGCATCACAACGATAATGACAAAGCCAAAGCGCAGGCGTTCGTTAAAGCGCTGTATAAAAACGTCGAGGTGCTGGATTCCGGCGCGCGCGGCGCGACCAACACTTTTGTTGAGCGTGGCATTGGCGATGTGCTGATTGCCTGGGAGAATGAGGCGCTGCTGGCGACCAAACAGCTGGGCGTGGACAAATTTGAAATCGTTACGCCGAGCGAGTCCATCCTTGCCGAGCCGTCGGTATCGGTAGTTGATAAAGTTGTCGATAAAAAAGGCACCCGCGCCGTGGCTGATGCGTACCTGAAATACCTGTATTCACCGGAGGGCCAGGAGATTGCGGCGAAAAACTACTATCGCCCACGTGATAAGCAGGTCGCGGCAAAATATGAAGGTGAATTTCCCAAACTGAAACTCTACACGGTGGATCAGATTGCCGGGAATTGGGCGCAGGCGCAAAAAGAGCATTTCGCCAGCGGCGGGGTGTTCGACCAGATTAGTCAGCGCTAAGCAAAACGGCCCTGCGGGGCCGTTTTCTTTTTGTCACGCTTTTGCGTTACGCTTCCTTCTTAACGAAGAAGGAGACGGCAATGAAAGCAGCAGTGCGCAGGTATGGCATTATCGCGGTGGGTCTGGCACTGGCCGCTGTGCTTGCCTGGTGGTGGCTGGCGAACAACCAGCCCAATGCGCTACGCCATATCGCTCTTGAGCAGTGCGTGCCCAACCAACAGCTGCATGATAATCCTGCTCCCTGTGCACGTGTTAACCTCGCCTCCGGCGTTGTGCTGTTAAAAGACCGTAATGGTCCGTTGCAGTATCTCCTGATGCCGACGTTTCGCATCAACGGTGTGGAAAGCCCGCTATTGCTCAGTGCCGATACGCCCAACTACTTCTGGCTGGCCTGGCAAGCGCGGGGACTGATGAGTGAACGCCGTGGCGCGCCGGTGCCGGACGCTGCAATTTCGCTTACCATCAACTCCCGCTCTGGGCGCACGCAAAACCATCTGCACATCCATATTTCCTGCCTGCGCCCGGACGTGCGCGACATGCTCAACCGCAGCGCCGTTAGCCCTGGCAGCCGCTGGCAGCCGCTTGCGGGTGGCTTCAATAATCATGAATACCTGATGCGCCGGGTGAGCGCGCAGGAACTGGCGCGCCGCAGTCCGTTTATGATGCTGGCAGACGACGTGCCTGGTGCCAGAGAACACATGGGCCGCTTCGCGCTGGCGCTGGCTCAGTTGCCGGACGGCGGTTTTGTCCTGCTGGCTACCGAGCGTAACCTGCTCCAGTTCAATCTCGCTTCGGCAGAGGAATTACAGGATCACGACTGCACGCTTGCTGGCAGGGCGCCAGTGAGCACCGTCCGGGTGGCTGGCAGGTGAGCTGAACGGGATGAGTGCTTCCCTCAGGGCGCTGCACGCCAGTAACGCCCGCACGGTTGAGGTGTGCGAACTCTGTCGGTGATGGTATTATTCCGGCCGTGAATATTGGCAACGCAATCAGTTAGCAGGCGTTGCGGGTGGCGTGCTTACGGTTTGTACCTCCTTTCAAACAGGCGCGCAGCATCCAGTCTTTTCATACGCAGCGGCACTGCCAGCGGGCTGGTAACATCACACGTAAAAGTCCGCAGGTTTTCAGGTCGCTTTGATAATATTCGCGCCCATCAATAATAAAAATGCTCCCTGGAGACAGGCATGTCCGAATTGCTGAACCATCCTTTGTTCTGGCCCACGCTGCTCATTCTGGTGACTATCGTGCTGTGGGCCACGTCGGCGTTGCCGGAATATCTCACCGCACTGCTGTTTTTCGCGGTAGCCATGGCCGGGAAAGTGGTGCCACCGCAGACGCTGTTCAGCGGCTTTGCCTCCTCCGCGTTCTGGCTGGTGTTCAGCGGTTTTGTGCTGGGGGTTGCGATACGTAAAACCGGGCTGGCGGACAGGGCAGCAAGGGCGCTGTCGGCGCGGCTTACTGACAGCTGGCCGCTGATGGTGGCGAGCATTGTGCTACTGAGCTATGCGCTGGCGTTTGTGATGCCGTCAAATATGGGGCGCATTGCGCTGCTGATGCCGGTGGTGGGCGCTATGGCCCGACGCGCCGGGATTGAAGAGGGCACACGCGCCTGGTTTGGTCTGGCGCTGGCGGTGGGTTTTGGCACCTTCCAGCTTTCTGCCACCATTCTGCCCGCCAATGTGCCGAATCTGGTGATGAGCGGTGCCACCGAAAGTTCGTGGGGCATCCATCTGAATTATCTGCCTTACCTGCTGCTGCACGCGCCGGTGCTGGGCATCCTTAAAGGACTGGTGCTGATTGGCTTGATTAGCTGGCTGTTTCCAGGTCACCCGAAACCGCCGCGCGCTCTGGAACCGTCTGCGCCGATGAGCGGGGATGAGAAGCGCCTGAGCTGGCTTCTGGCCGTCGTGCTGGGGCTGTGGGTCACGGAGAGCTGGCACGGCGTGGGGCCTGCCTGGGTTGGGCTGGCGGCGGCGTGTGTGACGCTGCTGCCGCGCGTGGGTTTTATCAACGGCGAGGAATTTGCCAGCGGTGTTAACGTGCGCACCTGTTTTTATGTCGCCGGTATTCTTGGCCTCGCGGCAGCGGTCACCCAGAGCGGGCTTGGCAACGCGGTAGGCGAGTGGCTGATGTCCGTCATGCCGCTGGACCCAGAGCGGCCGTTTACCAGCTTTGTGGCACTGACCGGCATTACCTCTGCGCTCAATTTTATTATGACGGCCAACGGCGTCCCGGCGCTGTATACCACCTTTGCCGAGAGCTTTTCTGAGGCCAGCGGCTTCCCGCTGCTGTCGGTGATTATGATTCAGGTACTGGGCTATTCCACGCCGCTGCTGCCGTATCAGGCATCGCCCATTGTGGTGGCGATGGCGCTGGGCCGCGTTCCGGCGCGCCACGGCATTAAGCTGTGTCTGGTGCTGGCGCTGGTAACGTTTTTGCTGCTGCTGCCGCTCAATTACGGCTGGTTTAGCCTGCTCGGGAAGCTGTAGTCAGCTGATGGTAAATAACAGGCACAAAAAAGCCCCGCGTCGCGGGGCTTTTTTACGTTAACGATAGGTCGTTACGCTTTTTTCGCTGCAGCCGCCGCTTTAATGATGGTTGCGAAGGCATCTGCTTTCAGGGAGGCACCGCCAACCAGTGCGCCGTCGATATCCGGCTGACCGAACAGTTCTGCCGCGTTGCCTGCGTTAACAGAGCCGCCGTACTGGATGATGACCTGCTCTGCCACTTTTGCGTCGGCTTTCGCGATGTGGTCACGGATGAATTTGTGAACCGCCTGCGCCTGCGCCGGGGTGGCAGATTTGCCGGTGCCGATAGCCCAGACTGGCTCGTAAGCAATCACCGCGCCTTCGAACGCCGCTGCGCCCTGGGTTTTCAGTACTGCGTCAATCTGACGTGCGCATACCTCTTCGGTTTTGCCCGCTTCGTTTTCTGCTTCGGTTTCACCGATGCACAGCACCGGAACCAGGCCCTGCTCTTTCAGGATGGCGAATTTCTTCGCGATGAGCTCGTCAGACTCTTTGTGGTAAGTGCGACGCTCGGAGTGGCCGATGATGATGTATTTCGCGCCGATATCTTTAAGCATTTCTGCGGAGGTTTCGCCGGTAAACGCGCCAGACAGGTTCACGTCAATGTTCTGAGCGCCAAGCTCAATGTGGCTACCGCCCGCAACGTGTTTTGCCAGGTCCAGGTAAACGTCCGGCGGTGCAATCGCCACGCCACAGCCGTCAACGCCGGCCAGTTCTTTGCGAAGGCCAGCAATCAGTTCGTTAACCATGTGGCGGCTGCCGTTGAGTTTCCAGTTACCCATCACTAAAGGATGTCGCATTTTAATTCTCCACGCAGAAAAGATATAAAAATGGCGCTGCCATGCGGCAGCACGAGCTGAGAAACAGTATAGAGATTATGCGTCTGAAAGGCTTTGCTTTTTATCATTGATTGTTTTTAAGCGTCTCGGAAAGCGCGAGCTTAATCGGTTCAACGGCGAGGGTTAGCCCCTTTTCGCCATTATCTGCCACAACATAGCGCACGGCGCCTTCGCTCTGGGTGTGATAGCCGAGCTTGTTGCCGGTGCTGAGTAGCTTGTTCAGGTGCTCCTGGCTTTGTGCCACCGACAGCCCCGGCGTAAAGGCGCGCAGCAGGGCCGCCATGTAACTACGCGCTTTCTCCTGGGCGGCCTTCTGCCCAGGTCCCTGAATAGGTAGCCAGGTTATCTGAATGCTTTTAATTTTTAGTGTGCCGCGCTCCAGCGCCGTAGAGGCATACAGGTTTTCGTTGATTTTGGTGGCGGCGCGGGTGAGATTGGCTTTCGCGCCGGGCATACCAACGGCGCGGAATTCGTTGAGCGTCAGCTTTGGGTTGTCCTGATTAAACTTCTCACGGAACTGGCTAATGGTGACATCAAACGCGGGAGCGCCGGGCAGCAGATAAGGTGCGACCGGCGTTTTCTGCGCGCTGGCAGCGACCGCCTGGCCTGTTGTGATGAAAAAGGCTGTGATGAAAAGGGTAAAAATCCAGACTTTCATTGTTATTGTCTCATTGCGTCTTACGTCTGCGATTAAAACGGCATCGGCCTGGCTTGTCAAAACCAGCACCAGTCGGGGTACACTACGTTCAGGAAAATGATAAGGATAACCTCATGACCATACAGCAGTGGCTGTTTTCTGTTAAGGGGCGTCTGGGGCGCCGTGATTTTTGGATCTGGATAGGGCTGTGGCTGTGTGCGATGGCGCTGTTGTTTACCTTTGCGGGCAGCAACTGGATTAGTACACAAACGGCGGCGTTTATTCTGGTGTGCCTGATGTGGCCAACGGCAGCGGTTATCGTTAAGCGGCTGCATGACAGAGGCAAATCTGGTGCCTGGGCGCTACTGGTGGTGCTGGCGTGGATGCTGCTGGCGGGTAACTGGGGCGGCGTGCTGCCAGGTATCTGGCACTGGGCAGTGGGTAATTTGCTGCCCACTATCATTCTGGTCATGATGCTGCTCGACCTGGGCGCCTTTGTTGGCACCCAGGGCGAAAACAAATACGGTAAAGCGACGCTGGAAGTGAAGTACCGTTAAGTTTACCAGTAATGTTCGGCGGTGATGTGGCCGGGGCGTCGGCGCAGATGTTTGGTCATCTCCCGGCTGTCTTTGAGAAGCTGTGTGGTATCGCGCACCATTTGCGGGTTGCCGCACAGCATCACGTGGCTGTTTTGCGCGCTCATGCTTAATCCCACCGCGTTTTCCAGTTCGCCGCTGGCAATAAGGGCCGGTACGCGCCCGTGCAGCGAGCCTGCCACCTGCTCGCGGCTGGCAACGGTCTGGATGCGCAGTTTGCCCTGGTACTGTTCCTGTAGCTCAAGCATCAGCGGCAGGTAGCTGAAGTCAAAGGCGTAACGCGCAGCGTGCACCAGCACAATATTTTCAAAGCGTTCCAGCCCCTCGCCCTGTTGCAGAATCGACAGATAAGGGCCAATGGCGGTGCCGGTCGCGAGCATCCACAGCGTCTGGCAGTCGGGGACTTCGTCCAGCACAAAGAAGCCGCTGGCATCGCGCACCACCTGCACCTCGTCGCCAGGCTGCATGGCATGCAGGCGTGGGCTGAGTTTGCCGTCTGGCACCGTCACCAGGTAAAACTCCAGCTCGTTGCTGTTGGGGGCGTTAACGTAGGAATAGGCGCGCTGAACGCGCTCGTCGTCGATTTCCAGCCCCAGTTTGGTGAACTGTCCGGCGGTAAACGGCGTGACATCAGCGTGAACGGTGAGACTAAACAGTGCATCGGTCCAGTGCTGGACCCGGGTAACTTTACCGCTGACCCAATCTGCCATAGATTGCTCCTGAATTAACTCTTATTTAACTAATAATTAACTTTATCGCTATCTTGCAGAGACTGGCGGGGTATTTCCAGCCCATGCGGGCTGGAAAGCTCAATCGGACAAATGACCGCGTTACAGAATGTGCAGCTGTACGTTGGCGTCCTTGCGGTCCAGATAATGGATAGATTTGATGCGGCGAATGGTGCGGGATTTGCCGCGAATCAACAGCGTTTCTGTGGTCGCGATATTGCCCTTACGGCTGATGCCCTCCAGCAGGTCGCCTTTGGTGATGCCGGTAGCGGAGAAGATAACGTTATCGCTGCGCGCCATGTCATCAAGTTTCAGTACATTGCCTGCGGTGATGCCCATCTCAGCACAACGCGCCAGTTCTTGCGCACCAATACGGCGGTTCTCTTCGCTGTCGCCTTTCACCTCGTGGCGCGCCAGCAGGCGGCCCTGCATGTCGCCGTCCATCGCGCGGATAACCGCAGCGGATACCACGCCTTCCGGCGCACCGCCAATGCCGTACAGCACATCGACTTCGCTGTCAGGCATACAGGTGAGAATGGACGCTGCCACGTCGCCATCGGGAATCGCAAACACGCGCACGCCAAGCTGCTGCAACTGCGCAATCACCGCGTCGTGACGCGGCTTAGCCAGTATGGTAACGGTCAGTTCGTTAAGCGGTTTGTCGAGCGATGCCGCCACCCGCGCCAGGTTTTCTGCCAGCGGCAGATTGAGGTCGATACAGCCTTTCGCACCAGGGCCGACAATCAGCTTTTCCATATACATATCCGGTGCGTTCAGAAAGCAGCCGCGATCGCCCACCGCCATGACCGCCAGCGCGTTGGCCTGGCCCATAGCCGTCATACGCGTGCCTTCAATCGGGTCTACCGCGATATCCACCGCATCGCCCTGGCCGGTGCCGACCTGCTCGCCGATGTACAACATAGGCGCTTCGTCGATTTCACCTTCGCCAATCACAATCTGGCCGTTAATGTTGACCTGGTTGAGCATGATGCGCATGGCGTTAACGGCGGCACCGTCGGCGGCATTTTTATCGCCACGGCCCAGCCATTTGTAACCCGCCAGCGCAGCAGCTTCGGTGACGCGTGAAAATTCGATCGCAAGTTCTCGTCTCATGGTAATCCCGGTTGTAAATAATAAACTGCCGGGGATTTTAGCACAGCGCGAGGACAGAGGCGGGCCGTTACGCCCGTTGGAAGTGAAGGAGCGCGGTGACCCGCGCTCCCTGGTGGGTTAGTGAGAGCCGTGATCTTCCCAGTCAAGCGAACGCTTGACCGCTTTCTTCCAGCCTTCGTAGCGGTAGTTGCGCTCCACGGTTTCGATACCGGGGCGAAATTCACGCTCAACCACGGCCTTTTCCTTAAGCTCATCGAGGTTCTGCCAGTAACCTACCGCCAGCCCGGCGAGATAGGCCGCGCCCAGCGCCGTGACTTCGCGCACTTCCGGGCGTTCCACGCGGGTGCCGAGGATGTCGGACTGGAACTGCATCAGGAAATTGTTGGCAACCGCGCCGCCGTCTACGCGCAGCGCGTGCAGGCGCATATCGGAGTCGGCCTGCATCGCCTCCAGCACGTCGCGGGTCTGGTAGGCAATGGACTCCAGCGTGGCGCGAATAATGTGGTTGGCGTTCACACCGCGCGTCAGGCCGAGAATGGCGCCGCGGGCGTACGGGTCCCAGTAGGGTGCGCCAAGGCCGGTAAAGGCTGGCACCACGTACACGCCGTTGGTGTCGTTCACCTTGGAGGAGAAATACTCGGAGTCGCCGGCATCGCTGATAAGCTTCATCTCATCGCGCAGCCACTGGATGGAAGCGCCGCCCATAAACACCGCGCCTTCCAGCGCATAGTTCACTTCACCATTCGGGCCACAGGCAATGGTGGTGAGCAGGCCGTGGCTTGAGCGCACCGCCTGTTCACCGGTGTTCATCAGCATAAAGCAGCCGGTGCCGTAGGTGTTTTTCGCCATGCCTGGCTTCACGCACAGTTGGCCGAACAGCGCCGCCTGCTGGTCACCAGCGATCCCGGCAATAGGAATACGCGTGCCGCCCTTGCCGCCAATGTTGGTCTGGCCGTACACCTCTGAGGACTTACGCACCTGCGGCAGCATGGCGCGCGGGATCTCCAGCGCTTCCAGCATGCGATCGTCCCAGTCGAGTTCATGGATGTTAAACAACATGGTGCGTGAAGCGTTGGTGTAGTCGGTAACGTGCACGCGTCCCTGGGTCATTTTCCAGATAAGCCAGGTATCGACGGTACCAAACAGCAGTTCACCGCGGCGCGCGCGTTCGCGAGAGCCTTCCACGTGATCGAGGATCCACTTCACCTTGGTGCCGGAAAAATAGGGGTCTATAACCAGCCCGGTGTTGTGGCGCACGTACTCTTCCATGCCGTCGCGCTTAAGCTGTTCACAGATTTCGGCCGTGCGGCGGCACTGCCAGACAATCGCGTTGTAAATCGGCTTGCCGGTTTCACGCTCCCAGACAATGGCGGTTTCACGCTGGTTAGTGATGCCGATACCGGCAATCTGGTCGGAGCGGATATCGGCCTTTGCCAGCGCTTCAACCAGCGTGGCGCTCTGGGAGGCCCAGATTTCCATTGGGTCGTGCTCTACCCAACCTGCTTTAGGGTAGATTTGCTGAAATTCGCGCTGGGACACGCTGACAATATTCGCGTCATGATCCAGAACAACGGCACGTGAGCTGGTGGTTCCCTGATCCAGGGCGACAATGTATTTGTTTTCGATAGTCATAAGTGTTCCTGAATTTCAGTTACAGCGATGCTTTGTGCTGTGCGCCTGTAGACGCATCACTCTTTGGCTCGGCAGGTGCGGCGCTACCGGGCAGGTGTGGGCTAATCAGCTTACGATAGCTAAAGGCACCCAGGATTGCACCGCACAGCGGGCCGAACAGGGGGACGAGGACGTAAGGAATATCCTTACCGCCGGTAAAGGCCACATTGCCCCAACCTGCCAGCCAGGCGAAGGTTTTCGGACCAAGGTCACGCGCCGGGTTCATCGCAAAGCCGGTGAGCGGCCCCATAGAGGCACCGATAACCGCAATCAGCAGACCAATCAGCAGCGGTGCCAGCGGGCCGCGCGGCAGACCGTTGCCATCGTCGGTTAGCGCCATAATGACGCCCATCAGTACGGCGGTAATCACCAGTTCAACGGCAAAAGCCTGCATGAGATTGATGTGTGGGTGAGGGTAGGTAGAAAAAATACCGGCCAGGTCGAGACTGTCTACACTGCCACGCACCATCTGGTGTGTGTGCTCGTAGTCGAAGAAAAGGTTGTAATAAAGCCCGTAAACTAATGCAGCGGCACAAAATGCGCCCGCAAACTGAGAAATGGCGAACGGTAACACTTTCCGCTTGTCAAAACCGGCAAACAACCACAGCGCCACCGTGACGGCAGGGTTGAGGTGTGCGCCTGATACGCCAGCGGTCAGATAAATAGCCATTGCCACACCCAGACCCCAGATGATGCTGATTTCCCACTGGCCGAAGGTGGCACCGGCCACTTTCATGGCAGCAACGCAGCCCACGCCAAAGAAAATCAGCAGTCCTGTGCCGAGAAACTCCGCAATGCACTGGCCTTTTAACGTTGTTGTTTGACTCATAATCAGGGTCCTGAAGGCAAAAAAAGCAAGTTGTTGTTAAGTACAGCATCCTTGTGACCTTATGCCTGTCGGCATAGTGTTAATTTATCGTTAACGAGCAAAAACGAGAAATTTCGAAATTAAAAGTTGTGTGTCGCGTCATAAAAATGCGCGTTTTCGCGCTGTGAGGTGGAAATACCTGGGCATAAATGTGTGAGGAGACGCGCATTTTGTTCTCTTTTGTTAATTCGGTTTGCGCGAGGTGCGGGCGCGAGAGTTTCAGCATTGACCGAAAATAGAGACAAACCGCAAACAGCGCGGTGCGCCGCTGGACAGCGGATGCCACGCTCCATACAATCGGACACATACGTAGTGCGCGCGAGTTATTTAGGGCGCGGCTCATGTTCGTGACGAAGAATGCCCTGTTGTGAAGGGTATCTGCGCCTTGCAATGTCAGGAGAGGTATGACGATGTCATTTGAAGTGTTTGAGAAACTGGAAGCCAAAGTACAGCAGGCGATTGATACTATTACGTTGCTGCAAATGGAAATCGAAGAACTGAAAGAGAAGAATGGCAGCCTGGCGCAGGAAGTTCAGCAGGCGCAGGGTGGCCATGAAGCACTGGAGCGTGAGAACGCGCAGCTGCGTGAGCAGCACAACGTGTGGCAGGAACGCCTGCAGGCGCTGCTGGGCAAAATGGACGACGTGAACTGATTGTCCTTTCGCAAAAAATAAAGGCGCCTTCAGGCGCCTTTATTGTTTCTGGCAGGTTATTCGATATCCAGTGGGTCTTCAGACAGAATAATGCCGGTATTGTCGGCGTACAGATGGTCGCCGGAGAAGAAGGTGACACCGCCAAAGTTGACGCGCACATCGCTCTCTCCCACGCCTTCGCCTGCGGCACCGGCCGGAATAGCGGCGATGGCCTGGATGCCGATATCCAGCTCCTCCAGGTCGTCCACATGGCGCACCGCGCCGTAGCAGACAATGCCTTCCCACTCGTTTTGTACCGCCAGACGCGCCAGGTCTGCGTCGATTAAAGCGCGTCGCATAGAACCGCCGCCGTCTACAAGCAGGATGCGCCCGCGGCCGTTCTCTTCAAGCATCTCATACAGCAACCCGTTATCTTCAAAGCATTTTACTGTGATGATTTGCCCGCCAAACGACGATCGTCCGCCAAAGTTAGAGAACAGCGGTTCCACTACGTTGACATCTTCCTGGTAGATGTCGCAAAGCTCGGAAGTATCGTATTTCATAGGCTTAACATTCAGTTGCTGCTGGAGTAGTCAGTATATCGCTTAAAGTTCACTCCAGGCAAAGCCATCGATGGCGAATTGATATACATCAGCTAAATATGTTGGCCTGAAAGTAAGATTCCGATGCAAAACAGGATATTAACCAGCAACGCGCCTTTGACCGTGCGCTCCAGCATCGGGCGCATCGCCGCAGGGGTTTTCTCGTTGAGCACGAAACGCGCCTGTTTGAGTAACAGCGGCGCGCTGAGAATAAACAGCCAGCCCCACAAACTGTTAAGCCAGATGAGGTTAAACAGCGCCAGGCACACCAGCGAGCCTACCAGCAATATCGCGTGATACTGGCGCGCCGTTTCCGGCCCCAGGCGCACTGCAAGGGTGTTTTTGCCGTTCTCTCTGTCGCTGTCAATGTCGCGCAGGTTATTGATGTTCAGCACCGCCGTTGCCAGCAGGCCGCAGGCGGTGGCCGGTAAAAACACCGACAGCGCCAGCGTGTGCGTTTGCAGATACCAGCTGCCCACCACGCTCAACCAGCCGAAGAAAAGCAATACCGAAATATCCCCAAGGCCCATATAGCCGTAAGGGCGCGTGCCAACGGTGTAGGTAATGGCGGCAACAATAGACAGCAGGCCGAGCAGCAAAAAGCCGAGGAAATCAGCAAAGTCTTTGCAGGCAACCAGCACCAGCGCCAGCCCTGACAGGCAGATAAGCACTACCACAATGGCCAGGGCGACTTTCATTTGCGCCTGGGTAATGGCGCCTTTTTGCATACCGCGCAGCGGCCCGAGGCGATCGGGCTTATCGCTGCCTTTGACTGCATCGCCGTAGTCGTTTGCCAGGTTAGAAAGGATTTGCAGCAGTCCGGCGGTTAACAGCGCCAGCACAGCGATGGCCGGGTTAAAAAAACCCTGCCACCAGGCCAGCGCATTGCCGACCACAATCGAGGCAAAGGCCAGCGGCAGCGTGCGTGGGCGCAGGCTTTCCAGCCACGCGCGGGTCGGACTTATCGGTTGCGATTCAGTCATGGTTCTCGTCAGCAATAAAAAATGGGGGCACTGGCCCCCATCGAATATGATGAAAATGCGTTGAGCGCGATTATAGAATAAAACGGCTCAGATCTTCATCTGCCACCAGCTCATCAAGATGCTGGCTGACATATTCTGCGTTAATGGTAACGGTTTCTCCGCTCAGTTCACTGGCGTCATAGGAAATGTCTTCCACCAGGCGCTCCAGCACGGTGTGCAGACGACGTGCGCCGATGTTCTCGGTGCTTTCGTTAACCTGCCACGCGGCCTGGGCGATTTTGTCGATACCGTCGTCGGTAAATTCAATGTTCACGCCCTCGGTACCCATCAGCGCTTTGTACTGCACGGTGATAGAGGCGCTCGGCTCAGTCAGGATGCGTTTGAAGTCATCGGTGGTCAGCGCCTGTAGCTCAACGCGAATCGGCAGACGGCCCTGCAATTCCGGGATCAGATCCGACGGGCTGGCAACCTGGAAGGCACCGGAGGCGATAAACAGAATATGATCGGTTTTCACCATGCCGTGCTTGGTGGAGACGGTACAGCCTTCCACCAGCGGCAGCAGGTCGCGCTGCACGCCTTCGCGCGACACATCCGGGCCGGACGTGTCGCCGCGCTTACAGATTTTGTCGATTTCGTCGATGAACACAATACCGTGCTGCTCAACGGCATCAATAGCCTGCTGCTTCAGTTCTTCCGGGTTCACCAGTTTGGCGGCTTCTTCTTCAACCAGCAGCTTCATCGCGTCTTTTATCTTGAGCTTGCGCGGCTTTTGCTTCTGGCCGCCCAGGTTCTGGAACATAGACTGCAACTGGCTGGTCATCTCTTCCATGCCCGGAGGTGCCATGATCTCAACGCCCATAGGCGCAGCGGCGAGGTCGATTTCAATTTCTTTATCATCAAGCTGGCCTTCACGCAGCTTTTTACGAAAGCCCTGGCGTGCGGCAGACGGCTCCTGCGGCTGCTCGGCCTGGCCCCAGTTGTTTTTAGCCGGTGGGATCAGCACGTCGAGAATGCGCTCTTCCGCCATTTCTTCGGCGCGATAACGGTTTTTCTCGATTGACTGCATACGCACCATTTTAATGGCGGCATCGGTCAGATCGCGGATTATCGAATCAACTTCTTTACCGACATAGCCCACTTCGGTGAACTTTGTCGCTTCAACTTTGATAAACGGCGCGTTAGCCAGTTTGGCCAGGCGGCGGGCAATTTCTGTTTTACCCACACCGGTTGGGCCAATCATGAGAATGTTTTTCGGCGTGACTTCGTGGCGCAGCTCTTCGTCAAGCTGCATACGGCGCCAGCGGTTACGTAACGCAATAGCCACGGAGCGCTTGGCGGCGTCCTGGCCGATAATGTGTTTGTTCAGTTCGCTGACAATTTCGCGTGGAGTCATTTCAGACATGGGCAGTCCTTACGCTTTAGACGGGAGTTCTTCGATAGTCTGGAAGTGGTTGGTATAGATGCAGATATCGCCCGCAATCCCCAACGACTTCTCCACAATTTCACGGGCGCTCAGTTCCGTGTTTTCCAGCAGCGCACGGGCTGCTGACTGCGCGTAGGGGCCACCGGAACCGATAGCAATCAGATCGTTTTCCGGCTGCACCACGTCGCCGTTGCCGGTGATGATAAGTGAGGCGTTTTCATCGGCAACCGCCAGCAGCGCTTCGAGGCGGCGCAGCATACGGTCGGTACGCCAGTCTTTGGCAAGTTCAACGGCCGCTTTAACCAGGTGGCCCTGATGCATTTCCAGTTTGCGCTCGAAAAGTTCGAACAGCGTGAAGGCGTCCGCCGTACCGCCCGCAAAGCCGGCAATGACTTTATCGTTATAAAGGCGACGCACTTTTTTCACGTTACCTTTCATCACGGTATTGCCTAATGTAGCCTGGCCATCGCCACCGATGACGACATGACCGTTACGACGCACACTGACTATTGTTGTCACGAGCAGACCCCTTGTTGAAAGCTGTACAGAGTGCCCCGTGCATGACACGGGGCAGAATAGAAGTATAGATTGGGGGCAAATTCAGGGGTTTCAACCCCCGGCAGCAACGCGGATACAGCTGGTATGTCCGGCAGATTTCAGACGGCTGAGTGTGCTGTCGGCACTGTCTTTGCCGTTAAGCGGGCCAATAACCACCCGGTTCCAGCCATTGTTGGTGGTGATGTGGGAGTCAAAACCTTCAAACGCCAGCTGTGCGCGCACTTTCTCGGCCGGCTCTGCGCCTTTGAAAGAGCCACACTGCACCATATAACGACGCTCGTCCTTCTTTGCCGCGTCCTGTTTGGGGGCCGGGCTTTCTGTGGCCGCGGTGACCGGCGCTGGTGCTGGCTGAGGTTTCGGCTTCGGCTGTGCAACGGTTTCTTCACGCGCAGTCTGTTGAGTCTGCGCGGCTTTTTGCGTTGCGCGCTGTAGCTCCTGCTGCTGGCGTTGTAATTCCTGCTGCTGGCGCTGCTGGGCCTGTTGTTGGCGCTGCTGTTGTTCAAGCTGGCGTTGCTGAGTCAGCTGCTGACGCTGTTGTTCCTGCTGCGTCTGGCGCTGCTCCTGAATCAGGCGCTGCTGCTGTAACGTTTGCTGGCGCTGGGCAGGCGTTTGCTCATTCCAGGGGACTTCGTTCAGCTGGGTTGGCTGCTGGCGCATATCGGCCTGCATCTGCTCAAGCAACTGGCGTTGCTCGTTAGTCAGCTGCCCCTGATTGGTAATTTCTCCACCTGCGGAAGGTTCGGTGGGGCGCATCACGCCAGGCTGGCGGGTTTCCAGCTCTTTGATATAGCGCCAGCGTTCTTCTGGCTTGGGTGGTAAGCCGTTGCCTGTCACTTTCTGGCCGGGCAGGGCTTCGGCTTCTTCTTTTTTATAATGCGTGATGAACCACAGACCGCCCACAAACGCCACCAGTACGGCAGCCGCAATGGCGACCATCGCCGGAGAAACGCTGGAAGTACTGCCTTTTTTCTTGCGGGGTGCGCTTTTGCGCCGCGCAGGTGACGTTTGCCCGCGGCGGACATAATCTTTTTGAGCCACTGTCGTTTCGCTGTAGTCGTCTTAGTTCAGTCCGCCATGTTACTTAAGGGATAGGGCTTTGACCAGATTAGCATAGCGTTAAGCGCTTATTTTCCGGGGGCAGGGGCGCGCGTGGAGCCGCGAATCATCAGTTCGCAGTCCAGAAGGCGCGAACCGCAGTTCACCGCGTGGCCCTGAAGCTGGTCAAGCAGTAGCAACATTGCCTGGCGGCCAATCTCAAAACGCGGCTGCGCCACGGTGGAAAGCGGCGGGTCGCAAAACTGCGACAGGGAGATGTTGTCAAAGCCCATCAGCGAAATATCCTGCGGCACGCGAAGGCCACGGCGTTTAATTAACGACAGCGCGCCGAGCGCCATGACATCGTTGTGACAGAAGACCGCATCCGGCGGTTCTGCCTGCGCCAGCAGTAGCTCCATGGCTTTCGCGCCCGCGTCAAAGCTGAAATCACCGCGGGCGATATAGCCTGGATTAACCGTGAGGTTGTGGCGTCGCATGGCCTGGATGTAGCCCTGAAGGCGAAAGTGGCACAGCGGCATCTCTTCCGGCCCGGCGATACAGGCAATGCGACGGTGGCCCAGCTCATAGAGATAACTCACGGCGTTAAAGGCGGCGGTGAGGTTGTCGATATGCACCGTTGGCAGCTCCAGCTCCGGGGCGAACTCATTTGCCATGACCATGGGCGGCAGGTTGCGCTGCTCTTCTTTACCGGCGTCAAAAGGCAGGCGCGAGCCTAGCAGCAGCATGCCATCAATCTGTTTGGTCACAATCAAATCAATGAAGGTTTTTTCCTGCTGGTTCTGGTGCGCGCAGTCGCCAATCAGCACCAGGTAGCCGTTGGCGGCGGCGGTGATTTCAATGCCACGGATGATTTCGCTAAAAAATGGGTCGCAGATATCAGGCACAATCACAAGCAGCGTGCGTGAATCGCCGCGCTTGACGCTGCGCCCCAGCGTATGAGGAAGGTAACCGACGTCAACCGCGGCTTGTTCCACGCGCGAGCGGGTCGCCTGCGACACTTTATCGGGGTTCATCAGAGCGCGGGATACGGTTGCGGTAGATACCTGGGCCTTACGGGCGACATCTTTCATGGTTGCGCCTGCAACCTGCTTCCTGGTCTTCAACGTCTCTTACCTCATGAGCATTGTGCAGGGGTTTATCTGTCGGGCCACGCGGTCTGCCGCCGTTCATGTAGCCAGAATTATTAGATTATTTTCACATTCTTAACAGATTTTGAGGCGTGCCAGTTACAGAAATTTCACTAAAACTGTGACTTGTGTTTAATTTATCGATCCACCTCGCAGAAATTGCGGGCTTTTGGCGTCAGAAATTCCTTTTTCTTTCAGTAGGTAACAGAAAGTTATCTGCTTAGCTCTCTATCGGGTCAACATCCAGTATCCATTTCACCTTGCGCGCTTGCGGCAACGTATTGACTAACTTGAGGCTGTTTTGCAATAAGCGCTGAAGACGTGGACGGGAAGGGTGCTGCAACAACAGTTGCCAGCGAAAGCGTCCGCCGCGTTTGGGCTGGAGTGCCGGAACCGGGCCGATGAGCCATAGCTGTTCGTCTGCCAGCGGGCTTGCCTGCAACAGGTTACGCAACTGCTGGAGAAAATGTGCCGCCTGCTGGTTATCGCTGTCGTCAGCGCGTATCAGCACATGGCTGCTCCAGGGCGGCAGCATCACGCTCTGGCGCTCGGCCAGCGCCTGTTCGGCAAAGGCGTCATAGCCTTTGTAGAGTAGCGTTTGCAGTAACGGATGGTCTGGATGATGGGTTTGCAGCACCACGTCGCCCTGTTTACCTGCGCGACCTGCGCGGCCCGACACCTGGGTATAAAGTTGGGCAAAACGTTCTGCGGCGCGAAAATCGGCAGAGAACAGTGCGCCGTCCACATCGAGCAGTGCGACCAGCGTGACGTCCGGGAAGTGGTGGCCTTTGGCCAGCATCTGGGTGCCAATCAGGATGCGCGCGCCGCCGCGGTGCACTTCGTCGAGCCGACGCTCCAGCTCACCCTTGCGGCTGGTGGTGTCACGGTCAATGCGCGACAGGGGCACATCGGGAAACAGCGGTGCGAGCGCGTGCTCCAACTGCTCGGTGCCAAGGCCTACCGGTACCAGGTGCGTGGAGCCGCACTGCGGGCACTGCGGCGGCACCCGGCGCTGGCTGTCGCAGTAGTGGCAGCGAAGGCTGTGCTGGCTCTGGTGCAGCGTGTAGTAATGATCGCAGCGCGGGCATTCGGCAATCCAGCCGCAGTCGTGGCACAGCAGAGCGGGCGCGAAGCCACGGCGGTTGAGGAACAAAATGACCTGGTTGTCGGCCTGTAAATGCTGGCGCATGCGGGCAATTAGCGCCGGAGCCAGCCCAGCGGTAAGCTGCTGGGCTTTTAAATCGAGCACATGTTGGTTGGCCGGACGCGCGTTCCCGGCGCGGCGAGTGAGCTTAAGCTGGCGATATTTACCCATGCGCACGTTGTGCAGCGTTTCCAGCGCGGGCGTGGCAGAGCCAAGAATAATCGGGATGCCTTCGGCGTGGGCGCGCCATACCGCTAAATCGCGCGCGTGATAGCGCCAGCCCTCCTGCTGCTTATAAGAGCTGTCGTGCTCTTCATCGATAACAATCACGCCCAAATCTTTAAACGGCGTGAACAGCGCCGAGCGCGTGCCAATCACGATGGCCGCTTCACCGCTGCGCGCCTTAAGCCATGCTCCTAGCCGTTCGCTGTCGTTAAGCCCAGAGTGCAGTACTTCTACCGGCGCGCTGAAGCGTTCGCGAAAGCGGGCGATGGTCTGCGGGGTCAGGCCGATTTCCGGCACCAGCACCAGCGCCTGCTTGCCTGCGGCCAGCACGTTTTCCAGCACGCTGAGATAGACCTCGGTTTTACCCGAGCCAGTGATGCCCGCCAGCAGCCAGGGCGTAAACTGCCCGGCTTCACTGTGGATAGCGCCCACCGCCATGGCCTGCTCGGTGTTCAGGCGCAGCCGTTCGCCGTGTACGGCAAAATCCTGTCGCCAGTCAACGTGCGCGGGCAGCTGGCTGTGGATATCGCACAATCCCTTCTGGCGCAGCGCCTGTAGTGCGGTCTCGCTCAGTTCCATCTCGCTGACCTGATGGCGCCAGATGTCGCGCTGGCGCAGTAGCGCCAGCGCCTGCTGTTGCTTCGGCGCGCGCTTGAGGCTATTAAGATCGCATGCCTGGCCTTCTTCGCTGGCGCGCCAGTACCACAGCGGCGTTGCGTGCGCTGGTTTGCCCTGGCGCAGCAACACCGGCAGCGCGTGAAACAGCACGTCGCCAATCGGATGATGGTAGTAATCGGCCGCCCACAGCAGCATCGGCCACAGTGCGCCGCAGTAGAGCGACTCGCTCTCCAGCACCTCCAGCACGCTTTTAAGCTCATCGCGCGGCAGTTCGCTGTGCTCGCTAACCGCCAGCGTCACGCCCACCATTTCGCGCCGCCCAAACGGTACTCTGACGCGTGCGCCTGCCGTCAACCGCATCCCGTCAGGAATGAGGTAGTCGAAGGTGCGCGGCAGCGGCACTGGCAGGGCAATGTGGGCGACAGTCATGCGAGCATCCAGGCTTAAAAGGTAAGAGAAAGGCGGTTGCCTTCTTTATGTGGCGTACAGTGTACACTGTGAAGGCGCTTTGCGAAGCGTTTGCATTCGCTATCAGGGTTCTGTATGATCCGCCCCCTTTGATGCGTTATTTTCGCGCAGTCAAAGAACTCACTTATATTAACTCGCGTGGTGTCTGGCGTTAGGGCTGGAAGAGCGACGCGGCCTTCAGATTGAGGTTTCCCATGAAAAAAGATATTCACCCGAATTACGCAGAAATTACTGCAAACTGCTCTTGCGGTAATGTTATCAAGGTTGGCTCCACTGCGGGTCACGACCTGAACCTGGACGTGTGCGGCAAATGCCACCCGTTCTACACCGGTAAGCAGCGTGAAGTGGCTACCGGCGGCCGTGTTGATCGCTTCAACAAGCGCTTCAGCCTGCCGGGCAGCAGCAAGTAAGTCTTCGCTGCCAAAAAAAGGCGCCTTCGGGCGCCTTTTTTGTTTTTAGTATTCCCACGTATCCGGGTCAATCCCCAGCTCGCGCATAATCTCTTTGGCGGCTTCTGGAATTTCATCGCTACGCTCTTTACGCAGATCCTCGTCGTTGGGCAGAGGCTGGCCGGTAAACGCGTGCAGGAAGGCCTCACACAGCAGTTCGCTGTTGGTGGCGTGACGCAGGTTGTTGACCTGACGGCGGGTGCGCTCGTCGGTGAGGATTTTTAAGACCTTCAGAGGAATGGAAACCGTAATCTTTTTGACTTGCTCACTCTTCTTGCCGTGCTCAGCGTAGGGGCTGATATATTCGCCGCTCCATTCAGCCATGGGATACCTTTAATCCTCTCAATCATTAACGTTGTGTCCGCGCCGGGGCACGTGACGATAATCTGTACGCAATATATCGCGCTTTAGCGCAAAATGCTGTTCCAGGGCGCTAAAGCGTATAATTTTAGCGGCTATTTTGCTTTTGCTCAATCTATACGCAAAGAAGTTTAGATGTCCAGATGTATTGACGTCTAATATCGCAGTGTTTACTCTGTGACCTGACTTTTCATCTACGCCAGGACCGATTCTATGACGCGCAAGCAGGCCACCATCGCAGTACGTAGCGGTTTGAATGACGACGAGCAGTACGGCTGCGTTGTCCCGCCCATTCATCTTTCCAGTACTTACAACTTCATCGACTTTAATGAGCCGCGCGCCCATGACTACTCGCGCCGCGGTAATCCGACGCGCGATGTGGTACAGCGTGCGCTGGCTGAACTGGAGGGCGGTGCAGGCGCGGTGTTAACCAACACCGGCATGTCGGCGATTCACCTGGTGACCACGGTTTTCCTGAAGCCTGGCGATCTGCTGGTGGCTCCTCACGACTGCTACGGCGGCAGCTACCGCCTGTTCGACAGCCTGGCAAAGCGCGGGTGCTACCGCGTGCTGTTTGTTGACCAGGGCGATGAGGCGGCGCTGGCGGCGGCACTGGCTGAGAAGCCGAAGCTGGTGCTGATAGAAAGTCCGAGTAATCCGTTGTTACGCGTGGTGGATATTGAGAAAATCTGCCAACAGGCGCGCGAAGTCGGCGCGGTGAGCGTGGTGGATAACACGTTCCTCAGCCCGGCGCTGCAAAGCCCGCTGGCGCTGGGCGCGGATCTGGTGCTGCACTCCTGCACCAAGTACCTGAACGGTCACTCAGACGTGGTGGCCGGTGTGGTGATTGCCAAAGACCCGGACACCGTGACAGAGCTTGCCTGGTGGGCCAACAATATTGGCGTGACCGGTGCGGCGTTTGACAGCTATTTGCTGCTGCGTGGCCTGCGCACCCTTGTCCCGCGTATGAATGTGGCGCAACGTAACGCGCTGGCGCTGGTGGAATACCTGAAGTCGCAGAAGCTGGTGAGGCGCCTGTATCATCCGTCGCTGCCAGAACATCCGGGCCACCAGATTGCTGCGCGCCAGCAAAAGGGCTTTGGCGCCATGCTCAGTTTTGAGCTTGATGGTGATGAACAAACGATTCGCCGCTTCCTGAGCGGGTTGACGCTGTTTACGCTTGCCGAGTCGCTGGGCGGCGTAGAAAGCCTGATTTCTCACACGGCGACCATGACCCACGCGGGGATGGCGCCCGAAGCGCGCGCCGCTGCCGGGATCTCTGAGACGCTGTTTCGCATCTCAACCGGTATTGAAGACAGTGAAGATTTAATTGCCGATCTGGATAATGCATTCCGGATCGCCGCCGAGGGGTAAGCATGAGTGTTTCAGCGCAGGCAGGGGCGAAGGCTCGTCAGCTGCATAAATTTGGTGGCAGTAGTCTTGCCGATGTGAAGTGTTACCTGCGCGTTGCGGGCATTATGGCCGGGTACTCCCGCCCTGGCGATATGATGGTGGTTTCAGCCGCAGGCAGCACTACCAACCAGCTGATTAGCTGGCTCAAGCTGAGCCAGAGCGACAGAATCGCCGCCTACCAGGTGCAGCAGACGCTGCGCCGCTACCAGAGCGAGCTGATTGGCGGCCTGCTGCCGCAGGCGCAGACCGAGGCGCTGGTGGCTGACTTCATTCGCGACCTTGAGCGTCTCGCGGTACTGCTGGACGGAGAAATCACAGACGCGGTCTACGCCGAAGTGGTCGGTCACGGTGAAATCTGGTCAGCCCGCCTGATGGCCGAGGTGCTCAAAGAGCAGGATATCGAGGCGGTATGGCTCGACGCTCGTACTTTTCTGCGTGCTGAACGTGCCGCTCAGCCCCAGGTTAACGAAGGACTCTCCTTTACGCTGCTGCAACAGCAACTGGCCCAGCACCCGAATAAAAGGCTGGTGGTGACCGGCTTCATTGCCTGCAACAACGCCGGTGAAACGGTGCTGCTTGGGCGCAACGGCTCTGACTATTCCGCAACCCAAATCGGTGCACTGGCAGGGGTTGAGCGCGTGACGATATGGAGCGATGTGGCCGGGGTTTACAGCGCCGACCCGCGCAAAGTCAAAGATGCCTGCCTGCTACCGCTGCTGCGCCTGGATGAGGCCAGCGAACTGGCGCGCCTGGCGGCCCCGGTACTGCATGCGCGCACGCTACAGCCGGTTTCCGGTAGCGACATCGATTTACAGCTGCGCTGTAGCTACAACCCGGAGCAAGGCTCCACGCGCATTGAGCGCGTGCTGGCGTCCGGCACAGGCGCGCGCATTGTCACCAGTCATGACGATGTTTGCCTGATTGAATACAAAATTGCGCCGCAAAAAGACTTCAACCTGGCGCGCCAGGAAGTAGACCAGCTACTTAAGCGCGCCCAGCTGCGCCCGCTGGCGACCGGCGTTCATCCTGACCGCAATATGCTGCAACTGTGCTACACCCAGGAAGTGGTGGGCAGTGCGTTAAGCCTGTTGCAGGATGCGGCGCTGCCCGGTGAGCTGCGCCTGCGCGATGGCCTGGCGCTGGTGGCGATGGTGGGGGCTGGCGTGTGCCGTAACCCGCTGCACAGCCATCGCTTCTGGCAGCAGTTAAAAGACCAACCGGTCGAGTTTATCTGGCAGTCAGAAGACGGCATCAGCCTGGTGGCGGTGCTGCGCGTTGGGCCGACCGAAAGCCTGATTCAGGGGCTGCACCAGTCGCTGTTTCGCGCTGAAAAGCGCATTGGCCTGATGTTGTTTGGCAAAGGCAACATCGGCTCGCGCTGGCTGGAGTTGTTCGCCCGCGAGCAGAAAACGCTGTCTGCACGCACCGGCTTTGAATTTGTGCTGGCAGGCGTGGTGGACAGCGAGCGTTGCCTGCTGAGCTACGACGGCCTTGATGCCAGCCGCGCGCTGGCATTCTTTAATGATGAGGCGGTGGAGCAGGACGAAGAGTCGTTATTTCTGTGGATGCGCGCGCATCCGTGGGATGACCTGGTAGTGCTGGACGTGACCGCCAGCGCGCAGCTGGCAGACCAGTATCTTGATTTTGCCAGCCACGGCTTCCACGTCATTAGCGCTAACAAGCTGGCCGGGGCGGGCGACGGCGCGAAATATCGCCAGATTCGCGATGCGTTTGCTAAAACCAATCGCCACTGGCTGTATAACGCCACCGTCGGTGCCGGGCTGCCGGTGAACCACACCGTGCGCGATCTGCGTGACAGCGGCGATGCCATCCTTGCTATTAGCGGTATTTTCTCCGGCACGCTGTCCTGGTTGTTTTTACAGTTTGACGGCACGGTGCCGTTTACCGAGCTGGTGGACCAGGCCTGGCAACAGGGGCTGACCGAGCCGGACCCGCGCGTGGACCTGTCGGGTAAAGATGTGATGCGCAAGCTGGTGATTCTGGCGCGTGAAGCCGGGTACGACATTGAGCCGGACCAGGTGCGCGTGGAGTCGCTGGTGCCTGCGGGCTGTGAAGACGGTTCGGTGGATCACTTCTTTGAAAACGGCGATGAGTTGAACGAGCAAATGGTGCAACGCCTGGAAGCGGCCCAGGAAATGGGGCTGGTGCTGCGTTACGTGGCGCGTTTTGACGCTAACGGCAAAGCGCGCGTTGGCGTTGAAGCGGTGCGCCCGGACCATCCGTTGGCGGCGCTGCTGCCGTGCGATAACGTGTTTGCCATTGAAAGCCGCTGGTATCGTGATAACCCGCTGGTGATTCGCGGTCCCGGTGCCGGACGTGACGTTACCGCAGGCGCCATTCAGTCGGATATCAATCGCCTGGCGCAGCTGCTGTAGCCAGTGCAATAGCAAAGCCCTCTTCTTTTACAGAAGAGGGCTTTTTCTTTAGTTGAAAAAAATTCATCTTCGCTGAATATTCCTCACACGCGGTGGTGAATTTTCAGTTGACGCCATAGCGCTTTTCCTTCATTTTTACATCTGGACGTCTAAACGTATAGAAGTCAAAAAAACACAACAGACAACGATAAAGCGATTGATGAGGTAAACGGTATGAGCTTTTTCCACGCCAACCAGCGGGAAGCCCTGAATCAAAGCCTGGCTGAGTTGCAGGGACAAATTAATGTCTCCTTTGAGTTTTTCCCGCCGCGTACCAGCGAAATGGAAGAGACGCTGTGGAGCTCTATCGACAGGCTGAGCAGCCTGAAGCCGAAATTCGTTTCCGTCACCTATGGCGCAAACTCCGGCGAGCGCGACCGTACTCACAGCATCATCAAAGGCATTAAGGACCGTACCGGCCTTGAGGCTGCGCCGCACCTGACCTGTATTGATGCCACGCCAGACGAACTGCGTGCCATCGCCCGCGATTACTGGGAAAACGGCATTCGCCATATCGTGGCGCTGCGCGGTGATTTACCGCCGGGCAGCGGCAAGCCGGATATGTATGCCTCTGACCTGGTGGCGCTGCTCAAAGAGGTCGCGGATTTTGATATCTCGGTTGCGGCTTACCCGGAAGTGCACCCGGAGGCGAAAAGCGCCCAGGCCGACCTGATCAATCTCAAGCGCAAAATCGACGCCGGTGCCAACCGCGCTATCACGCAGTTTTTCTTCGACGTGGAAAGCTACCTGCGTTTTCGCGACCGCTGTGTGGCGACCGGTATTGACGTGGAAATTGTGCCGGGCATTTTGCCGGTGAGTAACTACAAGCAGCTGACTAAGTTCGCCACCATGACCAACGTGCGTGTGCCGAAGTGGATGGACAGCATGTTTGAAGGGCTGGATAACGACCCGGAAACCCGCAAAATGGTGGGTGCCAACATCGCGATGGATATGGTTAAAATCCTCAGCCGCGAAGGCGTGAAGGACTTTCATTTCTACACGCTCAACCGTGCTGAAATGAGCTATGCCATTTGCCATACGCTGGGCGTGCGCCCTGCCGCAGCGTAACCTCCCGTGGTGAAAAATCCCGCCGCCTGTTTTTGCAGGTCGCGGGATTTTGTTTTTTATAGTGCCATAACACGTTGAAATGCCTCTGTTCCTGTGACTGCTGAACGTACGTGGTTATTTTATCTGCTGAGTGCAACGCTGCACCTTGCGCCATAAACGCACAAAATGATGATTAATCTTATTTTTAAGCTACCGATAAGTGCCGTGGAGAGATAAAAAAAATCGGGACAAGGATTTTATGTTTAAAACCACTCAGGCACGCTTCATTGCTGCGACACTGGGATTCTTTTTCTTCCTGACAGTTATTACCGTCTGGATAATCATGAAATTTATCGCACCGCAGCTTAAAAACAATGAACATCGGCTGGTGCTCTATGAAATCAGTGCCCAGGCAGCGGCAATCACGGAGCAGATGACGCGCGTTCAGTCCCAACAGCGGAGCATCACCGAAACGGTCGCGTTACTGGACAGCCCGCAAATCGACCAGCAGCTTGCCGCACTGGTTAACCAATATGGTGACAGTAATGTTTTTGGCGGCGGTATATGGCCGCTGCCGGGTGTACGTGAAGCAGGGCGAGATAAATTCAGCACCTTTTTTGCCCGCGACGACAACAATGTGCTGCGACTGAACACCGTATGGAACCAGCCTGAGTCGCTCAATTACTGGGAGCAACCCTGGCACCGCGATGCGCAAAACGGCGCAAAAGGGGAGTGTGCGTGGGCGAAGGCCTATATTGATGCCGCCAGCACGCAGCCGCGCACCAACTGTGCCATGCCGATTTATCGCAACGGGACTATCTGGGGTGTTGCCACAATTGATATTACGCTGGGCTTTTTTAACCATCTTGCACGCACTATGAGCGAGGCCATCAACGGTAACGTGCTCATTGTTGAGGCCGACGGTAAAGTGGTGGGCAACAGCCAGACGGCGCTGGATACCTCCGGTATGCCGAATATCAGCGAACTGTCGCTGCCGGGGGTGGAGACGTTGCAGCAGATGCTTGCCCAGGCGGGCAGCACGTCACAGGAAAAGGAATATAGCGGTCCGAATGGCGCGCATACGCTGTTTGTTTACCCGGTGCCTGGTAGCCCCTGGTTTGTGGTGAGCGACATTGACAGCACGCTACTCAGTCAGCAGACCAGCAGCATTCTGGCGCGTCTTGGAATGGTCCAGATCCCACTGGTGTTAATTCTGATGGTTATCCTGGTTGGGATGATTCGCACCGTAATGAACAACCTGCGTATGCTCAACAATAACCTGAGCGCGCTTTCAGCTGGCGGTGCCGATTTGACCCAGCGTTTGCCGCAGAGCAAAAGCCCGGAGTTCAACGCGGTGGCCCAGAGCTTCAACGGCTTTATCAGCTATCTCCAGGGGTTGTTGCAGCAGGTCAGCAGTAGCGCACAGGCGATTGCCAGCGCATCGCATCAGATAACGCAGGGCAATGTCGATCTTTCCTCACGCACCGAAGAGCAGTCGGCATCGCTGGTGCAGACCGCGGCTTCTATGGAGGAAATTACCGGGACCGTGGCACAAAATGCGGACAATGCGGCTCATGCCGACGAACTCACGGCGCAGGCCTCAGCGGTCGCCCAGCGCGGTGAAACATTATTAAGCCAGACGGTAAAAAAGATGGATGATATTGAGTCCTCATCGCGCCGTGTGTCTGACATTGTGAATGTGATTGACGGTATTGCCTTCCAGACCAATATCCTGGCGCTGAATGCGGCTGTTGAGGCCGCCAGAGCGGGTGAGCAGGGGCGCGGTTTTGCCGTGGTGGCTTCAGAAGTCAGAAGCCTGGCGCAACGCTCTTCCGGCTCAGCAAAAGAAATTCGTGCGTTGATTGAAGAGTCGGTCACCAGCGTACAAGAGGGCAGCCGTCTGGTTCACGACACAGGGGTGACAATGGAGGAGTTGATGCGTTCGGTGTCAAACGTCTCCGCGCTGATAGGCGAGGTGAAAACCGCGAGCCGTGAGCAGAGCGCGGGCATTGAGCAGGTGAACTCAGCTGTCAGCCAGCTTGAGGGCACCACGCAGCAGAATGCCTCGCTGGTCGAGCAGGTTTCTGTGGCGGCTCGATCAATGGAGAAACAGGCAAACCAGCTTGCCGAAGTGGTAAACCGCTTTAAACTTTGAGCGTAAGCAACCGTGAGCCGGATACAGGAATCGTATCCGGCTTTTTTACTGGCTTACTGGCAGGCAAAACGCAAAGACAGCGGCATGCAATTGCTACGTTGCCCCACCTGCTTACCGGTCGATTTGGCCGAGTGAAAAGCACAGAGAAACCGCGCTTACCCGCTACCAGCCAAACCTCGTTCTGCCCGCCATGCTGTTGTTCCCCTGACTCTGCATTTGTTGCATTTGAGGATTGCGGCGCAAATCGCCATTTGCATCAAGGGAATACAGGCTCTGCACGCCCACATTCATTGGCTGCCTGCTGGCTGTATCGCCGTCTTCATCATAACCAGATGCGCAACCTGTCAGCACGAATACCAGCAAGGCTAATAAGCTAAGTCGCATAACTCACCTCCATGCCAGAGACAATCTCAGGCCTGTTTTGAGATTAGCACTTTTACCAGGCGGCGCAGGGTTGAAGGTGAAAACCACGGTACAGAGAAGCAGGGAGGCGTCTGCCTCCCTTAATAACAGCGGGGATTATTGAATAACCGGCGCGTTAGTTGCGCCGTTGGCTAAGGTATCAAAATCACGTAGCCCACCTTTCTCATAAGGGTTGCCAATCCAGCGCGGCGTTTGCACAAACTGCGGGTTGACCAGCGATCGCGTGGGATCGTAACCGTCGTAGCTCAGGCGCGCCAGATCGGACCAGGTATAGATAAGGTTCATCAGGCTGAATTTACGATTCACAACCGTGCGCAAATCGCGCGGGTTCGCAGCCTGCCATTTGTCTGAGGTCCAGACAAAGAAAGGAATGGTGTACATGGCGCGCGTGGGGTTGGACTCATTGCGGCCCTGGGTTGTGTACGGCGCGGTGTCATAAACCTCTTCCCCGTGATCGGAAAAATAGAGCATGAAACCGTTCGGGTCCGTGGCCTTGTAGTCGGCGATAAGCTGTGACAGCACATTGTCGTTGTACAGATTCGCGTTGTCGTAATCGTTATATGTTGCCCGCTGCTCCTGATTCAAATTAGCGGGAACATTGTCGGTTTTTCCACTAAAACGGTCCCATTTCGCCAGCTCCGGGTAACGATACTGATATTTAATATGCGTCCCCAGCAAATGCACGACGATAAATTTCTTCGGTGCCGGATCGTTGAGCACGTCTTTAAACGGTGCCAGCACGTTTGAGTCGTATTCGCGCGCGCTCTGGGTACGCTGTTGGTTCATATAATATTGTTTGTCGGTCTGGCGTGAGAATACCGTCAGCATGGTGTTACGGGCGGTCATTGTTTGCTGGTTGGTTATCCAGAACGTTTTATAGCCTGCCTGTTTCATCATGTTCATCAACGAGGGCTTTGTCAGATAGCGATCCGGGTTTTCTTCGTTGGCGAAGGTGAGCGCCTGTTGCAGGATTTCTATGGTATACGGGCGCGAGGTGACGACGTCGTTAAAGACCGTGAAGTTCGGATCGCTGCTGCGTAGTGCGTCGAGCTTTGGCGTGGTTTCACGCGGATAACCGTACAGACTCATGCGGTTGCGCTGTGTGGATTCACCAATAACCAGCACCAGCGTGCGCGGTGCGTTGCCCGAGCTGTCTTTGAGCTCTGCCAGCGGTGGCAGAGCGCTGTTTTTAGAAAGCAGGCTTTGCAGGCTGTTAAGTTGGTTGCGATACTGCACATAGCTGCTGACAAGCTGCCACGGCGCGGCAGGCTCCATTCGGGAATTTAAGTAATTCACCGCAGAGGCCATGCTGGTTTTATTAAGAACGACATTGCTAAATAGCGGCTGGATAATCAATCCGTAGAAAATTGCGGCCGCCACGCCGTAACGCCATGGCGTGCGGATATAAACCGGGCGCAGGCGCGTCCAGAGAAATAGCGCGACCGCGGTATAAAGTAACAGGATGATTAATAATTTCAGGCTGAAGTACTGACTGGCAAATTCACGAGCCTCATTCGCATTGGTTTCAAACATCACAAATAAGACGCTTTGTGAAAACTCCTGACCATAGATAACAAAATAGGCCAGCGCGCTCGCGGAACTTAGCCATAAAATCACGCCAATAACTGCGGCAATAAGCCGGGTTCGGTTGGGAAATAAAAAGACCGGAATGAGCCACAGGGAACTGAACAGCAGCGAGTCGCGCAGGCCAGTTGTGCCGCTGTAGCCCGTCAGCATAATGTACGCCTGCAATACGCTCGAAAAGAACCAGAAGTAAAGCAGGAGCCAGAGTAACGCCATCGTGCTAAAAGCACCTCGGTTACGTATTAGTGAAGACATATCATCGCGCCTGTGAGAATAAATACTGGCGCTAAATTAAAAACTAAAGCTTAAATTAGCCTTAATGTTGCCGTTGGGTTAAGCCAGCGTTGAAGACGGGAAGCAAGGCGTGATAGCACCGGCCCAGGGTCAATAAATCAGTATTAACCGGTTAACTGTGCGAATCAGTTACGGTTATTAACAGACAACCATACAGCGAGATAATAAAACGCCCCGCCGACAGGCGAGGCGTTTTATGCATTACGTAAACTTAGCCGGTATTGCGCATGCCGGCGGCAACGCCGGCAATGGTCACCATCAGCGCTTGTTCAACGCGCGGGTCTGGCTCTTCACCTTTTTCCTCTGCCTGGCGCGAGCGGTGCAGCAGTTCTGCCTGCAATACGTTAAGCGGGTCGGTGTAGATGTTACGCAGCATGATGGACTCGGCAATCCACGGCAGGTCGGCCATCAGGTGCGAATCGTTAGCGGTAGTCAGCACCAGTTGAATATCTGCCGCCAGCTGCTTACGCAACTCTTTACCAAGACCCCACAACTCCGGGGCGACCAGGCGTTGGTCGTAGTACTCTGCCAGCCACAGGTCGGCTTTGGCAAAGACCATTTCCAGCATGCCCAGGCGGGTGGAAAAGAACGGCCAGTCGCGGCACATGGATTCCAGCTCGCCCTGCTTGCCGTCGTCCACCACCTTTTGCAGCGCGGCACCGGCACCGAGCCAGGCTGGTAGCATCAGGCGGTTCTGGGTCCAGGCAAAAATCCACGGAATGGCGCGCAGCGATTCAACGCCACCGGTCGGGCGACGCTTGGCCGGGCGTGAACCGAGCGGCAGTTTGCCCAGCTCGACTTCCGGCGTCGCGGAGCGGAAATACGGCACAAAGTCTTTATTCTCGCGCACATAGCCGCGGTACATGTTGCACGACAGCACCGACAACTCGTCCATAATATTGCGCCACTCCTGCTTCGGCTCCGGCGGCGGCAGCAGGTTGGCTTCAAGAATGGCGCCCGTGTAGAGCGACAGGCTGCTGATGGTGATTTCCGGCAGACCGTATTTAAAGCGGATCATCTCACCCTGCTCGGTGACGCGCAGTCCACCTTTGAGGCTGCCTGGCGGCTGAGACAGCAGTGCCGCGTGCGCCGGTGCACCACCGCGGCCAATGGAGCCGCCGCGACCGTGGAACAGCGTCAGCTCAATACCCGCTTTTTCGCAGGTTTTGATAAGCGCGTCCTGTGCCTGGTACTGCGCCCAGGAAGCGGCCATCACGCCTGCGTCTTTGGCAGAGTCAGAGTAGCCAATCATCACCATTTGCTTGCCCTGAATAAAGCCGCGATACCAGTCAATATTCAAAAGCTGGGTCATAACATCGTTGGCGTTGTTCAGGTCGTCCAGCGTTTCAAACAGCGGGGCGACCGGCAACGCAAAGCCAATACCGGCTTCTTTGAGTAACAGGTGCACGGCCAGCACGTCAGACGGCGTTTTCGCCATGGAAATGACGTAAGCGGCGATGGAGCCTTGCGGCGTTTCGGCAATTACCCGGCAGGTGTCCAGCACTTCGCGGGTGTCGTCGCTTGGCTCCCAGCTGCGCGGCAGCAGCGGGCGTTTAGAGTTCAGTTCGCGGATCAGGAAGGCCTGCTTGTCGGCCTCAGACCAACTTTCATAATCGCCAATGCCGAGATAGCGGGTCAGCTCGCCCAGCGCTTCGGTGTGGCGGGTGCTTTCCTGACGAATATCAATGCGCACCAGCGGCACGCCGAAGCATTTCACGCGGCGCAGCGTGTCGAGCAGGTCGCCATTGGCGATAATGCCCATCCCACAGGCCACCAGCGATTTATAACAGGCGTAGAGCGGGTCCCACAGTTGGGCGTTGTGCGTCAGTAGCCCCTGTGGTTTAGGCAGTTTCTGGCCCTTAAGACGCGCTTCCAGCCAGGCCTGAGTTGCCATCAGCTGCGAGCGCAGCCCTTTCATGATGTAACGGTACGGTTCCAGCTCGCCTTCGGCACCGGCCAGTGCGCGCAGTTCATCCGTGCATTCCACCATCGACAACTCAGACACCAGCACCTGGATGTCTTTAAGGAACAGATCGGTGGCTTTCCAGCGGCTTAACAGCAGCGCTTCACGCGTGATGTTGGCTGTGACATTCGGGTTGCCGTCACGGTCACCGCCCATCCAGGAGGTAAAGCGCACCGGCACAAAATCCACCGGCAGCTTGTAGTTGAAATGCTCTTCCAGCTGTTCGTTGAGTTCACGCAGGTAGCTCGGCACCCCTTCCCAGAGGCTATTTTCCACCACGGCAAAGCCCCATTTCGCCTCTTCAATCGGCGACGGGCGATGTTTGCGGATTTCGTCGGTGTGCCAGGACTGGGCAATCAGCTGGCGCAGGCGGCGCATAATCTGGTTGCGCTCGTAGTCGGCGAGGTCTTTGTTATCAAGCTGCTTGAGGCAGTTGTTCACTTCCACCATTTTGTGGATAAGCGTACGGCGCGTAATTTCGGTGGGGTGCGCCGTCAGCACCAGCTCCAGAGACAGAGACTCAATGGCGCGGCGAATGGCGTCGTCGCTCAGCTCCGGCTGCGATTTTAATTTTCTCAGGGTTTTGGCAATCACTTCCGGGTTGCTGGCGGCTTCGCCTTTTGCAGAGATGCTGTGGTATTGCTCGGCAGTATTGGCAAGGTTCAGAAACTGGCTGAACGCGCGCGCGACGGGCAAAAGCTCGTCGTTAGACAGGTTTTGCAGCGTGGTGAGCAGCGCCTGGCGGCTGGCATCATCGCCCGAGCGAGATGCTTTAGACAACTTACGAATAGTTTCGACACGATCGAGGATGTGCTCTCCCAGTGCTCCACGGATAGTATCACCGAGTAGTTTACCGAGCTGACTTACATTGCTTCGCAAAGCAGAATATTGTTCGTTCATAGGTCCCCAAAATTTTTGCCAGGCTTGCCTTATGGCACAGCATCTCTCTTTATAAAGCCACGTCAGGACGCATTCGTCAAATGTGGCGAAATCGGTTCAGCAAACGTGTAACTACGGGAAATTTGAGAAATTTAACTCAGAACGTGGCAGATAAGTTTTACTTATAGGCATATAGATACTGTGGATTTATTTCGCCCTTTCTGGCTGAAAGGGCGAAAAAGCATCAGTGCCAGCAAAAGTGATGCACAACCTGACTGATTAGCTCGCGAGTGGGCTTGATAAAACGGGTTTCGAGGTACTCGTCCGGCTGATGGGCCTGGTTGATAGAGCCAGGGCCAAGCACCAGCGTAGGACACAGGTTCTGGATGAACGGCGCTTCAGTGCAGTAGTTCACCACTTCCGTCTTCGTGCCGAGCAGTTTTTCTACCACCTGCACCAGTTCGTGATCTGGCGGGCATTCGTAGCCAGGAATGGGCGGATGCAGCTCTGAAACCGTCAGTCGGCCTGGCCAGCGCTCGCTCACCGGTGCCAGGGCCTCGTTGAGCAGGCCGTCCAGATCGCTCAATGTCATGCCAGGCAACGGGCGAATGTCCATGTGCATTTCACAGCAGGCGCAGATGCGGTTTGGCGCGTCGCCGCCGTGAATATAGCCGAGGTTGAGCGTGGGATATGGCACAGTGAAGGCCTCAAAGTGATAACGCTCTTTCAGGCTGTCGCGCAATTCCATGATGTGGCCAATTGCCGCGTGCATCAGTTCAATGGCGTTTACGCCGCGCGCCGGATCGCTGGAGTGCCCTGACTGGCCCAGCACGCGCACCGCGGTGGAAATGTGGCCTTTGTGCGCGCGCACTGGCTGTAGCGAGGTCGGCTCGCCAATAATTGCGCAGTCCGGGCGAATGGCGGTGTTTTCGGCAAAGTAGCGCGCGCCCGTCATGGTGGTTTCTTCGTCGGCGGTCGCCAGAATGTACAGCGGCTTTTTAAGCGTTGTAACGTCGATATCGCGCAGCGCGTCCAGCACAAAGGCGAAGAAGCCTTTCATATCGGCAGTACCCAGCCCGTAGAGCTTGTTGTCGTGCTCGGTGAGCGTGAACGGGTCGCGGGTCCAGCGGCCATCGTCAAACGGCACCGTATCGGTATGCCCGGCCAGCAGCAGGCCGCCTGCGCCAGTGCCGGTACTTGCCAGCATGTTGAACTTCTCGCGCGTGCCAGGCACCGGCTGCACTTCAACATGGAAACCCAGGTCCTTAAACCAGCCAGCCAGGAGGTTAATCAGCGTGGCATTGCTCTGATCCAGCGCGGCTTCGGTGGCACTTATCGACGGGGTGGCGATGAGCTCACGGTAAATTTCTATAAAGGGCGGTATTTTTGTCTTCACTGTTGACAGGCCTCAGGTCGCAATGGTAAATAATCATGCAGTTATAATGAATAAAAATACATTATCACTCGACACAAAGAAAGCCTCAGAACCCGCACGCAGGCGCTGAGTTTTTACAAACCTCACGGGTAAGCGCAAGAGCCGCTGCCCGGGCATTCATGACGTTAAGAAGGTTTAGCCCCGATGTTGAAAACGCTGATCGTTGGCGCCAGCGGTTATACCGGCGCAGAGCTTGCGAGCTATATCCATCGCCATCCACATATGAACATAACCGCTTTGACGGTTTCAGCGCAAAGTGCAGATGCAGGAAAATTACTCTCCGAGCTGCATCCGCAGCTGAAAGGGCGCATTGATTTGCCGTTGCAGCCGATGGATGACGTCAGTGAATGCGCGGCAAACGCCGATGTGGTGTTCCTGGCAACCGCCCATGAAGTCAGCCACGATTTAGCGCCACTGTTTTTGCAGGCCGGCTGCGTGGTGTTTGACCTTTCAGGGGCGTACCGCGTGAACGACGCCGCCTTCTACCAGACTTACTATGGTTTTACCCATCAGCACCCGGATTTGCTTGAGCAGGCTGTTTACGGCCTGGCCGAATGGCAGAGCGCGAAGCTTAAAGAGGCGAATCTGATTGCGGTGCCTGGCTGCTATCCTACAGCGGCGCAGCTGTCCCTCAAGCCGCTTATCGATAACGACCTTCTGGAACTCACGCAGTGGCCGGTCATTAACGCCACCAGCGGCGTGAGCGGCGCCGGACGTAAAGCGGCACTCTCCAACAGCTTCTGCGAAGTCAGCCTTCAGCCGTACGGCATTTTTACCCATCGCCATCAGCCTGAAATCTCAGCCCACCTCGGTGCGCAGGTGATTTTCACGCCGCATCTGGGCAATTTCCCGCGTGGCATTCTGGAAACGATTACCTGTCGCCTGAAACCGGGCGTGTCCCGCGAGCAGGTGGCTGCGGCCTTCAACGACGCCTATGCCGACAAACCACTGGTGCGCCTGTATGACAAAGGCGTTCCCGCGCTGAAAAATGTGGTGGGCCTGCCGTATTGCGATATTGGCTTTGCCGTACAGGGCGAGCATCTGATAGTCGTGGCTACAGAAGATAACCTCCTCAAAGGCGCCGCAGCGCAGGCGGTACAGTGCGCTAACCTGCGTTTTGGCTTTGCTGAAACCGAATCCCTTATTTAACCGACAGTCAGGTACGTGGATGAATCCGTTAATTATTAAGTTAGGCGGCGTATTACTGGATAGCGAAGAGGCGCTGGAGCGCCTGTTTGGCGCGCTGGTGGCTTACCGGCAGGCGCATCAGCGCCCGCTGGTTATTGTGCACGGCGGCGGCTGTCTGGTTGATGAGCTGATGAAAAAGCTCTCATTGCCGGTACAAAAGAAAAACGGTCTGCGGGTAACGCCTGCGGATCAAATCGACATCATCACCGGCGCGCTGGCGGGTACCGCCAATAAAACGCTGCTGGCGTGGGCGAAGCGCCACAAGATTGACGCCGTCGGCCTGTGCCTGGGCGACGGCGATGCCGTTAAGGTGAGCCAGCTTGATGAAGCACTGGGTCACGTTGGCAAGGCTGAGCCGGGTTCACCGAAGCTGATTAGCGGGCTGCTCGACGCAGGCTTTTTGCCGGTGGTCAGCTCTATCGGCATCACAGATGGCGGCGAACTGATGAACGTTAACGCTGACCAGGCGGCCACGGCGCTGGCGGCAACGCTTGGCGCGGACCTGATTTTGCTCTCTGATGTGAGCGGCATTCTGGATGGCAAAGGCCAGCGTATTGCCGAAATGACGGCCACGCGCGCCGACGAGCTGATTGCACAGGGCATTATTACCGATGGCATGATTGTAAAAGTGAACGCGGCGCTGGACGCTGCGCGCACGTTGGGCCGCCCGGTGGATATCGCCTCCTGGCGCCATGCCGAGCAGCTTCCCTCTTTGTTTAACGGTGTGCCAATTGGCACCCGGATTATTGCGTAATTCAAAGCTTTTAAAGGAAAAAACAATGAAAAATCACGGCATCAAAAAAGTGGTACTGGCTTACTCCGGCGGCCTGGACACCTCAGCTATCATTCCGTGGCTGAAAGAAAACTATGAAGATTGTGAAGTGGTCGCCTGCGTGGTGGATATCGGTCAGGATCGCGAAGATCTCAAAGGCGTTGAGCAGAAAGCGCTGCGCTCTGGCGCCGTTGAGTGCTACGTGGTGGACGCGCGTGAAGAGTTCATCAGTGACTACGTGTATCCGGTGTTGCAGTCCGGTGCGCTGTATGAAGGCAGCTACCTGCTGGGCACCTCCATGGCGCGTCCGCTGATCGCTAAAGCGCTGGTGGATGTGGCGAAGAAAGTGGGCGCAGACGCGCTGTGCCACGGTGCAACCGGTAAAGGTAACGACCAGGTGCGTTTTGAGTCTGCCTGGGCGGCACTGGCGCCTGAGCTTAAAGTGATTGCGCCGTGGCGTGAGTGGAACCTGCGCTCCCGTGAAGCGCTGCTCGATTACCTGAAAGAGCGTGATATCCCGACTACCGCATCCCTTGAGAAGATTTACAGCCGTGACGAGAACGCCTGGCACATCTCTACTGAAGGTGGCGTGCTGGAAAGCCCGTGGAACGCATCTAACAAAGACTGCTGGGTGTGGACGGTTGATCCGAAAGACGCACCGGACCAGGCTGAACTGGTGACGGTGAAAGTTGAACACGGCAAAGTGGTTGCGGTAAACGGCGAAGCGTTGAGCCCGTTCCAGTGCCTGGAAAAACTCAACCAGATCGGTGCAAAACACGGCGTAGGTCGCGTAGATATCGTGGAAAACCGTCTGGTGGGTATTAAATCCCGCGGCTGCTATGAAACCCCAGGGGGCACCATCATGATGGCTGCGCTGCGCGGCGTTGAACAGCTGGTGCTGGACCGTGACAGTTTCAAATGGCGTGAGCAGGTTGGCCTGGAAATGTCTTATGTGGTTTACGATGGCCGCTGGTTCGCCCCGCTGCGCCAGTCTTTGCAGGCTGCCGCTGAATCACTGGCGCAGGAAGTTAACGGCGAAGTGGTGCTGGAATTGTACAAAGGTCGTGTCACTGCGATTCAGAAGAAATCGCCCAACAGCCTGTACAACGAAGAGTTCGCCACCTTCGGTGAAGATGACGTGTACGACCACAGCCACGCTGGCGGCTTTATCCGCCTGTTCTCTTTGTCATCACGCATTCGCGCGCTGAACGAGAAGAAGCGTTAATCGGGCTGAAAGACTTGCTGTACCAAAGGCCCGGGCATCTGTCCGGGCCTGTTATTAACGGCCTTCGGGCAACAGATTCAGATGAAATGGAGCATGACTATGGCACTTTGGGGTGGGCGTTTTACTCAGGCAGCGGACCAGCGGTTCAAGCAGTTTAATGACTCTCTGCGTTTTGACTATCGCCTGGCTGAGCAGGATATCGTCGGCTCTGTTGCCTGGTCCAAAGCACTGGTGACCGTAGGCGTGCTGAGTGCTGATGAGCAGCAGCAGCTGGAAGCGGCGCTGAATGCGCTTCTGGCAGAGGTGCAGGCTAATCCGCAGCAGATTCTTGAAAGCGATGCGGAAGATATTCACAGCTGGGTGGAAGGCAAGCTGATTGATAAAGTCGGCCAGCTGGGTAAGAAATTACACACCGGGCGCAGCCGTAACGACCAGGTAGCGACCGACCTTAAACTGTGGTGCAAAGAGCAGGCAGCGGTGCTGCTCGGCGCCATCCGCGAGCTACAGCAGGCGCTGGTGGAAACCGCGCAGGCAAACCAGGACGCGGTGATGCCGGGCTACACCCACTTACAACGCGCGCAGCCGGTGACGTTTGCCCACTGGTGCCTGGCGTATGTTGAGATGCTGGCGCGTGATGAAAGCCGCCTGCAGGATACCGTGAAGCGCCTGGACGTTAGCCCACTTGGCAGCGGTGCGCTGGCAGGCACGGCATATGACATTGACCGCGAGCAGCTGGCAGGCTGGCTCGGTTTTGCCTCGGCAACCCGCAACAGCCTCGACAGCGTTTCTGACCGCGACCATGTGCTGGAACTGCTCTCCAGTGCTTCCATCGGCATGGTGCACCTGTCGCGTTTTGCCGAAGACCTTATCTTCTTTAACTCTGGTGAAGCGGGCTTTGTGGAGTTGTCTGACCGCGTGACGTCCGGTTCATCGCTGATGCCGCAGAAGAAAAACCCGGACGCACTGGAGCTTATCCGTGGTAAATGTGGCCGCGTACAGGGCGCACTGACGGGCATGATGATGACGCTCAAAGGCCTGCCGCTGGCGTACAACAAAGATATGCAGGAAGACAAAGAAGGGCTGTTCGACGCACTCGACACCTGGCTTGACTGCCTGCATATGGCGGCCCTGGCGCTGGACGGTATTCAGATTCGCCGCCCGCGTTGCCAGGAAGCGGCGCAGCAGGGTTACGCAAATGCAACGGAGCTTGCGGATTATCTGGTGGCGAAGGGCATTGCGTTTCGTGAAGCACACCATATTGTGGGCGAGGCGGTCGTTGAAGCCATTCGCCAGAGCAAACCGCTGGAAGGTCTGGCGCTGGCCGACTTGCAGAAATTTAGCGACGTGATTGCCGATGACGTTTATCCGGTGCTGTCGCTACAGTCTTGCCTTGATAAGCGCAGCGCTAAGGGCGGGGTTTCTGGGCAGCAGGTCGCTCAGGCGATTGCGAACGCACAGAAACGTCTCGGCTGATAAACGGTTTAACTTCTGAGACAGATAATGCTGGTCGCCTGAGGCCAGCATTTTTTTATGCTGGCGCGGCGCGGCTGTCTGGCGGATGAGCGTAAACGGTGAGCAAAAAAAAGCGGACATATCAATCATGTCCGCAAAAAGTTCACGTTGGCTTATTTTGGCGTTTTCTGTCAGAACCTGTGTTCTGGCAAATCGCGCCGGGTCGTTAGTCAGTTCAGAGAGTTACTCTGCAGAGAACTTCATCTGGGGCAACCGTGATGAAGGCCTCTGTTAGGACCTATTATTAATCACGGCACTTGATAGGGATAATCGTTGGTTGCTATGCTATCTATCGCCATGAACTATCGTGGCGGCGGAGGATGAGTAATGAATATTCGTGACCTTGAATACCTGGTGGCGCTTGCCGAACATCGCCATTTTCGTCGTGCGGCGGACTCCTGTCATGTCAGCCAGCCAACCCTGAGCGGACAAATCCGCAAACTGGAAGATGAACTGGGCGTGATGCTGCTTGAGCGCACCAGCCGTAAGGTGCTTTTTACTCAGGCCGGGCTGCTGCTCGTTGACCAGGCGCGTACGGTGTTGCGTGAAGTGAAAGTGCTTAAAGAGATGGCCAGCCAGCAGGGCGAAACTATGTCCGGGCCGCTGCATATCGGCCTTATTCCCACCGTAGGCCCCTATCTGCTGCCGCAAATTATCCCGATGCTGCATCAGTCCTTCCCCAAGCTCGAAATGTATCTGCATGAAGCACAGACTCATCAGCTACTGGCACAACTCGACAGCGGTAAACTCGACTGCGCCATTCTGGCGCTGGTAAAAGAGAGCGAGCCGTTTATTGAAGTGCCGCTGTTTGATGAACCGATGCTGCTGGCCGTATATGAAAATCATCCGTGGGTAAACCGCGATCGCGTGCCGATGTCGGATCTTGCCGGTGAAAAGCTGCTGATGCTGGAAGACGGCCACTGTTTGCGCGACCAGGCAATGGGCTTTTGCTTTGAAGCCGGCGCGGATGAAGACACGCATTTCCGTGCCACCAGTCTTGAGACGCTGCGCAACATGGTTGCCGCAGGTAGCGGTATTACGCTGCTGCCGGCGCTGGCTGTACCGCCAGAGCGCCAGCGCGACGGCGTGGTTTACCTGCCGTGCTATAAGCCGGAGCCGCGTCGTACCGTGGGTCTGGTGTACCGTCCTGGCTCACCGCTGCGTAGCCGCTATGAGCAGCTGGCAGAGGCCATCCGTACACAAATGGATGGCCATTTCGAGCGCACCTTAAAACAGGCGGTTTAAGCCGTTCAGCGCCGCTACCCGGTAGGCTTCTGCCATTGTCGGGTAGTTGAAGGTGGTGTTAACAAAGTACTCAATAGTGTTACCACCGCCTTTCTGCTCCATTATCGCCTGGCCGATGTGAATAATTTCGGCCGCGCGCTCGCCAAAGCAGTGAATACCCAAAATCTCTTTGGTTTCGCGATGAAACAGGATTTTCAGCGTGCCGACATTCATGCCGACAATCTGCGCACGCGCCAGGTGTTTGAACTGCGCGCGGCCCACTTCATAGGGCACTTTCATGGCTGTCAGCTGTTGTTCGGTTTTACCCACGGAGCTGATTTCGGGAATGGTGTAGATGCCGGTCGGAATATCTTCCACCAGATGGGCGGTGGCTTCGCCTTTAATCATCGCCAGCGCGGCAATGCGGCCCTGGTCATAAGCGGCAGACGCCAGGCTTGGATAGCCAATGACATCGCCTACTGCCCAGATGTGCGGCAGGGCAGTCTGGTACATGCTGTTGACCTTAAGCTGACCGCGGCTGTCGACTTCCAGACCGATATTTTCCAGCGCCAGCGAGTCAGTGTTACCTGTGCGGCCGTTGGCATAGAGCAGGCAGTCGGCTTTGACTTTTTTGCCTGATTTCATATGCACAATCACGCCGTCGCGGGTGCCTTCAATCTTCTCGTATTCTTCGTTGTGACGAATCACCACGCCGCTGTTCCAGAAATGGTAAGACAGCGAATCTGACATTTCCTGATCGAGAAACGCCAGCAGCCTGTCGCGGGTGTTGATGAGATCAACTTTAACGCTCATGCCACGGAAGATGGACGCATATTCACAGCCAATCACCCCGGCGCCATAAATAATGACGTGCTTGGGTTCGTGATGCAGGCTGAGAATGGAATCGCTGTCATAAATACGCGGGTGGGTAAAGTCGACGTCTGCCGGATGATAAGGCCGGGAGCCGCAGGCGATAACGAATTTTTCAGCGCTCAGCGTCTCGATGGTGCCGTCGTGGCACTCAAGCTCAATGGTGTGCTCGTCAACAAAGCGGGCGTTGCCTTGCAGAACTTCACAGCGGTTACGCTCATAAAAGCCCTGGCGCATGTTAGTTTGCTGGCTGATAACGCTGTCGGTGTGGCGCAGGATATCGGCGAAAGAGGAGCGCAGGAGGCGGGTGTGATCGCTGTATAACGGATTTTGATTAAATTCGATAATGCGGCTAACGGCGTGGCGTAGCGCTTTTGACGGGATGGTGCCCCAGTGGGTGCAACCGCCGCCCACGTTATGGTAGCGCTCAATGACGGCTACCCTGGCTCCCTGTTTCACAAGTCCCATCGCCGCGCCTTCGCCGCCGGGACCTGAGCCTATTACTATTGCATCATAATCGTAAGAATGAGACATGGTAGGGATTACCTGTTTCTTATACATAAAACCAACAGAATGGTAACATCAACACGCGAGTGACCCAATTCTAATTGTGCGTTTTTCTCCTTACCGCGACCGCGCTCCCGTAAACAATCATTCACAATCCTTAATGATCCAGGGCGTTTTATTCTCTGATATAGTTCCCTGCAAAAGAGCAAGGATTCAGGCATCGTGATGGGTGTTAGAGCACAACAGAAAGAGCGTACGCGACGTTCACTCGTCGAGGCCGCATTTAGTCAGCTAAGCGCTGAACGCAGTTTCGCCAGCCTGAGTTTGCGCGAGGTTGCGCGTGAGGCGGGGATTGCCCCCACGTCGTTTTACCGGCATTTTCGCGATGTCGATGAGCTTGGGCTGACGATGGTGGATGAAAGCGGTCTGATGCTGCGCCAGCTGATGCGCCAGGCGCGCCAGCGTATTGCCAAGGGCGGTAGTGTTATCCGTACCTCCGTGTCGACGTTTATGGAGTTTATTGGTAACAACCCCAATGCATTTCGCTTGTTGCTGCGCGAACGTTCCGGCACTTCTGCTGCATTCCGCGCCGCTGTTGCGCGCGAAATACAGCACTTTATTGCCGAGCTGACCGATTATCTTGAGCTTGAAAACCGGATGCCGCGCAGCTTCACCGAAGCGCAGGCCGAGGCAATGGTGACGATTGTGTTTAACGCCGGTGCCGAGGCGCTGGATGTGAGTCTTGAGCAGCGTCAACAGCTTGAAGCACGGCTGGTGTTACAACTGCGTATGATTTCTAAAGGTGCCTACTACTGGTATCGCCGCGAGCAGGAAAAGATGGCCGCGGGACATCACTGCGTTCACACAAAGGAAGAGTCATGAAAGAAACTGTACTGGAAAAGGGCACGCTCTTGTTGGCATTTATCGCGGGCTTGTCTGTTAACGGCACCTGTGCTGCGCTTTTCAGCTCGATAGTGCCGTTTTCTGTTTTCCCGATTATTTCACTGGCACTTGTAGCCTGGTGCCTGCATCAACGTTATCAGGACAGCATGATGCCTGAAGGTCTGCCGGGTATTGCCGCTGCCTGCTTTGTGCTCGGGATCCTGATTTACAGCGCCGTTGTGCGCGCTGAATACCCGGAAATTGGCTCTAACTTCCTGCCCTCGGTGCTGTCGGTCGTGATGGTGTTCTGGATTGGTTACAAAATTCGCGCGCGTAACGCCGCAGAATAAAAATCCACTGGCCAGACGGGGGCATTGATTACCCCCTGAATGGCCGAGGAAACCTCTGCCCGCACGGTGAGATTGGCATCAAAAGGCAATAAGGCAACGTGTTGCTGACTATTCCCACAGGACGTAGTTTTACGTTGGTAACAAAAGGGCGCGACCGCGCCCTTTTGTTAATACAGCCACCTCAGCGGTGGCTTTTTTATTTGCGAACCAGCAGTACGCCGCATTCCATATGGTGGGTATACGGGAACTGATCGAACAGCGCCAGCTTTTCCACGCGGTGGGTTTGCGACAGGGTTTCCAGGTTTTTGCACAGTGTTTCAGGGTTGCACGAGATATACAGAATGCGTTCGTAGCCCTGCACCATTTTTTCCGTTTCGCTGTCCAGGCCGCTGCGCGGTGGATCAACGAAAATGGTGTTGCACTCATAGCTCTTCAGGTCGATACCTTTGAGACGGTTGAATTCGCGCACGCCGTTCATCGCCTGGGTAAATTCTTCGGCCGACATACGGATAATCTGCACATTATCAATGTGGTTGGCCGCAATGTTGTACTGCGCGGCCGCCACCGATGGCTTGGCGATTTCGGTTGCCAGCACACGACGGAAGTTGCGCGCCAGCGCCAGTGAAAAGTTGCCGTTGCCGCAGTATAGTTCCAGCAAATCGCCTTCTGAACCCTGCGTGACCTCCAGCGCCCATTCCAGCATCTGGATATTCATGGCCGCATTGGGCTGGGTGAAGCTGTTTTCCACCTGGCGGTAAATCATTTCTCGCCCGCCAACCGGCAGGCGTTCGTCAACGTAATCCTGGTCCAGCTCAATCTTGGTTTTGGTGGCGCGGCCAATGAGATGCACATTGAAGCCTTTCGCCCGCAACGCATCGCGCAGTGCGCTGGCCTGTGCCTTCCAGCCATCGTCCAGCGCGCGGTGATACAGCAGCGTCACGATGGCCTGGTTGCTTTGCGTTGTCAGGTAATCAATCTGAAACAGCTTGTGGCGCAGGACCGGGTTATCGCGCACGGCCGTGAGCATTTCGCTCATCAGCTCGTTAATTAGCGAACTCGCCGCCGGGAAGCTGTCCACGCGGATGCGCTGGCGTGTCTCTTGATCGAAGATGATGTGGTACAGGTCGTCGCCGTCGTGCCACAGACGAAATTCGGCCCGCATACGGTAATGCACAGGCGCAGAGCGAAACACTTGCGGGACCAGCGAGGAAAAGGGGGCCATCAGGCTTTGCAGACGGACCACCTTTTCAGCCAGCTGCGCGTCGTACCGTTCGGTCGGTAGATGTTCGGGCGTCATTGTTCGCTCCAGGTGATGAAAATACGCGGGGGATTGTAGGGAATAGCGCTGTGATGTCCAGCCCGGATTGCCGTTTCTGTCGCCAGTGGAAGTCTGGACATCTATATGTGGCTGCCTGTAGCATGCGCACACCGGTCTCTGCATGAGTGAAAAGGGAACCCAGTGCAACTCTGGGGCTGACGCGCAGCGGTAAGGAATTAATGACGGGATGAGCAGACACTGCTGAGTTAAGTGGGAAGTCATCATCCTCTAATCGTCTCCAAGCCCGAAGACCTGCCGGAATCACGTCGCAATAGGTGTCATCATCGCGTGCTATGGATGAGACCTGCGGCATCCTTTGTAGAGTGTGGATGCTTTAACAATGATGATAAAAACCTCGCTGCTGACGGCATTTTCCGTCGCGGCATTTTCTGTATGGGCGCAGGATAGCGCCGATTCTATGGTGGTGACAGCAAACCGTTTTGAGCAACCGGCAAATACCGTGCTTGCGCCGGTGAGTGTGGTGACGCGTCAGGATATCGACCGTTGGCAGTCAACCTCGGTTCCTGATGTGATGCGCCGTTTGCCCGGTGTGGATATTTCGCAAAGTGGGGGCATGGGGCAACAGTCATCGTTATTTGTGCGCGGCACAAACTCCAGCCATGTGCTGATTCTGGTCGATGGGATCCGCCTTAATCAGGCAGGCGTCAGCGGGTCATCAGATTTAAGCCAGTTCCCGATTTCGCTGGTGCAGCGCATTGAATATATCCGTGGGCCACGTTCGGCGATTTATGGCTCTGATGCCATTGGTGGTGTGGTTAACATTATCACTACGCGTGATAAAGACGGTACCACGCTCAATGCCGGCGTTGGGTCGCATGGCTACCAGAACTACGGTGCCAGCACCCAGCAAACCCTGGGTGACAGCACGCGCGTGACGCTGGCAGGGGATTATGCATATACCCGGGGCATTGATGTGGTTGCCGACGGCAACACTGGCGAACTACGCCAGCCGGACCGCGATGGCTTTATGAGCAAGGCTCTGTACGGTGCGCTGGAGCAGCGTTTCACCGACCTGTGGAGCGGCTTTGTGCGCGGCTATGGTTACGACAACCGTACAAATTATGACGCTTACTACAGTTCCTGGACGCCGGGGGTGTTGGTCGATACGCGCCAGCTCTACAGCCAGACCTGGGATGCTGGTTTGCGCTTTAGTAACGATATTTTCCATTCCCAGCTAATTTCCAGCTACAGCCACAGCAAAGACTATAACTACGACCCGCGTCTGGGGCGCTACGACGCCACGGCGAGGCTTGATGAAGTCAAACAGTACAATTTGCAGTGGGCGAACTCCGTTGATATCGGCCACGGCAATATCGGCGCAGGCATCGACTGGCAGAAGCAGAGCACTGAGCCGGGAACGAGTTCTGTGAACAATGGCTACGACCTGCGCAACACGGGGGTTTATCTCACCGGTCTGCAAAAATTGGGTGACGTTATTCTGGAAGGTGCTGCCCGCAGTGATGACAATTCACAATTTGGCCAGCATGCGACCTGGCAGGGCAGTGCGGCGTGGGAGTTTATTGAAGGGTATCGTTTTATCGCGTCTTACGGAACCGCGTATAAAGCCCCCAACCTCGGCCAGCTTTACGGCGACTATGGCGAGCCGAATCTCAGCCCAGAAGAAAGCAAACAGTGGGAAGGCGCGTTTGAGGGCTTAACGGCGGGCGTTAACTGGCGCGTGTCGGGCTACCGTAATAATGTGGATAATCTTATCGATTATGACAGCGCCCGTATGCGTTATTACAACGTAGGCAAAGCCAATATTAAAGGCGTGGAAGCAACGGCCTCTTTCGATACCGGCCCGCTGACCCACAGTGTGGGTTATGACTATGTTGATGCCCGCAACGGTGTGACCGAGCAGCCGCTGGCGCGCCGTGCCAAACAGCAGGTGAAGTATCAGCTCGACTGGCAGGTGTATGACCTCGACTGGAGCCTGACTTATCGTTATCTCGGCACCCGCTATGACACGGATTTCAACACCTATCAGACGGTTAAAATGGGCGGCGTGAGTTTATGGGATATTTCGCTGTCATATCCAGTCACCTCCCATCTCACCGTTCGTGGTAAAATAGCCAACATGTTCGACAAAGATTACGAGACAGTTTATGGCTATCAAACTGCAGGACGGGAATACACCTTGTCTGGCAGCTACACCTTCTGATGCAAAGCCCACCGTGCTGGTATTTGACTCCGGCGTCGGTGGGCTTTCTGTGTATGACGAAGTTCGCCAACTTCTGCCCAATCTCCACTATATCTACGCGTTTGATAATGTCGCTTTCCCTTATGGCGAAAAGAGCGAGGAGTTTATTGTTGAGCGCGTGGTGGATATTGTCGGCGCGGTGCACCGTCAATATCCCATGGCGATGGCGATTATTGCCTGTAACACGGCCAGTACCGTCTCGCTGCCAGCCTTGCGCGAGAAGTTTGATTTCCCGGTTGTTGGCGTGGTGCCTGCTATCAAGCCTGCGGCACGTTTGACGGCAAACGGCATAGTAGGCCTGCTTGCTACGCGCGGTACAGTGCGCCGCCCTTATACGCACGAGCTTATCTCTCGCTTTGCGACCGAATGCCGCATTGAAATGCTGGGCTCTGCCGAGCTGGTGGAGATGGCGGAAGCGAAGTTGCACGGTGCTGAAGTACCGCTGGACGAGCTACGCAAAATATTGCGTCCCTGGCTACGTATGCCAGAGTCACCGGATACCGTGGTACTTGGTTGTACACACTTTCCTTTGCTGGCTGATGAACTGATGCAGGTGTTGCCTGAGGGAACGCGCCTGGTGGACTCAGGGGCGGCGATTGCACGTAGAACGGCATGGTTGCTTGAGAACGAGGCGCCGCAAAGATTATCTGCTGATGAAAATATTGCCTTTTGTATGGCTCTGACGCGTGAAACTGCACAACTGCTGCCAGTTTTGCAGCGTTATGGCTTTAACTCACTGGTAAAACTGGATGTTTAATCACCGTTTGAGCAAAAAAAAGACGGTCAGTTAAGATTTCTGAAATCAGCACTTGCCAGCGTCCGAATACTCCCTATAATGCGCCTCCACTGACA
>AMFN01000022.1 GCA_000302695.1 Enterobacteriaceae bacterium LSJC7
ATAAAAACGTCGGTGAGCTGAAGCTTGGCGTGGAAGGTAAGATGGCCAACGACTTCACCATGTGGGGCAACGTTGCTCAGCAGGTAGGTAGCGCGGGCTATTCCGACACCACAGTGATGTTTGGTGCACGCGTTAACTTCTGATAAATCGCCCTCACAGGCGTAAACGGTAATACGGGCCAGAGCGCAACGCGTTCTGGCCTTTTTTTGCCACAACACTTCCGCTATCTGCCTTTCTCATCCTACTGAAAAACCGTCGCGTCAAATTCAACAAGCCCTCGTTAACTACATTACTACTACCCGGCCGCCAGACTGACTGTGTTTATTGCTGGTATATAAAGCAGTGCCGGATTCAATGTGAGCGTGTCGAGCCGACGTTGCCATTACCCGTCAGTCACTCAACGCCGTAAGAAAACCTCGGTCCGTGGCGCTCAGAAGCAGGGGAGATACAAGAGTGGTAACTACCAACAATGGCTACAGCGAGTTGCGGCTGTTTCAGCACAGGCATCCCTGCAAGGTTGGGCGATGCAAAAGGACGTGCTGTGCGCTCATTATGCAAGCTAAGTCTGTAGTCGCACGACCTGCACGGTAGAACGGATATCGTCGGTCAGAAAACCCGTCCGACAGGCGCATGAACAGTGCTCTGCCAGCCCCCTTCTGCTTATCCTGATAACTCCCCTGCAAATGCGATCAGGGCCGGACAACCTCTCTGGCGCAGTCGCTAACAGTGTACTTTGCAGGTGGCCCTGGTTATTACGCAGACACCTTGTGTGTCGCCAGACCAGCAACGGAGGCGGCAATCGCCGATGAGGTATGTTCAATTTGATAACGAACAGGCAGCATTCTGACGGCACTAAGCAGGCCATCACACTGTTTTCCTGTGACGTAGAGGGTATTGCTAAAAATCACGGTCTGCTCAACTTCCTTTATGCCGCTGAACTGGCATTTGAGGCTAAGCAAATCAGGGCCGCGTATCGCAAACGTCGTCAGTGCTAATGAATGGACAATGGTCTGCGCAGGCCCGCAGGACAGCAGCCTGCCGTTTACCATCCTGACGAGGTGGTGACATCGCTCGGCTTCATCACTGTAGTGTGTGCTGACAAGAATAGTCATGCCTGCGCCGGACAGACGCTCCAACGCCTGCCAGAATGCCTGGCGTGCAGCCAGCGTCACACCTGCGGTAGGCTCATCAAGAATCAACACCTTTGGCGCATGCAGAATACTGGCGGCCAGCGACACCCTGAGCTTGCAGTCGCTGTTCAGGTGTAGTGCAAGCGTATTGCACAGATGCTCAACATTAAGCTCAGTGATAAGTTCATCAACGCGCTTTTGGGCATAAGGTACGCTGCGTGATTTCGCCAGAAAAAGAAGGTTCTCTTTGACAGTAAGCTGTTCCACCAGGGAAATGTTCTGCGACATATCTCCGGTGAGCGACCTGACTTGCTCAGGTTTTGCAAAAATATCGATTCCGCAGCACTGGCCTGCGCCGCTGTCCGGGCGTTCAAGGCCGCACATGATGCGCATCAGCGTGGTCTTACCGCTGCCCTCCGGCCCGACAAACCCGGTGATTTTCCCCGCAGGTATGCGCAGCGAGGCATCCATGATGGCCCGCCTGCCGCCAAACGATTTATTGACGTCACGCAACTCGATACTGTATTCCATTACAGCAATCCCCTCCTCCCTGCCCGGCAGCGTCTATCTTTACTTATTTTCCAGCCGGGTAATGTGAGGCATATTAACTAATGAGCGCAGGCGTGAAAATACTTTTCTGATAAAGGAATCATGCTCGCCGCGGCTATGATTGCACAAGGCGTGAGGAATTATGGAGGAATAGGCGCCACTGGCATTATTATCAGCGGCAAGCTTCTGGCTGTTACGCAGAGTATAACCAACACCACGTGAATTCAGCAGCAAATGATGGGGCTTTTCCTGATCAAAGAAAAAACGGCGTAATGTAAATATGACCTGGCGAATGCTGTTTTCAGTCACGAATTTATTTTTCCAGACTTCTGCCATGATGTCATCTTTGGACACCACTTTTCCCTGGTTAGACAAAAGTAGCATAAGCATTCTTGACTCAGTAGTACTTAGTTTTACTTCTGAGATAAACCTGTCTGCTTCATGGCCAGCATCATTAGTGTAAGTGGTTAATGTCGTGAAACCCTGCTCGTGAGTGATAACAAACATATGCTGGTTGTTGACTATCTGAAATACCTGCTTTTCCACGGCTGAACTCCTTTCCTGCCAATTTAAAATCCTTACCTGGCGTGCAGATAAATACATTAATTAATTTTTAACTCGCTGTGTTAGCATAATCTTAAGTGCTTAGCGCGCAAAGAACAACGAACATTTTTGTGTTGATTACAACAGTGAATAGATAGTAATTGTTGTCAAAAAACAAAGATTCAACCACACAAAAAATTAACTAACCTACTGAAAAAAAAGAATTTAACACACCCAGGATTTTTGATAACAGGTGTTCTTTATGCCTCTGAATAATCCGATGATGATTTCAATAGCTTTGAGCAATAGCACTTATCAAATAGCCCCGGCAAGGAGAAGAACGCAGATTTTTCTGACAAAATCCCAGAGAAGTGATGCGCTTATTGATGTATAAAAAACCAGTTATCACCAACAACCAGCATTATCTTCTTTAAATAAAGACCGCTTAAGATGATTTTGTCGCAAAAGAGGCGTTACTGCTGTGATTTAATCAAAAATAACAGTGCGTTAATTTTAATGGATTATTATCATTAACACAGAAACCATCCAGTCAATTTAACCTGTTTTTATGTTAGAAAAAAAACGGTGTTTTGATATAAAAAACGATGGAAAAAGTAAAAACATCATTGAAAAAGGTAGCCCCCCTCCCTATACTCCGGCAATAAGTGATTACGCTCATGGTGAGAGCGACACTGCCACACAGCCTCTTAATACTAATATCATGGAAAGATTGTATGCAAACATTACCGATCGCTATTATGCATCCGTACCCGCTGGTCCTGGGTGCACTTTCATCATTATTCAATTCATCCGGTAAGTTTCGCGTTGCCCATATTTGCCTTAATTATGAGCAGCTGATTAGTGCTATTGGAATCAGTCAGGTCAACTTTGCCTTAATCGATATTGACTCACATATCCTCGACGAAAACGTACAGAATATGATTCGTCGCCTGATATTTATCAGGCCTGGCATTAAAGTTGTTCTGTATTCCGATAAGATTCACAGCGACGCTATCGCCGTACTCAAACGAACCGGTGTTTCAGCGCTCATCAGCAAAAAAGACATGCCTGAAGAACTGCTCAGCGCCTGCGAACAGATTTTACAAAGCAACGAGTTTTACCTCTCAGAGAATATCAAAGAGATTGATTCACGATCGCATGAGGTTTCTTTTGGTCTTTCCAGTAAAGAGCTGGAAGTGATCAAACTTATCGTTTCTGGCTATACATTAGTGGAAATCGCTGAGCTAAAAAACCGCTCACTCAGCACAATTTCAACACACAAATATAATGCTATGCGCAAACTGGGTATCAACTCCAACACCGAATTGTTGAAGTTTGCCTATGAGCACAATTTCTTTCAAAGTGCCGTCACGGAATAAACAGACTCCCTGCTTACACGTTGACCATGCCGGGAGAATGCAACCGGGCTTTCTGCTGCTGGCATTCTCATTGCCACGTTTATACTGGCTGGGCAGCTGCTCGTCACTGAAGAAAGCAGAGCGACACTGGCTCTGATTTCTTCAGTGAGATACGCATTCCCCCTCCACATTCCACCGGGCTGTCCGGGCCATTCAGGTGCATCAGCCCGACGAAATCGCTCATCGCACATCAGACTCTTCCTCACGGATTTGCCTTCACTTGTCAGCAATAAAAAAATTCTGATAAAAATCATGACAACGAAACAACGGGGAAAATACTTCTCAGAAAATAAAAAGATGTCGAATATGACGCCATACCTTAGGAATTCAGCCCATCATTTCGTACAGTTATTTTTTATTTTTGTAAGTAAATGAAAGTAGCCATCTTTAATTCATTGATATACTGTTCTTCGCCTTCGTTAAGAGTATATCATTTACTGTTCATTTAGATTGGCGACCAGATAACCCTATAAAATACGTACCGGCAGAAGGCTCCAAAAGGCACTAAATGCATGATAAATAAAGAAAATAATAAATATGGCGTAGAGAAAAACCTCGACTATGCCTTTATAATAATATTATCTTTTAACATTATCGCGTTCACTTGTTATATCTTCTTTGACATTTTTAACAAACGTAACGCAATATATGACCGTGCCAGTGATTATGTTTACAATGTCTCCGGCCTGAATGTTCAGCAATTAATTAAACCGCTTGAGAACACACTTAACGAGCTGGTTCGCGTACTGGAAGTTCAGGATCACGGTGCCATTGAATCGCAAGCGACCCGCAATATATTCAGCCACCTTCTGCATGCCAGCCACGGCTTACGCACCATTAATTTCGCCAGCCGTGACGGCACCTTTTATGCCGTGCCGGATATCGGCAACATTGACGAGCCGCAGTCCCGTCCGTGGTACAACAAAAAGAACAGCAGCAGTACTTTCGTCTTTTACACGCCGATATACAAAGACTACTTTGACCACTCCCATACCGTCTCCATTTCTCGCCCTATTTTTGACAATATTGGCGCATTTTATGGCTCGATTTCTGCTGACCTGAATCTGGTGGAGCTGGGCTATTCCATGCGCGCGCTCAACCAGCCGATGACGGGCGAAACCATGGTGATTGACCGCAACGGCCTGGTGCTGATTCACAGCGAGCCTAATCAGATTGGCCGCCAGAAAATCCCGCCCGAACTGGTATTGCAGATGAACAACAGCACGGGCGTGGTAGAAGACCCGCAAACTGGCGATCGTCTGTTTTACTTCTCCTACACCAACCCGGACTGGTTTGCCGTTTATCGTATCAGCCATAAAACCATTTTCGACAGCATCCTTTTACAGGTGGTGCCCGTCCTGCTTATCTTTCTGATTCTGACCTTCGTTATCTGCCTGATGTGGTACCTGACCAAAAACACCATTCATAAAATGATGGCCGATATCGTGACGATGATCCGTTTTGGTGGCGAAGCCTCGCCGCCAGATATCAACAGCATCCGCCACGAAATCAACCGCAATGCCAAAGTCCTGCAGGCTGAAAAAGCGCGCGCTGACAAAGATGCGCTCACCGGGTTGTTTAACCGCGGCTGTTTTGACAATGCGCTGGTCAGGCACCTGGAGTCCGGCACGCCATTCAGCCTGGCACTGATTGATATCGATAATTTCAAATCCATTAACGATACCTGGGGCCATGTTATTGGCGATGTCGTCCTCAGGCACGTTGCCCGACAAGGCCAGCACTTCGTTGATGAGCGCGGTACGGTGTACCGCTATGGCGGCGAAGAAATTGCCGTCCTGTTCCCTGAGCTTGATGCCCGGCAGGCATGGGAAATCATTGAAGCGTGGCGGGCGGACATTTCCGTTAAAAAATGGCGCGAAGCCGGTATGAAAATCACGTTTAGCGGTGGCATAAACGACTCGCATGGAGAAGATGCCGAAGGCCTTATCTCAAGCGTTGACGCGCTGCTTTATAAGGCAAAACACGGTGGTAAAAATCAGGTGCTGACTGCGGATTGCGTTCCACGTATGCATGCTGTGACGACCAGTACGGCAACCAGCCATCCTTCCTGACCCTTTGCGAACCCATTGATGAAAACCAAGAAAAACACTTTCTGGAATATGTTAATCGCGTCCTGTTGCGTACTGGCTCTGTGGACCATCGGGGCGGTACTGATTCACTGTCAAACCATCAGTACCAACAAAACCGAAGATGAAATAAACCTTTCTGGCACCCTTAACCGCATTGATATGATTTTCGATACGGTCACAAACTCGCTGGATAAAGCCTCACATTTCTATAACGGCCACTGTGGTGAAATGGTGACATCGCTGCGTCAGCTGGCTTCGTTGTCACCCTACTCACGCTCGTTCAGCATCGTTGAAAATAACGTTATTCGCTGCTCGTCGCTGGAAGGCGATATCTCTGTTGCAGTCAGTGAATACTTTAAAGAGAAGCAGAAACTGTCGCTGAGTTACGGACCTATCCCCACCAATAACACGCTGGTCATTAACCTGAAACGCGCGTTTCAGCAGATGGAGATCATTGCCAGTATTCCCGGCTTCTATTTCTATAACGACATCGCAGGGCGTAACAGCAACGAGCAACTGTACCTGAACATTAACGGTTTCTACCTCAACAGCCAGGGCCAGCTACGCGCACAACTGCCTGAACGCCAGGGTACACGCACCCTCATTCAGGCCTCATCACGCTACGACTATAAACTCACCTATGTGCTGCCGGACTCTTATACTCTGAAACAGTACTACCAGTCGGCAGCCACGCTATTTTATGTGTTTGTGGCTCTGGGTCCACTGGCAGGCGCCTGGCTGTATAACTTTCTTAACCGACCGAAATCGCTGCGCAGAAAGCTGGAAATGGCCATTTATAACGGCGAGATCCAGCCCTGGTTCCAGCCGCAGGTCGATACCAAAACCGGTGAGCTGATTGGCTGTGAAGTGCTGGCTCGCTGGATTTCGCCCAATGACGGCATTATTCCTCCTAACCAGTTTATTCCCCTTGCCGAAGAGTCAGGGCTGGTGGTGCCGATGACACGCGATCTGATGCAGCAGGTGAAAACATGGCTGCTGGCCGAGCAGCAAAAGATATCGCCGCACTTTCATGTGAGTGTGAACTTCAGCTCCAGCCATATTCTGTCCAACGAGATTGTTGAAGACTGCCGAACGTTTCTGACCGGCATTCCTGCTGGCCTGATTCGCCTTGTGGTGGAAATTACCGAAAGCGAAGTGCTTAACGATCACAAGCAAATCAACGATATTCTGACGCAGCTACACGATCTGGGGGCGATTATCGCTATTGATGATTTCGGCACCGGCTACTCTAACCTGAGCTATTTGCAGGACTATCCGCTGGATATTCTGAAGGTGGACCGCAAATTTATTGCACAGCTGGAGCCGGAGATCGCACAGCGCCATCTGATTGCGGGCATTATTGATATTTCGAAGAAGCTGGAATTGCGCACCGTGGTTGAAGGCGTCGAAACAGAAAAGCATGTGGAAAGCCTGAAAATGCTCGGCGCTACGTGGTTACAGGGTTTCTATTACGGTAAGCCTGTTTCTGCCAGCGAGTTCACCCGCACGTGGCTTAACAAAACCAGCACCTGACCTTTTCCCCCTTCCCGCTGACCTGCTCACAGTTCTGTGAGCAGGCGCTATTTTAAGACAAATAACCCTAAATAGTGTGCTGACATAGGCAGCGGTTTGTATTATCGTAATCCACATTGTTGACACTATATTACGTTAACACCCCGAAAATCATTTCGATTGCCTGCTTTTTCATTAAAAGCCAGTGTAAATATTCTGCTCTTAATGCAACCAAACTGTTTCTTCCTTTCTGGCACCCTGTATTCGGTGTTTTTCATTATTGTTACCAGGCTGAACAGCAGCACAACACGCGTTGACTAAATTCCCCCGCACCTTTTCGACAGGTTTATTATTCGCTCAGTTTTTACTTTAAGAATAATCCAATCCGTATAGGGATAAGGGTTAAGACAACGGGAGAACACCATGAGCAAATTCAGTCTGGCGAAACCAGGCGTGGCCTTCCTGGCGGTGTGTGCGATTTTCGTGAACATTCTGTGGGGAACGCCCTTTCCGCTGGTAAAAGAGATGTACGCACAGATGAACATCTCGGCGGCAGCGCTTGGCGACAACTACAATGGCCAGGTGCTGACCACCATCAGCATCCGCTTTTTTCTGGCAGGCCTTATTACCCTGGTGATGGCCAAACTGATGGGTCAGCAAATCTTTAAAGTCACGCCACGCCAGTGGTACGAAGTGACTTCAATGGGGATTGTCAGCACCACCGCCGCGTACCTGTTTTTTAATATTGGCCTGGTGAACACCACCACCATCAAGTCCACCGTCCTGGCACAGTCATCTATTTTCTTCTCCGTCATTCTGGCGCACTTCGCCTACAAAAATGACAAGCTGAACCAGCCGAAAACCATTGGTCTGATGCTGGGCCTGACCGGTCTGCTGGCGGTAAATCTGATGAACAACGGCAACGGCCTGCGCGAAATGCTCAGCTTCTCCTGGCTTGGCGATGGTTTCATGGTGCTCTACGGCCTGGTTGCCGCACTCGGCATGATGCAGGCAAAACGCATCGGTTCGTCGCTGAACTCATTCGTGATGACCGGCTGGAACCTGACTATTGGTGCCGCCATTCTGTTTGTTATTGGCCTGTTCATGGGCGGTAGCCTGAGCGCCATAACCTGGACGCCGAGCGCCATGGTCCTGATGCTGATTCTGGCGCTTATCGCAAGCGTTGCCTTCGGCCTGTGGTACTGGATTGTTCAGCACGCCAAAATTGGTGAGATCTCAATCTACAAGTTCTGTATGCCACTGTCTGGCAGCCTGCTCTCCGTCTTCATGGGCCAGGACAGCTTCACGCTGCCGCTGACCATCGGTCTGGTACTGGTCTGCGTGGGTATTGTGATTGTGAACAAACCGCCGAAATTTCTGCTGCGTAAAAAAGCCGTTGATGAGTCTACAATCAACGCGCACACCAACAAAATCCAGTAACCCGGAGACATCATGGATAAAAAAATCGGCTTTATCGGTACGGGCAACATGGCAAATGCCATTATCCACGGCATCATCAATAGCGGCATCGCACCGGCAAGCCAGATTGTGGTTTTTGATGTTGATACCAGCAAAATGCAGGCGCTGAGCGCAGAAGTCGGTACGGTTACCGCGCAGAGTGCGCCGGAGCTGACCAACGCCTGCGATATCGTCTTTCTTGCAATTAAACCGCACATCGTACCAACGGTGCTTAAAGAGATTGCATCAACCATTAAGTCGAACCATGTGCTGGTTTCAATTGCGGCGGGCGTAACCCTCGGGCAGCTTGCCGAGCAGGCAGGCTACAACGCGAAAATCGTGCGCGTGATGCCCAATACACCTGCGATGGTCAATGCCGGTATGAGTTCACTGACCGCCAACAGCCTGGTCGAAGAGCAGGAGCTGGCGGAAATTACCGCCATCTTTAACAGCTTTGGCCGCTCGGCGGTGGTACCGGAGAACCTGATTCATGCCGTTACCGGCATCAGCGGTTCATCACCGGCTTACGTGTTCATGTTCATTGAAGCGCTGGCTGACGCCGGAGTGCTGGGTGGGCTGCCACGTGCACAGGCTTACCAGTTTGCCGCACAAACCGTGCTGGGCGCGGCCAAAATGGTGCTGGAAACCGGGGAGCATCCGGCCATGCTTAAAGATATGGTGTGCTCGCCAGGTGGAACAACCATTGAAGCGGTAAAAACGCTGGAAGAAAAAGGTTTCCGCTCTGCGGTTATCGACGCGGTTGTCAGCTGCATGGATAAGTCAAAAAAACTTAGCGAAAAATAATCAATTCGTCCCGTACCCGGCTCCTGCCGGGTACATTTTTTTATTGCTGATATTGCGTGTTTTGCCCTCTTTTTTCCCCACTCGCCAGTTATGCCAGAACCGCGCCAGACCTGGCTTTTCCTGTCTTTGCATTATTTACAAAATAAAAGATTAAACAGGGAAAGTTCCTGGATTTACAACCGATAACACATGCGAACCCATAACACTCCTCATGCCTGGAGATTAAGCATTCATGATTAAAACGATACGAGCCCGTGTCACTGCTGCGGGTATTGCGATCGTGGTCAGCGTACTGATGCTGAATACGTTTCTTAACTACACTGTTGCGTTACGTAACAATAATCAGCTTATCAGCACCAGTCTGTCGTCTCTGAGCGCCAGCCATGCCAGAGCGCTTTCAGACTGGATTGACTTGAAAATGAAGAACATTGAATCGCTGAAAGACGAAGCGATGTTGGACGATCCGTTACCGTTCTTCCATTCCATCATTGATTCATCAGGTTTCACGAATATCTACGTGGGTTTTGCCAACAAAACAACGCGCTTTGCGGGCAAAGCAGACGTGCCGCTGGATTATGACGCGACGGAGCGCCCGTGGTATCTCCAGGCTGCAAGCAGCGGCCAGACTATTGTGACCGAACCCTATCAGGATGTGGCGACCGGCAGTCTGGTGGTCACCTTCGCGGCCCCTATTGTTCAGGGTGGCACGCTCGTTGGCGTGGTCGCAGGTGACATCGCGATGGATTCGGTTATCAATAATATTCTGAGCATTAACCCGGCTGAAAAAAGCTACGGCATGCTGATAAACCGCAGTGGCACAATCATCGCGCACCCGGATGCGAGCATGACGCTTAAACCCATTACCACCATCGCGCCGCGCTTCGATATGTCGCGTCTGCTGCTGGGTAAAAGTAGCAAAGACGTCGAAATCTCTGGTCGTGACACCATGGTGCAGAGCAAAAGCGTGGAAGGCACCGACTGGCAGGTGCTGGTCATCATGGATGAAGAGGTAATGAACGCAGGCAGCAACTTAATGCTTAAGCTGTCACTGATTTCGCTGCTCCTGTTGTCTGGCGTCTCTGCCATTATTATCAGCCTTATCATGGGCCGCGCGCTGGGGCGCCTGGCGCAGATACGCAATTCTATGCGCGCTATCAGCAGCGGTGATGCGGATCTCACCCAGCGTCTGCCTGTGGAAGGTAGCGATGAAGTCTCGCAAATATCCACGGCATTCAATCAATTTGTCGATAATCTCGCCAGCATGATGCGCCAGATCCGCGACACCAGTCTGTCAGTCCACACGGCATCCAATGAAATCGCTGTGGGTAACCGCGACCTGTCAGAACGCACAGAATCTGCCGCCGCCAGCCTCCAGCAGACCGCCTCGTCGCTTGAAGAGATTACCGCCACTGTTGCCCAGTCGGCCGACTCGGCACGCCAGGCTGGCACCATCGCCGAGTCGGCCAGCGGTGCGGCAGAGCACGGTGGCGACGTGGTGAATAAGGTGCTTGGCACAATGAACGATATCGAAAACGCGTCCGATAAAATCAGCGACATCATCAGCGTTATTGATGGCATTGCCTTTCAAACCAACATCCTCGCGCTTAATGCCGCAGTAGAAGCGGCACGCGCGGGCGAGCAAGGTCGTGGCTTCTCGGTGGTGGCAAGTGAAGTCCGAAGCCTCGCACAGCGCTGTTCACTGGCAGCAAAAGAGATAAAAGAACTTATCGAAACCACCGTGGACAGCGTGCTGTCCGGCTCCTGCCAGGTGAAGGAAGCCAACGAAGCGATGAGCAATATCATCAGCAACGTGGCTAACGTCACGCACATCATGAAGGAAATCCAGGACGCCACGGCGGTACAGATGATGGGGATTAACGAAATCAACCAGGCAGTACATCAGCTTGACGGCCTGGTGCAGCAGAACGCGGCCATGGTCGAGGAGTCAGCCAGTGCGGCCTCTGCCCTTCAGGGCCAGGCTCAGGATATGACCGATATCATCGGGCGTTTTCGCATCGAAAAATAATTCCAGCAGGGAGCCTTATGCTCCCGTCATAGCCTGTCATTTCCGCCAGCCAGCAGCGCTGGTGGATTTTTAACGTCACGGATGACTATCCAGCACGTGCCTGAGTGACGTGCTTTACAGCTGCGGATTAAAGAATTTCTGCATCTGACCGATAGCATAACTATAAGGGCTATCCCTGACGCTAACAGAAAGGACGACACCAGACCGCTGGCTGGATAACACAAGGGAATAAGAAAATCATGCAACGAGAAGCAGCACATGAATAGTCCGACCAGCGCGCCACTTAGTGACAATATCAACAAATTAATGGTTCGCGTTCCACTGACAGAGAATGAGTTCAAAAAAATCAGCGCCCTGATTTATCAGCGCGCCGGTATCGTGCTGGCAGACAACAAGCGGGATATGGTTTACAACCGCCTTTCGCGCCGCCTGCGCACACTTAATCTGGACAGTTTCTCCCAGTATCTGGCACTGCTTGAAAGCCACAGTCACAGCGACGAATGGCAGGCGTTTATCAATGCCCTGACCACAAACCTGACCGCGTTTTACCGCGAGGCCTACCATTTCCCGATTCTGGCCGAGCACGCCCAGTCGCGTAAAGGTAACTACACCGTGTGGAGCACCGCGGCCTCTACCGGCGAAGAGCCGTGCTCTATTGCCATCACGCTTGACGAAGTGCTGGGACGTACCGTGAGTGGCCCGCGCGTCTGGGCGACCGACATTGATACCGAAGTGCTGGATACGGCGTCACGCGGTATTTACCGCCACCTGGATATTGCCAAGCTGACCGAAGCGCAGAAAAAAAAGTATTTCCTGCGCGGTACCGGAAATCAGGAAGGCAAAGTACGGGTGCGCCCGGAACTGCTGTCTTCCATTCAATACCAGCCGTTGAACCTGCTGGAGGCTGAATGGGCCGTACCCGGCCCATTTGACGCCATATTCTGTCGCAACGTTATGATTTATTTCGATAAGGAAACCCAGAGCAAAATTCTGCGTCGCTTTGCGGGCATGCTTAAAGAAGGCGGCATTCTGTTTGCCGGCCACTCTGAGCACGTCAGCCAGTTGAGTAGCGAATTCTACCTGCGGGGCCAGTCCGTCTACGGGCTGACTAAGGACAAAAAATGAAAAAGATACAGGTATTGTGCGTTGACGATTCGGCTCTGATTCGCCAGCTCATGACTGAAATAGTAAACAGCCACACCGATATGGAAATGGTGGCGACCGCGCCGGACCCACTCATTGCGCGCGATCTTATCAAGCAGCATAACCCGGACGTGCTGACGCTGGATGTCGAAATGCCGCGCATGGACGGCCTCGATTTCCTGGAGCGCCTGATGCGCCTGCGCCCCATGCCGGTCATCATGGTGTCTTCTCTGACCAGCAAAGGCTCCGAAATTACCCTCAACGCGCTGGAACTGGGGGCGGTGGATTTCGTCACCAAGCCGCAGCTCGGCCTGCGTGAAGGGATGCTGCACTACAGCGACGCTATTGCTGACAAAATTCGCGCCGCGTCGCGCGCGCGCGTCTCGCGCCACGTGCCTGCTGTGGCGCCAAAACGCCTGAGTGCATCACCCATGGTTGGCAGCGAGAAAATCATCGCGATAGGTGCGTCAACCGGCGGCACCGAGGCAATTCGCCAGGTGCTGGTGCCGCTGCCGCCCACCAGCCCGGCACTGCTCATTACCCAGCACATGCCGCCGGGTTTCACCCGCTCCTTTGCCGAACGCCTGGACAAACTGTGCCAGATTTCCGTTAAGGAAGCAGAAGATGGCGAACGCGTGATGCCGGGCCATGCCTACATCGCACCGGGCGACATCCATATGGAGCTTGCGCGCAGCGGGGCAAACTACCACATCAAACTCAACGACGCTCCACCGATGAACCGCCACCGCCCGTCGGTGGATATCCTGTTCCATTCGGTTGCCCGCACCGCCGGGAGCAACGCCGTGGGCGTCATTCTCACCGGTATGGGCAACGACGGTGCTGCGGGTCTGCTGGCCATGCGTAAAGCCGGTGCCAAAACGCTGGCGCAGAGTGAGAAAACCTGTGTGGTATTTGGTATGCCGCGTGAGGCCATTGCCGCAGGTGCTGCCTGTGACATTGTCGATTTGGATAACGTCAGCCAGAAGATGCTCAGCTGCGTCGTCGGGCAGGCACAACGCATTTAACTTACGGCGCTTTGCGCCACTGAACTGCAATTTTTACAGAGGTATTAAGAAACATGGCTGATAAGAACCTGCGCTTCCTGGTTGTTGATGACTTCGCCACCATGCGCCGTATCGTTCGTAACCTGTTAAAGGATCTTGGCTTTAACAACGTGGAAGAAGCGGAAGACGGTCAGGATGCGCTGAACAAACTGCGTGAATCCAAGTTCGACTTTGTGGTCAGCGACTGGAACATGCCGAACATGGACGGCCTGCAGCTGCTGTCTGAAATCCGTAAAGATTCCGCACTGGGCCAGATGCCGGTGCTGATGGTGACCGCCGAAGCGAAGAAAGAAAACATCATCGCTGCGGCGCAGGCCGGTGCCAGCGGCTACGTGGTGAAACCGTTCACTGCGGCCACGCTGGAGGAAAAACTGGGAAAAATCTTCGAGAAGCTTGGGTGGTAAAATTCAATGGACGAAATGAAGACGGCCGAACCGGCCGGTAACCTTAACGACATAATTTCACGTATCGGCAGCCTGACCAGGCTGCTGCGCGACAGCCTCAAAGAGCTGGGGCTGGATCAGACCATTATTCAGGCGGCAGAAGCGATTCCCGATACCCGCGAACGCCTGAGCTACGTGGTCAGCAAAACCTCGCAGGCGGCAGACACCGTGCTTAACTGCGTGGACGCCGCGCGCCCGTTGCAGGACCATCTGCACGCTACCGCAGGCAGCCTCACCCACCGCTGGGACGCCTGGTTTGAAAACCCGGTAGAGTTGGCCGACGCCCGTGAACTGGTACAGGACACCCGCGTTTTTCTCAAAGAGACGCCGGATATCGCCGACAAAACCAACGGCCAGCTGATGGAAATCATGATGGCGCAGGACTTCCAGGATCTCACCGGTCAGGTCATCAAACGCATGATGGACATGATTCACGAGATTGAAAAAGAGCTCATCCAGGTTCTGCTGGAAAATATCCCGGAAGCGGCGCGCCCGGAGCCACAGTCTAAAAATAACGGCCTGATGAACGGCCCGCAGATCGATAGCTCGCGCGCTGGCGTTGTCGCCAGTCAGGATCAGGTGGATGACTTACTGGATAGCCTCGGTTTTTAAGCCACGCCTCACCGTCACAATTTGCCAGCCGCCCGGTTTTTAACCACCGCGGCGCTGGCTTTTCTCCCATTTTTCCCTCTTTTTGGCGGGTCAATAGCCGCTATCAGTGAATAAGCGCCTAAAAGCGACCTGTTATCGCCGCATGAGTTTGCGCAAATTTTGGCATTCTACTGAGCCTGAAACTCCGAAATTAACTAACAGCACTGATGAGCGCCCGTGTCTGAAGAAAGCGACCAGGAAAAAACAGAAGACCCCACACCCACACGACGAGAGAAAGCGCGAAAAGACGGGCAAATTCCCCGTTCCAAAGAGCTGACCTCGTTGTTGATGCTGGTTGCCGGTTGGGGCCTGTTGTGGACCGTGGGCCGCTATATGGGGCGCGACCTCGGGATGATGTTGCAGGATGGGCTGAACTTCGACCACAGCATCATTAACGACCAGAAGCTGATGCTTCGCCAGGTCGGGCGCCTGATTATCAGCGCGGTCAGCACCCTGGTGCCGCTGATGATGGGGCTGGTGCTGGTGGCACTCGGTGCACCAGCGCTGCTGGGCGGGCTGCATTTTAGCAACAAGCCGTTCAAGCCCGACTTTAAAAAGCTCAACCCGCTGCCGGGCATCAAGCGCATGTTTTCCAAACAGCTCTTGTCAGAAATGCTCAAGGCGGTACTGAAGGTCACCCTGGTGGCGACCACCTGCGGGATTTATTTGTGGGGCAACTGGGCCAGCATGATGCGCCTGCTAAACGAAACGCCCATTACCGCCATCGGTAATGCGCTGTCGATATTAGCGGGCTGTATGTTGCTGATTATTCTGAGCCTTATCCCGATGGTGGGCTACGACGTGTTTTACCAGATAACCAGCAACCTGAAAAAACTGCGTATGACGCGCCAGGAAATCCGCGACGAATTTAAACAACAGGAAGGTGACCCGCACGTTAAAGGACGCATTCGCCAGCAACAGCGCGCCGCCGCCCAGCGCCGCATGATGAGCGATGTGCCTACCGCCGACGTCATCGTCAATAACCCGACGCACTACTCGGTGGCGCTGAAGTATGAAGAAGGGTCGATGGCCGCGCCAAAAGTGGTGGCCAAGGGCGCAGGCGCAATCGCGCTGCGCATTCGTGAACTGGGTGCTGAGCACCGGGTTCCGATGCTGGAAGCACCGCCGCTGGCGCGTGCGCTCTACAAGCACAGCGAAATCGGCCAGCCGATTCCGACCGCGCTCTACAGTGCGGTCGCGGAAGTGCTGGCCTGGGTTTATGGCCTGCGCCGCTGGCGTAAAGAAGGCGGGCTTATCCCGCGCAAACCAAAGAATATTTCGGTCCCTGCTGAACTGGACTTTGCACGAGAGAGTAAACACTGATGGCAAATCTCGCCACAAAGCTACGCTTACCTAACTTTAAAGAGACCCAGTGGCAAATACTGGCAGGCCCTGTGCTCATCATGCTGATTCTGGCAATGATGGTGCTGCCGCTGCCTGCCTTTATGCTGGACCTGTTCTTTACCTTTAACATCGTCCTGTCGTTGATGATTCTGATGGTGGCGATGTTCACCCAGCGCACGCTGGAGTTTGCGGCATTCCCGACCATCCTGCTGTTCTCGACGCTGCTGCGCCTTGCGCTCAACGTCGCGTCCACGCGTATCATTTTGATGGAAGGTCATACCGGCTCGTCGGCGGCAGGTCACGTGGTGGAGGCCTTTGGTCACTTCCTCGTAGGCGGTAACTTCGCTATCGGTATCGTGGTGTTTGCCATCCTGGTGGTGATTAACTTTATGGTTATCACCAAAGGTGCAGGCCGTATCGCTGAAGTGGGCGCTCGCTTTACCCTTGATGGGATGCCTGGTAAGCAGATGGCGATTGACGCCGACCTCAACGCAGGCCTGATTGGCGAAGACGAAGCTAAACGCCGCCGTACTGAAGTGACCCAGGAATCCGACTTCTACGGTTCAATGGACGGTGCGAGTAAGTTTGTGCGCGGTGACGCCATCGCCGGCATCCTGATTCTGGTGATTGAAATCATCGGCGGTCTGCTGGTGGGGATGTTAAGCCACAGCATGTCGTTTGGTCAGGCAGGCGAAACTTACGTCCTGCTGGCTATTGGTGACGGCCTGGTAGCCCAGATCCCGGCGCTGATTATCTCCACCGCCGCCGGTGTTATTGTGACCCGTGTGTCCAACGAGCAGAACGTTGGCGACCAGATGTTCAGCCAGCTTTTCAGCAACCCGAAAGTGATGGTGCTGGCAGCCGGTGTTATCGGCCTGCTGGGTTTGATTCCGGGTATGCCGAACTTTGTGTTCCTGCTCTTTACCGCCGCTCTGCTGGGCCTTGCCTGGTACATGCGCGGTGAACAGGACAAAGAGGGTAAAAAACCCGGTGCCAGCGCCGACGGCAGCGTCGATGGCGATCCGATTAAGAAAGAATCCCTCCAGGCCAGCGAAGCCACCTGGCAGGACGTGCAGTTTGAAGACATGCTCGGCCTGGAAGTGGGCTACCGCCTGATTCCGATGGTTGACGGCGCGCAGAGCGGCGAACTGCTGGGCCGCATCCGCGGCATCCGTAAAAAGTTTGCCCAGGACATGGGCTTCCTGCCGCCGGTGGTACATATTCGCGATAACCTCGACCTGCCACCGACTCATTACCGCATTCTGCTCAAAGGCGTGGAAATCGGCAGCGGTGAAACCCAGCCTGAACGCTGGATGGCGATTAACCCCGGTAACGCCGTGGGCGACCTCGACGGTCAGCCGTGCCAGGAACCGGCCTTCGGTCTGGAAGCCGTATGGATTGACGAAGTGCTGCGCGAACAGGCACAGGTTCAGGGCTACACCGTGGTGGATGCCAGCACCGTGATGGCAACCCATCTCAACCACCTGATCGCCATGAACGCCAGCGACCTGTTTGGCCGCCAGGAAACCCAGCAGTTACTCGACCGCATCACTAAAGACATGCCGAAGCTGACGGAAGACCTGATCCCGGGCACCATCAGCCTGACCGTGCTGCATAAGGTATTGCAGAACCTGCTGTCCGAGCGCGTCTCGATTCGCGATATGCGTTCCATTATTGAAGCGCTGGCAGAACATGCGCCGGGCCAGACCGACCCGGAAGAACTGACCGCGCTGGTGCGTGTGAAACTCGGTCGCGCCATTACCCACCAGTGGTTCCCGGGCAACGGCGAGATGCAGGTGATTGGCCTTGATGTCGGCCTTGAGCGCATCCTGATTCAGGCGGCGCAAAGCGGCAGCGGCCTGGAGCCGGGCATTGCCGAAAACCTGATGATCCAGACCGAGCGTGCGCTACAGCGCCAGGAAGCCATGGGCGCGCCGCCGGTGCTGCTGGTTAACCACGTGCTGCGCCTGATGCTCTCTCGCTTCCTGCGCCGCGCCATGCCGCAGCTGGTTGTGTTGTCGAATATGGAAATCTCCAACCATCGCCCGATTCGCATGAGTTCTATTGTTGGAGGCCAGCAGTAATGCGTCGGGTATTGGCTGTACCACGACACCTCGCCGAGCTGATACGTTTTGCTCCACGGGGCGCAATAACGTCATCTCGCTTTTCAGGGTACGCGCGCCCGGTGTTGCTCGCGCTGCTGCTGGGCCTGCCGCTGCTCACACAAGCCTCAGGCGGCTCCTGGAGCCGCGACAGCGGCGGTGGCGTTATCAGCGTGGGTAACCAGATAATGACCGGGCCAATGCTCTCGCCGTCTGGCCCGGTGCCGCTTACCGCAAGCGTGAGCCGCATCAGCTGGCGAATCAGGCTCCTGAATCCGCCACCGCCGGGACTTGAGATAAAACTGTGTACCCAGGCGCAATGCGTAAAACTTGACGCGCTGGCGGGCCAGCGCACGCTGCCTGACTCAATGAGGCCGGGCGACAGTTTTCAGTTTATGTATTCGGTGAATGCGCGCGGACCACTGCGCCCGGCAGTGAATGTGGTGAGCCAGCATCTGACGGTGAATTACCGCTGACCCACCACCTGTGGAAAACAGTGTGCGGGCAATAACGTCACACCTTGCACACCGGGCTGACGTTAACCTTTCTATGCCGTGCCGCGAACGTGTTTGCCCATAACGTCAGACATAAAAAAGCCAGTCAGTTTTCGCTGACTGGCTTTTGTTTTGCTGAAAGTTGACTCTGTTATACGCGGTCTACCGGATCCACGCGCTCAGTGGTCACCGCCGGCAACGGCTGGGTACGACGGCCCACCTTACCCATCACGCCAGCAATGACGGCTTCAATAATCAGTAAGAAGAACGCAAACCAGGCAGCCTTGGACGTGGCGGCGGCGGCTTTGTCTGCGGCTTCCCGCGCTTTCTGTTCAGCCTGTTTTTTCAGTTCTTCATATTTGGCGCGCGCCGCCTGGTAGCTTTTTTCTGTCTGGTTCACAATCTGCTCGGCTTCGGCATCCGATTTGCCGGTACGCGCTTTGATGATGTTTTTCAGCGCGTCACGATCGGCGGCCTGGAAGGCATCTTCGTTGCGGCTAATCAGCCCCTGGATAAAACCGGCAATGTCAGTATCTGCCGTCTGTGGGTGATTTGCCGTGCTTGCCGCCTGGCTCTGCGCGTTATCCACTTCGTTTTCAGCTCGCTGCTGGAGCTGCTCTGGCTGCAGTTCCGGTTTGCCAGTCTGGCGCAGCGTGGTGGTTAACTCATTTTGCAGATCATCGAGATTGATGTTGTTCTCGTTAAGCTGCTCTTTCACCATCTGTGTTGCCTGGGGCGCGACAGCGCTGATGCCAGAGCCGACCGTTTTCAGGCCAGCGCCCACCACATTGGCGGCACCGGTTACCACGCTGTTAGCGAGCATAGTCATCAGCACCAGACAGACGATGGTGTTAAAACCAAACATCAACACCCCATGCAGTGCGCCTTCGCGCGGTGCCAGACGACCGCTGAAATAGCCCCCTGCGGCCACCGAAATCAGCATGCTGACGCCAGTCCAGATAGCCGCGCCCGTACCGAGGCCATCAACCGGATTCTGTTCCTTTAGCGGATCGACCGTACTGGCACCCACCGCTACACCAAGCAGTTGCAGCAATAAGTAAATGACTATCGAGATAATCACACCCGCGAATACCGCACTCCACGAAATGCGTTTGACCGGGAAGCGGTCTGAAACAACGTGGACATCATCATAATGGCTTTTTGGATATGAATCGTGAGTAACCATTTCGTCTTCTCCCTTGAACCAGAATAGTTGTGCGCTCCTGGCAAAAACCGCACCCGCTCAGAAGCACTGCCTTAAGATTAGTCTGCTGATGAAGAAACGACCAAGAAATCGGCAAAAGGCGAAGGAATATATTTATCGTTGAGGAGAAAGCGGAAGTTTATTTTAACAAAAGACGGTTTTTTGGCGTGCTTGCGCTGGGCTGTCCGACGCGGCGTCAGCGCCGCTGCTTGCCCTGCCTGTTTGCGCAAAAAAAGCAGGCGGGAACAGGCGCAACGGACGCGCAGGCAGAAGTGATTTTCTGCCGTGAACACATGAAATAGAGTGCGCTCGCGACAACACACAACAGAATATATCTTCGCGCACGCCATCGGGCGTGGCGTCCGTCTCCAGCGGCATTACCCCATGTCACCCATAATCAGCGACAGGCGCTGGAACACGTCCTGAATCAGGTATTCCGCGAACGGGGCCAGGGTGTACATAAGAAGCGACATCGCCACCATGCCAATGGTGAGCGTGAGCGGGAAGCCCACCACAAAGATAGAGAGCTGCGGCGTCAGGCGATTGAGCAAACCAAGCGTAATGTTGAGCGTCAGTAGAAGCGTAATGATAGGCAGGCCCAGCATCAGCCCGTGGGAGAAGATAATCCCGCCGGTTTTGACAATGGCGAGGAAGCCCAGGCCGTGCAGCGGTTCAGGGTCAACAGGGATAACGGTAAAGCTGTCGGCAAGAATGGAAATCATCCACAAATGGCCATTAAAGGCGAGAAACAGCAGCACCATCAGCACGTTGATGATACGCGCCATCACCGGCATGTTCGGGCCGCCGGATGGGTCAAAGAAGGTGGCGAACGACAGGCCCATTTGCAGGCCGATAATCTCACCGGCATTGCGCACGGCGGCAAAAATAAACTGCATGGTCACGCCAATGGCGGCACCAATCACAATCTGTTGTAAACCGACCCACAGGCCGGTCACGGTGACGATATCGATATGCACCGGCGGCAGCGTCGGGGCGAGCAGAAAGGAAATCAGCAGCGCCAGACCAATCTTCACGCGGTTGGTGATTTGTTTCTCGCTGATGATGGGTGCTGTCATAAACAGCGCCAGCACACGCACGCTGGGCCAGAAATACTGGCTTAACAGCATGTTTACCTGCGAGATATCGATATCGTACATGTCAGCCGATGATATACGGCAGGCTGTTAAACAGCGTGCGCATGTAATCCAGGAACATATTGAGCAGCGTCGGGCCTGCACACACCACGGTCAGGGTCACGGCCAGGATTTTCGGGATAAATGACAGCGTCATTTCGTTAATCTGGGTCGAGGCCTGCAAAATACTGACGATAAGACCGGTCAGCAGGGCCGCAATCAGCATGGGCGCAGCCATAGAGAGGCCGATACGCATGGCCTGGTAGCCAAGCGCCATTACGCTTTCAGGAGTCATGGTAATTCCTCGTTAACTGAAGAAGCTTTGTGCAAGCGAGCCGGTGAGCAGCTGCCAGCCGTCAACCAGGACAAACAGCATGAGCTTAAAGGGCAACGCAATGTTGGCCGGAGGTACCATCATCATACCGAGCGCCATCAGCACGCTTGCCACGACCAGGTCGATAATCAGAAACGGGATAAAGATGGTAAAGCCTATCTGGAATGCGGTTTTCAGTTCGCTTGTCACGAACGCCGGCAGCAAAATGCGCATTGGCACGTCGTCCGGGCTTTCAAACGCCTCTTCTTTGGCAAGGCGAGAATAGAGTGCAAGGTCGGTCTCACGGGTCTGGTTGAGCATGAACTCACGCAGCGGGCTTGCCGCGCGCTCCAGCGCCGTTTCCATATTGATTTTGTCTTCAGACAGCGGCAAATACGCGTCCTGGTAGACTTTGTCGAACACCGGCGACATCACAAAGAACGTCAGGAACAGCGCCAGCCCCAGCAGCACCTGGTTGGGCGGTGACGATGCCGTACCGAGCGCGTTACGCAGTAAACCCAGTACAATGATGATACGAGTAAAGCCGGTCATCATTAGCAGAACCGCAGGCAGGAACGTCAGCGAGGTGAGCAACACCAGCGTCTGCACCGGCAGCGACCAGCTTTCTCCGCCGCCGGGCAGCGGTTTACTGATAATGAGGCCTGCATCGGCCGCAAACGCCGCCTGGGCAGGCAGCAGGATGGCCGCCAGCGCGCACAACAGCGCAGGAGAAGCAAGGCGGCGGGCAGCAGCGCCCAGTGTGAAACTCATTTCAATGACTCCGGTTTACGACCCTTCTTCAACAGTGCCCCCAGCGCCGCCTGAAAATCTACAGCGGGCTTCCCTGTTGCGGGCTCAACCTCGTCCGGACGTGCGTCCAGCGTATGCAGGTGCGTCACCTGCTCTGCCGTCACGCCCAGTACCAGCCATTTGCCGTCAATCTCAACCACGGCAACCTGCGCTTTCTGTCCCAGCGAGCACTGGCTTTTTACGCTCAACAGGCGATTACCCGGATGCTTCAGCGACGTCAGATTAAACTTCCGCGCAAGCCAGGCAATGGCGAGAATAAACAGCAGGATAAACACCAGCGCACCGCCGACGTTTACCATCACAGACCCTGGCGTGACGACGGGCGCGCCCGCAGTCGGTGCGCCTGGAACAGAAACGTGCGTTTTCATCAGCGGCTCAGACGGCGCATGCGCTCGGACGGCGTGATGATATCGGTAATGCGGATCCCGAACTTATCGGACACCACCACCACTTCGCCCTGAGCAATCAGGTAGCCGTTAATCAGAATATCCAGCGGTTCACCGGCCAGACCATCAAGCGACACCACAGAACCCTGACTCAGGCGCAGCAGTTCTTTAATGGTCATTTTGGTGCGGCCCAGCTCTACCGTCATTTTGACCGGAATATCAAGTATCAGGTCCAGATCGGCAGACAGATTCACCTGCGGCGTTTCTTTATCCAGGGCCTGGAAAACGGCGCTGCTTTCAGCGGTAAGCTGCTCGCTCATCGCATCGCCCCAGAGATCGTCCACAGACTCCTTTTCCGGGCTGGACGGCTGTTGGGTATCATTCATGGGGTAATTCCTCGTCGTTCAGGGACTGTAATGCAGAGTTAAACAGATGCTCCACCTTCAGAGCGTATTGGCCATTCTGGCTGCCGTATTTACCCGAAAGCACCGGCACATCATCCACCGTCACCTCAGTTTTTTCCGGGGCATCAATCGGGATAATGTCGCCTTTCTGAAGCTTCAACACCTTCGATAAGCGCGTCGGGATCTGGGCAAAGTTTGCCACCAGCTCCAGCTCAGACGCTTTCACCTGGGATGCCAGCACATCGCGCCATTTTTCATCTTCCTGGCGTGAGTTCTCCAGCGGCGGGCTGGTCAGCAGCTCCCTTAGCGGCTCAATCATGCTGAAGGGAATACAAATATCAAATTCACCGCTTTGCGCGCCAATTTCCACGTAAAAAGGCGTTGTGACCACGATGTCGTTCGGCGAGGTGGTGATGTTGGTAAATTTCACCTGTATCTCGGCACGCACGTATTCCACATCGAGTTTATAAATGGTGCTCCACGCTTCGCTGTAGGCGTCCAGCGCCATATTCAGGATGCGCTTGATAATGCGCTGTTCGGTCGGCGTAAATTCGCGCCCTTCCACTTTGGTTGGGAAGCGGCCGTCGCCACCAAACAGGTTATCCACCGCGATAAACACCAGGTTCGGTGAAAACACGAACAGCGAGGTGCCGCGCAGCGGATTGAGGTGCACCAGGTTCAGGTTGGTTGGCACCGGCAAGTTGCGCGCAAACTCATGGTAAGGCTGGATCTTAATGTTCCCGACTGTCACATCCGGGCTGCGGCGCAGCAGGTTGAACAGACCAATACGGAACTGGCGGGCAAAGCGCTCGTTGATAATCTCCAGCGACTGGAGACGCTCGCGCACCACGCGACGCTGCGTATTAGGGTCGTAAGGCGTTACGTTATCGCCCGGCAGCGCGGCTTCCGCTGCTGGCTCACTTTCTGCGCCATTGCCGCCGTTGAGCAGACGGTCTATTTCGGCCTGGGATAAGATACTGTCAGACATGAGATTTACCGCAGTATAAAGGCGTTATACAACACGTCAGTCACCACTGCTGAGCGGTGGCCGATAGGTTTGTTCAGCTCTTCTTTAATCTGTTCAACCAGCGCAGTTTTACCTGCGTTAGTGGCCAGTTTTTCTGCCGTCTGCTGAGACAGCAGCACCAGAAGACGGCTGCGAATTTCTGGTAAAAACTCTTCCAGCAACTCGCGCGAAGGCTCATCACGCAGACGCAACGTCAGACCGATGTACAGCACACGGTCAGCGTCTTCATCCGTCGGCTTGAGGCTGACGGTAAAGGTTTCAAGCGGCATATACAGCGGGATCTGGCTTGCCGCTACCGGCTGCCCTTCACCGCCTGACGCAATCTGGGTTTTAACGTGTTTCAGCTCATACCAGGTGTAACCGGCAACGGCGCAGGCACCCAGAGCAACGCAGGCTAGCAGCACAGCGCTGAGGGAACCTCTTTTTTTCGCGTCCGCTGAATTTTTCTTTGGCATGGAATTTCTTGATCCTTTAACAACATTAGCGCCCGAGTCGCGATAGATTTCACCGACGACTCTGGAATATGGCGCACATTATCGCAGCAATTTTCGCAAGCAATGGTTCGAATAACACGAGAAAATGGCACCACCTCGGCCGTTAAAACGACTTCAGGCAAAGGTGTCGACGCCACCTGGACGCATCACGGTGCGCGTCTCAATGGCGTTGTTTTCGCCCTCTTCCTGCGCTAACCCATCGTCGCCCTTACCGTTTCCACGGCCCTTTTCGCCGTCGTTATTCGCCTGTGAGGCGGCTTCCTGCCACGGTGCGGTGTTATCGTCACTCACGCTGCTCTGGCTAAGCTCAATGCCCGCCTCGGCAAGCGAGGTGCGCAGCTGCGGCATAGCCGCTTCGAGCGCGGCACGCACCTGGTGGTTATCGGAGACGATATGCACCTGCGCCTGGTCCTGGTTCATACGGATATTGAGCTGTAATGCGCCCAAATCCTGCGGATGCAGACGCAGCTCGGCATTGTGAATGCCGTTGCGGGTAAACATGGAAATCTGCTGGCTCAGCGCCTGCTGCCAGGCGGCGGTGCCCACGGTCTGGCTCAGAACTGGCGCAGCGTTGGTGCTGGCGGTTGCCAGCGCGTTTGCAGGAAGCGTTGCGCTATTTTCCGGGTTAAGGCGCAGTAGTGCGGCGTTAAGCGGCGAAGGCTCCGGGCTTGCCCCCGTCTGCGACACACTCACCTCCTGGGTCAGCGGCGCAACACGCGCGCCGTCGCTTGCCTGCGTCTGCGCGGCTTTCGCCTGTAACGCGGCGGTTTCCGGCATTGCGGTATGCTCATTGCCCTGGCGGCGCTTCTCAACGTTCAGCGCCGAGGCCACCAGCGCGGGAATCGACGTCCCGGCAGTCGGAGCCTGTGTGCTGCTGGCAAGCGTTGACACTTCGCCACCTGGCTGTGCCGATGTGGTTTTCAGCGCACCGTTGAGCAACAGCCCCGTATCAGCGGCAAGCGTGGCCTCGCGCGAAGCACTGTCAGCCGCGACGTGCGTCATCAGCGTCTCGCCTTCCTGCGGCGTTAGCGGTGTGGCGGCATTGACCTGTGCCAGCCACTGCTGAAGCTGCTGCACCTGGCCGCTTTCCAGCGCCAGCCCATCCGGCGTGACGCCCTGTTCGAGCATGTCGCGAATCTGCTGCGCCAGCTCGTCTGCCGGGATAGCCATCTCAGGCATCGTTGTCACCAACGCAGCGGCGTCGTCACCCAGGTGCGACTCCAGAAGCTGCGCAAAGCCGGGCAGCGTTTGCGCCAGCCCGGCTTCAGGTGACAGAGCGGCGATATTCGCCGCCCCGACATTATTAAGAAGGTTGTGGATCATCGTGTTTCTTTCCTCAGGGTGGCGCGCTGTGCATACTCATCCATCATCTTCTGGTCCAGCTTGTTTTCCTTCAGAAGCTGGGATGCCAGCGCCCTGTCTCTGAGCGTCTCAAACGCGTTGAGGCGCTGCTTTTTCTCCTGCCAGTTTTTCAGCGCCTGGCTTACGCGCTGCTGGCACTGTGAGACGTGCTGACGATGGTGTTCCAGCGTCTTATCAAGCGACGTCATAAACTGTTGGTAATTCATCCAGTTGGTTGCAGCCATGCCGTCACTGGTCATGTTCTGCTGCAACTGCTGGCGATATTCCAGCTCGTAATTCACCAGCTGGCTAAGCTGCTCTTCGGCCTGTGAACAGGCCTGGCGCATCTTTCCCAGCTGCGTTGTGGCATCCTGCAACGCGTCTTCCGCTAATTCCCTGAGGGTGTCCATCGGTGAGGCTGTTGCCATAGGTCACTCCGCCATTATTGAGAGGGCGAGTCGGGGAAGAGCGCAAACAGCCCTTCGCACGATTCCTGATACTCGCTGCGTTCGTAGATATCCTGCTGCAACCAGGACTCCATTTTTGGATACAGTTTGATAGCCTGATCCAGCTGCGGGTCAGTCCCGGCGGCGTAAGCGCCAACGCTAATCAGGTCGCGATTGCGCTGGTAGCTGGAAAGCAGCTGTTTGAAATTTTTCACTTTCTTGTAGTGATCGGGCGTAATCAGTTCGGTCATCGCACGGCTTATTGAGGCCTCGATATCAATGGCCGGATAGTGACCGGCTTCGGCAAGGCGGCGCGAGAGCACCACGTGGCCGTCGAGGATCGCACGCGCTGAGTCGGCGATCGGATCCTGCTGATCGTCACCTTCTGTCAGTACGGTATAGAAGGCGGTTATCGAGCCACCGTCTTCAGTGCCGTTACCGGCACGCTCCACCAGCGCAGGCAGCTTGGCAAACACCGACGGCGGATAACCTTTGGTCGCCGGTGGCTCACCGATAGCCAGCGCGATTTCGCGCTGCGCCATCGCATAACGAGTCAGTGAATCCATAATCAGCAGCACATCTTTGCCGCGGTCGCGGAAGTCTTCGGCGATACGCGTGGCGTAGGCCGCGCCCTGCATACGCAACAGCGGCGACACATCAGCCGGTGCGGCAATCACCACCGCGCGCTTGCGGCCTTCTTCACCGAGGATGTTTTCAATAAAGTCTTTTACTTCGCGCCCACGCTCACCAATCAGACCCACCACAATCACATCAGCCTGGGTGTAGCGCGCCATCATGCCGAGCAGCACGCTTTTACCAACGCCGGAGCCCGCGAACAGGCCCACGCGCTGGCCTTTACCGATGGTCAGCATGCCGTTAATGGCACGCACGCCGGTATCCAGCACATTATGAATGGGCACACGTTGCAGCGGGTTAAACGGAGGCGTAATTAAGGGAGCGCGATAACCGGTATCGGGTGCCGGTTTACCGTCGAGCGGACGGGCGCTGGCATCCAGCACGCGGCCCAGCAGCGCCGGACCGAGCGGTAGCTGTTTACCGGGCGGCAGGCCGTTCATCATGCCGGGTGCATAAACGCGCGCGCCGGGCAAAATGCCGTCCACCTCTTCAAGCGGCATCAGGAATAGCTGCTGGCCGTTAAAGCCAACAACTTCGCTTTCAACCTGATCGATACTCACACCGTTGCTGCGCTCAATAATGCAGGTGGTGCCGATGGGCAATTGCAGGCCGGTGGCCTCCATGACCAGACCGGTGGCGCGCGTCAGCTTGCCGTACTGACGGTAAGGCGGCAGGCGTTTCATCTGTTTTTCAGACTTGCTGAGCGAACTCAGCCAGCGGTCCAGGCGCGCGGTCATACCGGTGACTCCGAGCGTGCCAGATTGCACAGCGCGTCCCAGCGGGTGTCCAGCGTGGCATCAAGCTCGCCCTCAGTCGAGCAAATGCGGCAACCGCCGCGCATCACTTTACCGTCGGAGTACAGTCGCCAGCCGTGGTGCTCAAGCGTACCGCCGAGCTGCTCCTGAATCAGCGGATAATCCTCCGGGCTGACCCACAGCTGCGGCTGGCCGTTAAACAACGTTTCTTCGTGCAGTAGCTTGCGTACCTGCTCCACCAGCGCGCTGGCGTCGGTCATCGGCGCCTGGCCAATCACCTGGCGCGCGGCGGTAAGCGCCATCTGCACCAGACGTGCCGGGATGACTTCATCCAGGCTTTCCATTGTGGTGTTGAAGTCTTCCAGTAGCGCGCTAAAGCGGTCAGTCACGGCCTGTTGTTCGGCTTTCGCCTGTGCCAGGCCCTGCTCAATGCCCGCCGCTTTACCTTCTTCAAGGCCGCTCGCGTAACCCTGCATACGGCCTTCTTCTTCACCTTTTTTCAGGCCTTCGGTATAGCCCTGCTGCTGCGCCTGCTGGCGCAGACGCTGAAGCTCCGCTTTGGTGTCTTCTACGCTGCGCTCAGCATCGTCAACCAGCGGTGTGACGGGCACATTGTCCAGCGAGGCGAACGGGTCGTTAAGATCGTCCGGCATCCAGCGACGCCAGGTGCCTTTAAGACGGGCATCAGACATACTCGTCCTCGCTGCTGCTTATCACAATCTCGCCGCTCTCGGCCAGGCGACGCACCACCATAAGGATGTTTTTCTGCTCGGTTTCCACCTGAGACATACGTACCGGGCCACGCGAGCTGAGATCTTCGTTGAGGATCTCGGCCTGGCGACGGGACATGTTGCGGAAGAATTTGTCGCGCAGCGCCTGCTCGGCACCTTTGAGCGCAACGATAAGGGATTCGTTTTCCACTTCCTGCAAAATACGCTGGATGCTGCGGTCTTCCACTTCCACCAGGTTTTCGAACAGGAACATCTCGTCGATAATTTTCTGCGCCAGTTCGCCGTCGTATTCGCGAACCGCTTCGATGGCTGCCTCTTCCTGCTGCGATTTCATCAGGTTCAGAATCTCCGCCGCCGGACGAATACCGCCCATTTTGCTGCGCTTGAGGTTCTGGCCGTCGAGCAGGTTGTTGAGCACTTCGGTCAGTTCCTGCAACGCCGCAGGCTGTACGCCGCCAAAGGTGGCAATACGCAGCATGATGTCGTTGCGCTCGCGGTCGTCGAACTTCGCCAGCACATCTGCCGCCTGGCCACGCTTGAGGTGAACCAGGATTGTCGCAATGATCTGCGGGTGTTCGTCGCGAATCAGGTCGTATACCGTGGTCGGCTCCATGAAGTTGAGCGTTTCGATACCGTTGGTACCACTCTGCTGATCCAGCAAATCTTCGAGCAGGCTGGAGGCGCGCTCTTCGCCCAGCGCCTTAACCAGCACGCCGCGCACGTAGTCGCTGGTGTTGACGCTCAGGGCAGCAAACTCGGCCGCGTCTTTGTGGAACTCACGCAAGACTTCTGCCAGCTGTTCATGGGTAAAGCTGGTCAGGTTGACCATTGCGCTACTGATCTGGGTGACTTCGTGGTTGTTGAGGTGCTTAAACACCTCTGCCGCGCGGACTTCACCCAGCGTCATCATCAGGATGGCGCTCTTTTCGATAGCATTCATTACTTGCCCTGCTCTTTAGTAATCCATTGGCGAATCACCAGCGCAATCACCTGCGGCTCCTGATCGGCCATGTTACGAATGTTCTGGCTGTGGATTTCGGTTTCAGTACGCAGCTGCGCACGGGCGCTCTCTTCCAGTTCGGCGCGGGTGTTCTGACGCGGTGCTTCCGGCTTCGCCTTCTGCGCTTCTTTTTCCGCTTCAATGCGCAGACGGGTCAACTCACGCTGTTTCTCCAGCTGTGGGCGAATACCCATGCGCCACAGCAGGAAGACCACAAACAGTACCAACAGGTAGCGCGCCGCCGTCATCATCTGGTCGAAGAACCGGTCCTGCTGCCAGAACGGCAGTTCGGCATTAAATTCACTGTTGTCATTAAACGGTGAGTTCACCACGCTCAGGTGGTCGCCACGGTCTTCGGAATACCCCATCGCGCCGCGCACCAGCTGATTAATCTGGTCCATCTGCGCCTGGGTCAGCGCCACCGCTTTACCTTCTTCGTCGTTGGTGTAGTTCACCACCACCGCAACCGACAGGCGTTCAATCGCCCCTTTGCCACGTTTGGTGTGGGTCAGCGTGCGGTCAACTTCATAGTTGGCGGTTTCATCGCTGCGGTTGTTGTATGGACCGGTCTGCGTCGTGGTGGCCGTTTGCGCATTATTGCCTGCGGCTGCGTTGTTGTTGCCCGCGTTGGCGTTGCCCTGGCCCTGTGCGGCCGGGGTTTCAATCGGCGCACTCGGCGGCGGTGCAGGCTGGTTGCTCAGCGCACCCGGCACACCGCCTACAGAACCCATGCCGGCCTGCTGGCTCTGGCTGGTCTGGCGGCTACGCAGCGCCATTTTGTCTGCGCTGTTGTTCGGCTGGTACTGTTCTGCGGTCTGCTCATGGGTTGAGAAATCAACCTGGGCGGTAACCTGCGCGTGTACGTTCTGGCTACCGAGCATCGGCGCAAGAATGGACTGAATGCGCTGCTGATAGTCGGCTTCCACTTCAGCGACATATTTCAGCTGTGAGGCGTTCAGCGACTGCTCGTCACCACCGGACTGGGTCAGCAGGCGGCCATTCTGGTCCACCACGGTGACGTTGCCCACCGGCAGGCCCGGTACGGCGCTTGATACCATGTAGGCAATCGCGCTCACCTGACCGTTGTCCATCGCGCGCCCCGGATACAGGTTCAGCGTAACGGACGCCGTCGGCTGCTTCTGCTCACGCACAAACAGTGAAGGTTTGGGAATGGCCAGGTGTACGCGCGCATTGCGTACCGGACCAAGGGTTTCCATAGTACGGGCAAGTTCACCTTCCAGCGCACGCTGGTAGTTAACCTGCTCGCTGAACTGGCTGATGCCGAATTTTTCTTTGTCCAGCAGTTCGAAGCCAACAGCGCCGCCTTTCGGCAGCCCCTGCTGGGCCAGTTTCAGACGCGCGTCATGTACCTTATCAGCCGGAACCATAATCGCGCCGCCGGTGTTGCTAAAGCGGTACGGTACGTTCATCTGTTCAAGCTGCGCGATAACCGCGCCGCCGTCCTGATCGCTGATATTGCTGTAAAGTACGCGGTAGTCAGGTGACCTGGCCCACAGCAGGGCAGCAATAATCACGGCGACCGCCGCCGCTATGGAAACGAGTAAAAGAAGTCTGGGGTTCGCACGAAAACGTTCCAGTTGGGCCATAAAGCCCGCAGTTTTGTCCGTGTTGATGCCGTTTGACTGGCCACTCATGCCATATTCCTGCCTGATAATCTCAATGAAGCTCTTCGCAATAATGTGTTGCACGTGGTTTGCCCGATGCTCAGGGTCACACACATTACCGTCTGACTTCGGGGCACATATTATTTGCGATCTCGGTCAAGTTTGATGGCTGGATAAGCCCCGCTTTTTGGCTGCTTTTACCGGCTTTGATTAGATTCCCCTGTGTTATGGTGCGTACCTCTGATATTGGCCTCATTTAATCAGGCTAAAAATTGCGCAATCCGCGCACAGATCGGACATTGTGTTTTAAGGTGAGAAATATGGCCGTTCCGGCAATAAGTAGTGTTGTTGATAGCATGCAGGCGCTGGCTGCACAGGCCTCGGGCACCGTCCAGTCCCCGGCGTTCGGCCGCGCCAGTGCAGTGCAGGACAAAAGCGAGACGCGCTTTTCTGACGTATTAATGGACAGCGTAAAGAGCCTGAACGATGTTCAGGTGACTGCGAAGACCCAGACGGAGAAATTCATGCTGGGCGCCACGGATGTTACCCTGAACGATGTGATGGTAGGGATGCAGAAATCGTCTCTGGCCCTGAACCTCGGCGTGCAGGTGCGCAACAAACTGGTCAGCGCGTACCAGGAAATTATGAGCATGCCGGTTTAACCCCGGTTTGCAGAAAAAAGGGGCCGAAAGGCCCCTTTTTGTTAATTAACGTTGTTTTCATTCATCCCTTCGGCTGCGCACTTCATCGCGCGACGCGGCTGTTTACACATCTGCACTCCCCGGTCCCCACGCCAACGCACGATCTTAACCGTTAAAAAAACAACACCAGGTTTTAAAAATGCAGGGCTAAAATGCACTCATCAGGATAAAAAACTAACGCTAACGGTTAATAACGGACACCTCCTGCGGCAAAACTGACGCAAAACGATAAAAACCTAAGTCCGCATTGCAAATTTTCCTGAAAGGCACAAAACCTGCGCTTGTGTTAAAACCAGCCCGGTATTTATGTTACCCGCTTGCGGTCCGTGCAGACGCGAGCGTCCTGCGCAAACAAATGTCTCTCAAATCAAAATATGTCCACGTAATCACGTCATCTTAGCGAAGATAAGCAACGTTTTTGTCAGCACCGCCAGCACGGCAAACATAAAATCGCTCCTGTTTACCACCAACCGACATCCAGGAAAGCGCCCGCAACCCCGCGTACACGATAAACGCGGTTCCAAAAGGCCAAAAATCGCAAACTCACCGGCCGCCAGAACACCTGCTTTTGCGGCGCATAAAAAAACGCGCGGCCCAAAAGCCGCGCGTTATCACGTAATCAGCACAATAGTGTGCGCAAACTCACCGTGTTACAGCGCGTGTGCGCCTGCATCATTGTGAATTTTATCCACCAGTTCCATCTCTTCGCTGCTGAGCAGCTTCTCGATATCGACCAGGATAATCATGCGCTCATCCACTGCGCCAAGTCCCATCAGGTACTCGGTTGACAGCGTCACGGAAAACTCCGGCGCCGGTTTAATCTGCTCGGTGGTCAGCGACAGCACGTCGGACACGCCATCTACCACAATGCCCACTACGCGCTGGTTCACGTTCAGTACGATAACCACGGTATTGTTGTCGTAGCGGATGTTTTCCTGGGCAAACTTCACGCGCAGGTCGACAATCGGCACAATAATGCCGCGCAGGTTGGTCACGCCTTTAATAAAGTCTGGCGTATTCGCGATACGGGTTACGCGATCGTAACCGCGGATTTCCTGCACTTTAAGGATTTCAAGGCCATATTCTTCCTGGCCCAGTGCGAAAATCAGGTACTCCTGGCCAAGGTTTTCAACCGCCATCTGGTTGTCTGAAGCCATGCTCATCATGTTGATATCTCCTGGATAGCGCGGCCGTCACTCGGTGACGTCAGCGATACGTTTGTCACGACACAGTTGTGGCAACGCGGCCACGTCCACAATCAGGGCAACGCTGCCATCTCCCAGAATGGTGGCGGCGGAAATGCCGGGAACTTTGCGGTAATTCATTTCAAGGTTTTTCACGACCACCTGGTGCTGGCCGATTAGCTGATCAACCAGCAGCGCATAGCGGCGGCCCGCGCTTTGCAGGATGACCGCAATGGCTTTACCAGGCTCCGTCTGGGCACCACCGATGTCGAGCACTTCGTGCAGTTGCACCAGCGGCAGGTACTCTTCGCGTACCTGTAGCATCAGCTCACCACCGGCCATCGGATGCAGCGCTTTTTCCTGCGGTTGCAGGGACTCCATCACCGCGTTGAGCGGCAGGATGAAGGTTTCATCACCCACGCGCACCGACATGCCATCGAGAATAGCGAGCGTCAGCGGCAGAATGATGCGGATAGTAGAACCTTTGTCCTTCTCGGAGCGGATTTCCACGTAACCGCCCATGTCCTGGATGTTACGCTTCACCACGTCCATGCCGACGCCGCGGCCAGACACATCGGTCACTTTTTCCGCGGTGGAGAAGCCTGGTGCAAAGATAAGCATCCACACTTCTTCATCGCTGATGTTTTCATTGATGTCCATGCCCTGGGACACAGCGCGCGCAAGGATACGCTCGCGGTTAAGCCCGGCACCGTCGTCGATCACTTCGATAACGATGTTTCCGCCCTGGTGTTCGGCAGAAAGGATAAGGTTGCCCTTGGCCGATTTACCTTTGGCGCGGCGGGTTTCACTGTCTTCAATACCGTGGTCGATACTGTTACGCACCAGGTGCGTCAGCGGGTCGATGATGCGCTCAATCAGGCTCTTATCCAGTTCAGCAGAGCCGCCGCGCTGGGTCAGTTCCACCTGCTTGTTAAGTTTGCCCGCAAGGTCACGCACCAGGCGCGGGAAGCGGCTGAAGACGTATTCCATCGGCATCATACGAATCGACATCACCGACTCCTGCAGGTCGCGGGCGTTACGCTCCAGCTGGCCGATGCTGTTGAGTAAGTCGCCGTGAATCGCCGGGTCGAGTGAGGTGGAAAGCTGGGACAGCATCGACTGGGTGATGATGAGCTCGCCCACCTGGTTGATAATCTGGTCAACCTTTTCTACCGCAACGCGAATGCTGCTGGACTCCTGGCCTGCGCTGCGCTGCGCGCGCGCAGGTGGCGCACTTTTCTGAGCCGGCGCAGTGGCCGCCGGTTTTTCGGCTTCCGGTACGGCAACTGGCTCAGGCTGCGCCACAGGCTGTGCAACGGCAGGTTGTTCAGGCGCAGCAGTAGCAGCGCCCTGTACAATGGAAATCTGGTCGGGTTCGATGATAAAGCACATCACCGCGATGATGTCATCGGCAGGCGTCGGGGTATCAAGCGTCACAACCAGCGCTTCGCCCTGTTTTTCATGCCCGACCACGGTGCCGAGATTGCCCAGCTCTTCGAGCAGCAGTTCGCACTCGTTTTCTTTAAGCTTTGTGAGCGTGACCGTCAGGTGTGCTTCATTTACCGCGGATGGTGCGGCTGGCGCTTGTGCGACAGGAGCGGCAACAGATGCAGGTGCAACAGGTGCTTTCCCCTCTTTCGCCGCTTTGTTTTCCAGCGCCAGCTCGCGCAGAGCCTGGCAGATGTACTCAAAGCTTGCGCCGTCCGGCTCCTGGGAAGATTTATAGGCCTCTAATTGATCGTGCATAATATCTTTAGTTTCCAGAAACAGGTTGATGATGTCGCCATTTAGCGCCAGCTCACCGGTGCGGGCTTCGTCCAGTAGGTTTTCCAGCAGGTGTGTTGTTTCCTGCAATACGGTAAAACCGAACGTGCCAGCACCGCCCTTGATTGAGTGGGCCGAGCGGAAAATCGCGTTCATCAACTCCTTTTCAGGTGACTGTGGATCCAGCTCCAGCAGGTGCTGCTCCATATCAGCCAGGAGCTCGTCGGCCTCATCGAAAAATGTCTGATAAAAGTCACTTATATCCATAATCGCTCGCGCCCTCTGTTCCTGTGTTACGCCGCCGGAGCGACGCTTTCCTGAATCTGTTGCACGCCGTTCGGATCGTCCTCACTCAGGGAGACGTCCTGTACGTCGTTGCCATTGTTTTCATTCAGGATTTCATTCTCTTTGTCTCTCGTCAGAATCAGAATGCTGATGCGACGGTTGCTGGGATCATCCCCGGAGACGTTTGTTAAGTTCATGGAGTCTGCCATACCGACCACACGCAGCACTTTGTCTGACGCAAGACCGCCAGTGACCAGTTCCCGGCGTGACGCGTTAGCACGGTCAGCAGAAAGCTCCCAGTTGCTGTAGCCACGCTCACCGGTCATAAACGGTGTATCGTCAGTGTGACCGGACAGGCTAATGCGGTTAGGGATATCGTTAAGAACCGGCGCGATAGCGCGCAGAATATCCCGCATGTACGGCTCAACTTCTTTATTACCGCTCTGGAACATCGGGCGCTGCTGGCTATCAATAATCTGAATACGCAGGCCGTCGTTCAGTAATTTAATTTTCAGGTTTGGCTGTAGCTCACGCAGGCGCGGGTCATTTTTAATTAACTGATCAAGACGCTCACGCACGCGGCTTAAGCCCTGCATGTCACGCTGGCGGCTGCTTTCCGCACGGCGCTTTTGCACTTCGCCCTGCACTTTCAGCATATCGTCGCCGCCACCAGGAATAACGCTATCGCTGAGGCTGAAACGGTCACCGTTGGACATCGCCGCCTTGAGCGGCATTTTGAAATATTCGGCTATCTGGTGACGCTCTTCAGGCGTTGCCACCGACAGCAGCCACATCACCAGAAAGAACGCCATCATTGCGGTCATGAAGTCGGCGTAGGCAATTTTCCACGAGCCGCCGTGATGGCCATGCCCGTGGGACTTGCGCTTTTTTACGATAATGACCGGATGGTCTTTCTTCTTCATGGCCGGTTATTCCGCTGCCGCGCCGGGTTTCTTCACTGCACGCACATGGTCTTCCAGTTCGCTAAAGGAAGGACGTTCAGTGGAGTACAGCGTCTTACGGCCAAACTCGACGGAGATCTGTGGTGCATAGCCATGAATGCTCGACAGCAGCGTGACTTTGATGCACTGCATCATCTTAATGTTCTCGCTACTTTTCTGGCGCAACAGGGCTGCCAGCGGCAGGATAAAGCCGTAGGCCAGCAAAATACCGAGGAAGGTTCCCACCATGGCGTGGGCAATCAGCGCGCCCAGTTCTGCCGCCGGGCGGTCTGCTGCGGCCAGGGCGTTAACTACCCCCATTACCGCCGCAACGATACCAAATGCCGGGAAAGCATCGCCGACCTGGTTCAGACTGCTGGCCGGGATTTCGTTTTCGCTTTCACAGGTTTCAATTTCTTCATCCATGAGCGCTTCAATTTCAAAGGCGTTCATGTTGCCGCTTATCATCAGACGCAGGTAATCCACGATGAAGTCCATCAGCTGCTTGTCTTCAAACAGGCGCGGGTACGCGGAGAAAATCTGGCTGCTGGCAGGATCTTCAATATCCGATTCCAGTGACATCATGCCGTTCTGACGGCCTTTGGTCAGCAGCAGGTACATCAGCGCCATCAGATCCATGTACATTTCTTTGTTGTACCTGGAACCACGGAACAGACGCGGGAACGACTTCATGGTGGCGCGAATAGCTTTACCGTTGTTACCGACCACAAACGCGCCGACGCCAGCGCCGCCGATAATAAGGATTTCGGTGGGCTGCCACAGCGCGCCAAGCTGGCCGCCCGACAAGGCGAACCCGCCAAAAACACAAGCAAATACAATGAAATAACCGATAAGAACTAACACGCGATTTCCTTAGCGACCCGATTCTTTTACACAAATGCTTCCCGAACGACGGAGAGGATTACGCCCCGTGGGCGTTGCATGCCCCACTGGCCAGTCCGGGAGAGGCGGTGTGCCACTCGTGCTCATCCAGCTTCAGTTGGCTTAAAAGGTTATCGGCCGCTTCTTCGGAAAGTTTACTTTTTTTCACCGCACGAGACGGCGGGTTGCATAAACTGCACACGAAACCGTGTTTTGGCTGATAGCTGTAGACAATGAACGCGCCCTTACAGCAGGTGCACTCTGTCCTGTCGAGCATACCGCTGTCGATAAAACGCAGCAGCGTCCAGGCGCGGGTCAGGCCCAGCACCGGCTCTTCGCCAGGGTTATGCGGCGGGCACTGCTCCAGATACAAACGATAGGCCTTGATGATCGCTTCGATCGGGCGGCACTTGTCCGTTTTGAGCAGATATAAATAGATGTTGTAGAACATTGAGGAGTGAATGTTCTGCTCCCACGCCATAAACCAGTCTACCGAGAACGGCAGCATGCCTTTGGGCGGCGGTGCACCACGCAGCTCTTTATAGAGTTTAAGAAGACGCCCACGGCTGAGGCTGGTTTCGCTCTCAAGAATTTGCAGGCGTGCCCCCAGGGAAATCAGCTCCATTGCCAGCTGAATGTCCTGGATCTCACGAAGAATACTTTTCTCACACATGTCAGGACATTCTCTTAGAAGCAGGCATTTCCGGTTCCGTCAGTGAACTGAGCAGATCGGTCGATAACAGAATACCGGCGTGAATTTGCTGGAGGCCGTCAATGCGAGACTCTTTAGTCAGGCGATCGATAACCCCTTCTTCGTCGAACCGCAGCCGGCAGATAAGCTGGTTGGTGGTTGACAGTTTGATCAGCTGTGAGAGCGACAACTCTTTCAGCGTGGCGATCGTGGACTCGTTCAAACCCAGTCTGAAACTTGCAGCGACTTCATCTTCCATAATCAAGCGTTGAGCGAGTAACAGATAAGAAAGATTAATGTTATGAATGCTCTGAAGCTGTTTATCAATATTCATAGTTAATAAAGTGCCAGTTATGAAACAGTGCGAAAGATCAGCTAAGTCTTGCCATATTAACAATGAGACTTTACTCATTAACACTGGAACTACATGTTTAACAAATAACAAAGCTGGTGAACTTGTGAGCTTATTATTGTGATCTGGGAGGGGTTCTTCAATTTTAATTTTGTATTTTTTTTACAATGATTGCGGTTTTTGGCAGGAATCCAGAGATGACGCCACCTGGCGGCAATTGAGAAATATAAATTATAAAATTTGCGTTATTAATAATTAAACCGATCTTAAACATAACGATTTAACATTGTAAATTACAGTAAACCAGCAATAACAGCACGTTGTCAGAAATAGCGGCAGACCAGGTAAACACTGCATCTCAGCGGGGTGAATGGGGGGGTAAAGAAGTGTTATCTGTTTTTCAAGCAGCGTAATATTTATGAAGAGAAGAGAATTATAAACGAACAATAAATACGCAATAAAAACCCAGGCTTATTCTCATACTAAAATATAATGAGAGATATTACCATTCCTTTGGTTGTTCAACCTTTGCCAAAGGGTAACAGAAATGATCTCTTTCTCAATATCAGATAAACAACATCAGTGCATGAAAGAATAAGCCAGAAACAACAACTGAAATTAAATTCCGCTAATGCTATCAAACATTGATATTCAGAGAACGATTACCCGTCCCATTACGTGACTGACCGTCAGAACCATAGACCATCTGGCCCACACGCGTCTTATTCATTACGCTCTGTAATTGCTTGACGTTTTCCTGCTGCTTTTCCAGCAGCAGACCGCTGCGCTGGTTCAGTTCACTCAGCGTCATCGTCAGACGGTGAATTTGCTGCCAGTGCATCGACAGTTCGTTAATACCGTCGTAAGGCGCACGCACCCGGTGAGCGGCCTCTTCTTCCTGGCGGCGGGCATCGTAATGCGCAAGGGCTGCCAGAAGACTGCTCTTTTTATCGGTAACCACCTGAAGCGAGACGGGGTCAATCTGCGATCCGCTAAGCTGAGTGTTTTCATCGCGCAGCGTTACCTCAAGTTCGCAGAGGGCCCCGTGCATTTTCTCCAGAACAGTTACTAAGTTTTCCATGGTGTCTTTCAGTTACGTTGGGTTATTCAAAAAATGCGCTATCTGCAAGCAGCGCATCAGCAATCTTCTCAGCGTCAAGGTGCAGTTCACCGCGAGCAATCGCGTCTTTGATCTGCGCCACACGCTCCAAATCGATGTCGCCGCTGCCTGCCATCTGGCGAGACGCATCGCTAATCGTCACCTGCGTACCTAGCTTCTCCTGACCACCGCTGCGGGCAGCAGGCTGCTCGCGCATGCCTTTGGCATCATTCATGGTCGACTGTACTGAACCCGTAGTGGCAACAGGCTGAGTCGGAAGAGTACGTTCAATGCTCATAGAAACCTCGACAATCTCTAAAACGGGACGGCTTTTTTTCAGTTGTTACACTGTATATCGGCGCGGCCCTAAATTACTTGCGTCTTTTTTTACGTTATTTTACGGGACGCTTATTGCGCTACCACAACAGAACCATCGGCATTCACGACAGCGGTAATCACCTGCCCTGACGCCATACGAATACGCACAGGCTCATTCACTGCACCATTAGTGGTCGCTCGGCCTTTACTGCGGATACGAAACCCATCACCGCTCAGCATCACATCCACTTCATCGCCCGTTTTAATGACCCACGATTTACGCAACTGGCCGGCCACAATGGGCTGACCCGGATTAAGCGTACGCGCTGCCACACTGCCCACAATTTCCTGTGGGTTAAACACAAGGCTTGCTGGCAGTTTGCCAAGCGAACCGCGCTTTTCTGCTATCTGATGGCGCGTAACGGTACTGCCTGCCGGTATGGCCTCATTAGCCACCCAGTAGCGCCCTTCGGCATCAACCGTGACCTGCAAAAACTGTTTACGCTCGCACTGCACCGCCACACTCATGTTGCCGGTAAAGCGGTTATTGTCCGGGAGCGTCAGCTTCGGGCGCTGGCAGGTGGGCCACTGCGCCTGTGGCGTTTTAATCGTGACGTGATGCGTAAGCCCCTTATCGGCATGTCGCGCATTAAGTTGCGCCTCAATTTGAGCGGCCAGCCCACTGCTCTCGGCCAGCGCAGCGCCACTCGCCAGCGCCAGAAGGCCAGCAACAGCAGTACGAACAGGTAGGGATAAGCGCATAGTTCTCTCAGAGTCAGCAGGAAGCAAAAAGTACAGTCACGATTTTACAGGACGCCAGTCTATAGAAAATTTAGCCAGGTTATGGGGACAAATAACCAACCTTTTTGCCCTTATTCGTCGGATAGCCTTTTGCCATTCGGTTTTAAAATAGCCGCCTCATGAAACCAGGAGCTGGAGGAAACATGCTCGACAAACTAGACGGCCACCTGAATTTCCAGAAGGAAGCACTGCATCTACTGAACAAGCGTCAGGAAGTGCTCGCGGCCAATATCGCCAACAACGATACGCCTGGCTATCAGGCCCGTGATATCGATTTTTCAGCTGAGCTGAAAAACGCCGTCGAGCAGGGGCGAACCTCCGCAGGCGGCGCGCTGTCGCTCACTCTGTCGTCCAATGGGCATATCCCAGCGACCGCACCAGCTCATCTGGAAAATCAGCTGCTCTACCGCATTCCCGATCAGCCGAGCGCGGATGGCAATACGGTCGACATGGACCGGGAAAGGGTGAACTTCGCTGACAACAGTGTGAAGTATCAAACCAGTCTGACCATGATTAACGGCCATATCAAAAGCATGATGTCAGTAATGAACCAGGGATAATTTTGACGATGTCAATTTTCAGTATTTTCGATATTTCAGGCTCTGCCCTGACGGCGCAGTCCCAGCGCCTGAACGTTAGCGCCAGCAACATGGCTAACGCCGACAGCGCAGTGGGGCCGGACGGCCAGCCATATCGCGCAAAGCAGGTCATTTTCCAGGTCAATGGCGCGCCAGGCCAGGAAGTGGGTGGCGTGAAAGTGGCAAACGTTGTGGAAAGCGACGCCCCGGACCGCATGGTGTATGACCCAGGCAACCCAATGGCGGATGGCAGCGGCTACGTGCGCATGCCAAACGTCGATGTCGTGGGCGAAATGGTTAATACCATCTCCGCCTCACGCAGCTACCAGGCGAACGTAGAAGTCATGAACACTGCCAAGTCCCTGATGTTAAAGACGCTGAGCCTCGGCCAGTAATTGCAGTAATAAAGGAAGCCATTAATGTCCATTTCACCCGTGATGACCTCCGCCAGCACACAGAGCGCCGCCAGAACATCTGGTACGGCTACTGCGCAGGCAACATCCACTGCCACAGCCACGTCGAATAACACGCTGGGTAACTCTGCCGATGAGCTGCTGAATAACTTTATGACGCTGCTTATCACCCAGATGCAGAACCAGGATCCGACCAACCCGATGGACAACAACCAGCTCACCGCGCAGCTGGCGCAGTTCCAGACCGCAGCCGGTATCCAGAACCTGAACTCCACCGTTGAAGCGGTGGGCATGCTGGTCACCAGTATGCAGCAGATGAGTGCCTCCGACTGGGTTGGCCGCACCGTCATGATTGAAGGTGACCCGAGCATTTCTACCAGCGAAGACGGCAACAAAGAGTTTGGCTTCTCACTGGGCAGTGACGCGGAAACCGTCACCGTGACCCTGACTGACAGCGCAGGCAACGTCTATACCGGCGAGCTGAAGAACGTTAAATCCGGGGTTCACAAATTCAGTCTGGACGATCTGGAAAACGTTCAGCCGGGCGCACCGACCGCCGACACCGAGTTCAAAGTCGCCTTTAACGCTAAAAATGCCGAGGGCGCATCGCCAGAAATCGTGGCACTGAAAGCGGCGAAGGTTGAAGCCGTGTCCTTCACCCAATCCGGCGCGGTACTTCAGCTGGGTCTGAACGGCACCGCCACTCTCGGCATGGTCTACATGGTCGAATAACACTTTTAGCTTTTAACTATTTTCACAGGAAATACGAAATGAGTTTTTCACAAGGTCTTAGCGGTCTGAACGCCGCCTCCCAGGCGCTCGACGTCGTGGGTAACAACATCGCTAACTCCCAGACGGTGGGCTTCAAATCAGGCTCCATCGCCTTTGCCGACGTCTTCGCCGGTTCCCAGATTGGTATGGGTGTTACCGTTGCGGGCGTCAACCAGAGCTTCTCCGACGGCGTTCTGGGCCAGGGCGCAAGCGCGCTGGATATGGGTATTTCCGGCAACGGTTTCTTCCGCCTGACCGACGACGCGGGCCGCACCTTCTACAGCCGTAACGGTCAGTTCCAGAGCGACGAGAACGGTTTTATCATTAATAACCAGGGTATGTACCTCAACGGCTACCAGGCAACCGGCACCCCGCCGACCATCGAAGCCGGTGCTGCCGTTGGCCCAATTCAGATCCCGACCGGCCAGATGCAGGCCAGCGCCTCCACCAGCGGCACCATGAAGGGCAACCTGAACTCAGAAGATGAAGCCATTGATACGGATGAATACCCGTTCGATCCGGCTAACAGCAAGTCCTACAACTCCGTCACTCAGGTTGACGCCTACGACAGCCTCGGCAACAAGCACACCATCAACGTGTACTTCGTGAAAACTGACGATAACACCTGGAAAGCCTACAGCAGCGACACCACCTCCCCGGTGATGGATGGCGATGATGTCGTGTATGGCGAAATGGAACTGACCTTTGATGCCTCTGGCCAGCTGACCACCAACCCGGCCGAGCTGAACGTTGCCAGTGCCGCCTACAACGGCGCAGACCCGCTGAACTTCGCACTCGATATGGACGGCATGACCCAGCAGGCGACCGACACCGCCATGAACAGCCCGAGCACCAACGGCTACCCGCCGGGCCTGATGAACGGCTACTCCGTGAGTGACAACGGCCAGATCATCGCCTCTTACTCCAACGGCCAGAAGCAGCTGCTGGGCCAGGTTGTGCTGGCAAACTTCACCAACCCGGGCGGCCTGAGCTCCACCGGTAACAACTGCTGGTCAGAAACCCCGCAGTCCGGCCAGCCGACCATCGGTACTTCCGGCACCGGTAACCTCGGTACGCTGTACGGCGGCAAGCTGGAAGCGTCTAACGTGGATCTGGGTGAAGAGATGGTGAACATGATTGTTTACCAGCGTAACTACCAGTCCAACGCCCAAACTATCAAAACCCAGTCTGAAATCCTTCAGACACTGGTTAACCTGCGCTAAGGGTAGGCTTTCATGGATCGCGCTATATATACCGCGCTGGGAGCCGCTACGGCGGCTCTGGACAAACAGGCTGTCACGTCCAACAACCTGGCAAACGCCTCCACGCCGGGCTTTCGTGCCCAGCTGGCGGCATACCGCGCGGTGCCGGTAGACGGCCCGAGCATTCAGACCCGTACGCTGGTCACGGCCTCCACGCCGTACCACGACACCACCATGGGCACCATCAGCCAGACCGGTCGCAACCTCGACGTCGCGCTACCGCAGAACGGTTGGCTGGCGGTTCAGCTGCCGGACGGCACTGAAGGCTACACCCGCAACGGTGCAATCCAGGTGGACGCCGAAGGCGCACTCAGCGTGCGTGGCTATCCGCTGATGGGCGACGGCGGCCCGCTGATGGTGCCGCCGCAGGCAGAAATAACCATCGCGCCGGACGGTACCATCTCCGCACTGGGTGCAGGCGATGAAGCCACCGCCATTGCCCAGGTCGGTCGCCTGAAAATGGTGAGCGCAGAAAACACCGAACTGACCCACGGTGACGACGGCCTGTTCCACGTCAGTGCGGCAACGGCCGCGCAGCGTGGTGCGGTGCTGGCGCAGGATCCGGATCTCACGCTCATCCCAGGCGCGATTGAGGGCAGCAACGTCAGCCCGGTGAAATCGATGGTGGACATGATTAGCAACGCGCGCAGCTTCGATATGCAGATGAAAACCATCTCTAACATCGACGACAACGCCAAACGCGCCAACCAATTACTGAGCCTCGGCTAACGCCGGGCACAAGGAGTAGCACAATGATCCGTTCTTTATGGATTGCCAAAACCGGGCTGGAAGCGCAACAGACCAACATGGATGTGATTTCAAACAACCTGGCCAACGTCAGCACCAACGGCTTTAAGCGCTCGCGCGCCGTGTTTGAAGACCTGCTTTATCAAACGATGCGCCAGCCAGGCGCGCAGTCGTCTGAGCAGACCACCATTCCGTCTGGCTTACAACTGGGTACCGGCGTGCGTCCGGTTGCCACCGAGCGTGTACACAGCCAGGGCAGCCTGCAGCAGACGAATAACAGTAAAGACGTGGCTATCGACGGCAGCGGCTTTATCCAGGTGCTGATGCCGGACGGCACCACCGGCTACACCCGCGACGGTTCTTTCCAGATTGACCAGAACGGACAGCTTGTGACCTCCAGCGGCTACCAGATTCAGCCAGCCATCACCGTGCCGCAGGATGCGCAGACTATTACCATCGGTAAAGACGGTATTGTCAGCGTGACCATTGCCGGGCAGACCGACCCGCAGCAGGTCGGCCAGCTGACGCTTGCCACTTTTATCAACAATTCCGGCCTGGAAAGCGTGGGTGAAAACCTCTATCGCGAAACCCAGGCGTCTGGCGCCCCTAACGAAAGTACCCCGGGCCTTAACGGTGCCGGTTCACTGATTCAGGGCTACGTAGAAACCTCTAACGTCAACGTGGCGGAAGAGCTGGTCAACATGATCCAGACCCAGCGTGCCTATGAAATCAACAGTAAAGCCGTTTCCACCTCTGACCAGATGCTCCAGCGTCTGAGCCAGATCTGATACCGCTTGTAACACCGCGCTCCGCCTGCAGGCGGAGCCGTAACCGCAGTGACTAAAGACATGACCCTGATCCTTACTGATAAATCCGCCTTCGGCGGCCACACCACGTCGCGCAACCGGTTTGGCGCCATTGCCGCGCTGGGCCTGAGCCTGCTTTTGAGCGGCTGCGCCTACATTCCGCAAAAGCCGATGATTGACGGCCCGACGACCGCACAGCCTGTCCAGGTGACGCCGAACGCCGCCAGCGGCTCAATTTTTCAGTCAGGACAGGCAATGAATTACGGCTATCAGCCGATGTTTGAAGACCGCCGCCCGCGCAGCATTGGCGACACGCTGACGATTGTGTTGCAGGAAAACGTCAGCGCCAGCAAAAGCTCCTCAGCTAACGCCTCGCGTAACGGCTCTGCGGGGTTGGCAGTGGACTCCGTCCCGCGCTTTATGGATGGCCTGTTCGGGAACAATCGCGCAGATACCTCTGTAAGCGGCAACAGCGCCTTTAAAGGCGGCGGTGGCGCCGCAGCGCAGAACACCTTCAGCGGTACCATTACCGTAACGGTGCACCAGGTGCTGGCAAACGGCAACTTACAGGTGGTAGGCGAGAAGCAAATCGCCATCAACCAGGGCACCGAATTTATCCGCTTCTCCGGCGTGGTGAACCCACGCACGATTAGCGGCAGCAACACCGTTATCTCCACCCAGGTGGCAGACGCGCGTATTGAATACGTAGGCAACGGTTACATTAATGAGGCGCAGCAAATGGGCTGGCTCCAGCGCTTCTTCCTTAATATTTCACCATTCTGAGTATTTGATGATGAAGAACTCCGTAATTGCCTGGTGCCTCTGCCTGCTGTGTGCTGGCGCAAGCCTGCTGGCCGCGCCTACTGCAATGGCCGAGCGCATCCGGGATTTAACCACCATACAGGGCGTGCGCAGCAACTCGCTCATTGGTTATGGCCTGGTGGTGGGCCTTGACGGTACCGGCGACCAGACCATGCAGACGCCGTTTACCACCCAGAGCCTGAACAACATGCTCTCCCAGCTTGGCATCACTGTACCGGCTGGCACCAACATGCAGCTGAAAAACGTGGCGGCTGTCGTCGTCACCGCGCAGCTGCCGCCGTTCTCCCGCGCCGGGCAGAAGGTCGATGTGGTGGTGTCTTCACTCGGTAACGCCAAAAGCCTGCGCGGTGGCACGCTGTTAATGACGCCGCTTAAGGGTGTTGATAACCAGGTTTACGCGCTGGCACAGGGTAACCTGCTGATTTCCGGTGCCGGTGCCCAGGGCGGCGGCAGCCGCGTGCAGGTCAACCACCTCAACAGCGGGCGTATCACCAGCGGCGCGATGATTGAGCGTGAAGTACCGGTCGATTTCGCCAGCGGCAATACCCTGAACCTGCAGCTTAATGAAGACGACTTCACCATGGCGCAGCTCATCAGCGACGAAATCAACCGTCGCTTCGGCGGCGGCACCGCCGTGCCGGAAGATGGCCGCAGCGTGCGCGTTTACGTCCCACGCGACGGCGCAGGTAAAGTGCGCTTCCTGGCCGACGTACAGAACATCCAGATTCGCTCGCCGGTGGGCGACGCCCGCGTCATCGTCAACTCACGCACCGGTACGGTGGTGATGAACCGCAACGTGGTACTCGACTCCTGCGCCATTGCTCAGGGCGACCTGACCGTAGAAGTGAACCGCTCTTACGATGTCAGCCAGCCAGACACGCCATTTGGCGGCGGCCAGACGGTGGTGACACCGAACACCAATATTTCAATGCGTGAGCAGGGCGGCTCGCTGCAGCAGGTGAACGCCAGCGCCAACCTGAACAGCGTGGTGCGTGCACTCAACAACCTCGGGGCGACCCCGAACGATCTCATGGCGATTTTGCAGGCAATGCAATCCGCAGGCTGCCTGCGTGCGAAACTGGAGATTAACTAATGAAAGGTACGACAGCATTTGATATCCAGTCGCTTTCGGCGCTCAAGCGTGAGGCGAACACCTCGCCCAACAGCGCGCTGAAGGCGGCAGCCGAGCAGATGGAAGGGCTGTTCGTGCAGATGATGCTAAAAAGTATGCGTGATGCCACGCCGGAAGGCGGGCTGCTCGATAGCAGCCAGTCGCGTATGTTCACCGCCATGTACGACCAGCAGATTTCCCAGGATATCGCCGCGCGCGGCCTGGGGCTGGCGGACGTTATGGTGAAGCAGTTTGGTGGTGAGGTTGAGACCCCCGCTGTGCGCAGTGCTTCTGCGCCAGCGGTGCCGCTGGCACTGAGCCAGGAAGCGCTCAATAACATGCCGCAGCAGGCGCTGCGCCAGGCGGTCAGACGCGCCATTCCGACGCTGGAGTCCGAACCGCTGCCCGCGCAGCCGACCGGTCCGGTGCTCAACAACGCTAACTTTATCTCTCGCCTGTCTGCCCCGGCGCAGCAGGCCGCGCGCGAAAGCGGGCTGCCGGTGCAGCTGATTATGGCGCAGGCCGCGCTGGAATCCGGCTGGGGCCAGCGGGAAATCAAAACCGAAGACGGTCGCCCAAGCCACAACCTGTTCGGCATTAAGGCCACCGGCAACTGGAAAGGCCGCACCACCGAAATCACCACCACCGAGTACATCAACGGCGCGGCACAGAAAGTGAAAGCGAAATTCCGCGTTTACGACTCTTATGCCCACGCGCTGTCTGATTACGCCACACTGTTAACTCGCAACCCGCGCTACCAGAAAGTGGTGGATGCCCAAAGCCCGGAGCAAGGTGCCAGAGCGTTGCAGGCAGCAGGCTATGCCACTGACCCGAAATACGCACAAAAGCTCATTTCCATTATCCAGAATGTGAAGGGCAACCTGAACGAGGCGGTGAAGGCCTACCAGACCGATCTGGGTTCAATTTTCTAAAAATAATACAGAAGTTTTCCTCACGAATGCCGATAACACTGGCAGAGGATTTGTCTGCCAGCAACTGCGTTGGCCATGAAAGATAAAACGAGAACACTATGTCCAATCTGATGTATCTGGCCCGCAGCGGGCTGAGTTCAGCCCAGTCAGCGCTGAACGTTGTGGGTAACAACATGAACAACGCTTTCACCGAAGGTTACAGCCGTCAGAGCATTGTCCTGGGTCAGGCCGGGGGTAAAACCACCAACTACGGTTTCTTTGGTTACGGTGCCCAGGTAGATGGCGTGCAGCGCGCATACGACGGTTTTGTGAACAACCAGCTGCGCAGCGCAACCACCAACTTCATGTCTATGCACGGCCGCTATTCTCAGCTGACCCAGATTGACAACATGCTGGGCGATGACGCCTCTAACGTATCGGCCTCGCTCAACAGCATTTTTTCTTCAATGGAAAAAGTCAGCACCGACCCGGTAAGCGCCGCCGCGCGCCAGGAAACGCTGTCGAACATGCAGTCGCTGACCTACCAGTACAACAGCTATAACAGCACGCTGACCGGGCTTGAAAAGAGCACCAACACGCTAATTGATCAGTCCGTTAACGATATCAATAACGCGACCGAACAGCTGGCGAACATCAACAAGGAAATTTCCAAAATCCAGGCCCAGACCGGCGGCGTACCTGCCGACCTGCTGGACCAGCGTGATGTTCTGCTTGACCGCCTGAGCCAGGAAATTGACATCCGCGTGGATGAAAACCCGACGACCGGTATCGTGTCTGTTTCGATGGCGAACGGCCTGCCGCTGGTCAACGGCGACCGCTCTTATAAGCTGGAAACCAGCGCCTCGCCCGAAAACCCGGCGCAGACCATCGTTTCTTACGTAGATGCCTCCGGCAACAGCCTGCGCCTGGATGAAAGCAAAACCAGCGGCGGCAACCTCGGCGGCCTGTTTAAGTTCCGTAACGAAGACCTGGTCAGCGCACGCAACGATCTGAACATGATGGCGTTGCAGATGGCTGAGCGCTTCAACGAAGTGAACGGTCAGGGCTACGATCTTAACGGCAACCCGGGCGAAGACCTGTTCAGCTACAAAAACCCGACCGCGCAGGCCAACCGCAATAACGTAGGCAATGCCACCTTTGATGTGAGCTACGCCAACGTTAAAGACGTGCAGGCGCAGGATTACACCATCACCTTTAAAGGCCCGGGCCAGGACGACTGGGAAGTGACCCGCGCCGACGGCAGCAAAGTCACGCCGACCATTGGTGAGAACGGTGAGCTGGAGTTCGACGGCCTTTCCATGTCGCCAAACGGCACGCCGCAGCCGGGCGACAGCTTCCGTATGAACTCGGTAGAAAACGTCGCTGGCAGCCTGAAAGTGGCCATTACCAGCGGCGATCAGATTGCCGCGTCCAGCTCTGACGACCCGAGCGACGAAAGTAACAACGAAAACATCAAAGCACTGATTGGCATCCGCGACGAGCGTCTGGTGGGCAATGCGACCCTGACCGAAGCGTATGCAAGCCTGGTCAGCGGTGTTGGCTCTGCCGTTAGCTCGCTTAAAAGCAATCTGGAAACCAGCGCCAAAGTGGTGCAGTCAGTCCAGACTCAAAAGCAGTCTGTTTCGGGCGTCGATATTTACGAAGAGTACGTCAACCTGCAAATGTTCCAGCAGTACTACCAGGCCAACGCCCAGGTACTGCAAACCGCAGTGAGTATCTTTGACACCATCCTCAGCATTCGCTAATGCCGGTGGCCCGGTGTACGCCGGGCCGTCAGGTATTACAGGAGAACTAAACCATGCGTCTTAGCACCAACTTTATGTACCAGCGCAATATCGAAAGCCTGTCGAATGCGATGGTTAAAGGTAACGACATTTATACCCGCCTGGCGGCTGGCAAAATGCTGCTCAATCCGTCAGACGATCCGGCAGCGGCGTCTCAGGCCATCGCGCTGCAAAACAGCCTTGCCCGTGCCGACCAGTATTCTACTGCGCGCATGTTCGCCCAGGACAAACTCGGTCAGGAAAACAGCGCGCTGGACTCCATCTCCAGCCTGATGACCAACAACCTGGCAGAAAAAATCGTGGCCGGTGGTAACGGCACCTATTCCGATGCCGACCGCGAAGCGCTGGCAACGGAGCTGGAAGGTATCCGTAATAACATGATGGATATTGCCAACACCAAAGACAGCAATGGTCGCTATATCTTTGCCGGTTACAAAACCGATACCAAGCCGTTTGATGAAAACGGTAACTACATGGGTGGCGACAGCGCCATGTCCCAGACGGTAGCCGACAGCACCGAGATGAAAGTAGGTCACACCGGCAGCGACGTGTTCATGAGCGGCACCGATGATGACATCTTCATGCAGTTGGACCGCGCCATTGAAGCACTGCGCACGCCGGTAGAAACCGACGAAGACCGCGAAGCGCTACAGGCCATTCTTGACGACGTTAACGTCTCCATTAAGAAAGGCATTGATAACCTGGGCCGCGTACAGGCTGAAGTGGGTACTAACTTACAGCAGCTGGAGACGCTGGGTTTTAGCGCCGACACCCAGATGATTGCGCTGGAAACTCGCCTGCAGCAAACCGTTGGCTCGGATTCCGACTCCATGATTACCATGGTGGCCGCCTCGCAGATGTCTGAGTTCTCACTCAATGCTTCAATGATGGTGTTCCAGTCCATGCAGAGCATGTCGCTGTTTAACATGGTGCGTTAATCGCCTGTCAGAGCATCGCGCTTTTACATATAGCGGCTCCTTTATGGAGCCGCTTTGTTATTCTCCTTCGCCACTTCCCTGAGCCTTTCCACTCGCTGCCCACCTTAAGCGGTTTTCCGGGTTCATCTTGCGATTGCAATTGTTACAATATAACATCTCATTTTTAATGAGAGGCAAATCGGGAGAGGTCATGTCAAAGAAGATAGCTGCCGCTGTGGGAGGCGCACTGCTGTTCTCCAGCGCGCTGGCGTTGGCTCATGGGAACCATACTCACGGCACACCGCTTACAGACGTTGAACAACAGGCAAGTGAGGGCATATTTGATGATAACAACGTGCAGGATCGTGCGCTCAGTGACTGGGACGGCGTGTGGGAATCGCTCTATCCGCACTTGCTGGCAGGCGATCTCGACCCGGTGTTAGCGCAGAAAGCGAAAAAAGGCGATAAAACGCTGGAGGCGTACCGGGCTTATTACCAGAAAGGTTATGCCACTGATATCGAGATGATTGGCATTGAAAACAACGTGATTGAGTTTCACCGTGGCGAACAAATTGACGCCTGCGAATACCGTTATTCAGGCTACAAAATCCTGCACTATGCCTCCGGCAAAAAAGGCGTGCGTTACCTGTTTGAATGCCGTGATACCAACAGCAAGGCGCCCAGATTTGTGCAGTTCAGCGACCACATCATTACGGCGCGCCAGTCACAGCACTTCCACATTTTTATGGGTAATGACTCACAGGAGGCGCTGCTAAAAGAGATGGACAACTGGCCAACCTATTATCCGTATACGCTGAGTAAAGCGCAGATTATTGATGAGATGCTGCATCACTAAAAGCGGTGCGAAGACATTAAACAAAACAAAAAAACCTGCCCAATGGGCAGGTTTTGCATTGCAAGCGGAGTCAGGCTCAACAACCTGACTTTTTCGCCCTCGGGATAGCTCCCTGTGGGCTAAGGCATAAAAATTAACGCAACAGAGACAGTACGTTCTGCGGAACCTGGTTAGCCTGCGCCAGAACCGTGGTGCCAGCCTGCTGCAGTATCTGCGCACGGCTCATGTTGGACACTTCGGTCGCGTAGTCCGCGTCCAGGATACGGGAGCGGGAAGCAGACAGGTTGTTTACGGTGCTGTCCAGGTTGTTGATAACAGAATCGAAACGGTTCTGCACCGCACCCAGGCCAGAGCGCATTTCGTCAACCTGAGCGATAGCGGCATCGATGGTTGCCAGCGGGCCCGTTGCTGCATCAGGACCGTAGTCCATATCCAGACGATCTTTTAAATCACCAGTGATAGGAGCAGTACCAAAAGCATTACCCGTCACAGCTGTCAGCTCTGTATAGGTCTGGTTACCATCACCATCAGCTTTCATGCCGACATAGCGGGTAGCACCCTTATCGTCGGTAATCTCTACAATTTTGTCGTACGCATCGGTCTGGGTTGTGGTCAGTGGAGAAGTGTAAGCTCCGGTTGTAATAGTATCACCGACGCCAAGCTCTCTAACTTCAGTCAGACCAGAAGTCGCACCCAGCTTAGTGACATCAAAACCTTCCATACCCAGCGTTGCGGAGCTCATTTCGCTCAGGTTGATTTCGATGGTCTGGCCATCGTTGGCGCCTACCTGGATGCTCAGGGTCTGGTCTTTGCTCAGTACTTTTACGCCGTTGAACTCGGTCTGCTCAGCGATACGGTTGATTTCAGACAGACGCTGGTCGATTTCGTCCTGGATGGACTTACGGTCAGAATCAGAGTTAGTGGCGTTCTGTGCCTGAACGGTCAGACGACGGATGTTCTGCAGGTTGTCGTTGATTTCGTTCAGCGCGCCTTCAGTGGTCTGTGCCAGAGAGATGCCGTCGTTGGCGTTACGTGACGCCTGGCTCAGGCCGTTGATGTTTGCAGTGAAGCGGTTAGAAATCGCCTGACCTGCTGCATCGTCTTTGGCGCTGTTGATACGCAGACCAGAAGACAGACGCTCAATTGCAGTACCCAGTGCAGACTGAGAACGGTTCATGTTGTTCTGCGCTGTCAGAGACAGCGTGTTGGTATTAATAACTTGTGCCATTGGTGGTTACCTCAATAATGTATTGGACTCATAATGAATATCGGCAACCGATCAGAAAACCTTATGACACGAAATATTTTTCTTTGAAAAAGAACCTATAAATAATATCGAATAAATGACAATTTAAAGAATTTAATATCAATAAGAACTTTCCAATGCGATAAAAACCTTGTTATGTTGCTGTTTTGATCATTAACCTGCTCCAGGCGCGTTGAGCAATACAAGGCAATTAATAAGCAATGTTTATAGAAAGATCTGAATTAACCAGATAACACTGTGTTTTCAACGTGTTGTTTATGCTTTGTTTAGCAACATACGGTGCATCAAAAAACAGAACCAACAAAAATGTCCGGCAGCGCGAACAACCCGCAAAATAAGCACCAGATAATTTTTTGCGAAAATAAAGCAGGCTGACTGGAGTGCACTACGGCGTTCAGCGCCAGAAACCCTACGAAAAAGGGAGAGCCGAACGGCTCTCCCTGGTCTTATCCACTATTTCTGGCATAGCAGCCAGGCACAGTCATTAACTGCGAATAAACGCCAGCAGATCGGCGTTAATCACATCAGCATGGGTGGTATGCATACCGTGCGGATAGCCCGGATAGATTTTCAGCGTGCTGTTGTTAATCAGCTTGTCCTGCAGCAACGCCGCGTTTTTGTAAGGCACCACCTGGTCGTCATCGCCCTGCATCACCAGTACCGGCACGGTAATGGCCTTCAGGTCTTCGGTCTGGTCGGTTTCTGAAAACGCCTTGATCCCTTCATAATGGGCTTTGGCGCTGCCCATCATGCCCTGACGCCACCAGTTTTGCAGTGTGCCCTGAGAAATCTCGGCCCCCTCGCGGTTAAAGCCATAGAACGGGCCGCCGGGAACATCAAGATAGAACTGTGCGCGGTTAGCCGCCAGCGCAGAACGGAAACCATCAAAAACCTCAACCGGTGTACCGCCTGGGTTACTGTCAGTTTTCACCATCAGCGGAGGAACGGAGCTTATCAGCACGGCCTTGGCGACACGGTTCTGCGGCTGACCGTATTTAGCCACATAGCGCGCCACCTGGCCGCCCCCGGTTGAATGCCCTACGTGAATAGCATTTTTCAGATCAAGATGCTCGGCAACAGCGGAAGCATCTGCCGCGTAGTGGTCCATATCGTGGCCTTCGCTCACCTGGGTTGAGCGACCGTGACCACGGCGGTCAAACGCAATCACGCGGAAACCTTCCGCGAGAAAGAACAACATCTGTGCATCCCAGTCATCGGCGCTTAACGGCCAGCCATGATGGAAAACTATCGGCTGTGCCTCTTTTGAGCCCCAGTCTTTATAGTAAATCTCCACTCCATCTTTCGTGGTGACAAATGACATGGTACTGCCTCCTTAGTGCTTTGTGGATGAAGCATGGCGTAAGTGCCAGCCTCATGTAGAGCATTGCTGTAACAATGTTGCCATGCTGCCAGTCAGCACCTGGCACCAGAAACGACCTGTACAAATGCCTAACCGATACAGGCTGAATAGGTTTCTGAGTCAGGGGAGGCTTTGCGCAAAAGACTGCACAGAGCAGCACATTGATTTCTCATCAATCCGGTGACAAGCATGGACTTAAAGTCTAGCCAGGAACTTTAGACTTTCCTTAAGAAAATACGAAATTACGTCGGCTCGTAGAGAGAAAGGTGGACGGTACACAATACGGGGCGTAAAGAGACACAAACAGACGAAGTCGATGCTGAAAAGCAAGGCGGGAACAAAATCGTGGGTCTAAACGGTCAAGATCGCCCGCTGCGAGGGTACTTCTTCTGACACAACAAAACGCGTTACGGGGCGCAACACAGCCTGGCGACAGCGCGCGCAGCACAAACATAAAACCCTCTGTTGGCAGAGGGTTTTCGCTCAAACTCACGCTCAAATATCGCGTTTAGCGATACGGCGAGAACAGCTGAGTGGAATAGGCGTTGCTGCACTTCTGATTCTGGCGAATAGAATCAATCTTACCACTCAGTGTGTCCAGGCGGTCTTTGAGCAGCTGACGAATTTCATTCTCGTTATTCAACAAGTGTGTCAGCGAGCTGCAAACCCCCTCTTCATCTTCATGGTTCGAGCTTCCGTGCTCTTCCAGTACATTTTGCAGCGCAAAAATGTAGTGGGTATTCAGTTCAATGAAATCATCCCATTTCCCCTGCTTCGCAGTTTCAAGCATTTCAAAGCTCAACTGCAGAGCATGCTGATATTTCTGAGCAGTAAGGGCCAGATCGGCCATGAGTGCAGAATTAGCCATTCAGTATCAACCTTTAGTTCGGCGCAATTTGTTTCCACGCGTCCGAGATGCCCATCAAGAGCTCATCGACGTGCAGGAGAGTATCAATCTCGTTGTGTAAGTTGGCTCGCATCAGACTGCGAGTCATGTAGTCGTATAACTGTTCCAGATCGAGCGAAATCTCACCGCCTTTTTCATGGTCAAGCGAGGCGCGCAATCCGTTATCAATAATGTTTATCGCTTTAGTGATAGCCTGCCCGCGAGCCGCAACATCACCTTTTTCCATCAAAATACGGGCGCGAACCAGCGCACTGTGCGCGCCGTCAAACAACATAGTCACCAGCTGATGTGGGCTGGCTGACTGTACCCGGCTTTGCAAATCAACCTGCGCATAAGCCTGAACGCCCTGACTACCGTACATGTTTCATCTCCTTCCCTGAATCCGGCGCCACGCAGGCGCCGTCATGGTGTATTACTGTCATTATGAGTATTGCATCAGCATAGCGGTCAGCGAGTTGCTGGTACCGGAAAGCTGGGTCATGACAGAGTCCAGGTTCTGAAACTGTCGGCGGTAGCGTTCTACCTGGGCATCAATGAGCACCTGCGTTTTATCAATCTGGGTTTTCACCAGTTTGAGCTGCTCATCAAGGCCGTCTTTGGCTTCTTTGATAAGACCATCAACTTTCTGGTCTTCATCCCCGGCGTATTTGGTGATGACTTCTGTCATCTGTACCGCCAGGCCCGGGTTGTCGCTGGTGCCGACAAACATCTTCTGCACCTGTTCCGGGTTATCCGCCAGCGCCTTATCAAGCTTGGCTTCATCCAGCGTCATCTGACCGGTAGAGGCATCGATTTTGATACCAATATCTGCCAGTGCGCGAATTTCGGCATCTGACTCACCGTAGGTGCCGTTAGCAAGCCCACGAAATTCGCCAACCATACCGCGCAGCATGGAGTCGCCCATCAGTGCGCCGTTCTGGCTGTTCTGAGTGGCCACTTCGCCATCCATCAGGCCAGAGCTGTCGTTCTGCACCCACTTGCTGGCGCTGCTGGTCGCGCTCAGGAGCGCGTTATAGTTCTTAACGAAATCCTGAATGCCGGTTTTGGTCGCGGCCGTATCCGGCGTCAGCGTCAGCTGCTCACCATTTTCCTGATCGGTAGACACTTTGTTCAGCGTCAGCGTCACGCCGTCCAGGATATCGGTCACATTGTTGCTGGAGCGGGTATAGCTGATACCGTTGACCTGCAACTTTGCGTCCTGCGCCTGACCGATTTCCTTCATATTGCTGGAGTTAACCACGCCATCAAGCTGGTCATCTCCCTCAACGCGAACGGTCATCTCACCTTCTTCACCCGTTTTCTTCGAGGTCAGAATCAGCTGATAGCCGTCGTCACTGCGCACCACGCTTGCGGTCACGTCGCCTTCTTCGGCGTTAATCTTTTTCGCAATCTGGTTGAGGGACGTTTCATCATCCTTCAGCTCGATGCGCATTTCTTCGCCGTTGGCTTGCTCAATCACCATGGTGCGGGTGCCGCCACCCTGGGTGCCCAGACGCTCGTCGGCGTCTTTCTGGCCTGCTGAGGCCAGCGAGTGCGCCGAAGCCAGCTGATTAACCACCACTTTATGCGTGCCGGACAGCGCACCTGCGCTGGTGGTCGCCGTAAAAGCGTCGTTGGAGCTGACTTTCTGGGTATTAAACGCATCACCACTCAGCGCTTTCGTGCTGGTTTTGAGCGAGTTCATTGCGTCAGTAATCTGTCCCCAGGCCGAGATTTTCGCCTGGAAGCTATTCTGTCGATTGGTATAAGGCGTTAAGCGCGTCTGTTCTGCTGCGGCCATCTGCGTCAGAAGAGAAGCAGTGTCCAGACCGGAGCCGACGCCTAATCCACTAATGGTTGCCATAACGTTTACCCTTTTCCTTTGCTGAGAGTTCTTATGTTCTTTCAGCTATACCTATCGGCATTTCTCGAACGAAGTTTAATCCTTTTCGTTTTTACCAATAGCGAGAGAAGACGACAAAAGTCGTGTTATATCCCGCGTTCAATTTCGGCCCTTATCCCGACGTTACGAAACACGATCTATATAAAAGGAAACGTTTTCGTCGCTAAAAGGCAAAATGCCAGGAGATTTCCAGGAAAAAAATGCGCGCTAACCACATGATCAAAATAGAAATTCAGATCTTTCTAAAAAAAGTTCTAAAGTCATAAAAACGACTTCCGATAACTGTTAGTGCAAGCGGGACACCGCACTGAATCAACACGCTGTGAACCCACAGCGTCGCTAACAAAGGAAATGAATATGGCACAGGTCATCAACACCAACACTCTGTCTCTGACCGCTCAGAACAACATGAACCGTTCTCAGTCTGCACTGGGTACCGCGATTGAGCGTCTGTCTTCTGGTCTGCGTATCAACAGCGCAAAAGACGATGCAGCAGGTCAGGCGATTTCTAACCGCTTCACTGCAAACATCAACGGCCTGAGCCAGGCGTCCCGTAACGCCAACGACGGTATCTCTCTGGCGCAGACCACTGAAGGCGCGTTGAACGAAATCAACGACAACCTGCAGAACATCCGTCGTCTGACCGTTCAGGCACAGAACGCCACCAACTCTGACTCTGACCGTAAGTCCATCCAGGACGAAATCGACCAGCGTCTGTCTGAAATCAACCGTATCGCTGAGCAGACTGAGTTCAACGGCGTGAAGGTACTGAGCAAAGACCAGACCCTGAGCATTCAGGTTGGCGCCAACGATGGCCAGACCATCGAAATCAACCTGCATGAAATGAGTGCAACTACTCTGGGTATGGACGGCTTTGACGTGACTAAGCTGGGTGGCCCGGGCGTAACAAACATTCAGACGTTAGGTGTAGGTAGCGAAATCGATGCTACTAACGGCGATAAGTATGAGCTGGTAGCTGGCGACCTGGCTGCTTTTGACAAAGTCGTTTCCCTGACTGATGCCGATGGCAACACTCAAGTCGTTGGTATGAAAGCTGATGCTGACGGTAAGATGACCTACTCCACGCTTACGGCCGCGGACGAAGATACCGCTCCGGTAGCAGCAGCAGTAACGGACGCTGATTTCATCGCAGATCTGGATGCAGCTTTCGGTGGCACTGGCCCGCTGGCAACCATCGACGCCGCTATCGCTCAGGTTGACGAACTGCGCTCTGGCCTGGGTGCGGTACAGAACCGTTTCGATTCTGTTATCAACAACCTCGACAGCACCGTTAACAACCTGTCTGCTTCCCGCTCCCGTATCCTGGACGCGGACTACGCGACCGAAGTGTCCAACATGAGCCGCGCGCAGATCCTGCAGCAGGCTGGCACCACGGTTCTGGCGCAGGCTAACCAGGTTCCGCAGAACGTACTGTCTCTGCTGCGTTAATTCGCACGCTGAACAACGTACAAAAACCCCATCGCAGCGCGGTGGGGTTTTTTATATCCGCAATCCAGAGAAATAAGGGGCCGTTTCGCAGGTTTATTCAGCAATTGATTTTGCGCCAGCCAACGATAATAAGCATGATTTTTAGATTGTCGGATAAGCGTGACTGTGAACAACTTATATACCCAAGCCGGGACTGTGACAGAAAATAACGCGCTGTGGACAGAGTATGCTCCCCTGGTGCGCCATGAAGCCCTGCGTTTGCAGGTGCGGTTGCCCGCAAGCGTGGAACTGGATGACCTTATCCAGGCCGGCATGATCGGGCTGCTGGGCGCCATTGATGGCTACGATCCGCAGCAAGGCACGCAGCTGCGCACCTGGATAACCCAGCGTGTGCGCTGGGCCATGATGGATGAATTGCGCGAGCGCGACTGGGTACCTCGGCGCGTGCGCAGCAACGCGCGCGACGTTGCGTCGGCCATCCGCCGAGTAGAACAGCGCCTCGGGCGTGCCGCAACAGAGACGGAAGTCGCCGAAGAGCTGGACGTGCCGCTGGAAACCTATCAGCAAATCCTGATGGACACCAATACCAGCCAACTGTTCTCCCTGGACGAGCTTCAGGATGAGCAGAACGGCGGCGTGGAGCAGCCAGGCGAGCAGCACGAGCAGCAAAACCCGCTCCAGCAGCTGCTTTCCAGCACCATGCGCCAGCGCGTTATCGAAGAGATCCAACGTCTGCCGGAACGCGAACAGCTGCTGCTCAACCTTTATTACCAGCAAGAGCTGAACATGAAAGAAATCGGTGCCGTACTGGGCGTCGGTGAACCGCGCGTCAGCCAGCTTCATAGCCAGGTTATCAAACGCCTGCGCGCTCGCCTACAGCTCACTGATTAACGTCAGTTCCACTGTAAAAAAGCGTCAGCGCCTTTCTCAGGATGCTGACGCATTTTTACAGCTTCTGCTGCGCAACAATTACGCAATTTGCGCAAGTTTCCGCTCACCGCGCCGATATGACTAAAGTCAGATATCTATTCAGGAAGAATGTGAAATGAAAACCCTTAAGCTTTCCACCTACATGAAAGGTGCGTTGGTTATATTTTGTGCGATTACACTACTGGCAAATGCGCTGGTCATTATTAATGCCAACAGAACCAGCCAGTCTTTCACCCTGTTCGGGCTTGCCGATAAAAACTCACGCGAACTCACGCGTCTCGTCGATGCCGTAGATAACGTACGCGCCGACCTCAACTATGTGCATAACGACCCGAACATACAGCCGGCAGAATTTGAACGTCGCCACGCAGAGCTGCAGGAGATGATGCGCAGATCAAAAGCGCATGCCGCCAATTTCCAGGGTTTTGAGAAATCCTCTGACGAAACCCGTCGCCTGAGCGACGAAATCAACAACGCCTTCACGGTGTTACTTGCGCGCTATGAAGGCAATATACAGCAGCTGGCTGCGCATAATAATAGCGGTTTTGACAATGGCACCTACGAGCGCCAGTTCCGTGATGCCATCGACAGGTATATGGCGCTGAACGAATCCCTGAGCCAGGCTGCGCAGAAAAAGTCAGAAAGCGACCGTAATAACTCAGTTCTGGTTGCTATCATCTTTATCACTATCGTGGTGCTCATCTCTGTTTTCGCCAGCTTCTGGTTGCGCAAACACCTGTTCCAGCGCCTGACATTCACCGCAGACACCCTTGAGGCCATTGGCCGTGGTGAGCTCTACCACCAGTTCGATACCGGCGCGCGTAATGAAATTGGCGATATGCTGACGGCGCTCAAAAATATGCAGGCCTCGCTTGCTGACATGGCCGGCAAGATTCAGGACGGCTCATACGGCATCACCAGCAGCGCCGGTGAGATTGAAGTGGGTAACAATGACCTGTCTTCACGCACTGAACAGCAGGCCGCAGCGCTCCAGGAAACTGCCGCCAGTATGGAAGAGTTGCGCATCACGGTTAAGCAGAACGCGGATAACGCCCGCCACGCCAGCCAGCTGACGGTCCATGCGAGCGATGTTGCACGCAAAGGTGGTGAAGTGATGACCAACGTCATCCAGACCATGAACCAGATTACCGAAAGCTCACGTCGCATTGCTGATATCAACTCCGTTATCGACAGCATCGCGAACCAGACCAACATCCTGGCGCTTAACGCCGCCGTTGAAGCCGCCCGTGCCGGTGAGCAGGGTCGCGGCTTTGCTGTAGTGGCAAGCGAAGTACGAAACCTTGCCAAACGCAGCTCCGACGCCGCAAAAGAGATTAGCGGTCTGATTTCTCACTCGGTTGACAGCGTAAACGACGGCGCGAAGCTGGTCGAAAAAGCCGGGGAAACCATCCAGGGTATCGTGACTTCTGTTGCGCAAGTCAGCGACATCATGAATGAAATCACCTCGGCCACCGACGAGCAGAGCACGGGTATCGACCAGATTGCGCAGGCCATCAATGAGATGGACCTGGTCACGCAGCAGAACGCCGCGCTGGTTGAAGAAGTGGCCGCCGTCTCCACCACCATGTCTTCACAGGCCAACAACCTCAAAGACAGCGTGTCGATTTTCCAGATAAGCGAAAAGCGCGGCTACGTGCGCGCAGAGCCACTGCTCACCCGCACCGAACGCCCGGTGAAAAAAGCCAAACCGGTCGCCAAAGTTGAGAAAAACGATTACCACGATGAGTGGGATACGTTTTAATTTTTGAGTAGATAAACGAGAAGCCAGACGCTCTGCGTCTGGCTTTTTTTATTGCTCACGCAACACGTTTACCGCCACAACATCGAATGTCATGTCACACGTTTTGCCGCGCCACGTCGCTTAATTGCCCTTTTACGTACAGTGCGTTTTTTCAGTCACCATCTGATTTTTTGTAACCGCAAATTGCTCTCGCAGCCAACAGAGGAAAATATCGCGTCGCCTGTCAGAATGTAGAGGAAATGGTGAAAGTAAATAATAGGAAGACTTATCAGGCACGAAACCATATGGCGCGACTACATTGCCGCTCAGGACATCCCTGTCAGCCATATAAACAGAACTGACTGCCATCCCCATCCCTGCTGTTACCGCCTCCAGCATGATATAAAAATGCTCAAACCAGGAATCCTGGCTGGCGGTAATATCAACCGTCGAGCCGGACTTCCACCGTGACCATGCGTCGGGGCGTGTCCGGGTGTGCAGGAGGTGTACGTCATTTTTGCCGTTTTGACACTGCTGCCAGACACTGGACGTACAAACCGGCCCCATAATTTCCTCACCAATCAACTCAGCATAGAGCGACGACTCCCAGGTGAAATCGTCTCGTCTGATAGCCACGTCCACATGATTTTGTTTGAAATTAATGGGTCCTCCCGCGGCAAAAAGGTGCAGCTGTATGTCTGGATATTGTGCTTTAAAGTCGGGTAACCGTGGAATTAACCATCGCATCATTATTGTGGGTTCACACGAAATAACCAGAGGGCTGGTAATATCGGCAACGCTCAGGTTTTTAATGGTTCCTTCCAGGATCTGGAATATTTCCTGACAAGCTTCATGCAGCCGCATGCCCTCCTGGGTTAAAAATAACGCCCGGTTCCTGCGCTCAAATAATTGCAGCCTCAGGCTGGCTTCCAGCTGGCTAATCTGGCGACTGACGGCCGACTGTGTCATGCACAACTCATCTGCCGCACGGTTGATGCTCTGGTGGCGAGCCGTAGCCTCAAAAAATCTAAGTGTATTTAAAGGCGGTAATTTCATAATAAATGATTTTTTGTTAACCATTACGGTGATGATAACTCATTTTTCAGCCCTGACGCGCTGTGAAATACTTCATTACGTTCGTTCGGCAATGAATGCATTTAACACAATCAGGATGAATGTTATGACCTCTCTACAATACGCTGTTAACAGTACAATCGACAAGCCAGAGTCTACAAAAGAATCGCTGGAAAGCATTAAACAAAAATTACAACATCACTCTTTTTATTTTATGCCGGCTGCCAATTTCCGTGAATACCTGCTACATAAAAACGCTCATGCCCTTGATGATAAATCCTCATTTATTCAAAGCTGGCACGACCTGCATCTTGATAGCTTCATGGGCGACAATGGAAAATATCGCACCCGTCGCTATTCAACATTAAGTTATGATGAACAGGTCGGAAACTGGGTTAAAGAGGCCGATCAGCCACATTATCAAGGACGAGATTATAACGCGCTCAATGGCGGTATACCCCGTTATTTTTCACCAGTGGCAGAAAGCATTCTTTATGGCAATACCATGAGTAACATTATAAAATTTGGCTGCGATCTCTTTTCTGCCATTGAAAAAAATAAAAAATGGCATATTGAAGTTCACCAGTTCAGAATCTCCGCAAAATCAACTGAAGCAGGTAAGCCCACTCCCGAAGGTGTTCATCGGGATGGGGTAGATTATGTCTTGATGATAATGGTTAAACGGAAAAATATTAAAAACGGGCAAACGACGATTTATGATTTGAACAAGCATCCGCTCACAACTTTCACGCTAAGTGATACCTTTGATGTAGCAATAGTCAACGATCATAACGTCTATCATGGCGTCAGTAATATTGAACCTCTGGATCACAATGATGTGGCCTACAGAGATATTTTCGTTGTGACTTACCGGAAAAAATAAAATACCCATCAGACCATGACGGGGTGTTATACGCTGTTTTCACCCCATACTGTGAGAAACCCACTATGCTTGAACTCATTTCCGTCGCAATCATTACTATACTGGCAGTCATCAGTCCGGGTGCAGATTTTGCAATGACAACCCGAAACAGCTATCTCTATGGCAGAACAACGGGGCTGCTCTGCGCAGCAGGCATCGCATTAGGGGTACTAGTTCATGTCTGTTATACCATCATGGGCGTCGGCTTGATAATATCAAAGTCTCCCAATCTGTTTCTTATTGTTAAAATCATTGGGGCGGCTTACTTAATTTATATCGGCTATAAAACGTTTATTGCCCGAGTTCAGATCAATAGTAATGATTCACCTGCTCCGTTAGTGTCTAAAAACGATGCACTACGCATTGGTTTTATGACCAATGCGCTTAACCCTAAAACCATGTTATTTGTCGTCAGCACCTATACACAAGTTGTGAATAGTGCCACTCCCTTAGGATTACAAATCGCCTATGGATGCTTTATGTCTTTTTCACATTGGGTATGGTTTAGTCTGGTTGCAATATTTTTCTCGCATCCCACGTTGAGGGCAACCATGATCCAAAGGCAGACAGTCTTAAATCGGGCTATTGGTTTAGTATTAATGGGCTTAGGGGCGTCGCTTATTAGCGTTCCCGTTCTTTCATAACAGGTAGCATAATGAAATTTGCATGTATTGATATGGAAGGGGTTCTCATCCCGGAAATGTGGCCTTATCTTGCTGAAAAATTTATGCTTGCAGATCTGGCACTCACCACCAGAGAACTGCCAGATTATCCCGCACTGGTCGCACAGCGTATAAAGGTGTTGCGCGCCGCTAACATTACGCTGTCTGACATTAATCGTGAAATAAACAGGCTCGATATATTACCCGGCGCAGGGTCTTTTATTCAAAGGCTCAAACATGATTATGAAATAATCATCGTTTCAGATGCCTTTATTCAAATGATAAGCCCCTTTTTACAAAAACTGTCTGTCGAGCATTACAGATGCCATCACTTTATTTGTGATGCTGATGATTACATTATCGGCAGTGAATACGCTCGGAAAAAGGGAAAGCACGAGGTTATTGACGAGTTACGTTCAGCCTATCCAGGCTGTGAAATCATCGCCGTCGGGGATGCGCTGAATGATATCACTATGTTGCAAAAATCACAGCAGGGCTTTCTTTTTAATCCCTCTCCCGTCACGTTAAAACACGCACAAGACATAAACGTTGTTTATTCTTACCAGGAAATCATAGACAAATTATACGGCAAACCGCTCTATGGCCAGGTGTTATAGCCACAAACTGGCAATGAAAACAGCTGCGGTGGCTGCACCTCGTGCCCAAAGCAACATAAAGAAACGCCTGGCAACGGTGAAAGACCGTTGCCAGGCGATGTGCGTACCAGGCTGCGCTGTCAGAAATCGCTATTTCGCTTTTAACAGCGTCCTCAGCATCTGCCCGGCCTCCGGGCTGACATCCAGCGGATGGCGATAGCTTACGTTCTCTACCGCGCGCGTCCACAGCGCCACCAGCCAGTCATACACGTAGTTGGTTGCTGCATGTACCGGGTTCGCATCCAGCTTCGTCAGGCGCTCGTCGCTGCGCGCGCGCACGCCAAGAGAGAACACCGGATGGCCAGGATTCCAGCGGCTGGCAGGGCGCGTGGCAGCATCCTGCCCAACGTAGCCAAGCCAGGTAATGAAATCACTCAACTCAGACATCACGCGGGTGCTGTCCGCCAGCGCACTGCGCTCACAGCCTGCCAGTACCTTGCTGAACAAACCAGGTAAATCCAGGCGGTAGCTCATCGTTATCAGGATATCGCACAGCGTACGGCGCTGCGCTGCCGACAGGCTCAGACCGTCGTTGTGTTTTTCTGCCCACTGGCGCAGATGATTAACCCACAGTCGCTGCACAGCGTGCTCAAAATCGTCCAGACTGGCTTCCTGCGCCGGTGCATTCGCCACCTGTTCAGAAAACAGATCGATGGTAGCGTCAAACAAACCAGGAGTGGTTTCCTGAGAGGGTGGATGCTGCTGCCATAATTGCTGTAGCGCGCTACGGGGTGGTAACAATGCATTGAGCAAGGTGCCATGTTCTGCGGCATCCTGCTGTAGCGTTCGCAGCATCTCTTCAAGCGGCTGACGCCACTGCTCATCATGCGCACCCGGCGGCGACAGCCAGCGGCGCAGCAGCTCGCTGACCTGCTCTGCCAGCGCCTGATGGTTGCGTAGCGCATCGGCCTCGCGGTTTGCATCGCTCAGCGTCTCGCTTAACCAACGTGCCATACGCTGTGTGTCATTGTCGGTCAGCGCCTGGCAGACACCCCACGGATACTGCGTGCTGTCGAGCAAGCTCTGCACCGCATTGTCGTTATGCTCCACGCCCGAAGCCGCGTCAAAACGGGCATCAAACGGTGTGATAGCCCATACCACACGCGGGTTTTCTACGTTTACCGGCATCCAGTCGATAAGGCGCGTAGCCACCTGCTGGTTGTCGCCTCTCTCCTCAATGGCCTGGCAAACCAGTAGCAAATCCGGGCGGCAGCGCTGGCGGTTCAGTTCGCTTAGAAAATTGCTTTTGCTGACACACCAGTCACGTCCGTCGTCGCGGCGATAGCCTGGAATATCGAGCACTTTGAGCGCCACCAGTGCCTCATCCGGCGTGGCACTGAGCATCATTTCGGCACACAGCATAGAAAGCAGCACGCGCGGTACGGCAACCGGAGCCTGTACGACATCCACCGCCAGCGGACACACGCTCACCTGCGCTGCCGCCTCGCCAGGAAGCTGGCTGTCTGGCGCGAGGAAATCTTTTACTGGCAAACGAAACCTGTCTACGGCCAGCAGTTCCGGTGCCAGCACATAGCGGGCATTGCCCAGCTGTTGAAGTAACGTTGCCAGCGTCAGCCAGCGGGCAGTCAGCGCACTGTTGTCGCCCCACAGCAGCGCAAAACAGCGCGCGCGCTGGGCCACACTCAGCTGTGGCAGCTGCTCTGACAGGCGAAACCAGGTTTCTGATTCCGTGACGCTCGCTGTGCCACCGGCAAGACGGCGATATTCTGCCGCCAGTTGAGCAACCTGTCCGGCATCAATCCCACTCATCTCACCGTTATCATAGCTACGGCGCGCCTCGTCGAGGCGGCGGCACATCTCGGCCTCATCCAGCGCCAGCGTACCCGCGCCCGCCAGATAATGGCGCAGGAAGATTTGCACCAGCTCACCTTCGTTCACCAGCATCAGACACAGCGGATAACCTTCCTGCTCCGGCCAGCTACGCGGGCCAAATCGCACCGCCATTTGCGCCGGGCGTCCCTCATCGGCAAGGGCGGTAAGGAAATCCACCGCATCATTCGGCGCACGCCTGACCAGCCTGTCGCGCAGATGTGCCTTACCACGAGCGCTGTGGCCCCAAAGCCCCACCGTCGGCAGTTGTGCGGCGGCGGTTTCGCAATAGGTATAGCGTCGCTGCAACTGCAACAGGCGCAGCTGGATACCGTCAGCCACGTCATCAAGCAAAGGTGCCTGCTGGCGCGTGACGTTGACCCAGTGGCGCAGAGCGTCAAAAACGGCAGCATTCAGTGAAATGGAGACACTCATTTTTTATACAGGCTCCCGCTATCAATCCAGTAGTCAGACACATTGCCACGCGAATCACTCAGCGTATTAAGCGTCAGGCTCAGTTTATCCAGTGAAACTTTCTCACCGCTCGCAAGCCGTGCTTCACCCAGCATAAAGGCTTCGCCGTCGCGCTCGACATTCTGGCGCAGCGCCAGGCGCACATACAGTGGTCCCTGGCTTGCAATGGCCATCGTCAGGCCAGGATCGACAATCGCCAGCGTATACAGCGGCGAGGCAGGCCAGCGCTCGTTATCAAGCTGACGAAAGCCCAGACGCACGTTGCCGCGAATTGCAAACGTCTTCTCACTGTCAAGACGCGCGCGCAGGTTATCTAAATCAATATCGCGATACCAGATATTGTCGTCCGTCAGACGGTTGTGCTCATCCAGCACGCCAAGATAGCGAATCGTGGAATAGGCCTGAATACCGGAAGTCTGGAACAAAAAGCCCGGTAAGCGCAGCGACTGCGACAAACTGAACAACATCGCGCCGACGGCCGCCGTGGACTTCGGATGGCCGTTAAACGGATACCATTCGTGCACCGGATAATCGTTCATCATCACCATGCGGTTGACCGGCACAGGTTGCAGATAGCGCAGCAACGCCTGTACGCCTGGCAACCCAACCGGGCGGCCGGTCAGCAGCACCACGTCGCAATCGTAGAACGAGACGGCTTCACATAACGCGTGCAGCGGTGAGGCGATGGCAAAACGACGTTCAAGCACCGCCTGTTGCAGTTCGTTAAAGTTGACCTGCACCGGGACCGCCATTAAATCAAACGCCGGTGCATCCTCTGCCAGCGCCGGTTGCACCAGCTTAGCAATGTCTTCGCACAGTGCAGTAGACAGTTTATGGCTCAACATATCGCCAGCGAGCCTGTCAAGACCGGGCAGACGATCGTCAGGACGGCTTTGTTCCCAGGCCGCCAGAATGGCATTGCCCAGAGGAATAAAATATTGCAGCGTCATCTGCTGGCGCAGCGTGTCACCGGATTCCGGGTGTACGGCATCGCCCGCCAGGCGGCTCATCAGACCGTCAACATCACGCACGCCACCGTGGCGCAGCGCGTTGGCCAGCGCCGGGAGCACGCTGTGGCGAATGACGTCCAGCAGGATATCGTCACCGGCAATGCGAAAACCTTCGCGGAACAGCAGGCGCGGCGTAATGCGCGCGCTGCGGCTGTCATCTTCACGCAGGCTGTACTCGGTCACGGCCATATCGGTAGTGCCACCGCCAATGTCGATGGACGCGACGCGCAGCGTGCGCTCGGCACCGCCATTGGCTCGCGCCAGCGAGCGGAACAGCGCATCGGCACGTCCGGCGTAGTTTTGCTGAATTTCGTTATAAAGCCAGAACATCTGGCCGCAGCTGGCTTCGTCCCACTCGGCTTCGACCGCAGGCAGCGGCACCGCACGCGACGGCTCCACCTCGTCCGGGTGCCAGCCCATTGCGCGCCAGACCATGCCAATTGCCTCTTCCATACGCTGGCGAAAGATATTGCGCTCGCGCACCGGCATCCCAGTCGGCAGCGTGAGGATAAGCGTGCGCAGCTGCCGCGGCACGTCCGGCTGGCCCATACTCAGGCGATTATCCACGCTGTTTATCTGGCTCAGTGCCTGGGTTAGCAATTCGCACAGCAGCTGGGTCATCAGCGCGCTACGGCTGTATTGGGCAGAGAACACCGGCAGGCGCTCATCTCTGGAAAGTTCGGTAAGCGGAATGCCTTCGTCGTTCATCAGCATCATCAGCGGCAGCGCAATGGCTTCAGCCTCGGCGCTCGCGCCGGTTTTGCTAAAACGCCACGGCCTTGCTGCTGGCTCGCAGTCCCACAGGTAGCGGCGCGGGCTGGACAAACTACAGGCACCGGTGCTGGCATGACGCTGTGCCGCAAGAAAACAGGCTTCATCACCGGTACGCACCAGCGAAGGCCAGACAAAGGCGTCATCGCGCCCGCTTTCCACCGAATAGAAACGCCGGCCAAAGTCGGCACGCGCAAAGGTCAGACGGCTTGAGAAAAACGATGGGCTGACATACTGCGGCGCATCCGGCGAACGCACGCGCAATTCGGCGGCATGACGCAGACCGCTTTCACCAATACCGTGGTCTTCAACCAGAATGCCGCAGGTGTGGGTGTTGCCCACATCAAGCACCAGATCGACCGGGATCGCTGCCGTCTGCGCGCTGGTTTCCACGATCCGCAATTCAGGGATCGCCAGCTCAGCGCCAAACAGCTCCAGCAGGTTCAGCCAGTGCGCCTGGTATTCAAATTTCTTCAGCGCCTGCTGAATGTCGCCTACCGCACGCGACTCACGCTCGTCTGCCGCGGCACTGAAACTGTCGCGCAGCCAGCCATCGACCCACACCTGGTCAATAAAATCGGCCAGCTCATCATCATGCCAGGCCAGCGCAAAACGGGTGCCGAAGGTAATGTCGCTACTGACCGGCGCCAACAGTTCGGCACCGTCCTCTTCAGGCACAATGCGGGTGTCCAGCGCCAGCGTCAGGCGGTGGGTATGGCCTGCTTCGTCTGGCTCGGCAAGCTCGCGAATCTGAAAGCGCGCCCAGTTGCCCGGCCCCTGAGCAAAGCGGCGCTGGGCGCTGACGCGCAGCACCGGCAGCGGCAGCCATTCGCCATCAAGCAGCGCGAGCGAATGGCTGAGCGCGATACGGCTTTCCGGCTCCACCACTTCGGGTGCGCTGCCGTCCTGGGCAGGGAGCGTAAATTTCTGGCGGGCATCATCCCAGTCCAGGCGCAGCAGCGGGCCGTTGGCGGTCTTGCGCACAAAGCAGCCGCGTGAGGCCCGGTCGGTCGGCGTCAGGCCAAAGTCCAGAAACTGGATGCCGCTGTCGCGCACCAGAGAGACGTTGTGACGGTAAGGATACAGGTTTGCCAACATGGTTTACTTGCCCACCTTTTTAAACGTTATCGGCATTGCCTCTTCTTCACCATAGCGCGCATCGCAGCGCGCTGCCCCAGTTTCGCCCTGGCGGCAGGCGATTTCCGGCATCGGATAGCGTGTACCGTCGCTACAACGCGCACGCGCACGGCTTTTCACCATCAGTGCGCCAGAAGGCATCAGTCCTGAATAAATATCGGCCTTGCACGTCAGCTTACCGCCAAGATTCAGCGTCGCGCTGCCTTCGTTATCTTTTATCTGAAGCGTAACCGAGCGCAGCGCCGGGAGTTTGTCCGGCTGCGCCATTGCGCCGTTCGCTTCACCGTTTAGCTGCCAGTTGCCATTGAGAAAGCGCGTTGAGCCCGCTTTCAGCGCATCAGCAGGTAGCACCAGCGCCCCCGGCGGCGGCGGAACGTCCGGCACGGTGGCGACTTGCAACGGCAGCGCCATCGTCAGTGCTGGCATCACAAGCTTCACCGGCTCTGGCTCCGCGGGCTGCGGCTCGCTCACAACAGCCGTCTCTTCCTGAGCCGCTTGCCCACCGTAAATGTACCAACCCGCTGCGGCCACAACGGGCAGCGCCAGCAGTACCGCGCAGGCGGCAAGGGTTTTACGTGAGCGCTTTTTCTTTGTAATGACGACCGGTTGCTCTTCTTCAGGTGCGTCCGGTACTGAGGAGGTCACTTCATAAAGCGTGGTAGCGAGCGCTGCCTGCGTATTCACAGGCTCGACCATCGGGGCAGGTTCTTCCACGGCAGGCGCGACAACCGGCGCAGGCTCTGGTGCCACAAACGCCACTGGCTCCGGTTCCGGCTCTGGCACGCTGCGTAAACCAATCAGTGCATCTTCCGGCACTTTCTGATGATGGGCGATAAAACCCCAGAAGGTGATTACCGGACGCCCATCCACCAAAAACACGTGGTTCGCGCCTGGGAACATAAACGCGCGTGCCAGCAGCAGGCCAAAGCGGCGAATCGCCGGTTTTTCTGCCCGCTGGCTGCGCTCGCTCAGCATGGTGATTTCATCAAGGCAGCGCTCAAGATGCTTGAGCGCTCTCCTGCGCGTATCGCCGTCGGCTCCAATCCACGACACCACGCGCTTACCTGCAGGCGCGTACCAGTCCACGCGCTGGCTGGCGTCATCGGTCTGCGGAATAGCGAGAATACTGGCGGCAAGCTCCATACCGCGCAGCTTCAGCGCCTCGCGAATTTGCAGCGCGGATTCGAACACCGCCTGCCCGTTGTTACCCACAGCCTGGAAATCATTAAGAAATCCACTGCGTAATAAGAGGCGCGCCACGTTAGCACGCTCCGAATAATTGGGCGGCTCGCGGTAAAACGTGAGTCACAGGGCGGGTCGTGTTCATAGGCGGTCGTTTCACTCAGGATAAGGAAGTGGAAGATATGGTGATATTCTATGCGATGCCACTTCAGATCTTTTTTGGTAAAAACGCCCGTTTTTCGCCCTTAATGTGTTTTGACATCCCGGCTGTTTTGTGATTTACCTCATATACTGTCACCGGGAGCCTGTCGCGTTGCTATCAGAAGTAATAGCCGATATTCACGTTTGTGCGCAGGTACCACTTGTTGCTGCCAGGTGATGAGGTGCTGGTCCAGCCTGTGGAACTCAGCGAGCCTCCCCACGGGTTGGCATTTTTCGCCCAACTCATGTCCACCCAGAACATCACCGGCAGTGCGAAAACCTGCACGCCGAGCGTGTTTATCTGTGAATCTGACCAGCCACGCTTATCTTTCCACAGCACGCTGAAGTCATTATAGAAGCGCAGCTTTTTCACCGCTCCCCAGGTCACATCCACATCACGCGCCAGGTTCAGCGCACCGGTTGTTGCTTTTGCCGGTATCAGATAGGCGGGATTAAGGCCGTTACCGCCCATCAGAATGCTGTCGTCACTCACGCCTGGCGGGTTTTTGGGGGAATAACTGTAGCGAATTACCTGCGTGGTCAGCTTCCACGGCCCGTAGTTGGCAACGCCGTGCAGACCCGCTGCCCAGAACATGCCGTTATCACCGGTTTCATTATTATATAGCCGTGAGGCGGCAAGCGAGCCACCCAACTCATTATTCCAGCCCCCCTCCTTAAACGTGCGTGCCAGGCGCAGGTTAACCTGATCGCGTTTCTCATTACGCTGCAAACCCTGAGACGCATACATCGTATTGGTAAGCTCTGTGTAATCGCCCACATCCGGCGCAAAACGCGCGCCCCCTGGCTCCATCCAGGGAAACCAGGCGGCATCCAGCGACCAGTCATTATTCTGGTATTGATATTTAATGCCGCCGCCTGCGCTCATGGCAAAACCCATATAAAACGGAACACCAAACGTCCAGCCAAATTGTGGAAAAGGCTGTAAACCAAACGGTTTACCCGGCAAGCCGACCTGAATATTGTTTTGCGGATTAAATCGCCAGCCCACAAAGGCCCGGTCAACAATGTATTTCCGTTTATCCTGAAACCAGAAACCGGCATCAAAAAAGAGTTTTTGATAATAACCGCTGGCATCCACACGCACGGTATCAAAACGCAAACGCGGCGGGTTACGATAAATACTGGTATTCCAGTCTTCATAACGATAGTTAGCGCGTAGCGCGCCGCCAATCTCCAGCCCGGCGTCGTTATCGCTGTCTTTCCAGCTCAGATGGGGGAAAGGTTTATCGGCGCTCCAGGCACTCTGCGCCAGTGACGTGGCGCACAGAGACAGATACAAAAACAGCCTGACTGCTTTATGCATTTGCTTTCCCCTATGAATAAGTGCAATAAACGATATGCCTGTGCCATTTATTACAAATGTAATAAATGGTGTTACTTTATCAGAGAAAAAACACAATTTCTTACACTGGTATTAACCCTACATATTTCGCATTTAAAATATGAAATAATCATTCACATCAAACACAGAGACATTCCCATCAGGTTTTCACAATGTCAACAATAAAGCCACGCCAACTTATCTAATAATGAATATTGTGGAGTACATCACTTAAAGGTTTCATATTTGATAATTACATTATTTATCTTGCGGGTATTTTCTTTTTTGCATAACACGCCACATCATACTTTTTTTGCATAATACCGGCGGCGTCATTATATTTTTATTATTGCCCGGAGCGTATTTTATTACATAACAAATAAGCCCGGCACAAATATTCCCTGTCCGCAGAATATCCACAGCGATACCACCGGGGCGTACAGGCTGCCAGGATCACCTGGCCGGTATCATCGCCGCTCACGCCCATCAACCAGCCAGCCAACACCCTTAGCGGGGGCAGAGTTCGGGGATAACGGTTAAAGATTGAGTAAAGCGGCCAGGCGGTTTCACAAAAAACATGACTCTCTCACCTAAAAGCGAATATTCTCAGCGCTAAACATTTTTTGCGAAAAGAATAGAGTTGCATGATTTACTCGCGCCGGGGCGCTGCCTTTATCGTTGCGAATTTGTTATTAAAAGACGCCAAAAGATCATACTGTGCGCTGTTCTCGCACCCGATATTAAAACATTCTGAAAATAACCCCCTGTTCTGTTTTAATTTTGAGAGATGCATCATACTTATTGATAACGCTATACAGCTGGCTTACAAAAACGGGGCAGTTGACACTTCCTGTTGCCTACTTATATAATTTTTTGAATTTTGTGATAGTTTCAGGGTATCAGGGAACGGAGATAATGGTTAAAAATAAGCGTGCTCTTTTTGGGGTTCTGCTGCTGGCTGGCACAATCAGCGGCTGTACGTTAGATAAAACGACTACCAGCACATATAAAGCAGGCAATAATGCTGCCGCCTCATCGCAGGCCAGCACGACCTCCGCTTCTCCGTCCTCCCAGTCCAGCTGGAGCGGTGTGTCTGAAAACGGCACCACCCAGACCGTAGAGGTGATGGATTCAGAAAGAAGCATTACCAGCCAGCGTCTGCAGACCTGCCTTGCAGAAGCGCGCCAGCTATCCAGCATTGGCAACGGGACTTACAACAACCTGGTCGATTCTCTCAGACGCAGCATTGCGGCAACCAAATACTACGCTGGCATCGCGGGCCAACTGTCTGGCAACACCCAGGACACCATCACGCCGCTGTATCAGTACAAAATTAACGATACCTGTAACACCATCTCCCAGTCATTGCTCGCAGAGCTGAAGAAGGGTGATTTGTTAAAGTAACAGACAACCTCGGTAGGTCTTTTAAATAATGAAAAAATTCACAAGGACAGTGATAGGACTGATGGTCTTTCAGAGCCTGTCTTTTCCCTGGGCCAACGCATCGACCAAAGGCAAGGATTTTTTTTCAGCCATTGAGGCAATTGACGATGCCGAGCTGAACTCCCTGACATCTCCTGACAGCAGATCATATACGCCCAGGCCGCGTACAAATATAATCACTGAACCTAACACGCAGCCTAAACCGCGGTTACAAACATCACAAACGCCACAACGTCATTCACAAAATACCCAATTAAAAACGCTCACCTCCTCAAATGAAGCCTTGCAGCAAAAAAATAAAAAGCTGGCTCAGGAGTTGGAGAATGTTAAAAAGCAGCTAAACCAGGCGGCAGCGGTACCTCAATCGGGTAATAATGAACAGCGCCAGCAATATACCGTACTCGAAAAAGAGAATGCGGCACTCAAGGCTGCGTTTAATAAACTGACTGCGGATAAATCACAACTCCTTCAGGAATATTCTGCCTACGAAAGTGAAGGCGATGAATCCATTAAAGCGCTAAGCGCCCAGCTTCATGAACAGCAGCAGTTAAATAAAAAGTCAGACGAGAAAATTGCTCTGCTGACGCAATCTCTTGCGGCTGCGCAAAAATCTGCCGGTGAGGTGAAAACACTCACAGCCCAGCTTGATGAGCAGAAGAAGCAGGCCCAGATTGCCGCCGATAAGGTCGCGCAAATGGAAAAAGCGCTGGCAGAGTCACGCAATAAATCCAGCGACCAGATTAATCAGCTGGCTTCCCAGCTTGATACCCAAAAAACACTCAGCCAGGATTCTGGTGACAAAGTCGCACTGCTTGAGAAATCGCTCGCCGACTCACGCAAAGCCGAAGAAGAAGTTAAGCGCCTGAGCGCTCAGCTTGCCGAGCAGCAGAAGCTGGCCCAGGCCTCTGCGGATAAAGCCGCCGGGCTTGAAAAAGCGCTGGCCGAATCCCGTAGCCAGTCTGCCGACGATATTAAAGTTCTGACCGCGCAGCTTAACGAGCAGAAAGCCGCCATGCAGGCTTCCGGCGGTAAAGTTGCTGAGCTGGAGAAAGCGCTTAGCGCGTCACATAAAGCCGCTGAAGACGTTAAGCAACTTAACACCCAGCTTGCCGAGCAGCAAAAGCTGACGCAGGCCGCCAACGAGCAGGTCAGCAAGCTGGAAAAAATGCTGGCCGAGTCTCGCCAGAAATCCGACAACGAGATCAAGACACTTACCGCTCAACTCAGCGAACAAAAAACGCTCAGCCAGTCCTCTGGCGACAAAGTGGCTCAGCTTCAGCAGTCTCTGAGCGCCTCACTGAAGGCTGAAGACACCGTTAAAGCGCTGAGCCTTCAGCTGGTTGAGCAGCAAAAGCAGACCAAAGCCGCAACTGATAAAGCCATCATGCTGGAAAAAGAGCTGGCCGATTCACGCAACAAGTCTGCTGAAGAAGTTAAAACGCTCACTGCACAGCTCAACGATCAGAAGAGCATTATGCAGGCCTCTGGCGGCAAACTGGCCGAGTTAGAAAAATCACTCGCCATCTCTCATAAAGCCGCTGACGACGTTAAGCGCCTGACAGCCGAGCTTGATGAACAGAAGAAGCTGACGCTTGCCGCTAACGAGCAGGTAAGCTTGCTTGAAAAAAACCTGGCGGAGTCACGCACAAAAGCGGCTGACGACCTTAAAGCACTCACAGCCCAGCTGGATGAGCAAAAAGCGCTGAGCCAGAACGCGGGCGGGAAAGTTGCGCTGCTGGAAAAATCGCTTACCGAGACAGGTAAAACGGCGGAAAGCGCAAAACAACTGGCAGAGCAGCTTGAGGAGCAGAAGAAGCTCAACGAGGTTGCTAAAGCAGAGATTGCCAACCTGGTGAAATCGCTCGCTGAGTCGCGCACCAAATCGCAAGATGAAATCCAGAAGCTGGTTTCCCAGCTTGCTGAACAAAAAACACTTAACGCCAGCGCGGGCGACAAAGCCAGCGAGATGGAAAAAGCCCTTGCCGAGTCGAATAAAAAAGCCGCAGAACAAATTAAAGCGCTCACCGCACAGCTTGAGCAGCAAAAGCAACTCGGCCAGGACTCTGGCAGCAAAGTCGCCTTGCTGGAAAAAACGCTCTCTGAGTCCGGTGGCAAAAATGCGGACATCATCAAGAGCCTGACCGCCCAGCTTGAAGAGCAGAAAAAAGCGGCACAAACCGCAGCCGAGAAATCGACGCAGCTTGAAAAAGCGCTGGCAGACTCGCGCGCGAAAGCCGCCGATGAGCAGAAGAAGCTAACGGCACAGCTGGAAGCACAGCAAAAAGCCAGCCAGAGCGCCGATGAACGCATTGCCGCCATGGAAAAATCACTGGCCGATGCGGGCAACAAAGCGCTTGAGAAAATCAACCTGCTGGCGAGCAGCCTTGAAGAGCAGAAGCAGATCAGCCAGAACGCTGAAAACCGCGTCAAAACGCTTGAGAAAACCCTGGCTGAATCAGGCGACAAAGCGCTTGAGAAGATCAATCTGCTATCTGCCGAACTGGAAAAAGAGAGAAAGCTCAACCAGGGCGCAGACAGTAAAGTTGCCGAGCTTCAGAAGTCGCTCACCGAGTCGTCTAAAAATGCGCAGAACGTTAAAGCGCTGACCGCACAGTTGGACGAACAGAAGGCGTTGACGCTGTCCGCTAATGAGCAGGTTAACAAGCTGGAAAAAGCGCTGGCAGACTCCCAGTCCAAAGCGGCCGATGAGGTTAAAATGCTCACCGCCCAGCTTAATGAGCAGAAACAGCTTGGGCAGACCGCCGGTAGTCGTGTCGCGCTGCTGGAACAGTCACTGACGGACTCCTCCAAAACGGCAGAAACCGTGAAACAGCTTAACGCCCAGCTTGATGAGCAGAAAAAGCTGGCACAACACGCGACGGAAAAAGCCACGGCACTGGAGAAAACGCTGGCGCAAACAGGCGGTAAAAACGCCGACGCTATCCAGTTGCTGAACACGCAGCTCAATGAGCAGAGAAAAGCGGCCCAGTCTTCTGGTGATAAAGTCGCTGAGCTTGAGAAAGCGCTGGCTGACTCACGCAACAAAGCGGCAGATGACCTCAAGGCGTTAACAGCACAGCTTGAAGCGCAGAAACAACAGGGTCTGAGTGCGAATGGCAAAGTGGCTGAACTTGAGAAGTCACTGGCTGAGACAGCAAAAACAGCGGAAAACGTGAAGCTACTGACGGCACAGCTTGATGAGCAGAAAAAGCTGGCGCAAAGCTCCGGCGACAAAGTCGCTCAACTGGAAAAAGCGCTGGCAGAATCACGTAACAAAGCGGCTGAAGATATCAAGCAGATTACCGCGAAGCTGAATGAGAAAGAGAAAACCGCGGCTGAACGCGACGGTGAGATTGTCCAGCTGAGTACCAAAGTTGCTGAACTGACCAAACTTAACGCCGATCTGACCAAATCCAGCGCAGAACTGAGCAAAACCAGCGATGCCCTGCGCGAGCGTGACGGCCAAATCACCCAGCTTAACGCGAAGGTGGCTGAGCTCACTAAGCTCAATGCCGATTTGACCAAATCCAGTGCCGAACTGAGCAAAACCAGTGACGCCCTGCGCGAGCGCGACGGCCAGATAACCCAGCTTAACGCGAAAATCGAAGAGCTGACAAAATCGAATGCCGAGCTGACCAAAGCGAAAGAGCAGACCCAGGCGCAGAACCTGCCTGCCGCGGCCAGTACCGCCGCACTTAAGAGTGAAGACTCGAAACGCTCCTATACCAATGGCGTAGTGTTCTCACGCATGCTGAAGAAAAACATCAGTGAGCAGGAATACCTGGGCGTGAAGGTCGATGTGGCGGCAGTGCTGGCGGGCATTGCAGACGGCGTGTCTGATAAATCCCGTCTCGATGAAGGCTCGCTGATGAAGAACCATCGTAATTTGATGGATTCACTGAGCAAGCTTGAAAAGCAGAAATTCGACAAGGCGTTCTCACAGCTGCGTGCCGCCACGTCGAAGAAAAAGGTCCTCAAACAGAACAACAACTTGTTCTTCGTACAGGGCAAATCGGGCAGTAATGCCTTCAAGGAAGGCGACAGCATCAACTTTGAGCTGACAGAAGCCATGCTTGACGGAAAAGTGCTCAGTAAAGAGAACAATGGCACGCTGACCTTCACTGATAAACTGCCGTATGTTTTCTATGAGTCATTCAGACTGGCGAAAAAAGGCGGTTCGATGGAAGTGTACGGCCTTGCCGGGGATATCTACGCATCCGGCGCTATGCCAGATGGTGTCTTCCCACTTACGCCAATGAAAGTCACACTGGTAACGAAATAAGTTTTTACCCGGCTGCGGGCCGCCAGACACCTTAAAAGAGGATGTATTCTGGCGGCCCGCAGCGCTAATAACGCCCTGTTCCTGCTTAACCCACCCGCTTAACCCATCCTCTTACTCTCGGTTTTTTGTCCTGCCTGTCTTATCAGGCACCATAACGCCGCACCATTTGCTCATTTCGGCACCACCACCTCTCAAAAAAGAGGATGCATCACAAAAAAGCCATCAATTTATCTGTTCCTCATTAACAGCCATACTTGCTCCAACCCCACCCGGAGGAGCCTGCAAATGAAAACACTCAACGCACGTCAGTTCTTTAAAGACTATTTCTGCGCCACTCGTCACGCTGGCAGCGGACCAATGCGCTACTTTACCGCCGCCCAGCGCGACGACATGCTGGATGGTGTGATGCAGTGGCGGCACACTGTACCCACCCTCAGGAAAGGAACCACGCGGGATTAAGCAGCATAGATGCTGAAGACAACATGAAAATCGCACCAGCACCACCGGAGGAAGGACTTGCTCTGGTGGCGCTGTCGTTTGTGTGTCTGACGCAGGAACGCCGCTTATACACAGTACAGACAAAAAAACCGGCAGAGGCGTCCTCTGACCGGTTCTTTTTAACGGCGAAGCCGTGATTTACAAGCCGGTTGTGCCAAATGCACGCAGCCAGTCCTGTTCAAATTTTGCAACGGCGGCATCTACGGCTGGCGTTGAAATAAACTGTTCAGCAACGTCCAGTGGCAGCGTGATGGATTCACAGCCTGCCAGCAGGCACTCAAGCGCCTGACGTGGCGTTTTGAAGCTCGCCGCCAGCACCTTCGCACCCGGCGCATGCAGCGACAGCAATTGCTGCAAATCCTTCACCGTGGCAATACCGTCACCACCCTGCGCATCCAGCCGGTTAACGTAAGGCGCGACATACTGCGCGCCAGCCAGCGCCGACAGCAGTCCCTGACCTGCACCGTAAACGGCAGTTCCCAGCGTGGGAATACCTTCAGCCGTCAGCAGCTTAATTGCCGCCAGCCCTTCTGCCGTCACCGGCACTTTTACCACCACATCAGCGACGATAGCGCGCAGTTTTTGTGCTTCCTGCACCATCTCCTGCGCACGCGGTGCCATGACCTGGGCAAAAAGCCGCCCTTTACCACCGAGCGCCTCGTACAACTCCGGCAGCAGTACATCGACCGGCTTCTTGCCGCTGGCAACAATGCTGGGGTTAGTCGTCACGCCCGCCAGCGGAAAAATACGCGCCAGGCGCTTTACCGCAGCAACGTCAGAAGTATCGAGATAAAGCTCCATTCAGGCACTCTCCGCAATTGTGATAGTTAGCAAAATTTCACTCAGTATAGCCTTCACTTCGCTGGAATTGTTGATCGCAGTCAATATCACTTTCTTTCGAAAGTAATTTACTATTCATACGAAACATAACGAGGCAAGGCGATGATCTTCAACATCCAGCGCTACTCCACACATGATGGCCCCGGGATCCGCACCGTCGTATTCCTCAAAGGCTGCTCACTGGGCTGCCGCTGGTGCCAGAACCCGGAAAGCCGCGCACGCACCCAGAGCCTGCTGTTTGATGCGCGCCTGTGCCTCGACGGCTGCGAGCTGTGCCAGCAGGCAGTACCGGACATCGTACAACGCGCGGCTGACAAGCTGGTGATTCATCGTGAAAAATTGCAGCCCGATCACTTTGCGGCGCTGGAACACTGCTGCCCAACCCAGGCGCTGACGGTCTGCGGCGAAGAAAAGACCGCAGACGATATTCTCGCCACCGTTATGCGCGACCGCCCTTTCTATGAACGCAGCGGCGGCGGCATTACGCTGTCCGGCGGTGAGCCGTTTATGAGCCCGCAGCTTACTCAGACGCTACTTCAACGCAGCCATGAAGCGGGCATTCACACCGCAGTGGAAACCTGCCTGCACGTGCCGTGGCACTACATCGAACCGGCGCTCGCCCACATCGACCTGTTTCTGGCCGACCTCAAGCACGTAGACAGCGCGGTCTTTAAACAGTGGACCGATGGCTCGGCCAGGCGCGTGCTCGACAACCTCAGGCGCATTGCCGCGGCAGGCAAGAAAATGACCATTCGCGTGCCACTGGTCCCTGGTTTTAACGCCGATAAGGACAGCATTCGCGCCATTACCGACTTTGCTGCTGATGAACTCAACGTTAGCGATATTCACTTTTTGCCGTACCACACGCTGGGTATGAACAAATACGTTCTGTTGGACCAGCCCTACAACGCGCCGGATAAACCGCTGGACTGCCCCACGCTGCTGCGCTTTGCCCAGGATTACGCGCAGCAAAAAGGCCTGGCGGCCACATTACGAGGATAATTTATGACCACCCTAAAACTTGACCAGCTTACTCAACGCATCCAGGCGCATAAAAATGCGCTGGTCCATATCGTTAAGCCGCCAGTCTGCACTGAGCGTGCGCAGCACTACACCACCGTTTATCAGCAGAATATGGATAAGCCCATTCCGGTACGCCGTGCGCTGGCGCTGGCTTATCACCTGGCGCATCGCACCATCTGGATTAAGCACGATGAGCTTATCGTCGGCAACCAGGCAAGCGAGGTGCGCGCCGCACCTATCTTCCCCGAATACACGGTAAGCTGGATTGAAAAGGAAATCGACGATCTCGCCGACCGTCCAGGCGCGGGCTTTGCCGTTAGCGAAGACAACAAACGCGTGCTGCATGACATCTGCCCCTGGTGGCGCGGCCAGACGGTGCAGGACCGCTGCTACGGCATGTTTACCGATGAGCAGAAAGCGCTACTGGCAACCGGCATCATCAAAGCCGAAGGCAACATGACCTCCGGCGATGCGCACCTGGCGGTGAACTTCCCGCTGCTGTTAGAAAAAGGCATGGATGGCCTGCGTGAAAAGGTGCGCGAGCGCCGTTCGCGCATCAACCTGACCGTGCTGGACGACCTGCACGGCGAGCAGTTCCTCAAAGGCATTGATATTGTGCTTGAAGCGGTAAGCGAGCACATTACCCGCTTTGGCGCACTGGCACGCGAGATGGCGCAGAGCGAAACCCGCCCGGAGCGGCGCACCGAACTGCTGACTATTGCCGCCAACTGCGACGTTATTGCCCATCAGCCGCCGCAGACCTTCTGGCAGGCGCTCCAGCTGTGCTACTTCATCCAGCTGATTCTGCAAATTGAATCCAACGGTCACTCAGTTTCCTTCGGGCGCATGGACCAGTATCTGTATCCGTGGTATCGCCGTGACGTCGAGCTGGAGCAGAGCCTTGGCCGCGAACAGGCCATTGAAATGCTGCACAGCTGCTGGCTCAAGCTGCTGGAAGTGAACAAAATCCGCTCCGGCTCGCACTCCAAAGCCTCGGCGGGCAGCCCGCTGTACCAGAACGTCACCATCGGCGGTCAGAACCTGGTCAAAGGCGAACCGGTTGACGCGGTCAACCCGCTCTCTTACGCCATTCTGGAATCCTGCGGTCGCCTGCGCTCCACCCAGCCGAACCTCAGCGTGCGCTATCACGCCGGCATGAGCGATGACTTCCTCGACGCCTGCGTACAGGTGATCCGCTGTGGTTTTGGTATGCCCGCGTTTAACAACGACGAAATCGTTATCCCGGAATTCATCAAGCTGGGCGTGGAGCGCGAAGATGCCTACCAGTACGCGGCCATTGGCTGCATCGAAACCGCTGTTGGCGGCAAATGGGGCTACCGCTGCACCGGCATGAGCTTTATTAACTTTGCGCGCGTGATGCTGGCCGCAATGGAAGGCGGGCGCGACGCCACCAGCGGCGAAGTGTTCCTGCCGCAGGCGCAGGCGCTGTCAAAAGGCAACTTCAGCAACTTTGATGAGGTGCTGGCGGCCTGGGATAACCAGATTCGCTACTACACCCGCAAGTCCATCGAAATTGAGTATGTGGTGGACACCATGCTTGAGGAAAACGTGCACGATATTCTGTGCTCGGCACTGGTGGACGACTGTATTGAGCGCGCAAAAAGTATTAAACAGGGCGGCGCGAAGTACGACTGGGTTTCTGGCCTCCAGGTCGGCATCGCCAACCTCGGCAACAGCCTGGCCGCAGTGAAAAAGCTGGTGTTCGAGCAGGGAACCATTGGGCAGCAGCAGCTGGCACAGGCGCTGGCAGAGGACTTTGAAGGCCTGACCAACGAGCAATTGCGCCAGCGCCTGATTAACGGCGCACCCAAGTACGGTAACGATGACGACAGTGTCGATGCGCTGCTGATTCGCGCCTATGAAACCTATATCGAGGAGCTGAAAAACTATCACAACCCGCGCCACGGCCGTGGCCCGATTGGCGGTGATTACTACGCAGGCACCTCGTCCATCTCGGCCAACGTGCCGTTTGGCGCGGCAACCATGGCCACGCCGGACGGGCGCAAAGCCACCACGCCGTTGGCAGAAGGCGCCAGCCCGTCCTCCGGCACCGACCACCTCGGCCCAACGGCGGTGATTGGCTCCGTTGGCAAACTGCCGACCGGCTCCATCCTCGGCGGCGTGCTGCTTAACCAGAAGCTCAACCCGGCAACGCTGGAAAACAACAGCGACAAGCAAAAGCTGATGCTGCTACTGCGCACCTTCTTTGAGGTCCATCTGGGCTGGCATATCCAGTACAACATCGTCTCGCGTGAGACGCTGATTGAAGCGAAGAAGCACCCGGACAGCTACCGCGATCTGGTGGTGCGCGTGGCCGGATATTCGGCGTTCTTCACCGCGCTGTCGCCGGATGCCCAGGACGATATTATTGCCCGTACTGAGCACACGCTGTAACTTCTCCCTCCCGGCGCGGCCCGTAAACGGGTCGCGCCGTTTTCATTCTTTTCAGGCTATTTCTATGAACTCACGCCAGCAGCGTATTATGCAAATAGTGGGCGATCGCCAGAAAGTCAGCGTTGCCGAGCTTGCCAGCGCCACTGGCGTCTCTCTTGTCACTATCCGCCATGACCTCAGCCAGTTAGAGAAAAACGCCTGGCTGCGCCGTGAGCACGGTTTTGCCATTCTCATCGACAGCGATGACACCGACGCGCGCATGCTCAACCATTTTGCGCACAAGCAGAGCCTGGCCGCGTATGCCGCCTCACTGGTGCAGGACGGCGAAACGGTGTTTATTGAAAGCGGCAGCACCAATGCTTTTCTGGCACGCCTGCTGGCATCAAGGCCTGGAATTACCATCATGACGGTCAGCGCGTACATCGCAAGGCTACTGCGCGACGGCCAGTGTGATGTGGTGATGCTCGGCGGCAACCTGCAAAAAGGCACCGAGAGCATGGTCGGCCCACTTACGCGCATGGCGCTGGAGCAGGTGAACTTCAGCAAGGCGTTCATTGGCATTGATGGTTTTACTGCGCAAACCGGTTTTACCGGCCGCGATATGATGCGCGCCGATATCATCAACTGCGTGCTGGAAAAAGGTGCGCAGAATATCGTCATGACCGACAGCGCCAAGTTTGGCCAGATTCACCCTCACCCGCTGGCAACAGGGGCGCAGGTCAACCTGGTCATCAGCGACAACCAGCTATCTGGTGCTCATGAAAAGACATTGCAGGATGCAGGTATCAGGGTGATAAAGACAGGCATCATACCTTGATGGCCGGTATGCGTCGGCGGCTTTGCCCGACGTGAGAAACGCAGCAACGTTTAACAGGGTTGACGCCGCGCCCGACCTTGTGCAGCGGTTTAATCATGGTCAGAATTTCCCAGGTTTTATCGCTGTGCTTGCGGATCAGGGCAAATTCTTTGTCGGTGAGGTTGCCTTGCTTTTTCAGAACAGGCAGGTAGATATGATGTTATCACGCAGGGAAAGTCAGCAACTTTCAAATTATTGCCATAAAACGAAAGCTGCGCACGCTATTATTAGCCTGGCTAACCGACATTCTGGCAAAACGTATTGCTTCTGGAAAAGAACATTATCTGCTGTTAAGCATTGTGTTATAACAAGGTTAAACAGACGGATAACCTATGCGCGACAGGACGATTTATAGCACAGAGTAATAGTATTCAGAAAAAATAATTTTTATTTACGGCTCACAATGATTAACCGCGCCGTAATAAGATACTCACCCGAATAATCTTTTTAACCTGTTATTGGCTACCTGCACACGCTCAGGCAAACCGATGCTCTACTTCGTAGTGCAGTGTCTCAAAGAGCCAACGCTGGGTACTACGCGCCGTGCGTTGTGTATTAATCAGGCTCAGGCTTGGGTGGTCAAAAATCATCAGGAATTTCAACGTGACCCAGAACTGAAGCGTACTCTGGCTGTTTACTTTTGCCATTATCAGACGTTTGCGATTCGACACCGACTTCACGCCGCAGTTGTCCTTACGCGCAATTTTTTTGGCACACAGGCAGGAAAGGTAATCAGTAATAAACGCCATTTCTCCCGAAGTAAAGGTTAGCGCTGGAAAATGGCACTCTGCCATCGACTCTTTTCTGTCATGACTCACCAGCGTATTTTTTATATTACGCCTCAGGTTTTCGTAATCACTGTCCAGGCAAAGGAATTTATTACGAAGTGCGGGCAAGAAATTAATAATGATGGAATAATAAAATGCCGAACACAAAATAATATCGTAGTCATTAATATCAATATCGCTGAAGATTGCCAGCTCATCTACCGGGTTTTTAGCCATCACAACCTGAATGCGTAATAAATGCAGGTTACGCCACGGCATCTCTGCTTTTATTTGCTGCAGTATGTTCTGCAACGCAATACCGATAAACGTGTTATCGCAGGTAATTTGATATTCACCAACCATACGTACTCTCCAGATGGCATCAGGCCGCTGCCTGCCAGCGTCCAGCAACGGCGAAGCTGCCAGCTCGGGCATTAAACACGGCATATAACACCACCGAAATTATTTTTTGTAAACAAATCACCTAATTAAAAGCTATAATTAAATCAATAAAACTGATTTTTATTAAACATATAGGATTAAGTTTCACAAGATGAGAGTGGAGGTGAGGAAAACCATCACTTCCGCTGGCCGGGAGACAGGACAAATACGTTTAAAAAACGCCAGTCGCTTTTTGCGTATCACGAATGTTATACGCAAACATAATAAAAGGCGTAAAAACAAAACAAATAGTTAACAACATAACCACAACAAAACAATAATCCCCGGAAAACCCACGCTTCCGGGGATACATTAGGTTGTACCGTCAGGGCACAGTAAGGGCAAGCGAGAAGAAAATAAACAGAATACCGACCGCCGCCATCCATGCAGCTCCCGTTTTCTCTTCAGAAAGCGACAGCAAAACGTTGGTACAGACCTGTTTTAACAACCAGATAACGCAGAATACAGAAAGAACAACGGCGAACGCCAGCGTGAGTCTTGCTGTATATAAATTAATGATCGAGCTTCCCCCGTAAATACCGAGAACGGTAACAGGAATAAATATCTTAAACATGGTAAATCCATCTACCTGTACGTTGAACCGCGAGTAGATTATCGCCATTTGCCTTTCCTGTCATCCAGAAATAAGCCATTGATGTCTGAATGTCGTAGCAAAATGTATTAGTTCAGAAGATAAGTGATTAATAAAACAAAACAGCGTTCGGCGCCACAGCGGGCAATTTTCAGAACTTAACGCTATAAAAACAGCAAATAATGATAAAAATCGTCGCAGTGAAGTGAACGTATAGATGTTAATCCAGTAACAGGCAAACCAGAAAGGGCATCACGTAGCCAATATTAAATAATGTAACGAAAAGAGAATGTGTGACGGCAGACCTCTGTTTAAATCCACATATGTATATTTAGACACCCAACTCAAAAGAATCGATAGCGCTTTATTTTGAATTTATCGCACTACGATCCTTTTATTGTTCAGCTCACCGAAATCCAATTGTGCATTACTGTGCCACCCAGCCGCCATCCATATTCCATGCCACACCGCGCACCTGCTCCCCAGCTTCACTACATAAAAACAGCGTGAGGCTGCCAAGCTGCTCAGGTGTGACAAACTGGCGCGACGGTTGCTTCTCTGCCAGCAGGTCATCACGCGCCTGTTGCGGGTCATCGCCTGCCGTGATGCGCCGGTCAATCTGCTGTTGTACCAGCGGAGTTAACACCCAGCCAGGGCATAGCGCATTGCAGGTCACCCCGGTTTGCGCGGTTTCCAGCGCAATCACTTTCGTTAGCCCAACCAGCCCGTGTTTGGCTGCGACGTAGGCCGCCTTCTCTTTTGAGCCCACCAGCCCATGCACCGAGGCAATATTAATAATACGCCCCCAGTTACGCGCCTTCATTTGTGCCAGCGCCAGGCGACTGGTGTGAAAAGCAGAACTGAGGTTAATCGCAAGAATATCGTCCCACTTTGCGACCGGAAAATGCTCTACCTCAGCCAGATGCTGGATACCCGCGTTATTCACCACAATATCCACGCCGCCAAACGCGTCCTGCGTGTAGCGCATCATGGCTTCAATCTGCGACACATCTCGCAAATCTGCGTCATGGTAGCCGTGCCTGCCGCCGCTCGCCGCCAGTAGCGCCCGCGCCGGCGCCACATCGCCAAAACCGTTGAGCACCACGCTTGCTCCAGCCTGCGCCAGCGACTGCGCAATCCCTAAACCAATGCCGCTGGTCGAACCGGTAACCAGCGCCGTTTTACCGTTGAGATTCATGTTTTTTCCCGTTTTGGCGGGCAATAAACGCCCGCCCGCTGCCTGTCAATCGCGCTCCACCGCCAGCGCCACGCCTTGCCCGCCGCCGACGCACAGCGTTGCCAGACCGCGTTTTGCCTTGCGCCGCTGCATTTCATAGAGCAGCGTGACCAGAATGCGACAGCCGGATGCCCCAATCGGATGCCCCAGCGCAATGGCGCCGCCGTTCACGTTTACCCTGGCCTCATCCCAGCCCAGTTCCTGGCCCACCGCCAGTGCCTGCACAGCAAAGGCTTCATTGCCTTCTATCAGATCAAGCTCATCAATGCTCCAACCCGCTTTCTCCAGACAGCGCCGGGTGGCATACACCGGCCCGATGCCCATAAACGCCGGATCCACGCCCGCTGTGGCATAGGCCGCAATGCGCGCCAGCACCGGTAACTTCAGCGCCTGGGCTTTCTCTGCGCTCATCAGCATCACCGCCGCCGCGCCGTCGTTGAGCGAAGACGCATTGCCTGCCGTTACCGTACCGCCGTCCTTGCGAAAGGCCGGGCGCAGGTGCGCCAGCGTTTCCAGGCTGGTCTGCGGCCTTGGCTGCTCATCAGTATCCACAATACGCGGTGGCTTTTTACCGTCCGGCACGGACAGCGGCACAATTTCCTGGCTGAAACGTCCAGCTTCACACGCCGCCGCCGCCCGCTGCTGTGAGCGCAGCGCATAAGCATCCTGCTGTTCGCGGCTGATGGCGTATTTTTCCGCGAGGTTTTCCGCCGTTATGCCCATGTGATAATCGTTAAAGACATCCCACAGGCCGTCATGAATAACGCTATCCACCATGCTGGCGTGGCCCAGGCGTAAACCCGCGCGCGCGCCGTCAAGCAGATACGGTGACTGGCTCATGCTCTCCTGACCACCGGCAATGATGATATCGGCATCGCCACAGCGTATGGCCTGCGCTGCCTGGAGAATGGCCTTAAGGCCGGAGCCACAGACTTTATTGAGCGTCACCGCCGGTACGCTATACGGCAGACCCGCGTGAATGGCCGTTTGCCGCGCCGGGTTTTGTCCGCAACCCGCAGTGAGCACCTGGCCGAAAATAAGCTCATCTACCTGCTCCGGCGCAACGCCGGTTTGTGCCAGCACCGCACGGACGGCACAGGTGCCTAACTCCACTGCCGTGAGCGGTGCCAGCGCGCCGTGAAAACTGCCGACTGGCGTGCGTGCCGCAGCGACAATAACTACCTCTTTCATCACCACTCCTTACGCAAAATGCATTTCGGGAACGCGGTCTGGCACCACCAGCCGACCGGCGGTTTTCGCTCTAATTTCTTCCACGCTCACACCAGGCGCTCGCTCGCGCAAAATAAACGCGCCGCCTTCAATTTCAAGGTAAGCAAGGTCAGTCAGCACGCGACGAATACAGCCTGCGCCGGTAAGCGGCAGCGTGCAGGCGTTCAACAGTTTGGACTCCCCACTTTTGGAGGCATGCGTCATCATCACAATGATATTTTCCGCACCGGCGACAAGATCCATCGCGCCGCCCATGCCCTTAACCATTTTGCCGGGGATCATCCACGAGGCGATGTTGCCGCTCACATCCACCTCCAGCGCGCCCAGCACCGTGAGGTCAACATGGCCGCCGCGAATCATGGCGAACGACTGCGCGGAGTCGAAAATCGCCGCGCCGTGGCGCGCCGTGACCGTTTGTTTCCCGGCATTGATCATGTCGGCATCAAGCTCGGCCTCACTGGGAAACGCCCCCATGCCAAGCAGACCGTTTTCCGACTGCAACATCACGTCTACGCCATCCGGGACATAGTTAGCCACCAGCGTGGGAATGCCGATGCCCAGGTTAACGTAATAGCCGTCGCGCAGTTCGCGCGCCACGCGCTGCGCCATTTGTTCACGAGTAAGCATTGCCTGCCTCCTTATGCGCGCAGGGTGCGCTGTTCGATACGCTTTTCAAACGTGCCCTGAATCAGTCTGTCGACATAAATGCCTGGCGTGTGGATAGCTGCCGGGTCCAGCTCGCCCGGCGGCACAATCTCTTCAACCTCCACCACCGTGATGCGCCCGGCAGTCGCCATTAGCGGGTTAAAGTTCTGCGCCGTGTGGCGATAAATGACGTTGCCGTACCAGTCGGCCTTCCAGCCTTTCACAATGGCAAAGTCACCGGTGATGGCGCGCTCAAGGATGTAATGACGACCGTCGAACTCGCGCACCTCCTTGCCCTGCGCGACCGGCGTGCCGTAGCCGGTGGCGGTGTAAAAAGCCGGGATACCGGCACCACCGGCACGAATTTTTTCTGCCAGCGTGCCCTGCGGCGTCAGCTCCACTTCCAGCTCACCGCTAAGAAGCTGTTTTTCAAACAGCGCGTTCTCGCCTACGTAAGACGCCACCACTTTGCTTACCTGACGCGTTTCCAGCAGCACGCCGAGGCCGAAACCGTCCACGCCGCAGTTGTTGGAAACCACCGTCAGCCCGCTGACGGCGCGGCGACGGATTTCAGCAATCAGGTTCTCCGGGATACCGCATAACCCAAATCCTCCCGCCAGCACCGTCATGTTGTTGCTGATGCCCTCCAGCGCTGCTTCATAGCTTGCAACGCGCTTATCCAGACCGGCCATTGCCCTTCCCTCTTAGTTGACGCATTTAGCGCATCATCAATGGCGCTCACTTATTTGTTAATTGAGTTTTTGTGAGCTATTCATTGGGAAAATTTATTAATTTATTGTTAATTGTTTTTTTCCAGCGAGTTACAGGAAGACAGCATGAAGATGACCGTCAGACAGTTACGCGCGTTTTTAGCGGTAGCTCACACTCTGAACTTTGCGCAGGCCAGCGAGCGGCTCAGCCTCTCCCAGCCTGCGCTTAGCCTGGCCATTCGCGGGCTGGAAGAGGCGCTGGGCGGTGCGCTACTCAGGCGCACCACCCGGCGGGTGATGCTCACCGCCGAAGGTGAGGCGTTTTTCCCCATGGCGCGCCAGCTACTGGCAGACTGGGATAACGCAGAAGAAGCGATGTGCCAACGCTTTACGCTACAGCGCGGCAAAGTGTCGGTTGCCGCCATGCCCTCTTTTGCCAGCAACGCGCTGCCGCCGGTGCTGAAGACGTTTCGCGACTGCCACAGCGCCATTAACGTGACGGTACATGACGTCATCAATGAACAGGTGCTGGAAATGGTGCGCGATGGCCGCGTTGAGATGGGGATTGCGTTTGAACCAGGGCCGGACAGCACCCTGCATTTCACCGCGCTCACCAACGACCGCTTTGTCGCGGTGGTGCCTGCCGACTCACCACTCACCCAGCGCGGGCAGCTAAGCTGGCGTGACCTGATAAGCTGCGACTTTATCTCGTTGCAACGCCCGTCCGCGGTGCGGCTTTTACTGGAACAGACGCTGGCGCGCAGCGGTTATCATCTCGACGTCGCGTTTGAAAGCCACCAGCTGGTGACCGTCGGGCGCATGGTGGCAAGCGGGCTTGGGGTTAGCGCCGTGCCTGCGCTGTGCGCTCGCCAGATGGAAGAACTCGGTGCGGTCTGCCTGCCGCTCGCCCAGCCTGTTATTGAACGCCGCGTTGGTGTCATCCGCCGTGACCACGCGCCGCTGTCGGCCGCAGCCCAGGCGCTGCTTCACGCCCTGCGTGCGGCGTTCCCGGCATCTGGCGTGGTAAACGAGTGACCTCGCCGGGGCTAATCAGGTAACATTGCCTACGTTTTCTGACTCAAGGAGAAAAAGGATGACACGAGTTTCAGTAAAGAAGGCCGGACTGATGGGCATAGCACTGCTTGCCCTTGCCGGTTGTGATAATGGAAATAACAAACAAACGCTGGCCTGGATTGATGTATCCAGCGCGGTAAACTCTGAAGCGTTACTCCAGCAGGAAAAAGCGCGTAACGCAGAAGTGCAAAAGCTGCTTCAGAGCGTAGAGAGCACCGCCAAATCGCGCTACGAGGCGATGGATAAAGAGACTCGCCAGCGCGCAATGGAAGCCGACGCGGCACTGCTGAACAGCGAGTGGCAGATTGAGCAGGCAAGAACGCGCAAAATCGTGATTGATGCCATCGTGCAGGCGGCAGAAGACTACCGCAAACAGCACAATATCAGTCTGGTTGTTGATAAAACGCAAATGGTGGCAGCCGATCCGGCGCTGAACATCACCGATGCCGTTACCGCCAGCCTGAAAGATAAAAAAATCGACTTCGGCCAACTGCCGGACGTCAAAATGAAGCCTGAGCAGGATAAAACCAAACCTGCGGCAAAATGATCTCCCCCAACGGGCGGCTATCCGGCTGCCCGTTTCATCGGCAAGTTTTATTGCCAGCCAACGAAAAAACTTTCCACTATCTTAAACGGCAATTAATAGTTCGATATTTCATTGAACACGCTGGTTTATGGTAGATTTCACCGCACAAAACATTCCGATACGCTTTCAAACCAGATTAATTACCCGTTATGAGAACGTTAGCCAGCCGTCATCTGCTGCTGATGCTTATTCTGCTGGTCGCAGTTGGGCAGATGGCACAAACCATTTATATTCCGGCGATTGCCGGTATCGCACAAAGCCTTAACGTACGTGAAGGTGCCGTACAGGGCGTGATGGCCGCTTACCTGCTGACCTACGGCGGTTCGCAGTTGATCTACGGTCCCGTCTCTGACCGTGTAGGCCGCCGCCCGGTGATTCTGCTCGGCATGGCGATTTTTATGGCCGCCACGGTGGTTGCCCTCACGACCCACAGCCTGACGGTACTGATTACCGCCAGCGCATTGCAGGGCTGCGGCACCGGCGTGGCGGGCGTGATGGCGCGAACGCTGCCGCGCGATCTGTATGAAGGCCCGGCGCTGCGCCATGCCAACAGTCTGCTGAATATGGGTATTCTGGTCAGCCCGCTGCTGGCACCGCTAATTGGCGGCCTGCTGGATACCGCCTGGGGCTGGCGCGCCTGCTACGCCTTTCTGCTTATCGCCTGCCTGGTTGTCACCCTGAGCCTGTTTTTCCTGATGCCGGAAACCCGGCCAGCGCAGGCACCGCGCACGCGCCTGCTCACCAGTTACCGCACGCTGTTAGGCAACCTGCCGTTTAACTGCTATCTGCTGATGCTGATTGGCGGCCTCGCAGGTGTGGCAGTCTTTGAGGCCAGCTCTGGGGTGCTGCTGGGCGCGGTGTTGGGTTTTGATAGCCTGTCGGTCAGCATTCTGTTTATTCTGCCGATCCCGGCGGCCTTCTTTGGGGCCTGGTTTGCCGGACGCCCTGAGCGACGTTTCAATTCGCTGATGTGGCAGGCGGTGATGAGCTGCGTGCTGGCGGGCGTGATGATGTGGATCCCCGGCTGGTTGGGCGTGATGAATGTCTGGACCCTGCTGATTCCGGCGGCGCTGTTTTTCTTTGGCGCAGGCATGCTATTCCCGCTGGCGACCAGCGGCGCGATGGAGCCGTTTCCGTTTCTTGCAGGCACGGCGGGCGCGCTGATTGGTGGGCTGCAAAACAGCGGTGCCGGTGCGCTGGCCTCCTTTTCTGCCACACTGGCGCAAAACGGCCAGTTCAGCCTCGGAATGCTGATGACGGCCATGGCGATGGTGATTCTGCTGTGCTGGTTGCCGCTTGCACACCGCGAACAGCGCCACGGCCAGGCCGTTTAACCTCGCCACTCACGGCGGCGCGTCTGTGCCGCCGGTTTATCTTCCCCACAGCAGCATCAATTGACGTATGTGCAGTACGGCAAAGATAATTGCCAGCAGCAGCACCGCCAGCGCAACGAATAGCTTTGCCCGCACCGCGCGCGGCTGTGCGAAATCCTCCAGTGCGATATCCATCAGATTACGCTCACGCGCATAGCCATAAATCAGCGCCGTCACCATCGCCAGAATCAGCAGCGAGGCCCAGAACAGCGCGCCGGCCTCATTCCAGGCGTGACGCAGCGCCAGCGTCATCAGCGCACCGTAGCCAAGCAGGGTGCGCAGCCAGGCAAGCGAGGTGCGTTCCGGCTGTAACCCCGGGTCGGCCACGCGCCGCGCCTGGCGACTATCCGGCATACATCACCATCGCAATCACAATCACCGCTGCCAGCACCATCACGCCGCTTATCACCAGCAGCGCCGGGGTATAAGGCAAGTCCATACGCAGGCGCATCGCCTTTTCATTACGCAGCCAGCGCAGATAACCCCACACCGCAAGCCCCCCGGCAAATACGCACAGCAGCAGCGCTATCGCTTCACGCACCAGCGGGGTAGCAAAGTCCGGGGCCAGCTGGTCCAGCCCCACGCCTGCGGCCAGAAAGCCCAGCGCCGTGCGGATCCACGCCAGAAAGGTGCGCTCGTTTGCCAGTGAAAAGCGGTAGTCCGGCGCTTCGCCCACGCGGGAAATTTTCATGCTTTCTCCTTGTTACTCAGCACGCCTGCGCTGAGACTAAAGCGTTCCACTCAACTTCACCACTTGACTGATACAATCATGGTTGAGACAACCTAAATACGGGTACGCCAGGAAGAAGCCTTATCCGATTCGACATTGCTTACTTTCATTTTTAAACAGAAAGGAATCTCTATTTATGAAGAAAAGCATCAAAGTGCTGCTCATCTCTCTTTATCGTTGCCGGGCTGTTTAGCCTGGCGTTCAGTTTCATGGTCGTCGGGGCCGGGGTAAGTGGCAGCGGCTGCGGCACTGAATACCTGAAAACGGTATCGGCCTTTCAAACCACCAGCCTGATATCCTTTGCGCTGGCGCTCCTGGTCGGTGTCATCCCTTCGCCAAAGAAAAATACCAGCGACAAGCCATCATCGTAAGCCTTTTTATTTCCCAGGCGATGCTGTAGACATGAAAAAGCCGCTTAAAGCGGCTTTTGGGCAAAACCAGATTCTGTCGCCACGCGGTTACGTCAAATCAAACTCGCGCTCTAACACATCGACAATAAGCTGATTTTTAGAAATGGAATGTTGTTTAGCGACTGCTGTAATTCGTGTACCCAGACGCCCCGATACCCGCACTGTTAGCCGCTCCTGTTCTTCCTCACGGAAGGGCTGAATCCCTTCCTCTTTACAATCCTTAAGAAATTCAGCAAGCGATAACTCTCCCTCCCGATGTAAGCCCGCAATGCTATCAGCAACAAAGTCACAGTAACCGTTCACATTAATAAACTTACCGCGAAAGGCGTTGATTTCAGCTTCAAAGGTAACGACTGCTGGTTGCCCTTTGATAGTCATAAGATTGTTGGTTTTATTCATAATCAACTCCAACTGAATTTTCGAATCACTCACGTAGTCCGGCAACCGCGCCTTTATCCATCTCGTTACCGGGGTGCGGCTGATGAGTTAAATAAATAGTGCCGAATAAAATGAAACGTCGTCGAGAACCATTACCATTTTTCACCTTCCCACCCAGATGGTTGATGAGACTGATAATATCAGACCATTTAATTCCCGACTTTGGTGGCGTCGTCATTACGTCATCAAACGTTTTACGATGCCTCCCCTTCAACTCACCAGCTTTAATCATAACGGCCCCATCCATGACGTCACATTATGACATCATGATAGTGCTCCATCATTATGACGTCAAACCATGACGTCACAACAACAAAGATGAAACATAACATCCACTCGTTGTCCCAAACCGCAGGCATAAAAAAACCCCGCCGAGGCAGGGTCTTTCACGTTACAGCTGTAGCTTACTCTTTCGGACCACGGTTCGCGCGGCGACGGTCGTTTTCCGTCAGGTGGCGCTTACGCAGACGAATAGAGGTCGGCGTGACTTCTACCAGTTCGTCGTCATCGATGAACTCCAGCGCCTGCTCGAGCGTCATTTTAATCGGCGGAGACAGGGTGGTGGCTTCGTCAGTACCGGAAGCACGCATGTTGGTCAGCTTCTTACCGGTCAGGCAGTTCACGGTCAGGTCGTTAGAACGGCTGTGAATACCGATGATCTGGCCTTCATAAACCTCAGCACCATGGCCCAGGAACAGCTTACCGCGGTCCTGCAGGCTGTACAGTGCGTATGCCACTGCTTTACCCTGGCCGTTGGAAATCAGCACGCCGTTCTGACGCTGGCCGATTTCACCCTGACGAATATCGTCATAGTGGCTGAAGGTGGAGTACAGCAGACCGGTACCCGAGGTCATGGTCATGAACTCGGTACGGAAACCGATAAGACCACGGCTCGGGATGATGTAATCAAGACGCACGCGGCCTTTGCCATCCGGCATCATGTCACGCAGGTCGCCCTTACGCAGACCCAGCGCTTCCATGACGGAACCCTGGTGCTGTTCTTCGATATCCAGCGTCACCTGCTCGAACGGCTCCTGACGGCGGCCATCGATTTCACGGAAGATAACTTTCGGACGGGATACCGCCAGCTCGAAACCTTCACGACGCATGTTTTCGATAAGTACAGACAGGTGCAGTTCACCACGACCAGACACGCGGAAGGCATCCGGGTCTTCGGTTTCTTCAACACGCAGCGCCACGTTGTGAACCAGCTCTTTATTCAGGCGGTCCAGAATCTGGCGAGAGGTCACGTATTTACCTTCTTTACCGCAGAACGGTGAGGTGTTTACGCAGTAGTACATAGAAACGGTGGGTTCATCCACAGACAGCGGCGGCAGCGCCTCAACGGTCAGCGGATCGCACAGCGTGTCAGAGATGTTCAGCTCACCCAGACCTGTGATGGCAATGATATCGCCCGCTTCCGCAGAAGCCGTTTCAATACGTTGCAGACCCATGTGGCCCAGCACCTGGCCAACTTTACCGTTACGGCGCTTGCCTTCAGCATCAATAATGGTGACCTGCTGGTTCGGCTTCACTACGCCGCGCTTGATGCGACCAATGCCGATAACGCCCAGGTAGTTGTTGTAGTCCAGCTGGGAGATTTGCATCTGGAACGGGCCGTTGAGGTCAACGTTCGGCGCTTCTACGTGCTTGACGATGGTTTCAAACAGCGGGGTCATGTCTTCGGCCATGTCTTCATGGTCAAGACCGGCAATACCGTTAAGCGCGGACGCATAAACGATAGGGAAGTCCAGCTGCTCGTCGGTCGCGCCCAGGTTTACGAACAGGTCAAACACCTGGTCTACAACCCAGTCCGGGCGCGCGCCAGGACGGTCAACTTTGTTAATGACAACGATAGGCTTCAGACCGTTAGCAAAAGCTTTCTGTGTTACAAAGCGAGTCTGCGGCATCGGGCCATCCATTGCATCGACAAGCAGCAGAACAGAGTCAACCATCGACATTACGCGTTCTACTTCACCACCGAAGTCGGCGTGCCCTGGGGTATCAACGATGTTGATGCGGTAGTCACGCCAGTTAATAGCCGTATTTTTCGCGAGAATGGTAATCCCACGTTCTTTTTCCAGATCGTTAGAGTCCATGACTCGCTCGGTCAGCTCATTACGCTCACCGAAGGTGCCAGATTGTTGCAGCAGCTTATCAACCAGGGTCGTTTTACCATGGTCAACGTGCGCAATAATGGCGATGTTACGCAGATTTTCGATCACAACTTTGCCTCAGGCATTAGAAATAGCGCGTTATTGTACACGTATTAATCGAAGGACTGAACAGATCACAATAAACCTTTACCAACAAGATGAATTGGCGGTGTTTGTGATCGTTTTCACGGAGTAGTAAAGGGGGTATCGCACTAATTCGCACCACTATAGTGCTAACCATTAACAAAAAGCACTATTTTGGTGCAGTTTTGCTATTGTGGTGCAACCCGCTTGCACTATGGCGCGCATGATAGCGCCTTTTTGGGGCTATTTAAAAGTTGGCACGCTTTTCGCTTTGATAAAAACAGGGCAAAAAGCCACAAAAAAGCGTTTTTTGATTTCGTTACCACGACGACAATGACCACATCCTGGAGAGTTACCTATGTCCGCTGAGCACGTTCTGACGCTGATAAACGAACACAACGTTAAATTTATCGACCTGCGTTTCACCGACACCAAAGGCAAAGAGCAGCACGTTACCATTCCGGCTCACCAGGTTGATGCCGACTTCTTTGAAGAAGGTAAAATGTTTGACGGTTCCTCTATCGGCGGCTGGAAGGGCATTAACGAATCCGACATGGTGCTGATGCCGGACCCGTCCACCGCGGTCATTGACCCGTTCTACGAAGAGCCGACCCTTATCTTGCGCTGCGACATTCTGGAGCCGGGCACCATGCAGGGCTACGACCGCGACCCGCGCTCAATTGCCAAGCGCGCTGAAGACTACCTGCGCTCTACCGGCATTGCCGACACCGTACTGTTTGGGCCGGAGCCGGAGTTCTTCCTGTTTGACGACATCCGCTTTGGTTCTTCTATCTCCGGCTCTCACGTGGCTATCGATGACATCGAAGGCGCATGGAACAGCGGCACCAAATATGAAGGCGGCAACAAAGGCCACCGTCCGGCAGTGAAAGGCGGTTACTTCCCGGTTCCACCGGTCGACTCCGCTCAGGACCTGCGCTCCACCATGTGTCTGGTGATGGAAGAAATGGGCCTGGTCGTTGAAGCGCACCACCACGAAGTGGCAACCGCAGGTCAGAACGAAGTGGCAACCCGCTTCAACACCATGACCAAAAAAGCCGACGAAATTCAGATCTACAAATATGTCGTGCACAACGTGGCGCACCGCTTCGGTAAAACCGCCACCTTTATGCCTAAGCCGATGTTTGGTGATAACGGCTCCGGTATGCACTGCCACATGTCGCTGTCCAAAAACGGCACCAACCTGTTTGCAGGCGACAAGTACGCCGGTCTGTCTGAGCAGGCGCTGTTCTACATCGGCGGTGTGATTAAGCACGCTAAAGCCATCAACGCCCTGGCAAACCCAACCACCAACTCTTACAAGCGTCTGGTGCCGGGTTATGAAGCGCCGGTGATGCTGGCCTACTCTGCGGCTAACCGCTCTGCCTCTATCCGTATTCCGGTTGTGGCATCACCGAAAGGTCGCCGCATTGAAGTGCGCTTCCCGGACCCGGCGGCTAACCCGTACCTGTGTTTTGCCGCACTGCTGATGGCAGGCCTGGACGGCATTAAAAACCGTATCCACCCTGGCGAAGCGATGGACAAAAACCTCTACGACCTGCCGCCGGAAGAAGCCAAAGAAATCCCGCAGGTTGCCGGTTCTCTGGAAGAAGCGCTTAACGAGCTGGATCTGGACCGCGAGTTCCTGACCGCCGGTGGCGTGTTCACCAACGAAGCCATCGACGCGTACATCGCGCTGCGCCGTGAAGAAAACGACCGCGTGCGCATGACGCCGCACCCGGTAGAGTTTGAGCTGTACTACAGCGTTTAATCCCCTTTGGGGTTTATGTCGCAGCCGTCTGGCAGCCGACATCGCCCGGATTCGCGTCCGGGCCAGTTAAGGGCAGCCAGGGCGCTGCGGCACCATAAAGCCGTTTTTTGTTGCCGTGGAAACTTTTAGCCCATCTTCGGATGGGCTTTTTTCTCCGCCTGCCAGATAGCGTGAATCAGGTAAAAACATAGCCTTAATCAGGCCAGAGCCTATAATGCACTAAAATGGTGCAAAACACGGGAGGCTGCAAATGGCGACCGGCGTGCTGCCCGATGCTGGGCAGATCCTGAACTCTCTTATCAACAGTATTTTGCTGGTCGACGACGACCTCGCCGTCCACTATGCAAACCCTGCCGCCTTGCAAATGCTGGCGCAAAGCTCACGTAAACTCTACGGCACGCCGCTGCCGGAGTTGCTGAGCTACTTTTCCCTTAACGTTGAACTGATGCGCGAAAGCCTGAGCGCAGGTCAGGGCTTTACCGACAATGAAGTCACGCTGGTTATCGACAGCCGGGCGCATATTTTGTCGCTGACCGCACAGCGCATGCCAGACGGCTTCATTCTGCTGGAAATGGCAACCATGGACAGCCAGCGTCGCCTGAGCCAGGAGCAACTCCAGCACGCACAGCAGGTGGCGGCACGCGATCTGGTGCGCGGACTGGCGCATGAAATCAAAAACCCGCTCGGCGGCCTGCGCGGTGCGGCGCAGTTACTGAGCCGTGCGCTGCCTGACCCGTCGCTCACGGAGTACACCAAAGTCATTATCGAGCAGGCTGACCGGCTGCGTAATCTGGTTGACCGGCTGCTCGGTCCGCAACAGCCGGGCCTGCGCGTGACCGACAGCATCCATAAGGTCGCCGAGCGCGTAGTAAAACTGGTGTCGCTTGAACTGCCGGATAATGTGACGCTGGTGCGCGATTATGACCCAAGCCTGCCGGAGCTTGAGCACGATCCTGAGCAAGTTGAGCAGGTGCTACTCAATATTGTACGCAACGCGCTTCAGGCTTTAGGTCCGCAGGGCGGGCAAATTACGCTACGCACGCGCACTGCCTTCCAGCTTACGCTGCACGGCGTGCGCCACCGTCTGTGCGCGCGCATCGACGTTGAAGACAACGGCCCTGGCGTACCGGCGCATTTACAGGACACGCTGTTTTACCCGATGGTCAGCGGCCGCGAAGGCGGCACCGGGCTGGGGCTTTCCATTGCGCGCAGTCTTATCGACCAGCACGCGGGCAAAATTGAATTTAACAGCTGGCCGGGCCATACCGAGTTTTCGGTCTATCTGCCAATTCGTAAATCGAGGTCTTTATGCAACGAGGAATAGCCTGGGTAGTTGATGACGATAGCGCTATTCGCTGGGTGCTGGAGCGCGCACTGACCGGCGCGGGCCTGAGCTGCGTTACCTTTGAGAACGCAAGCGAGGTGCTGGACGCGCTGGCGACCCGCACGCCGGATGTGTTGCTGTCTGATATCCGCATGCCCGGCCTGGATGGGCTGATGCTGCTACGCCAGATAAAGCAGCGCCACCCAATGCTGCCGGTCATCATCATGACGGCCCATTCTGACCTGGACGCCGCCGTCAGCGCCTACCAGCAGGGCGCGTTCGATTACTTACCCAAACCGTTTGATATCGACGAAGCCGTGGCGCTGGTAGAGCGCGCCATCAGCCATTATCAGGAGCAGCAGCAGCCGCGCAACGCGCCGGACGCCAGCCCGACCGCCGATATCATTGGCGAAGCGCCGTCGATGCAGGATGTGTTTCGCATTATTGGCCGTCTGTCGCGCTCGTCTATCAGCGTGCTGATAAACGGCGAGTCCGGCACCGGCAAAGAGCTGGTGGCGCATGCGCTGCATCGCCACAGCCCGCGCACCAAATCGCCGTTTATCGCACTTAATATGGCGGCCATCCCCAAAGACCTGATTGAATCCGAACTATTTGGTCATGAAAAAGGCGCGTTTACCGGCGCCAGTCAGATTCGCCAGGGGCGCTTTGAGCAGGCCGACGGCGGCACGCTGTTTCTGGATGAAATCGGTGATATGCCGCTGGATGTGCAAACCCGCCTGCTGCGCGTGCTGGCCGACGGCCAGTTTTACCGCGTCGGCGGCTACGCGCCGGTAAAAGTGGACGTGCGCATTATTGCTGCCACGCACCAGAACCTGGAACTGCGCGTACAGGAAGGCAAATTTCGCGAAGATTTATTCCACCGCCTGAACGTGATTCGCGTCCATCTGCCGCCGCTGCGCGAGCGCCGGGAAGATATTCCCAAACTGGCGCACCACTTCCTGCAAATTGCTGCCCGCGAACTGGGCGTGGAAACCAAGCAACTGCACCCGGAAACCGAGGCGGCGCTGACGCGTCTTGCCTGGCCTGGCAACGTGCGCCAGCTGGAAAACACCTGTCGCTGGCTGACGGTGATGGCCGCAGGCCAGGAAGTACTGATTCAGGATTTACCCGGCGAATTGTTTGACGCCACGGTGCCGGACGCCAGTGGCCAGTCAACGCTGCCGGACAGCTGGGCGACGCTGCTGGCACAGTGGGCCGACCGTGCGCTGCGTTCCGGTCATCAAAACCTGCTCTCTGAAGCACAGCCGGAGATGGAGCGCACGCTGCTGACCACCGCGCTGCGCCACACGCAGGGACACAAGCAGGAGGCCGCACGTCTGCTGGGCTGGGGCCGCAACACGCTGACGCGTAAGTTAAAAGAACTGGGGATGGAATAACGCGGCTGTCTGGCAACGCGTGGATGGCGCATGCCAGCCGGTGACTAAAGTGACAGCTCATTGGTAAAAACCGGGCACAGGCCGCAAATTGATGCATTTGTGAGCATTGACTGTGACGACGGGCCTGGTATGATTTTGCCCGGTTATGTGGGAGGCGCAGCTATGCTGGAATCATTACTACAACTGGTCACAGGCAGTCCGGCGCTGGAGACAGCCGCCAGCCATTCGCCCCAGACGGCAATGGCAGCGCTACTTTGCGCGGCACTGGTGAATTTCCTCAGTTAATAAAAAAGCGGGTACTCCCCGCTTTTTTATTGCCCGTCAGATAACCCGCGAGAATTTTTGCAGCTTTGCTTTCTGGCGCAGATAGATGTCAAAGCACATGCAGATGTTGCGAATCAGCAGTCTGCCCTTCGCTGTCACCTGAATGCCTTTGTCGTTAACCTCCACCAGCCCATCCTGCGCAAGCGGCTCCAGCAGCGCTAAATCGTCAGCAAAGTAGTCGCAAAAATTAAGCTGCCACAGCTGCTCAATCTCGGCAAAATTCAGGCTGAAGTTGCAGATAAGCGCTTTTATCACGTCGCGACGAATGCAGTCATCGCGCGTCAGCGCCAGCCCGCGCCACAGCGCATTGCCCTTTTCATCCACCTGCTGATAGTAAACTTTTAGCTCTTTCTGGTTCTGGGCATAACAGTCGCCCAGCATGCTGATGGCCGACACGCCCAGGCCCAGCAGGTCAGTATCGCCCTGGGTGGTGTAGCCCTGGAAGTTGCGGTGCAATACGCCGTTGCGCTGTGCGACGGCCAGTTCGTCATCCGGGCGGGCAAAGTGGTCCATGCCGATAAACTGATAGCCGGCACCGGTCAGCGAAGCAATTGTCTCTTGCAGAATATCGAGCTTTTGCTGCGGCGACGGCAGGTCGGCGTCTTTAATTTTGCGCTGTGCGGCAAACAGCGTCGGCAAATGCGCGTAGTTGAACACGCTCAACCGGTCCGGGCTGAGTTCTGCCACTTTGCCAAGCGTAAAGGCAAAGCTCTCCGGCGTCTGTTTTGGCAGGCCGTAGATAAGGTCGATATTAGTGGAGGTGAAGCCCAGTTCGCGGGCGCGGCGGATAAGCGCGAAGATAAAGTCTTCATCCTGCTCGCGGTTCACCAGCCGCTGCACCTCTTTATTGAAGTCCTGCACGCCCATGCTCAGGCGGGTGAAGCCTTCATGACGCAGATGGTCCAGCACATCCAGCTCAATTTCGCGCGGATCCACTTCAATGGACAACTCCGCGTCGGTATCAAACTGGAAATGCTCACGCAGCAGGTTCATCAGGCGGCTGATTTGCGCCTTATTCAGATAGGTCGGCGTGCCGCCGCCCCAGTGCATCTGGCTGACGTGACGCTGTTTAAACAGCGGCGCACGGTGAATAATCTCCTGCTCCAGCACGTCAAGGTACTGGTCGGCCTTGTGCTGCTGGCGGGTGACGATTTTATTGCAGCCGCAGAAATAGCACAGTTTGTGGCAAAACGGGATGTGGATATACAGCGACAGCGGGCGCGACGGGTAGCGCGCGGCCGCCTGTTGAAAGTCGGCTTCGCCAAAGTCTTCTGAAAATTCGAGCGCGGTGGGGTAAGAGGTATAGCGCGGCCCCGAATAGTTATATTTCTGGATCAGGGCCAGATCCCAGTCAATTATCTGCTCAGACATACTCACTCCTTACGACGCTGCCGCCTGCGCACAGGTTGCACCGCATTCCCACCGTGGCGGGAAACAAGACGGCGGCGCAACCAGCGCTGTCGGTGCGACAACCGCTGTAGTTTAGCGAATAACCAGCCCAGATAACATACTACGGGCACAACGACGAGCAGAACCAACAGGCCCACAGTGTAAAACCGTTAGTTTCCACCGCGCAGCAGGCGCATCATGTCTTCCGGTGCTTCTTCTTCGCCTTCTTCTTCGTCATCGTCGTAAGACAGGCCAAGCTGCTGCATCAGTTCATCAATGCGGTCAAGCTGCGCATCCACCCAGTTTTGCTCATCGGCAGACAGCGTTTCACCGTTTTCCAGGCGCTCAAGCAGGCCGTCGAGCCGGTCGTCGCTCTCCAGCTTATCCAGCTCTTCACGCGGCGACAGCACCACTTTTTTAACCACGGGCGCTGGCGCTTTGGCCGGTGCGCTTTTCGCACCCAGTTCAACCGGCTTTTTGCTACCAATGCGCGGGTCTTTCTCCCCTGCGCCTTGCTTACCTGAAGCACCCTGCAGCCCGCTACCGGCGCGGCTGCCTGGCGCATTGCCACGGTGTTTTTTCTGACGCTTACGGTCGCGTGCGCTTTGGTTAAGCTCTTCGCGCGTCTCGCGACGAGATTTTGCGGGCTTTTTGCCGTGAGAGGTTGGTTGCTTCATGATTGTCGCCCTGAGCGGAGTATTGACTGAGTATAGAATTGCCGTGGATTCTGGCAGAAAGTGAGCAAAGAAAAAAGGCGGCAGATTGCTCTGCCGCCTAATCGACTCACTATATTTGAGTCATACGTTCCTTGCCTGCTAACAACTACCCTGTTTTTCCCTTAGCAATCAACGTTCCGTGTTCTGGTCCTTTTCCTTTTTATACGTCTCCAGACGTTCGCCATCCTGGCTTATTCCCTCGCTCTTATGACGTCCTGTCATCCCTGAGCGTGCTACCAGAAGCGCCCTTGCTTCTGGTACATAATTTACGTTAATCCCTCTTTTTCACAAGGTCTTACACCGCGTGTAAGCAGAGGGCAATCACGCCACCAATAAATAACATCATGTTTTGTAATGATTATTTTTCATGTATTACCCGCAGAAACTGCGATCTCCCATTGTTACTATGGTCAATGTCTCACAACATGACGAGGCATCTGACGCACATACGCCGACCGGTAGCACCAGGTTTATTCAAACCAGGCCGCCGCCCGCCTGATATCTTTCTCACTCAATGTCCCTGAACCGTTTAGTAACGCTATCCATGACTTGATATAGGCGTATTTCGCGCCCGCCAGGTCCTCCTGGGCGCGGTAAAGCTGCTGTTGTGCGTTGAGGACATCCAGGTTTACCCGCTGACCCGCCAGCACGCTTTTACGCGTTGCCTCAACCACTGTGCGGGCCGAGGTGACTGCCAGTTCGTAAGCCGCCAGTTTCGCCCGGCTGCTGGTGCTGGCATTAAACTGCTTGCGTAAATCAACCAGCGTTGCGCCCGCCTGAGCATCCATTTCATATTTTGCCTGTTTATAGCGCGCCGCCGCCTGGCGCACGGAAGCAAGATCACGCCCGCCGGAGTACAGCTCCATGCTGACCTGCACGCCAATGCTGTCGGTGCGGTATTGCTGGTTAATGGTGTTATCACTGCTGGAGTCGTTTTCTGAATGCGTGGCATACAGCGCAACTTGCGGCATAAAACGGCCCCGGTTGTTCTCAATGTCATATTTCGCCGCATCAATACCGTAGCGGGACGCCGCAAGCTGAGGATTATTTTTCAGCGCCAGCGCCTGCCAGTCCTCAAAACGCGCCGGGCGCAGTGGCTGCGTGCTGAATTTACCCGGGCGCAGCATCTGTAACATTTCTGGCCCGGTCACCGGGATACCGATAATGGTTTCAAGCTGGCGCTGTGCCACATCCAGCGCGTCACGCGCCTCTATCTCCTGAGCCTGTGCCAGCCGGTAGCGCGCCTCGGTTTCAGAAATGTCGGTAACCGTACCTTCACCTGCGGCCAACAGGCGCTGGTTTTGGGTCATCTGCTCATACAGCGTGGCTTTTTGTGCCTGCAACAGCGCAATTTTGTCCCTGGCATACGCCGCTTCCACATAGGTGCCGATAACGCGCACGGACAACTCAAGGAATTTCGCCCGGTAGCGTTCGTCAGACATAAACGTCTGCGCGACACCGGCTTTATAACGCGCCCATGCCGAATAATCGAAAAGCGGCTGCGTGACGGTCACAGAGCCGGAGTAGCTGCTGTACTGCTGGCGCACAGAGGTTTCAATCGTCTGGCCGGTCAGAAGGTTGTTGCGCTCGGAGGTTGCCGTTTGCCAGTTCCTGGGGCCGTTGCGGTAATTCACCGACACGGTCGGTAGCAGGCCAGCCCGACCTATGTTTTTATTTTCATCCCCAGCCACTTTTTCCTGCACCGCGGCCTGAAATGTGGGGTCGTTTTCCAGCGCCAGCGACCAGGCATCGAGCACACTCAATGCCCAGGCCGGCGTTGAACACAACAGCAGCATTGATAGCGTCACGCCTGGCAGCTTCACGGTTACTCCTCCGTTAAGGACGTTGAGGCCCGGTCCAGCACCGGCTTAAACAGGTAGCTCAACAGCGAGCGCGACCCGGTTTTCACAAATACCTCAACCGGCATGCCCGGTTTGATAGCCCTGTCGCTGAGCATTTTCATGCCTTCAGGCGAAACCGTGACCTGCATACTGTAATAGGGTTCGTTATTGTTTTTGTTAAGCAGGCGGTCTGCGGAAATGAGCGTTACTGTGCCCGGCACTTTTGGCGTGCGGTTCTGGTTGAATGCAGTAAACATCAGGTCCACCGGCAGCCCGTTATAGACTTTGTCGATGAGATTAACGCTTAACTGCGTGTCCACCACCAGCCCGCGAGAGTCCGGCACGATATCCATTAGCGCCTCCCCCGCATTCACCACACCGCCCAGGGTGAAAACCGTTAGCCCAACCACGGTGCCGTCAACCGGCGACACTATCGCGTTATTACGTAAATCAAAATTCGCCGTATCAAGGCGCGTTTTCACGTCGCTTTTCTCTTTTTGCGTCTGCACCAGCTGGGTTCTGACATCCTGCTGAAAGCTGGCCTGCCGCTGCTCAATCTTTTTTTCACTCTCCAGCAACTGGCGCTGAAGCTGGCCAATATTGCCTGCCGTTTCGTCAATGCTGCTGTTCACCTCCGCCAGTTGCCGCTGGACTTCAAGATAACGGTTACGCGCAAGATAGCCTTCATCGGCCAGCGGTTTCATCTGGCTTACCTGCTCACTCAGGCTGGCGCGCTGAATATTTTTGTTCGCTCTCGAATTTTGTAGCCCTCTTAGCTGCGCGCGCATGCCGTTGATGGATTGCCGGTAGCCGTCGATTTCGCTCTGTAGTGCCAGGCGACGCGAGGCGAACAGTTGATTTTGCAGCGCCATGTCAGCCGCCACGCTCGGCTGGGTCTGCAAAGCCAGTTGTTCGGGCGAAAACACTATCTGTGGCAAGCCTGCCAGTTCGGCAAGCAGGCGGCTCTCGGTTGCCTGCGCAATGCTGTACTGGCTGAACAGCGAATCAACCTGAGCCTGGGCCTGAAGCGGGTTAAGCTGCACCAATACCTGGTTGGCTTTTACCGCCTCTCCTTCTTTGACCAGGATGTTTTTTATGATGCCGCTAACCGGTGCCTGAATGGTTTTGCGCTGGCCTGAGACAATGACCGTGCCGGATGAGGCGACACCTTTATCAAGCGGGGCAAAGGTGGCCCAGAGCAGAAACCCCAATAAACCGACGGCCACCACCATCCAGCCCATGACAACGTAGTGCGTCACGTGTTGTTCATCCGACCGGGAACCTGGCGATGCGGGCACCATCGCCTCCTTTAACGCCCGATCATCAGCACGTTTCATCAGGGTGCCTGTACATTGGAGGTTTGCGTAAGCGCAGCGGAAGTAGCCTGCTGCTGTGCACGCAGAATGGCCTGAAGCACCTGTTGAGTCGGCCCGAATGCCGCCACTTTACCTGCGTTAAGCAGCAGCAGCTTGTCGGTGGCCGACAGCAGGTTGTTACGATGCGTAATCAACACCACCGTGGCCCCACGCTGTTTAAGGCTGACGATAGCCCGCTCCAGCGCAGCCACTCCGGCGTCATCCAGACTGGAGTTTGGCTCGTCCAGCACCACCAGCGCAGGTTGGCCATAGAGCGCCCGGGCAAGCCCGATACGCTGCTTTTGCCCACCAGACAGCCCGGCACCGCCAGGACCAATCAACGTGTTATAGCCATTTTTCAGTGAAAGGATCAGCTCATGAACGCCAGCAAGCTGGGCGGCGGCAATCACCTTTTCGGCATCAACGTCATTAAAGCGGGCAATGTTTTGCGCAATCGAACCGGCAAACAGCTCAATGTCCTGCGGCAGATAGCCGATGTGCGGCCCCAGCTCATCTTTATTCCACTGATAAACATCGGCATCGTCTAAACGCACCACACCGTCTTCCACCGGCCAGACACCCACCAGCACCCGGGCCAGCGTGGATTTTCCCGAAGCGCTTGGCCCAATCACGCCCAGCACCTCACCCGGCGACAGGGCAAAGCGCACGCCGTGTAGCACCGGGCTACCGCTGGTTCCCGGCGGTCCGGCGATAATATCTTCCACCGACAGCTTGCCTGCCGGGCGCGGCAAAGACATGCCTTCTGCGCGGGTGGGATAGGTCTGCAACAATGTAGACAGGCGGCCAAAGGAGAGTTTGGCCGCGCTCCAGCTGCGCCAGGCGTTAATCATCTGCTCAATCGGCGCCAGCGCACGCCCCATGAGAATAGACCCCGCAATCATCATCCCTGGTGAAATAGCGCCATCAATGGCAAGCCACCCACCCAGCCCCAGCACCAGGGACTGAAGAGAAACACGCACATAGCGCGTAACCGAAGACACCTGGGTGGCCCGCACGCTGGCAATACGCTGATTATCAAGAAAATGGCGGTGTAGCATAAACCACTGGCGCTTGAGGTTAGGTAGCATACCCAGGGCTTCAATCACTTCAGCGTTGCGCAGGTTGGTGCTGGCAAGATTAGTCGACTGAATGGAGAGCTTGCTGGCATCGGAAAGAGGTTTTCGGGTACGCATTTCATTGATAATCGCAAGCGCAATCAGAATCAGTGCGCCCACCAAAGCAAACAGCCCCATCCACGGATTAAAAAGGAAAATAACCAGCAAATAAACGGGAAACCAGGGGGCATCAAAAAAAGCAAACAGCCCGCTGCTCGTCAGGAACTGGCGCAGCGTGGTAAGATCGCCGAGAGCCTGACCAGCATCAGACGAATTATTTTTTAAGGTTGATTCATAAGCGGCGGTATAAACGCGGGTATTCAGGTTGTTGTCTAACTGATTCCCTACCCAAATAACGATCATGCTACGCACATATTCCAGCAGTGCCATCATGCCCAGTAGCATAAGCATGATAAGCGTCAACATCAGTAGCGTCATTTCGTTACGGGAGGGAAGCGCCCGGTCATAAACCTGAAGCATATAGATGGACGGCACCAGCATTAACAAATTAATGAAGGCAGTGAACACACCAACAGTGAAAAATGTTTTCCCATAACCGCGCAGAATATCCGTGATTTCATTGCGTGGAACAAATCGACTCACTGATAACTTCCTTAATAATCTATATTTATTCAATATAAAAACCGCTTAACCTGTTACAGTTAAAGGTTTATTTATTATTTAAAATAACCACAAAGTACCGTTACCGCAAACAAACACATTGAACACCTGCCACAAATAAAAATGATAGCATCACTTTATTTGTGGCAGGCTGTATATTTTGATATTTGCTATGCTGCCCACAATCCATTATCAGACGCAATGTCACTGCCAACGAGTTGCACTGGCACCTCTACAACCGGCGCGCTACTTCCTCCATCCTGTAACAGGATAGCTTGCAAAACATCATTAACACCGCTGGCGGCACTGTCGATGGTAGGAATAACAACACCGCCCACAATTGCCACATCGTTATTGAGGGAGTTAACCAACTCAACCTGTGCTTTAGGTCCAATACCAAATGCACTCAAATTCAGGATACTTTGCGAATAGATTTGGCTCTCAATGCCCAAATCCAGTGTTGGAACCGGTACTGATAACATATTAACAAGCGGAATACTGCCCAGCAGACCGCCCGCTATGGGTAAATCCCCCGTCGCCAGACCATGCCAGCTGAGAAGGTTTATCTGGCTGTAATTCCCTACTTCCGTGGTCGCGCCAATATTCAATGGCCCGATATTTACCGAGGGGCCTGCCACGGTATAAAGTTTGACGTCAAAGCCCGTGGAGTCAAAAACAGTCACAATACCAATGCCGCCGGTATTGATGGGTGCCAGTATGGGTAAAGCTGCCGCCAGCAGCGGCGTAAAGGGTAGCTCCGCGCCCACTAATACGCTCTGACCATCAATAGAAAAATTAAACGGCAAAGGACCATTGCTGCCCCGATAGTCAGGAATAACATTTGTCACATCAGTACCGTTACCGATTAACGAGGCAAAGATGTTGATGCCAAGCAGCCCATCACTATTGCCAAAATGGAAGCCGCCGCCCTGTGCGGCCGTGAGCGTGTAGTCAACAAATGCGCCCGCATCGGCAATGGTTGTACCAACATCGCCTGCCACTGAACCGATATAAGCCAGATAATCACCGGGAGCGATTTGCAGGTGCAGAGCATCACCAGCAAGAGAGAGTGCCCCTCCCACAGAATCCGTCACCGTATTCACACCAGACTCAACCGTTTGTACACCGCTGACAACGATGTTCTGTACGGCCGTGACACTGTTGCCGATACCACTTTCGACTTGAGCAATTCCCTCATTTACAGAACCAATCACGCTCTGTATCTGGTCTTGTGTGGTGCCAGTCAGTTCATTAACAAAGGTTTTCCCGGTATTGGCGCCAGCCAGCACAGCCGTTTGCGTCACATTCAACGTGTAACCTGTCGCTGCCTGGGTAAGATCTAAAGCAATATCAGCGCCGGTATGAAGCGTGTTGAACGTAGCGCTGGTGATAGTTTGCGCAGTGTTTGACGCCGCATCTACCACGCTGAGTGTGGTGTTAAGGGCTGCGCTAGTCACGCTCTGCGTGGCGTTTGTCACCGCATTTGTCGCGGTTTGCGTGGTGTTTGTCACCGCACCTGCCACGGCTTGCGTGGTATTTGTCACTGCACCTGTCACACTGTTTGTCGTATTTGAAACGGCGGCTACGCTCCCTGAAGCGACCTTAGAAACTACGCTGAATAGTCCCATTACTCCGATCCTCTACAAGGCCTGTCTACGCCATAAAAGAAAAGGTTTGTGAGATTTTCTTTTATGCCACAAAACTTGCCTTTAATATGATATTTTAATGAGTGTCAGAATTAAAAATATAATAAAAACACTCACTAACACACTCCACGCCTTGCCAACAATGTTCACTGGCTTATTTTATATAAGGCAATAATCTTCTTGTGTCAAAAAACGCGTAACTAATATAAGTAAAAGAATATTTTCGCGTCTAACAATAAAAGTAACCACAATAAGCACATAGCTAAACAAAAGACTAAACAACTAAACAACTAAACAACTAAAAACACCGCCGCAGTAAGCTAGCGGCGCCTGTAATTTAACAATCACATCCAGACACATTAAATAATTTACTTCGCGTCAAGTCTGTTTTAATAATTCGTCCATATTAAAAAATTATAATCACCAGGAACATCCCGGCAGCACCTCTGAATGATAGACGTTGTCATTTTTGTCATCTACTGTCCCCCCGGAGTTCTCTACTATGTCTGATGTCACCCTGTTTTCACACCGTGGAAGTAATCCTTACCCGGACCACACGCTCGAAGCCTATAATGCAGGTATCGACTGGGGTGCGGATTTTATTGAACCCGATCTTTATATTACGTCTGACGGAGTATTAGTCGCCAGCCATGACGATATGGGTTTTGCCAATATGACGTATGCCCAGGCATTAGCGCAGAACAGCAGCCTGATGCGTTTTGACCAAATTATTGATTTGGTTAATACGCGTTCGCTAGAAACAGGGCGCCAGATTGGTATTACTTATGAAATTAAAAATACCGGCAATGATGCTCTGACGCTTCAGGCAGCAGAGCTCTCTGTTCAAACGCTGATCAATAAAGGTTTTACCAACCCGGATCTTATTTATATTAACTCCGCCAGTTCAGACACCTTACGCTATCTTAACGATACCGTTATGCCGCAGGCCGGGGTGGATTTACCTCTGATACGGCTGCTGAGTGTCCAGGAATCTTTAGCCCTGAAATACGGACAATTTAATCCTGCCAGCGTCACGGAATTTGCTGATGGCATTGCCGTTCCGGCTTATATCAAAGCTCCCGGCGTTCCCTTATCACCCACAATCAACATTGTGGATGCCTCGCTGGTCGCCAAAGTCCATGACCAGGGCCTGGAAATCCACACCTGGGAAGCGCTGGGTAACGAGTTCTCAGACGCCAGGCTGGCATACCTTGATAATACCGGCGTGGATGCTATCTACAGTGATTATATCGACTCCTCCACCATTGGCCTGAATAAGGCTAATGCAGTGAACACCGTGCTCGGCGATACCAACAGCACGACGCTGACGGGAACAAGTGGAGACGATGTTATCTACGCCATGCAAGGCGATGATATTGTTTATGGAAACGGCGGTAATGACGTTTTATACGGCGATGGCGGCAATGACACGCTTATCGTCGGTAACGGTAACGACCTTCTCGTGGGCGGGGCCGGGAATGACTATCTGTACGCTGGTCCAGCTGATAGCTCGCAAAGCCAGAACGTGCTCGATGGCGGAGCGGGCAACGATGTTATTGTCACCAGCGGCACAGATACCATTCTCTATGGCAGCGGTGATGGCATTGATTTGCTGGTAACAAACAATACCAGCACGCTCCAGTTCGAAGATATTGCCCGGCAGGATGTGACATTCCAGCAGTACAATAACGATCTGGTTATCAGTATTAATAATGGCGGTGCACTCATTGTCCAGAATGGTGCCTCTGATGCGGGTAGCCTGCCAGGTTCACTTGTTTTCTCTGATGGGATATTGCAGACAGCGGATATTCAGACCAGCGGCAGCGTTTCGCCTGAGACAATCGCCGCGCTGCCTGATTTACAGGCTTTGCTGGGCAGCGGCAATCAACTGGCCAGCGCGGACCTCTGGGTTGCCTGATTCTCCATGCACCCCGGTACTGCACCCCGTAGTGCCGGGCATGTCTTTCGCACAAGTCGGGTACGACCTCTGCCCATAATGGCCCGGGTAACAGACACCGGATTTACGGCGGCTGGGCATAAACCCTTATATAAAACGTTTCGCGTAGCAAAACCGGTTTTTATTCTGCCGCTCATGGCGCTGAAAAGCCCCATTTCTCACCTGCACGCATTGCGTTAACGTTTCTGGTGATAACCGCCACCGTGCATTCGGTCAGGCGCTTTGCCCGCGATGGTCCGCTGAATTATCAAAACAATGCTCATCCTGCTGATAAACCTGACATAACGCCCCTCAGTGTGCTGCTTAAGAGGCCTTGCGGATAGGTAACGCCAGTATTAGCCGTGCGCAAACGCCGTCTTTTATTGGCATTCAGGTATAATCCTCCCCAATGCCCCATCCTTGTGGAGACAATCGTTTTGACTAACTGGAATTATCAGCTCACACACTTTGTGACCAGCGCGCCGGACATCCGCCATCTTCCGGCCGATACCGGTATAGAAGTCGCTTTTGCCGGGCGCTCTAATGCCGGCAAATCCAGTGCACTGAACACGCTGACCAATCAGAAAGGCCTGGCCCGCACCAGTAAAACACCTGGCCGCACCCAGCTTATTAACCTTTTTCAGGTCGCCGACGGCAAACGTCTGGTGGATCTGCCCGGCTACGGCTATGCAGAAGTACCGGAAGAGATGAAGCGCAAATGGCAACGTGCGCTTGGTGAGTACTTACAGATGCGCAACTGCCTGCAAGGGCTGGTTGTGCTGATGGATATTCGCCATCCGCTCAAAGATCTCGATCAGCAGATGATTGAATGGGCGGTGGATTGCAATATTTCTGTTCTGGTGCTGCTGACCAAAGCCGACAAGCTGGCTTCCGGCGCGCGTAAAGCGCAGCTCAATATGGTGCGCGAAGCGGTGATTGCCTTTAACGGCGACGTACAGGTAGAAGCATTTTCATCACTGAAGAAACTGGGCGTGGATAAGCTGCGCCAGAAGCTGGATACGTGGTTTAACGACCTGACGCCGGTCGTAGAGGAAGAAGAGCAAAGCAACCCGGAGTAACACCACTCGCGCGCACAAAAAGCGCGCGTTTTGCTCTACGCCGCCCAATAAAAAACGCCCCGGTCAATGAAGACCGGGGCGGCTAAAATATTCAGCCAAATCCGATTACGTGAAGTAAAAGGTCTGAAAGATAGAACATCTTACCTCTGTACCCTACGCCGCTAACTCTACTCTTTTTTTTGCCCACGAAAAAGCACTTTTTGTAGTTTTTTTTCACTTTTTGCAACGATAACTTGAAGAACCATCACAAAAAGCGATGGTTAATGTTGCTTAATTACAAAAAAATATGTCTTATTCCGGGAAGTTAAGTTAGTGCGCTTCACCCCAGTTTTTACCACTGCCCACTTCCACCAGCAGCGGCACATCAAGCGTCATGCTGCCTTCCATCAGTTCATGGATTTTTTGCGACACCGCTTCCACGTCGTCTTTGTGCACTTCAAACACCAGTTCATCGTGTACCTGCATGATCATTTTCACGCGCGGCTTCTCTTTCTCAAGCCAGGCGTCAACCGCTATCATGGCGCGTTTGATGATATCTGCTGCCGTGCCCTGCATTGGGGCGTTAATCGCGGCGCGCTCTGCACCCGCACGACGCGCGGCATTACTGGACGTGATATCCGCCAGCCACAGGCGACGCCCGTCCAGCGTCTCTACATAGCCCTGCTCTTTTGCCTGCTGGCGCGTGCGCTCCATGTAGGCCAGCACGCCTGGATAGCGCTCAAAGTAGAGATCCATGTAACGCTGCGACTCTTTGCGCGGAATATTCAGCTGACGCGAAAGCCCAAACGCGCTCATGCCGTAGATAAGACCAAAGTTGATAGCCTTGGCGCTGCGGCGCTGCTCGTTGCTCACGCTGTCCAGCGGTAGACCAAAGACTTCTGCGGCCGTGGCACGGTGAATATCTTTGCCCTGGGCAAAAGCCTGCAACAACCCCTTATCACGCGACAGGTGCGCCATAATGCGCAGCTCAATCTGCGAGTAGTCTGCCGCAACAATGATGTAGTCCTCAGGTGCGATAAACGCCTGACGAATACGCCGACCTTCTTCGTTACGCACCGGGATGTTTTGCAGGTTCGGCTCCGTCGATGACAGACGCCCGGTGGCAGTCACCGCTTGATGATAAGACGTGTGCACACGCCCGGTTTTTTCATTGATCATCAGCGGCAGCTTATCGGTGTAGGTCGATTTGAGCTTGGCCAGCCCGCGATATTCCAGAATCACCTTGGGCAGCGGATAGTCCAGCGCCAGTTCTTCAAGCACTTCTTCAGACGTTGACGGCGCACCACCCGGCGTTTTCTTCAACGGCTTAATGCCCTGCTTTTCAAACAGAATCGTCTGTAGCTGCTTAGGTGAAGAGAGGTTAAACGGCTCGCCGGCCAGTTCGTGCGCCTTTTGCTCAAGCTCCACCAGCCGCTGTGCTAACTCTCCTGAGTGCGCATGCAGTACTGCCGGATCAATTTTCACACCGTTGCGCTCAACGCGCGACAGCACCGGCACTAATGGCATTTCGATAGTCTGGAAAACGTTAAGCGGCCCTTTCTCCTGCTCAAGCTGCGGCCACATTTTAAGATGCAGCTGCAAGGTGACATCGGCGTCTTCTGCGGCGTAGCGGCCCGCGGTTTCAAGATCTATCTGGTTAAACGTCAGCTGCTTCTTGCCTTTACCAGCAATCTCTTCAAATGAAATGGTTTTGTGGTTGAGCCAGCGGCTGGCAAGGCTGTCCATGTCGTGGCGACCGGCAACGCTGTTGAGCATGTAGGATTCGAGCATGGTATCAAACGCAATTCCGCGCAGCTCAATACCATAGTTATCAAGAATGCCGCGATCGTATTTCAGGTTCTGGCCCACTTTGCGCACGCTCTCGTCTTCCAGCAGCGGCTTAAGCAGCGCCAGTACGGTGTTAAGCTCCAGCTGCTCCGGCGCGTCGAGATAATCGTGAGCAACCGGCACATACGCCGCGTGACCAGGTTCAACGGCAAACGAAAGACCCACCAGGTTCGCCGTATGGTTATCAAGCCTGTCGGTTTCGGTATCAAACGCAATAACTGGCGCTTTCTTCAGACGCTCAATCCAGGACCTGAGCATCTCTTCGTCCAGAATAGTGACGTAATGTTCATAAGAGAGCGCGCTGGTGACCTCATGTGCGGCATCGGCCTCAACGTTAATAGTCGGTTTTGTCGCTGCCACCGCTCTGGTGCCTTTGGCCTGAAGCCAGGTGCCCGCTTCAACATCCGTCGTCCAGCGTTTGAAATCATAGCGACGGAACATGTCCAGCAATTCGTCAGCCTGCGGCGGCTGAACTTCCAGCTGCTCACAGGTCAGCTCCAGCTCAACGTCGGTTTTGATGGTGGCAAGCTTAAAGGAAAGCCGGGCCATGTCTTCGTTCTGCTGTAGTTTCGCGGCCATGGTTTTAGCGCCACGAAAGCTTAACCCGGCAATTTTTTCCGGCTGCGCGTAAAGCACGTCCAGGCCGCCCAGCCCCTGTAACAGCGCCTGAGCCGTCTTCTCACCCACGCCAGGGACGCCGGGAATGTTATCTGAAGAATCCCCCATCAACGCCAGGAAATCGATAATAAGCTCTGGCGGCACGCCAAATTTAGTGACGACCTCTTCCGGCCCCAGAATGGTGTTGTTCATGGTGTTGATGAGCGTCACCGCTGGCGTCACCAGCTGCGCCATGTCTTTATCACCGGTGCTGATAAGCACGTGACGTCCGGCACGCTCGGCTTCCTGCGCCAGCGTACCGATAACGTCATCGGCCTCAACACCCGATACCGCAAGCAACGGCAGCCCCATCGCCTTAACCATCTGGTGCAGCGGCTCAATCTGCGCGCGCAGATCGTCCGGCATAGGCGGGCGGTGCGACTTATAGCTTTCAAACAGCTCGTCGCGGAACGTTTTGCCTTTCGCATCAAACACCACGGCGGCGTGGCTTGGCTGGTACTGCAGCAGCAGGCTGCGCAGCATATTGAGCACGCCGTACATCGCTCCTGTCGGCTCACCGGCGCTGTTGGTCAGCGGAGGGAAGGCGTGATACGCCCGATAAAGATAAGAGGAGCCATCAACAAGGATAAGCGGGTTTTCTGCGATCTGGGCCATAGTGTTCCGTGCCTGGGTTGTCAGTCTGTGGCTAAAGGATGCCACAGGCGGGCTTAAAACAGGAAATGCTCTGCCGGGAAACTGCGAAAGATATTCCGATCATAAGGGATCGTAACGGATATATCGCTGTGGATAACTTTGTGCACAAAATTACGAGTGATCGAGATCTCTTTCTGGAATGAAAGAATGCATGGTAAATTATTCTATACAATTCATCTGGTTAGATAAATTTTCTGAGAGGATATATTCCAGGGAAAATCTCACATTAATGTGGATATAAAAAGTCCTTATGTTACCGCGGCAGATTAATAACGGTAACAGGGAGCGGCATTTTAAAGCCAATGACGTTAAGTGTCATCATCGAGCGCCATTTTCTGTTAAGCTCTGCGCCCTGTTAACTCAATTGCCCGTACGCTAGCTTTTGCTAATCATCTGAAAAGAAACATTATGTCGAGATTACTCGCCACGCTTACATTATTTCTGAGCATTCCGCTTGCTATTCTGGTGACGGTCGCCTGCTCAGTACCCATTATTCTGGCAGGTTTGTTAAAACTTTTGCTGCCTGTCCCCGCTATCTGGCGTGTGATTTCTCGCTTTTGCAATTTCATGATGTATTGCTGGTGTGAAGGGCTGGCACTGCTGCTGCACCTGAACCCACAGTTAAAATGGGATGTTGAAGGCCTGGAAGGTCTCAGTCAAAAAAACTGGTATCTGCTTATCTGCAACCACAGAAGCTGGGCCGATATCGTTATTCTTTGCGTGCTGCTGCGTAAACATATCCCGGTTAATAAGTACTTCCTTAAACAACAACTAGCGTGGGTGCCATTTATGGGATTAGCCTGCTGGGCGCTTGATATGCCTTTTATGAAGCGCTATTCACGCAGCTACCTGATTCGCCACCCGGAAAAACGCGGTAAGGATGTGGAAACAACACGCAAGTCCTGTGAAAAGTTTCGCATCTGGCCGACAACTATCGTTAACTTCGTTGAAGGCTCCAGGTTCACGCAAGAAAAGCGCCAGCAAACACGCTCACCGTTTCGCCATCTTCTTGCGCCCAAGGCTGCCGGTATCGCCATGGCGCTCAACGTGCTGGGCAGCCAGTTCGATAAGTTGCTGGATGTGACTCTGTGTTACCCGCAAAATACGCACACTCCTTTCTACGACATGCTGTCCGGCCGCCTGACGCGCATTGTCGTGCGCGTGGATCTGGTGCCGATTACTGACGAGCTACACGGTGATTACACTAACGATAAGAATTTTAAGCGTCGCTTTCAGCAGTGGTTGAACACGCTGTGGGCTGAGAAAGACGACAGGCTGGAAGCCATAAGAGAAGAAAACAAGAAAGCCGGTCAGTGACCGGCTTTCTTACATCTGGCAGACAGGATTACTTCTTACCGACCAGGAATTTCACCGTATTGGCATATTCCTGAACGAAAGCATCCATGTTGGTGGTGTCCATACCCTGCGGGTTCAGCTGGTATTTGCCATCAACAAACATCGCCGGAACGCCCTGCAGTTGCAGGTCGGCAGCCGCTTTTTCCTGCTGGGCAACCAGTGATTTCACCACAAAGCTATTCCAGGCTGCATCATACTCTTCGCCCTTCACGCCCGCGTCGATGAAGACTTTACGGACATCCGCTTCGTTGTTCACCGTCTGAGTTTTCTGAATGCCATCAAACATCGGCCCACTGATTTTATCTTCCACGCCCAGCGCCATGGCCACCGCCCACGCCTGAGTCAGCTGTTTACCCAGCGGCCCCAGGAACTCAACGTGGTACTTGGTCATTTTGACGCCTTCCGGCAGTTTTTTCTTCACGTTGCCAGAAACATTCAGCACATGCTCAAACTGGTAGCAGTGCGGGCAGTAGAATGAGAAGAACTCCAGTACCTGCGGCTCGCCCTGAACTGGCTTGGCCAGCGTGATGTATTGCTTACCATCGGTGAACTGTGCAGCGGAGGCGCTGAACGCCAGAATCATACCCGCCAGTGCCAACCAAATCTTTTTCATCTTACTTTCTCTCCTGAACTTCTCTTTAATACATCGGTATAAGTTGCAATGGTGGTTCATTAAGAACCTTTACCTGCTCATTAAAGGTGGCAGTTTGTCTTCGCCAGAAATCTTCATCCTGTATCCAGGGGAAGCTTACCGGAAAGGCCGGATCGTCCCAGCGCCGCACAATCCAGGCAAGATACCAGACCATACGCATAGCTCGCAGGGGTTCAATATAGGCAAGCTCTGCAACGTCAAACGTTGAGAACTCTTCATAGGCTTCAATAATCGTTTCGAGCTGAACACGCTGCTCCGCTCTGTCGCCGTTGAGCAGCATCCAGAGATCCTGCACGGCAGGGCCATTGCGGGCATCGTCCAGGTCAACAAACAGCGGGCCGTCGCGCCACAGAATATTGCCGGGATGGCAATCACCGTGCAGCCGCAGCGTAACGATATTCTCATCCCAACGGGGAGTTACCGCAGCAATAAGCGCGTCCAGAGATTTTAAAAATGATGGCTTCAGCGCCGAAGGGATTAATGTGGAGTGTTCTAACAGCGCGCGCGGCCCCAGCAGATATTCTTCAAGCCCGATAGTTGGGCGGTGCTGGAAAAGGCGACGGCGGCCAGTTTGATGGATGCGCCCCAGATAACGGCCTACCCATTCCATCTGATCAAGGTTATCCGTCTCATACTGACGGCCACCCAGACTTGGGAATAGCGCGAACAGGAACCCCTGGTGCTCAAACAAGGTTTTGCCATTGAGGGTGAGCGGAACGGCAAGCGGCACTTCATCAGCAAACAGTTCCTGCGCAAACTGATGCTCTTCTTCAATTTGCTGCGCATTCCAGCGCCCTGGGCGATAAAATTTCACCACATAGCGCTGGCGTGCTTCGTCCATAAACTGGTAGACACGGTTTTCGTAGCTGTTAAGCGCCGTCAAACCAGAATCCACACGAATGCCCTGCTCAAACAGCGCATCAAGAATGGTATCCGGGTTTAAGGTTTGAAAATGAAAAGCGCTGACCGTCATTCCAGTGTCCGAAAGGGGGTTCTGGGCGCTAAGGATAACATTTCATGCGCTTTACGGTGGATTCTCTTACAAGCTTTTACTCTTTAATCACACCGCGTGCTTTCAGAAGCGCCGTTTTGAAATCTTCTTCATAATCCTTCTTCAGACCAGGAATTGCTTCGTCCTTCGCAGAGTCGCGCATTTTCAGGTGATAGATAAGGATATCATCGGTGAGATCGGCCAGTTCGCCGGTAAAACCTGACTCTTGCGCCAGTTTCTGCAAAAATTGCATCAGGTTGAGATCCGGCTCCTGCTGCCAGGCTGGCTGAAGCAGTTCGATAACTTCATTAAGACGTTTGCATTTCATGGTTGTGCTCCTTAAATCATGAGGGTGACACGGTAGCAGGCTCAATCCCACATTAAAAGAGGCGATACTCATGACGAAGCTGATGCCGGTTTGCGGCGTAATTCTGGCCGGAGGACGGGCAACCCGCATGGGCGGTCGGGATAAGGGATTGTTAATGCTTAACGGCCAGCCGCTGTGGAAGCACGTTTGTGCCAGGCTTGCCCCTCAGGTTGGGCGGTTGGTTATTAGCGCGAACCGCCATCTCGATATCTACCAGCGCAGCGGTGTGCAGACAGTCAGCGATAGTCTGCCTGACTATCCGGGTCCGCTGGCAGGTATGCTCAGCGTGATGCAGAGCGTGAACAGTGAATGGTTTCTGTTTAGCCCCTGTGACACACCAATGATTCCAGCAGATGTGGCGGAGCGGCTCTGGCAGGCACGCGGTAGCTCCCCTGCCGTATGGGTCAACGATGGCGAGCGCGACCATCCGACGATTGCGCTGGTTAATCGTGCGCTGGTTCCGGCGCTGCAAACGTATCTGAATAGCGGTGAACGCCGGGTTATGGTGTTTTTACGCCAGCAAGGCGGCGTAGCCCTGACAATTCCAGGTAAGCAAGAATGCTTTGCTAACGTCAATACGCCCGCCGACTTACAGCAATGGCAGCAAAAACCTGACGTGCCTTTGCTGGCTATCGCCGCCTGGAGCGGAACCGGGAAAACGACGCTGCTAAAGAACGTGATTCCTCTGCTACGTGATAAGGGCATACGTGCTGGCCTGATAAAACATACTCACCACGATATGGATGTCGATAAGCCTGGCAAGGACAGCTACGAACTACGCAAAGCCGGTGCGGAGCAAACGCTGGTTGCCAGCGGGAGTCGTTGGGCGCTGATGACGGAAACACCTGATAATGCAGAGCCTGACCTGATGTGGCTGGCAAGCCGCATGGATGCATCAACGCTGGATATGATCCTGGTGGAAGGCTTTAAGCATGAGAGGGTAGCGAAGATTCTGCTTTATCGGACAGGCTGCGGGCATGATATCAGTGAGCTGGAGCTGGATGAGCATGTGATTGCGCTGGCAAGCGATGTGGCTATCCGGTGCGAACTGCCGGTGCTTGATATTAACCAGCCACAGCAGATAGCACGCTTTATCGCTGACTGGGTAAAAGTGCACAGTGATTGAGTCGTATAAGGGGGCAGATACGGTGCCCACTCTCCGGCCACCAGTACGGTACAGCCCGGCACATGTTACCGCCCGTCTGTATTGCACCTGAG
>AMFN01000023.1 GCA_000302695.1 Enterobacteriaceae bacterium LSJC7
TGTCAGTGGAGGCGCATTATAGGGAGTATTCAGATGCAGACAAGCGTTAATTGAAAAAAACTTACTGTTCGCTTACTTTTCGGGCACAACGCCGAATAATGCTACTTATTGCGCGTTAACTGAGCAATATCGCGAGCAAATACCGTCACATCCTGCCAGTTGGTATAAACCACTTCTTTACTGGTATCCGTTTCCCCGCCCGTCATTTTCATGATGAGCCGAATCATAAAGCGGTCATACCATTTATAACGGGGATAGCGCAGCGCGCCAGCAAACACGGTACAGAGGTCAGGGCGCCAGGGAGAGTCAATGAGGAACTTTCGGGTATAGGAATTGGTTTGCGGGGAACGCTTCTCCGGCTTACGTGCAACAAGGTTAACGGAGAAGAACGCGCCCGGGCGCGCATTTAGCGCATCAGCGTGCTTTTCAACAAAGGCTTTTAGCGACGGATGAAAGTGACCGTAGCGAATGGACGCGCCAATAACGACTTTATCGTAGGCGCTCCAGTCCACATCCCCGGCGCGATGGAGATTAGATAACTGCGTCTCAACCCCTTTCTCCTGCAATTCTGTTGCAATGTTGGCCGCAATTTCGCGGGTTTGCCCATCCCGGCTTGAAAACAATATCAGGGTTTTCACATCTCTCTCCGATTATTCGCGCCAGAAGGTTGGCGTAAACAGCACTAACAACGTGAAGACTTCCAGTCGCCCAAACAGCATATTGGCTACCAGAATCCACTTTGCTACCGGGTTCATACTGGCAAAGTTATCAGCAACCACGCCGAGACCGGGTCCCAGGTTATTAAGCGTGGCGGCCACAGAAGCAAAGGCCGAGAAATCATCCACGCCGGTCGCGATAATCGCCAGCATACTGATAATAAACACCAACGCATAAGCGGAGAAAAATCCCCATACGGCTTCGAGAATTCGCTCCGGTAGCGCGCGGTTACCAAGCTTAATACTGTAAACTGCATTCGGGTGAACCAGACGTTTAAGCTCACGGTTGCCTTGCTTGAACAACAGCAGAATGCGAATCACCTTCAGTCCACCACCGGTCGAACCCGCACAGCCACCAATAAATGCCGAACACAGCAGCAACACCGGCAGGAACAACGGCCATCGGGCAATACTGTCTGTGGTGAATCCCGCCGTGCTCGCCATTGAAACCACCTGAAAGAAGGCCTGGTTTAGCGTCTGCATCACGGAACCGTAAACGCTGTGATACCAGAGCACCAGCGTGCAGATAACCACCAGCGAAAACTGCACACCGATAAACATGCGAAATTCCGGGTCACGCCAGTACACCTTCAGACTGCGTCCGCTCAGCAACGAGAAATGCAGGCCGTAGTTACAGCCAGAGATCAGCAAAAAGATGGCAATAATCGTGTTGATGGTTGGGCTGGCAAAATAACCGACGCTGGCGTCATGTGTAGAAAAACCACCAATCGCAATGGTGGCAAAGCTGTGCCCAATCGCGTCAAAGGCGGGCATGCCAGCAAACCACAGCGCCAACGCACAGGCCACCGTCAGCAGCACATAAATCAGCCACAGGGTCTTTGCGGTTTCAGCGATACGCGGGCGCATCTTGTTGTCTTTAAGCGGGCCGGGCATTTCTGCCCGATAAAGCTGCAATCCACCCACGCCAAGAATTGGCAGGATTGCCACCGCCAGCACGATTATCCCCATGCCACCAAACCATTGCAGCATCTGGCGATAGAACAAAATCGCGTGCGGCAAAGAGTCCAGCCCGACCAGCGTGGTTGCGCCGGTGGTAGTTAACCCGGAAAAGGACTCAAAGAACGCATCAGTAACAGAAAGATTAGGCCGTTCGGAGAAAATAAACGGCAGCGCACCTACGCTACCCAGCACAGTCCAGAACAACACAACAATCAGGAACCCTTCGCGCGGCTTTAATTCGTTTTTCTGGCGACGGTTCGGCCACCAGAGCATCAGCCCGATCACCACCGCCACGAAAAAGGTTTGAGTAAATGCGCGACCAGCGCCGTCGCGATAGATAAGCGCCACCAGCCCGGGGATAAACATCGTGCCGGAGAAAAGAATAACCAACAGGCCCACAATTCGGGTTATGGCGCGAAAATGCATTTCAGCCGCTTCCTTTGAAGTCGAAGAAAATGAGGGGAGGATTATTATTCAATGGGCGATAAATGCAACGCACCGCGGCTCATATCCGCGAGCCGCGCCGAGAAGTCGGCCGCTTTGTTGTGCGGCAACGCCACATTCAGTGCGACCTCGGCCCCAAAATCGCTTTGCACAATCAGCCCCTCAAACTGTTTGAGCAACGCTTCAACACCTGCCAGCAGCGCATAATCACAGCGCAAAGTATATTCCGTAAGCGGGACTTTACGAGAGGTCACCAACTGATTAATGGCCTGCTGTACGCCACCGCCGTAAGCTTTAACCAGCCCGCCGGTGCCAAGCTTGATGCCGCCGTAGTAGCGCACGACAACCGCGGTAATTTCCCCTACACCGCTGCCCATAAGCTGTGCCAGCATTGGCTTGCCCGCCGTACCGGCAGGCTCGCCGTCATCAGAAAACCCAAGCTTTTGTGAATCGTCCGGCGCTCCCGCCACCCACGCCCAGCAATGGTGGCGCGCATCCGGGTGCTCCGCGCGGGTACTCTCCACAAAAGCTTTCGCCGCCTCAACGCCATCGGTATGCGCCAGCAGCGTAATAAAGCGGCTTTTCTTAATCTCTTCGGTCACGCTTACCGGTGCTGCGGGAACCCACCAACTGTCCATCAGGCCAGCTTCAGATCTCGCGTCATATTTTCCACGCCTTTTTCATGGATGACGACGTTATCTTCAATACGAATACCGCCGTAAGGCTTCAGCGCATCAATCTTCTGCCAGTTGAAATGCGTGCTGTATTGTCCTTCACGCCAGGGCTTAAGCAGTGACTCAATAAAATAAATCCCCGGCTCAATCGTCAGCACCATGCCCGGCTCCATCATGCGGGTGCAGCGCAGGTAAGGGTATTTTGCCGGTGCTGCAAGGTGCGTACCGCGGTCATCCTGCATAAAGCCCGCCACATCGTGCACCTGCAACCCAAGCGGGTGCCCAATGCCATGGGGCATAAAAGGCCCGGTCATATCCGTCTCGACCAACGCCTCTTCACTCATGCCAGAAACAATCTGGTGGCGCAGCAGCAGCTTTGCGATGCGTTGATGGAACTGCTCATGGTATTCGGTATAGCGCACACCGGCTTTCATGGTGGCAATCAGCGCCTGCTGTTCATCATTAACGTCTTTAATCAGATGGGCAAAATCGCTGTCGCTGTGCGCCGCCCAGGTACGAGTCAGATCGGCGGCATAGCCGTTATATTCCGCACCGGCATCCAGCAGGAAGCTGCGCATTTCTGGCGGTGGCTGATGGTCAAGGCGAGTGTAATGCAGCACAGCGGCATGTTCATTCAGCGCCACAATGTTGCTGTAAGGCACATCGGTATCGCGATGCCCGGTTGCCGTCAGGTAGGCCTGGTTAATATCGAACTCGCTCATGCCAGACAAAAATGCCTCATGTGCAGCACGATGCCCGGCCACAGCCATCTTCTGCGCCTCGCGCATGCAGACCAGCTCATAGTCCGTTTTATACGCACGGTAGTAGTGCAGATAATCAATCACACCCTGCGGATTGATATTTTGCGCCGTAATGCCAAGCTGCAGCGCACGCTCAGCCACCGGCCCAATGTAGGCGATGTTGCCACGCGCAGCAGGCAGCTGGCTGGCGATGCCGTCGGCTTTCGGCAGTGCAATCAGCTCCACCTCATCGGTCCAGAAACTCTCCGGCAGCGGCTCAACGTTGTGCCAGTAATCTACCGGCAGATAGAACCACAGCTTAGGTTTGTTAACACCGTCAACCAACAACCAGCAGTTGGGCACCTGCGTTACCGGCACCCACGCCTTAAACTGCGGGTTAACTTTAAAAGGATAGGGATGGTCGTCGAGAAAAACATTAAACAGCTCACCCGAGTGTATAAGCAGCGCATCGAGGTTAAAACGCGCCAGCACGTCGCGGGTGCGTTCCTGCAGCGTTGCCAGATGTGCTTTGTACTGTTCAGCCAGCGAATCCATAGTCTACCCTTCTGTTTTTGCCCATAAACCTGCGCATCTTAGCACAGCCATCGTGGCGTCAGTCTATTTCAACCATCCGTGATCTCTTCTGCAAATATGCAAACTTAAATTTGCATTTTTTTAACAAAAAAACCACACTCCGATTCATCTGGTATGACCAGATCCCACTGCTGGTTTCAGGAGACTGACATGCTCTATCAAGGCGACACCCTGCACCTCAACTGGCTGGACGACGGCATTGCCGAGCTGGTCTTCGACGCTCCCGGTTCGGTAAACAAGCTCGATACCGCCACGGTCGCAAGCCTGTCCCAGGCACTCGACGTGCTTGAAAAACAAACCAACCTGCGTGGCCTGCTGCTGCGCTCGACCAAAGCTGCGTTCATTGTTGGCGCAGATATCACCGAATTTCTCGGGCTGTTCCAGGTACCTGCGGCACAGCTCTCAGAATGGCTGCACTTTGCCAACGGCGTATTCAGCCGCCTGGAAGATTTACCGGTGCCAACGCTTTCTGCAGTTAATGGCTACGCGCTGGGTGGCGGCTGCGAGTGTGTGCTGGCCACCGATTACCGTATAGCCACACCTGACGCTCGCATCGGCCTGCCGGAAACCAAACTGGGTATCATGCCAGGCTTTGGCGGTTCGGTTCGCCTGCCGCGCCTGCTGGGTGCCGACAGCGCACTGGAAATCATTGCGGCCGGTAAAGATGTGGATGCAAAAGACGCCTTAAAACGCGGCCTGGTGGATGCCATTGTCGCGCCAGAGGCCTTACAGGAGGCGGCACTGAGCGTCCTGCGCCAGGCCATTGACGGCAGTCTCGACTGGCAGGCAAAACGCGCCCCTAAATACCAGCCATTGAAGTTGAGTAAAATCGAAGCCGCCATGAGCTTTAGCACCGCAAAAGCAATGGTGATGCAGGTAGCCGGCAAACACTATCCAGCGCCCATCACTGCGGTGAAAACCATTGAAGCCGCCGCCAGTCTTGGGCGTGATGAAGCACTGGTGCTTGAGAATAAAAGCTTCGTGCCGCTTGCCCATTCCGATGAGGCGCGTGCGCTGGTTGGCATCTTCCTTAACGATCAGTACCTGAAAGGGCTTGCCAAAAAGCTGACCCGCGATGTCGAGCCACCGCGCCAGGCAGCGGTACTCGGTGCTGGCATTATGGGCGGCGGTATCGCCTACCAGAGCGCCTGGAAAGGCGTGCCGGTGCTGATGAAAGACATCAACGATAAAGCGCTGGAGCTGGGTATGCGCGAAGCGAGCAAGTTGCTTAATAAGCAGCTCGAGCGCGGCAAAATCGACGGACTGAAGCTCGCCGGTGTCATCTCCACCATCCATCCGACGCTGGATTACAGCGGTTTTGAGCGCGTGGATGCCGTAGTCGAAGCGGTGGTGGAAAACCCGAAGGTGAAAAAAGCCGTGCTGGCTGAGCTTGAAGGTAAAGTCAGGCCAGATGCGATTATCGCCTCCAATACCTCCACCATCCCTATTAATGAGCTGGCAAGCGTGCTGCAACGCCCGGAAAACTTCTGCGGCATGCACTTTTTCAACCCGGTGCACCGTATGCCGCTGGTTGAGATTATTCGCGGTGAAAAAACCGCCGAATCCACCATCGCGCGCATTGTTGCCTGGGCCAGCAAAATGGGTAAAACCCCGATTGTGGTCAACGACTGCCCGGGATTCTTCGTTAACCGCGTTCTGTTCCCTTACTTTGCAGGCTTCGGCCAGCTGCTGCGCGACGGCGCGGATTTCCGCCAGGTTGACAAAGTGATGGAGAAAAAATTTGGCTGGCCTATGGGTCCGGCACAGTTGCTGGACGTGGTCGGGATTGATACCGCGCACCATGCGCAAGCCGTTATGGCCGCAGGTTTCCCGCAGCGCATGGGCAAAGATTACCGTGATGCGGTCGACGCCATGTTTGATGCTGGCCGTTACGGTCAGAAAAATGGCAAAGGCTTCTGGCGCTATGAAGAAGACAAAAAGGGCAAACCGCGTCGCGTAGAAGACGAAGCGACCGATGCGCTGCTGGCAGATATCGCCCAGCCGCGTAAATCCTTCAGCGATGAAGAAATCATCGCCCGTATGATGATTCCTATGGTCAACGAAGTAGTGCGCTGTCTGGAAGAAGGCATCATTGCCAGCCCCGCAGAAGCCGATATGGCGCTGGTCTACGGCCTTGGCTTCCCGCCATTCCACGGCGGGGTTTTCCGCTGGCTGGACACACTGGGCAGCGCGCGCTTCCTCGATATGGCCCAGCAGTATCAGCACCTCGGCGCGCTGTATGAAGTGACTGACGGGCTGCGTGATAAAGCGCAGCACCACGATAGCTACTATCCCCCCGTCGCTGCGGCAAAGCCGGTCAGCGCCGCGAAATACGCCTGAGGAGTGAGATATGGAAAAGGTTGTCATTGTTGACGCAATCCGCACGCCGATGGGCCGCTCAAAAGAAGGTGCGTTTCGTAACGTGCGTGCAGAAGATCTCTCTGCGCACCTGATGCGCGGCCTGCTGGCGCGCAACCCGGCGCTGGAAGAGCACACGCTGGATGACATTTACTGGGGCTGTGTGCAGCAAACGCTGGAACAGGGTTTTAACATTGCCCGCAACGCCGCACTGCTGGCAGAAATCCCGGTAACGGTGCCTGCCGTTACCGTCAACCGCCTGTGCGGTTCCTCCATGCAGGCGCTGCACGATGCCAGCCGCATGATTATGACAGGTGATGCCCATGCCTGCCTGGTCGGTGGCGTTGAGCATATGGGCCATGTTCCCATGAGTCACGGCGTGGATTTTCATCCGGGACTTGGGCGCACGGTTGCTAAAGCGGCAGGCATGATGGGGCTGACAGCAGAAATGCTGGCGCGTATGCACGACATCAGCCGTGACATGCAGGACGCCTTCGCGGTGCGCTCACATCAGCGTGCCTGGGCTGCCACGCAGGCCGGCCGTTTTCGCGATGAAATTCTGCCCACCTCCGGCCACGACGCAGCCGGTGTGCTCAAATCCTTCAATTACGACGAAGTCATTCGCCCGGAAACCAGCCTTGAAAGCCTGGCGGCACTCAGGCCTGCCTTTGATCCGGTTAACGGTACAGTGACAGCGGGGACATCGTCCGCGCTTTCTGATGGTGCTGCGGCACTGCTGGTGATGAGCGAATCGCGGGCTAAATCTCTGGGCCTTACGCCAAAAGCGCGCGTGCGCTCCATGGCTGTTGCTGGTTGTGACCCATCAACCATGGGCTACGGTCCGGTGCCTGCCTCAAAACTGGCGCTGAAAAAAGCCGGGCTGAGTGTAGATGACATTGACCTGTTTGAGATGAACGAAGCCTTCGCCGCACAGATCCTGCCGTGCATTAAAGATCTGGGGCTGATGGATAAGATCGACGAGAAAATAAACCTGAACGGCGGCGCTATTGCGCTGGGTCACCCGCTTGGCTGCTCAGGTGCACGTATCACCACCACACTTCTTAATCAGATGGCACGCCAGGATGCCCAGTTCGGGCTGGCGACAATGTGTATCGGATTGGGTCAGGGGATTGCCACGGTGTTTGAGCGCGTCTGATGCGCGCATTGTGCAAAGGTTAGTTGTCGTTTTTCCCGCCTCAGTGAGGCGGGTTTTTTATGCCTGCATCAGATAAAGGCAAAAGCGTCGCCGAACATGCGGTCTTCGCGCGCGCTGCGTTCATTGCAAAACAAGTCGCGGGCGATTTTTGCCATTTCAAAACGACCAGCAATGTAGATATCACACTCGGCAAGCGAACCGTAATCCTGCATCACGGCAGTCAACACCGTACCAGTGCGCCCGCGCCAGCCCTCTTGCGGCTGCTCTACCACAGCCTCAATACGCAGCCCAGGATGCTTAACCGACAGCGATTCCAGCTCTGCCAGGTCATAAAGATGTTTGCTCTCACGTCCGCCCCAGTACAGGGCGATTTCACGCTGTGGATTACGCTCCAGCGCACTTAACAAAATAGAGCGCACATACGAGAAGCCCGTGCCACCGGCAATCAGCACCAGCGGACGCTCTTCGTCATCGCGCAGCCACGCATCGCCATGAGGAATATCGACCTCAATGGTCTGGCGTTGCAGTATTCTGTCCATCACCGCCATCGCGTACAGGTTAAGCTCAGATGCGCCGATATGAAGTTCGATAAACTGGTGCTCTGACGGCGTGGAAGCCATTGAGAACGGACGCTTGTCACGCTCATCCATCACTACCATCAGGTACTGGCCCGCGCGAAAGGACACATCGCTTTCAGGCTCCAGGCGGACCCGATAAACAGTATCAGTAATCGCATCCACCGATGTCACTTTACAGCTTAAGATTGTCATGCGTTCCCTCTGGTCGGGTCGTCAAAATAACATCACAACGGCAGGGCAGCCCGCCCTGCTATTGTTACTTAAAAATAGCCAGCTCTTCCCAGATAGCGTCAACGCGCTCAATGACCTGAGGATCTTTTTTAATCGGGCGGCCCCATTCGCGGTCCGTCTCTCCTGGCCATTTGTTAGTCGCATCCATTCCCATTTTCGACCCCAGCCCGGAAACCGGTGAGGCGAAATCGAGATAATCAATGGGCGTGTTTTCAACCAACACGGTATCACGCGCCGGGTCCATGCGCGTGGTGATTGCCCAGATTACGTCATTCCAGTCACGCGCATTCACGTCGTCGTCACACACAATGACAAATTTGGTGTACATAAACTGGCGCAGGAAAGACCACACGCCCATCATTACGCGTTTGGCGTGGCCCGCATACTGCTTTTTCATTGTGACGACGGCCAGGCGGTATGAGCACCCTTCCGGCGGCAGATAGAAATCAACAATCTCCGGGAACTGCTTTTGCAAAATGGGCACAAAGACCTCATTGAGCGCCACGCCAAGCACCGCCGGTTCATCCGGCGGCCTGCCGGTGTAAGTGGAATGATAAATCGCGTCTTCGCGCCTGGTGACGTGCGTTACGGTGAAGACCGGGAAATTATCCACCTCATTATAGTAACCAGTGTGGTCGCCGTATGGCCCTTCCGGTGCCATCTCGCCTGGCTCAATGTAGCCTTCAAGGATGATTTCCGCGCTGGCGGGCACTTCCAGGTCGTTAGACAGGCACTTCACCACTTCGCTTTTGGTGCCGCGCAGTAATCCGGCAAAGGCGTATTCAGAAAGCGTATCAGGCACCGGCGTTACGGCACCGAGAATGGTCGCCGGGTCAGCACCCAGCGCGACAGATACCGGAAAACGCTCACCAGGGTGCGCCGTGCACCACTCCTGGAAATCCAGCGCACCGCCGCGATGCGACAGCCAGCGCATAATCAGCTTGTTTTTGCCCAACAACTGCTGGCGATAAATGCCCAGATTCTGGCGTTCTTTGTGCGGCCCGCGCGTCACAACCAGCCCCCAGGTAATGAGCGGCGCGGCGTCTTCCGGCCAGCACTGCATAATGGGAATCTGGGTTAAATCAACGTCAGCGCCAGTTTGCACTTTTTCCTGACAAGGGGCGCTGCGCAACCGCTTTGTTGGCATGTTCAGCACCTGCTTATACTGCGGCAGCTTGTCAAAGAGATCGCGAAAACCTTTTGGCGGTTCGGGCTCTTTCAGGAAGGCTAACAGCTTTCCCACTTCACGCAGCGAAGAGACATCGTCCTGCCCCATGCCCATCGCCACGCGTTTTGGTGTGCCAAACAGGTTGCACAGCACAGGCATCTTGTAGCCAACGGGGTTTTCAAACAGTAGTGCTGGTCCGCCCGCACGCAACGTGCGGTCGGCAATCTCTGTCATTTCCAGGTGTGGGTCTACGGGCAGCGTTATACGTTTGAGTTCGCCCTGCTGCTCCAGCAGCGTAAGAAATTCGCGTAAATCGTGATATTTCATAAGTGATGTCAGGCTTCCTGTTGAGCGCGCCATTATACGAGCTTCGACGCGAAGTCGCTGTAATTTTGTTAAATTGTCGTGAATTGTTAGCTGCGCTGGCGCGCAGCGGCCATAATACAAGACGAAACTGTCACTCTGTGGGGCATTTTGCTATGCTTTCGCGCCTGTTGATTTGATGATGAACCACTATGCAATCCTGGTATTTGCTGTACTGCAAGCGGGGTCAATTGCTGCGTGCTAAAGAGCACCTGGAGCGGCAATCTGTAAACTGCCTGACGCCGATGATCACGCTTGAAAAGATAGTCCGTGGCAAGCGTGCAGCCGTAAGCGAGCCGCTGTTTCCAAACTATCTGTTTGTCGAGTTTGATCCAGAGGATATTCATACCACGACGGTGAATTCAACGCGCGGCGTCAGTCATTTTGTGCGTTTCGGCTCTCAACCGGCGACAGTACCGCAAACAGTGATTCATGATTTACTTCATTACCAGCCCGAAAACATCACCGACCCGCAGACACCGTGGCCCGGCGACAGTGTGGTTATCACCGACGGCGCTTTTGAAGGCCTTGAAGCCATCTTTAAAGAGCCAGACGGTGAAGCACGCTCCATGCTGCTGCTGAACCTGCTTAATCGCCAGGTGCTGCAAAGCGTCAAAAACACCGAATTCCAGAAGCTTTAACCTGCTACGCCTTAAAACGTAACGCCAAACACGCGCCGTACGTTTTCATTGGTTATCTGCTCAAGCCATGCTTTGTCTTCACCGCGCCAGAGCGCGACCTGAGACAGGATGTGTGCGAGCAGCGCAGGCTCGTTGCGCCGCGAGGCGGGCTTTGGCTTCAGGTCGCGTGGCAGCAGCCACGGCGCATCGGTTTCCAGCATCAGCCTTTGTGCCGGTATCATCGGCAATAGCTCGCGCAACTCAAGCCCGCGGCGCTCGTCGCATACCCAACCTGTTATGCCAAGATACAGCCCGCGTTCAAGACAGGCCTGCGCTTCTTCGCGGTTGCCGGTAAAGCAGTGCAACACCGCCCCCGGCAGCTTATCAAGCCAGGGGTCAAGCAGTTCGATAAAACGACCGTGCGCTGCCCGACAGTGCAGGAAAACCGGCATCTCCAGCTCGGCTGCCAGCGCAAGCTGCGCGCTAAACGCCCGCTCCTGCTCCTGGGGCGTGGAGTAATTACGGTCAAAATCCAGCCCGCACTCGCCAATGGCCACCACCTGCGACCGGGTGGCTAGCTCACGGATGCGCTGCGCGCCTTCCTCGCTCCAGCCGCTGGCATCATGTGGATGCACGCCCGCCGTGCTCCAGCAGTGCGCATAGCCCGCGGCAAGCGCTGCGGCGGCTTCGCTTTCTGCAACGCTGGTGCCCGTAAGCAGCATACCGCGTACCCCTGCCGCCGTGGCGCGGTGGACCACCTCATCGCGGTCTTTATTAAACTGCGCGCTGGTCAGGTTAACGCCAATATCAAACATCGCTTTTCCCCATAAAAAACCGCCCCGAAGGGCGGTTGTCAGCATTATTCTTTTGGTGCGACGGCGGTCTCTTCCTCGCCTTCGTCTTCCTCAGCAGGTGGCCGGCGCTTGCCGGTATAAAAGCGTGAGAAGAAAACGCCGATTTCAAACAGGCAATACATCGGAATGGCCAGCAGGGTTTGTGAAAACACATCCGGCGGCGTCAGCAGCATACCCACGACAAACGCCCCAACCAGAATATAAGGGCGTTTTTTCTTCAGGTCTTCCGGCGTCGTCACCCCCATCCAGCACAGCAGTACAATCGCCACCGGCACCTCAAAAGAGACACCGAATGCCATAAACAACGCCATGACAAAGTCGAGGTAGTTGGCAATATCCGTTGACACCACCACGCCGACCGGCGCGGTTTTGGTCAGGAAGCCAAACGCCAGCGGAAAGACCACGAAATAGGCAAAGGCCATTCCCAGGTAGAACAGCAAAGAGCTGGACACCAGCAGCGGTACCACCATGCGGCGCTCATGCTTATACAGCGCAGGCGCGATAAACGCCCAGACCTGATACAAAATCACCGGTGCCGCCAGGATAATCGACACCATGATAGTCAGCTTGATAGGCGTAAAGAACGGTGAGGCCACGTCGGTGGCAATCATCGTCGACCCCGCCGGTAGCTGGGCAATCAACGGCGCAGCAACCAACTGATAGATATCGTTGGCGAAGTAAACCAGCGCCAGGAAAATCACCAGTATGGCGATCATGCAGTTCAGCAGCCGCTTACGCAGCTCAATCAGGTGACTGATTAACGGTTGAGTATCTTCGACGGCCATGTTCAGGGTTTATCGTTCTGGGGTTGGGAAGGCGCGGTGTCTTTAACCAACGGCGCGGGCCGGGTCACCGTATCTGCTGCGACAGGTTCCACCGGCGGCGTAGCGTGAGGCTCATCCACCGCAGGCACCTGCTCAGGCGCACTCGCCTGGTGTGCCGCCGCCGCTGGCGTGGCGCCTTCGTGGCTGTCCTGCGCGTTTTTTACCAGCGGATTGTGGATAGTATGGGCTTCATCACTCGCCTTTTCTGGATCGTCCTCGGTATAGGAGCGTTTCATTGCCTCCGCTGCCTGGCGCAGTTCATCCATAGACGCCTTCAACTCGGGCGTCAGGTTGTCCATGCTCGCTTTTTCTACCTTTTTCAGGCTGTCCTGCAACTCCTGGAGCTTTAGCTCCTGACTGAGTTCATTTTGTACCGTTGTCGCAAGAGAGCGCAGCGCGCGGATCCAGCCCACAACGGTTTTCACCGCCACAGGCAAACGCTGCGGTCCCAGCACGACAAGACCGATAATAAAGATCAGGACCAGTTCGCTAAAGCCGATATCAAACACGAATTACACCCGGTCTTTGTCGTGATTTTTCGCTTCGTCTTTATTTACGCTATCCTGCGGCTTGTCAGAAAGCGATTTCGCTGTGAAATCAGCGTCTTCATCCTGCGGCGTGGATTTTGATTTCGCGTCGTCATCGCTCATGGCTTTCTTGAAGCCTTTGATAGATGCGCCCAGATCAGAGCCAAGAGAACTCAGTTTTTTGGTGCCGAACAACAGCACAACGATGACGGCAATGATGACCAACTGCCAAATACTGATACCACCCATATGATTCCTCGGAGATGCTTAATTGCGCTGCGGCCTGAATCAGGCACACAGACAGACTATAACAACGTCGTTCAGGCAGTGCGACACCAGCCAATCAGCCATGCGACAACACCACCCGCCATTGCCCATGCGGGGAGCAAGCCCCACTCAGGCTTATTAATCAACAATAATGTACCGCTCAATATCAACGTCGCTCCAATGCCCAACAAATAGCGAGACTGCCCCTGCCTGGCACGGCTGACCTGAATATCTCGGGCGATTTTATCAACACTGAGCTGTAATTGCTTGCCCTGGCGCAAACTGTCGTAAACCAGTTCCGGTAACTGAGGCATTTTTTCCACCCAGAACGGTGCTTTTTCTTTTAGCGTACGCACCAGCGCTGGTAGCCCAACCTGATCTTTAATCCAGGACTCCAGAAACGGCTTGGCCGTTTTCCATAAATCCAGCTGCGGATAAAGCTGACGCCCCACGCCTTCCACATATAAGAGCGTCTTTTGCAGCAATACCAGCTGCGGCTGCACTTCCATATTGAAGCGGCGCGCGGTATTAAACAGGTTCAACAGCACATGACCAAACGATATTTCCGACAGCGGCTTTTCAAAGATAGGCTCGCACACGGTACGAATGGCAAACTCAAAATCTTCAACGTTGGTGTCAGGCGGTACCCAGCCTGAGTCCACGTGCAGCTCAGCGACCTTACGGTAATCGCGATTGAAAAACGCGATAAAGTTTTCCGCCAGATAGCGCTTATCTTCTTTGTTAAGCGACCCAACAATGCCGCAATCAATACCGATATATTGCGGGTCTTCAGGATGATCGTAGCTGACAAATATGTTGCCGGGGTGCATATCGGCATGAAAAAAGCTGTCGCGGAATACCTGGGTGAAGAAAACCTGCACGCCGCGCTCGGCCAGAAGCTGCATGTTGGTGCCGTTTTTCTCAAGCGCCGCCACGTCAGATACCGGAATGCCGTAAATGCGCTCCATTACCATCATGTTCTGACTGCAGTAGTCTGAGAAGACCTCAGGAACATACAGCATTGGGCTGTTTTCGAAGTTGCGGCGCAGCTGAATAGCGTTTGCCGACTCGCGCAGCAGATTCAGCTCATCAATCAGCGTTTTTTCATACTCGCGCACCACTTCCACCGGACGCAGACGGCGGCCGTCAGGCAGCAGGCGCGGTACCCAGCCAGCAAGGCGATAAATCAGGCGCATGTCGGCTTTGATAATCGGCAGAATGTCCGGGCGAATAACCTTAATCACCACCTCTTTGCCGCTCACTTTCAGGCGCGCGGTGTGTACCTGGGCAATAGAGGCAGACGCCAGTGGCTCAATGGCAAAATCATCAAACCAGCTTTCAACGGGAATACCACCCATCGCTTTTTCAATCTGTTGCTTTGCCAACGCGCCGTCAAACGGTGCAACGCGGTCCTGCAACATCGCCAGCTGATCGGCAATCTGCGGCGGGAACAGGTCACGTCGAGTTGATAACATCTGCCCGAACTTGATCCACACCGGTCCCAACTGCTGTAGTGCAAGACGCAGACGCTCGCCAAGCAGCTTGTCCTTATGACGGTTTGGCATCCAGAACAGCATGCGCCGCCCTATGCGCAGCGGCAGCGTAATGCGCATTTTAGGGATAAGCTCATCAAGCCCGTACGCTAAAAACGTCCTGATGATGAAATAAAGGCGCCGTAATTCTCCTGGCGTCATTTACCCTCCAGCCTGTCTAACCGTTTTGCCAGCAGGTCAACCTCACGCGCCAGCGCCCCGGTTTCTTCAACAAACCACGTCACTTCCAGCGGGCCGGGTGCCAGACGCCACTCCTCAGTCAGTGCTTCAGCAAGATACTGCTGGTTGCGGACAAGGCGCTTTTTCAGCAAGCGGCTGCCACCGCGCAGCAGTTTGCCGAGGCTTTCTGCGGCGATATCGCCAATATAAGGAGCGAGCAGTTCCGCGGGATCCAGTTCTGCCATATCAATCAGCGCGACAACATTCTGTACCACCTGGAGATCGCCCTGTACTTCCAGCTCGCCGCTTTTGATAAGTTTGGTCAACTGTTGCCTGTCACGCAGCTTTGCCAGTGTGCTCAGGCGCGCGGTCACCGTGCAGTCGGCGTCATCTTCACGCGCGCCGAGCACATCAATCTGCTGCTCGCTGAACACCAGCGCCAGCGGTGAGTTGAACTCCGGCAATACCACTTTCAGCACCTTGCCTTTAAGACGCTGGCGCTGCGATTTCAGCGCATCATCACGCCAGAGAAAGGTGTTGAGGATCTTTTCCGCGCTGGCGGTAATCAGAGGCGTCATTGGCACAGGCACGCCCTCAGAATTTAAAACCGCGATGCAGGGCAACAATACCCGCCGTCAGGTTGTAGTAAGACGTGTTTTCAAAGCCCGCCTCTTCCATCATGCCCTTTAGCGTATCCTGATCCGGATGCATACGAATGGATTCGGCCAGGTAGCGATAGCTCTCGGCATCCTGCGCCACCACTTCGCCAATGCGCGGCAAAATGTGGAATGAGTATGCGTCGTAGGCTTTGCTGAGCGGTTCAATAATTGGTTTGGAGAACTCCAGCACCAGCAGGCGACCGCCGGGCTTGAGCACGCGGAACATAGAACGCAGCGCTTTCTCTTTGTCGGTGACGTTACGCAGGCCAAACGAGATAGTGATGCAGTCAAAGGAGTTATCCGGGAAGGGCAGCGCTTCGGCGTTAGCCTGTACGTAGCTAACGTTACCCACCACGCCGATGTTGCGCAGCTTCTCGCGCCCCATTTTCAGCATGGAGGCGTTGATGTCTGCCAGCACCACTTCGCCGGTTTCGCCCACCAGACGCGAGAATTTTGCCGTCAGGTCGCCAGTGCCACCCGCCAGGTCCAGTACACGCTGGCCACGGCGCACGCCGCTGCAATCGATGGTGAAGCGCTTCCACAAACGATGAATGCCAAACGACATCAGGTCGTTCATGACGTCATATTTCGCTGCGACAGAGTGAAATACCTGCGCCACCATGTCGGCTTTCTGCTCTTTGGCGACAGTCCGAAAACCAAAGTGCGTCGTTTCCTGTGAATCTTCAACCATCTCAGTGCCTGCTCATCAATAAATTGTTCGGGAAGTGTAACAGATTGGGTTCAATTGCCCTACGTTTCACCCAGCCTGAAATATGCCGTTTGTGTGCCGGTACGCGCGCAGCCAGCAGAGAATATGGCGTGAGGTTAAGGAGAGCCGCGCGCTTCTCAGCCCTCGTTTGCCTGGCGCCGCGCCCCATCGTGAAGGTGCGGCCAGTCTGCCTCCTGTGAACCCTGCTGCGGCGCGCTGTCGTCATGGCTCTGGCGCGCACCATCGGCAACAGCCGGGTTAATCTCGCGCTTCACTTCCACACCGAGATCGCGAAACGCTTCTGCCTGCGCCAGCATGTTGCCGCGCCCGCTCGCCAGTTTTTTCATCGCCTGGCGGTAGTTGTCCTGCGCCCTGTCCAGGCTCTGACCAATGGACGACATATCATCAACAAAGAGGCGCATCTTGTCATAGAGCCGCCCGGCGCGTTCGGCAATTTGTTGCGCGTTGCGGCTCTGGTGCTCGTAGCGCCACAAATTGGCAATGGTACGCAGCGCCACCAGCAGTGTGGTGGGGCTGACCAGCATAATGTTGTGCTGCAACGCCTCGCTAATCAGCTCCGGCTGGCGGTCGATGGCGGCAAGAAACGCAGGCTCCACTGGGATAAACATCAGCACATAATCCAGTGAACGCAGCCCTGGCAACTGCTGATAATCTTTACGCCCCAGCATACGAATATGGTTACGCACCGAGGCAATATGCTCACCCAGCGCGGTTTCACGCGCGTAATCATCCTCAGCGTTAAAGAAGCGCTCCCAGGCCACCAGCGTCATTTTAGCGTCAATCACCACATCTTTGCCCTGCGGCAGGCGCACAATCACGTCCGGCTGCATACGGCTGCGGTCGTCGAGTTGAACATTAACCTGGGTTTCATACTCATGGCCTTCGCGCAGCCCGGATGCCTCCAGCACGCGCGTGAGCACCACCTCGCCCCAGTTGCCCTGGGTTTTGTTGTCGCCTTTAAGCGCCCGCGTCAGGTTCACCGCCTCCTGCGCCATCTGCGCGTTCAACTGCTGAAGATTGCGGATTTCATGCGCCAGCGTATGACGCTCGCGCGCCTCCTGTCCAAAGCTGTCCTGCACCTGGCGGCGAAAGCCGTCAAGCTGCTCGCGCAGGGGCGAAAGTACCGAATGCAGGCTCTGACGATTTTGTTCATCCACCCGGCGGTTGCTCTGCTCAAAAATACGGTTTGCCAGGTTTTCAAACTGCTCACTCAGGCGGTGCTCACTGTTGATCATCTGGCGCACTTTTTCTTCGGCATTAATGCGCGTTTCTTCAAGCCGCGTGGTCATCTCGCGCAGGTCAGCCTCCTGCACGCGGTTAATTTCCATCTGGTGGCGCAGTTCGTTATTCAGGTGACCGCACTCTTCACGCCAGTGCTCACCCTGCGCAAGCTGCTGGCGCGTCGCCATCAGTTCACCGTAAATATCGCGCTGCTCCTCCTGAACCTGCGCCAGGCGCTGTGCCGCGCGCAGGCTGGCACCCAGCCAGCCTATTCCGATGCCCGCCAGGGCCACCGCCGCAATAAGAACCAGGGAGAGATCCAAAACGCCTCCTGCCAGCGTGATGTCGTTATGACCTTAAGTATGCACGGTAAAATAAAAGTGGACTGTATAGATGTCCAGATAAAAAGCCAGACATGCGCGACATTACGCAAGTTGTGTTGAGGATGTGCACAGCGCGACCAGCCGATTGCGCAGCACCTCGCAACATTCACGGCACTCAGAAAAGCAAAACGCCCGACAATATCGGGCGTTTTTGCACTGCATTGGGTGGCGGCCAGACAGAAGTCAGTCTTGCGCCAGACGCGTGGCTACCGTGCCTTCACGCACGCCTTCAGCAATAAAGAACGGCACCCCCAGCTTCCACTGACCGCCGTCAACCGTTGCCTGATAACGACATTCTTCCCCGTCCACGGTCAGCACGATCGGCTGCTGGCTGCCATCCGGCAACGTTGACGAACCGGCAAGGCCGGAATAGCCCGCATTGCTGCCAACATGGAAGGTGTCCAGCGGCCAGCGCACCGGCGCATGGGCAGGCCACGGCTGGGCAGCGGCAAAGCCAAACATCTCGTCATGGCTCAACAGGCTTTGTTTGACCGTCGACCACAGCACGCTTTTAAGGAAGTACTGATCGGTAAAGCGCATGCTGCCCTTGTACTGCTCGATAAAGCCGCGCATCAGGCCGTCAATATCGGCAATGATGCCGCCACAGCCGCCCCACATCCCGGCCAGCAGCAGCTCGGTATGGGTAAAGTAATCGCGCATATGGTGGAAATAATAAGGCGATGCCAGCCACGCCTCGACCGCCGCCTGCTCGCGCTCGGACAGCAGCGAGTCGGCATCGCGCACAATGTAGCGCTCAACAGCCGGGTCACTGACCACCTTAAAACGCCACAGGGTAGGGAAGATGGTTTTCTCCGCGCTCATATCGACCAGTTGCGCACCACGGGCGCGTAAGCGCTGCCAGACATGCTGTGGCACGGAGTCATCGAGATAAACACGGCAGGTCCAGTGCGGGAACAGCTCACGCGCGACATCGACGTTTTTCACCATCGTTTCGCAGTAGCGCGGCTGTGCGCCGTACAGACTAAAAGAGATAATGTTTTTTTCCGCATGCGCCGCATCAAACGGCTTCGGCGCGCCGTCAGGCAAGGCTAACGCAGGCGTGCGGCTAAAGCGGGCATCCGCCTGGCTAAGCGACTCGCAGCCGTAGCGGCGCACTTCATCGTCCTTTTTCAGCCAGCCACAGACCTCGGTAAAGCCATCCAGCCAGGTTTCAGAAGCGCTATCGCGCTGCGGCGACTGGTAAATCCGGCGATACACTTTGTAGGACTTTTCATAGTCTTTTAACCGCATCAGGCAGAGTGCGTAATCGCTTTTCACCTGAAGATTATTCGGCATTTCAGAAAGCACTATCTCACAGCAGCGTGCGGCTTCCGCGTAATCCTCCTGCGCCATGGCAGTACGAAAACGAGTCGCCATGGTGTTGAGCTTATCCTGAATTCTGGACGTATCTTGCGAATGACGCGCCCCGAAACGGCGCTGTTGAAAAGTAGAACGCATCCCTGGAACCTTTTTATTCATTTATCTGATGAAGGTGGCGCATTCCGGCGTATCCGAAATGCGCTAACACGTTACATCAGACGACGGGCAGCCTCCACCACGATTTTCACAGCATGGCTTTCCGTCTGCTTCATGGTGGCCGCATCAGGAATTTCCTGCTGCGTACGGTTAACGATAACGCCCGCCACCATACCCGCGCGCAGCCCCTGGCTTGCACACATAGTCAGAAGCGTGGCGGACTCCATCTCATAGTTCATCACGCCCATCTGCTGCCACGCTTCCATTGACCCCTGGAAGCGGCGCACAACGCGACCTGAGAAGGTATCGTAGCGCTCCTGGCCCGGATAGAACGTATCAGAAGAGGCGGTAATGCCAATGTGGGTGGTGGCACCGACGGCTTTCGCTGCCTCAACCAGCGCGGTGGTACAGGCAAAATCAGCGACAGCCGGGTATTCCATTGGCGCAAAGTGCAGGCTGGCACCGTCAAGGCGCACCGAGCCGGTGGTCACCAGCACATCACCCACGTTGATATGCGGCTGAATCGCCCCGGTGGTGCCCACGCGCAGGAATGTGCGAATACCCAGCTGCGCCAGTTCCTCAACAGCAATGGAGGTCGACGGACCGCCAATGCCGGTAGAACACACAATGACCGCTTTGCCGTCAATCTCGGCGCGCCAGGTGGTAAATTCACGGTGCGATGCCAGCTTCACCGGATTATCCATCAGCGCCGCTATCTTCTCCACCCGCTCAGGGTCGCCCGGCACGATAGCCAGCGTCGCGCCCTGCAGGCAGCTTTTGGTAAGACCAAGATGAAAGACATCAGACTGAGACATGACAGGCTCCTTGTGGAATCGGATATGAGTGTAGCAAAGCGGTACTGTAACGAAGCTACGGATAAATTTTCGTGATGCATTTCACCATGAATGAAACGCGTTGCATCATCCGAACTATTATTAGCTACACAAGTCACAAAACAGAGGGCAAATTCTGTATACCCCCCAGGGTTATGGCGACTTTTGCCACACAACTGTTAATGCTGTTCGGGCTATAGTTAGCTGACTGCGCTAAATCAGGTACGGAGAGACCCATGACAGATAACACAACACACAATAAACCGGGCGGCGGTTTCGCACCGGCTGTATCACCTGCCTCCCCCACTGCCATTCATACCCCAGACGACAACCTGCACGCCGGTGAAACCACCGTTCCCACGCGCGGCGAAAGCATGCCCGCGTATTTTGCCCGTCCGAAAGGCGAAACCGCCGACCTGCCGGTGGTTATCGTGGTGCAGGAGATTTTTGGGGTACATGAACATATTCGCGATATCTGCCGCCGCCTGGCGCAGCAGGGCTATCTGGCCGTAGCTCCCGAGCTGTATTTTCGCCAGGGCGACCCAAACGACTATGACGATATCCCCACGCTGTTCAACGAACTGGTGATGAAGGTGCCGGATGCGCAGGTGCTGGCCGACCTCGACCATGTTGCCAGTTGGGCTGCGCGCCACGGCGGCAACGCCAACCGCCTGTTGATTACCGGTTTTTGCTGGGGCGGGCGCATCGCGTGGCTGTATGCCGCCCATAATCCGCAGCTTAAAGCCGCCGTTGCGTGGTATGGCCGCCTGACCGGCGATAAATCGCTAAATTCGCCAAAGCATCCGGTGGATATCGCCACGGAACTTAGTGCGCCCGTGCTGGGCTTATACGGCGCAAAAGACACCGGGATCTCGCTTGAATCGGTCGAGACTATGCGCCAGGCGCTGCGTGCGGCCAATGCCAACGCGGAGATTGTGGTGTATCCCGATGTGGGCCATGCGTTCAACGCCGACTATCGCCCGAGCTACGATGCCGAAGCAGCACAGGATGGCTGGCAGCGCATGCTGGCGTGGTTCGAGCGCTACGGTGCTGGCAAAGCATAACGCCCCGCCGTGCAAGCGAGGCTGATATAACGACCGGGAGGCCATGTGCCTCCCGGTGGCGTTTTACGCACCACGCAGATTTTGCGCGGCCTGCACCATGTTGGCGAGCGCTGCACGGGTTTCCGGCCAGCCACGGGTTTTAAGGCCGCAGTCCGGGTTCACCCACAGCCGCTCTGCCGGGATGCGCTGCGCCGCTTTTTTCAGTAGCGCCTCAATCCACTCCACGCTCGGCACGTTTGGCGAGTGGATGTCATACACACCCGGCCCAATTTCGTTCGGATAGTCAAACTCTTCAAACGACTCCAGCAGTTCCATATCCGAGCGTGACGTTTCAATGGTTATCACGTCGGCATCCAGCGCGGCGATGGAATCCATGATGTCGTTGAACTCGCAGTAACACATATGGGTGTGAATCTGGGTTTCGTTGCGGGCCACCGCCGCGTTCAGACGAAACGCGTCCACCGCCCAGCTCAGGTACGCCTCCCAGTCACTGCGCTTGAGCGGCAGCCCCTCACGCAGCGCCGGTTCATCAATCTGGATAATGCCAATCCCGGCGGCTTCCAGGTCTGCGACTTCGTCACGCAGCGCCAGCGCAATCTGTTTGGCGATGGTTTCACGGCTCACGTCTTCACGCGGGAACGACCAGCACAGAATGGTTACCGGCCCGGTCAGCATGCCTTTCACCGGCTTATCGGTCAGCGACTGCGCGTATTTTGCCCACTCTACGGTAATGGGCTGCGGGCGGCTCACATCGCCAATCACCACCGGCGGCTTCACGCAGCGCGAACCGTAGCTCTGCACCCAGCCGTTCTGGGTGAAGACAAAGCCGTCCAGGTGCTCGCCAAAGTATTCCACCATGTCGTTACGCTCGGCTTCGCCGTGGACCAGCACATCCAGCCCCAGGCGCTCCTGCTCCTGCACCGCCTGTTTGATGTGCTCTGCGATGCCGGTACGGTAGTGGTTGGCATCCAGGTTGCCTTTTTTGAAGTCGAGGCGCAGACCGCGAATTTCGGTGGTTTGCGGGAAAGAGCCAATGGTGGTGGTCGGCCAGTCCGGCAGTTTGAAGCGTGCACGCTGGGCTTCGGCGCGTACCGGGTACGCATTCGCGCGCTGGCTGTCGCGGGCGGTGATAGCCGCCAGACGTTTTTCCACCGCCGGGTTGTGCACGCGGCTGGAGCTACGGCGAGCCTGAATCGGCGCACTCCACGCGCTGATTTTTGCGCTATCACCGCTGTTGAGCGCATCGCGCAGCAGCGCCAGTTCCTCACATTTTTGCAGCGCAAAGGCAAACCAGCTTTTCACTTCCGCATCCAGACGCGTTTCCACGCTGAGATCGATTGGGCTGTGCAGCAGCGAGCAGGAAGACCCCACCCAGAGCGCGCGTTTGCCCACCAGCGCGTTAACCTGCGCGTATTTTTCGCTCAGATCGGCGCGCCAGACGTTGCGCCCGTTGACCACGCCTGCGGAGAGCAGCCAGTCGGCAGGCAGGCGGCGATGCAGTTCGTTCACGTCATCGCGGCCGTGCACCAGGTCTACGTGCAGCCCCTGCACCGGTAGCGCGGTAATGGTATCGAGATTTTGCGTCACGCCTTCAAAGTAGGTGGTCAGCAGCAGCTTGACCTTGCCCGTCAGCGCGGCATAAGCCGGTTCAAACGCCTCCAGCCACGCCTGCGGCAGTTCCAGCACCAGCGCCGGTTCATCAATTTGCACCCACTCCACGCCACGTTTTGCCAGTTCTGCCAGCACCTGCTGGTACACCGGCAAGATATCGTTAAGCAGCGACAGACGGTCAAACGCCTCGCCCTTCACTTTGCCCAGCCACAGGTAGGTGACCGGTCCCAACAACACTGGCTTCACGTTATGGCCCAGTGCGAGCGCTTCATCCACCTCATCAAGCAATTGTGTCCAGGTCAGGGCGAACTGCTGGCCTTTGGTAAATTCTGGCACCATGTAGTGATAGTTGGTGTTAAACCATTTGGTCATTTCTGCCGCAGCCGCAGGCTCACCGCTCGGCGCGCGACCGCGGCCAATACGAAACAGCGTGTCGATATCCACAACGCCGTCTTTGTTCTGGTGGCGCGCAGGCACGTTACCCAGCAGCAGGCTGGTGGTGAGCACATGATCGTACCAGGCGAAGTCGCCAACCGGCAGCAGGTCAATACCGGCGTCTTTCTGTTGCTGCCAGTGGCGAGCGCGCAACTCGCGGCCAACGGCCAGCAGTTCTTCACGCGAGCTGTTGCCCGCCCAGTAGCTTTCCTGCGCTTTTTTCAGTTCGCGGCGCAGACCGACGCGAGGGAAACCGAGAGTGTGGTTGCGAATAGTCATTTTTCTTCTCCATGTTGTCCGGGATTCCAGCGCCAAACTCTAAATAATTCGGTTTGCAGGAAGGCGGCGACGCAGCGAGTCTCCGGGAGCTTACTCAAGTAAGTGACCGGAGTGAGCGAGGAAAGCCAACGCATCTGCAAGCTGAATTATGACGAGTTTTGGACGTCTGGATGTTTACACATCTATATTTGCCGGGTACTGTATATTCCTCAAGCGCAAATTGTTCATGGCCAAGTGAAGGACTTTCATGATTGAGATAAAACATCTGCGAACCCTGCAGGCGCTGCGCAGCAGCGGGTCACTGGCGGGGGCGGCGGCGGTGCTGCATCAGACGCAGTCGGCGCTGTCGCATCAGTTTAGCGACCTGGAACAGCGCCTCGGCTTTCGGTTATTTGTGCGTAAAAGCCAGCCGCTGCGCTTTACGGCACAGGGCGAGATTTTGCTGCGCCTGGCAGAGCAGGTGTTGCCGCAAATCAGTCGTGCACTACAGTCCTGCAACGAACCGCAGCAAACCCGGCTGCGCCTGGCCATTGAATGCCACAGTTGCATTCAGTGGCTCACGCCTGCGCTTGAGCAGTTCCGCACACTGTGGCCACAGGTAGAAATGGATTTTCATTCTGGGGTGACTTTCGATCCGCAGCCTGCCCTACAGCAGGATGAGCTGGATATTGTGTTAACGTCTGACATCCTGCCACGCAGCGGCCTGCACTATTCGCCGATGTTCGATTATGAGGTGCGGCTGGTACTGGCAAGCGATCATCCGCTGGCGGGCAAAACCCACATCCAGCCCGAAGATCTGGCAAACGAGACGTTACTGATTTACCCGGTGCAGCGCAGTCGCCTTGATATCTGGCGTCACTTCCTGCAACCGGCTGGGGTCAGCCCGGCACTCAAAAGTGTGGATAACACGCTACTGTTGATTCAGATGGTGTCGGCGCGCATGGGCATCGCCGCGCTGCCGCATTGGGTGGTGGAAAGCTTTGAGCGCCAGGGCCTGGTGGTGACCAAAACCCTGGGCGAAGGACTGTGGAGCCGCCTTTACGCCGCCGTGCGCGACGGCGAGCAGCGCCAGCCGGTGACGGAGGCGTTTATTCGTTCGGCGCGCAATCACGCCTGTGAGAATCTGCCGTTTGTGCGCAGCGCGGAGCGACCCAGCGCCGATGTACCCACAGCGAAGCCAGTATCACCGCTCCACCCATAAGAAAACTCGGCCAGTGGGGCTGCTGCTGCCAGATGGCAAGATTAACCAGCAGCCCCGCCGGGACATGCATGTTATTCATGATACCAAGCGTACCGGCATCCACCTGAGTTGCACCGTAGTTCCACATAAAATACCCAAGCCCGGATGCGACCAGGCCCAGCCACACCAGAATGCCCCACTGTAGCCCGGTGCTCGGTAATTTTTGCGGATTGCCCAGCGCAAACCACGCCACCAGCGCCACAAGAAATGCCCCCAGATAGAACCAGGAAAAGGCGCAGTGCTGCGGCATAGGGCTGACTTCCATCAGTCGCTTATAGCCCACCATACCGATAGCAAAACTGATATTAGCAAGCTGCACCAGCAGCAGGCCGGTCCAGAAATGATCGCTGATGCGGTCGTAGCGGATGATGGCCGCACCCAGCACAGCCAGCAGCGCACTCAACGCGTAGCTCCAGCGCAGCCTGCGCCCGCTCATCAGGTCATAGATAAGCGTGATGTACAGCGGCGTAAGCACGGTAAAGAGCAGGAACTCAGACACCGAAAGATAGAGATAAGCCTGGAAGCTCAGCAAATACATAATGCCCAGCTGTAGCGCGCCCACCAGCATGTACATCACCAGCGTTTTAAGTGGATAGCCGCGCACGCGCAGAAACGGCAAAAACACCAGCGCCGCCAGCCCTACGCGCATCAGCACGGAGAAATAGCTGTCCACGTGGCCCGCCAGATATTCGCCAATCAGGCTAAAGGAAAACGCCCACAGAATAGTGGTAATGATAAGTAGCGCCACGTTGTGCTCCGCCTCAGGCTCCAGGGTGTCCCGGCCTGTTGAATTATAGTGAGGCAAGCATTGTAGCGAACAATGAGGTTGACGAATGGTCGATATTAAACCATTCGTCAGACAAAAATTACTCCGCGTTCAGAAATAAGCGGCGCAGGTAATGCGGTACCGCATCGTCAGCGTTAGTCCCAATCACTTCCAGCTCCGCCAGTAAATCCTTCAGGCGCTGATGGGCATTGCCCATGATGCAGCCCTTACCTGCCATAGAGAGCATCTCTTTGTCATTCATGCCGTCGCCAAAGGAAATGCACTCTTTAAGGCTATAGCCCATTGCTTTGGCAACTGCCTCCAGCGCATGGCCTTTGGAGACGCCGCCCGCCATCACTTCAAGGCAGGTCACGGTTGAAAAACTGACGTTCACCCGGTCGCCCCAGCGTGCATTAATAGCCTGCTCCAGCGGCAGCAGTTTGTCGTGATCGTCACAGGTAAAAAACACTTTGCTGACGCCGTCGGTTTCGAGCAAACCAGGCTCAAACAGCTGATAGCTGAACTCGCCTTCCTGAAAATACTCCATCATTTCCGGGCGATGGCGGCTCATAAACCAGTCGTCGCCGCGATAAACGTTGGTGATAATGTGGGCATCGTCGCGCACCACACCGTACAGGTCGGCGGCAATGTCGCGGTCCAGATCGTGGGTAAACACCAGGTTGCCGTCGGTGTCGTGCACGCGCGCTCCATTGGAGGTGATCATGTAGGCGCGAATTTCCAGGCTGTCGCGGATCTGGGCCACATCAATGTGATGACGACCAGTGGCGAAGACAAAATGCACGTCGCGCTCGGTCAGCAGTTTCAGGGTTTCTTTGGCGTAAGGCGTAAGAACATGGGCAGGCGACAGCAGCGTGCCGTCTAAATCAGATGCAACAACCTGGTACATAGGGTTCATTCTACCTCTGGAGTCAGTCAATCAGTTGTGCCGGTCGAAGAAATCAACAATGGCATTGAGTGCAATAGCGCGCATCTCGTCCGTTTCAAACAGGATCTCGTGAAACGCACCGGTAATGGTTAGCGGTGTTTCCCCTTCGCAGGGGTTGCCTGCCGCCACGCGCTCGGCGCAGAAGCGGTCGTGCATCCGGTTATCCACCACGCGGTCATCTTCTGCCTGTATCAGCAGCATCGGCGTGGTGGTCTGGGCCGCGTGGGCAATCACCTGCTCACCGGCAAGGATACCTTCGCGCACCCAGTGGTAAGTCGGTCCACCGACGCGCAGGCTCGGATCGTCGGCATAAAAACGCAGGTTGCGACGATAGCGCTCACGGCTGTGGGTCAGCACGTTAAGACCAAACGGCAGCGCGCGCCAGCGACCGGTGCCAATGGCGTAATTTTCGCGGATACGCTGATGGCCTTCGGCCCAGTCGAGGATGTGGCGCACCATCCACTCCGGCAGACGCAGCACAATGCCAAACATTGGCGCGCACAGCGCCACGGCATCAAACGCCTGCGGGTTGCGCTGCAAAAACAGCGTGGTAATCGCACCGCCCATCGAATGGGCCAGCGCGTAGCGCTTACGCCACGGGCCGTCCGCGATTTCGCGCTGCCACAGCAGCTCCAGGTCATCCACATAGTCACTGAATTTCACCACGTGGCCCCGGTGTGTGTCCGACAGCATGCGCCCGGAGCGCCCCTGGCCACGGTGGTCAATAATCAGCACGTCAAAACCACAGTGGAACAAGTCCCAAGCGAGCTCCGCATACTTGACGTAGCTTTCAATGCGACCTGGCGAAATCAGCACCACACGGTCGTGCTGTGGCGCCAAAAAACGCACAAAGCGCAACGGCACGCCGTCCACGCCAACCAGTTCGCACTCTTCCCGTTGCTGCCAGAAGTCCATCAATGGACCCATGGTAAAAGCAGCAAATGCTTTCTCCCTGTTCAGCCAACTCTTTTTATGCTGAGACTCCGGCATTCTTGCCGCCTCCGCGCGTGGAATATCGCTTTTTTTCTGGCTCATGGAATAACCATAAACAATACCGTATTGTGGCATAAACAGACGCCCAGCGGGAGTTTCACATGAGTTTTGAATGGTGGTGTACCTACCTGCTTACCACCCTGATTCTGAGCCTGTCCCCGGGCTCAGGCGCGATTAACACCATGACCACTGCCATCGGTCACGGCTACCGCGGTGCTGTGGCATCAATTAGCGGTTTGCAGGTTGGCCTGTCGGTTCACATTGTGCTGGTTGGTGCCGGGCTGGGCGCGCTGTTCTCGCGCTCGGTGCTGGCATTTGAGGTGCTGAAATGGGCCGGTGCCGCTTACCTTATCTGGCTCGGCATCCAGCAGTGGCGGGCGGCGGGAGCAGTTGATTTGAATACGCTGGCGCGAACCCAGCCGCGTAGCCAGTTGTTCCGCCGCGCGGTGTTTGTGAACCTGACTAACCCGAAAAGCATTGTTTTTCTGGCGGCGCTGTTCCCGCAGTTTATCGTGCCGCATCAGCCCCAGGCGGCGCAGTACCTGATTCTCGGCGTCACAACCGTTGCTGTCGATATTCTGGTGATGATTGGCTACGCCACGCTTGCCAAACGCATTGCCGGCTGGCTGAAAGGACCGCGCCAGATGGGCGCGCTCAACCGGGTCTTTGGCTCACTGTTTATGTTGGTTGGCGCACTGCTTGCAAGCGCGCGCCATGCCTGAGAAGACGCCGGGCGCAGCCCGGCATCGGCGGTTAGCGGGAAATGATGAGATGAATGCCAAAGCCGGCAAACAGGGCACCGGCCACACCGTCAATCCACTTTGCCAGCTTCTGGTAGCCCCGGCGCATGGCCGGTAGCGCGAACAGGCTTGCCACCAGGGTAAACCACGCCAGCGTTTCCAGCGCAATCAGCGCGAAAATGCCCCAGCGCTCAGACGCGCCAATGTTGTCGCCAACAAACAGCGAGAAAACGCTACCAAAGTAAATAATGGCCTTTGGGTTAGCCAGATTGGTCAGTAAACCTTTCACAAAACTACGCCCACCGCGCGCCAGTTCCACCTGCGCTGCCGGTTCAGCGATGTCGCTTTTTTTCTTAAGCGCCCCACGCAGCATCTGCCAGCCCATCCAGCACAGATACAGACCACCGCCAACCATGATGATGTTATGTAACCAGGCCATTTTCTCAAGAATGAGGTGCAGGCCGAGTAATGCCACGCCCGCCCAGACCATCACGCCGCAGGTAATGCCCAGTACGCCCATCATCGCCTCTTTGCGCGAGCGGCTGACGGCGGTCTGCGACACGAAGAAAAAATCAGGGCCGGGACTCATCAGCGCCACAATGTGCACCAGCGCCACGGTCAGGAATAACATCAACATAGATACGCTCAGGATGAAAACAAGAAGAGCCTCCATCCTGCCACGTTTAGAAAGGTCTGACTACGGGTTACTCATCCGGGCCGTCAACATGCTCGCGGATAAGCGTCATGAAAGGCATACCAAAACGCTCCAGCTTGCGCGTGCCTACGCCGTTGACGCTCAGCATCTCCCCTGGACTGAGCGGCATTTGCTCGGCCATTTCAATCAGCGTGGCGTCGTTAAACACCACATACGGCGGGATATTTTCTTCATCGGCAATCGCCTTACGCAGTTTGCGCAGCTTGGCAAACAGCTTGCGGTCGTAGTTGCCCACGGCCGCGCGCTGGCTGACGCGCGCCTTAAGCGCCTGCACGCGCGGCACCGCCAGCATCAGCGGCGCTTCACCACGCAGCAGCGGACGCGCCGCTTCGGTAAGCTGGAGTGCAGAATGCTGGGCGATGTTCTGCGTCACCACGCCCAGATGAATCAGCTGGCGAATCACGCTGACCCAGTGCTCCTGGGTCTGGTCGCGCCCGATGCCGTAAACCGGCAGCTTGTCGTGCTGGAACTCGCGAATGCGCTGGTTATTGGCACCGCGCAGCACCTCCACCACATAGCCCATGCCAAAGCGCTGGTTGACGCGATAAATGGTCGATAACGCTTTTTGCGCCTCCACCAGGCCATCGTAGCGGCGCGGCGGATCGAGGCAGATATCGCAGTTGCCGCACGGCTGCTGGCGGCCTTCACCAAAGTAGTTGAGCAGTACCAGGCGCCGGCAGGTCTGGGCCTCCGCAAACGCGCCCATCGCGTTGAGCTTGTGGCGCTCGATATCCTGCAACTGCCCGGCGGGTTTTTCCTCCAGGCAGCGGCGCAACCACGCCATATCAGCCGGATCGTAAAACAACATGGCTTCAGCCGGCAGGCCATCGCGCCCGGCGCGTCCGGTTTCCTGGTAATACGATTCGATGTTGCGTGGGATATCAAAGTGCACCACAAAGCGCACGTTGGGCTTGTTGATGCCCATCCCAAAAGCCACGGTCGCCACCACAATTTGCAGGTCGTCGCGCTGGAATTTCTCCTGCACGTTCGCGCGCACCGCGTTATCAAGCCCGGCGTGATAGGCACCGGCGCTGATGCCGCGCGCCTGCAAGCGTGCCGCGGTGTCTTCGACTTTTGAGCGGCTGTTGCAGTAGATGATGCCGGATTTACCGCGCTGCTCCTGCACGTAGCGCAGCAGCTGGTCCATCGGTTTGAATTTTTCCATCAGCATGTAGCGGATGTTGGGGCGGTCAAAGCTGCTGACCTGAATCAGCGGGTCCTGCAAACCCAGCAGGCGCACAATGTCCAGGCGCGTCGTTTCATCAGCCGTGGCGGTCAGCGCCACAAAGGGCACCTGCGGCAGATGGGCGCGCAACTGGCCCAGCAGTGCGTATTCCGGGCGAAAGTCATGGCCCCACTGGGAAATACAGTGCGCCTCATCCACTGCCAGTAGAGAGAGGTTCCACTGCGACAGCCTGTCGATGAAGTTATCCATCATCAGGCGTTCAGGGGCAATGTAGAGCAGGCGCACCTGGCCACTGCGACAGCCGTCCATTACCGCCATCTGCTCCTCACGGCTCTGCGTGGAGTTCAGGCAGGCGGCAGACACGCCGTTAGCCAGAAGCTGGTCAACCTGGTCTTTCATCAGCGAGATAAGCGGTGAGACCACCACCGTCAGCCCGCTGAACACCAGCGCGGGGATCTGATAGCACAGTGATTTACCGCCGCCCGTGGGCATCACCACCAGGCTGTCGCGCCCGCTGAGCACCGTGCTGATAATGGTTTCCTGGCCTGGGCGGAACTGCTGGTAGCCGAAGGTTTCCTGCAAAACCTGTCTTGCCAGCGATTCCTGGTTTAATACTTCCGCCTGCGCCACGTTCACCCCACCTGCTTAAAAAGAAACAGGCGCTATTTTCAGCGCCTGAGAGATAAACTGCAATGCCTCAAAGTATATCGTTGAGCATGATTCCCAAACCGAAGCGTGTCTGGTTGAAATTGTAGTCAATTAATGACTCGCCGTAGCCACTGTAGACCTGGCCGTAAAGGCGTACGTGCTGCGTGATGGGATAGCTCACGCCCAACTCCGCACCGCCGTAGCCGGTATTCCAGTTGTACTGGCCCTTCGCGCTCAGTACCGCATCGCCCAGCGCATAGCCCACTTTCAGCTGGTAATAACCGGTGTAGCGGGTGATATCCGCATTGTCATCGATATTCCCCACCACGTACCACGGGCGGATTTCTGCCAGCCACGGGCCGTTTTGCGCCATCAGACGGGCGTAAGCGCGGTTCCAGCTGCGCGAGGTCGGCTCTGCGTGGCCGTTCGACTGGTGATTAAAGCCAACCTCAACGTCATGCAGCGTCCAGCCGCCAAGCTGGTAATCAGTGGCAAAGCCGAGGAACAACTGCGGCTCGTAGTTGGTTTCACGAAAAGGGGCAGAGTGATTGCCGTTGGTTAACTGCCACCATGATCGTTGCGTATAAGAGGCGGCCAGCACCGAGTTCTCACCGGCAATGCCGCGCCAGATGGGGAAGGCGAGGCTAAACTGAAACTTGAGTTCGTCACGGCGGGCATCCTGCGCCCAGTCGTAGGACTCAATAGCATTTTTATTGATGTGGTCGGTCATGGTGTAGAGCACGTAGTTGCTCTCATACGGGTAGAGCGTGAGGAAGTTTCCGTTATCCTGTAGCAGATTGGCGGTCACGCTGCCGCGAGCCGCGGTATTGTTGGTCGTTTTTGTCTCTTCTGCCAGAACCGAGGCGGGTAATAGCGCCGCCGCCAGCACGCCGCCCATTAATTTGTGCATCATCCTTGTTCTCCCGAACGAATAAGAAATCCTGAATTATTTTTTAGCTGGCAACATTTTACCTGTGCTATTAGCGCCCGGATTGTCTTCGTTTATTAATAAATTGAAAAGGTACATTAATGGAACATAGAATCAAAACCACCATAACAATACCGTGAGAGCATCACCGGAGAGCCGTATGTCAGGCAACCTGCTTACCCGAGAAACCGTACTGAAACTTGTTGGCGACGTCTTCGTCTACCAGATGCCCTTTAACCGGGCGCTGGGTCTGGAGCTTGAGCGCTACGAATCGACCTTTGCACAGCTGGCGTTTAACCACCAAACCATGCTGGTGGGCAATCACGCGCAGGGCATTTTGCACGGTGGCGCTATCGCTGCCGCACTCGACGTGGCCGCCGGGCTGGTGTGCGTGGGTAATACGCTAACGCGCCATGAAACCATTGCCGAAGAAGAGTTGCGCCAGCGGCTGTCGCGCATGGGCACCATTGATTTGCGGGTGGATTACCTGCGCCCCGGGCGCGGCGCGCGTTTTACCGCCACCAGTAGCCTGCTGCGCGCGGGCAACAAAGTGGCCGTGGCGCGCGTGGAGTTGCACAACGAAGCCCAGCTGCATATCGCCAGCGCCACGGCAACGTATATGGTGGGCTAACCGCAGCTTTGTTACACTGGGCTCCCATTTGTAAACCAAAGTTAATTCATGGATGCGAAGCAAACGCGGCAGGGCATTTTACTCGCTCTTGCCGCTTATTTTATTTGGGGTATTGCCCCGGCCTATTTCAAGCTGATTCATTATGTTCCCGCTGATGAGATTCTGACGCATCGCGTTATCTGGTCATTCTTCTTTATGCTGGCGCTGGTGTCGCTTGGGCGACAGTGGTCGAAGGTGCGCCAGGTTTTGCGCACGCCTAAGAAGGTGCTGGGCCTGGGGATTTCTGCCGTGCTGGTTGGCGGCAACTGGTTACTGTTTATCTGGGCGGTCAACAACCACCACATGCTGGAAGCGAGCCTCGGTTATTTTATTAACCCGCTGGTGAATGTGCTGTTGGGCGTGATTTTCCTTGGCGAGCGTTTTCGCCGGATGCAGTGGGTAGCGGTGCTGCTTGCCGTGTGCGGCGTGCTGGTGCAGCTGTGGACCTTCGGCTCCGTGCCGCTGATTGCCCTCGGCCTTGCCTTTAGCTTTGCGTTCTACGGTCTGCTGCGCAAACGCATTGCGGTCGACGCCAGTAGCGGCATGCTGATTGAGACGCTGTGGCTGCTGCCAGTAGCGGCAATTTATCTGTTTGGCATTGCCAACAGCGCCACCAGTGACATGGGCCAGAACCCACTTAGCCTGAACCTGCTGCTGATTGCCGCCGGTATCGTCACCACCATACCGCTGCTGTGCTTTACCGGTGCGGCTAACCGCCTGCGCCTGTCAACGCTGGGCTTTTTCCAGTACATCGGCCCGACGCTGATGTTCCTGCTGGCGGTCACGTTCTACGGCGAAGTGCCCGGCCAGGACAAAATGGTCACATTCGGCTTTATCTGGGCGGCACTGGCGCTGTTCATTATGGATGCCGTCTACACCCAACGCCGCACCCGCCGCGGCCTGTAACATAAATCGGCTTTTCTCCCCAACGAGGAAAGCCGGAATTTCCTCTCTTTCCACATCTGTTCTTCTGCTCTTCTGCTCTTTACAGCCTTTCAGCGACAAAGAAAAAACGCGCATGCCTGCGGGCTGTCAATGGTGGGTTTGGGTCCGGCTGAAAATCGCCGAAGCGTTCGCGGCTGGCCGGGGCGGCCCGCAGGGATGCGGGCCGAGGGCGCGACTCGCAGGGACGCTGCATCGCGCCCGTCCCCGACAAGCCAGACGGCGATAAGCGCAGGACACCTCCCGAAGGGAGGCGATTTTCTTTGCCGGGAGCCGGGATTCAAAAGGGGGCGGCGGCGGGCCCCCTTTTGCCGTTCACGTACTTCATAGCCCACGTTTGAATGCAGACTTAATAGTGAACGGAACATTCCACAGAACCAGAAAGCCACCACCCAACACCGTGCAAAAAATTCTGGCCCCCCAAAAACAAAAAAACCAGCCTCCGGTTCCCCGAACGCTGGCTCTGCGCCTTACAAAAGAAGCCGCCTCGCGGCTCCCCTCTTATAACCAGTTCTTACGCTTAAAGTACAAATACGGTGCCAGCCCCGCCAGCATCATAAACACAATCGCGCCGGGATAACCAAAGCTCCAGTGCAGCTCCGGCATAAACTCAAAGTTCATCCCGTAGCTTGATGCCACCAGCGTCGGCGGCAGGAATACCACGGACACCACGGAGAAGATTTTGATAATGCGGTTCTGCTCGATATTGATAAAACCCATCGCCGCCTGCATCAGGAAGTTCACCTTCTGGAACAGCGATTCGTTGTGCGGCAGCAGAGATTCGATATCGCGCAGGATCTCGCGCGCCTGCTCCAGTTGATTGCCCGGTAAGCGAGCCTTACGCACCAGGAAGTTCAGCGCGCGCTGGGTATCCATCAGACACAGGCGCACCTTCCAGCCCACGTCTTCCAGTTCTGCCAGCGTAGACAGCGCCTGGTCGTATTCATCACCCTGGCGGCCTTCCATAATCACACGGCTGAGTTTTTCCAGGTCACTGTAGATATTTTCGATTTCATCTGCCAGCTGCTCGATTTTGGTTTCAAACAGGTCGAGCAGCAGTTCAAAGGCGTTGCCGTCCACCATGGTCTGGCCACGGGCGCGCATGCGGTACAGGCGAAACGCCGGTAATTCCCGCTCGCGCAGCGTATAGAGACGACCGTCGCGAATGGTGAAGGCCACCGTCGAGTTACCGGCATGGTCTTCGGCATCTTCAAAAAAGAAAAAGGAGTGGATGTGCAGACCGTCTTCGTCTTCGAAGAAACGCGCGGAGGCTTCGATGTCTTCCAGCTCCGGGCGCGTTGCCAGGCTCTGGCCCAGCTCGGTTTGTACCCGCTGGCGCTCGTCGTCATCCGGTTCGACCAGGTCGACCCAGATAGAGTTGTCCAGCGGTTCGCTTTCATCCACCTCAAGGCGGGAAAGACGATTATTTTCCAGTTGAAATGCGCTCAGCATGACCGTGGCTCCCAATGAAGAAATAAATGGGACTGTTCGCAGAACACACGATATCTGGGGGCGCCAGACCTGAAACAGACTGGCTCATGCGACGGGAAAAACACGGTCGCTGACAACCGCTAAGGCCATCAGCATAAGAGGAAAGCCTTAGGAGTTGCACCTGCTTAACAGGTTAATGAGCCAGCATCGACTGGGTGTGTCCAAGGCGAATGTCCTCTTAGTGTAATCGTGCGCGCATGTTACGCCAGCCTAAATAAAGCGTCAACAAGAGGCAGAAAAGTCCCGAAATTCGCGCCGTTACACCGTTTCCAGTCGGGCATAAGCGGCCACCAGCCACTTGATACCCTGGCCCTGGAACGCCACCTGCAAGCGGCTGTGCTCGCCGCTACCTTCCAGATTAACAATGGTGCCCTCACCAAACTTAGCGTGGCGCACGCGCTGGCCGAGTTTATAGCCGGTATCGCTTTCGGTAAGCGGCGTAGAGGTACGCTGCACAGTGCTTGCCGGGCGGCTGACGGTTGCGCGCAGGCGCACCTCCTCAATGCACTCAGGCGGCAACTCGCCGATAAAGCGCGACGGGCGATGATAAGCCTCTTTACCATACAGACGGCGGGTTTCAGCGTAGGTGATGGTCAGCTTCTGCATGGCGCGGGTAACGCCCACGTAGGCCAGGCGGCGCTCCTCTTCCAGACGCCCGCCCTCATCAAGCGACATCTGGCTTGGGAACATGCCCTCTTCCATCCCAACAATAAACACCTGCGGGAACTCCAGCCCTTTGGCAGAGTGCAGCGTCATTAGTTGCACCGCGTCCTGCCAGGTGTCTGCCTGCCCTTCGCCCGCTTCCAGCGCCGCGTGGGACAAAAATGCCTGCAGCGGCATCAGATCTTCGTCTTCGTCGTTGTAGCTGAACTGGCGCGTTGCCGTCACCAGTTCTTCTAAGTTCTCGATGCGCGTCTGGCCCTTCTCGCCTTTTTCCTGCTCATACATCATGAACAGGCCGGAATCCTTAATCACGCGGTCGGTCTGCACATGCAGCGGCATGTCGGCCGTTTCGCTCGCCAGCGCGTCAATCAGTTCCAGAAAACGCTGTAACGCCGAGGCGGCACGCCCGGCCAGCGACTGGTCCTGCAATAAGCGGCGGCAGGCCTGCCACAGCGTAAGCTGGCTGTCGCGCGCGGTCTGGCGCACCACGTCCAGCGTGCGATCGCCAATGCCGCGCGTCGGTGTGTTCACCACGCGCTCAAATGCCGCATCGTCGTTGCGGTTGGCAATCAGGCGCAGGTACGAGAGCGCATCTTTGATTTCCTGGCGCTCGAAGAAGCGCATACCACCGTAAATACGATACGGCATGCTGCCCTGCAACAGCGCCTCTTCCAGCACGCGCGACTGGGCGTTGCTGCGATAGAGAATGGCGCACTGCGTCAGCGCACCGCCGTTCTCCTGCCATGCCTTGATGCGGTTGACCACAAAACGCGCTTCATCGAGTTCGTTAAAGGCGCAGTAGAGCGAAATCGGCTCGCCGTCGCTGCCGTCGGTCCAGAGCTCTTTGCCCAGGCGACCGGCGTTGTGGGCAATCAGGGCGTTAGCTGCGCTGAGAATGGTGTTGGTGGAGCGGTAGTTTTGCTCCAGGCGAATGGTTTGCGCGCCGGGGAAATCGTTCAAAAAACGCTGGATGTTTTCTACCTGCGCGCCGCGCCAGCCGTAGATTGACTGATCGTCATCACCAACAATCATCACTTTGCCGGTATCGCCCGCCAGCAGACGCACCCAGGCGTACTGAATGCTGTTGGTGTCCTGGAACTCATCTACCAGGATGTTGGTGAAGCGCTCGCGGTAGTGGTTGAGAATATGCGGCTTGTTGAGCCACAGCTCATGCGCACGCAGCAGTAATTCGGCAAAATCTACCAGCCCTGCGCGGTCGCAGGCTTCCTGATAGGCCTGATAAACCTTCTGCCAGGTCTGCTCTACCGGGTTGCCGTAGCTTTCAATGTGCTGCGGACGTAGCCCTTCGTCTTTTTTACCGTTGATGTACCACATCGCCTGGCGCGGCGGCCACTGCTTCTCGTCGAGGTTCATCGCCTTAATCAGGCGCTTGAGCAGGCGTAACTGGTCTTCGCTGTCGAGAATTTGAAAGTCCTGGGGCAGGTTGGCGTCCATGTGGTGCGCGCGCAGCAGCCGGTGTGCCAGGCCATGGAATGTACCGACCCACATGCCGCCCTGGCTGGTGCCGAGCAGTTCGCCAATGCGGTGGCGCATCTCTGCCGCCGCTTTGTTGGTGAAGGTCACCGCCATAATGGAGTACGGCGAGCAGTTCTCTACCGTCAAAAGCCAGGCGATGCGGTGCACCAGCACGCGCGTCTTGCCGCTGCCCGCGCCTGCCAGCACCAGCATATTGCTGCGCGAGGCCGCGACGGCTTCACGCTGTTTATCATTAAGGCTGTCGAGCAGGTAAGAGACGTCCATTGGCACCGCCGTAGGTGGTCAGGGGCCGCAACCCCTGGCATTTTATACAGAGAAGTGGGGATTATATCAGCGCAGTAAGCGATGCCAACCGCGAAATTGCCAGATGCGGCAGCAAACGCGCCTCGCGCGCCTGCATCAGATTGTTGTCACGCGACATAATCCAGCAGGCCTGCATGCCGCTGCGAATAGCGCCCGCCACGTCGGTGGTGAGGTCATCGCCTACGTGCAGGATCTGCGCAGGCGCGACACCGAGCTTGTGCGCGGCCAGCGCGTACATATCGCCGTAAGGCTTGGAGCGCCCGTGTGGACCGGCGCGCAGCACAAACGCAAAGTAGTTCCCAAGGCCAAACAGTTGCGGGTCGGCGTTGCCGTTGGTGACCGCCACCAGCGGCCATTTCTGTGCAAGCTTCGCCAGTGTGTCATGGGTTTCCTGCGGCACGTCAATGCGGCTGCGCCACTGGTTAAAATTGTCCATGGCGGCGGCGGCACCGATGCGGGCTTCTTCTACCGACAGCCCGGCTTCCAGCATGGCGCGTTCAACCGCACGGCGGCGCCACTCGGTGACATCGTGATAAATCTCCGGCTCTTCCAGGCGTAGCTGCTGGCGCAGGCGCTGAAAATCCGGCGTCTGTAGCTCGCTTAAGCCTGGGTGATAGCGCTGGACGAAACTCAGCGACTCACGCTCGGTGCGGGTAATGACCGGGCCGTTGTCATACAGCGTGTCGTCGAGATCGAACGTCAGCGCGGCTATCGGCCCCAGCGGGCGATAAAAATGCATCAGCTTTTCCCCCGTTTAGCTCGCGGATGCGCCGCATCATACACCGACGCTAAATGTTGAAAATCGAGATGGGTATAGATTTGCGTGGTAGAGAGGTTGGCGTGGCCCAGCAACTCCTGCACCGCACGCAGGTCGCCGCTTGATTCAAGCATGTGGGTGGCAAACGAGTGGCGTAGCTTGTGCGGGTTAACGTGGCTGTTCAGCCCCTGTTTGATGCCCCATTCGGCAAAGCGCTTTTGTACGTTGCGTGCGGAAATGCGCTTGCCGGTTTTCGCCAGAAACAGCGCGTCGTCATCCGGCCCGAACAACTCGCGCAAATCGAGCCAGTGCTCAATCCAGGCCACCGCCGTGCGGCCAATGGGTAAACGGCGCTCTTTGCTGCCCTTACCCATCACCCAGGCTTCGCCGCTGGCTAAATCGAGATGCTTACAGTCAAGGTTAACCAGCTCAGACAAACGCAGGCCTGCGCCGTACATCACTTCCAGCATGGCGCGGTCGCGCACCGCCAGCGGATCGTTGATATCAATCTCCAGCAGGCGATTAACGTCATCAACGTCGATATTTTTCGGCAGGTGGCGCGGTGTTTTGGGGGCAGAGACGCCTTTCGCCGGGTTGGCCGCAAGCTGGCCCTGAAAAACCAGCCAGTCGAAGAAGCTGCGCAGCGCTGAGAGCCGCAGCGCCAGGCTTGCGGCCTGTAGACCGTGGCGACGGCTGCGCACCACCAGCGAGCGTACAGCGGCAGTATCACAGCGCGCCCAGTCGGCGATTTTCATTTCAGAGAGCATCGCGACAAGCGCTTCAAGCTGGCGGCGGTAGTTAATCAGCGTGATGGGGCTAAGCTGGCGCTCAACCTTGAGGTGGCGCAGAAAGCCCTCAACGGCGGGCTGAAGCGGTGAGTCGGTCACTGGCGCTCAATCCAGCGTTCCAGCAGCGTAGGCAGCATTTGCGCCAGCTCTTCGAGCAGCTGCGTGCCCTGGCCTGCCTGGTAGTGCTGCGGATCGCGGCTGGTGAAGATAATCACCCCCAAATCGCCATGCTGGCCCATCAGCGACATCGCCACCGAACCTACCGCCTTCGCCTGCGGCAGCATCACCAGCAGTTCCGGGCCATGCAGTGGCCCCAGGTAGTGGCGTGCGTTGCCAAAGCGCTGAATACGTAGCGGCTCGAAGGGCTGGCGGTTAAGGGCCAGATGGGTGAAGTCAGACGGCGCGCCAATACGCCAGCGCTCCGGGAACAGCCGAATATGCGCACCCGCAAGGCCAAGCTCGCGCGCCCAGCGGTGCAGACGGTTAAGCATGTCGTGCAGGCTGTCGGCCGCGGCAAGGCGCGCCTGGAGCTTCAGCAGGCTGGAAAACAGGGCTTCGTTGCTGCTGGCTTGCTCAATGAGCAGCGACATGTCGCCTTCAAGCGCGCGGATTTGATTGCGCGCGCGGGCCATGTGCCACTCAACCAGCGACACGGTGCCGCGCACCGGGTGGGGGATCTGGATTTGTTCGACCAGGCGCGCGTTGCGGATGAAAAATTCAGGGTTACGTAACAGGTAGTCACACACCGCTGCGTCATCCAGCCCGGCAAGCGCCTCCTGCTGTTCCTCGACGTTTTTCATAGCTGTATGGTTCCATCGTAAACATGGGCCGCCGGACCGGTCATAAACAGCGGTTGACCAGGCCCATTCCAGGCGATATCGAGTCGTCCTCCGGGCAGGTCCACGCGCACCTGACCTTCCAGCAATCCCTGTTGGATACCAACCGCCACCGCCCCGCAGGCGCCGCTGCCGCAGGCCTGGGTTTCGCCCGCGCCACGTTCAAACACGCGCAGACGGATGTGCTGGCGGTTAACCACCTGCATAAAACCGATGTTAGCGCGCTCCGGGAAGCGCTCATGGCTTTCCATCAACGGGCCGAGTGTTTCGACCGGCGCCAGGTCGATATCATTAACCTGAATCACGGCGTGCGGGTTGCCCATTGACACCACACCGCACAGTACGGTTTCGCCCTCGACGCGCATGATGTAGGTCTTTTCTGCCTTGTTGGCACGAAACGGCACATCGGACGGCTCAAACTTCGGCTCACCCATGTTGACCTTCACCAGCTCGTTTTCGGTCACGCTCAACACCATGCGCCCGTTGGCGGTGCTGACGCGAATGTCGCGCTTGTTGGTCAGCCCTTTAAGGCGCACAAAGCGGGCAAAGCAGCGCGCACCGTTGCCGCACTGCGATACTTCGCTGCCGTCAGCGTTAAAAATACGATAGTGAAAATCAAGTTCAGGATCGTACGGTGGTTCAACCACCAGCAACTGGTCAAAGCCAATACCAAGGTGCCGGTCTGACAGGCGGCGAATCATCTCCGGGGAAAAAAAGACGTTCTGCGTTACCGCGTCGACGACCATAAAGTCGTTGCCAAGGCCATGCATCTTAGAGAACTGCATTTTCTGCTCCATACTCCACGGCGACCTTGTATGTGTTAGTAGATAACCTGGGTCGGACCGTCGCCTATACCGCGATCGTTACGAGTCGGTACCGTGGAGTCCATGTCCGGCTGCTGGTTTTGCTCCGTGGTGTGCGCATCCGGTGCTTTTTTATCGGCAGGTGGAAAATAGAGTGGTCCCTTTAGCCCACAACCGGCCAGGGTAAAAAGTGCCAGCCCAAACGCCAGCGGACAGAAAATCTTATTCATTATCGGTTGCCTGTCATGATTCGTACTTCTGACTATCATCGCAGGTGAACACTGAAAAGCAATATCTTTTGCCTGACTGGCGCAACGGCGCACGGTTCCCATGCTCCTGCATTACTTTTATACTGCCGCCACAACCTGCAACGAGAAACCGATATGAACGACAGTGAATTTCACCGCCTGGCCGACGGCCTGTGGCTGACCATTGAAGAGCGCCTGGACGACTGGGATGGCGACAGCGATATTGACTGCGAAATTAACGGCGGCGTGCTGACGCTGAGTTTTGAGAACGGCAGCAAAATCATTATTAACCGCCAGGAGCCATTGCACCAGGTGTGGCTTGCGACCAAAAGCGGCGGCTACCATTTCAGCCTTAAAGACGGCAGCTGGATGTGCGACCGTTCAGGCGAAGAGTTCTGGAGTCTACTGGAGCAGGCCTGCACCCAGCAGGCGGGCGAGCCGGTCAGCTTTCGCTAATCAGGACAGATAGTGCTGCATCAGCGGCGGCTCGGCGGCATCGTCGTCGGGCGCTGTCTCGGCCACCACCGGGCGCAGCGGCTGATTACGAAATGGAATCACCTGCTGGCGGCCATCAACCTTCACTATCTGGTAGAACTGCGGCAAGTTAAAGTTCACAAAACTGGTGCCCCAGGTAAAGCGGTCGTGAGATGAGGAGTAGAAGCGACTCACATCGCGCACCAGATCTTCTTTACTGCCTTCACAGTGGTGATAGGCCTCGGCGCGGTTGCTTTCATCGAGAATATAGATGTTAAAGCCCTGCGCATCCCCGGTTTCCTCAAAGAAGAACTGAATAATCCCTTCGCTGGCAAAGCCATCCACTACCGGTGGCAGCTGCACATGATGCGTTTCAACCTGCACCGACAGGCCGTGCAGTTTGTTGTTGGAAATCGCGCCGTAGAACTCCACCGCGTTTTCCAGCTTCTGTACCGAGACATTCAGGCGCTCGAAGAACAGCCCCCAGGTTTGCCCGGCCACGCGCAGCGCTTTGAAGCGCCCGGCGTCCTGGCGCGTGCTGGACAGTCGCAGTTCAATACATTCCGACACCAGCTGCTGGACGCGCGTGCGCATCAGGCCGCGCAGGTGCTGGCTGTAGCAGAACACCTCCACGCTGTCTGGCGGTGCCGCGTCCTGGTGCATTTTACCCAGAATGGTTTTCAGTGCCTCAATCATCGCCTGCTCGCCGTTAAAGTGCAGCGTACGCACTTCGTTCCACGAGTTGCGATACAGCAGGTCAACGCTGCCAATCAGGCACTGCTGCTGCTCGCCAAAGCTGAACACATCGAGTTTGCGGAAATCAAAATGGACGACCTGGTTGCGAAATGCCGCCGTCGGGTCATATTCCAGGTTGACGATAATCGCCAGATGGCGGATTTCGCACGGGCTATAGAGTGCCTTTGGCGTGGGCGCTGGCAGGCGCAGCGGAAAATGGCTCGACACGTCTGCCACCATTTCCTGCAATTTCGCCAGGTCGCACACGTCGTTGCCTTTGATATACAGGTGCGTGCGTGACGTCAGCAGGCCGTTAAACCAGGCCCAGGCCACCAGCTTATTGAGATAGCGGTTATATTCCAGCGGCTGATGGCTGATTATCGAGTCCATGCTCGGTGAGCGGTTATACAGATACCACCCGGTGCGGTTAGCGCGACCCGGCGGCACATAGATAAAGGTCAGGTTCGGCTCAGACAGGTCCGGCGAAATCTGCGGGTTGACCAGCGTGACCTTGCCCGGCAGCGCTTCAAATGCCGCGTACAGCTTGCGGGTGAGCACGCCAATATCCTGCGGACTGGCGCTGACGCTCAGATTATTGCGCCGCGCAAAGCGAATCAGGTTGCGATAGCTCTGCATCATGGCGTCAAGCAGTTCGTTGTGCGCTTCGCGCACCCGGTCAATCTTCCAGTTAGCGCGGTTGTCGAGCACGCTGATGCGTTCGTCGTCCCAGCCCCAGCTCTTCACCAGCTGGGTGAGGATCTCGCGTCGCCAGCCCACGCAGGCGCGCTCGCGTGACAGTTTTTCACACACCTTGAGATAGAAACAGCGGCGCACCAGGTCGAGGCGCGCGGTATCGTCAACCTGAGTCAGGTAATGAGTAACGCGCTCAAGCATCATGCAGTACGGATCAAGGCCGAAAGAGACGATTTCACCGTCATGCAGGCGCTGTTTGATGTCTTCGGCCAGCAGGCGCGTGTTGGGGTATTCCCAGGAATAGGCTTCAAGCAGCAGCGTTTTCAGTACCGCTTTATACGGTGAGTCGATGCTTTTATAGAGCTGCCACAGGCTGGCACCAAAGTACTCTTCTGCCGACAGGGAACTCAGCCCGCCGAGATCGAGCCATTCGTTTGGCGTCAGCACGCCCTGGGCATACAGCGTCATCACGTAATCGTCGTAATGCGCCTCTTCATTGACCGGCACCATATTCCACAGAATACGCTTACCGGCCATGCGTACCGCCGAGCGGTAAAATTCATCAAGCAGCAATATATGCTGGGTAGAGCCGCAGTCTTCGCCGCCAAGACAGCCGCTCTCGTTATGGCGAAAGCGGTTTTCGTCTATCAGGAAGAAGCTGACTTCAACACCAAGAGACGCCGCCCAGCTTTCCAGCAGACTGCACTTGCGCTGCAATAGCTGGCGTTCAGCGTTATCAAGCCAGGACTGGTGACACACCCAGATATCCAGGTCAGACGAACAGCTTTGCCCAATGGACGAGGTACTGCCCATTGAGTAGACGCCGGTTATCGGTAGTTCGCCAGACAGGGTTTTCTGCACCGGTAAACCGCGGCGCAGTTCCAGTTCCTGTAAATAGTGGGTTTGGGTTTCATCAGGCGTGTAGAGGCATATGCCGGAGGGAACGTTACCGTCAAGATAACCGGGCATCAGCGGATGATGGTAATGCAACAGCACAGGCAGCAAACTGTAGACCTGCTGGAATGCAGGTCCCATCGCCGCCAGTGCGCGATCCACGCGCAGCTGATTAATGGCATCCAGCCTCTGTTTCAGAGTCTCAATATAGAGGTACAAGACGTATCGCCTGATGGTTTCAGTATGTTGGATAGACCCGTTTCCAATGACTGCCATGAATGGTTATCGTAATTTGGCTGACAATTGCTGGAAACGTGATCAATTTAACACCTTGCCGGTTGACCGTAAAGAAAGATGCACTACACACAGTGTAGCATCTATCCAACGGTTTCATTCTCCTGAAAAGTTTCCTGACCTGCATCTATTTGCACAGCGCCGTTGCAACTGACAGCCCTGGAGTAACCATGTAGGATGGGCAGTAAACGGTTATTACGGTAATAAGCATGTCAGACAAAGTATTACGAATCGCCACGCGCCAGAGCCCACTGGCTCTGTGGCAGGCACATTATGTCAAAGACCGCCTGCTGGCGTTGCATCCCGGCCTGAGTGTAGAACTGGTGCCTATGGTAACGCGGGGCGATGTCCTGCTGGACACACCGCTTGCAAAGGTAGGAGGCAAGGGTCTGTTTGTCAAAGAGCTGGAACTGGCCATGCTGGAAGGTCGTGCTGACATTGCCGTGCACTCTATGAAAGACGTGCCCGTTGAGTTCCCGCAAGGGCTGGGGCTGGTCACTATTTGCGAGCGCGAAGACCCGCGCGATGCGTTTGTCTCCCATCATTACGCCAGTCTCGACGACCTGCCGCAGGGCAGCGTGGTCGGCACCTCCAGCCTGCGCCGCCAGTGCCAGTTACTCAGCGCGCGCCCGGACCTGCAAATCCGCATGCTGCGCGGCAACCTTGGTACCCGCCTCGGTAAACTCGACGCCGGTGAGTACGACGCCATTATTCTTGCCGTTGCCGGGCTTAAGCGCCTGAAGATGGAAGAGCGCATTCGCCAGGCGCTGGCCCCTGAAGTCTCACTTCCGGCGGTTGGCCAGGGCGCGGTGGGTATCGAGTGTCGCCTTGACGATGAATGGACCCGCGCGCTGCTTGCCCCACTCAATCATCCGCAAACCGCGCTGCGCGTGCGTGCCGAACGCGCCATGAACACGCGCCTTGAAGGCGGCTGCCAGGTGCCTATCGGCAGTTATGCTGAAATCATCGACGGCGAGCTGTGGCTGCGTGCGCTGGTCGGCGCGCCGGACGGTTCACAGATTGTGCGTGGTGAACGCCGCGGCAAACCGGAAGAAGGCGAAACGCTGGGTGTGTCTCTGGCAGAAGAACTGCTGAACAACGGCGCCCGGGAAATTCTGACCGACGTTTATGACGGGAACGCGCCTGCATGAGCATTCTGGTCACCCGCCCTTCCCCGGCTGGCGATGAGCTGGTCGCTCGCCTGCGCGCGCTGGGGCGGGAGGCCTGGAGCCTTCCTTTAATCGAGTTTTCTCCCGGCCGCGAACTGGCTACGTTGCCAGGCTTATTACAGACGCTGGGTGAAGGCGATCTGGGATTTGTCCTCTCTCAGCACGCCGTTGAGCACGCCAACGCGCTGCTCACGCGCGAAAACCTGCGCTGGCCCAGCGCGTGCGCCTGGTTTGCCATTGGCCGAGCGACGGCGCTGGCGCTGCACAAAGTCAGCGCGCTGACGATAAATTATCCGCGCGATCGGGAAATCAGCGAAGTCTTGCTACAATTACCTGAATTACAAGCTATTGACGGTAAGAAAGCGCTTATCCTGCGCGGTAACGGTGGGCGTGAGTTATTAGGAGACACCCTGCGCGCACGCGGCGCACAGGTCACTTACTGCGAATGCTACCAGCGCTGCGCCAGACACTATGATGGCGCAGAAGAAGCCCATCGCTGGCGTGAACGCGGCGTTGATACGCTGGTCGTCACCAGCGGTGAGATGCTGACACAGCTTTGGACAATGATTCCGCAGTGGTATCGTGACAACTGGTTATTACGCTGTCGACTGGTGGTCGTCAGCGAACGACTGGCATCCCAGGCCAGGGAATCAGGCTGGCGGGACGTCAGAGTTGCGGACAATGCAGATAACGACGCGCTGCTGCGCGCGCTACAACAACATGAAATATGGGATGAATAATGACGGAACAAAAAGAATCCTCCGCCATGCCGGAAGAAACCCCTGCAACGGTTGAAACCGTAACGCAGCCGGTCTCAACGCAACCCGTGGCAAAGAAAAACCGCGCTGGCGCGGCAAGTATTGCACTGAGCGTGATAGCTATCGCGATTGCGCTGGCCGCAGGCGCCGGGGCCTATACCTGGGGTAAAAAGCAAACCGACAGCCAGCAAACCGAAAACAAAACGCTGAGCACGCAGCTTGCCGCCCTTGTGCAGCAGCAGAGTCAGCAGAAAAGCGAGCTACAAGCGCTGGTCAAGCAGCAGGCGACACGCCTTGATGAGGCGCAAACCCGCATGACGGATATGGCGAAGACGCTGGACGAAACGCGCGATAAACTCACCGCCATTTCCAGTAACGATGCCAAAACCTGGCTGCTGGCCCAGGCTGATTTTCTGGTGAAGCTTGCCGGGCGTAAGCTGTGGAGCGACCAGGACATCACCACTGCCGTTGCGCTGCTGAAAAGCGCCGATGAAAGCCTGGCGCAGATGAACGATCCGAGCCTGATTAATGCCCGCCGCACGCTCACTGCGGATATTTCAAGTCTGGCAGGCGTAGCCCAGGTCGATTTTGACGGCATCATCCTTAAGCTTAACCAGCTGTCCAACCAGATTGATGACCTGCGTCTGAGCGATAACGATGACGACGCCGCACCGATGGATGCCGACAGCCCGGAAATCTCCGGCTCGCTCAGTGACTGGCGTCAGAATCTGACCAGGAGCTGGCGCAACTTTATGGATAACTTCATTACTATCCGCCGTCGTGACACCAGCGATGTGCCTCTGCTGGCACCAAACCAGGATATCTACCTGCGCGAAAATATCCGCTCGCGCCTGCTGGTTGCCGCGCAGGCCGTACCGCGCCATCAAAGCGAAACCTACAAGCAGTCGATTGATACCGTCGCCAGCTGGGTGCGCGCGTACTACGACACCAACGACGCCACCACCAAAGCGTTTCTCGACGAATTGGACAACCTGAGCCAGCAAAGCATTGAAATGGACGTGCCGGATTCGCTGCAAAGCCAGCCAGTACTGGAGCAACTGATGAATAGCCGCATGCGCAGTATGGCCACGTCACAGCCTGCACCGGTGCCCGCCGTTTCTGAGCCGCAGCCGGCACAGCCGAATGCAGCGGCACCGCAGGGAGAATGATGATGCTAAAAGTTCTCCTGCTGTTTCTCCTGCTGATCGCAGGCATCATCCTGGGCCCCATGCTGGCCGGTCATCAGGGCTACGTGCTTATCCAGACCAACACCTGGAACATTGAAACCAGCATTACTGCGCTTGGCATTATGCTGTTTGCACTAATTCTGGTGCTGTTCGCACTCGAATGGCTGCTACGCCGAATTTTCCGCACCGGTTCACGCACCCGCGGCTGGTTTGTTGGGCGCAAACGCCGCCGTGCCAGTAAACAAACCAACCTTGCGCTGATGAAACTCGCCGAAGGCGATTACCAGCAGGTTGAAAAGCTGCTGGCGAAAAATGCCGATCACGCCGAGCAACCGGTGGTGAATTATCTGCTGGCCGCCGAAGCCGCCCAACAGCGCGGTGACGATGCACGCGCCAGCCAGCACCTGGCTCGCGCCGCAGAAATGTCAAACGCCGACCCAATTCCGGTCGAAATTACCCGCGTACGTTTGCAGCTTGCCCGTAACGAAAACCATGCTGCCCGCCACGGCGTTGATAAGCTGCTGGAAGTCGCACCGCGCCATCCTGAAGTGCTGCGCCTTGCTGAGCAGGCGTATATCCGTACCGGCGCCTGGAGCTCACTGTTGGATATTCTGTACTCCATGGAAAAAGCGCAGGTCGGCGACGACGCGCACCGCAGCGCACTTGAGCAGCAGGCGTGGATTGGTCTTATGGATCAGGCTCGTGCTGAACAGGGTAGCGAAGGGCTGAAAGCCTGGTGGAAAAACCAGAGCCGTAAAACCCGCCACAATCCGGCACTGCAGGTTGCAATGGCAGAACACCTGATTGACTGCGAAGACTACGACACTGCCCAGCAAATCATTCTGGAAGGTCTGAAGCGCGAATACAGTGATGCACTGGCGATGCTGATCCCGCGTCTGCAAACCGCCAACCCGGAGCCAATTGAGAAAGCCCTGCGCCAGCTGATTAAAACCCACGGCGATCGTCCGCTGCTGTGGAGCACGCTGGGTCAGATGCTGATGAAGCATGCTGAATGGCGTGAGGCGAGCTTTGCGTTTCGCGCCGCACTCAAGCAGCGCCCGGATGCCTATGATTATGCCTGGCTTGCCGACACGCTGGATAAGCTCAATCAGCCGGAAGAAGCGGCCACCATGCGCCGCGACGGTCTGCTGCTGACGCTAAAGAATAATCAGGAAGTCTGACTCTCCTGCTGACAACAGGCGGCCTTCGGGCCGCCTTTTTTATGCCTGCTCTGCGGCCACAGTGTTTTGAGATGAGCAAGGCATACAGCCCAGGGATAGATAACTCAACGCATGAAACCGTAACCCGCAGTACGAAGGGCTTTCCCAAAATAATTCGGGTGACGGCAAGGCGGCAAGCGGGGGAATCCCCGGGGGCTTACATGAGTAAGTGACCGGGGTGAGCACGCGCAGCCAACGCATCTGAGGCCCAAAAAATGCAGAGGTTCCCCAAAATAATTCGGGTTACAGGAAGGCGGCAAGCGGGTGAGTCCACGGGAGCTTACATGAGTAAGTGACCGGGGTGAGCACGCGCAGCCAACGCATCTGTAGCCCGAAGTATGAAGGGGAAAAGCGGGTGAATCCCTGAGAGCTTACATCAGTAAGTGATCGGGGTGAGCACGCGTAGCCAACGCATCTGTAGCCCGAAGTATGAAGGGGAAGAAGGGGCAAAAAAATACCCGCCATAGGGCGGGTAACTAAAACAGGTCTGTTTGACAACATAATGGTGCTTCACTCAACGTGGTGTCCATGATGCCTGATGAGGCGGACAGGCCGCGACATCTGTTGGTGGACGATAAGCACCGTAAATGGCTCTGCATCATTCCTGGGTTTATGAAGCCGAAGGCAAGCATAAGAAGTGGAATGAGCATCTACGGGCTGTATTATGCATATTCCATGCCAGAAATAAAAGCGCTTTTAAATCAGCCGGTCATGGTGAATCTTGCCAGTCTACGCCACAAACGGGCGCATAACTGTCGCCATAAAGCGACACTCAGAGAGCAAAATTAACACACTCTATAAAATCATCAGGTTAGATGTCTCCATACAGAGACAATAGAAAATCACCCTGTCGCAAAACTCCGACAACGGCATTGACGTTCTGCTATGGGCCATCAACAGACGAGATCGAGTAAAACGCAGAGAGTGAATGTGAAATGAGAATAGAGAGAGAAAGTACAAAAACAAAAAAGCAGACGCTGAGGTCTGCTTATGTCAGATAAGAGGAAAGAAATGGTCGGCGAGAGAGGATTCGAACCTCCGACCCACTGGTCCCAAACCAGTTGCGCTACCAGGCTGCGCTACTCGCCGACATCTGTTTTCTTTTCTACTTTACTGCTACTACTTTACTACAAAAGTTGTGGTGCGAGGGGGGGGACTTGAACCCCCACGTCCGTAAGGACACTAACACCTGAAGCTAGCGCGTCTACCAATTCCGCCACCTTCGCATTCCACGAAATTAATGGGGTGGCTAATGGGACTCGAACCCACGACAACTGGAATCACAATCCAGGGCTCTACCAACTGAGCTATAGCCACCACTGAAACACTTCACGCGATACTACCTGTTCGTACCACCGCAGCTCTAACGCCTGAAATTAATGGCGCGCCCGACAGGATTCGAACCTGAGACCTCTGCCTCCGGAGGGCAGCGCTCTATCCAGCTGAGCTACGGGCGCGTAGCGCCGTTGCGGAGGGGGATACTACGGACTTCGCGCCCTGCTGTCTAGTGCTTTTTTTCACAAAATGCGCGTTTGGTTATGCTTTGCGCATTCTGCGGTTCAACTACTCTGTTTTGTTGATTCTACGTGCTTTCCCAGCCCCAGAATCTTGTAGGCCACCGTCACTATGGCGAGAAACAGAACGCCCACAATCAGCGACATACGGGTGCTGTCGTTAATGCCCATCCCCACCAACACGCAAAACAAAAATGCCATCGTCAGCCAGTTAGCCCACGGGAACATCAGCGAGCGGAACGGATGGCTGGCAATCGCTTCTTTATGCGCTTTGCGAAACCGCAGCTGGCTAATCAGAATCACAAACCACGGCACCATACCGGGCAAAACGCTGGCGCTGTAAACATACACAAACACGCTTTGCGGGTTCGGAATGATGTAGTTCAGACAGGAGCCAATCAGCAGAATCAGGATAGAAAGCGCCACCCCAGCCACCGGAACGCCGTTTTTCGACACTTTCCCCATAACAGCGGGCAGCTGGCGGTTCTTTGCCAGCGCGTAAAACATACGCCCGCAGCTGTACATGCCGCTGTTACAGCCCGACAGCGCTGCCGTCAGTACCACAAAGTTAATGATACCCGCCGCCGTCGTAATACCAATTTTGGCGAAAGTCAGCACAAACGGGCTGCCGTTGGTGCCAATATCATTCCACGGGAAGATAGTGACGATAACGAAAATGGCGCCCACGTAGAAAATAAGGATGCGCCACAGTACTTTGCCTACCGCGCTGCGCAGCGTAACCTGCGGGTTTTTGGCCTCGCCTGCGGTAATGCCAATCAGCTCCACACCCTGATATGACGCCACAACAATACACAGCGCCGTCAGAAAGCCCTTCCAGCCGCCAGCGAAAAAGCCGCCGTGCTCTGTCAAATTGCCAAAGCCGGTAGGAATGCCGCCATTGCCCAGACCGAAGAAAATAACGCCCAGGCCGACCACAATCATCACAATGATGGTTGTGACCTTGATCATGGCAAACCAGAACTCTATCTCGCCGTACAGCCGCACCGCCGCAAGGTTTGCAAGCGCCACCAGCCCAACGGCAATAAGCGCTGGTATCCACTGAACAACGTCAGGGAACCAGTACTGCACGTACACGCCGATGGCGGTTATCTCCGAGATCCCCACCGCCATCCACATAAACCAGTAAGACCAGGCCGTAAGATAGCCAAAAAACGGGCTCATGTAGCGGTGTGCGTAGACGGCAAATGAGCCGGTTACCGGCTCCAGAAACAGCATTTCGCCCATAGAGCGCATAATGAAGAACACAAACAGCCCAGCCAGGATGTATGCCAGCAGCACCGATGGGCCAGCCCACTTGAGCGTGCTGGCAGAGCCCATAAACAGGCCTACGCCAATCGTGCCGCCAAGGGCTATCAGTTCGATATGTCGAGCTTCCAGACCACGCTGAAGCTCGGGTTTATTTTTTGCCATAATCCCTCTTAATCTTTCGCAAAGCCGTTCCGGTTTCACCGGATATTATTGTGGCCGAAGTTGCAGCCGGGCGCGCAAAGCAGCGCCAGGCGGCGGCAATGGTTTCGTATTTTACAATAAATAGCAAATCAGACGCCCGGAAACCCAGCCGTCTGGAGCAGAAATAACACATAGAGGAAAGGAGGCGACACAACGCCGCCCGGCAGACTAGAGGCGCCCGGTATAGTGCCAGGCAAGGTAGCGCAGCAGCCGCAGCTGGCGCGTGATGCGGCTCGGCTGCGTTAACAACCGGTACAACCATTCCAGACCCAGATTCTGCCAGCCCTTCGGCGCGCGCTTAACGTGGCCGGTAAAGACATCATACGTCCCGCCAACGCCCATATACAGCGCATGCGGATGCACGCACTTACAGTCGCGCATCAGAATTTCCTGGCGCGGCGAGCCCATCGCGACGCTAACCAGTTGCGCGCCACTGTCGCGGATACGCTCAAACAGCGCCTCACGCTCCTGAGCACTAAAATAACCGTCCTGGCTGCCGACAATGTTCACATTCCACTGCGCGCGCAGCTTCTGCTCAGTTTGCGTTAATACTTCGGGGCGTCCGCCCACCAGAAACACCGGTGTACCGTCACGCCCGGCACGCTCCATCAGGGCTTCCCACAAGTCCGCACCCGCCACGCGCGACACCTGCGCCTGCGGGTATTTTTTGCGAATTGAGCGCACTACGCTGATGCCGTCGGCATATTTGAACTCCGAAGCCATAATCAGCTCACGTACCTGGGCGTCGTTTTCTGCGGCCAACACTTTTTCAGCGTTAATCGCCACCAGCGTACCTTGCTTCATTACACCGTCGGCGTTGAGATAATCCAGCGCATGATTCATATCGCGCCAGCCCAGCAGGTTCAGGCCGCGAATGGTATATACCGGCGCATCAGTCCCGTTATTCATAGGTCTTCTTGTCAGTTACAGAGGTAAGAGATAAATACTCGCCGCCCGCGCGCAGCCGCGGATGAATCAGCCCTGCGCTATCCAGCAGCCAGAAAATGAGCTTTGCCAGCAGCAGGCAAAGGCCAAAAACAATCATGAAAAACACCACACGGGAAACAAACGAGTCCAGCCCTTCGCGCGCCAGCACTATCATGTTGAAGATGGCGCCAAAGCAGAAGCTGTGCAGAATAGCCGCGTTATAACGATTAGACTCACGGTTGCCACGCTCAAACAGCCAGTCGAACCATTTGATAATCAGCCCAACGGCTATAGCGCCTGGCACAATAAACCATACGCCGCCCATCACCAGCAGCGAGCCAATAAGCGTGGGAGAAATAGCCAGGCCAGAGTGGTTATTCAGCACTTCCCAGGTAAAGTAGTTGGCGCTGTTCAGCACCGCCGCCGGACGGTCCGGCCACAGCCAGGAAGGAATAAAGACATAGAAGTCGCGCACAATCGGCGCTAAACCCTGGAAGTCGATTTTGTCGTAATTCTGAATCAGCAAGGCCAGATTTTCCCACGGCGAGAAGGTATCGCGGGTCAGGTATAAAAAGGTGTAAAACGCTTCATCGCCGCTGACATTCAGGCCATAGCGCTTGAGCGCCAGCCAGAACATCCCCACCACGCCCAGCACCCCGGCTGCCGCCAGCATCCACAGCGTTATCCAGCCGCGGATGATGCCGATAAACAGGAAGATGGCGAAAGCAATGATGATGTTGGCGCGCGTGCCGCCAACGATAGCGTAGGTCAGCAGGCCAAACCCAACGGTGCTCGCCAGAAAGAACAGCCAGCTCATTTTGCTCTGACGCAGGAAGTACACCACCAGCATTGCCGGAATAAAGAAGTAAAAGAAGCGCTTGAGCGCAACGCCGCTGACCTGGCTTGAGAAGATCTGGCTGTACGATTGCAGCTTAAACAACAAAAAACCGTTGTGCAGGAAGAACACCCCGACGCTCACCAGCGCCACTGCCAGCAAAATCATCCAGGTCAGGTTTGTCTCAACCCGGTTCATGCTGAACAGCTGCCGCACCGGTGCCTGCTGGACCGGGCGCAGCCGGGTTTTATACGCGGTGTAATAGACGGCGTAAAAGCCGCTCGCCGAGAGCAGCGCCTGTTGCAGAATGTCGGCGGGCACCACGCCGACGTGGAAACGAAACACCAGCGTGACAGTAAACGGGAAGCCGAAGTAGAACGTCAGTAGAAACAGCAGTGAAAAGAAGACGTTGAAGTTAAAGCGCACGCGACGAAACTCACGCCAGGTGAGCGTGCCGATAAACAGCACCGACAATAGCCAGATAACAAACAGCCCGCCACATTCCACTACACTCATGCCGACTCTCCTGACGCCACGCGCAACGCGTTGTGCCAGCCCGCAATGTAATTGGGGCTAAAGAAGGCGATGCGGCTTTTGTCCACGCTTTGTAGCTGGCGTTGCGCTTCATGCACTACCGCCTCATTGAGCACATCAGCGCTAAACAGCACCGGCAGTTGCTGCTCCACCATATCCAGCCAGAAGGGATTTTCGCGGTTCAGCACACAGGGTACGCCCGCCTGAATCAGCAGGCATAACGTACCAATGCCCTGCTGACGGGCAAAGATAAAGTAGCCGAGGTCGCAGCTACGCAGCAACGCGAGGTAGTCATCAAAAGGCAGGTTCTCACGCAGCACGGACAGGTTGTCGCTGCTGAAAAGCGCCTTTCCCGCTGCTTCAACCTCTGCGATATACGCCTCGTTGCCGCCTGGGTAACCCATTGGCACGATAACGCGCACGCTGTCACCAAACTGGCGGTGAATTTCGTTGAGCGCATCCACATGCAGATTGCTGCGATCGCCCGAGTTGCCTACCAGAATGGTCAGCTGCGGGTGATTTTCCCGCGTACAGGCCATGCTGTTGAGGGCGGGATCCATGCGCGTTGGGAAGTAAAGCAGCTCGGTTGCCACTTTCTGATAGTGCGTCATGAAATAGAGCAGGTCACCGCGAGTGCCAAATACGCGCCCCACGCGCTTTTGCGCCTGACGGCGTAACAGATAGAACAGACGAAATTTAAGGCGCGTAGAGGCCTCATAAAGGTCAGCGCCCCAGATATGCCAGTTCACCTGTGCAGGCTTCAGGCCACCTGTCAGCAACGCCAGCCACAGCGCGGCGTTAAACTGACCGTGAAAAAAGAACCGCTGCTGCCGGTCGGCTTTGGCCATTGCCACAACGGCTTTCGCCAGCGATGTTTTGCTATCAAAAAGCGTGATATCCAGCTGCGGGTAAGCGCTCACCAACGTAGCATCCTGGCTCACCACCATAAACGCTTTACCCTGCGCGGGCGCGTTAAGCGTCTGTGCAAAGAACTCAAGAACGGTGCGGTTATGGTGCGGGATGTCCGATCCCAGAACGTGAATCAGTGTTGTCATACTCGTTTACGCCAGATAAGGAATGCGCAGACGCACAGGGAAAACCAGACGATATACGTCGCCATATAGGCCTGTGTCGCCCCCAGCGCGCCGTGTGCCGGGATAAGCCAGCGAGAAAAGCCAGTCAGCAGCGCAAACTGGCTGATTTCCGCCACGATATACAACCGCAGCGAGGCTTTCGCAATAATCAGATAGCCAAAAACATAGGCGCCAACCTTAAGCACATCGCCCGTCAATTGCCAGGCAAACAGGTCGCGCATGGCGGTGAATTTGTCTGAAAATAACAACCAGATGGCAAAATCGCGCAGCAGCCAGACGGCCAGACTCGCCAGCGCCACCGCGGGCAGTACAAAACGCAGCGCACGAGCGATTTCACGGCCAATTTCCACTTTACCGCTCAGGCGCGACAGCGTCGGCAACAAATAAACGCTGAATGACGCGGTGATAAATTGCAGGTAAGCATCAGAAATGCTGCTCACGCCTTGCCAGATGCCAACTTCGCGCCAGCCGTAGTGCGCGGCAAGCAGGTTACGCATCATCACATAAGCGACCGGCATGGTGATGGAGGTCATCAGCGCCATCAGTGTGAATTTACCGAGGCTGCTGGCAATGGCCTTGTCCCAGACGGGCCTGAGCCAGCCCAGCGGCAGATGGGCGCGACGTTTTAGCATCAGCACTGCGGGAATAACCGCCAGCGCTGGCAGCAGTGCCGCGCCGAGCAGCGCGCCCTGGTAGCCGCCAACACGCCAGCAGACAACATAAGCCAGTACCCCCATCAGGCTACCGGCAATAATCGCCAGCGCGTTACCTGCGGCATCGCGAAAGCCCTTCATGATGGCAAGCGACAGGTTGGCCCAGGCTATGCCCATCTGCACCAGCGCGATTAACCGTACCAGCCCCTGGTAGTCAGCGTGGCCGAACAGACCCAGGCTGATGGGACGCGCCGCCAGCAAAAAAACCAGCGCCAGCAGGGTCGAGAAACCGAACACCATCGCTGACGACGTGCCAATAACCTGGCGCAGATGCTGCGGCTCATCGCGATGTTGCGCGACATATTTCGTCACGCCGTTAAAAATACCGGCCCCCGCAAGCACCCCAAGCACGGTGATAAGCTGGCGAAAGTTACCTGCCAGCCCCACGCCATCAGGCCCGTAGGACACCGCCAGCAGTTTGACCACCAACAGGCCAGCAACAATTTTTGCCAGCGTAGACGCCGCCGTCCACACCGAAGCCCGCGCCAGAGACATCAGGCGAAGTAGCTCAGTAGCGAATTAATCACGGTGCGTTGGTCTACCGGGGCAAGATTATAGAAGAGCGGCAGGCGCAGCAGGCGCTCACTTTCCAAGGTGGTGTAGCGGTCTTCGCCGTGAAATTCGCCAAACTGCTGACCCGCCGGGCTGCTGTGCAGCGGAATGTAGTGGAATACCGCGAGAATGTCGGCGCTTTTAAGCCAGTCAATCAGGGCGCTGCGATCGTCGCCGTCGCGCAGCTTGATATAAAACATGTGTGCGTTGTGAACGCAGCCGCCGGGTTGCGCCGGCAGTTCAATGCGCTTTTTCTGCGCCAGCGGCAGCAGCGCATGGTAATAGTTCTGCCACAGCACCAGCCGCTGCTGGTTGATGCGCTCTGCGGCTTCCAGTTGCCCCCACAGGTAGGCGGCCTGTAAATCGGCCATCAGGTAGCTGGAACCGATATCGCGCCAGGTGTATTTATCAACCTGGCCGCGAAAGAACTGGCTGCGGTTGGTGCCTTTTTCACGAATGATTTCCGCACGCTCAATTAGCGCCGGATCGTTTATCAGCGTCGCGCCGCCTTCACCGCCTGCGGTGTAGTTTTTAGTTTCGTGAAAGCTAAAGCAGCCGATGTGACCGATAGCGCCTAACGCCTGGCCTTTGTAGGTGGACATCACGCCCTGCGCGGCATCTTCAATCACCCACAGCTTATGCTGTCTGGCAATGCGCATGATGGTGTCCATTTCACAGGCAACGCCCGCGTAGTGCACCGGCACAATGGCGCGGGTTTTATCGGTAATGGCCGCCTCGATTTTGCTCTCATCGATGTTCATGGTGTCCGGTCGCACGTCCACAAAGACAATACGCGCACCGCGCAGCACGAAGGCGTTAGCCGTGGAAACAAAGGTGTAGCTCGGCATGATAACTTCATCGCCAGGCTGAATATCAATCAACAGCGCCGCCATCTCCAGCGAGGCAGTGCACGACGGCGTCAGCAGCACTTTACGGCTGCCAAAACGCTGCTCCATCCACTTCTGGCAGCGCTGGGTAAAGCCGCCATCACCGCACAGTTTGCCGCTCTCCATCGCAGAACGTATATAGTCGATTTCACTGCCAACCACTGGCGGCGCGTTAAAAGGAATCATGTTCTCACCTGTATAACCAGTAAGCGGAGCGCTCAATCGTCGCGCCACTTGCAATATATCGGCGCAGCGCCGCCCGGTTGCTGACCTGGGTTGCCACCCAAAGCCGGGAAAGGCCGCGTGTTTCACACCAGTGCCGCGCCGCCTGCATCAACAGCGCGCCTACGCCGCGCCCGGCCAGCAGGCCGATGCGCCCTTCTTGTTCATTAAGCTGGCGCAGCGTGACAAAGCCCGCGCACGCCGTGCCGTCGCGCAATACCAGACACTGGTGGTCAAAGCTGCCGCGCACCGCGTTTTCTACCCACTGAGCGTAGAAGCGCTCACTTTCACCGGCGCGATACCACGGCGCACGAAAACGGCTCTGGCTGAATACGCCAGCCGCAGCCCGCAGCGTGGGGATATCGGTAATGTCGGCCACATCAAGTCCAGGGTTGGCGTTATTGATGCCAACGTCCAGGCTTAATTCCACCTCACCTTCTACCAGCCGAAAGCCCAACGCCTGTAAGCCATCGAGCAGCGCGGTGTCTTGTGCCGCAATCTTTGCCTGCACGCGCTCAAAGGGCTGCAATTGCGCCATAGCCAACGGCGGCGCTGAATCAGAAAAACGGACAATCCCGCTCGCCAGCCCAAAAAATTCACTCTCCCAGGCAAGCGGTTCAACGCTTGCCCGGATAACGGTCAACGCAGAGCGGCTCAACGCCACACTCCGCGCGTATCGACAATATACTGCTGCGCCACCTGCGCACCGTCGACGGCCTTAAACTGGCGATGATCCACCAGCAGCACCAGCACATCCGCGCGCGCCAGCGCATCCTGCATGTTAGCAAGCTCGCAGCGCCCCTGAAGGTTTTTGGGAAGTGTATGAATATTCGGCTCGACCGCCAGCAACTCACCGCGGTGCCAGTCCGCAAGCTCGCTGACAATCGCCATTGCCGGGCTTTCACGCAGGTCATCAATATCTGACTTAAACGCCAGGCCGAAGCAGGCGATGGTGAGCTCACTGGCGCGCTTGCCGCTATCGGCCAGGCAGTCGGCTACCACGGCCTTCACCTGGTCAATCACCCAGTACGGTTTGCCGTCGTTCACCTCGCGCGCGGTACGAATCAGACGCGCCTGCTGCGGGTTCTGGGCCACGATAAACCACGGATCGACCGCAATGCAGTGGCCGCCAACCCCCGGCCCCGGCTGTAAAATGTTGACGCGCGGGTGGCGGTTAGCCAGGCGAATCAGTTCCCAGACGTTAATTCCCTGATCGGCACAGATAAGCGACAGTTCGTTGGCAAAGGCGATGTTGACGTCGCGAAAGCTGTTTTCGGTCAGCTTGCACATCTCTGCCGTGCGGGCGGTGGTGACCACGCATTCGCCTTTAAGGAAAATGTTGTAAAGTGCACTGGCGCGTGCGGAACACGCGGGCGTCATCCCGCCAATCACGCGGTCGTTTTGAATCAGTTCCACCATCACTTTGCCCGGTAGCACGCGCTCCGGGCAGTAGGCGATGTTAACGTCTGCCGCTTCACCCACCTGCTGCGGGAAGCTCAGATCGCCACGCAACTGCGCCAGCCATTCGGCGATTTGCTCAGTGGCCCCCACCGGCGAGGTGGACTCCAGAATCACCAGCGCGCCTTTTTTCAGCACTGGCGCAATGGCTTCGGTCGCCGCCTTGACGTAGGCCATGTCCGGCTCGTGCTCGCCCTTAAATGGCGTCGGCACGGCTATCAGGTAAGCATCTGCCTCAACCGGCGTCGTACGCGCGCTCAGGTAGCCACCTTCAACGGCGGCTTTTACCGCCAGGCCGAGATCCGGCTCCACAATGTGAATTTCACCCCGGTTGATCGTCGCAACCGCGTTTTCATTGATATCCACGCCCACCACGCGCTGCTGGCGCGAAGCAAAAGCCGCAGCGGTCGGCAGGCCGATATAGCCCAGACCAATCACGGAAATAGTGTTAAAACTCATTGAGTGACTCGATTATTTTTCAATGCGGTAATAATGCGTTCACAGGCTTTACCGTCGCCGTACGGATTATGGGCGCGGCTCATGACCTGGTACGCGTCTTCGTCGTTCAGCAGACGCGTAACTTCCGCGACAATCTTCTGCGTGTCGGTGCCCACCAGCCGCACGGTGCCTGCCTGCACGGCCTCCGGGCGTTCTGTGGTATTGCGCATCACCAGTACGGGTTTACCGAGTGATGGCGCCTCTTCCTGAATGCCGCCGGAGTCGGTCAGGATGAGATAAGCGTGATGCATCAGCCAGAAAAACGGCAGATAGTCCTGTGGCTCAATCAGCATGATGTTGTCGATATGGCCCAGAATGCGGTTTACCGGCTCGCTGACATTGGGGTTGAGATGCACCGGATAGATAATCTGTACATCCGGGTTTTGCGCCGCAAGCTCGGCCAGCGCATGACAGATGTTTTCAAAACCGCTGCCAAAACTCTCGCGGCGGTGGCCGGTGACCAGAATGCGCTTTTTGTTAAGCGCCAGCAAAGGATAACGAGCGTTAAGGGCCGCGCGCTGGCCCTCATCATTCAGCACGCGTTCGCGCACTGACAGCAGAGCATCAACCACTGTGTTGCCGGTGACGACAATGCTGTCGTCGCGGATGTTTTCCCGCAGCAGGTTCTGGCGCGAAGTTTCCGTCGGCGCAAAATGCAGCCTCGCCAGATGACCAGTCAGGGTGCGGTTAGCTTCTTCTGGCCACGGTGAATAAATATCGCCCGTACGCAGTCCGGCCTCAATATGGCCCACGGGAATGCGCTGATAAAACGCCGCCAGGCTCGCGGCAACGGTGGTGGTTGTGTCACCGTGCACCAGCACGATGTCAGGCCGGAACGATTCCAGCACCGGCTTAAGCCCTTCGAGGATGCGGCAGGTGATTTCACTGAGTCCCTGGCCTGGCCGCATGATATTCAAATCATAATCAGGCTGGATGGAAAAGAGCGCCAGAACCTGGTCAAGCATCTCACGATGCTGGGCCGTCACGCAGACCTTCGACTCAAAAAAGGGATCTTCAGCCAGCGCATGAACCAGCGGCGCCATCTTGATTGCTTCAGGGCGCGTACCAAAAACGGTCAATACTTTCACGGTGTATCTCTGCCTTGATTAAACAGGATGAAGACGCCCGCAGGACGTCCTCATTGCCATCAAAAAATCAGGAGTGCGAGCGGCGACGAGCCAGAGCAATACCCGCGCCAACCAGCGCGCCAACGGCTCCCCACATCACTAACAGAAAGCCGCGACGCGGACTATCGCGCTTAACCGGCTCCTCAGGAGTGCGCAGGTATCGATAGGTCTGAAAACGCTGCTCAAGCGTGGGACCAACGTTCAACGTCGCCAGCATGGCTTTGTTTTGATCGTAATCCACATCATACGAAGGGCCAACCGCCTGGAGACTTTCGAGACGCGCCTGGAGCATCGGGCGGCCCAGCGTAAACAGCTCAGAATCCGGCAGCTCGTCGGCAGGCACTTCAGCCTCGCTGCGGCTGATATTGTGCTTTTCAGCAATCTTCAACGCCTGCTCCAGGCTGTTGAGACGCCTGTCGTAAATGGACTGCGCCACGGCTTCCTGGCGTTTGACCTGCGCTGTCATCTGCGTAGCACGCGCCACCCAGGCGCCTTTGAGTTCATCATTGAGATGCGTTGCGGCACGCTGGCTGGCAAACGCCACGTACTGGCGCAGCAGGTTGTTGGCATCCGGAGCGGTTTCTGCCACCAGCTTCACGCTGTCGTTGAGGTTGCGCGTAATGTCGCCTGCGGTGAACTGGATATTATCGATAAGCTCGTCAAGCAGCGCCGCATCTGCCTTGCTGTTGCCAGACTGACGCTGGCGAAAGTAATCGGTCTGGTTCCAGAAATCACGGCGCGTATCCCACGAGGAGAGCTGCATGATGAACTCTTTGTAGGCCTCACCCATGGCAGACGGGATATCCAGCGCTGCCTGGCTGGCGCGCGCGTCGAGGTTACTCAGGAACTGTTGCTGGGAATAGTAGCTGCCGAGCATGTTAACCGTCGGCTTGTCGGTAATGGCCGTCGCACTCCATTCCTGGCGCGCAAAAAAGGTATATACCAGTGCCGCGACCGCAAGCAGCAGCGCACAGCCAGCTATCCAGAACTTACCACGCCAGAGAGTGCGAACCAGGCCACGGATATCAAGCTCGTTTTCCGTCACCGCCAGGCTATCACCAGGTATGTGTTGTCTCATCTCTTCCCCGTTTACGTTGCTCATGCAGGACTGCTACTGCGGCGCATGCGGCGTTTAATGCGTTTGATAAAGCGGGCCACTTTCCAGGCACGCTTGATACAATACCCATAGAGCATAAATGCAAGCAAAAACAATACCAACATTACCCATTCAGGAATGAAATGCAGATATTCTGCCGTCACGCCAATGGCGGCCAGCAGTGCGGCTGCAAGCGTTATCAGCACGAAAGCCTGCCGGGAGGTAAAGCCCGCTCGCATAATAAGATGGTGAATATGCTGACGGTCGGGTGAGAAGGGACTCATGCCCTTACGCAGGCGACGATACATAATCGCCACCATGTCCATAAGCGGGATAGCAATTATCCACAGTGCGGTAACCGGGCTAATCGGATGGGTTTTACCTTGCGTGGTTTCCAGCAGGATCCAGATAACGGTAAAACCAATCAGTGTACTACCGGCATCGCCCATGAATACTTTGTAGCGACGGCTCAGTATGCCAAGGTTGAGCAAAATGTACGGAAGAATGGCGGCAATCATGGCAAAACACCACATCGCGAGGCTGGTCTGGCCGTCAAACCACAAAATCATGCCCATTGCGGCAAAAGAGACGCACGACAATCCCCCGAGCAGGCCGTCGATGCCATCGACCATGTTGAACGCATTAATCGCCGCCCAGACCGCAAACAGCGTGAGGAAATACCCAAACGGCCCCAGTACCAGCTCCCACGTCCCGAAGATGTAGCCCAGGCTGCTGAGATAAAGCTTACCGACCACCATCATGATGACGCCAATTAAGGCCTGAATGGTGGCACGAATTTTCACGCTGATATCAAAACGATCGTCCAGCGCACCGATAAGCACCAGCACGCCTGCACAGCTCAAATAAAGCGCGGCATGCGGGATGTAGTAATTTGCAAGCCAGAAGGTAAAGCAGATACCCGCATACACAGAAATGCCGCCGACCAGTGGAATCAAACCCTGGTGGCGTTTGCGGAAGTTAGGCTTATCGACCAGACCAATTTTTTTAGCGACTTTGCGTGCAAAAAAAAGGAAGACGGTTGTGAACAGAAAAATACTGAGTAATTCAGTACCAGCGGAGATTAAATTCACAATGAGCGCTCTCTGCAAAATGTACGCCCCGTACTGATGCCTCGGCTGTCTCTCTGGACTGCCCAAAGAAGCACCGATGCTGCGGGACAAACGGCGTTATATTTCACTCTGACTGTATTAATTTTACCCTGCCAAAGGCATCGTCCGTGAAATCCTGTCAAATATAGCAGCGACAGCACAATCGTATAAAGCAGAAAAGAAAAACGCCACGTCAAAACGTGGCGCTTCCCCGAGTTTGCTGCAATTACGAACGTTTCATCATGTCGAAAAATTCGTCGTTGGTTTTGGTCATGGCGAGCTTATTAATGAGGAACTCCATGGCATCGATTTCGCCCATTGGGTGAATAATCTTACGCAGGATCCACATTTTCTGTAGCTCTTCAGACGTGGTGAGCAATTCTTCTTTACGGGTACCGGAACGGTTGTAGTCGATGGCCGGGAAGACGCGTTTTTCAGCGATTTTACGAGAAAGGTGCAGTTCCATGTTACCGGTGCCCTTAAATTCTTCGTAAATGACTTCATCCATTTTCGAACCGGTATCGATAAGCGCGGTGGCGATGATGGTCAGGCTGCCGCCCTCTTCCACATTACGCGCAGCACCGAAGAAGCGCTTCGGACGATGCAGGGCGTTGGCGTCCACACCACCGGTCAGTACTTTACCGGATGCCGGCACCACCGTGTTGTAGGCACGCGCCAGACGTGTGATGGAGTCGAGCAGGATGATAACGTCTTTTTTATGCTCAACCAGACGCTTGGCCTTTTCAATCACCATTTCGGCGACCTGAACGTGGCGGGAAGCCGGTTCGTCAAAGGTTGACGCCACCACTTCGCCTTTCACCAGGCGTTGCATCTCGGTCACTTCTTCCGGGCGTTCGTCGATGAGCAGTACCATCAGCACACAGTCTGGATGGTTGTAAGCAATGCTCTGCGCAATGTTTTGCAGCAGCATGGTTTTACCCGCTTTCGGCGGCGCGACAATCAGACCACGCTGGCCGCGGCCAATCGGGGAGGCCAGGTCAAGCACGCGAGCGGTTAAGTCTTCTGTTGAGCCGTTACCGCGCTCCATACGCAGGCGGGAATTGGCATGCAGCGGCGTCAGGTTCTCAAACAGAATTTTGCTGCGCGCGTTTTCCGGCTTGTCGTAGTTAACTTCATTAACCTTCAGCAGGGCAAAGTAGCGCTCACCTTCTTTCGGCGGGCGAATCTTGCCGGAAATGGTGTCACCAGTGCGAAGGTTAAAGCGGCGGATTTGGCTGGGAGATACGTAGATGTCGTCGGGGCCGGCGAGGTAGGAGCTGTCTGCGGAACGGAGGAATCCAAATCCATCCTGCAAAATCTCCAGCACGCCATCGCCAAAGATATCCTCACCACTCTTAGCATGCTGCTTGAGTATGGCGAAAATGATGTCCTGCTTGCGCATACGGGCCAGGTTTTCCAGCCCCATGTTTTCGCCGAGAGTAATCAGATCTGAAACCGGCGTATTTTTTAATTCGGTAAGATTCATAATGGTGGGTTCTTAAACTCGGGGTAATTCTCGAACTGTAATGTAAAAGGTAAGGCAGGGTAGTCCATGCCTGTTAATGGCCATCACCCCGTGTCCGATCGCGGTCTGGTTACAGACGCTCAGAACTGGAACGACAAAACGGATTGGGAGCAGGCCCGAAAGCGACTTCATTTCTCACGCCTGGAGTAGAACTGGCAAGAGATTTCGAATATTACAAGATTCAAACTAAGGTAAGTTAAGAATGCAGTTCAGGTAACTTAGCATGGCTGGCACCGGGCGTCCAGCGGTCCGCAGAAATTTCGGACCACTGGACACACCGGCGGAGATACTTTACGCCAGGTTAGCGTCCAGGAACTCTTTAAGCTGCCCTTTGGACAGCGCGCCCACTTTCGTAGCCGCGACTTCACCGTTTTTGAACAGCAGCAGCGTCGGGATACCGCGAATGCCGTATTTCGGCGCCGTACCCGGATTCTGGTCGATATTCAGTTTGGCAACGGTCAGTTTGCCTTCATATTCAGTGGCAATTTCATCCAGAATAGGGGCAATCATTTTGCAAGGACCGCACCACTCTGCCCAGAAATCAACCAAAATCAACCCTTCTGCCTTAAGTACGTCCGTGTCAAAACTGTCATCAGTCAGGTGAATAATTTTATCGCTCATACTTAACTCCACAGGATTATGCCTGGCTTTGCTGGTGTAAATGTAAGCTGTGCCACATAATCGTGCACAGTGCAGTTCATGACGATGGGACGCAGCCTTTACATCAGTCAGGTTGACTTTATTTCAACGGATACGCTTTCGTAAAGCAATAGTAAGCTGATATTCTACCACACTATGAGCAAAACACATTTAACTGAACAGAAGTTTTCCGACTTCGCCCTGCACCCGAAGGTTGTTGAAGCCCTTGAAAAGAAAGGCTTTTACAACTGCACCCCTATTCAGGCTCTGGCACTTCCGCTGACCCTTGCGGGCCGCGACGTAGCCGGACAGGCGCAAACCGGTACTGGCAAAACGATGGCGTTCCTGACGTCAACGTTTCATTATTTACTCTCGCATCCGGCGCCAGAAGGCCGCCAGACGAATCAGCCGCGTGCCTTGATCATGGCACCCACGCGCGAACTGGCGGTGCAGATTCACTCTGACGCAGAGCCACTTGCCCAGGCCACCGGTCTGAAGCTCGGCCTTGCCTACGGTGGTGATGGCTACGACAAGCAGCTGAAAGTGCTGGAAAAAGGCGTCGATATTCTTATCGGCACTACTGGTCGCCTCATTGATTACACCAAGCAAAACCACATTAACCTTGGCACTATCCAGGTTGTGGTGCTCGACGAAGCCGACCGCATGTACGACCTCGGCTTTATTAAAGATATTCGTTGGCTGTTCCGCCGCATGCCGGCTGCTGACCAGCGCCTAAATATGCTGTTCTCCGCCACACTGTCGTACCGCGTACGTGAACTGGCGTTCGAGCAAATGAACAACGCCGAGTACGTGGAAGTGGAGCCAGAGCAGAAAACGGGCCACCGCATCAAGGAAGAGCTGTTCTACCCTTCCAATGAAGAAAAGATGCGCCTGCTGCAAACGCTGATTGAAGAAGAGTGGCCGGATCGCGCCATTGTGTTTGCCAATACCAAGCACCGCTGCGAAGACATCTGGGGCCATCTGGCCGCTGACGGTCACCGCGTGGGTCTGCTGACTGGCGACGTGGCACAGAAAAAACGTCTGCGCATTCTCGAAGAATTTACCCAGGGTGACCTGGATATTCTGGTTGCAACCGACGTTGCTGCCCGTGGTTTGCACATTCCTGCCGTGACGCACGTCTTTAACTACGACCTGCCGGACGACTGTGAAGACTACGTGCACCGCATTGGCCGTACCGGTCGCGCGGGCGCCAGCGGTCACTCGATAAGCCTTGCCTGTGAGGAGTACGCGCTGAATCTGCCGGCGATTGAAACCTATATCGGCCATGCGATTCCGGTCAGTAAATACAACCCGGATGCGCTGATGAGCGAATTGCCACCGCCGAAACGCCTGGTGCGTAACCGCTCCGGCAACGGCCCGCGTCGCAACAATAACTCGCGCAATCGCCGCCGCACGGGTTAATGCGCCATGCTGAATACGTCCTCGCTCTATGCGGCAATTGACCTTGGTTCCAACAGCTTTCACATGCTGGTGGTACGCGAAGTCGCAGGAAGTATTCAGACTCTGACCCGCGTCAAACGCAAAGTCCGGCTGGCCGCGGGTCTGGACAGCAGCAACCGCCTGTCGCAAGAGGCGATGGAGCGCGGTTGGCAGTGTTTGCAGCTGTTCTCAGAAAGACTTCAGGACATCCCCCAGGCGCAAATCCGCGTCGTCGCCACCGCCACCCTGCGTCTTGCGACCAATGCCGACGCGTTTATTACGCGCGCAGAAGCGCTTCTGGGCTGCCCGATTCAGGTCATCAGCGGCGAAGAAGAAGCACGCCTGATTTACCAGGGCGTGGCGCACACCACCGGCGGCGATGACCGTCGCTTAGTGGTGGATATCGGCGGGGCCAGCACCGAGCTTGTGACCGGCACAGGCGCACAGGCCACGTCGCTGTTTAGCCTGCCGATGGGCTGCGTCACCTGGCTTGAGCGCTACTTTGCCGACCGCTCTCTGACCAAAGAAAACTTTGCCGCAGCCGAGCAGGCCGCGCGCGATGTGCTGCGCCCGCAGGTTGATGAGCTGCGCTATCACGGCTGGAAAGTCTGCGTGGGTGCCTCCGGCACGGTGCAGGCGTTGCAGGAAATTATGATGGCGCAGGGCATGGATGAGCGCATTACGCTCGTAAAACTCCAGCAGCTTAAACAGCGCGCCATTCAGTGCGGACGCCTTGAAGAACTTGAGATTGAAGGCCTGACGCTTGAGCGCGCACTGGTGTTCCCAAGCGGGCTTGCCATCCTGATTGCGGTATTTACCGAGCTGGGCATTGAAAGCATGACGCTTGCCGGTGGCGCCTTGCGCGAAGGTCTGGTCTACGGCATGCTGCACCTGGCAGTCGATCAGGACATCCGCAGCCGCACGCTGCGCAACGTTCAGCGCCGTTTTATGGTTGATGCCGCTCAGGCGACACGGGTGGAAAGCCTCGCCAGAACGCTGGCGCAGCAGGTTTCTCCCGAATGGGAGCTGGATACGTTAAGCCTGGAGCTATTGAGTAGCGCCTGCCTGTTGCATGAAATTGGCCTGAGTATCGACTTTAAGCAGGCACCCCAGCATGCAGCCTATCTGGTGCGCAATCTCGACCTACCAGGCTTCACGCCTGCCCAGAAGAAGCTGCTGGCAACGCTGCTTCTCAACCAGACAAATCCGGTCGATTTGTCTTCCCTGCACCAGCAAAATGCGGTTCCACCGCGCGCGGCAGAGCACCTTTGCCGCTTGCTGCGTCTGGCCATTATTTTTGCCAGCAGGCGGCGCGATGACTGCGTGCCTCAACTTACCTTAACAGCCGAAGGTGAAACGTTGCGCATGGCATTGCCGGAATGCTGGCTGAGTGGTCATCCGCTGGGTGCAGAAATGCTGGGCCAGGAAGTGCTGTGGCAAAGCTATGTCCACTGGCCACTGGACGTAAATTCCTGATAAATCACCGCACGGCTGGGGTTAGCCGCCGCGCGATTTCGCCAGCATTGCCCGCATATTAGCGATACCCGCCTGCCCTTTCTCCATACGCTCCTGCGCAGTGACCACTTTACGCTCCTGCTCCCACTGCACATCATCCTGCGGCAGCTCTAACAAAAAACGACTGGGTTCCGGGCGCACCAGTTCACCGTACTGACGTCGCTCTTTGCACAACGTAAAGGTCAGCTCTTTTTGGGCGCGGGTAATACCCACGTAGGCCAGACGCCGCTCTTCATCAATATTGTCTTCATCAATGCTGCTCTGGTGCGGCAACAACCCCTCTTCCATGCCCACCAGATAAACGTACGGGAACTCCAGCCCTTTTGAGGCATGTAGCGTCATCAGCTGCACCTGGTCGGCATCCTCATCGCTCTCACCGCGTTCCATCATGTCGCGCAGCGTAAAGCGCGTGACCACCTGGGTGAGCGTCATCGGCTCTTCCAGTTCGCTGCCTTCAAGCATTTCGGTCATCCAGCCGAACAGGGTGTTGACGTTTTTCATGCGCATTTCTGCGGCCGTCGGGCTGGGCGAGGTTTCATACAGCCAGGACTCGTAATCAATACCACGAATTAAATCCCGCACGGCGGCTACCGGCTCGCGCTCTGCCAGTTGGGCAATTTCACCAAACCAGCTGGTAAAACGCTGCAATGCCTCCAGCCCACGCCCGGTCAACGTCTGGCCAAGTCCCATATCAAAGCTGGCGCTGAACATGCCCTTGTTGCGCTGGGTGGCCCATTCGCCCAGCTTTTGCAGCGTGGCCGGACCAATTTCGCGCCGTGGCGTGTTAACAATACGCATGAAAGCGCTGTCATCATCGGGATTGGTTAACACACGCAGATAGGCCAGCAGATCTTTGATTTCCGGGCGTGAAAAGAACGATGTGCCGCCGGAGATACGATACGGGATGCGGTTTTGCATCAGTACTTTTTCAAACACCCGCGACTGGTGATTGCCGCGATACAGAATGGCGTAATCCTTGTACTGGGTTTTGTTGATGAAGTGATGGGCAATAAGCTCGCCAGCTACACGTTCGGCCTCATGTTCCTCATGATTTGCCGTCACCACTTTTAGCTCCGAACCGTAACCCAGTTCAGAGAACAGCCGTTTTTCAAACACATGTGGGTTATTGGCAATCAGGATGTTCGCCGCCTTGAGAATGCGCCCCGAAGAACGATAGTTTTGCTCAAGCTTAATCACTCGCAGCGCCGGGAAATCCTGACTCAGCAGCACCAGGTTCTGGGGCCGCGCGCCGCGCCAGGAGTAGATAGACTGGTCGTCATCACCCACCACGGTGAAGCGCGCCCGCGTACCCACCAGCAGCTTTACCAGCTCGTACTGGCTGGTGTTGGTGTCCTGATACTCATCCACCAGCAGGTAGCGAATGCGGTTTTGCCAGCGCTCGCGTACCTCTTCGTTGCGCTGCAACAGCAGCGTCGGCAGCATAATCAGGTCGTCAAAGTCGAGCACGTTGCAGGCTTTAAGGTGCGCATCGTACAGCGCATAGCACTGGGCAAACAGCCGCTCGCGCTCGCCCTGCGCGCGGGCGGCAGCCAGAGCTGGCGTTAAGAGATCGTTTTTCCAGTTGGAGACGGTTGAGATCAGCTGTTGCAGCAAATCTTTGTCCTGCTCCAACCACTCGTCCGTCAGCTCTTTGAGCAGTGCCATCTGATCGGTATCGTCAAACAGCGAGAAATTGGATTTCATGCCCAGCGCGTTATACTCGCGCTTGATAATATCCAGCCCCAGCGTATGGAAAGTGGAAATCATCAGCCCGCGCGCCTCTTTGCGCCCCAGCGTCTGCGCCACGCGCTCTTTCATCTCGCGTGCGGCCTTGTTGGTGAAGGTCACCGCCGCGATATGGCGCGCCTGATAGCCGCAGCCGCGGATCAGGTGGGCAATTTTATTGGTGATAACGCGCGTTTTGCCAGAGCCCGCACCGGCCAGTACCAGGCAGGGACCGGTAACAAATTCGACGGCTTCTTGTTGGGCGGGATTAAGACGCATGACTTCCTGCTTGCTAAGACAATGAACGGGGCAGGGATTGTAGCAAAAGCAGACGCGGGATTTAACGCGCTTTGCACAGACAAACGCTAAGCGCCTGACGGCGCGACACTAAAATTTTACCGGAGAGAACATGGCTAAAACCGCTGCCGCGCTGCACATTCTGGTCAAAACCGAAGCCAAAGCGCAGGACATTATGGCGAAGCTGGAAAAAGGTGCCAGTTTCGAGCATCTGGCAAAGCTGCACTCCAGTTGCCCGTCGGGCCGCAAAGGTGGCGACCTGGGTGAGTTCAAACAGGGCATGATGGTTGGCCCGTTTGATAAAGCCGTGTTCAGCTGCCCGCTGCTCACGCCTTACGGGCCGGTCAAAACCAAATTCGGCTGGCACATCATCAAGGTGCTGTACCGGCGCTAACCCATGCTAAAATCCCGCCCCTCACTTCTCGTATTCAAGGCTTAATCATGGCAAAAACAGCGGCAGCACTGCATATTCTGGTCAAAGAAGAGAAACTGGCTCTGGATCTGCTGGAGCAGATTAAAAACGGCGGCGATTTTGCGAAGCTTGCGAAAAAGCACTCCATCTGCCCGTCAGGTAAACGAGGCGGTGATTTAGGCGAGTTCAGACAGGGCCAGATGGTCCCGGCCTTTGATAAAGTGGTGTTCTCCTGCCCGGTGCTTGAACCAACTGGCCCGCTGCACACCCAGTTTGGCTATCACATCATTAAAGTGCTGTATCGTAAATAATCCCGTAAAACGACAGGAACTCTGTCGCTTCGCAAAGCATGCGGCTTCTGCCCATGTTGTCCCGCCGGGAGGCGATATTGCAGGTAATAAAAAAGGCGCCGCAGCGCCTTTTTTGTATCAGGGACGATTAGCTCGCCACCGCGATACGCTTCATGTCGGTCATATAACCGCGCAGTTTCTTACCTACCTGCTCAATGGCGTGACCACGAATTGCTTCGTTTACATCGCGCAGCTGGGCGTTATCCACCGCGCCTTCAGCAATCGCTGTACCCAGGTCACCCGGCTGAATCTCGGCCATAAAGCCTTTCAACAGCGGCACACAGGCATAAGAGAACAGATAGTTACCATATTCTGCGGTATCTGAAATCACCACGTTCATTTCATACAGACGCTTACGCGCAATGGTGTTGGCGATAAGCGGCAGCTCGTGCAGCGACTCGTAGTACGCAGACTCTTCGATGATGCCGGAATCCACCATGGTTTCGAACGCCAGCTCAACGCCCGCTTTCACCATCGCAATCATCAGCACGCCTTTATCGAAGTATTCCTGCTCGCTGATTTTGCCTTCGTACTGCGGTGCGGTTTCGAACGCGGTTTTACCGGTTTCTTCGCGCCAGGTCAGCAGTTTCTTATCATCGTTGGCCCAGTCAGCCATCATGCCAGAGGAGAACTCACCGCAGATGATGTCGTCCATGTGCTTCTGGAACAGCGGCGCCATAATCTCTTTGAGCTGCTCGGACAGCGCGTATGCACGCAGTTTCGCCGGGTTGGACAGGCGGTCCATCATCAGCGTGATACCACCCTGCTTGAGCGCTTCGGTGATGGTTTCCCAGCCAAACTGAATCAGTTTTTCGGCATAGGCCGGGTCAGTGCCTTCTGCCACCAGCTTATCGAAACACAGCAGAGAGCCTGCCTGCAACATACCGCACAGAATGGTCTGCTCACCCATCAGGTCAGATTTCACTTCTGCCACGAAAGACGATTCCAGCACGCCCGCGCGATGGCCGCCGGTCGCCGCTGCCCAGGCTTTGGCGATAGCCATGCCTTCGCCTTTCGGATCATTTTCCGGGTGAACCGCAATCAGGGTCGGCACGCCGAAGCCACGCTTGTACTCTTCACGCACTTCCGTACCCGGGCACTTCGGCGCCACCATCACCACGGTGATGTCTTTACGAATCTGCTCGCCCACTTCCACAATGTTGAAGCCGTGGGAGTAGCCCAGCGCCGCACCGTCTTTCATCATAGGCTGTACCGCACGCACCACGTCGGAGTGCTGCTTGTCCGGCGTCAGGTTAACCACCAGGTCAGCCTGCGGGATAAGCTCCTCATACGTACCGACCTTAAAGCCGTTTTCGGTGGCCTTGCGCCATGAGGCACGCTTTTCAGCAATGGCTTCTTTACGCAATGCGTAGGAAACATCCAGACCGGAGTCGCGCATGTTCAGACCCTGGTTAAGACCCTGAGCACCACAACCAACGATGACCACTTTTTTCCCTTTCAGGTAGCTTGCGCCATCGGCAAACTCGTCACGCGCCATAAAGCGACATTTACCCAGTTGCGCCAGCTGCTGGCGCAGATTCAATGTGTTGAAATAGTTAGCCATGTGATACTCCGTCGGTGTCGTGATGCGTTCTTTTTTATGCAGCGCCGGGCTGCTGAATGACTCTCACTATATGACAGGAAAGGCGTTGCGAAAATTGATATATTAACAACATTGTGTTGCAGATCACGCAACGTTAATCCGGAGAACTAATCTGTGGATATTCGCGACCTGAAAATGTTCCTGCACCTGGCCGAGAGCCGCCATTTCGGGCGTAGTGCCCGCGCCATGCACGTCAGCCCCTCCACGCTGTCGCGCCAGATCCAGCGCATGGAGGACGACCTGGGCCAACCGCTGTTTATTCGTGATAACCGCACGGTGACGTTAACCGAAGCCGGTGAAGAACTGCGTCTGTTTGCCCAGCAAACGCTATTGCAGTACCAGCAGTTACGTCACGCCATTGACCAGCGCGGCCCCTCGCTTTCCGGCGAACTGCATCTGTTTTGTTCGGTTACCGCCGCCTATAGTCATTTGCCGCCCATTCTTGACCGCTTTCGCGCCGAACATCCGTCGGTAGAAATCAAGCTCACCACCGGTGACGCTGCCGATGCGGTAGAAAAGGCGCTGTCTGGCGAAGCGGATATCGCCATTGCCGGTAAGCCGGAGACGCTGCCCGCCGCGATTGCGTTTTCGATGCTGGATAATCTGCCGGTGGTGATGATTGCCCCGGCGTTGCCCTGCCCGGTACGCAGCCAGGTCAACCAGCCAGACCCTGACTGGCAGCAGATTCCGTTTATTCTGCCAGACCAGGGGCCAGTGCGCCGACGCATTGAGCTGTGGTTTCGCCGCCAGCGCATTACCAACCCGTTTATCTACGCGACAGTGGGCGGTCATGAGGCGATGGTGTCGATGGTCGCACTTGGCTGTGGCGTGGCGCTTATCCCGGAAGTGGTGCTGGAAAACAGTCCTGAACCGGTGCGCAACCGCGTGATGATTCTGGAACGCAGCGACGAGAAAACGCCGTTCGAACTCGGCGTCTGCGCACAAAAAAAGCGGCTGCATGAGCCGCTGATTAATGCCTTCTGGAAACTGCTGCCTGGCCTGCGTTAACCGGCCAGGAAGAAACGAAACGCCGGATTATTGGTTTCGTCGTGGCAGTCGTAGCCCAGCTCATTGAGGCGGGTTTCGAAGTCCGGTTCATGATCGCCCAGTTCAAACGCCGCCAGCACGCGCCCGTAGTCGGTGCCGTGGCTGCGGTAGTGGAACAGCGAAATGTTCCAGTGGGTACCCAGCGTTTGCAGGAACCTCAACAGTGCGCCGGGGGACTCCGGGAACTCAAAGCTGAACAACCGCTCGCGCAGCGGATGCGACGGGCGTCCACCCACCATGTAGCGCACGTGCAGCTTGGCCATTTCGTCATCGGACAAATCCACCACGCTGTAGCCGCCTTCGCTCAACAAGCGCAGGATTTCCTCGCGCTCTTCCAGACCGCGGCTCAGACGTACGCCCACAAAGATGCAGGCTGATTTCGCGTCGGCAAAGCGGTAATTGAACTCGGTTACGGAGCGCCCGCCCAGCAGCTGACAGAACTTCAGGAAGCTGCCCTTCTCCTCGGGAATGGTCACCGCCAGCAGCGCTTCACGCTGCTCGCCCAGTTCGCAGCGCTCGGAAACATAGCGCAGGCCGTGGAAGTTGACGTTGGCACCAGACAGCACGTGCGCCAGCCGCTCACCGTGGATGTTATGCAGCTGCACGTATTTCTTCATCCCGGCCAGCGCCAGCGCGCCGGAAGGCTCGGCCACTGCACGCACGTCCTCAAAAATATCTTTCATGGCCGCACAAATCGCATCGCTATCAACGGTGATGATGTCATCAATGTAGGCGCGACACAGCCGGAAGCACTCGTCACCGATGCGTTTAACCGCCACGCCCTCAGCAAACAGCCCCACACGCGGCAGATCAACCGGTTCGCCCGCTTCCAGCGCTGCCCGCAGGCAGGCTGAATCTTCAGACTCCACAGCAATGACCTTGATTTGCGGCATCAGCTGCTTAATAAGCACCGCGACCCCGGCAGCCAGGCCGCCGCCGCCGACCGGTACAAAAACGCGGTCAATGTGGGCATCCTGTTGCAACAACTCAAGCGCCAGCGTGCCCTGTCCGGCAATCACCGCCGGGTGATCGAACGGCGGCACGTAGGTATAGCCCTGCTGTTCAGAAAGCTCGATAGCGCGTGCCTTTGCCTCATCAAAATTAGCGCCGTGCAGCAACACTTCGCCGCCGAAGCCACGCACGGCATCGACTTTGATATCTGCCGTGCTCACCGGCATGACGATGAGCGCATTCACGCCAAGACGACTTGAAGATAACGCAACGCCCTGCGCATGGTTGCCTGCCGAAGCAGTAATCACGCCGCGCGCCTTCTGCTCGGCGGTCAGCCCGGCCAGCATCGCGTAGGCACCGCGCAGCTTAAAGCTGTGCACCGGCTGGCGGTCTTCACGCTTAACCAGCACAACGTTATCCAGCCGCGCAGAGAGTTTTTCCATACGCTCCAGCGGGGTAACCTGGGCCGCCTCATAAACCGGCGAGCGCAGGACGGCGCGCAGATACTCCGCGCCATCCGGCGCGGTAGACAATGGCTGTGGCACGCTCATCGTTAGCCTCCGAGTTTCGATTTGTCGCGCACCGCGCCCTTATCTGCACTGGTGGCAAGGCTTGCATAGGCACGCAGCGCAAAGGAGACTTCACGCTGACGCGCGCGCGGCGTCCAGGCCTGCGCACCGCGTGCGTCCTGCGCTTCACGGCGCGCGGCCAGCTCTTGATCACTGACGTCAAGCTGAATACCGCGGTTCGGGATGTCGATAGCAATCATATCGCCGTCTTCAATAAGCCCGATGCTGCCGCCGTTGGCCGCTTCCGGCGAGACGTGCCCAATAGACAGCCCGGAAGTACCGCCGGAAAAACGCCCGTCGGTGATAAGCGCACAGGACTTACCCAGCCCCATGGATTTAAGGAAGGTGGTCGGATAGAGCATTTCCTGCATGCCCGGCCCGCCTTTCGGCCCTTCGTAACGAATCACCACAACATCACCGGCAACCACTTTGCCACCGAGGATAGCCTCTACCGCATCGTCCTGGCTTTCGTAGACTTTGGCCGGGCCGCGGAATTTGAGAATGCTGTCGTCCACACCTGCGGTCTTCACAATGCAGCCGTTTTCAGCAAAGTTACCGTAGAGCACCGCAAGGCCGCCGTCCTGACTGTAGGCGTGCTCCAGTGAGCGGATGCAGCCTTCGGCGCGGTCGATATCGAGTGAATCCCAGCGGCAATCCTGTGAGAACGCTTTTGTGGTGCGGATGCCCGCAGGTCCGGCAGAGAACATGCGTTTCACCGCCTCGTCGTCGGTCACGGTCACGTCGTACTGCGCGATAGTCTGCGGCAGCGTCAGGCCAAGCACGTTTTTCACGTCGCGGTTCAGCAACTTAGCGCGGTCCAGCTCGCCAAGTATGCCGATAACGCCGCCCGCACGGTGCACGTCTTCCATATGGTATTTCTGGGTGCTCGGTGCCACTTTGCACAGCTGCGGTACTTTGCGCGACAGGCGGTCGATATCGCTCATGGTGAAGTCGATTTCGGCCTCCTGCGCCGCAGCGAGCAGGTGCAGTACAGTGTTGGTCGAGCCGCCCATCGCGATATCCAGCGTCATGGCGTTTTCAAACGCCGCTTTGCTGGCGATATTACGCGGCAGCGCGCTGGCATCATCCTGCTCGTAGTAGCGTTTGGTCAGCTCAACAATGCGCTTACCGGCATTGAGAAACAGCTCTTTGCGGTCGGCGTGGGTCGCCAGCAGCGAGCCATTGCCCGGCTGGGACAGGCCCAGTGCCTCGGTCAGGCAGTTCATGGAGTTGGCGGTAAACATACCAGAGCAGGAGCCGCAGGTCGGGCACGCCGAGCGCTCCACCTGGTCGCTTTGCTCGTCGCTGACGTTCGGGTTTGCTCCCTGAATCATCGCATCGACCAGATCGAGTTTGATTATCTGGTCAGACAGTTTGGTTTTACCGGCTTCCATCGGGCCGCCGGAAACGAAGATCACCGGAATGTTGAGGCGCAAGGAGGCCATCAGCATCCCTGGGGTGATTTTGTCGCAGTTGGAGATGCACACCATGGCGTCAGCGCAGTGGGCGTTAACCATGTACTCCACGGAGTCGGCAATCAACTCGCGCGACGGCAGTGAATACAGCATGCCGCCGTGGCCCATGGCGATACCGTCGTCCACGGCGATGGTATTAAACTCTTTCGCCACGCCGCCTGCGGCTTCAATTTGCTCGGCAACCAGTTTGCCCAAATCGCGCAGGTGCACATGGCCCGGTACGAACTGGGTAAAAGAGTTAACAACCGCAATGATGGGTTTGCCGAAATCAGCGTCGGTCATCCCGGTGGCGCGCCACAGCGCGCGGGCTCCCGCCATGTTACGGCCGTGAGTGGTGGTGGCGGAACGATACTTTGGCATGCTCTGTTTACTCCCGTCTGTCAGATTGCCCGGGCGGTGCATTGCCGCCCGGGCGAATAATTACTTAGCGTTAACCGCGTCCAGCCAGCCCCATTTGTCTTCGGTCTCGCCGGTGAACAGGCCAAAGAACGCCTGCTGAATGCGCTTGGTGACCGGGCCACAGCGGCCTGCGCCCACCTGGATACCGTCAACGCTGCGCACCGGTGTGATTTCTGCCGCCGTACCTGACATGAACACTTCGTCTGCCAGATACAGCGATTCGCGCGACAGCACCTGCTCACGCACTTCAATGCCCAGATCTTTCGCAAGCTTGATGATGGCATCGCGGGTGATGCCCGGCAGCGCAGAAGAGGTGAACGGCGGCGTGAACAGCACACCATCTTTTACTTCAAACAGGTTCTCACCGGCACCTTCTGACAGGTAGCCGTTAACATCCAGCGCAATCCCTTCCTGATAACCGTGGCGGCGCGCTTCGCTGCCGACCAGCAGGGAGGACAGGTAGTTACCGCCCGCTTTCGCGGCGGTCGGGATGGTGTTTGGTGCCGCACGGTTCCAGGAAGACACCATGGCATCGATGCCCTGATCCAGCGCTTCTGCACCCAGATACGCGCCCCACGGGAAGGCAGCAATGATAACGTCAGTGGTGTAACCCGCAGGCGGATTCACGCCCATACCAACATCACCCACAAAAACCAGCGGGCGAATGTAGGCGCTGGTCAGGTTGTTTTTACGCAGTACTGCGCGGCACGCTTCCATCAGTTCATCCACGCTCTGGGAAACCGGGAAACGGTAAATTTTGGCTGAATCATGCAGACGCTGCATATGTTCGCGGTGACGGAACACCACCGGCCCTTTGTGCGAGTCGTAGCAGCGGATACCTTCAAACACTGACGTGCCGTAATGCAGCGCGTGCGACATAACGTGAACTTTCGCTTCTCCCCACGGAACCATCTCACCGTTGAACCAAATGTAATCAGCTTTCTTCGTCGACATTTTTTTATCTTCCTGTTTGCGCTCTCAGGCGCGTATTTGTTGCGATGTGGGTTGCTGGATCTCGACATGCGCGACATCCACCAGTTTGCTTAACTGACTAAACAGTAATTCGACCGGACGGGCGCTGGCAACGGTCATTTCGATATTAATATCATCCGTGCCCGGTGCGGTTTCCATATTCATGGCACAGATGTGAAACCCGCGATGGCGCACCACGCGCAAAACGCGCTCCAGAGTTTCCGGGCGCAGACGCGCCTGCACAGCAAGGTGATGTTGCATCATGATACTTTCTCCAGCATTTGAGCGTTGCTGGCGCCAGGCGGCACCAGAGGCCAGACGTTTTCAAGCTCGTCAATTGAGACATGCAGCAGGTATGGCCCCTTGCTGTTGAGCAGAGTCTCTAATGCTGCTTCTACCTGGTCTTTACGGGTGATGTGCTGGCCTGGGATACCAAAGGCACTGGCCAGAACGAGGAAATCGGGGTTATCAGAAAGGTTGGTTTCACTGTAACGCTCGTTGAAAAACAGCTGCTGCCACTGGCGAACCATGCCTAAACGCTGGTTATCCAGTAAGACAATTTTGAGAGGCAGTTGCTTTCGCTTCACGGTGCCCAGCTCCTGAACGTTCATCATGAATGAACCATCGCCGGAAATGCAGATAACCGTATCATCAGGACGTGCGATTTGCGCCCCTACCGCCGCAGGCAGGCCAAAGCCCATTGTGCCAAGGCCGCTGGAGGTGATGAAATTCTCCGGGCGCTCAAATGACATGTGCTGCGCCGCCCACATCTGATGCTGGCCAACGTCGGTGGTAACCACGCAGTTTTGCGGCTTGCGCTCAGACAATTGTTTTAACAACAGCGGCGCGAAAATGGCTTCGCCTGGATGATCGTAGCGCCAGCCGAACGCTTCACGCATGTGTGCGACTTGTTTGCGCCAGGCGTCAATCGCCAGCGGCTGTTGCAGCGCAGGCAGCAGCGCTTTTAAATCACCCCGCAGGCTTACGTTTGCCTGACGCAGCTTGTTCATTTCGGCCGGATCGATATCCATATGAATTACCTTCGCGCCGGGTGCAAAGGTATTGAGCTTGCCGGTAACACGGTCGTCAAAGCGCGCGCCGATGGCAATTAACACATCACACTCCTGCACCGCCAGGTTTGCCGCCTTGCTACCATGCATACCCAGCATGCCGAGATAGCCCGCGTCGGCAGGCGCGACGGCGCCAAGCCCTTTAAGCGTGCAGGTAGACGGAATTTGCGTAACGCGGATAAATTCACGCAGCGCCGGGACCGCCTGCGCCATGCCCACCCCGCCGCCAATGTAAAGCATAGGGCGATGGGCGCTTGCCAGCATATCGTAAGCCTGCTGGATCTGCGCCAGCGGCAGCGGCTCGTCATCCACAACGGTGCTCAGAAAAGGCTCAGGCTCGCCTTCAGTTAGCTGAATATCTTTGGGGATATCGACCAGCACCGGACCCGGGCGGCCAGACTGCGCAATCTCGAAGGCTTCAGCCATAATGCGTGGCAGGTCGTCGAGTGATTCAACCAGGAAACTGTGTTTGGTGCAGGCCAGTGACAGACCCAGAACATCTACTTCCTGGAAAGCATCTGTACCGATAAACGGTGCAGCAACCTGACCTGTAATAGCAACAACCGGCACCGAATCTAAAAGCGCATCAGCAAGGCCCGTTATCAGATTGGTGGCTCCAGGCCCGGAAGTTGCGATGCAGACGCCGGTTTTACCCGTTGAACGCGCAAATCCAATTGCCGCCATCGCAGCACCTTGCTCATGCCGACACAGTAGGTGTTCCACACCGCCGTCGTACAACGCATCGTAGACCGGCATTATTGCTCCGCCAGGATAACCAAAAACTTTCTCAACACCCTGCGCTCGCAACGCATGTACTACCCACTGTGCTCCGGTCATCGTTATTCTCCCATCTTCATAGGGGAAAAACAGCATTTTGTTCTGCAACACATAGTCTGTTCCTCAGGTCGATATCTTTGATCCAACAAAAAACCCCCGGACCTTTCGATGCGGGGGTTCTTTCGATTCGGGCTTGATTTCTAAGCCTTTCTTCTCCTGAGCGCAGCCCCGCACGGCGGTGTAATAATCACCACCACGCTAATCACGACAAGGCTAATCACTAGTAGAAGGGCTTTCATTGGTGTTCGTTCTTTCAACTCGTTCGAAGTAATGCCTACAGAGTTATCACAGAGATCACAGAGGTGACAAGTTTTTTTTAATTTATCACTGATGATCAGGCTAATGATTTTTGTGAAAACTATTTGTTTTCATCAGGATAAGCAAGAAATGAAAAATACACATGACAGACACCTCCGCCTGGCAAGAACTCAATGTCTGTTATGTTGCGATCCCGCGCGTAAAAGCCATGAAAAAAAGTGAATTCACATTTTAATTCGGGAAACGTGCTCGCAGAAAGAGCCTTGCCCGCTTTCATCCCGAGCCTGTGCACTCCATCATAATGCTTTCACAAGGAGAGAGAATGGCACTGGCAATTGTACATACGCGCGCAGCGCTCGGCGTTAACGCTCCGCTGGTTACCGTCGAGGTACATATCAGCCAGGGACTACCCGGCCTGACGATGGTCGGGCTGCCAGAAACCACCGTAAAAGAAGCCAGGGACAGAGTGCGCAGCGCGATTATTAACAGTGGTTATACCTACCCGGCCCGTAAAATCACGATAAACCTGGCGCCTGCCGACCTGCCTAAAGAGGGAGGACGATATGATTTACCCATCGCTCTGGCGCTCCTGGCCGCTTCAGAGCAGCTTTCCAGCGACAGACTGGAGCGATATGAATATGTGGGGGAACTGGCGCTTACAGGCGCGCTCAGAGGTGTTCCAGGTGCAATCTCATCGGCACTGGCGGCGTTAAATACCGGACGGCAGATTATTGTTGCGAGTGAAAACGCACAGGAAGTGAGCCTGATTGAACAACAGGGCTGTTTTGTCGCTCAGCATCTCACGCAAGTGTGTGCTTTTCTTGAAGGCAGAACCGAGTTACCCGTCGCCCCAAAACTTGCGCCTGCAACCCCAGGAACCCGCGAGGACCTGTCTGAGGTCATCGGTCAAGTGCAGGGAAAACGCGCACTGGAAATTGCTGCTGCCGGTGGTCATAACCTTCTCTTGCTGGGACCACCGGGTACAGGCAAAACGATGCTGGCCGTTCGCCTGGGCGGGTTACTTCCTGCCCTGAGCGACGCAGAAGCGCTGGAGAGTGCGGCAATCCTGAGTCTGGTGAATCCACAACACGTGCAGCAGCAGTGGCGCCAGCGCCCGTTTCGCTCACCACACCATAGTGCCTCACTTTCTGCCATGGTAGGAGGCGGTGCAATACCGCTACCTGGGGAGATCTCACTGGCACATAATGGTGTACTGTTTCTTGATGAGTTGCCTGAGTTCGAAAAGCGCGTACTCGACGCTCTCAGAGAGCCGATAGAATCCGGCGAGATACTTATTTCCCGAACGCGCGCAAAAATCAACTATCCGGCACGTTTTCAACTCATTGCGGCCATGAATCCAAGCCCGACAGGTCACTATCAGGGAACCCATAATCGTAGTAGCCCAGAGCAGATTCTACGCTACCTTGCCAGGCTGTCCGGGCCGTTCCTCGACCGGTTTGATATGTCTTTGGAAATTCCCTTACTGCCGCCGGGTACGCTCAGCCAGCATCAACAACCGGGCGAAACCAGTGCCACCGTAAGAGAACGCGTTGAATCAGCACGCAATCTACAACTCCAGCGCCAGGGGCGATTGAATGCGCGGCTGGATAATCATGACATCCGTCTTTTTTGCCCGCTTAACACAGGCGATGCCGAGTGGCTTGAGCAGTCGCTGGCACACCTGGGGCTGTCCGTTCGTGCATGGCAAAGGCTGCTTAAGGTTGCGCGCACCATCGCGGATATTGAGGGTGTTGAAGCCATACAGCGCAATCATTTACAGGAGGCACTCAGCTATCGCGCTATCGACAGGTTATTGATTCACTTGAGAGGTATGCTGGGATAAAAAAAGGGGCCACTGCCCCTGTTTTTAGTCATCGCTATCTGAATAATCTTCTACAGTATCCATCTGAGGCTTACCGCCTGACAGAGTATGGAAACGACGCGGGCGCTTGATGCGTGCGGTATATTTGCTCCAGACGCGTTCTGCTTCGGTGTCCGGCTCACGTTGTCCACGGCACACAGCCACAAACTGCGTCTCTTCCGCCGTTGTTGGCTCACGTTTACCAAGATCCAGCTCATTAAACGCGAAGCCGTGACGCTCAAGCAGCTGAGCCTCTTTAATGGTGAAATCACCATGGCGAGAGAACCCACGCGGATAATGTTTGTTGTCGAAAAATCGATTAGTCGTCGTAAAGCTTTCCGCCATCCTATACGCTCCTGATTCTCTTGGCCGAGCTATTTATGGCGCGGAGTATTAGTTACGCTTGACAGAGCGTCAAACAAAACATTTAAATCATTACGACAAAAAATTTTTTGGAGAAATCTGTGGATACAGAATTGCTGAAAACCTTTCTGGAAGTAAGCCGAACTCGCCATTTTGGGCGCGCGGCAGAGGCTCTGTATCTCACTCAGTCAGCGATAAGCTTCCGTATACGGCAGCTGGAAAACCAGCTTGGCGTGAATCTTTTCACTCGCCATCGCAACAACATCCGCCTCACGGCCGCGGGTGAACGGCTGTTACCTTACGCCGAGACACTTATCACAACCTGGCTTGCCGCAAGAAAAGAGGTCTCACAGGCGTTCAGGCACAACGAGTTCTCTATTGGCGCGAGCGCATCGCTTTGGGAGTGTATGTTATCGCCCTGGCTCAAACAGCTTTATAAAGATCAGGACGGCATGCAATTCGAGGCCCGCATCGCCCAGCGGCAGTCGCTGGTAAAACAGCTTCACGAGCGCCAGCTGGATTTGCTGGTGACGACCGAAGCACCCAAAATGGATGAGCTGGGAAGCCAGATCATTGGCCAGTTTAACCTGGCACTGTATTGCAACGCCCCCACACGTCCGGCGCGGGAATTAACCTACCTGCGTCTTGAGTGGGGCCCCGATTTTCAACAACATGAGGCTGGATTGTTGGCAATAGACGATGTGCCCTTGCTGACAACAGGATCGGCTGAGATTGCCACACAGCTTTTCTCGCAGCTTAATGGCTGTACGTGGCTACCGACAGCGTGGGCCGCTAATCAGCCGGGCCTGGCGAAAGTCAGCGACAGTAGTGACGTAATTCGCCCACTGTATGCCATTTGGCTACAGAACAGCGATAAGCTGAACCAGATTAAAAGCATTATTAAAACGTCTTTGCCTGGATAGGGATGTTGGGGTGGCTGAGACTCGCCTGGAACGCTGCCCATGGTATTAACGAGAAATGGATATCAAGAAGGGAAAAAGTAACAGGCAAAAAAAATCCTTAGCAGATGCTAAGGATTATTTTCTGGCAGGGGCGGAGGGACTCGAACCCCCAACACCCGGTTTTGGAGACCGGTGCTCTACCAATTGAACTACGCCCCTAATTAGGGTGGCGGAACGGACGGGACTCGAACCCGCGA
>AMFN01000024.1 GCA_000302695.1 Enterobacteriaceae bacterium LSJC7
GGGGGGGGGAATCCCTAACCCCCCTCGCTTTTAAGGACTGCCGCTCCCGGTAGATTTTTGCGCGTGAGAAATAAGAACTTTTTTTTGGTGGCAATCATGCCGAAGGAGCGAAATGAAAGTCGTTATCGTTGATGAAAAACAGAGCCGTTCGGTTACTGTTCCAGACGGTATGAGTGACCTACAGGTTCCACTTCTCCCGGAGTACTTTTTGTGCGCCAGCGGTCATGGAGATCTGATGGGCGCCATAAATCTCCCGATCACAAGATATGAATGCTCAGGGCTGGAGATGAACTTCGTATCACCGGTCAGCGTATCGGCGGCGCGACTTGCCGCGTTGCTTGTTGAATATGGCGAGCCATTCCAGCTTGTTGATGGGCATTAATTATGGGGACAGGAGTACGCTCTCCCGGTGGGGGCCGGAAACCTAACAATGATGGGATGCAGGTCAGCTCGGTAACACGTGCAGTAAAGCCGCCAGATGAACTACTCGGTGACATAGCTATTGATGCATGGCGTCGGACGTGCCGCATCATGATTGACCGCGGTACATTTGAAATGGAGGATTGCTATCTCCTTATGGAGTACTGCAATACCGTGCAATTGCTGTATGACGCAAACAAAGAGATCGGCAGCGATGGGACGAGCGATGATACAGCAGCTGGCGGGAAAAAACTGAGCGCGGCGGTTAAAGCTCGCGACAAGTACATCTCCCAGCTGATCCGGCTCAGCGTAGTGCTGAAGTTGGACCCTAACAGCCGGGTTAAGACAACAAAGCCGGGAGAGAAGAACGCTGGCGGAAACGAGTTCGACGAATTTTGATTGGGACCACGGTCCCATTTTTTATGGACGACACGCATGGCTGCATACCCGAACGTCAATCTGGCGAACCAGTATGTACGCGATGTGTTGAGTGAAAAAATCCGCGCATGTAAAAGCATCAGGTTGGCGTGCCAGCGTCATTTTAGTGACCTCGAAAAATCCCTTGATAAGCAATATCCATATCGTTTCGATCGTGAGCTGGCGGAGCGTGCATGTCGTTTCGTCCAGCTTTTGCCGCATTCAAGCGGCGATTTAGCAGGGCAGAAGTTAAAGCTGGAACCGTGGCAGGCTTTCGCTTTCTGCTCCATTTTTGGCTGGGTAACGAAAAAGAATAAAAAGCGCAGATTTCGTGAAGCTTACATTCGTGTGGCGCGCAAAAACGGGAAATCGTTTTTTGCAGCAGGTATTGGCACCTATATGTTTTGCGCCGATGGCGAAAACAGTGCAGAGGTTTACTGCGGCGCGACAACGATGGGGCAAGCGAAAAAGGTTTTCACCCCAGCCAGGCAGATGGCCAGCCGACTGCCATCCCTACGTTCAAAATTTAGTATTTCGGTGTGGGTAGATAGTATGACTCGCCCGGACGGTTCTCTGTTTTCGCCCATCGCAGGTAAGCCGGGGGACGGTGACAGCCCACACTGCGCGATTATCGACGAATATCATGAGCACGACACGGACCACATGTATGAGGCTATGACGCTGGGCATGGGCGCTAGGTCTCAGCCGTTAACGCTGATAATCACAACGGCAGGCACATCCCTGGAATCACCGTGCTATGACAAGGATAAGCAGGTCAAGGAGATGCTGAGTAATCAGATCCCGAACGAACGCCTGTTTGGTCTTATCTATGAACTGGATGAAGGAGACGACTGGACCGATCCGAGCAACTTCATTAAAGCGAATCCAAACCTCGATGTGTCGATATCGTATGACGATTTGCTGGCCGAAATGGAAGTGGCCAAACAGGTTCCTCGTAAAGTTAACGCCTTTAAAACAAAGCGCCTGAATATATGGGTGTCTGGTAAATCTGCGTTTTACAACATGACGCAGTGGCAGGCTGCGGAAGACAAAACGCTACGGCACGAAGACTTCACTGGAGAAACTAACTATTTCGGCCTCGATCTGGCACAGCGACTTGATATGAACGCTGGCGTGGGTGTCTACGTGCGGGAAATAGATGGGAAAAAACACTATTACTGCATTAAGCCGAAGTTTTGGGTTCCAGAAGATACCGTCAACAGTGCAGATCCAAAAATTGCTAAAACGGCAGACCGGTACCGGAAGTTTGTAGAAATGGGTGTCCTGGAAGCAACTGACGGAGCCGAGGCCGACTACCGGGAAATTCTGGCCAGCATCATTGATATGCAGGAAATAGAAAACATCCGCATCACTGAAATCCCTATCGACCCCAGCGGAGCCACCGCGCTCAGCCATGATTTGCAGGATAACGGCTTTGAGCCGATCTCAATTCGCCAGGATTACACAAATATGTCGCCGCCGATGAAAGAGCTTGAGGCGGCACTTGCCGGCGGGCGATTCCATCATGACGGCAATCCGGTTTTATCCTGGTGCATCAGTAATGTAATCGGTAAGACGGTACCGGGCAGTGACGATATTGTCAGACCCACTAAGGGCGACAAACAATCAAAAATTGACGGCGCAACCGCGCTGTTTATGGCACTGGGCCGCGCCATGCTCAATGGTCGCTCAGATACTGGCACATCAGCATACGACGAGACAGATATAGCATGCTAATCACGATTATTACGTTTTTACTTGGCCTGTGCGGTGCGGTGCTGATATCTGCTGGCGCCTGGCTGCTCTTACCGCCTGCAGGTCTGATTGTCGGCGGTGTATTCATGATCTGGATATCGTACCTCATCGCCAGCTCAGCAGCGCCTACCGCGCCAGCTGCGGGGGATGATTAATGTTTATTCCGCAGTTTTTTAAACGATCCCGTCCCGGAGGCGGTAACTGGACGACAGTTCTCGGTGGGATTAATGCGAGCCAGAGCAGTGCGGGCATTATGGTCACGCCGGAAACGGCGCTGGCCATTGGTGCCGTTCGCGCCTGTGTAACGCTGCTGGCTGAATCAGTCGCGCAGCTGCCGTGCGAGTTGTATGTCAGGGATGAAAAGGGGGGCCGGCGGCGGGCGACTGACCATCCGTTGTACGATGTTATTCATTCCCAGCCAAACCGCAAAGACACCAGTTTTGAATATTATGAGCAACAGCAGGGTGTGCTGGGGCTTGAGGGGAATTGTTACTCGATCATCGATCGGGATGGTAAGGGATTCCCGACAGAGCTGATTCCCATTAATCCGAAGAAAGTGACGGTGATGAAAGGCCCAGATGGTATGCCGTACTACCACCTGCCGGACATTGGCGAAACGCTACCGATGCGCATGATGCATCATGTTAAGTATTTCAGCTTGGATGGCTATATCGGGACCAGCCCAATTCAGACGAACGCGGATGTGCTGGGGCTCGGCCTGGCTGTTGAGCAGCACGCGGCGCAGGTTTTCGCGCGCGGAACAACAATGAGCGGCGTGATAGAGCGCCCGCGTGAAGCAACCACAATTAAAAGTCAGGATGCTATAGACCGTCTGCTGGCTAAGTGGACCGACCGCTATTCCGGGGTTCGTAATGCGTTTAGTGTTGCGCTGCTACAGGAAGGTATGAGTTACAAGCAGCTCTCTCAGGACAACGAAAAAGCGCAGCTGCTACAGTCCCGACAATGGACGGTCAACGAAGTTTGTCGGCTTTACAAGATCCCGCCACACATGATTCAGCTGCTCGACAAGGCCACTAACAACAACATTGAACATCAGGGGCTCCAGTTCGTGATGTACACGCTGCTGGCATGGCTCAAGCGCCATGAAGGCGCGATGATGCGTGACCTGCTTCTGCCGAGCGAGCGCCGGGAGCTGTACATCGAGTTCAACGTATCCTCTTTACTCCGTGGTGACCAGAAATCGCGCTATGAGTCGTATGCACTGGGCAGGCAGTGGGGCTGGCTGTCAGTGAACGACATCAGACGCATGGAAAATATGCCGCCGATAGAAGGCGGTGACAAGTATCTGACTCCACTAAACATGGTAGACAGCAGCCTGATAACAGGCATGGATAAAGCCACGCCGCAGCAGTTAAACGAAGTCAGAGAGATTCTGGCCAGATAATAGACGAAAGTGTGAGAAAAAGTAGCAGTACAGACACCGCCCGCAATAGCGGGCTTTTTTATGGATGACGCAATGAAATATTTCATAGCACTGTTGATAGATGTGATGGTCCTGCTGTCGTTTGTGCTGGGTGAGTTGTACGACAGCTCAGCGTTCATGGGGGTAGGCTATTTTTGGGGCTGGTTGGTCGGTGTTATTGGCGTGCTGGGGTTTATCTCGCCATCAGTCAGGCAGAAGGCGGAATCAACATATGAGCACCAACCTTTACTGTTCCGCATCTACGACGTTGTGACCGATCTTGCGTTCATCATGTTTGCGGCTTATCAGGGCTGGTTCGTTCTGGCAACGGTTTACACGCTGCACTCAATGATGAAGGCCCAGCATAAACAGAAGATGGAAAAACTATGCCGAGAATAACAAACCTGCCGCACCTGGCAGAGCAGGTCTTCGGGGTTCCGCAGTACGCCACACGTCAGTTGATGGACTCAGTAAAAGCGGTGTTGATACCCCGTATTCATGGTGTTGATGGCGGAACCATTCTGGCGCTGGCCGATGATACGCCAGAACGCGAGGATACAGCGCCACAGCAAGGTGGAGGTGTAGCTGTGATTCCGGTTCACGGCATTCTGGTCCCACGCCGCGGGCAGATTAGCAGAGCCTGCACTGAACTGACGAGCTACGAAAAAGTTCGCAGTCAACTACAGGCAGCTCTGAATGATCCAGCGGTGTATGAGGTTGTACTTGATATTAACTCTGGAGGCGGTGCCGTCAGTGGTTGTAAAGAGTTAGCCGACTACATTTATGCATCGCGCAGCGCGAAGCCAATAACCGCTATCGTTAACTTTAACGCTTTCAGCGCGGCTTATTTTATTGCGTCCGCCTGCAGTAAGGTTGTACTGAGCCAGACAAGCGGCGTTGGCTCCATCGGCGTCATTATGGAGCACATGGAAGCGTCCAGGTGGGAAGACCAGGTTGGTTTTACGTTCACGACGCTGTACCGCGGCGATAACAAAAACAACGGCAGCCCGCACGAACCGTTGTCAGAGCAATCCCGCACATTCCTGCAGGCGCTCATTGATGACGCATATGAGACGTTCACAACGTCTGTAGCCCAGTATCGTGGCATTGATGTGCAGGCGGTCATTGATACGCAGGCCGGTCTTTATTACGGCCCCCGCGCCATCAACGCTGGTCTGGCTGATGAACTGTCCGACCCACAAACGGCTATTAACAATATCGCAGCGAAGTATCGCCCGCAGCCGCAGCAGAAATCAGGTATCAGGCTCAGGGCAGCAGCAATCGACATCAAGTCAAAAATGTAACCCGGCGCAGACGCGTCACCCAAACAGGCAGCCATACGGTTGCTTTTTTTATGCGCAAAGAGAGATAAGAAATATGCCTCAAATTGAAGAATTACGCCGTCAACGCGCGGGTATTAACGATCAGATTCAGGCGCTGGCCGCGCTGGAAACGGAAGGCAAAGAATTAAGCGCTGAGCAACTGGAGCAGTTTTCCAGTCTGTCAGCGCAGTTTGAAACCATCACCGCAAAAATGGCCCGCGCCGAAGCTGCCGAACTTGCAGCAGCAGCCGTCGCAAAACCAGTACAGGCCGGGAAAAAATCGGCTCAGGTACAGGTGAAAGAAGAACCGGCGCAGTACAAGGGTGCAGGCATGACGCGCCTGGTTATGAGTATTGCGGCTGGCGGTGGCCATATCGGTGATGCAGCAAAATTTGCGGCATCCGAGCTCAATGATCAGGCATTGTCGATGGCGATCGAAACCGCAGCCGGTTCCGGCGGCGCGCTCGTTCCGCAGAATATGCAGCGTGAGGTCATTGAGCTGCTGCGTGACCGCACTATTGTTCGCAAGCTCGGCGCGCGCTCAATTCCCCTGCCAAATGGCAATCTATCCCTGCCTCGCCTTGCGAGTGGTTCAACTGCCAACTATGCGGGTGAAGGGCAAGATACAAGGGCTAGCGGTGCAACGTTTGATGACGTCCAGCTGAGCGCAAAGACTCTGATTTGCATGGTTCCCCTGTCGAATCAGCTTATTGGTCGCGCTGGGTTCAACGTCGAGCAATTAGTGCTGCAGGACATTTTAAGCGGTATCGCAACGCGAGAAGATAAAGCGTTTCTCCGTGATGATGGCAGCAATTACACCCCGAAAGGCTTTAAAGCTGTTGCTAAAGCAGCAGGGCGCGTACAGGCATGGTCTGGCAATGCCACACTTGAGACGATTGATACCTATCTGGACAGTTTGATCCTGATGGCTATGGACGGTAACAGCAACATGATTGCATGTGGTTGGGGTATGTCGAATCGTAGCTACATGAAACTTTTTGGACTACGTGATGGCAATGGCAACAAGGTTTATCCAGAAATGGCAAGCGGGTTACTGAAAGGTTATCCGATTGAGCGGACCAGCGCTATTCCGGCAAATCTAGGTACCAGCGGGAAGGAATCGGAGATTTATTTTGGCGATTTCAATGACGTGATGATCGGTGAAGACGGGATAATGACCGTCGATTTTAGCCGCGAGGCAACATACCTCGACGCAGAAGGAAACTCTGTATCAGCGTTTGCGCGTAACCAGTCGATTATTCGTGTTATCACTGAGCACGACATCGGCTTCCGGCATACCGCCGGCCTCGCGCTGGGAACTGATGTCACCTGGTAATTCCGCACACAGCCCGCTTCGGCGGGTTTTTTTTTACATCCAGAGGAAACAACATGGCCAAATCACCAAAAACTACAGTCCAAATTCAGACCCCGGAAGCGACCAACGCCATTGAACCGGGCGGCCCGACCCCGGAAGCGGCTGGCACCATTGAACCGGGCGCCCCGACCCCGGAAGCGGCTGGCGCCATTGAACCGGGCGGCCAGACCCCGGAAGCGGCTGGCGCCATTGAACCGGGCGGCCAGACCCCGGAAGCGGCTGGCGCCATTGAACCGGGCGGCCAGACTCCGGAAGCGGCTGGCGCCATTGAACCGGGCGGCCAGACCCCGGAAGCGACTGGCACCATTGAACCGGGCGCCCCGGTCCCGAAAACGGCCAGCGCTATTGAACCGGGTGTACCGGTGCCAGATGGGACCACGGTCCCGGATGCCAATAAAGTGGAAGAAGATATGGCAAAACCAACTACTACAGAGCGCGCTGCTGTGACATTCCTCGGTCCATATCATCGTTACAGCCGCGGCGATACAGCAGTGTTTGACGGCGCATACGCACAGGAACTGGTCGACCGCAATATTGCCGTCTGGCCAAAAGACGCGAAGCGCATGTTGGCCGCTAAAACCGGAAGCTCAGAACATGATACTGACATCGGCTGATGCAAAGACCCAGCTCCGTTTAGAGCAGGATTTTACCGAGCATGACTCGATGCTGGAATCGTTGATTGCCGCAGCGCAGCGCAGCATTGAGCGTAATTACCATTGCAAGTTGGTAGAGACGCAGGATGAGCTGGAAAGCCTGCCGGATGGCACAGTCGGCTATGTAGCGGATGAGGATATCCAGCTGGCCATGAAAATGATGGTCTCACAGTGGTATCTGAATCCAACGGGCGCCGGCATGGGCTCGCCATCCGAGTTGGGTGTCGAATATCTGCTGTTTCCCCTGATGGAGCTGGCGATATGACAGATCCCCTGGACCCTGGAAAAATGCGCAGCAGGCTGTTGTTCGGCTATCTCGAAGAGAGGCGCGGTTCACTGGGTGAGGTATTGCCGTCAGAGCCGGTTCATGCAGGTGGAGCCTGGGCAATGATGGAGCCGATTTCTAATCGCAAAATAAGGACGGCTGACCAGCAGCAGGTTGTTGAAACCTGTCAATTCACATTGTATCCGCGCGCAGTAGAGATTGACTGGACAGTCACGACAGGCGGAAAAGTTTTCACTGTTCGCAGTGTCGACCGTTCCATACCTGACCGCATCATCATCACAGCGGAGGCAGACAGCCGCCATGATAGAGCTGGCAATTAAAACATCGCTGGAACAGATAACCGGCATGGCCGTCTATCCGTTGCTGTTGCCGGCGACAGCCCAGGAAGGAATCACATTCCAGCGCATATCAGACCCGCAGGTCGGTACCGGTTTGGCGCGCACCCGGCTGACGGCAGGACGGTTCCAGATCAGTATGTACCTGGTCAACAACTACACCCGCCTGGTTGAGCTGGATGCCGCAATCTGGAGCGCGTGGCAGGGTGTAGTCCAGGGCGAACTGGCCGGATATCCGGTCCAGTACATCACCCGCGGAGGTATTCAACAGGGCCAGAACGTGCTCACGAACAACAGCGTCCAGTTCCGCCTGGTGCGAGATTTCACACTGACCTATCCGGAGTAACCCATGCTCGAAATTAAATTCCCTACCGGGAAGGATCTCGATCGCGCGTTGGGTGACATAGAGAAAAAGGTTGGCGTGAAGCTGCTCCGGGATGCTGGCAGAAAAGCGCTGGCTGTTGTTGAGCAGGATATGAAGCAGCACGCCGGCTACGACGCTACCAGCGCCGCAGAGCACATGCGCGACTCCATCAAAATCCGCAGCACCAATGTTGCGACCACATCCACCTATAACACCATCGTTACGCTGCGAGTTGGCCCCAGCAAAGCGCATCACATGAAAGCCATTGCTCAGGAGTATGGCACGGTTAAGCAGGTTGCAGAACCGTTCGTTCGGCCTGCACTGGATTACAACGTCAATAAAGTGCTGCGCGTTCTGGCCACGGAAATTCGAATCGGCCTGCAGGGCCATTAACAGAGAGAAAAATCATGGCAGATACAGTCATTAAATCCCCGTCTGAGTATGCAAAGCTCCCGGCGGGTACACGTGTTTCGTATGGTTCAAAAGGCGCGACAATCACCACTGCAGCGCTGCTGCAAAGTGCTATGGCCATCGGTGCTATGGGCAAAAAGGGCACCTTTATGAAGGTGACCAGGCTGATTGATACTGAGCCAAAATACATGGCCGACATGGGCGAGGGCGAAGATAAGACGATGGTCTTCATTGACGACCCGGATGATACGGCGCAGATGGCGCTGCTGACAGCAGCAGACGCAAACGAGACAAAAGTATTTTTTATCGAATTTCCGAACAAACGCATCGCGGAAGTTGAGTTGGTCCTGTCTGGCTGGTCCATGCAGGAAGTCGATCAGCCCGACGGGAAAATCCTCCAGGTTGAAGTGTACGGCAAGCAGAACAGCATCAAATGGACCAAAGCAGCTACCGGCGGCAGCGGCGCGTAATTAAAACAGGGAAATCACGATGAACTACAGCAATCTACTCACCCCGATAAACTCCGCTTATGAAACGACGCTGTTTGGCCAGAAGGCATTTATTCGCCGCCTGACGCAGCAGGAACTGTGGGATTACGAAGATGACATGGCGCGGCTGCGAGCCGGTGACAAGCCAGGGTATGACACGTCAATCCGCGGTATTCAGTTGGTTCTTTCTGCGCTGGTTAATGAGGATGGTAGTCGCCCGGACCCTAAAGACCTGCCGGCAGCGGCAGAGTTTTTGAGTACTCATTCTAACAAAGACCTGCTCGAAGCGAACGTGACGGTCCAGCGCTACGCCTACGGCGATCTGGAAGCCGCCGAAAAAAACTAACTGACTCGCCCCGGCTCCGTTTGCTGTTCATGCTGGCAGACCGCTGGGGCGAGCCGGACCCACGAAAACTGGCCGCATTGCCGGCCAGCATACTTACCGCATGGGAAGCGTATTTCTCGCTTCTTGAACGTAAGCGGGAAAATCCAGAACAACTCACACAACCAGGGCGGGAGCCGGTGCAGCAGTACGACGCCGATTTTGCCGACTGCGAGAGGTTATTAGGTCATGGCTGACGTAGCGACACTGGCGGTCGCGTTACACCTCAATTCCGCCAGTTTTAAATCCCAGTTTGCTGATGCGATCAGTTCTGCAGACCGCAGTTCGCGCCAGTTTAACTCCCGCGCACAGCAGGAGGCGAAAAAGACCCGCGAAGCGCTGTCAGGTATCGGCGGTGGCCTCAGTGGCATTGATGCCGATTTTGACAAGATGGGTAATGCTGTTGAGCGCCGGCTGACCGGGCTGAGTGAAATGCGTAGCGTGCTTGCGGGACTGTCGTCCGGAAGCAATGTTGCTGCATCCACCTTTACTGGTGCGCTTATTCCGGCGTTGGGTGAGGGGTTCACGAACGCACTGTTCAACAGCACCAACTCTCTGAAAGCACAGCGCGCCGCGCTGGCAGAAGCGGCGGAGGAGCAGATACGCAATGCCGGCAGCGCGGTTGAAGCCGCGCGCGCCGTTCGTGAGCAGGCGCAGGCGCAGCAGGATATCGCGCTGAAAACTATCGCTGCAGCGCGTGCGCAGCGCGAGCAGGCATTTGCGCTCGACGAGCATTTTGCTAAGCAGGCTGAGCTAAACAAACAATACGGCATCAGTGTGTCCTACCAGGACGAGCACGTCAAAAACGCCCGTACAATACAGGAAGCTAACTTAGCTGAAGCGAAAGCAAAGGGCAGTATGGCCGAGGCCGCAAAAACGGTTCTCGCCGCTGATATTGCTGAATCTAACGGTAAGCGCCAGCTGACAGTAGCAACGCGTCAGTTGAGCGCGGCAAATACCGAACTGACTCTGACCCAGCGTGTGGCCGCATCAAGCGCAGGCGTTCTCCAGGGTGCGCTGGCAATGGTTGGCGGTCCGGTGGGGGCGGTGGTACTGGCGGTGGCCAGCGCCGGCACCGCGCTTTACTCGATGTACTCAAAAGCGGAGGCAGAGACAAAGGCGTTTAACGCGGCGCTGATGAAAGGCGGGCAGCAGTCGATAATGACAGCCAACGACCTTAGCCGGCTAACCACCCAGCTCGGCGGTACGCAGTCGGCCATGAATGCAGTTAAGTCTGCCGTTGGCGCTGGGTTCGCCGGTGAATCTCTGACGCAGATTGCCGAACTGGCCATGAGAATTGAAGATGCTGGCGGCAGCGCTGACCAGCTCGTCAGTCAGCTGGCGTCACTCCGTACCGACCCGCTGCGCGCGATGGAAGAGCTGACACGTCAGGGTATTGTGCTGAATGACACCATCATTCAGCAGGTCGCCGCGCTTGAGCGCAAAGGTGAACTGACGCAGGCCAGTGATATTGCGCAGAAGGGCGCGGCAGACGCTGCAAAAAAGAGTCTGGAAGAACAGAAAAGGCTCGCAGAAGAAAACTCGCAGGAGATCCTGAAGCTTACGCGTAACTGGGGCATGATGCGTCTGGCCATCAGCGATGCCAACATTGCGGCAGCGCAGATGAAGCAGATTAAGCCGGCGGTTGATGCCGTGGCCGAGGGACAGAAAGCAGCAGAAGAACGGCAGAAGCAGGCGAAGCAGGAGCAGGCTGACGCCCTGGCACGCATCAAGTTGGAAGGACAGATATCTGCCGTGATAAGCGCCGGCGCGGATAAGAAAAAAGAAGCGGCGAAACTTACCGCGTCAGTGAACGAGAAGTATAAAGCCGGGGCGCTGTCCGCAGAGGAATATCAGCAGGCGCTCCGGGGCATCAGCAAACAGTACGGGCTGAATAAGAAAGCAAAAGAACACCGGGATGATTCAGCTACACGTCGCCTGCAGGAGCTGCGCCAGCAGGAAACAATCCTCCGGCAGCAACTGACGCAGACAGAAGAGTTGAGCGGTGCGGAGCGTAAGCTGCTCCAGTTCAATCAGGAAATCGCGGACATTAAGGTTAAGAAAATCTTAACGGCCAGTGACAAGAGCATCCTGAATGCTGAGCAGGAGCTGCGTACTCAGATGACGATGGTCGCCCAACTGGAGAAAGCGAACGAGGAGCGCAAGCTGCAGCGCCAGTTCCAGCAGGACAACATTGACCTGCAGCGCGAGACGTACCAGCTGCAGCTGGAGTACAGCAACCAGCTGGCGCAGATGAAAATGACCTCACCAGCCTATGACCAGATGATTGCTGAACAGCGCATCCGGGAGGATTTTGCTAAGCGGCAAGCCGATTTGGACAAACTTGTCAGTGATAAAGCATCAGCTGAATATGCTCGCCAGACGGCATTTTTAGCAGAAGAACAGCGCAAACAAATACAGATAGTCAGGAATGGAGCGATAGAAAAAAGTAATGCTGAAGCTTCCTGGAGTGATGGAGCCAAACGCGGCTTGGCAGACTGGAGCATAGGCGTAGAGAATCAGTTTTCGCAGGCGCAATCCATCGCGACAACCACAATGGATAACATGAGTGCTGCAGTCTGGAATTTTGCGTCTACAGGTAAGGCTGATTTCAGGTCTTTTGCAGCTTCGGTTATAAGTGATGTCGGTCAGATGATTACTAAAATGCTGGTACTGAATACAATCAAAGCAGGTGCATCATCCCTTGGAATCGGATCGATGTTTGGCTTTGCTGATGGAGGTTATACCGGTGATGGTGGTAAGCATGATGTGGCTGGGGTGGTTCACCGCGGCGAGTGGGTTGTGCCGCAGAACGTGGTGCGCCAACCAGGCATGTTGAATTTCCTGAGCCAACTGACATATGGGAAGGGCTATGCCGATGGTGGCTTGGTCGGTGGAACGCCAGCCCGTTCAGGAACGAGAAGTGCTCCGGTGGCGACTACGACGAGCAGCCCAAGTATCACCGTTAACATCCCAGTGTCCGTAGTACAACAGCAAGGCACGCCAGCGTCCAGCCAGAGAAATACAGCAGTTGATACAGCAGCGAATAGTGAAGTTAAGAGCATGGTACGCCAGACGGTGTTGGAAGTTCTCGACCGCGAGCTGGGGAACGGCGGGATGATTGACCTAAAACTGAGAGGAGCGGGTTAATGGCGCTACAGACGTTCACCTGGTCGCCGCTCAATGGTCCGCAAGCTGATTTCAGTTATAACACCCGCACGACGCAGTATGGTGACGGTTATGCGCAGACAGTAGACGATGGCATCAATCCGGAGTCGCAGTCATGGCCGCTAACATTTACGGCCACGACTGTGGAGATACTACCCATCGTTAAATTTCTGAGGGCGCACGGCCAGTCGAAAACCTTCAAGTGGACAAACCCGCTTGGTGAGCTGGGCTTGTATCGTGCGACCGATCTCAAAATAACACCTCTTGATTTTGCCCGCATGACCGTTACTGTTACGTTCGTCACGGCTTATAGAGCAGAGGAAATCTAAGGGAGACGGATGAAGAAAATCTGGGCAGTAATTTTATTGAGCTTTTTTTTAATTGGCTGCGTTCAGCCGATGACAAGAGCTGAGGTTGAGGCAGCAACGTATGAGCCATTACCTCAGAACTATAAAGACGAGATTAAGCAGATAATGACATACCGTCTTAAAGATGCTGAGTCTGCAAAATATAACTTCTTTGAGCCGAGGAAGGGTTATACGGCCTCAACGCGGCACTTTGGATATGTAGTCCCTGTTGGCATTAATGCAAAAAATAGTTACGGGGGCTATACGGGCTTCCAAGTGTACTACTTTGTTTATTATCAAAACATGTTCAAAGATGTAACGGATGGCGTGCAGTTAGGCGCTGTTAAATGGTCTGAAGACGTTAGATAAAGGCTTTAATTATGGCGGCTCAGGAGGTGTTGATATACCTACCGGAGTAGCCATATTTAAAGCAGTTTTGAATATTAATTTCCATTTGACCAATGAACATGCACGCGTTAACGTAGTGGGGTTACAGCAAAATCTGTAACCGGGCGTAGGAACCCGGATTCTAAGTGGCGCACAACACGCGTCAGCGTGTTTTTTTGTATGCGCAGCCTGTACACATCAAAAATTATGGTGGCTCAGGCGGGGCAGCCTTTGGGCTGGCCGGTTTCACTTAGGCCGGTATTCCTACCCCCGCTTGGGCCACCGCCAACGCGTAGGAACGATGGCAGTGGCAAAACCACTAAGTGAGGTAAGCCATGTTCCAGTTCAAATTCGCGGCCATTTGCCGCACCGATCGCAAAAATAACATTCATCATTTTTCGACCATTGCCGATAGTGAGCGCACCGCGCGCCGCCAGCTTTCGGGTAAGTTCGTGCTGTTCTTTCAGGCTCGCCTGCCGATAACAGGAGGTGTGGCGTGAACAATATCCGCATGAATGAATTTGGACTGGCCGAGACTCTGGAATCTACTCTGGCGCAAATAAGCGCACTGGCCACAACCGCGCATTACATCATTAGCAATACCGATAGTTCTATATACCTGCAGGAGTCAGCCCAGCTATTAGTCTTGATTAAAAATCTGGCCGCTGATGGAGAGCGCTACCGTGCAGAGTGGGAGCGAATGATTCCGCGCCAGCTCCCTGAGCGCACTTGCCGTTTTTGAGTTTCAGAAAGCTCACAAAATCCGGGTTGTGTTGATTGATAACAATCCGTGGTTTGTTGCGCTTGATGTGTGCAGCGCGCTTGAGCTAACAAATTCCCGAGTGTCGCTCAAGGCATTGGATGAGGATGAAAAGGGTGTAAGTTCAGTTTACACCCCTGGTGGGAGACAGCTGCTTAATGTCATCAGTGAATCCGGACTCTACACGTTAATCCTTCGCTGCCGTGATGCAGTTAAGCCGGGTACGCTGGCGCACGGGTTTCGTAAGTGGGTAACAAACGAGGTGCTGCCAGCTATCCGCCAGAACGGCTTCTATGGCTACTATGAAGCGGCACCGAAAGCAGCAGCGGAACCACTGACACCGCGCGACAGAGCTGAGTTGCAGGCGCTGGTAAATGACATAGCGACCAACTTTCATTACCGACGCACATGGGTTTCTGGTGTCTGGTACGCGCTCCGGCGCGCCACCGGCAATCCATCACCAAATCCTTTCACCACTGACGAGCTTCCGGCCATCATCCGTGAGTTACGGCGCATCCTGGCGGCCACTGAGGTTGCGCTGACTGAGATGCGTGGCTACGAACGAGAGTTCCTGAAAACCGTTATCCGTGATGCAAAACCAGCCACGGGCAGTGCAGTTCTGCCAGCAGTCATGCCGGAGTATGAATCCGATGCGGCTCTGCCGGCACGGTTCGAAGTGGCGCTGGAGCGCCTGGAGCGGTTGGCTGAAAAACTAAGCGGTACCGGGTATGGGGTGGTCTAAGATGGATAAATCGGGGTGCAGGAAAAAATTATGACCAATACAGATTGGGGAAAAGAGGCTGGAGAGAAACGCAAGGTTTTGGCTTACATCGCAGCAAAACAACTGGATATCGTTCAGGAATTGCTGAGCGAAATTATAGCTACATATCCAGATGAGGGGGTCAGTGCTGCTCATCCTAAGTCCGGGGTCCAGCAGATGTTAAAGCGCGCGTTAGCCTTACAAAAAGAGATGAGGTCAATTAGATGATGATGGAGCAGTGCTATAAGGACAGCAAAGGCTTTATTGATTTCTAAGTTACCAATATCAGCTAAATTCATTAAACCCCGCAACCGCGGGGTTTTTTGTTTATTGGGACCACGGTCCCGGAGCACTATATGAGCATTTCAGCAGACGACCAGAAACTGGAGCCCGGCAGCGAGATTACCCTGATTGAAGTGGACGGCAGCGCGTTCGGCGCTGACGTTCTGTATTTCCACAATCACGCCATACCTTACACACCAGAAGAGGTGGCCGCTGCCGGTGATGATCCGGCTAAGTTACCAGGCAAACCGATTTACTGGCAGGGCATCCGGTATGACGCATGGCCGTGTCAGATTAGTGGCATGGAGTCGAATGGTGACGGCACCGCTGCATCACCAAAGCTTTCCGTAAGCAATATAGACGGCTCAGTATCCACGCTGTGCGGCATGTTTCAGGACATGAAGCAGGCGAAAGTGACAATCCACCGGACCTACGCGCATTACCTCGACGCAGCGAACTTCGCAGGCGGCAATCCGGACGCGAACCCAAATGCTGAACAGATCGATGTCTGGTACATCGACAGTAAGAGCACACAGAACGACACAACGGTGGAGTTCCGTTTGTCGTCGCCGGCTGACGTAACCGGCCAGCAATTGCCGGCGCGCCAGATGCTGAGCCGTTGTCACTGGTGTCTGCGTGGCCAGTACCGCGGCACCGACTGTGGTTATACCGGTACCAGATACTTCGACAAGTTTGGAAACCCGGTCACCAACCCAGCGCTCGATGAATGCCCCGGAACCGTAGCGGGCTGCAAGTTGCGCTGGGGAGAGGATGCCGCGCTGCCATTTGGCGGGTTCCCGGCGATTGCACTGATACGGATGTGATGATGCTGAGTAAACGACTGATTACAGCGATTGAGCGCCATGCTGCGCAGGAGTACCCGAACGAATGCTGTGGGCTGATTGTACGTGCCACGCGCCAGCGGCGCTATGTGCCATGCGCTAACACCCATCAGGAGCCCGCCCAGCACTTCCGTCTGGCGCCAGAGGAATGGACCGCAGCGGAAGACGTGGGAGAGGTTCTGGCCGTGGTGCATTCGCACCCGGATGCTGGTCCACATGCATCAGCGCAGGACCGACAGGCGTGCCAGGAATCGGGGCTGCCGTGGGTAATCATGGGCTGGCCCGGAGGGGAATACACGACAATCACGCCTGCAGATCGTCCGCCGTTGATAGGCCGTCCATTTGTGCATGGCAGTTGGGACTGCTACGGGCTGGTCCGCGACTGGTATCAGCAGGAGCGCGGTATCGAGTTGCCAGATTTTGAGCGCGCTGATAACTGGTGGACACGTGGAGAAAATCTGTACGTCCGGCATTATGCCGATGCTGGTTTTTATTCACACGCTGATCAGTTGCAGCCTGGTGATGTCATCCTGATGCAGTGGCGCGCGACAGAAATCAATCACGCCGGCATTTACTTGGGCGATGGAAAAATGCTCCACCATATGTACGGCCAGCAGAGTGGCGTAGTTCCATACGGCGGTGCATGGCGAGACAGAACGATGCTGACATTGAGGTACAGAGATGGCGAATAGTGGCGAGAAGATGGTGCTGGTCCGTCTGTATGGGCGGCTCGGCACGGTATTCGGGCGTGAGCATCGTCTGTCGGTGTCGTCAGTGCGTGAGGCGGTCCGGGCGCTGTGCATCATGCTCCCCGGCTTCGAACGCTGGCTGGAAAAGGGGCAGGAGCATGGTGTTACGTACACCGTGTTCAATGGCGCACAGAACCTCAGTGAGCGTGATCTGCAGCTGAATGGTGTACATGATGTTATCCGGATAGCGCCAGTGATAATCGGCAGCAAAAAGGCGGGGTTATTTCAAACGATTCTGGGTGCCGCGCTGGTAGCCGTGGGTGCTGTTCTGAGCTTTACGCCGTTTTTGGCTGCATCCCCGTTTCTGTACAAAGCCGGGGCGGTGATGATGCTGGGCGGCATTGCACAGATGCTGGTGCCGACCGGCACGCAGGGAACGACGAATACCGAGGACACGAAGAAAAGCTACTCGTTTGGTGCGCCAACAAACCAGGTGGCGGCGGGTAGCGGTGTGCCGATACTGTATGGCCAACGCGAGATAGGTGGCGTCCTCATCAGTGGCGGCATTTACGCGGAAGAGCAGCAGTAACCATAAAACCAAATTAACACATCCCGCTCCGGCGGGATTTTTTTGCCCGGAGAACGCATGGCGATGGAAATATCAGGCGCGAAGAGCAGCGGTGGCAGCAGTGATAACGGCGCCAACCGCGGCACCGAGATTGCGTCTGTTGCGTACATGAAGATGCTGCTGGCTCTTTCCGAAGGGGAGATTGAAGGCGGCTTTACTGGTGAGAATATCTACCTCAATGGCACGCCACTGATTGACAGCAAAGGCAGCGAGAATTTCCCCGGCGTTACATGGGACTGGCGCAGTGGGACACTCGATCAGGATTATATTCAGGGGTTCCCGGCTGTAGAGAACGAGCTGAATGTTGGTTATGAACTGAAATACGGTACGCCCTGGGTAAAGGCGATTAATAACACTCAGCTCAGCGCCGTCCGGCTGCGTATCAAGTTTCCGAACGGCGTTTACGCCATGCGCGATAGCGGCGGCAAAAATGGCTACAGAATTGAATACGCTGTCGACATATCCACGGATGGATCAACCTATGTTGAGTATGGTCGTGATGCCGCAGATGGTATCGCGAACTCGGGCTACGAGCGCAGCTATCGTATCGACCTGCCAGCGGCTACATCGGGCTGGCAGATCCGTGTTCGCAGGCTGACAGAGAATACAACTGATGGTCGCCACGCCGATACGATGAACATTGAGTCAATGACGGAAATCGTTGACGCAAAACTGCGATACCCACATACCGCACTGCTGTTCATCCAGTTTGATGCGAAACTTTTCGACGGGCAGACCCCGACCGTTACAGTGAAAGCAAAGGGTTTACTGGTACGTGTGCCGGCGAACTATGACCCGGTCAACAGGACGTATTCCGGGACGTGGGACGGGACGTTTAAATTTGCATGGACGAACAACCCTGCCTGGGTGTTTTACGACATGGTTACGCAGCATCGTTATGGTCTGGGTCAGCGCATATCACTGGAACAGGTAGATAAATGGACGCTCTACCAGATAGCGCAGTATTGCGATGCTCAGGTTTCAGACGGCGCTGGCGGCAAGGAGCCGCGTTTTTTATGTGATCTGTACATGAGCCAGCGTACTGATGCATGGACAGTGCTGAATGATATTGCGGCCATTTTCCGGGGCATGATTAGCTGGTCCGGTAATCTCATGACCGTCGATGCAGATATGCCGCGTGAGCTGGACCCAGATTTTGTATTCAACCGGGCCAACGTTGTCGGCTCGTTCAACTTCTCCAGCACGTCTGAGCGCAGTAACTATTCGTCAGCCATCGTTACGTGGAGCAATCCGGCGAACGGTTACAACGATGACCAGGCGAGCGTAATGGTCCAGGATCTTGCAGCGCGATTTGGTTTCAACACGTATGAAATGACGGCCACCGGCTGTACTCGCGAAAGTGAGGCGCAGCGCCGCGGATTGTGGGCTATCGAGACAAACCGCGATGACAACGTAGTGGAGTTCCCCACGGGTAACGAGGGACGGATTCCGCGTGTTGGTAAAATCATTGGCATTAATGACGCGCCGTTAGCTGGTCGCCAGAACGGCGGGCGTGTGAGTGCCGCTGCTGGCACGAAAATTACGCTGGACAGAATCACTACCGCAAAAGCTGGCGACCGTTTGATAGTCAACCTGCCATCGGGTAAGGCCGAGGGGCGCAATGTGGTCAGCGTATCCGGCCGGGGAATTACTGTTGCCAGCCCCTACAGTGAGACGCCGGCAGCAGAAGCGGGCTGGGTGCTGGACCAGGCTGATCTGGCCATTCAGCAATTCAGGGTTAAGCGCACAGCAATCAATGACGACGGTACCGTAACGATTAGTGGGTTGCCCTATAACCCGAATAAGTTCCCCAGAGTAGACGATGGGGCAGTAATTGAGGACAGACCTGTGACCGTGGTCCCACCACGTGGGCAGGGGATGCCGGAGAACATCAGGATAACCAGCTCGTACCGCGTTGAGCAGGGTATTGGCATCACAACGATGGAGGTTTCATGGGACAGTGTGGCAAATGCTGTTGCGTATGAGGCTCAATGGCGGCAGAACAATGGCGACTGGATTAACGTTGCGCGTACCGGTAACACCCGGTTTGAAGTGGACGGCATCTACGCAGGGCGCTATACCGTGCGCATCCGGGCATTCAATGCCAGCGATATCGCATCCATGTGGGGGACATCGGTTGAAACAGAGCTAACAGGTAAGACGGGTAAGCCGCCGACACCAGTTAACCTGACGACGAATCCGGAGATTTTTGGTATTTCGCTCAGTTGGGGATTCCCCGCCGGTGCGCAGGATACCTTAAAAACAGAGGTTCACTACAGCAGTACAAATAACGGAGATAACCCCAAACTGCTGGCCGACGTACCATATCCTCAGAGCACATATCAGCAAATGGGCCTGCGTGCTGGTCAGGACTTTTGGTATCGCGCTCGCTTGTGTGACCGCATAGGTAATGTTGGAGACTGGACCGACTGGATACGCGGGCAGGCATCAACCGACGCCAGCGGCGTTCTTGACTGGATTGGCGACGACATCATGACGACTGAGGCAGGCAACCAGCTTGTTACGCAGATTGATACCAACACAGATGCGATTGTCGAAAACGCTCTGGCAAATGATGCTGATATCCGGCGCTGGCGAAAACAAGCTGGCCTGGCCTCAGCAGAAATTCTGGAGATTCGCACAATTCAGGCAGATGACCAGCGAGCATTTGCAGAGTATCAACAGTTAGTGACGGCTAAATTTGATAATCAAGAAGCGTCAATTCAGACAAAGGCAACGACGCAATTTGATAACGCAGGAACGGGATCGGCGATTTACAACGTCAATGCCGGGGTCACTTATAATGGAGTTTATTCTTCTGCCGGAATGGCAATTGGTGTGGAGGTGATTGGTGGTAGTGTTAAATCACAAGTGCTGTTTTTAGCTGATAGGTTTGCGGTAATGAGCGAGGCAGGAGGAAAAACCTACTCACCATTCGCTATAGAAAATGGACAGGTATTTATCAGCAATGCATTTATCGGTGATGGTACTATTACAAATGCGAAAATAGCTAATGTTATTCAGTCTAATAATTATATTGCTGGTAGCTCTGGATGGCAGATTAATAAAAATGGGAATGTTGATTTTAATAACGGCACGTTCAGGGGAAGCCTTTATGCTTCTAATGGTAACTTTAGTTTTAATGGTTCCAGTAATACTGTAGTCCTGGATGGCAATGGCGTAACAGTGAATATTACTGGTGGAGGTAAAATTGTCCTCGGGAAATGGAGCTAGCAATGCCCCAGGGTTTATATATTGACCTGAATGATGGTAGGCCACCGATGGAAATAACTTCCGGTGTGCGTTGTCCATCATATTGCATGACAACAGAGCAAACCGTCGCTTATTCATCTGTTGCTGTTAGCAATTACGTTAGTGGCTCACAATTGCTGTTTATACCACGACAAACAGTTCAATCTTACCGAGAGGGAACAAATTTAGTGCCGACAGTTGACGTGCTCAGTGGCGTTACATTTTCTGGTGGGACAATGACCCATGCAACATGGAATAGCATGTCGCACGCGGTAAATATGATTTGGCCGGGAACGGTGTGGCAAATATTGCCTGCGTCATCTGGCTCTATCGGCCTATACATTCAGGATAGCACTGATTTTCTATCAATTACCGATGCCACGATGTCTGGTCAGTGTGTGTACGCGGCAGAGATAACCGTTAGCGGCTCCTGGGATACGCCAACAATAGCGGGATACGATAGAGAAAAGTATTCAGTATTTGCCCGCTGGAATGCCGCTGGTGTTGTTGTCGATTTTGACGGCTCAACAATCATGGCTTTTGTAGAGCGAGACGGAGAGGATGTGCCAGCGAGTGTAACAATGACTGTAGCTATATTCGCCTCTGGCGTAGCGCCCACTCCCGGCGATGGATTGACGATACTTAACAGTAAGGGTGCTTGCACATTTTCAACAGTCAAGCGTCCATTTATTTATCATGGCGCATTATATACACCGTCATTTGCTAATGCTGATATTGGTAATCGAATGGTGTTATTAGGGCGGTATGGGTATTCGAGTAAAGCAAATTCTGGCTGGTGCTGGCTTAAATTCGCAGGATTAGTTATGCAGGGAAATAACGTCAGGCTAGGCGGTGGGCAGGTGCAAAATTACTGGACTGACCAATACCCTGTTACAGGGCAACGCGCTACAGCAATTAGCATTCCGTGTGTTGATAATATTTATTAGAGGTAATTATGGCCTGGTATACAAAAGGAACGATAGCTATTGACGGGGCTACAGTAACTGGCATTGGTACGAACTGGACAGATAATAAAATGGCTATTGGCCCAGGACAGGCGCTATACATTCCTGCTATCTCAAAATGGTTCGAAATATTGCGTGTGGATAGCGCAACAAAAATAACACTCGCAAGTAGCGCAGGAAATGTAGCGGCAGGTAGTTTGTATGCCATTTTGTCGTTTTATACTGACTCGGCCCCTGATTTTGCATGCCGCCTGGCTGCGCAACTGGGATATTACCAGTCACAGATGGACGGCTGGCAAGAACTCATGACAGGAACTGGAAGCGTGACGTTAGAAGACCCTAACGGCCAGGTAGTCACAATTAGCTCATTTAAAAAATTGACTGACGACATGTCAGCAAAAATGGAAAAATCGCAGAATCTGAACGACGTTGAGAATAAAGCTACTGCGCGCACAAATCTAGGCCTGACGCTCATCAGCAGCACGACAGATGAGATAGCAGGGCGCGTGATGACAACCGGCGCTGCGGGTTTGTTGGCGCGCTCAACACCTCTAATTGCTGGCAGCTACAACAGGTATCCATCTGGTTTTTACCGTTCAGGCGGTGGCTCAGGTAATGTTGGCTACGGCGCAGGCGTCTACTGTTCGTATGACGAAACTATTTGTTTTCACATTCATGCCCAGGGCAATGGTCAACTGCGCTATAGGTATCTCAATACAGGCCTGATAACGTATGACCACACCGTTTACTCAACCGGTAATACAATAAAAACGTCAGATGGTTCACTAAAAGCTGCCAGCCCTATTGTCAAAATATGGCGAAATGGATCGGCTGAGGTAAATGATGAGGCTGCAGGTATCACGGTTACACGGTTGGATATTGGTAATTACTTGATAAATGGTTGCACAGGCCTGAATGCAGATGCAGCTTGGTGTGGCATTGATGGCGGGTTTGATATTCCAATGGATCGCAATAAACAGCCGCTGATATGGCTCGACTATGAAGTTCATGCAGACGGTGCTGTATTGGTGAAAACCTATCATAGAACGCATCCCAGCGCTCCCGCCTGGGCGCAAAATATTATTGCGGGTTATGATGATGGAGATGCAATTGACATCCCTGCAGATCAATATGTTTCTGTACGTGTTGAAATGCCGCCAAATAGTGCATGGAACATTCGTCAGCAGGCAGGGCGCGATGGTAACTAAATTTCCTCAAAGGACAGTGGGTTAATTTAGCCATTCAAAACATCCCTTGCCGCCAGTAAAAATATCAATAATACTGTATATAAACACAGCAATCTAGGTAGGTATCATGGGATTTCCATCACCAGCGCGCGACTTCATGGAGCCGGCGCTCACACCTAATTATATCTGTGGTATTACACCCAGCTCGCATGTAATCGAAACCTCGTCGGGTTATGCAGTCATTGAACCTGAACACCAGCCGGTGCAGGGAGACCGAGTTTTGTTGTCATTTTGCGGGCGAGTACAGTTTGCAAAAATAATGGGGCAATCGTTCGTTTGTGATGATGGAGACACAATCGAGGGTGAGGCCTGCTCAGATGCGCGTGTACTCGGCGTTGTAACATTCACGGTCACAGACCACTACAAGCGAGATGCCAGAGATGGGTCGCCGGTATGAAATTCCCGCTGCGTTTGTGGCGGCGATTCGACGTAGCCAAAAGGGCTATTTATGCATGAGGACGCATGATTTTGTGCAGGAATTGAATATGCGTGGTTGGCACTTTAGTGATGAGGAGGCTAATCGCTGGATAGAGCGTGAACAGCCAGACTTCATTGATAAAACCCCTGATAGCAATAGCAATAGGTACTGGATTTTGCGCAACATGGGTGAGATACGATAATGGCGCGGGACCGCGGTCCCATTGAGGCATGTCGAGGTATTGTGTTACTGTTTGGTCAAGCGTCATTCTCCTGTCGTAAGGTATGACGCGCCCCGCCGGTGGCGTCCGGCGGGGCATCCCTTTTTAGATCACATAACGGCTTTCAATTTCCACGGCGATACTCCGCTGCTTATCCTCATCGTTTTTTGTGCCTGCCAGCACGGTTCTGGCAAAGGGTATTAACGCCTGCGTTTCGTTTTGCGTGATCCTATAATTGATGGAATCAGCAGCTGCACGAATAGCAGTCACAACCGTGTCGATTTCTGTTATTGACTCATCGATCACGCGCACGGTCGCAGCTTGCTGCTCACGCTGATGTTGCTCCAGCAAATCCTCAATCTGTTTCACCAGTTCCTGCGGGACTCCCTTAAGCTGGAATGATACGGCATCGCCCTTGTACTTTGCCTTTATGCCCGCACCAAATTTACGCTCACTGGCCTGTACCTTGCCAGGCTTTAATGCAACATCATGCAGCTGTTGAATGATGTCATCAGTTTCGAATATCTCACCAGCGGCCTGTCTCGCGGCAAGGTTTTTAGCAAATGCAAATAGGGCATCAGCATTACTGGCGTATGTTTTAGCCAGGCCCTCACCGGCTCGCGCACTGAGTTCATTTGGGTTCACAAACAACCGAATAATCTCGGTCGGTAGCTCGGCGGTCTTGATGCAGCGAGTGATGATTTTACGGGATATATTCTCAGCTTCCGCCAGTTGACTGACGTTGCCGTCAAATCTGGTACTCAGAAGACGCGCATAACGCTTACCGCGCTCATACGCACTGGGTGGCCTGTAGTCGTTGCCAATTTCGGATAACCACTGCATCTGCTCATCATCCAGATCACCAACAAGGACACGGTAATCGCTATGGGTAACGATAGATGTCATTCTGCGGCGGCTTCCGTCGGCTACTTCTGTTATTCCGTTCACTTCGCGCCCGAATGCGGGGTTTTGCTGACCATTGGCCAAGAATGATGGTATCAGGTCATCCAGGGCCTCTTTCGTTAACAATGTCTGGTCGCGTTCGTTACCAGCCCATACCATAGTTGCGCGTTCAACACGTTCAGCAGGTATTACAACGAGCTTAAATGTAACATCACGGCCACAAACCGGGAGGATGATAGTATTACCGGTCATGCTACTGACACGACTACGCAAAGCGCTGACAGCCGGTGATGTGGGTTCATTTGATGTATGTGATGTGTCAACAGTAGCAGGCATATTCTTTTTCAGGTCTGGTGCGTTTTTTAGAGTTGGGGCGCGTTTCATTATTTTTTATCCTCCCACCTCGGCGCGATAACTTTGTCGAAAATCTCCTGATAAACGGGCTCCCATATTGCCAATGCGTTTCGCCATGCGCTGGTTGATGAGCGCTGGTCAGTTGCTTGCTCGAACACTGTTCTCATTCTTATCTGGCCCTTGCCCACCTCATCAGTCACACGAACAACCTCACGTAGTACCATCGAACCCCATGCATCACGGATATGCTCTTCCATCCAGGGGGACTGGCTGCCGACTGTGTTGCTGTACTTTGTCAGCAATATTCGGACATCCGGTTCGAAACCACCGAGATCTACCGTCTTTAGGGTGTCACGCAGCATGGTGAAAAATTGCAATGTAGATGTGTAGTCATACAAATCTGCCGGAGTAGGCACAATGATGGCATCAGCAGCGCAGACAACATTAACAGCGCCAATACCGAGGTTAGGAGCACTGTCGATGATTATCAGGTCATAGTCATCCCATACAGACTCAATTGCAGCTCGCAGCATCAGATGATAAGGATGCGGCAGTTTTCCGGCATCAGCCCGTTGTAGCATTTCTGACTCGATACGATGCAACGACAGACATGATGGGATGATGTCGAGATTTGGCCAGCAGGTCCGCTTTATAGCGTATTCTGCGTTATCACGTTCACCGAGATAGTACGGCAGCAACGTATCGTCAGCATGCACATTAATGTCAGGGACATAGCCGTGATACATAGACGCTGAACCCTGCGGATCATTAGCGTCAACAAGCAGGGTTCGCAATCCAGCTAATGCGGCTCGTTGTGAAAGGTGGACTGCCGTAGATGTTTTGTACGCTCCGCCCTTATGCTGAGCAACGGCGAGCACCGACGGCAGTGAGCCATGAGGACGATGACGTAATTTGCCAAATACAGCGCGCATGTGATTTATCTGGCCGATAGAATACCCGACCCTCTGCTCTACTCGGCCTCGCATTGCCATGTCGGGGTGTGGTAAGCGTCCGGCCTTTTCTGCATCCCTGATAGCCTGCGCACTCACACCAACCAATTCTGCAGCTTCGAGTATGCCCCAGCGACGAGTAATTTCTCGTGCCTCTGGACTGTCGTCACCAAACTGAGCCATGGCAATAGCACGTGTCATGGTTTGGCCGCGCGCTATACACTCATTAAGCGTCTGTATAAGTCCCATAAATTGTTCTCCTGTCGTATTTGCTTTGCGCAAAAATCATTAAACACAATCATTCGGCGCAAAGCAACACCAAAACTTAAACTTTTCGTTAAAAATGAAAAGTAACACATAAAAAGCAAAGCTTAGTAATTGGGAGAAAGCTTGCACAGAAATACGCCGCCAAAAGCGGTGTGGAAGCATTGGAGCGCGCCAGCGCTCTGGCCCTTTTGAAATGATATCTTAGCTAATAACGAACCTTTCACTTGTTGGGTTTTACATAAGATATTGATTATAAATATTATTATTTAAGTTACTCACGTCCTATAGTTCCCGCGTACCCCTGCGTAACAGGCTTAAAAAAAAGCTAAAAATAAAATACCTGCTCACCCCCAAAAATACAGCGATTATCGTAACAAAGTTAATTAATGATTCTTGAAGCTAAGGTATACCACATCGTGATTTTATCGTAACAAAGATACAATCTTACACATTCCACAAATCGTAACAATATTATGAAGATTAACCATAATTGAAACAATGTTACGAAATTATCGCTACACATTAGAAAACATACACGTGTATGTTTTCTTATGTGTTACTATAATCGTAACAATGTTTGCTATTGAATCCTTTAGATGCGTTATAATTGTTACGATAAATAAAATTTATTTTGTTACAATAGTGTTTGACTCATCTATGATTAGGTGGGATTATTGTTTTCAATATTGTTACGATAAGAGGCGCGGAAAATGGCAAAGTTGGGCGGAGGTATCGGAGTATTGATTGAGCAATTAGTTGCTGAAGTTGATGCCATTGAACAAATGGATATCCCCCAGGGGGATAAAACCCGAAAATATAAAGCCGCTGCTACAAAGCTAAAAAACAGGCTCTATCTTGACAAGCGGCGTTACAAAGGTCGCGGTGAGCGTAATCGCTTATCATTAAACACTGTAAACAACTATCTGACCCGAATCAGAAAACAATTTGATGACCGTTTACACCATCATTTTGCAGCAAATGTCGAACGTCTGGCAGAACGGTACCCCATTTATGCACGTGAGCTTAGGGAGTGGCTGGAGCTATCGACACCCGATATCCGTCAGCGATATATCCAACTGACCGAACATCTGAAATCAATAACGACAGTCGCTGAGCTGCTTGGCAATATCAAGCGCGGGCATGCAGGAGAGCGTCAACTATTGGCGCTCGCTCGCAAATATCCCGGTTGGGCAGCATATCTCCAAGCCCTGATTGAATCAGACTGGAAAGAAGCTGAGACAGAAATGTACCAGGCATTCAGGCAAGGTTCGGCCTTACTTGATGATCTAAGCAACCTAAAAATAAACCATGAAATTCTTTACCACCTGCAGCTGAGTCCGTCTGAGCGCGCGTCAATACAACAGCGCTGGGATGGTGTCCTCAATGAGAAAAAGCGCAGTGTTGTGCTGCTTGATTACCCTACATATATGCAGTCAGTTACGAATATTTTGTGCGCACCGTTTGCTCCTGAGCTCATAACCCAAAAGCAGGGAATGGCGGCAATGGCCTTTGCCCTGGCAGCTGCATCAGGTCGTCGATTGATTGAAATAATTGCAAACGGTGAATTTGAAGTCGCTGGCCGATATGAAGTGTTTTTCCGTGGGCAGGCAAAAAAACGGACTGGAAATAATGACGATACTCCTCGCAGAATTTACACCCTGTGCGATGCTAAATTATTCGTCCAGCGTTTGTATGAACTACGTAGCTGCCCAGCAGCTAATGACATTGCAGTTCTAAAAGCCGACCATACTGATGACGCCAGTTACCGTTCTGTTAATGTCCGTATAACATCTGGTCTGGCGAAAAGTTTTAACGAGTTTGCGAAGGATTTTTTCAAAGATAGTGCGCGAACATTTAAAGACACCCGTGCCATCTATGCCCGTATAACTTATGAAATGTGGTTCCGTACTGACCCACGCTGGAAGAACGTTGATGAGGATGTTTTTTTCTCAGAAATCCTCGGCCATGACGATGAAGGGACTCAGTTGCATTACAAGCAGTTCAAACTGCATAACTTCTCTCGCCACTGGCGGCCAGAAACCGGCTTAGAAAACCGGCGTTTAGCTGCCCTGCAGGCGCTTGACCCTGAAATGCCCGAATTTGCAAAGGGTGATGCGGGTATCAGAATCCACGATGCAGTGAAGCAGCTGGTCGAGGATGGAGGTGATGTTGTTATTAATACAAACACCCTACGCAAGGCAGGTTTTAACCCAACTCTGGTACGTCGTTACCTTGATTTTGCAGCAGACGCGCTGGGTCAGAGTGTTGGCGATAATGGTTGGATAAAAGCTGAAAGCGATTTGCCTGATATTATTCTCTGTGAAGAAAATGAACCCGGACTGGAAGATGATGAGCCAACTACTCATGGAATTGACATAGAGGGCCAGGCGGATAAATCAGATGACCCGGTAGAACGCCCACGCTTCAAAGCGCCGCGGCGAGCAGACGATGGAGCATGGATTATCGAATTTACATATTTGGGTCGACAGTACTATTGGTCAGGTAAAGCAGAAAATTTACCTGACGCAATGCAGGCGGCATGGGAAAACTATTTTTGAGCCCATAGACCAATTATTTTGATAGTTCTTTCAAAGCGACATAACGCCAGGCTGAATGCCTGGCGCGCTGCTTAATATCAGCCGTTACGCTAATCACCTTTATCCTCTTACGTAGCCAGTAAAACCACACTACAAGCAGCGCTGCGGATAATGGTAGGTACCACACTAACATCCTACCGCCACTCCTACACATAACCAAAAGAGGGTGAGTTTCCACGAAATAATACGTAGAGATTTTACCTGTTTGACACAACGGGTAATGCTAAAAATATGCGTGACTACATATCCAGTTTTTGATTCAGTAGCCCATAATTTAGACGTTATGTCCGCACCAATTAGAATATTGTTAAACCTGATGTACTTCACTTAAACCGCCTGTAATCGCCGTAGTTCAGCATATTGTCCAGCAGACAGTGTATCCATGTTATCTGTCATAAATAGGCCCGCTACGGTTGCCTGAATCAGCCTGGTAGGCATAGCAGCAAGTTGTACCAGTTCCTGTTCGCTCAATGCCTGTCGTAACCACTCCAGCGGCACCGGCATTGCCGAGATAGCATCCTCAACAACACATACGGCATCATCAATAAATGACGAATGAGGAGATCCAGATTGCGATCCAATGTCTATATATGATCCACAATCGAGATCAGCCGCTTCGGATATTGGTGCGTCCAGTTTTATCTGAACAAACGAGAGTGACGACGCTGCGCGACGTTCGAGAATGCCGTGAATGAATGACCTGGAGTCAGGAACAATTGACCATACGTACCCTAGCCCCTGAGAGCGCGGCAGCCGACGTTTCGTCGTTGCATAGCCGAATGCCTCGCATACTTGCTTAAACACCGTCTCAGGGCGTTTTGGTCGTCCTTTGGGGTTAATATAACCACCAAACCGGAGTACGTTGTTGAATCTGTCAGCTGTACCAGCATCCATCAGTTGTGCCATTGCAGCCGACATTGCCTCCTGTGTTGCTTCACCAATACCTGTGTCCGGGTCAATGCCACACGTTGTAAAATACTGGCGTGCGGTTTTACGGTGCAGCGATGCGTATGTGCGTTGCGTTACTTCCATAACAGGTCGGCTTTGGACTGTATAGCCTGTAATGCCGGGTTGCATTCGTGCGAACTGTGAATCGGCGGTCTCTCTGTTCAGTGCTGTGATAGTGACATATTCATTTCGATGCCCCTTCCTGAACTGGTACGTGAATGAAATCGCCTGCTGCTCACGGTCAATGCGAGCGGCGGCCACCTCATCCATTACCATCATTTCAGCCAGAGTTAACTTTTTACGGCCACCATCCAGCAAAAATTTCAGTGATGACTCGTCAACATCGAGCTTCAGTTCGTGTTCAATATCCCATCTGGCCAACTGCGCCTGCTCTTCTTCTGAGAGAGACCGCTTTGACAGTAATTCATCACGCAGGTTTTCATCAGGAGTATCGATCTCCATGTGGCGCATGACCGTTAAATCCCACACACGCTCTTTTGCTGCCTTACGTAATTCCTTCCCTGCTGCGCTAAGGTCTGTATCTTCAGCCAGGTGCTGGACGTTGTAGCCATCAGAATAAAGAATACAGATCATATTGTTTGCAAAGTCGTTGCGAGCCCGTGCCTCCATAGCAGCGACACGGAATTTCATCTTGATATAGGTCGTATCAGCCAGGCCGAGCGAAAGACGGTCACCGTCAAGGACGGCGTCAGTAAACTCGTCATTTATCTCGGCGGTCTCCAGGAGTGCCTGCAGAAATCCGCGCTTGATATTTTCTTCGCGCTCTTCACGTATTCCTGGCAGTTTGTTCAGGCCAACAATGAACTCTGTAGCCGTTCTGTCACGGCGTAGCATCTGGATAGCATCAGACGGCACGACCTGTCCGCAGAATGAACCGAAATGGCGGGTAAAGTGTTTTTCTTCTATGGATACGCCTGAGCTTATAGCGGGACTATAAATCAGCCCATCGTATAGCTTTGCTTGTTTGTTTGGTGCATCAGTGAACGCGACGACTTCAGCATCGGGCTTTGTGTCCTGGCTGACATAGAGCCACTTTTTCTCCGGCCAGCGGTCACGCAATTGCAACAGTAGCTGCTCGGCAAAATTAGTAGAGTCTGTCGCCAGCAAGAACTTCTCTCCAGCCTGAACCGATTTTAAAACTTCGACCATGATACGGTCATTGTCTGTGTAGAGAACCCGGCGCGCTTCCCGATCTCCGTTAGCGGTTTTATACGTGACATCGACCGGCAGCTCGACAACGTGAATTTGTGTCCACGCAGACAGTCCAGTTTGCTCACGCCTGGCCAGCGCTAACTCGCATAAATCGACCAGAATGTCGCTGGCATCAGCGTCAACCAGCAATGCATGGTCATCGCTAGATGCGATTGCATCGATCAGACGATTGAATACGTCAACAGGATGAGCCATTGCCTTACCCGATAGCGTTGCACGTAGTCCCTGGGTCGCTTCGTCCAGTCCGAAAAAGTCGTGCTTTTTCATGAGAGGTTGCCAACAACCTTTAACAATTGAGTTAATACAGATCGTCAGTTTGTTAGCGTATGGCGCCAGTTCTTTGTAGCCCTGGTCCTGATAATGCAGGATGTCGCAGTTACGGCGAGTTCCATCGTCTGCGCGTGTCATCATGTCCCATAGTCCGCCAATGAGTGACACGCGGTGAGCAACAGAAACCCCACGCTCAGCGTTGTGCATCAGCGGGCGGAGTAGATGTTTTGATTTACCGGAACCCATGCCGGCACGAACAATAACTGGTCCGTTCAACGACTTTATGTAGTCGAGGACTTCTTTTGTCATGTGCGGCTTGTCGAACCGTTTATACGTTATGTGATCTGGGCGAACAGATGGATTGATAACCCGATCGCTGAACGAGCGGAACGCCTGAGCCTTTTCACACTTCTGGCGGAACGCACGTTTAACTCGATTATAAACAGTGCCGTAAAGAGCTTTGTCGGCACCAATTTTATCCAGCGTAGCTTTAATCAATGCCACTAACTCCTGTGGGGATAGCTTTGATGGACATTGAGTCATGCCAGCATCGATACAGCGCACCAGTTGTTTTGCTATGGCCCTACGGTCCGCAACTGCCGCTACAGTTAACGCCAATAACTCAACATCAAAAATATTCCCCGGCAACGTGAGTCGGTTCTCTTTAGAAAACAGCTGCCGATTTGTCTCAGTTATGCCGCGGACTTGCTGCAGGTCATTAAAGTCACTGCATTCGTCCTCATCAGTGTTAAATATGGGATATGTACAACGAACGGCAGGGTATTTTTTCATGACTTCGAGGCCAACTCGCAGACCGGTGTTTCCCTTGCCAGCTCGCTGTGAGCGTTGGTCATTATCCAGAGCACACCACAGCTCGATGCCGGGATACAAATCAACTATTTGCTCGACAACTTTAATGACATTGTTAGCCGATACAGCAACGATAACAGCATCGAATCTTTTTTTTGCAGCAGCAAAAACGGATGCGCCGGTAGCAAAGCCCTCAACGACACATACCCTGGTTGCGCAACGTAGTTTACCTATAACATGCCCACTTCCGGCAAAATCACCTGGGTCAATGGCGCGTGTTTGATATTTATCACCTTTGTATGTTATTCGCTGCCAGCCAGCCACACGGCCATTTAATCTGTTATCTAGGTGGGAGAGAGGAATAGCCATAACCTCTTGTTTAGCAGGTTTTTTATTGTTGGGACCGTGGTCCCACACAGTAACGCGACGAACATTGCAGAATGGAAAAATTGATGAAATTCCCTTCTTTGCTGCATATGGCCACGTCCCGTCTTCAGATGGGGAATCTGAAAATGCGCGCGAAAAGTCCAGATATTCGTTAAGGTCAGCATCCCGGCGCTGGCTCTCCATACGTTCAGCTATAAGCTGTAATCGTTCACGCTCTTTTCGCTTATCCTCAGCTCGCTTTAGTCGAGCTAAATCTTTGCTTGATGGTGGGACCACGGTCCCACCGTTACGCTGGATGTGTTGTCTGTATTGAGCAGCCAGGAATTGCATGCCACTCCAGACACCGGCATCGGTACCTTTGCAGACAAAGTTCACGAATGGGTATGCTATACCGTCATGCGTGGATTCCATGCGAGAGTAAATTTCGACTTTACCACGCAGTTTAGGAATTAAAACAGGAGGAGAATGGCGCGCATATTTTGTGAATTTTTCAGACGCACCACGCGAGGTAGACAGCTGGATTTCATGTGCACATTCATGCCAGTTAATGCCAGCCGCGCCAGCTATTGCTGCCAGTTCATCAGCACCGGCATCCAGTAGAGCGAACGGGTCGGAGTTAAATTGTTGTTGATAGAAGTCCGCTATTCTCATTTTTTTTTTGTCCAAACGGTTACTGCACAGTTGCGCAGGAACGGCGAACGGACTATCATCAACATACAGATTTGGTTTTTCAGCGAGCTGCTAAGCGCTAAAAATTTCGTTGATGAAGCCTGTTCGATAGAAGCCCCGGTCGCCACAACCGGGGCTTTTCTTTTTTATGCACCCACTGAATGTCAGTGGCAAATGCCCCGGTCGTCACTATTACGCCACATAATAGCCTTTGATCGGTACACCTGACAAGTTAGTATCTTATTCTGATCTATATACCCTTCACCGCTATAGATTTTGCCACCAGGATGATTGGATGCATCAACACGATATCGTCAAGATCTCTAATCACGCGCTGTGATGCCCCACCTGGTGTGTCCAGATAAACTTTACCATCGCGTTGACTCGCGAGGACTTTAACCCCCGAATCAACACCGTCTTTTGTGATAATTATCACGTCTTCACCGGTAACAGGTTCCATTTTAGGATCGGCAATCAGAACCTCACCCACCCTGTAACCTATGACATCCCCACTATCAACAGTTAGTCCATATAAGTTTCGTTCAGGCACAGAGATGTCAACATAGGAGGGAAACGTGTTGTCTACCATGCCATTCGCCAGCCATTCAGTATCAGGCCCGGTCGAAATTGAACCAATAACAGGAATACCCGTTCTTGCGTCATTGTAGACGCCAGTTAAGACCCACTCTGGCGAACGATCCAGCTCATGAGCCAGTTTCAGGCCCAGATCCAGAGCTGGCATCGCATCATTGTTCTCAAGATGAGACAAACCCGCGTATGACACGCCTACACGACCTGCCAGCGCTCTGATTGAGAACTTTGTTTTATTCTGTTGCTTTAGCTCTTCTCTACGAGCTTTCAGCCATTCGCCGCGTTTTTTCATCTCTAAATAATAAACCATGTTTGTATAGCTGACTATACAGATTTGTAGTGATACGCATCACTTTTTTATGATCTGTATTCTGGACAAAATTGATCTGTTTGTTACTATCTCATTATGAAAACCAGGGATGCAGTGAAATATGCCGGCGGAGTTGTTGAGCTGTGTACGTTGCTCAATTGTACCCGCGATGCAATCTACAAGTGGGGGTCTGATGTTCCCGAGCAACGCCAGTACGAACTGGAAGTGAAAACGTCTGGTGCTCTGCAATCCGATTACACGCTGCATAAACAAAAGGGTACACCGCCGTGTCAGTAAATATACGTCCAGAGCTGGACACGATGTCATCAGTGTTGATTTCTGCTACGCAGCAAATGCTGCGTGAAACGGGAGAGAGTTGCTCTTTTTTTGCGACTGAGCGGTTGATTCCCTCGCTTGAAGTGCAAGGCTTGATTAACACAACACCGTCTCATGTCACAGCAGGTGAGTATCTGCGCTGGCGGCAGCGCTGTATCAAACGAGCGCAACGGGTGCTTGCAGGTGATACCCCTATGCCAGCCGATTGGGTAGTGACATGGCTTGCGCAGTTGTCGCAACCGTACAGAGACAAATGCGCACAGAAATTAGCAGCATTGCAGGGATTAATGCAGATGCCGTTACCGCAGCGTAATCATGCGCGCGTAAATGCAGTGCGTGCAGAAATAGACACCATCACGCAACGTTTTGGAGCTGTACTGGCAAGCGCAGCTCCAGCACATGATGGTGTGTATGACCAGTCCGATTGCAGGAGAGAGTTACGACTATTACAGAACCGTTTACTTGACCTGTACCAGCAAATCGGGTGCGAGATGGCAAACATAGAGGCCGCTACAGGAATTATTCCGGACAGCATCACTATTTCATCACGTAGTCCGTTGTGCCAACCAGGAGGTGCCAGTGTTGCAGTTTAGCTATGTCAGAAAGGAATTGACCGAAGCGCTGCTGTCGTATTCAAAGCTTGGGTGTAATCAGATTGTAACAATGGCAGAGCGAGCCGGTCAGGCAGCTGATTTTTTATGCACGCCTCAGCGAAAAATAGAAATCGGTAATACGTTTATTACAGTTGATGCCGAACCGGTGCATTGCACTGAGGGGCGTCCGTACCGCGGTAGTTCAGTACCAGTATCACCGTTTATTTTCAGTCAGATCGCGTGGCGTCGTGCGCTCCATGTACTGCCACGGCCATATCAGGCGTGGCTTCATTATTGCTATGGAGATTCAACCAGTTTTACCCATCAGGTTGATATCAGCAGGCATTTGTGGGAAGCGTTTTTAGTCTGCGTTAAATCTGGCGAAAGCAAACGCTGCAGCACAACCACCCAGGAACGTATTAAGAAACTTGTCTGGCTCTCAGTGCAGGAAACAAAGCACACAATAAATAGAGGTGAGCCACGTTATACCTCAGCAGATCTGGCAGCGTTATGCGGTGTTGAAAATGGAAACTGGCGAGAAAATTATCAACCGAGATGGATTCTGTTGAAAACAATATGTGAACAGATAGATCGGGAGGCATTGATATATGTCGAGCAGCTACGGAACACCGCGCGCCGCAATCGGAATTGAAATCCCGATATGCCTGTGTCGAGTAGTGATGAAGCGCACCGCAACTCAGCCCAAAATGAGACGTATCAAAGCAATAAATGAATATCAGATGTATTGCCCAAGCTGTGGCTTTTATACACATCATGACTGGTGCAAACAGGCAGTAATAGCTGAGTGGTGTGGGGCAAACAGACCAGGTGATGAGCATATAGAAAATCTCTGGCGTCAGCGATATGAGCGCCAGCAGCAGGAAAATACTGCAATACAAAAATATCTGTGACTGGGACCGCGGTCCCGCGGAGGGAAAATGCTGCTAAATGAAGATATGGCGGCGCGGGTCGGCTATACCCCGCCGAGTGTGGATTTTACACAAGAATATTTATTTCACCTACGTGGAAGTGTCGGGCAGCGCCCAAAATTAATTATTTGCGATGAGCCTATTTCATGTTCAGCGGAACGAAAGACAGGACGGCAAATAGCAATGGATAGAGCCAGAAATAAAGCTAATGGGAAAAGGAAATTTAATGAAAACATTCAGAAATATGCATCCGTATAATTATGATGGGATGATGCCGGATAATATTAAAGAGTTGATAAGTAAGCGTGGTTTTGATGGCCTGTCCGATTCGGATCGAGAGGGTGCAGGTTGGGCACAGTTAGTTAATGGTGAGCGTATTTTGATGGTAGATGGCAGGATATTAGTTAAATATCATCATGCAGTCCGTGAACCTAATCGCGCGGCGGTATTGCACTTGGCTAATGAACGCGAACAAAAAGCATTAGAAGAAGGTAGAGAAATTACAAAGGAATTACAGGAAGAATTGGAAGATCAGGTTATGAATGAGATTATAAAATATGCTCCTGTGAAAAATGAATCCGTATATATTCTGATCTGTCCTGATGATAATTTATTGCTAACATCAGCCAGCTCGGCTAAAAAATCCGAAGATGCATGCTCATACCTTCGTCGAACGATTGAGACCCTTCCTGTCACTCCCTGGGGAGATAACTCACATCTGTCAGCAGTTATTACGGCATGTCTGGCCTCTGAGGGAGCAGATTCGATTTGTAATCTGCCAGAGAATTTAGTGATCAACACATATGGTAAAACCGTACTGACTGGTGATGATAATTCACTAAAAATTATATTAGATGGTGTCAGCAACAACACGCCGGAGGCCAGACAAGTTATTGACGGCATGATCGTTCGCTCGGTTGAAATGGATCTAGTTCACCGCCCCAATAATGGTCAGCTGAAAAATCTAGCCTCATTCATGCTGCATATACCAGCACGTGGAAATGTTCATCTGAAGGCATTTGATTATGATGATGACTCAACGGATGAAGTGGAATGTTCTGGCCAGAAATACATTACGGAAATGCTCCTTGTTGCAAAATATACAAAAGAAATTTTGCATGGCTTGCAGAATATTAATTAACTGCAACCGCTATGCGTAACGACTGGTTTTTCCAAGGACCAATGAGTGAGTCGGACGCCACTAACCTCATCAATATTTATAGACAGAGAGGGCGTCGTGCTGAAATACGAGACTCATTCGACATTGGAAAAAAAATTGTGATGGTTTGGCTGCCCGTTATGAATAGGCGGCCAAAAAAATCACGAACATATCAACACACAATCTGGAATAGATAAATGAATGCTCAGAAACAAATCCTGGAAATTATTGTAAAAAATTGGCTTGATAGTAACTTAGTCATATTAGATACAGAAACCACCGGACTAGGGCCGCAGGCGGAAATAGTTGAAATTGCGGTCATAGATATGAATGGCACCGTTTTATTAAACAGCCTAGTTAAACCTAATCGACCTGTGCCGAAAAAAATCACGGAAATTAATAATATTACAAATGAGATGCTTCATGATGCGCCAGCCTTTGAACATATCTATGTAAATTTAATGGATTTACTATCAAAACATGGAAAATTTATTGCGTGGAATGCAAAGTTCGATGCACGAATGATTATGCAAAGCGCAGCCGCCGCCAATCTATATAACACTGTATCTGCGAATTACATTATTAAACTTTTTAATGATATTCGTGACCATGCAGTTGACGCTCAGCATATTTATTCAATTTGGTATGCCCAGGAAGCAGAAAGGGGATACCGCCGGCAGCGTTTAGTACACGCAGCTGAACAACAGAACGTAACAGTTGACGGTACGCCACACCGCGCCCTTGCAGACTGCCTGACAACATTGGAAGTACTGCGTGCAATGGTGGGAGGCAATAATGGCGAATAACACAATGAAACGAGAGGATCGTTACTACGTTCTGAAAACGTCAGACATTCACGACGCGTTCGTGCGTGGACTCATTTCCTCAGAAACTCTTAATGAACTGGAAAAGGCCGCGCTTGCAGTAATACAAGTTCGCAAGCTGCGCGGCAAAGACGAGCTGGCATGCGTTGTTGTTGAAAGTGACTGGCCCGAGCATGAGGTGGTGTGGGGCATGATTGAGGCGCGCATGGCAGGGGGTAGGCTGCAATGAATAACACAACAACCAGTGTTGTAATGATGGACTCTCCGGAGGCTGCAACAATTCAGACCGTAACCGGTTGGGTTGACCGGCATGGTCACTTCTGGGGTGATGATGAAAGCATGGCTCGCTTTGCCGGTAGCACTCACCAGCATTGTGACAAGAACCCCGAACATGGGATCCGGGCGAACAATAGCTACTGCGATGCCTGCTTTGAAGAGCGCGAGTTGACGCGCTTTATGGCGATGGAACGTCAGCCCTGGGATGGAGTAACAATGCTGAACCTACATGGCACGGACACGTATTTCGGTGACGCAGATGACCTCCGCGATTATTGCACAGAAAACGGCATATACCCTGAACAGTTAAAGTTAGTGGTCTGTACCCCTAACTACCCACGCGAGATAGACGGCTGTGACTATTATTATGACGATTTGCCTGACGGGGGCGATTTGCCGCTAGCACTCCAGGAGGCGTTTGACAATTTAAATGAGGCTATCCGGGCCAGTGAGCCGCTATCGTGGTCTCCGGGAAATATTGCCGCAGTTATCTCTGACGACATTTTGACGCAGAGCGAGCGTCAGGTGCTGGAGGCCCGCAGCAATGGCGAATAAATACTACATACATCCCGGCGATGCCCGGCTGGACCGCAGAAACCGCTTGGGCGACACGATACCCGTCATAGATGTTTACAGCTCGGATGGCGACATTGTTTTAATGTTGCCGGGTTCGCTCTCTGATGCTGATGTGCACGAAGTGCTGCGCGAAATCAACAGGATTTACACATCAGGATTTAGAGCTGGCGAACGTAGCCGCAGCCGGGAATTTAGAGCGTTATTAGCTGATGGGGTGCCACGCAATGACGAATAACACAACAACCAGCGCTTACGAACTGATAGCCGAGGCCTGGCGTTTGATTGACGGCCAGGACCCGGCAACAGCGGCATGGCATTACGCTGCGTCAGTATGGATAAATGCTCACAATCGTGCAGGGGAATCAAACAACGCTCAGCCAGCCGAGCAGTCGCTATCCGGCACCGAGGCCGCGCCAGCACTGAATTACGCAGCAAAAAAGGCTGCGTCGCTTGCCACCACGTCGTCGGTAGTACTGGATGAGGCGCAATCACGTGAGCTTTTTGAAAAATGGTGCACCGTAAATATTGAGCGCAACAAGTGGCATCCAGAGTTCTACGCGGGCTGGCCAGCGCGCATGCAATGGGATGCATGGACCGCCTGCCGTGCCGCAATGCTCACGACGGCAGGGATCGAATGGCTTGGATTCGACCTTGCAGAAACGGTAATACCGGGGGGATGGAAACTGGTGCCAGTTAAACCCACCGAGGACATGATTATTGCCGGGTTTGAGTCAGAGCCTGACGAGTTTTTTAGCCCGCCGGAAGTATGGGAGGAATACTCACAACTAATGCCTGGATGTCATCAAGCAGCGTACAGAGCGAAATTATGTTGGTCCGCGATGATGAATAAAGCCCCGGACTACCCGGCGCAGGAGGATGGACAGTGACGACGGACACTTTACTTAAAGTGCTGGCCTCTCGTTCGGCAAAAAGCATCGCAGCCGGGGGCGATGGTTACATATCGACTGCAACACTAATTTTTGACGTAGGAAGGAGCACGCGCGCGGTGCGCCGTATTCTTGATACGGCACTGGCCAGCGGTGCTGTTGAGCGCCGTTCTGGCGGAGATGGCAGGCCATACAGCTATAAAGCGACGGAGGTTACATGCTCCTGACTCATCGCAGCAAGACATCTGGCGAGTTGCGCGATAGTTGGCGCACAGACCCGCGGATTGCGGCGGGTCTTTTTAGTTTGCTTCGCCCATGCAGTATTGATTGTTGTGCCAGTCATGATAATCACTTATTGCCAGATTATTTTACACGTGAGGACAACTGCCTCCAGATCGACTGGTTAGCAGAGGCGCATAGCCGAATGGTTGAGCCAGCCTTGTTTGCGAACCCTCCGTTCTCACGCGTAGATGTTCGTGCGGCCGTTCCGCACAACGGTATGTCTAATTTTTTCGATAAGGCCCGCAAGGAGGCAGAAAAGGGGGTCTATTCACAATGGCTGTTTCGCGCCCGTCCTGGTGAAAATTGGTTTCCTTGGCGCCATGCGAGCAGGATCTGGTTCATTGTTGGGCGTATCGGTTTTGTTGATGCAGAGACAGGGCTAGTCGATACAGAACAAACGGAGAATCATGCTGTGGCTGAGTTCATTCCGGGAGAGCGGCCATTTTTGGCACATGGATTGCCGATAAATAGAGATGACATCATTGCAGCCGGCGAACGTGCGCTAAAAACATCAAGATACCCCATGCTTAACAAGCGGTTTCTGGAGTTGCAAAGCAATCAAACAGGTTTTTATTCTTGATTGCAAGCGGATTTTTGATGTGGGCTCTAGCCACATTTAGACATCAACGGCAGCATGCTCTTTTTTATCATAATGTGTGTATTGCACAGAGAAATAGAGATGAGGTTTCTCTGTTTTATCCGTTCAATTATCTCATTGGCATGAAATTTTTAAGACTCATCAAGAACTTACAAGAAAGTTTAAAATATTGTTATTGTCAACTTTAAGGAAACTATATTGTTACGCTATTGCCATGTTGTGTATTGAAATATAGATTATTTTTGGATGTTGGTAGTAATTGTTGGAAATATTGGACGCTAGTTAACTTTTTGTTCTGGAAGACTTTTTGTAATTTATGGAAAGCTGTTTACTGTATAAATAAACAGTACTACAATATAGTTTTTCAGGCATTTACGCTGGCAAAGGTAAATACCAGGGGAGCTTGGTGCGTTTAGTCGTACTGGCTAGTCCGGAGGGAAATTTTGATGAATCATATAATGATGTGCAGCTCAGACGCCCTGGGGCAGAAATTACGCGAGCTACATGCTTTGCTACAGATTGTTCACAGAACTTTGGATAGCAGTGACAGCAGCATTTTCATAGCAGAATCTATAGATCTGATGAGTGCGGCATGCGGGATGACGCATGATTGCGAGTTATTGCGTCAGCGCATGGATGCCGAGCTTTATCAGCAGAATAGTAAATACTACGCCCAGTAGAGAAATTATGAAGTAGTGGGACCGTGGTCCCACGCATTAGTACAGCGGTTTAAAATCAATGTCTGCGCCACACGCGGTTGCGAATCTGCTCAGGGTCTTAACACTGGCATTGAGCGGATTTGCCATGAGACTATTAATTCCTGACTGGCTAATGTTCATTCTCTTTGCTATTTGCTGACGACGTAGGCCAGAACGCTGCTCTATCTCATCGAGCACGGCCAGCAGCGCTAACTCCTTGTCTGCCTCATTGTAACCACGGATTGCTTCCGGGGTGTTCAGCAGATCAGATCTCATTTCATCTAATGTAATGCCTTTAACTTTCATCGTTCATCTCCTGTAGCCTTGATCTGGCCAGCTCAATAGCACCAGGTGGTGTTTTTTGAGACTTTTTCACAAAAGCACATAGTAGGTAGATATTTTTGCCAACTGCATATGCATATAACGTTCGCGCAATATTTTTGTCACCCACCCTTAGTTCGAAAAGCCCGCCACCCATGCTTTTGCTATGTGGCATTCTTAGCTGGCCATCTTCGCTCAGACGTTCAATCAGTCTGAACATGCGACCTCGTAACTCATCTGGTAAGTCCTTTAGCTCATCAACAGCAGCAGGATGTGCCGTAACATTAAACATAGTATATCCCCCTATAAAAATAATTCTACCACAGCAGAAAAATTAAAAAATAAAAAATTTCTATTAAAATAGAAAAATAAGACTAGCTTTGCGCAGTAGTGAGAGTTAAATTTGTACACATAGACGGGACGCCACCCGCCTAACTAGCTAAAAAGACAGGAGAAGATATGAATTATAGCGGCAACGAAGAAGTACGAGACGATCTGAAAAAATTCACTGAAGCGTTATACGAAGTTTTCAGACAAGCATCAGCATTTGAGAGTCGTTACAAATGGAATAAAGGTACCTTGGTTGAACGCCTGGCCGGTACTGCGGTTGGGGATGCTAAAGATGGACTGGCTGAAATCTATCGGAAGATTGCAGAAGTAGAGCATCAGTTCCAGGACTAATAGTAAAGGGCCGGACGCCACCGGCCCCAATAAGGCAGGAGACGACCATGCATTACCGTAAATTAAGAAATGAAATGACAGAAGAGGCCCTGGCAGTTGAGTTAGCACTACGTAACTATGTGCATATGACAATAGAGGAGATCGCAACAGTTTGTAGTATGAGCACTACTGCAGTGATGTTTATTATTGAACAAATGATGATTCATCATGTGACCCGGCGATTTTCTGATGGCGGCTACCGTTTGACAGATGAATATATAGCTACTCTGCGACGTGCCGCATAATTAATTTGGGACCACGGTCCCAAATTGCTGCTTGCAAAAAAATGACAGATTTACTATCATTTTTCTAAAGTTGGCAGAGCTACAAGCTAACGTTTATGAACCGCCGCAGGGCGGTTTTTTTGTGCCTTGAAAATGGGCGCTGCGACATGAGCCACCATGCCACAGCTCTCACCCATGCAGCCCAGCCACACAGGCGAAACAAGGCCCATTGCTGATGCGCACCAGCAAAAAGAGCCTACCAAATAAGGCCAAAAATTTCCATGCAAAACACTGTAAATGTAAACAGTGCTCAATTAGTAAACGCTGATTCACTTCAGTACATCAAAACACTACCCGACAATAGCATCGACGCGGTAATCACAGACCCACCTTATTACAGGGTTAAATCGAACTCTTGGGACAATCAGTGGTCGTCTGTTGCAGATTACATCGCCTGGTTAGATGAATTTTTTGCAGAGTTTTGGCGGGTATTGAAGCCTGCCGGATCTTTGTACCTGTTTTGTGGTCCACGTCTTTCGTCTGATACTGAGATATTGCTGCGTGAGCGGTTTAATGTGTTGAATCACATCATATGGGCCAAGCCGTCCGGACGCTGGAACGGATGTCGCAAGGAATCTCTTCGGGCATATTTTCCGGCAACAGAGCATGTGTTGTTTGCAGAACATTACGGAGCTGAAGGTTTTGCAAAGGGCAGCACAGGCTATGCGTCAAAATGCAGCGAGTTAAAAGGGCAGGTTTTCACGCCGCTGATTGACTATTTCAGGTCTGCACGCCAGCGGCTTGGGATATCTGCTGCTGATATTAATGCGGCAACAGGCACACAGATGTGCAGTCATTGGTTTAGTAGCAGTCAGTGGCAGCTACCAAACGAACGGCAGTATGTAGCACTGCAGGCGTTATTTAACAGCCGAGCAAAAGAGCAAGGCAGCGTTGGTTTGTCGGCTGACTATGATTCATTAAAACGTGATTACAACGGATTAGCACAGGAATACGGTCAGTTAGTTGCTCAATATAATGACCTGCGCCAGCAGTATGAAAACTTGCGTCGCCCATTCACAGTAACGAAGAACGTACCGTTTACCAACGTCTGGACATATCCGGCAGTCCAGCACTATCCAGGCAAGCATCCGTGCGAAAAGCCGTTAGCAATGATGTTGGATATTATTGCAGCGAGCACTCGGCCCGGCGATATCGTAGCAGACTTTTTCATGGGTTCAGGTGCGACAATTAAAGCTGCGATTCAGTTAGGACGGCAGGCAATTGGCGTAGAGCTTGAAGAGGAGCGATTCAGTCAGACAGTCAGTGAGATAAAAAACCAGTAATCACGAAGCCCCGCTAGCCGGGGCTTTTTTATGCCCGCGCCGCGGGTGCGGCGGAGCGATGCAAACAGTTATTGAATATGGAAATCCCGATTTGTGGCTCGTTCTGCTGATGTTCATCGCAGGAGCTATATCCAGCGCGCTGCTGTCTCCAGAGCCGCTTACAGCACGTCGGCTGGTTGGTGATGTGCTGCGTGGAATCATCGTGGCCATAACGCTCTGGGCATACGGCATCGCCGGGAAAGTATCAGTATTACAACTCATCGCGCTTGCCGGACTGTCAGCTATCGCATGGCCGCACACGGTGAACGAAGTCACCCGATTCGCGCAGCGCTTAATCAGCCGGGTTCTCGGCAGGAGAAAATAAAATGAATTACGGACTGCTCAGAAAGCAGGACGCGGTAGCGTATGCACGCGCAGCCTGCGATGTCATCGGTCATGGGAAGGGCAATCATGCTGTCCCGTTGCTTGTTGAGACGGCGGCAGCAGAAACGTTGCTGGGTGATTATAAAGACCCCACTCCAACAAGCGCTGGTACTGGTTTAACGCAAGTCGATCAGGGGACGTTCGAATGGCTGCGTACACGTTATCTCAACACCACGATAGCGAAAAATCTGTTGAAAGAGTTCGGCATTGATTTAAGCCGAACTGCGTATCAGGAGCTGCGTACATCGCCGCTGCTGGCGATGATTTTTTGCCGACTCCGATACCTCGTTGTATCTGCTGCTATCCCGGCAACGATTGAAGAGCGCGCCGCTTACTGGAAGCAGCACTACAACACATCGGCAGGAAAAGGCACACCCGCCGATTATTTGGATAAATGCCGGCGCTCCGGAGTCAGTGAGCTTCTGGCAGGCAGCTATGACTAAGGAGGCCCGCATGGGTATCAAAGCTATTATTCGCGGACTGTTGTTATTTAGCGCTGTGTTTTTATTGCTCGTAGTCGCCACACGGCCAGCACTGGCAGAGACCGGATTGCAGGATGTGATGAACTCACTGCCCCCCGGCTGGGGTGCATGGATTACTGGATGTGGCATTGTGCTGTATGCAATTGCTCAGCTCCGGGCAGTGATGCCGCCGGCTCTGACCAGCCGAATCCCTGGACTCATCATGAAGTTACTCGACTACGTTGCTGCGAACTATAAGCACGCCAGAAATGCTGAGCAACCGAAAGGAGGTGATGCTACGAGTATCCAGCCAGGGCAGATAAACACCGATTATCGTGTGTTAGTCGAAACAGCAAAGCGGGAGGGGAAGTTGCGTGGAAGCAGTATTGAGAATGCTGGCGATCAGTCTGGAGTTGATCGTGCAGGCAGTAAAAGCCCGAAGTAGAGATGAACGCCAACAGCGCATTGAATATGCGCGCAATAACCCTACCGATTATTTGCGCCGCTTTGGCCGGGTGTATGAGCCTGAAACAGGCATCACTTCCAGCACTGACTCTGACCCCGTGTGCAGCAGAAAAGCCGACACTGAAAAGTGTGGTCCATCTTGATGGGCATTTCATTTTAACGGACGCAGAGATGGGTCAGTTAACAGGCTATATCGCAGCCCTGGAAGAGGGTTGCGTGGCTCAAGATTAGGAATAGGGAAATGAAAATTTTTATCTCAGGGCCAATGACAGGCTATGAGGATTTCAACCGGAAAAAATTCAATGCTGAAGCAGCAAGATTGACCAGACACGGACATATTGCATTAAATCCAGCAGGGTTACCAGACGGCTTGAGTGAGCGTGATTACATAGACATCTGTATGACGATGCTGAGTTGTGCAGATGGGATACTGATGTTGTCAGGCTGGGAGAGTTCAGCAGGAGCAACAACAGAATATCATTATGCATACAGGGCGGGCATGCCTGTTTATAGTGAAATCAATTATCCGCAAAGAGATTAGAGTAGCGGATTTAGGAGTAATTTATGGGTTTTTTTGTGAAAAACTCAGTTATATTAGGAGTGCCAAAATTTCAATTAGATTTTAGTGATATAGACTTTACTAAACCAAATTTGGATAGGCGTGTATATTACATTCGCCCAGGAAATTTAATATATATCGATGCGGGCGGATTAAAATTAGCTAACGATAATGTTTGGCCTCTTGAGTGGCAGAACGGATTGCCGGTAGGACGACATGAACCTGAGCCACAACGAACAAACAAAATAATTGATAGCCGTGTAACAGGGTCAGGCTGGCGTTCATATAATGCTGATATATCCGGGAAAATAATAGCACCTGACGGGAGTGAAACCAGATTGATTAAAAAGTCGGTAGCGACATCTGATGGAGGCATGTATCAGACGCGTGCTCTGTTCGGCATGGAGTTTCCGATTACATTGTCTGTCTACGGTAAATCAGCAGGCGTGTTCGCGGTTTACGCAGAGAATACCGGCGCAGCAAATCAGATAATTTTTCGTAACGCTGCGGAATGGCAGTACGCGACAAAAACAATCCCTGCTGATGCTGCAAATGCAAACTACAACGGCACGGTCGTTATTTACAGCAACTCTGAAACACTATTGGGTGATGCATTTGCGGGCTGGGCAGTTCAGGCAGAGACGGGAACATTTGCAACGTCTCCGATACTGACTGGCACGGCTGGGGCAACCCGCGCAGAGCCAATAGCGAAAATTAAAAATCCTGGCGGCCAGGCCACTGCTATACGCATCCACTACACTGACGGCACGCATACAGAGATTGCAGCAGTGAATGGTGGCGATTTCGATATACCGAAATCTACGCGGCAATGGACTACGCGCTACATCACACGCGTTCAATACGGCAGAGGGTTCTGATGATGCAGTATTTAAAATTCCCTGATGAGTCATCAGCGCAGAAGTTGACGGGATGGTGGTCTAACAATACTGGGTGGCCACACCCTAGATCAGAATTACAAATCGCAGTACGCGGAACATCACATTGATGTTTTGTACGGAACGATACCAGATACCGCACAAAAATATGTAGTGAAACCAGTAAAACCGGAATTTGTCCTGGCATGAGGTCGTATGAGTAAAACCGTCCCAGTAATAGCGTCAGTAGATGGTTGGCTAAAAATTGATTTAAAACCGGGGGCTCTACTTCAGCCGCTGGATGGAGCCATCTACTGGACAGCAACAGATCCAGGATCGGGGGTCGCCTATGCAACGCACATTGGCTCTGAAACAATAAATGCAATCTCAGATGAAACAATATGGATTCGAGCTATCGGTCTATGCGATGTCAACATAGCGTTGACACAATAGTTAATATGGGACCACGGTCCCAGCGTGGTTCGTCGCCGTCATCCTGTATTAGCAGAGACCTCATGACCAGAGAGAGCGTGCAGGATGAATCAGTAACGGACAATACCATGTTCATTAGCGGCAACGTCAGCCGTGGTAGAAGAAGCGGCGTGACTCCGAGAGAGAGCGGAAATGCATACAGGCTGCCACAGGCAGCCTTTTTTATAATAGTAAAAGAGGGAGACTAATAATGGGTAACATTATTAATAACAGGGATTCTCTGAACGGAACGGTAGTTGCATTAAGCAGCACCACACCAGCACAGGATACACTCCGAGAATGGTTGGTAAAAAATTATGTTGATCATCAAGACATGATGGAAATGGCAGTAAAGGCAGCAAAAGTAATCAATGCTGCGTTTGGTGAACTGGATGCCTCCACGCGCTAAACGTCCGTGCCGGCATCGCGGATGCGCGTTAGTAACTAATGATGATAGCGGTTACTGCGATGCGCATAAACAAGACCATGCGAGCGATGGCTGGCAAAGATATCAGCAAGGTAAAAGCAGACAGGAGCGTGGGTATGGGCGGTCATGGGAAATCCGGCGAGTCCTGATACTGCAACGTGATAAATACATTTGCCAGGAATGTCGGCGCAAAGGAATCGCTACACGCGCGAGCACCGTCGACCATGTCATCGCTAAGGCACACGGTGGAACAGATGACGATGACAATTTGGAGTCACTGTGCTGGCCATGTCATAGGACGAAGACCGGTAAGGAGCGTATCCGATGAGCTATACACGTTGTACCTATTGTGGTTCACATTTGCACACGGTCGCTAACTGCCCTAAGACGTGGAGCGGTTCATCACGCCGATCCAGCCTGCGTTGTAGCTATTGTGGAAAGTCCGGGCACAACTCAAATGCTTGCCCTCACAACGCGAGCAGCGGTTGCAGGCGCAGCCTGAGCGATGACTTCTACCTCGATTGAGCCGGGGCAGCAGGGTGGTGCTGGCGACAGGGGGTAGGGGGGGGG
>AMFN01000025.1 GCA_000302695.1 Enterobacteriaceae bacterium LSJC7
AAAGACGATTTTCAGCTTTGTTCATGGATTAAAGAATCTGGAGAAACGAAAGATTTTGTGCTGAAGCAAGGCGGCAAATGAAGCGGACGGAAAGAGCATACATGAGTATGTGACTGAGTAACGCGAATGAAGCCAACGCAGCAGCAGTGCAAAAGATTCGTTTTTCGCACAAAGAATTTGCCTGGCGGCGACAGCGCGGTGGTCCCACCTGACCCCATGCCGAACTCAGAAGTGAAACGCCGTAGCGCCGATGGTAGTGTGGGGTCTCCCCATGCGAGAGTAGGGAACTGCCAGGCATCAAATAAAGTAAAAGGCCCTGCACGAAAGTGCAGGGCTTTTTGCTGTGTGGCGTCCGGGGACATGCTCAGGTGCAATACAGACGGGCGGTAACATGCTGACGGGCTGTACCGTAGTGGTGGGCGGAGCTTATGAAAACGCTCCTGGCGGCTTATTACTGCACTGTCATTTCATCTCTGTCCACAACCGGATAAAGAATCCAATAGCCGCAGCCGTGCCATGCGGATTTTCCCACGCCATTGAGTGGCCTGCCTGCGGGACGACATAGGTCGCAACACCATTTTTGGCTAAAGTATCGTAGTCGCTGTCAGGAAGTGACAAGGCACCGAACAGCACTGCCCTGGGCATTTCAAGCGTAGATAACTGTTCCAACCAGGAAGGCGTCACCCCCTCGACCAGCGAGCGGGCCTCGCGCCAGAGTGCATGAGGTGCAGTAGCAGCGACACTCCCCGACCAGCGGGATAAACCGTTTGTTGCCAGCGTTGGGTAAATCCCGCTAACAAAAGAGGATTCGTCAAGCGACGCGATCCCTCGGCTAAAAGTGCCCCCACCGCTGTGCAGGTTCGGCTCAGAAACCACTAACCCATGGACGCGTTCAGGCCGCATTGTTGCAAGCTCAATAGCGATGCTTCCACCCATACTGTGCCCAAACAAATAACAGCCATCCGGCGCAATGTCCTGTAGCATTGCATCCAGCACCTGCGCCAGTGCGGTTGTGATGTAAGCAAATCCCGCGGGCTTATCACTGTAACCCGAACCGGGGAGATCGATTAACAGTGTTCGTTGATTCGGGAAGGTGGGATCTCTGGCGATACAGGGATAATCATACGATGATGCACAACCAAGACCATGGATAAACACTATCGGTGGTTCATCTCCTGGTAAGTCATGATAGCGAACATTCCCGCCAACAGTGCCTGAATACCATGCTTTCATCTTATAACGTTCCTTATGAGTAAAGACCGTCGTATCCTGGCATATTTTCTCGTGGGCAGAGAAGCAAGCGCACAAGATATGGCTCGCGTCATAGGGTAAACTAGCGGCGTTTGATAAACGGGAACAGACCATGAGCATCTCTTTAAAACCCTTTAATACTTTTGGTATCCAGGCGCAGGCCAAACAACTCGTTCATGCACAGTCTACGGCGCAGCTGGTAAACGCCTGGCATGATGCTCACGCCGCCGGAAAACCGGTATTAATCCTCGGTGAGGGAAGCAATGTGCTGTTTCTGGAGGATTTTAGCGGCACTGTTATCCTCAATCGCATTGCCGGTATCGATATTCGTGAGAGTGATGATGCCTGGCATCTGCACGTTGGTGCGGGAGAGAACTGGCACCGGCTTGTTGAACAGACGCTTGTGCGAGGCATTGCCGGTCTGGAGAACCTGGCCCTGATCCCAGGCTGTGCCGGATCGGCGCCAATACAGAACATTGGCGCTTATGGCGTTGAGCTTAAACATGTCTGCGAATACGTTGACTGCGTGGAATTAGCGACGGGTGCAGAGCAAAGGCTGACAGCCGAGGAATGCCGATTCGGCTATCGCGACAGTATTTTTAAACATGAGTACCAGGACCGCTTTGCGATAGTGGCTCTTGGTTTGTGTCTTGCTAAAGTGTGGAGGCCGGTGCTGACATACGGCGATCTGACCCGCCTTGAACCATCGACTGTAACCCCGCACCAGGTGTTTGATGCCGTCTGCCATATGCGTAGAACAAAATTGCCAGATCCAACCGTTAACGGCAATGCGGGCAGTTTCTTCAAAAACCCGGTGGTTAGTGCGCAGCAGGCAAGCACACTGTTACAACACCATGCCGGTGCGCCTCACTATCCCCAACCTGATGGTTCAGTAAAGCTGGCCGCAGGCTGGCTTATCGATCGGTGCGAGTTAAAAGGATTTTGCGTAGGAGGCGCCGCTGTGCACCGTCAACAGGCGCTGGTATTAATTAACCAAAATGACGCAACCAGCCAGGATGTTGTTGCGCTGGCACATCACGTTCGCCAGCGTGTTGGCGAGAAATTCAATGTCTGGCTTGAACCTGAAGTCCGCTTTATTGGCGAGCAGGGAGAAGTTAGCGCCGTGGAGACGATTTCGTGAAGGATACCAGAATCCCGTTAACGCTTATTGGCATACTTGCTGATGGCGCCTTTCACTCCGGCGAGCAGTTGGGTGAAAGTCTGGGCATGAGCCGTGCGGCGATTAATAAGCATATTCAAACGTTGCGGGACTGGGGCGTCGATGTGTTTACCGTGCCAGGCAAAGGTTATAGCCTGCCGGAGCCTATCCAGTTGCTCAATGAGGATTTTATCCGCGCGCAGGTTATTGACGGTAATCTGGCCGTACTGCCTGTTATTGACTCGACTAACCAGTATTTGATGGAACGACTCGCTGACCTGCACTCCGGCGATGCCTGTATTGCTGAGTACCAGCACGCCGGGCGCGGGCGCCGCGGTCGCCAGTGGTTCTCACCCTTTGGGGCAAATCTGTACTTATCCATGTACTGGCGCCTGGAACAGGGGCCAGCGGCGGCAGTTGGGCTGAGTCTGGTGATTGGTATTGTGATGGCAGAAGTACTGCATGAACTGGGGGCCGCTGAAGTCAGGGTTAAATGGCCCAATGATCTGTACCTGCGCGACCGCAAACTGGCCGGCATACTGGTTGAATTAACAGGAAAAACAGGGGATGCAGCCCAGATTGTCATCGGCGCGGGTATCAACCTGGCAATGCGCAGTGTGGCGACGGATATTGTCAACCAGGGCTGGATTAACCTGCAAGAAGCCGGTATTCAGGTTGATCGTAATGAGTTGGCTGTGCGCTTGATTAAACAACTACGCCTCTCATTAAAGCAGTTTGAGCAGGAAGGTCTCACACCGTTTTTATTACGTTGGGAAAAGCTGGATAATTTTATTAACCGCAAGGTTAAGCTTATTATTGGCGATAAGGAAATTCCGGGCATTTCCCGGGGGATAAATGAGCAGGGCGCGCTGATGCTTGAGCAGGATGGCGTAATTAAGCCCTGGATGGGTGGGGAAATATCGTTACGCTCAGCAGAATAATAATTAAGGGGAGCCACAGGCTCCCCTTTTACTTATTTACGTAGCCGCACACATTCCACCGCATGATTGGCGCTTTTCGTCAGAATGAGGCTTGCACGCTCGCGCGTTGGAAGGATGTTTTCTTTAAGATTCAGCCAGTTGATCTCTTTCCATAGCTGTGTGGCTGTATTGACGGCTTCGTCTTTAGACAGTTTCGCATAGTTATGAAAATAGGAATCAGGGTCGGTGAACGCACCTTCACGGAATTTAAGGAAACGGTTGATATACCAGCTTTCAAGCAGTTCTTCAGGTGCATCGACGTAAATAGAAAAATCCACAAAATCAGAAAGAAATACATGATGCGGATCGTGTGGATAATCCATGCCGGTTTGCAGTACGTTCAGCCCTTCAAGAATGAGAATGTCGGGGTGAGTAACGGTCTTATCGCCATCAGGGATAACATCATAAATCAGATGAGAATAAACTGGGGCGGTAACATCTGTTGCGCCTGATTTGATATCAGAAACAAACTTCACCAGCCGGTGCATATCATAAGACTGTGGAAAGCCTTTTTTCTTCATCAGATTGCGCTCTTTAAGCACCTTGTTGGGATGAAGAAAGCCATCTGTGGTAATCAGCTCCACACGGCGATGTTCCGGCCAGCGGCTCAACAATGCCTGCAAAACACGCGCGGTGGTACTTTTACCAACGGCTACGCTACCAGCAATACTAATGACATAAGGAATCCTCTGGCCGTTGGTGCCGAGAAATTGCTCCAGCACCGCCTGGCGGCGCAGGTTGGAACTGATATAAAAGTTGAGCAGACGTGAAAGGGGAAGATAGATTTCCGCGACTTCTTCGAGAGAAAGGTCCTCGTTAATACCTTTCAGACGAGCGATTTCACCTTCAGTCAGCGTCATGGGCACTGAGTCGCGTAATGCGGCCCACTGGCTCCGGTTAAACTGTAGATAGGGAGTCATTAACGTTTGCTCTTTATTACCCATAAGCATGTTTCGGCTCGTGACCAGAATAGAGTGATGTTCTAACACTGGTCCATTTGGCTATGTAAATTTTGACAATGGGCAGGAGGGTAACACCAGATGGAAGCGAATAATAAGAAAAAATCGCCCGCCTGGAGGCAGTAAGAGGCGCGACATCACACGGAGGGTTAGTGCGATATCAGCAATTTATTCTGCATATGGCACTGACCGGACGATTGCATTTGGCTTGTACGCATTGTTTCGCGGTATTCGCGCGGATTGCCATGCAAAAAAAAGCGCAAAAAATCATCGCTCAAACCCGGTGTCAGTACGAGGTCTGGTCGAAACTCAGCCAGAATTGCGTGTTATCGCGCAAAATATGAGCATAGAAACATTTTCTGCAATTTTTTTGTTGCATAGCCGCCTCTGTGTTCCTAGAATGCGCGCTACTTGATGCCGGCTTAGCTCAGTTGGTAGAGCAACTGACTTGTAATCAGTAGGTCGCCAGTTCGATTCCGGCAGCCGGCACCATCAAGTATCGGGTGGGGTTCCCGAGCGGCCAAAGGGAGCAGACTGTAAATCTGCCGTCATCGACTTCGAAGGTTCGAATCCTTCCCCCACCACCATTTTTAGCGGCGTAATCGCTGCTCGAGGCGATAAGCTTCAGCCAATCGGCTCGAATACTTAGAGATTTTTTCTTCAGAAAGAATCAGGTAGCCGGGTTTCAGGATGCGGGCATCGTATAATGGCTATTACCTCAGCCTTCCAAGCTGATGATGCGGGTTCGATTCCCGCTGCCCGCTCCAGGATGTGCTGATATAGCTCAGTTGGTAGAGCGCACCCTTGGTAAGGGTGAGGTCGGCAGTTCGAATCTGCCTATCAGCACCACTTCCTTTACTCCCCCCTGTATTTCTTCTGTGTTGAATTCAAAAGATTCAGGCGTAAGCCTGGTTGATGTGGTGATACCACCGATTTATCCGTGTCTTAGAGGGACTATCGATGTCTAAAGAAAAGTTTGAACGTACAAAACCGCACGTTAACGTCGGTACTATCGGCCACGTTGACCATGGTAAAACAACGCTGACCGCTGCAATCACCACCGTACTGGCTAAGACCTACGGCGGTGCCGCTCGCGCATTCGACCAGATCGATAACGCACCGGAAGAAAAAGCACGTGGTATCACCATCAACACTTCTCACGTTGAGTACGACACCCCGACTCGTCACTACGCGCACGTTGACTGCCCAGGGCACGCCGACTACGTGAAAAACATGATCACCGGTGCTGCTCAGATGGACGGCGCTATCCTGGTTGTTGCTGCAACTGACGGCCCGATGCCGCAGACCCGTGAGCACATCCTGCTGGGCCGCCAGGTAGGCGTTCCGTACATCATCGTGTTCCTGAACAAGTGCGACATGGTTGATGACGAAGAGCTGCTGGAACTGGTTGAGATGGAAGTGCGTGAGCTGCTGTCTCAGTACGACTTCCCGGGCGACGACACCCCGATCGTTCGTGGTTCTGCACTGAAAGCGCTGGAAGGCGAAGCACAGTGGGAAGAGAAAATCATCGAACTGGCTGGCTTCCTGGATTCCTACATCCCTGAGCCGGAGCGTGCGATTGATAAGCCGTTCCTGCTGCCTATCGAAGACGTATTCTCCATCTCTGGTCGTGGTACCGTTGTTACCGGTCGTGTAGAGCGCGGTATCATCAAGGTAGGTGACGAAGTAGAAATCGTTGGTATCAAAGACACCACCAAAACCACCTGTACTGGTGTTGAAATGTTCCGCAAACTGCTGGACGAAGGTCGTGCAGGCGAGAACTG
>AMFN01000026.1 GCA_000302695.1 Enterobacteriaceae bacterium LSJC7
CGTTGTTGCTAAAGTTCTCGGCTAATCGTCGATAATATTTGCGCAATGCACAAGGAAAGGGCATCATTTGATGCCCTTTTTGTACGCTCTCGAACCAGAACCTGGCTCATCAGTGATTTTTTTCTCATAATCATTGCTGAGACAGGCTCTGTAGATAGCGTAACTGTCGGGACGCAGGGCTAATTGCGAATCCGACCTGGATGCCCCGCTATGCGGGGCAGAAATGTTTGTCTGGTTGATGACAGGTTGATTTATGAGTGCGAATACCGAAGCTCAGGGAAGCGGGCGCGGCCTGGAAACGATGAAGTGGTTGGCTGTTGTTGTGCTGCTCGTTGTGGCTATCGTCGGCAACTATCTCTATCGTGATATTACCCTGCCGCTGCGAGCGCTCGCAGTGGTGATTTTGATTGCTGCGGCAGGTGGTGTTGCGCTGCTGACGACCAAAGGTAAGGCGACTGTAGCCTTTGCCCGCGAAGCGAGAACCGAAGTACGCAAAGTGATTTGGCCGACCCGCCAGGAAACATTGCACACCACGTTGATTGTGGCGGCTGTGACTGCCGTCATGTCACTGATCCTGTGGGGACTGGATGGTATTCTGGTTCGCCTGGTCTCCTTTATCACTGGCCTGAGGTTCTGAGATGTCTGAAGCTCCTAAAAAGCGCTGGTACGTCGTTCAGGCGTTTTCCGGTTTTGAGGGCCGCGTAGCGACTTCCCTGCGCGAGCATATCAAATTACATAACATGGAAGAGCTGTTTGGCGAAGTAATGGTGCCGACCGAAGAAGTTGTTGAAATTCGCGGTGGCCAGCGTCGTAAAAGCGAGCGCAAATTCTTCCCAGGTTATGTTCTGGTGCAGATGGTCATGAACGACGCAAGCTGGCACCTGGTGCGCAGTGTTCCGCGCGTCATGGGCTTTATCGGCGGCACGTCAGACCGCCCGGCGCCTATCAGCGACAAAGAAGTTGATGCCATCATGAACCGCCTGCAGCAGGTTGGCGACAAACCGCGTCCGAAGACGCTGTTCGAGCCAGGCGAGATGGTTCGCGTCAACGATGGTCCTTTTGCCGACTTTAACGGTGTGGTAGAAGAAGTGGATTACGAGAAAAGCCGCCTGAAAGTGTCTGTCTCCATCTTCGGCCGTGCAACACCGGTTGAACTGGACTTCAGTCAGGTAGAGAAAGCGTAATTCAGCTTGCAAAATAACCGACATCGTCGGCTTGCATGAGGCGCGGGATTGGCATACAATTTCGCGCCTTTTGTTTTTATGGGCATCAGTCCGTAAAAAACGTATTTATCACGGGGAGCTTCTCTGAAGCGTTATTACCCAATAGAGGAAATTTTCAATGGCCAAGAAAGTACAAGCCTACGTGAAGCTGCAGGTTGCAGCTGGTATGGCTAACCCGAGCCCGCCGGTTGGTCCTGCTCTGGGTCAGCAGGGTGTGAACATCATGGAATTCTGTAAAGCGTTTAACGCCAAAACTGACTCCATGGAAAAAGGTCTGCCGATTCCGGTTGTTATCACCGTATACGCTGACCGTTCTTTCACCTTCGTTACCAAAACGCCTCCGGCAGCTGTACTGCTGAAGAAAGCAGCGGGTATCAAGTCTGGTTCTGGTAAGCCGAACAAAGACAAAGTGGGTAAACTTTCCCGCGCTCAGCTGCAGGAAATCGCGCAGACTAAAGCCGCGGACATGACGGGTTCTGACATTGAAGCGATGACTCGCTCCATTGAAGGTACTGCTCGTTCCATGGGCCTGGTAGTGGAGGACTAAGACAATGGCTAAACTGACCAAGCGCATGCGCGTGATCCGTGACAAAGTTGATGCAACTAAACAGTACGACATCAACGAAGCCGTTGCCCTGCTCAAAGAGCTGGCCACTGCTAAATTCGTAGAAAGCGTGGACGTTGCTGTTAACCTCGGCATCGATGCACGTAAATCTGACCAGAACGTACGTGGCGCAACCGTACTGCCGCACGGCACCGGTCGTTCCGTTCGCGTAGCTGTATTTACCCAGGGCCCGAACGCTGAAGCTGCAAAAGCAGCTGGCGCAGAGCTGGTAGGTATGGAAGATCTGGCAGAACAGATCAAGAAAGGCGAAATGAACTTTGACGTTGTTATTGCTTCTCCGGATGCAATGCGCGTTGTTGGCCAGCTTGGCCAGGTTCTGGGCCCGCGCGGCCTGATGCCGAACCCGAAAGTGGGTACTGTTACGCCGAACGTTGCTGAAGCGGTTAAAAACGCCAAAGCAGGCCAGGTTCGCTACCGTAACGACAAAAACGGCATCATCCACACCACCATCGGTAAAGTGGACTTCGACGCTGACAAACTGAAAGAAAACCTGGAAGCACTGCTGGTTGCGCTGAAAAAAGCAAAACCGACCGCTGCTAAAGGCGTGTACATCAAGAAAGTTAGCCTCTCCACCACCATGGGTGCGGGCGTTGCTGTAGACCAGTCTGGTCTGAGCGCAACAGCGAACTAATATTCGCTGCTTTACGTGGGCGGTGGATTTGTCTACAATCTTCGCCCACGTTTCTGCCCAATGAGGCAGATGTCTATGCGAGTCATGGGGCTTGTAGCAAGGCGGCAAGTGAGTGAGTTCCCGGGAGTGTAGTTCACTACATGACCGGGGCGAGCGAGCGCAGCCAACGCCGCTAGAAGCCGCAGGACGAAGACATAGAAAGGATTTGTTCGTTGGAGCCTGGCCTATCCAGGCCTCCGTCGAAGACCGCAGGTGTTTCGTAAGAAGCTTAATTGCCTGCGTAGACGGTGACAGAACGCTAAGATTATTTTTTATACTCTTTGGCTTGTTTCTGCTCACCGTATTAAGACGCTCTTCTCGTTGAGATGAGTGAAGTGAGTTCCGGGGAATTTTCCCCGGCAAACATCCAGGAGCAAAGCTAATGGCTTTAAATCTTCAAGACAAACAAGCGATTGTTGCTGAAGTCAGCGAAGTAGCCAAAGGCGCGCTGTCTGCAGTAGTCGCGGATTCCCGTGGCGTAACTGTAGGCAAAATGACTGAACTGCGTAAAGCAGGTCGTGAAGCTGGCGTATACATGCGTGTTGTTCGTAACACCCTGCTGCGCCGCGTCGTTGAAGGTACTCCGTTCGAGTGCCTGAAAGACACGTTTGTTGGTCCGACCCTGATTGCATACTCTATGGAACACCCGGGCGCAGCTGCTCGTCTGTTCAAAGAGTTCGCGAAAGCGAATGCAAAATTTGAGGTCAAAGCCGCAGCCTTTGAAGGTGAGCTGATCCCGGCGTCGCAAATCGACCGCCTGGCAACGCTGCCGACCTACGAAGAAGCACTGGCACGTCTGATGTCGACCATGAAAGAAGCCGCTGCCGGCAAACTGGTTCGTACTCTGGCTGCCGTACGCGACGCAAAAGAAGCCGCTTAATCGCCCTTCTCGTTGCAGCGTACTCGCTACCGTATAAACTTAATTCTGATTTTCAGGAACAATTTAAATGTCTATCACTAAAGATCAAATCATCGAAGCAGTTGCCGCTATGTCTGTAATGGATGTTGTAGAGCTGGTATCTGCAATGGAAGAAAAATTCGGCGTTTCTGCTGCTGCCGCTGTAGCTGTTGCTGCTGGCCCGGCTGCTGCCGCTGAAGAAGAAAAAACTGAGTTCGACGTTATTCTGAAAGCTGCTGGCGCTAACAAAGTTGCTGTTATCAAAGCAGTACGTGGCGCAACTGGTCTGGGTCTGAAAGAAGCTAAAGACCTGGTAGAGTCTGCTCCGGCAGCTCTGAAAGAAGGCGTGAGCAAAGATGACGCTGAAGCTCTGAAGAAAGCTCTGGAAGAAGCTGGCGCTGAAGTTGAAGTTAAATAAGCCAACCCTTCCGGTTGCAGCCTGAGAAATCAGGCTGATGGCTGGTGACTTTTTGGTCACCAGCCTTTTTGCGCTGTAAGGCGCCAGTAGCATTTCACACTGTTTGACTGCTGGTCGCCGGACAATGCTTGTTTCTATCGACGACTTAATATACTGCGCCAGAGCGCGTGCTCTGGGAAAACCGCAATGAAATGATTTAAGAGTGATAGAAACAGGTATTGCGGAAAGTGTTCCATTTTCCGGTCAACAAAATAGTGTTGCATAAACTGCCTCCTTCTTAATGGGCAGCGTGGGTCGACTTGTCAGCGAGCTGAGGAACCCTATGGTTTACTCCTATACCGAGAAAAAACGTATTCGTAAGGATTTTGGTAAACGTCCGCAGGTGCTGGATGTCCCATATCTCCTTTCTATCCAGCTTGACTCGTTTCAGAAGTTTATCGAGCAAGATCCGGAAGGTCAGTACGGTCTGGAAGCGGCATTCCGCTCCGTATTCCCAATCGCAAGCTATAGCGGTAATTCTGAGCTGCAATACGTCAGCTACCGCCTTGGTGAGCCTGTATTTGATGTTAAAGAGTGCCAGATTCGTGGCGTGACGTACTCCGCACCGCTGCGTGTGAAACTGCGTCTGGTTATCTACGAGCGCGAAGCGCCGGAAGGTACCGTTAAAGACATCAAAGAGCAGGAAGTGTACATGGGCGAAATTCCGCTCATGACCGATAACGGTACGTTCGTTATCAACGGTACCGAGCGTGTTATCGTTTCTCAGCTGCACCGTAGCCCGGGCGTCTTCTTTGACAGCGATAAGGGTAAAACCCACTCTTCAGGTAAGGTGCTGTATAACGCACGCATCATTCCTTACCGTGGCTCCTGGCTGGACTTCGAGTTCGATCCGAAAGACAACCTGTTTGTCCGTATCGACCGCCGCCGTAAGCTGCCTGCGTCCATCATCCTGCGCGCGCTGAACTACACCACTGACCAGATTCTGGATCTGTTCTTTGAAAAAGTGGTGTTCGAAATTCGCGACAACAAGCTGCAGATGGAGCTGGTACCGGAGCGTCTGCGCGGTGAAACCGCCTCCTTCGATATCGAAGCCGACGGTAAAATCTACGTTGAGAAGGGCCGCCGCATTACCGCGCGCCACATTCGTCAGCTTGAAAAAGACGACGTTAAGCTCATCGAAGTGCCGGTTGAGTACATTGCGGGTAAAGTTGCTGCGAAGGACTATGTTGATGAGTCCACCGGTGAACTGATTTGCCCGGCGAACATGGAGCTGTCGCTCGACCTGCTGGCTAAACTGAGTCAGTCTGGCCACAAGCGCATCGAAACCCTGTTCACCAACGACCTCGACCACGGTCCGTACATTTCTGAGACCCTGCGCGTAGACCCGACCAACGATCGCCTGAGCGCGCTGGTTGAAATCTACCGCATGATGCGTCCTGGCGAGCCGCCGACGCGTGAAGCCGCTGAAAGCCTGTTCGAAAACCTGTTCTTCTCTGAAGACCGTTACGACCTGTCTGCGGTTGGCCGCATGAAGTTCAACCGTTCGCTGCTGCGTGACGAAGTTGAAGGTTCCGGTATCCTGAGCAAAGAAGACATCATTGATGTCATGAGAAAGCTCATCGATATTCGTAACGGCAAAGGCGAAGTGGACGATATCGACCACCTCGGCAACCGTCGTATCCGTTCCGTGGGCGAAATGGCGGAAAACCAGTTCCGCGTTGGCCTGGTGCGCGTAGAGCGTGCGGTGAAAGAGCGTCTTTCTCTGGGCGATCTGGATACCCTGATGCCGCAGGACATGATCAACGCCAAGCCGATTTCTGCTGCGGTGAAAGAGTTCTTCGGTTCCAGCCAGCTGTCTCAGTTTATGGACCAGAACAACCCGCTGTCTGAAATCACGCATAAGCGTCGTATTTCTGCACTCGGCCCGGGCGGTCTGACCCGTGAGCGTGCGGGCTTTGAAGTTCGAGACGTTCACCCGACCCACTATGGTCGCGTATGTCCTATCGAAACGCCGGAAGGCCCGAACATCGGTCTGATTAACTCCCTGTCTGTGTATGCACAGACCAACGAATACGGCTTCCTTGAGACGCCGTACCGTAAAGTGACCGATGGCGCAGTGACTGACGAGATTCATTACCTCTCCGCGATTGAAGAAGGTAACTACGTTATCGCGCAGGCGAACTCCAACCTGGACGACAACGGCCGTTTCGTTGAAGACCTGGTAACCTGCCGTAACAAGGGCGAATCGAGCCTGTTCAGTGCCGATCAGGTTGACTACATGGACGTTTCCACCCAGCAGGTGGTTTCCGTCGGTGCGTCCCTGATCCCGTTCCTTGAGCACGATGACGCAAACCGTGCACTGATGGGTGCAAACATGCAACGTCAGGCGGTTCCGACCCTGCGCGCTGATAAGCCGCTGGTAGGGACCGGTATGGAGCGTGCTGTAGCGGTTGACTCCGGCGTAACCGCCGTTGCCAAACGCGGCGGTACTGTTCAATACGTTGATGCCTCACGTATCGTGATTAAGGTTAACGAAGATGAGATGTATCCGGGCGAAGCCGGCATCGACATCTACAACCTGACCAAATACACCCGTTCTAACCAGAACACCTGCATCAACCAGATGCCGTGTGTGTCTCTGGGTGAGCCGGTTGAGCGCGGCGACGTGCTGGCAGATGGCCCGTCCACCGATCTGGGTGAACTGGCGCTGGGCCAGAACATGCGCGTCGCGTTCATGCCGTGGAACGGCTACAACTTCGAAGACTCCATCCTCGTTTCCGAGCGTGTGGTTCAGGAAGACCGTTTCACCACCATCCACATTCAGGAACTGGCGTGCGTGTCTCGTGACACCAAGCTGGGGCCGGAAGAGATAACCGCTGACATCCCGAACGTGGGTGAGGCTGCGCTCTCTAAACTGGATGAATCCGGTATCGTGTACATCGGTGCTGAAGTGACCGGTGGCGACATCCTCGTTGGTAAGGTAACGCCGAAAGGCGAAACCCAGCTGACGCCGGAAGAGAAGCTGCTGCGCGCCATCTTTGGTGAGAAAGCGTCTGACGTTAAAGACTCTTCTCTGCGCGTGCCGAACGGCGTGTCCGGTACCGTTATCGACGTCCAGGTCTTCACCCGCGACGGCGTAGAGAAAGACAAGCGTGCGCTGGAAATCGAAGAGATGCAGCTCAAGCAGGCTAAGAAAGACTTGTCTGAAGAGCTGAAAATCCTCGAAGCGGGTCTGTTTAGCCGTATCCACGCGGTGCTGGTCTCCGGCGGTGTTGAAGCTGAGAAGCTCGACAAACTGCCGCGCGATCGCTGGCTGGAACTGGGCCTGACCGACGAAGATAAGCAGAATCAGCTGGAGCAGCTGGCCGAGCAGTACGACGAACTCAAGCATGAGTTTGAGAAGAAGCTCGAAGCCAAGCGCCGCAAAATCACCCAGGGCGATGACCTTGCTCCGGGCGTGCTGAAAATCGTTAAGGTGTATCTGGCCGTTAAGCGTCAGATTCAGCCAGGCGATAAGATGGCAGGCCGCCACGGTAACAAAGGTGTTATCTCCAAGATCAACCCGATCGAGGATATGCCGCACGATGCTAACGGTACGCCGGTAGATATCGTACTGAACCCGCTGGGCGTACCGTCGCGTATGAACATCGGTCAGATCCTGGAAACTCACCTGGGCATGGCTGCCAAAGGCATCGGCGAGAAAATCAACGCCATGCTGAAACAGCAGCAGGAAGTTGCCAAACTGCGCGAGTTTATCCAGCGTGCTTACGATCTGGGCACCGACGTGCGTCAGAAAGTTGACCTGAACACCTTCAGTGATGAAGAAGTGCTGCGTCTGGCAGAGAACCTGAAAAAAGGTATGCCAATTGCAACGCCGGTGTTTGACGGTGCGAAAGAAGCTGAGATCAAAGAGCTGCTGAAGCTGGGTGACCTGCCGACCTCCGGTCAGATTACTCTGTTCGACGGCCGTACAGGTGAGCAGTTCGAGCGTCCGGTAACCGTAGGTTACATGTACATGCTCAAACTGAACCACCTGGTCGACGATAAGATGCACGCGCGTTCCACCGGTTCGTACAGCCTCGTTACTCAGCAGCCGCTGGGTGGTAAGGCGCAATTCGGTGGTCAGCGCTTCGGTGAGATGGAAGTGTGGGCGCTGGAAGCTTACGGCGCCGCCTATACCCTGCAGGAAATGCTGACTGTGAAGTCTGATGACGTGAACGGTCGTACCAAGATGTATAAAAACATCGTGGACGGCAACCATCAGATGGAACCGGGCATGCCGGAGTCCTTCAACGTACTGTTGAAAGAGATTCGTTCGCTGGGTATCAACATCGAACTGGAAGACGAGTAATTCTCGCTCAAACAGGTTGCTGGCACCGGGTGAAAGCCCGGTGCCAGAAGTGCTAACTCCGACGGGAGCCAATCCGTGAAAGACTTATTAAAGTTTCTGAAAGCGCAAACTAAAACCGAAGAGTTTGATGCGATCAAAATTGCTCTGGCTTCGCCAGACATGATCCGTTCCTGGTCTTTCGGTGAAGTTAAGAAGCCGGAAACCATCAACTACCGTACGTTCAAACCTGAGCGTGACGGCCTTTTCTGCGCCCGTATCTTCGGGCCGGTAAAAGACTACGAGTGCCTGTGCGGTAAGTACAAGCGCCTCAAGCACCGCGGTGTAATCTGCGAGAAGTGCGGCGTTGAAGTGACCCAGACTAAAGTGCGCCGTGAGCGTATGGGCCACATCGAGCTGGCTTGCCCGACTGCGCATATCTGGTTTTTGAAATCACTGCCGTCCCGTATCGGCCTGCTGCTGGATATGCCGCTGCGTGATATCGAGCGCGTGCTGTACTTCGAATCTTATGTGGTTATCGAAGGTGGCATGACCAACCTCGAGCGCAACCAGATCCTGACCGAAGAGCAGTATCTTGATGCGTTGGAAGAGTTCGGTGACGAATTTGACGCGAAGATGGGTGCGGAAGCTATCCAGGCGCTGCTAAAAAGCATGGATCTCGAGCAGGAGTGCGAGCAGCTGCGTGAAGAGCTGAACGAAACCAACTCCGAGACCAAGCGTAAGAAGCTGACCAAGCGTATCAAGCTGCTGGAAGCGTTCGTACAGTCTGGCAACAAGCCAGAGTGGATGATCCTGACCGTGCTGCCGGTGCTGCCGCCGGATCTGCGCCCGCTGGTACCGCTGGACGGCGGCCGTTTCGCGACCTCCGATCTCAACGATCTGTATCGCCGCGTGATCAACCGTAACAACCGTCTCAAGCGCCTGCTGGATCTGGCTGCTCCTGATATCATCGTACGCAACGAAAAGCGTATGCTGCAGGAAGCGGTTGACGCCCTGCTGGATAACGGTCGTCGCGGTCGTGCGATCACCGGTTCCAACAAGCGTCCGCTGAAATCTCTGGCTGACATGATCAAAGGTAAGCAGGGTCGTTTCCGTCAGAACCTGCTTGGTAAGCGTGTTGACTACTCCGGTCGTTCTGTAATCACCGTAGGTCCGTACCTGCGTCTGCATCAGTGCGGTCTGCCGAAGAAAATGGCGCTGGAGCTGTTCAAACCGTTCATCTACGGCAAACTTGAGCTGCGTGGTCTTGCTACCACCATCAAAGCTGCCAAGAAAATGGTTGAGCGCGAAGAAGCCGTGGTCTGGGATATCCTGGACGAAGTTATCCGCGAACACCCGGTACTGCTTAACCGTGCACCAACTCTGCACCGTCTGGGTATCCAGGCATTTGAGCCAGTACTGATCGAAGGTAAAGCTATCCAGCTGCACCCGCTGGTGTGTGCGGCGTATAACGCCGACTTCGATGGTGACCAGATGGCTGTTCACGTACCGCTCACGCTGGAAGCCCAGCTTGAAGCGCGTGCGCTGATGATGTCTACCAACAACATCCTGTCTCCTGCGAACGGTGAGCCGATTATCGTTCCGTCTCAGGACGTTGTACTGGGTCTGTACTACATGACCCGTGACTGTGTTAACGCCAAGGGCGAAGGCATGGTGCTGACTGGCCCGAAAGAAGCTGAGCGTATCTATCGCGCAGGTCTGGCCTCTCTGCATGCGCGCGTTAAAGTGCGTATCACCGAATACGAAAAAGACGCTAACGGCGAATTTGTTGCGCAGACCAGCCTGAAAGACACGACCGTTGGCCGTGCCATTCTGTGGATGATCGTACCGAAAGGTCTGCCTTTCTCCATCGTCAATCAGGCGCTGGGCAAGAAAGCTATCTCCAAAATGCTGAACACCTGTTATCGCATTCTGGGCCTGAAGCCGACCGTAATTTTTGCTGACCAGACCATGTACACCGGCTTTGCGTATGCAGCGCGTTCTGGTGCATCGGTGGGTATCGACGACATGGTGATCCCGGAGAAGAAACACGAGATCATCAGCGAAGCCGAAGCAGAAGTGGCCGAGATTCAGGAGCAGTTCCAGTCCGGTCTTGTGACGGCGGGCGAGCGCTACAACAAAGTTATCGATATCTGGGCAGCGGCGAACGACCGTGTATCCCGCGCGATGATGGAAAACCTGCAAACTGAAACCGTGATTAACCGTGACGGCGAAGAAGAGCAGCAGGTATCGTTTAACAGTATCTACATGATGGCCGACTCCGGTGCGCGTGGTTCTGCAGCCCAGATTCGTCAGCTTGCAGGTATGCGTGGTCTGATGGCGAAGCCGGATGGCTCCATCATCGAAACGCCAATCACCGCGAACTTCCGTGAAGGTCTGAACGTACTCCAGTACTTCATCTCCACGCACGGTGCGCGTAAAGGTCTGGCGGATACTGCACTGAAAACCGCGAACTCCGGTTACCTGACGCGTCGTCTGGTTGACGTGGCGCAGGACCTGGTTGTGACCGAAGACGATTGCGGCACGCTGGAAGGTATCACCATGACCCCGGTTATCGAGGGTGGTGATGTTAAAGAGCCGCTGCGCGATCGCGTACTGGGCCGTGTGGCAGCAGAAGACATTCTGAAGCCAGGTACTGCCGATATTCTGGTGCCGCGTAATACGCTGCTTCATGAACACTGGTGTGACCTGCTGGAAGAAAACTCTGTCGACAGCGTGAAAGTGCGTTCCGTCGTATCCTGTGACACCGACTTTGGTGTTTGTGCGCACTGCTATGGTCGTGACCTGGCACGTGGCCACATCATCAACAAAGGTGAGGCTATCGGCGTTATCGCGGCACAGTCCATCGGTGAGCCGGGTACACAGCTGACCATGCGTACGTTCCACATCGGTGGTGCGGCATCGCGTGCGGCGGCTGAGTCCAGCATTCAGGTGAAAAACAAAGGTAGCATCCGTCTGAGCAACGCGAAGTCGGTTGTGAACTCCAGCGGTAAACTGGTTATCACCTCACGTAACACCGAGCTGAAGCTCATCGACGAATTTGGTCGTACCAAAGAAAGCTATAAAGTGCCTTACGGTTCTGTGATGGCTAAAGGTGACGGCGAGCAGGTTGCTGGCGGTGAAACCGTTGCAAACTGGGACCCACATACCATGCCGGTTATCACCGAAGTGGCAGGTTTCATTCGCTTCACCGACATGATCGACGGCCAGACCATTACGCGTCAGACCGACGAACTGACTGGTCTGTCCTCGCTGGTGGTTCTGGATTCCGCAGAGCGTACCGCTGGTGGTAAAGACCTGCGTCCGGCGCTGAAAATCGTGGATGCCAACGGTGATGATGTCATGATCCCGGGTTCCGATATGCCGGCTCAGTACTTCCTGCCGGGTAAAGCGATTGTTCAGCTGGAAGACGGTGTACAGATTAGCTCCGGTGATACGCTGGCGCGTATTCCGCAGGAATCTGGCGGTACTAAGGACATCACCGGTGGTCTGCCGCGCGTTGCTGACCTGTTTGAAGCACGTCGTCCGAAAGAGCCGGCAATCCTTGCTGAAATCAGCGGTATCATTTCCTTCGGTAAAGAAACCAAAGGCAAGCGCCGTCTGGTCATCACGCCGATTGACGGTAGCGATCCGTACGAAGAGATGATTCCGAAGTGGCGTCAGCTCAACGTGTTTGAAGGTGAGCGTGTTGAGCGCGGTGACGTAGTTTCCGACGGCCCGGAAGCGCCGCACGACATTCTGCGTCTGCGTGGCGTTCACGCGGTGACTCGCTACATCGTTAACGAAGTGCAGGACGTTTACCGTCTGCAGGGCGTTAAGATTAACGATAAGCACATCGAAGTTATTGTTCGTCAGATGCTGCGTAAAGCCACCATCATGAATGCAGGTAGCTCTGAGTTCCTGGAAGGCGAGCAGGTGGAATACTCCCGCGTTAAGATTGCGAACCGCGATCTTGAGGCAGATGGCAAAATCAGCGCCACCTATGCGCGCGATCTGCTGGGTATCACCAAAGCGTCTCTGGCGACCGAGTCCTTCATCTCTGCGGCATCGTTCCAGGAGACCACGCGTGTCCTGACCGAAGCAGCCGTTGCGGGTAAACGCGACGAACTGCGTGGCCTGAAAGAGAACGTCATCGTGGGTCGTCTGATCCCGGCCGGTACCGGTTATGCGTACCACCAGGACAGAATGCGTCGTCGTGCTGCGGGCGAAATCCCGGCTGCACCGCAGGTCAGCGCTGAAGAGGCTTCCGCTTCTCTGGCAGAACTGCTGAACGCGGGCCTTGGCGGTTCAGACAACGAGTAATCGTTCCTGACGCCAGCCGTAAAACCGCTTCCCCCCGGGGAGGCGGTTTTTTTTTGCCAGGCGAAACCCGTTTGCGTGCTATTGCACATGAATTATGCAGTTTTCACGAAAGTCGTTTGCCCTGCGTTAAGATTTATCCGTGTGGCTTTCGGTATATTGGCACACCTGAAACTTTAGGTTTCTGCGGTTTGGCAGCTTGCCTGTTCACCGCGATGTTCCGGCAAATTATCTCTGAAGGAATCAGTACTCACATGCAGCAACGTTCTTTTTATCGCGTTAGTGTTCCGCATGGCGCCGCGGGCTTTTGTGCGCTTATCGTCCAGGACGGTAAAAAGGTCAATCTGGCTATTCAGAACATCTCTCTGGGCGGTGTGTGTTTATACGGTAGCGATCCACTCATTGATACGTTTCAGGCGAATCAAACCATTGAGGACGCCGTTTTTTCCCTGGGTGAGTACCTGGAGTTTGAGGCAGATATTTTTATTGTCGCTAAAAGCATGCAAAAAATGCAAAGAGGTCTTATGGACGGCGATGTGATGAAACTACACGTTCGCTTTGACAATCTGCCTCCGGCGAAAAGTGTTGAGCTTCAGCGCACTATTTACCAGATGGAAATGAGTGCACAGCACCCTGGTGCTGCGGCGGTTCCGCGCGTCATTGTTATCAAGCGCTAAATGAGAACTTGCCCGTTGTGCTGCTACAGCGGGCAAGGAAAACGACGTCAGTGTCCCAGGCGCACTTTTTTAGTCACATCCTGCGGCAGATTTTTCTAATGTCCTGGTGTCAATGTGCTCTCCCGGGAACGGCTGGCTATTAATGATAAACCACGTGATGCCGGGTGTTTTGAGTAGTATGTCTTTGTTGCTTAATAAGAAACTCTGATGAGTCTGCACACATTTTTGTGTGGGTACAGAAATTATTATTATAGATTTATTTTTCATTACCGTTAATTTGATAGGCAGTAACGATCGGCTGGCGTCAATCGATCGTTATTGCCTTCTTGTTTGTGCTAAATGCTTAAACTATTATGCGGAATAATGTGAGTTTATTCTTAATTTACACAAGGATGTTAGCGATATGTCTTTTTTAAAAATATTTATTATTAGGTAAATCAATGCATAAATTAATTTCCTCTGTAAGTGGGTCTTATATCATTCCATGTGATACATAAATATTTATGAATAAAACTTTTGGTTTGTCAAAAAAGATATACTTTAGTCTGGTTTCTGCTTTTATGGCTATTATTGTCACGGCTTACTTTGTTATCGATAGCCAGAAAAAGACAATTCATAAGTCGTATTCAGATATCGCCAGTAACTTTATCGATAGCGTTGCGATATTGTATATCGATCACTTTATTAATTTACTTGAAAGCAAGATAACGTTAACAAGTCGTGAGTTTGGTCAGAATCATGTTTTCAACCGCTATTTTTATGATGAGGGGAAAACGACGCTGTCGCACATGATGACAGTGATATCTAACTCACCGGAGTTGAACGCGATAATCCTGGCAGACACGCAAGGTGATTACATCCGCGTGCCTGAAAAAGCAAGCCACAAGAAGAAAGAGCCAGAGGAGATAATCAAGCGCCCCTGGTTTATCGAAGAGCCTAACTCCCCGCACCGAATTAAATTTACAGAACCCTATCAGGATAGTGTGACCGGCGTTTCTACCGTCACTGTCTCTGCGCCCATTATTAATACCAAAGGCCGTTTTAACGGTGTGTTAGCTTTTGATATTAATCTTTCACAAATGAATAAAAGCATGGAGCGCCTGCTGCCACCGATTGCAGGCAATATCGTTCTGCTCTCTGACAGCGGCCAGGTGATTGCTGACGACATGGCAGATGCTGAACCTGAAGCGGATGGATATCGCGATATCATGCCGGCGCTAAAGAAGAGCAACGGTGTCTGGTATGACGATGAACGTAAACTATGGTTTTTCTCCCACCGTTTCGACGGGCCGCGCTGGATGCTGGTTTATAGTGTTGATGCTCGTCTGCTTACGGCATTAACCTGGAATGAATCCCAAAAAGTTATTTATGGTTTTGCCATTTCATTACTGATTCTTTTGTTTTTTGGCTTCTATTTAAAAAGTAACTGGGATAAGGCGCTGATTAAAATTATTGGTCATATCAAAACGGGAGCGCCCAACGCCTGGGGAAATCTTGAAAACATACTCTCAGAGGAAATCAATAACACCCGCAAGCGTCAGGATGCGCTAAGGGCAGAGTCTATGCACGATCCGCTAACCGGGGCGTCAAACCGCCGTGCTTTTGATATAGCGTTGGCAGATAAACTCAGCACCCATAAACACTTCTCGCTGGCGCTGATGGATATTGATAACTTTAAACGAATCAATGATACCTTCGGTCACGTTGTGGGCGATGAGGTTCTCAAAGGCCTGGTGTCTGAGTGCCGCAGCATTTTCGATTTGGTGGGTTGCGAAATCTACCGTTATGGCGGCGAAGAATTTGCCATTATTTTCAACGATATGCCGCCTGAGCATGCCTGGGCGTTGCTGGAAAAATGTCGGCTCAGCGTCAGAAATCGTATGTGGCGTGAAGACATTGAGCGCGTCACGTTCAGTGCGGGTCTGGGTAGCCGGATTGAGGGTGAAGAAAGCGAGAGACTGATAGAGCGCATCGACAGGCTACTCTACCGGGCCAAACAGACGGGCAAAGATAAAATCGTTGTTTCCGACAGCGTATAACGACACACAACGGGGGACTTTACAGTCCCCCGTTCAGATCGTCGACAAAGAAGCAAAAAACGTGGTTTTTCCTTCTTTGTGGTTGGCAGGCGAAAATCAATGAATTGATTTTCCTTATTTTTTGGTGTCATCCATCCTGTCTGCAACAGGATGAGGTTTATCATCAGACTCAACGGGGGACTTTACAGTCCCCCGTTTTGCATCAGGCGGGCGATGTTTTCTGCAACGGCACGCAACGTACGCGGATCGCTACTTTGATGCAGCGCTTCGGTGGCTTGCGTGCCTGTCCACACGCTGTCGCAGGCGGGATAATAGCGAGCACGCAGCGCGGGCGGTATAGCACTGAACAACGCTCGCGTGGGTACGCCAAAACCGGCGGCAATATGCAACGCAGATGAGTCTGCGGCATATAACCAGCGTGCCCGGGCGATAGCCGCGATGAAACTCAGCGTGTCGCGACAGCGGTGGGCGATATTCCGGTAGTGCGGATGGTCGACATTGCCAAAACCCAGCACCGGCAGTCCAGAGCGCTGGTGGAGGCGCTCAACCAGTGTCTGATGAAAGCGCTGGGGAATGGCGCGCAGCGCGGTACTGGCGCCGGGGCAAAACAGCACATAGTCAGGTGCCAGGCGCTCACAGGCGCGGGTATCGATGCGGCGCAGCCAGCGGTTTTGCTTTGCCGTATCTGCCACCCGCTGCTCATCAATGCCGGTATGGCGATAAAAAAAGTCGTGCATGTTGAGCGTGGCGAAATCGGTGCGAAACAGCTGGTTTCCCATGTCGATATACACATCATGCGGCGCAGTCTCAGGAAGCGGTTGTGGCAGACAGGCCAGCGCATCAATGATGCCGCTGTCCAGTGCGAGGCGATAAAGCTGTTCTACAAAATCGGCGCAGCGTGAAGGGCGCAGGACGCGCACGCGCAAACCCGGATGACGCTGGCGCAGATAATGCAGCACCTCAATGCCGATAACCGAGTCACCAAGCGTCACGCCCATAGCGTTCACGAGCGTTAACGTGCGCACGGTAGAAAAATCCAGCTGAAACGGCTGGTGGGCATAATTCAGCACCGCAGCGTGTATCAGAGGCGAGAGAGAAGGGTAAGCGCAGCCCTGTTCAATGTCGTAGCTGGCGACCATGTCATGCCCGCTCAACAGGCTGCCGGGGAAATGAAGAAGGGTGTCCATCGTTCGCTAATCAGATAACCAGGTCGCCTGAGCATAGAAGCCGCCGCCGGGCAGCACAAGAGTGTTATAGCTGCCCGGTGGCGTATTTGTGCGCTATATCTGGCGTCCAAGAAAACTATCCCAGTCCTTCCACACCGGTTGTAAACCTGCCTGGCTTAGCGCCTGTGCCACCTGCTCCGGGCGGCGGTTGTCGTGTGGGGCGAACTGCTCCAGTTCCGTGCGGTTATCGGCATAACCGCCTGGCTGGGTTTTGGAAAACGCGCTGACATTATTAATGGCAATGGGTACGACGTTGTCGCGAAACGCTGGAGATTCGCGGGTCGACAGCGTTAACTCCACCTCTGGCGACAGCAGGCGAAAAGCGCAAATTGCCTGTACCAACTGGCGCTCGTCCATAATCGATGCCGGTTCCACGCCGCCTGCGCACGGGCGCAGGCGCGGGAATGCTACCGAATAGCGGCTTTGCCAGTAGCGCTTTTGTAGCCACAGCAGGTGCTCTGCCACCATAAAGCAGTCGGTGCGCCAGCTGTCGGAAAGACCGGTCAGTGAACCGAGGCCGATTTTATCGATTCCCGCACGTCCGAGCCGGTCCGGTGTTTCCAGCCGCCAGAAGAAATCCTGCTTGTTGCCGCGCAGGTGGTGGCGCGCGTAGGTGGCTTCGTGATACGTCTCCTGGTACACCAGCACGCCGTCCAGCCCTAGGGTTTTCAGCTCGGCGTACTCCTCCTGTGCCAGCGGCTGCACCTCCATGTGCAGCGAGCTAAAGCGGGCGCGTATGGCCGGCAAATGCTCACGAAAGTAGTCCATACCGACTTTACTTTGATGCTCGCCAGTGACCAGCAACAGGTGCTGAAAACCCATTTCACGCAACGCGTCGCATTCACGGACGATCTCCCGGGCGTCCAGCGTTTTGCGCCTGATGCGGTTGCTCATGGAAAAGCCGCAGTAGGTACAGTCGTTAGCGCACAGGTTGGAGAGATAGAGCGGCACGTACAGGCCCACCACATTGCCAAAGCGCTGGCGCGTCAGGCGCTGGGCCTTCTGCGCCATCGGCTCCAGGTATTCGGCGGCGGCGGGTGACAGCAGCGCCATCATGTCTTCTGCCGTGGGTCTGGCAGAGGCCAGCGCGCGCTCGACGTCGTGTGCTCGTTTGCTGTTAATAGCCAGTGTGATGTGGTGCCAGTCCAGCTCGCGCCAGCGGTCGGTGAACGTATTCACGGTGCTGGCTCCAGAAACTGAGTGAGTGGGCTGGAGGCAACGGCGTGATTAAAGCGCGTGCTCTGTCCTGCCTGCGCTGCCATATGCCCTGCCTCGACCGCCAGTCGGAATGCCTGGGCCATGCTTACCGGGTCGCCTGCGACCGCAATGGCGGTATTCACCAGCACTGCGTCAGCGCCCATTTCCAGCGCCTCGGCAGCGTGGCTGGGGGCACCAATCCCGGCATCCACCACCACCGGCACATTGGCCTGCTCAATAATGATTTCCAGCAACGCCCGGGTTTGTAGCCCCTGGCTGGAGCCAATCGGCGCGCCCAGCGGCATGACGGCGGCGCAGCCCACTTCCTCCAGTCGTTTGCACAGCACCGGGTCGGCACCGCAGTACGGCAGCACCACAAAGCCTTTCTGGACCAGAATCTCTGCGGCTTTGAGCGTTTCTATCGGGTCTGGCAGCAGCCAGCGTGCGTCCGGGTGGATCTCAAGCTTTACCCAGTGTGTACCCAGCGCCTCGCGCGCCAGATGAGCAGCAAAAACGGCTTCATCGGCACAGCGTGCGCCTGAGGTATTGGGCAACAGTGAGACGTCCAGCGTGCGCAGCGGCTTGAGAATGGCATCGTGACGGTTATTCAGGTCCACGCGCTTCATCGCCATCGTCACCAGCTGAGAGCCGGACGCACGCAGCGCACTGCTCATCACCTCCGGTGACGCGAACTTGCCGGTGCCGGTGAACAGGCGTGAAGTAAATGTTTTGTCTGCAATCTGTAGCATGTCAGCCTCCGGCAATCGCCTGGAACAGCAGCAGGGCGTCGCCGTCCTGCACAATGTGATGCTCCCACTGTTCGCGTGGGAGAATGGTCTGGTTGAGTGCCAGCGCGCTGCCGGGATTGTCCAGCTCCAGCCTTATCAGCAACTGCTGGACAGTCTCGCCAGGCTCGCACGGGTACGGCGTGTCGTTAAGCAGAATCTGCATGTGCACCTCCGCAGACCGGGCAATTTGCCGCACGCTGGCGGGCGAGGGCGCGCCACTGGTGGGCGCGGGCATCAAACAGATGCAGGCAGTCGCTGCGTACTTCCATCCCACACAACAGCTTAATGGCCTCCAGCGCCTGTAACGTGCCCATCACGCCCACTACCGGGCCGAGTACGCCCGCGTTGCGACAGTTGCGCTCTGGCTCGCTTTCTTCCGGCCACAGGCAGCGATAGCAGCCGTGCTGCCATGGCGGGGTCAGTACCATCATCTGGCCGCCAAAACCAACCGCGCTGGCGCTGATTAACGGTCTGGACTGCGCCACGCAGGCGGCATTGATAGCGTGGCGAGTCGCCATGTTATCGGTACAGTCCAGCACCAGGTCTGCTTCACTCACGGCCTGATTCAGCGCCTCGCCAGCCAGCCGTTGAGGGAGCACCTCCAGCCGCACGCCGGGATTGAGCTGTTTAAGCCGCTGTTTTGCCGCGCTGGTTTTGGGGGCATCAATATCGTCGGTGGTAAACAGAATCTGGCGTTGCAGGTTGCTGATATGCACGCTGTCGTCATCGGCCAGCACCAGCGTGCCGATACCCGCACCCGCAAGCCACAGCGCCGCCGGGGAGCCAAGACCGCCGAGGCCGACAATCAGCACCCGGCTTTGCATCAGCCGCAGCTGGCCGTCGTGGGCGATATCCTCCAGCAGCAGCTGGCGGCTGTAGCGCATAAAATCTGCATCATTCATCGCCCGCTCCTGCCAGTGTGAGCAGCGCAGCAGTAGCGGCGCGCCAGTCTGCGGCCTGGGTAATGGCACTCACAACGGCAATGCTGCCAACGCCGGTTGCCAGTACCGACGGTGCGCGCTCAAGGCTGATACCGCCGATAGCCACCGTTGGGTAATCGCCCAGTCGTGCAATGTGGGCGGCTAGCTGGGCCAGCCCCTGCGGTGCCGATGGCATCTGTTTAGTCTGGGTAGGAAAGACGTGGCCGAGCGCAATGTAGGACGGGCGCACCGCCAGCGCGACGTCGATTTCCATATCGTCGTGCGTCGACACGCCCAGGCGTAACCCGGCGTTGCGAATAGCGTCGAGATCGGTGGTTTCCAGGTCTTCCTGACCCAGATGCACGCCGTAAGCGCCGTGCTTTATCGCCAGCTGCCAGTAATCATTAATAAACAGCCGCGCGCTGTAGCGCCGGCCGAGCGCAATGGCGGCGATAACGTCATCTTCCACCTCGCTGTCCTGCTTATCCTTGATGCGTAGCTGGATAGTGCGCACACCCGCCTCCAGCAGGCGCGCAATCCATTCCACGCTGTCCACCACCGGATACAGCCCGAGATGGACCGGCACCGGCGGGAAAAGGGGCTGGTAGGCACTCATGCTTCCTCCTGCTGCGACGACGCGGCATCCGTGCTGGTCTGCACATAAATCTCACCGCCTTTGGCACGAAACGCGCGCGACATATCCTGCATCCCGGCATCGACGTTTTGTGCTGCCGCGTAATCGCGTACTTCCTGGGAGATTTTCATTGAACAGAATTTGGGGCCGCACATGGAGCAAAAGTGCGCCACTTTGCCGGACTCCTGCGGCAGCGTTTCGTCGTGGTAGGCGCGCGCGGTGAACGGATCGAGTGCCAGGTTAAACTGATCTTCCCAGCGGAACTCAAAGCGCGCCTTCGACATGGCGTTATCACGAATCTGCGCACCGGGGTGGCCTTTCGCCAGGTCGGCGGCGTGGGCGGCGATTTTGTAGGTGATAAGCCCTTGTTTTACATCGTCCTTATTTGGCAGGCCCAGGTGCTCTTTTGGTGTGACGTAGCACAGCATCGCGCAGCCGAACCAGCCAATCATCGCCGCCCCAATGCCGGAGGTGAAGTGGTCGTAGCCTGGCGCAATGTCGGTTGTCAGCGGTCCGAGGGTATAAAATGGCGCTTCATGGCAGTGCTCCAGCTCTTCGGTCATATTGCGGCGAATCATCTGCATCGGCACGTGTCCAGGGCCTTCAATCATCACCTGCACGTCGTATTCCCAGGCGATTTTGGTCAGTTCGCCCAGCGTATGCAGCTCGGCAAACTGTGCTTCGTCGTTGGCGTCCTGAATGGAGCCAGGGCGCAGGCCGTCGCCCAGCGACAGCGAGACATCATAAGCGGCACAAATTTCGCAGATTTCGCGGAAATGCTCATACAGGAAGTTTTCCTGATGGTGCGACAGACACCACTTCGCCATGATAGAGCCGCCGCGTGACACAATGCCGGTCAGACGCGAGGCGGTCATCGGCACGTAGCGCAGCAGCACGCCTGCGTGAATAGTAAAGTAATCCACGCCCTGCTCGGCCTGCTCCAGCAGCGTGTCGCGAAACGCTTCCCAGGTCAGATCTTCTGCTATGCCGTTGACCTTCTCCAGCGCCTGGTAGATGGGGACGGTGCCAATCGGCACCGGGCTGTTGCGTAAAATCCATTCGCGGGTTTCGTGAATGTAGCGTCCGGTAGAGAGGTCCATCACCGTGTCCGCGCCCCAGCGCGTGGACCACACCAGCTTTTCCACCTCTTCTTCAATGGAAGAGGTCACCGCAGAGTTGCCGATATTGGCGTTCACTTTCACCAGGAAGTTACGGCCAATGATCATCGGCTCGGATTCCGGGTGGTTGATATTCGCCGGGATAATGGCGCGACCGGCGGCGACTTCATCGCGGACAAATTCCGGCGTGATGTTCTCTGGCAGGCGTGCGCCAAAGCCCTCTCCCGGGTGCTGCTGGCGCAAGACCTGAGAACGGATACGCTCGCGGCCCATATTTTCGCGCAGGGCGATAAACTCCATCTCCGGTGTGACCATGCCCAGGCGTGCATAGTGCAACTGGGTTACGCACTTACCGGGTTTGGCGCGCTGTGGCGTCAACAGGCCGTTGAAGCGCAGGTCGTCGAGTCCGTCATCGGCAAGGCGTTCGCGCGTGTACGCAGAGCTACGGTTGCTGAGGCTCTCGGTGTCGTTGCGCTCGGCAATCCAGGCGCTGCGCAGCTTTGCCAGCCCGGCGTGGACATCAATCGTGATGTCCGGGTCACCGTAGGGACCGGAGGTGTCGTACACCGGCACCGGCTCGTTGTTTTCATACTGCGGGTTGGTTTTGCTGCCGCCCGTTAGTGTCGGGCTGAGCTGGATTTCACGCATCGGCACGCGAATGTCGCTGCGGGAGCCGGTGAGGTAGATACGGCGAGAATTGGGGAAGCTGGTGCCTTCCAGCGTGTCGATAAACTGCTGTGCGGCGGCGCGCTGTTCGCGGCGGCCTGGTTTAGTTGTAGATGCAGACATAGCTCGTTCCAGTTGTGTGACGGGACGTGGCTTGTCAGAACGACGGAGGGAGTAACGAATACGGCTTGCCCTGAACGGGGGCCTGTATGGTGTGATTACTCTTGTTCCCTTCGCAGGTTTTAACCTGATCAGGTTCCGCGGATCCCGAATTAACGGTCTCAGCCCGTGCTGCGCACTGGGCACTCCGACAAGATGGTGCGCTGCCCGCAGGCAACGCAATATGTAAACTACGCGTTAACAGCAAAGAACTCAAGCTGGACGGGCGAAAGTACCCGTATCATTGGCGCCGCCGCGCAGGCCTTTTTCCAGCACCAGCACAATGAGCCGGTCTTCGAACGTGAAGCGCGAGGCCAGCGTCTCGCCAATTTCCGACAGCGCCTGCTGAAATTCGAGATAATCATCATGATCGATGGCGTTTTCGAGATGGGTATCGTAGTACGCCATCAGCTGTTCCGTGTTGGCCTCCAGCTGCGCCCAGAGCGGACTGGCAGCCGTAGCCCCTTCCATTTCGAGTATGATGCGTTCATAAATACTGAAGTGACCGCTGGAAAGGTAATCCACCAGTTTCTGGCAAAAATTATCCAGGGCTTCTTCGTCCAGCACGCTGTGAGTTTCCTTGCCAGGCTTAATACCGACCAGATTGTAATACGCAACCAGCAGTTGCTTTCTGTCGTGGAGCCATCGGTCTATTAACTCATTACAGCCGCCAACGCGTTCGGTGAGACTTTTTAGTTGGTTTAACATGATTGTCTCCATGAGTTATATGATAAACAACGCAAAACAACGCGATATGTCAAAATAATGTTACGAGATTGCCAGTGAAGTTGGAGCCGCGCAAGCGCTATGGAACATATATCTGAAAAGTTAGACCACGGTTGGTGGATAGTCAGTCATCAACACAAATTATGGCTGCCGCGTGGTGAATTGCCACACGGTAAGGCCGCAGATTTTGCACTGGATGGAGTGCCTGCGTCACAGATTGGTGTCTGGCAGGATGAACCGGTGTGGCTGGTGGCACAAAACCGCCCGCAGGATATGGGGTCGGTGCGCCAGCTTATTGACCAGGACACGGCGCTGTTTCAACTGGCCGGGCGCGGCGTGCAGCTGGCCGAATTCTGGCGCTCGCATAAATACTGCGGTTACTGCGGCCATGAAATGCACCACAGCCAGCGCGAGTGGGCCATGCTGTGCAGCCACTGCCGCGAGCGTTATTATCCGCAAATTGCGCCCTGCATCATTGTGGCTATTCGCCGTGAAGATAAAATCCTGCTTGCTCAGCACAACCGCCACCGCAACGGTATTTACACCGTGCTGGCCGGGTTTGTGGAGGTTGGTGAGACGCTGGAGCAGGCGGTAGCGCGTGAAGTGATGGAAGAGAGCAGCATTACAGTGAAAAACCTGCGCTATATCTCCTCCCAGCCGTGGCCGTTCCCACAGTCGTTAATGACCGCGTTTATGGCCGATTATCACGGCGGCGAGTTAAAAATTGACACCTCAGAGCTGGTGGATGCGGGCTGGTATCGTTATGACCAGCTACCGCTGTTGCCACCACCTGGCACGGTAGCGCGCCGCCTGATTGAAGATACCGTCGCCCTGTGCCGGGCGGAGTATGAATGACGTGGTACACTGGCGCTCTGTAGCCCAAGGAAATGCAAAATGACCGAATTAAAAAACGATCGCTATCTGCGCGCGCTGCTACGCCAGCCGGTGGATGTTACACCGGTATGGATGATGAGGCAGGCAGGCCGCTATTTGCCGGAATATAAAGCCACCCGCGCACAGGCCGGTGATTTTATGGCGCTGTGTAAAAATGCCGAACTGGCGTGTGAAGTTACCTTACAGCCGCTGCGCCGTTATGACCTCGATGCCGCCATCCTGTTCTCCGATATTCTGACTGTGCCGGACGCAATGGGTCTGGGCCTGTATTTTGAAGCGGGCGAAGGGCCGCGCTTTAGCCACCCGATTACTTGTAAAGCAGACGTTGATAAGCTGCCGGTGCCTGACCCGGAGCAGGAATTAGGGTATGTGATGAACGCGGTGCGCACCATTCGCCGTGGTCTGGACGGTAAAGTGCCGCTGATTGGTTTTTCCGGCAGTCCGTGGACGCTGGCGACTTATATGGTGGAAGGCGGCAGCAGTAAGGCCTTCACGCTTATCAAGAAAATGATGTACGCCGAGCCGCAGACGCTGCACGCGCTGCTCGATAAGCTCGCGCAAAGTGTAGTGCTGTACCTAAATGCGCAGATTCGCGCTGGTGCCCAGGCGGTAATGATTTTTGACACCTGGGGCGGAGTGTTGACCGGGCGCGACTATCAGCAGTTCTCGCTTTACTACATGCACAAAATTGTTGATGGCCTGCTGCGTGAAAACGACGGTAAGCGCGTACCGGTAACGCTATTTACCAAGGGCGGCGGCCAGTGGCTGGAAGCCATGGCGGCAACCGGTTGTGACGCGCTGGGCCTCGACTGGACCACCGACATTGCCGATGCGCGCCGCCGCGTGGGTGACAAAGTGGCACTTCAGGGCAATATGGACCCGTCCATGCTGTACGCGCCGCCGGCACGCATTGAAGAAGAAGTCGCCACCATTCTGGCTGGCTTTGGCAAAGGGGAAGGCCACGTGTTTAACCTCGGCCACGGCATCCACCAGGATGTGCCGCCTGAGCACGCGGGCGCATTTGTGGAAGCGGTGCATCGCCTGTCGGCGGAGTATCACCGCTAAGGAGAGCACATGGATCTTGGCGCGCTGCGCGCAAAGCAGCTGGAACTGGCATCGGAGGTGGTCCGTAAGGACCGCCTTGATATCGACCCGCCGCGGCTTATCGCCGGGGCGGATGTGGGGTTTGAGCAGGGCGGCGACGTCACGCGTGCGGCCCTTGTGCTGCTCACCTGGCCTGAACTTGAGATGGTTGAATATCAGGTCGCCAGAATCCCGACGCAAATGCCGTACATTCCAGGCTTCCTCTCTTTTCGCGAGTACCCGGCGCTGTTGCAGGCCTGGGAGCAGTTGTCGCAAAAGCCGGATTTGATTTTTGTCGATGGTCACGGTATTTCCCATCCACGGCGCCTGGGTGTGGCCAGCCACTTTGGTTTACTGGTGGACACACCTACTATTGGCGTGGCAAAAAAACGTCTGTGCGGCAAGTTTGATGAATTGAGCGAGGAACCCGGCAGCGCGGTGCCACTGCTGGATAAAGGCGAGCAGCTGGCCTGGGTCTGGCGCAGCAAAAAGCGTTGTAATCCGCTATTTATCTCCACCGGGCATCGCGTCAGTACTGACAGTGCGCTGGCGTGGGTGCAGCGCTGCATGAAAGGCTACCGTCTGCCGGAGCCGACGCGCTGGGCTGATGCCGTGGCTTCGGGCCGTCCGGCCTTCACGCGGCTGACGGGAAATTAAGCGCGGCTTAGGTTACACTGCCGCCAGTCCTGATTAATGAGATTCAGAAATGCTACAAAACCCAATCCACCTGCGCCTGGAAAAGCTGGAAAGCTGGCAGCACGTGACCTTTATGGCCTCGCTCTGCGAGCGTATGTATCCTAACTACGCGATGTTTTGCACGCAGACTGGTTTTGGCGATGCTCAGCTTTACCGCCGCATTCTCGACCTGGTCTGGGAAACGTTGACGGTCAAAGATGCCAAAGTGAACTTCGACAGCCAGCTTGAGAAGCTCGAAGAGGCAATCCCATCGGCGGACGACTACGATATGTACGGGGTTTACCCGGCTATTGACGCTTGCGTAGCGTTAAGCGAACTGCTGCATTCGCGTCTGAGCGGTGAAACGCTTGAGCACGCCATTGAGGTCAGCAAGACCTCCATCACCACGGTGGCGATGCTGGAAATGACCCAGGCCGGACGTGAAATGACTGACGATGAGCTGAAGCTCAACCCGGCGGTTGAAGAGGAATGGGACATTCAGTGGGAGATCCACCGCCTGCTGGCCGCCTGCGAAGAACGGGATATTGAACTGATAAAAGGGCTGCGTGCCGACCTGCGAGAAGCCGGAATCAGTAATATCGGTATAAATTTGCAGCAAGAAGACAACAAAACGTGATTTATAGCCTGTTTTGTCATACCTGAAGGCTTCCAATTAACCCCCCGTCTGGTCTACATTTGTGGGGCGAAAAAAAGTGGCTATCGGTGCGTGTATGCAGGAGAGTGCTGTTATGGCATTTCCGTCGCACTCGATGCTTAGCAAGCGATAAACACATTGTAAGGATAACTTATGAACAAGACTCAACTGATTGATGTAATTGCGGACAAGGCTGATCTGTCTAAAACGCAAGCTAAAGCAGCTCTGGAAGCTACCCTGGCTGCCATTACTGAGTCTCTGAAAGAAGGTGATGCTGTTCAGCTGGTTGGTTTCGGTACTTTCAAAGTGAACCATCGCGCAGAGCGCACTGGTCGCAACCCGCAGACTGGCAAAGAAATCAAAATCGCTGCTGCTAACGTACCGGCATTCGTTTCTGGTAAAGCACTGAAAGACGCTGTTAAGTAAGACCAGCGTGGCAGTGAACAGTTTTAACAGAGGGGCGGCAACGCCCCTTTTGTCTTTCTGGCGCCGTGTCCTGGTGCTGGCGGGTGTGATACTGCTCACCGCCTGTGGAACCCATTCTTCTCTGCCTCCCTTTACCGCCAGCGGCTATGTGGCCGATGACGGCGTGGTGCGCATCTGGCGTAAGGATGATGCCAGCGGTGGTGTTCATCTCTTCACTGCCTTTAGCCCCTGGCACAGTGGTGAGACCGCAACCGGGGAATATCGCTGGCAGGGCGAACGCCTGACGCTGGTGGAACAAACCCTCTTTGGCAAAAGTCAGCTGCACGTGAAAGTCCGTTTTGACGATCGCGGTGGCCTGAGCTTCATGCAGCAGGAAGTGAAGGGCCAGAAGCAACAAATGTCAGATGACAGCATCGCCTTGTGGCGCTATCGTGCGCAACAGGTGCGCCAGACCAGCGATGCGCTACGCAATGGCCGCGTGGTGCTGCGTCAGGGCCGCTGGCAGCCGGACGGCACAGTGATTAACTGTGAAGGTCAACGCCTCACTCCGGCGCTGGACGGCTCCGCACTGGCGCGTATTCGCCATCGTCAGGCTAACTCGTCTTTGGCTGTGAGCGTTGCCTGGCTTGAAGCGCCAGAAGGCGCACAGCTTTTGCTGGTCGCCAATGAAGACTACTGCCGCTGGCAGCCCGACCCAAAAACGTTTTAATCTGCCACCAACCTGCACGTCATCTCCGCTTTTAAACCTGGGTTCACTTAACTGCCTGTTGCTCTGCTTCCCTGACGCGCCTGGGTTGCTGTTGTACATGGATTGTCTACGCACCAGTGCGGTGAAACCGATGCTCGGTGTCGGAGTGTGAGTTAACAGGTGTGCTTGTGAAGAGGCGAAGATGTGAAACCGGGAAGAGAGTGGCTTATTGAAAACGCCAGGCATTTGCAGTGAAACACCCGGCATTGTGATGAGGGGCTTATATGGTGGCTACGCTTAGCGCTGCTTCTCACGCTCAATGGCGCGCCAGCCGATGTCGCTGCGGCTAAAGCCGCCGTCCCAGCGGATGCTTTCCATCAGCGCGTAAGCGCGCTGCTGGGCTTCACCGACGCTGTGGCCCAGTGCTGTCGCGCACAGCACGCGCCCGCCGCTGGTCACCACATCGCCCGTGCCATTAAGTGCAGTACCGGCATGGAACACTTTGCCTTCATCGCTTACCTGCGTGGGCAGACCGAGAATCACATCGCCGCTGCGGTAGTTACCAGGGTAACCGCCTGCGGCCATGACCACACCCAGTGCGGCACGCTCGTCCCACTGCGAGGTTTTTTCATCAAGCTTACCTTCACAGGCGGCAAGACACAGAGAGACCAGATCCGACTGCATACGCAGCATGATCGGCTGCGTTTCTGGATCACCAAAGCGGCAGTTAAATTCAATCACCTTCGGATTGCCTTCTTTGTCAATCATCAGGCCTGCGTACAAAAAGCCGGTGTAGGTATTGCCTTCTGCCGCCATGCCGCGCACGGTTGGCCAAATGATGCGTTCCATCGTGCGCTGGTGGACAACGTCAGTGACCACCGGTGCTGGTGAGTAAGCGCCCATGCCGCCAGTGTTAGGGCCGGTGTCTTTGTCACCCACGCGCTTGTGATCCTGGCTGGTTGCCATTGGCAGCACGTGTTCACCGTCCACCATGACAATAAAGCTTGCCTCTTCGCCGTCGAGAAACTCTTCAACCACCACGCGATGACCCGCATCGCCAAATGCGTTGCCTGCCAGCATATCGTTAATGGCATCTTCAGCTTCTTTTAGCGTCATCGCCACAATAACGCCTTTACCCGCGGCCAGACCGTCGGCCTTGATGACAATCGGGGCGCCTTTTTCACGCACGTATGCCAGCGCGGGCTCCACCTCGGTAAAGTTCTGGTATTCAGCGGTAGGAATATTGTGGCGCGCCAGGAAATCTTTGGTGAAGGCTTTGGAGCCTTCCAGCTGGGCAGCGGCTTTGGTTGGGCCAAAAATGGTCAGCCCGGCATCACGAAACGCATCCACGACACCAATAACCAACGGAGCCTCCGGCCCGACAATCGTCAGGTCGATTTTTTCACGTTGTGCAAAATCCAGCAGTGCCGGAATGTCGGTCACGCTGATATTCACGTTTTGCAACGCAGGCTCCAGCGCGGTGCCTGCATTACCTGGTGCAACATAGACGGTGTGTACCTGCGCTGACTGCGCCGCTTTCCAGGCAAGCGCATGCTCGCGCCCGCCATTACCAATCACTAATACTTTCATTATCAGGCTCTCTGTTAGTGGCGGAAGTGGCGCATGTCGGTGAAGATCATCGCAATGCCGTGTTCGTCGGCGGCGGCAATCACCTCTTCATCGCGAATTGAGCCGCCAGGCTGAATGACACAGCTCACGCCAACGGCGGCCGCGGCATCAATACCGTCACGGAACGGGAAGAATGCATCAGACGCCATCGCCGAGCCTTTCACTTCCAGTCCTTCGTCACCGGCTTTAATACCGGCAATTTTGGCGGAGTAAACGCGGCTCATCTGGCCTGCGCCAATGCCGATGGTCATGTTGTCGCGGGCATAGACGATAGCGTTAGACTTCACGAACTTCGCTACCTTCCAGCAGAACAGTGCATCGCGCAGTTCCTGTTCGGTGGGCTGGCGTTTGGTGACCACGCGCAGCTCATCGGCGCCAACCATACCCAGATCCCGGTCCTGCACCAGCAGGCCACCGTTGACGCGTTTGAAATCAAGGCCTGGCACACGCTGGCTCCATTCGCCACAGGTCAGCACGCGTACGTTCTGCTTCGCGGCAGTGATCTTGAGCGCCTCTTCAGAAGCTGACGGCGCGATAATCACTTCCACGAACTGGCGTGACACAATAGCCTGCGCGGTTTCGGCATCCAGTTCGCGGTTAAAGGCAATAATGCCGCCAAAGGCTGAGGTCGGGTCGGTTTTGTAAGCGCGATCGTAGGCATTAAGGATGGAGCTATCTACCGCCACGCCGCACGGGTTAGCGTGCTTAACAATGACGCAGGCAGGCTCGGCGAACTCTTTGACGCACTCCAGTGCGGCATCGGTATCGGCGATATTGTTATAAGAGAGCGCTTTGCCCTGGCGCTGGGTGGCGGTGGCAACCGAGGCTTCTTTCACGCCTTCTTCTATATAGAAGGCTGCCTGCTGGTGGCTGTTCTCACCGTAGCGCATGTCCTGCTTCTTAATGAAGTTCAGGTTCAGCGTGCGCGGGAAGCGGCCAGACGGCTCAGTCGTTTCACCGTGATAGGCAGGCACCATGCTGCCAAAGTAGTTGGCAATCATGCTGTCATAGGCTGCGGTGTGTTCAAAGGCTTTGATAGCCAGGTCAAAACGGGTCGCGAGCGTCAGTGAGCCGTCGTTGGCGTCCATCTCATTAATAATGGCGGTGTAGTCGCTGCTCTTTACCACAATGGCGACATCGTTATGGTTCTTGGCGGCAGAGCGCACCATGGTCGGGCCGCCAATGTCGATATTCTCTACGGCATCTTCCAGCGAGCAGCCTTCGCGCGCGACGGTCTGTGCAAAGGGATAAAGGTTGACGACCACCATATCTATAGGTGCGATATCGTGGCGCGCCATGATCTCATCGTCCTGGCCGCGACGCCCGAGAATGCCGCCGTGTACTTTTGGGTGCAGGGTTTTTACGCGTCCGTCCATCATTTCCGGGAAGCCGGTATAGTCAGAGACTTCGGTGACCGGCAAACCCGCGTCTGCCAGCAGGCGAGCCGTGCCGCCGGTGGAGAGCAACTCTACGTTACGTGAAGAGAGCGCCTGAGCGAATTCGATGATGCCGGCTTTGTCAGAGACGCTGAGCAGCGCGCGGCGTACAGGACGACGTTGTTGCATGATGATAAATCCCCAGGATTTGAACATTACAGAGAGCGTTAGCTGAGTTTTCGTTAAAAAAACTCAGCTAACGCACCTGGCGGGGTGCTTTTATTACAGCGCGGCATTGTAACGAAAACGTTTGCGCAACGCTCGCGAATTTTCAATTTTTGCGGCTTTGTGGATAACTCTGTGTGCAACTGCGTATAAAACGGGGTTTTGCTGGGGAATGCAGCAGTCAGTCATTTTTCTGCAATTTTCCTGTTGCGGCCCGGCGGGAAGTCCCTATAATGCGCCTCCATCGACACGGCAACTGACAAACAGAACGCCGGGTTGACGGAGAAAAACCCTGAAAAAACGGGTTGACTC
>AMFN01000027.1 GCA_000302695.1 Enterobacteriaceae bacterium LSJC7
TGTGCAGCCAGTTAGCTTCAACGAACGGCTGGAAGTCGCGACCGGTGTTGTTATCCAGCTCGCTGTGGCCTTTGAGGTAAGCACGTACACCCACGCGGCTTCTTAACGTACCGTCAGTGTCATCGGTCACCCAGGTGCCGTTGTGTTCACGGTGGTTATCCGCTCCCACGTCCATCCATGTCAGCTGCACTTTCGGCTGCAGCCAGCTGCTGACGCGCTCGCCCTTAGTCATCGGAACGGTGTAGCCGGCTTCCAGAGAGGCGGTAAAGCCTTTGGAATCATATTTCTCGGTCGCCAGCGCTTCACCGTTGATGGTGTTACGGAACCAGTTGTACAGCACCCAGCTGTCTACATAGGCACCGGACATGTCTTTATCAGACTCAACCCAGGTGGCATACACACCGGCGCTGTAGCCTTCGACTTTACTGTCGGCACGGTAGCCGGTTATCTCTGAACGGATGTTGCTCTGTGCGTTACCGTAGCCACCCATTACGCCCACATGCCAGCGATCGTAGCCGTCAGAGCTCCACTGCGCCAGGTCGTAACCCAGTTGCAGAACGTAGCGATTGGTGCGGGCTTTCAGCTGCGCGGAATCATCATAGAAGCGGTTGTGGCTGCCAACATGACGCATCCACAGGCCATCGGCGTGAGCGCCTTCAGCACTGCGTGCATAGCCGCCTTCACCGAGTCTGTCCTGCATGCGGTGGTCAAACATGGTGTTGGCCGCCAGCATGTTGGCCAGATAAGAACCGGTTTCTGGACGGTACTGAGACACATCATCCGGGCCCGGTCCAGGATCGGTCACACCAGGGTCAGTGACACCGGGATCGGTCACACCCGGGTCGGTTACACCAGGATCGGTCACGCCAGGGTCAGTGACACCAGGATCCGTCACGCCCGGATCGGTCACATCCGGCGCTTTGTTGGTCAGATACCAGCTTTCGTTAATTTTTTCGAGGTTATAGTCATACGCGCCTGCAACGATACGACCAGATTTGGTAAAGGTACCTTCTGAGACGCCGCCGACGCTGACTACCTGAATACCTTCAACCGTGTATGCACCACTGCCGCCCAGATTGTTAATGGCAACCAGGGTATCACCCGCGTTGACGTTGCCCGTCACCACCAGCTTATCCGTCGGAGAACTGTCGTCACCAAGCTGGGTATTCATGATGAGCTTACCGCCATTACCGGAGTAATCGCCGTTTACGGTCAGCGTTTTGACATCACCACTGGTCGACGTGTCGAACGTAATGGTGCCGTTGTTGGTCAGTGACTGCACGTCAGAGTTGGCGGTCAGCTTCCAGTTACTGGTGCTATCAAGCTCAATAGAAGAGATGTTCTGGCTGTAACCGGTCAGCGTACTGCCGTTGTTGAGCGTAACGTTTGAGATATTCTGTGCACTATCTGATACCAGTGAACCGTTGAGTATGCTGCTGTCAGCCTTCAGGTTTACAGTGCTGTTGGCACCTGCTGCATCTGTCTGCACGTCCAGTACCAGATCGGTGCCGCTGTTGAAGGTTGTGTCAATGGAGGTGACGTTTAGTATGCCGCCATTACTCTGAATAGCAGACAACCCGGCGTTAACAGTGACAGCCTCAAGATTAATATCACCCGCTTGGGCATTGGTGTCGTTACCAGTACCGTAAATGGCTGCGGCGTTACTTGTATTGAGCGTACCGCCGATTTGGAGTATAGAGCCCTGATTAACGGCTAGTGCATAGGCATTCTCACCAGTAGTAATGACATCACTACTACCTAGATCGACGTAGCCCGCCGCAGTAGAGTAGACGCCTACACTATCGGTACCAGACGTGCTCAGCGTGGCATTGCCAAGCGTAACATAACCTGAGTTTGCCACAACCGCTGCGGAGTTAGCTCCAGTAGTGTTAACCGTCAAACCAAGAGGTGAGGCAACTGTGCCGTTGGCTCCGGAGAAAATACCTGTGCTGCCGTCACTGGTGGTTTTCAGGGTACTTTTCTGCAGCGATACGGTGCCCCCCTCGGCTCTAACGGCTGTGGCCGTGTTACCGGTCATGGTAACGGTGGTCGCATTGGCGTTCACTGTACCGTCGGTTGCCGCAAACAGGCCAGTTGCGTTAGCTGTAGCCGCGTTAACGCTGGTGTCAGTCAGGTTGACAGTACCGTTGGTTGTGGCATAAGCACCCACGCCGCTATCGCCACCGACCTCAATAGTTAGCCCGTCCTGGCCGATAATGGTTCCGCCAGAAGCGGATAAGCCGTGTGAGCCAACACCTGATGTTTCGACCAGATCGCCACTTAATGTTGCCTGACCGCCCTGTGAGTTAATCACATGTGCGTTGTTGCCATTCGTTTTAAATAAGGTTTTTTGCGAGGTTAATGTGGTGCCTGCCCCCAATAATACGGCGCTGCTGTTAACACCGTCAGTATAAACCATGCTGTTTTCAGGCGCAGTACCGATGATAATGACATTAGCGTCTGAAACAGCATTAATGGCGTTGGCACCATCACCCTTAGATGAAATGCTGGAATTGTTTGCCGTCAGGTTACCATTGGTAATATTGATGGTATTGCTATTTTGAGAAACGATCTGTGATTCTATAAGCTCTGCTGTTGCGACACTGCTGTCAGCGTTAATCTGGATTGCGGTTGCGCTATCGGTCGCGCTAACTCTTGCTCCGTTGGCGGTAAGCTGACTGCCATTTCCAAGCTGAACGCCACCCGCTCCTGAGGCTGATATTGAGGCACCTTCCAGCGTTACCGTGGAATTGTTCTGCGCGTTAATGCTCCATGAGCCAGCACCTGTTGTGGTGATCGATGTAGGAGAGGCCGTCGTCATTAACGTACTGCTGTCAAGGTAAATAGTATCTGCTGCGCTACCACTGCCAATCAGAGTTGGTCCCTTGGTGAAAATTAGCGAGCTACCGTTTGTTGCTGAAGCCATCGCAACGCCGTCTTCGGTGCTGTTCAACGTTATAAAATTACCGTTGGTTTCGATGGTACTGCTGTTGGTGGCAGTCATGATAGGGTCATCGGGGCTGGTTGTAATTGTGATGTGCTCACCGTTATCGGCTGCGGTCACAGCTAGCGCTGATGCTCCAGGCATCGCCACCAGGCACATTGCTACAAAGACTTTATTATAAGCGAAGGGGGCGCGACTTTTCCGCGACATATATGCATTCCTTAGCGTTGGTTAATTGTACGAAACGTCAAATACAGGTATGCACAACATCGCCAGCCTGAGCTGTCCGCAAATAACGATGAGGTTTTGCATGGCCTGTAATTTTCTATGCGAGCTTCACACTAAAGTATAGCGTAAGGATTTTTATTAGTCTGCATATATCAATTATTACTGATGCGGATTTTTCCGAGAAAATAATTAACATTGGTCGAAAGTTCCTGGTTTATTAGAAATGTGTGCATTTTTATGATGGCGGCAGGGAAGTTATTGAAAATGATTTCCTTAAGGCTCCAGAAATAACCGAAGCTGTTACAGCATCTTTTATCCAGGCTGTCTCTGCCGGTTCAACATCTTTTAGTCGTGGGAAATTATTTTCATTGTGTTTTTTCTGTCTGCTTTTGGATTTTGTATTTGTTTTTTTGGCTTGCTGTTTCTTAATGATGGTGAGTGTGAGGACAGAGTGATAGGTTTTCTTAAGAGGGTATGTTAATGGTGAACGCTTCATGCCTTGCACTTTTCTGCACCTTGAAAAAGGGCACTGTGTCAGGGGTTTCCAGCGCTACACGCCGTGTGTCACGAGGGCTGTGCGCCCTAATTAACGTGTTATTATGCCTCTGTGCGTTTACCTGTATGACGTATTTCCCCCAGTAACATCTCATCGTGGCAGCATGGCATAACAAAAATTAATGCTGAAATAACGCGCAGTATGTATGACGGTATTTTCTAATTACGTGAAGCAGTTAGTTATATTCTTATCGTGAAATGCCAGTCGCTGTTCATTTTCTGCCATCAGACACTTTGCCCTGTGGGAAACGCTCACCCTGCAAACGGCTGGCTGCATAATTATTGTGCAATATAAGTAGGGCGCCGAAATTGCAGTGCACAGGCGGAGCCGTGCAGTCGCGATGTGGAAACGTTACGCTGTTAATGTGATTAATGTTTCCAGTAATGGGTGGTTAATAAAATCACTCACCGTTTGGAAAGGTTGCATGGTTGAATAAATATTAATTCGCGGGTTAAAAAAGTGATTTCACCTGTGTTGGCCTTGCAACAATGTAGATATGTGTTCTCACTTTACAGAAAATGGTTATTGCGTTGCCCTGGAAAGAGTACGGTTGGGAAATCAGCACGCGGGCGATATAAATCCATTCTGGTGAGGGGCAGGCCTTAGCCGCAAAAAAAGGCCAGAACGCTGTACGCTCTGGCCCATCACATGATTTGCGCCCGTGAGAGCGGCTTATCAGAAGTTAACGCGCGTACCGAACATGGCGCTGGTATCGGAATAGCCTGCGCTACCCACCTGCTGGGCGACGTTGCCCCACATGGTGAAGTCGTCGGCAAGTCTACCCTCTACGCCAAGCTTCAGCTCACCGACGTTTTTAT
>AMFN01000028.1 GCA_000302695.1 Enterobacteriaceae bacterium LSJC7
TAATCCATGAACAAAGCTGAAAATCGTCTTTCTCTCAAACCCAAAACACCTTCGGCGTTGTAAGGTTAAGCCTCACGGTTCATTAGTACCGGTTAGCTCAACGCATCGCTGCGCTTACACACCCGGCCTATCAACGTCGTAGTCTTCAACGTTCCTTCAGTGGACTCAAGGTCCAAGGGAGAACTCATCTCGGGGCAAGTTTCGTGCTTAGATGCTTTCAGCACTTATCTCTTCCGCATGTAGCTACCGGGCAATGCCATTGGCATGACAACCCGAACACCAGTGATGCGTCCACTCCGGTCCTCTCGTACTAGGAGCAGCCCCCCTCAATTCTCCAGCGCCCACGGCAGATAGGGACCGAACTGTCTCACGACGTTCTAAACCCAGCTCGCGTACCACTTTAAATGGCGAACAGCCATACCCTTGGGACCTACTTCAGCCCCAGGATGTGATGAGCCGACATCGAGGTGCCAAACACCGCCGTCGATATGAACTCTTGGGCGGTATCAGCCTGTTATCCCCGGAGTACCTTTTATCCGTTGAGCGATGGCCCTTCCATTCAGAACCACCGGATCACTATGACCTGCTTTCGCACCTGCTCGCGCCGTCACGCTCGCAGTCAAGCTGGCTTATGCCATTGCACTAACCTCCTGATGTCCGACCAGGATTAGCCAACCTTCGTGCTCCTCCGTTACTCTTTGGGAGGAGACCGCCCCAGTCAAACTACCCACCAGACACTGTCCGCAACCCGGATTACGGGTCTACGTTAGAACACCAGCCATTAAAGGGTGGTATTTCAAGGGCGGCTCCATGCAGACTGGCGTCCACACTTCAAAGCCTCCCACCTATCCTACACATCAAGGACCAGTGTTCAGTGTCAAGCTATAGTAAAGGTTCACGGGGTCTTTCCGTCTTGCCGCGGGTACACTGCATCTTCACAGCGAGTTCAATTTCACTGAGTCCCGGGTGGAGACAGCCTGGCCATCATTACGCCATTCGTGCAGGTCGGAACTTACCCGACAAGGAATTTCGCTACCTTAGGACCGTTATAGTTACGGCCGCCGTTTACCGGGGCTTCGATCAAGAGCTTCTCCTTACGGATAACCCCATCAATTAACCTTCCGGCACCGGGCAGGCGTCACACCGTATACGTCCACTTTCGTGTTTGCACAGTGCTGTGTTTTTAATAAACAGTTGCAGCCAGCTGGTATCTTCGACTGACTTCAGCTCCACCCGCAGGGGCTTCACCTACACATCAGCGTGCCTTCTCCCGAAGTTACGGCACCATTTTGCCTAGTTCCTTCACCCGGGTTCTCTCAAGCGCCTTGGTATTCTCTACCTGACCACCTGTGTCGGTTTGGGGTACGATTCGTTGTTACCTGAAGCTTAGAGGCTTTTCCTGGAAGCGGGGCATCTGTCACTTCAGCTCCGTAGAGCCTCGTCATCACGCCTCAGTGTTAAAGCAGACCGGATTTACCTGGACTGCACACCTACACGCTTAAACCGGGACGACCGTCGCCCGGATGACATAGCCTTCTCCGTCCCCCCATCGCAGTAACACCGAGTACGGGAATATTAACCCGTTTCCCATCGACTACGCCTTTCGGCCTCGCCTTAGGGGTCGACTCACCCTGCCCCGATTAACGTTGGACAGGAACCCTTGGTCTTCCGGCGTGCGGGTTTTTCACCCGCATTATCGTTACTTATGTCAGCATTCGCACTTCTGATACCTCCAGCATGCCTCACAGCACACCTTCGACGGCTTACAGAACGCTCCCCTACCCAACAACGCATAAGCGTCGCTGCCGCAGCTTCGGTGCATGGTTTAGCCCCGTTACATCTTCCGCGCAGGCCGACTCGACCAGTGAGCTATTACGCTTTCTTTAAATGATGGCTGCTTCTAAGCCAACATCCTGGCTGTCTGTGCCTTCCCACATCGTTTCCCACTTAACCATGACTTTGGGACCTTAGCTGGCGGTCTGGGTTGTTTCCCTCTTCACGACGGACGTTAGCACCCGCCGTGTGTCTCCCGTGATAACATTCTTCGGTATTCGCAGTTTGCATCGGGTTGGTAAGTCGGGATGACCCCCTAGCCGAAACAGTGCTCTACCCCCGAAGATGAGTTCACGAGGCGCTACCTAAATAGCTTTCGGGGAGAACCAGCTATCTCCCGGTTTGATTGGCCTTTCACCCCCAGCCACAGGTCATCCGCTAATTTTTCAACATTAGTCGGTTCGGTCCTCCAGTTAGTGTTACCCAACCTTCAACCTGCCCATGGCTAGATCACCGGGTTTCGGGTCTATTCCCTCCAACTTAACTCCCAATTAAGACTCGGTTTCCCTGCGGCTCCCCTAAACGGTTAACCTTGCTACAGAATATAAGTCGCTGACCCATTATACAAAAGGTACGCAGTCACACCCCGAAGGATGCTCCCACTGCTTGTACGTACACGGTTTCAGGTTCTTTTTCACTCCCCTCGCCGGGGTTCTTTTCGCCTTTCCCTCACGGTACTGGTTCACTATCGGTCAGTCAGGAGTATTTAGCCTTGGAGGATGGTCCCCCCATATTCAGACAGGATACCACGTGTCCCGCCCTACTCATCGAGCTCACAATCTGTGCATTTTCGTGTACGGGAGTATCACCCTGTACCCTGCGACTTTCCAGACGCTTCCACTAACACACAAACTGATTCAGGCTCTGGGCTCTTCCCCGTTCGCTCGCCGCTACTGGGGGAATCTCGGTTGATTTCTTTTCCTCGGGGTACTTAGATGTTTCAGTTCCCCCGGTTCGCCTCATTAACCTATGGATTCAGTTAATGATAGTGTGACAAGTCACACTGGGTTTCCCCATTCGGACATCGTCGGTTATAACGGTTCATATCACCTTACCGACGCTTTTCGCAGATTAGCACGTCCTTCATCGCCTCTGACTGCCAGGGCATCCACCGTGTACGCTTATTCGCTTAACCTCACAACCCGAAGATGTCTCATAATGTCCGGCTTGTTGCGCATCGTGAATGCTGCGTTGTTCCGTGCTCGCGATGCTCATGGACAATAAGTCCACTGCGCTCGCTGTGCGCGGTACGCCTTGCTTTCACTTCGCTCACGTCGCCTGCAACACCAGATTCATTCATCTGTTGTAAGCTTGAGAGACCCATATAAACGGGTAAACCGTCTATGGATTTTCAATTTTCAGCTTGTTCCGGATTGTTAAAGAGCAAATATCTCAGACATGACTCGTAAGTCAGCTCTGAGATACTGTGTGGCAACATCTTTCACCTGTCACCGAGCAGTTGGCGTCCCCTAGGGGATTCGAACCCCTGTTACCGCCGTGAAAGGGCGGTGTCCTGGGCCTCTAGACGAAGGGGACACTAAAGTCTCGTTCGTAAAACGCCTTGCTCATTATTTTTCATCAGACAATCTGTGTGGACACTGCGAAGAC
>AMFN01000029.1 GCA_000302695.1 Enterobacteriaceae bacterium LSJC7
AACGTCGGTACTATCGGCCACGTTGACCATGGTAAAACCACGCTGACCGCTGCAATCACCACCGTACTGGCTAAGACCTACGGCGGTGCCGCTCGCGCATTCGACCAGATCGATAACGCACCGGAAGAAAAAGCACGTGGTATCACCATCAACACTTCTCACGTTGAGTACGACACCCCGACTCGTCACTACGCGCACGTTGACTGCCCAGGGCACGCCGACTACGTGAAAAACATGATCACCGGTGCTGCTCAGATGGACGGCGCTATCCTGGTTGTTGCTGCAACTGACGGCCCGATGCCGCAGACCCGTGAGCACATCCTGCTGGGCCGCCAGGTAGGCGTTCCGTACATCATCGTGTTCCTGAACAAGTGCGACATGGTTGATGACGAAGAGCTGCTGGAACTGGTTGAGATGGAAGTGCGTGAGCTGCTGTCTCAGTACGACTTCCCGGGCGACGACACCCCGATCGTTCGTGGTTCTGCACTGAAAGCGCTGGAAGGCGAAGCACAGTGGGAAGAGAAAATCATCGAACTGGCTGGCTTCCTGGATTCCTACATCCCTGAGCCGGAGCGTGCGATTGATAAGCCGTTCCTGCTGCCTATCGAAGACGTATTCTCCATCTCTGGTCGTGGTACCGTTGTTACCGGTCGTGTAGAGCGCGGTATCATCAAGGTGGGTGACGAAGTAGAAATCGTTGGTATCAAAGACACCACCAAAACCACCTGTACTGGTGTTGAAATGTTCCGCAAACTGCTGGACGAAGGTCGTGCAGGCGAGAACTGCGGCGTTCTGCTGCGTGGTACCAAGCGTGATGAAATCCAGCGTGGCCAGGTACTGGCTAAGCCGGGCACCATCAAGCCGCACACCAAGTTCGAATCAGAAGTGTACATCCTGTCCAAAGACGAAGGCGGCCGTCACACTCCGTTCTTCAAAGGCTACCGTCCGCAGTTCTACTTCCGTACAACTGACGTGACTGGCACCATCGAACTGCCGGAAGGCGTAGAGATGGTAATGCCGGGCGACAACATCAAAATGGTTGTTACCCTGATTCACCCGATCGCAATGGACGACGGTCTGCGTTTCGCAATCCGCGAAGGCGGCCGTACCGTTGGCGCGGGCGTTGTTGCTAAAGTTCT
>AMFN01000030.1 GCA_000302695.1 Enterobacteriaceae bacterium LSJC7
GGGGGGGGGGGCTTGCACCGCATTTTAGCCACCAGTCATTGATATGTTGTTAAGGTAAAACGACAACTATGAGGGCTTAAATTATTAAGGTGACGCGGATTAATATGTATTTAAAATAACTGAAAATGGAGCGTCTAATGTATTTATTCAGTCCGTCTAATAATGCGTTTTATCCTGAGTCTCTTCGCGAGGCTTATGAAAACGCAGGTACATTACCAAGTGATTTAATTAGTGTAGATAGCGGGGTTTTTAGCGAATTTTCTGGCCCACCTCCAGATGGAATGCGGCGAGCGGCTAATGATGAGTTGATGCCATGTTGGGAACCAGTCCCGGTAATTGAGTATACAGCAGAGCAAATTAAGGCACAGGCGAGACGGTTGCGAAATGATTTTATTTCAGCGACCGACAGGATGGTTACTGTTGATTATACGATTAACGATCGTGATTTAACCGATGAGCAGCAAGATGAAATTATTGCATTACGCGCAGCGTTTAAGGCGTGGCCCAGCTATGAGGGTTGGCCCAATATCGAACTACCAGAAATACCGCTTTGGATTTTAATTGAAGCTGTAAACAATGGCTATGCCGTTCCAGACTGGCCGAAATAAATAAAAAGCCCGAAAGGGCTTTTTATTTTTCTGCGAGGGTATCAGTATCCTATCCCCCACACGGCAACAGATGAGTTTGATTTTGAGTAAGAGCATGCCACTTGAAAGGCCTGCCTGTTAATTACCCTGGCTGACGTGAAAGGCATGCCCGATGTTGCGTAAATAATGGAATTTGTCAAAGCCTGGATAATATTAATACACGCGTTCGGGAATGCGATCGGCCAAAGAGAGTCCACAACAACTAAGGAGCCATCTGAGGATTGCGGCACAGAGACATTACGCCACTGCAAAAGAAAACTGACGCTGTTTGCAGCGGGAATTTTTATCCATCCGCCCGATGAGGTGGAACCGCTAACTGCCGAAAGTTTTGCCGCTTCTCCCAAACGAA
>AMFN01000031.1 GCA_000302695.1 Enterobacteriaceae bacterium LSJC7
CCTGGTCATGCCCCTGGAAACGTAACGGCCTGGTGTCAGGTATCCCCTCAAACTTCACCACCCATGAAGCCTACAGCGGTATTAACATCATGCTGCTGTGGTGCAGTGCGGCGAAACAGGGTTTTCAGCATGCCGAATGGCTGACCTACCACCAGGCACAGGCTATCGGCGCTCAGGTTCGTAAAGGCGAACACGGGATGATGGTTATCTTTTATAAAACACTGGAGAAAGAAAACCAGGACGGCGGTATTGATCGGTATTCACCAGCGCCATTTCTTCCGGTTCACCATAAATGCAGGGGCTTTTGAGGGACTGCCCCAGTTCGCTATCAAACGGTGTCCGCAATGTCGTGCCGGATATATAGGCCCTGGGCGTCGATTAGCCCGGAGGATTTAATTAGGGGTGTTGAAGAGGGAATGTTATTACCAGTAAGCCATTGAGGCCTTTGCTGTTGCCGAGCCAAACGATTGTAATCTGGCTACAGACTTTCAGAATGCACAGGGGAAATCAAAACGCATCAAGGCATTGGCGCAAATACGCATTCCCAGAAACGAAAAAGCCCCGCTTTTCAGCGAGGCCTTGTAATTCGTGGTGCCCGGACCCGGAATCGAATAGGTTTTTACGGTACTGTTTTTATGGTAGATATTTTCACATCATCCTGTCAAGACCCGCAAACTGACCCGTTTTTTTATTTGTACCTACAGCGCCTGTGCGCGGGACAGTCGTTTGCCTTCCTGCCAAAGCATTTCACCGCTGCAATCATCGAAGTGCTAAACGCCCGGGTATGCCCGCCGGTCTT
>AMFN01000032.1 GCA_000302695.1 Enterobacteriaceae bacterium LSJC7
TGCCCGCTTTACCGGTACCGTTAATGGTCGGCATGGTGTCGTCGGTCACGCCGTCACGGGCAATGTTGCCGGTCACCGTACCGATATCGTCCACCACGTTGGTGATGGCAATGGTCACTTCGCTGGTATCAACGGTGATGTTGACGCCCGGCGTGCGGCCAGACTCGTTGCCCGCTTCGTCGGTGACGCTGACGGACAGGTTGTGCTCGCCTTCACCCAGAGACTCGTCCGGCGTCCAGGTCCACTTGCCGTCTTCACCCACCGTGGCGGTACCGATTTTATCTTTGCCGTCGTAGATGTTTACGGTGCTGCCCGGCTCTGCCGTGCCTTCAAAGGTCGGGGTGGAGTCGTCAGTGGTGTCGCCGTCCTTGATCTCGCCCTGGATGTCGCCGACGTTGTCGGTGATCTTCAGGTCATCAACCGGATTTGGCGCTGCGGTGTCAATGGAGAGATTCCAGTCGCCGCTCTTCTCGCTGCTCTGACCTACGCTGGTGACCACGTCAGCCGTGAACACGTGCGAGCCGTCTTTGAGTGCCGTAGAAGGCGTGAAGGTCCAGTTGCCGTCTTTATCCGCAGTGGTGCTGCCAATGACTTTGCCGTTGTCGTAAATACGCACCACAGCGCCAGCGCCCGCCGAGCCTTTCAGCGTCGGGGTGC
>AMFN01000033.1 GCA_000302695.1 Enterobacteriaceae bacterium LSJC7
GCACTGGCCGAGCAGGGTTACACCCTGGAAGTGACCCTGACCGATAAAGCCGGCAACACCGGGGAAGCGACCCACGACTTTACGGTTAACCTGACCGATCCGACGCTGACGATTAACGTTATTGCGAATGACGACGTGCTGAACTCTGATGAGAAGACGCAGCCGCTTACCATTAGCGGCACCGCCGTTGGTCTGGCCGAAAACACAGATGTCACCGTAACCCTCAATGGTAAAGATTACGTCGGTAAAGTGACGGCAGAAGGCACCTGGAGCGTCTCTGTTCCGGTGAGCGATCTGGCTGGACTGGGCGAAGCATTCTACCAGGTTAGCGTAAGTGCGACCGACGCTGCGGGTAATACCGGCAGCGCAGATCGCACGCTGGGCGCGGATTCCCTGCTGCCAGGCATCATTATTGACCCAGTGACCGACGACAACATCATCAATGCCGCAGAACTGGAAGCAGGTCAGACCCTGAGCGGGCGTGTAACCAACGCGGCGCAAGGCGATACCGTTACCATCATGATTGGTGGTAAGTCTTACACGGCTGAAGTCCAGGCCGACCTGAG
>AMFN01000034.1 GCA_000302695.1 Enterobacteriaceae bacterium LSJC7
AAAATGAATATCAAGTCTCAAGAGTGAACAACAGTTAATTCATTACGAACTAACAGTGAAATTCTTTGAGCATCAAACTTTAATTGAAGAGTTTGATCATGGCTCAGATTGAACGCTGGCGGCAGGCCTAACACATGCAAGTCGAGCGGCAGCGGGAAGAAGCTTGCTTCTTTGCCGGCGAGCGGCGGACGGGTGAGTAATGTCTGGGAAACTGCCTGATGGAGGGGGATAACTACTGGAAACGGTAGCTAATACCGCATAACGTCGCAAGACCAAAGAGGGGGACCTTCGGGCCTCTTGCCATCGGATGTGCCCAGATGGGATTAGCTAGTAGGTGAGGTAATGGCTCACCTAGGCGACGATCCCTAGCTGGTCTGAGAGGATGACCAGCCACACTGGAACTGAGACACGGTCCAGACTCCTACGGGAGGCAGCAGTGGGGAATATTGCACAATGGGCGCAAGCCTGATGCAGCCATGCCGCGTGTATGAAGAAGGCCTTCGGGTTGTAAAGT